>NZ_JASGIF010000001.1:0-2488282 GCF_047602075.1 Nocardioides sp.
GGCGGAGACGACGGGGCCGGGGGCGAGCCTGTTCTCCCAGGCGACCCCGCCCCCGAGCGAGGAGATCCCGAGCCCGGACCCACTGTCGGGCCCTCTCAACGCGAGCCCGAACCTCGGCGCCGACGCCGGTTCCGGTTCCAGAGTCCGTTGGATTAGGTCTCGCAAGACTCGCCGTCTATCCGGGCCGGTGTGCACACCGCCGGCGGGATCGTGGCCGAGCTGTTCGCCCGCCCGGGCACCCCCGCCAGCGGGAGGCGCGCTGTGGGTGCCCGATGACGACGACGCCAAGGCGATCGGTGACCCGCTGGCCGGGCTGGCCTCGAGGCGGTATGGGCGACGGCCCGGAGAACCCTACGTGACCGACCTGATCGGTCTGGCGATCGGTCTGCTCGGCTACGTGGTAAAGCAGCGGGTCAAGCGCACCCAGCTTTACCAGGCCTTCGCCGGGGAGATCGCCACGAGGCCGAGCCCGAGCAGCCCGACGAGGTTGCCCTGTGAGCGATGCGGTCTCGTTCCCGCTGCTCAACCCGGACCTGAACCAGATCTTGTTGGTGATCGGCCGCAAGGGGTCGGGCAAGTCGGTGTTCGCCCGCGAGGTCTTCATTAGCTGGCCCTACATCGACAAGTTCGTGATCGACCCGACCGGCGACGCCGATCCGGGCCCGGGAGCGACCACGATCCGCACCCTGCCGGCCCAGCTGCCCGAGGGCATCCGCAAGGGTGACTTCAAGACCACCCGCTGGATCGCGGACCCCTCGAGCAAGACCTACCGCGAGGATCTCGACCGGGCTGTGGGCCTGGCCCTGTATCCCAAGCACCGCAGGGTGTTGTTGTGGGTGGACGAGGCCGGCGAGGTGTTCCCCGCCGGCCGCACCGGTCCGTCAGCTCGCACCCTGTTGCAGCAGTCTCGGCACTGGTACGCCTCCCTGATCGCGTGCACGCCGCGGCCGGTCACGATCGACCCGCTGCTGTTGTCCCAGGCCGACCGGGTGGTGATCTACGACCTCCCGCACCCGCGCGACCGCGAGCGCGTCGCCGCCGGCATCGGCGTCCCGCCCGGCGACCTCAACCGCGCGCTGGACGAGACCCGCGCCCGGGGCCCGCACTGGTACCTGCTCTATGACGCCCGCGCGCACGAGCTCTACCGGTGCCCACCCCTGCCAATCAGCGCCGGCTACAAGCACGCCGAGCAGTGAGCACCAGGAGGAGACCGAGGTGGGGTTTCGTAACCCGTCGACCGCGATCAGTGAGCTGGTGGCTGACAAGCTGGCGGGTGCGATCATCAAGACCGCCGAGACCGGCAACCGGGTCGAGATCGCTGAGGTCGCCGGCCGCGGGATCATCAACTACTTCACGAACCCGGCCTCAGATTTCCCGGCCGGCTGTCGGCCGCGCGGGTGTTTGCGCCGGACTCCTATCAGCTGCTCCTGGCTGGCCCTGGCGAGAACCCGGCCGGCAACGCCTCATTGATCCTCTCGGCCGCAGCTGACGGGTCGTGGAACCAGCTCGACGCCTACGCCGACAAGGTCGGGATCCACACCACCGGTGACGGCCTGGTGCTCAACGGCTCGAGGGGTCTGCGGGCCGTCGATTTCGGCTTCGTCAACCCGACCACGGACGCCTCGGGGCAGGTCTCGGTCGCACACGACCTGGGCCGTGCTCCGGTGGCGGTGCTCACCGGCCCGGTGACCACCACGGCGAACTGGCGGATGCTGAACATGCGGGGCAGCAACACCGCGACGACCCTGTGGTTCGAGGCCCGCAACGTGACCACCAACGCGGTCGCCGACGCCGGCCAGACGGTCGGGTTCTTCTGGGTGGCGCTGGCCTAGCGGCGCTGCTTGAGCACGACGTATTGGACCCGCATGGTGCCGACCGCGTTGTTGTCGGCGCCGGTCCATTGACAGATCAGCACCGACCCGCCAGGGACCTGGATGGGTGAGCCCTGGTCGGCCACGTCGAAGTTCCCCGCCCTCGAGCCGTCGAGCACGCCGGCCGGAGCGATGCTGTCGAGGTAGAGCCTCGCGGCGGTCTGGTTGCTCGAGGTGCAGTGCACCACGATCCGCTCGACCAGCCACAGCTCGTCTTGCGGGACTTGGGGCAGCTCGACCTGGGCGAGACCGCCGGCGGCCGGTTGGGAGCGGACCGCGGCGCGGCGGTAGTCCTCGATCAGCCACGCCGAGGCCGGCGCGAGCTGGGTGGGCAGGTGCGTGCGGGGCACGGGGGTTATCCGCCGGGCAGCAGCTTGGTCGCGAACGGGCGCCGCCGGCCGCGGCCCTCGTAGGCGTCCCACAGCGCGACCGCCCCGATGATGATGCCGCCGTACCCGATCCACAGCGCCACCTGCCGGTCGGGGATGAACGGCTTGCGGGCCCTGCTCACTGCGAGCCGCCTCGGCGCTTGGGCATGGTGATCCCGGTGACCGCGCCGATGCAGGCCGCGACCACGTACCCGAACACATCGGGCACCGCCACGCCGGCGAGCGCGAGGACCACCACCGCGATCAGCGCGAGCGCGGTCAGGGCGGCGAGCACCAGGAGGTCGAGCTGAGACTTCATCGTCGTCCTGCTTTCTGTTGTTGGGCGGGCACCTCGAGGGCCCGGAGCCGGGCCTCGTGGTCCCGGTAGCGCTCCACGGCGTGCTCGACGGTCTCGCGGAGCTTGTCAACGGCTTCGGGCAGCTGCGCGATCCGCGCGAGCGCACGCCACAGCGCGGTCACCGCCAGCCCCACGAGCACGGTCACCGCTACCCAGAAGACGTCCATGGCGGTCACCCAGCCACCCCGGGCAGCGCGGCAGGCCAGTCATCGGCGGTGAGCAGCCTCACGGAGTCCCAGGCGTTGTAGACCGGGCCATCGGCTCGCCAGTAGCCGGACTGGTGGTGGTTGAGCAGCACCAACGAGCCGGTGTTGAGCGGGATCCCGAACCCGTTGCCTTGGCCGCTGGGCTGGATCGCGGGCCGGAACCCGTTGATGTGGGCCAGGAAGTCTTCGGCGGCGCCGCCCACGTTGTGCGTGCGAGCGGCGCCGTTGATGCCCTCGAATCGCCACTCGACCTGGTCGTTGATTCGGCGCACGTAGATGTGCATGTCAACGGTCCAGCCGTTGACCAGGAGCGCGTCGAGCTGACGCCGGCCGGTGTCGCCGGCGATGCAGCGCCAGCCGGTGGTCCCGATCCCCTCCAGCTTGGCCCAGCGGACCGCGCCGTTGGTGCCAGCCTCGTCGGTGTAGTAGAAGCCGACCGGGGCGGCGACCACACCTTGAGGGCTTCCGGCGCCGCGTAGCTCGTAGGGGCTTCCGCCGCCACCGCCGCCGACGACGCCGCTCGAGCTCACTGTGCACCCCGCAGGAACACCGCGCCGTCCACGGAGCCGGTCAGCTCGGCGTAGAGCCCGATCGAGAGGTTGACGCCGGCGGGGCCGAACCAGTCGCGCACGGACTCCCCGGGCGCCAGCGTGATAGGGACGATCACCTCGCCGGTGGCGTCGAACCCGTCGCGCAGCAGCAGGGTGCTCACGCCGGCGTTGGTGTTGCGGAGCGCGAACCCGACCAGGCTGGTGGGGCTGGTGGCCAGTCGGGTGACGCCGGCGCCGACAGGGACGGGCCGGGAGCCGTGCAGGGCGACGCCGTTGACCGACTCGATGACCTGGGTGCGGAGGGTCTCGAGCCACTCGGTGAACATGATCTGGGCGTCGAGTTCGGACTGTTCGCTCATCTGCTGGTGCCTTTCGTTGTGGCGCCGGCAGCGAGGCCGGCGGCCCTGAGTTCGGGGGCGGCGACCATGGCGGCTTGGGTGCCGGCCTCGGCGGCCTGGTCGGTCAGCGGCTTGGTGATCCGTGCCAGCCCGACCGCGATCAGCGCGACGCCGGTGAACAAGACCCCCCCGAGCACGATCGCGTTGCTCATCGGGGACACCACCCCACCGAGAATGGAGCTCGACATCGAGACAGTTGTGTCAGCGGCGTTCTGAGCGCCTTTCGGTCCCGACCCCGACCCACTCTTGCCGCCCTTCGCGCCACCAGCCCCGCTGCCGGTGCTGGTGCCGGTGCTGCTGCCGGGACCGGGGGCGCCGCCGCCGGCCCCGGACTTCACCCCACCGCCGCCAGCTGGGGCCGTGGCCTGGAAGCTGACGTGCACGTGGTCCATGTGGTTCGAGGTCGGGTCACCTCGGTCCTCCATCAGCCGCCACCCCTCGCTCGAGCGGGCGACCGACCAGATGTGCTGGCGCCAGATCACGTAGGTCACCCCGAGCCGGCCGGCGTTGGCCTTGGCGTAGTTCGCGATCGGCGTCCCGGATCCGGTCATGAAGTCCAGCGCCAGGCCCTTGGGGTGGTCCGAGCCGGCGGTGGGCCTCGAGCCGAGCCCGTAGATGGTGCCCACCCCGAACTTGTGGCCGATCTCGCGGCCCGCGGCCGCCACCCACGGCTTGGTCCCGCCCAGCTGCCAGCTCATTGGACCGCCCGCCAGGCGCCGAGCACGATCAGGGTGCCGCCGAGCGCGACCAGCGAGGCCAGCACGACGCCTTGGAGGACCGCGCCGCGGATCTCGTCACCAGCTGCGCCCAGCAAGTCATCGAAGTAGCCGGGCAGCCCGTCGTCGCCGGGCAGCGGGGACCAGTCCCAGCCGGCGGTCTGGGTGTCACCTCGGGTCGGGTGCGGTGCCCTGATGCCGCCAGAGCCGCCACCAGAGCCTGTTGCGGCGCCCGTGGCGCCGCCGGCGGCAGGAACGTCGGGCCAGGGGCCGGACGAGCCGCCAGCGGCCTTCCTGGCCGCGGCGAGGTGGGCCCGGTAGGCGCCGGACTTGTAGACCGACCAGGGCCCGAAGTCGCGCCCGTTGCTCGAGATCGTCGCCATCGACCTGGCGTTGAAGCTCGGCTGCTTGAGCCGGGTGGCGTCGCGGACGTTCCCGGTGCCGCGGTCGTCCTTCATCGACCGGATCTGCCACAGCCCGATCGAGGGCCCCCAGGTGGCGTCTTGCAGGTTCACATCACCGACCGCGGCACTGTTCCCGCCGGACTCAGCGAACGCGACCGCGGTGGCCGTGATCGCGGCGTCACGGCCCAGCCCGGCGCCGCGCGCCAGGCCGTAGACCTGGGCGTATGACAGCTTGGCCATCGGCTACTTCTTCTTCGGGATCTCCAGCACGGTGCCGGCGTAGAGGTAGCGGCCGGCCTGGGAAGACTTGCGACCGTGCGCACGGGCCGCGGCCTCGATCACCTTCCGGTTGTGGTGGTACAGCCGGACCGGGGAGATCTTGAACTTCTTCGCGATCACGCTGAGCTTGTCGCCCTTGCCGACTCGGTAGGTGTTGCCCTTGGTGCCCGATCCGCCGCGGGGGCCGGGCTTGTTGCCGCGGTGCTTCTTCCCGCCGTTGCCGCCGCCGGGCTTGGGTGGGCGGGGCCGGTCGCCCAGCTCGTCGGTGAGCTGCTCGATCGCACCCTGGAGGTCGTTGTAGACGTCGGTGTCGGTGGTGTCGAGGATCGCGGTCGAGCCCTCGCCGTCGGCCTCCTCGGTGTCGTCGGCGGGGTTGCGGTTGGCGGCGATCAGGCCGGCGACCACGGCCACAGCTGCGCCGGCGATCGCGGCGGTGCGCTTGCGGATCCGGAGCTTCCCGACCCCGATGGTGCCCGCGAGCGCCCCCGAGCCGCCCGAGCCGCCCGAGCTGCTCGAGCTGGCGGGGTCGGCGGGGAAGACCTTCTCCGGGCCGGCGCTCATGCGATCCGCCGGCGGAGTCGGTCAGCGAAGATCTTGCGGACCGGGTCACCCATCGGGTCGGCGGTCGCGGCGTCGGCCAGGTCGGCGGTGCCGTCAGGCAGCACCGAGGGCGTGGTGACCCGGGCAGCGACCCCGCGGAACTCCTGGGGGGACTCGGCATAGCCGAAGAACTGCAGGCCCGGGTCGGTGTCGCCGCCGACCATCGCCGGCACCAAGAACCCCTGCACTCGGGTGATGACGTCACGGAACACGTCCACGCCCGGCCGGTTGGGGTCAACGGTGAAGTCGGCCACCGGTCGGGTGATCTGGTTGCGGAACCCCATCTCAGCGGCCCTGCAGGGTCTTGATGATGTTGCTCGCGCCGGCCGCGCCGCCGCGCGCGGCCTTGCCGAACTGCGTGCCGTGCGCGACCACCAGGTAGAGCGCGATCAGCCCGCCGCCGTACTTCAGTGCCGTCTTCATCCCGGCCTCCCTCTTGCTTGGTTGTTGTCGATTACCAGGACCCGCCGCCGCCGGCGCCGCCGCCCTCACCGCCGGCGAACCCACCCGAGCCACCGGATCCGCCCTTGCCCTTCTGCCCGCCCGTGCCGCCGAGCCCGGAGAGCAGGTCGGGGGTGCCGCGGCCGGCCAGGTCGGGGATGGCCGGGACGCTGGGGTCCATCAGCCACTCGATGCCGCCGGCGACCGAGCTGAGCATCGCGCCGAACCGGTTGGCTGAGGCGTTGGTGCGCAGCACCGCCTCGAGCGCGACCAGCACCAGCACCCCGGCGAACACGCCGCGCCAGCTCACGCGACCAGCCCGAGCCGGCCGAGCGCGTCGCCGCCGAGGACCTGGACCAGCACCCAGACCCCCAGCGCCATCACGAACAGACCACCCATCGGGTCCTCCCTATGCGTTCACGGCTGCCTTGGTGGAGGTCAGCCCGTTGTCGGTGTTGCTCTTCTTGGCCCCGCCGGCCCTGCCGCCGGGGTTGGTCTTCTTCTTGGTGCCGAGGTCGGCGGGCTGGTTGAGGAACTTCGCGCGTAGCCACCCCGACACCCCGACCCCGCCGAACCTCAGGTAGTTGAGCGCGAGGACGTAGAGCACCAGGCCGGCCGCGAACCCGCCGAGGTCGCCGGCCCGCAGCTTCTTCGGCGGGGTCAAGGTGAGCCCGGACAGGTCCGGGACCCCCAGCTGCGGAGCCGGCGACCCGGTGGGGACGGGTGCCGGTCCGGCAGCTGGGGGAGCACTGCCGGACCGGGCCTTGCGGGCGGGGGGTGGCGGCGTCTTCCCCACGCCGGCCGCTTCGGCTGCCTGGGCCTTGGAGAACCCGAGCCCGCGGAGGCTCTCGACCACCTGCTCATCACTGAGCCCCTTGCCGCGCAGCTTCTTGGTCAGCGCAGCGAGCTCGGTCGGATCAGCGGCCATCGCCTCTCACCCCCCGACCGACTCAGGCGGGTACCGCGGTGGAGTAGGCCATCAGGCCCACCCCGAGCGCGGCCACGACCCCGAACCAGAACAACGGCTCGGAGGTCGAGGTGAACCCGCTCAGCCGCGGCGTCGCGACCGGCGCCACCGTGGTGGTCGCGGTCGCGTCAGCCGTGGCTCGAGCAGGGCCGGCCAGCGAGCCGCCGTACTTCTCCTCGACGGGCTTGAGCCAGGTGTTCACGGCTCAGCTCCCCGCGCCCGCGGTGAAGATCGACTCCACCGTGGTCTCGACCGCGGCGTTGGACAACACCACCGCCGGCAGCACGTTGATCACCTGCCGCCACTCCGAGGCGGTGCCCAGATCGACGGCGTCGCGGAAGGCGTTCTCCGAGGCGAACTCGTGGCAATGGAACCCCCACACCGCGCCGATGTCTGAGCAGTACATCCGCTCGTTGATGTAGCGCAGCACCTGCGCGTCGGGGTACTCATCGGGGGTCTCGTTGCCGCCGAACCGCCAGGCCATCTTCCCGAAGTTGTCTTCGTTGACGACCACCGGGACCGCCGGCGCACCGTTCCACAGCTGGGAGAACGCGCGCAGCACGGTCTTGCCCGCGCCCTGGCCGATGAGCCGCAGCTCGTTCTCGCCGTTGGCGAGGTTGGTGTAGCGGGTCTGGATCAGGGAGTGGAACACCGACAGGTCGGGGACCACGATCTGCCCGTCCGGGCCGAGCGGGATCGAGTAGCGCAGCGCCACGACCTGCACGGTGCCGGTCAGGGTCGCGGTCGCGGTGCCGGACAGGGTGAACACGTCGGTGGGCGGCGCCCAGTCGATGTTGACCGTCAGGTCCGTCGAGGAGCTGGCCGCGAAGATCGCGCCGGACAGGTCGATCTGGTCCTCGGCCACCGGCACGAACCACGACAGGTCGATGTCGTAGGTGCCGTCCGGGACGTTGGTCGCCCTCGAGCCCACACCCCACGACTCACACGCCTGCGACAGCGTGCCCTGGGTGACCGTGGCGCCGTTGTAGTTCTGCGAGACACCGCGGTCGGTCAGATCACCCTTGCCCATCGCCTCGCGGGCCTTCAGCTTCAGACCCGAGCAGTTGATGATGTTGGACTGGCCGTTGGCGGTGAACTTCAGCTGCTTGATCAGGTCGTAGGGCCACCGCGCCTGGGTGTTGACCTGGCCGGTGCCCTTCACCGTCACCAGGGAGCCATCGAACCGGATGAACAGGCCGGCCAGAATGTCGGTCTTCTTCAGCTCGAACGTGTCGGTCTGGCCCAGGCCGGCGTAGGCCTTGGACGACTCGAGCTGGGTACGCCGCCGCGTGCGCAGGAAGAACTCCCGCGGGTTCACGCTCGACTCGGGGACCGCGATCCCCTGCATGTAGCGGGCCGGAGCCTCAGTTGCCATGGGTGTGCTCTCTCTCAGGGGAAGGGGTCAGCCGTTGCGGCGGACCAGGTAGTCACGGAAAGACGACAGCCCGCCGCCGGCCCGGTCGGCCGCGACGTTGAGGACCGTCAACGCGATCACGCCGCTGATCCCGGTCGCCGCCCAAAACGCCAGCCCCCGGCCCGGACGCCGCGCCATCAGCCGGCCCGCTTGCCGTACTTGTCGTAAGCCACCACGACCGCCAACGCGATCGCAGCGGTGTAGAGAATCCCGCGCGTGGACATGTGCATCTCCCTCTTTCGGTCATGGGTAGGGCCAGAGCCCGCCACCGCGGACTCTGGCCGTTACCCCACGCACACACCCGCCTATTGCTCGACGTGTCGCACGCCAGTGACCGATCTGACCGCGGCGTCGCTCGCCTCGTCGTAGGCGGTGAACCGGTCGGCGTCGGCCAGGTCGCGGCGCCACATCCGCCAGGTCCGGTAGACCTCGCCCTTGAGCCCGACCGGGACCTGCGACCAGCACGGCCAACACATCAGGTGCCCCGGTCGGGCCGGCCGGCCGCAACCAGTCGGGCAAGGCCGGCTCCCGCGCGGCCCGGTCACGTCGCCCGTCGACGTACGACGGGTGCTCACGACCGCCCCTTGGGGTGCAGCTCGAGGGAGGTGACCAGGCCACGGTGGTCGCTATCGGTCTTGCGGACGTAGTGGTCGAGAAACTTGGCGTTGCCCTTCCACCACACGTGGTCGGGCGACCAGTCGTCGTGGGTGCCGATCCGGTGGTGGAGCTGGTCGCACGACCAGTTGTGTGCCCGCAGCCAGGCGGTGGTGGGCGTGTTCGGTAGCGCGTTGAAGTCGCCCACCAGGACCCGCACAGCCACCTTGCGCTTGGCCAGGTGGGCGCCGGCCCGCTCGACCATGCCGGCCGAGACCTCCTGGCGCTTGTTGCCGTCCTTCTGGCCGGCGTAGCAGTGCAGGTTGCCGAACGCGACCCGGGTGCGGGTGCGGCGGTGCAGGAAGATCCCGCCCACCAGCCACTTGGGCTTGCCGTGGTCGGGGCCGGTGCCCTTCCCGATCGGCCCGCCGTCGTAGAGCAGCCGCGCGAAGGGCCGCACCAGCTCCATCGTGTGCCGGTCCCAGATCACCGGGGTCGCGGCCTGCCCGACCTCGTGGTGAGGGCGCCACACCCCGAACCGCTCGCGGAGCTGCGGCTCGTGGGTGAGCCGGTCGAGCTTGCCGGCCTGGTCGGAGGCCTCCTGCAAGCCGAGCAGGTCGCACCTCGTCGCCATCAGCGCCAGGTCTTGGAAGCTGCCCTTGCCGATGTTCCACGTCCCGGCGTTGATCGTGGGGGCGTGCTCGAGCGGCATCATCGGCCCTCGAAGAGGGTCTCGGGTGCGGCGACGACCTCGCCCTGGCGGGCCTCGAGCAACGCGCGGCCCAGCTCGCGCAGCGTCTCGTCCCTGGCGCGGCGGTAGCCGGCCAGATAGCCGTAGACGATCGCCGCGACCAGCATCACGGCCCGCGTCATCGGGTTGCCCTCGCGGCGAGCTGGATCAGCCGCCAGGTCTTGGGGCCCGGGATCCCGTCCGGGTCGCCGGCCAGCTTCGGGTCGTTGCGCTGGAACTTGGCGACCTGCTGCTGGGTCCACCGGGTGAAGGTGTCCGACGACTTGTGGGTGGACTTCGGGGCCAGCTCGAGCAGCCACATCTCGAGCAGCTTGACGTGGCCGTGGGTGCACTGGTGCCCGATGGTGAAGTGCTTGCGGCCGGGGAACTTGACCAGCTCGGGCCGGTGTGGGTGGTTCTGCCGGTTGATCGTGGCCGCGACCGACTTGCGGGCCAGGATCATGTCGATGTCGTCGGGGTCGAACTTCCGGCCGTGCGCGTACTCCTTGTGCCCGCACAAGCTGTCGGCCGGATCGGACCCGAGGCGCCGCAGGATCGCGGCGGTCCCGACCTCGAGGCTGGCCAGCATGTCCAGCGGGGTCTTCTCCCCGGTGGTGTTGTCGGTCTCGACGCCGACCGTCCGGGTGTTGCCCATGTCGCGGCCGATCCGGCCGAACCCGTCACCCAGGCCGGCGTGGTTCGCGCGGCCGGCGGCGAGCACGTGCCAGGTGCCCACCGGGTGCAGGCCCCGACACCCCATGCACACCCACAGCTGCGCCAGTGGGGCGGGGATCCCGTCGCCGGGTCGGCCGATGCTCGCGATGAATGCCGCCATCGCCGGCGAGGGCCCGATCGCGGACGCGTCGTGGTGCCACATCACGCCGGTCGGCATGAACGGGCCTGCTGAGCGGGGCCGGCCGCGGGTCTTCCATCCCGGGTGCTCGACCACCGAGCAACCGGCCGCGCGCAGCTCGTCGGCCAGCCAGGTCAACCACACGTAGTCCGGGGCGCCGGCCAGCCGGGCCAGGTCCGGGGTCGGGATGTGTGGCGGGGAATCCATGTACGACCCCGCCTCCTCGGGGTCGGCCAGGCGCAGCTCGTCGGGCAGGTCCAGCACCTCGGGCCCGGCATCGGTCATCGGGTCGTAGACCGCGGTCTCACTCATGGGGAATCTCCTTGGTTGGTGTTACTGGGGGTGACCCGGGCCGGACGGCTCGGGAAACAGGGGAGGTGTCACGCCCGGAGGGTCGAGCCCGTCGCGGTAGCCGGCGCACTGGCCGCAGACCACGCCCTCGTCGTCGGCCTGGCCGCGGGCACACCACGGACAGGCCGCGCAGCCGCCCGGGGTCTGGTGGTCGCACGGCGCCACCGCGGCCGCGGCCTGGCGCTCCTGGTGCCGCTCGAGCGCGGTCATCGGCGGTGGCTCGAGCGCGAGGTCATCAATCCGTGCCTTCAGCACGCGCCCGATCGACCCGGCGCCACGCCAGTCCCGCGCGGTCAACCGCTCCACCAGCTCGTCAGCCGGCCAACCAGCATCACGTAGCGCGGCCAGTCTGCTAGCAGCTTGAGCGCGCCAGCCTCGCGCCACTCGAGCCGAGATTCCGGGTTCCTTGACGTCCATCGCGCGCAGCAGCAGCTCGAGCGTCTCTAGCCCGATCGGATTCGCCCCCCACCCCCCGGGTTGTGCCTCGCGTGCGTGCGTGCGCGCGCCTGCGCTGGGGGTCTCTGCTAGAAGGGGAACAGTGTCCCGATTCCAAACCGGTCGCTGAGTACCGGTTTGGGAGGCGTAATCCGGTAGGGAACTGCCGGTTTGGGAGGCGTAATCCGGTAGGGAACTGCCGATTTGCGTGGGGTAATCCGGTAGGGAACTGCCGGTTTGCCGGGTCCAATTCGGCACCTGGCTGCCGACTTGAGGGAGCGTCGGAGCGTAGGTGTTGCCGCCGGTCGAGGGGGAGTGCCCCCGGATGATCTCGACCAGGCCCAGCCGGCTCAGCTCGGCTAGGTGGTGTCGGAGACGACGATCACCGATGTGGTACGGGAACTCGGCCGCGAGCTTCTCGACCGTCAACGGACGTGCACGCTCGAGGTCCTCAGCTGGTGCCTGCTGCCAACTCCAGCAGCACCTGGCCCACACCATCGCCGTCGCGATCACGCCGGCGTTGGGCGCCATCCCTGTCACCGCGGCCTGCCACGTCCACCAGTCCGGGCGCGTCATGATCGACACCTCGAGCAGAGACCGGTGTACGACACGGTGCGGCGCCTCCCGCAGATCCGACACTTCGCGCTCTTGGGGCGCGCGTACGGCCGGTGGGCGTAGGCATCAGCCGCCCGCTGGTTGTCGGCCTCGTAGCGCCGCCACGCAGCTAGCCACTGCGCCCGCTCTTGCCGGCGCTCCCAGCTGCTCGTCACGAGTCACGCAGGAAGATGACGACCACCCACGCCGCGAAGGCGATGGCGACGATTTCGGAGATGCCGAGGATTACCCTGAGTATCTGCACAACGTCGAGAATGGAAGATCTTCCACGAAATACCTTGACGACACTCCGGCGTCAATCCCGCTATTTGTGCGAGTATGTGCACATGACAGAGATGGCTAACGAGGGCGTCGCGCTCGAGTTCCACGAGGGCGACCGGATGCGCAAGGCGCTCGAGCACGCCGGGATGACCAACGACCAGATGGCTGAGTACCTGGGTGTGGGCCCGGCCACGATCAGCAGATGGACTAGGGGCCATAGTCCGACGAAGCGCGGCACTCGCCGCTTGTGGGCCCTGCGGACCGGCGTCTCGCTCGAGTGGCTAGAGACGGGAAAGGCCCCCCGGTCGGACGGACCGGAGGGCCTGGAAGTTGGTGAGGTGGTACGCCATCAGGGACTCGAACCCCGAACCCGCTGATTAAGAGTCAGCTGCTCTGCCAATTGAGCTAATGGCGCGTGCCGGAAGCGTCGTCCAGACTACCAGCGGGGCGAGGGTCGGGCGAAATCGTCGGGAGCCGGAATATTTAAGATTCAACTATCGTTGGACGGGACATCCGCGACGAAAGGATGCACGCCATGCCAGCAGTGACTGTCGACGACCTGACCACCTTGCCGCGAGTGCGGCGCCCGGGGCTGGGCGACCAGCCACGCCCGGTCTGGCAGGTGACCACTGCTCCCGCGGGCTACGAGGGTGAGGGCTTCCCGGTGCGCCGGGCCTTCGCCGGAATCGACCTGGCCCGGCTCGACCCCTTCGTGATGATGGACCAGATGGGCGAGGTGGAGTATGCCCCCGGTGAGCCCAAGGGCACGCCCTGGCACCCGCACCGCGGCTTCGAGACGGTGACCTACATCATCGACGGGGTCTTCGACCACCAGGACTCCCATGGAGGTGGCGGCTCCATCACCAACGGCGACACCCAGTGGATGACCGCCGGCGCCGGCATCCTGCACATCGAGACTCCGCCGGAGTGGCTGGTCCAGCAGGGTGGGCTGTTCCACGGCATCCAGCTCTGGGTCAACCTTCCGCGTGAGGCGAAGGCGAACGCCCCGAAGTATCAGGACCTGCGGTCGAGCACCGTCGCGCTGCTGTCCAGCGAGGACGCTGGCGCCATCGTGCGGGTCATCGCCGGCTCGGTGGAGGGCCACGAGGGCCCCGGGGCGACGTACACCCCGATGACCCTCGTGCACGCCACCCTCGAGCCCGGTGCGCAACTCGAGCTGCCCTGGGACGTCGACTTCAACGCGCTGGTCTACGTCCTGAACGGTGACGGAACCGTCGGCACGGACCGGCAGCCGATCCACACCGGACAGTCTGCCCTGTTCGGCGCCGGTGACTTCCTCACCGTTGCCGCCGACGGCAACCAGGAGAGCCGCTCGCCGAAGCTGGACGTGGTCATCCTCGGCGGCCGCCCGATCCGGGAGCCGCTGGCCTGGGCCGGCCCGTTCGTGATGAACACCAAGGCCGAGGTCGTGCAGGCCTACGAGGACTTCCGGAAAGGCTGCTTCGGTCACATCCCGGCGTGACCCTTGACCGGCGCTCGCCAGGCGGGGTCGCGGCCCATCCAGCCCACCAGCCGGTCGTAGGCCGAACGGTCGTCGGGCACGTCGACCACGTCACTGAACGGGAGCTGCTCACGCCCCTCCCTCGGGAGCCGTTGCAGCGCCGCCTCCAGGAGGGGCACGGCGAGCGCCTGGTCGAGCAGGTCTGTCCGCCCGATGGCGACGGCGAGGTCCCAGCCGTGGACCGCCACCTCGCCGGCGTACGACGCCACCGCGGCGAACGCCGGGACGACCCCGAACGGCGCGGTAACCATCGCGGACAGGTCGACGTGCGGCAGAGTCGCCCGTAGGTCGGCCACCGAGCTCTGCCACGCCGTGACGAGCTCGTCGTCGGCGAGCTCGATCACCTGCGGAACGTCGGCGAAGCTGCCTCCGCCGAGGACGACCCGCACGCGCGTGGCCACCATGACCAGGTGCCCGAGCAGGTCGCGCACCTCGAACTCGGTGCACGGCGTCGGTCGGTCGAGGTCGGTGGCGGCGACGGCGGAGATCAATGTGTCCGCGACCTCGCACGCACGCAGCAGCAACGGACGCGGGTCGGGGACGGACGAGATGGACGGATTCGGTGCCTGTGTTGTCATGCGACCAGCATCTGGCCAATACCTGACACCCTCTGTCAGGTATTTCAGGCAGACTTGGACCATGCGCGCTGACCGGCTGCTCTCGATCATGCTGCTCTTGCGCAGCCAGCGGATGTTGACCGCGAGTCAACTGGCCGAGCGGCTCGAGGTGAGCGAGCGGACGGTGCTGCGCGACATCGAGGCGCTCTCCTCCGCGGGCGTCCCGGTCTATGCGGAGCGTGGTCGACACGGCGGGTTCGCGCTGCTGGAAGGGTTCCGCGCCGATGTCTCCGGCTTCGACGACGTCGAGGCGCAGGTGCTCTTCGCCTACCTCGGGCTGGACACCTTCGGCGACCTAGGGCTCAGCCGGGAGCTGCGTTCGGCGCTGGACAAGCTCGCCGCCTCGGCGCCGGCGCGGCTGGAGGCACCAGCGAACCGCCTCCGCGAGGTGGTCCACGTCGACCGCCGACGTTGGTTCGCCAGTCCGGAGGACATCTCCCATCTGCCCACGCTGCGCCGCGCGGCCGTCGACCGGCGGCGAGTCCGGGTGCGCTATGCGTCGCCGCGTCAGGATCGCCCACGCACCCGCACCCTCGATCCGCTGGGCCTGGTCGAGAACGGCAACAGGTGGTATCTCGTCGCCTACCACCGGGGAGAGCCACGCACCTACCGGCTGGCGAGATTCCGCACGCTCACGGTGCTCGACGAGCCGGCCACGCTGCCGTCCGGTGCCGTGCTTGCCGAGGTCTGGGACGACCTGCGGCAGACCTTCGAGCGTCGGCCGGGGCCTTCGACGTCGGCCACCCTTCGGCTGCCCGCGAGCGACGAAGACGAGCTGCGCGGCGCGATCCAGACGATGCTGCTGCCGGGGACCGAGGCCCGCGTCGTCCGACGGGACCCGACGAGCGTCGACCTCACCGTGGAAGTGCGGTTGCGGCGCTCCCTCGTCGGCCTGTGTCTCGCCTCGGGCGGCAGTGTCGAGATCCTCGACCCGCCGGACCTTCGAGAGGATGCCCGCACCGCTGCCCGCTCGGCCTTGGCCGTCTTGGGGTGAGTGACGGGACTTGAACTGACCGCCCCCCACGCTCAGCGGGTCTCTCAACGCTCAGGCTCGGCCGAACTCGGAGGGGTTCGGATACCCCCGAAACGGGTGCGGTGTTGACACATCAACACTACTCTGACCGACATGACTTCGCCTCGTACCCTCGCCGCAGCCTCCCTGACCGCCCTCGCGCTGACCCTGCCTCTCGGGCTGGCCAGCCCCGCCGAGGCCGCGCCCGGGAAGTACTACTCCTCCTGCGACAAGCTGCACAAGGACTACCGGCATGGGGTGGCGAGGTCGAAGGCGGCGGCGAACCGGGCGGTCCGTGATGGCTACGGGCGCCCGTCGACGAGCAGGGCGGCGAAGAAGGTGTACGCCCGCAACCACTCCCGCCTGGACCGTGACAACGATGGCACGGCCTGCGAGGCTTGAGCGGTGGGCATCCTCTTCCAGCGCCGCAAGCGCATCGCCAAGGACACCGACCTGAACGTCTCGAAGTCGGGCGCCAGCGTCTCCAAGCGCGTCGGCCCGGTCTCGGTCAACTCTCGCGGCCGGGCGTCCGTCCGGCTGGGCAAGGGCTTCCGCATCAAGCTCTGAGGATTTCTTGCGCGAATATCTGTATAGGGGTAGACAGGCGTACCGAGAGTCTGTATAGTCCTATACATGACGACGACACAGACCACCGGCCCCTTCGCCCAGGCTCGCACCGGCAGCACCACGGTCGTGAGCTTCCGCTGCACCGAGCACCTACCCAACTGCACCTGCCAGCGGGTCCACGTCTATCCGCTGGCCAAGTACGCCACCGAGCAGTACCTGGTCGCGGCTGGCAACCTGCTCGCCGACGACGGCGACGCCGAGTTCGCCGAGCGGGTCCGGGCCAACGGCCCCGAGCACGCCGAACTGCTCGACCTGGCCGTCGAGCTGGGCGAGGCGGCCAAGGCGCAGGGTCACCGGCTCGTCCCCTGGACAGTGACCAACCCCGACAAGCGCGCAATCCTCGCCAAGTTCGACGAGCTCTGGCCCGACGACTACGTCCCCGTGGTCCAGGAGACCCACTGCTCCCACGGTCGCCTCTTCAGCGAGGACTGCGCCGATTGCGATGCGTTCTGAGATGGCCGAGCCCAAGGGTGACAACTACCCCGACCTCATCGAGCTCCGCGACGACCTGCCCTACCTCCTCGGCCGTTACACCGCACTGTGCGACGCCGTGTGTGCGCTGTCCGAGGCGGGCACCCTGGACGGCCTGCGTGGCGGCAGCAAGGCGGTAGGGAGCCTGCTCGGGGAGGTCTGGCGTCGGCCGCGGCGCAGCTACATGCGGCTGGTGCAGATCACCATGCGGCACGTGGGCAAGGTCCGGGCCAACTTCCCGCGCCGTGGACCGGAGATTGAGCGGCTCATGGTGTCGGTCGGCGCGAGGATCGGTGACCAGCTCCCGGCCGAGTACTCGGCCACTCAGGCCTCGACGTGCTCGGCCGGCTACTACCACCAGTTGTCGCGGCTGCTGGCCGACGAGCTGGACGTGTCGCAGCGTGCCCGCGACGATGCGATGGCGGCGGCGAAGGGGTGGGCCGGGCGTTTGGCTGAGCAGGGCATGTCGGAGGTGGATATCGCCAAGCATCTGGGGCTGTCGCGGATGACTGTGCGGGCGGCGCTGGGCAAGTAGTAGCCTGCTACTCGGCGGGTCGGTCCATCCGTCCCGGGAGTCTCAATTGTGTGCGGCTATGGCCGGAGCCCAGGTACGACAAAGCCCCCCCGCCCCGAGCCAAGCGGCTCAGAGCGGGGGGTGTGCGGCTGGGAGCACCGCTGTCGCAAGTAGGGAGGCTCAGCCCAGCCAGGCTGCCTGTGTCTCGGCGGACATGACGTAGTCGGGCTTCCCGGCGAACTGCTGATGCCACCAGCAGGCCACGACGACGCGCTCGGCGAACCAGGCGCGCGCCTCGGCGGCCCAGGCGGCTTGCTTGGGTCCGGCGGGGGTGGCGGTCTCTCCGACGACGAGGGGGAGGCCGTGCTGGCTCGCGTAGTCGATGACGGGCTGGAAGAGCTGCGGGCCCTTGCCGTTGGGGTCGTAGCAGTCGAAGCCCCAGAAGGTGCAGTCGGTGAGGTCGGGCTCGACGTAGCCGCTGCCCCACACCCACTTGCCGCCCGTCCACGTCATGCCGTTGTGGATGGGGCCGAAGCCGTGGCCGCGGGAGCGGAAGACGGGCTTGACGACCTCGAACCGGGTCCGGTAGGCCTCGGCGGTCAGGGTCTGCTTGCGGAGGATGTCGTCCTCCATCTCGTGCCAGTGGCAGCCGAGGATGACGGCGTCGTCGGGCACCGTGTCGAGGTAGGCGCCAAGCCGGGCCATCTGCGCGGCGGTGTAGTCCTTGACGGAGACCACGAACGTCCTGGTCCCGGCGTCGTACGCGGCGGCGGCCTTGCTGCCTGCCCAGGTCTGGGTCTTGTCGAAGTCGCCGCCGGCGAAGTAGATGCGCGCGACGGCTGGCACCAGCCCGGGGGTGGCGTTGGCGAGGTTGACGCCGAACAGGGTGGCGGGCTTGGTGAGCGCGGCGAGTTGGGCGCGCAGGTCGGCGATGGTCGCTTGCGCGGCGTCGAGGTCTGCCTGTCGTGACTCCTGGCCGCGGGCGTACTCGTAGGCGCGGATGTCGTCGGCGGCTTGGAGGAGGGCGGAGTTGTCGGCGGGTGCGGTCATGGGGTGCTCCTAGGTGGTGACGGTGTCGTAGTCGAGCGTCTGGATGGTGGTGCCGTCCCAGGTGCCGTCGAGGGTGAGCGGCTCCTCGGTGGTGCCGTCCCACAGCGACCAGGCGGCAGCGGCGGCGGCGGGGTCGCGGACCTCGATGGCGGCGATGGCCTTGCCGGAGGAGTTGGAGAAGCCGAACGAGGCGTAGGCCGGTGGGGTCGTCGCGTCGTACTCGCTCTGCATCGACACGGCCGGGGACGAGCCGGTCAGCCTGCTGCCGATGAGGGTGTATCCGCTGCCAGCGGTCTGCCCGGCGGCGATGTTGTTGTACCCGTAGGCGGCGAGGACGCAGGCGGCGGCGTCCGGGGTGGCGGCGAGGGTGGCGCCCTGGGTGCCCGCAGTGACGGCTGCGGCGACGGCGGACTGCCAGATGATCGCGGTGCCCAGGTCGGAGGCGACGGTGACGCCCTGCCACAGGCAGTTGCCCATCGCGGAGGCGTGGGTGACGACGAAGGTTCCCGCGGTGCCGGTCCCGACGCCGGTCCATGCGGAGAGCCATACGTTGGTGTTGCCGATCGCCTGGTCGCAGATCTTGGTCAGTGCGCCCATTGCGCCGTGGGTGACTCCGGTCGGGCAGAGGGCGCCCGCCGAGGACTTGGAGGACGCGACGAACAGTACGACGCGCTCGTCGGCGGCGGGGGTGACGGAGGCCGTGGTGTAGGCGGCTGCGGCCGTGTTGGAGCTGCCCTCGATCAGCAGTGCGGGGGTGCTGAGGGTCACGACGTCCTCAAGATCACGGTCCCGGCCGGGGTGTCGGCGGGCACGGTGTCGCCTGCCCCGAGGACGAGCACCATCGCGCCGATGTTGGCGGCGGTGACGGTGCCGGTCTCGTCCACGGCGAACACGGTGTTGCGGTCGGTGCGGTTGTCCTGGATCTCGAAGACGGGGCCGGTGTGCGCGGTGTCGGCGGGGGCGGTGCGGCCGAAGATGCGGAGCGCGACGGTGTTGGACTTGGCGGGGATGAGGCGCAGCTCGCCGTACTCGTTGACCCACTGCACGAGCTTGGCGACCCCGGCGAGGGGCTTGTACAGCCACTCCCACCGGTTGGGCCAGCCGCTGGTGGCGGTGCCGTCGTCGACGATGGTCAGGGATGTGATCTGGTCGGTGTCGGCGTCGAGGCTCGCGGTGGCGGGGATACCCACGGCCCTCACGCCTGCCGATGTGCGCAGGCACAGGACGGTGTTCCCGGCGCCGTCGTCCTTGAGGTATAGGCGGCCGTTGTCGGCTGCGGGCGCGTCGGGGTCGGAGGTCTCGGTCAGCTCGATGTGCTTGGCGCCGACGGTCACCTGGTTGGCGGCGCTGCTGGCGCCCTTGCCGAGCACCACGGAGTCGGTGTGGTCGGCGTCTGCGAGTGCCCCGAGTGCGACCGACCGGAGCCCGGACGACGTGGCGGACTCGCCGATGGCAACGGCCGAGTTGCCGTCGGCGAGGGTGCCCCAGTCGCCGATCGCCACGGTGGCGTAGTTGCTCGCGGTCGGGTTGGAGCCGAGGGCGGTGGAGTCCTGGCCGGTGGCGTGGGCGTTGTTGCCGACCGAGGTCGCTCCCTGCGCGGTGCCGGTGGCGCCCTTGCCGACGACCACGGCGTTGGACCCGGATGCGGTGACCGAGCGTCCGATGGCGACTGAGGTGGTTCCGGTGGCGTCGGCCTGGGAGCCGATGGCGACCGACTCGGTATCGGAGGCGGCGGTGTAGCCGATGGCGACGCAGTGGTCGGTGGCTGACGCCTGGTGCCCGATGCCGGTGGACCGGTTCCCGCCGAGGGTCTCGCCGCCGATCAGGACGGTCTCGGCGTCGGTGTCGTCGAGCTCCGCGCCGGCCAGAGGGCCGATCAGGACGTTGCCGAGCCGCGCGACGACGCCGGGGCCGATACCGATGCTGTAGCGGTCCTCGGACTGACCGGTGAGCGCGTTGCCCGGGTCGATCTCGGTGACTGTGCGGGCGGCGCGGCGGGGCGTGCCGACCACCAGGTGCCGCGCGGTCGCGTCGGTGTAGGAGACGACCAGCCTGCCGGTGGCGCTGATCGCGGGCAGCGAGTCGAAGGTCACGGACTCCGCGATGCCGACAGTGCCAGTGCCCTCGGTGGCGTAGATGATGTCGGCCTTGTAGCCGTCTGTGGCGAGCAGGAGTGCCGGGCGACCCGCGGTGAAGTAGGTCTGCTGGTCTGCGCGGTGGGCGATGTAGACGATGCCGGTCGCCGGGTCGGTGTAGGCGGCGGTGCCGAAGCCGAGGAGGGCGCCGGCCCAGAACGGGGCGGGGATGCGTGCGATGAGCTGCCGGTCGCCGAGGTCGCGGCCGATGAGCCAGATCCCGTCTGGGTCGTTGGCGTCGGTGCTGGTGACGATGCCGTTGGCGGTGGCGGCCAGCGGCATGGGCTGCCAGTCGTCGGCGTACTGGGTCCAGGTGGAGCCGAGGTCGTCGGAGTAGTAGACGCCGCGGGGTCCGTCGCCGTGGGAGGCCCACAGCCGAGGGGTGTCCTCGTCGTGGAAGCCGTCGATGGCGACGGCGTGCCAGTGGGTCTCGGTCTCCTGGCCGGGGTGCATGGTGTTGAGGTCGCGGACGTTGGTCCACGTCTGCCCGTTGTCGGTGGAGACCTTGACGTAGCGGGCGTCGGTGCGGGGGACGGCGTACTCCGCGGCGATCGCGAAGTCGCCCCAGGTGGCGACGGTGGAGGCGATGAACGCGGACGAGCCGTTGGCGGTCGCGACGGTCGCGAAGGTCGCGGTGGCCGGGTCGTCGGCCCAGCCGGTTGACCGCTTGATGATGGAGCCCTCGACGGAGAGGACCTCGCCGCCGCCGGTGGGCAGCAGGGCGTACGGGGACGCGGCCGTGGTGAGCAGGGTCCACGTGCCGCCGTCGTCGGCTGTGGTGTAGATGCGGCCGGCGGAGGGGTGGCGGCCGTAGACG
This sequence comes from Nocardioides sp., assembly GCF_047602075.1. GTDB lineage: Bacteria > Actinomycetota > Actinomycetes > Propionibacteriales > Nocardioidaceae > Nocardioides. The sequence continues at coordinate 21,178 of NZ_JASGIF010000001.1, forward strand.
GTGCCGTCGATGGAGCCGATCGGGTAGATGTCGCTGCTGTCGAGCGTGGTCTCACTGGTCGAGGTGAGCGCGAAGCCGGTCAGCGGGGTCTCGCCGCCGCCACCTGCGCCGCCACCCGCTGCCACCTCGTCGATCGCCGCCTGCACATCCTCGGCCGCGAGCCCCGACGCAGTGGCGTCGTAGGTGATGTCCGATGCCGTGGCCTCGCCCGCGCCTGCGGGTCCCTGAGGTCCCTGTGGCCCGACGACGCCGACCTCGACCGTGGTGACCTGCCCGTCCCCGACGACCTCCACGCCGCCGCCCTCGATGACGCGGATGAGGCGGTCGAAGGTGTCGCCCACGTAGGGCGCGAAGTCGTACTTGCCGGGCAGCCCCATCACGCGCTCCTGCTCACATCGGTCTTCGGCGCGAACCGGCCAGCCAGGATGGTCTCCACGCGGCCGGACGGCCAGGTGACCTCCACGTCGTACACCGTCGAGGCCGCATACCCCGCCCAGTCCTGCGCCTGCTCAGCAGACGCCGACAACACGATGTGGCCGTCGCCGTCCACCGACGCCGGAATGGTGTCGAGCACCGTCTCCGACGAGGCGTAGGGGCGGACCTGGCAGCGGACCGTGCAGCCGGTGTAGTCGACGTAGGCCACGAGGGTCAGTCCACGCTCTCCGGGCCGAACGCGGCCGGGCCGTCGCTCTTGGTGAACTTGATCGCGGCCACCGACATGAGCACCGACGAGATCGCTGCCAGCGCGGCCGCGGAGCCTGCCTGCTGCCAGTCGACGTCGGTGAGGCCGACGGCATTGGTGCCGATCAGGCCGAGCGCGGCCTGCGCTGCCGTCTTGGTGGCGCGTTCCGCGATGGCGAGCAGGTACTTCTTCATGGTGGGTCTCCTAGGAGTTGATGACAGCCAGGGCGCCGGGATTGGCGGCCAGGATTCGCTTCCCTCGCGGGCTCTTGGTGAGCCGACGAGCGAGGACCTCGATGTCGTCGAAGCGGGAGTAGTTGCCGAGCTCGAAGTGCATGGCGTCGGTGACGCCCGAGCCGCCCGGACTGGGCCAGTCGCCGCCCCAGATGATGAGGCCCTTGTAGAGCCGCAGCCGCTTGTGGACCGCGGCGATCTGCGCGTCGGTCAGGGTGCTGCGCGTGGGTACGCCGCGCGGGTGCCTGGTGGCGTTGAGGTCTGCGGCGATGCCGCCGGCGTGGTTGGAGTAGCCGGACGTCTGTCCGCGGACGGCGCGGACGGCCCAGCCCCAGTCGTCCCAGACGCCGAGGTCGAGCCGCTCCACCCTCTGGTGCCACCACAGCGCAAGGTGGACGAGGAGGAAGCCGGCCGACCCGTCGCGGAGGTAGAGGTGTCGGCTGGCGCCGGGAACGACCCACTTCCGGAGCCGGGGAAGTGCCCCGGTGGTGCGGTTGCTGGTCAGCACGGGCCAGCCGGACACGGTGGTGCTCACTTGTCCTCCTTGATGCGCCACGTCGCCACATAGGGCAGGTGGTCCGACCCGATGCCGTCGAGCGTGTCGGCGGCCAGGAACTCCGCGCGCCCGTGATGCCCCTCCCGCCAGGCGAACCCGTCGATCGGGCGGCGGCCGTGAGTGCCGATCGGCCGCGGTGTCTGCGCTTGGGTCAGGTGCCAGCCCTTGTGTCGCAGCGGCGCGAGCGTGCGGGCATCGGGCTTGGCGTTGGTGTCGGCGCCCACCAAGACGAGCGCCCGCTGGTACAAGTCAGCCTCGCCGGCGACCTGCTCGCTCATCCGCCGCGCCAGCACAGCACGACGCGGCATGTACTGCGACGCGGGCCAGTGCGCCGACGCGACACGCAGAGGGAAGCCCGTCTCCCGGTGCCGCAGCCGAGCGCCAATCAGCCACTTGGGCTTGAGCCATGTCCCGCCGGCACCGGGTCCGGCGTAGAGGCGATGCACCTTGCCGTCCTCGACCCTGCCGAGCAGCAGCCGGTCCCACGCGCGGACCAGGTCCCACACGTCCGGGTCGTACAGCAGCGGCGTCGCCAGCTGCCCCGTGCGCCCCGTGCCGCGCATCACGTCCAGCCCGACCCGCTTGGCGATGCCGCCCAGATCACGGCGACCCCACCAGTCCGAGCCCTCCTGCAGACACCACAGCGACACACGTCCGCGCTGATCACCGAGGAGACGCTGCAGACGAGACGGGGAGCCCGGGCCGAGATTGAGCATCGCGGCAGAGAAGATGGTCATTCCGACCCCCGCTCCAAGTCGGCGAGGCGCTGCTCCTGGCGGTCGGAGCGCTTGTCGGCACGCTCCACGTAGTCCTCCGACCAGGTCAGGTGTCGATGGACCTCGCCTGCCAACTGCTCAGTGGCGCCCGACATCTGCTCTAGCACCGTGGCCCGCTCGGCCGAGACCGCCTCCTGTGCCTGCATCCGCTCGTCGAAGGCGTCGAGCCGGGCGGCAAGCTGGGACAGGTAGTCCTTGAGTGTCGGGTTGTCCGGGTCCTTGTTGCCGTTGTCAGACACCTCGTGCTCGATGCGCCGTACCACCTGGTGGGCCTCGGCGATCGGCTGCCCGAACTCGCGGCGCAGGTTGGGGATGATCACGAAGCGCCAGGCGATGCCGAGCAGGACCGACAGCGAGACGACGAGGGCGCCGAGATCGCGGGCGACAGCGAGGGTCAACGCTTACGCCTCCTCCGCCGATGCAGACGCGCCAGGGCTGCTGCCGTGGTGCGCGGGTAGGTGTCGAGTTCCAGCTGCGCCGAGTGCGAGTCGGCGGTGTAGTTCAGTGCCCAGACCCGGAAGACGCTCTGCCCGTCGCTGCTGGAAGCATTGAGGGAGTCCGGGTAGGACTCCACGCCACGGACTCGGATCAGCTCGGCAGGCTCGATCTCGTGCGGCTCGACCATCCGCCCAGTGCTCAGGTCGCGGATCGGGCGGGCGATCGTCAGGGTGCCCGCATTGGCCGGGTACTGGTGCTCGGCCAGGAAGTTGTCACCGATGCGGACAGCCGCATTGCTGCTGCCCAGCTCGTCGGCCACGTCGATGCTGGCGCGGCGGATGATGCCCTGCGCGTCGAGGATGGGGCAGGAGCCAGTGCGCAGCGTCGTACGCCGCGAGCCCTTGCGGTTGACCCACCGGACCGTGACCTGGTTGTACAGCTCTTGGGTGCTGACCGGGAAGTCGCCGCCGTCCTCCAAGGTGGCCTCGTAGCGCACCGTGGTCGGCCACTGCTGCCAGGCGAAGGCGTACAGGCCGGAGCTGTTGCTCGGCCCGGTCGTCCAGTAGTAGCCGGGCTCCAGCTCCATCACGTCGTCGAGCAACTCTGCCGCGGAGACGCCATCGGGGTAGGCGAGCTGGTCGATCTGATAGGTGCCGGTGGTGGCGATGCTGGCGTTCGCGCCGTCGAACTGGGTGAGTACCCGCGCCAGGACGTCGGTGACCACCTCGTGGGCCAGCACGTAGTCGGCGCTGTAGCCGGTGGTGATGTCGGCGCCCGTTTGGTCGAGCAGCATCGCGCGGAGGATCGGGTAGTAGAACGCCACCCAGCACCGGTCGTCAGTCTGCTGCGCGCCGGTGCCGGACGCGTTGTTGCACAGCAGTGACACGTCGAGGGTGTTGCGGCCATTGGTCCAGTCGGTGACCACCACGCCGGTCACGGCCGACACCGTGTTGCCGAGCGCGGCGTTGAGCGACGCCGACCCGGTGGTGCCGTCGGTCAGCGGGATGATCTGGACCCTGTAGTCAGAGTCGGATCTGCCGCCGTCCCAGGACAGCGAGTAGCGAGCCAGCTTCTGCCCCGACTGCTGTAGCCGCTCGTAGCGCATCGTCAGCGCCGCCTGGCCCGGAGCATAAGAGTTGCGGGGCCAGCGGCACACGATGCACTCCGGCGCCGAGTCGCTGCTAGATCCCGGCTTGGATGTCCGGTCGATCTCCCCGGACACGTTGGCGAGGCGGTTCGCGCGTCGCCACCCGTCACTGATGGACTGGTCGACGTAGATGAGCGGCTGGATCAGGTCCGAGGCGTGCTGGGCTGGCCCGAACGCTGTCATCGTCCACGTCTGCCCGTCGGCGTCGGCAGTCCGGCCGGGGTCGGCGACGCGACCCTCAGCGACCACCTCCGCGGTCCGGGCGTCGTAGACATAGACCCGGTCCAGGGGGCTGACCGCCATCGAGTCCAGCCGCGCCGACAGCCCCAGCGTGATGGACTGCACGCCGCCGACCGCCTCCTTGCGGAGCGACAGGTCTTTGAGCTGGCGGGTGATGTGGCGGTCTCCGACGCGGACGGTCAGCGGGACATTGAGCGTCATGTGGTCGCCGGTCGCACGTACAGGTAGCGCGGGTGGTAGTAGAGCGTGATGGCGCCCGACCCCGAGGCGAACTCCGCGACAGGAGGCGTCCCGGTGATCCCCGAGGCGTAGCGCATGTAGGCGAAGCGGTTGTCGACGCCGGGTCGCAGCCGGGGCAGGGCGCCGGTGTAGGTGACCCACCCCGGCAGCACCGGAGTGGCCGAGGACCACAGCGACGCCGAGGAGGCGATATACACCGACCCCGACCCGTCGTCAGCCTCGCCGTCGAACACCAGCGGGCTTGATGTCGGATACGATCCGCCGCCCGGCATGTAGCCCGAGGGCAGGAAGGTCGCGCCGGCTGTCGCGCAGGACTCGTCGACCGGGACCAGCCAAAGCCAGTCGAGATACAGGGTCCGCGAGTACGTCACATTGCTCACCGCGGCAGCGATCTCGATGCGGGGTGCGAGCGTCATGGCGTCCGGCGCGTCGAAGCCGACGATGCCGCAGTCGATCAGCCAGCTTTGCTGGCCTAGCGGCGACATCGACTTGGTCACCTCGTCTGCGCTCGCCGACGCTACCGACGCTGACCCGTAGGACACCGAGACCGTCAGCGTCGCCGACGAGGTGACCGCGTTGCCGCGGGCGCCGATCATCAGCCGGTACTTGCCGCGCATCGCTGCGGCAGTGGTCCCCGATGGCGTCCAGGTGACCCTGGTGGCCGATGAGGTGTTGGCGAAGCTCACCAGCGCCGACGTCGAGGAGACGGTGGTGTTGGTGCCGAGCGTCATGCCGCCACAGGTGGTCATCACCGGATTGGAGGATGCGTCACGGGTGGTGCGGGCCAGCGTCCAGCGCAGTTTGGCGTTCCCGGTCGCGGGCGAGAATCCCGAATGCGGCGTCGCGTCGACCATCACGAACGGCGCCTCGACGTCACCCTTGATCGAGGCGGACCCTACGTCGAACAGTCCCTGCGCGGTGGTGACCGTGCCGACCGAGATCGACTCTCGGACGCCGAGGGCGAACGGCTCGGCGAGCAGGTCGAAGGTGAGCACGCGGCGCTTGCGATAGGCGATCTGCTGATACAGGTCGGTGACGTTTCCGCGGCAAGTCTTGAAGAACACCGGCGAGGTTGCGCCGTCCGGCAAGTACCGGATGATGTTCGTCTCGCGGTCCAGCTCGCGCGCCAGCGACTGCCACGCCGCCGCCCAGGCGTCCTCGGTGGACTGGACCAGCTCGTGTTCGAAGCGCAGCTGCCGCAGCCCGTAGGCCGACGCGGACACCTCGCCGCCGTCGGTCATCATGTTGTCCGCCACCGCCTGCTTCAGCTGCGGCGGCGGGCAGTCGAACGCCGTGCACCGCAGGGACGCCGTGTTCAGGTCCAGCCGTGTCGTCGGGGAGGCCGACACCGAGTCCACGAACGCGATCGAGTGCGCCACCTGCTCACACCTTCCCGGTCATCAAGTACGCCTTCTGCCCCGCGTCCGCCCCGACTAGCCGGATTTGGGCTCGGTCCAGCACCCGGGTCACCGCACGCTCGATGTCGTGGTTCGACGGCAGGTCCGGCACCCTGCTGCCACCTCCGTGGCTGACGTGGCCGCCACCCGCGTAGGCGTGAGCATTGATGGCCTCCAACAGCGAGCGGTGGCGGGCGGTCGCGGCGGCGTTGACGACGTACTCGCCGTTGGACAGGCGGGCGTGGATGGAGTCGCTGGTCGCGCTGCCGGGGCCGGACACGTAGCCGCCGGTCGCATAGGTCTCACGAGGCCCGCCCGCGCCGTCGCTGCCGGTGCGGACGGTGCGGACCTCGATGGTGACCCGCTTGTAGTTCGGCAGCGAGTTGAGCCGGTACTCCACGGCGTTGATGCCGGACATAGCGCCCGCGGTCTGCGCCTCGACCTTCGTCGTCGCCTTCGACGGCACGCCGCCCACCGCGTCGGTGTACGCCTGGATCTCTCGCTGGCCCTCGCGCCACGCCTTGTTGGCCCGCTTGATCTCGGCGTCCGTCGCGTTCGCCAATTGCCGCATCCGCAGCGCGCCCTCAGGACCGGCCGCCTGCAGTGAGGCGATCAGTCCCTCGTCGAGGCCCTGCTTGGCGGCCTTCTGTGCGTTGATCCGGAAGTCCCGCAGCGCCTTCGCCTGCTTCTCCAGGTCGCGCAACCAGGCACCGAGGGAGACCCCGGCCTTGTTGACCTTGTCGCCCAGGCCGAAGAACGAGGTAGCGGTCTCGTTGGCTGCCTTGCGGGAGGCTGCTAGTGCCTTCGCGGCGCGGTCGGCCTTCTTGGCGGCGCGGTCCGTGGCATTGCCCATTTTGTCGGTCGCGTCCGCATTGAGAGTCGCGCTGTTCGCCGCACCGTCGATAGCGGACTGGTATCCCGGCAGCAGTTTGCGGAGCTCGGCTTGCTCGTCCGCAGTCAGGCCATACGCCTGGGCGAGCTGGTCGAACACCTCGGCGGCCTTCTCTGGCGAGCCTTGGGTGACGATGTTCGCCAGTGCTTGATCCAGCGCGTCGATCTCCGTCTTGGCGTCCCGCGCCTCAGCACGTACCCCACGCACGCCAGGAATGAAGGTGTCGGCAAAAGCGCCGCCGCCCGGGAGCTTGTCGTAGACACTTCCGATCTTGGCAGCCAAGCCCGGGTCGGCCAGTGCGTCCATCGCGCCCCGCAAGTCACCCAGATCGCTGGCGACACCTGAGAGACCCTTGGCGTTGTCGAGGTCGAGCAGGTTGCGAGTGAAGCTTCTCCGTCGCGGGCGCAGCCTTGTCGGCGGTACGAGCCAGCGCAGCCATCGCCTGCTCGACGGCCAAGATCGTGGCGACCGCCCCGCCGGCGATGGACATCTTCTTGAATGCGCCAGTGACTCGGTCTGCGCCGATACCAAGGTCGTCGAGCGCCTTCCGAGTATTGGCGGCGCTCTGGACGACCTTGGAGAAGACCCATAGGCCACCGCCGAGGGCGGCGGTTGCGCCGAGAGTCGCCGCCACGGACGACTGCGCGCCCTGTGGCAACTTGTTGTAGGCATTGACGACGTCCGTCAGTCCCTGCGTCAGATTGCGGAGCATCCCCTGGGAGCCGCTACCCGTTCCGATTAACGCGGTCTCAAGGGCGCCGCCGAGCTGCTCTAGGTCGCCCTTGAGGTTGTCGAGCTTGATCGCCGCAGTGTCGGAGGCGTAACCGGCGTCGTTGACCTTGTCGATCCAGTCCTGGATGCCCTGGGCGCCCTGGTTGGACAGGATGTTCGCGGCCTGGATGGCGTAGGTGCCGAAGATCTTCTGCATCGCCGCCGCGCGCTCCTGGTCGGAGGAGAGCCCGTTCAGGCCGGTGCTCAGCTGGCCGACGATCTGGTCGAGCGGCTTTAGCTTCCCGGTGGCGTCGTAGGCGTTGAACCCGATGTCCTCCATCGCCTCTGCCGCCGCCTTGGTGGTCGGCTGGAGGTGCAGCAAGAATGACTTAAACGCTGTCCCGGCCTCGGCACCTATCAGCCCTGCCGAGGCGAACGAAGCGAGCGCGCCGGTGGTCTCCTCGATCGAGAGACCCATCTGGGAGGCGATGGTGCCGACGTTGCCGAGCGCCTGGCCCATGTCGGACACCTCGCCCTGCGCCTTGCCGGCCGCGGCGGCGAGCAGGTCGGCGATGTGCGGCACCTGGGTTCCTTCAAGCCCGAACTGATTCATCGCCGAGGCGGCGATCTCGGCCGCCTGGCCGACGTCGAGCGTGCCCGCCGCCGCGAGATCCAGAGCGCCGTCGAGCCCGCCGCCGAGGATGTCTCTGGTGGATACGCCTGCCTTGGCAAGCTCCTCGATGGCGCCGGCCGCTTCGGTGGCCGAGTAGACGGTGCGCTGGCCAGCCTCAAGGGCAGCGTCGCGCAGTTGCCCCATGGTATCTGCGGTCTCGTGGGTCGCCGCCTGGACATGCGACATGGCCTCGTCGAAGTTGGCGGCCTTGAGGATGGCTGCGCCGAGCCCGGCGGCAGCAACGAGGCCGACCTTCCCGGCCGTCTTTCCGGCCTCTTCCAGCCCGGCACGCCACGTCTTGCTCGACTTGCTGCTGGCCGTCATGTCGTCGGCGGCCTTGCGCACAGATGCGCTGGCCTGCGTCATCTGGGCCTTGAACTGCGAGATCTCCGCCTGAAGGCGGTAGACGACCGTGCGATCTGCCACGAGCCACCGCCTCTCGGAGTACCGTTCGCGCATGGATGACGAGGTCGTGAGCGATGAGTTGCAGCCCGAACCGACCGCCAAGGGTGGGAGCGGCTGCCTGCTCTGGGCCGTCCTCTTGCCGGTGCTCTTAATCGGGGGGTGCTTCGCCTGGGCCTCGGTGGCGGGTGACGATGGCGACGCCAGCGGTTACGCCAAGGTCGCTTGTCGCGACTGGGTGAAGGACCGGCTCAAGTCGCCTTCGTCGGCGAAGTTCTCAGACGAGGTCGTGGAGCCGAATGGCGAGACGCGCTATGAAGTCACCGGGAGCGTGGACTCCGAGAACTCGTTCGGCGCGATGATCCGCAATCGCTACCGCTGTCTCGTTGAGCACGACGGCGAGGCATCAACGCTGATAGACCTCAAGGTCACGGGCAACTAGACGAACTCGTCGTCCGGGCTGAGGTCGTCGCGCGACATCCACACCGTCATGCCGTCGGTCGGGGCCATTGCGTCGGTGCCGGGGTCCTTGTGCTTCTTGTGCAGCCGCCTCAGGGTCAGCTCACGCGCCCCAGTGGCGTAGCACATCGACCGCTGCGGATACCACGGCACATCCGGGTTGGAGCAGACCGAGCGCAGGTTGCCGCAGCGGGGACAGATCTGCCGCTCGTACTCCAACAGCTCGTCGCGCTTCTCGTCTGGGAGTGCCTCCCACTCCTCGATCCCATAGCCCCACGCCTTCGCGGTGCTCAGCTCGAAGAGACGCTCCGGGTCGGCGAGGCGGGCAGCGATTTTGGGTCGAATCGCGACCCGTTGGCCAACTCCCATGCAGCGGCCAGCACGGTCTGGAAGTCGCCCTCGGACAGCCCGTCGGCCCACTCGTCATAGGCGGCGCGGCTGGCGAACTCCGGGGTCCGCAGCGAGGCGTAGACAAGGTCGTCCTCGACGGTCTCGGTGTTCACCCCGGCCATCCGGTCGCCCTTGAGCACCTCGGGGTCGGGGTGCTCGGTGCGCGCCGGGTGCTTGGCCTTGAGGTCGCGCCACACCTTGCGGTTGACGGCCTCCATGACGACGCGGATGCCGTTCTCCTCAGCCTCGGCCTTGAGGGCGTCGTACTCCTCGCGCAGGTCGGCGTACGGCGACTCACCGATGCGGGTCGGGGTGTCGTCGTTGGCCGCGTTCTGTGCCGCCACGTACAGCGCGGTCAGGCGTTCGGCGTAGTCGCCGGTCATCAGCAGCAGGCTGCGAGTGCGGGCCATCGGTTACTCCTGGCGAGTGTTGGCGAGACCCCGGCCGCGTCTCGCCAACGCGGCCGGGGGGTTTGGTCAGCCGAACAGGTGGCCGATCGCGGCGTCGGTCATCCGCTCGACCCGGCCCTGCATGCCGTCGAGCGCCCTGAGTCCATCCAGGTGTGGGGGCGAATTGATGCTCCCGTATTCGAAGCCGCGGCCCATCGAGCCCTGCGGCAGAGCCGCCTCCGGGCCGACATCGACCGCGATGTTGGTCATCCCGAACACGAGCTCGGCGCTGATGCTGTCCGGGTAGTGCACGCCGTGGGCACCGGAGGTTGCCCGGGCGTTGGACTGCCACTCCTTGGCGAGCGCCTGACCGGCGTCGTCGATCACGCCACGCATCGCGGGCACCGACTCCGCGCCGATCTGCGCGAGGTCGGACGCCAGCGCGTAGACCTCGGAGGCGTCGCCGCGGAAGAAGCCCATGTCAGGCGGCCAGAGTCTGCTTCAGGCGAGGGGCACCAGTGACCGCCACACCCTGCTTGACCGCCCACTCCGCGCCCTCGCCGTCACCTTCCTTGGTGATGACCTGCGGACCGAACTCGACGGGGTACTCCTCGGCGAACTGACCGGTCGCCAGGTCGGTGTCGCGGTTGAGGCCGCCGCGGAAGTACAGGTAGCCGGTGGTTCCGGCCGGGAACTTCTCGAACGCCTTCACGCCGTCCGACAGCGCGGCACCCTGCGGGTTGTAGGAGTACCGGACCTCGCCGAGGGTCCACTTCGTGGCGCCCACGAACTCGTAGGACTCGATGTCACCCACACGGGGCGGCGACTCGACCATGTTGGCGGTCGCGTCCGGGCGAGCCGAGGACTCGAAGAACATCTTCGTCACGTCCAGCGCGGTCGCGCCGGTCAACGTGGCGACGCTGAGGGTCTGGGTTGGGCAGAAGATGATCTTCTCGGTGCCGTACGCCTTGCTCGGCGTCGGGCGGACAGGTGCGGCCATCAGTCGTTCTCCTTCTTGGACTCGGCCTTCTGGCCGTGCTTCTCGGGGTAGGTCGGCGGCAACGGCGTGCCGTCCGGGCGAGTAGCGGGGGTGCCCTTGAGCACCTGGCAGCCCTCGGGGACCGGGCTGCCCTCGCGCATGGAGTACTCGGCTCCCTCGGGCGTGCGGACGCGAACGAACGACTCGAACATCGGGGCTCCTCGGGAGGGTCAGAGAGTGAAGGTCAACGTGCGCAAGCCGGACCAGCGGTCGTCGTCCTCGCCGACGCCTGAACTGGTCTCAAGCTCGATGGGGGTCGTCGACGTGGTGCCGACGACCAGTTGCCGGTACTCCAAGGCGCGGGTGACCTTGGAGAGGAAGTCCTGGGCGTTGCGCTCGGTCGCGCCGACGCCGCGCAGCAGCAGCCGCCACCGCGAGATCGAGGCGCCCGGGTCCAGGCGGGCATCGCCGCCGGGACGCTGGTCGACTGAGACTTGCAGGTAGTCGGCCGGTGGGGCAGGTCGAACATTCTTGACCTCGGTCGGGGTCAGGACGGGCACGGTGCCGAGCGCGGACTGGCAGACCGGGATGATGACGGCGAGGATGTCGGCCTCTTGCGTCACGGTGTCACCTCGGGAGTCACCTCGACCACATCGAGGCGCCGAGCTGTGGCGAACGATTTCGAGTGAGAGCCCGGTCACCCGGTAGCGGCGACCCAGCAGGGCGGTGTCGGCCAGGTCGCCCACGGCAGTGACCTCGGCCTCCCAGTCGATGCCGGGCACCAGGCCATCGGCGGGGATGTGCAGGCCCGCTTGCAGGATGGGCCGCTCCACGCCGCCGACCGAGACCCAGCGGGTGGTGGAGTCCGAGCCCGCCGAGCCCTGCAACTTGCCGGGTGTGGTGCCGCGGGGAGTGAAGGCGGGGACCTGCTTGTCGGTGCCGGTGGTCCAGCCGTTGGGCTCGTGCCAGGCGAGGGTGAGGGTCATCAGCGACTCGGCCCGGGCGCGCAATTCAGGGAGCGCGTGCGTGAGTGCGTCGCGGATGCTCACGCCTCGGCCTCGTACAGTGGGTACCCGGCCACTTCTGCGCCGCACGAGCAGTAGGCGCCGCCGAACATGATGGCGCCGTTGCCGTCCACGTAGGTGTTGGCCGAGCAGACATCTGCATGACAGGTACCCGACCCGGCCGGGACGATGGAGAAGGCCCCGCTGTTGGACTTGGGTGACAGCAGATCCCACCACTCGTCGAGGATGGTGATCCTGCCCCGCCCCGAGCGGTAGCTGCGGGAGACCGACCCGTCATCGACGCTGACGGCCACTTGGGTGGCGTCATCGGGATGGCGAATGTGGGCGGCGACAGCCTGTCGTACGACGTAGTCGAGCCGATCCTGGTTGAGCGCGGCCAGGTCTCCCAGCCTGGCCTCGATGAGCATCCGGGCATCGGCGATCCACTGCTCCCACTGCTCGATCGCCAGTGTGCCCGGGTCGAGGAGAGGGCGGCCGAGCTCTACCGCGATGTCGTCGGGGGTGACCACGGCCGCACCTCCTCGCTACTTCTTGGGCTTGCGAGGCGCCGCCTTCTTGGCCGCCGCCTTGGGCTCTTCGACGGGCTCCCATCCCGGCCCCAGTCGGGCGGCCGTCTCCTCCGAGCAGGAGACGACCGCGCCGGACTGGGTGTTGCGCAGGCGGAGCATCAGACGAGATCGTGGATCTTGGCGAAGGCGTCGAGAGAGGCGATGCCCCACCCGTAGACGACCTCTGCGCGGAACGCGACCTGGTTCTTCCGCTTCAGGTCGCCGCCGCCGTCCGGGTCGCCGTACTTGATGACTTCCAGGCCGATGCTGCGCTGGATGCCCCAGCGGATGGCCGAGAAGTCCCCGACGAAGCCGAGCACCTTGGTGTCGGAGGCCAGGATGGCCTTGGCGCCGACCGTGTTCGACACCGAGGCGCGGTGGCCATCCAACTCGGAGGTCTCCACGCCGAGGCGGAAGTTCGGGTAGAGCTTCTGCTCGGAGTTGGTGCCCCGCAGCGCCGAGAACTTCGATGCGTAGACCGGGTCCAGGGCGATGTCTCGCGGCACGTACCCATTGGCGAGGATCAGCGCGTCAGCGGCGTCCAGGCTGACATAGGGCTTGTCGGTGGACACGTACTCCACCAGGTTGGTGGCGTCGGTCAGGCCGCCGTTCATGGCAGCCACGACGGCGCCGCCCGTGGGGTTGATCTCGTGGAACACCCCGAAGTCCAACGCCCGGGAGAGGGCCGGCTGGATCTCGGCGAGGATCTGCTCCACGGCCTGCAGCTGGTGGTCCTCGTCGGCCCACAAGACCTCTTCGTTCATGCGGATGGTCTTGTGGAACTTGAAGGGCTTGGTCGTCTTGGTGGTCGGAGTGACCGTCGAGGCGCCCTTGTCGGCGCCCTCACCGACGTACTCGGCCTCGCCGATGTTGAAGGTCATCCACTCGCCCTCGCCGAACACCATGGGGATGGAGTCGGACAGGGTGGCGATGGTGGAGCCGTTCTTGATCTTGCCCAACCAGGGGTCGAGCTTCTGCTTCGGAATCAACAGCGATCCGGTGGCAAGGGAGGTCATGCTTGTTCTCCTTGGCTAGTCGCCAGAGCCGAAGAGCTCACGCACGAACTCGCGCGTCACGTCCTCGGCCGGCTGGGGGTTCTCGCCCTCGCGGGGCACGTGGTTGCCTTGCTTCTTGCGGTCCGACTCCCGCGCGGCCAGCCGCTCGGCCTGTGACCGCAGCGACTTCTCGTCGGCTCCGGTCAAGAACAGGTCGGCGTCGGACGGTTCGTCCTTCGCGCCGCGCTTGGTGCTGATGCCGAACTCGGCCGCGATCTCGGCGCGCAGTGCGCGCTGCTCGGCCTTGACGCCCTTCGCCTCCAGGTCGGTCAGGCGGTCCTCGAGCGTCTTGGCGCCCTCTGCCTGCTTCTTGAGGTCGTCGTAGTCGGCATAGCGTGCCCGCTCGCGCTGCACGCGCTCGGACACGATCCGGTCTACGTCGGCCTGGGTGAAGGTCTGATCCTTCGGCTCAGGCTTCAGCTCTGGCTTGGGGGTCGGGTCGTCGGACATGTGTTTTCTCCGTTGCCTCGTCAGGTGGTGCTCCGGCATTGAGCGCTGCCGTGTGCGCTTCCCCCGCGAGGGGTAGGTCTGCCCGGGCTCAGCCGGGAAGGTCGGGGTAGTGCTCGGTCAGGTAGGCGCGCAGGTCGGCCCGCTGCTGGGGCGTGCGGTGGCGCCTGGAGGCGACGTACTGCATCTCGGTCGGCTCGGCCGCATGTGGGTCGAAAGATGGACCGGCGGTGCAGGTGCAGCCCTTGTGGGCTGCGAAGTAGGCGGTCTCCTGGCGATAGACGGCGCCGCGGTCAGCCAGCATGACGCAGAACTTGCACGCGCCCGCTCGGGCGTAACGCTGGTAGCCGACCGCGCTCTTGTCGCGGACGACATTCTTGGTGACGGTGTCCCAGAAGCCGCCCATGATGGCCTTAGCGAGGACTGGCTCAAGGAGAGTGACGGCCGCGGCTGTCGCTTCCGCGAGGCTGGCGCCGGGGTCTCCGCTGTGCTCCAGGTCGTACAGGTCGCTGGTGGCCCAGCCGACCGAGGAAGCCAAGCCGTCTTCGTCGACCACCCTGAACGGCGTCGCAGAGTATGGGTCGGGGGGGTCGGCTTCCTCTCGTGCCTCCGCATACCAGTCCACCGCCAGTGCAGACGACCCGGCGATGTAGTGATGAGCCAGCAGGGGGGTGGCCGCGAACAGGACTCGGCGGACTTGGCTGGCAGTGCGAGCCCTGCGGGCGAGATCCGCCAGGTCGGCGCTCGCCGAGGAGGTCACTAGGTGTAGGCCGGAACGGACCTGGTCAGGCGTCGGCACTTGGTGCGCCCCGCTGGAGCAGTTCGTCCAGGACAGCCAGCCCGTTGGCGCGCTCCCGCTCCGCATTCGCGCGGCGAGCCTGCTCGGGCGTCAAGCCAACCAGTTCGAGGCCCACGCTCGTGTCAGCGAGCCATGGCAGCTTGTCGAGGATCTTCGACCCGGCGTCTGCAGCCTGCGCGCGGGCAACGTAGATCGGGCTGCGCCATACCGGACGCACGTCGAGACGAGGCGGCAAGTCACCCTTGTTCAGCATCGTCATCGCCCGGGTGATCGCCGAGGATACGTCTGGCGACCAATCGTCAGTAGTGCGCTCTGCCTCGGCGATCAGGTCATCGCGAGAGACGACCAGCGCCTCAGCGCTGGTGGGGTTCGAGTCGCCGATGATGCCCAGTTCGCCGATCGGTATGCCGGTCTCGCCTGAGAACATCTGAGCCAGCATCCTCAGATGGGCGTTCTGCGGCTCTGGGGACTGTCCGGTGAACTGCTTCACGTCCGCGCGAGCCAGGCGCGGATCGTCGGCGTCGGGGTCGTCACCGACCGCCCAGACCGCGTCCCACGCTGCCTGCCAGGCCGCCTTGGGCGACCCGTCGGCGTTCTGGAACGCCTGCTCAGTGGCGCCCAGGAGCACGTACCTCGGCAGGCTGTAGGCCTCGCCATTGACGTCGGCTCGAATCATCGCCGCGAGCGCCTGTTGGTGATATGACATCACGGCTCTGGTGATCCGCGAGGAGCCGAACGGACGACCCAGCCGCGGCTTGTAGCGCATCGGGTCCACCGGGACGCCGTAGGGGTGGGGGCTCCGCTCGGCGGTCCACCTGCCGCCCGCCTTGGACATGATGACGTTCAGGTTCGGCAGGTACATCGTCATCGCCGCCGGCTCGCCGTCGTCGTCAAGCGCAGTGATCGACAAGAACTGCGTGACGCAGCGACGGCGAACGTCCCAGGTGCCGGTCGACGTCGAGGCATCGCGGGCCGTGATGAGTACCGGAGGCTCGCCGGCCGACTCGTCGCCCTGTGTAGTGACCAGGAACGAGACTGCGTGGATCAGGGACGAGACCCCGCCCTGCGAGACCTCGGGGATCAGTCGATTGGTCCGAACGATCTCGGACAGGCCGAGGTCATCCAAGTCGATGCCGCCGGACTCGTAGAAGCCATCCAGGTTGCAACGACGGTTCAGCTTGTCCACGGCAATGGCAGACCAGCCGAGCACGAACCTGCGGTTTCGGATCACGTCCGGCACTTGTCGGCTCATCAGCTTCCGCTCGGAGTTCTTCATGTCGTAGAACGCCGTGCGCAGGTTGTTACGTGGGCGCTTCGCCCGCCACTGCGCGAGAAGTTCGTCGAGGGCCGCCTGCTCGTCGACGGAGAGCGTCGAGACGACGGTGCGCCGGAAGGTGTCCACCACTTAGGTCGTCACCACCCTTCGTCCACCGCTCTTGCGGGTCGGCTTCCGCACCGTCGAGGCCTGTGCTCCGATCAGCGCCAGCGTCCCTGCCTGGATCGGGGTGATGTCAGATTCCGCGGTCTTTCGTGACCACACCCACATGCCGGTGTCACCCAAGGGCCGCTTGCCGGCCGCGAGTGCCGCCGCCGTGAACTGCGGCTGGTCGATGTGGCGCAGCCACCCGGTAACCACGCCGTCCAACACCCGGGAACAGCCAGCGCCCAGCTCGGCCACCTTGACCGGCGTGACCGCCAGTCGGGTGCCCTTGAAGAACCAGCGGTCCGCCCGCTGCTCCAACAGCGCCGCGACCGGGCCGGCGACATCGACCACCACGGACCGGATCTGCGAGTTGTGCTCGGTCAGGTACTGCACGTGAGGGACCAGCCACGCCACGCCACGGCCCTTGGTGTGCTGGTCCTCGTCGAGCTCGAAGTGCCAGGCCTCATCCTTGCGCTGGCCGGCGAACGCCACTGACGCCCAGGACAGGTCCGGGCCGCACTCCACGCCGAGAGCGAACCTGTCGACCGCCAGTGACCGCTCGTCGGCGCGTTCGGCCCACGACGTCGCCGGAATGACGCCTGCCGAGGCGACCGGATCCCAGATGCCACGGCCTTCGCGGTTCCACGAGTCATCGCCCGGAAGGTTCTCCCGCAGCCGCAGCAGTGACTCGGTGGGGGTTCGCTTCGGGTAGGACGGGTTCATCATCGGCCACTGCGCGCGGTCGTCCGGGTCACTGTCCGGCTCGGCCGAGAACTCGATGTAGATCAGATTGGTCGACTTGCCCGAGAGTGCCTTGTTCCGCTTCTCGCGGAACGCCTCCGAGGGGTCTTCGGGGCGAGGTGGAGTGCCGAGGTAGAACAGCAGCGCGCCGTGTGGATGCTGGGCTTGGTTGGTCGCCGCCACCATGTCCTCAAGCGCCTTCGTGCCGAGGATCTGAGCCTCGTCGAACACCTCGATGTCGATGTTGGTAAAGCCGCGGCCGAAGCCTTGCTCCCGGGCGCCGAACATGATCAGGGATCCGTTGCGGAACATGATCTCTTGGTCTGCGTGACCGGCCTTGATTCCATCGGTGCGAGTCGGCGCCAGATGCGGCCGTACCCGCTTCCGCTTCACCATGCCCTGCATCGCTCGGAATGCATCCGTGGCGGTCTTGGTGCGGTGCGCCGTCCACAGCACCTTCGTGCCAGGGAACTCGATGCATATCGCGATGATCAGCGAGCCGACCGTGAACGTCTTGCCGACCTGCCGCGGGATCGACCAGACCACGCCGCCAACCGTGCAGGCGTACCGGTCGGCCTTGTCCTTACCGAGCACCAGCCGCGCCGCGCCCTCTTGCCACGGGTCGAACGTGACTCCCATGTCGTACAAGCGACGGCGAATCCGCGGCCAGCCCGAGGTCTTGATCGTCGCCGGATAGACCAGGTGTCGAGCAGCCTCGCTCAGCCGCGGTGGATCAGATGGCTTCCGGGTCGAACTTCTCGTCGGCGAGGTTTTCGCCACGGGATGCCACCTCGTGTTCGTCGGCCGCATCGTTGTTCTCGATCTCGCGGGCGATCTCGTGCAGCCGGCGAGTCAGTGCGGCGAGATCTCGCGGCGGGCACTTCGGGTCCTCGACTGCCTTCGCGATCCGGTCGCGCATCGCGACCAGCAGCTCACGGTGCGTCCCCGTCGCTGCGGCCTGGGTGACCGTCTTCGGAGGCGCCTTCTCGTCGGGGGTAACGGCACGGAGAGCGGCCACGAGGTCACCTCCTGGGGATGAGGAAAACGCCGGAGGGATATTGGTCCTAGGCCCCGCAGTCCCCGGCTAAGTGGGGGGAGGGGGCGAGCCCCCTGGCCTCGTGAGGCTCATCGAGTGCCTGACGACGGGCGCCCAGGGCTTGGACGCCTTCTCGCGGTTGCAGCGATGCCCGCACGTCGGGCACGGTACGTCGTGGTGTGCAGGCCGCAGGTTCGTCGGGTCTGTATCGCTGCCACCTCGGGCTAGTGCGACCACGTGGTCCACCGCGTCGGAGCCGGGGTGACCGCAGATGTGACACACGTCGGTGGCGGCGAGGATGCGGCGGTTCCGTTCCTGTCGCTTGCGTCCGGACATCCGGCGGTGGTGCTGACTCATCACGGCTGCCGAAGGATGGTGATGACCTCGGGGTCCATGCCCTCGGCAGCCAGCCTGTCCTCGGCCCACTCGACGGCAGCCTGTGCGAGCGCGTAGGACGTGTCGTCGTACGCGCCCTGGTGGCCCCGTGCGTGGTCGAGGCGGACCATCAGTGGCACGAACGCCATGCGGCTCACCCCCGAACGTACAAACCCACCGTGGCCTTGGCGACGACGGTGGGCGGCTGAGGGCGCGGTCGTATCACGCAGTAAACGGCGGCGACCAGGGCCCTCGCGAGACCCATTAGACCACACGCGCCTCTCGCTTCCCCGCCGTGCAGCGCCCGCGTTCCCAGCAGTCGGTGCCGTGAGCCTGCTCGCACGCCGCCTTCCTTGCCGCCTTCTCGGCCCGTCGTCGTGCCCGCTCCTCGCGCTGGGCACTTGCGGTCAGGTGACATCGCCACAGGTCCGGCCACCAGATCGCCAGGCGTCCGTCATCCAGCTGCCCGACCGCCACGTCGGGGTCGGCGAGCCAGCCGCGTACGGTCGCCTCGGTCCAGCCCTTGACGCTCAGTGCACCGAACGCCTCGGTCAGCGTCACCCACCGCTCGGCACCCGCTGAGCGCAGTTGCCTGGCCAGGGCGCGCTTGGCCTCGTCGGCGGTGAGCACGGCCTTGCAGCACGGCGCCTTCCATGTGTCCTCGCGGTCGCGCTTGCCGTACTTGCGGATGAGTCGCTTCGGGTGGTTGCACCGGTCGCACAGGACGCGGGAGCGGGTCTCACGGATGCCGTCGCGTACGACGTTCTCCAGCTTGACGCGGGCGGCGTGGATGTCGGCGGCGAACTCCTCGAAGTGCGGCTCGGTGCTCCATGCCCAGTCGATGAGCCTGCCGAGGAAGCGGGTCTCGGTGGCGATGGTGGGCAGCTCGATGTCGGGCTGTTCGAGGTCGCGCCGCCAGTCCTCGGACCAGTACCGCAGCGTCTGGTAGGCGGGCCAGGACTCGTCGGGGTCCTCGTCGGCCGCGGACGTGTAGGGCGCGTGCCGCAGCTTGGCGAGCTCTAGCCGCTCGTCGGTCTCGACCTGGTGCTGCCACGCTTCGAGGTTGGCGGCCGGCGCGAGGTTGACCATCGCGTCGCCGCCGGGGATGTGTGGGTCGTCGGCGAGGTCGAGCGCCCGGTCGGACAGCATCGCGGCCATGTGACCGATGGCGCGGAGGTCTCGGGCGACCTGGACGCGCGGGTCGTCGGTGGGCTCCTCGGCGGGCGGCGACGTGGAGGCTGTCGGCCGGGTCGGTGCGACGGGTGGCCAGATTCGGCGAAATCGGGGCTCTGAGGGCCTAGAACCACATCCGCGTAATTCGGTGCCCGTTTCGGCCCTGCGGCGCTCAGAGGGGCCTTTCTGTGCGTTCTCGGGGTATTCCTGGCCTGGCCGACAGTGCGCACAGGACGAGCGAGGGAGGTCGGAGTGCTCGCAACGCTCCTCGGTGGGCTTGCCGCAGTTGCCGCAGGTCATGCGTCCTCCCGTGGTGCCCAGGTCGTGGAGGTGAGCCGGGCGTAGTGGCCTTGCATGTACAGGTGGCGGGTCGCCTTGGGTCCGTGCCGGTTCTTGGCGGTGATGACCTCAAGGTCGGGAAGCTCGTCGTCGGGGTGGTGCAGCAGCAGCACCTGGTCGGCGTCGGCCTCGATGGACCCGGACTCACGGAGGTCTGCGAGCATCGGGCGGCCGTCGGTGCGCTTGGTGGACTCGCGGTTGACCTGCGCCATGGCGACCACGCAGGCGCCGGTCTCGCGGGCCAGCAGCTTGAGCCCGCGGGAGACCTCGCCCAACTGCTCGGCGCGGTTGGGGCGGTTGTCGACCGGCCGGACGAGCTGGAGGTAGTCCACGACGATGAGCGCCAGGTCGTCGCGCTTGCGTTGGACGTTGCGGGCGGCGCGTCGGATGCTGGTCACGGTCTGGTCGGGGCTGTCGTCGATGGTGATCGGCAGGTCCATCAGGGCTTGGGCGTGGCGGCCGATGCGCTCCCAGGTGCGCTCGTCGGTGCGACCGGTCTGCAGGTCGGTGAGGTTGGCCTGTGCGAACGCGGCGAGCATCCGCTGGCCAACCTCGCGCTCGGGCATCTCCAGGGAGGCGAGCAGGACGGCATGGCCGTGGTGGTGGGCCATGTGCAGCGCGAGGTTGGTGCCCATCAGGGACTTGCCGACACCGGGCCTCGCGCCGACGACCACGAGCCTGCCGGGACCCAGTCCGCCGATGCTGTCGTCGACGTCGGGCCAGCCGGTGCCCAGCACGTTGGCCTGTCCGTGCTCGGCGATGTCGAGGACGTCGGGCAGCAGGTCCGCGACGGTGCGGGCGCGGGAGACGACGCGGCCGGTGGTGGCGGCGTCGACCTCGGCGCGGGCTCGTTCGCGGATGTCGTCGAGGTCGCCTCCGGTGGCGTTGCCGAGCTGCTGGATGCGCAGGCCCGCGGCTTGGATGCGGCGGAGCCCGGAGGCGGTGGCGACCCGGTCGGCGTAGTAGGGCGCCTGGCTGACCAGCGGCACCATCTGCGTCATGTGCAGCAGCGAGAGCGGGTCGACGCGGGAGCCCTTGTCGAGCGCGAGCCGCACCGAGACGGGGTCGGGCTTGACGCCGCCGCGGTGGACGCGCATCACGGCGTCCCAGGTCTCCTCGTGCTCGGGGCGGTAGAAGTCCGCGCCGGTGACCTGCTCGGCCAGGCCGTCGAGGTCGTCGTAGCCGGACATCACCGCGCCGAGCAGCGAGATCTCGGCGTCGCGGACGTCGGCCATCTGGCTGCCCGGGGTCGGCTCGTCGTCGGGGTCGATCGGGGGCTCGTCGATCACTGGCTGGCCGCCCGTCTCCTGGCGACCTGCTCCATATGCCAGGCGTGGTACTCCTCGGGGCTGAGGTTGTCCGGGGGTCGCTCGATGGGCCCGGCGTACGCCGCCGGGGTGGTGGTGGTCGTGGTCGCCGTGGCGGCCTCGTCGTTCCAGTGCTCGCCGTTGAGCCAGGTCGCTGCGTCCTTGGTGAACTCGGGGTGCTTGCCCTTGACCTGCTGCGCCGTGACGTAGCGGCCAGCAGCCGCGATGAGCCGGTCCGCGTCAACGCCGGGCTTCCTCAGTGCGATGCGCCAGCGCTGCTCGGCCTTCTTGCGGCCGACCTTCTTGGCGTAGGTGTTCCAGAACTCGTCGAAGCGCGAGTCGGCCTCCGTCGCCTCATCGGCGTCAGCCGATGGGCAAGAGGGGTTCTCCCCTGTTCCCCTGTTCCCCTGTTCCCCTGTTCCAGTCGCGAGGGTGTCGCGAGATACTCGCGAGGGTGTCGCGAGGGTTCCGCGAATTTCGGACTCCGAGTAGGCCCATGTGCCGTCTGGCCTGCGGAAACGCGGTTTGTTGGGTCTGTCGATGCGCTGGACCGATTCCCACCATGAGACGAAGAGCAGTTCGGTGTCGTCGTCCTCGTATCGGTGCACGAGTCCGGCTTCGTGGAGCTCAGAAATGGCGTCTGCAACCCTCGCGAGGGTCTCGCGAGGGTCTCGCACCATGTCGCGAGGGAACACGTCGGAGACGATGAGGGCGATGTCGTCCTTGCCCACGCCGTTGTCGTCGACGTAGGACTCCAGTCCCTTGAGGACGAGCCTCGCGTCCCAGCTCACCGAGGCGATTCGCTCGCTGCGCCAGAACTCCGGCTTGGTCGACCTGATGCGCATCAGGCGGCGCCTCCCGTCAGGTCGGCCCACTTGGTGATCCAGATGTGTCCGGCCGGGCACTGGTACTGCGCGTGGTGAATGGTGCGCTCGCTGCGGGTGAATCCCTCGCCGGGCAGCCCGCAGGTCGGACAGGTGGCGGGTGGTGTTGTGTCAGGGGGCGCGTTTACGGTGGTCATGAGTCGGTCGTTGTCCTTTCTGATCGGCGAGGCCCCGGGTTCGGCGTTGGCGCGCCACCGGGGCCGACTTCTGTCGTCGTCCCTGTGGTCACAAGTGCACCACGTGTTGCCGACAAGTTGCCGGTGCTGTCGACAGTGCCTGTGCGCACCAGCCGCCCCAGCGCTCCCTGGTCGCGCTCGTAGGCCGCCTGTGGCCATCCCTGGTAGGGGCAGACCTTGGCGTGGCGTTGCGCGGCGGCCTCGGAGGCGATGGGGGTGCCGCAGGGGCAGGTGGTCACCACAGCGCCTCCTCCTGCTCGTCGGCGAGGTAGGCGTCCAGCTCGTCGGCGATCTGCGTCCACAGCCTCCGCTCGCGGTCAGTGGGCCGGTGACACTCGCACGCGCACCCGTACTCGTCGCCGCAGTTGGCGTGGTCGGGTGGCTTCGGTGTCCCGAATGCCGTCCGGTCCGAGCAGGCGAGCCGGGCCATCTTCGCGCTGGTCCACTGTGCTCGCTGCCGGGCGTGGTCGCTGAGTGCTCGCAGTTCCCAGCCCTTCACTCCGCACACCTCCGTTGGTTGGGCACCAGCACGAGCCCCTGCCGCGTCCAGCCGCCGGTGTAGGCGAGGTCCGCGACGGTGTCATGGAGGGCCTCTCGCCGCGAGTGGTACCGGAGCCGCTGGTAGCAGGCGCCGCAGCGCCCGCGGGCCTTGGTTGGCGATGACCCGCAGACGATGCAGCGGGCGGGGGTCTCACGCATTGGCGCTCCTGACCACGACGACCCACCCGAGGCCGATGTGTGCGAGCTCGGGGCGGCGGGCGATGAGGCGCGCGAGGGCGGCGGGGACTGCTGCGGGTGGTGGGCGGTGGGTCATACTGCGGCCTCCAGGTGCTCGATGAGCTGGGCGCCGATGAAGGTCGTGTAGGCGGGCGGGATCGACAGGAAGCAGCCGCGCTCGGTCATCCAGGGCGTGTTGAGGAGGTCGCGCAGCACGCCCAGGTCGGCCGGGACGTAGCCGCCCTTCCGGACGTGCCGGGCCTCGTGCTTGTCGCGTCTGGCGCCGCCGTACGCTCCGGCGACCTGCAAGCTTGCGGTCGTGCTTGACGTGCTCGGGTGCCAGCAGCAGGATGTTGGACTCGAACAGGCGGTGTCGGTCCATCACCAGTGACGTGCCGTCGGTGTCGGTGGCGCTGAGCCCGAACATGCGTCCGCACAGCAGGACAGGTGAGATGAGCTCGGGGCGTGCGCCCTCGACGTTCTCGATCACGTACGGCCGGCCGATCTCGCGCAGTGCCTCGCGGGTTGCTGCGATGAGGCGGTCGTAGCGCTCGTATCGGTTGGGGATTGCTGCGGTGCCGCGGGTGTATCCGGTGCAGGTGGGCGAGGCGTGGATGGCGTCGTACTCGCGGCCGCGGGCGAGCAGGTACTCCAGTGCGTCGGCGCGGTGGTGCTCGAAGGGGTAGTGCGCGAGGCGCTTGTCGTCGTTGTCCACGCCGGTCACGTCGAAGCCGGCGCGGTGGTAGCCCATGCCGGCCCCGCCCTCGCCGCAGAACAGGTCCAAGAGCCGTGGCCGCCTCATGCTTCCCCCTCTGCGAGCACATCGCTGACCCGGAACCATCGCTGCTCGTCCTCGTCCCACCAGACGACGGGGTCGATCATGAGTCGGCCTCCATGTCGCGCAGGAGGCGGCGGAGGACCGCGACGGTGCCTGCGAGTGACATGTGCTCGCTGTAGTCGCTGGCCTCGTACTGCGCCTGCCACTCGTCCGCCAGCGCCTTGATCTTGACCCGCCACTCGGCGTCACGGGCAGCGAGGCGGGCGGTGAGGATGCGCTCCACGGCGCACAGCTGCACGTCCACGGCGCCGGGGTGAGTGCGTAGCCACTCGCTGGCCTCGCGCATCTTGGCGATCTCGGCCTCGGTCAGGTGCACGACGTCAGTCATCGCTGCCTCCAAGTGGGTGGGCCAGCGAGGCGTCTCCGAACTCGCAGCCGCAGGAGAGCCGCACCCACACGGGGTCGAATGGTCGCGCCGTGTGGCCGCCCTCGGCGTCCCAGCGACCCTTGATGGCCGCAGGGGAGGCCGGTCCGAAACACTTGGGACATGTCTGCACTTCGCTGCACCGACAGTGGCAAGAGGCCACATGTCGACCCAGACTGGTCAGCCAGCCACCAGGAGCCACAAGGTGCTCGACCCGGATCGACTGGCCCAGCCATTGCATACTCACGACTCACCTTCCGCGGCGTGGTCTCGTGCGGGGTGTCCGCATTGACGGCAGGCCTTGCCGCCCGGCGCAAGGCTCAGCCCACCGGGGGGCTGGTAGCCGTGGCCTGCTGGACACCGCCGGGAGTGGTTGATGCCGACTCCGAAGTCAGCCGAGAGTTGGTCGCACAGGCACTTGGCGCTCACGACTCGCCTCCAAGCGCCTCGGCCACCTCGGCGAGCGCGACTTGATACCAGAAGCGGCCAGGAGACCCGTGCCCGAGGTATCCCGGCGCTTCGACCTCCGCCAGCCGCTCCCGCATCCACGCGAGGGCGACGGAGGCAAGGTGCTCGTTCAGTGCGGCCGCAGCGGCCTCGGCATCGCCTCGCCGGCCCTTGCGGGTGGCGTTGCCGAAGTCCTGCCCACAGCAGCGGCGGATGGTGTTGTCGTTGGTGAACGACCGCCACGTGGTCCATTGATGCTCATTCAGCCGCTCGGCGAGCGTCGGGGCGGTCATCGCAGTGCCTCCGTGAGCGCGTCCGCAGCACGCACGGTGCGACACGGCGCCCAGTCGCAGGCAGACCCCTTGGCGCAGTGCCTGCGCAGGCCCTCCACCGCGTCGAGCAGGTCGCCTATCGCGGGCAGGGCGTTGACGGCCTTGGTGATCTTGACGGCATCGTCGGCCTGAGTTGAGGCAACCTGCTCTAGGCCGCAGCCGGGCTCGTGGCCATAGCCATCCATGCCTTGCGTGCCGCAGTTGCACTGTCCGATCGACGCGCCGATCGAGTTGCCGAGTACCACCCACTCGCCAGGTGTCCCCGTCGCCGCCAACTCCCGTGCCGCGTTCACCGCCAACTCCCGTGCCGCGTTCACCGCCAACTCCCGTGCCGCGTTCACCGCCATCAGTCCACGCCAGACCCACCACTCGGGCAGCATCTGGAAGGCCAGCGCGCCTTGTACGGGGGTGCCGTCGTCGACGCCGGGACGCTCGACCCATTGGCCCATGACCTTGATGCGGCCCTCGGTGCCGCCGGGGCAGTCGCCGTAGACGTGCTCATGGTGCAGTTCGCCGATGGCCCAGACGATGGCGTTGGGGCCGTCGAAGTCGCGGCCTGCGATGGGCGGGACGTCGACCTGCCAGTGACTGCAGCCCGTGCAGACCCCGACACACTTGGTCGGGTGCGGGAGGCGTGCCATCACTCGTCCTCCTTGCTCTCGGCCAGCAGCGGGTGCGCGGCCTGGTAGTTGCGCAGGGCCTTGAGTCGCCGCTGCTCGCCGCGCGCTCGGGTGAGGTCGGCGGCGGCCATCTGCCCGGGCGTGCGGCGTGGTGCTCTGCTCATGACGCGCTCCCGTCTGCCATGAAGGCGGCGAGGAGGGCGTCGAAGTTGTCGAGGATCTCCCGGACCTCTCGCTCGAGGAGGTCTTTGCTGGATGGGATGTCGCGCCCGACCGCTGAGGACAGGAACTCGTGCATCTGCTCCTCGGGGATGCCCGCCTGTCCGACCGTGGCGTAGAGCCGCTTGGCGAGTTGGCTCGTGGTGTCGAGCAGTTGGTAGTTCTCCTCAGCCTCGGCGAGGAGGGCGTCGTACTCCTCGCGCTCGGCGGTGACGACCTCGGGCTCTGCGGTCAGGTCCGCGAGGCGGGTGGTCGGGTTGGGCGCGGGCTCATGGTGGCGGTTGTCGGCCTGCCCCATCTCGTCGTCGGAGTAGAGCCCGGCGAGGTCCTGCGGGAACGCCATTCGCCACGCCAGCGCCTCGGCGCACTTGGCGATCTGCCCGGCCGGACGCTGCGACCACATGCTGTTGAGGTCGCCGCCGCGCTTGGTCTGCTTGTACTCGTCGAACATCGCCACGGCTGTGAACGGCTCGCCGTCGCGGTGGATGGTGACGCGGGCTGCGACCGGGAAGCCCCACTCCTTGGACCACACGGGCCGCCAGGTGCCGTCCGGGTGCGCCCACTCGGCCGCGCCGACGCTCAGCTTGTGGTGTGCCCGGTCGGCGGCGCGGCGGCCGATGAGGCGGAAGCCGTCGATGCCGGTCTGGATGGTCTGCTTGGTGACCTTGGTCCACTGGCCGTCTGCGCCCATCTCGCTGACCTGGCGGCCGATGAGATGGATCTGCCTGGCGAAGGGGTCGAGGCCGGTGCGCTGGCAGACGTGGAAGAACACTTGCAGGTCGCCCGAGGACGCCTTGTCTACGCCGATCTGTTGGAGCGCGGATACCTGGGCGTCGGTGAAGCCGCTCTGTTCGGCGGCGATGGCGAGGGTTGAGCCGCTGGGCTCGTGGATTGCGACGGTCACGCTGGGATTCCTTCTGCTCGGAGCGCCCAGGGCGGGGCGCTGATGGTCTGGTAGGTGGCCGGTCCGGGCCAGGTGTCCGTCTCGACGCACGCGGCGTAGGTGTCGAGGGCGCGCCGGAGTCGTGCTCGGCCGCGGGCGAGGAAGTCGGCGTCCAGTTCGCGGACCCCGACGAAGTGCGGTTCGGAGGACTCGACGATGCAGAACAGCAGCGCGTCGATCGGTTGCCCCAGCCACTCCATGACGGCGGCATAAGTGGCTGCCTGTAGGTCGTAGCCGAGATTCGCGGCGGTCCGGGCGAAGTCGCCCAGGGTGCCCTCTCGGCCTGTCTTGACGTCTACGCCGTAGCGGCCGCCGTCGTGCAGGGCGTCGAAGTAGCAGCGCACCCACACGCCCGTCTCGGGGTCTTGTGCGATGGCGGCGACCTCGCGGTTCTCGGAGCTGCAACGGTCGAGCAGGTCGGCGGCCTCGGGCAGGTCCCGGACTGCGACGGCCATGCGTGCTGCGGTGGCCAGCGCGTCGGTGGTGATGGGGATGAGCCCTTCGGCGCGGGCTGCCTTGCGTCGCTCGGTGACTCCGCGTCCGCCGTCGATGGTGCGCCAGCATTGGGGCGTGTCGAGGATGAGGGCGTGGGTGACGGTACCGGTCTCCATCGCCTCGCTGGGCGCGCTCGGGTTGGCGCGCTTCCACCTGTAGAGCGCGGGGCAGTTGAGGATGTCCTTCGCGCCGGAGTACGACAGTCCGGGCGGGAGGTCGGCGCGGTCGAGGTTGGGGTAGATGCCGGGATCTAGCATCGCCGCCCCCTCGCCCGCCAGTACTCGGCCTTCTCCTCGTCGTCAGCGCACGCCAGGAACTCGGCGACCCGCAGCGCCCGCTCGTTGTCTGCTGCCTCGGCGCGCTCGGCGGCGTCGAGGCCCTCGCGGAGGTTGGTCGGCGTGCTCATCGCAGCGCCTCCGCTCGGAAGGCGACGAACCGCTTGCACGCGTTGCAGACCGCGAACTTGCCCGCGTAGCACCGCCAGCAACCCGAGCACAGATAGGCGTTACTCGGGTGAATGGGGCACGAGCAGGTCGGGCCGACAATGACCAGGAAGTCAGCAGGCGGCACCTTGTCGTGGAAGCCGGGCCGCGCCTCGCACATCGGCACGTGCTCGAAGTCCAGCGCGTCCAGTGGTGTGCGCAGGACGCCGACGGCATCAGCGAGGGCGGTCAGGTCGTCGGGGGCAGGCCTTGGGCTCGGCACGTCAGGCACTAGTCCGCCCTCCTGACCGGCAGCGGCGCACCCCAGCGCGTCTCGTCCAGGCGCGGGGCGACCTCGATGCCGTCTGCCTCGTCGGGGTGGACGGTGATGAGGAGGTCGAGCCCGAAGGGCACTTCGCCGGGAATGGGAAGGGTCGCGATGTAGGTGCGAGGGACGCCACGCTCGGGCTGCGGCCAGGTGGCCTCGGGGCACGTGCCGTCGGCGTTCTGCCAGTGGCCGTCGTCGCTCATGCCGCACCGACCTTCGTGCGGAAGATGACCCCGACCCCGAGCGGATGGTCCACAAGCCACAGCCCGCCACCACCGATGCCCACCTGCCAGTAGTCGGCCAGCAGCGCCAGGCCGAGCCGCTCGATCTCCCGGGTGCTGCGCAGGGTGACCGCAACCTCCGCGTCCTCGGCATTGAAGCCGATGCGTGGCTTGCGGACCCCGACCCACTCGCACACCGTCCGCACCCACGCCTCGACCGCCCGCCGTGTCGCACGGGGCAGCCCGGACTCGTCCACCTCGCGCCACACGCGGGGCGCGGTGCGCTCGATGACGGTGGGCTCTTGCTCGGGGGCCATGGCGCTCATGCCCGCACCCCCATCCGGTCGAGCGCACCCGCGACCAGCGCGAGCACGGCAGCGACGACGATGGGCCCGCGCAGGGACCAGACGGCGATCAGGAAGTCCTGCGCGTGGCCGGACAGGCCGATGGCACAGACGACGGCAGCGACGACGAAGGCGACGAGGGCGGCGGGGCTCATCGGGCCGCCTCGCATGTGCTGCACGTCCACTCGGACTCCGAGCAGGTGCCCGCCTCGTGCTCGGCCAGGGCTCGCGCCTCGGCGGCCTGGATGGCTGCGACTGGGTCGGTCATCACGTATCCTTTGCTGTGGTTGGTGGGGCCGCTTGTGACTGGGTGTCCGGGCGGCCCCGCTGTTATTTGGTTTGCTCCGGCCCACTCCCCATATGCGGGCCGGAAGTCTGTGCCCGGGCCGCGACCTCGTAGCGCGACCCGGGCTGCCCTCAACCCGACACGGGCGGGTCGGGGAGGGCGTTGTGTCCCGCCGCGACCGGGTATTCCCCAATCGCCGGTGCGGCGGGAGTCTGGAAGAGCTGGTCGAACCAGAGGAGGTCGGCGGTCATGACTCTGGGAACCCGTGGATCCTGAGCATCCGGGCGTACGCCGCGACGGCTTCCTTCTTGTCCTCGTCGGTCGCAAGGTCGCGACGGACGATTAGGCCGGTCTCGATATTGTGAATCCAGCCCTCGTTGACGACCCTGTCGGCCACTACGTCGACAAGTACGTCCTCTACGACTTTCACCATCAGTTCCTTGAACATGCGACACCTACTTCCGGGGTGAGGTCTTGGGCTGCTCGGCCGGCCCAATGTCTGAGCCAGTCCAGGAGTTGAGGCCGCGTCCACGGCTGCCAACCCATCGCCTCGACATCGCGGCGGTACAGCAGCACTTCGAGGTCGGACGCCTTGCCGGGCCGCATGAACAGGACCGTGACCTTGGTCGAGAGGTTCGCCAGGTGACGCATGGCGAGCCGCTGACCGGTATCGATTCCGACGCCCGGCCCCTTCTGTTCAAGGAACAGCAGGTGGCCGTTCATTTCGACCATGCCGTCCACGTCGGTCGGGTAGATGCCGCGAGGGAAGACGGTCGTGCAGATGTCCTCCCAGTCCGGCAGCGACTCGTGGTAGCAGCCGTCCATGGAGCAGTCCCAGCGGAACTTGGAGCAGCGATAGCCGGTCATGATTGGTCTCCCCATACGGTCCAGCCGAGACGGCACTTGGAGCACTGGCAAAGGCCGTCGAGCATGTCGTCCTGGCCGCAGCGCGAGAACAGCTCCATGTACGGCCCGGGCGAGCACGAGGCCACGAGGTCGTGGAACTGTGGCGGCTTCGCGGAGTGCTTGGAGCGGGACACCTCGAAGTGGTTGCGCACGTCCCGGCGCAGGGTCCGCATCCCGCCACGGACGCCGAACAGCGCCAGCTCGGTGGAGACGCGGAAGTAGTTGCCCATGCCGATCTGCGGCTTGACCCAGACCAGATATGTCTTGTAGTCGAAGCCCCACGCGGACATCACCGCGAACGCCTCGGGCAGGTGGCTCGACGTGGTCCACAGGTAGAGGTGTGCTTCGTCGGCCGCGTGCTCGGGCACTACGTCGAGGGCGCACAGGTCCTCGGTGCTCATCGTCTTGTAGTGCTTCGCGGCGGCGTTGCGGGTCGAGGTGTTGCCGTAGTCCCAGGGCGGGTCGGCGACGAAGGTGCGGAAGGTGCCCTCGGGCGCCTCGGCGGGGTGGACGGGCAGCGAGTCCTCGGCGTCCTTCTCGGCCTTGAGGTGCTTCACGACCTCGTGCCACGAAGGGAACTGCGTCACGGCGTGACACAGTTCGTCTTCACCCGGGAAGCGGTCGGCAAAGCGGATGCGGCGGGCCAATTCGGTCCGGCTCTTGCCCGTGCGCTCCACGAGTGCCGCGAGGTAGCCATTGGGCAGACGCCCCGCTCCGTCGCGGGCCGCGAGCATCTGCTGCCCGAACTCCCAGCGCGCCCGCAGCCCATCGCCCTCGGCGGCATCGACACGCTGGTCGAGGTGGACCAGGCGCTCGATGTCGAGGTCGGTGACGGTGGCGAGGTCGGTCATGCCGACCGCCTCCGCTGCATCGCCCGCGCGGTCCGGCCCGATGTGTCGGGCTTCTCGCCGACCACGACGTGCGCGGCGACGATCTGCTCGACCTGTTCGGGCGTCCATCGGAAGCGACGGCCGAGGCGGACGTGGGGCCACCTGTAGGTGCGGCACCACTCCATGACGGTGGACTCGGGGGCGCCGAGCAGCTCGGCCAGGTCGGCTGCGGTGAGTAGGCGCTCGGTCATGCCGACTCCACCGCGCTGGCCGATACCGGGAAGAGCGACAGCAGGTCGATCTCCAACTCGCCGCAGATCGCGGCGAGCATGTCGGTGTCGAACGGGCGGTTCGCGTCGAGCCGGTCGGCGAGCGTGGTGCGGGCGACTCCGAGACGCTGTGCCAGTTCGCCCCGCGTCAGCCGCTTCCGAGCCATCGCTGCCCTGATCTCTGCCGCGACTGCCTCGCGAGTCTCAGCCAGGAGGTGGGATGTCATGACTCCGACGTTATGGGATATCCCATGAACAAGTCAAGAGCATCTGTGAACCGATTGCCGCATATCC
Source organism: Nocardioides sp. (assembly GCF_047602075.1). GTDB lineage: Bacteria > Actinomycetota > Actinomycetes > Propionibacteriales > Nocardioidaceae > Nocardioides. The sequence continues at coordinate 51,985 of NZ_JASGIF010000001.1, forward strand.
CATAAGCCGCTAGCCTTCGCTCATGGTAAGAGCGACAGAGATCCGCCCGACCTCAGCTTTCACGAAGGCGTTCTCGGTGGGCATCCGTCACGTCATGGACGCTCGCGGAGTCAAACAACAGCCCGTCGCCGACGTGATCGGTTGCAACCAGTCCTATGTTTCGGAGCGTACGGGCGGCAAGCGCCCCTGCGACACGGACATCATTTCGGCGATCGCCGTAGTGGCAAAGGTCTCACCGAGGACCATCGTCACTGAAGCGTTGCGAGCCATGCCCCGCGAGGACCGCATCCGCATCAGCGGGCAGGAGTAGCGAGGATGCCGAGCGTCCTACATGCCACCCGCTCGCGCTCGGCCTGACTCAACTCGGCATCCACCAGGAGCTTGCGTCGCATCGGGTAGAACAGCGCGTCGTCGCCGAGTCTGGCCATTTCTCGGACGGTGATCCCCATCGCTTCTAGGGCCACGAAAGCGCTCATGTCTCCCACTGTCACCACCTCCGTTACTCCGGATCTGGGCATGATGCACCTGGTGGCCTGTTTCCCGCAGGCGTATGGCCCGGTGGTCTAGCCTGGCCAGATGTCACAACCCCCGATGACCGCGGCCGTCGCCGCACAATTGCGAGCCGAGCGGGCGGCTCTCGACATCAAAGCCATCCCCCTTGCCGACGAAAGCGGCATTGAAGTGGACGTCCTCCTTGCGATGGAGGCTGGCGAGGCGATCGACTTTGCGACCCTGGAGGTCGTTGTCGAGAAGCTCCAGCTCACATTCAGCGAGTTCTTGCGCAGAGCCGAGCGGCGCCTTCCCGGCCTGACCCACGGCGGCGCCGGACAGCAGGGCATCGGCGTCATTGGGGACATCCACGGCGAGGTCAACATCGAGGTCGACAACAGTCGCGACGACTCCTAGTCCAGCTCCTTGGCCTCGCCCACGACCTCGCCCTGCACGACCGGCCCGGCAGCCAGTGCCGCGAGCTTGCCCTCTGCCATGGTGCCGAGCCGCAGCAGCTCGTCGTCGCTGAGCGTGTTGTCGATCATGCCTCCATAGACGCCCAGCGTGGTGGAGATGTCCTCGTGGCCGATACGCCGCTGCATCTGCGCGGTGGACACGTCGGCTCGGTCGAGCATCGCCACGTGGGTGTGCCGCAGGTAGTGGGCGCCCATGCCCTTCACCTTGGCGATGCCCGCCCCGGCGAGGATGCGAGGAAAGGTGCGCTCGTTGAAGTTGTTGGACCGCCACTGCCTGCCGGTCGAGGTGGTGAAGACGAGGTCTTCCGGCCCGAGGCCGACCAGGCGCCGGCGGATCATCCGGGCCGCGGGCGGTGGCAGGTTGATGCGCCGGGACGCGGCCTGCGACTTGCCCTCGCCACTGACATAGACCATCCGGTCATCGGCGCCACGGCGGTGGACGCCGAGCATGGAAACCCACACCTGCGGCACGGGGTCGTCGTCCTCCCTCTCGACATCGCCCCAGTCCTCAACCGCCGCGGGCGTCAGGGGAGTGGCCTCGGAGAACCGCCAGCCCGAGGTGACGAGGAACAGCATCAGGTCGTCGGCGTCGGAGTAGTGCCGGGCGGCGTAGGCGTGGATGGCGGCCCACTGTGCGAGCGTGAAGCCCTTGGGCCGCTGGCGCTTCTTGGCCCGCCGCGACGGCAGTTGGGTCTCCAAGCAGGGGTTGCGCTGCACGAGGCGACGGGAGCGGGCCGACCCGTACTTGAACATCGAGGACAGCACCATGTGCCGGTCGGCCACCGACTTGGGGTCGGCCCCGCGACGTGACATGGCGTCGACCAGGGCCTGCACGTCGGTCTCGTCCACGCTGTCGGCCTGCCGGTGGCCGAGTGTCCGCTTGATGTGGTTGGCATAGTCGCGGCGGTAGTCCTTGATGGTGCGCTGCTCGACCTGCGGCTCTTTCCAGGCGAAGAACCTCTCGGCCAGTTCATTGACGGTGAGCCCTCCGGAATCGTCGCCGTTCAGCTCGGCGCGGGCCTTCTCGGGGCCTAGAAGTTCGACCAGTTGGCGGAACCAGTCGGCTCGCTCGGCGCTCGAAAAAGTCTCGGACGTCTGCTTTCCGCCGTGCCGGAACAGTACGGAATAGGAGGTCTCGCCGGTGCTCGCGATGTGTTCGCGCACGCTCGCCACTATGCGGTCTCCTGCCTCACGGACGCGAATCTGAGCGCTTCGGCTTCAGTTGCGAACGTGCGTGACCGCTGCATTCGATTCTCGCGAAAGAGGACCATGTATCGCTCCTCGCCCGCCTTGGTGACTCGCCGCCGGATTGAGCCACCGCCCGTAGGCGTGTGGCTTGCGTGCATGTTCGCCAGTTGGGTGACCTCCCGTAGGTGGGCTGGGTTCACGCAGGGCGGATTGAAGCACTCGTGGTGGAGCACTGCGCCGTCAGCAATGGCGCGGTCGTGGTGAAGCATGAATACTGCGCGGTGCGCCCGGAATGTGCGTGTTCCACGAACCTGCCCAGGGAACGGTGGTGGGTAGTCCCGGCCATAGTAGATCCGCGTGCTGATCTGGCCGTAGCCGTTGTAAGTGCGGCCGCCGATCCATGGCCAGCACCCCGTCTCGGGGTCCGTGTCACCGATTCTCGCGGCGATCTGGTCCGCCATCTCTCGCACGAAATGAAGGAGTTTCCCGTCCGTTGCCTGTGTTGACATGACCCAAATCCTACCCGTTGGGCGTTGAAAGGCCGTTGACACGGGAAAATGACAACTGCCCCTGACCCGCGTTCTCGCAGGTCAGGGGCAGTCTATCTCCGGGTGAGTGACGGGACTTGAACCCGCGACCACCTGGACCACAACCAGGTGCTCTACCAGCTCAGCTACACCCACCATGACGTGACGCCCGGATGTGCTCCAGGCGTCAGGACGGCGTGGAGTCTACCCGTTGTCGGCGCTCTGTTCCGCATCGGGAGCGTCGGTCGAGGACGCTCGGTCGGACAGGGAGCCGCCGTGACGGGCGGCGATCTCCTTGGCGGTGTCGCTGTCGGGTCCGGGAGGGGCAACGAAGACCGCTTCGCGGTAGTAGCGGAGCTCCTCGATGCTCTCGGTGATGTCGGCCAGCGCCCGATGATTGCCGCGCTTCTCGGGGGCGGCGTACCAGACCCGGGGATACCACCGCCGCGCCAACTCCTTGATGGAGGAGACGTCCACGATCCGGTAGTGCAAGAACGCCTCGAGGGCCGGCATGTCCCGGCTCAGGAAGGCCCGATCGGTGGCCACGCTGTTGCCGGCCAGCGGCGGGCGACTGCCCTCGGGGCACTGCTCCTTGATGTAGGAGAGCACCTGGTCCTCGGCGTCCTGCAGGGTGAGGCCGCCGCCGAGCTCGGCGAGCAGACCGGACGTCTCGTGCATGGTGCGGACGTAGTCGCCCATCTGCGTGACGGCCTCGGCTGGCGGCTTGATGATCAGGTCGATCCCGTCGCCGAGCACGTTGAGGTCGAAGTCCGTGACCAGCGCGGCCACCTCGATGAGCGCGTCGGCCTCCAGGTCGAGGCCGGTCATCTCGCAGTCGATCCAGACAAGGCGGTCGTTCACGCAGAGCACCCTACCGGCGATCCGCGCCGCGGCCGCGAGCCTCCCTGCGACCGAACTCACGTCGACCAACTCCGCGCTTCCTCAGAATTGGTTAAGAGATCTCACCTAGGCTTTGGGTTCGTGAGCGAGAACAGGCAGTGGTTCGGCACGTTGGTGCGTGTCGCGCTGGGGATCATCTTCATCTGGGCGAGTTGGCACAAGCTCGCCGATCCCTATGCCAACGTGCAGGCCGTCAAGGCCTACGAGCTGCTCGGCTACCCGTGGTACAAGATCTTTGGCTATGCCCTGCCGCTCGTCGAGGTGACGGTCGGCGTCTGCTTGGTCACCGGTCTGTTCACGCGCGTGGCGGCCGCCTTCGGAGCGCTGTGCATGGTGGCGTTCATCTTCGGCATCGCCTGGGTCTGGGCCAAGGGCATCAATATCGACTGCAGCTGCTTCGGCAAGGGCGGCACGTATGATCCCAATGCCCGGGAGAAGTACCCCTGGGAGATCGCCCGTGACGTCGGGTTCCTCCTGATGGCGGGTTACCTGATCATCTGGCCACGCACCAAGCTGTCCCTCGACAACCTCATCTTCCGGCGACCCCTCGAAAGGATCCCCGATGTCGAAGAAGTCCACTGAGCGGTCCCGCGCCGAGCGCACCGCTGCCCTGATCAAGGAGCAGCAGCGCGCCGAGCGGCGGCGCCAGCTCACCATCGTCGTGGTGATCACGGCGGTGCTGGCGCTCATCGTCGGGGTCTATCTGTTCTTCGCCCTCAAGCACGACCCGACTCCGCACACCGCCAAGGACAGCGAGTTCGGGCTGGTGATCGGGCCTGAGGACGCCAAGACCAAGATCGTGGTCTACGAAGACTTCCTCTGCCCGGTGTGTCAGTACTTCGAGAGCAAGACCCGCGACAAGCTCCAGGCCGCAGCCGACGCCGGCGACGTGAGCGTGGAGTATCGCCCGTTCTTCTTCCTCCAGCAGTTCGGTGACTACTCCGAGCGGGCCACCAACGCCTTCCGGGCGGTCTGGGTCGAGTCGGGCGACGACGCCGCTTTGAAGATGCACAACGAGCTCTACGAGAACCAGCCGTCGGAGGAGGGCCCCTTCCCCGACAATGACTGGCTGGTCGAGAAGGCCGTCGCCGCGGGTGCCGACGAGGACACCATTCGGCCCGCCATCGAGGACATGAAAGAGCAGAAATGGGTGGACGAGGCGACCAAGGACGCCTCACAGATCCAGGGCACACCCACGGTCTACGTCAACGGCGACATCGTCGAGGCTGGCACCATTGACGGCGTGGTCGCCCAGGTGCTGACCGCGATCGGCTGACGGCCGATGGCCGTGGCCGAGGATCGGCACGGACTGGCGGCTTTCGTGGCGGGTCTGCCCAAGGCCGAGTTGCACGTCCACCTCGCCGCGGTCGACCTGGTCCGCACGGCCGAGGATGTCCGCCTGCTCACCTACGAGGTGGCCAGGGAGATGGCGGCCGAATAGATTCGGTAAGCCGAGCTCACCTGCACGCCGTACACCTCCGTATGGCCGCACGACCCCACCCGCGGGATGCCGATCGAGGCCTACACCGGGGCCATCGAGGACGCCCGGGTCTCCGCTGAGCGCGACTTCGGGATCGTGCTGCGCTGGATCTACGACATCCCGGGCGAGGCCGGCCTCCCGGCCGCGGACGAGACGCTGCGGTTCGCGCTGGATCATCGGGTCGGCGCGCTGATCGGATTCGGTCTCGGCGGACCCGAGATCGGCGTGCAGAGGCCGCAGTGAGGCCGGAGTCGTGGTGTCGATCAACTCCGACGACCCCCGATGTTCGGCACCACGCTCAACCGGGAGTATCTCGTCGCCGCCGACCTGCTCGACCTGGATCGGGCCGGTCTCGCCGACGTCGCGCGCGCCGGCGTACGCGCCTTGTTCGCGGACGATGCGGTCAAGCAGCGGCTGCTGGCCGAGATCACGGAGTACGTCGCCGCACACTGACCTGCCGACGGCGCTCATTGGCCCCGCAAACTCATACTTTGCGGGGCCGAATCCATTGAAACCGCTGACCTCGATGCCGCCCGGCATTTGCCCGGTGTGTCGGCCCGGCGGCCACGTTTTGGCCATTCTCGATCAGACCAGTAGTGTTTGCTCGACGAGGGGAGTACTTCCACCCGTCGCCTTTCGGTCAATACGACGCCATCCGGCGTCTCGAAGGCGAGCCGGCCACAGACATGGGCGGTGAAGGAGACCTCAGGGATCAACCTGAGGAGTCCTGTGTCCCCGTCGGAGACCATCGGCACCCCCGTGCTCTGGGGCGTCGCACTCGTGACCGTGCTCGGCCTGCTGCTGCTCGACTTCCTGCTCACCCGCCGACCACACCAGGTGAGCATGCGCGAGGCGCTGCTCTGGTCGGCGTTCTATCTTGCGCTGCCGCTGGTGTTCGGCGTCTATGTGTGGTGGGACCACGGCGCAGAGATCGGCCTGGAGTACTACGGCGGCTACCTGGTCGAGAAGTCGTTGAGCGTCGACAACCTGTTCGTCTTCATGCTGATCCTCGCCGGATTCGCGGTCCCGAAGGAGCTCGAGCAGAGGGTGCTGCTCTACGGCATCGCCGGTGCCCTCGTCCTCCGAGGGATCTTCATCGCCCTCGGAGCGACCGCGCTGAGCAGGTTCGACTGGGTCTTCTTGATCTTCGGCCTGGTCCTCGCTGCCACGGCCGCGAAGCTGCTGGTCGACGCCGTCCGTGGTCACCAGGAGACCGACGTCAACTCGCTGCGCATCGTGCGCGTCATCCGGAGGTTCGTGCCGGTCACCGAGGAGTACGACGGTCCGCGCATGGCCGCTCGACTGGCTGGTCGACGGGCACTCACGCCGTTCGGCCTGGTGGTCGTCGTCGTGCTGGCGACCGACCTCCTCTTCGCGGTGGACTCGGTGCCTGCCGTCTATGGAATCACCGGTGACCCGTTCCTCGTGTTCGTGACCAACGCCTTCGCGCTGCTGGGCCTGCGGGCCCTCTACTTCGTGCTGAGAGGCGCCCTGGATCACCTGGTCCACCTCAACTTCGGCCTGGCCGCAATCTTGGCGTTCATCGGCGCGAAGCTGGTCCTGCACTGGGCGCACCTGGTCTGGCCCTCGGTGCCGGAGATCCCGACAGCTCTCTCGCTGGCGGTGATCATGGGGATCTTGCTGGTCACCACGACGACCAGCCTGATCGCCGTACGCCGGGCCAGGCGCGCCACGTCCCGAGGCGACCGTCCGGGTCTGGAACACTGCGATGCGTGGACGCGCGAGAGGTAGCCGTGTCCTCCGGCACCTGCTTCGTGCGGTCCTTCCTGGTCCTCGACGGCAGGGTCCGGGGCACGGGGGCGAGCACCCCGACGTGTGACCTGGGCGACGGCTGGGTCTTCGGGCGGCCGTTCGTCCTCAGGTCGACCGGTGCGGGTCATCTCGAGGAGATGCTCCGCAATCTGGACGGCAAGTTCTCCGTCGTGCTGCGGTGGGACGAGGAGTGGGTGGTCGCGACCGACCTGCTCGGCGCGGGTCCTGTCTACTACCGCGACGACACCGCCCGAGTCGTCCTCGGGACGCACCTGGGGCCGGTGGCCCGCGCGGCACCTCTCGAGCTCGACGAGCGCGCCACCATGGTTGCGGCGACGACCGGGATCGTGCTGGGCGGGCAGACGCCGTACGCCTCGGTGCGCCGTCTGCTCGACGGGGAGTATCTCGTCTTGGACCAGTCGATGAGCAGGATCGTCCGACGCGGCCGCTACGCCGCACTGGGGGCGATCGCCGGTGGCCCCCAGCGTTCACGCAAGCCGGGGAACCCCCAGAAGCTGGCCAAGCTGATCCGTGCCGCGGTGGCCCGTGAGGGCAGGGTCGGCGCACTGTTCTTGAGCGCTGGGCAGGACTCGCAGGCCGTCGCATTGGGCCTGCGCGAGCGCCGCCGCGCTTCGGTGACGGCGTTGACCTACGGCGGCTGGCGCTCGTTCGACCGCCTTGCCGCTCCCTACGTCGCGGAGCAGCTGGGCATGCCGAGCCGGAAGGTCGGTCCGCGCGAGCTCGATCCGTTCGACCACTGGGACACCGTGGTCGAGCTGGGCGGGGGCAGTGTCGGGCTGCAGGCCACCCAGCACATCGCCGGGGCAGCGGTCGCAGGTGACCTGTTTCCTGTCGCACTGCACGGATATCTCGGCGACGCCCTCACCGGCATGCACTTCGCCACCACACGGAGTCTGCGCGGCGTGATGGCGCACTTCACCCACCTCGGAGCCGCATACTCGGCTGCCTTGCGGCACCAGCATCCCCAGCTCTACGACCAGGCCGTGGACGCCTTCGAGCAGGAGCTTGCGCGGTGGTCGCGGCTGTCCTTCCCGCGCAGGCACCACATGGTCAACCTGCTGCATCGTCAGCCGCAGCGGATCGCCGAGACGTTCACGCTGATGCACCAGCACGTCGAGATCGCCAGTCCGTTCTTCAACCGTGCCCTGATCAGATATCTCCTGACCCGCGACGCCGACTCCCTGCGCGATCAGGCGCTCTATCGCGAGACGTTGCGCCGGATGGGTCGGGTCGACCCGGCGGGTTTCGACAGTCGCCGACTGCGGGTCGCCCGCCTGGTCGATCGGCAGCGCGGTGGCTATCAGACCGTCGACTGGGCGCGGATCCTGCGACGCCATCGGCGGCTGATGGGTGCCCTGGTCACCTCGATCGAGCATCCGCTCCTGCGCTCTCTCGCCGAGCTTCCCCGACCCGCGTCGCCAACCCCGCCCACTCTCGCTCTTCGTGATCCCCATCGCCGCCACGCTCCAGCCGGACCTCCTCGACCGTGCCCTGGCCTCGGATCGACGCTTAGCTGGTGCCCACGGTCGGGATATGCGTCGTACGCACCAGTAGGGCCGATGTGATCCGGTGGCGGCGACTGGAGACCTATGCTGACGCCGAGATATTCGGACCGATGGTCCAGATGACAGGGGCGGGAACCATGAGGACTACGGCCGTCGCGACCGGTCTGCTGCTGTTGGCGACGTCCGTAGCGGCATGTGGGTCGACCTCAGACGGCGACGATGAGCCGAAGGTGACTACCGCGAGTAGCGCTGAGTCGCCGAGCACACCCATTGGAGGCGTGCGCCTGGCCGCGGGGGAGATCCGTCGGGCATGGAAGCAGGTAGGTCGGGCCGGGACGGGCAGGTCAACGGCTCGGGTGGCCGCACCGCCTGAGGGTCAGGCGACCACGTCGAGTCTGCCCACCGTCGAGGGTGAGTGGAGCTTGGCCCAGCACACCAGCAAGATGGTCATGACCAGCGATACCCCTGACGCCGGCCAGCTGACGGTGACGATGATCACCGTGGACAGGAGGGCGTACGTTCAGGCCCTATTCGACGATTCGATATTCGCGCCGGACTGTTGGGCTACCCCCGAGTTGGCGGCGTCGTGGTATCCGGCGGCGGTTGTTCCACTCGTCTACGCACGGGCCAAGGATGCTGTTAACGAAGAGGCCGCAAACGTCACGATGCGGTTAGGGGATATGCTTAGTGCGCTGGGGTATCAGAAGATGGTCAACCTCGCCGAACGAGCCATGAAGCCCGCACGCGTGGACGCCTCGCTCAGCCTGACAGAGGACGGCACGCCAGCGGGCTGGGGAGTCTCTGCGGACGCGATCGTGGCCGCTCTGAACTCGCTCCCAGAGACATCCATTCCCGCGGGCTCGACGAGCTTCTTCGCCAGCCTCGGCGGGACCCGTTGGGAGGTCTCGATCAACGGTCTGGGAGATCCGGTCCGAATCACCGCTCCCCGGGCCGATCGCCTCATCGATCCGACCGGGGGCCGTTGCAGGGCGTAAGGCTGTCGGGGGTGATGCGCTCCACTCGTGGAAAGTAGGTCCGATAGAACCGAGCGTCGCGGGTCAACAGACGGTGGCCCGCGACGGCTGCGTGGGCGCCGATGTAGAAGTCGGGAAGCGGGGCTCGTTTGGCGCCGCCTCGCTCGCGGTACGAGAGGAAGGCCTTGCCAGCGAGGAACCCTGCCTCATAGGGAAGGGGTTCACGGCGGAGCACGGACTGCGGCAAGGCCCGGTCAAGCTCCTCGATGTCGTCGTACCCCACCGAGACCTCGGCGTAGATGATCGGGTTGATCACAACCTGACCCGACTCCAGTGCGTCGGCCAGCATCTCGCTTGACCAGGCAGCCCACGTGGCGTCGTCGGTCATGATGTCGAGCAGGACGTTGGAGTCGACGAGGGTGGTCGTCGAGGTCTCACTCGCCACGCAGCAGCTCCATCAGCTCGGCCGTGGTCTTCTTGGTGCTGGCCGTGCCCCTCATGCGGGCCACGATTCGCTCGCCTCCGCTCCTGGCGGCACGCGCGTGCACGATGCGCAGCGTGTCGCCGTCCTCCACGACCTCCACCTCGTCGCCCTCGGTGAACCCGTGCTTGTGCCGGAGGTCTGCCGGGATCGTCACCTGACCCTTGCTGTTGAGCCTCATGTCGCTCCTGATACGTAGTAGGCGTAGTACAAGATACCTCGCTTTGCGAGCAGGCCGCACCCCTCAGAGTTCGATCGGCGTCCGAGGAGCTTGCACCTCACCCGAGGTGAGGTTGCATGCTCGATGTCATGACAAACGCGACCAAGAGATGGAGCGTCGGCGAGGTTGCCGAGACGAGTGGGTTGACGGTGCGAACCTTGCACCACTGGGACGAGATCGGGGTGCTCTCCCCCGAAGTACGTGGCGCGGGGGGTCGCCGAGAGTACACCGATGCTGATCTCGGGCGGTTGTACCTCGTGCTCACGCTGCGCCAGTTCGGCCTTGATCTTGAGTCGATCCGGACCTGCCTCGACGGCGGGCTCGATCCCGTTCGAGTCCTGGCCGATCACCTCAGTCACATCGACGAGGCCCTGACGGCTCTGGGCAGGCTGCGGGAGCGACTCGCCCGGGTCGTAGCGGCCGGTGCCGATCAAGTCGGGGGAACCGATCCCGCCGAGATGCTCCACCTCATGCGGGCCGCACGCACCGGCGCAGGTGACGTCCTTGACCGGCATCTGAACGAGGAGCAACGCGAGCGGCTCGCTGTCGCTGCGTCTGGCGTCGGGCCGGCGCTGGCCTATCGGATCGAGGTTGAATGGCCTCACCTGTATCGGAGCGCTGACCAGCTGCGCCTGACCGGAGCACGCCCCGATGACCCGCGGGTGCAGAAGATCGTGGGTCGAATGGAAGAGCTCTCCGCGCAAGTGGCTGGCGATGCCGCCGACGCCGGGGCGGCAGTGCGCAGCGCCTGGCGGGAGGACCCTGCCGGCATGTCGGGAGAGTCAGCGCAGGTCGCGGACCCGTGGCGCGACCTAGCGGAGTTCGTCGACCAGGCCAGGAGGATTCACCGAGGAGAGCACTCGTGAATCCGCGGATCGGTGTGGGCTTCGTCGTCCCACTGTCCTCGGCGTGTGTGGCACAGACAGGGTGGCGCCCCCGGCAGGACTCGAACCTGCGACCAGCGGATTAGAAGGCCGCTGCTCTATCCAGCTGAGCTACGGAGGCAAGGGCTCCATTGTGACGGACCGTGCCGGTCGGGGCTGGAGCGGGGGAGCGGCACGGAGGACCCTTTGGGATCGTTATCGTTTCGTGACCTCGAGGCAGTCCCGGTCGAGATCGGCGTGGTGATCGGAGCCGACACTCTGATCGGCGAGTCCGACCAGGCGGGCTGGTTCACCGACGGCACCCCGTGCACCGCGGACACCGCGCGTGACCTGGTCACCCAGCCCGACGCGCCGGTGTGGCTGCGGCGATGGTTCACCGATCCGGCGACGGGGGTCACCACCAGCGTCGACCGGGCCCGCAAGCGGTTCTTCGGCGGACCTGAGCTCCGCTTCATCCAGGCCCGAGACCGGCATTGTCGCCATCCGTGGTGCGACGCCCCGATCGAGCACACCGACCATGTGGTCTGGGTCGCCGAGGGCGGTTCGACCACCGTGGCCAACGGGCAAGGCCTCTGCGCGGCACACAACCTGACCAAGGAGACACCCGGTTGGAGCAGCCGGGTCGTCGATGCCTCACCCGGTCGGCACATCGTGGAGATCACGACGCCGACGGGCCACACCTACTCCAGCAACGCGCCACCGGCCCTACCCCCGTGATCGGGGCTGTCAGCCGCGCAGCCGCGCCATCCACTCCTCGACCTCGGCCGAGGAGCGCGGCAGTGCGGCGGACAGGTTCCGCGCGCCGTCGGCGGTGACCAGGATGTCGTCCTCGATCCGGATGCCGATCCCGCGCAGCTCCTCCGGGACGAGCAGGTCGTCGACTTGGAAGTAGAGGCCGGGCTCGACGGTGAGCACCATCCCCTCGGCGAGGTCGCCCTTGGGGTAGATGTCGACCGAGGCGCGACCGCAGTCGTGCACGTCCATGCCCAACATGTGCGACGTGCCGTGCAGGGTCCAGCGGGCGTAGATCTTCGAGTCGGGGCTCAGCGCCTCGTCGGCCGAGACGGGGAGCAGACCCATCGACTCCAGCCCGTGGGCCAGCACGTCCATGGCGGCGTTGTGGGCGGCCAGGAACGGCACTCCTGGCCGGACCGCGTCGATGCCGGCCTGCTGGGCGGCGTGCACCAGATCGTAGAGATCCCGCTGCAGGGGGGTGTAGCTGCCGCTGATGGGCAGGGTGCGGGTCACGTCCGCGGTGTAGAGGTTGCGACCCTCGACCCCCATGTCCAAAAGCACCAGCTCGCCGGGGGTGATCGGACCGTCGTTGTCGATCCAGTGCAACGTCGTGGCATGCCGCCCACCGCCCACGATCGAGTCGTAGCCGATGTCGTTGCCCATTGCCCGAGCGCGCCGGAAGAAGGTGCCCTCCAGCCACCGCTCGCCGAACTCGATCACTCGGTCCCACTCCCGCACCGAGTCCTCGAAGCCGAGGGTGGTGATGTCGCAGGCCTCCTGCAGCTGGGCGATCTCCCAGTCGTCCTTGACCAGCCGCATCTCGGAGGCGACCCGAGCCAGCTCGTCGTCACGAGAGTCGTCGCCGGAGACCAGGCCGTCCACGCGCCGGTCGATCCCGCGATGGACACGGGTCTTCGCCGAGGAGCCGAGCGCGGACTCGAGATCGTCGACATGCCTCACCTCGAGGCCGAGCGAGGCGGACAGCTCTCCGAGCGAGGGACGTCGGCCGGCCCACAGCTCGCCGTACTGCCGGTCGCGGAAGAACTCGTCGGTCTCCCGGGACGAGCGTGGCCGGGCATAGAGCACCGACTCGCCGTCCTCGATCACGAGCACCGCGTCGGTGGTCTGGTTGCCGCAGAAGTAGGTGTGGGCGGTGTCGGAGCGGAAGCGGTAGTCGGTGTCGTTGGCACGCACCTTGAACGTGCCCGCGGGCAACACCAGCCGCTCGCCGGGGAATGCCTCGGCGAGTCGCGCCCGCCGCTGGGCGGCGTACGCCGCGATCGGGTGCTCCGGCAGGTCGAGCTCGCGGTCGCCCCAGCCGGTGCGCATGAAGGCCGCATAGGCCGCGGGCACCGACGGGTCGTGCTGCTCGGTGTGGAGCTCGTCGGTCGTCTGCTCGGCAGATGCCTCGGCAGAGGGCAAGGTGGAGTCCGTCACAACCGTCACTGTACGCCGGGAGCGGGGTGGCGCTCCGTTAGGCTTCCAGCCATGCCAAGAGCACGGCGATCGGGGCTCGGCTTCACCATCGTGGTGACGGTGCTGACCGTGGTCGGGGCGGCCGCGATGATGGTCGTGCTGGGCCTCTCGTCGGCCCCACGCAGCCTGTTCATCGCGACCCTGCTGGCATCGCTGCCGGTCGGTCCGCTGGTGGGCTGCTACGTCTGGCTGGACCGCTACGAGCCCGAGCCACGCCTGCTGTTGGTCAGTGGACTGCTCTGGGGCGGCTTCGTGGCGACCGCGGCGGCGCTAGTGCTGCAGGGCATCGGCTTCGCCGCCGGCGTCGACAGCCAACAGGCGCTGGCGATCCTGGCACCGGTGACCGAGGAGGCGTCCAAGGGCCTCTTCCTGTTCCTGCTGCTGTGGTGGCGGCGGCATGAGCTGGACGGGATCCTCGACGGGATCGTCTACGCCGGCATGGTCGGCATCGGCTTCGCGTTCGTGGAGAACATCCTCTATCTCGCGGCCGCCTACAACGGCACCGACGGGTTCGGTCCGGGCGGCACCCAAGCGCTGACCGCAACCTTCGTGATCCGCTGTCTGGCGAGCCCGTTCGCCCATCCGCTCTTCACCTCTTTCACCGGCATCGGGGTGGGCATCGCGGTGAGCAGTCGGAGCACGCTGTTGCGTTGGGTTGCGCCGATCGGCGGCTACCTGGTGGCGGTGCTCGCCCACGCGGCCTGGAACGCCTCGACCGTCTTCGGAGCCGAGAAGTTCGTCGGGATCTACCTGGTGATCATGGCGCCGGCGTTCTTGTCGATGGTCGGCTTCGCGGTCTGGTGCCGCCGCTCGGAGCGGAGGATGCTCACCGCCGCACTGGGCGATGCCGCCAACCGGGGCCTGCTGCCCGCCACCGACATCGGCTGGCTGGTCGACCTGGGCGCCCGTCGCCGCAGCCGTCGGTTCGCCCGCCAGATGGGCGGACGCCCCGGTGAGCAGGCCATGCGGGCCTATCAGCAGGCGGCCGTCGAGCTTGGCTTCCTGCACTACCGATATCTTCGAGGCACCCCGCCCCCCGACTTCGCTGCGCGCGGCCAGGAGTACGTCGCTCGCATCGCGGCCGCCCGCCCCTACATCTCGTTCCCCGGACAGGTGGTGCCCATCCGATGACGCTCGCTTCCTCCGAGCCCGGCATGGACGGCACCCGCATGCTCACCGCGCTGGTGCGGCTGCGGGGCGCCCTCCAGAAGGTGCGGCTGCCGTTGGCCGTGCCGGGTGTCGACGAGCAGCGCCAGGCGCAGATCGAGATGGTCGATCAGCTCGAGGACTATGTGATCCCTCGCCTGATGACCATCGATGCCCCGATGCTGACGGTGGTCGGTGGCTCGACCGGCGCCGGCAAGTCCACCTTGGTCAACTCACTGGTCGGCCACAAGGTCACCCAGCCGGGTCTGCTGCGGCCGACGACCAGGTCGCCGGTGCTGGTGCACCACCCCGAGGACGCCAAGTGGTTCGGACAGGACCGGCTGCTGCCCGATCTGGAGCGGGTCGCCCGCACCACCAGCGACCCCGGTGCGCTGCAACTCGTCCCCGCCGACAGCGTGCCGGAGGGGTTGGCGATCCTGGATGCTCCGGACATCGACTCGGTCGAGGAGCAGAACCGCACCCTGGCCGCCCAGCTCCTCGCGGCCGCCGACCTGTGGCTCTTCGTCACCTCGGCAGCTCGCTATGCCGATCAGGTGCCCTGGGACTTCCTGCGCAAGGCCGCCGACCGCTCGGCCGCCGTCGCGATCGTCCTCGACCGCACCCCGGAGGAAGCCGTCGAGACCGTCTCCACGCACCTGGCCCGGATGCTGGCGAGCCGTGGGCTGAAGGACTCCCCGCTCTTCATCGTGCGAGAGGGGCCGGTGAGCGAGGACGGCGTGCTGCCACCTGATTCGGTGGCCGAGATCCGCAGTTGGCTGGAGTCGCTGGCCGCCGACGCCGTCGCCCGCACCGCGGTCGTCCGCCAGACCCTCGACGGGGCGATCCGGACGCTGTCCCTACGAACCCATGCCGTGGCCGACGCTGCCGAGGAGCAGGCCGAGGCGGAGCGTCGTCTCCGCGAGGACGCGACCCGTGCCTACGACGAGGCCAGCAAGCGCATCGCCGAAGCGTCCGCCGACGGGACCCTCCTGCGAGGGGAGGTGCTCGCCCGCTGGCAGGAGTTCGTCGGCACCGGCGAGTTGCTCCGCTCGCTGGAGACCCGGATCGGTCTGATCCGCGATCGGATCGTCAACGCCATCAAGGGCCGTCCGGCGCAGGCCGAGCGGGTCACCGTGGCCGTCGAGTCCGGCCTGGAGACGCTGCTGCTGGAGAACGCGGAGGCGGCGGCCGAGCGCGCCGAGGCCTCCTGGCAGTCGCTCGCGTCGGGACAGGCGCTGCTCGCCGATGCGGGGGAGGACCTCGGTCGCGCCTCCCGGGACTTCCGACGCCGCGCGGAGCGCGCCGTGCGCGACTGGCAGCAGGGCGTCTTGGAGATGGTCCGCACCGAAGGAGCCGACAAGCGCACCAGCGCGCGGTTCATGGCGTACGGCGTCAACGGCCTCTCCGTCGCCTTGATGATCGTCGTCTTCGCCCACACCGGCGGTGTCACCGGCGCAGAGGCGGGCATCGCGGGCGGCTCCGCGGTGCTCGGGCAGAAGCTGCTCGAAGCCATCTTCGGAGACCAGGCCGTGCGCACTCTCGCCGAGCGGGCTCGTGCCGATCTCGACCGGCACGTCAGTGAGCTGCTCGATGCCGAGCGCGCACGCTATCTGGATCTCCTCGACAGCCTCCAGATCGAGGCGAACGGCGCCGAGCAGTTGCGCGAGGCCGCCCGGCGGGTGGACGACGTCCGATTCGCTCCGCATGCCGGTCCCGATTCGGGTGGTCCCGACCAACTAGGCTGAGGCCCGAGAAGGTAAAGCCGGACACTTCGCCGGTCGAGGGAGAACATGACTTCGTTGCTCGAGGGAGCGAAGCGACTCGTCACCCGCAGCGCCGATATCGACGGCCGGGTGGGCGGGCTCGCTGCTGCCGTCGACGCCTCCCGCGGCCGCCTCGACGATGCCCTGCTCGACGACGCCAGTGCGGTCGTCGACCGTGCTTCCGGGCGGCTGCGGCTCTCCGCCGACCACACGGTGGTCGCGATCGGAGGAGCCACCGGCTCGGGCAAGTCCTCGACCTTCAACTCCCTGACCGGATTGGACCTCTCCTCGGTGGGGGTGCGGCGGCCGACGACCTCCTGGGCCACGGCCTGCGTGTGGGGCCAGCAGGGAGCCGACGAGCTGCTGGAGTGGCTGGGCATCCCGCCGCGCCACCAGACCATGCGTGACTCGATGCTGGACTCCGGTCAGGTCGATGCCGCGATGCAGGGTGTGGTCCTCCTCGACCTGCCCGACCATGACTCGACCGAGGTCTCCCACCACCTCGAGGTGGACCGGCTCGTCGTGCTGGCCGACCTGATGGTGTGGGTCCTGGACCCGCAGAAGTACGCCGACGCGGCGATCCACGAGCGCTATCTCGCGCCGCACTCCGAGCACCAGGACGTCATGTTGGTCGTGCTCAACCACATCGACACGGTGCCGGTCGAGAAACGTGCCGCGATGGTCGACGACGTACGCCGCCTGCTCGCCGACGACGGTCTCGACAGAGTGCCGGTCCTCCCGGTCAGCGCAAGGACCGGCGACGGCATCGAGGAGCTGCGCCGCGAGATCACCTCGCGGGTCGCAGCCAAGAAGGCCGCTCGGCAACGAGTCGAGGCGGACGTCCGCAACGCCGCCGCCCGACTCGAGGCCGTCACCGGCACCGCCAAGCCCCGTCGCCTCGACAAGGAGCGGGTGGCTGCCTTGGACGACGCGCTCGCTGATGCCGCCGGGGTGCCGACGGTGGTCGCCGCGGTCCGAGACTCCACCCGGCTGCGGGCCAACCGAGCGACAGGCTGGCCGATCGTGGCCTGGTTGAGCAAGCTCAAGCCCGACCCGCTCAAACGCCTGCATCTCGACCTCGGCGCCGCCGGCAAGCAGTTGACCGGTGCCGCTCGGACCTCGGTGCCCGAAGCGACGCCCGTGCAGCGCGCCCGAGTCGACTCCGAGGTGCGCGAGCTGGTGGAGGACGTCACCCGCGATCTCTCCCAGCCATGGGCCAGCTCGGTGCGCCGCGCGTCGGTCTCTCGTTTCGACGAGCTCGGCGACCGGTTGGACGGCGCCTTGGCGCGCACCGATCTGGGCGTCGCCCGGCTCCCCGCCTGGGCCGGCGTGGTGCGGATGTTGCAGTGGCTGCTCACCCTGGCCGCAGTCGTGGGACTGGTCTGGCTCGGGGTCGTCTTCGTCTTCGACTACCTCAAGCTGCCGGCGTTGCCGCTCCCGGCCTGGCACGGCTTCCCGCTTCCGACGCTGCTCCTGCTCGGTGGGGTCGCGCTCGGCATCCTGCTTGCGCTCGTGTGTCGGCTGCTAGTCGCCGGCACCGCCTCGCGCCGCGCGAAGGCTGCCGACCACCGCCTGCGTGCCGTCATCGGCGAGGTCTCCCAGGACCTGGTCGTCACTCCGATCGACGCCGAGCTGGCCGCCTACGCCCAGGCTCGCGACGGGCTCGCGAAGGCGCTGAGCTAGTCACCACACCCTGCCCGGCCCGCGAAACGTCCACAGGCGGCCCGGAAAGGTCGCTCTCCACAACCGGCCGCTCCGCACGTCCGTTTCGTCGGCGGTGATGTCCAGCCTGGATCTCGGCGGGCACCGGCTCGCCCCGACAGGAGGACACCATGAACGACACGCACATCAGCTTCTGCGGCTGGGTGGGCAGCGACGTCACCCTCACCGAGATCGGCAACGGCGCCTCCGTGGCCAGCTTCCGGGTGGGCAGCACGCCGAGACGCTTCCGCAACGGCTCCTGGGAGGACGGCACCACAGCGTGGTACACCGTCAAGGCCTGGCGTGCCCTCGCCGAGCACGTGCACGACTCGGTCCGGCAGGGCGACGCGGTGATGGTCCAGGGCCGGCTGGAGGCCGACGTGTGGGACAAGGGCGACGGCACCAAGTCCGTGCGCTACGTCGTCGTGGCCACCGCGATCGGACACGACCTCAACCGGGGCACCAGCTCCTTCACCAAGACGGCGCGCAAGGAGGATGCCGCGGACCGGGAGGACCCGCGCGTGCGCGAGGTCATCCACTCCTACGACGAGTCGGGTCCTCGCCTGAACCACAACGGGGAGGAGTTGACGCCCGCCGAACCAGCGGCCTGATCGGCGACCGTTGACCGAGGTCGGTGTCGTTTCGGGTCTCACGGTGTCTCGACCGTAGGCTTGCTGACCATGGCGGACTACATCTTCACCCTGCGCAACGTGCGCAAGGCCCACGGGGACAAGGTCGTCCTCGACAACGTCACCTTGTCCTTCCTGCACGGCGCCAAGATCGGCGTCGTCGGGCCGAACGGCACCGGCAAGTCCACCCTGCTCAAGATCATGGCGGGGCTCGAGCAGCCCAACAACGGTGACGCGATTCTCGGTCCCGACGCGACCGTCGGGATGCTCCAGCAGGAGCCACCGCTCACCGAGGGCAAGACGGTGCAAGAGAACGTCGAGGAGGCCGTGCACGACATCAAGGCGAAGCTGGACCGCTTCAACGAGATCTCGGAGGCGCTGGCCGACCCGGACGCCGACTACGACACCTTGCTCCCCGAGATGGGCGACCTGCAGACAGACCTCGACCATGCCGGGGCATGGGACCTGGACAGCAGGCTCGACCAGGCCATGGACGCGCTGCGCTGCCCGCCCGGCGACGTCTTGGTCGACAACCTCTCCGGCGGTGAACGGCGCCGCGTCGCACTGTGCAAGCTGCTGCTCCAGCAGCCCGACCTCCTCCTCCTGGACGAGCCCACCAACCACCTCGACGCCGAGTCGGTGCAGTGGCTGGAAGGCCACCTGGCGTCGTACCCCGGCTGCGTGCTGGCCGTCACCCACGACCGCTACTTCCTCGACAACGTCGCCCAGTGGATCCTCGAGTTGGACCGCGGCAAGGCCCACCCCTACGAGGGCAACTACTCCACCTACCTCGAGACCAAGCAGGAGCGGCTGAAGATCGAGGGCGCCAAGGACGCCAAGCGCGCCAAGATGCTCGAGCGAGAGCTGGACTGGGTGCGATCGAACCCCAAGGCGCGACAGGCCAAGAGCAAGTCCCGCCTACAGCGCTACGAGGAGCTCGCGGCCGAGGCCGAGCGCTCCCGCAAGATCGACACCGCCGAGATCAACATCCCGTCCGGTCCGCGACTCGGCGACGTCGTGCTGGAGGCGCATGGTGTCGCCAAGAGCTTCGGCGACCGGCAACTCATGCACGACCTGACCTTCAAGCTGCCCCGCGCGGGCATCGTCGGTGTGATCGGCCCGAACGGCGTCGGCAAGACCACGCTGTTCCGGATGATCGTGGGCGAGGAGAAGCCGGACGCAGGCGACCTCAAGGTGGGGCAGACCGTCAAGATCTCCTACGTCGACCAGAGCCGCGGCGGCATCGACCCGCAGAAGAACGTCTGGGAGGTCGTCTCCGACGGCCTGGACCACATCAAGGTCGCCAACTTCGAGATGCCCTCACGCGCCTATGTCGCCTCGTTCGGCTTCAAGGGGCCCGACCAGCAGAAGCGGGCCGGCGTGCTGTCCGGCGGCGAGCGGAACCGACTCAACCTCGCCCTCACCCTCAAGATGGGCGGCAACCTGCTGCTGCTGGACGAGCCGACCAACGACCTCGACGTGGAGACCCTGCAGTCCCTGGAGGATGCGCTGCTGGAGTTCCCCGGCTGCGCCGTGGTCACCTCCCACGATCGGTGGTTCCTCGACCGGGTCGCGACCCACATCCTCGCTTGGGAGGGCGACGACGAGGACGACGCCAAGTGGTTCTGGTTCGAGGGGAACTTCGCGGCTTACGAGGACAACAAGGTCAAGCGGCTCGGCACCGAGGCCGCCCGACCGCACCGGGTCACCCACCGGCGGCTCACCCGCGACTGAACCACCAGGCTCGGCTCAGGTGCGCAGGTCCATCGCTGGGTGGGCCTCGACCAGGGTGTCGGTCACGGCATCCATCACCCGTCCGACCGCTGCGAAGTCACCGGCCGAAGCGAGATCGACCAAGTAGTTCCGAACGCCCTCGACATGGGTCACGGCGGCCTGCTCGAGCACCTCGAATCCGCGGTCGGTGAGGATCGCCAGCCGACCGCGGCCGTCGTCGGGTGAATCGCAGCGCCTGACCAGGTCGGCATCCTCCAGCCGTTTGACGGTGTGCGTGACCCGGCTCCGGCTGTGCGCGAGAGCATCGGCGAGGCGCGCCATCCGCATCTGCCGGTCGGGTGATTCCGAGAGACGGACCAGGATTTCGTATTCCGTCAGGGACAGGCCGTGCGCCTTCTGCAGATCCTCGTCGAGCCGGTCGAGCAGGAGGGTCATCCCCACGATGAGCGCACGCCACGAATGCTGTTGTCGGGTGTTGAGCCATCGGGTCGCCATGGTCTGACACTATCGTCGGGTGCGGCACCTCTATCGATGTCCGATGCGCTGGGCCGACCTGGATCTGCTGGGTCACGTCAACAATGTGGTCTACGTCGACTACCTGCAGGAGGCCCGCGTCGACCTGATGAGATCGCAGGTCAGCGGTGCGCGCTCGGCCGGTCTGGCCGAGGGAATCGTCGTCGTCCGGCACGAGGTCGGCTATCGGGCGCCGCTGCTCTTGGACCGAGGGACCGTCGACATCGAGTGCTGGGTCACCGAGGTCCGACCGGCGTCGTTCACGATGGCCTACGAGGTCTTCCACGCAGATGCGCGAGATGACACCGATAACGGCCGGCAGGTCTATCTGCGGGCCAAGACCCTGCTCACGCCGTACGTCTTCGCCACGGAACGGCCGCGACGGATCACCCCCGACGAGCGGACCGGCCTCGAGCTGTTCCTCGAGCCGGACGACCGGGTCAGGCCACGACCGGCACCCGAGATCCGCCGCACCGAGATCGGGCACTGGCCGGTGCATGTCCGCTTCTCCGATGTCGACGCCTATGGCCACGTCAACAACGTGAAGTACTTCGAGTACTTCCAAGAGGGCCGGATCTCCTACGTGTCCCGACTCTGGAGCGGGCCCAGTCCACACGTCACCGGCATGGTCGTCGCGCAGGTGGACGTGGACTATCGGGTGCCGCTCGTCTTCCGTGCCGAGCCCTACGACCTGTGGTCCCAGGTCAGCCGGGTCGGACGCCGGTCGATCTCCCTCGAGGCGGCGATCTGCGACGGGGACACCGTGTGTGCCGCGGCCACGGTCGTGCTCGTCTTCTGGGACCCGGCCACCGGACGATCGGTGGAGCCGGATCCTGGGGTGCGTGCTCTCGCCGAGGCCCAACTCAGGCCAGTTGGTTGACCATCGACTCGGCGGCATAGGTGAGGTAGGTCCAGAACCGCTCGTCCTGTTCCGGCGTGAGGCCGGCTGCGTCCAGTCCGTCGCGCATGTGCCGGAGCCAGCGGTCACGCTGGTCGGGTGTGACGGCGTACGGCGCGTGCCGCATCCGCAGACGCGGGTGTCCACGCCGCTCGGAGTAGGTCGTCGGACCACCCCAGTACTGCGCCAGGAAGAGGGTGAGCCGCTCCTCGGCAGGCCCGAGGTCCTCCTCTGGATAGAGCGCCCGGAGAGGATCGTCGGTGGCGACGCCCTCGTAGAACCGGTGGACGATGGTGCGGATGGTGTCCATGCCGCCGATCTCGTCGTAGAAGGTGCTCACTCCGCTATTGTGCCGAGCCCGGTGGCGCCGGGTGGCATCGGTGTCGTTGACACGGCGTGGAAGACTCGACTCGACCATCACCCGATCAGCCAAGGAGCCTCGATGAGCACGACTCGCACCGCGACCACTCGCTGGGAAGGCAGCCTGATGGAGGGCTCGGGTCAGGTGACCCTGGCCTCCTCCGGTCTGGGCACCTTCGACGTCTCGTGGCCGTCCCGTGCCGAGGAGCCAGGAGGTCAGACCAGCCCCGAAGAGCTGATCGCCGCCGCCCACTCGGCCTGCTTCTCGATGGCGCTGTCGCACGGCCTCGCTCAGGCCGGCACCCCGCCGACCTCGCTCGACACCAGCGCAGCGGTGACCTTCCAGCCCGGCACCGGCATCACCGGCATCCACCTCACCGTGGTGGGCGTGGTCCCGGGCCTGACGGCGGAGGACTTCCAGGCTGCCGCGGAGGGCGCGAAGGCCAACTGCCCGGTGAGCGCCGCGCTGACCGGCACCACCATCACGCTGGAGGCATCCCTGGGGTAGCCCCGCCGGCTGGCGGGGTCACCGGCGGGGGGACCTTGATCCCTTCGTCGTCGAAGGTGGTCTTGATCCTGGCGCGCAGTTCGCGAGCCACCCGCCACTGCTCCATCGGCGCGGTCTTGAGCACCACGCGCATCGTCACGCGGTCGGCGCCCAGATCCTCCACCCAGACCTGCGGCTCGGCGATGACCAGCGATTTGTACTCGGGGTCGTGCCACAGGTCTCCGGCCACCTTTTCGAGCACTGCTTTCGCCCGGTCGATGTCCTCGGTGTAGGACACCGCGATGTCCAGCACGGTGCGCGCCCAACTCTGACTCATGTTGCCGACCCGCAGGATCTCGCCGTTGCGGACATACCAGACCGTGCCGTTGCCGTCGCGCAGTCGGGTCACCCGCAATCCGACCGCCTCCACGGTCCCGGTCGCCTCCCCGGCATCGACCACATCGCCGACGCCGTACTGATCCTCGAAGATCATGAAGATCCCCGACAAGAAGTCCTTGACCAGGCTCTGCGCACCGAAGCCGAGAGCGACACCAGCGATGCCGGCGCTGGCGATGATCGGCGCGATGTTGACGAACTCACTGAGGATCATCGTTCCGACCACGGCGAAGGTGACCCCGCTGATGATGCTCTTCAGCAGGCTGCCTATGGTGCGTGCGCGCTGCACCCGGCGAGAGGGGTCCGTGGTCGACAGAGCCGCCATCCGGTCCGGCAGAACGCCGTCCTCGGTGCGGCGCACGATCCGGTCGATGGCCCGAAACAGCAGCCACCGCACCACCAACCCGCCGACGATCAGACCGACGACGGCCAATGGCCAGCCGAGCAGTCGTTGGCCCACCTCGCGCCAGTCCATGTCGCTTAGTATGTCGGGCTCGTTACTCTATGGGCGTGACCATCCAGGCTGCCGTTCGTCGTACCGTCCGTCTGAGCATCGTCGTCGCCGCTGTCGGGCTGGCGCTGGCGGCTTGGCCCGCGCAGGCGGCGCCGGTGGGGTGGAGCGATCCTGCCCCGGTGTCCTGGCAGGAGGTGGTCCTGGTCTTCGTGGTCGGCCCGCTCGTCCTCGGGGGAGCAACTGTGCTGCTGGCCTCGCTGCCCAGTCTCGTTGGCGGCGCCCAGGCTGCGCCCACGGTCACCGAGCTGGAGCCCGTCGAGAGCAACCTCGACGCGATCCTCGGCGGCCACGAGGAGCCGGCCGCGTTGGAGTCGCGCGACTAGGGAAGCGCTATTCGGCGTCCCTGGCCTGCGCGGCCAGGGCGCGGGTCATGTCCGACAACCCCTCACGCACGTAGCGCTTGGCGGCCGGATTGGCCGAGGAGCTCTCCAACCACTGTTCGATGCGCTGCGCCGCCTCGGGGGAGACCAGCGGCATCGGGAACATGCACTCCAGCGCGGTCGAGGCGCGCTGGGTGCCCTTCTCCTCCCAGATGGTGTCGGCCACTTCGAGATAGCGCTCGAGGTACGGCGCCAGCAGCGCGGCCTGGTCGGGCACCGGGAAGGCGATCGCGATCTGACGCTGGGTCTCGTTGGGCACGTCGTCCCGCTCGATCGCGTCGCGCCAGGCCTGGGCCTTGGCGTCCTCGGTCGGTCGGACCGTCCGTGCCCGCGCTGCGTGCTCCTGCCCGGAGATGGTGTTGTCGCGGGTCAACTCGGCAGCGATCTGGTCCTCGTCGACGCGGCCCGCGCGGGCCAATGCCGTCAGCAACGTCCAGCGCAGGTCCGCGTCGACCTCCAGGCCCGGGAGTCGGCGGCTGCCGTCGAGCAGACCGGCGACGACGTCCAACGCGTCGTCCGATCGGGCGGCGGTGGCCAGGGCACGGACGAAGGCGAGCTGGTGGTCCGAGCCGGCGTCCGCCCCATCGAGCAGCCGCAACAGGCCGGACTCCCATCGCGCCCGGAGCTCGGCGCGTCGAGCCGGGTCGGAGTAGTAGTTCGTGGCGATGTTGACGTAGGCAGGCAGTCGGCTCACGGCGGTCGTGTCGGTCTCCGAGGCGATCCCCCGCAGCACCAGCTCCACGAAGTCTGTGGTCGACATCTCCGCATCGCGGGTCATGTCCCAGGCTGCGCCCCAGAGCAGCGCCCGAGCCAGGGAGTCGTCGACCTTGTCGATCGAGGACACTGCGGTGGCCAGGGAGCGCTGGTCGAGCCTGATCTTGGCGTAGGTGAGGTCACCGTCGTTGAGAAGCAGCAGGTCCGGCTGGCGGACGCCGACCAGCTCCGGCACGTCGGTGGACTCCCCGGAGATGTCGATCTCGAGCGAGGAGCGTCGCGACAGGTGGCCGTCGACGAGGTCGTAGAGCCCGATCCCGATCCGGTGCCGGCGCAGGGTCGGGAACGCGGGGATCGCCGACTGCGCGACGGTGAAGGAGGTGTAGGTGCCGTCCTCGCCGACCTCGAAGGCCGGGGCTAGGGTGTTCACTCCCGAGGTCTGTAGCCACTCCTGCGCCCAGGAGGTCAGCTCGCGGCCGGAGGACCGTTCGAGCGCGCTGAGCAGGTCGGAGAACTCCGAGTTGCCGAACTGGTGAGCCTTGAAGTACTCCCTCAGCCCGGCCAGGAACTCCTCGATGCCCACCCAGGCGACCAACTGCTTGAGGGTGGAGGCCCCCTTGGCGTAGGTGATGCCGTCGAAGTTGACCTCGACGGCCTGGAGGTCGTAGTTGTCGGCCGCGATCGGATGGGTCGACGGCAGCTGGTCCTGCCGGTAGGCCCAGTTCTTCCGTGCGTTGGCGAAGCCGGTCCACGCCTCGTCGAAGGCGGTTGCCTCCACCATGGCGTGGTGGCTGGCCCACTCCGCGAACGACTCGTTGAGCCACAGGTCGTCCCACCACTTCATGGTCACCAGGTCGCCGAACCACATGTGCGCCATCTCGTGCAGCACCGTGTTGGCGCGCTGCTCGTAGAACGCGTGCACCTGGCGGGAGCGGGGGAGGTACTCGTCGCGGAAGGTGATGCAGCCGGCGTTCTCCATCGCGCCCATGTTGTACTCCGGCACGTAGAGTTGGTCGTACTTGCCGAACGGGTAGGGGAAGTCGAAGGCGTCCTCGAAGAACGCGAAGCCCTGCTTGGTGACCAGGTTGAGGTCTTCGTGGTCGAGGTGGTCGGCCAACGATTGTCGGCAGAAGTGGCCGAGTCGGATGGTGCCGTGCCGGCCGACGTACTCGTCGTAGACGGCGTGATACTCACCCGCCACCAGCGCGGTGATGTAGGTCGAGATCCGCTCGGTTGGCGCGAATCGCCACACGGCGGTCTCGTCCGACAGCTGCTCGGGCTCCGGCGTCGGGGAGTTGGAGACGACTGTCCAGTGCGCCGGTGCGGTGACGTTGAAGGTGAACGTGGCCTTCAGGTCCGGCTGCTCGAAGGTGGTGTAGACGCGGCGCGCATCCGGCACCTCGAACTGGGTGTAGAGATAGACCCGCCCGTCTGCCGGATCCACGAAGCGGTGCAACCCCTCACCGGTGTGGCTGTAGGGCAGCTCGCAGAAGACCCGCAGCTCGTTGTCCTCGGCGAGATCGTCGAGGCGGATCCGCTGGTCGCGGTAGACGTCGAACGGGTCGAGAGTGCGGCCGTTGAGGGTGATCTCGTGGACGGTCGCACCGTTCAGGTCCGCGAAGCTGGCGGCCCCTGGCTGCGAGCACGAGAACCTGATCACGGTCGTGCTCTCGAAGACCTTGTCGGACACGGTGAGGTCCAGGTCGATGGTGTAGGACTCGACGGTCAGGAGCGAGCTGCGGGTAGCGGCCTCGTCCCGGGTCAGGTTGGTTCCAGGCATGCGAGGCATCATGTCACGGCCCGGCGCGTGGGACCGCACGTCGCTGGAGTGGTCTGGTTAGGCTGGCGAGGTGAATACAGCCGACTTCTGGTTCGACCCCCTGTGCCCGTTTGCCTGGATCACCTCACGGTGGATCCTCGAGGTGGAGCAGGTGCGCGATATCGAGGTGCGCTGGCACGTGATGAGCCTGGCCTACCTCAACCAGGACAAGGACATCAGCGAGGAGTATCGCGCGATCCTGCGTCCAGCGTGGGGCCCCGTCAGAGTGTGCATCGCCGCCGAGGAGCGACACGGCAACGACGTGCTGTTGCCGCTCTACACCGCGTTGGGCAACCGGATCCATCTCGGTGGTCAGCCGATCACCCGTGAGTTGATCGCCGAGGCCGTGGCGGAGGCCCGACTCGAGGCCGAGCTGGTGGACGCGATGGACGACGCCTCGCTCGACGCTGCCGTCGCGAAGTCGCACCACGAGGGGATGGACGCGGTCGGCGACGACGTCGGGACGCCCACCATCCACGTCAACGGGTCGGCGTTCTTCGGTCCGGTCCTCTCGAAGATCCCCCGCGGCGAGGACGCCGGGACGCTCTGGGACGGCTGCGTCGCGGTGGCGAAGTTCCCGTACTTCTACGAACTCAAACGCACCCGCACCGGCGATCTCGACTTCAGCTGAACATGGGAGGCCTGAGCCGAAGGGGGATGGGCCGCCGCCACTTCGTCGCTGGTGCGGCCGCGGCACTCACCGCCGCCACGACTCGGGTGGCGGTGGCGGCCGACCATCTGCCCGCGCTCGGGCGGGTCGCCGAGCGCACGCACCCGCTGCGGCCCGGGCTGACGACGATCGAGGCGTCCTTCGCCCAGGTGGCAGTGGTCTGGCACACCGGCGAGCCGAGCTGCCAGGTTCGCGCCCATGGCGCCGCGGGCTGGTCCCGGTGGCACCACCTGCACCGATTCACCGAGGGCGTCGGCCGGGTGCAAGGCAGTGACCTGGTCTGGTTCGGCGACTCAGACCGGGTGCAGGTGCGACGCGCCGACTCGGCCGCAACCGGCGTGCGGCTGGTGCTTCTCGACCCTGCGGGGAGGCCGGGCGACGCGGTGCGTCGTACGACGAACAGAGCGGCCGCGACCCAGAGCAAGAAGCCGAAGCCGCCGACCAGCGCCCCCAAGCCAGCGCTGCTCAGCCGGAAGCGCTGGGGTGCCAACGAAAAGTGGCGCAACGGCGGACCGCGCTACAACAAGACGATCAAGCAGCTGCACGTCCACCACACCGCGACCGGCAACGACTACGGCCGCCAAGACGTGCCGCGGCTGCTGCGCGGCATCTACCGCTACCACACCAAGACGCTGGGCTGGTCCGACATCGGCTACAACTTCCTGATCGACCAGTTCGGCCGGATCTGGGTCGGCCGAGCCGGCGGGCCGGGCCGACCGGTGCGCGGCGCCCACACGCTGGGCTTCAACAACACCTCGGTCGGCGTCGCCCTGATCGGCACGTTCACAGACGAGGCGCCGGCGGATGCCGCGGTCGGCAGGCTGATCCGACTGGCGGCCTGGAAGCTGGACAAGTACGACCGCGACCCCCGCCGCAAGATCCGGGTGCGATCGCAGGGCAGCGATCTCTACCGCGAAGGCAAGGTGGTCCGCCTGCCGGTCATCGACGGGCATCGCGACACCAACCAGACCGAGTGCCCCGGCGAGGAGCTCTACGACCTGCTCCCGCGCATCCGCAAGCGGGTCGGGAAGCGGATGGACCGCTTCCACGACTGAGGTAGCCAGCCTCCTAGGATTCACGCCATGACCAACGTCTTGTCCGCCGTTGCCTGGCCGTATGCCAACGGCCCGCGCCATATCGGCCACGTGGCCGGTTTCGGCGTGCCCTCCGACGTCTTCAGCCGCTACATGCGGATGGCCGGACACGACGTGCTGATGGTCAGCGGCTCCGACGAGCACGGGACACCGATCCTGGTGCTGGCCGACGCGGCCGGACAGCCGGCGCTCGACTTCGTCAACCTCAACCACGAGATCATCGCCCACGAGCTGGCCGACCTGGGCTGCTCCTACGACCTCTACACCCGCACCACGACAGGCAACCACTACCTCGTGGTCCAAGAGCTGTTCCGGCGCTGCCTGGCCAACGGCTACTTCGTCGAGCACGGGCAGGCCGTCGCCCTCGACCCCGTCACCGGCCGCACGCTGCCCGACCGTTACATCGAGGGCACCTGCCCCATCTGCGGGTACGCCGAGGCCCGCGGCGACCAGTGCGACAACTGCGGCAACCAGCTCGATCCCACCGACCTGATCAACCCTCGCAGCAAGATCGACGGGAAGACACCGGACTTCGTGGAGACCCAGCACTGGTTCCTCGACCTGCCGGCGCTCGCCGCCGGGCTGGAGGAGTGGCTGGACGAGCGGGAGGCCTCGGGCACCTGGCGGCCCAACGTCATCAGGTTCACCCGGAACATCTTGAAGGAGATCCGGACCCGGTCGATGACCCGCGACATCGACTGGGGCATCCCGGTGCCGGGCTGGGAGAACCAGCCCACCAAGCGCTTCTACGTCTGGTTCGACGCGGTGATCGGCTACCTTTCTGCGGCGATCGAGTGGGCCCGGCGGAGCGGGGATCCCGAGGCGTGGCGGCGCTGGTGGAACGACCCGTCGGCGTTGTCCTACTACTTCATGGGCAAGGACAACATCGTCTTCCACGCCCAGATCTGGCCGGCCGAGCTGCTGGCCTACAACGGCGAGGGGTCACGCGGTGGCGAGCCTGGCGAGTTCGGTCGGCTCAACCTGCCGACCGAGGTGGTCAGCTCGGAGTTCCTGACCATGGGCGACCAGCAGTTCTCCTCCTCGCGTGGCCACGTCCTCTATGTCCGGGACGTGTTGGAGCGCTATGGCCCCGACCCGTTGCGCTACTTCATCTGCGCAGCCGGACCGGAGAGCTCCGACGCGGCGTTCACCTGGGCCGAGTTCGTCCAGCGCAACAACTCCGAGTTGGTCGCCGGGTGGGGCAACCTGGTGAATCGCACCGCCACCATGATCGCGAAGAACTTCGGCGAGATCCCCCCGCGTGCGGACCTCGAACCGGTCGACGAGGCGGTGCTGGCCGCCTGCCGCACCGGTTTCGACACCGTCGGCGACCTGCTGGCCCACCACAAGCTGCGGGCGGCGATCGCCGAGGCGATGCGAGTGGTGGGCGAGGTGAACAAGTACCTCACCGCCACCGAGCCCTACAAGATGAAGGACCCGGCCCAGCGCGAGCGACTGGCGACGGTCCTCCATGTCGCCGCGCAGTGCGTGAGCGACTGCAACACGATCCTGGCGCCGTTCCTGCCTCACTCGGCCAACAAGGTCCACCGGGTGCTCGGTGGCGAGGGCGAGCTGATGCCGATGCCGCGGATCGAACAGGTCGACGAGCTCGACCCTGGTGCAGGCGCGGGTCTGCAGAGCTATCCGGTCATCACCGGCGACTACACCGGCACGCCACGCTGGGCATCTTGTCCGATCACGGTGGGCGCCCCGGTCGCCAAGCCGACCCCGGTCTTCACCAAGCTCGACCCGGCGGTCATCGAAGAGGAGTTGGGCCGGCTCGGCTAGTGGCGCTCACCAAGGTCGCCGATCGCACACTCGTAGTCGACCGCGAGTTGGGCCAAGTCGGCCCGGAAGTCCTTGATTCGGCAGCCGCGGCCGTTGGGCTTCCAGGTGATGCCCTCCTCCGCCCACTGCGGCCGGACCTCGTCGTGGAGGTGGGGCGGCAGGTCGCCGGAGGCATTGGTGACCCGCCACCAGGTCACGTTGCCGCCGTAGAGCGACATCACTCGGCCCACCAAGCGCGGGCCGATGCCGACCAGCTCCGCCAGGTCGCCGTAGGAGACCACGCACCCGCTCGGCACCTGTTCCACGGCCACCAGGACGCGTTCGACGACCAGATCGTCCATGTCGCGAGTCTGACAGCCGCGACGCCATTACCCTCGACCTCATGACGTTGCACCCCCAGGCCGCGGCTGCGATCAAGGCACGGGCCAGCGAGCCCAGCGTGGTCGGCGCCGACCGGGCCGAGATCGAGCGACGCCGGGTGGCAGCGCAGGTAGAGGCGGCCCAGGAGAAGCGCGAGCCGGTGGCGCAGGCGACCGATCTCGACGCGGACGGGGTGGCGTGCCGGCTGTTCCGTCCAACGGGGGAGTCGGGCGGCGCCATCGTCTTCGCCCATGGCGGTGGCTTTGTGTTCGGTGACCTGGAGACCCACGACGCCCAGGCCCGACGGCTTGCGAACCGGACCGGTCTGGCAGTGCTCGCCGTCGACTACCGCCGACCACCGGAGCACGTCTTTCCCGCCGCCCACGACGATGTCTCCGCCGCCGCCCGGTGGCTGGCCGGCTCGGCGGAGGAGCTGGGCCTCGACGCGACCAGACTGGTAGCGCTCGGCGACTCCGCAGGTGGCAGCCTGGCCCTGGTGGCCGCGCTGCGCGACCCCGGCCTGTTCGCCGCCACCGTGCTGGTCTACCCCTTCGTCGATCCGCAGCGGCGCGGGGCCTCGATGGGCACCCAGGGTGAGCACGGCTTCGACTCCGCCGAGGCGGAGTGGTACTGGCAGAGCTATGCGGGCGGGCCGGAACGGGTCGCGGTGTTGCGCGACGATCCCGACTTCTGTCCGCTGGACGCCGCCGGCCTGGGCGGCCTCCCGCCGACCCAGGTGCTGATCGCCGAGCACGACATCCTCCGCGACGAGGATCTGCTGCTGGTTCGTCGGATCGAGCTGTCCGGCGGCCGGGTCAGTCCGACGGCGTACCCCGGCATGATCCACGGCTTCTGGCGCCACCCCGATGCCTTCGACGCCGCCGAGCTCGCCCTCGCCGACACGGTGGTGTTCCTCAACGGCGTCCTCCCTCGCTGAATCGCGAGACCTAGAAGATGGACCTAGAAGATCGGGCAGGGCGCCGGTGCGAGCGCCGTGCGCAGCGCACGGTCCAGTTCAGCGACGACGTCGGACCGGTGCTCGACGAGCACTCCGGCTCGATGCCGGGCGACCAGGTTGATCGCACCGAGCCAGCCGCGCCCAGGTCGGTGACATGCAGGCCGACCTCGACGGGATCGGTGGTGCGGGTGGCTGTCGCCTCGCCGTCCCGCACGACCAGCCGCCACCGGCAACGAGCTGGGCTCGCCGGACCACACCAGCTCATCGGTCGCCATGAACCGCTCGGGGTCGTCGGCTCGGACGACCTGGATCGGGTGCTGGTCGGTCACGCCCACCATCTTGGCCAACGGTCACGGTCACGGGCCGTCGGATATCTGGTTTGATCGACCTATGCGCGTTCACCTCGGTTGCGACCATGCCGGCCTGGAGCTCAAGGACCACCTGATCAGTTGGCTCACCGAGCATGGCTACGAACCGGTCGACCACGGACCGTTCGTCTACGACGCCGAGGACGACTATCCGGTGTTCTGCCTCCGCGCGGCAGAGGGAGTCGCGACCGATCAGGCCGGCGGCGTCGACGCGCTGGGCGTGGTGATCGGTGGGTCGGGCAACGGTGAGCAGATCGCCGCCAACAAGGTGGCGGGCATCCGCAGCGCGCTGGCCTGGTCCGAGCAGACGGCGTCGTTGGCTCGCGAGCACAACGACGCCAACGTGCTCTCCGTCGGCGGGCGGATGCACACCGTGGAGGAGATGACCAGCTTCGTCGAGGTCTTCTTGACCACTCCGTTCAGCGAGGGTGAGCGACACATCCGACGGATCGCCCAGCTCGCGGCGTACGAAGCGACCAAGGAGCTGCCGCCGCTGCCTGCGTCGGCTGCGGGGGGCGCCGCAGGCGGCGATGCCTGAGGGGCACACTCTCCGGCGTCTGGCGACCCAACTGACCGAGGCGTTCGTCGGCCATCGGACGCGGGTCAGCTCGCCCCAAGGGCGGTTCGCCGCGGAGGCCGAGGAGCTCGACGGTTCGGTGGTCGACGGCGCGGACTCCGCCGGCAAGCACCTCTTCATCGACTTCACCGGCGATCGGGTCGTGCACATCCACTTGGGCCTGATCGGCGGGCTCGACGTGCACCGTGGCGTCGCGGAGGTGCCGGCGCCGGTCGGCGCGGTCCGGCTGCGGTTGGTGACCGCGGACCGCCCGACGGCGTACGCCGATCTGCGCGGCGCGACCGTGTGTGAACTCGTCACTCCGACCGCGCGCGAGAGCGTGCTGGCCCGACTCGGCCCCGACCCCCTTCGGGCGGACGCGGACCCGATGCGGGCGTGGGCGAAGATCTCCCGCTCGGATCGGCCCATCGGTGAGCTGTTGATGGACCAGGCGGTGCTGGCCGGCGTCGGCAACGTCTACCGCGCCGAGGTGCTGTTCCGGCACCGGATGCACCCGCTTCGCCCGGGCCGCACTCTGCGCCGCGGACAGTTCCTCGCCATCTGGACCGATCTGACGGCGCTGATGGCGGAGGGAGTGCGGGTCGGCCGCATCGACACCGTCCGGCCCGAGCACACGCCCGAGGCGATGGGCCGTGCGCCTCGGGTCGACGACCACGGCGGCGAGGTCTACGTCTACCGCAGGGACGGGCAGCCCTGCCTGGTGTGCGGCAGCCTGGTCCGGACCGGAGTGCTGGCTGGCAGGAACTCCTTCTGGTGTCCCCAATGTCAACGTGCGTTTCGCTCGCGGGCTCTACAGTGAAGACAACCATGCAGACCGCCGGAGGAACGACGATGAGCGTCGACCGAGCGCCCGCGCCCGCCGTTCCGGTGCGCCGCGGGCGGGTTCGCGCTGCGCTCACCCGGAGCCGGCGCGCCGGCGACACCAACCTCCTGGTGCTCCTGGCGGTCACCACCCTGGCCGCGATCGTCGCGCTGGCGGTGTGGCCGGAGCACATCCCGGTGGCGATCGTGGCGGTGCCCCTGCTGATCGGCCACCTGGCGCTGGGCCCGCGCGAGCTGCCGTGGTTCGTGGTCGCCACCATGATGGGGCTCGCCGTGGTCTCACCGCTCCAGCCCAGCCTCTCGCTGCGGGTCGTGCTCGAGGTGGTGGTCGTCTTCGTCCTCGGGTTCATCATCTTGCTCTCCTCCTTCCGTCGGTCCCGCCTGGGCGTGGCCGGGGCGCGGGGGGAGTCGATGTTGGTGGACCTTCGCGACCGGATCAACCGCCACGGCGGGCTGCCCGACCTGCCCGCGGACTGGGAGGCCGAGAGCGCGCTGCGATCGGCCAGCGGCTCGCCGTTCGCCGGAGACTTCGTGGTCGCCTCGCGCCCCCACCACGGCGACCGGTTCGACGTCGTCCTGGTCGACGTGTCCGGCAAGGGTGACGAGGCCGGCACTCGGTCCCTGTTGCTGTCCGGCGCGTTCGGCGGGTTGCTCGGTGCGCTGCGACCCGAGGACTTCCTCCCGGCGGCCAACGAGTTCTTGATCCAGCAGGACTGGGAGGAGGGCTTCGCCACCGCGGTCCACCTGTCCTTGAACCTGAAGACGGGCGAGGCCCGGGTCTGGACCGCAGGCCACCCGCCAGCCGTCCAGCTCACCGCGGGCAGCGGCCGCTGGTCGGTGCACGACACCGAGGGCCCGCTGCTCGGGTTGATCCCCAACGCCGAGTTCACCGGCACCCGGAGCATCGTCCGACCGGGTGATGTGATCCTGCTCTACACCGACGGCATGGTCGAGACTCCGACCCGGGACATCAACCTCGGCATCGACCGGCTGGTCGGTCAGGCCGAGCGGGACCTGCGCGGCAACTTCGAGAAGGGCGCCGACCGGCTCGTGGACGGGTTGGGCTCACGCAACGACGACCGAGCGCTGATCATGATCCATCGGCGCTGAGCAGGCCCGCTGGGAGCAGCGCCGGTTGGGGGCTGGACCCTCGGGTGTGGCACCATGACACCCGCGGATTTCCCTCGGCGCGGCGACGCCGGGTGACCGACTGCGGATGTAGCTCAATGGTAGAGCCCCAGTCTTCCAAACTGGCTACGCGGGTTCGATTCCCGTCATCCGCTCGCGGCATGTTCGGACCCCGGTCCGGGCCTGTCGGCGGGGCGTAGCGTAGTGGCTAGCGCGCCTGCTTTGGGAGCAGGAGATCGCAGGTTCGAGTCCTGTCGCCCCGACCCTTTGACCAGCACGACCAACGATCGGAGACCACCTGTGAAGAGCGCCGTCGAGACCTTGAGCCCGACCCGGGCCAAGCTGAGGGTCGAGGTGCCCTTCGAGGAGCTCAAGCCGAGCCTCGACGCGGCGTACCAGCAGATCGCGAAGCAGATCAACGTCCCGGGCTTCCGCCGCGGCAAGGTGCCCCCGCTGATGATCGACCGGCACGTCGGTCGTGGTGCCGTGCTCGACCAGGCCATCAACGAAGTGGTCCCGCAGAAGTACGTCGAGGCGCTCCAGGAGAACTCCCTGGTCCCGCTGGCGCAGCCCGAGATCGAGGTGACCCGCTTCGAGGACAACGAGACCCTCGAGTTCACCGCCGAGGTGGACGTCAAGCCGGAGATCGTCGTGCCCGACTACGCCGGCCTCCAGGCGAGTGTCGAGGACGCCACGGTCACCGACGCCGACGTCGAGGAGCAGCTGCAGGTGCTCCGCGAGCGGTTCGCGACCCTCAAGGACGTGGAGCGCCCGGTCGAGGACGGCGACTTCGTGGTCATCGACCTCAAGGCGACCAAGGACGGGGAAGGTGTCGAGGGCGCCGAGCTGACCGGCATGTCCTACCAGGTCGGCCGCGGCGGCATGCTCGACGGACTCGACGAGGCTCTGGTCGGCATGTCGGCCGGCGAGGAGAAGACCTTCACCTCCCAGTTGGTCGGTGGCGACCTGGTCGGCGAGGAGGTCGAGGTGACCGTCGCCGTCACCCAGGTGCAGGAGCAGGAGCTGCCCGAGGTCGACGACGACTTCGCGCAGCTGGCGAGCGAGTTCGACACGGTCGCCGAGCTCACCGAGGACGTCCGTGAGCGGCTCGGCCGTGGCGCCCGCCTGGAGCAGGCGGCCGCCGCTCGCGACGCCGTGCTGGACGCGTTGCTGGAGCGGGTCGAGATCCCGCTTCCCGACGCGCTGGTCACCGACGAGCTCAACGCCCGCCGGTCCAGCGTCGAGCAGCAGCTCGCCTACGCCGGGATGACTATGGAGCAGTACCTCGAGGACGAGGGCCAGACGGTCGAGGAGTTCGAGGCGGACCTGGAGCGTCGCGTCCGCGACGCCGTCACGGCACAGTTCCTGCTCGACGAGGTCGCTACCACCGAGAAGTTCGGGGTCGACCAGGCCGAGCTGAGCGAGCACCTGGTGCGTCGTGCCCAGCAGTCCGGCGAGGACCCGCAGCAGTTCGCCAACCACATGTTCGAGCACAACCACATCCCCGAGCTGGTGCAGGAGATCCTGCGCGGCAAGGCGCTCGCCTCGATCGTGGAGTCGGCCGTGGTGACCGACGCTTCGGGTGAGCACGTCGAGCTGGCCAACCTGCGTCCCGACGGCACCATCGGTGAGCCCGAGGCAGAGGCCGAGACGGACGGCGGCGCAGAAGTTCCGGCCGAGGAGACCACCGAGGAGTGAAAATCCGCCCTGGGCGAACAGGGCGGTCTTCACCATGGAACCGTCCGTGGTTCCGGCTAGGGTCGCTGTCGTGTACCCGAATCCCACGATGAACGGCCCGACCATGGACGGCGGCGTCCCGACGTACGGCCTTGACGACCACATCTATCAGCGCCTGCTGCGCGAGCGCATCGTGTTCCTCGGCTCCGAGGTGCGCGACCAGAACGCCAACGCCATCTGCGCCCAGCTCCTGCTGCTCTCGGCGGAGGACCCCGAGGCAGACATCTTCTTGCACATCAACAGCCCCGGCGGCTCGGTCGACGCCGGCATGGCGATCTACGACACCATGAACTACATCCCCAACGACGTCGCGACCGTGGGCATGGGTCTGGCCGCGTCGATGGGGCAGTTCCTGCTCTGCGCCGGCACCAAGGGCAAGCGCTATGCGCTGCCGCACGCACGGATCATGATGCACCAGCCGTCCTCGGGCATGGGCGGTTCGGCCTCCGACATCAAGATCCAGGCGCAGCAGTCGCTGCACATCAAGCAGGTCCTGCTCGACCTGATCGCCGAGCACACCGGTCAGTCGCGTGAGCAGGTCGAGACCGATGCCGACCGCGACCGCTGGTTCACCGCCGACCAGGCGCTGGAGTACGGCTTCATCGACCAGGTGATCACCAGTGCGCGGGAGGCCGCCGACCAGGGCCGCCCGGCGCACCAGAGCGAGGAGGGTCAGGCGTGAACTACTACATCCCGCAGTGGGAGGAGCGGACGTCCTACGGCTTCCGCCGCATCGACCCCTACGCCAAGCTGTTCGAGGACCGCATCATCTACCTCGGCACGCCGATCTCCGACGACGTGGCCAACGCCGTCATCGCCCAGCTGCTCTGCCTGCAGTCGATGAACCCCGACCAGGACATCAGCATCTACATCAACTCACCCGGTGGCTCCTTCACCGCGTTGACCGCGATCTACGACACGATGCGGTTCA
The DNA here is from genome assembly GCF_047602075.1 of Nocardioides sp. Classification (GTDB taxonomy): domain Bacteria; phylum Actinomycetota; class Actinomycetes; order Propionibacteriales; family Nocardioidaceae; genus Nocardioides. The sequence continues at coordinate 88,601 of NZ_JASGIF010000001.1, forward strand.
TCAAGCCGGATGTCCAGACCGTTTGCATCGGCCAAGCCGCGTCCGCGGCGGCGATCTTGCTGGCGGCGGGCACACCCGGCAAGCGGCTCGCCCTGCCGAACAGCCGGATCCTGATCCACCAGCCCTATACCGAGGGCACCTTCGGGCAGACCTCCGATATCGAGATCCAGGCCAACGAGATCCTGCGGATGCGTGAACTGCTGGAGAAGATGATCTCCGAGCACTCCGGCCGGTCGATCGAGGAGGTCAGTCACGACATCGAGCGCGACAAGATCCTCACCGCGGATCAGGCGGTCGAATACGGCCTGATCGACTCCGTGCTGGAGTCCCTCAAGACGACTCCGGCGCTGGCCTGAGAGCGGCTTGGCGGCGACATGACGCGCCCGGTTTCCCGTGTCCAGGGCCCCGATGGGGCCCCGGTCGGGGTACCGTGGCGGGGTTTGCAGCTTGGTTCGAGGCTCCCGTCCTCGCACGATCCGAAAGGGACCACACGTGGCACGCATCGGTGACGGAGGGGACCTGCTGAAGTGCTCCTTCTGCGGGAAGAGCCAGAAACAGGTGAAGAAGCTGATCGCCGGCCCTGGCGTCTACATCTGTGACGAGTGCATCGAGCTGTGCAACGAGATCATCGAGGAGGAGCTCAGCGAGGGCGCCGAGGTCAGCCTCGAGGAGTTGCCCAAGCCGCGCGAGATCTTCGAGTTCCTCAACGCCTACGTCATCGGCCAGGAGCACGCCAAGAAGTCGTTGGCCGTCGCCGTCTACAACCACTACAAGCGGGTTCAGGCCGGCCTGCAGCCGTTGAGCGGCAAGCACTCCAAGGACGAGACCGTCGAGGTCGCCAAATCCAACATCTTGGTGATCGGCCCGACCGGCTGCGGCAAGACCTACCTCGCCCAGACCTTGGCGCGGATGCTCAACGTGCCGTTCGCGATCGCCGATGCCACCGCTCTGACGGAGGCGGGATACGTCGGTGAGGACGTCGAGAACATCCTGCTCAAACTGATCCAGGCCGCCGACTACGACGTGAAGAAGGCCGAGACCGGGATCATCTACATCGACGAGATCGACAAGGTGGCCCGCAAGGCGGAGAACCCGTCGATCACCCGCGACGTCTCCGGCGAGGGTGTCCAACAGGCACTGCTCAAGATCTTGGAGGGGACCACCGCCTCGGTGCCGCCGCAGGGCGGCCGCAAGCACCCCCACCAGGAGTTCATCCAGATCGACACCACCAACATCTTGTTCGTGGTGGGCGGCGCGTTCTCCGGCCTCGAGCACATCATCGAGCAGCGGGTCGGCAAGAAGACGCTCGGGTTCACCGCCGAGGTGCGGAGGGCCGCCGAGCGGGAGGCCGACGACCTCCTCGTCCAGGTGCGCCCCGAGGACCTCACCAAGTTCGGTCTGATCCCCGAGTTCATCGGCCGCCTGCCGCTGATCGCCAGCGTCAGCAAGCTCGACCGTGAGGCCCTGACCCAGATCCTCACCGAGCCACGCAACGCTCTGGTCAAGCAATATCAGAAGCTCTTCGAGCTCGACGGTGTCGAGCTGGAGTTCACCGAGGACGCCATCGCCGCCGTCGCCGACCAGGCGATGGAGCGGGGCACCGGCGCGCGCGGTCTGCGCGCCATCATCGAGGAGATCCTGCTCCACGTGATGTACGACGTGCCCTCGCGCGGCGACGTCGCCAGGGTCATCGTGACCGGCGAGACCGTCACCGACGGTGTCGCCCCGACCCTGATCCCGCGCGAGTCCGAGGCGAAGAAGAAGAAGTCTGCCTGATTCGGCAGGCTCCTGCCCGGCGGGAGCTTCCGGTGGTCTGGGGTGCGACCGACAGGGCTCCTACGGGAAAGTGGTGCCCGTCTTCCGCGGTGCTGTGGTGGCTGAGGACCCCGTAGACAGGCCACTTTGCCACCACAAGACCGCAGGAGACGCAAGAACACCGCGGCAGACACCGCCACTCCCGGCGATCGCCACGCGTGTCGACGGACGAAGTTGCGACAGCTTCTCGACCGATCGGGCGCTCACGACGGCAGCTCTCATCGGTGCGATCTCTTGGCAGATAGCCCCAACGGACTAGACCGGTCTAGTCCCTTCGGGTCATTTCGGCGCGACACTCCGTGCGCGGGTTGGTGAGCCTCGCCGCCCCCACCAGACTGGTCTGGACAGATGGGCTGGTTCGACTGGGCCGGGGGACCGGCACCCGGGAGGGATGAGGCAGAGCGTGAGTGGACAACACCGAGGCCCGATGGTGGCCTTCATGGTGGTTGCGCTGGTCTGCGCCGGTCTGCTGTTCCACGAGAGCAGAGGTCGCGCAGGCACCGATCTGCTGCATCCCTCCCGAGTGCCTGCCGCCGCGGCCTCCGAGCACAGCGGGCGGCTTCCCGCCGCTCGCTCAACGGCGGCTGCCGAGCTCGAGGTGACGTCGCCCTCACGGCCGGCGACGGCTCCACCGACGACGCTGCCGACGACCGTGCCACCGTCGCAGACGCAGGGCACCTCGATCCCCGGGTCTCCCCGAGCGAAGCCGCCCGGCGTTCCAGCGGCAGGGCAGCAGCGCGATCAGACCGGCGAGTCCAACCACACCATGCAGGCCAAGAAGGCTGACGGACACCGCAGGCACCGCCGTGCCCGGGCACAACCGTGGCAGCCGCCCGGCGCGGACCCGGCGATCACTCCTCCGTCGGAGCCAACTCCGCCCGCACCGTGACCTGATCGGCACTGTCGTCGCGCACCAGCGTCAGCGCGCCGACGATCTTCCCGGCATTGGTCACGTCCACCCGGGCGGCGTCCACGGCCGCGATCGCGACCGTGGAGCCGGTGATCTCGGCAGCCGCGACCGGCGTGCGCATCGAGGCCTTCGCCTGAGACTTGGCTCCCCGGATCCCGGTCAGGGCGGCAGCCACATGGGTGAGCAGGGTCGGATCGCCGTCGTGGCCGCCGAGCTCGGTGGTGGTCGGCCAGGCGGCTCGGTGGATCGAGCCGTCCTGCCACCACGACCAGACCTCTTCGGTCACGTAGCACAAGAACGGCGCCAGCAGCCGCAGCTGGACATGCAAGGCCAGTGACAACGTCGCCCGGGCCGATGCGGTGGCGGCGCCACCGTCCTCGGCGTACGCCCTCTCCTTGACCAGCTCGAGGTAGTCGTCGCAGAAGCTCCAGAAGAACCGCTCGGTGGTCTCCAGGGCGGTGGTGTAGTCGTAGGCCTCGAACGCGGTGGTCGCCTCGTCGACCACCTGCCCGAGCCGCGCCAGCAGCGCCCGGTCCAGCGGCTCCGTGACGGCTGCGGGGTCCGGATCGACGGCACCGACGCCACCGAGGACGAACTTGGAGGCGTTGAGCACCTTCATCGCCAGCCGGCGACCGACCTTCATCTGCGACTCGTCGAAGGGGGAGTCCAGCCCGGGCCGGCCGATCGCGGCGCGCCAGCGGACGGCGTCAGCGCCGTACTTGTCGAGGATCTCCGTGGGCACCACCACGTTGCCCTTGGACTTCGACATCTTCTTGCGGTCCGGGTCGACGATGAAGCCCGAGATCAAGGCATGGCTCCACGGAGCGACGTGGTTCTCGAAGTCGGCGCGGACGACCCGGCTGAACAGCCAGGTGCGGATGATGTCGTGGGCCTGGGTGGCCAGATCCATCGGGAAGACCCGACCCCACAGATCCTCGTCGGTCAGCCAGCCGCCGGCGATCTGCGGGGTCAACGACGACGTGGCCCAGGTGTCCATCACGTCTGGGTCGCCCACGAACCCGCCGGCCTTCCCGCGCTGGTCCTCGTCGTAGCCCCGTGGTGCATCGGTGGACGGGTCGACGGGGAGCTCCGCCTCGCTGGGCAGCAGGGGGTGGTCGTAGTCGGGCTCGCCGTCCCCGTCGAGGGGATACCAGACCGGGAAGGGGATCCCGAAGAACCGTTGACGCGAGATCAGCCAGTCGCCGTTGAGGCCGCCCACCCAGTTGTCGTAGCGGTGCTTCATGTGCGCGGGGATCCACTCGATCTCCGCTCCCCGAGCGAGGAGCTCGGCGCGCAGCTCGGGATCCCGACCACCGTTGGTGATGTACCACTGGCGGGTGGCGACGATCTCTAGTGGCTTGTCGCCCTTCTCGTAGAAGTTCGCCATCCGCTGCGTGGGCACCGGCTCACCGTCCAGGTCGCCGGTCTCCCCGAGCATCTCCACCATCTCTGCGCGCGCCGAGAAGGTGGTCTTGCCGGCCAGCCGGTCGTACGCCGAGGCGCCGGCGTCGCTCAGCCACTCGGGTGTCTCCCGCAGCAGCCGGCCGTCGCGACCCACGATCGTGCGCATCGGCAACTGCAGCTCGCGCCACCACTGCACGTCGGTCAGGTCGCCGAAGGTGCAGCACATCACCAGGCCGGAGCCCTTGTCGGGTTCGGCGAGGTGGTGGGCGAACACCGGAAGCTCGACGCCGAAGACCGGCGAGGTGACGGTGCTGCCGAACAGCGGCTGATAGCGCTCGTCGTCGGGGTGCGCGATCAGGGCCACGCAGCTCACGATGAGCTCGGGCCGGGTCGTCTCGATGTAGACGGGGCCGCCGTCGGGCCGGTGGAAGGCGACCCGGTGGTAGGCGCCGGCGTACTCCCGCGCCTCCAACTCGGCTTGCGCAACCGCGGTCTGGAAGGTGACGTCCCACATCGTCGGCGCCTCGGCCAGGTAGGCCTCGCCGCGGGCGAAGTTGCGCAAGAAGGCGGTCTGGCTGACCAGCCGGGACTTCGTCCCGGCGGTGGTGTAGGACTCCGCCCAGTCCACCGACAGACCGAGCGTGCGCCACAGCGCCTCGAAGACCTGCTCGTCCTCCTCGACCAACTGCTCGCAGAGGCGGACGAAGTTGGGCCGATCGACCGGCACCTGCCGCTTGGGGTCCGGCTTCTCCGGCGGCGTGAAGTCGGGGTCGTAGGGCAGCGACGGGTCGCAGCGGACGCCGTAGTAGTTCTGCACCCGGCGCTCGGTGGGAAGTCCGTTGTCGTCCCAGCCCATCGGGTAGAAGACGGCCTTGCCGCGCATCCGGTGGAAGCGAGCGATCAGGTCGGTGTGGGTGTAGGAGTAGACGTGGCCGACGTGCAGGCTGCCCGAGACGGTCGGTGGGGGAGTGTCGATGCTGTAGACGTCCGCGCGCTCGCGACTGCGGTCGAACCGATAGGTCTGGTCGGCCTGCCAGGTCGCCGACCATCGCTCCTCGAGCCCCTCCAGCGCCGGCCGGTCCGGTACGACGACGGGCCGGGTGCGGCTCGTCGTCGTGGACTGGGGCTGCTGGATCCGATCGGTCATAACGTCGAATCCTATGAGCCGGGGCCGGGCTGACGAAAACGAGTTCACGCCTGCCCCGGTCGCGCCGTACGGTCGCTGCATGGTGCGTGTGGAGTTTCTCGACGATCCGGCCCTCGTGCTCGAGCGAGCGGGCGAGTTCTTGGCGCGTGACGGACTGCTCAACACGGTGGTGGCATCGGTGACTACCCGCGCCGTTGCCGAGGACGCGCTGGGCGTCGAGCGCGATCCCGACGTGCCCCGCTGGTGGGCTGTGCTGACCGACGAGGCGAGCGAGGATCATGAGGTGGTGGGCGTGGCGATGCGCACCGCCCTCGGCCCGCCGTACCCGCTCTACGTGCTCCAGATGCCGGGCGAGGCCGCAGCCGCCTTCGCGCAGGCTCTGGTCGACCGGGGCGAGGAGGTGACCGCCGCCAACGGAGTCCTCCCGGCCACCCGCGTCGTGGCTGACCATCTCGCCCGGGGCGCTGGCCGGTCGGTGGTCGAGAGCCAACGGACCCGGCTCTTCGAGCTCGGCGAGTTGCGCCCACCACTCGCCTCACCGTCCGGTGCGCTGCGACTGGCCGAGGGGGCGGACGCCGAGCTGTGCCTGGCCTGGTTCGTCGCGTTCCTCGCCGACGCCGACGAACAGGCCGGCCGTGAGCGGGGCTCAAGCCCGGAGATCGGCGCGCACACGTTGGAGGAGATGCAGCGCCGCATCGCCGACCAGCGGATCTGGCTGTGGGAGCTCCCCGACGGGGAGGTGGTTCACCTGACGGCGGCCAACCCGCCGAGTTTCGGGGTGTCCAGGGTCGGACCGGTCTACACCCCGCCCGAGCACCGCGGCCACGGCTACGCGAGCGCCGCCGTGGCCGAGGTGTCTGGGCTGATCCGGTCTTCCGGGGCTCGGGTCTGTCTGTTCACCGATCAGGCCAACCCGACCTCGAACAAGATCTACACAGCGCTCGGCTACGAGCCGGTCGCCGACCTGGTCAGCCTCGAACTCGTCAGCGCCTGAACAGCGGCCGGTCCTTGGGGCAGACGGTTCCCTCCCGCGGGAGGGAACCGTCGGCGTAGTAGCTGTTGAAGGCCGCAGTGACGCAGCTGTTGCCGATCGCGCCGTGGCCCCAGCCATCCATCAGCAGGAAGCGTGACCCCTCGAACAGCGTGGTGAAGCGCCGTGCTCCGGAGACCGGCGTGGCCGGGTCGTGGCTGTTGCCGACCACCAGGATCGGGTTGGCCGTGGTCGTGTCGAACGGGCCGCGGAAACTGTCCTGACCATAGGCGGTGGGCCACTTCGCACAGGGTGCCGATGCCCAAGTCCAGCTCGATCCGAACCACGGGGACTGCCGATCCTGTGCCCGTCCCGCCTTCCACCAGGCCGCCCGGGTGGTGGGGTTCGGAGTGTCGGCGCAGGCCACCCCGGCGAACGCGTCGGAGATCTTGACCTGGCGGGCGGCGTAGGGGGCGTCGCGGAAGCGGTCGGCCATCTTCCGCAGGTGCGCGGCGGTCGGGTCACCGGCCTTGTGCGGCTTGCCGTGGTGGGCCTTCTTCCAGACCCGTTGGAGCACCGAGGCCAGATCGCGGTAGCTGGTGTTGTCGTACATCATGTAGAGCGTCGCGTCGACCAGGTCCTGATAGGCGATCCGCGCGCCGCTGACGCGCAGTTTGCCCTGCTTGGCCTTGCGGATCATCCAGTGCCACTTGGCCGTCGCGTCGCCGGCGAGGCGACAGTGGGCGGCGCCCATCCGGTCGCACTCGGTCAACGCGCTGGTCAGCGCCTCGTAGGCACCCTGGGCGCTGTTGATCCGCGTGCTGAACGGCTTCGCCGCGGCCCCGGCCGTGGTGGCCCAGGCCACCGGATCGAGGACCCCGTCGACGACGAACCGGCCGACCCGGTCGGGGAAGAGAGCGGCGTAGGTCGCACCGAGGTAGGTGCCGTAGGAGATCCCGTAGTAGTCGAGGTGGTCCTCACCGACGGCCTGACGGATCAGATCCATGTCGCGGGCCGTGTCGGCGGTCGACATGTGCGCGACGATCTGGTTGGGCTTCTGCTGGCAGGCCGTCCGCTCCCAGGTCGCTGCCCGCCACACCTGCTTGGACTGGGCCTGCGTGACCGGGAAGGTGACCCGGACCCGCGGGGCCGGCTGGGTGGCGCGGCAGACGATCGTCGAGTGCTCGCCCACACCACGCGGGTCGATGCCGATGACGTCGTAACGGTTGCGGACCGTCTTGCCGAGCAGTTCACCGGCGAAGGGTGCGAACTGGGTGGCGCTGCCGCCCGGGCCACCGGGGTTGACGAACAGAGTCCCGAGCTTCTGGCCGGGATTGTTGGCCGGGATCTTGACCAGATCCAGGAGCACCGTGGCTCCGGTGGGGTCGTCGTAGTCCAGCGGCGCGGCGGCGGTGGCGCACATCGCGTCGCTCCCCGGGCTGCAGTGCGACCAGTCCAGCGTGGGCACGGGTGCGTTCACCTGCTTGGCCGTCGTGTGTGGGGCAGCGGTGGCGGCGCCAGGAACCGCCCCGAGCGCGCCCAGCACGAGACCGCCGACAGCGGCTAAGACGATGGCCGCCCGGCGGCCCGGCGTGGATGTCATGGTTCCCCCGTTCCAGGTGATCGGCTCCGGTGGCCGGGCACCAGGGTGGACGCTACCGCGCTCATCTAGACTCACGGAACCATGTCCGAGCTCTCCGCGCGTCCGGCGGCCACCTTCGCCGAGGCCGAGGACGCGTTGCTGTCGCGCTGGCCGGAGTCCAAGCTCGAGCCGTCGTTGGACCGGGTCCGCGCCTTCCTGGACCTGCTGGGCGACCCGCAGACGGCGTACCCCGTCATCCACCTGACCGGCACCAACGGCAAGACCTCCACCTCCCGGATGATCGACACGTTGCTACGGACGCTGGAGCTGCGCACCGGCCGGTTCACCTCGCCCCATCTGGAGCGGATGAGTGAGCGGATCTGCATCGACGGCTCACCGCTGACCGACGAGGAGTTCGTGCGGGCCTTCAACGACGTGGCGCCCTACACCCATCTGGTCGACACGACCCAGCCGTTCCCCTTGTCGTTCTTCGAGACCATCGTGGGGATGGCCTATGCAGCGTTCGCCGACGCTCCGGTCGACGTGGCCGTGGTCGAGGTCGGTATGGGCGGGCTGTGGGACGCGACCAACGTCGCCGACGGGAAGGTGGCCGTGGTGCTGCCAGTGGCCGTCGACCATGAGCGCTACCTCGGCGCCGACCCCACGGGCATCGCGGTGGAGAAGGCCGGGATCATCAAGCCCGGTGCCACCGCCGTGCTCGCCGAGCAGACTCCGGCGGTCGCGGAGGTGCTGCTGCGGCGCGCGGCCGAGGTGGAGGCCACCGTGGTGAGGGAGGGCGTCGAGTTCGGTGTGCTGCGCCGGGTCGCTGCGGTCGGCGGTCAGGTGGTGTCTCTGCGCAGCCTTCGCGGCAACTACGACGAGGTCTTCTTGCCGTTGTACGGCGCGCACCAGGCCCACAACGCAGCCACCGCGATCGCGGCCGTCGAGGCCTTCGTCGGTGAGGAGCCTCTCGACGACGAGGTGGTGCGAGCCGCGCTGGGCGAGGTCAGCTCGCCGGGCCGGTTGGAGGTGATCCGGCGCAGCCCCACCATCCTGCTCGATGCCGCCCACAACCCGCACGGCGCCGAGGCGAGCGCGGCGGCGCTGGCCGACTCGTTCAGCTTCTCCCCCCTGATCGGGGTGATCGGGGTGATGGCGGACAAGGACTACGAAGGGGTGCTGGCCGCCTTCGAGCCACAGTTGGCGCAGGTGGTGTGCACGCAGAACTCGGATGCCCGCTCGATGCCGGCCGAGCGGCTGGCCGAGGTCGCTCGCGAGGTCTTCGGTGAGGACCGGGTGCTGGTCCGGACGCGGCTCGCCGACGCGATCGACGAGGCGACCGCGCTGGCCGAGCGCGGGGAGGCATACGGTGAGGCGTTGGGTTCCGGTGCCGTCCTGGTCACCGGGTCGGTCGTCACGGTCGGGGAGGCGCGGGCGATGTTGAGGAAGCGGTCGTGAGCGGGCCCGTGGTCCAGGAGCGGTCCCCACGGCGGGGGATGTGCGCTGCCGTGCTCAGTTTGGAAGGCATCGCTGTCGGCCTGTCGACACCGGTGATGATCGCCCTGTCCGACGTCTCGGTCGGCAAGGCGCTCCTGCTCGGACTCGGCCTGGCGCTCGCGTGCCTGGTGCTGGCCGGGCTGCTGCGCTGGGAGGGTGCCTACCTGGTCGGTTTCGTGCTGCAGGTGGCCGCCATCGCGCTCGGCCTGCTGGTCCCGATGATGTTCGTGCTCGGCGTCGTCTTCGCGACATTGTGGACGACGGCCTACTTCCTCGGCCGCAAGATCGAGCGCGACCGGGCTGTTGCCTATGCCGCCCTGGGAGGCGACGGATCGGCTCGGTAGTCTGCCCGCATGACCGAACGCACCCTCGTCCTGCTCAAGCCCGATGCCGTCGCTCGCGGGCTGGTCGGTGAGGTCGTGCGCCGCTACGAGGCCAAGGGCCTCGACCTGGTGGCGATGGAGTTGCGCACCATCGACGCGGCGATGGCCGATCGGCACTACGCCGAGCACGTCGAGAAGGACTTCTACCCGCCGTTGCGGGCGTTCGTGACCAGCGGTCCGCTCGTTGCGATGGTGCTGGAGGGAGACTCCGCCGTGGACTGCGTCCGGGCCGTCAACGGTGCCACGGACGGGCGTCAGGCGGCTCCCGGATCGGTGCGCGGAGACCTGTCCACGTCCAACCGGGAGAACCTCGTGCACGGATCGGACTCGGCAGAGTCGGCGGCCCGCGAGATCGCGCTCTGGTTCCCGGGGCTCGCCTAACGGGGTGACCGCCCACTAGTCTCCCCAAATGAGACGCATATCACATTCGACCGTTTTCCGTGCTTTGACCGCGGTCACGGGAGCCGCAGTGGTGGCAGTGCTCGGGGCGGGTCCGTCCCCAGCCGCTGATCGTGCCTCCGGCTCGGCGGAGAAGCACCAGACCAAGCCCGACCGCGTGGTGATCATCGTGGTCGACGCCCTGTCCCGCGAGATCGTGGACAAGTACGGCATGACCAATGTGAAGAACCTGATGCGGTCGGGCGTGAACGCACCGAACGCCTATCTCGGCCACCTCGGGTCCGTCACCGTGGTCACCCACAATGTCATCACCGCCGGGATGCTTCCCAAGAACATGGGCTGGTCCTCGGAGGGCTATCGAGACGCCGAGGGCGCGCTCACCTCGATGTCGCCCAACGGGTCGCCGTACTGGTTCACCAGTGACTGGACCAAGGAGCAGATGTTCGCGGTCCAGCAACACGAGGCCTACCCGAAGCTCGCGGACTACCTGCATCAGGCCAGGCCCGACTCGACCGTGGTCACCATCAGCCCCAAGGGCTATGCCGGCTATGCCTTCGGTGGCCCCAGTTCCGATCACATCGTCACCTTCTCCGGGCGCAGCTATGACTGCGATGGTGACGGCGTGAACAACTGGCGCGGCCCGTCCGGCGTCAACGTGCCCGACTACCTGTCCAGCCCGGTGTGCGGTCGGTGGTACGTCGACTCGGCGAGCTCGAAGACCTACGACACCTATCTGTCGCCGGCGCGGCTCTACCCCCTCGACGGCGATCGCTACACCATCGGGAAGGACCCGGCTCACTACGGTGGCGATGTCTGGGCAGCCGACGCGGCGATTGCGGCGATGGACAACGAGTCCGACTGGAGCGGGATCTTCGTCACCCTCCCGGGAGTCGACAAGGCCGCGCACATGTGGGGCAGCGTCGACGACCCGGGGGGCCCGGACCCGATGACGCACCTTGCCAACGCCGCGAAGGTCGCCGACGACCAGGTCGGCAAGATCGTGGATCACCTGCGCGACACGGGCGAGTTGGACAACACGCTGGTCGTGCTCACCGCCGACCACGGCTCCGTGCCAGGCAGGCACTTCTACGGCCTCGACGACGGCACCGCGGACCGCGGCTACAACAACTGGTACTACGGCGAGGGCGCCAACGGGAGCTACAACAGCCCGCAGCCGGCCCTGCAGCCGCTCGTCGACACCGGCAACCTGGCCCAGGCCTACAGCGACAGCCAGCTGTCGTTCTGGCTCGCCGACACCTCGGCGACGAAGACCCGCCAGGCGGTGGGCATCGTCAAGAGGATGCCGGGCGTTTCGGCGGTGTGGGTGCGCCACGGCAAGCACTACGTGCGGAGCACACCGGTGCGCTGGGATCTGATGCCCAGCCGGGCAGAACGCACGTGGTTTGCCACCCACGCCCAGGAGTTGATCAACACCGAGGCCTCCCCGAGCGGGCCCGATGTGATCGGGTCGTTGGTCGACGACACGACCTACTCGGCTGCCGGCGACCACGGCGGACTGCAGCGCAGGTCGCAGCAGATCCCCATCGTGTTCGCCTATGGCGGGGTCCCCTCGCGTGACACCCGCGCGCCGGTCAGGTCGGTCGACATCATGCCGACCGTCCTGCGCCGGATGGGCATCGAACCCATCTCGCGGATGGACGGGAAGGCCTGGAACCTGGGCTGAAGCCTGAAGGGGTGGGCACGAGGTCGCCGGTCCTCGTGCCCACCCTCGCGCGTGTCCTCCCGTGATCCGGGTGAGCTGCTCCCTACGCTGAGGCTGGGCCGGTGCCAGCCTGCGCCGACCCTTCTTCCCCGAAGCACAGGCGAGGCGACCGCATGGCGAACAGCTTGATCGGCCGTGACATGGCCGTGGATCTCGGCACGGCTAACACGCTGGTCTATGTCCGTGGTCGCGGGGTCGTGCTCGACGAGCCCTCGGTCGTGGCGGTCAACGAGTCCACCGGCGAGGTGCTCGCCGTGGGCCACGAGGCCAAGCAGATGACCGGTCGCACGCCGGGTCCGATCTCGGTGGTGCGCCCCCTGCGCGACGGCGTGATCGCCGACTTCGAGGCCACCGAGCAGATGCTGCGGTTCTTCATCGCCCAGATCCACCGGCGGCGCTATCTCGCCAAACCACGCCTGGTCATCTGCGTGCCGAGCGGTATCACGGCTGTCGAGCAGCGAGCGGTCAAGGAGGTGGGCTACCTCGCGGGAGCCCGCCGCGTCTCGGTGATCGAGGAGCCGATGGCCGCCGCGATCGGTGCCGGCCTCCCGGTGCACGAGGCGACCGGCAACATGATCGTCGACATCGGCGGCGGCACCACCGAGGTGGCCGTCATCTCCCTGGGCGGCATCGTTGCCTCGACCTCGGTCAGGACGGCCGGCGACGACCTCGACCAGGCGATCCTCGGCTGGTTCAAGAAAGAACACTCGCTGATGCTCGGCGAGAGCACGGCCGAGCAGCTCAAGATCGCGGTGGGCTCCGCTTGGCCGCGCCTGGCCGAGCCGGACGCCGATGTGCGGGGCCGGGATCTGGTCTCGGGGCTGCCGCGCACCGTCGTGGTGTCGAGCGCGGAGGTGCGGCGGGCGTTGGACGACCCGCTGAACGCCATCGTCGACGCGGTCCGGGAGACCCTGGACCAGACTCCACCGGAGCTGGTCGGCGACATCGTCGACCGCGGCATGGTGGTCACCGGGGGAGGGGCCTTGCTGGCCGGCCTCGGCGAGCGTCTCGGTGACGAGACGGGGATGCCGGTGCATGTGGCCGACCATCCGCTGACCTCGGTCGTCGTGGGCGCCGGTCGCTGCGTGGAGGAGTACGACGCGCTGCAGCAGGTCCTGGTCGCGGATCGACGGAGGTCGGCGTGACGGGGACGCGATCGCTGCTGATCGCGCTGGTGCTCGCCTCGGTGACGGCGATGACGCTGGACCTGCATCACGACTCCGGTTCGCCGCTCGACTCGGCCCGGAGCGTGTTGGGGGAGGCGTTCGGCCCGGCCGAGGCGGCCGCTGCCGCCGCGGCCCGCCCGTTCGATGCGGTGCCGGACTGGTTCGACAGCCGGTCCGACCTCCGTGAGGACGTGGCCAGACTGTCGGCGGAGAACGCCGACCTGCGCCAGCAGGTGGAGACCAGCGGCGTGGACAGGAACCGGTTGGCGGAGTACGACGGCCTCGCCACCGCTGCTCGGACGAGTGGGCGCACGCTGGTCCCGGCGCGGGTGATCGCGATCGGTCCGGCCCAGTCGTTCACCCGCACGGTCACCATCGACGCCGGTCGCGACGCCGGCGTGCGGCCCGACCAGACCGTGCTCAACGGCGACGGGCTGGTGGGTCGGGTGCTGCGAGTGACCGCAACCTCGGCGACGGTCCTGCTCGCGCTGGACAGCCGCTCGGTGGTCGGCGCACGGGTCGGCTCGAGCATGGAGGTCGGCTTCCTGAGCGGTCGGGGTGTCGTCGGTGACGACGGCCGCTTCGACCTCGAGCTGGTCGACGACACGGCGGCACCGGCGAAGGGGGACGTCGTGGTCACCTGGGGCAGCCGCGGCGGAGCGCCGTACGCCTCCGGTGTGCCGATCGGCACCGTCACCCAGGTGTTCGCCAGCCTGCGGGACAGCTCGCGGCGTGCGGTCGTGGAGCCCTACGTCGACTTCACCGCGCTGGACGTGGTGGGCGTCGTCGTGCCGTCCTCGACCGACAGCGACCGATCGCTGGTGCGAGCCGACGGGAGCATGCGATGAGGGCCGGCCGACTCGCCGTCGTCTCGGTAACGGTCCTGATCGCGCTGGTGCTGCAGGCATCGCTGCTGCCGCCGTTCAGCTGGCGCGGAATCGTGCCCGACCTCTGCCTGCTGGTCGTGGTGGCTGCCGGACTGGCCAAGGACGCCCGGTTCGCGATGCTCGTCGGCTTCGGCACCGGTCTGTTGCTCGATCTCGCGCCCCCGGCCGACCACGCCGCGGGCCGTTGGGCGCTGGCGTTGGTCCTGGTCGGCTTCGTCGCCGGGTCGGCGCGTCAGGACCAACCCCCGGCGCGGTCCTCCTTGGCCGCCATCATCGGGGTCTGCAGCGTCGTGGGCGGCTCGGTGTTCGCACTCACCGGACTGCTGTTGGGTGAGTCGACCCTCGGCGTGACGGGCTCTCTCGGTGTGGTGCTGGTCGCCGCCGTCCTCGACGTCGTCGTCGGGTTGCTGGTCGTGCCGCCGCTGGTGCGGCTGTTCGACCGCGCCGACCCGGTGCCGGTGGCCGCGTGATGGCGAGGATGTCCAGGGCGGCCAGGGCGTCCGAGCGGAGCCGCCTGCGGCTGGTGGTGATCCAGGCGCTGGCGTTCTCGCTGTTCGCGACCCTCTTCGCCCGGATGTACTACCTCCAGGTCGTCGGCGGGGAGCACTATCGTGCCGAGGCTGCCTCGCAGTCGGTCCGCGAGATCGTGCAGCAGCCCGACCGCGGGCTGATCGTGGACGCCGAGGGGAGGCCGCTCGTGGCCAACCGCTCCTCCTGGGTGCTGACGATCGACACGACCCTGCTCGACAAGATGTCCGCCGGTGACCGCAAGCGCCTGCTCGCGCGTCTGGCCCAGGTCGCCGACGTCAGCCGCCGCGAGATCGACCAACGGCTGGTGCCCTGCACGGCCGACCACGCGGTGGCGAATCGGTGTTGGAACGGCTCGCCCTACCAGCCGGTCCCCATCGCCCAAGACGTCTCACGGGCGGCCGCACTGCGCGTGCTCGAGCAGCCAGAGGACTTCCCGGCCGTCGTTGCGGAGCAGCAGAGCGTGCGCGCCTACCCGCAGCCGTTCGGAGTGAACCTCGCCCACGTGCTGGGCTACCTCAGCCCGATCACCGAAGGGGAGCTCGACGAGGCGACCCAGCAGGACGACCAGTCGCTCAACGCGGCCTCGGTGGTCGGCCGGGCCGGTGTCGAGAAGAGCTACGACAAGTGGCTACGCGGGGTGCCCGGCTACCGCAGCGTGGCCGTGGACTCGGTAGGACGCGTGCTCGGGGACGACTCACTCGTCGACAGCACGCCCGGCGACACGTTGGTGACCTCCTTGGACGCCAAGGTGCAAGGGGTGGTCGAGCGGCAGCTGGCCGGCACCATCCGCACCGCACGACACACCTACGACGAGGTCACCCACAAGAACTATGTGGCCGACTCGGGTGCAGTGGTGGTGATGGAGGCCAAGACCGGTCGGATCGTGGCGATGGCCAGCCAGCCGACGTACGACCCCGACACCTGGGTGGGCGGGGTGACCAAGAGCCAGCTCGAGCATCTCTACTCCGCCAAGGCGGGGACGCCGCTGCTGAGCCGTGCCACTCAGGGCCAGTTCGCACCGGGATCGACCTGGAAGCCGATCATGACGGTCGGTGCTCTCGACAACGGCTTCACGACCAGCACGCAGTTGAACTGCAGCTCCGGCCTGCAGGTCGGCAGCCGCTACTTCAAGAACTACGAGTCCGCGTCCTACGGGATGATCGGCTTCGACCGCGCGCTCCAGCTCTCCTGCGACACGTTCTTCTATCGGGTCGGGCTGTCGTTCTGGCAGCGCTACGGCTCCGACCCGACCGACGTCCACGCCAAGGACCCGCTCGTGCAGGAGGCGAAGGACTTCGGCTTCGGCAAGCGGACCGGCATCGACGTCCCCGGCGAGGCCGCCGGTCGGATCGCCGACCGGAAGTGGAAGCTGCAGTACTACCACGCCATGAAGGACTACTACTGCAAGCTCGACCAGGAGCCCGGCAACGACTTCCTGCACCTGTTCGCCCACGAGTTCTGCCTGGAAGGCAACTACTACCGGGCCGGAGATGCGGTGAACTTCTCGATCGGGCAAGGCGACACCGTGGTGACCCCTCTGCAGCTCGCGCGCGCCTACGCCGCGTTGAGCAACGGGGGCACGCTCTACGAGCCGCGGGTCGGCAAGGCAATCGTCTCGCCGGACGGCTCCGTCGTGCGTGAGATCAAGCCCAAGGTGGCGGGCCATGTGCCGGCCACTGCCGCTTCGCTGCGCTACGTCGACCAGGCTCTCCTGGGGACCGCCAAGGTCGGCACGATGGCCTGGAAGATGACCGGCTTCCCGTTGGACCGGGTGCACATCCGGGCCAAGACGGGCTCTGCGGAAGTGCACGGCAAGCAGTCGACATCCTGGGTGGCGTCCTACGACGAGAACTACGTCGTCGTGATGATGGTGAGCCAGGGCGGCACCGGGTCGGGCACCTCCGGGCCTGCGGTCCGCAAGATCTGGGAGGCGCTGTACGGCGTCCGCGGCGACACCGTGGACCGTGGCAAAGCAGCGATCCCCGGCGTCGTACCGCCGCACGGCCTGCCGACCTTCACCCGAGACGGATCCATCCTGCCGCCCACCGGGAAAGGCAGCCGATGACCATCAATTCCAGACGACTGCTCGGGCTCGACTGGGTGCTGCTCGCGGCTGTGCTCGGTCTCGTGACACTCGGCGTCATGCTGGTGTGGTCGGCGACCGATGATCGTGCCTATCTGAGCAAGCAGCTGGTCAACGTCGCCATCGGGCTGGGTCTGCTGGCCGTCGTCGCGGTGACCGATCACCGCTGCGTCCGCATCCTCACCCCGGTCGCCTACCTCGCCGCCCTCGTGGGCCTGGTGCTCGCGCTGCTCATCGGGTCGACCGTCAACGGCTCCCGCTCCTGGCTGGACATCGGCGGTCTGTCTCTGCAGCCCTCCGAGTTGGCCAAGTTGGCGGTGGTGGTGGGCATGGCCCTGTTCGTCGCCGAGCGCTCCGAGGGCCGGTGGCGGCATCAGCCCAACCTCGGGGACGTGCTCGGGATGCTGGCGATCGCCGGCCTGCCCGGCGTGCTGATCTTGTTGCAGCCCGACCTCGGCACCATGCTGGTGCTGTCAGCGACGGTGTTCGGCGTGCTGGCCGCTGCCGGGGTGACCCGGCGGTGGCTAGGTCTCCTGGTGGCCGGCGGCGCGGTCGCCGCTGTGGCCGCCGTGGTCGGGGGAGTGCTCAAGCCCTACCAGCTGGACCGATTCCTGGCCTTCACCAATCCCGACCTCGACCCGCGCGGCGCCGGCTACAACACCGAGCAGGCGCGGATCGCGGTAGGCAACGGCGGGCTCTTCGGCCAGGGCCTCTTCCACGGCTCCCAGACCCGGGCCGGCTTCGTGCCCGAGCAGCACACCGACTTCGTCTTCACCGTGGCGGGGGAGGAGCTTGGCCTGGCCGGCGCCGGTGTGCTGATCGCCCTGCTCTGCCTGGTCGTCTGGCGTGCCCTGCGCATCGCGGCCGCCAGCGAGGACGTGTTCGGTCGGGTCGCGGCGGCCGGCATCGCCTGCTGGATCGGCTTCCAGGCGTTCCAGAACATCGGCATGTGCCTGGGCATCATGCCGGTGACCGGCGTGCCCCTCCCGTTCGTGTCCTACGGCGGGTCATCACTGTTCGCAACCATGCTGGCCGTCGGCCTGCTGCAGAACCTGCACCTGCGCACGGTGGCGGCCGAGGGCCGGCTCCTCGCTCCTCCTCGAGTGCTGGTCGGGCGCTGACGGATTCCACCACGGCCGCACTTCGACGTACCCTGGGCCGTTGTCTCGTCCCCGACCAGTGAGGTCAGCCAGTGCCTTTCGCCCAGGCGCCCGACTCGGTGTTCCCCCTGCTCGAACCCCGTCTGCCCGGGGTCGCGAAGCCGATTCAGTATGTCGGCGGCGAGCTCAACTCGGTGGTCAAGGACTGGCACTGCGGCGGTGAGGTGCCGACCGTCCGCTGGGCGCTGATGTATCCCGACGCCTACGAGGTCGGCCTGCCCAACCAGGGCGTCCAGATCCTCTACGAGGTGCTCAACGAACAGGACTGGATCCTCGCCGAGCGCACCTACGCGGTCTGGCCCGACCTCGAAACTGTGATGCGCTCCGATGCCATCTCGCAGTTCACCGTCGACGGCCACCGGCCGGTGCGCGCCTTCGACCTCCTCGGGGTCAGCTTCGCCACCGAGCTGGGCTACACCAACCTGCTGACCGCGCTCGACCTGGCCGGCGTCCCGCTGCATGCGGTCGACCGTGGCCCGGACGACCCGATCGTGATCGCCGGTGGACATGCATCCTTCAACCCCGAGCCGATCGCCTGCTTCGTGGACGCCGCTGTGCTCGGCGACGGCGAGGAGGTCGTGCTGGCGATCTCCGAGGTTGTCCGGGAGTGGAAGGCCGAGCGCCAGGATGCTGCGGCGGGCTGCGAACCCGACCGCGACGAGTTGCTGCGCCGGCTGGCCGTGAGTGGCGCGGTCTACGTGCCGAAGTTCTACGACGTCACCTATGCCGAGGACGGCCAGATCGAGACCGTGCTGCCCAACCGGCCGGGCATCCCGGACCGGGTCCGCAAGCACACCCTGATGGACCTGGATGCCTGGCCCTACCCAGCAAAGCCGATCGTGCCTCTCGCCGAGACGGTGCATGAACGATTCTCGGTCGAGATCTTCCGTGGCTGCACCCGGGGCTGCCGCTTCTGCCAGGCCGGCATGATCACCCGCCCGGTCCGCGAGCGTTCGCTGCAGACGATCGGGTCCATGGTCGACACCGGGTTGCGCCAGACCGGCTTCGAGGAGGTCGGGCTGCTGTCACTGTCGTCGGCCGATCACTCCGAGATCGGCGATGTGGCCACCGGCCTGGCCGACCGCTACGAAGGCAGCAACGTCTCGCTGTCGCTGCCGTCCACCCGGGTGGACGCCTTCAACATCACCCTGGCCGACGAGTTCTCCCGCAACGGCCGCCGGTCCGGGCTGACCTTCGCGCCCGAGGGCGGCTCGGAGCGGATGCGTCGGGTGATCAACAAGATGGTGTCGGAGGAGGATCTGATCCGCACCGTCGCGACGGCGTACTCCCACGGCTGGCGACAGGTCAAGCTCTACTTCATGTGTGGGCTGCCAACCGAGACCGACGACGACGTCCTCGAGATTGCCGACCTGGCGACCAAGGTCATCGCCACGGGGCGGGAGGCCACCGGCCGCAACGACATCCGCTGCACCGTGTCGATCGGCGGCTTCGTGCCGAAGCCGCACACCCCGTTCCAATGGGCCGCTCAACTCGACCACGAGACCACCGACAAGCGACTCGCCAAGCTGCGCGAGACCGTTCGTGCAGACCGCCGCTACGGTCGGGCGATCGGCTTCCGCTACCACGACGGCAAGCCGGGGATCATCGAGGGCCTGCTGTCGCGAGGTGACCGCCGGGTCGGTGCGGTGATCGAGGCGGTCTGGCGCGACGGTGGCCGGTTCGACGGCTGGAGCGAGCACTTCTCCTACGAGCGCTGGGAATCCTGCGCTAGTCGGGCTTTGGCTGGAACCGGCGTGGACCTGGACTGGTTCACCCTGCGCGAGCGGGACTACGACGAGGTGCTGCCCTGGGACCACCTCGACGCCGGCCTCGACAAGGACTGGCTCTGGGCGGACTGGCAGGAGGCCATCGACCCCGACGGCGTCGAGGTCGAGGACTGCCGCTGGACGCCTTGCTACGACTGCGGCGTCTGCCCCGAACTCGGCACCGAGACCCAGATCGGCCCCACGGGCCAGAGGCTGTTGCCCCTCAGCGTCGTGTGAGCCCGTCGCGCACTCAGTCGCCCGGGCGACCCGGATGCATGTCGTCCGGCGCCCCACGGGTGAGGTCGGTGGCTGCCTACTGCCTGCTGCCAGTTATGCACGAAGTATCACGCCAGAGTGGAGCCAAGGCTCACAATGTCAGCCATGGCCTTCGACGCGATGAGTCCCTTTGGTGTCACTTGGGCTTACCTCGTGATGCTGATGCTGATGGCCCTTCTCGTCGTTTCGCTGGTGTTGGTTGTGGTGCGTCGCACGGAGCTCACTTCGCCGTGGCTCCTACTGCTGATCGCGGCTGCCATCGGGGCCGGACTGTGGACGTTCTTCACAGTCGGGCAGTCCGTCACGGTTCCGATCGCTCAGGATCCAGAAGGAGCCGTGTGCCTCATTGATGCTTGGGGAGATAACCCGGACCTCAGCGTCGATTGGGGATCGGACTGTGGCCGGGCCCTAAGACGTCACCTGCTGATCTCCAGTGCCCCGTCGTTGGTGATGCTGGCGGTCGTCATCGCGGTGACTGCGCAAGGCGTCCGCATGAAGCGGCGCGGCCCAGAGGCGTCCTTCGCCGAGTAGTCCAGTAGCGTCCGCTCACGCCGCTGACATGGAGGTCTGTCGATAAGCGGTTCGAAGGTCTATCGTCGCGGCGTGGCGTCGGAAGAGACGCACAGGTCTCGATGGAGGGTCGCCGGGGCAGTCGCCGTCGTGGCGGTTGCCGCGGGGTGTTCGTCTGCTCCCGGCTCCATGCCGACGGCCGGACGCTCCCAGCCGTCTCAGAGGCAGCCGCCGCGAGTCCCTGACTCCTGCGCTCCGGGGACTGGTCAGGCTTCGGTCTCGCAGGGCCCCTGACGATGGTCCGTTCGAAGGGAGTGCGCTGGTGATCACGGCCTCGAAGAAGGAAAAGGTCTGGGTCGGTACTCGGCGCGCCGGCGTCCATGCCCGCGCGAAAGTCACAGTCGTCGGACCAGATGGGACCGCCCGCCACTATTCACGAGCCGCCGCGAATGCCCAGGGCTTTCGAAGCTTCTATCCGGGCCTCGTCGTGGTGGATGAGCCGGGAACTTGGGTCATGAGGGCCCACGTCGGCCCAGACCAGATGTGCGTGTACGTGCGATATGAGTGACCAACCGAGACGCACGCTCATGCCGCTGCGCCCCACGTGTTGAGTTGGCCTTGAACTGGGACAGATATCCAGTCGAGCCTACCGGCTGAAGTGAGCTGCCCTCAGCGTCGTCTGATGGTCAGCACGGCGTCCCCGACTGTGTTCGTGCCGCGGAGCTACGCGGACTTGAGGGGTTTGATGGCGTCGAGCTCGTCGCGGTGCTTGTCCTTCTCCACCTCGATGTCGTAGTCGATCTGGAGACCGACCCAAAACTGCTCGCTCATGTTGAACGCCCTGGAGATCCTGATGCCGGTCTCCGGCGTGATGCGGCGAGTGCCATGAACGATCTCGTTGATACGTCGTGGTGGAACGCCGATCGTCTTCGCTAGGCGGTACTGGGAGATTCCCATCGGCTTGAGGAACTCCTCAAGCAGGATTTCTCCCGGATGGATCGGCGGCATCGCTTCGTCTGGCACGGGTGCCTCCTCTCAGTGGTAGTCGACGATCTCTACGTCGGCCGGGCCGTTCGGCGTCCACGTGAAACAGATCCGAAACTGGCTGTTGATCCGGATCGAATGTCGTCCCCTGCGATCACCGGCCAACTTCTCAAGTCGGTTCCCGGGTGGGATTCGGAGATCGTTGAGGTCTCGCGCACGGTTGAGCATCAGCAGCTTTCGGTACGCCGAGCGCTGGATGTCGGAACCGAGGCTTCGGAACATGTCGTCGCTCCCAGACCAGCCTTGCTGTCGAGTGGGCGAAGGACTGAATCATCCTCCAACATAACGCACAACGTTATCACCAGCCATGGTGGCGGTGCTGCCCTGTGGAGAATCGGTGCTGGGCGAGTCGTAGCCGCTGGCACGCCCGACCATCGGGACGACGACCTCGGCTGTCATTGCATCCCAGTTGGCAAGTCCGCGTGCGCCTCATCAACTTCATCCACCGAGGACCCGTCGGGAAGGGGCAGCGCCCTCCATGCGTCGTATGCAGCCTGTCCACGTGGCGACTTCGATCTGGAAGCGCTCACCCGGTCGCGAAACGCACTCACGCCGCTGACATGAGGTCTGTCGATGAGCGGATCGAAGGCTTGTCGTCGCGAAATGGCGTCAGGAAGGACGCACGGGTCCCGATGGAGGGTCGCCGGGGCAGTCGCCGTTGCGGTGGTTGCCACGGGGTGTTCGTCTGCTCCCGGCTCAGCGCCGACGGCCGGACGCTCCCAGTCGCCTCAGAGGCAGCCACCGCGAGTCCCTGACTCCTGCGCTCCGGGGACTGGTCAGGCCTCGGTCTCGCAGGGCCCCTGACGATGGTCCGTTCGAAGGGAGTGCGCTGGTGATCACGGCCTCGAAGAAGGAAAAGGTCTGGGTCGGTACTCGGCGCGCCGGCGTCCATGCTCGCGCGAAAGTCACAGTCGTCGGACCAGATGGGACCACCCGCCACTATTCACGAGTGGCCGCAAATGCCCAGGGCTTTCGAAGCTTCTATCCGGGCCTCGTCGTGGTGAATGAGCCGGAAACTTGGGTCATGAGCGCCCAGGTAGGCCCAGACCAGATGTGCGTGTACGCGCGATATGAGTGACCAACCGAGGCGCACGCTCACGCGTTGGCCGCCCTCTTTCGTGCAACATCAGAAGGGCGTAGGCCGCGATCGTTCTCGCATCGGTGAGCTGACCCTCGGCGATCATCTGCTCGATCTCAGGGCGGGTGAACCACTCTGTCCGCAGGTCCGCTTCTTCCGGGTCCAGCGACTGCGGACCCTGGACCATCAGTTGCGAGGAAGACCCAACAGGTCTGAGTCGAGGTGCTCGGCAGGATCTCCAGCGCACCGAGGGGAGTCAGGGCCCCTGCCCTCAGTTCAGGTTCCTCCCGGAGGCTCCCGTGCAGCGGTGGTCGCTGGGTCGGCGTCCCGGCTCTCGATGCTTCCGGAAGGGAACTCCCAGCGGCGGCCACCGACGGGATGCCGGTGCTGATTGACCAGCTGAAGCCGATCGCCCGCCAGCGGATAGTAAGAGCGATATCGGGTCCCTCGAGGGGGCGTACTTGCTCGAGTCCCCGACCAGGTCGAGGATGACGTCCTCGCGGATGGAGAACCAGCCGTTGGCGTACACGCGCTCGCTGCTCGTGGCTTGGGTCCGCTGTGGGTCACTCATGTGAGGTTCCGGTCATTCGAGCAGGGGCAGTTCGAGGTCGTAGGCCAAGACGACGGCCCGTGACAGTTGAGCTTCTTGTTCGGCGTTGAGGTACCCGACGGTGCGGCCGAGCAGCTTCACCGGGACCGTGAGGACGTTGTCTAGTGCGACGGCGCAATCGAGGTATAGCCCGTTCTCGCGTCCGACCAGGACTTCGCTGGACAAACCCTTGATGGTCGTCGTGACCGGGGCGACAGTCACCTTGGTCATCGCCGCCCGCGCTGCCTCGCGTGTCAAGACGAGAGCTGGTCGAGTCTGGTCGAGACGCACCAGGCAGATCTCGCGCACTGATCAGTCCTCGACCTCGAGGCGGGTGCTGGTCCACTGCACCAGGTCGTCTAGGTCGTCGTCGGGGCCGCGCTCACGCAGAACCTGGGCATCCTGTTCGGCAGCCAGCCGACGCATCTCGCGCTCCACGGCCGCCGCCACGAGCGCGGCCCGGCTAGGAGCCTTGCCGGTGGCTACGGTGCGGTCCAGGAAGGCCACCATCTCGTCGGGCAGGCGGACCGCGATCTGAGTGCTCATGCCCGCCACGATACCTATTGCATCCCAGGTTGGGATGCGAGGCGCACCAGTTTCACCCAGCGGGGTCAAGCGGGTGAGCTCATGCTGGATCGGACTGTGACCACGAGGCGACCGGCAACGACAGATAGACGCCCACGCTCAGGCCGGGGACCGCCTTGGTGATCGCGTCGCGCAGACTGTCGCACCGTTCCTGGCGGTTCTCGGCTCGACTCGGAAACCACTTGGAGCGAACCTCGGCGACGACGTCCAGACCGCTCACGTCGTGTGGGCCGAGGCGGATGAAGCGGATTTCGACGTCACCGGGCCCAGCTGTCCGTCGTACGGCTCCTCCGGGCACTCGACCGCAACCGAGGCCGCGTGGGGCAAGACCGCGGCGATCTGACGGAGCTGGTCGTCGGTGACGTGCGGACCAACTGTCACCTCGATGATCGGCACATCACGCCCCCATGCTCGGACCTGCGCGGTCTGGTCGCATCGAGCCAAGTGAAGCAGATTCGGAAATGACGTCCGTCCAGGTTGTCGGTGCCGACTCGTAGGGTGATGAGCCATGCGGCACATCGACGATGCGGAGCGGCGAGCGCGGCTGGCACGGCGACATGCGCTGCACCCTGCCTGGCGGGCCGATGATGCCGAGGCTGCGACGCGGGCGATGACGGTCCTGCACGCGACCGAGCCGCCGACGGTCTATCTGTCGCTGAGGGCACGGGCGGACGGGCTGACCGTGGCTGACGTGGACAAGGCGCTCTACGACGAGCGCAACCTGATCAAGCAGCTCGCCATGCGACGCACCCTCTTCGTCTTCCCGCGAGACCTGCTGCCTGCCGCCTGGGGGAGTGCGAGCAAGAGGGTGGCGGGTCAGCATGCCGCCAGGCTCGCCAAGGACGTCGAGTTGGGTGGCCTGGCCGCCGATGGCGCCGCCTGGCTGGCAGCCGCCCGTGCTGCCGTGGTGGCCCGGCTGGCGGACGGCTCGGAGCACTCGGCGCAGGCACTACGCGAGGTGCTCCCTGAGCTCGAAGGCAAGGTAGACCTGGCGCCGGGGAAGTCGTACGGCGGACCAGTGTCGATCGCGCCCCGCGTGCTCACGCAGCTCGCCTTGGAGGCCCACATCGTGCGGGGCCGCAACGGCGGGCACTGGCGCGTCTCGCGGCCGCAATGGACCTCGATGGAGAACTGGCTCGGCGAGGAACCCGTGCCCCAGCTCGAGCGCGACGGCTATGCCGAGTTGGTACGCCGCTGGCTGACGACCTTCGGGCCAGGCACGACAGCCGACCTGAAGTGGTGGCTCGGCTCGACCGTCGCCGCAGTCAAGACCGCCCTGGCCGACGTGCAGGCGGTCGAGGTGGGCCTCGACGGCGGTGCGACAGGCTGGGTGCTCCCCGACGACCTCGAGCCGGTCGACCCGGTCGAGCCATGGGCGGCGCTACTGCCCGTGCTCGACCCAACCGTGATGGGGTGGAAGGCTCGTGACTTCTACCTCGGCGACCACGAGCGGGAGCTGTTCGACGCCGTCGGCAACGCGGGCACGACGGCCTGGTGGGATGGCCGTGCGGTCGGCTGCTGGGTGCAGGACGCTGATGGTCGGGTGCAGATGACGCTGCTGGAGGATGTCGACGCGGAGGGCCGGGCCGCTCTGGCGGCCGAGGCGGACCGGCTCACCGAGTGGCTCGACGGTGTCGCGGTGTTCCCGATCTACGTCTCCGTCGCGATGCGACGGGCCCGGGAGGCATGACCCGTCAGCCGGTGGCGTTACGGTGGCGCGGTGCGCAACCAGCCCGAGCAGCAGGCCCCGCCGGTCCAGCGGCTGCGAATCCAGTACGCCAAGCGGGGGCCGTTGCGGTTCGCCAGCCATCGAGACTTCTCCCGTGCCTTCGAGCGCGCGGTCGTCCGGGCCAGGGTGCCGATGGCCTACTCCTCCGGCTTCAACCCGCACCCGCGGATCTCGTATGCGGGCGCGGCGCCCACCGGGGCGGCCAGCGAGGCGGAGTATCTCGAGATCGCGCTGGCCGAGCGCACGGACCCAGGCTGGGTGGGCGAGGTGCTGGCGACCGCGTTGCCCGATGGGCTCGACGTCGTGCGCGTGGTCGAGTCGCCCGGGGGTGCGCTGGCTGACCAGCTCACCGGGAGTCGCTGGCGTCTCGATCTGGACTGTTCGCCGCAGGAGTCCGCCGCCGCCGCCGATCAGTTCCTTGCCGCCGAGACCGTGCTGGTCCAACGGATGACCAAGAAGGGGATGCGCGAGTTCGACGCCCGAGTTGCGGTGATGTCGCTGACGGTTGCGGCCTGGCCCGGGGGCAGCACTCTGGACCTGCTCCTGCGTCACACCGAGCCCGCCGTTCGGCCCGACGACGTGCTCGCCGCACTGTCTCGAGTGGCCGGCCTGACGCCGTCCGCGCCGCCGCTGCTGACTCGCCTGGAACAGGGTCTGTTAGGCGCCGACGGTCTCCAAGATCCACTGGCCTGAGAATCTCACGCAGTTCTATTGGTCAGAATGGGGTGTCGGAGTCGCTCCTGTGCCATACTCACCGTGGTTGAGGCGGGGTTGCCGATCACGCTTCGATCCGACGACGTTCTCGCCGGTGTCCCACGTGGCATCGGCACGGTAGACGAGGCTCGTCACCCGACCGCGACGCGGCCCTTACCGGCCCGGCGACCGCGGTCGGTGACACCGATGCTGCCGACGCGTGACGCGGAGGGCGCCGCCGCCACCAGAAGGCTTAGCGTCACCGAGCACCGCGGCCCGCACGGGCTGTGACGCCGGTCGACGCCGACATCACGCGATGTCCACGGGCGTCGCGTCGAAGGAGCAGCATGCTCGACGAAGAACCCGGCACACCCGAAGCCCTCCAGCCCGAACCTCAGGCCGACGCGCCGAAGGCGGCGAAGAAGCGCGCCCCTCGGAAGAGGGCCACTGCAGCGGCCGAGGAGCCCCCCGCCAAGAAGTCGGCGGCCAAGAAGTCGACCGCCAAGAAGTCGACCGCCAAGAAGGCCGCGGCGAAGAAGGCCCCAAGCAAGAAGGTCGCCAGCGCGGAGGCAGTGCCCGAGCAGGCGACCAACACGGAGGCCTCGGTCGAGGAGGCTGCGACCAGCAAGAAGTCGACCACCAAGAAGGCCGGCGCCAAGAAGGCCAGCACCAAGAAGGCCGCCAGCAAGAAGGCGACCGGCGAGGACGCAGCCCCGGCCCCGGCGGTGCTCTTCCAGGCTCCCGAGCCGACCGAGGCTCCCGAAGCGGCCGAGGGCGGCGGGCCGACCAAGGGGGACTCCGCCGACGCGTCCGAGCCGACGGACAAGGAGGCCAGCGGAGCCGCCCCGGCGGAGGACGCGGAGGGCGAGGGTCCCAGCCGTCGTCGTCGTCGTCGCGGTGGTCGTCGTCGTCGCAAGCCCGGTGACTTGGCTGAGGCACCCGACGCCGCGGAGTCGACCGAGGCCAGCGGATCGCAGTCGGCAGGTGAGGGAGAGGGTGCCGACGCTGACGAGGAGTCGACGGAGACGTCGTCGTCGCGGCGCCGTCGTCGCCGCCGCAGGTCAGGAGAGGACGGCGCGGACGCCTCCGACGACAGCGGGAAGACAGGAAACCGGGCCCGCCAGACCCGCTCCGCGGAGGACCAGATCACGGCCGTCTCCGGGTCGACCCGACTGGAGGCGAAGAAGCAACGACGCCGCGAGGGCCGTGAGTCGGGACGCCGGCGCGCCCCGATCGTGAGCGAGGCCGAGTTCCTCGCCCGTCGGGAGTCTGTCGAGCGGGTCATGGTGATCCGAGAGCGGCAGGGTCTGACCCAGATCGCCGTCTTGGAGGACAAGGTCCTCGTCGAGCACTACGTCGCGCGGGAGTCGCAGACCTCGCTGATCGGCAACGTATACCTGGGCCGGGTGCAGAACGTGCTGCCCTCGATGGAGGCCGCCTTCATCGACATCGGCCGGGGCCGCAACGCCGTGCTCTACGCCGGTGAGGTCAACTGGAGCGCGCTGGGTCACCCGGAGGGGCAGCCGCGCAAGATCGAAGCCGTCCTCTCCAGCGGCCAGGCGGTCATGGTCCAGGTGACCAAGGACCCGGTCGGCCACAAGGGCGCCCGGTTGACCAGCCAGATCAGCTTGGCTGGCCGCTTCTTGGTCTACGTGCCCGACGGCACCACCTCGGGGATCTCGCGCAAACTGCCCGACACCGAGCGCAACCGGCTCAAGACGCTGCTCAAGGAGATCGTCCCGGACACCGCCGGCGTGATCGTCCGGACGGCCGCCGAGGGCGCCTCCGAGGACGAGCTCACCCGAGACGTCGAGCGGTTGAAGGCGCGTTGGGAGGACATCGAAGCCAAGGCCGGCAAGGGCAACTCGCCGCAGCTGCTGTACGGCGAGCCGGACCTGACCCTCAAGGTGGTCCGCGACCTGTTCACCGAGGACTTCGCCAAGCTCGTCATCGAGGGCGACGACGCCTGGGAGACCGTGCAGGGGTACGTCGCACACGTCGCGCCGGATCTCGAGACCCGGCTGGAGCGCTACCAGACCCCGGAGTCGGGCGTGGACGTCTTCGGCGCCTATCGGATCGACGAGCAGATCGCCAAGGGACTGGACCGCAAGGTCTGGCTCCCTTCCGGAGGCTCGCTCATCATCGACCGCACCGAGGCGATGACGGTCGTCGACGTCAACACCGGCAAGTTCACCGGCTCCGGCGGCAATCTCGAGGAGACCGTCACCAAGAACAACCTCGAGGCGGCCGAGGAGATCGTCCGGCAGCTCCGGCTCCGTGACATCGGCGGCATCATCGTCATCGACTTCATCGACATGGTGCTGGAGTCCAACCGCGAGTTGGTGCTGCGTCGCCTGGTCGAATGCCTCGGCAGGGACCGGACCCGCCACCAGGTCGCCGAGGTCACCTCGCTGGGCCTGGTCCAGATGACCCGCAAGCGCATCGGCACCGGCCTGCTCGAGGCTTTCAGCGAGACCTGTGAGCACTGCGGCGGACGCGGGCTGACCATTCGTGATGTCCCGGTCGAGACCCGTCGGGCCGACGACGAGCCGCGCCGCGGCCGCCGCCGTCGCGGGCGGGGCTCGGACAGCTCCGGTGGCGGTCAGTCCGCGCCAGCGAAGCCCGCCGTACCTTCGCCCAAGGACCTCGCCGCCGTCGCTCGGCCGGAAGCTCCGGCCGAGACCCCGCCCGAGGCTCCAGACGACGTAGAGGAGATCACCGCCGACATCGAGCCCGCGGCGGAGCCGGAGCCCGAGACCGAAGCTGTTGGGGAGGTCGAAGCCAGCGCGGAGACCGAAGCCGAGGTGGTCGGCGCCGAGCCCGAAGAGGCCGAGATTGCGGAGACGGTGCCGGCCGAAGCGGCGGCTGAGCTCGATGTCGTCGAGTCGGCGGAGGTCGAGGCGCCTGTCGAGCCTGCTCAGACCGCCCCGAAGGTGACCAGTCGCTCCCGGCGCCGCAGCGCCACCCGGCCGGCGGGCCCGCCGGCGGTGGCCGAGCCCCAGCCCGAGGTGGACGCGGACCCTGTGGTCGACCTTGCTCCGGGCTCGGAGGACACGGAGGATCCGGTCGAGGAGGCCCACGCGGTCGAGCACGTGCCGATCAAGCGCAGGTCCCGCAAGCGCTGAGCCTGTCGTCTGCCGCGGTCTTGTAGTGGCAAAGCGCCTCGTATACGGGGTCCTCAGCCACTACAGCACCGCGGGAGATGGGTCGGAGCCACCACAGCCAGCAGCCAGAACCCGAGCGCTGCCCACGGGTGAGCCGAGGTCAGTCCTCGGTCGGCGGCACCATCACCGCGGCGATGGCGGTGGTGATGGGCACGGCCAGCACCAGACCGATCGCGGTGACCAGGGTGCGGACCACCTCGGTAGCGATCTCCTCGGTGCCCAGCATCTGGAGCAGGGGGCGGTCGAAGATCTGCAGCAGCAGCAACGTCGCCAGGGAAGCGCCGGCGTAGGCGAAGACGATGGTGTAGATCGTCGACGCGATGTGGTCGCGGCCGATCCGCATGGCCCGGCTGAAGATCGAGCGTCGAGGCAACGCCCGCGCCGCGCTCCGCAGCTCCCACACCGCCGAGGCCTGCGTGATGGTGACGTCGTTGAGGACACCGAGCCCGGCCAGGATCACGGCCGCAGTGAGCAGGCCCTGGAAGTCCAGGTCGGGACGGAGGCCGGCGAGGTACTGCGCTGTCTCGTCGAAGCCACTCAGCCGCGTCACGCCGACGACGTACTCCCCGAGCACGGCAGTCAGGGCGATCCCGCACAGAGTGCCGACGAGCGCCGTGCTCGTCCGAATCGACGGACCGTGGGCGAGATAGAGGACCACGAACATGATCGCCGCGCAGCCGATCGCCGCCACCCAGGCCGCCTGATGTCCGGTCAGGAGCGCCGGCAGCATGAACTTCGTGAGCACGACGCCGGCTACCGCCAGGCCGACCATCGCCAGCAGGCCGCGCAGCCGGGCGACCACGGCGACCACGACCACGAAGGCGAGCAGCAGGAGTCCCAGGCCGTGGGCGCGGTCGACCGCGAAGAACTGGTAGACGGCGTCGCCGCCGTCCTGGGCCGGCACCCGCACCACCTGGATGCGGTCCCCGGAGCGCAGACCGCTGTCAGCGATCTGGCTGGGCACGGTCACCTCGATCCGATCGCCGCTGGCCGTGCCGCTGGTGAGGACGGCGTGCAGGGTTGCGCAGCCGCTGCCGTCGGCAGCAGGGTCGGTCTGCTGGTCCGCGCCCTGGTCCGCCCCTTGATCGGCGCCACTGCCGCTCCCACAGCCCGAGGACACCTTGTCGATCCGGGCATGCGGGAAGCTGACGCCCGGAGCGGCGTACGCCGTGCTGTCGCCGGGCTCGACGTGCTCGGTGGGCCACAACCGGACCAGGCCGACGACGGTGCCGACCGCCGCCAGCACCAGCACGATCAACAAGGTGGCCGTCGCGACCGACGAGGTTCGCACCGGTTCGTCGTCAGCCCCGGCATGACGATGTGCGCCATGTCCGTGGGAGTGCCCTGCGCCCATGGTGCTAGACGCTAGTCGGCCAGCCCTGACGTTCATCGGAGGGCTCGCAGCCCGGCGCGGTTTTGCGGTGCGGCGGGGCGATCCGTACCATTGACCCTTGGTGTGCCCGGCACACCCTCTGGTGCTCATGCTCCCGTCCCGTCGATCATCGGTCGTGGCGTGCGTGCACGTGGACACCGGACCCAGCCGAAGTCGACGAGGAGAGTGAGCGCGGTGTACGCCGTCGTGCGCAGTGGCAGCAAGCAGCAGAAGGTTGCCGTGGGCGACGTCATCGAGATCGACCGCGTGGACACTGCGGTCGGCGAGACGGTGACCCTGCCCGTGGTGATGCTCGTCGACGGCGAGAAGGTCACCGCGACCGGTCTGGAGAAGGCCGCCGTGACTGCCGAGGTGCTCGGCGGCACCAAGGGCCCCAAGATCGTCATCCAGAAGTACAAGAACAAGACCGGCTACAAGAAGCGCCAGGGCCACCGCCAGAAGTACACCCAGGTCAAGGTCACCGACATCACGAGCTGACCGCCTTCTCCGCAGTGAGCGGAGCCGAAGCAAGCCACGCAACCAAGAGGACGAGACAGACATGGCACACAAGAAGGGCGCGGCGTCCACCAAGAACGGCCGCGACTCCAACTCCCAGCGCCTCGGCGTCAAGCGGTCCGGCGGCCAGTTGGTCAACGCTGGCGAGATCATCGTCCGCCAGCGCGGCACCCACTTCCACCCCGGCAGCGGCGTCGGCCGCGGCGGGGACGACACCTTGTTCGCGCTGGTTGCCGGCAACGTCGAGTTCGGCAAGAAGCGCGGTCGCCGCGTGATCAACATCGTTCCGGCCGCTGCGGAGTGACGCTCCGGTAGCAGCCACCATCCTTCGCGAGGGCGTCCCTGGCTAGGTCACTGATCCGGTCAACTGGTCTGGTCAACTGGTCTGGGGGCGCCCTTTCGCCGTTCTCCTGGAGTCCTCATGGCAGTTCCGACCTTCGTCGACCGGGTGACGCTGCACGTCAGCGCCGGTCGCGGCGGCAACGGCATCGCCTCGGTCCACCGGGAGAAGTTCAAGCCCCTGGGCGGCCCTGACGGCGGCAACGGCGGCCCCGGGGGCTCGGTGATCCTGCGGGTGGACCCCGGCGTCACGACGCTGATCGACTACCACCACGGTCCGCGGCGCAAGGCTGAGCACGGGGGCCACGGCGCCGGCGGCCATCGCAACGGGGCGCACGGCGCCGACCTGGTGCTGCCCGTCCCGGACGGCACCGTGGTCACCGACGCACGTGGGAACGTGTTGGCGGACCTGGTCGGCGCCGGCACCGAGCTGGTGATCGCCGCCGGCGGCCGTGGTGGCCTCGGCAACGCCGCGTTGGCCAGCGCCAAGCGCAAGGCTCCGGGCTTCGCACTCCTCGGCGAGCCGGGCGAGGAGCGCGAGATCCACCTGGAGCTGAAGGTGGTCGCCGACATTGGGCTGGTCGGCTTCCCCAGCGCCGGCAAGTCCTCGCTCATCGCCGCGATCTCCCGCGCGCGACCCGAGATCGCCGACTACCCGTTCACCACCCTGGTGCCCAACCTCGGCGTCGTCACGGCCGGGGACACCACCTTCACCGTCGCCGATGTGCCCGGTCTGATCGAGGGTGCGGCCGAGGGTCGCGGTCTCGGTCACGACTTCCTGCGCCACATCGAGCGCTGCGCCGCGATCGTGCACGTCGTCGACACCGCCACCATCGAGCCTGGTCGCAACCCCGAGGACGACCTGGAGGTCATCGAGCGCGAGCTGCGGGAGTACGGCGGCCTCGAGGACCGCCCGCGCCTGGTCGCCCTCAACAAGGTCGACGTCCCCGACGGCAGCGACATCGCCGACTTCGTCCGCACGGACCTGGAGGAGCGCGGCTATCGGGTCTTCCCGGTCTCTGCCGCGTCCGGAGCAGGACTGCGCGAGCTGACCTATGCGATGGCCGGTCTGGTCGAGAAGTCGCGCCGCAGCCAGCCCGTCGCGCAGACCCAGCGGATCGTGCTGCGGCCGCCGTCGGTGGACGGTGGCGACGAGTTCACCGTGCGGCAGATCAGCGACCCGACGTTCGAGCCCGGTGGGCGTGGCTGGCGGGTGCGGGGTGACAAGCCCGAGCGGTGGGTCCGGCAGACCGACTTCGGCAACGACGAGGCCGTCGGCTTCCTGGCCGATCGACTCAACCGACTCGGCGTGGAGACCCGGCTGCTCGAGCTCGGGGCGGAGGAGGGGGACACCGTGCTCATCGGTGACCCTGACGACGCCGTCGTGTTCGACTTCCGGCCGGCCGTCGACGCCGGCGCAGGCTCGCTCGGTCGGCGTGGGGAGGATCCCCGCTTCGACGAGGAGCGGCCCGCCGCGCGGCGCCGGCGGGCCATCGTGGAGGCGATGCCCGAC
Source organism: Nocardioides sp. (assembly GCF_047602075.1). GTDB lineage: Bacteria > Actinomycetota > Actinomycetes > Propionibacteriales > Nocardioidaceae > Nocardioides. Next base: position 121,432 of record NZ_JASGIF010000001.1, read on the forward strand.
CGCGCCGAGGGCGAGGCCCGGGCCGACGTCGCCCGCCGGATCGACAGCGCAGCCGAGGATGGGGCCGTCGAGGATGGGGGCGACGGCCAATGACCCGGCCGGCGGTGACGACGGCCAAGCGGGTCGTCGTCAAGGTGGGCTCGTCCTCGCTGACCACCGCCGGTGGTGGCATCGACCCCGACCGGATGCGGGACCTGGTGGGTGTGCTGGCCGACGTACGCTCTCGCGGCGTCGAGGTCGTGCTGGTCTCCTCCGGGGCGATCGCCGCCGGACTGGCTCCGTTGGGTATGCGCCGCCGGCCCCGCGCCCTGCCCGCGCAGCAGGCGGCAGCGTCGGTGGGCCAGGGGCTGCTGGTGCACGGCTACACACGCGAGCTGGCCAGCCACGGCATCATCGCCGGACAGGTGCTGCTCACCGCGGACGACGTCACCAGGCGCTCGCACTATCGCAACGCCTACCAGACCTTCGCGAAGCTGCTCGAGCTCGGCGTGCTCCCGATCGTCAACGAGAACGACACCGTCGCCACCACGGAGATCCGATTCGGCGACAACGACCGACTGGCCGCCCTGGTCGCCCACCTGGTGCACGCCGACCTGCTGGTGCTGCTCAGCGACGTGGACGGGCTGTACGACGACAAGCCGGGCGCCCCTGGAGCCTCCCTCCTGCCGGAGGTGCGCTCCGAAGCCGACCTGGCCGGCGTCCGGATCGCGAAGGCGAGTGCGTCCCACATCGGCACCGGCGGCATGCAGACCAAGCTCGAAGCGGCCCGGATCGCGACCGGTGCGGGGATCGCCGTCGTGCTCACGTCGGCGGCCAACGCCGGTCCGGCGCTCGCGGGCGAGCCGATCGGCACGCTGTTCCACAGCACCGGCCGACGCCGCCCGACCCGTCTCTTGTGGCTGGCGCACGCGACCGAGGGCAAGGGCACGCTCACTCTCGACGACGGCGCGGTGCGGGCGGTCGTGGACCGGCGTGCGTCGCTGCTGGCCGCGGGCGTCACCGGCGTGGCCGGCTCGTTCGTGGCCGGCGATCCGGTCGATCTCGCCACGCCCGACGGCGTCGTCGTCGCCCGGGGCCTGGTGAACTTCGACGCAGGCGAGCTGCCGCAACTGCTCGGCCGATCCTCGCGGGAGCTCAAACGTGAGCTGGGGGCGCCCTACGAACGTGAGCTAGTCCACCGCGACGACCTGGTGCTGCTCCGCAGATCAGCAGGCTCCGGCGGGTAGGTTCAGGCCCGTGCGACGGGCGGTGTTCTGGCTGGTGCTGCTCGTCCCGTCGGGCGCCGCCGCCGTCGTCACGGCGGCGCGGATCCTCCAGCCCGGGGGCGCGCTCTGGGTCCAGCTGGTGGCCTTCACCCCGGTCGCCGGCGTGCTCTACCTCGTCGTCCTCCTGGTGCTGCTGCTCCGGGTGCTGTCGCCCGGCGCGGGCTGGCGTCGACCGATCTGGGCCGGATTGGCCGCCGCGGTCGTCGTACCCCTCACTCTGCACGCCTGGTGGCTCGCGCCGATGTACCTCGGTTCGGCACCGACCGCGGCTGCCGACACCGAGCCACTGACCGTGCTCACCTCCAATGCGAAGCGCGGCGGCATCGACGCCGTGGGGCTGGTGCAGACCGCTTCGGACCGCCGTGCCGACGTGATCGTGGCACAGGAGGTCACCGAGCAGCAGGTGAAGATGATGGACTCCGCCGGGCTCGCGGACGGTTGGCCCTATCGGATCGGCGATCCCGGCACGGGGCCCGAGGGCACCATGGTCTTCTCCCGCTACCCGCTCGGGGAGCCGACCGCGGTGCGGACCCGGTTCGCGTCGTGGGACGTCACGGTCTCGGCGCCGGGTGGCGATCTGCGGCTGCTGGCTGTGCACCCGTCACCTCCGACCAACGTCACTCGCTGGCGTCTGGACCAGGCGACGCTGCTGCGGGCGGCCGACGGCGTCGACCTGATGGTCGGCGACTTCAACGCCACCCTCGACCACGCCCCGATCCAACGGCTCGAGGACGAAGGATTCAGCGACGCCGCCGAGCTCACCAACGCCGGCTGGCAGCCGACCTGGCCCGAGAACGGCAAGTTCCGCGTGCTCGGCATCGCCATCCCGCCCGCGGTCGCCATCGATCACGTCCTGGTCGGGCCTCGGCTCACCGCTTTGTCGACCAGCACCGTCACCATCTCGGGCACCGATCATGCCGTCGTGATCGCCACAGTGGCGAGGCGGTGACCCACCGACTCGCCCACGGCGGGCGGGCGCCGTACCCTGGATGACGCCATGTCTGACCAGCGCCCGAGTGTGTACCTCGATCACGCTGCCACCACGCCGATGTTGCCGGACGCGGTGGCCGCGATGACGGCGCATCTCGCCCACCCCGGCAACGCGAGCTCACTGCACGCCTCGGGGCGGCAGGCACGCCGCGTGGTGGAGGAGTCGCGGGAGCAGATCGCCCAGGCGCTGAACTGCCGACCCGGTGAGGTGGTGTTCACCTCCGGGGGCACCGAGGCCGACAACCTGGCGCTCAAGGGGCTCTGGTGGTCGCGCCACGATGCCGATCCGACGCGGACCCGAGTGCTCAGCACAGCGGTCGAGCACCACGCCGTGCTGGATGCCCTCGGCTGGCTGGCCGACCACGAGGGGGCGCAGGTCGAGCTCGTGCCGGTGGACCGGCAGGCTCGGGTCGACATGGAGGCGCTGCGCGAGGCGGTCGAGCGCGACCCGGCCTCGGTGGCCTTGATCTCGGTGATGCTGGCCAACAACGAGGTCGGCACGGTCCAGCCGGTTGCCGAGGTGACCGAGCTGGCCTCGGCGCACGGGATCCCGGTGCACACCGACGCGGTGCAGGCGGTCGGGCAGCTGCCGGTCGACTTCGCCGCGCTCGGGGTCGACGCACTCGCCCTGACCGGGCACAAGCTCGGCGGCCCGCTAGGCGTCGGCGCCCTGCTGGTGGGTCGTGAGGTGGCGGTCACGCCGCTCCTGCACGGCGGCGGCCAGGAGCGCGACATCCGCAGCGGGACCTTGGATGCGCCGGCGATCGCGGGATTCGCCGCCGCCGTGGAGCTGTCGGTCAAGCACCAGGCCGACTATGCGACCCGGATCGGCGCCCTGCGCGACGAGCTGGTCGAGCGGGTGCGAGCGGCCGTCCCCGACGCGATCTACAACGGTGACCCGGTCGACCGCCTGCCCGGCAACGCGCACCTGAAGTTCCCCGGCTGCGAGGGTGACTCGCTGCTGATGCTGCTCGACGCGCGCGGCATCGAGTGCTCGACGGGGTCGGCGTGCTCGGCGGGCGTGCCGCAGGCCTCCCACGTGTTGCTGGCGATGGGCTGTTCGGAGGAGTTCGCCCGCTCCTCGCTGCGCTTCTCGCTCGGGCACACCAGCACCACGGCCGACGTGGACGCACTCGTGGAGGCGATCGGACCGGTCGTCGAGCGGGCCCGAGGCACCAGCACCCGGAAGGCGACCGCGTGAAGGTCGTCGCCGCGATGTCCGGTGGCGTGGACTCTGCCGTGGCTGCCGCGCGTGCGGTCGAAGCGGGCCACGACGTGACCGGGATCCACCTCGCGCTGTCGCGCAACCCCGCGTCGTACCGCTCCGGCGCCCGTGGCTGCTGCACGATCGAGGACGCCAACGACGCGCGCCGCGCGGCGGACGTGATCGGGATCCCGTTCTATGTCTGGGACCTCTCCGATCGGTTCCACGAGGACGTCGTGGAGGACTTCATGTCCGAGTACGCCGCCGGCCGGACCCCGAATCCCTGCCTGCGCTGCAACGAGAAGATCAAGTTCGCCGCCGTATTGGACCGGGCGCTCGCGCTCGGGTTCGACGCCGTCGCCACCGGCCACTACGCGCGGCTCGAGCGCGCCCCCGACGGGCTGTGGGAGCTGCACCGGCCGGCCGACGCCGCGAAGGACCAGTCCTATGTCCTCGGCGTGCTCACCCAGGACCAGCTGGCGCACTCTATGTTTCCGCTCGGTGACACGCCCAAGCCGGAGGTACGCCGTGAGGCCGCGCGCCGGGGGCTGCTGGTGGCAGACAAGCCGGACAGTCACGACATCTGCTTCGTGGCCGACGGCGACAACGCCGGCTGGCTCCGCGAGAAGCTGGGCGACCGTGCCCCCAATCGGGGTGGCGACATTGTCGACGACGCCACCGGTGAGGTGCTCGGCCGGCATGCCGGCACCTTCGGGTTCACCATCGGCCAGCGGCGCGGTCTGCGGCTGGGACACCCGGCTCCGGATGGTCGCCCGAGGTTCGTGCTGGACATCGAGCCCGTCTCCGGGACGGTGCGGGTCGGCCCCCGTGAGGAGCTGACCGTGGATCGGATCACCGGGGTCCGGCCTCGGTGGTGCGGTCGGGCCCCGACCGGGCCGCTGGAGGCCACGGTCCAGCTGCGCGCACACGGCGGTGAGCATCGTGCGGTGGTCTCCGTGGTGGGCGACGGGATCGAGGTCGAGCTGGTCGACCCCGCCCAGGGCATTGCCCCGGGCCAGGCGGCTGTGATCTACGACGGCAGCCGCGTGGTGGGTTCGGCCACGATCGCCGCAGCCCACCGTGTCTCGCAGGCGGTTTAGAGGGACGCCTTAGCTGCTCCCGCCCGGACTCTCACTCGGGTTGGCCGGTGGCGACTGGGCTGCCGCTGAGCCCTGGGAGGCGCCGGTGCTGGGTGACTCGCTCGGGGTCGGCTCCGAGGTGGGGCTGCTGCTCTCGGAGGTCGACGGCGACTCCGACGGCGACGACGACGGAGAGCTGGAGGGCGAGCTCGACGGTGAGCTGCTCGGCGACGGGCTGGAGGTGCCTGTGGAAGACGATGTCGGATCGGTCGGGTCCTGCTGGTCGTCGGAGTCGGAGCCGCGGTTGCCGAGGTTGGAGATGGTGGTGCCGGAGCCGGACTTGCCCCCCGTCAAGGAGGAGACCGGCTCGCCGGTGGCGAGCTCGAACGCGGTCAGGGCCGCCAGGGCGATGAGCAGCACCGTGCCGGACGCGACCGCCACCCGGGGCCACGGAATCTGGGACCACTGGATGTCCTGCCACCAATGCCGTCGGGCTGCCGCGGCCGATTCGGCTTCCGCCTCCTCGCGCGAGGACGCCGCCTCCTCCGGGCCGACCGGCTCTTCGGGTTCGTCGTCCTTGCGTAGCGGATAGGTCCGCTTGACCGCCTCGTGGCCAGCCTGGAGGGAGTAGGTGTAGGTGGCGGCGCCGACCGTGCCGACGATGCTGCCGAGGGCCGCTCCGACCAGGGTGCCGGCCACGCCGAGCCAGGATGCGAGCACGGCGCCCGACACTGCGGCCAATGCCGAACCGGCCACCTGCGCGGTGCTGATGCCGAGCCGAGGCTGGGACTTCTCGGTGGCGACGGCGCGGGTGTCGTCGGGGACGCGGGCGGGCATGGTGCAGCATCACCTTTCTCTGGCTTGTTGGAAGAGTCCTATTCTCTGACGTCTGGCACCCCATCCGCGATTCCTGACGGCGACGTGATGCTGGCCACCCTCGGGCGATCCGTGCGCTCGCCGGCGACATGGATAGGCTGACCAGCGAGACGATGGGGAGACATGGTCGAAGCGGTGACGGGGCAACGACTGCTAGGACGGCCGCTGGCGCTGCTGGCCGTGGCCGCCCTGCTGCTCGTCGGGACCAGCGTGGGCACATCAGGGGCGGAGCCGGCCGACGTGCCGCTCACCCAGCGCGGCATGGCAGCGATCGCCTTGGACTACCTGCCGTCGGACTACTCGCACGTGGGAGCGAGCTATCTCGACCGGAGCAAGCCGGTGGGCTTCCGCGGGGCCGACTTCCGCTACCACGCAGACGGCGAGGATGACGGTGATCTGCTCGCCGTCGAGGCGTGGCCGACGAGCAAGCCGCAGGACTGTGATGGTCAGGCACGATGTGTCTCTCTCGGTGACGACGACGGAGATCCGGTCTTCCTCAACTGGGCCGTCGTCGAGCCGGAGGAGGACCCCGGCCTGGTCGCGGTCTGGGTCAACCACCCCGGCGTGACGATGCTGGCGTTGTACGCCGGTCCCGACATCACGCGCGACCCGCGCACCATGGATCTGCCGATCTCGGTCGAGACGATGCGTGCCCTGGTCACCGACGATCGGCTCCGGTTGATGACCACGCAGGAGGTCGTCGATGCTGGCAAGGCGGTGCCTCGTTGGCGAGGTGGCCAGCCGGATCCGTACTCCTACCAGCGGTTGCCGCAGACCGACTTGGGCCAGGCCTACGCACTGCCGGTGGCCTGGGGGAGCCTAGGTCGCTGGGCTGACGCCAGGCGCTCCCCGCTGCGGCACCGGTTCGGTCCGGACGCCGTCGGCGGTCGGGTCGTCCATGTCAGGGGATGGGCGATGGATCCGACGACGATCGATGCGCTGGCGGCACGCCGCGCGCCCGACTTCTTGCGGCGCCCGTGCCGCGGCGATCGGTTCGCCGGGCACTGCGTGCGCACCGGCCCTCGCCAGCGGCCGATCCACTTCTTGTGGCGGCCCGCGCATGGTGCTAGACCCGGGGTGGTCTGGGTGACCCAGCGGCGCGACCGGGTGACCGTGGCGCTGCGGCTGGTGGGTGGCCCGGTTCCGGAGGGGCGCAAGGCGGCGATGCGCGCGTCCGGCTTCCACGGATGGTTGCGCTTCGCCATTCGGGACCGCGGCCTAGGCCTGGTGACCGACAAACGGGTCCTCGACAAGGCGGCCAAGGGCGCGATCAACGCGTCTTAGCCGGGAGGGGGTCGCTGTCGGGGTTCTGGCTGCTCTCCGGGTTCTGGTCGCCTGAGGTGCTCGCCGACAGGGCAGCTGCCCGGGGGAGCGGTCCTCGGGTTCTGGCTGCTTGCCGGGTCGCGGTGGTCTTCGGTTCGCCGTGTGTGCTGAAACTGCAGGCCGGCTGCCTCCCGGGAACGGTTGGCTGTTGTTTCGGTCCGATCGATGTGTCGTTTCTGCCCAAACCCCGCGTCCCGCCCCCTTTTGTCCGCTGGGGGCGTCGATTGTTCCAAAACAACATGCCAGACGCCGGCTACTGGTGCGTACGAACGGCATATGTGACGTACGCACCAGTAGCCAGATCCTGGCCGGTCGGGGTGCACCGATTGTTCCGAAACCGCACACCGGTTGGACCGAAACTGCACCCGGACCCATCTGGTGCGGGGTTGTGGGTGCTGAGTGTCCAGTAGACCGGGCACTCAGCACCCATAGGGGCGCGGGAGACGCAAGAAGACCGCAGCAGACGCCCACCGCGCGCGGCCGGGCAGCACCAGCACCCGGCAGAGAACCAAGACCACCGGCGGCGCTGACCCGGCGTAGCTGCCCTCTCGGTGGTGACCAAAGGTGGCCAGCAACCCGGCCAGCGGTCCCGACCAGGAGCGGCGCTCATCGAGCGGTAGCTGCCCTGTCGGCCAGCACCACCAGCGACCAGCAACCCGCCAACGCACGGTTCCACCGCGGAGCGCGACGCGCAGTAGGTGGCCCTCCACGGCCTAGCGACCGCCCGGCACAATCGGTCTCATGCTGGCGACCGCGGTGGGCTCCTATCCAGGCTCCGACGACCGGGACTACGTCGAGGTGGTGCGGTTGGTCTTCGGGGAGCTGCCCGACCTGCCGCATGTTCCCGAGCTGCCGGGGCGTGGCGCGATCGCCTCGATCACCGGACGCGGCGTCGCCGTGCTGAGCGAGCTCGGGGCCGACCTGCAGCCCGCCGGCTGGCGACTCACCGATGCCGCCGGCATCGACCAGCGCCGGGCTCGCTCGCTGCTGGCTCAAGACCTCGACCGGGTGGAGGAGCAGGCCCAGGGCTACGCGGGAGCGGTCAAGGCCCAGATCGTCGGGCCGTGGACGCTGGCGGCCACGGTGGAGCGTCCGCGTGGCGACAAGGTGCTGGCCGACCACGGCGCCCGCCGCGAGTTGGCTCAGGCCCTCGCCGAGGGGGTCGTCCACCACGTGGCGGACCTGCGTCGTCGGCTGCCGGAGGTGGATCGGCTGGTGATCCAGGTGGACGAACCGGCGCTGGCGACCGTGCTCGCCGCCAAGGTTCCCACCGCGTCCGGCTTCGGCCGTCATCGGGCGGTCGACCTGCCGGAGGCCTCCGCGGCACTCGGCTGGGTGCTGGCGGCGATCGAGGACGCCGGTGCGGAGCCGTGGGTGCACTCGTGCGCGCCCGGGACGCCGTACGCCCTGGTCCGCGGTGCCGGCGCCCGCGGTCTCTCCGTCGACCTCGCCATGTTGGTCGCCGCGGACCACGACGAGCTGGCCCGGGCACTCGAGGCGGGTGGCACGGTGGCCCTCGGGGTGGTGCCGGCGGTCGACCCGGAGCCGAGGCCGGGGGAGGGGCAGGCGGTCGACGCCGTCGAGCGCTGGCTGGGCATGCTGGGGTTGGATCCCGACACCGTGGGTGATCGGCTGGTGGTCACGCCGGCCTGCGGACTGGCAGGAGCCAGCCCGGTCTGGGTGCGTGAGGCACTGGCCAGGGTCGCCCGCGCCGCCCGCGAGCTCTGACTCGGCGAGCCCGAGACTGCCGCAGTCGGTGTCGGCGGGCAAGATGACCTCATGAGCGAACCCATGGCGGCGCCGGCGGAGGCCAAGGAGCGACACCGGCTGCTCAGCGAGGAGATCGAGGAGGCCCGCTGGCGCTACTACGTGCTCGACGACCCGACCCTCTCCGACGCCGACTTCGACCAGCGGCTGCGCGAGCTGGAGAGCCTAGAGGAGGAGTTTCCCGAGCTGCGCACCCCCGACTCACCGACCCAGAAGGTCGGCGGGGCTGTCTCGACCGAGTTCACCGCGGTCGACCACCTCGAGCCGATGCAGTCGTTGGACAACGCCTTCTCCGACGAGGAGTTGGACGCGTGGCACTCCCGCCTCGCCCGCGAGGGCGTCGAGGACCCGGAGCTGCTGTGCGAGCTCAAGGTGGACGGGCTGGCGATCAACCTGCTCTACGAGCACGGCCGGCTGGTGCGGGCGCTCACCCGCGGCGACGGTCGGACCGGTGAGGACGTCACCCCCAACGTGAAGACGATCTCCACGGTGCCGCACCGCCTGCGGGCCAGCGACGAGCACGCCGTGCCTGCTCTGGTCGAGGTGCGCGGTGAGGTCTTCTTGCCGGTGGAGGCCTTCGAGCGGCTCAACGACGCGATGGCCGATGCCGGTCGGCCGATGTTCGCCAACCCGCGCAACGCCGCTGCCGGCTCGCTTCGCCAGAAGGACCCCAGGGTCACTGCGTCGCGTGCGCTCGGCATGGTCTGCCACGGCATCGGCGCGCGGGAGGGCTTCGAGCCGACGTCGCAGAGCACGGCGTACGACGCCCTGCGTGCCTGGGGGCTGCCCACCAGCGACCGGGTCCGGGTGCTGCCCGACCTGAGTGCCGTGCGGGACTACATCGCCTACTACGGTGAGCATCGCCACGACGTCGAGCACGAGATCGACGGGGTCGTGGTCAAGGTCGACGAGGTCCTCTTGCAGCGCCGGCTCGGGTCGACCAGCAGGGCGCCGCGCTGGGCGATCGCGTTCAAGTATCCCCCCGAGGAGGTCAACGCGAAGCTGCTCTCGATCGAGGTGAACACCGGCCGCACCGGCCGGGTGACCCCGTTCGGTGTGATGGAGCCGACCAAGGTCGCCGGGTCGACCGTCGAGCGAGCGACCCTGCACAACGCCCACGAGGTGAAGCGCAAGGACGTCCGTCCCGGAGACACGGTGATCCTGCGCAAGGCGGGCGATGTCATCCCGGAGATCCTCGGGCCGGTGCTGGCGCTGCGTCCCGAGGGACTCGCGGAGTGGATGATGCCGACGGTCTGTCCGGCCTGCGGCACCACGCTGGTGGAGGAGAAGGAGGGCGACAAGGATCTACGCTGCCCCAACCACCGCCGCTGTCCGGCACAACTGCTCGACCGGATCTTCCATGTCGCCGGACGAGGCGCGTTCGACATCGAGGGGCTCGGCGTCGAGGCGGCCGCCGCGCTGCTCGACGCGGGTGTGATCGAGGACGAGGGTGATGTCTTCGACCTCGACCACGACAAGCTGATGCGCACCGAGCTGTTCACCCGGGCGGCGAAGAAGGCCGAGGCCGAGGTGGCCGTGGACGATCGGGTCATCTCGGCCAATGGCGAACGGCTGTTGGCCAACCTCGACCACGCCAAGCAGGTCCCGCTGTGGCGGGTGCTGGTGGCGCTGTCGATCCGCCACGTCGGCCCTACCGCCGCCCGTGCACTCGCCACGGAGTTCGGCTCGCTCGAGGCCGTGCAGGCCGCGTCGGAGGAGGCGCTCGCCGCGGCCGAGGGGGTCGGGCCAACGATCGCCGCTAGCGTGCGCCGCTGGTTCGACGGCGAGGAGAGCGAGTGGCACCGCGCGATCGTCGACAAGTGGGCTGCTGCCGGCGTGACCATGACCGAGGAGCGCGACGAGTCGGTCGAGCGGACGCTCGAGGGGCTGACCATCGTGGTGACCGGCTCCCTGGTCCACTTCAGCCGCGACTCCGCCAAGGAGGCCATCGTCAGCCGCGGCGGCAAGGCCGCCGGCTCGGTGTCGAAGAAGACCGACTACGTCGTCGTCGGCGACAACGCCGGCTCCAAGGCCGACAAGGCCGAGCAACTCGGCGTCTCGATCCTGGACGAGGATGGGTTCAAGGCGTTGCTGGAGAGCGGGCCGGAGGGGCTCTGATTGTGGAGCGAGGAGCCGCGCTGGTCGCGGCTGGGACTAGGAGTGGCGCGTCGGTCGGCCGACGTTGGCCCTGGCCGCCGCATGCCGGGCATGCCGAGGACCCCACCGTGGTCGGTGGGGTGTGGGGCGGGATGGCTACTGGTCGGGTGGGTCGGTGTCGGACGGGGCCTGGCAGCCGGGGATGGCGGTCAGGCTGGGTGGGGTGACGTCGGTGGTGCCGGTGTGGTCGCGGAGGAACACATACCCGTGCGGGGACGTCCACACATAGAGCCCGGGTTCGGGCATCACGTAGCGCCACGGCGTGTGCGTCTTCAACCGATGGTGCCGCCTGCATAGGGCGGCGAGGTTGCAGCTGCACGTCGTGCCGCCGCCGGCGTGCGGGATGACATGGTCGTGGTCACAGCCTCGGGCGGGTCGGGTGCACCAGGGGAACACACAGGTCAGGTCTCGTTGGTCGACCTGGGCTTGGAGTCGGTCGGGCACCTCGTAGGCCTCGACGTGGACATGGTCTTCGAGGTCCAGCACCGGGCGGATCGTGACGACCGTGTCGGGGTTGCCGCACCAGTCCCGGATCGCCTCGATGCTGATCGGGGTGCGGGTGTTCTCGCACCGTCCCACACCGCCCGCACTGGCGACGGCCTCATCGGATAGGTGGAGGAACAGGGTCACCGGCCGTGACTGGCGGCCGGGACGGCGCGTCGGAGTCTCAGCCCGGGTCCCGACCGGCTGGGCCTCATCGAGCGCATCCGCCGTCGGCTCGGCCCGCCCGGTCGGGTCGGTGGGGTAGGTCAGGGCGAGTTGGTTGCGGGCGATCTCACCCAACGCGGCCGCCCGGCGAGCATCGAGTGACTCGATCGAGCCGAGGTTCTTGAGTTGGCCAGCTGTCACCGCCAAGGCCTGGTCGAGATCCAGCGCGTCGGGCAGGTCGACCTCGGCCCGGATCTCCACGGTGCCGTCGAAGGACACCCGGTCGGCATCAATGCTGACGTGCCGCCGGTCGGGGCAGTCGTACTCATCGGCCGGCAGCGTCTCGGCCATGAACCGCGCCCGCGCCTCGGTGATCAACCTGTCCAGTTGGACCGGGCCGATCTTCCCGGCGACCGCGGCGACCTGACGGTCCACGAACCCGGCCGCCTCTTGGGACAGTGCGATGGTGTGGTCGGCGACCCGACGCCCCACCCACGCCGGGATCGACAGGGCTTGGACGCCCTTCCAGGTCTCCGGCAACCGGTAGGCCAGCTCCAACGCCTGCCCCACCAGAGCCCGGCCGGCGTCGGTGGAGACCCCGAGCACGGTCGCGAACTCCGCCACCGCGTGCTCGGCGATCTCCGGAGCGCCCTCACCGGCCAACGGGATCGAGTTGCCGCACCAGGAGAACACGTCTCCGTCGCCGGCCGGGACCTCGTGCATCCCGGCCCACTCCACCGCATCGGCCAGCACCCGTGCGGTCGCAGCCAGCTCGGCGTGCCGAGCCGCGCGGACCGAGGCCAGCACCGCGTCGGGAGACCCCGGCGTCGGCGGCTGGTGCACGGTCTGGCTCATACCAGTAAGCCAACACCTGACCACCGACACAACCACCCCGAAACAGCCCTGCTGTCCCACAATCTGGACACTATCCAGAAATACTTTCGGGCCATCGCCAACGGCAGGTGCGCTCGGCGGGCCGGATTGACCGGGTCAGCTCTCGAACATGACCCCGCCGGGTCGGACGTCGGTGTCGGGTCGGACCCGTGCCGTGGTCGGTGAGTCGGTGCAGGTGCCCTGCTGGGAGTCGCAGGTGGTCACCGTGCTGCCCTGGACCCAGAAGACGTTGCCGTCGGCGGTCCAGCCGAAGTCGAGCGGGTCCTCCGGATACTCATCGGGTGGGGTGAAAGTGACGTCCGCGCCGGTCGCGATGTCGTAGACCTGGACGTCGTTCTGGCCGCTGTAGAACGTCAGCGCGAACCGTCCGTCGGGGGACAAGGTCACGCCACGGCCATAGCTGCCGGCGGGGTCCTCGGTGCTGCGCTCGGGGAACGGGATCGTGGCAAGCTCGTCGCCCGTCGCGGCGTCAACGACCCGGAAGCCGCCCTGACCTGGCAGCACGGTGCGTCCGCCGGACACCTCCGGGAAACCGCCCGACAGGTCAGGCGCTGTCTTGACGTCTCCCGTGTGCCAGTCGACGACCTCGACCGTGTGCCGATAGCCCACGAACAGGTTGTCGCCGCTGAGCGCGAGTGGTGGCACCGGCCAGTAGCTCATCGGGCGTTTGGGCAGAGGCACGGTGGCGACCTCGGCGCCGGTCTCCGCATCGCGCACCACGGCGACGAAGCCATCGCCGGCACGCTTGGCGAGGGCGTAGTAGGGCTGGGTCGGGTCCGTGGCGGGGCCGACTCCCTCGGGGATCGTGCCCAGGCTGTGGGTCGTGCCGTCGTACCCCACCAACGTCAGGCTCTCCGGCCCCGAGCCGTCGGAGGCTCCCTCGTGGGCGTTGCTGCGGACCAGCACGCCTACCGAGGTGTAGGACAGCGAGTGCACCGAGCCTGGGACCGAGGCGACAAGGTCGCCGACGAACACCGTCGGCCCGATGCCGAACGCGGGCGGGGAGGCGGTCTCTGCGGCCACGCCACCCTGCGTCGCGTCGTGGCCGGTGGTCAACCACAGGCCCGCGGTCGTGCCGCCGATGACGAGCAGCGCAGCCGCGGCGGCTGCGCCCGTGACGGCGCGATGACGGGCTCGGACCCGATGACCCGTCTCCAGCACCTCCGCCGACGGCGGCGGGGGGATGCGGAGGTTGGCCGCCTCGGTCTGTAGCAGTTGGCTGAGGCGCTCAGTCATGGTTCGCTCCTAGCTCGTGGGGGACGACGGCGTCGCCGAGCAGCTGACGCAGCCGGTGCAATGCCGCCGAGGTCTGGCTCTTGACGGTGCCCTCGCTGCAACCGAGGGTCTGCGCGGTCACCGCCACCGAGAGGTCCTCGTAGAAGCGGAGCACGACCACGGCGCGTTGCCTCGCCGGCAGCTGGGCGAGGGCACCCATCAGCAGCGAGCGGTCCTCGAGATCCTGGTCGATCGGCCGCTCCGGCAGCTCCGGCGTCGGGTTTTCGTTGCGCCAGGATCGCTTGCGAAACCAGCTCCCCGCGGTGTGCACGAGCGTGGTCCTGGCATAGCCAGGGGCCGCCGACAGATCGCGCACCTTCGACCAGTTGGCGTAGGTCTTGACCAGTGCCGTCTGCACCAGATCCTCGGCGAGCCATGGTTCGCCGACGAGCAGATAGGCGGTGCGGTAGAGCCCTGACCAGGTCGCATGGACGAACTCGGCGAACTCGGCATCGGAGGGCGGCCTCCGCGTGCTGGTCATCGTGTCTCCTCGCCCCGCCGTGATCTTCACCGGTGTGCTCCTCAGCCTGATAGATGCCGTGTGGTGCCGGTTTGGTTGGGTGGAAGAGGGAGCGGCCCGGTGACCCGCCTAGGATTCTGCCCATGCCTGAAATCACCCGCGACGAGGTCGCGCACCTGGCCGACCTGGCCCGGATCGACCTGTCCGAGGAGGAGCTGGATCATCTGGCCCCGCAGCTGACGGTGATCCTCGAGTCGGTGGCGTCGATCAGCGCCGTCGCCTCGGAAGAGATCCCGCCGACCTCACACGCGATCCCGCTGACCAACGTCTTCCGCGACGACGTCGTGGTGCCCGGGCTGACCCCCGAGGAGGCGCTCTCCGGGGCACCGGCCACCGAGGAGCAGCGGTTCAGCGTGCCGCGGATCCTGGGGGACGAGCAGTGAGCGACATCGACTGGACCAGGCGGACCGCAGCCGAGCAAGCCGCTGCCCTGGCCACAGGCGAGGTGACCTCGGTGCAGCTGGCCAAGGCGCAGCTCGACCGGATCGCGGAGACCGACGGGCAGGTGCATGCGTTCCTCGAAGTCGACGCCGAGGGCGCGCTCGCGCAGGCGGCGGCATCAGACGCACGCCGATCCGCAGATGGCCCTGCGTCACCACTCGACGGTGTCCCGATCGCGGTCAAGGATGTGCTGGCCACGAAGGGGCTGCCGACCACCTGTGGGTCGCGGATCCTGGAGGGCTGGGTGCCGCCGTACGACGCCACGGTGGTCGGCCGGATCAAGGCGGCCGGGCTGCCGATCCTGGGCAAGACCAACATGGACGAGTTCGCGATGGGCTCCTCGACCGAGCATTCGGCCTACGGCCCCACTCACAACCCCTGGGACCTGGACCGGATCCCTGGCGGCTCCGGAGGGGGCTCGGCGGCAGCGGTGGCGTCGTATCAGGCTCCGCTCGCCCTCGGCACCGACACCGGCGGCTCGATCCGCCAGCCCGCCGCGGTGACCGGGTCGGTGGGCGTCAAGCCGACCTACGGCGGTGTGTCCCGCTACGGCCTGGTGGCGCTGGCGAACTCGCTGGACCAGGTCGGCCCGGTCACCCGCACCGTGCTCGACTCCGCGTTGTTGCACGACGTGATCGGCGGCCACGACCCGCTCGACTCCACCAGCCTCGAGCACGAGTGGCCCTCGTTCGCGGAAGCCGCACGGGAGGGCGCGAGGGGCGATCTGTCCGGAGTGCGCGTCGGCGTCGTCACCGAGCTCGGCGGCGAGGGCTACCAGCCCGGAGTCCAGGCCCGCTTCGACGAGGCGGTGCAGACCCTGGTGGCCGCTGGCGCCGAGGTCGTCGAGGTGTCGTGTCCGCACTTCGTGCATGCCCTGGCCACCTACTACCTGATCCTCCCGGCGGAGTGCTCGAGCAACCTGGCCCGCTTCGACGCGATGCGCTACGGCATCCGGGTGCTGCCCGAGGGCGTGGTCGACCCGTCGGCCGAGGAGGTCATGCGGGCGACGCGTGACGCCGGCTTCGGCGACGAGGTCAAGCGCCGGATCATCTTGGGCACCTACGCCCTGTCGAGTGGCTACTACGACGCCTACTACGGCCAGGCCCAGAAGGTGCGGACCCTGATCAGCCGCGACTTCGAGGCGGCCTTCGAGCGGGTCGACGTGCTGGTCTCGCCGACCGCGCCGACCACTGCTTTCCGGCTGGGGGAGAAGCTCGACGATCCGCTGGCGATGTATCTCAACGACCTGGCCACCATCCCCGCCAACCTGGCCGGTGTGCCGGGCATCTCGGTGCCGGCCGGGCTCGCCGAGGAAGACGGGCTGCCGGTGGGACTGCAGATCCTCGCTCCCGCGCTGGGTGACGAGCGGCTCTACCGAGTCGGTGCGGCGGCCGAAGCACTGCTGCAGCGCGGCTGGGGCGGGCCGCTGTTGGCTCAGGCCCCGGAGCTGGAAGGAGCGTCGGCATGAGCGACACCCTGCTGAGCTTCGACGACGTGCTGGCGTCGTACGACCCCGCGCTCGGACTGGAGGTGCACGTCGAGCTCAACACTGCCTCGAAGATGTTCTGCGGCTGCTCGACCGTCTTCGGGGCCGCACCGAACACCCAGGTCTGTCCGACCTGCCTGGGCCTGCCCGGCTCGATGCCGGTGGTCAACCGGGTGGCCGTCGAGTCGGCGATCCGGATCGGGTTGGCGCTGAACTGCGAGATCGCGGAGTGGTGTCGGTTCGCTCGGAAGAACTACTTCTATCCGGACATGCCGAAGAACTTCCAGACCAGTCAGTACGACGAGCCGATCTGCTTCAACGGGTGGACCGACGTCCAGGTCGACACCGACGACGGAGCCGAAGTCTTTCGCATCGAGATCGAGCGCGCCCACATGGAGGAGGACACCGGCAAGTCCACCCACATCGGGACGACCGGACGCATCCATGGCGCGGACTACTCCCTGGTGGACTACAACCGGGCCGGGATCCCGCTCATCGAGATCGTCACCAAGCCGATCCTGGGGACGGGCGCGAAGGCTCCGGACGTGGCGCGGGCGTACGTCGCTCAGCTGCGCGAGCTGCTGTTGGGCCTCGGCGTGAGCGACGTCCGGATGGAGCAGGGCTCGCTGCGCTGCGACGTCAACCTCTCGCTCGCCCCGTCTGACAGTGGCCTGTTGGGCACCCGCACCGAGACCAAGAACGTCAACTCGCTGCGCTCGGTCGAGCGAGCGGTGCGCTACGAGATGCAGCGGCACGCGGCGGTGCTGTCGGCCGGCGAGAAGATCGTGCAGGAGACCCGGCACTGGCACGAGGACACCGGTATCACCACCTCGGGCCGGGAGAAGTCGGACGCGGAGGACTACCGCTACTTCCCCGAGCCCGACCTGGTCCCGGTCGCACCCGCGCGCGAGTGGGTCGAGCAGCTGCGCGCCGAGCTCCCCGAGCCGCCCCGTGAGCGGCGGGCTCGGCTGCAGGCGGCCTGGGGCTTCTCCGACTTGGAGATGCGCGACACGGTTGGTGCGGGGGCGCTCGGCCTGGTCGAGGAGACCATCGCCGCCGGGGCAGCCCCGCAGGCAGCGCGCAAGTGGTGGCTGGGCGAGCTGGCCCGGCGTGCCAACGACAGCGAGGCCGAGCTGGCCGACCTCGGAGTGACGCCGGTGCAGGTGGCCGAGGTGCAGGCGCTGGTCGACGCCGGGACCCTCAACGACAAGCTGGCCCGCGAGGTCTTCGACGGACTGCTCGCCGGGGAGGGCTCGCCGGCCGACATCGTCGCCGCCCGAGGTCTGGCGATCGTCTCCGACGACGGCGCGTTGAGCGCCGCCGTCGACGACGCCATCGCCGCCAACCCCGATGTGGCCGACAAGATCCGTGACGGCAAGGTCGCTGCCGCGGGGGCTCTGATCGGTGCGGTGATGAAGCAGATGCGCGGTCAGGCCGACGCCGCCCGGGTGCGGGAGCTGATCTTGGAGAAGCTCACCGGGGGTTGAGCAGATGACGACCGAGCCGACGTCGAGACGGCGGCCCGGTGGCCTGGCCAGCACCGCTGTCGGCGTACGACGCTGGTACCGTGCTCGGGCACACATCCATATGCGCCCACAGCTGGGGGAAGCCGGTCGAAATCCGGCGCTGACCCGCAACCGTAGGCCCAGGCGCCACTCGGGCGCCGTCTGGGCGAGCCGGAGCACTCACTGTGCGGCCACTTCACACGATCGCTGTCGAGGGACGCAGCGGGTGAGCCGGCCGCAGCCGTCGAGACTGCGCCCAGTGATCCCGCCGCAGCAGCGGGAAGGAACGACATGTCGCACCACCCTGGTCTGGCTACCCTGCGCCGGACCGCTCTCCTGGGCGTCGCCACCGCGGTGACGATCGGCACCCTGGTGGCCCCGGCGCACGCCGCCAAGACTTCGCCGAAGCAGCTCAGCGCCACCTGGCTGAGCAAGCAGCTCACCGGCGGCCTGATCCACAACAACCAGTTCGACTTCGACGACTACGGCCTCTCCATCGACACCGCGTTCGCGCTGGACGCCATCGGCGGCCACAAGAAGACGGTCGAGCAGATCGGCGGCGCGGTCGCCAGTCACGTCAACGACTACATCACCGGCGAGGCGTTCGGCGACACCGGCAGCACGTATGCCGGCCCGACGGGCAAGGCGATCGTGCTCGCGCAGGTCGCCGAGAAGAACCCCACCTCCTTCGGCGGCGTCGATCTGGTCAGCACCTTGGAGGGAACGGTCAGCACGACTGCTCCGACCAAGGGCCGGATCGTCGACGTGAGCACGTTCGGCGACAGCGCCAACGTGCTGGGCCAGTCCTTCGCGGCTCGGGGGCTGGCCAACGCCAAGTCTCCGAAGGCGAAGGCGGTCACCTCGTTCCTGCTGGCCCAGCAGTGCAAGGCGGGCTACTTCCGGCTCAACTTCACGGCTGACAAGACGGCCGCCGACCAGACCTGCGACGGTGGCAAGAAGGGCTCCACTTCGGCTCCGGACACCGACGCGACCGCGTTGACGGTGATCAACCTCCAGGGGATCGACAAGAAGTCCGCGAAGGTCAAGAAGGCCGTCAAGATGGCGAACGCCTGGCTGGTCAAGGCCCAACGGAAGGACGGCAGCTTCGGCGGCGGCAAGTCCACCGAGAAGCCCAACACCAACAGCACCGGGCTCGCCGCGTGGGCGCTCGCTGGTGCGAACCAGTGCAAGGCGGCCGTCGCTGCGGCGGCTTGGACCACGAAGTTCCAGGTCGTCAAGGTGGCCGGTACGCCGCTCGCGGGCCAGCGGGGTGCGATCGCCTACGACAAGCCGGCGCTGAGGAAGGGCATGAAGAAGGGCATCAAGGTCGCGACCCAGGACCAGTGGCGACGGGCGACCGCTCAGGCCGCACCGGCGATGGGTCTGCTGACCGTGAAGTCCTGCCGGAAGTTCTGACCGAGAGTGAATGTTCGCAGGGTCTCGGGCGCGCTGCTGGCTGTAGTGACCCTCGTGGTCGCCACAGCCGGCGGTGTGCTGGCTGGCGCTGCGCCAGCCGCTGCGGCAGCGTGCGGTTCGGCCGACGGTGTCACGGTGGTCGTCGACCCCCACCAGCTCGGCGGCGGCCTGCAGTCGGTGTGCGACTCCGACGGAGGTGGCACGAAGGCGACGACCCTGTTCACGAACAACGGATTCGCACTGACCTACGTGCAACGGCAACCCGGGTTCGTCTGCCGGATCAACGGCGCACCGGCCAGTGATCCCTGCGTCAACACGCCTCCCGCAGACGCCTACTGGGGGCTGTTCTGGTCCGACGGCAAGTCCGGCAAGTGGAGCTATTCCTCGACCGGGGCGGCCTCGCTGAAGGTTCCCGACGGCGGCTATGTCGCCTTCTCCTGGCAGAGCGGCAAGGGCCGCACCCTGCCCGGCCTCACCCCCAAGGCGCACAGCAGCTCGACGCCGACCCCATCGTTGTCACCCAGCCACTCCGGCGGACACGGTGACGGATCGCATGCCGCCTCGCCTTCGTCGACCAGTTCGACCGCCGCACCCTCCGCGTCCGACAGTGCCAACGACCGCGGCAGCGCCTCGCCCACCGAGAAGGCAACCAAGAAGCCCCGCGAGAACCACAGCCAGATCGTGGTCGCCGAATCTTCGACGGCATCGGCCTCGCCGACGAGCACCGAGGTCGAGCCTGCCTCGGCAGAGGCCACCGACGACGGTGGGCTGCCTGGCTGGGTCGTGCCGGTAGTGCTGGTGCTGCTCCTCGGGGCGGCCGGAGGTGTGATGGCCGCTCGCCACACCCGAGGCGAGCACCAGCGGTGACCCTGCCGGCCCGGGTCCTCGCCGGCCGCCTGCCCCGAGACCTGCATCCGGTCGCGTGGTGGTGCTGGGCGCTCGGGCTGGCGATGGCTGCCTCGCTGACCACGAATCCGCTTACCCTGCTCTTGATCATGGCCGTGGCCATCCTGGTCGTGGTGGCCCGCCGCGCTGAGCATCCGTGGGCACAGGCGTTCCGGATCTACCTGTGGATGGCGCTGGCGATCGTGGTCATCCGGGTCGGCTTCCGGATTGTTTTCCCTGGCCCCCAGGGAGGCACGGTGCTGATCTCGTTGCCCGAGATCCCGCTGCCGGGCTGGGTCGCCGGTGTCCAGCTTCTCGGGCCGGTCACGGTGGAGGGCCTTCTGTCCGGACTGTACGACGGTCTCCGGCTGGCCGCCCTGATCATCTGCGTCGGCGCCGCCAACGCACTGGCCAACCCGAAGCGCCTGTTGAAGTCGTTGCCGCCCGCGCTCTACGAGATGGGCACCGCGCTGGTGGTCGCGGTCACCATCATCCCGCAACTCGCCGACGCAGTTCGGCGCGTGCGGGCCGCCCAGCGACTGCGCGGGGGACCAACCGGCCGCGTGGCACGGGTGCGGCGCTTCCTGGTGCCCGTCTTGGAGGACGCCCTCGAACGGTCCCTCGCCTTGGCCGCTGGGATGGACACCCGCGGCTACGGCCGCGCGCCCGGCGCATCGCGCCTCGAGCGCCGAACCACCGGCGCCCTCCTGCTCGCCGGCTTGGTCGGCATCTCCGTCGGCGTCTACGCGATCCTCGACCAGACCGCTCCCCGGTTGTTGGCCAGACCGATGCTGCTCGCCGGGATCGCGCTCGCCCTGGTCGGCTTGTGGAGCGCGGGTCGGCGGGTCACCCGAACCCGCTATCGACCCGACCGGTGGCGACTGCCCGAGCTCGCCACGGTCGCCTGCGGGCTCGTCGTCGCCTGGAGCGCCTGGGTCGTGGCCCGCGACCACATCGCACTGGCCTACCCGGGCGTCGACGCCCCACCCACGATGACCCTGAGCCTGCTGGTGGCCGTGCTGGTCGGCGCCGCTCCCGCCCTACTCACTCCGCCACCAGCGCGGCCGGCGCTGGCCGTTGCCCGCAGGGCCGTGCCACCGTCCTCGCAGCCTGCGCCGCCACGATCCAAGGCGGGGGTCCCGACATGATCGAGTTGCGCCAGGTCAGCTTCGGGTACGACGACGAGGAGGTGCTCGTCGATGTCGACCTGAGTGTCGACGAGGGTGAACTGGTTCTGGTCTCCGGGCCGACCGGTTCGGGCAAGTCCACGCTGCTGGGCATCATCGCCGGCCTGGTCCCACGCTTCAGCGGCGGTCGACTGAGCGGCGACGTGCGGGTCGACGGTGAGTCGGTGACCGACCGGCCACCGCGGGAGCGGGCTCACCTGGTCGGCTATGTCGGGCAGGATCCGCTGGCGGGCTTCGTCACCGACACGGTGGAGGAGGAGCTGGCCTATGGCATGGAGCAGCTCGGCCTGCCACCGGACACGATGCGCCGCCGGGTCGAGGAGACGCTGGACCTGCTCGGCATCACCGAGCTGCGTGCCCGCGACCTGCGCACCCTCTCGGGCGGCCAACAGCAACGAGTGGCGCTCGGGTCGGTGCTGACCATGCACCCACGGGTGCTGGTCCTCGACGAGCCCACCTCCGCGCTCGACCCGACCGCTGCCGAGGACGTGCTCGCCACCGTCACCAGGCTCGTCCACGACCTCGGCCTCTCAGTCGTGCTCGCCGAGCACCGGCTCGAGCGCGTCCTCCCGTTCGCCGATCGGCTCTGCTTGCTGCGCGGGGACGGCACGCTCCAGATGGGCCCACCGGAGGACCTGCTGGTCGATGCGCCTCTGGTGCCCCCACTGATCGAGCTCGGTCGGCTGCTCGACTGGACGCCGCTGCCGCTGAGCGTTCGGGACGCGCGCAAGCGCGCCCGGCAGATCGATCTGCCACCTCCGCCAGCTCTCGCCGAGTCCCCCATCGGTGACCAACTGCTCGAGGCGCACCGGGTGACGGTGACCTACGGCAATGCGGTGGCGGTGCGCGAGGTCGACCTCTCGCTTGCGGCCGGGACCGTGACCGCCCTGATGGGACGCAACGGCTCGGGCAAGTCGTCGCTGTTGTGGGCGCTGCAAGGCAGCGGTCCGCGTCGCTCCGGCAGGGTGCTCGTCGACGGTCAGGACACGGCGGCCCTCGACGACGCCGGCCGGCGTGCACTGGTCGGCATGGTCCCGCAGACTGCGGGAGATCTGCTCTATCTGGAGACGGTGGCTGCGGAGTGCGAGGCAGCCGACGCCAGCGCGGAGGCCGACCCGGGATCGTGTGCCACGTTGCTCGACCGTCTCGTGCGCGGGATCGATCCGGCTACCCACCCACGGGACCTGTCAGAGGGCCAGCGGCTGGCCCTCGCCCTCGCGGTGGTGTTGACCACCCAGCCACGGGTGCTCCTGCTCGACGAGCCCACCCGCGGCCTGGACTACGCCGGCAAGCGGGCGCTCGCAGGCATCCTCCGCGACCTCGCCGGCGACGGCCGAGCGGTGCTGGTCTCCACCCACGACGTGGAGTTCGTCGCCGAATCGGCCGACCGAGCAGTCGTGCTGGCCGAGGGTGATGTGGTCTCCGCCGGTCCGGCCCGACGTGTGGTGACCGAGTCACCGGCCTTCGCGCCCCAGGTCACCAAGGTGCTCGGGCCCGGCTGGCTCACGGTCGCGGAGGTCGCGCGATGAACCCACCCGTCGTCCCGCTGCGGCCACGCTCGCTGGCGGTGCTGGCGCTCGGGTCGCTGGCCGGCCTGATGATGTTCGTCTGGCCGCTGCTGGTCCGGGTGCCCGACTCCGCCCAGGTCATCGCGCCGCCGTTCCTCTTCCTCGCCCTGCTGCCCCTGGTCATCGTGGTGGTGCTCGCTGAGCTCAGCGAAGGCGGCATGGACGCACGCGTGCTGGCCATCTTGGGGGTGCTCGCGGCCATCAACGCCGTGCTGCGCGGGCTCAGCGCGGGTGTCGCCGGCGTGGAGCTGGTCTTCTTCCTGCTCATCCTCGCCGGACGGGTCTTCGGCCCCGGCTTCGGCTTCGCCCTCGGCTGCCTCTCGCTGTTCGCCTCCGCGTTGCTGACCGCCGGGGTCGGGCCCTGGTTGCCCTACCAGATGCTCGCCTCGGGCTGGGTAGGGCTGGGTGCAGGGCTGCTGCCGCGTCGGGTCACCGGCCGCGCCGAGATCGCGATGCTGGTGGGCTACGGCATCGTGGCGGCGTATGCGTTCGGCATCTTGATGAACCTCTCCGGCTGGCCGTTCCTGGTGGGCATCGAGGTGCCCGGGCACGGCGGTGCGCTGTCGTTCGTCCCCGCTGATCCGGTGTGGGACAACCTGAAGCGGTTCGCGGCGTACACCCTGCTCACCTCCACCGGAAGCTGGGACACCGGCAGGGCGATCACCAACTCCGTCGCGATCATCGTGCTCGGGCCGGCCGTGCTCGCGACGCTGCGCCGTGCGTCGCGCCGGGTCAGCATCAGTCCGGCGCCGGCTCACTGATCGGCGCGCTGGCCGACCAGCGAGTCGCTCCGATGCTGGCGGCCACCACGCAGGCCATCGCCAGCAGCTGCAGGGGAGTGAGGAACTCCCGCAGCACGATCGCGGCTGCGAGCGCCGCCGCGGCCGGCTCCAGGCTCATCAGGATGGAGAAGACCGACGGCCTGATCCGCCGCAGCGCCATCAGCTCCAAGGAGTAGGGCACGACCGAGCTGAGCAGACCGACCAGCGAGCCCAGCAGAAGGATCCTCGGATCGAGCAGGTCGGAGCCGCCCACCACGAGCGCGAACGGCGCGAGCACCGCCGTACCGACCACACTGGCGACCGCAAGCCCTGCCAGCCCCGGCCAGCGGGCGCCCGTCCGGGCCGACATCACGATGTAGCCCGCCCAGGCCACACCGGCCCCGAGGGCGAACGCGACTCCGGCCCAGGTCACCTCCCCGGGTGACAGACCCAGCAGCAACACCCCCACCCCGGCCAGCACGACCCAGGCGAAGTCACGGGGCCGCCGCGAGCCGAGCACGGCCAGGCCGAGCGGGCCGACGAACTCGATCGTGACCGCCAGACCGAGCGGGATGCGGGCGAAGGATTGATAGATGCCCCAGTTCATCGCCCCCAGGGTGAGCCCGAAGCCGACGGCGACCAGCCAGTCCGACCGGGATCGTCCCGACAGCCGGGGCCGGGCCATCGCCACCAGCACGATCGAGCTGGACACCAGCCGCAGCCAGACCATGGTGGTCGGCGCCACCACGTCGAAGAGGCCCTTCGCGACCGCCGCACCGAACTGCACCGACAAGATCCCGGCGAGCACCAGCCAGATCGGCGAGATCCGTGGCTGGTCCTGGTGCACCGGCTCAATGTAGATGAGCAGGCTCAGTCGGGCGGTCGCGGCAACCATGGTGTGAATCGCGGCCTGATGAGACGATGCCCCCGTGTCAGCCTTCGAGATCGTCCGTCGCGCCCAGATCTCCGCCGACCCGGCCCGGGTCCACGACCTCGTCAACGACTTCCGCCACTGGCGGGAGTGGTCACCGTGGGAGGACCTGGACCCTGACCTGAACCGAGAGTACGACGGTCCGGACAGCGGCGTCGGGGCGACGTACCGCTGGTCGGGCAACCGCAAGGCCGGCGCTGGCAGCATGGAGATCACCGAATCCTCGCCGGAGCGGGTCGCGATCAGGGTGAACTTCCTCAAGCCCTTCCGGTCCGAGAACCGAGTCACCTTCGACATCGTCCCGGCCGCCGAGGGTGCGGACGTGTCCTGGGCGATGGCAGGTGAGCAGAAGGGCCTGGTGGGCGTGGTGGCCAAGGTCTTCTCGATGGAGAAGTACATCGCCAAGGACTTCGACAAGGGGCTGGGTCGACTGAAGTCACTCGCCGAGGCCTGACGCTGGCTGGGCGTCCCGCGGGAAGGATCTCCTGACCAGCCGCGACGGCCTGGGGGATACCCTCGCTGTCATGCCCGAGCACGACATCAAGCCCCGGTCCCGCGACGTCACCGACGGCCTGGAGAAGGCCGCGGCGCGCGGCATGTTGCGCGCTGTCGGGATGGGGGACGAGGACTTCGCCAAGCCGCAGATCGGTGTGGCCAGCAGTTGGAACGAGATCACCCCCTGCAACCTGTCCCTGGACCGGCTTGCGAAGGCGGTCAAGAACGGTGTCCACGCGGCCGGCGGCTACCCGCTCGAGTTCGCCACCATCTCGGTGTCCGACGGCATCTCGATGGGCCACGAGGGGATGCACTTCTCGCTGGTCTCCCGCGAGGTGATCGCCGACTCCGTCGAGACGGTGATGATGGCCGAGCGGCTCGACGGCTCGGTGCTGCTGGCCGGCTGCGACAAGTCGCTGCCCGGCATGCTGATGGCGGCGGCCCGACTCGACCTGGCCGCGGTCTTCCTCTATGCCGGCTCGATCATGCCCGGTCAGGTCGACGGCCACGACGTGACGATCATCGACGCCTTCGAGGCCGTCGGCGCCTGCTTGGCCGGCAAGATCACGCGGGACGAGGTCGACCGGATCGAGCGGGCGATCTGTCCCGGCGAGGGTGCCTGCGGCGGGATGTACACCGCCAACACGATGGCCTCCGTCGGCGAGGCCCTCGGCATGTCCCTGCCCGGCTCGGCCGCGCCGCCCGCGGTGGACCGCCGCCGCGACGGCTTCGCACACCGGTCGGGCGAGGCGGTGGTCAACCTGCTCCGCCAGGGCATCACCGCCCGCCAGATCATGACCCAGGAGGCGTTCGAGAACGCGATCGCCGTGGTGATGGCGCTGGGCGGCTCCACCAACGCCGTGCTCCACCTGTTGGCCATCGCCCGTGAGGCCGAGGTGCCGCTCGACCTCGACGACTTCAATCGGATCGGCGACAAGGTGCCGCACCTCGGCGACCTCAAGCCCTTCGGTCGCTTCGTGATGAACGACGTCGACAAGGTCGGTGGCATCCCGATGGTGATGCGCTCCCTGCTGGATGCGGGGCTGATGCACGGCGACGCGCTCACCGTCACCGGCAAGACGTTGGCGGAGAACCTCGACGAGCTCGCACCGCCGTACGTCGACGGCACCGTCATCCGCTCCCTGGACGCGCCGATCCACAAGTCCGGCGGACTCACCATCTTGAAGGGTTCGCTGGCCCCCGAGGGCGCGGTGGTGAAGACCGCCGGCTTCGACGACACCGTCTTCACCGGCACCGCACGCGTCTTCGACGGCGAGCGCGCGGCGCTCGATGCGCTTGCGGAGGGCCGGATCACCGCCGGCGACGTGGTGGTCATCCGTTATGAAGGCCCCAAGGGCGGCCCGGGCATGCGCGAGATGCTCGCCATCACCGGCGCCATCAAGGGTGCCGGACTCGGCAAGGACGTGCTGCTGATCACCGACGGCCGGTTCTCCGGCGGGACGACCGGCCTGTGCGTGGGTCACATCGCGCCGGAGGCCGTCGACGGCGGCCCGATCGCCTTCATCCAAGACGGTGACCAGATCACCCTCGACGTCGCCAACCGCCTGCTCGAGGTGGACATGCCCGATCTGGACGCGCGCCGCGAGGGCTGGACGCCACTGCCACCGAAGTACACCCGCGGCGTGCTGGGCAAGTACGCCCAGGTGGTCCAGTCGGCGGCGCACGGCGCCGTCTGCGGCTGACCTTCGGCGTCACTCGGATTGGGGGATCCGTGCTGCATCGGGTACGTCGGCCCTGGGCCGTGATGGTCGTCGTTGCCGTGACCGGACTCGCCGTCACCACGGCGCTGACTGCCGGTGATCGGATCGGCGCCCACCCGTCGGTCAGCGCGCCTAGCGCCACCGGACCGGCGTCCGTCGACAGCGGCTCGACGAGCCCAACCGGCACGGCCGACCCGTCGACGGGGCCGACGCTCGGACCTTCGCTGGAGCCGGTGACCGAGTCCCCGCCACCGAAGCCGGCCCTCCTGCCCGGGGGCCGACATCGAGTCTTCGGTGGCAACCGGTTCCTGGTCGCCTACTACGGCACGGCGGGCACCGGAGCGCTCGGTGTCCTCGGCGAGACCGACCCGGACACCGCGACCCGACGGCTGGCGCGGGCGGCGGCACCCTTCCGGCGACCCGGACAACCGATACAGTTGGTCTACGAGCTGATCGTCACCGTGGCCGATGCCTATCCCGGGAAGGACGGCTCCTACAGTCACGACATCGCCCGCGACCAGGTGCGCCGCTACATCCGTGCCGCGCACCGGCACGGCGCCCTGGTCGTGCTCGACCTCCAGCCCGGGCGCAGTCACTTCCTCGCCGTCGCCAAGCGGTGGGAGTGGGCGTTGCGCGACCCCTGGGTGGGGCTCGCGCTCGACCCGGAGTGGCGGATGGGCCCACACCAGGTGCCCGCCCGCGTGATCGGCTCGGTGAGCGCACGCGAGATCAATCGCACCACCGCCTGGCTGGCCGCGCTGACCCGGCGGGAGCGGCTGCCGCAGAAGCTGCTCCTGCTCCACCAGTTCCGGACCAGCATGATTCGCGACATCGGCGACCTGCGCACCCACCCGGAGCTCGCCATGGTGCAACACGTCGACGGCTTCGGCACCCAAGGGCAGAAGCTGGACACCTACCACGCCGTGCTCCGCCCCCACCTCCTGATCCCCGGCTTCAAGCTCTTCTACGACGAGGACATCCATCGGATGGGTCCGGTCGCCGTGCACGCCATCCGACCCAAGGTGCGCTTCGTCAGCTTTCAGTAGACCCCGACAAGCGTCTGCACGTCCGACATTCGAGACACATGTCCATATCGCGAGATTCGCGGACGGCGCGGGGGTGAGCGTGTCAGGCTTTCACCCATGCCAGCCACCGCCGTCGTCCTCGTGGTCCGACGCCACGTCGACTTGATGCGCGTCTACGGCTGCAGCATGTGTCCGGCCCGCTGAGGCCGGCCGACTGCGCCTGACGGGGCACTTCTCTGTGTCCGCCGGGTGCCGCGAGTGAGTTTTCGGCCGGCTGCCCTGTCGCGATGCCATCCACCACCGATCTCGAGGAACTCCCATGACTGCTGACGCAGCCACGCAGGCGGCCACCCGGCCGGCCCGGCGCCAACCGCGCGGGCGGGCGCGGGGCGAGGGCCAGTGGGCGCTCGGCTACCGCGAGCCGCTCAACGCCAACGAGCGGGTCAAGAACGACGACAACGGACTCAACGTGCGGGCCCGGATCGAGAACATCTACTCCCGGCGCGGCTTCGCCTCCATCGACCCGACCGACCTCAACGGCCGGATGCGCTGGTGGGGGCTCTACACCCAGCGACGGCCGGGCATCCCCGGCGGCAAGACCGCCAGCTTGGAGCCGCACGAGTTGTCGGACGAGTTCTTCATGATGCGGGTGCGCTGCGACGGTGGACGGCTCTCGGCCGCCCAGCTGCGGACGCTGGCCGACATCTCCTCGACGTACGCCCGCGACACCGCCGACATCAGCGACCGGCAGAACATCCAGTACCACTGGATCCGCATCGAGGACGTGCCGACCATCTGGGCCGCCCTCGAAGAGGTCGGCCTCACCACCGCCGAGGCCTGCGGCGACACCCCGCGGGTGATCCTCGGTTCGCCGGTGGCGGGTGTCGCGGAGGACGAGATCATCGACGGCACTCCGGCGATCGAGGAGATCGTGCGGCGCTTCGTCGGCGACCCCGCGCTGTCCAACCTGCCGCGCAAGTTCAAGACCGCGGTCTCCGGGTCGCCCTCCCAAGACGTGGCCCACGAGATCAACGACGTCTCGTTCGTCGGGGTGGTGCACCCCGAGCTCGGCCCCGGGTTCGACGTCTTCGTCGGCGGCGGGCTGTCGACCAACCCGATCTTCGCCCAGCGACTGGGCGCCTTCGTGACGCTGGAGGAGGTGCCCGAGGTCTGGTGCGGTGTCGTGGAGATCTTCCGCGACTACGGCTATCGGCGGCTCCGCAACAAGGCCCGGCTGAAGTTCCTGATGGCCGACTGGGGTGCCGAGCGATTCCGCGAGGTCCTCGAGAACGAATACCTGCATCGTCGGCTCACCGACGGTCCCGCACCGCCGCCGCCGAGCGGCCGGCGCGACCACGTCGGCGTGCACCAGCAGCGGGACGGTCGCTTCTACGTCGGCGCGGCTCCGGTCGTCGGCAGGGTGAGCGGCAAGATCCTGGCCGGACTGGCCGACCTTGCCGAGTCGGTCGGCAGCGACCGGATCCGCTTGACCACCCACCAGAAGCTGCTGGTCCTCGACGTGCCCGAGGACAAGGTCGACCAGGTGTGCACCGGTCTGCGGAAGCTCGGTCTCGATCCGACGCCGAGCGAGTGGCGTCGCGGCACGATGGCCTGCACTGGGCTGGAGTTTTGCAAGCTTGCCATCACCGAGACCAAGGAGGTGGCGGGCCGCGCGGTGTTGCAGCTGGAGGAGCGGCTGCCCGACTTCGCCAACCCGCTCAGCCTGCACGTCAACGGCTGCCCCAACTCCTGCGCCCGGATCCAGGTCGCCGACATCGGCTTGAAGGGACAGATCGTGACCGACGATCACGGCAACCAGGTGGAGGGCTTCCAGGTGCACCTCGGCGGCGAGCTCGGCCCCGACGACCAGGTCGGCCGCAAGCCGCGGGGGCTGAAGGTGACCAGCGCCGACCTGCCGGACTACGTCGAGAGGCTGGCCCGCCGCTACGACGAGCAGCGCGCCGACGACGAGACGTTCGCTGCCTGGGCCCGCCGCGCCGAGGAGGCGGATCTGGCATGAGGACCGCACCCGACGCCACCACGATCAAGGACGCCCGCGACCTCGAGGACGCCTACGGCCTGGTCGTCACCGAAGCCGCCTCACTCGACGACGACGCGCTCGAGCAGCTCGCCACCGACGCCGGTCACCGGCTCGAGGAGGCCTCCGCCGAGGACGTGCTCGCCTGGGCCCGGCTGACCTTCGACAGCCGGCTGGTCGTGCTCGCCTCGATGGCCGACGGCGTGGTCGCCAACCTGGCCGGTCGAGCCGCTCCTGGCGTCGACGTGGGCTTCTTGGACACCGGCCTGCACTTCGTCGAGACCCTCGGCACCCGAGACGCCATCGCCGCCACTCTGCCGATCAACGTGATCTCGGCCAGGCCGGCGGTCAGCCTCGAGCACCAGGAGCGGGAGCTCGGCCCGGCACTCTGGGAGCGCGATCCCGACCTGTGCTGCGCGATCCGCAAGGTGGAGCCGCTCGGCCGCCTGCTCGCGCCGTACCGCGCCTGGGTCACCGGCCTGCGCCGCGACGAGAGCGCCACTCGCGCGCAGACCCCCGTGGTGGCCTGGGACCCCCGGCGACGCAAGGTGAAGGTCAACCCGATCGCTCGGTGGACCTCGGCCGACGTCGAGCTCTACGCCGCCCAGCACGGCATCATCGTCAACCCGCTCAAGCAGATCGGCTACGCCTCGATCGGCTGCTGGCCGTGCACCCGCCCGGTCAGCGAGGGCGAGGACGAGCGAGCCGGACGCTGGTCGGGAGCCCAGAAGACCGAGTGCGGAATCCATCTGTGACCGACCTGACCCCCCTGCTGCTCGATCTGCACGGTCGACGCGTGGTCGCCGTGGGTGGCGGCCCGGTGACCGCCCGCCGGCTCGATGCCTGGCTCGAGGCCGGGGCCGACGTGCACGTGATCGCGCCGTATGCCTGCGAGGACATCTGGGAGCACGCCGAGGCTGGTCGCCTGGTGCTGCACCTGCGCGAGTTCGAGCCCACAGACCTGGACCAGGCCTGGCTGGTGCACACCGCCACCGGCGACCGACTCTGTGACGAGGCGGTGTCGACGGCCGCGGAGGAGCGCAGGGTCTGGTGCGTCCGTGCGGACAGGGCTGGAGAGGGCACGGCGCGCACGCCGGCGGTCGCTCGCGTCGGAGACGTCGTCGTCGGTGTCAACGCGGGCGACGACCCACGCCGAGCGGCCCGACTGCGCAACGCCGTGGCGGAGCGGCTGGCCAGCGGTGAGTTGCCGCTGCGCCGCGCGCGCACCGGGCAGGGTCACGTCGCGCTCGTCGGCGGCGGACCCGGTGCCGCGGGCCTGATCACCCTGCGGGGGCGTCAGCTGCTGGCTCAGGCCGACGTCGTTGTAGTCGACCGACTCGCGCCGAGGGCGCTGCTCGACGAGCTCGACCCGGACGTCGAGGTCGTCGAGGCAGGCAAGGCACCCGGTCGGCACCTGCTGGCCCAGGAGGACATCAACCGGGTGCTCGTCGACCGAGCCTCGGCTGGGCTGCGGGTGGTCAGGCTCAAGGGCGGCGACCCCTACGTCTTGGGACGGGGCAGCGAGGAGGCGGGGGCCTGCCGTGCAGCCGGGATCGATGTCGAGGTCGTGCCCGGTGTCACCAGCGCCCTTGCAGTGCCTGCCGCCGCAGGCATCCCGGTCACGGCGCGCGGCGTGACCAGCAGGTTCACGGTGATCTCCGGCCACGACGGGCCCTTGGACTTCGCCACCCTGGCGGCCCTGGAAGGGACGCTGCTGTTCTTGATGGGAGTGGCTCGGCTCGGCGAGATCGCCGCCGAGCTGGTCGGTCACGGTCGTCGCCCCGACGAGCCGGTGGCCGTGGTGGAGCGCGGCACCTTGCCCGACCAGCGGGTGACCACCGGCACCCTGGCCACCATCGCCGAGATCGCCGCGGAGCGGTCCGTGGCCAACCCGGCGGTGATCGTGATCGGCGACGTGGTGGAGCTCGCCACGGTGCCCTCCGAGGTCTGGTCGGCGTGACTCGCCACCTGTTGCTCGCGCACGGCTCGCCGGACCCCCGGCACGCGACGTTCGTCCGAACCCTTGCGGCCGCGGTCACCGATCGCGGCCCCGCTTGTGAGGTCGCCTTCCTCGAGCACGACCTGCCCCGGGCTGCGACCTGGCTGGCAGACGTCGAGGAAGACGTCACCGCGTTGGGACTGCTGCTCGCACCCGGCTACCACGCTCGGGTCGACCTTCCGGGACTGCTCGCGCAGGTCCCCTCCGCAGTCACCGTCACCGACCGCGGGGTCGTCGGCTCGGGTCGCTGGCTGCATGCGGCCCTCGACGAGATCATCGCGGCGACAGGCGGCACGGCCCACACGCCGATCGCTGTCGTGACCGCGGGCTCGTCGCGGCCCGAGGCGCGCGCACACGTGGCCGACTTCGTGGCCGAGTGGGCCGCCGAGCGCCCCGGATCGGCGTACGCCGTCACCAATCTCGCCGACCTTCCCCTGCTAGCGCTCGCCCGGCCCGATGCCCTGGTCGTCCCCCACCTGGTCGCGCCGGGAGTCTTCGCCGACCGGATCCGCGACCAGGCCTCCCGATGCGGTCTGGCCAGCGCGGCGCCGATCGGGACCGCATCCGCATTCGTCGACGCGCTCGAGGCACGGTTCGCGGAGAGTCCGGTCCTGCGATAGACATGGGCCGTGACCGAGGACAACACCACCCCGGAGACGGCTCACCGACTCGACGCGACCGACCCACTGGGGTCCTACCGCGATCGGTTCGTCGGTGCCGAGACCCCGCTGGTCTACTTCGACGGCAACTCGTTGGGCAGACCGGTGCGCGCGACGGCCGACCGACTCGCCCGATTCGTCGCGGACGACTGGGGCGGCCGGCTGATCCGCGGCTGGGACGAGCAGTGGTACGAGCAGCCCTTGGTGCTCGGCGACCGGCTCGGTCGCGTGGTGCTCGGTGCGGCGCCCGGCCAGACCGCGGTCGGCGACTCCACGACCGTGCTGCTCTACAAGACCGCCCGGGCGGCCGTCGACGCGCAGGTGCGGGCGGACCCCGCCCGTCGGGAGATCGTCATCGACACCGACAACTTCCCCACCGACCGCTACCTCGCCGAAGGGATCGCCGCCGAACGGGGCCTCACCGTGCGCTGGGTGGAGGTCGACCCGGCAGCCGGAGTGACGGCCGACCTGCTCGCACCGGCGCTGGGTCCGCAGACCGCGCTGGTCTGGCTCAGCCACGTCGCCTACCGCTCGGGATTCGTCGCCGACGGCCCGGGGCTGACCAGGCTCGCCCACGAAGCGGGTGCGCTCGTCCTCTGGGACCTGTCCCACTCGGTCGGCTCGGTGCCGCTCGCCCTCGACGAGTGGGCGGCCGACCTGGCCGTCGGCTGCACCTACAAGTACCTCAACGGCGGGCCCGGCTCGCCAGCCTTCGGGTACGTCGCCGCGCGTCACCACGCCCTGCTCGCCCAACCGATCACCGGTTGGATGGGGCACCGGGACCCGTTCTTGATGGGCCCCGGCTTCCATCCCTCGCCCGGGATCCGCAGCCTGCTCTCCGGCACCCCGCCGATCACCGGGATGCTGCCGATGCAGGACATGCTCGACCTGATCGAGGAGGTCGGCATGGACGCCATCCGGGCCAAGTCGCTGCGGCTCACCGGCTATGCGCTCGAGCTGGCACAGGCCTGGCTTGCGCCGTTGGGTGTCACGGTGGGCTCGCCCGCCGACGAGGCGACCCGGGGTGGCCACGTCACCTTGCTGCATCCCGGGATGCGTGAGGTCACCGCCCGGCTTTGGAAGCAGGACGTGATCCCCGACTACCGCGACCCGCACGGACTGCGGATCGGGTTGTCGCCGCTCTCCACGAGCTTCACCGAGGTGCATCAGGGGATGGCAGCGGTGCGTGACGAGTTGGCCGGGCTCGGGTGAGCTGGGCCAACGAGCTGGGTCAGCCCGTGGGGGACCCGGTCGAGGGCTGGGTGGCTCGGTCCGCTCCGGCGTGCGTGTCCCTGACCGGCCGTTACGTCCGGCTGGAGCCGGTTGGCCCGGCGCACGTGGACGGGCTGCTGGGCTCGGTCTGCACCGAGGAGGACGAGTCGTTGTGGACCTATCGCTCGGTGCCCCGGCCGGTGGAGCGGTCCGAGGTGACCGCCCTGGTGGACTCGTTGTCGGACCAGACCCCGGGGGTGACCTTCGTGGTCCTCCCCGAGGGCCACCAGCACGCGCAAGGACTGGTCTCCCTGATGCGCCTCGACGCGGCCAACGGATGCCTGGAGATCGGCGGCATCATGTGGTCGCGACAACTGCAGCGGACCAGGGCAGCCACAGAGGCGCTGGTGCTCATCGCGACGTACGTCTTCGACGAGCTCGGCTACCGACGGCTGGAGTGGAAGTGCGACAGCCTCAACGAGCCCTCCCGAGCCGCCGCGCGCCGACTCGGCTTCAGCTACGAAGGCAGGTTCCGGCAGGCCCTGGTCGTCAAGGGCCGCAACCGCGACACCGACTGGTTCTCCATCATCGACACGGAATGGCCACGGCTGCGGGCGGCGTACGACGCGTGGCTGTCCCCGGACAACTTCGACGACGACGGTGGCCAGGTGCAGCCGCTCTCGGCATTGACCGACCGCACGAACAGCGAGCCTCGACGCTGACGCGTCGAGGCTCGCTGCCTGCTTGCCGCTAGGCCGTCACTTCTTCGGAACGGTCAGCACCTGACTCCGCTTGCCGCTGGCACCGTGCAGATGGAACACCAGCGCCTTCGCCTTCGGCGTGGCCGACGTCAGCTTGATCTTGCCGCGCCTGTCGAGCCAGAGCGGGCTGCCGGTGGCGACAGCCGGCTTGCCGGCGTTGAACTTGCCGGGCACGTCGACCCAGTCGATGTAGTCGCCGGTGTAGCCGTACCACATGCCGACGGAATACCTCACCTGGGCCTTCTTCTTGCCCTTCAGGCCGATCGCGTCCTTCCACACCGGCAGCAACACCACGTTGTTGTCGAACACGTTGGTGTCCACGTCGCCGAAGTTGAAGTTGATCGGCTCGGCGTCCACCAGGTCGCCGCTTTCCATATCGAAGGTGAAGGCCAACGGGACATCTGTGCCCGGCCTGAGCCCGACATAGGTGTCGAAGTCAGGAGTGCCGTCACCGTTGACGTCGTAGTAGACATCCGGGCTCAACACGCTGCCGATGTTGGGCCAGTCACTTCGCGTGGAGACACCGAACCACAGCCACTTCTTGGTGGCTCCCGCGCCGACCTCCTTGATGTCGCCAGCGCGCTCGGTCGCCGAGGAGGTGCAGCCGATCGGGTCCTCTCCGGCGCCACACGTGGGCAGCTTGCCGCTCTTGGCGCCGAGCTGCATCACCGACATCAGCGACCGGAAGGCACTGGCACCGCTGCCTTGCTTCACTCCGGCACCGGTCACCTTGACCGCCTTGTGCCTGCCGCGGGTGACCTTGGCCTTGGTCGTCGAGACGGGCTTCGCGCCGCCGTAGACCGGCACCCGCAGGTCGGATCCGTCGACCGGCGTGACCACCACGCGACCCGACGAGTCGGTCACGAACTGCCGCGGAACCGAGGCACCGAAGATGTCGACCACCTGCTCGCGGTCCATCGTCTTGTCGAGGGTGTGCCGCAACGCCCTCGGCTGGATCGTCATCGTGATGGTCGCCGTCTTCTCGGCACCCGCACCCACGACCAGCTTCTTCGGCGAGACGCTGTAGCTCACACCGGGGGAGGAGTTCACCGACTGGTAGGCCAGGTTGACCGTCACCGCATCGGCGCCGGTGTTCTTGACGACCAGCTTCTTGGTCCTGCTGACCTTGCCCGCGGTCACCGGGACCGGAACCGGCCCGAACGATGCCGAGACGGCGTTCGCGGGGCTGTTGACGTAGGCCAGCACGCTGGCATCGGAGGCCGCGAGGGCATCCACCCGACCCGATCCGACCCTGGCCGGGGCGTAGCGGGTGCCGCTCTGGTTCTCACCGGTCCACACGTCGTGGGTCGCGTTGTTCATCACCGCGGCCTTGACCATCAACGGAGTCCAGCTGGGGTGCTTGGCCTTCACGATCGCGGCGATGCCGGCCGTCAGCGGCGAGGCCATCGAGGTGCCCGAGATCACCAGAACCTTGTCGCCCGAACCCATCCCGGCCGAGGCGATGGTGTCGCCCGGAGCCGTCACATCGGGCTTGACCACCCCGATCGACCCGCGTGGTCCGCGGGAACTGAAGCTGGACAGGGTGTCGCTGATCCCTGGGTTGACGTCACGGATGCTCGCCTGGAGGGCGCCGTCGAAGGTGACGTTCAGCGTGCCAGCCGTCACGGCCGGCTGCAGCTTGTCGGTCTCGGACTTCGGAAGCTGGAAGACCGGGATGTCCGCGTCACCGGTGATGCCGGCGCCGAAGACGTTCAGACCCGAGGTGAAGATCGCGCCGATCGCGCCGGCGCTCTTCACATTGGCCGCTCGAGCAGCAGAGCCGCAGCGCCGGGTGGCGTCGTCGTCGTCCCAGATCAGCCAGGCGACCTTGCCCGCGACCGTCGCAGCATCGTCGCCGCTCAGCACGTCGCAGCCGTCCGCGTTAGCCTCAGAGATGGCGACCACGTCACCGGTCACCGGAGCCTCGTCTGCCCAGTCGTAGGCGACCGACATCTGGCCGGCGCTGGTGCCGGCCACATCGCCCGGTGCGTTCACGGTGAGACCGTCGCGCAACTGGTAGGAGTCGACCGAGCTGGCCACCGCCAGCGCCGAGATCGCGTTGCCGGGCGCGCCGCCGGTGTCGGTGAGGTCGCCGTTGTTGCCCATCGAGATGACGGGCAGCACGCCGAACTTGGCGAGCTTGTTCACCACGGCGTTCTCGGGGTCGTCCTCGTTGCCGTAGTCCGCGCCGAGGGACATGTTGATCATGTCGAGGTGGTCGTCGAAGTTGCCGTCACCGTTGGGGTCCAGGGCCCAGTCCAGCGCCGGGATCACCTCGTCGGTGGTGCCGTCGCAGCCGAACACCTTCAGACCGTAGAGCTCCGCCTCCGGAGCCATACCTGGGCCGACCTCCATGTCCATCAAGTCGTCACCGCTGAGGTCGGCGTAGTCGCCGTTGAACGTCGAGCCGTTGGCCTTCACGCCGTAGCCCGCCGCCGTGCCCGCCACGTGCGTCCCGTGCTCGTTGCAGTCCAACGGGTTCTCGTCCGGCTGGGGGACGGAGGTGGGGTCGTCGGCGTCGTAGGCGTCACCCACGAAGTCATGGCCGCCTCGGATCTTCGCCTTGCCCTTCGCTGGCAGCGCATCGCGCCAGTCGGGGTCGGCCGAGTTGGCCTGCGCGTCGTCGTACGCCTCGGTGGTGCCGGGTCCGCCGAAGTCGGCGTGAGTGTAGTCGATGCCGGTGTCGATGATCCCGATGCGGACGCCCTCGCCGGTGCCGCCGGCGTACTTCCAGGCGTCGAGCGCCTTGACGAGCTGGGCGGTGTTCGCGTTGGTGGCCGTCTTGGGGATGATCCGCGAGACCTTCACCACCCCCGACATCGCCGCCAGCGCCGAGGCGCCGTCGGTCGTGGTCCGCACGCCCATGCCGGGGAGTGCGTTGGACACCACGAAGAGCGAGGTGGCCTTCGAGTCGCTCTTGCGAGCGGTGGCGAGCGCGGTCTTGGCCTGCGACGAGACCGCGCCCCGGCGGTCCTTGGCCGCCTTGCTGCTTCCGGTACGACGCGCGGCGTCCGCCGCGCCTTCGCCGGCGAACTGGACGAAGAACGCCACCCGGGCGTCCTTCGCCTGCTCGCGGCGCTGGATGTCGAGACCGCGGACATCCACCCGCTTGGGGGCGTTGAGCATCGGGGCCTTCTCGGCCTTCTTCTCGGCGGCGGTGGCCGCGGGACTGGCGATGCTCAGTGCGGTGGCTGCGGCGGTGACCGCGACCAGGCCGGCCCAGGCTCGTGACTTGAGTCGTCGTGGCTGCACGAGGCTCCTCCCTGAGGAATCGGCGGGCGAAAAATGGGAAGAGAGCGCAGCCGCCCGAGGAACCACGCCTCTCGGCGGGACGATAGACCTTCGTTGCCCCGACTGAAAGGGGTCAGGCGGACAAGATTGGGTTGCAGTGACTCGGGACCTCTCAGCGCCAGCTCCCCCAACACGTTCTGAGACGCGAGTCCCATGATTCGAGACGGGTGGCAGACTGGCTTGACGCCACCGGAGTCCGACAGGGACCGTAGGTCCATGCGCGCACAGATCCTCGTACGCCTTCGACGCGTGAGTTAGGGAGATCCCTCCCGCGCTTGCGCGTCACCCCTCGTCGCCCGCCCGGGGCCGAGGGGTTTTTTGTTGGGCTGATGTCAACGAACCGCCGCACCACTGAGGACAGGAAGAAGAGATGAGCGAGCAGGACGCCGCCGACCAGATCACCGGCGCGCAAAGCCTGGTCAGGTCCCTGGAGCATGCCGGGGTCAGCGACATCTTCGGGATCCCGGGAGGCGCGATCCTCCCGGCGTACGACCCACTGATGGACTCCCGCAAGATCCGGCACGTCCTCGTGCGGCACGAGCAGGGTGCCGGCCACGCGGCGTCGGGCTACGCCTCGGCTACCGGCCGGGTCGGGGTCTGCATGGCGACCTCAGGCCCCGGCGCCACCAACCTGGTCACCCCGCTCGCGGACGCCTACATGGACTCGGTCCCGATGGTGGCGGTGACCGGCCAGGTCGGCGCGGCCATGATCGGCACCGACGCCTTCCAGGAGGCCGACATCCGCGGCATCACGATGCCGATCACCAAGCACAGCTATCTGGTCACCGACCCGGCCGAGATCCCGCGCACCGTCGCCCAGGCATTCCACATCGCCGCCACCGGGCGGCCCGGGCCGGTGCTGGTCGACGTGGCGAAGTCCGCGCTGCAGGCGATGACCACGTTCGACTGGCCGACCGAGCTCAGCCTGCCCGGCTATCGCCCCGTGACGCGACCGCACAGCAAGCAGGTCCGCGAAGCAGCCCGACTGATCTTGGAGTCTCGACGCCCCGTCCTCTATGTCGGTGGCGGGACGGTCCGGGCCGGCGCCTCGCCGGAGCTGCTGCGGCTGGCCGAGCTCACCGGCATCCCGGTCGTCACCACGTTGATGGCCCGGGGTGCCTTCCCCGACAGCCACTCCCAGCACCTCGGCATGCCCGGCATGCACGGCACTGTCGCCGCGGTGGCCGGCCTGCAGCGCAGCGACCTGATCATCAGCCTGGGCGCCCGCTTCGACGATCGGGTCACCGGCAACCTCGACTCGTTCGCCCCCCACGCCCGGGTCATCCACGCCGACATCGACCCCGCCGAGATCGGCAAGAACCGCTATGTCGACGTCCCGATCGTGGGCGATGCCAAGGAGGTCATCGCCGAGCTCGTGGTCGCACTCGAGGCCGAGGCGGCCACCGGCAACACCGGCGACTACGAGGCCTGGGTGGAGTTCCTGGTCGGTGTGCGCCAGCGCTACCCGCTCGGGTACGACGTCCCGGCGGACGGCAGCCTGGCCCCACAGCATGTCTTGGAGCAGTTGGGCCGGATCGTCGGGCCGGAGGCCGTCTATGTCGCAGGCGTCGGCCAGCACCAGATGTGGGCGGCCCACTACGTCGGCTACGAGCACCCACGCACCTGGATCAACTCGGGAGGCCTCGGCACCATGGGATACGCCGTGCCCGCCGCGATGGGCGCCAAGGTCGGCATGCCCGGCTCCACGGTCTGGGCGATCGACGGTGACGGCTGCTTCCAGATGACCAACCAGGAGCTGGCCACCTGCACCATCGAGAACATCCCGGTCAAGGTCGCCATCATCAACAACGAGGCGCTCGGCATGGTGCGCCAGTGGCAGACGTTGTTCTACAACGAGCGCTACTCCAACACCACACTGCAGCATGCGCACACCCCGGGCCGGATCCCCGACTTCGTCAAGCTGGCCGAGGCCTACGGATGTGTCGGGCTGTCCTGCGACTCGCCCGACGACGTGGACGCCACCATCGAGAAGGCGATGGAGATCAACGACGTGCCCGTCGTGGTCGACTTCCGCGTGCACCGCGACTCGATGGTCTGGCCGATGGTGGCCGCCGGCGCCAGCAACGACGACATCAAGTACGCCCGGGACCTGGCCCCGGAGTTCGACAAGGACGACCTGTGAGGACGGGGGAGGACCACCGGTGAGCAAACACACCCTGTCGGTGCTGGTCGAGAACAAGCCCGGCGTGCTGGCCCGGATCGCCGGCCTGTTCAGCCGGCGCGGCTTCAACATCGACAGCCTCGCGGTCGGCCCGACCGAGCATC
The DNA here is from genome assembly GCF_047602075.1 of Nocardioides sp. Lineage (GTDB taxonomy): Bacteria > Actinomycetota > Actinomycetes > Propionibacteriales > Nocardioidaceae > Nocardioides. The sequence continues at coordinate 161,097 of NZ_JASGIF010000001.1, forward strand.
CCGGGATCTCCCGGATGACCATCGTGGTCGGCGTCGAAGACCTGCCGTTGGAGCAGGTCACCAAGCAGCTGAATAAGCTGGTCGAGGTGATCAAGATCGTGGAGATGGACCCCGCCCAGTCGGTGAGCCGTGAGCTCCTGCTGGTCAAGGTCAAGGCCGACGCCGACAGCCGGGGCAAGGTCCTCGACGCCGTCCAGCTGTTCAAGGCCAGAGTCGTCGACGTGGCGCCGGACGCGGTGACGATCGAGGTCACCGGCAACACCGACAAGCTCGCCGACTTCCTCCGCGTGATCGAGCCGTTCGGCATCCGCGAGCTGGTCCAGTCCGGGATGGTGACCATCGGCCGCGGTCCGCGGTCCATCAGCGAGCGCTCCCTCCGACCCGTGCCGGTGGCCACCACCAGCGCCTGACCCCTCCAGAATCCCGCCGCCCGACGGCGGGACACGTATCAGAAAGAGAGTTTCACCGTGGCCGAGATGTTCTATGACGACGATGCCGACCTGTCCCTGATCCAGGGCAAGCGGGTCGCCGTCCTCGGGTATGGCAGCCAGGGGCATGCCCACGCGCTGTCACTGCGCGACTCGGGCGTCGATGTCCGAGTCGGGCTGCCCGAGGGTTCGAAGTCGCGCGCGAAGGCGGAGGCCGAGGGGTTGCGCGTGCTGACGCCGGCCGAAGCCAGTGCCGAGGCAGACGTGATCGTGATCTTGGCGCCCGACCACGTCCAGCGCAGTCTCTACGCGGAGTCAGTCGAGCCGAACCTCGCGCCGGGCAAGGCGCTGGTCTTCGGTCACGGCTTCAACATCCGGTTCGGCTACATCACCCCGCCCGCCGGAGTGGACGTGTTCATGGTCGCCCCCAAGGGTCCGGGTCACCTGGTCCGACGGGAGTATGTCGACGGCCGTGGTGTGCCGGTGCTGGTGGCGGTGGAGAAGGACGAGACGGGCCAGGCCTGGCCGCTGGCGTTGTCGTATGCCAAGGGCATCGGTGGGCTGCGTGCGGGCGGCATCAAGACGACGTTCAAGGAGGAGACCGAGACCGACCTGTTCGGTGAGCAGAGCGTCCTGTGCGGGGGTGCCTCGCAGCTGATCATGTACGGCTTCGAAGTGCTGACCGAGGCTGGCTACCAGCCCGAGGTCGCCTACTTCGAGTGCCTCCACGAGCTCAAGCTGATCGTGGACTTGATGTACGAAGGCGGCATTGCCAAGCAGCGCTGGTCGGTCTCTGACACCGCGGAGTACGGCGACTACGTCTCCGGCCCCCGCGTGCTCGACGAGCACGTGAAGGAGAACATGCAGCGGATCCTGGCCGAGATCCAGGACGGCACGTTCGCCCAGCGGTTCATCGACGACCAGGACGCCGGCGCACCGGAGTTCAAGGCGCTGCGCGCCAAGGCCGAGGCGCACCCGATCGAGGCGACCGGCCGCGAGCTGCGCAAGCTGATGGCCTGGGTGAAGAGCCACGACTCCGACTACGTCGAGGGCACCGCGACTCGCTGAGACTGCGGCGCGAGACGAGGGAGGCCGGTCGTGACGGGGGAGCATCGCTACACGCACGGCCACGCCGAGAGCGTGTTGCGCTCACACCGCTGGCGGACGGCTGACAACTCTGCCGCCTATCTGTTGCCGCACCTGGAGCCGGGCCAGGCTCTGCTCGACGTGGGCTCCGGTCCGGGGACGATCACGGCCGATCTGGCCGAACTGGTCGCTCCCGGGCCGGTGACCGCGCTCGAGCACACCGCCGAGGCGGTCGAGCTGACGCGAGCTGAGTTGGAGCGACGTGGGCTCCAGCAGGTTGTGGTGCGACGGGGCGACGTACACGACCTACCCTTCGACGACGCCTCCTTCGACGTGGTGCACGCCCACCAGGTGCTGCAGCACGTCGCCGACCCGGTCCGCGCCCTGCGAGAACTGGCCCGGGTCACCCGACCGGGTGGCGTGGTCGCGGTCCGGGACTCCGACTATGCCGCCTTCGTCTGGCATCCCGTCTCGCCCGAGCTGGATCGATGGCTGGCGTTGTATCGCGGCCTCGCCCGCGCCAACGGCGGTGAGCCGGACGCCGGGCGCCGACTGCTCGCCTGGGCGCACTCCGCCGGCTTGGACGACGTCACGGTCAGCTCGTCGACCTGGACCTTCGCCACTCCGGCAGACCGGGCCTGGTGGGGCGGCCTGTGGGCGGATCGGCTGCTCGACTCGGCCTTCGGCAACCAGCTGCTCGAGACCGGCCGTGCGACGCCTACCCAGCTGCAGGAGATGGCCGACGGCTGGCGCGCCTGGGCCGATGAGCCCGACGGGTGGTTCGCCGTGCTCCACGGTGAGCTGCTCGTTCGCTGCTGACCAGGGAGCGACGGTCACCTCTCGGGTGAGCGCGCTCACAGCAGCCGCGGGCCGGTTCAGGGACGGTCCGCGGGTAGGCTAGTGTGCTCTGTGAAGGTTAGGCTTGCCTAAGGGCCTGACGATTGCGGCCGCCCGGCCGCAATGGCGAGAGCGGATGCATGCTACCCACGTTCGTGATCGGCCTCCGGGAGGGGCTCGAAGCCGCGTTGATCGTCTCGATCATCGCTGCCTTCCTGCGTCGCAACGGCGCCAGTCTCCGGGGCCTGTGGATCGGGCTGACGAGCGCGATCGCGTTGAGCGTGGTGGTCGGGGTCGTGCTGCGCCTGGTCGAGCAGAGTCTGCCTCAAGCTGGCCAGGAGGGGATGGAGGCCGTGATCGGCCTCGTCGCAGTCTGCTTCGTGACCGGCATGGTGTTGTGGATGCGCGAGAACGCCCGCCACCTCAAGCACGATCTGGAGAGCGCCGCCGGCGCCGCACTCGGCGACGGCACCACCACGGCGTTGAGCGTGATGGTGTTCTTGGCGGTACTCCGCGAGGGCTTCGAGACCTCCGTCTTCCTGCTCAGCACCTTCCAGGCGGCGACCAGTCCGGCGGCAGCCGCCTCGGGAGCCGCGTTGGGTCTGGTGGCTGCGGCTGTGATCGGCTACGGCATCTACTCCGGCGGCGTCCGGCTCAACCTGGCCCGCTTCTTCAAGATCACCGGGGTCTTCCTCGTCTTCGTCGCCGCTGGACTGGTGCTCTCCTCGCTGCGCTCGGCCCATGAAGCGGGCTGGATCCAGTTCGGTCAGGCCCGCACGGTCGACCTCTCCTGGCTCGCTCCTCCCGGGGCGATCCGGACCGCTGTGATCACCGGTGTGCTGGGCATGCCAGCAGATCCCCGAGCGGTCGAGCTGTTGGGCTGGGCCTGCTACCTCGTGCCGATGCTGCTGTTCACCTACTGGCCGGCCTCGCGACGTCCCTCGCCGGCCGCGGTGCCGCGGCTTCAACTCGGCGGTGCGGTCGGTCTGCTCGTCCTCGCGGCGGCGCTGCTGCTCGCCGTACCCCTGCCGAAGGTCGACGTCTCCACGTCGGCTCCGCTCGAGGGCGGCGGCTCCGCGCAGGTGCACGTCAGTGCCCGGGACGGCACGCTCACGCTTGGAGAGGGCAGTGACCAGCGCACGCTCGCGGTGGCTGATCCCCAGCCGAGCCCGGTCACGGGCGCGGACACACGCTGGACCGTCGCCGACGAGATCAAGGACCGGCCGGACACGCTCACCCTGGACGAACTGCTGACCTACACCGGCAATCGGGTGCCGGTGGGGCTGGACGTCAACCGCGCTGGCGGGCCCTATTCCGCGAGCTGGCACAGTCAGGGCAGCGCTGTGATCGACACGTTCGAGGGCGGGTTGGTCGCCGGCGGCAGCGACACTCGGCTCCTGCTCACGCTCACCGGGGGTGGTCTGACCTCGCCACGCGTCATCACCGTCTCGGATTCCGCCGACTCCTGGCAGGTGTCGACGACTCACACTCGTTCGGCTCAAGAGCGCATCGCCACCGCCCAGGCGACGGCCCGCGAACGAGTCCTGTGGAAGCACTGGTTCCCAGGCTTCCTACTCCTGGTCGCGGCAGCGCTCACCGTCGCCGGTCTCCGGCGTCGGCGTGCTGTCCGACTTTCCTCCCAAGCCGCCGTCTCCGCCGAGCCGTTCGCGCGCTCAGTCGGTGGTTGATCCGACGATGAAAGGTCCATCCATGTCCCGATCTATGCGCGTGCGCGCACTGCTGACCGCCCTCGGTGTGTTGACCACCGTGGGCCTGACCTCATGTGGTGGCGACGACGACTCGTCGGGCAACGCCTCACCCGACGCGAAGAGCTCGTCCGCCAGCAGCGGTGGCGCCGCCCAGGTCGCGGTCACCTTGGCCAGCGGTGGGTCCGGCGACACCTGCACGCTCGACACCGACTCGGTCGAGGCGGGGCCGGTGACCTTCACGGTGACCAACGAGAGCGCAACCGGCATTACCGAGGTCGAACTGCTCAGCGGGCTGAAGATCCTCGGTGAGAAGGAGAATCTCGCACCGGGCCTCGGGCCGGTCAACTTCACCCTGACCCTCGGGGGCGGGGACTACGAGATCTACTGCCCTGGCGCCACGGAGGAGTCCCTGCCCTTCACCGTTACCGGCGAAGCCAGCCAGTCGACGGGAGGCAGCACCCAGCAGGCGCTGCAGGAGGGTGCGACGGAGTACGGCACCTACGTCGACACGCAGGTCAGCGCCATGCTCGACGGTGTCAAGAAGCTCCAGGATGCCATCGACTCCGGTGACCTCGCCGCGGCCCAGGAGGCCTACGCCCAGTCGCGCGTCTACTACGAGCGGATCGAGTCCGATGTCGAAGGCTTCGTGCTGCCTGGCTTCAAGCCGACCGACAACAACGGGAACCTCGACTACCTCATCGACATGCGGGCCTCCAACATCGATCCGGCGGTCGGCTGGCACGGCTTCCACGCGATCGAGCGCGACCTCTTCGGTCGCGAGAAGATCACGGCCGGCACCAAGAAGTACGCCGCCGAGTTGACCAAGAACGTCACCAAGCTCGTCGACGTCGCCAAGACGCTCACCTACGCACCCGAGGACCTCGCCAATGGTGCCGCTGGCCTGCTCGAGGAGGTCCAGGCAAACAAGATCAGCGGTGAGGAAGAGGCCTTCAGCCACATCGACCTGCTCGACTTCGCCGGCAACGTCGAGGGCGCCAAGGAGGCCTTCGCCTACCTCCAACCCGGTCTGGAGCAGATCGATCCCGAGCTGACCGCCACCATCACCGATCGGTTCGATGCGGTCGACGACATGTTGGATGACTACCGGGACCCGAACGCTCTGGGGGGCTATGTGTTGTACACGCCGGCTCTGCGCAAGACTGATGCCAACAAGCTGAGCCAGAGTGTCCAGGCGTTGCAGGACTCGCTGTCGCGGCTGGCAGAGAAGGTGGCGACGGCCTGAGATGAGCAACTCCCGTCCCGACGGGTCGTCGTCCGAGACGGTCCCCGCGGCGCCCGCCCGGGGACTGTCTCGGCGACGGCTGGTGGCCGGCGCAGGTGCCCTCGGCGTGGCGGGGGCGGCGGCCGGCTTCTTCACTGGTCGGGCGACAGCCGAACCCGGGGAGGCCGGCGAGATCCTCGACCTGTCACGGCGATACGAGTTCTACACCGGCGGGCATCAGGCCGGGATAGCCACGCTGCCGCAGCGGTACTGCGTGTTCATGACCTTCGACGTGACCGCCGTGACGGCAGAGGCGGTCAAGGTGCTGCTCGCCCGCTGGTCTGCGGCGATCGCGCAGCTGATGGCGGGGCTACCGGTCGGCTCGATCGAGCCCACGCGCTCGGGTGCCGTGGCCGCAGACACCGGAGAAGCGCTCGACCTGGCCCCCAGCGGGCTGACGGTGACCCTCGGGCTCGGGCCGGGCCTCTTCGACGAGCGGTTCGGGCTGGCGGACCGGAGACCGCGCCTGCTGGAGGACCTGCCGGAGCTGCCGAGCGACCAGTTGAGGCCGCCGCTGACCGGTGGAGACCTCAGCCTCCAAGCCTGTGCCGACGACCCCCAGGTGGCCTACCACGCGATCAGGGACCTGGCTCGGATGGCCCGCGGCTCGGCGAACACCCGATGGGTGGTGCTCGGCTTCGGTCGCGCCTCCGCCGGAAGCGGTCAGACCACCCCCCGCAATCTGCTCGGCTTCAAGGACGGCACCCGCAATCTCACCTCGGCCGGGGAACTCGACGAGCACGTCTGGCTCGGTGACGGCACCGACGTGGACTGGATGACGGGCGGGACCTACCAGGTCGTCCGCAAGATTCGGATGGACATCGAGATCTGGGACGCCGACGACATCACCGACCAGCAGGGCATCTTCGCCCGCAAGAAGATCTCCGGTGCACCACTGACCGGGAAGAGCGAGTTCGACACCCCGGACTTCAGTGCCACGGACGCGTCGGGGGACCTGGTGATCGACCCGACCTCTCACGTCGCTCTAGCCGCCCACGAGAACAACGACGGCATCAAGATCCTCAGGCGGTCCTACAACTTCACCGACGGCATCAACGACCTCGGTCAGCTCGATGCCGGTCTACTCTTCGTGAGCTACCAGCGCACTCCAGCCTCGTTCATCGCGCTCCAGCGTCGACTGGGAGCCTCGGACCGACTCAACGAGTACATCGCCCATGTCGGCTCGGGGATCTTCGCCGTGCCGCCCGCGCCGACGAAGGGGCACTTCTTGGCGGAGGATATGTTCGCCTGATGCAGATCCGCCAGATCGAGGCGCGGGTGGTGGACATGCCGCTGGTCACGCCCTTCCGCACCTCGCAGAGCCTGGAGGTCTCCCGCCGCGCCATGCTGGTGCGGGTCGACACCGACCGCGGACCCGGTTGGGCCGACCTTGCCGTGGAGGACGAACCGATCTTCGGTCACGAGTTCATCGACGCGACCTGGCCGGCCCTCGGCACGATCATGGCGCCACGACTGCTCGGTCGCGAGGTGACCGGATCTGCCGTCGCGCACCTGCTGCGCGGGGTCGTGGGTCACCATGCCACCAAGTCGGCGCTGGAGATGGCGGTGCTCGACGCCGAGCTGCGCGCCGCGGGGATGAACCTGAGCGCCTACCTGGGCGGCGTCCGGGATTCGGTGCCCGTCGGGGTCTCGGTCGGCATCACCGACACCCTGGACGAGCTGGTCGACCTCGTCGCCGGCTACCTCGACGAGGGCTATCCGCGGATCAAGCTCAAGGTCCAGCCTGGCTGGGACGTCGCCCTGCTGAAGCGGGTGCGAGCGGAGTTCGGTGACGAGTTCGACCTGCAGGTCGACGGCAACGGTGCCTACGGGCCCGCCGAGGTGTCGCACCTCGCCTCGTTCGAGCGGTTCGGGTTGAGCATGATCGAGCAGCCCTTCCCGGCTCTGGACCTGCGCAGCCACGAGCGGCTGGCGAGGTCGACCGGCGTGCCGGTCTGCCTGGACGAGTCGGTGAAGTCGGCGCGCGACGCCCTGCGCGCTATCGAGACCGGTGCCTGCAGCGTGGTCAACATCAAGCCGGCCCGCGTCGGCGGCTATCTGGAGGCCCGCCGGATCCACGACGTCTGCGCCGCCGCGAGCGTCGCCGTGTGGTGTGGCGGAATGTTGGAGTCCGGGGTCGGTCGCGCCCAGAACCTTGCCCTGGCGGCGCTGCCCGGATTCACCTATCCCAGCGACATCTCGGCAACCTCGCGCTACTTCGAGCGTGACCTGACCGAGGCATTCGAGCTCGAAGACGGCTGCCTACGAGTGCCGCAAGGAGCCGGCTCGGGGGTCACCGTCGACCTCGATGCGCTCGACGAGTTCACCGTTGCGCGGAAGGTGTACGCCGGATCGGCGTCGGTGTCATGACCGGTGCGGAGCTTCGCCCAACCGGTGCCGACCTGGTCGTGCGGGAGCTGACCGATCCGGCCGAGCTGCAGGCAGCCAATGACCTGTGGACGCAGACCTGGGGTGCCGCCGAGGCGTCCCTGACGGCCGACGTCCTGCGCGCACTCGCCCATGCCGGGGGCTATGTCGGCGGTGCCTTCCGCGACGGCGAGTTGGTCGGCGCGGGAGCCGGGTGGCTCGGTCGAGACGACGTCGGTGGCCCGCTTCACCTGCACTCCCACATCGTCGGCGTGCGCCCTGGTCGAGAGCGGACCGGGGTGGGACTCGCCGTGAAGCTGCACCAGCGGGAGTGGGCGCTCGGCCAGGACCTCCACCAGATCCGGTGGACCTTCGACCCGATCCTGGCGCGTAACGCCGCCTTCAATCTCGGGCGTCTGGGAGCTCTTCCGCTCACCTACCACCCCGACTTCTACGGGGAGTTGGACGACGACTACAACGCCGGCGACCCCACCGACCGGGTAGTGGTGGTCTGGCAGCTCGATCGCCCCTGGCCACCACCGACGGTGGCGACCGATGACGCGGTGGCGGTGCTCGCGGCTGGCGCCGAGGGCGCGCCCATCCGATCCTCGGCCGAGGGCGCGGGGCTGATCCGGGTCGAGGTCCCGGGTGACTACGTCGGGCTGCGTCGGCGCGATCCGGCCACCGCCGCGGCTTGGCGGCGGGCGCTGCGCGAGTGTCTCGCGGGCGCGCTCGGTAGCGGCTGGGTGGCTGTGGGGTGGCAGCCGCTGGTCGGTCCGACGGCCGGCGGCTACCTGCTCCGACGCGGAAAAGGTGCGCGCAGCGGGGGATCTCCGACCTGACTTGGCACCACAAGGGCGCCGGCCAGCTGGCCGATATCTACCTGGCCGACAACGACGGGAACGTGCTGGTGAGCACGAGTTCGAACGCCAAGCGGGGCAAGATCACCAAGAGCGTGACGTCGGGCAAGTACAACCTGTTCGTGCAGTTCTATGCGACCCTCAAGGAGCAGTCGATCGGGCCGGGGAAGCACAAGACTCGCACCACGAACCACACCTTCACCGCCCGCTTGCGCTGAGGTCGACGCCGGTCTGCCGCGGTCTTCCTTCGGCTGCCGCGGCCTTGTGGTGGCAAAGTGCCCTGCAAGCCGGGTCCTCAGCCACCACAGCACCGCGGGAGATGGGTCAGAGCCACCACAGCACCGCGCTCTGCGTGGATGTGGACCACTCACCGCTGGGTGGCCGGTGGACGGGTAGAGTTGTCCGGGCACAGCGTCGTGCCACCTTCACTTCTTCTCTGACACCTCCGAGGTCACGCTGTGAGCAAGCCTGTCGTCCTCATCGCCGAACAGCTCAGCCCCGCGACGGTGGCCGAGCTCGGCGCCGACTTCGAGATCCGGCACTGCAACGGTGCGGATCGCGGTGAGCTGCTTCCGGCGCTCGCGGACTCCGATGCCGTGCTGGTGCGCTCGGCCACCAAGATCGACGCCGAGGCCCTGGCTGCGGCGCCGCGGCTGAAGGTGGTGGCCCGCGCCGGCGTCGGCCTCGACAACGTCGACGTCAAGACCGCCACCCAGAGCGGGGTGATGGTGGTCAACGCCCCGACCTCCAACATCGTCTCCGCTGCCGAGCTGACCGTGGCGCTGATGCTGGCTGCCGCCCGCCACATCTCGCCGGCCCACGCCGCCCTCAAGGAGGGCGAGTGGAAGCGGTCGAAGTATGCCGGCACCGAGCTCTACGAGAAGACCGTCGGCATCGTCGGGCTGGGTCGCATCGGCGTCCTCGTCGCCCAGCGGCTGAACGCCTTCGGCACGTCGGTGATCGCCTACGACCCTTACGTGCAGCCCGGCCGGGCCGCGCAGATGGGCGTCCGGCTCGTCGACCTGGACACCCTGTTGGCCGCCTCCGACTTCATGTCGGTGCACCTGCCGAAGACTCCCGAGACGGTGGGACTGATCGGTGCCGAGCAGTTGGCCAAGGTCAAGCCATCACTGGTGCTGGTCAACGCGGCTCGTGGCGGGATCGTCGACGAGGACGCGCTCTACGCCGCCCTCAAGGAGGGTCGGGTCGCCGCGGCCGGGCTCGACGTGTTTGCCACCGAGCCGTGCACCGACAGCCCGCTCTTCGAGCTGGAGAACGTGGTCGCCACCCCGCACCTCGGCGCCTCTACCGACGAGGCGCAGGAGAAGGCAGGCATCGCCGTGGCCCGTTCGGTCCGGCTCGCCCTCTCCGGGGAGCTGGTGCCCGACGCCGTCAATGTGCAGGGCGGTGTCATCGCCGAGGAGGTCCGCCCGGGCATCCCGCTGACCGAGCGGCTGGGCCGGATCTTCACCGCCCTCGCCGGCGAGGTTGCGCAGTCCGTCGACGTCGAGGTCCGTGGTGAGATCACGGAGTACGACGTCAAGGTGCTCGAGCTGGCCGCGCTGAAAGGCATCTTCGCCGACGTCGTCGAGGAGCAGGTGTCCTATGTGAACGCGCCGCTCCTGGCCGCTGAGCGGGGCACCGCCGTGCGCCTCGTCACCGACATCGACAGCCCCGATCACCGCAACCTGATCACGATCCGGGGCACGCTCGCCGACGGGTCGCAGGTCTCGGTGAGCGGCACCCTGGTCGGGATCGCCCAGCGGGAGCGGCTGGTCGAGGTCAACGACTTCGACGTCGACCTGGAGCCCACCGATCACCTGGCCTTCCTGCGCTATGAGGACCGGCCGGGCGTGGTCGGCATCCTCGGCCGGATCCTCGGGGACGCCAAGGTCAACATCGCGAGCATGCAGGTCGCCCGCGACGAGCGGGGCGGCGCCGCCCTCGTCGCGCTGTCGGTCGACTCACCCATCCCGGCCGAGACGCTGGCCGAGGTCGAGGACGCCATCTCCGCCACCTCGGTCCGGGCCGCCAACCTGCGCTGAGAACGTTCAGGCGACGATCGAGCGGACTCGGCGGCGGGCCGTCGACGTCGCGTCGAGGCCTTCGCCACGGACGATCGGCCAGGCTTCGGCGAGGATCTCCACGGCCCGCCGCAACTCGCCGACGGGGCGGGTGTAGGGGACTCGCACCCACGCTGCCAGCCCGCCCTGCGGTGCGAACACCGGCCCCGCGGCGACGGCCAGGCCGCGGCGCTCGGCCTCCTCGGTGAGCGCGGCGGCGTTCGGTGTCGGCAACCGGCACCACAGCGCCAGCCCACCCTGCGGCAGCTCGAAGTCCCAGTCCGGCAGTTGCTCGCGGAGAGCATCGGCCAACGCGTCGCGCTGCTCGCGCAGCCGCTCTCGATGGAAGGCGAGCGTGGGTGCCAGGTCGCCGAGCAGGTGGACCAGGGCCAGCTGCTCCAACACCGGAGTGCCCAGGTCGAGGGTGAGCCGGGCACGGGTGAACGCCTCGGCCAGGTCCGGGTCGACTCGAGTCCAGCCCATCCGCAAACCACCCCACAGCACCTTGCTGGCGGCGCCGACGGTCAGCGCTGTGCCACCGGCGGCAGCGACGTGGGCGGCCAGCGGCCGGGGCATCTGCCGGTCCGCCAGCGCGAGCTGCTGGTGCGACTCGTCGACCACGACCACGGTGCGGGCATCGGCCAGGGCACGCGCGGCCCGGGCACGCTGCTCCTCCGACATCAGCTGGCCGGTGGGATTGTGGAAGTCGGGCACCAGGTAGGCCACCTTCGGCCGGAGCCGCCGGGCGGTCGACTCGAGCAGGTCCAAGTCCCAGCCCTGTGGCCCCACCGGCACCGGGCTGAGTCGGGCGCCCGCGCCCGCGAAGGCCGCCGCGGCGTTGGGATAGCCCGGCACCTCTACGAGCACCCGGTCACCCGGGCGGACCAGCGCCCGCGCCGCGATCGCGGTGGCGGTCTGCGCGCCGGGCGTGACGATCATCTGGCCCGCGGCGGTCGGCAGCCCTCGTTGTGTGTAGCCCTCGGCGAGCAGCCGTTGCAGCTCGGGCAGGCCGGCGGGGTAGTAGCCATGCCCGGAGAGGTATGCCGGCAGGTCGGCCACCGCGGCCTGGTAGGCGGCCGCCAGCCCCGGTGGGGCACTCGAGGCGGCGCAGTTGAGGTCGACGGCGAGATCGTCGCCGACTCGTGTGGTCAGCGCCCGATCGAGGGTCCGGGCCCGGCCGCCGGGGATCCGGGTGAAGGTGCCCGCACCGCGTCGCGCGGCGGCGTACCCCTGCTCGGTGAGCAGCGCGTAGGCCCGGGTCGCGGTGGTGCGGGAGACGCCGAGACGCTCGCAGAGCTCCCGCTCGCTGGGCAGTCGCACGTCGACCGGGATGCGTCCGTCGCCGATCGCGAGCCGGAGGGCGTCGGCGAGTGAGGCGTACGCCGGTCGGGTCAGCGTGCCGACCACTTCGGCCACCCGGCTCGCGGTCACGACACGGGACACGCTGGTAGGCATGAAGGCCACTCTCGCACGATTGGCTATTTATTCCAAGGCCAATTCCGCGCGACGATGGGCACCGTGACTCAGACCCCCTTGGCCAACCTCGGCCCGGCCGAGCAGCTGCGCGCCGGCCGGATGCCGCGCCGCCTTGCGCAGCTGCTGGTCGGGCTGTGGCTCTACGGCGTGTCGATGGGACTGATGATCCGCAGTGGCCTGGGTCAGGTGCCCTGGGACGTGCTCCACTACGGTCTCGCGCTGCATCTGCCGCTGAGCATCGGCCAGGTCGTCGTGGTGGCGTCCTTCGTGGTCCTGCTGCTGTGGATCCCGCTGCGGCAGGCGCCCGGGCTCGGCACCATCCTCAACGCGGTGCTGATCGGGGTGGCGCTCGATGTCACCTTGGCCATGGTGACGGCGCCGTCGGCGGTGGCGATCCGGATCGCGTTCATGGTGGTGGGCATCCTCGGCAACGCTCTGGCGACGGCGCTCTACATCGGTGCGCAGCTCGGTCCGGGACCGCGCGACGGACTGATGACCGGTTGGTCGCGTCGCACCGGCTGGTCGCTCCGCCTGGTCCGGACCTCACTCGAGGTCGTCGTGGTCGCCGTCGGGTGGCTGCTGGGCGGCGTCCTCGGGGTCGGCACGGTCCTCTACGCCATCGCCATCGGCCCGCTGACCCAGCACCTGCTGCCGCTGTTCACCGTCCCGCTCGAGGAGCGGGAGCCGGTCAGCGACGCGTCGCGATGATGGCAGAGGCATCGGGGGAGAGCATCACCTCGACAGCCGTGAAGCGCTCGTCGGTCAGCCACTCCTCGCGGAGCGTGTCCACCCGGCCGTAGGCGATCGGCGGCCAGCTCTCGCACGGCGTGAAGTCGTCCAGCACCACGATGCCGCCCTCTTCGAGCAGGTCGGCGACCTGATCCACCCGGAGCTCGGCGAACTCCCCGGGGTCGAGGAACAGCAGCGAGAAGGGGCCCTTGTCGAGCAGCGTGGACCAGTCCGCCGCGAGCACGTCGACCTGAGGGTCGTCGACGAAGATGTCGGCCGCCGCCTGGGCCAGCTTCGGATCCAGCTCCGCGCTGAGGATGCGGGTGTCGCCCCGGACCCCCGAACGCAGCCATGCAGTGCCGACCCCGCAGCCGGTGCCGAACTCGGCGAGGGTCCCGCTCCTGGTGGCGGCAAGGGTCGCCAGCAGCCGCCCCGTCTCGTTGCGGCAGAACGACGCGTAGCCGGCGCGCCGCGACACCTCGAAGGCTCGCGAGACGATCGCGGGGACCTCGGGGGGCGCGCTCATGTCGGAGAGTGTGTCATTTCGAGATCGATGTCTCGGATGATGAGAAGGTGCGCGGACTGGTGGGCGCACCGGCGACGGTCGTCGTACGGTTGGCTCACTATGCGGAGCGTGTTCGTACTCATCGACTGCCGCGGCGAGGCCTCGTAGCAAGGCCACCTCGCCGCGGTGTTCGGCGTGGCGTGGCCTTGCAGTTCCTCTCTTCAGCCCAGTAGCTGCCTCCGCGGCGGGTCGCCTCCGGTTCACGTGCGATCCGCGGTTCACGAGGTTCGATGACCGGCCGACGACGCGTGATCCGCGTCCGCCCGCCATCGCTCGCCGCGGGGGGCGCGCCGGGTCGAGAGGCCAGGTCCGTCCACACCGCCCGTTCCTCCAGTTTGTGAAAGCCGAACCGATGTTCTACGACATGTACCCCGAGTGGGGACCAGCCAGCCACGACCCGCAGAACCCGATGAGCGCCGAGGCCGTCCAGGCCGCGCTTGACCTGCGAGACAACGGCGGCCAGCGCCCCGACGACAACTAGACGACTAGTAGCGTTGCCACCCATGCCCCCCACCACAGACGCCATCCGCCTCGCTGTCATCCCCGGCGACGGGATCGGCCAAGAGGTGACCGCCGAAGCATTGAAGGTGCTCGAGGCGGTCGCACCCGTCAAGATCGAGCCGACCCGCTACGACCTGGGTGCCGAGCGCTACCTCGCGACCGGCGAAGTGCTCCCCGACTCGGTGCTGGAGGAGATCGGTGGGCACGACGCGATCCTGCTCGGCGCTGTGGGCGGCAAGCCCGGCGACCCGAACCTCCCGCCCGGGATCTTGGAGCGGGGCCTGCTGCTGCGGCTGCGCTTCGAGCTGGACCACTACGTCAACCTGCGTCCGTCGCGGATCTTCCCCGGCGTCGCGTCGCCGCTCGCCGATCCCGGCGAGATCGACTTCGTGGTGGTCCGCGAGGGCACCGAGGGCCCCTACACCGGCAACGGCGGCGTGCTGCGCGCCGGCACGCCGGCGGAGGTGGCAACCGAGGTCTCGGTCAACACGGCGTACGGCGTGGAGCGGGTCGTTCGAGACTCCTTCGCTCGGGCGATGCGGCGCCGCAAGAAGCTGACCCTGGTCCACAAGACCAACGTCCTGGTCCACGCCGGCGGAGTGTGGTCGCGCCTGGTCGGCGAGGTCGCCCGCGAGTTCCCCGAGGTGAGCGTGGACTACCTGCACGTCGACGCGGCCACCATCTTCTTGGTGACCGACCCGGCGCGCTTCGACGTGATCGTCACCGACAACCTGTTCGGCGACATCATCACCGACCTCGCCGCGGCCGTGACCGGCGGCATCGGGCTGGCTGCCTCGGGCAACATCAACCCCGACCGCACCACGCCCTCGATGTTCGAGCCCGTGCACGGTTCGGCGCCCGACATCGCCGGGCAACAGAAGGCCGACCCCACCGCCGCGATCCTCTCCGTCGGTCTGCTGCTCGACCACCTCGGGCATGCCGACGCCGCGACGACCGTCGAGTCGGCGGTCCTCGCCGACCTGACCGAGCGTGCTCCCGGCACGCAGCGGAGCACCGCCGAGATCGGCGACGCCGTCGCCGCCCGGGTATCCGCCTGATCCTCGGCTCCTCCACCCTCCACCCTCGGCCCTCGACCTCCGCCCGGAAAGGTGGGCTACCGTGCCTGGTATGCAGATCACGACGACCCTGTCGACGAACGCCGTCGACGACGACCGACTGGCCGAGATCTTGGCCAACCCCGGCTTCGGCGTGCACTTCACCGACCACATGTTCGTGGTCGAGTGGACCCCCGAAGGCGGCTGGCAGAACGCCCGCATCACGCCGTACGGTCCCTTCTCGCTGGACCCGGCCACCGCTGTCCTGCACTACGCCCAAGAGATCTTCGAGGGGATGAAGGCCTACCGTCACGACGACGGCTCGATCTGGACGTTCCGACCGGAGGCCAACGGAGAGCGGTTGGGACGCTCGTCGGCGCGGCTGGCTCTCCCGGTCCTGGAGACCGAGGACTTCATCGAGGCCATCGACGAGTTGATCCGGGTCGACCAGCGCTGGGTCCCCGACAACGCGGGGGAGAAGAGCCTCTACGTCCGCCCGTTTGTGTTCGCCTCCGAGGCTTTCCTCGGGGTGCGGCCCGCGCGGCATGTGACGTTCTCGGTGATCCTCAGCCCCGCTGGGGCCTATTTCGCCAAGGGTGTGCGTCCGGTGGATCTGTGGCTCTCCACGGAGTACACCCGTGCCGGGCGAGGAGGCATGGGGGCAGCCAAGACTGGCGGCAACTACGCCGCCAGCCTGGTCGCACAGCAGGAGGCGATGGCCCACGGCTGCGACCAGGTCGTCTTCTTGGACGCCCAGGAGGGGCGCTACGTCGAGGAGCTCGGCGGCATGAACATGTACTTCGTGTATGCCGACGGCCGCATCGTCACCCCCGAGACCGGCACCATCCTCGAAGGCATCACCCGCCGCTCGATCATCGAGCTGGCCGGCAAGCTCGGCCACCAGGTGACCGAGCGTCGGATCTCGATCGACGAGTGGCGCGACGGCGTGACCAGCGGCGCCATCAGCGAAGTGTTCGCGTGCGGCACCGCAGCGGTGGTCACCCCCGTCGGGTCGCTGCGATGGGAGGGCGGCCAGACCCCCGAAGTGGAGTCGGCCGGGGAGGTGACAATGCGGCTGCGGCAGGCGCTGGTGGACATCCAGTACGGCCGTGCCGAGGACACCCACGCATGGATGCACCGAGTCTGCTGACGCTCCGCTGACCACGACGAGCATCTCGAGGAGACCGGAGTCGGGAGTGCCGACAGGTACTCTCGTGGCGTGACGACGACTCCGCGGCCGCCGGTGGCCCCGCCTGGCCTGACGGTCGGCGGCTACACCTTGCTCACGCGGATCGGCGAGGGCGGGATGGGCGTGGTGCACCTCGCCCAGCAGCCCGGTGGCCCCCGCGTCGCGCTCAAGGTGCTGCGGCCGCACATCGTCGGCGACGACGAGGCCCGGGCCCGGCTGGCCCGTGAGGTCGGCTCGTTGAGTCGGATCCAGTCGGCGCGGATCGCCGAGATCGTGGACGCCGATCCGTGGGGTCCGGTGCCGTTCGTGGCCACCCGCTACGTCCCCGGGCTCTCGCTGCACGACCATGTCATCGAGGAGGGCCCGATCGAGGGCGCCGACCTGACCTGGTTCGCCGTCTGTCTGGCCGAGGCCGTGGCTGCGGTGCACGCCTGCGACGTGCTGCACCGCGATGTCAAACCCTCCAACGTGCTGATGGAGGGCCGCTCACCGGTCCTCATCGACTTCGGCCTCGCCCGGGTCGCCGACGACCCGCGGCTCACGCACACCGGCTGGCTGCTCGGCACGCCGGGCTACCTGGCACCGGAGATCCTCTACGGGCAGGACGCCACGACGGCCTCCGACGTGCATTCCTGGGCGGCCACGGTCGCCTACGCCGGAACCGGCCATCCGCCGTTTGGTCGTGGGCCGTCGATGGCGATCATGGATCGGGTCCGCCGCGGCGAGCACGACCTCAGCGGTCTCCCGGACCCGTTGCGCCGCGTGGTCGCTGCCGCGCTCGATCCGGATCCGGATCGCCGGCCGGACCTGTCGCAGATCCTGGCGCACCTGCGGACCCTGCAGTCGCCGGCACCCGCCACCGCGCCGCGTCCGGCGCCGCCGGAGGATCCGTTCACCATGCCGCTCGCGGTCGCCGCGCTCGGCGCCGCCCGCGAGGCGACCGTGCCGGAGGCGGCACCGGCGGAGATCGCTCGGCCGCTCCCGCCGACTCGGGTGGAGACGGCCTACCCGCCGCCGGTGCAGCCGTTGCCAGTCCAACCCTCTCCGGCGCCCTATCCGGCGCCTCCGGTGGCGGACTACCCCTTGCCCGTCTGGCTCGAGCCACCACCGGCACCACTGGGTGAGCGACTCCGGCGCGCTGCGTTCACGGCCGCGGTGGGGCTGTTGGTGGCCGCCGTGGTGGCGGCGTACCCCGTCTGGGGCACCGTCGGTGTGCTGTTCCTCGCCTGGCTGCTGCGCAGCGGCTCGCTGGCGGGATCGGCTGCGTCAACTCGCCGCCAGCTGCGGGGGAGCAGGTGGTACGACTCTCCGCAGGTGATGCTGGCCACGCCGTGGCATCTGGTGCAGTCGATCCCCGGCACGATCATGCTGGCCCTGTGGGCGGGCGGGCTCTCCCTGGCCGGCGGGCTGTTGGGTTATGCGTTCTTCGGCACCGGGGAGCGGCGAGCGGCGATCGGCATCCTGGCTACCGCCGGGTTGCTGCTGGCTGTGGCGCTCTGGTGTGGTCCTGGGGCTTCTCGGGTGCGCGGGCCCTTGCAACGGATCACGCACCCGCTCGCCGCTCGGCCGGTGGCGTGGTTTATCGCCCTCTTGGTGGTGCTGGCTGCCGCTAGCGGCGTGGCCGAGTTGGCCCTCGAGCGCGGTCCGAACACCGCGCCGGTGCACAACGTCACCCTGCCCTGAGTGGCGCCCAAGAGATCAGCCGGGCTGCCCGCGATGCGAGACCCGGTGTCCGCCGACGAGGTGGAGCGTGCCACCATGGACGGCATGCAGAACTGCACCGTCATCATTTGCTAGCGCGTCGATTACTCATCGACGCGCCAACCTCTCGTTCCCACGGGAGGTTTTTTGTTGCTCCGAGACCGTCTACCAACTGCCAGATCACCAGACCACCACATCACAGATCAACAGATAGAGAGACCGATGGACCTGCAGGGCTCCTTCCACGTCTACGACACCACGCTGCGCGACGGCGCCCAGCAGGAGGGGCTCAACCTCTCCGTGGCCGACAAGCTGACCATTGCGCGGCAGCTGGACGGACTCGGGGTGGGGTTCATCGAGGGTGGTTGGCCGGGGGCCAACCCGAAGGACACCGAGTTCTTCCGCCGGGCGGCGGCCGAGCTCGACCTGGGCAACGCACGGCTGGTCGCCTTCGGCGCGACCCGCCGCGCCGGCGTCGCGGCGGCGGACGACCCGCTAGTGGCCGCGCTGCGTGACTCCGGCGCCCCCACGGTCACCCTGGTCGCCAAGTCCCACGACCGCCATGTCGAGCTCGCGCTGCGCACCACGCTGGAGGAGAACCTGGCGATGGTGCGCGACACCGTCGCCCACCTGCGCGCGGAGGGGCAGCAGGTCTTCCTCGACGCCGAGCACTTCTTCGACGGCTACCGCGCCAATCGGGCGTACGCACTCGAGGTGCTCCGCACCGCAGCCGAGGCCGGCGCGGAGGTGATCGCGTTGTGCGACACCAATGGCGGCATGCTGCCCGATCGCGTAGGCGACGTGGTCGGCGAGGTCATCGACGCCACTAGCGCCCGGGTCGGCATCCACTGCCACAACGACACCGGCTGCGCGGTCGCCAACACCCTGGCTGCCGTCAGTGCGGGCGCCTCGCACGTGCAGGGCACCATCAACGGGTACGGCGAGCGCACCGGCAACGCGGACCTGGTCGCGGTGGTAGCCAACCTCGAACTCAAGCTCGAGCGCTCCGTGCTGCCGCAAGGAATGCTGCGCGAGGCCACCCGGATCGCGCATGCCGTCGCCGAGGTGACCAACGTCCCGCCGGCGTCGCGGCAGCCCTACGTCGGCACCTCGGCGTTCGCGCACAAGGCAGGCCTGCACGCCTCGGCGATCAAGGTGGACCCCAACCTCTACCAGCACCTCGACCCGGTCGAGGTCGGCAACGACATGAGGCTGCTGGTCTCCGACATGGCCGGTCGCGCCTCGATCGAGCTGAAGGGCCGCGAGCTCGGCTTCGACCTCTCCGGTGACAAGGCGCTGGTGGAGCGGGTGACGGCCCGGGTCAAGGAGATGGAGGCCAAGGGCTTCACCTTCGAGGCAGCCGACGCCTCCTTCGAGCTGCTCTTGGTGGAGGAGGTCGAAGGCCACCGGCCGACCTACTTCGAGACCGAGTCCTGGCGGGTGATCACCGAGACCCGCCCCGGCGACGAAGCGATCTCGGAGGCGACCGTCAAGCTGGTCGCCGGCGGCGTGCGCTATGTGGTCACCGGCGAGGGCAACGGCCCCGTGAACGCGCTCGACTCGGCGCTGCGGCAGGCCATCACCCAGGCCTACCCGGAGGTCGCGAAGTTCGAGCTGATCGACTACAAGGTGCGCATCCTCGACCAGGGGCACGGCACCGACGCGGTCACCCGGGTGCTGATCGAGACCACCGACGGGGAGTCGAGTTGGGACACCGTCGGTATCGGCGCCAACGTGGTCGAGGCCTCCTGGGGTGCCCTGGTCGACGGGCTCACCTTCGGGCTGCGCAAGCACCATCGCTGACCCGGGTAGCGTCAGCGGGGTGAGCGAGCTCCATGACCTGACCGCACTCGAGCTCGGCGACCTGGTGCACCGCCGTACCGTCTCGCCAGCGGAGCTGGTCCGACACTTCGCCGAGCGCGTCGACGACGTCGGCGCCTTCGTGACCCGCACCACCGACCTTGCGCTGGAGCGGGCGGAGGCACTGGCAGCGAGCATGACGGAGAGCGACCACCCGTCGCCGCTGTTCGGCGTGCCGACCGCGATCAAGGACCTCAACCTGACGGCGGGCGTGCCGACGCAGTTCGGATCGCCGACGTTCGTCGGCTACGTGCCGCCGTTCTCCGACCAGGTGGTGCTGTCGCTGGAGCAGGCCGGCCTGATCAGTCTGGGCAAGACGGCCACCCCCGAGTTCGGCTCACCGTGCTACACCGAGCCCGAGGGCCGTCCCGCTGCGGTCACCCCGTGGGACCGCACTCGAATGGCGGGTGGCTCCTCCGGCGGCGCGGCTGCCGCGGTGGCGGCCGGCCTGGTCCCGATCGCGCAGGGCTCGGACGGTGGCGGCTCCATTCGGATCCCGGCCTCGTGCTGCGGGCTCTTCGGGCTCAAGCCGTCTCGCGGGCGGGTCTCGGGAGCGCCGATGTACGGCGACCCGGTGGGGCTGTCGACCGCCGGTCCGATCGCGCACACCGTCCGCGACGCCGCGGCGATGCTGGACATCCTGGCCGGACGCCAGGTGGGCGACCCGTTCTGGGCGCCCCCGGAGGCAGAGCCCTTCCTGGCCGCCTGTGACCGCGACCCCGGCCGCCTCCGGATCGCCCGCTTCGTCGAGCCGGTCATCGCCGACGCTCCCGTGCACCCCGAGGTTGTCGCCGTCTGGGAGGACGCCTCCCGGTTGCTGGAGTCGCTCGGTCACGAGGTCGTCGACATTCCGGTGCCGCTGCCCGAGGCTGCGGTCCCGGTCTTCGAGACCTGCTGGGCGGTGCTCACCGGGCTGACCGTGCTGCCACCTGGGGCGAGCGAGGAGCAGCTCCGGCCGCTGACCCGGTGGCTGACCGAGCGCGGCCGCGCCGTGTCCGGTCCGCAGTTCGGGCTCGCGTTGGGCGAGATCCGCCGAGTGGCCGCCGCCGCGCTGGCCGCGTTGGCGCCGTACGACGCCGTGCTGACCCCGACTCTCGCCCAGCCTCCGTTGCCCGTGGGTGCGCTCCGCAACGATGCCGATCCGATGGCGGACTTCGAGGCGCAGAAGGCCTTCACTCCGTGGACCTCCGCCTGGAACGTCACCGGCATGCCGGCGGTGTCACTGCCACTGCACTGGACCCCCGAGGGTCTCCCGGTCGGGATCATGCTCGCCGCTCGTCCGGCCGAGGAGGCGCTCCTGCTCTCCCTCTCGGCGCAGGTCGAGGCCGCCCATCCGTGGGCAGACCGACGTCCTCCGGGTTGGGCTGGCTAGACCCAATGCCGTCAACTTAAGGCTGGCGCGATGGGGTCAAGCTCTGTTGTCGGCGTGTTGGGCTGTGGGTGCAACGGAGTCCGGGTAAGAGAGACAACGACCAAGAAGCTTCTCCTTCCCCAGACTCCGCGGTCCCGCCCACCGCACCACGACCAGAATCGACATCCACACCGGCGCGCCGCCGTGACAACCACCACAGCTTAAGTTGACGGCATTGCCACTAGACCTACACACGCCTCCTATCCTCACGACCGTGGAGCAGCATCTGCCTCACGGGGCGGCAACCTCATCCAGTGCTGGCGGGTACTCCGTCTCAGGGTTGACCCAGCCTTCCAGAGTACTGGAGAGGAATGGGCGGTCCTCGGTCCAGCCCAGGGCGCGGGCATCACTCTTGACGCGTTGCCAGTGCGCCACCAACTCGGCGATCTCGTCTTCGTGGTCGGCGGCGAACTCATCAATCACCCTTGGGAGCTGCCGCATGGCATCGGAGTAAACGGGCTCGGCGCAGGTCCACTCCACCTCGAGCAGCTGCTCTTCCACGTCCAACCACTTCTGCCAGTTTGGGGAGGGCTCCTCGTCTCCGAGCGGGACCTCCTCAACAGGCGGCATCGCGGCGTCGATTGCGTCGAGGAGTTCTTCGGTGTCTTCCGGTTCGGCAAAGGCTTCAGGGAGGTCGCCGTCGAGCACGCAGGTCTCGTAGCCCTCGCGGTCACCTGCTACGGATGCCACCGCTTCGGTGATGCGGGCATCCCAGTCAGCCATGAGCCTCTGCTGCACCGGGGGCAGGCTGGTCTTGAGGACGCCTTCGTCGCCGATCGGTCGGGACGAACGTAGGCAGGAGTCAACGACATCGTCGGGCACCCGCTTGTCGTGCATCTGCCGGTCTTCCACTCGGGCACTGAACGCGTCCATGACGGCCATCCAGGTGTAGCGGCGGCTGAGCGGATCCCGTAGCCATCGACTTGCGTTCAACCCGTCCATGAAAGTGGTGCCTGAGATCCCGCGCTCCCAGGTGACGTCGTAGCCTGCTCGATTCAGGCACTCCGAGAGCGGGCCGTTGGTGTCGTGGACGATCAGCACCTCCGCCGCGGTCTGTCCCGACCGTCCGCCCGTCCAGGAGTCGTAGAAGGCGTAAGTCTCCTTCCGAATCGCCTGAGCCTCGCTGTCGACTGCGTTCGATGGCGAGGGTGGTCCTTGCCTAGTCGCCGTCTGCGTCCCGCAGGAACCGACGAGGACTACCGCACCGAGCGCGAGCGCGGTCACGGAGCGTCGGCATGCACGGGGGCCCTTCATGAGCAAGCACCCCCAGCTGGACCCCGGGGACAGCTGAACGGAAGCGAGAGGTTCTGTGAGTAGTTGGCGTCACCGTTGTTGTAGCGGGTTCGAACGCGCGCCCACCATGATGTCCGCGTCTTAGGAGCGTGCCCGAGTGGGTGAGCAGTATCCCCGTTGTTGTATACGTTGTCGTCGCCTGACACCTTGAACGCCCAACTGGGCGAGGGCGAAGAGAGAACCCATAGCGGCGAATCATCGCTGATGGTGTAAGCAACAGCCTCGCGGATTCGCTCGACATCGCGCCCTTCGAAGCCAGCGGGCTCAACCCAGTGGCCGCTGGTACTGGAGTCCCCATTGGTCTGAATGTGCCCCCCGGGCTTGCAGACACGAGTCACTCGAGCGTCGTAGTGGCCAGAGCCCTCGGTTCCCCAGTCCAACTTGACCTCTTGGCAGACAGTATCGGGCATCGCATCTCCGGGATTCACCTCATGCGGACACGATGTTCGCTAATGTCCCAGTACATGTACTGGGATGACGAACCAGGTCCATGATGCGTGGTAGACGAGCCGTCCTGACCGGCTGCAGACGCATCTGGCGAAAGCCCGGCCGTGAACGTTGTCGCCAAGATGAGACCTAGGGTTCCCACCCGAACCCATAGCCTCGGCACAACTGCAACCTCCCCGAGTTGAGTCCATACGGTCTCGAATTTCTAGCGTACGGCACACCAGAATGGCGCGCAATCGGTCGACGAGACTCACGAAAACTGCCCGCGAAACGCGTTCCGTGCCTCACGTAGGAATGCCCGCGAAACGGTGAGCGTGATCGGGCATGGACGAGGGGTTGTCGATGCAGTCACGTGCCGAGATCACGACGAGGTACGCGAAGGCGTACAAGCAGGCCACGAAGATTGAGGGCCAGATTCTCGACGAGGTGGTCGCGGTCACGGGCTGGTCGCGTGACAACGCCCGGCGCCAGCTGACAGCGGCTGCGAAACGGCCACCGGATGCGGGGCGCCAGGTCGCTGCGAAGCCGAGGAAGCAGCGGGCGGACAGTTCTCCTACGACGCCCGGCTGATCCTTGCGACGGCGACACCGTCGCGCACTGCGGGCCGTCCCTGAAGTTCGCCCGCACGGTGAACCTCACCTGTGTCACACCGGCTGGGCGTTCACCCACACCGTGCGCAACAACGCCAACACCCATATCCTGGCGGTGCTCAAGGCCGACCAGATCATCACAGCCGCCGGGATCGTCGCCACCCTGACTTGGGTCACGCGCTTGGGTTGTGTCGGGTCGTAGGCCTGTGACCTGTGGTGATGCGGTGGGTTTGGTGGGTTTCCACGCACTAACGGGGTCGGTTTAGGGTCACTGGATGGCGTTCATCCGACGGGTCCGAACGGCGTCGGGCGCGACGGCGGTGCAGGTCGCGGAGTACGCCGGCCAGGGCCGTCAGCGGATCGTGAAGCACCTCGGCTCGGCCCATACCGAAGCCGAGCTCGGGCTGTTGCTGGAGCAGGCCCGCGAACTGCTGGCCGATCCGTCACAAGGACTGCTGCCGCTCGAGGTCGAGCCAACGCCGGCGGTGGCTGGGCTGGTGCCCGAGGTCGGCGAGCCGCTCCTGTTCGACGTTGCCGGGCGTGACTCGGGTATCGAGGAGGACCGTGTTGCTCGGGGTGCTGGCAGGGACCGGCCCGGCCGGGTGGTGGCGACGGGGTCACGGCTGCTGTACGAGGCTCTCACGGCGGTCTACGACGAGCTGGGATTCGACGTGCTGGGCGACGAGACGTTCCGGAGCCTGGTGGTGGCGCGGATCGTGGAGCCGACCTCGCTGCTTGACAGTGCCCGGGTGCTGGCCGACCTGGGTGTTGCTGCGTCGTCGTATTCGACGATGAAACGCACCCTGCGACGGGTCAAGACCGCCAAGTACCGCGACCAGATCGCCGCCAGGTGCTTTGCCCATGCCCTCTCGGCCGGGGACGTCTCACTGTGCCTGTACGACGTGACGACGCTCTACTTCGAGGCCGAGAACGAGGACGCGTTTCGCAAAGTAGGCTACTCCAAGGAGCGTCGCATCGACCCACAAATCGTGGTCGGCCTATTGGTCGACCGGCAGGGATTCCCCCTGGAGATCGGCTGTTTCGAGGGCGACACGGCAGAGACGACCACGATCGTCCCGATCATCGAACAGTTCGCTGACCGGCATGGCATCGCTGACATGGTCATCGTCGCCGATGCCGGGATGCTCTCGGCGAAGAACCTCACCGCTCTGGACGGGGCTAACTTGAGGTTCATCGTCGGCTCCCGCACCACGAAGGCACCCATCGACCTGGCCTCCCACTTCCGCTGGCATGGGGACGCGTTCACCGACGGGCAGATCATCGACACCACCACACCCAAGAACGCCCGGGTCATCGACAACGACGAACTGGAAAGGGTCGAACCGATCTGGGACCGGCAGCAGCATCCGGGATCGTGGCGGGTGGTGTGGGCCTACTCGGCCAAACGCGCGGCGCGTGACAACAAGACGCTCACCATTCAGGAGAACCGGGCCAAGGACGTCATCGCCGGTGAGAAGAAGGCGAAGGCCACCCGGTTCGTCAAAACCAGCAAGGGCAAACCCACCCTGGACGAGGCATCACTGGCACGGGCTCGCCGGCTGGTCGGGTTGAAGGGCTACGTCACCAACCTCGACGCCACGACGATGCCCGCCGCCGAGGTCATCGCGAAGTACCACGACCTGTGGCACGTCGAGCAGTCCTTCCGCATGTCCAAAACCGACCTGCGCGCCAGGCCGATCTTCCACCACACCCGCGACGCGATCGAGGCCCACCTCACCGTCGTGTTTACCGCACTGGCCGTCGCCCGCGAGGCCCAGAACCGCACCGGGCTGGCGATCGGCAACATCGTCCGACAGCTACGCCCGCTGCGCAGCGCGACCATCGCGATCAACGGTGCCCGGCAGACCTTCAGGCCCGAAGTCACCTCAGGGCACCAAGAGATCCTCGACGCACTGAACTCGCCCGGCGTCACGCACTAACGCGTTTGGCCCAACTCAGGCTCAAGGCCGACCAGATCATCACAGCCGCCGGGATCGTCGCCACCGCTGCCGAGAACATGGTCGACATCGTCGGCGTCATCGGCCAAGTCCTGGCCGACCTGCTACCCCAACGCCGAGCCCGTAACGCCCCCCGCGTGGTCAAACGAGCGATCTCGAACTACACCCCACATACCGCCAGCGGCAGACTCCGCGGTCCCGCCCACCGCACCACGACCAGAATCGACATCCACACCGGCGCGCCGCCGTGACAACCACCACAGCTTAAGTTGACGGCATTGTGGTTAGACCGAGTAGGTGCCACCCGAGCGCCAGTAGACCCCACCCTCGCGAGTGAGGAACCCTTCGTCGACCAGGTAGCGCCGCAGCGCGGCGTGGTCGGGGTGGAAGCGGACCAGGATGGTGGTGACCTCCTGTTCGGGGTAGGTGCGCCCCGGCTCGAAGGACTGGGCCACGTGGTCGAGCACGGCCAGTCGCTTGGTGTGCTTGCGGGGGATCGTGTGCAGGCTGCCGTCCTCACGGAGGAAGTTCGCCACCACCCGCTCGGCCGGATCGGGAATGTTAGCCGTCGTCGTCACCACCCGACGTCGAAGTTCGTGAGCCCCTCGACCGGGGCCTCGGTGACGTCGACCTTGGTGACCGAGGCGTGCTTCGGCCCCTCGCGGCACCAGGTGATCAGCGCCTCCACGGCGTCCTCGCTGCCCTCGGCATGGAGCCGCACCGTGCCGTCGTACTCATTGCGCACCCAGCCGGCGACCTCGAGGCTGCGGGCGACCTGCATGCAGGTGCCGCGGAAGAACACGCCCTGGACCAGGCCGTGCACGACGATGTCTCGCGCGATCGTCATGCCTCCAGCCTGACACCTTCTCGTAGTCGTTCGCACGCCTCGACGAGCCGATGGCGCAGTGGCGCGGCCCGCTCCGCGAGCTCGCGCTGCGCCGCAGCATAAGAGTGTCGGCCCTCCGCGGTCTCGATCTTCACCGGGGCCCACTCCTCGCCGGAGGGGTCGAGGATCAGCCCGGTGAGGTCGTACGGCGCCGCGCGCATGTCGAGGATGCGCACCTCCCAGGCCAGCTCGAAGCAGTCGGCCACCAGATCGGAGTCGATCAGGGGAGTGAGTCGGAAGGCGTGCTTGTAAAGGTCCATGGTGGCGTGCAGGCAGCTGGGCTGCTCGAAGGCTGCCCGGTCGTCGCGTCCCGGCTGGAGGGTGTTCAGCGGACGCGCGGGCTCGGTGAAGAAGCGGAAGGCATCGAAGTGTGAACAGTTGATCCGCTGGGCCTCGACGACCTCGTCGGTTCCGGTGCCGCCGAGTCGCAGCGGCCAGGCCGCATGGCGAGTCTGGTCCTCGCCGAGGCGATAGACCATCGCCCACTCGTGCCAGCCGAAGCAGCCGAAGTTGCCCGCGCGGTTCTGGGTGGCTCGCAGCAGCCTGGCGATGCTCTCGATCAGCTTCTGCTGCGAGGCGAGATGCTCCTGGGTCACGCTCACGCCGCGGGCGGGCGACTCGGCGTACCCCTTCTCACCGAGGTACGACGACGCGCGTGGGCCAGTGAGCCCGACGGCGTAGCCGGGATGCCACCGCGTCAGCTGCGCCGGCCGCTGGGAGTAGTAGGTGAAGAGGAAGTCGTGGACAGGATGGGCCACGCCTGCCCGGCGGCGCGTCAGATGCGGCTCCACATAGGGCGCGAGCCGCTGCCGGTGCGCCTCGGCCCGGCGGACCCAGTCCTGCTCCGCCATCGTCACCGGGCTCTCCACCACGCGATCGTAGGCAGCCCGGCGGCCGATAGGCTCATCCGCGTGCGCATCGCGAGATTCACGACGGGGGAGGACCCACGCTACGGCGTGGTGACTGGGGAGCTGGACCGCTTCGGCCAGCCGAGCGAGGACGCGCAGCTCGTCGTCCTCTCCGGCGACCCGCTCTACAACGGCATCCAGCCGACCGATGAGCACCTCTCGCTGGAGAGCGTCCGCCTGCTCGCGCCGGTGATCCCGCGCAGCAAGGTGGTGGCCATCGGCAAGAACTACGCCGCCCACGCCGCGGAGATGGGTGGCGAGGTGCCCACCGAGCCGCTGATGTTCCTCAAGCCGAACACCTCGGTGATCGGCCCCGACGACGAGATCGTCTACCCGCGCCAGACCCAGGAGCTGCACTACGAGGGCGAGCTCGCGCTGGTGATCGGCCGGATCTGCAAGGACGTGCCGCCCGAGCAGGCGACCGACGTGATCTTCGGCTACACCATCGCCAACGACGTGACCGCGCGCGACCTGCAGCGGGCGGACGTGCAGTTCACCCGGGCCAAGGGGTTCGACACGTTCTGTCCGTTGGGCCCGTGGATCGAGACGGACCTGGATCCCCACGACTTCGGCCCCGAGGCGGGCGGGCGACAGGTCCAGACTCACCTCAACGGCGACCTCGTCCAGGACGGCAACACCGGCGATCTGGTCTTCGACGTGCCCACCCTGGTCGCGCAGATCACCAGCGTGATGACGCTGCTGCCTGGCGACGTGATCTTGACCGGGACCCCGGATGGCGTCGGCCCGATGGCGGTCGGTGACGAGGTGGAGGTCTCGATCCAGGGGATCGGCGCGCTGACGAATAGAGTCGCCTCCCGTGACTGACTCTGCCCTCGACCGGGACCCCTCCGTCCGGGTCCGGTTCTGCCCCAGCCCGACCGGTGCTCCGCACGTCGGCATGGCCCGCACCGCCCTGTTCAACTACGCCTTCGCCCGCCACCACGGCGGCACCTTCGTCTTCCGGATCGAGGACACCGACGCCGCCCGCGACTCCCAGGAGTCCTACGACACCGTGCTCCGGGTGATGCGCTGGTGCGGCTTCGACTGGGACGAGGGGGTCGAGAAGGGCGGCCCGCACGCGCCGTACCGCCAGAGCGAGCGACGCCCGATCTACGACGACGTCCTCACCCGACTGCGGGGGACCGACTTCGTCTACGACTGCTTCTGCACCAACGAGGAGGTCGAGGCACGACGCAAGGCGAGTGGCTCCAAGGTCGCGGGGTACGACGGCTTCTGCCGCACCCTCTCCGCCGAGCAGCGGACAGCCTTCGAGCACGAGGGACGGCGCCCGATCGTGCGCTTCCGGATGCCGGACGGCGAGATCACCTGGACCGACCTGGTGCGTGGTGAGATCACCTTCCAGTCCGAGTTCGTGCCCGACTTCGCGCTGTGTCGCGCCAACGGCGACCCGCTCTACACACTGGTCAACCCGGTCGACGACGCGCTGATGGAGATCACCCACGTCCTGCGTGGGGAGGATCTGCTGTCGTCCACGCCCCGACAGATCGCGCTCTACGGCGCGCTGGTCGAGCTCGGCGTCGCGAAGGCCACCCCGCAGTTCGGCCACCTGCCCTATGTGATGGGGCAGGGCAACAAGAAGCTCTCCAAGCGCGACCCCGAGGCGAGCTTCCTGGGCTACATCGACGGTGGCTTCCTGCCGGAGGGCCTGCTGAACTACCTCGCCCTGCTCGGCTGGGCGATCGCGCCGGACAACGACGTCTTCACCATGGCGGAGATGTATGCCGCCTTCGACGTCGCCGATGTAAACCCCAATCCGGCCCGCTTCGATCTCAAGAAGGCGGAGGCGATCAACGCCGCCCACATGCGGCTGATCGGGCTCGAGGAGATGACCGAGCGGGTGATCCCCTTCCTGCAGGCCGACGGGCTGGTGTCCACGCCGATCTCGACCGGGCAGCGCGCCACCCTGGACGCCGCGATGCCGCTGGTGCACGAACGGATGAACAAGCTGACCGAAGCCTCGGCCATGCTCGGCTTCCTCCTCGTCGACGAGGATGACTTCGAGCGGGTCGACACCGTCGACGAGGCTGGCCGGGAGGTCGTGCAGGCGGCGTACGACGCCCTGGCCGGCCTGGCTTCGTGGACCACGGACGCCATCGAGGAGGCGCTGCGGGCCGCGCTGATCGATGGGCTGGAGCTCAAGCCGCGGTTGGCCTTCGGGCCGGTGCGGGTGGCGGTGACCGGTCGCCGGATCTCGCCGCCCCTCTTCGAGTCGTTGGAGCTGCTCGGCCGCGATCGGTCGCTGGCGCGCCTGCAGGGTGCGCTGGGCTGATGTCCGGCTCGTGGGTCCCGCCCGGCGGACAGCCTGGCCAGCCGGCGCCGTCCGGTCAGCCGATGCCGCCCGGACCGCCGGGGTATCCGCCGCCGGGTCAGCAGCCACCCGGCTATCCGGCGTACCCCTCAGCGCCGGCGTACGGCCAGTACGCCCCCTATCCACCGGAGCCTCCGACTGGAGAACCGCTTGAGCCGCTGGAGTATCACCTGCTGCACCGTGCCGGCAGGAAGGGTTGGTGGTGGCCGCTGATCGGCATCATGGCCGGGCTCGTCTTGTTCGTGCTCGTGGTGCCGGTGCTGATCCTGCTGGTGTTCATGGTGGGGTTCGCGCTCGCCGGCCTGGATCCGGTGACCGAGGGACAGGCGCTGTCCGACGTGGCTCACCCCACGCCCGCGCTGTTGGCCTACGTCAATCTCACCCTGGCTGCGGCCATCCCGATCTCGTGGTTCCTGACCAGGGTGTTCCACGCACTCAAGCCGAGGTGGCTGGCGTCGGTGCTGCCGCGGATCCGGTGGGGCTACTTCGCCGTCTGCCTGGGGATCTCCGTTCTCGCGCTGGCCGCCACCGTCGCCGTAGGAGCGGTGCTTCCCGGCAGCGGCTCGATGGGCGACACATCGGCGCATCTCAACCACTTCACCTCCACCACGCGCGACTACCTGCTCGTGATCGCATTGCTGACGCCGTTCCAGGCAGCGGGGGAGGAGTACCTCTTCCGTGGCTATCTGACCCAGGCGGTCGGTGGGCTGTTCGCGCGCAGTGCACCGATCGTGTCCCGCAGCATCGCGGTGGTGATCCCGGCTCTGCTGTTCGGACTCGCCCACGGGCTCGGCCAGAGTCTGCCGGTCTTCTTCGACAGGTTTGCCTTCGGGCTGGTGGCCGGTCTGCTGGTCATCCTCACCGGTGGACTCGAAGCCGGCATCGCCATGCATGTGCTCAACAACTTCGTGGCCTTCGGGCTCGCGCTCGCCTTCGGCGACATGGCCTCCGCGCTCAATCCGCCGCCGGGGTCGTGGTGGGACATCATCCCCACCCTGACCCAGTCTCTGGTCTATCTGGCCCTGGCCACCTGGGCCGCTCGCGCGTTGGGGCTGACGACCCGGGCCGAGCCGGCCGTTTTGGCCGCCTCTCGCGGGCTTGTGTATCGTTTCCCCTCGGCCCAGCCCCCGTCGTACCCGGTCTGAAACCAGGCATCGTGCACGAGGTCCGGGACACCCCCTGGGGTATGGTGTAATTGGCAGCACGACTGGTTCTGGTCCAGTTAGTCTAGGTTCGAGTCCTAGTACCCCAGCCATTCGTTTCGGCGCATTCTTCGCAGCGCTATGCAGGGACTTTCCGCGTGAAGCTCAGGTGGGTCACGCCACTGGGTGTGGAGACCGCCTCGACGTCGTACGTCTCCTCGAGCGCCTCCAAACCGTCCCAGACGCGGACACCGCGACCGAGCACGATCGGCACCTGGACCAGATGCATGCGGTCGACGAGGCCGGCGCTCAGGAATTCGCGTACGACGCTCGCACCGCCGCCGACCCGCACGTCCTGACCGTCGGCGGCCTCGCGGGCGATCTCGAGCGCCTCGGCGGGGCTGGTGTCGAGGAAGTGGAACGTCGTGCCGCCCTCCATTACGAGCGGCGGGCGTGGTCGGTGGGTGAGCACGAAGGTCGGCGTGTGGAAGGGCGGATTCGGCCCCCACCAGCCTTGCCAGGCCGGGTCGTCCTGCCAGCCGGGTGGTCCGAACTTGTTGGCACCCATGATCTCGGCGCCGAAACCCTGGCCGTGACGCACCGCGAAGGCGTGGTCGGCGCCCTCCGAGCCTCCGGGCTTGCCAACCGTCTCGTTCCAGAACCGGGTGGCGAACATCCACTGGTGTAGTCGCTCGCCGGCATGGCCGAACGGCGTCTCGAGGGTCTGTGGTTCACCGGTGGTGAACCCATCGAGGGAGATGGCGAGGTTGTGGATCCGGGTGAGTGACATGTGCTTGCTCCTCGATGCTCGGCGGTCCGGCCTTGTCCGGTGCTAGAAGGATGGACCGGTCCGACCGATGACCTCATCGATGGCCGCCCCGACGCCCATCCTGCCCGGGGCCGGGATTTGGCCCCAGGGTCGGCGCTTCGGTAGAGTCTCGCGCTGTTGCTCGTGAGCTAGCCCCCGTTGTGTAGCGGCCTAGCACGCCGCCCTCTCAAGGCGGTAGCGCCGGTTCGAATCCGGTCGGGGGTACCAGACACCGAAGACCCCTCTGACCTGCAGAGACAAACTTCCGGGGGCACTCAGTTTCGCCGGCTGGGAGAGTCTTCGGAGGGGCTGGGGCCGCGTGGGGGCCGCAAGAAGATCAACGTCTACTCTCGACCGCAGGGTTCTCGCGGCGTTTGCGGGCTGCCTTCCGGGCGGCGTCCATCGCCGGGCTGACGCGGGCCGAGCATCGGGCGAGCGACCTGAGCCGAGACGAGGGAGTGGGCGAATGATGGGCTGCCCGGTTGGAAGATCGGCTCGGTGGCACCACTTGGTATCCATGCCCCGATGACCTCTCACGGCGAGGTCAGGAACTGAAGCGCTTCTCGATGATCTTGCGTAGGTAGTCCTTCTGCAGTGTCTGCTTGGTCCGGAAGAAGTACAGGTCCGACCGAGATAGTGCGTTGTCCTCGGCCTTGGCTCGGAGCAGTTCCAGTGTGCAGAACAGGTCTGCTGCCTGGAAGAGCCGGTAGTCCATCGGCTTGACGTTGCGGAAGTCGACATCGAAGAAGAAGGCGTTGAACACCGCGTTCAATGTTCGTGTCACCTCGGTCTGGCCGTTGTCGTAGTAGGCGATCACCTTGTCGAAGGACAGGAAGTGCTCGGCGTTGTCGCGGAGGAACAGCGCCAACTGCCGAGCCAGAGCGCCTTCGAGCTTCAGGGCGTCAGCGAACTCCTTCTTCTTGAAGACGAAGTGCTGGTAGGTGACATTGACTCGGCGTGCGAAGCCGTGGAAGCGAGTGAAGATCGCCTTACGCGTGGCGATGTCCATGCCGCGGTAACCCTCTTCGCCACGGATGGCGGCTCCGGAGTGAACGACGTGGCCGCCAGCAAAGCCTAGGTCTGTCAACGCTGCGTCGAGGACGGCGACGTCCTCGGCGATGCTGTGCCGCTGCTCGTGGAGCACCAAGGAGAGGACGTAGTAGCCCGTGTGGGCTGAATCGAAGTGGCCGGACTCGTCAATGAAGATGCTGAGTTCGGCCACGATCCCCCTCAGAAAAGGGAATGGCGGGGGACTTCCCCCGCCACCATGTGGGTCTAGACATCTCAGCCAACCCAGTGACTCAAGGGTACCACGCGCATGGTGCCACATGACGGTGCCGAGACGAGGCCAGCGCCGGCCGCGGGTTACTGGTTCTCGCGGCGTTTGCGGGCTGCTTCGCGGGCGACGTCCAGGGCGGTGGCGACCTCGTCGAGGCGGTCTTGGAATAGGTGGCCGTAGACGTCGAGTGTCATGCCGGCGGAGGCGTGGCCGAGCATTTGCTGAACGACCTTGACGTCAGCGCCGGCGGGGATGGCAGCTCTCACCACCGTTGCGGTCAAGGCCAGCGAACGATCCGACAGTGCCAACATGCTCCACGCCGTCGTGACCGGATATCAGCACGCCTTCACCGCGACCGCAATCCTGGTGCTGATCGCGGCAGTGGTTGCCATGATCTTCACTCCGTCCGCCCAGCACGCAGTGCCGCCCGACGAGAGAACTGATGCGTATCTTGATTCCTAACTGGTCCTCCGAATTGCGTCCGGCCATTCGCTCGGCTTGGACCCCTCGACGACCCCAACTACCTAGACTTGCCGAGCAACCGAGTCAGGAACCGCAATAGCCACTCGCGTATCGACGCCGTCGATGCGATAAACGTCGAGAGTGCGGGGCGAAGGCAGTGCGATAGGGAGATGCAGCATGGTGAGATGGGGAGTCATCGC
The DNA here is from genome assembly GCF_047602075.1 of Nocardioides sp. GTDB lineage: Bacteria > Actinomycetota > Actinomycetes > Propionibacteriales > Nocardioidaceae > Nocardioides. Next base: position 194,518 of record NZ_JASGIF010000001.1, read on the forward strand.
CATGCTTGCGGGCTGTCTTGCCTCCTCTCTGGCCGGCTGTAGTGACGAGGCCGCGTCGTCTCGGGCAGACCGTTCTCGTCAGTCCGACAGCGCTTGGGACGAGGTGGGGATCGCCTATGCGCTGCCTACTGAGCTCGATGACTCTTCGTTCTGGCTCGGCTTTGGGGGGCACCAGGTCGAGGTGAGGTCTCAGCTTGATGACCACGGATACCGGATCACCAGGCAGCTGGGCACGACCTCCACCGAGAGCGCGGGCGTGTTCCTGCTCGGCCCGATCGATGGCAAACACGAGCTTTGGTTGCTGACCGAAGATGGTGACTGGTTCCGAGTGGCCAACGACGTCGATGGCCTGCCAGTGGCCGATCCGACCAGTCCCTGGCTGTTCTGGATGACCGCGGACCACCAGATCACCGCTTACGACACCGACTCGCGCAAGACGGTGACAACCCAGCCCGTGTCGCCGGGACCGGCGGACTTCTTGTGGTTCAGCAACGGTGACACGGCCTACTACACCGCCAAGACAGGCACGATGCAGTGGACCGTCGGCGGAGAGCCGACCCCGCAGCCGATCACCCGCCCGGGCGACCACGTGGACACCGCGCGAGACGGGTTCGTCGGGCTGATGAACGAGGAAGGCGGCTACCGGGTGATGTCGGGGCAGACCCAGATCTTCGCGCTGGGTCGAATTCACAACGGGTGGGGGCGGATCAGCCCGGACGCTAGGTGGATCACCTTCGACGATCGCGACGACTTCGCGGTGCTGACGCTCCCAGAGATGAAGCCCGTCGAGCTGCCACTGCCCCAAGGCTGGTTCGTGGCCAGCGTGGAATGGACCCCAGACTCGCGACTCGTGGTCTCGGGCGCCAACGACGAAGCGTCCGATCCAGGGGTGCGCAGCTTCGTCTGCGAGCCGGCGAGTGCGACCTGCGAGGAGTACCCGAAACGAGCGCTGCCCTACTCGATGACCAACAGCGCCCGCGGCCAGTTCATTCTCGCCGAGCCGAAGAACTTCGACGAATCCATGTGACCGCAGTTGAGCGTGGGCCATTCGTTCAGGCTGGGTGTTTGGACCGTCTCCCCCATCGTCTCGCTTGGCGACTGCGGGAAGACGCCATCCGCATGGCGGGCCGCACCGGGGCCGCGGGACGACCGAGAACTACTCGGCTCGGCCAACAGTAATCAACAGTCAGAACCCGCGCTGGCCTGCGCGTTCGTCAACTTTCAACGAGCATCCACAGCCCATCGATCGAACTCTCAAGGCGGTAGCGCCGGTTCGAATCCGGTCGGGGGTACCAAACACGGACGACCCCTATGACCTGCGGAGACGCAGTTGCGTGGGCACTCAGTTTCGCCGGCTGGGAGAGTCTTCGGAGGGGCTGGGGCCGCGTGGGGGCCGCAAGAAGGTCAACGTCTACTCTCGACTGCGGGGTTCTCGCGGCGTTTGCGGGCTGCTTTCCGGGCGGCGTCCATCGCCGGGCTGACGCGGGTCGAGCATCGGGCGAGCGACCTGAGCCGAGACGAGGGAGTGGGCGAATGATGGGCTGCCCGGTTGGAAGATCGGCTCGGTGGCACCACTTGGTATCCATGCCCCGATGACCTCTCACGGCGAGGTCAGGAACTGAAGCGCTTCTCGATGATCTTGCGTAGGTAGTAGGTCGGATGCTCTACCCGATCTGGAAGTCGCCGGGCTGCGGTGGCGCGATAGGGGTGAACAGATCCCTTGCGGGCTTCAGGTCGAGCAGGGGAGTGGCGTCGAGGCAGTCGAGTCCGCGGACGTAGGCGATGCCGTCCTCGATCCGGTCGAGGGCGGCGATCGACGTCCCGATGGGGTTCGGGCGGACCGGTGAGCGAAGCGAGAAGGTCCCTCGGGTGGTGCCGTCGTTGCGGGGGCTCTGACGGACCAGGTCACGCCGGGACAGGTGGAGCCAGTAGAGGACCTCGACGCGTTCGAACGCCTCGAGTCCGTCGAGCGCGTCGACCCAGGGATCGAAGACCTCGATCCGACACACCGGACCGTCGGTGCGCCCCTGCCGAGGGGTCTCGAGGCGGGAGGTCCACGGGGTCCGGATCGATCCGATGAACACGAGACCCGCGTCCGTCGGGGGTGGTGCCGGGACGGCTACCTCGCCGGAGCGGATCTCGTTCTCACGAACCATGGGTCAAGTGTCCTCGATCGAGCTACGGGCGGCGAGACGCCTCGGCGGCGATGCGCAGCAGTTCCGCCGCTGGCTCGGTCATTCGCTGCTGACGCCGCCAGACGGCGGTCAGCGGGCGCAGCAGGTCGAGCTCGGTGTCGACCTCACGGAGCCGACCGGTCTCGAGCTCACTGCCGACCGACCGAGCGGAGACAACCGCCGGACCCACCCCCGCGACGGCCGCGCCGACCAACGCGGCGGTCGATGTGCCCTCCATCGCGACCTTCGGCTCCCGCCGCAAGGCGACCTCGAAGGTGCTGCGGGTTCCGCTTCCCGGCTCCCGCAGCACCCACCGGGTTCGCTCAAGCTCGGCCCGCCGCACCGGAGTGCCGCGCCTCGCCCATGGATGCCTTGGCGACACCACGACGGCGAGTCGATCACGGCCGACGACGTTGTACGCCACATCGATCGGGAATCCCGCCGACTCGATGAAACCAACGTCCACCGTGCCGGCCTTGACCTCGGCCAGCACCTGCTCGCTGTTCACCACCTTCAGCATCGGGGCGATCTCCGGGTGGCGGGCATGGAGCTCCCCGAGCCATCGCGGTAGGACGTGTTCGGCGATCGTCAGGCTCGCGGCGACGGCCAGGCCTGCCCGACGCTCCGTGCTCAACGCGGCCAGGCTCGCCCCCATGGTGTCAACGGAGTGAAGGACCTCGCGAGCCCATGCCGTGACCGCCGCACCGTCGGTGGTGAGCGTCGACCCTCGCGCCGAGCGATGGAGAATTGCAAGACGCCAACGGGCCTCGAAGTGCCTGATTCGCTTGCTTGCGGCCGGCTGCGTGACGCCCAGCTCAGCGGACGCCCTATTGAGGCTCCCGAGCCGCTCCACCGCGACCAAGAGCCGCAGGGTGTCGAGGTCGATGTCCGGAGTCATAACGCAGAGTAATATCCCATGCTCACTTTGGCGTCTACTGGCAAGGGCCATCCACCCAGATCGTGGGGGCATGACCGCGATCAAGACCGTCACCCCTGACCGCGTCGTGCGCATCGCACCCCCGCTGCTCGCCGCTGTCGTGGCGCTTGCGATCAGCACATGGATACCTCTCCTCGGGCCGCTCCTCATTGCCTTGTTGCTCGGTGCGACGGTCGCCAACATCTCGTTCGTTGCGGACCGCTTGCCTGCAGGGCAGGAGCACGTGGCCAAGCTGATGCTGAGGCTCGGTGTCGTTCTGCTGGGGTTGCGGCTGCCCTTCGGCGACGTCCTGCGGATCGGCCTGCCCGGTCTCGCGATCATCCTCGCCACTGTCTTCGTCACCTACTCGGTCACCAAGACCGTCGGGAAGCGCATGGCGCTCGATCCCAGATTCGTGACGCTCCTTGCTGCCGGCTTCTCGATCTGTGGGGCGGCTGCCATCGCCGCCATCGACGATGCGGTCAGCGCGCGCGAGAAGGACGTGGCGCTGGCCGTTGCCATGGTGACGCTCTTCGGATCCGCGATGATCGCGCTCGTTCCTTGGTTCTCCGGACCTCTCAACCTGACGAACGATCAAGCGGCAGTCTGGGCCGGCGCCAGCATTCATGAGGTCGCCCAGGTCGTGGCTGCGGCATCGCTCCTAGGTGGAGGTGCTCTTGCGGTGGCCACCACCGTGAAGCTCGGGCGAGTGATGCTCCTGGCGCCTGTCTACGCGATCGCGGCGCGTGGTGCCCGGCGTGAAGACGGCACCCGGATGCCGCTCGTGCCGTGGTTCGTGATCGCCTTTGTGGCGGCGGTCGCTCTCCGGTCGACCGGACTCCTCCCCGGCACGGCGCTCGACCTCGCCAGCCAGGCGACGACCCTGCTCCTCGCCGCCGGGATGTTCGGCCTGGGCGTCGGCTTCATGATCAAGGACATGTGGCCGCTCCCATGGGCGGCATTCGGGCTGGCAACCTTCTCGACGCTCGTCGCTGGTGGTGTCTCTCTCGCTCTCGTCCTCACGCTGATCTGATCGGTCCGACACGAGAGGCGCCGCCGGGCCGGCAAGAGCGCGTCAAGCGCCGCTAAGTTCGCGTCAAGATCGCGGGTGGCGGCCGCGATGTCGCCTCGTCCGCCAGACCGACCTCCTCCGCCAGGTGTGGGGACCCGGGTACGACCGCCAGACCAACTACCTCCGCGTTCACCTCGCCAGCATCCGCCGCAAGTTTGAAGCGGACCCCGCCAACCCGACCCTGTTCGTCACCGAGCCCGGCATCGGCTACCGCTTCGCACCGTCGACCAAGATGTAGCTCCTACGGCGGGACCAGGTGGATGCGGGGTTCAGACGCCTTGGGGCGTGACGAGGTCCTCGCCGTCTCCGGGGTGGGGGATGGCCTCGATCTCGCGGGCGGTGAGGGGGTGCAGAGCGCGGAGCGACTCGGCGACCACCACGGCGTCGTCGCCCGCCAGGAGCTCGTAGTCCGGCGGAGGGTTCACCACCGTGACGCTGTTGCGGGCGATGGCCAGCAGCGTGGCGGTGTGGTCGGCGCGCAGCTTGGCGGACAGCTGGTCGACGGTGAGCTCGGTGTAGTCGTCGGGCAGACCGATGCGGTAGAGCTCGGAGCCTTGGCCGCCGGACACGATGTCGGTGACGAGCTCGGAGAGGCCGGAGTAGAGCGAGGTCCGTGCCAACAGGCGGGACGCCATGCGGGAGGTGACCAGCACCTCGTCCACGTCGGCGCGCTTGAAATGGTCGACGTGGGCGGGGTTGTTGACCTCGGCCACGGTGCGCACCTGCGGAGCGATGGACTCGATCGCGAGCACGCACAGGATCGACTTCATGTCGGCCTCGTTGCTGTTGTCCAGCGGGCAGACCACCGCCGACATGGCCTCCTCGATGCCGGCCCGGCGCAGGTCGTCGGCGTTCGTGATGTCGCCGTTGACGAAGTAGACGCCGTGGCCGGCCGGGTTCTTGTCGGAGTCGTGGATGAGGACGACCTTGGCGTCGTACTCGTCCGAGGTGAGCTCCGCGATCAGCTCGCGCGCGGTGGGGTTCCACCCGCAGACGACCACATGGTCGCGATAACCGGCTGCGCCCATCCCTTGTCCCTCCTTGAGCATGAAGTCGATGACGAAGCCCACCAGGGCCCCGGTGACGGCGGCGACGATGGCGACGCCGAAGAGCACGAGCAGCCAGCTGACGACGTACCCGACCGGGGTCGTGACGTACGACGCGTCACCGGCACCCATCACGGTCGTGACGCCCCAGTAGAAGGTGTCCGCGTACTTCCCGCTCAGGTCGCGGGCGCGGTAGTCGGGTGCCTCGGCAAGCGTGACGATCAGTGCGGCGGCGGCGACGACGATCCCCGCCAGCCAACAGAGCAGCCGCACGTAGAAGCCGCTGTCGACGCCCTGCGTGATGCGGCGGAAGTGGAACCCGAAGCGGTAGAACAACGGGACGGAGAGCGGCCTGCGCAGGCGCGCCGTCAAGTGTCGGAACAGCCTCACACTGACACCCCTGTCCTACGCCCCGCGCTCGGATCATCCCACCGAGATGAGAGGAGTCGCCAGAGGTTCCGCCCGATACACCTGTCGCCGACTCGGGCGTCTCGTCGTGGTGGTGCTCAGGCCCTCACTCGGGTCAGCAGGGTGCGGGTCCAGACGTCGCCGACCAGGGCGGCGTACTCCTCCGGCGTGCAGCCGGCGTCGGCGAGCAGGCGGAAGTAGTCGGGGGAGTTCATCGACCAGATCACGCGCGCGACCTCGTCGTCGCCAAGGTCGTCGCGCAGGTCCCCGGTCGAGCGGAGGTCCGCCGCGAAGAGTCGCATGTTCGCCAGTCGCCGCTGGGATAGGGAGTGGTACGTCGCCGCGCACGCTGGATCCTTCGCCCCGGCAGCGCGAAGCGCCTCCATCAGCGGCACCGTGCGGGGCAGCCGCTCGGCCATGGCGGCTGCATAGCGGCGGATCATCTCGGCACCGGTGGTCGCGGCATGGACGTGTTGCACGTAGTCCCGCTGCTGCGCGGGCACCGGCTGCGGGGCGGCAGCCAGCTCCATGTCGTGCACGGCGAGCAGTAACTGTGCCTTGCGGCCGACGGTCGCGTAGACAGTGTCGATCGACGTGCCCGCGTGTTCGGCGATGTCGGCGACCGACGTCTGGTCGTAGCCGCGAGCGAGGAACAGCTCCCGCGCCGCATCGAGGATCCGTTGCCGGGTCTGTGCCGCCGCTGCCTTGCGGCGACTTCCGTCGTAGGCACGGGTCTTGACCTGTCGGGGCATGGTCCCTAGTCTACATTTCATCAGAAGCATCTTCGGATGAAATATGGGTGTCGTGATGAGTGAAGCGGTCAGCGAGGAAGGGACCCGCCGCGCGGTGATGCGGGCGGTCGGGAGCGGGCGTGGCACCTGGGCGATGCAGTCGCTCTTCGAGCACCTCGTCGAGGCGCACGAAACCGCCGATGACCTCGGTGTCGCGATGGTGACCCAGCCACCCGGCGTCGCGACCCCGCTGCACCGCCACACCAAGGAGGCCGAGGCGTTCTTCATGCTCGCCGGCGTGATGGACTATCGCGCCGGCGACGAGATGTTCCACCTCGAGCCCGGTTGCTTCATGTATCTGCCCCCGGCCCTGCCCCACGCCTTCCGCATCCGTGGCGACGACCCGGCGCGGTTCTTGGCACTGACGGTGCCAGGCGGCCTGCTCAACTTGTACGACGAGGTGGGTCTGCCGGCAACCGAGCTCCGCCTCCCTGGTGCCGACGCAGTGTCACCGGAGGTGGAGATTCCGAAGTGGGTCGAGGTCGGACCGCGCTACGGACTCGAAGTGGTCGGCCCGCCGATTCCGGAGTGACAACGCAGGCCAGCCTCTAGTCTTCCCCTGTGATCGACCCGCAGAAGAAGGCCAAGAACGCGGACCGGGACGCCGCCATCGAAGTCGTCGAAGCGGCCTACGCCGACGGCCAGATCACCCAGCCGGACTACGAGTTGCGGGTCGACCGGCTGCTGCGGGCCGTCACCGTGGGCGAAGTGCAGATGCTGGTCGCCGACCTGCGCCGCGATCCCGAGGAGAAGGTCACCGACGTCGTCGAAGCCGTCACCGGTGAGACGACGACGCCACCTCCACCGCCGCCGTACGGGAAGGCGTCGTCGGCGCGGAAGTCGTCACCGAACCCCGCTGCGGCCGCGCGCCCGCGGTCCAGGCTGTGGGCGGTGATCGGTGGTCTCGTCGTTCTGGTCTTCGTCGTGGTCACCGTCGCCCTTCCGGTCTTGCGGGCCACCCGTGGCCGCGATGGTGTCGCCAAGGGCCCGATGGGGCTGGGCCCCCAGGTCAGTCTGCTGACCCCTGAGGGCTACGACATCTTCCTCGATGCGTTGGAGGAGAAGACCGGCTCTCGGGAGGCGTTCTCGCTCGTTGTCTACCCCGGGTACGCCGTCGTCGACGTTCCCGTAGACCGCACCTCACAGCGGAAGCACAGTTGGTATTTCGACGGCGACTGGAGTGACTTCGGCGGCTCGGGAACCTCCCACGACGAGCGGTTCGCCGCCGACCAGATCGACGGCACCATCCTGGCCGACGGAGTGAGGCGAGCGAAGGCGGGTGTCGAGGACCCGACCACGTGGTACGCCGTCCTGCGTGCGCCGGATCCGAACGGCGACAATGAGTGTCTCGTGGCCATTGCGACCAATGAGTTTTCCGAGAGCAAGTTCGTGTCTCTCCGCTGCGACGGCTCGGTGATCAAGCGGCCGTGATCGGTGGTCGACCAATGAAGCTGAGGCCGGCGAGAGCAAGGCCGACCGCCGTGTCTGTTTCCCGCTAGTTTCAGTCGGTGGGGTCCGGCAGGATGAAGCCGTGGCCACCACCATGGAGCGACTCGACCGAGAGTCCTGCTACCGCGCCGTGAAGTCGCGGGACAGGCGTTTCGACGGTGTGTTCTACACCGCCGTACACACCACGGGGATCTACTGCCGACCCTCATGTCCCGCGCGGACTCCGGCGCAGCACAACGTCAGCTTCTTCCCGACCGCTGCAGCCGCTCAGACGGCCGGCTTTCGTGCCTGCAGGCGCTGTCTGCCCGACGCCACGCCCGGCAGCCCGGACTGGGACGTCGCCGCCGATGTCGCCGGCCGTGCGATGCGGCTGATCGCCGACGGCGTCGTGGACCGCGACGGCGTGGACGGCCTCGCCCGAGCGATCGGCTACACCCCGCGGCACCTGACCCGCCTGTTGAGCCAGGAGCTCGGCGCCGGTCCACTCGCGTTGGCCCGAGCCCGCCGCGCACAGACGGCGCGGGTGTTGATCGAGACCACCGACATGGGCTTCACCGACATCGCCTTCGCGGCCGGCTTCGCCAGCGTCCGCCAGTTCAACGACACCGTGCGCGAGGTGTACGCCGCCACGCCGACCGAGCTGCGCGGGCGCGGCGGTCGTCGCGGCCACCACGGAGAGCTCGTCATGCGCCTAGCTCTGCGGACGCCGTTCGCCGGAAGAGCCCTCTGGGGCTTCCTCGCACCCCGCGCGGTTCCAGGCATCGAGGAGGTGGGCGAGCAGTGGTACGCCCGCACCCTCGACCTGCCCCACGGACCCGGCACCGTCCGCATCGAGCTGCACGACGACGACCGGGTCGGCGAGGTCGCGTTGGTGCCGGCGACGTTCCGTCTCGCCGATCTGCGAGACACCGCAGCCGCCGTGGAACGCGTCCGGCGCCTGCTGGATGCCGACTGCGACCCGATCGCGGTCGACGATGCTCTCGGTGACGACCCGATCCTTCGGGTCGACTGCCGCCGCCACCCGGGGCTTCGGGTGCCCGGTCACGTGGACGGACCCGAGATCGCGGTGCGAGCGATCCTCGGCCAACAGGTCAGTGTCGCGGGTGCCCGCACCATCGTGGCGCGACTCGTGGCCACCCACGGCCGACCCCTGCCTGAACCGGTTGGCGGCCTCACCCATCTCTTCCCGGCACCGGGTCGACTCGCCGAGCTCGACCCGACCGATCTGCCGATGCCGCGTGCTCGGGGTCGGGCGCTCATCGCGCTGGCGTCCGCGCTGACCAACGGTGAGCTCGCGCTCGACCGGGGCGCAGATCGGTCGATGGTGCGGAGCCAACTGCTCGCGGTCCCCGGCATCGGTCCTTGGACGGCCGACTACATCGCCCTGAGAGCGCTAGGCGACCCCGATGTCTTCTTGCCGACCGATCTCGGTCTCAAGACCGCGCTGCGTCGACTCGGTCACGACCCTGACGGCGCCGCCACTCTCAGCGAGCGCTGGCGCCCCTGGCGCTCCTATGCCCAGCTGCATCTGTGGCAGACCCTGTCTGCCCCAGAGGACCTGTCCGACCCGGAGGAGAAGTGACATGTGGACCGTGATCGGCTCACCCGTCGGCGATCTGCGGATCGTCGAGCACCATGGCGCGGTCAGCGCGATCGAGTTCTCGCCGTTCCGCGAGACCGACGGCCGACCTCGTGGGCAGCAAGACGACGATCACCCGGTGTTGGTGGAGGCCACCGCGCAGCTGAGGTCCTACTTCGCTCGCGAGCGGCGTGACTTCGATCTGCCCCTGGCGCCGGTCGGCACCGAGTTCCAGCAGCGGGTCTGGAAGGAGCTGATCCGCATCCCCTACGGCGAGACGACCAGCTATGGCGAGCTGGCCCGCCGTCTCGGGCTGACCAACGCCGCCTCCCGCGCGGTGGGCCACGCCAATGGCCAGAACCCCATCCCGATCGTGATCCCGTGCCATCGGGTGATCGGTGCGGACGGCACCCTGACCGGCTATGCCGGCGGCATCGAACGCAAGCAGACGTTGCTGGAGGTCGAGCAGGACGCGCTCTTCTGATCAGGAGGTGTGACCAGCTCGTCTAGCCCAGACGGGATGCTCAGCCACCCGTGCGGCAGGCTGGCAGGGTGGCAAGCACGGGGGAGGCGGCGTCAACGCGGGCTGGAGGGCTGATCGCGCCCGTGCTTGCCGGTTTCACCGCACTGGCCATCTATCTGCTGCAGGGCTTCGAGGCCGGCCTCTCGCGTGATCCAGCCGTCTTCTTGTACGGCGGCGAGCACGCGGCCCGCGGCATCCCGCCGTACGTCGCGATCTTCAACTCCGTCGGCCCGCTGAGCGACGGCGTGCCGGCGATGATCATCTGGGTGGGGGACCGGTTCGGCGCCGACCCGGTGCTCGCCGTCAGGATCTCCTTCGCCGTCATCTCCGCGGCGTGTGGCGCGCTCGTCTTCGCGCTGGCGCGCGCGGCGCTGCGCTCGACGGCTGCCGGAGTGGTGGCGTTCGGGGTGTTCCTCACGTTCGGCACGTTCACGGCCCTGGCTACGGGAGGACCGCGCGAGAAGACCGCGATGGTGGCTTTCCTGGTCGCCGCCCTCCTCTGCGTCCTGGGGAGGCGTTGGTGGTGGGCGGGTTGCTTCACCGCCTTGACAACGCTGATCTGGCAGCCCGCTTTGGCGCCGGCCGCGGTGGCTGCTGTCGTTGGGATCCTGCTCACCGAGCGGGCGCGGCTCCGCGCGGCAGGCCGCTACCTGCTGGGTGGGCTGGTCCCCAGCGCCGTCGTGGTCGCCTACTTCGCCGCTCAAGGCGCATTGGCGGAGGCGGTCAGCGGCTTCATCGTCTTCAACGTGCGCGATGCCCAGCAGCCCTCGATGTTCGACGACGGATCGCGGATCTGGCAGATGATGTGGCGCGGCTACCACGCCTCGTTGATCGTCGCACTCGCCGGGCTGCTCACCTTGTTCGTGCGCGGCTTCCTCGCTGCTCGCCGTCGGGGCTCCAACCTCGAGAGCCCCCAGGCAACCGCTCGCCGGGTCGGCCTGGTCGTCTGCTCGGCCGCCGGCGCCGGGGCCGTCGGGTGGACCGTCCTCGTCGTCAACGGTGCGCCCGACCTCTTCGTGGTGCTGCCGTTCGCAGCCCTGGGCGCGGCCGCGTTGGTGCAGGTGGTCACCGATCGCCTGAGTCGTCGGCTCCGGGTGATCGTGAGCGCAGTCGTGTGTGTTGCCGGGATCGCCACCGGGACGGCGTACTCTCTCGGGCTGCACGACCACGACCTCGACCACCTCGACGATCAGCGCGTCGAGGTCGCCGCACTGATCGGCGCACTGCCGCCGGGGGCGACCGTGCTGTCCGTCAACGCGCCCCAGGTGCTGGTCCTCTCGGGTCGTGACAACCCCACGCCCTATCAGATCTTCAGCCGCTCGATGCACGACCACCTCGACCGCACCTACCCCGGTGGCCTGGCCGGCTATGAGCATGCCGTCGCGGACCTGGCACCGACCGCCATCGCGGTGGGGACACAGTTCGACGACGCGGTAGTCGACGAGCTGATCCATCGCGACTATGTATCGGTCGACGTCACCCCCTACTGGACCTGGTACGTCCGCCGTGACGTGGGCGAGGATGCCTTGGCCCGGATCGCCGAGGCCGTCAACCCGGAGAACTAGTGCCTTGTCGCGGCCAAAGGGCGGGAGAGGGCGGCGTCCAGGCGCGTGCATCGCAAGGCGCCGGAGCGAAGCCTACCGCTGTTGTCTTGCGAGCGACGGCAACGCGGCGAGGTGCGTGCCTGGGGGTCGCGGTAGACCGTGAATTGGTTGCGACAGGGCACTAGGGCAACACCATCGGTCGCTCGGGCGACCAGGTCCTACGACGTCCGGCGGGGCTATTCGGCGGCGGCGCGACGCAGGGACTCCGAGAGGCGCTCGGCGGCGGCCAGCACGGCAGGTGCGTGCATCCGACCGGGTTGCCGGGAGAGCCGCTCGAGCGGACCGGAGACGGAGACTGCGGCGATCACCTTGCCGCCGGGTGACCGCACGGGGGCAGAGACCGAGGCGACGCCCTGCTCGCGCTCGCCGATGCTCTGCGCCCAGCCCCGACGGCGGATGCCCGACAGGGCGGCTGCGGAGAAGGCGGCGTTCTGCAGGCCGCGGTGCATCCGCTCCGGGTCCTCCCAGGCGAGCAGCACCTGGGCGGCGGAGCCGGCCCGCATGGTCAGCTGCGAGCCGACCGGAATGGTGTCGCGCAGACCGGAAGGACGCTCGGCCGCGGCCACGCACACCCGGTGGTCGCCCTGGCGACGCCACAGCTGGGAGGACTCCCCGGTGATATCGCGCAGGCGCGCCAGCACGGGCCCGGCGGTGGCCAACAGGCGATCCTCACCGGCCGCGGCTGAGAGCTCGGCCAATCGGGGGCCGAGCACGAAGCGGCCCTGCATGTCGCGCGCGACCAGGCGGTGATGTTCCAGCGCGACCGCCAGCCGATGGGCGGTGGGTCGGGCCAGGCCGGTGCCTGCCACCAGCCCCGCGAGCGTCGCCGGGCCAGCCTCGAGTGCCGAGAGAACGAGGGCAGCCTTGTCGAGGACGCCGACACCGCTGGAGTTGTCCATATGGCAATACTGCCGTCTCAGATCATGGGATGCAAGTTACACTCGACTGTGGGCCGTGGGCGGCGCCCACGAGGCACGCTCACCAAGGCGGCTCATCAGGCAGCAGCTGAGGAGGACGGCATGGGAAAGACCCTGGCCGAGAAGGTATGGGACGAACACATCGTCCGCACGGCACCGGGTGAGCCGGACCTTCTCTACATCGACCTCCACCTCATCCACGAGGTGACCTCGCCACAAGCCTTCGACGGCCTCCGGCTGTCAGGCCGTCAGGTGCGCCGGCCCGATCTGACCCTGGCCACCGAGGACCACAACGTCCCGACCGTCGACTGGGACCGCCCGATCGCCGACCCGGTGAGCCGCACCCAGGTGGAGACGCTGCGCAAGAACGCCGCGGAGTTCGGGGTGCGCCTGCACCCGCTGGGTGACGTCGAGCAGGGCATCGTCCACGTGGTCGGGCCACAACTGGGCCTGACTCAGCCGGGCATGACCATCGTGTGCGGCGACTCCCACACCTCCACGCACGGCGCCTTCGGCGCCCTCGCCTTCGGCATCGGCACCTCCGAGGTGGAGCACGTCCTGGCCACTCAGACACTGCCCCAGGCACGACCGAAGACGATGGCAGTGACCGTCAACGGCAGCCTGCCCCGCGGCGTGACCGCCAAGGACCTGGTGCTGACCCTGATCGCCCACACCGGCACCGGCGGTGGGCAGGGGTACGTCGTGGAGTATCGCGGCCAGGCGATCGAGGAGCTCTCCATGGAGGGCCGGATGACCGTGTGCAACATGTCGATCGAGTGGGGCGCCAAGGCGGGTCTGATCGCGCCCGACCAGACGACCTTCGACTACATCGCCGGCAAGCCGGCGGCACCCCAGGGCGCGGACTGGGACGCGGCCGTCGGGCACTGGAAGAGCTTGGCCACCGACGCCGATGCGACCTTCGACGCCGAGATCGTGCTCGACGCCTCGACGATGACGCCGTTCGTGACCTGGGGGACCAACCCCGGTCAGGGCGTGCCGTTGGGTGCGAGCGTCCCCGAGCCGGCCAGTTTCGAGGAGGAGTCCGACCAGATCGCCGCGGAGAAGGCCCTCCACTACATGGGCCTGTCCGCCGGCACCCCGATGCGCGATATCAAGGTCGACACGGTCTTCGTCGGCTCATGCACCAACGGTCGGATCGAGGATCTCCGGCTGGCGGCCTCGATCCTCGAGGGTCGACACGTCGCCGACGACACTCGGTTGCTGGTCGTGCCGGGCTCGGTGCGCGTGCGGATGCAGGCCGAGGCCGAGGGCCTCGACCAGGTCTTCACGGCTGCCGGTGCCGAGTGGCGAGGCGCCGGTTGCTCCATGTGCCTGGGCATGAACCCCGACCAGCTCACGCCAGGAGAGCGCAGCGCCTCGACATCAAACCGCAACTTCGAGGGCCGCCAGGGCAAGGGCGGCCGCACCCACCTGGTCTCGGTCCCCGTGGCCGCGGCCACGGCCGTGCGCGGCACCTTGTCGTCGCCCGCCGACCTCGAGCCCGCCGACCTCGAGCCCGTAGGAGTCTGAGCATGGAGCCGTTCACCACTCACACCGGTGTTGGTGTCCCGCTGCGACGCAGCAACGTCGACACCGACCAGATCATCCCCGCGGTCTATCTCAAGCGGGTGACCCGCACCGGCTTCGAGGACGGACTGTTCGCAGCGTGGCGCAACGATCCGGAGTTCGTCTTGAACAAGCCGGAGTACGCCGCCGGCTCGGTGCTCGTCGCAGGCCCCGACTTCGGCACCGGCTCGTCGCGTGAGCATGCCGTGTGGGCCCTGCAGAACTATGGCTTCCGGGTGGTGATCTCGCCCCGCTTCGCCGACATCTTCCGCGGCAACTCCGGCAAGGCCGGCCTGCTCGCCGCCCAGGTCGACGAGAAGGTCGTGCAGCGACTCTGGGAGATCGTGGAGTCCGCGCCAGGCAGCACGATCACCGTCGACCTCGAGTCGCGCACCGTGCGCGCGGGAGAGGGCGAGTTCGCCCTCGAGGACTCCTTCGACATCGATGACTACACCCGCTGGCGGCTGCTCGAAGGCCTCGACGACATCGGCATCACGCTCTCCCATGAGGACGAGATCGCGGCCTTCGAGAGCCACCGACCGTCGTACAAACCCGCTACGTTGTGACGAAGACGCCCGCAAATCCCTTGTTTTTCCCTTGTTCTCTTGCGGCGTGTGACTTCCAAGGTGGCGATGGGGTTGTCTAGCGTCTAGTCCTGACCCGTCGGGCACAGGCCCGACGACCACGTTCATCGGAAGGAAACCTCGTGAACAAGTCACAGTTCATCGATTCGCTCGCCGGGCGATTCGAAGGAAACCGCAAGGCGGCGGCACACGCGCTGGACGCCGTGCTCGACACGATCACCCGCGAGGTGGCCAAGGGCGAGAAGGTCGCGATCACCGGATTCGGGTCGTTTGAGAAGCGCATCCGTGAGTCCCGCATGGTGCGCAACCCGCAGACTGGCGCCAGGATCAGGGCGAAGAAGAAGGCGGTGCCGAAGTTCACTCCGGGCGCTGACCTGAAGAACGTCATCTCTGGAGCCAAGAAGCTGCCGAAGCTGGTCACCCCCAAGCCCGCCGCCAAGAAGGCTGCTCCGGCCAAGGCCGCCGCGACCAAGGCTGCTCCGGCCAAGAAGGCCACCACCACCAAGAAGGCCGCACCGGCCAAGGCCACCGCGAAGAAGGCCACGACCAAGAAGGCTGCTCCGGCCAAGGCTGCTGCGAAGAAGACCACGACAGCCAAGAAGGCGCCGGCGAAGAAGGCCACGACCAAGAAGGCTGCTCCGGCCAAGGCTGCTGCGAAGAAGACCACGACAGCCAAGAAGGCCCCTGCCAAGAAGACCGCGGCAAAGAAGGCACCGGCGAAGAAGGCACCGGCGAAGAAGGCACCGGCCAAGAAGACCGCCGCCAAGAAGACCGCGGCGAAGAAGGCCTAGCCGACTCGCACGCCGCTGAGGCCACCGTCCCCCGCGGACGGTGGCCTCGTGCGTTGGTGGAACCGAGCGCGAGGACGGGACCGGTAGCCTGCTCCCGTCCGGCATCGACGTCGTAGGAGGGTGAGGTGACGGTTCGCAAACTGTCGCAGAAGCGGGGCTGGGCCTGGAACATTGCCGTGCCCACCCTCAAGCCGCCGCTGCTGGCGGTGGCGTCACGGACCTGGGTCGACGGCACCAAGATCCCGGCGACCGGTGGCTGCGTCGTGGTGTGCAACCACGTCTCGCACATCGACCCCCTGCTCATGGCGCACTTCGTCTACGACCACGGCCGCATCCCGCGCTACCTCGCCAAGGCCGGCGTGTTCAAGAACAAGGCACTGGGCGGCTTCCTGCGAGCCGCCGGCCAGATCCCCGTCGAGCGGCTGAGCGCCAACGCTGCTGGCGCGTTCGACGCTGCTGTGGCCGCGGTGAGGGCGGGTGAGTGCGTCGTCGTCTATCCCGAGGGCACCCTCACCCGAGACCCTGAGCTGTGGCCGATGACCGGCAAGTCCGGGGCCGCGCGGATCGCGTTGGAGACCGGCTGTCCGGTGATCCCGGTCGGACAGTGGGGGGCACAGGAGATCTTGCGGCCCTATGCGAAGAAGCCGCAACTGGTGCCGCGCAAGCACATCACCATGAAGGCTGGCGACCCGGTCGACCTCAGCGACCTGATCGCCGAACAGCCGCGCACGGCGGCCGTGGTCAACCGGGCCACCGCGCGGATCATGGATGCCATCACTGCCCTCGTCGCTGACATCAGAGGCGAGGAGCCTCCGGCCGAGCGCTTCGACCCGCGCCGAGCCGGTGTCTCGCAGACGGGCAACCCGCACAAGACGGGCAACCCCCAGAACGATGGGACCAAGAAGGGACGGTCGGCATGACCAAGGTGGCGGTGTTCGGCGCAGGCTCGTGGGGGACGGCCTTCTCCATCGTGCTCGCCGACGGTGGCAACGAGGTCACCATCTGGGGCCGCCGACCCGAGGTGTGCGAGTCCATCAACGAGCGGGCGGAGAATCCTGACTACCTCCCAGGTGTCGAGCTTCCCGTCTGCCATCACGGCCACCCACGACTCCGAGCAGGCCGTTGCGGACGCGGAGGTCGTCGTGCTTGCGGTGCCGTCGCAGACCCTGCGCGGAAACCTGGTCGAGTGGGCGCCGGTGCTGCCCTCCGACGCCGTCCTCGTCTCGTTGATGAAGGGCGTCGAGCTGGGCACGCTGAAGCGGATGAGCGAGGTCATCGCCGAGGTGACCGGTGCCGGTCCCGAGCGGATCGCCGTGGTCAGCGGACCCAACCTGTCCCGCGAGATCGCCAGACGCGAGCCGGCCGCCTCCGTCGTCGCGTGTGCGGACGAGGAGGTCGCCAGGCACCTGCAAGGTGTCGTGCATTCTCCGGCGTTCCGGCCCTACAGCTCGGTCGACGTCGTCGGTTGCGAGCTGGGTGGCGCCTACAAGAACGTCGTTGCGCTGGCCGTCGGGATGGCGGTCGGACTCGGGTACGGCGACAACTCCACCGCCTCGGTCATCACCCGCGGTCTCGCCGAGACCGCGCGGCTGGCCACCAAACTCGGTGCGAATCCGCTGACGCTGATGGGGTTGGCGGGCCTCGGCGACCTGGTCGCCACCTGCTCGTCACCGCTCTCGCGCAACCGGACCTTCGGTGAGCATCTCGGCCAGGGGATGACCACCGAGGAGATCTACGCCTCTACCCGCCAGGTCGCCGAGGGCGCCAAGTCCAGCTCCTCGCTGCTCGCCCTCGCCCGAAAGCACGGCATCGACGCCCCCATCGCCGAGGCCGTGGACGCCGTCATCGCCGGGAAGCTCACCGCCCCGGACCTGATCGACGCGATGCTGTCTCGCGACACCAAGGCAGAGACCGACTGACCAGCCCCCTACTGGCGGGATCTCTGACTCACTCCTCTTCGTCGTTGTCAGAGCTGGTCGAGCGCCTGGGAGAGGTCGGCCCAGAGGTCTTCGACGTCCTCGATGCCCACGCTCATCCGGACCAGTCCTTCGGGGATGGTGGCGGGCTCGACCGCCCAGCGCCGGCGGCGCTCGAAGGTCGACTCGACGCCGCCGAGGGAGGTCGCATGCACCCATAGGTGGGTGGCATGCGTGAGCGGGTCCCCGGCGAGGGCACCGCCCGACAGCACGATCGAGATGATTCCGCCGAAGCCGGGGTAGCGGACCTCCTCGATCGCGCGGTGACCGGTCAGTCGGCGGACCAGCTCCTGAGCGTTGGTCTGGGCGCGCTCGACGCGCAGATGCAGCGTGCGCAGACCACGCAGCGCCAGCCAGGCCTCCATGGAGCCCGGGATGCCACCGATCAGGTCACGGCGGCCCTTGACTGCGGCGTACACCTCCTCGTCGCGAGTCAGCACAGCGCCCATCAGCACGTCGCTGTGACCGGCGAGGTACTTCGTCGCCGAGTGCACCACCAGGTCGGCGCCGAGGTCGAGCGGTCGTTGCAGCAGCGGGGTGGCGAAGGTGTTGTCCACGACCACCCGTGCGCCGGCTTCGTGGGCGCCGGCGATGATCGCCGGCAGATCGGCAATCTCGAGGGCGGGATTGGTGGGCGACTCCAACCAGACCAGCGCCGCGTCCTCGGCAGCCGCGACGACGGCCGCGGTGTCGGTGACGTCCACCAGGACGGCATTGCCGCGCCTGCGCGCCTCCAGGTCACCAAGCTGCCCGATCACGCCGTTGTAGGAGTGCCGTGGTGCGACCACCGTGTTGCCCTGGCCGACCAGGTCGAGCACGGCGGCACAGGCCGCCAGCCCGGAGGCGAAGGTCAGGCAGCGGCCGCCCTCGAGGGCACCGAGGGCGTCTTCGAAGGCGACCCAGGTGGGGTTGGTGTAGCGGCCGTACTCCCGGTCGCCACCAGCGACGTAGGTCGACGCCATCACGATCGGCTCGTTGAGCGGAGCATCGGGCGACATCTCGGGTCGACCGACGGTCACAGCGACGGTGGCAGGGGACAGCGAGGCGGCGTGGGCGGGCATGCTGCCCAGGGTAGGGTCGGCGGCGATGAGCGACGAACACCGGCCAGCAGGCGACCGCAAGCCACGGGTCGCAGTCGTTTTCGGGGGCCGGTCAGGGGAGCACGCGATCTCCTGTGTGACTGCCGGGAGCGTGCTGGCGGCCATCGACCGGAGCAGGTACGACGTCGTCCCGATCGGCATCGCCACCGACGGTCGGTGGGTGTTGGAGTCCGCCGACACCGACCGACTGCGCATCGAGAGCGCCGACCGGCTCCCGCACGTCGACGGCGATCGGGCAGCCATCTCCCTGTCCCGCGATGTCCACGGCACCGACCTGGTGGTGTCGGAGCCCGCGCAGCCGCCGCGGACGCTGGGTGAGGTCGATGTGGTGTTCCCGCTGCTGCACGGCCCGTGGGGTGAGGACGGCACCATCCAGGGGATGTTCGAGATGGCCGGGGTGCGCTATGTGGGTGCGGGCGTGCTCGCCTCGGCCGTCAGCATGGACAAGGCGTTCATGAAGGTGGTGCTCGCGGCGGCGGGGCTTCCGGTGATGCCGTCGGTGACCATCACCGAGCGTGCCTGGCGGACCGACCCAGAGGGCTGCCGGGCACGCATCGAGGCGCTCGGCTTCCCACTCTTCGCCAAGCCCGCGCGCGCCGGCTCCAGCCTCGGCATCTCCAAGATCCACGACGCCAGCGAGGTCGCGTCGGCGATCCACGAGGCCCGGCAACACGATCCCAAGGTGCTCATCGAAGTGGCGGCGGTCGGCGCGCGGGAGGTCGAGTGCGGTGTGCTGCAGGCCTTCGACGGCCCACCGGAGACCAGTGTGCCCGCAGAGATCCGGATCGGCGGCGACCACGAGTTCTACGACTTCGCCGCCAAGTATCTCCCCGAGGAGCACACCGAGCTCGACGTCCCCGCCGATCTCGACGCCGAGTCGACGGCGCGCATGCAGGAGCTCGCCGCCCGAGCCTTCGAGGCCGTCGACTGCGAAGGACTGGCCAGGGTGGACTTCTTCGTGATGCCCGACGGCGACTTGGTGATCAACGAGATCAACACCATGCCCGGCTTCACCCCGACCTCGATGTTCCCCCGGATGTGGGCGGCCACGGGCTTGGACTATCCCAGTCTGGTCGATCGGCTGATCCGGCTCGCGCTCGCTCGCGGCACCGGGTTGCGCTGACGCCTCTGCCGTGGTGTCGTCACCGACACCGCTTGACCAGCCGCAGGTGCTGGGTGACCGCGGGGGCGAGGTCGACCATGACGGCGGCGAGGCCGTCGGGTCGATACGTCGCAGGCAGGTGCACGCGGACTACCGGCCGCCGCCCCACCGTCGCCAGCTCGGCGTCCCGATCGTCGTCGTACAACTGCTGGTCTGGCACGAACCAGGCCACGTTGTCGACAACCTGGCAGGCCGAGAAGCGGTCGAACTCCGTGGGCATCCGATCGCCACACGTCAAGGTGATCGCCGGGTCTCCCCACGCCGCGCCCAGCGCGTCGGGGGGATCGACGGCGCGGCTCGGTTGGTCAGCGACTGTCTTCGGCAGCGCGTCGATGAGGTCGCGGCAGCGCTGCTCCTGGGCGGGGTTCGCGGGGCTGGGGGAGGGGAGGGCCACCTCGTCGGAGCCGCATCCGGACACCGTCGCCATGGCGAGGACCGCAGTCAGTGCAACAGCGCCTCGGGTCCGGATGGACCCGAGGCGCCGCGAAGCTGGAGGGACGGAGCCGTCAGATGTGCACAACGGGGCAGGTCAGGGTGCGGGTGATGCCCTCCAGGGTCTGCACCTTGGCGACCACGAGCTTGCCGAGCTCGTCGACGTTGCGGGCCTCGGCGCGGACGATCACGTCGTAGGGGCCGGTCACGTCCTCCGCGAGGGTGACACCCTTGACCTGGGCGATCTCCTTGGCGACCTCGGCAGCCTTGCCGACATCGGTCTGGATCAGGATGTAGGCCTGCACGACCATGGTGGCTCCTCGAACTCGGCGGCACGTCCGGCCCCAACCTACCGTGCCCGCCACGCGGGTCGGCAGACGTGCCAGGACCACCCCCCGCTTCTGATGGGATGGGGCCATGCCCTTTCAGCCCGATGCCACCATCGGCGAGGTCGGCGAGTTCGCTCTGATCGGCTCGCTGACCCCGTTGTTCGACCAGAGCGAGAGCGTGCTGATCGGCCCGGGTGACGACGCAGCGGTGCTCCGAGTGCGCACCGGGCACGTCGTGGTGTCGACCGACCTGATGGTGGAGGGCCGGCACTTCCGCCGTGACTGGGCTTCGGCCGCCGACATCGGGCATCGCGCTGCCGCTCAGAACCTGTCCGACGTCAACGCGATGGGTGGCCGGGCTGCCTGGCTCACCATCGGGTTGGCGGCGCCGCCGGAGCTGCCGGCTGGGTGGGCCGTCGAGTTCGCCACGGGCTTCGCCGAGGAGGCCCAGTCGGTCGGCGCCAGCGTGGTCGGAGGTGACCTGTCCGCCGCGTCGGAGGTGGTGATCTCAGTGACGGTGCTGGGCGTGTGCACGGTCGAGCCGGTGGTCCGCTCCGGAGCCACTCCCGGCGATGTGGTGGCCTTGTGCGGTCGGCAGGGCTGGGCAGCTGGCGGGCTGGCCGTGCTCGGCCGCGGCTTCCGCTCGCCCCGCGCGCTGGTGGAGGCCTACCGCCGCCCAGAGCCGCCGTACGACGCCGGGCCGGTTGCCGCCGACGCCGGCGCGACAGCGATGATCGACGTCTCCGACGGGCTGGTCGCCGACGCCGGCCATCTAGCCGAGGAGTCCGGCGTCGCTTTGGCCCTCGACAGCGCCGCCCTGGAGATCCCCGGGCCGCTCCACGCGGTGGCCGCCGCCCTCGGCGCCGACCCGCTGCAGTTCGTCCTCGGCGGCGGGGACGACCACGCCCTGCTTGCGACCTTCCCCACCGACAGCGCCCTACCCCCCGGCTGGACCGTGATCGGCCGCGTCGAGGAAGGCTCCGGTGTCACCGTGGACGGTGCGGAGTACGACGGTCCGCCCGGGTGGACCCACTTCTGAGCTGTGCTGTGGTGGCCCCGCCCCATCTCCCGCGGTGCTCGACTCCCGGGTGCCGCCCGGGTTGCTGGTCGTCTTGGGTTGCGATCGACAGGGCAGCTACCGGAAGAGGCGGTTCGTGATTCGGGTTGCTGTCTGGGTTGCTGGCCTGCTGTGGTCACTCCTGTCACCGCTTTCACAAGGTATGTAGGGATCGCTCCGCTTACCTCGATGAACGACGCACGGTCAGTGCAGGCATCACCACATACCTGGGGAAAGCAGCAACCCGTGTGCCTGCTGTGACCAGAGCTCCCGAGTCCGGGCCGGGAAGGGTCATCGATTGGGCCGAAACTGCATCCCGGCCCGTCTGGTGCGCGGTTGTGGGGGCTGAGTGTCCGGTAGACCGGGCACTCAGCCCCGACAAGGGCGCGGGAGACGCAAGAATGCCGCGGCAGACGCCACCACCCCGCAGCGGACCGGCGACCGCAAGATGCCCGCGACCCGGCCAGCAGTCTCGGCTACGGCGGAGCTCACCCGTCGTCGCTGCCCTATCGGCCAGCACCGCCTACGGCCCGCAAGCCGACGAACGCCAGGACGGAGTCAGATCAGCGAGTGACCTTGCCAGCCTTGAGGCAGCTGGTGCAGACGTTGAGGCGCTTGGGGGTGCCGTTCACCGTGGCGCGGACCCGCTGGATGTTCGGGTTGAACCGGCGCTTGGTGATCTTCTTCGACCAGGGACGGTTGTTGCCGAACGTCGGCTTCTTGGCGCAGATGTCACAGACGGCGGCCACCGGGAACTCCTGGAGAAATCGAATCGAGGATCTAGATCGGGGGCCCGCATCACAGCGGGCAACCGCAACAGAGTATCCGACGGTCGCGCCGCGCCGGAAATCGCTGCCACCGGTCCTCTAGAGTCGGCCTGACCGAGCAGGGGCAGGGTAGGCGAGGATGGACACGGTGGAGACCGGGGCTGACGCGTTCCGCGTGCGGGTCGTGCTCCGCTTCGTGGATGCCGCGACCGACGCGCTGAGCGAGGCGCGCGAGGAGATCGACGCCCTCAACGTCTACCCGGTTCCCGATGGTGACACCGGGACGAACATGTTCTTGACCGTCTCGGCGGCCCGCGACGCGATCCGGGAGGCCGTCGACGCCGATCCGGACCTCGCGCTGCCCGACGCGCTGGCCCAGTTCGGCCGGGGGGCGTTGCTCGGCGCTCGCGGCAACTCCGGGGTGATCTTGAGCCAGATGCTCGGCGCCATTGCCGACCGGCTGGCACGCGCAAGGGCTGACGAACGGCAGGCGGTCGTGCTGGCGGAGGCGTTGCAGCAGGCGGCCGATGCGTCGTACGCCGCCGTGGGCACCCCTGTCGAGGGCACCATGCTCACCGTTGCCCGCGCAGCGGCGGACGCAGCGGTGGCCCTGGTCGCGGAGCGTGACGACGTCCTCGGGCGCGAGGTCTTCGGCGTAGCCGCGGCGGCGGCCCGAGAAGCACTCGAGCGCACCCCCGCGCAGTTGCCCACGCTCGCGGCCGCAGGGGTGGTCGATGCGGGTGGACGCGGGGTCAGCGTGATCTTGGACGCGGCCGACCGGGTGCTGACCGGTCGCCGGCCGCCCCCGGCACGCGAGTCTCTCGGACGCCACCACATCCCCGTGCCCACACCGGGGATCGACCTGAGCGAGGACGGACCGGCCTACGAGGTGATGTATCTCCTCGATGCGGACGACGCCCAGGTCCCTGCCTTGCGGGAGCGGCTCGGCCGACTCGGAGACTCGCTGGTCGTCGTGGGTGGCTCCGGGCTGTGGAACATCCATGTCCACGTCGACGACGTCGGTGCCGCGATCGAGGCGGGCATCGCGGCCGGGCGACCCCACCGCATCCGGGTGACCCACTTCGCCGATCAGGTGGCGGCAGCGAGGGAGAAGGTCGCCCACCGGAGCGGTCGGGCGGTGGTCGCCGTCGCGGCCGGCGAGGGGTTGGCCGCACTCTTCGCAGAGGCTGGGGCCACGGTCGTGCCCGGCGGCCCGGCCCGGCGCCCGTCCACCGGGATGATCCTCGACGCCATCCTCGGTGCCCAGAGCGCGGAGGTCGTGGTGCTGCCCAACGACCGTGACTCGGTGCGAGTGGCCGAGATCGCCGCCCGCACCGCGGAGGAGGACCACGGCCTGCGAGTCGCGGTGATCCCCACCCAGGCACAGGTGCAGGGCATTGCGGCTCTGGCGGTGCACGAGCCGGGTCGTAGTTTCGAGCAGGACGTCTTGGAGATGACGGCCACGGCGCGGCACGCGCGGCACGGCGCGGTGACCATCGCCGCACGGCAGGCGATCACCATGGCAGGTGCCTGTGAGCCCGGCGACGTGCTCGGTGTCATCGGCGGTGACTTCGTCATCGTGGGCGACGATCGGGACGCCGTCGCCCGCGGGGTCCTCGACCGGCTGCTGGGCGGCGGCGGCGAGTTGGTCACCCTGGTCGGTGGCGCCGACGACGCTGGCCTCGCCGGGCGGTGCGCGGACTATCTCGCCGAGCACCACCCGGTTGTCGATGCCGTGGTGTACGACGGTGGACAGGAGCGATACCCGCTCCTGATCGCCGTCGAGTAGGAGCCGTCCCGTGATCACCCGCGATTCACCGATCCAGACGGTCCTCGGCGATGCCGCCAAGGGCAAGCGCGATGCCGTGGTCAACGGGCTGGGGCTCCAGACCGTGGGGGACCTGCTCGCCCACTTTCCTCGCCGCTACCTCGAGACCGGTGAGCTGAGCACCGTTCGTGGTCTGTCGGTCGGGCAGATGCTCACCGTGGTCGGCGAGATCGTGGAGAGCCAGCTGAAGACCTACCAGGATCGGCGCACAGGCAGACCGGCCTACCGCGTCGAGACCCTGCTCCGGACCGACGGTGCCGAGCTGACGATGACCTTCTTCGCCAAGAAGAAGCACCTCGCCGACTACTTCCTGCGCCGCTACACGACCGGCCAGCAAGGTGTGTTCGCCGGCCAGGTCGGCCGATTCGGGCAGACCTGGCAGCTCACCAATCCCAAGGCCGTCCTGTTCAGCGCCACCGCCGACGACCCGGAGACGGTCCAGGTCATGCGCGGGGTGGGTGGGCTCTACCCGCTCTATCCACTGACCAAAGGGCTCGACTCCTGGGACCTGCAGCGGATGATCAACTTCGCGCGCACCGTCGTCGACGACCTTCCCGAGATGATCCCCGAGGACATCCGTCAGCGACATCAGCTGCCCGATGCCCGGACGGCCCTGGACTGGATCCACGCGCCTGACGACCGCGACCAGGTGGCCGCTGCCCAGCGCCGCTATCGCTGGGAGGAGGCGCTGGTGACCCAGCTCGTCCTGGCCAGACGCCGCGCCGCCATCCGTGCCGTCGGCGCACAGGCCCGAGCAGGCGGGGGTGGGCTGCTGGCCGCGTTCGACAGCAGGCTGCCCTTCGAGCTCACCACAGGTCAGCGTGAGGTCGGAGACACCATCGAGACGGAGCTGGCGCGCGAGTGGCCGATGAACCGCCTCCTCCAGGGCGAGGTCGGCTCCGGCAAGACGCTGGTCGCCCTGCGCGCGATGCTGCGGGTGGTGGACTCCGGGGGACAGGCGGCGCTGTTGGCGCCCACCGAGGTGCTTGCCCAGCAGCACTACCGCTCGGTGGCCGAGCTGATGGGTGATCTAGCCCAGGGCGGCCTGCTCGGCGGAGCTGTCGACGGCACCCGGGTCGCCCTGCTCACCGGCTCGATGACGACCGCGCAGCGTCGCCAGGCCTTGCTCGACATCGCGTCCGGGGAGGCCGGTGTCGTGGTCGGCACCCACGCCCTGCTGGAGGAGAAGGTCGGCTTCGCCGACCTCGGTCTGGTCGTGGTCGACGAGCAGCATCGCTTCGGCGTCGAGCAGCGGGCCGCGCTCACCGACAAGGCAGGTTCGCCACCCCACCTGCTGGTGATGACCGCGACACCGATCCCGCGCACGGTCGCGATGACGGTCTTCGGCGACCTGGAGACCTCGACGCTCACCGAGCTGCCCGCCGGGCGGGCGCCGATCCAGACCAGCGTCGTCCCCCTCCGAGAGCACCCGGCCTGGATCTCGCGCGTCTGGGCGCGCGTCCGCGAGGAGGTCGAGGCAGGGCACCAGGTCTATGTGCTGTGCCCGCGCATCGACGGCGACGAGGGGGAGTACGACCTCCCCGAGATCGTCGACTTCGACGACGAGGGCAACCCCGTCACCGCTCCGCTCAACCTCGCCTCGGTCGAGCAGACCTTCACCGACCTCTCCCTGATGGAGCTGAACGGGCTGCGACTCGGGCGCATGCACGGTCGGCTGCCAGCCGAGGAGAAGGACCGCGCGATGCGGGACTTCGCCGCCGGCGACATCGATGTGCTGGTCTCCACCACGGTCATCGAGGTCGGCGTCGACGTCCCGAACGCCACCACCATGGTCATCCTCGACGCCGACCGGTTCGGGGTCTCCCAGCTCCACCAGATCCGCGGCCGCGTCGGACGCGGTGGACTGCCGGGGCTGTGCCTGTTGGTCACCCGCGCCGAAGCGGGCACGCCTGGG
Organism: Nocardioides sp.; assembly: GCF_047602075.1. Classification (GTDB taxonomy): domain Bacteria; phylum Actinomycetota; class Actinomycetes; order Propionibacteriales; family Nocardioidaceae; genus Nocardioides. Next base: position 220,504 of record NZ_JASGIF010000001.1, read on the forward strand.
CGGGCTCGGCTCGACGCCGTAGCCGCCACCACTGACGGGTTCGAACTGTCCCGGGTCGACCTCGACCTGCGCCGGGAGGGTGACGTGCTGGGGGCCGCCCAGGCCGGCCGACGCTCGTCCCTGCAGACCCTGCGCGTGCTGCGCGACGAGGAGACCATCGTGGCGGCGCGTGAGGAGGCCGAGGCACTTCACGTCGCGGACCCCAACCTCACCACCCACCCCGACCTCGCCGGGGCCGTCGCGGCCCTGGAGATCTCGGTCGAGTCCGACTTCATGGAGAAGAGCTGAGGTGATCCGGCAGCCGTGACCCGCATCATCGCCGGCCGCGCCAAGGGGCGTCGGCTGGCCACGCCCAAGGGCACCGACACCCGACCGACCAGCGATCGGGTGCGCGAGGCGCTCTTCTCCGCCGTGGAGTCGTGGTGCGGGACGCTTGTCGACCAACGCGTGCTCGACCTCTACGCCGGTTCAGGTGCACTCGGCCTGGAGGCGTGGTCCCGAGGGGCCGGAGCGGTCACCTGGGTGGAGGCCGACCGGCGTACGACGACGGTCATCGCCGCCAACGCCCGGTCGATCGGCTTCGACTCCGGTGATGTTCGCAGCGGATCGGTCGCCTCGGTGCTCGGTCGAGGCGCGACCTCGCCCTACCATCTGGTGCTCAGCGACCCGCCGTACTTCCTGCCGACCGCGGACGTGGTGACCGATCTGGAGCTCCTGCGCGACCACGGCTGGCTGGCACCTGACGCCCTCGTGGTGGTGGAGCGACCCACCCGCGGCGACCCGCTGACCTGGCCGGAGGGATACACCCCCCGGAGCGAGCGACGCTACGGCGAGACGATGCTCTGGTCTGCGCTCCGGACCGGACCGGTGGTGTAACTTCACGCCAGAACGGCCCCAGCGACCCGAGGAGTGAACGATGGCCCGTCGCGCGGTCTGCCCCGGGTCCTTCGACCCCGTCACGCACGGGCACCTCGACATCATCGCGCGCGCGTCTCGGATCTTCGACGAGGTGGTCGTCGCGGTCGGCGTCAACGTCTCCAAACGGCGGCTGTTCTCGGCCGACGAGCGGATCGAGATGCTCCGCACCGCCTGCGTGGGCATCGACAACGTGCGAGTCAGCGGTTTCGACGGCTTACTCACCGCCTTCTGCGTCGACAACGACGCGGTCGCGATCGTGAAAGGACTGCGCGCCGGAGGCGACTTCGACTACGAGCTCCAGATGGCCCAGATGAACGCCAGCCTCGCTCCCGGGGTGGAGACCGTCCTGCTGCCCACCGCCCCTCCTCACGCGTTCGTGTCCTCCTCCCTGGTCAAGGAGGTCGCCGCTTTCGGCGGCGACGTCTCCGGCTTCGTCCCCGGCTTCGTCCACGACCGGCTGCTCGCCCGCCTCGCCGAGCGCGCCGACGGCGACTGATCGGCGGGATCCAGGCCGCGCGGGCCGAGTTTTTGGCGTCCCGAGCGCCACCCGGTTAGGATTCTTCAGATTTGTCGTGTCCTCATCCGGGAGTGATCAGCTGACCAGCCTGGACCCGAGAGCGCCGCTCGTGCTCGATACCCACGAGCTCGGCCGCCGCCCGGGGTCCCAGCGTCAGGTGTCGCTCACGGTGCCGGCCCCGGCAGATCTGGGCATCGACGTCCTCAGTGTCCCCGAAGGCTCGCCGGTCGACCTCGACCTGCGACTGGAGGCGGTCATGGAGGGGGTGCTGGTCACGGGTTCGGCGACAGCCGAACTCACCGGCGAGTGCGCGAGGTGCCTGGAGGCGATCACCGACGAGGTGATCGTGGACTTCCAGGAGCTCTTCGAGTACGACGACCGTGGCCGGCCCGCCGACGACGAGGAGGCCGGCGTCCGACGGCTCGAGGGAGACCTGCTCGACCTCGAACCACTACTGCGCGACGCAGTGGTGCTGGAACTGCCGTTCCAGCCGCTGTGCATGGAGGACTGTCCCGGGCTGTGCGTCGAGTGTGGCGCCCGGCTCGCCGATGATCCCGGCCACGCACACCAAGCGGCCGTGGATCCGCGGTGGGCAGCGCTGGCGGCGCTGCAGGACGACGTTGACGTGACCGGCAAGACCGAGGAGAAGTGAAGTGGCTGTCCCGAAGCGGAAGATGTCGCGCAGCAACACGCGCCACCGCCGTTCGCAGTGGAAGACCACTGCGCCGACCCTGGTGACCTGCGCCAACCCCGCCTGCGGTGCCAAGCACCTCCCGCACCGTGCGTGTGGCGTGTGCGGTCAGTACGGCGCCCGGGCCAACCGCCGCCAGGTCCTCTGACCCGCCCGGTCCACTGACCGAGCACACCGCGCTCCGAGAGGCGCTCGGGAATCCTGAGCTCGACCCCGAGCTCCTCGAGCGTGCCCTCACGCATCGCTCCTACGCCTACGAGAACGGCCAGATCCCGACCAACGAGCGGTTGGAGTTCCTCGGCGACTCCGTGCTCGGCATCGTGGTGACCGAGTCGCTCTTCGGCAACCATCCCGACCTCTCGGAGGGCCGGCTCGCCAAGTTGCGGGCGGCAGTGGTCAACGCCCGGGCGCTGGCCGACGTGGCCCGGGAGATCGGCCTCGGCGCGTCGATCAGGCTCGGTCGCGGCGAGGAGGCCACCGGTGGCCGTGAGAAGGCGTCGATCCTCTCCGACACCGTCGAGGCGGTGATCGGAGCGATCCACCTCAGCGCCGGGATCGAGGAGTCCCGCCGAGTCGTGCATCTGCTCTTCGACCCGGTGATGGCGGCCGCCGCCGACATGGGCGCCGGCCTGGACTGGAAGACCTCCTTGCAGGAGTTGACGGCCGAGCTGGGCCTCGGCGTCCCGGAGTACGTCATCGAGGACGACGGCCCCGATCACATGAAGACGTTCACCGCCCAGGTGCGGGTCGGCGAGGATCTCTACGGGCACGGGGTCGGGCGCTCGAAGAAGGAGGCGGAGCAGGGCGCCGCCGAGACGGCGTACGGCGAACTACGTGCCGCCGGTCCGGACGCTCCGGACGTCTCCACTGCCGACTGATGCCGGAGCTGCCCGAGGTCGAGGTGGTGCGCGCCGGGCTGGAGGAGCACACCGTCGGCGCCACCATCGCCGCGGTCGAGGTGCTGCACCCTCGCCCGGTGCGACGCGACCCGCGTGGCCCCCAGGGCTTTGCCGCGGCGCTGATCGGCCATCGGATCGAGGCCGTCCGGCGCCGTGGAAAGTACTTCTGGCTGGCGCTCGAGGACGGCGACGCCCTGCTCGGCCATCTCGGCATGAGCGGCCAGTTCCTCCTGCAGCCGCCCGACGCTCCGGACGAGCGACACCTGCGGGTCCGGCTCCGACTGGCTGGTGCACCGACCGATCGAGAGCTTCGCTTCGTCGATCAACGCATGTTCGGGGGTCTGTCGGTGTCCGAGGGTGGTGCAGAGCTGCCGGCGGAGATCGCCCACATCGCCCGGGATCCGCTCGACCTCGCCTTCGACGAGGACGCCTTCGTCCGGCGGGTGCGTCGCTCCGACTCGGGGATCAAGCGCCTGCTGCTGGACCAGACGGTGATCAGCGGGGTCGGCAACATCTACGCCGACGAGGCGTTGTGGCGCAGCCGTCTTCACGCGGAGCGGATCGGCAGCCGGCTCACCCGTCGTCAGGTGTTCGACCTGCTCGGCCAGGTCCGCGTGGTGATGGGCGAGGCACTGGCCCAGGGCGGCACCTCCTTCGACGCGCTCTATGTCAACGTCAACGGTGAGTCGGGCTACTTCGACCGCTCCCTGCACGCCTACGGGCGTGAGGGCATGCCCTGTGATCGGTGCGGCGCTCCCATCCGCCGGGTCGCGTTCATGAACCGGTCGTCGTACTTCTGCCCGGTCTGCCAGCGGCCGCCGCGGGGCATCCGCCGCAAGAGACCTACCTCGCCGAATTGACCCACCGCTGCTTCGGTGGGACTCTTGGAGATGGTCCGCGCGCGGCGACGGACCGTCCCCACTGACCACGGAGGCGTTGATGGCCAAAGCGCTGATCGGCTATCTGAGCAACGACCGGCGCAGCACCGACCGTCTGGCGACCGACAACGCGCGTCTGCGCGCGCGGATCGGTGAGCTGGAGCAGTTGGTGCTCAGGCTTCAGGAAGAGAACGACTCCCTGCTCTCTCAGCGAGCCGAGCAGTTGCTCGTGCTCGACGAGGAGATGCAGCCCGCCTGAAGCCGGTCCCACGACCCGGCCGCTGAGCGGACCGGGCGGGCTGGTCTTGTCCGCGCCCGAAGACTGGTAGCGTCCTGCGCCCGTGGGCAGCGGCATCGTGGAGGCCATCCTGCCGGCGCGACTGGGGCGCCGGTTCCGGTTCGTCGTCGTCGCCTCGTGGATCTCCAATCTCGGCGACGGCATCTCCTTGGCCGCCGGCCCGCTGCTGATCGCCTCGCTCACCCGCGATCCACTCATGGTGGCGCTCGCGCCGGTGATGCAACAACTGCCCTGGCTGCTGTTCGGGCTGTACGCCGGTGCCGTGGTCGACCGGGTGGATCGACGCATCGTCCTGGTCACCGCCAACCTGTGCCGTGCCGCCGTACTGCTGATGTTGGCGACTGCCATCGCCGGCGGCTGGGTAGGGATCGGCGGGGTGCTCGTCGCGCTGTTCTTGTTCGGGCTGTGCGAGACCTTCGCCGACACCACCTCAAGTGCATTGACGCCGATGCTCGTGCGCAGCGAGGACCTCGGCACCGCCAACTCGCGGCTGTTCGGCGGCTACATCGTCGTCAACCAACTCGCCGGCCCACCTATCGGCGCCGCGCTGTTCGCCGCCGGCATGGCGCTGCCCTTTGTCACCGAGCTGGTGTGCGTCGTGTTCGGAGCGATGCTGGTCGCCAGGATCACGCTGCCTGCGCTGCAGCGCGCCGGAGGGGCCAGCCATGTGCGTCGTGACATAGCCGAGGGGGTGCGCTGGGTCTGGCACAACCCGCCCGTGCGGACCCTGGCGCTGATCATCGTCAGCTTCAACGTGACCTGGGGTGCGGGCTGGTCGGTGCTGGTGCTCTACGCGACCGTGCACCTGGGCATGGGGGAGGTCGGGTTCGGCCTGCTCAGCTCGGCAACGGCCGTCGGAGGGCTGGTCGGCACCGCGTCCTACGGCTGGCTGGAGCGCCATGTCCGGCTGGTCACGTTGATGAGGGTCTGTCTGAGCCTGGAGGTGCTGATGCATCTCTGCCTGGCCCTGACGACGGCGCCCTGGGTCGCGATGGTGATCATGTTCGGCTTCGGGGTCTATGCGTTCGTGTGGGCGACCCTCTCGCAGACCGTGCGCCAACGCGCCGTACCGCTGGACTTCCAGGGCCGGGTGGGCAGCGTCTACAGCGTCGGGGTGTACGGCGGGATGGCTGTCGGCAGCCTCCTCGGTGGCGTGATCGCGCGGCACTTCGGCATCACCGCACCGTTCTGGTTCGCCTTCGTCGCCACTGGCCTGATCCTGGCGTCGGTGTGGCGCCAGCTGCCGCACCTGTCCCATGCCGAGGTGCCGACCCGCTGAGCAACCCTCCGGACGGGTTGCTGTCAGCTCGCGCGGTAGACCGAGACCGCCCACGTGGAGTCGGGCGCGAATGGGTCGAGCCGCCACGTCCCGAACCGGTGCTCGAGGGTCCAGCCTGCCGCCGCCGCATCGCGGTCCAGGTCGGCGATCGCGTAGGTGCGACCCTCCGGCGGGCCGGCCTCTGCCTCGGTCGCGAAGCCGAACACCGCTCGCCCTCCCGAGCGGAGCACTCCGGCGAGCCGGCCCACGACGCGGGGCTCGCTGCCTTCGGCCACGAAGTGCATCACGTTGCCGGGGCAGACGACGAGGTCGAACTCACCCGGCAAGCCGGCATCGGTGAGCGCTTCGGAGGTCAGCTCGGCCAGGTCGATCACCACCAACGGCAAGTTCGGGTAGAGCTCGTGCCCGGCCTCGATGAGCACCGGGTCCGCATCCACACCGACCGCTTGGTGTCCCTGGTCGGCGAGGTAGGCGGCAACCCGGCCGACGCCGCAGCCAGCGTCGAGGATCGCCGAGCCCCGGGGCAGGATCGCGTCGATCAACCGCGCCTCACCGTCGATGTCCTGACCCTGCTCGGTCAGCCGGACGAAACGACTCGCATAGTCGGTGCGCTGCTCCGGACTCCGTGCGCGGAACCAGCGCGGGCTCGCCTGGGCCTCCGCGCCGGCGCCAGCGTCGGGATCGGTCTCCTCGGAAGCTCATGAGGAATCGTTGCACGGCTGCCCCGACCCGGCTGCCCCGACCCATCTGCCCCGACCCGGCTGCCCTGACCCATCTGCCGCGGTGCTGTCGTGGGTTGGGGCCCGGTATTCCGGGCACTTTGCCACTACAAGACCGCGGGAGACGCAAGAAGACCGCGGGAGACCTCCACGGATTCACGCGCATGGAGTTGGATGACCCCATGGACCCACTCGCGGAACTGCTCGCGGAGCTGCCGGACGGCGTCGTGCTCACCGACCCGGACGGGATGGAGAAGTACCGTCGAGACTGGTCGCACGACGCCGCAGCGGGCCACCCGTTGGCGGTGGTGCGACCCGAGAACGCCGAGCAGGTGCAGGTTGCCGTGCGCTGGGCGGCGCGGCACCGCCTCCCCGTAGTCCCGCGAGGTGCGGGGTCCGGGCTCTCCGGGGGCGCCACAGCCGTCGAGGGCGGGATCGTGGTGTCGATGGAGCGGATGCGCGCCATCGAGATCGACGTCGCCTGCCGGGTTGCGGTCGCCGGGTCCGGCGCATTCAATGCCGAGGTGAAGGCTGCCGCCGCCGAGCACGGGCTCTGGTATCCGCCCGACCCGTCGTCGTACGAGATCTGTTCGATCGGCGGCAACATCGCGACCAACGCCGGCGGCCTCTGCTGCGTGAAGTACGGCGTGACCACGGACTACGTGCTCGGCATGGATGTCGTGCTCGCCGACGGGACGCTCGTCCAGCTCGGTGGCCCGCGGGTCAAGGACGTCGCCGGGCTGTCGCTCCTGAAGCTCTTCGTCGGCAGCGAGGGCACCCTCGGGATCGTGACCCGGGTGCTGTTGCGGCTGGTGCCGGCTCAGGGCGCTCGCTCGACCCTGGTCGCGACCTTCTCGGGCGTGCCGGCTGCGGCCGAGGCGGTGGTGAGCGTCGGTCGCACCCTGCGACCCTCGATGCTCGAGCTGATGGATCAGGCCTCGGTCAACGCCGTCGAGGACTACCGGCCGATGGGCCTGGATCGCGCCGCCGGCGCGCTGCTGGTGGCGCAGTCGGACGCACCCGGTGCTGCTCGAGGCGAGGAGGTCGACGTCATCGAGACAGCCTGCCGTGCGGCGGGCGCCACCGGCGTCTTCGTCACCGACGACGCCGACGAAGGCGAGATGTTCGTGGAGGCCCGCCGCGCCGCCTTCCCGGCGATCGAGGCCAGGGGCGCGCTCCTGCTCGAGGACGTCGGCGCACCGGTGCCGGTCCTGCCCGACCTGCTGGCCGCCGTGGCGGCGATCGCGGAGGAGCACGGCGTAGAGATCCCCACGGTCGCCCACGCGGGGGACGGCAACACCCATCCGATCATCGTCTACGACCCCGCCGATCCCGACTCCGAACGGCGCGCACGGGCTGCCTTCGACGCGATCCTGGCCGCCGCCGTCAGACTCGGCGGCACCATCACCGGCGAGCATGGTGTGGGTCGGACGAAGAAGGCGGCTCTGCCCGACCAGCTCGGCCCGGACGTGATGGAGCTCAACCGCCGGATCAAGGCTGCTCTGGACCCCGACGGGATCCTCAACCCCGGCGCCATCTTCTAGCCCCGCGACTGGCGCCCCGAGAGTCGTCGTACGTCGTTGTCCCGCCCGCGCCGCCTCGCGGCGACACGCACGCCGAAGCCCTCGGCTGCCGGCGGTGTCCCTTAGGCTAGTCAGCGCCGTGCTTCCCCCGAGCGGGCATCCTCAGAGGATGCCCCGGCCGCAGCCGTGACCGCCGGAGTGAGGAGCCCTGTTGTACCTGAAGAGCCTGACCCTCAAGGGGTTCAAGTCCTTCGCCTCCTCCACGACCCTGCAGCTGGAGCCGGGCATCACCTGCATCGTGGGGCCTAACGGCTCGGGCAAGTCCAACGTCGTCGACGCGCTGGCCTGGGTGATGGGCGAGCAGGGCGCCAAGTCCCTGCGCGGCGGCAAGATGGAGGACGTCATCTTCGCCGGCACCTCCGGTCGACCGCCGCTGGGGCGAGCCGAGGTGCAGTTGACCATCGACAACAGCGACGGCGCCCTGCCGATCGACTACTCCGAGGTCACCATCTCCCGCACCATGTTCCGCAGTGGGGGATCCGAATACGCCATCAACGGCAACCAGTGCCGACTGCTCGACGTCCAGGAGCTGTTGAGCGACTCCGGAATCGGCCGGGAGATGCACGTCATCGTCGGTCAGGGCCAGCTCGACTCGATCCTGCACGCCACCCCCGAGGACCGCCGCGGCTTCATCGAGGAGGCCGCCGGTGTCCTCAAGCACCGCAAGCGCAAGGAGAAGGCGCTCCGCAAGCTCGACGCCACCGACGGCAACCTGACCCGCCTCGCCGACCTGCTCACCGAGATCCGACGTCAACTCAAGCCCCTCGGTCGTCAGGCCGAGGTGGCCCGCAAGGCGGTGGCAATCCAGGCCGACGTCCGCGACGCCCGCGCCCGACTGCTCGCCGACGACCTGGTCACCGTGCGCGGTGCGCTGGAGCAGGAGCTCGCCGACGAGTCGATCCTGATCGAGCGCCGCACCGAGGTGGAGGCCGGCCTGGCCCAGGTGCAGCAGGCCGAGGCCGGTGTCGAGGCCAAGCTCCGCGAGGATCTGCCCGCTCTGGCCCGCGCCCAGGAGATCTGGTTCGGGCTGTCCGGGCTGCGTGAGCGGCTGCGCGGCACCGAGTCGCTGGCCGTCGAGCGGGTGCGCAACGCGCAGGGTGCCACCGAGCTGGAGTTCGAGTCCGGCCGCGACCCGGAGACCCTGGAGGCCGAGGCCGAGCGAGTGCGTGAGCAGGAGGCTGCGATCAGTGCGGAGGTCGACCAGCAGCGCTCCGTGCTCGAGTCCGCCGTCACGGGACGTCGCCACGCCGAGGACGCCGCCGCCGAGGAGGAGCGCCGGGTCACCGCATTGCAGCGCGCGGCGGCCGATCGCCGCGAGGGGCTCGCCCGACTGCACGGCCAGGTCAACGCGCTGAAGTCCCGGGCTGCGGCCGCCGACGACGAGATCGGCCGACTCGCGCTGGCCCGCGAGGAAGCACTCGCGCGGGCCGAGCGGGCCCAGCGCGACTTCACCGCGCTGGAGACCCAGGTCGCCGGTCTCGACGCCGGCGAAGAGGGTCTCGACGCCGAGCACGAAGCCGCTCTGGCCGGCCTCACCGACCTCGACGAGCGGCTCGCCAAGATGCGCGACGCCGCGCTGCAAGCCGACCGCGACCGAGCGTCGCTGGCGGCACGCAAGGATGCTCTCGAGCTCGGCCTCAGCCGCAAGGACGGCGCCGGTGCACTGCTTGCGGCCTCCGACTCTGTCTCCGGCCTTCTCGGCTCGGTGGCCGCCCTGCTCTCGGTCCGGACGGGCTACGAAGCCGCGGTCGCCGCGGCACTGGGGAGTGCCGCCGACGCCGTCGTGGTCCGTGACTCAGGGGCCGCCCTAGCCGCGATCGACCACCTCAAGACCGACGACCTCGGTCGCGCCGGTTTGATCCTCGGCGGAGCTCCGTCGCCCACGGAGGAGTGGCCGCAGCTGCCCGCGCACGCGTCGTACGCTCGCGACATGGTCGAGGCACCGGCCGAGCTTGCCGGCGCGCTGGCCCGACTGCTCTTCAAGGTCGCCGTCGTCGATGATCTGGCCACCGCCCGCGCTCTGGTGGCGGAGCGGCCCGACCTTGTCGCCGTGACCCGGGACGGTGACCTGCTCGGCGCTCACTTCGCGTCCGGCGGCTCGTCCAGCCAGCCGTCGCTGCTGGAGATCCAGGCTGCCGTCGACGAGGCTGCCGAGCAGTTCGCCGAAGCGGTGGCCAGCTCTGAGCGGCTCGGCTTCGAGATGTCGCGGCTGGAGGCCGAGCGGCTCGATGCGCAGAAGCGTGTCGACGTCGCTCTGGCGAAGCTGCACGAGTCGGACGCCACCTTAGCGGCCGTGGCCGAGGAGCTCGGTCAGCATGGTTCGCTGTCCCGGGCCGCCCGCGCCGAGGCCGACCGGCTCGCCCAGACCATCGCCGGAGCCGAGGAGGCCCGCAACCACGACCTGGCCGGTCTGGCCGAGCTGGAGACGCGGCTGGCGAAGGCCGAGGACGCCACCGACGAGGAGCCGGACACCAGCGAGCGCGAGCGGCTGGCCGAAGTGGCCCGGGCCGCACGTCAAGCCGAGATGGACGCACGGCTCGCGCTGCGCACCGCAGAAGAGCGGGCCCGAGCCCTGCATGGCCGCGCCGACTCGCTGCTGCGCGCCGCGCAGACCGAGCGGGAGTCACGCGAGCGAGCGCGGGAACGGCGCGAGCGGCTCCTGCGGGAGGGCGAGGCCGCCCGCGCGGTGGTTGCGGCGATGGAGGTCGTTCTGGCGCGCCTCGATGCCTCGGTGGATCTCGCGACCGTGGAGCGCGCCGAGGTCGAGCGGGCGCGGGCCCGGCGCGAGCAGGAGCTGGTCGAGGTCCGCACTCGACTGCGCGAGCTGACCCGCGAGCACGACGAGCTGGTCAACTCCGTCCACCGCGACGAGATGGCCCGCACCCAGCAGCGCATGAGGATCGAGCAGCTCGAGGAGCGGGCGCTCGAAGAGCTCGGTCTCGACGCGGGCTCGCTGGTCAGCGACTACGGCCCCGACCAGTTGGTGCCGCCGGTCCTGAGCCTCGTCGAAGGCCCCGCTGGCGAGGTCGACCAGGACGACGAGCCCCCCGAGCCGGTGCCGTTCGTCCGCGAGGAGCAGCAGAAGCGGCTGCGCACCGCGGAGCGGTCGTTGTCGATGCTCGGTCGAGTCAACCCGCTCGCGCTGGAGGAGTTCTCCGCGATGGAGGAGCGGCACAAGTTCCTCACCGAGCAGCTGGAGGATCTCAAGCACACGCGGCGCGACCTGCTCGACATCATCCGCGAGGTCGACGCCAGGGTGGAGCAGGTGTTCACCGAGGCCTACGCCGATGTCGAGGTCGCGTTCGAGGAGACCTTCGCGCGGCTGTTCCCCGGCGGTGAGGGTCGGCTCGTGCTCACCGACCCCGACGACATGCTCGCCACCGGGGTCGAGGTCGAGGCCCGGCCACCGGGCAAGAAGATCAAGCGCCTGTCGCTGCTCTCTGGCGGCGAGCGGTCACTGGTCGCGGTGGCGTTCCTGGTGGCGCTCTTCAAGGCCCGCCCGTCGCCGTTCTACATCCTCGACGAGGTCGAGGCGGCGCTCGACGACACCAACCTCGGTCGACTGCTGGAGATCTACGAGGAGCTCCGGGCCCACTCCCAACTGCTCGTGATCACCCACCAGAAGCGCACCATGGAGGTGGGCGACGCGCTCTACGGCGTCTCGATGCGCGGGGACGGTGTCTCGACCGTGATCAGCCAGCGTCTGCGCGAGGCCGAGTCCGCCTGAATCGGGCCGAGGTGATCGGCCCAGCAGCGTGTCGCGATTGGGTCGTTGCTTGTCCGATGTGGCACCGTTGAGACAACGGGTTCGTCGTTCTTCGTCGGGGGTAGTTCCGCATGGTCCTGATCAGCCTGACCATGGTGTTGATCCTGGTGGTCGCCGCCGCGGTGGTGGCCTATGTCGCGTTCCCTCATCGCGGCCAGCAGATGCCCGTGATGCCCTGGCTCGGTGACGCCATGCACAAGACCGTCGAGTCGATGCCGACCGGCGCGACGCCCGAGGACTTCTACGAGCACGCGGAGACCTCCTTACGCTGACCGCATCCGATCCGGCGTCGGGTGCAGACACTCGGCTCTGCTTGGATGATGCCCATGGCTGATTGGCTTCTTGTGGTCGTCCTGATCGGGCTCGTCGGCGTCCTCGTGATCGCCGGTGTCCTCCTGGTCTCCGGACTGGTGGCGCGGACGCGTCGTCGTACGCCGCCCAGCGGCGGCACCGAGGTCCTCAGCCGCCGCGAGCAAGAGGCGCCGACGACCGAGCCCGGCTCGCCAGCGGAGGCGGCGACCGGCACGCGAGAGAAGCCCGAGGCGGAGAAGCCGGAGAGCACGGCGTCGCGGCTGGTGCGGCTGCGGCAGCGCCTCGCCGGCTCGCAGGGAACACTCGGCCGCGGGCTGCTGGCGCTGTTGTCTCGCGATCGCCTCGACGAGGACACCTGGGAGTCGATCGAAGACACCCTGCTGACCGCCGACATCGGGGTCCAACCCACCCAGCAGGTCGTCGAGCACCTGCGCACCCGACTCCGGGTGGAGGGCGGACAGGCGGCGGACGCCCGGTCTGTCCTCAGAGACGAGCTGCTCGAGCTGGTCGATCCGACCATGGACCGCCGACTTCAGGTCAGCGGTGAGGAGGGCAACCCCGGCGTGGTCCTCGTGGTCGGCGTCAACGGCTCCGGCAAGACGACCACCGTCGGCAAGATCGCACGCATCCTGGTGGCTGAGGACCGCTCGGTGGTGCTCGGCGCGGCCGATACCTTCCGCGCCGCTGCCGTGGACCAGCTGGCGACCTGGGCCGAGCGGGTCGGGGTCGAGGTGGTCCGCGGCCCCGAAGGCAGCGACCCGGCTTCGGTCGCGTTCGAGGCGGTCAAGGACGGCGTCGACCGCGGCGCCGACACCGTCATCGTGGACACCGCCGGCCGCCTGCAGAACAAGGCCGGCCTGATGGACGAACTCGGCAAGGTGAAGCGCGTCATCGAGAAGCAGGCGCCGGTAACCGAGGTGCTGCTCGTGCTGGACGCCACCACCGGACAGAACGGCCTGATCCAGGCCAAGGTCTTCTCCGAGGTCGTGGACGTCACCGGCATCGTGTTGACCAAGCTGGACGGGTCTGCCAAGGGCGGCATCGTGATGGCCGTCCAGCGGGACCTCGGTGTGCCGGTGAAGCTCGTCGGTCTGGGTGAGGGCCCCGACGACCTGGCGCCGTTCGACCCGCAGGCGTTCGTCGACGCGCTCCTTGGCTGACCCACCCCGGGGACCCCGCCTGAGCCAGCCGACCGGCCCGCCGTTCACACGGCCGTAACATCAGGCGCCAACTCGTTGCCTACCCGCAACACAGCACGACGCGCGGCGAAACCTTGACGCCACAGGCTGAGGCGCAACGAGGACGGGTGCAAGTGCCGACAGCGCCGTCAGCCCGCTGACCCGTCCGTGACCCTGAAACCTACGGAGGTTCCGTGGACGGCTATTACGCCTGGATGCTGATGTCATCCTCGCTGGTCTTGATGATGACAGTGCCGGCACTGGCCCTGTTCTACGGCGGCATGAGCCGCTCGAAGTCCGTGCTGAACATGATGATGATGTCCTTCACCGCCCTCGGCGTGGTGGGCATCGTGTACGTGCTCTGGGGCTGGTCGATGTCTTATGCCGGCACGAACGTCGCGGGGTTGTTCGCCAACCCGTTCTCGGCGTTCGGCCTGAAGGGTGTCGACTATGCCGACTACGTCTATGTCGCCTTCCAGTTGACCTTCGCCGTCATCACCGCGGCGCTGATCAGCGGCGCCATCGCCGACCGGGTGAAGTTCTCGGCCTGGCTGGTCTTCCTGCCGCTATGGGTGACGCTGTCCTACTTCCCCCTCGCCCACATGGTGTGGGGTGGCGGCTTCTTGTCCGGCGCATCCGAGCACGGTCTCTCCGCCACGCTGTTCGGCTTCGTCGACGGCGCGGCCAAGGTCATCCCGCAGGACTACGCGGGTGGCACCGTGGTGCACATCAATGCCGGTGTCGCCGGACTGGTGCTCGTGCTGCTGATCGGCAAGCGTCTCGGCTTCGGGGCCGAGCCGATGAAGCCGCACAACTTGACTCTCACCATGATCGGGGCCGGGCTGCTGTGGTTCGGCTGGTTCGGCTTCAACGTCGGCTCGATCGTCTTCGTGGCCGGCGATGGCGGTGAGAAGGACATCGCCCAGTTCATGAGCGAGACCGGGGTGACCTGGATCAACACCACCTTGGCGACCTGTGCCGCGATGCTTGCCTGGCTGGCGGTCGAGAGACTGCGGGACGGCAAGGGCACCTCGCTTGGCGCTGCGTCCGGTGTGGTGGCTGGCCTTGTCGCGATCACCCCCTCGTGCGGCTCGGTCGACGTGTACGGCGCGTTGATCATCGGCGTGGTTGCCGGCGCGGCCTGCGCCTACGCGGTCGGGCTGAAGTACAAGTTCGGCTACGACGACTCGCTAGACGTGGTGGGCGTACACCTAGTCGGTGGCATCGTCGGCACGGTACTGATCGGCGTGGTCTCCTCGGCCAGTGCCCCCGGTGGCGTCGACGGGTTGTTGTACGGCGGGGGAGTCAAGCCGCTCGTCGTACAGACATTGACGGCCGCCTTCGCCATCGCCTGGTCGGCGATCGCGACTCTGATCATCGGTCTGGCGATCAAGTACACCCTGGGCTGGCGGATCACCGAGGAGTCGGAGAGCGAGGGTATCGACTTCAACGAGCACGGTGAGTCGGCCTACGACCTCGGCCTCAGCGGCGGTGCCCGCCGGACCGGAGCGCTGGTCGGTGCCGTGGCCGCCACCAGTTCGAGCAAGGAAGAGGCGAACGCATGAAGCTCATCACCGCGGTGATCAAGCCGCACAAGTGGGAGGACGTCCGCGAGGCCCTCGAGACCTTCGGAGTGACCGGGATGACCGTGTCCGAGGTCTCCGGCTACGGGCGACAGAAGGGGCACACTGAGGTCTACCGGGGGGCGGAGTACGACATCGCGCTCGTCCCCAAGATCCGCATCGAGATCGTCGTCGACGACTCGGACGCCGCGGACGTGGTGGACATCGTGGTGAAGACCGCCCAGACGGGGCGGATCGGTGACGGGAAGGTATGGGTGGCGCCGGTCGACTCCGTGGTCAGGGTTCGCACGGGGGAGCGCGACGAGGCGGCCCTCTGAGGACCATCCCGAACCGATGAGTGGGGCGCGGCTGCACGGCACCAGCCGCGCCCCACTCGGCCATGTTCGCAGGCATCGTCCGTGAGGTCTAGGAGGTGCGATGACGGCGTCGGGCCGCGCGCGGCGCACTGCTGAGGCGGATGCATGGTGCTCCGGTGCCTACGCCGCCGCGGCCGCACCGACCGAGGGGGTGGCGCTGGTCGCGGTCGGTGGCTTCGGCCGCGGCGAGCTGGCGCCGTACTCCGATCTCGACGTCGTGCTCGTCCACGACGCCGACGCGATGGTCGATCCGTGGGTGGAGCGGCTGTGGTATCCACTCTGGGACTCCGGCAGCCGGCTCGATCATGCGGTCCGCTCCCTGCCCGAGATGGTGGACGCAGCCGCTGCAGATCCTCGGGTGGCCACCGGGCTGCTCGACCTGCGGCATCTGGCCGGTGACTCGAACCTCACCCTGCGGCTGCGCTCGGTGATGCTCGCGGAGTGGCGACGAGAGGCCAGGGACCGCTTGCCTGCCCTGCACAAGCTGGTCATCTCACGCCACGACTTGGTCGGTGAGCTGGCGCACTCCTCGGTCCCCGACCTCAAAGAGGCCCAGGGTGGTTTGCGCGATGCCACGGTGCTGCGGGCCCTGGTGGCAAGCTGGCTGGTGGACGTCCCGCACGTCGAGCTGGAGCGCTCCCGCCGCGCGCTCCTCGACGTGCGAGACGTGTTGCACCATGCCACCGGGCGACCGACGGACCGGATCGCTCCGGAGTTGTGGGAGGAGATCGCCCGCGGCTGTGACCTGCCGGACGCACGCGCAGCCCAGGCCCACGTGCGCGAGCACGGCCGGCGACTGACCCACCTGTCCCGCCTCGCCTGGCGCCGACTCGACGCCGTGCTCGCCAGGCCGACCTCCAGCCGCGGACCGCGGGTGCCGCGGCTCGCCCCGATCGGTTCGGGCCTGGCGCTGGCTGCTGGTGAAGTGGTGCTCGACGCGCGCACGCGACCGTCGTCGGATCCCACCCTCCTGTTGCGGGCCGCAGCCGAGGCTGCCGAGCGGGACCTGGTGCTGGCGCCGGCCACTGCGGCGCGGTTGGTTCGCGAGGGCGCCCGACTGCCGGAGCCGTGGCCCCGAGAGGCACGCCAGCAGCTGACCCGGCTGCTGGCTGCGGGTCGGGGGCTGCTCGGCGTCTGGGAAACCCTTGAGGAGACCGGCGCCCTCGACCTGATCCTGCCCGAGTGGGAGCGGATCCGGCTGCTTCCGCACGCGTCGGCGATCCACCGCTTCACCGTCGACCGACATGTGGTCGAGACCTGTGTCGAGGCCTCGACATTGATCCGCCGGGCTGCGCGCCCCGACGTGCTCATGGTTGGTGCGCTCCTGCACGACATCGGCAAGGGCGGCCTGACCGAGCACAGTGTCGCTGGTGAGCCGATCGCCCGTGCGGTCGCTGCCCGGATGGGCTTCGCCTCCGACGAGGTCGACCTGATCGGTGCCCTGGTGCGGTGGCACTTGTTGCTCGCACAGGTGGCGACCACACGTGATCCCGACGATCCTGCCACCGCGGCCGACGTGATTTCCCGGGCCGGCTCTGCGGACGCGATCTCGCTGCTGGCTCTGCTGACCGAGGCCGATGCGCGAGCCACCGCTCCCGCGGCATGGACGAGCTGGCGCGCAGAGCTGGTGCGCCAGCTCGTCCAACGTTGTCTGGCTTCTCTGGCTGACCGACCCGCGGCGACCGATGTGCGCCAGATGGCAATCGCCGTGCCCGACGAGGTGCGGCTCGATCGTGACGCGGTCGCGATGACCCTCGACCAGACCGTGGATGGCGCGCGGCTCACCGTGCTGGCCCGCGACCGAGTCGGTCTGCTCGCCGACATCGCCGCGTGCCTTGCGCTGCAGCGTGCCTCGGTGCGGGCGGCACGGGCATGGGACCAGGGGGAGTACGGCGTCAGCGTCTGGGAGGTGGCCGACGAGCTGCTCGACCCGGCTGTGTTGCGCCAGCGGTTCGCGGCCGTGGTCGCCGGACGGGTTGACCCCCGCGATCGGCTCCGGCGGCCCAGCGGGTCTGCCCTTGGCCCGAGTGTGGCCATCCGCCCGGAGGCCTCCGAGCAGTCGACGGTGCTCGAGGTGCGTGCCGCCGACCGCCCCGGCCTGCTCTATCTCGCGCTGGCAGCGCTGGCTCAGCAGGGCATCACCGTCCGCTCCGCCCATGTGGACACCCTCGGCCCGCAGGCAGTCGACGTGTTCTATGTCCAGGAGGCCGATGCGGGCGTGCTGTCCGAGAGCCGCGCCGCCCAGGTCGCCCACGCCGTACGCTCCGCACTCGAGCACTGACCGGGTCTGCCACCGGTGCGACTGCTGGGGAACCAGGGCGGCTCGTAGCACTCCTGGGTGCGTCGCTTGTTCCGAAACGGCGCCCCGGCCCATCTCCCGCGGTGCTGTGGTGGCCCGGACCCATCTTCCGCGGTGCTGTGGTGGCTGAGGACCCGGTATACGAGGCACTTTGCCACGACAAGACCGCGGCAGACGGCCCACCGCAGGCAGTCCCCGACCCGGACAGCAGCCCGGCCAGGGGCGGCGCTCACCCGTGGTCGCTGCGCTGTCGGTCGCCACCACCGACGACCAGCAACCTCGACCACGATGCCGGCACCGAGGCAGAGGTCAGCCCGGGGGAGGGGCGACGGAGGAGCGCTCGATGAGGGTGGCGGAGAGCCGGATGGCGGCCACGTCGAGCACTTCGCCGTTGAGGCGTTGGACGAGTCGTTCGGCAGCCCGCTCGCCCAGTTGGACTACGGGCTGGCTCATCACGGTGATGGGCGGAGAGACCACTTCGGCCCACTCCGCGTCGTCGAAGCCGATCAGCGAGCACTCCTCGGGGCAACGGATGCCGGCCTGACGGAAGGCTTGGAGTGCGCCGAGGGTCAGGCCGCTGTCGAGGGTGACGATCGCGGTGGGCGGCGCGGGAAGGTTGAGCAGCGCCAGGGTTGCCAGGCAGGCGTCCTCGCGGCGGAATCCGGCGACCGAGATGTAGTCGGGGATGAACGGCACACCCGCGGCAGCGAGCGCCTGCCGATAACCGGAGGCACGGGTGCCGGAGGTGCTGGCGCGGACCGTCTTCAACTCGCGCGGGTCCTCGGCGTGCAGTGCCTCCCGATGCTCGGCGCCCGCGCCCGTGATCAGGGCGATGCGCCGGTGACCGCGGTCGAGGAGGTAGTCGGTCGCGATCCGGCCGGCTTCGCGGTTGCGAATGCCGACGGAGTCGGCGCGCAGACCGCGGATGCGGCGATCGAGCAGCACGACGGGGAGTCCCTGGTGGATCAGCTCGCTGAGCAGCTCGCGGTCCGACACCTGGGCCGGAGTCACGATCAGCCCATCGACCCGGCGCTCGACCATGGCCTGCAGTGCACGCTGCTCACGATCGAGCTCTTCAGCGGAGTTGGCCAGCAAGACGTCGTACCCGAAGGCGTCGAGGCGATCGGTGATTCCGCGTAGGGCGCTGAGGAAGAAGTGGTTCTCGATGTCACCGACGATCACCCCGACCGTGCGGGTGGTCTTGGTGATCATGCTCCGGGCCACCATGTTGGGCCGGTAGCCCAGCTCGGACGCGGCGGCGCTGACCAGCTCTCGACTGCGCGCGCTCACCGAGCCGTAGTTGCCCAAGGCGCGGGCGGCAGTCGCAACGGACACGCCCGCGAGACGGGCCACATCGGCCACGGTCGTGTCGCCGATGGGTATCCCGGGAGAGCGTGTGGTCACCGTCTGCTCCCTTCGTCCGGCCGACAGCGTAACCGCGGCGAAGCTCAACCGCCGACACGCCCCCGAAATCAACACTTGACAAGACCATCGGTCTGTTGAGAACGTTATCAGACCCAGTATGAGAACGTTATCAATCGAGGAGTGAACACCGAGATGACCGAGACAGCCGCTGAGCGCTTGGAGCTCAAGCCGATCGACGCCGACACCGTCGAGAAGCTGGCGGAGAGCATCGCCGAGTACGACGCGATCCGCGACGCGGTCCGACCCCTTGTCGACAAGGGCCTGCACGCCGTCTACTGGGTGGGCGCCGGTGGGTCCCTCATTTGCAGCTACCCGGCCCACTACCTGCTGACCCAGCACGGCCGCGTGCCGTCGTTCCAGGTGCAGAGTGACGAGCTCAACTGCAGCCAGCCCGCGCTGATGGACGACCACGCGCTGGTCGTGCTGGCGTCCTACACCGGCAAGACCAAGGAGACGGTGGCCGCCGCCGCGACCGCCGCGAAGACGGGCGCCACCGTCATCGCCGCCGCCAAGGCGGACAGCCCGCTGGCTGCGAACGCGCACCAGTCCTTCGTCGGCAAGAGCGACATGTTCGAGCTGCTGGTCGCCTACGCCGTGCTCGAGGCCAGCGGTGTCGAGCTGGACTGGGACGCCGTCAAGGTCGGCCTGGAGGCGCTGCCCGGTGCCGTGGTCAACGCTGTCGAACAGGCCGACGAGGAGCTGGCCTCCATCGCCGAGGACTTCGCCAACGACGACTTCACCTACGTGCTCGGCTCCGGCCCCAGCTACGCCTGGGCCTACGGCATGGCGATGTGCTTCCTGCAGGAGATGCAGTGGAAGCAGGCCGCCGGCTTCAACAGCGGCGAGTTCTTCCAGGGCGCCTTCGAGATGGTCGACGAGAAGTCCGCCGTCATTGTGTGGCACGGTGAGGACCCGTCCCGCCCGATGGGCGAGCGCGTCATCGCGTTCTTGAAGACCTATGCGCCGCGGCACCGCGTCGTGGACGTCGCGAAGCTCGAGCTGCCGGGAATCCCCGCCGAGGTCCGCGGCCAGTTCTCGCCGATCGTGGTCGCCGCGCTGGCAAACCGGCTCGCGCAGAGGTACGAGTACCTCCGCCAGCACAGCCTCGACAACCGTCACTACATGTTCAAAGTCGAGTACTGATGGCGCAGCCGCTGGGCTTCGACGAGGGTCGCTACCTGGTGATCCAACAGGGCGCTGTCGCTGCGGGACGTGCGCTGGCCACCGAGTTGGTCGGCGCGCGCGCCCGCGGTGCCGAGGAGCTCGTCTTCCTCGGCACCGGCGGTGTCAACCTGTTGATGGAGCCGGCGATCCAGCTCCTTGCCGGGCACTCCCGGTTCGCCGCGCATGTGCGTCGGCCAGCCGAGGAGACCCTTGACGGAGTCCAGCGGCTCGACTCCAGCAGCGTTGTCGTCTTGCCGTCCCTGTCCGGGACGACCGCGGAGACCCTGCAGATTGCCGAGCAGGCGCGCGACCAGGGCGCCCACCTCATCGCCCTGGTCGGTCACGACGACACCCCGCTCGGCGACTTATGCGACACCGTGCTGGTCAACCACGCCGCGGATGACACCTCCTCGGAGTCCTACTACCTCCAGACCATGATCGGCATCCTCGGCCTGGCCGACGATCCCGCAGCCGCCGACCTGTCGCGGGAGCTCGCACTCCTCCCGGAGCTGCTGGTCGAGGTCAAGCAGTCGTACGACGCCACCGCGGCGAGCCACGCCGAGTTCATCGCCGCCTCGCCGTGGCACATCTTCACCGCCGGCGGGCCGAGCTGGACCGAGGCGCACTACTTCGCCATGTGCATCCTCGAAGAGATGCAGTGGATCCGGACTCGTCCGGTTCACGCGGCCGACTTCTTCCACGGCACGCTGGAGCTGGTCGAGGCCGGCGTGAGTGTCGTCGTACTCAAGGACCAGAGCGCGCACCGTGCGCTGTCGGACCGGGTAGAGAAGTTCCTGGTCGGACGAACCGACGTCGTCGATGTGATCGACACCGCCGAGGTCGCCCTGCCGGGTCTGTCGCCGACCGCTAGCGCGGTCGCCGGACCGATCGTGCTGGCCGCGCAGCTTGAGCGGGTCGCCGCCCACGTCGAGGTGCTGCGCGACCACCCGCTGACGACGCGCCGCTACTACAAGCGCGTGGAGTACTGAGGTGATCCCGGAGATCGTCTGCATCGGAGACAACGTCGTCGACGTCTATGTCGACGAGGGCATCATGTTCCCCGGAGGCAACGCGGTCAATGTCGCGGTGAACGTGACCAGGATCGGCGGCCGAGCCACCTACATCGGCGCGCTCGGCACCGATCACGCCGGTGAGGTGATCTTGAACTCCCTTCACGAGGAGGGCGTCGACACCACCCGGACGAGGATCCTGCCCGGCACCAACGCCTACGCGATCGTCCGGCTCGTCGGCGGGGACCGGCACTTTGCGCCTGGGTCGGTTGGGGTCTCCCGCTTCGTGCCGGACGCTGGCGACCTAGCGCTTCTCGCCTCGACCCCAGTCACGCACACCGGTGAGTGCTCCATGCTGGAAGACCACGTTCCCACGCTGGGCCGGGCGGCCACCTTCTTGAGTTACGACTTCTCCGAACGTCCCTGGGACTACGTCGAAGCACTCGCCCCCCACGTCGACCTGGCGATCCTCTCCTGCCCCCGTAGCTCCTCGGACGAGCCGGCGGATGTGGCCAGCAGAGTGCTTGCCCTCGGCCCGAGTCAGGTCATCGTGAGCACCGGTGCCGACGGTGCGCTGTGGACCGACGGCTCTGCGAAGGTTCACGCGGCCGCACCTGAGCGCGAGGTGGTCGACACTCTCGGCGCGGGTGATGCACTCATCGGCCGCATCCTCGTCGGACTCAGCCGACGTGAAACCCCAGATGTCTTCATGCCGGCCGCCACCGCTTATGCGACGGCGTCCTGCATGGAGCGCGGTGCCTTCGGACACGCAACCACCGTTGGATCCACCACCTCGTCACCGAAATGCAGTGAAAGGCAGGAATGATGCGCCCACGAATCCTCGTCAGCGCGCTTGCTACGACGGCCGTCCTGGCTGGATTGGCGGCGTGCGGTGCCCCCGGCACCAGCAGCAGCGGCAAGCCTTCGGACGTGGACCTCTCGTCCCCGGCCAAGAAGGAAGGCACGCTGACCGTCGTCACCAAGTTCGCAGACCCCAAGTACGCACCGTACTTCGAGCAGATTGCGAAGGACTACGAAGCAGCCAACCCAGACGTCACCGTCGACCTCCAGCAGGTTGGTGATCAGCCTTACAAGGACAAGATCCGGGTGCTGGCTGCCTCCAAGGAGCTGCCGGACGTCTACTTCTCGTGGGCTGGCGACTTCGCGAACAAGTTCGTCCGGGCCGGCCTTGCCGCCGACCTGAGCGAGGTGCTCGCGCCCGACACCGAGTGGGGCAAGACCTTCTCTCCGGCGGCGCTGCGCGCCTTCGAGACTGACGGCAAGTACTACGGCGTGCCGATCGACCTTGACGCCAAGTTCATGGCCTACAACACCGCGATCTTCGACAAGGTCGACATCAAGGCACCGCAGACGCTCGAGGACATGATCGCCGACTGCGGCAAGCTCAGCGACGCCGGCTACACGCCTATCGGTTTCGGCAACCAGTACGGCTGGCCCGCCATCCACTACATCACCCAGCTGAACGCCTACAACGTGCCAGCCGAGGTCCGCAACACCGACTACAACCCGGCCTCCGGTGAGTTCACCGATCCCGGCTACGTGACGGCGCTCGAGCAGTTCAAGCAGATCGCTGACGCGTGCTTCGTCGACGGCACCAACGGTCTCTCCCACGAGGCAGGGCAGGCCGAGTTCCTCAACAGCAAGGCAGGTATGCACTACCTGGAATCGGTGGAGTTCCAAGCACTCACCGCGAAGGGCGGCGCCCCCGCCGAGCTCGCTGACAACTGGAGCTTCTTCCGGCTTCCTCCCGCCGCCGACTCCGCGGGCGACACCAACGCCATCACCGGTGCGCCGGACGGCTTCATGGTCAACGCGCAGAGCAAGCAGGCCGCCCTGGCCGTGGACTTCTTGAAGTTCATGACCAGCCAGGAGAACGCCGCGAAGATGGTCGAGCAGATCGGTTGGCTCAGCCCGGTGCAGGGTACGGCGACGGCCGAGAACTCCTTCCCGCAACTGGAGGACGCGCTGGCCGACATCAGCAAGGCCGACGACTTCGCGATCTGGCTCGACACGGTGACCGACGCCGATGTCGCCAACGCCTACCTCTCGGGTGTGCAGGGCATCCTCGACGGGTCCAACGACCCGGAGGGCGTCATGGAGGACGTGCAGAAGGCGGCCGAGAAGGCCAAGCAGCAGGCCGACTGACTGAGCTGAACGAGACGGGTGCGTTGGCCCCGGGCGAGCAAGCCCGGCGCCAACGCCCCAGAAAGTGAGGCCCCGGTGGCACTTGCAAAGCAACGTCGATGGCTGACCCTGGTGTGGGTGGTCCCTGCCCTGGTCCTGTTGGTCGTCTTCGTCTACTACCCGATCGTCGACAACATCCGGCTGTCGTTCTTCTCGTGGAGCGCCTTCAGCCCGGCGCCGGAGTTCGTCGGTCTGCAGAACTACAAGAACATGGTCGACGACCCGGTGTTCTGGAGGTCGCTGAAAAACAACGTGGCCTACGCCGTTGTCTCCATCATCTTCCAGGTCGGTATCTCGTTGGTGCTGGCCGCGGTCCTGGAGGAGTTCGTGTGGCCCAAGATGCGATCGATCCTCCGATCGATCTACTTCATTCCGTCGGTGATCTCCATCACCGTGGCCGGCCTGCTGTTCTCCTTCATCTACAACCCTCGATTCGGCCTCCTGAACCGCGTGCTCGGGGCGGTCGGGCTGGAGAGCTGGCAGCACTCGTGGCTCGGTGAGCAGGCCACCGCGATCTGGAGCATCATCGCGATGTCGCAGTGGCAGAGCATCGGCTACACCACGGTGCTGTTCTGCGTGGCCATGCAGCGCATCCCGACCGAGCTCTACGAGGCCGCCAAGGTCGACGGCGCCGGACGGATCAGGTCCTTCTTCACTGTGACGGTGCCGATGGTCCGTGAGATGACGACGCTGCTCATCATCTTGACGGTGTCTGGATCATTCCTGCTCTTCAACGAGGTCATGGTGATGACCGCCGGTGGTCCGGCCGATTCCAGCCAGGTGCTCGGAACGTGGATGTATCGCAACGCGTTCCTCGCCGACGACATGGGTTACGCCGCCGCGCTGGCGACGTTGATCTTCGTCTTGACCCTGGTCTTCGCCATCGTGCAGATGGCTGTGGCTCGATACAGGAGGGTTGAGGTATGAACGGCGTGGTAGGCCTGCCCGCCAACCAGAGCTCGGAGCCGTGGCCGAAGCTGGCCCTGATGGTCGTGGGCAGGATCATTGCCGTGATCCTCCTCGCCGCGCTGGCCGTGGCGGTCATCTACCCGCTGCTCTGGATGGTGTTCTCGAGTTTCAAGACCAACCGGGAGATCTTCGACACTCCGTGGGGACTGCCCGGGGCGCTGCGCTGGGAGAACTTCGTTCGAGCCGGTGACGCCGGCGTGGTGCGGTACTTCGTCAACAGCATCCTGGTCACTGCGGGGTCGATCCTGACCACTACCTTGATCAGTGCCTGGGCCGCTTTCGGCCTGGTGCGGGCGCGGATGCCCTTCTCCAACGTGGTGACCGGCCTGATCCTGGGCGGACTCATGGTGGCACCCACGGTGGCTCTGATCCCGCTGTTCGGGCTGCTGCAGGACCTGCACATCTACGACACGCTGTGGGCACTGATCGTGTTGTACACCGCCTTCCGGATCCCGTTCACGACGTTCCTGATCCGTGCCTACATGGTCGGTCTGCCGTCATCGATCGACGAGGCGGCGTACGTCGACGGGGCCACCTCGTGGCAGATCTTCTGGCACGTGATCTTCCCGCTGTGCCGTCCGATCATGGTGTCGGCGGCGCTGCTGCAGGCACTGTTCGCCTGGAACGAGTTCGCCTTCGCGCTGGTGTTCATCTCCACCCGAGACAGCAAGACGCTGCCGGTCGGCCTGGTGGACATGCAGAGTCGACTGCTGACCGACTGGCCGATTCAGTTCGCGGGGCTGACCATGGCTGCGCTGCCGATGATCGCGCTGTTCCTGATCGGGCAGCGGCATTTCCTGCGCGGTCTGACCGACGGCATCGGGAAGTAGGAGTCTCCACGGGCATACCGAACCAGTCGCGGACCCGCGGTGCACCCCGGGTCCGCGGCTGGCTTCTGCCGCTGGCTGAAGCTCCCGTCGCCGCAATCTCTCGGCCCCGGCCCGGTAGGCTGGGCCACTGCCGCGCCACCGACTCGCCGAGGATCACACTTGTTCGCCACGCTCTCTGACCGCCTTGCCGAGACCTTCAAGAATCTCCGCGGCAAGGGTCGGCTCTCCGAGGCCGACATTGACGCGACCGCTCGCGAGATTCGGATCGCGCTCCTCGAGGCCGACGTCGCCCTGCCGGTGGTCAAGGACTTCGTCGCCGCCGTCAAGGAGCGGGCCAGAGGTGAGGAGGTCAGCCAGGCGCTGAACCCCGCCCAGCAGATCGTCAAGATCGTCAACGAGGAGCTCGTGGCGATCCTGGGTGGCGAGACTCGTCGGCTCCGCTTCGCCAAGAGCGGACCGACGGTCATCATGCTCGCCGGACTCCAGGGCGCCGGCAAGACGACCCTGGCAGCCAAGCTCGCGCTCTGGCTCAAGGACCAGGGCCGGACACCGATGCTGGTCGCTGCGGACCTGCAACGGCCCAACGCGGTCAACCAGCTGCAGGTGAACGGAGAGCGGGTCGACGTGCCCGTCTTCGCGCCCGAGCCCGGCAACGGGGTCGGCGACCCGGTTGCGGTGTCCCGAGCCGCGCTGGAGGAGGCCAAGCGCAAGCTTCACGATGTCGTCGTCATCGACACCGCCGGCCGGTTGGGTGTCGACGCCGAGATGATGCAGCAGGCCACGGACATCCGCGATGCGGTCTCCCCGGACGAGATCCTCTTCGTCGTCGACGCGATGATCGGCCAGGACGCCGTGAACACGGCGATGGCCTTCCTCGACGGGGTCGGCTACGACGGCGTCGTGCTCACCAAGCTCGACGGTGACGCGCGCGGTGGCGCCGCCTTGTCGATCGCCTCGATCACCGGCCGACCGGTCATGTTCGCCTCCAACGGCGAGAAGATGACCGACTTCGACCTGTTCCACCCCGACCGGATGGCCTCACGCATCCTCGACATGGGCGATGTGCTCACCCTCATCGAGCAGGCGGAGAAGACCTTCGACGCCGAGCAGGCGCTCAAGGCCGCGGAGAAGCTGACCGGCAAGGGCGGCGACTTCACCCTCGACGACTTCCTCGAGCAGATGCAGCAGGTCCGCAAGCTCGGCTCGATGCAGAAGATCATGGGCATGCTGCCGGGGATGGGGCAGTTCCGCAGCCAGCTGGAGAACTTCGACGAGCGGGAGATCGACCGGATCGAGGCGATCATCTGCTCGATGACCCCGGCCGAGCGAACCAACCCGAAGATCATCGACGGCTCGCGCCGGGCCCGGATCGCCCGCGGCTCCGGGCGGCAGGTGTCCGACGTCAACCAGTTGGTCGACCGCTTCTTCGAGGCCCGCAAGATGATGATGTCCTTCGCCCGCGGCGGCGGTATGCCCGGCCTTCCCGGCATGCCCGGGGTGGCGGCCGCCGCGGGTCGCCGCAAGAAGGCCAAGCCCGCCAAGGGTCGGCGGGTCTCCGGCAACCCCGCCAAGTCGGCGCCCGCGAAGGCCGCCAAGCCGGCCGCCGCCAACCCGTTCGGCAGCCCCGACGGCGAGCCGGTCGACTACGAGAAGGCCGCCGCCGCTCTGGATCTCCCGACAGACTTCTCGAAGTATCTGAAGTAGCGACCGATACGGTCCTGTCATGGGCGCGTTGAGGTTCACCGGACCGTTGCTGCCGAGTGGCGAGCCCGCGGATCTGTGTGTCGTCGACGGTCGGGTCACCTATGAGCGGCAGGCCGGTGCGGCAGTGACCGCCAGCGGATGGATCGTCCCCGGACTGGTCGACGCGCACTGCCATATCGGCCTCGACGACCATGGGGCGGTCGACGACGCTGAGTCCGAGCGGCAGGCCATCCTCGACCGGGACGGGGGAGCGCTGCTGATTCGCGACGCCGGTTCGGCGGCCGACACCGCCTGGATCCACGATCGCGCGGACCTTCCCCGGTTGATCAGGGCCGGGCGCCACATCGCCCGCACGCGGCGCTACATCCGCAACTATGCCCACGAGGTCGAGCCGGACGAGCTGCCGGCGTACGTCGCCCAGGAGGCGGCGCGCGGCGACGGCTGGGTGAAGTTGGTGGGTGACTGGATCTCGCGCGATGCGGGCGACCTGGCGCCGTCGTTCCCAGACGAGGCCTTCGCGGCCGCGATCGCGGCGGCCCACGAGCACGGCGCCCGGGTCACGGCGCACTGCTTCGGTGAGGCCGAGCTGCCGGGCCTGTTGACCGCGGGCATCGACTGCATCGAGCACGGCACCGGACTGTCGGAGGAATTGATCGACCTGATGGCGGACCGGCAGGTGGCGCTGGTGCCGACCGTCATGCAGATCGCCAAGTTCCCGGAGTACGCCGCCGCCGGCGCGGAGAAGTTCCCGGAGTACGCCGCCCACATGGCCGACCTGTATGCCCGTCAGCCGGCCACGATCATGGCCGCCTACGAGGCCGGTGTCCCGCTCTACGCCGGGTCCGACGGTGGTGGCATCTCCCGGCACGGCAACCTCGCCGGTGAGGTGATGGCAATGGCTGACCTGGGGATGCCTGCCGACTATGCGCTGGGCGCGGCGTCGTGGCGCGCCCGTGAGTGGCTGGGCTGGAACGCCACCCTCGCGGAGGGTGCGCCCGCGGACTTCGTGGTCTTCGAGAGCGACCCTCGCGCGGATCTGTCAGTGCTCCGTCAGCCGGCCCGCATCGTGCTGCGCGGCAACGTGGTGGCGTGACTCGGACTCGTCTAGGGCCCGGTGGACTCGTAGGAGAACGTGGCAGCAGCTTCACGGATCAAGCCGATGGCGGTCTCCAGGGTGGGGCTGGCGGCACGGCTGCGAGTGAGGTGGCGCAGCACCACGCGGCGCATGCCGAGCCCGGGGACGTCCATGATGTCGACGCCATGCGTGGGCACTGACTCGAGGGCGAGCGCGGGGATGAGGGTCATGCCCTGCCCTGCGGCGACCAGCGCGAGCGCGTTCTGATGGCTGAGGTAGGTGTGCCTCGACGACTCCTCTCCGCCCAGCTCACGGCGGACCCGGCGGATCGCCGATGCGCTGGCGGCCGTGGGATCGAGGCTCAACCAGGGCAGTCCGAGGCGGCTCAGGTCGACGACGTCGGAGTTGAGCAAGGCGCCGGAGGGGAGGATCAGCTTCCACGGTTCGTCCAGGAGAGGCACGTCGGTGGTGCCTCGCGGCGGCGTGTAGCTCTGACCCGCGTCGAGCTCGACGGCCAGCGCGTCGAGGCCACCACCGCGGAGCGCCCTGGCGAGGGTGGTGTCGTCGGCCTCGACGGTCTCGAAGGCGAGGGCCGGGTAGCGGTCGTGCCAGTCCGGCAGCGCCGGCGAGAGCACGGTCGAGAGGAACGACTGGAAGCCGCCGATCCGGACCGTCCCGCTGACGGCGGCGTCCTCGTGCTCGAGCCGTGACCTGGCGACGGCCAGGGTGCGCTCGACCTCCTCGGCTGCTTCGGCGAGCGCCAGCCCGGCGGGGGTGAGCACGCTGCCTGAGGGGGTCCGGCGCAGGAGTGCCCGGCCGGTTTCCTGCTCGAGCTTGGTGATCTGTTGCGAGACGGCGGAGCTGGTGATGCCCATTTCGTCTGCGGCTGCAAGCACCCCGCCGTACCGCGCGACGGCGAGCAGGAAGCGGAGTCTCCGGGGATCCACGAGCATTAAGCAATGCTAAATCCAGTGTCAAGAAGAGTGCAATTGCGCTAACCTCTGACAGGAGGCACGATTTCCTTGTCGGGCCGAAGGTCGGCCGAGTATGAGGACATCGAGGAACACGGAATGATTGCGGCTGTCATGGGATGGATCGGAACGATCGGATCCATCAGTGCCTACGTCTTGCTGAGCCGAGGGCAGTTGCGCGCCACCTCGCTCCGCTACTCCGCGCTGAACGGCATCGCCGGCGGTCTCGGCGGCTGTGCGAGCGCGGTGTACGGCGCGTGGCCGAGCGCAGCTTCGAACCTGCTCTGGTCGGCGGTCGCCGTCTACTCCGCCATCACCACGCTGCGTATCCGACGTGCCCAGGCCGCTCGTGCCCAGGCCGCTCGCGCCCAGGACAACTCCGTCGCACATCCCCTCGGTCTGGCTCGGGCGGCGGAGGTGTCGAGCGGGCTCGAGCCGACGCTCCTCAACGCAGCCTGAGGCCCTGACGGGCGCGGGCGTCGGTCGAGCCGTGGTCGGTCGCGGTGAGGTCAGCTCATGACGTCGGTGATCAACTCTTCCGGCGGGTGGTACTTCACCAAGGCGCAGTTGCGCTTGACCAACTCGTCGCCGATCCGATCGCCGGTGCGTCGGTCGATGATCTCGCGCCAGATCTGGTTGACCCGGTAGACCGCGCCGTCGAGCCGGAAGAAGCGCTCTCCACGGGCCTCCACGTGGTAGCTGACGGTCTGCCCGCGGTCGGCGAGGAGGAGCCCGCGCAGCCGTCCGTCGGCCACCCAGGTCCGCAGCTGGAAGGTGGACTCGGTGTCGTTGCGCACGACCAGGTCGACGTAGTTGTAGGCGATCGAGCAGCCGACACCCCACGGCAACACCCGACCGTTGTCGGGGAACGGGTCGAAACTGTGCTCGGACCGCTCCACCACGGTCAGCTCGGTGTGTAGGAACATCCAGTGCAGCAGGTTGGCCAACTGGCAGATGCCACCCCCGATGCCCGGCTGGGCAGCGCCGTCGGAGAGCCGCATGCCCTCGACATATCCCTTGCGCCGGGTGCAGTTGCCGACCACCCGGTTGAACGAGAACGTCTCGCCCGGCGGGATCATCAGGCCGTCGATGCGGGCCGCCGCCAACCGGAGATTGGTGACCTTCCCGTGCTGGAGGCGCATCTCGGGCTCCGGAAGCTCGCGCAGCAGCGGAGAAGAATGGGTCCGCACCCGCACCGGGAGGTCGTCCGCGGCCCGGGTCGTGCACCAGGTCCAGTCTGAGGTCCACCACTCCCAGCGGTGTCGAGCCCGGTGCCAGCGCACGGCCCAGGGATAGAGCCAGGGCAGCCGACTGCTCAGTTTTGGCCGGCCGGAGGGTCGGGGCAGCCGCAGCCCCGCGGCTACGGCCTCGTCGACGGTGACGGCTCTCGCGCGTGCGGGACGGGGCGCTGCGGTGCTTGCGGCGGTCGATCGCATCGGTCCTCCTGAGGCTGGTGCTGCCTGTAGGACGCGCGTTCGGTGCCACTGGTTGTGGCCGGAGTACGTCGCCCTGCTGCTGCCCCGCCTGCTGATATTCAGGGGCGTGGCCGGGAGGGCCTGGGCCAGAATCGCGTCATGACTGCGATCGACGACCTGCTGCCCGTGTTGGGCCTGAGGATCACGGCGGGCCCGTTGGAGCTGCGTGGCCTCTGTGACGAGGATCTGGCGGCGTTGGCCGACCTAGCGGTTGCGGGCATCCACGCGCCCGAGGAGATGCCGTTCTACGTCCCCTGGACCGACGTACCCATCGAGGAGTTGCCGCGCAACCTGGCGCAATACCACTGGCGCAGCCGCGCGGACTTCTCGCCCGCGGCGTGGGACCTCCATCTCGGGGTCTGGCACGACGGGGAGCTGGTCGGCACCCAGGGCTTCTCGACGCGGGAATTCCTGGTCACCAGGACGGGCGAGACCGGCTCCTGGATCGGCCGGTCGCGTCAGGGTCGGGGGATCGGCACGGCGATGCGCCAGGTGATCTGCGCGCTCGCCTTCGACCACCTCGACGCTGCGGAGGTGACCTCGGCCGCGTTCGTCGACAACCCGGCGTCGATCGCCGTCAGCCGCAAGGTCGGCTACCGCGACAACGGCATCGTCCGGCTCCGACGCCGGCCCGGTGAGATGGCAGAGAACATCCGTCTCGTGCTCACGCCCGAGTCCTTCATCCGCGGTGAGCACGAGTTGCAGGTGGAGGGGCTCGGGGCCTTCCGCCGCGCGATCGGACTGCCGGACTGAGGCCGCCTCTCGGGCCGGACCAGATCGAGCCGCGCGATTTCGGCGGACTCCGTCGGATCTGGCACAATGTGCCGCTGAGTCCCGCCGCGCCCGGACCCTC
The DNA here is from genome assembly GCF_047602075.1 of Nocardioides sp. Taxonomy (GTDB): domain Bacteria; phylum Actinomycetota; class Actinomycetes; order Propionibacteriales; family Nocardioidaceae; genus Nocardioides. Next base: position 251,461 of record NZ_JASGIF010000001.1, read on the forward strand.
TCAACCGGACGTCGCGGAGCCCGTCGAGACCCGACGTCCGGTGTTCCCCACCTGGATGCGCGAGCCTCACCCGCCACACGACTTTCGAGGAGACACCACAGACGTGGCCGTCAAGATCCGTTTGAAGCGCCTGGGCAAGATCCGGGTGCCGCAGTATCGCATCGTCGTCGTCGACGCCCGCAAGAAGCGCGACGGCAAGGTGATCGAAGAGATCGGCAAGTATCACCCGAAGGAGGACCCCTCCTACATCGCGGTGACCTCCGAGCGCGCCCAGTACTGGCTCGGTGTCGGCGCGCAGCCGACCGAGGCCGTGGAGAAGATCCTCAAGATCACCGGTGACTGGCAGAAGTTCAAGGGCCTGCCCGGTGCCGAGGGCACCTTGAAGGTGAAGGAGCCGAAGCGCTCCAAGCAGGACATCTTCAACGAGGCGCTCAAGGAGGCCGCCAACGAGCCGAAGGGCGAGGCGGTGACTCGCCGGTCGGCCAAGAAGGAGGCTCCGGCCGCGGCCGAGGAGCCTGCAGCTGAGAAGCCCGCGGAGGCGACCGCTGCCGAGAAGCCCGCTGAGGAGGCCCCCGCGCCGGTGCCGGCTGACGAGACGCCCGAGGGCGCCACCGAAGCTGCCGAGGCTGAGGCCGACAAGGCTGAGGCCGACGAGGCCGCCTCCACGGAGGCCTGAGCCGGATGCTGGCCGACGCGCTCGAGCACCTGGTCCGCGGCATCGTGGACAACCCCGATGACGTCACGGTGCGTGACAAGCAACTGCGGCGCGGTTCGATCCTGGAGGTGCGGGTCAACCCCGACGATCTCGGCAAGGTGATCGGCCGCAACGGTCGGACGGCCACGGCGTTCCGCACTGTCATTTCTGCCCTGGCGGGCAGTGGGGGAGCGCGGATCGACTTCGTCGACGTCGACCGCCGCCGCTGAGGCAGGCTCCGGCCCGCCTGGACACCAGCTGCCGTGGACACCATCGAGGTCGTCGTCGGGCGGATCGGCAAGCCGCACGGCCTGCGCGGCGAGGTGACCGTCGACGTGCGCACCGACGAGCCCGAAGCACGCTTTGCCGACGGCACCGTGTTGCGGGCCCGGCCGCCACAGGGATCGGTCAGCGCCCTGCAGTCGGTCACCGTGGTCGCCACCCGCAGACACCAGGGTGTGCTGCTCGCGACCTTCGCCGAGTTCTCGGACCGCACCGCGGCCGAGGGCGCGCGTGGCATCGTGCTGTCGGCGGACATCCCTGCCGATGCCACTCCCGCCGATCCCGACGAGTTCTACGACCACCAGCTGATCGGACTGTCCGCCTACGATCAGGCCGGGACCCTGCTCGGTGAGCTCACCGCCGTCACCCACGGCGCCGCGCAGGACCTCCTGACGATCCGCACCCTGGACGGGCGAGAGGCCTTGGTGCCGTTCGTGGCCGCGCTCGTGCCCGAGGTCGATCTCGGTGCGCTGCGGCTGGTGATCGCGGATCGCCCCGGTCTGGTCAGCCCATTCCCGGACCAGAGCTGAGGGACGCGGCCGATGCGCATCGACATCGTCACCATCTTCCCGGACTACTTGGCGCCGCTCTCCTTGTCGTTGGTGGGCAAGGCGCGGACCGCCGGCCTGCTCGACGTCCGGGTCCACGACCTACGTGAGTGGACCCACGACCGGCACCGCACCGTCGACGACACCCCGGCCGGCGGCGGAGCGGGCATGGTGATGAAGCCGGAACCCTGGGGGGAGGCCTTCGACGCCCTCGCCATCGAGGGTGCCACCGTCGTGGTGCCGACACCCGGCGGGGTGCCGCTCACTCAGCAGATCGTGCGCGACCTGGCGACCCGGGAGCGCCTGGTGGTGGCCTGTGGACGCTACGAAGGCATCGATCAGCGCGTGCTCGACCACGCCGCCGAGCGGGCGGAACTGGTGGAGGTCTCGCTCGGGGACTACGTCCTCAACGGAGGTGAGGTCGCCGCCCTGGCGATCGTCGAGGCGGTTTCCCGACTGCTGCCGGGAGTGTTGGGCAACCCGGAGTCGCTGGTGGAGGAGTCCCACGAGGGTGGCCTACTGGAGTATCCGGTCTACACCAAGCCCGCGTCGTGGCGTGGCCTGGACATCCCTGAGGTGCTGCTGAGCGGCGACCACGGCGCCGTGGGGGCCTGGCGTCGGGAGCAGGCAGTGCGGCGTACGGCGGAGCGCCGGCCCGACCTGGTCCATCCCAGCGTCGTGGCCGAGGACGAAGAGCTCCGCCCAGCCGTGCCGGCCGACGCCGGCGAGCTGTTGACCCTGCAACTCGCGTGCTGGGTCACCGAGGCGCTCGTGAACGACGATCTCAGGATCCCTGCCCTGCATGAGTCGTTGGCTGATGTCGAAGAGTCGATCCGCAGTTGGCGGGTGTTCGTGGTCCGCCGGGGCGATCGTCTAGTCGGCTCCGTCCGGGGGCGACTTGAGGGCGAAACCTGGGAGATCGGCAGGCTCATGGTGGCTCCGGATCTGCGGGGACGCGGTCTGGGGAGAGCGTTGCTAGCCCACATCGAGCAGGCGGCGCCTCCGGAGGCAACGTCGTACTCCCTCTTCACGGGCAAGCACAGCGCGGCGAACCTTCGTCGCTACCGACGGGCGGGCTATCGGTTGGACCGGATGGGCCCAGGCAAGTCTGGTCCCGCTCACCTCTCGAAACGTCGCCGATGAGCCTCCTCGAGGATTAGTCCGAGCGGGTCGGCTGTGGCAGACTTGATCCTCGGTCCAGTCGGCCGAAGGGCTGCCTCAACTGAGCACAGGTGGGGAGTCCGCGCCCAGCTCCTGCCACAGGGGGAGTGGTCGCCGTCGGCCAGTCGGTCTGGACCAGCACCACGTCCGCACCCAACCGCGGCTGACCTGTGGCATCCGTGAGGAGCAGAGATGAACAACGTCATCGCCGATCTGGGCGCCGACATCAAGCGTGACGACGTCCCCGACTTCCGCGCCGGCGACACGGTCAAGGTCCACGTGAAGGTCGTCGAGGGCAGCCGCTCCCGCGTCCAGGTGTTCCAGGGCGTCGTCATCAAGGTCCAAGGCTCCGGCGTCGGCCGCAGCTTCACCGTCCGCAAGGTCTCCTTCGGCGTGGGCGTCGAGCGGACCTTCCCGCTGCACTCCCCGATCTTCGAGAAGATCGAGGTCGTCACTCGTGGTGACGTGCGTCGCGCGAAGCTCTACTACCTGCGCAACCTGCGTGGCAAGGCCGCCAAGATCAAGGAACGGCGCGAGGTCTGAGGCCCGTCGGACTAGGCTCTGCGCGTGACGACCGACGAGCGGCCGCAGGTCGCTGACGCCGAGGGCGACGGCTCGGAGCGCAAGGCTCGCAAACAGCTGCCGCTGTGGCAGGAGACCATCCTCCTCCTCGGCATCGCCTTGGTGCTGGCCATCTTCATCAAGGCGTTCTTCGTCCAGGCCTTCTACATCCCCTCGGAGTCGATGGAGCCAGGACTGGTCAAGAACGACCGGATCCTGGTGCAGAAGGTCTCCTACTGGGGTGGTGGCACGCCGCAACGGGGCGATGTCGTCGTCTTCAAGGACCCAGGTGGCTGGCTCAGTGCCGCGGAGGACGCCGGCCCGACCAACCCGATCGCCAAGGCGATGGCAGCCATCGGGCTCTATCCCCAGGGCGGCCACCTGGTGAAACGAGTCATCGGAGTTGCCGGGGACACCATCCACTGTTGCGACAAACAGGGCCGGATCGAGGTCAACGGCCAGCCCGTCGACGAGCCCTACGTCAAGAAGGACCCAACGACGGCCTGCAACGGCCCGATGATCCCCGGCTGCAACTGGACGGCCGGCCCGATTCCCGCCGGCAAGATCTTCGTGATGGGCGACAATCGGGGCAATTCGGCCGACTCCTCGGCACATATGTGCAGACCCAAGGAGACCGACTGCGTCGAAGGGCATGAATATGTCCCGGTCGATCTCGTGGTCGGCAAGGTGTTCGTCGTGCTCTGGCCGGCCGACAACTTCCGATGGCTGACGCGTCCCGACTCGTTCGCGGACGTCCCGACCGGCTCGTGAACGTGTCGGCGGCCCCGTCGCTGCGCGTCGAGCGGCGGATGCTGCGAGCGGGCCTGTCCGCGCTCGCCGGCACCGACGAGGTCGGCCGAGGAGCCCTCTGCGGCCCGGTCACGGTGGGGATGGTGTTGGTCACCGAGACGACCCGGACCGCTCCGAAGGGGGTCCGCGACAGCAAGTTGCTCACTCCCGAGGCGCGCCGGCGGCTGGCTCCCAAGATCCGACGCTGGGCGACGTCGTACGGCGTCGGCCATGCGAGCTCGACCGAGATCGACGAGTTCGGGATCATCCCCGCGATGCGGCTCGCCGGGCATCGCGCGCTCGCCCACCTGTCGGTCGAGCCGGACTCGGTGCTCCTCGACGGCAACCACGACTATCTCTCGCCCCCTAAGCAGGAGGGTCTGTTCGGGCCGGAGGGCCTGCTCGATCGGATCCCGCCGGTCGTCACCATGATCAAGGCGGACCTGCGCTGCGCCGCCGTGGCCGCCGCGAGCATCCTGGCCAAGACGGCACGCGACGAGATCATGATCGGCCTCGCCGACGAGCATCCGGAGTATGGCTGGGCGGAGAACAAGGGCTACTCCGCGCCCGAGCACATCGCCGCGCTGTCGCTCTACGGACCCACCCCGCACCATCGGGTCTCCTGGCGCCTGCCGGGGCTCGGCGGCATGGGGCTGGAGAATGATCTCTCGCCACTGCCCGGTGTCGCAGACCTCGAGCCCGCGGACAGCGTGCACAATGTCGTCAACGTCTCGGCGTGTGGCGAGCCGGGTCACGAGGAGGGGCGATGAGCGCGGAGGATCTCGAGAAGTACGAGACCGAGATGGAGTTGACCCTTTATCGGGAGTATCGCGACGTCGTCTCGATCTTCAAGTACGTCGTCGAGACCGACCGCCGCTTCTACCTGTGCAACCAGGTGGACGTGAAGGCGCGGACCGAGGCCGGTGACGTCTTCTTCGAGGTGTCGATGACCGACGCTTGGGTCTGGGACATGTATCGCCCTGCCCGGTTCGCCAAGAACGTCAAGGTGCTGACCTTCAAGGACGTCAACGTCGAGGAGCTCAGCCGGGCCGACATCGAACTGCCCAAGTCCTGAGGCCCTCCTCGCGCTACTCGATCAAGCGGATCGGGTCCCCGGTGATCTGGGCGGTCCACGTCGTGGTGTCGTTGACCGAGCTGGGGAAGGACACCTGGAGCCTGAACCAACAGCCACCGGGCTTGGAGCTCTGGCAGGTGTAGGTCGCAGGAATGGGGATGCGGATGTACTGCGACTTGGCGTTCCAACCAGAGCTTGAACTGACGCCGCTGAGCTGACAGTTCGTCAGTGTCCCGTTGACCACGCCGCTGCCGACGCAATCAGGGAGGGCGGTGAGGTTGGAGTCGCTTGGGGGCAGCACGCGGATGGTGCCGGAGCCGCTCGCGTCACCGACGTCGAAGAAGCCGATCACCAGGGTTTTCGTCGCTGCAGCCGGGATCACCCGGACCAGGTTGAAGGTGGACGACGCGCCACTGTAGTTGGCGTAGATCGACATGTGCTGCCAGCCGGCGACCGACACCGAAGCCGTCGGAGCGCCCTTGAGCCGGATCGAGAAACGGTTGTTGCCGTTGCCTCCGACCGAGGTGTCGTCGTCGGTCTGCGAGTGCACCTTGGTGTTTCCGACGTAGCCACCATCGCCGTCAGAGCTGCCGCCCAGCGCGACGTTGGTGCGTACCTGCAGGTAGTAGTCGCCCACGGTGGTGGGGGTGAAGGTGCACATCGTCACCCACTGGTGATAGACGCGCGCCAGATTGTCGTCGTACTTCGTGTTGCCTTTCGTCAAGGTGGCGGTGGTGACCTTGTCCTTGGCGTAGCCCGGGTACTGCTTGATGCAGCCGGAGGAGTAGACCGTCGACCTCTTCGGGTCGTAGGTGTCGGTCGGGTTCAACAGCGCGAAGGATGTCGCCGGGAGGGCCGCGCCGTTGCTCACGTCTCCAGTGCAGAAGTTGTTCGCAGCCATCGCGTAGCGGGTGATGCCATCGGTCGTGGTGTAGTTGTTCATGCTGTTGACCAGGCTCGCCCCGGTTGCGACGGTCGGCGCTGACCCGCAGGTGTCGCCGTTCTCGACCCAGGCGGGATCGTAGAGCTGGATGGTGATCGGGCTACCGACGGCCGCTGCCCGGACGCTGACGGTGAAGAAGTAGCCCTGCGGATCGAACTCGTCATTCGTGGTTCCCGTGCAGCCGCTGTCCGAACTGCTGCCGCACTTGCGCGTCATGTACTGGTCCCCGTTGCCCTTCGCGGTGTTCGGGCCCGCGATGGCAGCCCACATCTGTGGGTTCGTCGAGCAGACTGCGCCGCCCTCGGGGACGGAGAGCACGCTCCCGGCGGGACCCTTGCTGCTGTCGCTGGATGAACCCGCTGGCTCGTTCCCGAAGGTGTTGCACGGGCTCCCCATCGGGGCTGGCCCGTTGTAGTCGGCGACAGCAGTCCGCGTGATGGTGGCGGTGTCGTCCCCCCACATGGTCGCGATCTCGTTGTGGATCTGGCTGCTGACGGTGACCTGCAGCTGGGTGGGCTTCGCGCCTTGTTGGACCAAGACCGTCACGGTCCCGCCGCTATCGCGACCGAAGGCGTGCCCGCCGTTCGGGAAGCCATTGGTGGCCGACACTCTGAGTGCCTCCGCCTCTGCGGCGTCGAAGTCATCGGGGAGGTAGGTCACTCCCGCCATCGCCGCGGCATCCGCAGCCGCCTGCAGGCGTTCCCCCTCGACGTACATTCTGGAGACGTCGACGGCGAGCGCAGAGATCGGAAACAGGACGGCCGCGGTAAGGAGCGCCATCAAGATGGCGGCGTATCCCGCCTCGTTGGCCCGATGGCGCAGGCGATCGACCAACCGGACGGCCCAGCCCGCTGTGGGATGGCCCGGTGTGGAGTGATTCGGTGTGGAGTAAATGGTCATAGGTCGCTCAGAGGTGCTCGCCTGGAAGGCACTGGTCGTTGGGCAGCGGCTCGAAGTTCATGACGGCGCGTTCGTTGATGGTGACGCCGTCACCGAAGAGACCGGTGAGCCACGGGTGCGTGGCCACCATGGCGACACCGACGGTGTCGCGGCCGGCGTCGTTGACACACGCGTTGATGCTGGTGGAGACCCAGGTTCCGCCTCCGTACCGGAACTTGTCCAGTCCATCGTCCCAGGTGTACTTCACGCATGACGTCGAGCAGGTCATAGACGTATTGCCCTCAGGAAGGGGGTAGCCCGCAGTGTTGGCGTCGTAGACCAAGATGTATTCGATCTGGTCCTTCGGCATCGCGGCACCAGCGCGCTGGATGGCATCGGCGGCCGCCTGCGCGAGTGCGGGAGTGTTCGCCGGGCTGCACGGAGGCGGTTCGGCGCTGGCCTCACAGACGCCCGGCCCGGCACCGGCGCTGACCGAGGCCACTCGGCCGCCGACGCGCACCGAGCTGGTGGTGCTGATGACGTCGCGCATGAACAGCGACATCTCGATGATCCCGAGAACCAGCAGGAAGAGCACGGGAGTCACCAGGGCGGCCTCGACGGCCACCGCTCCGCGCTCCCCGCGGCTCCGCTTTCGCAACATGCTCGATCCCTTTCCCCGGGGTCTGGCTCCAGCCGGAAGGTACCTACGGAGTCCTCAGGCCCGCTGCCGAATGCCCAGATGCACCGCAAAACATGCACAGGGACGGGTCAGAGCACGCTCTCCACAACTCGATCAGGCGGGGCTGTCTAGACGTCTGCCTCCGGCGCGACGCTGGTGCGGCAGCACGGTCGGACCGGCACATCGACCCGGGAGGTGGGGATGGGACAGTCGTCGATCGGTGTCCACAACCAGGCGCTGGGGAGGTACGGCGAGCGCGTCGCGGTGCGCCGCCTCGTTGCCGACGGCCTGCATCTGCTCGACCGCAACTGGCGCTGCGGCCTCGGTGAGCTCGACTTGGTGATGCGGGAGGGGCGGGTGCTGGTCGCCGTCGAGGTGAAGACCCGCACCAGCACGCTCAGTGGGATGCCCCACGAGGCGGTCGACGAGGTGAAGCTCGCCCGGCTTCGGCAGCTGGCCGCTCGGTGGCAGGAGGAGCGTGGCATCAGGGCACCGGAGGTGCGCATCGACCTGGTGGCGGTGCTGCTCGCCCGCAAGGGCGCCCCCACTATCGAGCATGTGAGGGGGATCGGCTGATGCCCTTCGCCACGGCGTACGCCGTCTCGCTGCAGGGCGCGTTCGGCCACCTGATCGAGGTCGAGGCCGACATCTCGTCGGGCGTGGTCGGCACCACGCTGGTGGGCCGCCTGGACTCGGCTCTCAGCGAGGCGAGGGATCGTTGCCGGATGGCAGTGGTCAACAGTGAGTTGGCCTGGCCGGCGACTAGGCGGGTGACGGTGCTGCTCAGCCCCGCCGACCTTCCGAAGCGGGGCACCCACTTCGATATCGCGATCGCCGTTGCGGTGCTGGCCGCTGCCGAGGAGGTTCCGCGCGTAGCCCTCCCCAGCACGGTGTTCATCGGCGAGCTGACCCTCTCCGGTGGCCTGCGGGCGGTGCCCGGCGTGCTGCCGATGACGCTGGCGGCCGCACGGCAGGGCATCCAGCGGGTGGTGGTGCCCGAGCCCCAGGCCAGAGAGGCCGCGATGGTCCCCGGGATGGAGGTGCTCGGACTGCGCTCCCTGGCCCAGGTGGCCGCCGAGCTTCGCGGCGACCAGGTGCCAGGAGCCCCACCCGTCGCGCCGATGTCCGGATCCCGTCTGTTGTCCTGGCGCGGTCAGGATCGCTACGACGACCTCGATCTCGCCGACGTCCACGGCATGGCCGATGCCCGGTTCGCGGTCGAGGTGGCGGCAGTCGGCGGCCACCACGTCATGCTGTCCGGCCCCAAGGGCTCGGGGAAGACCACCCTCGCCGAGCGGGTCCCCGGGCTGTTGCCGGACCTGTCCCCCGAGGAGTCCTTGGAGCTCACCGCGATCCACTCGCTGGCCGGCGCGCTCGAGCCCGGTGACGAACTGCTCCGTCGGCCGCCGTTCTCCGCGCCGCACCACGATGCGAGCAAGGCCAGCCTGATCGGAGGAGGGACCGGAGTGGTCAGACCCGGGGAGCTCAGCCGGGCCCATGGTGGGGTCGTCTTTCTCGACGAGCTGCCCCTCTTCCGCACCGATGTGATCGAGGCGCTGCGCCAGCCGTTGGAGAGCGGTGAGGTGACGATCGCGCGGGGACAGGAGTCGGTGACCTTCCCAGCGCGGGCGATGATGGTGTTCGCCGCCAACCCCTGCCCGTGCGGGGACTATCACCCGGCGGCGCGACAGAGCCGCTGTGTCTGCAGCGAGGTCAAACGCAGGGAGTATCGCCGCCGACTGACGGGGCCGATCATCGACCGGATCGACATCACCCGGCATCTGCTCCCCGTGCAGGCCCACGAGGTGCGCGACCGGTTCGCCCACCCCGAGCCGACCGCCTCGGTGCGGGCACGGGTCGAGGAGTCTCGGGTCCGCCAGGCCGAGCGCTATGCCGACCAACCATGGCGGCTCAACGGGCAGGTGCCCGGCCCCGCGCTCCTGGCTGGCTGGCCGCTGACCGATGGTGGGCAACGGCTGCTGGACGACCAGCTGTATGCCGGTCGGCTCAGTCGCCGCGGCGCGGCTCGGGTGCATCGGTTGGCCTGGTCGGTTGCCGACCTGTTCCAGAGGCCTCGGCCGGGCAGAGTGGAGGTCGAGGTGGCGCTCCAGCTGCGTGCCGGTGAGCCGCTCGAGATGTCGCTCTTGCGGAGAGTCGGGTGAGCGTGTCGGATCGGGAGCGACTGGCTCGGATCGCGCTGTGCCGCCTTGCGGAGCCCGGCGATCCCCGTCTGACGTCGCTCGTCGTCGAGCTCGGTGCCATCCGGGTGCGTGACCATCTGCTGGCCGAGCGCGACCTGCGCGGCCTGCAGACCGACATCGCGGCTCGCCTGGCCGATCTCGATCCGGCCACAGACCTCGAGCGGGCTCACCAGGCCGGGATCCGCTATGTCATCCCCGGCGACGACGAATGGCCGACTCGGCTCGACGACCTCGCCGGTGCGGCGCCGTTGCAGCAACGAGGGGGAGTCCCACTCGGCCTGTGGGTGCGTGGGCCGATGCGACTGGACCAACTGACGTCGGCGGTGGCCGTGGTCGGCTCGCGTTCGTCCACCAGCTATGGCGATGGAGTCTCCGGGACGATCGGGGCCGGGCTGGCTCGCGAGGGCTGGTGGGTCGTGTCCGGCGCGGCCTACGGGATCGACCAAGCCGCCCATCGAGGCGCCCTGGCCGGATCCGACGAAGGCAGAACGGTGGCCGTGCTGGCCTGCGGGGTCGACCGTGCCTATCCGGCGTCTCATCAGGCGCTCCTCGCACACGTCGCCGAAGTCGGCGCGGTGATCTCGGAGGTGGCGCCCGGTTGCTCGCCGTCGCGGTTGCGCTTCTTGTCCCGCAACAGGCTGATCGCGGCCCTGACCACCGGCACCGTGGTCGTCCAGGCCGCCGCCCGCAGCGGCGCCCTCAACACGGCCAACTGGGCCTCGCGACTCCATCGGGTGTTGATGGCGGTTCCGGGTTCGGTGAACACCGCCCAGTCTCAGGGCACGCTCGAGCTGATTCGCAGCGGTGCCGCCGCACTGGTGACCGACGCCGCCGATGTGCTCGAGATGCTCGGGGCGTCGGGCGAGCATCTCACTCAGCCGCGGCGGGGGCCGGTCCGGTCGCGGGACCGGCTGAGCTCTCGTCAACAGCAGGTGCTCGATGCGGTCCCGCTGCTCCACGCCGCGCCGGTCGACTCCATCGCCCGCACCGCCGGCATCGGCCTGGTGGAGGTGCACAAGACCCTCACCTGGCTCCTCGAGGCCGAGCTCGTGGAGCAGACCGAGACGGGATGGCGGCTCACCCCGCTCGCCTCCCAGTGACCTACGCCCACGGGGCTAGCCTGAGACGGTGGCTGCGCAAGACTCCGAGCAGGATCTCGAGCTGGACATCGAGGCCGCCGCGCTTCCCGAGCCGATGGCCGAGGCGCTGGCCGCCTACGAGCGTCATCTGAGCGCCGAGCGCGACCTCGCCACGCTGACGGTGCGGGCCTATGTCGCCGACATCGCCGGTCTGCTGGACCACGCTGCGCGGCTGGGCGCAGTCAGGCCAGACGAGCTCGAACTGCGGTCCCTGCGCAGCTGGCTGGCCAAGCAGCAGACGCTCGGCCTGTCCCGCACGACCCTGGCCCGGCGCGCCACCGCTGCTCGAGTCTTCACCGCGTGGCTGGTCAGGACAGGTCGATCGACGACCGATGCAGGCGCGCAACTCGGTTCACCGAAGGCGCACACCGTGCTCCCCGAGGTGCTCCGCGCCGACGAGGCCAGGGCACTCGTCGAGAGTGCTGCAGCGCTGGCCGATGACGGCAGCCCGCAAGGGCTGCGCGACGTGGCGATCCTGGAGCTGCTCTATGCCACGGGGATGAGGGTGGGGGAGCTGACAGGTCTCGATGTCGACGACCTCGACCCTGCCCGACGCGTGGTGCGGGTGTTCGGCAAGGGCCGCAAGGAGCGCGCGGTGCCCTACGGCGCGCCGGCGGCAGATGCTCTCTCCGCATGGTTGGAGTCGGGGCGACCGGCGCTTGCGGTGGTCGGATCCGGGGCTGCCCTCTTCCTCGGCCTGAGAGGGAAGCGGATCGACCAGCGGGCAGTGCGATCAATGGTCCATCGGCGGGTGGCCGACGTGCCAGGAGCGCCCGACATCGGTCCGCACGGGCTGCGGCACACGGCAGCCACCCACCTCCTCGAAGGTGGGGCGGACCTTCGGTCGGTGCAAGAGCTGCTCGGACATGCCTCGCTCGCGACCACGCAGCTCTACACCCACGTGACTACGGACCGACTGCGGCGGGCCTACCAGCAAGCTCATCCCAGGGCATGAGCATCGCCGAAACATCGCTGCTAGGGGACCTGCCCAACCACGGCAGCAGGCGGACCGGGCCCTGGCCCACCAGGAGCAGCGGGTCGAGATAGACGTCGTCGGTGTTGCGGATCCAGCCCCAGTGCAAGCACGCGCGGGGCCAGCAGTGGGACCCGCCGAGCTGGAGGAGCCCGATCGGCTCACCGGCCGTGACCCGGTCGCCCACCGTGACCAGGGCGGTCAGCGGCTCATAGGTGGTGCGGGTGGCGCCATGGTCGACGACGAGCACACCCCGCCCAGCAAGCATCCCGGCGAACCTGACTCGCCCCGGCAATGCGGTGCGAACGTGCTGTCCCACCGAGCTGAGCAGATCGACACCGCGATGCCCGGCGCCCCAGGGCGAGCTCGGTGGGTCGAAACGACGCACCACCGTGGGCGTTGGTCGCAGTGGCCACTCACCCACTGGGTAGGTGTGCTGGGTGATTTCGGCCGAGGAGGCAGCGCTGCTCACCGCACAGGGGGTCAGCGCCAGGACCAGCGCGGCCACAGCTCTCAAAGCGATCATGTCGTCAACCTCCCCCGATTGGCTCGGCCTGCGCGGGCCGGCGTACTCCCGCCTGTGGAGGACAGCCGGAGCCTGGAGCCTGTGGACGTCTGGCGGTGCAGATCGGCGTGCCCGGCGGATTGGCCGTCCCGCACGGGCGTCGACTACCATGACTGCAGCGGTTCCCGCCTGTTCGGGGGAGCCGACTTCGCACGCACACAGACCGCGACGGTCCACGGCCGGCTCCCTGCTGAGCGGCCCGGGCCGGTCACCCGTGGGCGACGGCTCTCAGTGCCGGACTTCGGTCCGGGTCGGGCCGCGCGTGAGCGTCAGGGCGACCGACACCCGTCGGGAGCGGCAACTGAGAACAGCAGGAGGGCGTCGTCGTGCGCTCGGGTCCGCCCGAAGCGTCGCGATCCTCCGCACCAAGGAGAACATCACCATGGCAGTCGTCACCATGCGTCAGCTGCTCGAGAGCGGCGTGCACTTCGGACACCAGACCCGGCGCTGGAACCCGAAGATGAAGCGCTTCATCATGACCGAGCGCAACGGCATCTACATCATCGACCTGCAGCAGTCGCTGGCCTACATCGACCGCTCTTACGCGTTCGTGAAGGAGACCGTCGCCAAGGGCGGCACGGTCATGTTCGTCGGGACCAAGAAGCAGGCCCAGGAGGCGATCGCCGAGCAGGCGACGCGCGTGGGGATGCCCTATGTCAACCAGCGCTGGCTGGGTGGCATGCTCACCAACTTCCAGACCGTGCACCAGCGGATCAACCGGCTCAAGGAGCTCGACGAGATCGACTTCACCGACACCGCCGGCTCGGGTCGGACCAAGAAGGAGCTGCTACAGCTCAAGCGCGAGCGGGACAAGCTCGACAAGACCCTGGGCGGCATCCGCGAGATGACTCGCACCCCGTCCGCGGTCTGGGTGGTCGACACCAACAAGGAGCACCTCGCCGTCGAGGAGGCGCGCAAGCTGCGGATCCCGATCATCGGCATCTTGGACAGCAACTGCGACCCCGACGAGGTGGACTACCCGATTCCGGGCAACGACGACGCGATCCGCGCGGTTGGCCTGCTGACTCGGGTCGTGGCCGACGCGGTCGCCGACGGGTTGATCGCCCGCTCCGGCGCCAAGTCCGACGACGCCACGGCGGAGGAGCCGCTGGCCGAGTGGGAGCGTGAGCTGCTCGAGCAGTCTGGCGCCACTGCGGCCGCTGCCGAGACGCCGGTCGTCGAGGAGGCTGCGGCCGAGGCGGTCGAGGAAGCCGCAGTCGTCGAGGCTGCCGTCGCCGAGGTTGACGCTGAAGCCGTTGAGACTGAGGCTGTCGAAGAGGCGGTCGTCGCCGAGGAGGCGGCCGCCGACGCGGTGGTGACCGAGTCCGCCGAAGAGCCCGTCGAGGAGTCCATCGGCGAGACCGTCGGGGACAGCACGGTCGAGGCCGTCGAGGAGGCTGCCACCGACGAGGCTGCCACCGAGGCCGCCGAGCAGGCCTGAGCGCTCCGGCCCACGCGGCCACCCACTCATCACGAACAAGAGAGAAGCACCATGGCTAACTTCACCGCGGCCGACGTCAAGAAGCTCCGCGACCTCACCGGCTCCGGCATGATGGACTGCAAGAAGGCGCTCGAGGAGGCCGACGGCGACTTCGAGAAGGCCGCCGACATCCTGCGGACCAAGGGCCAGGCCAAGATGGCCAAGCGGGCCGGCGAGCGAGAGGCCAAGGCTGGCCTGGTGGCAACCGCGGGCGGTGCCCTGGTCGAGTTGAACTGCGAGACCGACTTCGTCGCCAAGGGCGACGACTTCGTGGTCGTCGCCCAGCAGATCGCCGAGGCAGCCGCCGCCGCCGGAGCCGGCGACCAGGCCGCGGTAGCGGCGCTGACGCTCGGTGACAAGACCGTCGCCGAGGTGGTCGAGGATCTCGCCATCACCATCGGCGAGAAGATCGAGCTCGGTCGGGTCGCCTACTTCGACGGTCCGGTCGTGAGCTACATGCACAAGCGTGCGGCCGACCTGCCTCCGGCGGTCGGCGTCCTCGTGGAGTACGACGGCGCGGCCGACGCGGCTCGGGGCGCGGCGATGCAGATCGCCGCCATGAAGGCGGAGTACCTCACCCGTGACGAGGTTCCAGCGGAGATCGTGGAGCACGAGCGGACCATCGCCGAGGAGACCACTCGGCAGGAGGGCAAGCCCGAGCAGGCGATCCCCAAGATCGTCGAGGGCCGGCTGGGCGGCTTCTTCAAGCAGGTCGTGCTGCTGGAGCAGGAGTCCATCACCGAGGCCAAGAAGTCGGTCAAGTCCGTGCTGGACGACGCAGGCACCAGCGTCAAGCGGTTCGCCCGCTTCGAGATCGGGGTCTGACGTCGTACGGGCCAGTAGGGTGACCCAGGAACCCGACCCGCATCACGACCACGAGGAGAGCCCGTGACCGGATACCACCGAGTGCTCATCAAGTTGTCCGGTGAGGTGTTCGGCGGTGGTCAGGTCGGCGTCGATCCGGACGTGGTTGCGCGCATCGCCGACGAGGTCACCAGCGTGGTCCGCGCCGGCGTCCAGGTGGCAGTGGTCGTCGGCGGCGGCAACTTCTTCCGCGGCGCGGAGATGCAGCAACGCGGGATGGATCGGTCGCGAGCCGACTACATGGGCATGCTCGGCACCGTGATGAACTGTCTCGCGCTCCAGGACTTCTTGGAGAAGGACGGCGTCGAGACTCGCGTGCAGACCGCGATCACGATGGGGCAGGTGGCCGAGCCCTACATCCCTCGCCGGGCGATGCGCCACCTCGAGAAGGGCCGCGTGGTCATCTTCGGGGCCGGCGCCGGCATGCCCTTCTTCTCCACCGACACCGTGGCCGTCCAGCGTGCGCTGGAGACCAAGTGTCAGGTGGTCTTGATGGCCAAGCAGGGGGTTGACGGTGTCTACAGCGCCGATCCGAAGAAGGATCCGACGGCGACCAAGTACGAAACCCTCACCTACCAAGACGCCCTCCAGCAGGGTCTGCGCATCGCCGACGCCACCGCCTTCGCGCTGTGCATGGAGAACGACCTGCCCCTGGTGGTCTTCGGCGCAGACGACGAGGGCGCGCTGACCCGGATCGTCCAAGGTGAGAAGATTGGCACGTTGGTGAGCGCCGGGTCCTGACTCGCCGCTCACCGTTCGGGCCGACCGCCCCGCGGCCGACAACCACAAGGAGCAGCTGTGATCGACGAGATCCTCAACGAGGCCGACACCAAGATGGACAAGTCGGTCGAGTCGACCCGCGAGGAGTTCGCGGCCATCCGTGCGGGCCGGGTCAGCGCAAGCATGTTCAACAAGATCAACGTGGACTACTACGGCAGCCCGACCCCGCTCCAGCAGTTGGCGTCGTTCAACTCGCCGGAGGCGCGCATCATCTTGGTGTCGCCCTACGACCTCAATGCGATGCAGGAGATCGAGAAGGCGATCCGCGACTCCGACCTCGGTGTCAACCCGGCCAACGACGGCAAGCTGTTGCGCTGTGTCTTCCCCGAGCTCACCGAGGAGCGCCGCAAGGAGTACATCAAGGTCGTCCGGCACAAGGCCGAGGAAGGCCGTGTCTCGGTTCGCAATATCCGACGGCACGCCAAACAGCACCTCGAGAAGCTCGACAAGGACGGCGAAGCGGGCCAGGACGAGGTGACCGCCGCCGAGAAGCGGCTGGATTCGCTGACCAAGCAGCACACCGAGAAGATCGACGACCTGCTCAAGCACAAGGAAGCCGAGCTGCTCGAAGTCTGAGCGGGCTGGCGCCATGACGAGCACCTCGACCCCGCCGGCGAAGGATCACGGCCGCGCCGGGCGCAACCTCCCCGCAGCCATCGGCTCCGCGGTCGTGCTGCTGGGTGCCATCGCGGCATCGCTGCTGCTGTGGAAGACCGCCTTCATGCTTATCGTCGCCGTCGCGGTGGTGGTGGCGGTCTGGGAGCTGCACCGCGCCATGCTGTCCAGGGACATCGACATCCCCGAGCAACCACTGATGCTCGGCGGCGTCGTGATGGTGATCGTCGCCTACTTCTTCGGTGCCGCGGCGCTGGTGACGGCCACGGGCGTGGCAGCCCTGGCGATCATGCTCTGGTTGCTGCGACGCGGGGTCGACGGCTACGTCAAGAACGCCACCGCCTCGGTGTTCACCTTGATCTACGTGCCCTTCCTCGGCTCCTTCGTCGCCATGCTGTTGGCGGAGGGTGGCGGCACGCCGGGGGTGGGCGTCGACCTCGACGATGGGGTGAAGGGGATCGTGACCTTCATCTTGGTCACCGTCGCCTCCGATATCGGGGGGTACGCCGCGGGCGTGCTGTTCGGCAAGCACCCGATGGCGCCGGTCATCTCGCCCAAGAAGTCCTGGGAGGGCTTCGCCGGCTCGGCCATCTTCTGCGTCCTGGTCGGCTGGCTGCTGGTCACCTACCTGCTCGACGGCCCGCCCTGGGTGGGCGTCGCGCTCGGGCTGATCGCGGTGGTGATGGCCACCCTCGGCGACCTGTGCGAGTCGGTGATGAAGCGGGACCTGGGCATCAAGGACATGAGCCAGATCATCCCCGGCCACGGAGGGCTGATGGACCGGCTCGACTCCCTGCTCGCCACCGCCGCACCCATCTGGCTGCTGTTGCACACGCTCGTGTTCTGACGATCCCAGCGGGCAGCCCCGGACCACCTACCATGGTGCCGTGAGTGAGAGCGAGCGCACGACTACGGCGCCGGAGGCTGCTGACGACGCTGTCGTCGACAGCGGGTCCGCGGGCGACGCCGGTCGCGCTGAGCTCGACTGGTGGCACCGAGATCACCCGACCTTCACCGCGCTCGCCGGCTTCTTCAGTGGGGTGGTGGCTGCGGCAGTAGTGCCGGCGCTCTACATCGGGCTGCTGCACGTCGCGGTCGACGACGACACGGCCGAAGAGGCCTTCCCGTTCATCTTGCTCGCCTTCGCCGTGCCGATCTGCCTGATCGTCTTCTCGCGGACGCGGCGCTTCGGGAGCTACCTGCTCTTCGGCATGGTCATCACGCTGCTGGTGGTGTTCGGGGTCGGATCGCTGGTCTTCTGGCTGATGCTCCGCACGTCGACATGACCGTCGATCGAGCCCGCCGAGACCAGCAGCCTGAGGGTCCGACCACGCTGCCGCTGGTCTTCGACGAGCCACGCGGCCGACGCAAGCCACCCCGGCACCTGGCCGACCTGAGCCTCGCCGAGCGGGGCGAGGCCGTGGCCGAGATCGGGCTGCCCACCTTCCGCGCGCGGCAGCTGTCCCAGCACTACTTCAGTCGTCTGGTCGACGATCCGGCGCAGATGACCGACCTGCCCGCCGCCGGACGCGAGGAGCTGGTGAACGCCCTCCTGCCGCCGCTGATGGAGCCGGTCCGCACGCTGGAGGCCGATGGCGGCACGACCCGCAAGACCCTCTGGCGGTTGTTCGACGGGTCGCGGGTCGAGTCGGTGCTGATGCGCTACCCGGACCGGGTCACCATGTGCGTGTCGTCCCAGGCCGGTTGTGGCATGGCCTGCCCGTTCTGCGCGACCGGCCAGGGCGGGCTGCAGCGCAACATGTCCACCGCTGAGATCGTCGAGCAGGTCGTCGCCGGCGCGCGGTCTCTGGCCCGGGGCGAGGTTCCCGGTGGGCCGGGCCGGGTCTCCAACGTGGTGTTCATGGGCATGGGCGAGCCGCTGGCCAACTATCGGGCCGTGCTCGGCGCCGTACGCCGTCTCACCGAACCGTCGCCCGAGGGGCTCGGCATGTCGGCTCGAGGCGTCACCGTCTCCACGGTCGGCCTGGTGCCGCGAATCCGTCAGCTCGCGGACGAGGGCATCCCGGTGACCCTCGCCTTGTCCCTGCACGCCCCCGACGACGAGTTGCGCAACGAGCTGGTGCCGATCAACACCCGATGGTCGGTGGCCGAGACGGTGCGGGCTGCGGCGGGCTACTTCGAAGCGACCGGACGTCGGGTCTCGATTGAATACGCCATGATGCGCCACATCAACGACCAGGGCTGGCGCGCCGACCTGCTGGCCGATGTCCTGCGTGAGCATGGCCCCCGCGGTTGGGTGCATGTGAACCTGATCCCGCTGAACCCCACCCCCGGCTCGAAGTGGACCGCCTCCGACCCGGCCGACGAGCGCGAGTTCGTGCGTCGCCTCGAGGCCAAAGGCGTTCCGACCACCGTGCGTGACACCCGCGGCCGAGAGATCGACGGCGCCTGCGGTCAGCTGGCCGCAGGGGAGTGAGTGCTGCTCGGGACCCGAGCAGTTGTGGCTAGCGATGAGGTCGTCCGCCGGGATTCGTTTGATTCTGTCGGTGTCGAGATTCGTACTATTGCACGGGCTGCATGGTGAGCCTGCGCTGCAAGGGACCAAAGGCCATGGTGGACATCCTTGCATCCGGGACCCTCCGGCCCGTCTCCCGGCGCTCCGGCGCCGGGATCCGCCCGACCTCAGCGCCGAGTCATCCAGTTGGCTGACGGCGCAACGCGGCGACAGTCTCCTCGACGGTGTCGGCGAGGTGGATCCGCCCTGCCAACGGAGTGCTGTCGGCCAGTTGCCGGAGCAACGGCCAGGCGGGCAGCTCCTCGGTCCAGTAGCGGGAGCCGAGGAGAACCATCGGAGCCAGGGAGGACTCGTCGGCGTAGTAGTTCTCGCAGGCGTCCTGGAAGATCTCTTGGAGCGTGCCGGCCGCACCGGGCAGGAAGACGATGCCCGCGTCGCAGATCTCGAGCAGGATCGCCTCGCGGGTGGCGTTGCGGAAGTACTTCGCGATCGCGGTCGCGAACACGTTCGGCGGTTCGTGGCCGTAGTGCCAGGTGGGAATGCCCAACGAGTCGCGCCCAGTCGGCCAGCGCTCACGCAGGGCGAACGCCGTCTCCGCCCAGGCACTCACCGAGGGACGGTACGCCGGCACGCGGGCCAGGGTCGTGAGTGCGTCGTCGAGCGCGGTGCTGGACTCACCGCTGAGATAGGCGCCGAGATTGGCCGCCTCCATCGCACCTGGACCCCCGCCGGTGACGACGGTCCAATGTTGGCCGAGCGCCTGGCCCAGCCTGGCCGCGTCGCGGTAGGCGGCCTCGCCGCGCTTGACGCCGTGCCCACCCATCACGCCGACGAGGGAGCGTTGACTCACCCAGGTGGCCAGGGCCTGGTCGATCGTGTGGTCGTGCAGCACCTGAGCCAGTGCCCGGTCGCGACTCAGCGGCTGGCGCGACCAGGCATAGGCACGGGCATCGAACGAGGCTGCATAGGCGATCGGTTGATCGGCGCCGCGGTCGCCGTACAGCTCCGCGGCGCTGTAGAGCGTGGTGCGATAGGTGTCGATCGGGGCACCCGGCACCGTCGGGAACACGACCGCGCCGTGGTCCTGCACCCACTCCTCGTCGCCAGCGGCGAACCGGCAGCCCAGGAAGAGCGCGCCCGCGACTGAGACCCGCCGCAGATCGTCACTTCGCTCGGTGAGATCGAGGCCGTGCAGCTGCCACGCGGACATCTGTGACGTGCCGGTCGCCAGCCGACGGTCGAAGTCGGCCAGCGTGTCGACCTCGATCCCTCGGCCGCGGGTGCGTCTCACGCCACGGAGGCTAGTACGCCCGCGCTAGCAGATCTGCGAACAGGTCGTCCTCGTCCACGGCAAGGCCGCGGGAGCGGAACCAGTCGCAGACGTTGGTGCAGTCCCGCTGGAGGAGGTCGAAGCCGGCGGGATTTCCAGCGAGGTCGATCACTTGGGGCAGGTCGATCATGACTAGGCGCTCGCCCGCGGCTAGCAGGTTGTACGCCGACAGGTCAGCGTGGACCAGGCCAGCCTCGACCAGCGTCGCCATGGCGTCACGGAGCTGGTCGAAGTACGACGTCAGCAGCGCCGGGCGCGGACGCTGCTGAGCCAGCCGTGGCGCCGTCTGAGCGCGCGCTGGTCTCGGGATCGCTTCATGCTGCGGCCTTCGGTTTAGATCGCGGCCCGGTGGAAGGAGCGGTGCTCGGCCGAGCGATAACGCGTGGCGGCCATCACCACACCGGTCTCGGGCTCAGCCGGATCGGCGCGTTCGAGCAGGAAGACATCGGCTTCCTTGCCGGACTTGAGGATGCCCAGCTCGGTGTCGATCGCGCCCTGGGAGGTCACCAGCCAATCCGGTCGTGGCTCGGGACCACGGCACAGTGGCTCGACGGCAAGCCAGGTCGACCAGCGCTGGTTGGTGTCGTCAGGGTCGTCGTACGCACGAAAGTCGACGACGAAGGCCGGATCGAGATCCGACAGGCTGTCGCCCGGTGGGCGATCAGGGACAGGCCCCCACTCGGGGGCCGAGAACGGCGAAGTCATGAGAAGAGATGCTCCAGGGAGTAGAGAGGAATGTGGGCAGGCCACAGGCAGCGGTGGTCATCGCACGCCTCCTCTCACTCCGGAGCCCGGTCAGGCACACCGTCGTGACGATGATGGGTGTCCGCGAGCAGCTGGGGCAACTGGTTTTCCGGCCCTCGACCAGCCGAGTCAGTGGCCCAGGAACGGCGCCATCAACTTCGCGGTGAGGCTCTCGCGACGGGTGAGGTGCTCCTCGTGGTCGGCCATCGTCATGGCGCCGAGACCGGAGTTGATGCCGAGCCACCGCAACGGCTCGGGCTCCCAGGGCGGCGAATGGTGGTTGACCCACGGCAGTCGGGTGAGCTCGGTGTCCTCGCCGAGGATCAGGTCGCGCAGGGTGCGGCCCGAGAGGTTGGTCGTGCCGACACCGTCGCCGACGTAACCACCGGCCCATCCCACGCGCGTCGTCGGGTCCAGCCCGACCGAGGCGCACCAGTCGCGGGGGACGCCGAGCGCACCGCCCCAGGCGTGAGTGAATCGAGTGCCCCGCAACACCGGGAACAGCTCGAGCAGCGTGCGGTGGATCGAGGCGAACACCTGGTCGTCTCGGTCGTGCGCCTCGGTGAGGGTCGACCCGAAGTGGTACGGCGCGCCGCGGCCGCCGAACGCCAAGCGGTCGTCGGCCGTGCGTTGGCCATAGATGATCAGGTGGCGGAAGTCGGAGAAGGTCTCTCGGCGTCGCAGGCCGATCTGGTCCCAGATCTCGGCGGGGAGCGGCTCGCTCGCGATCATCATCGAGTAGACGGGAACGAGGGCCCGCTCCTGGCCGGCTAGGCTGGCGGTGTAGCCCTCGGTGGCGCGGATGACAGTCTCCGCTCGGACTGCGCCCCGCTCGGTTCGGACGATGCCTGGCTCGACGGCCAGCACGCGGGTCTGCTCGAAGATCTGCGCCCCCCGTCGCGCGACGGCGTCGGCGAGTCCGCGCACCAACTTGGCCGGGTGGATGGCGGCGCAGTGCGGGGTGTAGGTGCCGCCCAGGGTCTGGGTGGCTCGCAGGATGCCATTGGCCTGGTCGGCGTCGAGCAGACGCAGGTCGTCCTCGCCGTGACCCCACGCGCGGGCAGCGGCCACCTCAGCCTGGGCCCGGTGCAGTTGGGTCGCCGTGCGGGCCAGGACCACCGTTCCGCCTTTGGCGTAGTCGGCGTCGATTCCCTCGGCCACGACCACTCGGCCGACCTCGTCGACGGTCCGGCACATGGCGCGGTGCTGGCCGATAACCGACTCGCGGGTCGCGCCCGGCAGCCGCAGCAGCTTGTCGGCGGAGGCTGGGAACAGCGCGGAGCACCAGCCACCGTTGCGGCCCGAGGCACCGAAACCGGCGACCTCGCGCTCGACCACCGCGATCCGCAGGGACGGATCGGCCTCGGCCAGGTAGTAGGCCGTCCAGAGGCCGGTGAAGCCCGCCCCCACGATGGCGATGTCGACGTCCAGATCACCCGGCAGTGCGCGCCGAGGCGTCCAGTCGAGAGCGGGATCCGAGTGCCACCACGACAACTCGGCGTACGGGCGCTTCAGCGCACACCCCACGAGTAGGTCTGCTTCTTCAATTTCAGATACATGAAGGACTGGGTGGACTCCACGCCGGGAATCGTACGGATACGTTCCGACAGCAACTCCAGCAGGTGCTCGTCGCTCTCGCAGACCGCCTCCACCAGGAGGTCGAAGGGGCCGGCGGTGACCACCACGTAGTCGACCTCGTCGAGCGCCGCGATCTGGTCGGCTACCTCCTCGATCGGACCGCGGACCCGGATGCCCACCATGGCCTGTCGGGCGAAGCCGAGCTCCATCGGATCGGTGACCGCGACGACCTGCATGACACCTGAGTCGATCAGGCGCTGCACGCGTTGTCGGACGGCGGCCTCGGACAGACCGACGACCTTGCCGATAGCCGCATAGGACCGGCGACCGTCCTGCTGGAGCTGTTCGATGATCGCCTTCGACAGATCGTCGAGGGCAGCCGGTGAGTGGCCGGATCGAGGGGTGCTGTTCACCAGAGAAGAGTGGCAGGCGACAGCACAATGGTCAAAGGGTCCCCCCGCCGTGGAGGGGCTGGCGGATTCCGTTGATTTACAACCTTGCAACAAGGGAATCCCTTGTGATGAATGCCCTCCCCGTGACAGGCTGCCGAACACATCTGGTGTGAGGAGGACGTGCGTGGACGGCCCATCTGGCTGGAGCAGCCGGCGAACGATGCTCAAGGGCGCGGGGGGTGTCGCTTTCGCCGGGCTCAGCCTTGCGGCGCTCAAACTCCCGTTCTTCGGGACCCAGAAGGCCGAGCAGGACCCGGCCAAGTGCCGGGCCAAGGATGTCTCGGAGACCGAGAAGAAGCTGATCGTCTCCAACTGGCCGGCCTACATCGACCCGATGAAGAAGACGAACTCGACGCTGCAGGAGTTCCAGCGCCGCTACGGCGTGGAGGTCACCTACAACGACGACGTCAACGACAACCTTGAGTTCTACGCGAAGGTCAAGAACCAGCTCGGCTCGTGCCAGTCGGTCCAGCGCGACATCATGGTCCTCACCGACTGGATGGCGGCGCGGATGATCGGCCTCGGCTGGATCCAGCCACTGGACCCCGCCGGGATCCCGAACGTCCACAAGAACCTCATCCCCGCGCTGCAGGGCGTGCAGTGGGACCCGAAGCTGGAGTTCCACGTGCCCTGGCAGAGCGGTTTCACCGGTGTCGCCTACAACGCCGCGCATACCGACGAGGTCAAGAGCTTCTCCGAACTGCTCACCAGGTCCGACCTCAAGGGTCGCGTCACCTTGCTCACCGAGATGCGCGACACGATGGCCTTCATGCTCAAGGTGGTCGATGCAGATCCCGGGGACTTCAGCCAGACCGACTGGGAGAACGCCATCGACACCTTGGGCAAGGCGGTGCAGGGCGGGCAGATCAGAGCCTTCAACGGCAACGACTACCTCAACGACCTGGCGACAGGCAACATCCTCGCCTGCGAGGCCTGGTCTGGCGATGTGATCCAGGCCCAGTTCGACAACCCCGACATCAAGTGGGTGGTCCCCGAAGAGGGCCTGTCACTGTGGAGCGACAACATGCTGGTGCCCAACCTGGCCACGCATCAGGCGAATGCCGAGAAGTGGATGAACTACTACTACGAGCCTGAAGTGGCCGCCAAGCTCGCTGCTTGGAACAACTACATCAGCCCGGTCAAGGGCGCCAAGGAGGCCATGGAGAAGGTCGACCCGAGCCTCGTAGACAACCAGCTGATCTTCCCCGACGACGACACGCTGGCCAACACGTTCGCATTCATGCCGCTCGATGCCAAGCAGACCACGCAATACGAGAAGGACTGGGCCGATGTCCAAAGCGTCTGAGGAGACCACCACGACCGTCAGCGAAGGGGCCGACTTCGACGGCCTACGGATGCGTGCGCTGACCAAGGAGTTCGCCCGCTTCACTGCGGTCGACTCGCTCGACCTCGATGTGCCGAGGGGTTCGTTCTTCGCCCTCCTCGGCCCGTCCGGATGTGGCAAGACCACCACGCTCCGGATGGTGGCCGGCCTGGAGGAGCCCACGTCGGGCTCGATCACCCTCGCGGGCAAAGAGATCACCCGGGCCAAGCCCTATCAGCGACCGGTCAACACGGTGTTCCAGAACTACGCGCTCTTCCCACACCTCGATATCTTCGAGAACGTCGCCTTCGGGCTGCGCCGCCGCAAGGTCGGCGACGTCGACAGCCAAGTGACCGCGATGCTGGACCTGGTCGAGCTGGGCAGTCAGGCCCGCAAGAAGCCCACCCAGCTCTCCGGCGGCCAGCAGCAGCGGGTCGCGCTTGCCCGAGCCCTGATCAACCAGCCCGAGGTGCTGCTGCTCGACGAGCCCCTCGGTGCGCTCGACCTCAAGTTGCGTCGGTCGATGCAGATCGAGCTGAAGCGGATCCAGACCGACGTGGGGCTGACCTTCATCCACGTCACCCACGACCAGGAGGAGGCCATGACGATGGCAGACACGGTCGCGGTGATGAACCACGGCATCATCGAGCAGATGGGCGCCCCGGCGGACCTCTACGAGAACCCGACGACCACCTTCGTCGCCAACTTCCTGGGGCAGTCCAACCTGATCGAGGGCCGCATCAAGAACCGCGACGGCGGCCTGGTGCGAGTGGACATGCACGGCATCGACGTCTCGATCCCCGCGGCCCGAGCACACACCGAGGGCGACCTCGGCTGGATCGGGATCCGTCCCGAGAAGGTGCTGATCGGAGACCCCGGCGAGGAGCTCGACGCTCCCGGCAACAGCATCCCTGGCGGCGTGGTGACCGATGTCAGTTTCGTCGGCGTCAGCACGGCGTACCTCGTGAAGATGCCGTGGGGCCAAGAGCTCCAGGTGTTCCAGCAGAACACGGGTCACCGGCGGCTCTACAGCACCGGCGAGCCGGTCGAGCTGTCCTGGCGCCCGGACTATGCGTTCTTGCTCGACCACGCCCAAGACGCCGATGCGGGGGCACAGAAGAAGGACGAGCTGTGAGCGACAATGCGCGACGGAAGGGGCGCACCGGCTATCTGCTGATGCTGCCAGGCGTGATCTGGCTGCTCGTCTTCTTCCTGATCCCGTTCTACTCCCTGGTGGCGGCGAGCCTCTACGACCCGTCCGGGTCCGATATCGACGGCTACCAGATGACCTATCACTGGGGGAACTACTGGGACGCCCTGGTGCAGTACGGCAAGCCGGACGGTTGGGCGCCGGCCGACTGGAGCCCGCTGATCAGGTCGTTGGTGTACGGCGGTCTGGCGACGTTCTTCTGTCTGGTCATGGGCTACGTGCTCGCCTACGCCATCGCGTTCAAGGCGGGTCGCTGGAAGAACCTGATGCTGGTCTTGGTGATCGCGCCGTTCTTCACCAGCTTCCTGATCCGGACGCTGTCGTGGAAGCTGCTGCTCGCCGACGACGGCTGGATCGTGAACACCTTGCAGTTCCTGCACGTCCTCGGCTCGGACGGGCACCTGCTCGCGACCCCGGTGGCGGTCGTGACCGGACTGACGTACAACTTCTTGCCGTTCATGGTGCTCCCGTTGTTCGCCAGCATCGACAAGATCGACTACCGCCTGATCGAGGCCTCCAACGACCTCTATGCCAACCCGGTGGTCGGCTTCTTCAAGGTGACCTGGCCGCTGTCGCTTCCGGGCGTGGTGTCGGGCACGCTGCTCACCTTCATCCCCGCGGTCGGCGACTACATCAACGCCGAGCTGCTGGGCAGCACCAGCACCAGGATGATCGGTTCGGTGATCCAGAGTCTGTTTACCGAGGCCAACGACTACCCGGCGGCGAGCGCGCTGTCGGTGATGCTGATGATCCTGATCATCGGGATGGTGTTGCTCTACGTCCGCCGGGCCGGGACGGAGGAACTGCTGTGAGGTGGCTGCGCGAGCGCATCGTCTTGATCCTCGGGCTGGCGGTGCTGGTCTACACGTTCATCCCGATCGGGGTGGTCGTGCTGATGAGCTTCAACAAGCCCAAGAGCGAGCAGTCCAAGCTCTACCGCTTCGAGGCCTTCACCTTGGACAACTGGCTGCACCCGTGCAACGACCCCAGCATGTGCGCGGCGTTGGGTCGAAGCATCTCGATCGGGCTTCTCGCCACGCTGGTCGCCACCATCTTGGGCACGCTGCTCGCCTTCGCGCTGGTGCGGCACGAGTTCGCGGGCCGCTCGATGATGAACCTGCTCATCTTCATGCCGATGGCCTCGCCCGAGATCGTGATGGGCTCCTCTTTGCTGGCGCTCTTCGTGGCAGCCGGTTTCGCCGGACAGCTGGGCTTCTGGACGATCCTGATCGCCCACATCATGTTCTGTCTGTCCTTCGTCGTCGTCACGGTCAGGGCACGGTTGGCCGGCATGAACGACACGCTGGAGGCGGCTGCGATGGACCTCTATGCCACGCCCCGGGAGACCTTCTGGAAGGTGACCTTCCCGCTGGTCTTCCCAGGCATCTTGGGCGCCGCCTTGCTGGCGTTCTCGCTGTCGTTCGACGACTTCATCATCACCAACCTCAACGCGGGCAACACCACCACGTTCCCGATGTATGTCTGGGGCGTCTCTCGCAAGACGGTGCCGATGCAGGTCAACGTGATCGGCACCGTGATGCTGCTCGTCTCGATCGCGATCGTGTTGGGCGGGGAGTATCGCAACCGTCGCCAAGCCCGAGCGCTCGCGGCCAACTGACCGGAGCGAGATGGATGTAGCAGCCGCGCTGGCCGGGGCTCGGCCCAGCGTTCTCTGGCTGGACGACCCCACCCGTCCTGCCCCGCTCGAGCCGTTTCGCGGTCAGGTCACCACGGATCTGGCGGTCGTCGGCGGTGGCTACACCGGTCTATGGACCGCGCTGCGAGCCAAGGAGCGCTACCCCGAGTTGGACGTCCACCTGGTCGAGGCGGGGGACTGTGGGTGGCAGGCCTCGGGACGCAACGGAGGGTTCTGTGCGGCGTCGCTGACGCACGGGTTCTTCAACGGCCGTGAGCGGTGGCCCGACGAGTTGGCCGAGCTGGACCGACTCGGCGCGGCGAACCTCGACGCGATCGAGGCCACGGTCGCCGAGCACGGGATCGACTGCCACTTCGAGCGCACCGGCGCTCTGGATGTCGCCACCCGCCCGCACCAGGTCGAGGAGCTGGCCGAGGGCGCCGCCGAGATGCGTGAGGCGGGCTACGACGTCGAACTGCTGGATGCCGCCGCGACGCGTCGCCTGGTCGACTCGCCGACGTACCTCGCCGGCCTGGTCGACCGGGAGGGCACCGCCTTGGTCGAGCCGGCCCGGCTGGCCTGGGGGTTGCGACAGGCGTGCCTCGACCGGGGAGTCGTCATCCACGAGCAGACCCTCGTCCGCGATCTCTCCGACGACGGCAAGCACCTCGAGCTCTCGACCGACACCGGCACGCTGCGGGCGCGGTGGGTCGCTCTCGCCACGAACGCCTTCCCTCCGCTGCTACGACGGCTCCGGCTCTACACCGTGCCGGTCTACGACCACGTGCTTGCTACCGAGCCGCTCACCGACGAGCAGATGGCCGCCGTCGGTTGGACCGGCCGCGAGGGAGTCGGCGACTCCGCCAACCTGTTCCACTACTACCGGCTCACTCGAGACAACCGGATCGTGTGGGGTGGGTACGACGCCGTCTACCACTACGGCAGCAAGATCGCGCCGGCGCTGGAGCAGAACGACCGCACCCACGAACTGCTCGCCCGACACTTCTTCGAGACCTTCCCCCAACTCGAAGACGTCCGCTTCAGCCACCGCTGGGGCGGCGTGATCGACACCTGCACGCGCTTCTCGGCATTCTTCGGCACCGCCTATGCAGGCCGGGTCGCCTACGCGCTCGGTTACACCGGCCTCGGGGTCGGCGCTACCCGGTTCGGCGCCGACGTCATGCTCGACCTGCTCCAGGGCGAGGACACCGAGCGCACCCGCCTGGAAATGGTGCGCGAGCGCCCACTGCCCTTCCCGCCCGAGCCGGCCCGCGCCATCGGCATCAACCTGACCCGCTGGTCCCTCGGTCGCGCCGACGACCGCGCCGGCCGCCGCAACCTCTGGCTCCGCACACTCGACCGGATGGGCCTCGGCTTCGACTCCTGAGGGGCCTGGCAGCTCTGGCTGGTGGGCTCCGCCGTGGTCGTGGCTCGCTGCCGGGCGGCTGACCGAAGGTGGTGCTGGCCGATAGCGCAGCGACCGGAGAGCGGCGGGTGGCCCGGGTTGCTGGCCGGGTCGCTGGTGCTGCCTGGCTCTCGCGGGTGCGGCGGGCGTCTTCCGCGGTCTTGTTGCGTCTGCCGCGGTCCTATGGTGGCAAGTGCCTCGTATACCGGGTCCCAACCCACTACACGACCGCGGGAGATGGGTCAGGGCCACCACAGCACCGCGGCAGATGGGGCGGGTGCAGCTACGGCCCAATCGACGCACCCATCCCGGGCGAGGAGCCGTCCTGGCCCCAGGGGCCACACGCGTCGCTGCTTCATCAAGGTAAGTGGATGAAGCGTCACCTCTCACGGCGAACACGCAATGAGAAGTGCAGGCCCATCCAGATACCTTGTGAAAGCAGCGACAGGAGTGACCACAGCCGACCAGCAACCCGGACAACGGTCAGAAGCCCAGCACCGCTGTCCCGGTCGCCGCCCCGTCGGCCAGCACCCCAGACCACCAGCAACCCGGACAGCGACCAGAACCCGAGCACGGCGATCCGGAACGGCCCCGAGCCGGCCGCTCCGTCAGCGGCCGATCAGAGCATCGTCGAGGCTTTGTCGAGGACAGCGCGCAGGATCTGCTCCATCTCGTCGAAGTGCTCCTGGTCGCAGATCAGCGGGGGAGCGAGCTGGATCACCGGGTCGCCCCGGTCGTCGGCGCGGCAGTAGAGCCCGGCGTCGTAGAGCGCCTTGGACAAGAAGCCTCGAAGCAACCGCTCGGACTCGTCGTCGTCGAAGGTCGTCTTGGTGGCCTTGTCCTTGACGAGCTCGATGCCGTAGAAGTAGCCGTCGCCGCGGACGTCGCCGACGATGGGCAGGTCCAGCAGTTTCTCCAGGGTGTTGCGGAAGGCGGTCTCGTTGGCACGCACGTGCTCGTTGATCTTCTCGTCCTCGAAGATCTGCAGGTTCTTCAGGCCGACCGCCGTCGACACCGGGTGGCCGCCGAAGGTGTAGCCGTGCAGGAAGGAGTTGTGGCCCTGGCGGAACGGCTCCATCAGTCGGTCGGAGGCGATCATCGCGCCGAGGGGGGAGTAGCCGGAGGTGAGGCCCTTGGCGCTGGTGATGATGTCGGGCTGGTAGCCGTAGCGCTCGGCGCCGAACATGTGGCCAAGCCGGCCGTAGGCGCAGATCACCTCGTCGGAGACCATCAACACGTCGTACTCGTCACAGATCTCGCGGATCCGCCGGAAGTAGCCGGGCGGCGGCGGGAAGCAGCCACCGGAGTTCTGCACCGGCTCGAGGAAGATCGCGGCCACGGTGGCGGGGCCCTCGAACTCGATCACCTCGGCGACCCGGTCGGCGGCCCAGCGGCCGAAGGCCTCTAGATCATCGCCGTGCTCGGGGGCGCGGTAGAAGTTGGTGTTGGGCACGCGGAACGTCGAGGGCACGAGCGGCTCGAACGGCGCTTTCATCTCCGGGATGCCGGTGATGGACAACGCGCCCTGGGGGGTGCCGTGGTAGGCGATCGAGCGGCTGATCACCTTGTGCTTGGTCGGCTGGCCGGTGAGCTTGAAGTAGTGCTTGGCGAGCTTCCAGGCCGACTCCACCGCCTCGCCACCACCGGTGGTGAAGAAGACCCGGTTGAGGTCGCCGGGAGCGTACGACGCCAGCTTCTCCGCCAACTCGATCGCCGTCGGGTGCGCGTAGGACCACAGCGGATGGAAGGCCAGCGTGCTGGCTTGCGCCGCGGCGGCCTCGGCGAGGTCGGTGCGGCCGTGCCCGAGCTGGTTGACGAAGAGTCCGGCGAGCCCGTCGAGGTAGCGACGCCCCTCCGCGTCCCAGATGTAGGCACCCTCGCCGCGCACGATGATGGGCATCTCGCCCTCTTCGTAGACCGAGTGCCGGGAGAAATGGAGCCAGAGATGGTCGCGGGCCGCAGTTTGCAGCCGGTCGCGCTCGACCGCATCGAGCATGTGGTCGGTGTCCATGGATATCGCCTCTTCGTCGCAGGTGTCACCATCCTGCCCGGTCGAACCGCGGGCAGCAAGTGAATCCGTGGCAGCGTCCGGGCTGTGTTGCGGATTTCGTTGCGTGACGGCGCTATCGCTGGCCTGATAGGAATCTCCCATGACTCTTCGGGAGGAAGCCATGGCCACCCTCTACCGCGGCGGCACGATCTTCGACGGGCACCAGCACCGCGGCCGCGGTGCCGTCCTGGTCGAGGGTGGGCGGATCGTTGCGGTCGCGACCGACACGGAAGGGGACGCCGAGGCGACCGTGCGCGAGGCAGCCGCCGGCCCGATCGACGTGGTCGACCTCGACGGCGGTCTGCTGGCTCCCGGCTTCATCGACTCGCACATCCATGCCGGCCAGGGTGGGCTGGAGCGGATCCGATGCGACCTGACCCAGGCCTCCAGCCGCGAGGGCTATCTGGAGGTGATCCGGACTTACGCGGCCGAGCACCCGGATGCGGAGTGGATCCTCGGCGGGGGTTGGTCGATGGCCGAGTTCCCCGGTGGCACACCCACGGCAGCTGAGCTGGACCAGGTCGTGTCCGACCGTCCGGTGTTCTTCCCCAACAGAGACCACCACGGGGCGTGGGTGAACTCTCGGGCGCTCGAGCTCGCCGGCGTCGACGCGCGCACGCCCGACCCGTCGGACGGGTACGCCGAGCGGGACGCCGACGGTCGTCCGACCGGCACCCTGCACGAGGGAGCGATGGAGCTGGTCGGACGGTTGGTTCCGCCGACCACTGACGAGGAGTATGACCGTGCGCTGATGGCGGCCCAGACCTACCTGCACTCGGTCGGCGTCACCGGGTGGCAGGACGCCATCCTGGGCGACTACGCCGGCATCACCGATCCGTCCCAGGCCTACCTTCGTGCCGCGCGCAGCGGTGCCCTGGTGAGCCAGGTCGTCGGCGCGTTGTGGTGGGAGCGTGATCAAGGCGTCGAGCAGCTGCCCGGCCTGATCGAGCGCCGCGAGAAGTACGCCGTCGGCGCGTTGCGGGCGACGACGGTCAAGATCATGCAGGACGGCGTCTTGGAGAACCACACCGCGGCGCTCGAGACGCCGTACCTCGACAGGTGTGGCCACGCGACCAGCAACAGCGGGCACTCCTTCGTCGAGGCTGGCGCACTGCGGGAGGGGGTCGCCGCCCTCGCGGATGCGGGATTCCAGGTGCACGTGCATGCGATCGGCGACCGCGGTGTCCGGGAGGCACTCGACGCGTTCGAGGGTGCCCGCGATCGCGGGCCTGGTGACCTCCGGCATCACATCGCCCACCTCCAGGTCGTCCACCCCGACGACGTCCCACGCTTCGCACAGCTTGGCGTGGCCGCCAACATGCAGGCGCTGTGGGCCTGCTACGACGACCAGATGGTCGAGCTGACGATCCCGTTCCTCGGTGAGGAGCGGGCGGCCTGGCAATACCCGTTCGGCGATCTGCACCGGGTGGGTGCCCCCCTCGCGATGGGCAGCGACTGGCCGGTGTCCCCGCCCCAGCCGCTCGAGGCGATCCACGTGGCGGTGAACAGGACGGCGTACGGCGTGTCCGGCGTCGGCGGCGAGCGGCCGCTGCTGCCTGAGCAGGCCCTGCCGCTGGAGGTCGCCTTCTCGGCCTACACCGCAGGCTCGGCCCGGGTGTGCCACCGCGACGACGCCGGAGTGATCCGTCCCGGTGCAGTGGCTGACCTGGTCGTGTTCGACCGGGACCCGTTCGCCGGGCCTACCGGCGAGATCGGCGCGACCCAGGTGCGCGCTACCTGGGTGGCCGGGCAGCAAGTCCACTAGATCGGCCACACTAGAGCCGGCACGGGCCGCTCGCTGGGAGCGTGCGAAGAAGCAGGGACAGACAACAGGGAGCAGGAGGGCCAGGCATGGCGGACAAGGTGTTCCGGAACCTCATCAACGGTGAGGTCGTCGACGCTGTCTCCGGTGAGACCTACGACGTCGTCGACCCGGTGACGGGCGAGGTCTACGCACAGGCGGCGATGTCCGGTGCCGAGGACGTCGACCGGGCCTACCAGGCGGCGGACGCAGCGTTCGAAGGCTGGGCCGACTTGGTTCCTCGGGACCGGCAGCGGGCGCTGCTCAAGATCGCCGAGGCGATCGAGGCGCGGATCGAGGAGATCAATGCGGTCGAGTGCAAGGACACCGGCAAGCCAGTGGCGCTGACCATGTCGGAGGAGATGCCCTACGCCTCCGATCACTTCCGCTTCTTCGCGGGTGCGGCGCGGCTCCTCGAGGGCCGTTCGGCGGGGGAGTATCTGCCCGACCACACGTCGTGGATCCGGCGCGAGCCGATCGGTGTCGTCGGTCAGGTCACCCCCTGGAACTACCCGCTGATGATGATGATCTGGAAGATCGCGCCCGCGCTGGCTGCCGGCAACACCATCGTGCTCAAGCCCAGTGACACCACGCCGGCGAGCTCGGTCATGCTGGCCGAGCTGTGCCAGGAGTTCCTGCCCCCGGGTGTGCTCAACGTCGTCTGTGGCGACCGGGACACCGGTCGTGCGCTGGTCGCGCACAAGACCCCGCAGATGGTGGCGATCACCGGGTCGGTGCGAGCCGGCATGCAGGTCGCCGAAGCGGCCTCCGCGGATCTCAAGCGGGTCCACCTCGAGCTCGGCGGCAAGGCGCCAGTGATCGTCTTCGACGACGCCGACCTGGAGCGGGCTGCCGAGGGCATTGCCGGGGCGGGCCTGTTCAACGCCGGACAGGACTGCACTGCCGCGACTCGCGTCCTGGCCGGGCCTGGCATCCACGACGAGTTCGTCGCCGCGCTCACCGAGGCCGCCAAGGAGCTGCCCACCGGCGCACCCGACGACGAGGACACCTACTTCGGACCGCTCAACAACCAGGCGCAGTTCGACCGGGTCGCCGGCATGGTGGATCGGCTGCCCGACCATGCCAGTGTCCAGACCGGCGGTGTGCGCAAGGGCGACCGGGGCTACTTCTACGAGCCCACCGTGCTGTCCGGGCTGCACCAAGACGACGAGCAGATCCAGACCGAGATCTTCGGCCCGGTGATGACCGTGCAGAAGTTCACCGACGAGGCCGAGGCACTGCGCTGGGCCAACGGCGTGCAGTACGGCTTGGCGTCCAGCGTGTGGACCGGCGATCATGCCCGGGCGCTGCGGATGTCGCGCAAGTTGGACTTCGGCGTGGTGTGGATCAACACCCACATCCCGTTCGTCTCGGAGATGCCGCACGGAGGCTTCAAGCACTCCGGCTACGGCAAGGACCTGTCGATGTACGGCCTGGAGGACTACACGCGCGTCAAGCACGTGATGTCCTACATCGGGGAGTAGGCCATGCGCATCTTGGTGATCGGCGCCGGGGGTGTGGGTGCTGCGTTCGCAGCGATCGCTGCGCGTCGTGACTTCTACGACGCTCTCGTGGTCGCCGACTATGACCTCGAGCGAGCAGAGGCCGCCGCGTCGATCGACGCACGGTTCTCCGCCGCACGGGTGGACGCCTCGTCCGCGGACTCCGTCGTCGCACTGTGCCGTGAGCACGACATCACCCATGTGATGAACGCGGTGGACCCGCGCTTCGTGATGCCGATCTTCGACGGCGCCCTGGAGGCTGGCGCCGACTACCTCGACATGGCGATGTCGCTGTCCGCGCCGCACCCCACCGCGCCGTACTCCGAGTGTGGCGTCAAGCTCGGCGATGAACAGTTCGCGAAGGCGGGTGCCTGGGCCGACGCCGGCCGGCTGGCGTTGGTGGGCATCGGCGTCGAGCCCGGGCTGTCCGATGTCTTCGCGCGTTATGCGGCAGACCACGACTTCGCCGAGATCGACGAACTGGGCACCCGTGACGGCGCCAACCTGTCGGTGGAGGGCTACGACTTCGCGCCGTCGTTCTCGATCTGGACCACCATCGAGGAGTGTCTCAACCCGCCGGTGATCTGGGAGCGGGACGGCGACGGCCCTGGTCGCTGGTTCACCACGCCCGCGTTCAGCGAGCCCGAGGTCTTCGACTTCCCCGAGGGCATCGGTCCGGTCGAGTGCGTCAACGTCGAGCACGAGGAGGTCCTCCTCATGCCTCGGTGGGTGGACTGCAAGCGGGCCACCTTCAAGTACGGCCTCGGTGACGAGTTCATCGAGGTGCTCAAGGTGCTCCACAAACTCGGGTTGGACCGGACCGAGAAGGTCACGGTCGGTGGTGTCGAGGTCTCGCCGCGAGACGTGGTGGCCGCCTGCCTGCCCCATCCTGCCGAGCTCGGCCCGCGGATGACGGGCAAGACCTGCGCGGGACTCTGGGTGACCGGCACCGGCAAGGACGGCGCACCGCGGTCGACGTACTACTACCAGGTGATCGACAACGAGTGGTCGATGGCGGAGTACGGCCACCAGTGCGTGGTCTGGCAGACCGCGGTCAACCCGGTCGTGGCGCTGGAGCTCGTGTCGCGCCGAGTGTGGACGGGTGTCGGCGTCCTCGGTCCCGAGGCCTTCGACGCCGTGCCCTTCCTCGACCTGCTCACCGAGTACGGCGCCCCGTGGGGCAAACGGGAGATGGACCGGGCCTGACCGCGGCCGGCGCGCCGGGCGAGCCTCGCGGTGGTCTCGGCCCGCTGCCGGGTTGCTGGTCGCCTGTGGTCGCCGATCTGCCGCGGTCTTGTGGTGGCAAAGCGGCCCCCGTACCGGGTCCTCAGCCACTACAGCACCGCGGCAGATTGGTCTGGGCCACCACAGCCCGCGCCGTCGACGGTCCGGGAAGCTCAGGCGGTGGCGTCGAAGGCTGCCGCGACCACGTCCATCGCCTCGCCGAGGAGTTCGTCGGGCATGGCCAGGGACGGCAGGAAGCGGAAGACGTTGCCCCAGGTGCCGCAGGTCAGCGTCACCACGCCCTGGGAGTGGCAGTAGGCGTTGACGGCAGCGGCGCGCGCGGCATCGGGAGTGATGGTCCCGGGCTCGGCGAGCTCGATGGCCATCATCGCCCCGCGGCCACGAATGTCGCCGATGACGGGGTGGGCGGCCTGGATCTGCTCCAATCGCGAACGCATGATCGACTCCAGTGCCCTGGCTCGGGCGGGCAGGTCCTGGCCCCTCATCGTCTCGATGGCGCCGAGCGCTGCCGCGCAGGCGATCGGGTTGCCGCCGTAGGTGCCACCCAGGCCACCGGGGTGGACGGCATCCATGATCTCCACGCGGCCGGTCACCGCAGCCAGCGGCAGGCCGCCGGCGATGCCCTTCGCCGTGGTGATCAGGTCGGGGACGACCCCCTCGTGATCCACGGCGAACCACTCGCCGGTGCGGCAGAAGCCGGACTGGATCTCGTCGGCGATGAAGACGATCCCGTTGTCTCGGCACCAGGCCGCGAGCACGGGCAAGAAGCCCTCCGCCGGCACGACGAAGCCGCCCTCGCCGAGGATCGGCTCGATCACCAGGCACGCCAGGTTGTCCGCGCCGACCTGCTTGTCGAGCACGTCGATGGCGCGGCGAGCGGCGTCCTCGCCCTTGACGCCAGCGGTCTCTCGGAAGGGGTAGGACATCGGCGCCCGGTAGACCTCGGACGCGAATGGTCCGAAGCCCTGCTTGTAGGGCATGTTCTTCGCCGTCATCGCCATGGTCAGGTTGGTGCGGCCGTGGTAGGCGTGATCGAAGACCGCCACGGCGTCGCGCTTGGTGTGCACCCGGGCGATCTTGACGGCGTTCTCGACCGCCTCCGCACCCGAGTTGAACAGCGCCGACTTCTTCGCGTGGTCGCCGGGGGTCACCTCGGCCAGCGCCTCGGCCACGTCGACGTAGCCGTCGTACGGCGTGACCATGAAACAGGTATGCGTGAACCGGTGCACCTGGTCGCTCACCCGCTCGGCCACCGCGGTCGCGGCGTTTCCGACCGTCGTCACCGCGATGCCCGAGCCCATGTCGATCAGCGAGTTACCGTCGGCGTCGACTAGGACGCCGCCACCACCGGCGACGATGAAGACGGGCAGCCCGGCCGCGACGCCGTCGGCGACGTACTGCTTCTTGCGGGCGAGTCGGGCCTGTGACTCCGGGCCGGGGATGTCGGTGACGAGGCGGCGCTGCTGGGGAAGCGAGGGGCCGCCGAGGGGTGCTTCGATCATGGGGCCGAGCCTAGGGCCAGGCACGGCGCGATACCACCGTGGGCTCCCGTTTGGGCAACCGAAACCGCTCGCCTCGCGACGCTCGCAATCGCACTATTGATCAGCGCTCCCCCAGACGACCGGACGAGCATCACACTGCCACGTGGTGGACGGAGCGGCGTCGTAGCGGCAAGGTAGCCACCATGGGCAGCTACCGCGCGACGTACGACCGCTCCCTCGCCGATCCCGAAGGCTTCTGGGCCGAGGCCGCGCGCCTGGTGGACTGGATCAAGCGGCCTGAGCAGATCCTCGATGACAGCAGGCCGCCGTTCTACCGATGGTTCCCCGGCGCGACTCTGAACACTTGCTACAACGCCTTGGACCGGCATGTCGCCAAGGGAGCGGCGGACCGGACCGCGTTGATCTACGACTCCGCCGTGACCGGCGTGCAGACGCGATACACCTACGCGGAGCTGCTCGCGGACGTGGCGGCCTTCGCGGGCGCCTTGCGCCAGCTGGGGGTGGCTCGAGGTGACCGCGTGGTGATCTACCTGCCGATGATCCCCGAAGCCGTCGTCGCGATGCTCGCCTGTGCGCGGATCGGCGCCGTGCACTCGGTCGTGTTCGGCGGCTTCGCTCCCCACGAGCTGGCGGTGCGCATCGACGATGCCGAGCCGAGCGTGCTGGTCACAGCGAGCTGCGGGATCGAGCCGGGCCGCACGATCGAGTACAAGCCCTATGTCGACAAGGCTCTCGAACTGGCCGAGCACCAGCCCGCCGCCGTCGTGGTCAAGCAGCGGCCACAGGTGCCGGCGTCGATGGTCGAGGGCCGCGACGTCGACTGGGACGACGCCATGCGGGTGGGTCGAGCGGACCCGGCCGAGTGCGTCGAGGTGGCGGCCACCGACCCGCTGTATGTGCTCTACACCTCTGGCACCACGGGCAAGCCCAAGGGGATCGTGCGCGACAACGGCGGCCACGCCGTGGCGATGGCGTGGTCGCTGCCGAACATCTACGGCTGCGGCGCGGGCGATGTCTGGTGGGCCGCCTCGGACGTCGGCTGGGTGGTCGGCCACTCCTACATCGTCTACGCCCCGCTGATCTGTGGCGCCACCACCGTGCTGTTCGAAGGCAAGCCCGTCGGCACACCGGACGCCGGGACGTTCTGGCGAGTGATCGCCGAGCATGGAGTGAAGGCGCTGTTCACCGCGCCCACAGCGATCCGGGCCATCAAGAAGGAAGATCCCGACGGGAGACTGCTCAGCGGGTATGACCTCGCCGGGCTCGCCACCTTGTTCCTCGCCGGCGAGCGGTTGGACCCCGACACCTATGCGTGGGCCACCGGCAGGCTCGATGTCCCGGTCATCGACAACTGGTGGCAGACCGAGACTGGATGGCCGATCGCGGCCAACCTGCGCGGCCTCGAGCCGATGCCGATCAAGCCCGGCTCGCCCTCGGTGCCGGTCCCTGGCTATGCCGTGGCCATCCTCGACGAGCACGGCGACCCGGTCGGAGCGGAGACCGAGGGCGCGATCTGCCTGCGGCTGCCGTTGCCGCCCGGCACGCTGCCGACGCTGTGGGGAGACGACGACCGCTACGTGTCGTCGTACCTCTCGGCCTTCCCGGGCCACTACCTCTCCGGTGACGGTGGCTACCTGGACGCCGACGGCTACCTCTACGTGATGGGGCGGACCGACGACGTCATCAACGTCGCCGGCCACCGCCTGTCCACGGGTGGGATGGAGGCGGTGATCGCTCAACACCCTGCCGTGGCCGAATGCGCGGTCATCGGCGTCGCCGACAGCCTCAAGGGCCAGCTGCCCCGCGGGTTCGTGGTCCTCAAGGCGGGGGTGGAGGCCGATCCCGAGGAGATCCGGGCCGACCTGGTGCGGATGGTCCGCGAGGAGATCGGCGCGGTGGCGTCGTTTCGCGAGGTCACCGTCGTCGGCGGGCTGCCCAAGACCCGCTCCGGCAAGATCCTGCGCAAGACGATGCGCGAGATCGCAGACGGCAAGGACAGCCCGGTCCCCTCGACCATCGAGGACGAGGCCGTGCTCGACCGACTCCGCCCCGTGTTGCGCCCCGAGGAGGGCGGTGCGGTGTCAGGATGAGGCCATGGGACGACGAGACGTGGTCATCCTCGGCTCGACCGGGTCGGTCGGCACCCAGGCACTCGACCTGATCCGGCTCAACCCCGATCGCTTCCGAGTGGTGGGGCTGACGGCGGGAGGAAGCAACGAGGAGCTCTTCGACAAGCAGGTCGCCGAGTTCGACCCCACGCGGAGCGGACTGGGTGAGCAGGAGTCGGTGGCTGCGGCCGGGATGGAGTGCGACGTCGTCCTCAACGCCATCACTGGGGCGGTCGGGCTGCGCCCCACTCTCGCGGCGCTGGAGGCCGGCAACACGTTGGCGCTGGCCAACAAGGAGTCCTTGATCATCGGCGGCCCGCTGGTGACCCGATTGGCCGCGCCGGGCCAGATCGTGCCCGTCGACTCCGAGCACTCGGCGATCGCGCAGTGCCTCCGTGGCGCCGGGGACAGCGAGGTCCGGCGCCTGGTGTTGACAGCATCGGGTGGGCCGTTCCGGGGGCGCACCGCCGAGCAGCTGGTCGACGTCACCCCGGCCCAGGCGCTCGCGCACCCGACCTGGAGCATGGGCCCGGTGATCACGGTGAGCTCGGCGACCCTGGTCAACAAGGGTCTCGAGGTGATCGAGGCGCACCTGCTCTTCGGGCTGCCCTTCGACCGCATCGAGGTGGTGGTCCATCCGACCTCGGTGGTGCACTCGATGGTCGAGTTCACCGACGGCTCCATCCTCGCTCAGGCGAGCCCACCGACGATGATGATCCCGATCGCGCTCGGACTCAGCTGGCCCGAGCGGGTGCCGGACGCGGGACTGCCGATGGACTGGACCGAGCCGGTGACGTGGGAGTTCTTCCCTCTCGACGACGACGCCTTCCCGGCGGTCGCACTGGCCCGTGAGGCGGGGGAGCGCGGTGTCACCGCGCCAGCGGTCTACAACGCTGCCAACGAGGTCTGCGTGCGCGAGTTCCTCGACGGTCGGATGCGCTTCGTCGACATCGTGCCCACGATCGCGGCCGTGCTGGCCGAGCACGACGTACCCTTGACTCCGCAGGGACTCACCGTGGACGACGTTCTTGCGGCGGACACCTGGGCCCGAGCCGAGGCCGCCCGGCTGATCTTGAGGAAGTAGTCCGGCTCTGATGACTGCTCTGTGGTACGCCGTCGGCTTGGTCGGCTTCTTCGTCGCGATCCTCGCCTCGATCGGGTTGCACGAGATCGGCCACATGGTCCCGGCGCGGCGCTTCGGGTGCAAGGTGCCGCAGTACTTCATCGGGTTCGGGCGCACGGTCTGGAGCAAGCGGGTCGGCGAGACTGAGTACGGCGTCAAGGCCGTCCCGCTCGGGGGCTACGTCAAGATCGTCGGGATGCTGCCACCGGGCCCGGAGGGACCGCCGCAGGTCGAGGTGGACGCCGACGGCAACAAGGTGGTCACCGTCCGTGGCTCTAGCACCGGGCTGTTCACCCAGTTGATCTCGGACGCCCGGGCGGCAGAGTGGGAGCTGATCTCGCCCGAGGACGAGCCCCGGCTCTTCTACCGCCTGCCCTGGTGGAAGAAGGTCATCGTGATGGCCGGTGGGCCGACGATGAACCTGGTCATCGCGTTCGGCCTGTTCTGGGGCCTCTACGCGACCTACGGCAACCCGATGGACAGCAAGACCGAGCCGGTGGTGAGCGAGGTGCTTGGCTGCGTCGTGCCGTACGCCGAGAGCGGTCGCACCTGCACCCCCGACGACGAGGTCACGCCAGCCAAGAAGGCCGGGATCGAGGTGGGCGACCGCTTCCTGGCGGTCGACGGCGTCCCCGTCACCTCTTGGGAGAAGGCCACCGAGCAGATCCGGGCGATCAAGGACGGGAAGGTGACGCTGACCATCCTGCGCGATGGCGAGGAGTTGACCATCCACACCGACACCACGGTCACCGCGCTGCCGGCCTCACCCGAGGATGCGGACAGCAAGCTCGTCGACGTCGGCTTCCTCGGCGTGGTCGCCACGGCACATCAAGTCACCGGTGGGCCGATCTACACGGCTCAGCAGATGGGCTCGATGACCGTCGACACGGTCCATGCTCTGGTCCGACTCCCGGTGAAGGTGTGGCACGTCGCCTTGTCGATCGCGGGGGTGGAGAAGCGTGCGGTCGACAGCCCGGTCAGCATCGTGGGCGGCGGCCGGATCGCTGGTGAGGTCACCGCGTCGGACAACATCGCTCTGTCCGACAAGGCGGCGATGCTGGTGGCGCTGGTCGGTGGATTCAACTTCTTCGTCGGCATGTTCAACCTGATCCCGCTGCTTCCGCTGGACGGTGGCCACATCGCCGGTGCGCTCTGGGAGGCGTTGCGCCGCAGCCTCTACCGACTCCGCGGGCTGCCCGATCCCGGCTATGTCGACGTCGCGAAACTGCTGCCGGTCGCCTACGTCGTGGGCGCGATGCTCCTGGTGATGGGGGTCGTGCTGATCGTGGCCGACATCGTCCGGCCCTTGCATGTGACGTGATGATCGAGCCCCACTGCTGGTTATGCCATATCGAGGCGGTTGGGACTGTGCATATCGTCGGTTTGTGTGAGGGATTGACACCGATTCAGTAGTTCCAGCGTGTGCCGCTATCGTGAGCCGAGACCCACCAGCCACGCCGGGAGGCACGTCGTGAGAACTGTCCAGCACTGGATCGCCGGGGCGCCGTCCTCCGGTGGATCCGCTCGGATCGCCGAAGTCTTCAACCCCGCTACCGGCGCAGTTCAGGCCGAGGTCCTGCTCGCGTCCACCGCCGATGTGGACGCGGCCATCGGAGCCGCGTGGGATGCCTTCCCGGCCTGGTCGCAGACGTCGCTCAGCGCCCGAGCCAAGGTGCTGTTCGCCTTCCGTGAACTGGTCAACGCCAACGCGGACCGACTGGCCGAGGCGATCACCGACGAGCACGGCAAGGTGCTCAGCGATGCCAAGGGGGAGGTCCAGCGCGGCCTTGAGGTGGTCGAGTTCGCCTGCGGGATCCCGCACCTGCTCAAGGGCGACTACTCCGACCAGGTCTCGACCGGCGTCGACACCTTCTCGTTCCGAGAGCCACTCGGTGTGGTCGCCGGCATCACCCCGTTCAACTTCCCGGCGATGGTGCCGATGTGGATGTTCCCCGTCGCGATCGCCTGCGGGAACACCTTCGTCCTCAAGCCCAGTGAGCGTGACCCCTCGGCGGCGGTCATCTTGGCCGAGCTCTGGCAGCAGGCCGGACTGCCGGACGGCGTCTTCAACGTGGTGCACGGTGACAAGGAGGCCGTCGACGCCATCTTGGACTCGCCCAGGGTCGCTGCCGTCTCCTTCGTCGGCTCGACGCCGATCGCCCGCTACATCCACGAGCGGGCCAGCGCGGCCGGCAAGCGGGTGCAGGCTCTCGGTGGGGCCAAGAACCACGCCATCGTGCTGCCGGACGCCGATGTCGACTTCGCGGCGGACCACCTGGCGGCCGCCGCCTTCGGCTCCGCGGGGGAGCGATGCATGGCGATCTCCGCGGCCGTCGCCGTCGGAGCGGCTGCCGACCGTGTCGTCGAGGCGGTCGGTGAGCGCGCTCGCGCCGTCAAGGTCGGCCCGGGTCGCTCCGCGGGCGCCGAGATGGGTCCGGTCGTCACCAAGCAGGCACAAGAGCGCATCCTCGGACTGATCGACACCGGCGAGCAGCAGGGCGCAACCGTCGCGGTCGACGGCCGCGGCTTCACCGTCGCCGGCCACGAGGACGGATTCTGGGTCGGCCCGACCGTCATCGACCAGGTGCAGACCGAGATGGACGTCTACCAGCAAGAGATCTTCGGTCCGGTGCTCAGCGTGGTCCGGACCGACGACGTGGACGAGGCGATCGCTCTCGTCAACGCCAACCCCTACGGCAACGGCACCGCGATCTTCACCTCCTCCGGTGAGCACGCACGTCGCTTCCAGCGGGGCGTGCACGTCGGCATGATCGGGATCAACGTGCCGGTGCCGGTCCCGATGGCGTTCTACTCCTTCGGCGGCTGGAAGGACTCGCTCTTCGGTGACAAGCACGTCCACGGCCCCGAGGGCGTCTCGTTCTACACCCGGGCCAAGGTGGTCACCACCCGGTGGCCGCAGGTGGCGCAGGCCAGTGAGGCGAGCTTCCACTTCCCCACCGCGAGATAGCGACCGGAAGCAGCGACTGTTGCGCCCGGCATCGCCAGTAGTCTGGACGTCATGACGTCCATCGGACTGGGCATGCCTGCCCTCCCGCCCCCGGTCCTTGCCCCTCGCCGCCCGACGCGGCAGATCCAGGTGGGCAAGGTCGGCGTCGGCAGCGACTTCCCCATCTCGGTCCAGTCGATGACGACGACGCTGACTGCGGACGTCAACAGCACCCTGCAACAGATCGCGGAGCTCACCGCCGCTGGTTGCGACATCGTCCGAGTGGCCTGTCCGAGTGCCGACGACGCCGAGGCACTGCCAGAGATCGCGCAGCACTCTCAGATCCCGGTGATCGCGGACATCCACTTCCAGCCCAAGTACGTCTTCGCGGCGATCGACGCGGGCTGCGCCGCCGTACGCGTCAACCCCGGCAACATCAAACGGTTCGACGACCAGGTCAAGGAGATCGCGCAGGCGGCCAAGGACCGCGGCACCTCCCTGCGGATCGGCGTCAACGCCGGCAGTCTCGACAAGCGTTTGCTGGAGAAGTACGGCAAGGCCACCCCGGAGGCGCTGGTCGAGTCGGCGGTGTGGGAGGCCGGCCTCTTCGAGGAGCACGACTTCCACGACTTCAAGATCTCGGTCAAGCACAACGACCCGGTCGTCATGGTGCGGGCCTACGAGATGCTCGCCGAGCGCGGCGACTGGCCGCTTCACCTCGGCGTGACCGAGGCCGGTCCTGCCTTCCAAGGGACCATCAAGTCCGGCGTGGCCTTCGGTGCGCTGCTGTCGAAGGGGATCGGCGACACCATCCGGGTCTCCCTGTCGGCGCCTCCGGTCGAGGAGGTCAAGGTCGGTCTGCAGATCCTGGAGTCGCTCAACCTTCGGCCGCGCAGGCTCGAGATCGTCTCCTGCCCGTCGTG
Source organism: Nocardioides sp. (assembly GCF_047602075.1). GTDB lineage: Bacteria > Actinomycetota > Actinomycetes > Propionibacteriales > Nocardioidaceae > Nocardioides. Next base: position 295,045 of record NZ_JASGIF010000001.1, read on the forward strand.
CGGGCGGGCCCAGGTCGACGTCTACAAGCTCGCCGACCAGGTCACCGCCGGCCTGGAAGGGATGGAGGTCCCGCTCCGGGTCGCCGTCATGGGCTGCGTCGTGAACGGTCCGGGAGAGGCTCGTGAGGCCGACCTCGGGGTGGCGTCGGGCAACGGCAAGGGCCAGATCTTCGTCAAGGGAGAGGTCATCAAGACCGTCCCGGAGTCTCAGATCGTCGAGACACTGATCGAAGAGGCGATGCGGATCGCCGAGGACATGGAGCCCATCGACGGTGCCGAGCCGAGCGTCTCGGTCTCCTGACTCGTCGGCCCGGCCCATGCTCACCTCCCGCCAACAGCTCCGGACCCTGGGACGGGCGGACCTCCCCGCCTTTCTCCGGCTGGCAGAGCAGGACCCGGTCGTCAACGTGTTCGCCGACTATCGCGCCCGCACTACCAACCTGGAGCCGCGCTGGCTGGGCGGAGAGATGTGGGGCAGATTCAGCGACGGCGAGCTGACCGCTGCTTGCCACGTCGGCGCCAACCTGGTGCCGGTCCAGTGCACCCCGCAAGATGCGGAGGCGTTTGCGGCGAGGTTGCTCAAGCTGGGTCGGTTGACCACGACCATCGTGGGGCCGGAGGAGCCGGTCGAGGCATTCTGGCAAGCGGTGAGCCACCGCTGGATCCGGCCCCGCGAGATCCGGCGCGGCCAGCCCCATCTGGTCATCCAGCGCTCGCCGGACATCGACCCCGATCCAGCGGTGATCGCCTCGACGACGGCCCACCTCGACGCCGTCTATCCCGCGTGTGTCGCCATGTACACCGAGGAGGTCGGCGTCTCTCCGGAGATCAACGGCGGAGCCGATCTCTATCGGACCCGGGTGCGGCAGCTGATCAGCCGAGGCTGGTCGTTTGCGCGCTTCGAAGAGGGTCGTGTCGTCTTCAAGGCCGAGGTCGCCTGCGTGACGCCGGCTGCCGCGCAGGTGCAGGGCGTCTGGGTGCCGCCGGACCGGCGGGGAGAAGGCCTGGCCACCCGTGGGATGGCTGCGGTGGTGCGGGCGGTGCGTCGCGACATCGCACCGGTCGTCTCGCTCTACGTCAACGACTTCAACGAGGCTGCGCGCCGCGCCTACGAGCGGGTCGGCTTCGTCGAGACCGCGCGGTTCACCACGGTGATGTTCTGATCCCGTGCCCGATAACCCCGTCGCATCTGGGTTCTGACCACCAGTAACCTCGTCACCGGCAGTGACCGACTCCAGGGGAGCCCGATGATCCTTCGCATGTCCACGTTGTTCGTGCGCACCCTGCGCGACGACCCAGCCGATGCCGAGGTGCCCAGCCACCGGCTGCTGGTCCGCGCGGGCTACATCCGGCGCGCCGCGCCGGGCATCTACAGCTGGCTGCCGTTGGGCCTTCGGGTGCTGCGTCGGATCGAGCAGATCATCCGCAACGAGATGGACGCCATCGGCGCGCAGGAGATGCTCTTCCCGGCGCTGCTGCCCAAGGAGCCCTACGAGGCGACCGGCCGCTGGACGGAGTACGGCGACGGCATCTTCCGCCTCAAGGACCGCAAGGAGGCCGACTACCTGCTCGGGCCTACCCACGAGGAGATGTTCACCCTCGCGGTCAAGGACCTGTACTCCTCCTACAAGGACCTCCCGCTGTGGATCTATCAGATCCAGACGAAGTATCGCGACGAGCCTCGGCCCCGCGCCGGGCTGCTGCGCGGGCGTGAGTTCGTGATGAAGGACTCCTACTCCTTCGACATCGACGATGCCGGACTGGACGCGTCGTACGCCGCCCACCGGGAGGCCTACATCCGGATCTTCGACCGCCTCGGCTTCGAGTACGTCATCGTCAAGGCGACCTCCGGTGCCATGGGCGGCTCGAAGTCGGAGGAGTTCCTTGCCCGCGCCGACGTGGGGGAGGACACCTACGTCAGCTGCTCGCGGTGCGACTATGCGGCCAACGTCGAGGCGGTCGAGGTGCAGCCGCCGGCCGCGCTCGCCTTCGACGACGCGGTCGCCGCGCACGTCGAGGACACCCCGGACACGCCGACCATCCAGACCCTGGTCGACCATCTCGACGCCGCCCACCCACGCGCCGATCGCGCCTGGGCGGCGGCCGACACCCTCAAGAACGTCCTCCTCGTGCTCAAGCACCCCGACGGCACCCGAGAGCCGCTCGCGATCGGCGTGCCGGGCGACCGCGAGGTCGACCTCAGACGCCTCGGCGGACAGCTCGAGCCGATCGAGGTCGAACCGATGACCGACGAGGACATGAGGCAGTTCCCTACCCTGGTCAAGGGCTACATCGGGCCTGGAGCGCTCGGCCTCGACGGCAGCACCGGGATCCGCTTCGTGGTCGATCCCCGGGTCGTCGAGGGCACTGCCTGGGTCACCGGCGCCAACGAGCCCGGTCGACACGTGCTCGACCTGGTGGTCGGCCGCGACTTCACCCCGGACGGCACCATCGAGGCCGCCGAGGTGTTCGAGGGCGACCCCTGTCCACGCTGCGGGGGTCCCGGTCAGGAGGGTGGCACGCTGCACGCTGCACGCGGGATCGAGATGGGCCACATCTTCCAGCTCGGTCGCAAGTACGCCGATGCGCTGGGCCTGCAGGTTCTCGACGAGAACGGCAAGCTTGTCACCGTGACGATGGGCTCCTATGGCATTGGTCCGTCCCGCGCGGTGGCGGCCATCGCCGAGAACACACTCGACGACCTCGGCCTGTGCTGGCCACGCGAGGTGGCGCCTGCCGACGTCCATCTGGTTGCCACCGGCAAGGACGAAGCGGTCTTCGAGGCGGCTGCCGCCCTGGCCGAGCAGTTGTCCGCGGCAGGTGTGGCGGTGCTGTACGACGACCGTGCCAAGGTCTCGCCCGGCGTGAAGTTCAAGGACGCCGAGTTGATCGGGGTGCCGACCATCGTGGTCGTCGGCCGCAAGCTCATCGACGGGGTGGTGGAGGTCAAGGACCGCGCCACTGGGGACCGGATCGACGTCCCTGTCGCGGACGCTGCGGCCCATCTGACCACCCTCGTGCGCGGCTGAAGGCGGCCGCGGTCTATACCAGCAAAGTGGCTTGGTCGTCGCGCCCTCGGTGATGCTGGTGGCCATGTATGACCCCTGAGGGTGCTTGTCGTGGACGTGCGGGGGGTGGCATCGGTGGTTCTTGGCGGCGTGGCGAGTCGGGCCAGAAGCGGCGGATTCCGCGCACATCGGGCGTTTTCATGCAGGATTCCGTGGCCAACGCGATGTCGAGAGCCGGAAACCCTTGATCGTCTGGGCCCTCGATCGAGCTGCTCCGGGCCCCGGTGCGGCGACGAATCATTGCGATCCGCTCGCTGTCTTCGGAGCGGATCACATGTTGCAACTTCATGCAACGCCACATTGTGAAGTGCCGTTTGACTGGCAGTTTGCCCAAGACGTTGCAGAATCGTGCACAGAGGCGGCCGAAGAGCTCGGGTCGGAGGAAACCTCGGGATCGGCTGACAATCCCAGCACATCGGTCCGCGGTCTTGGCTCCACCGGGGGGGATCTCGGGACTTCCCCGGAAGCCAAGTCCGCGGGCCGCTGTGCATTTCGGGGCCAGCAAGCCGACCGACGGCCGCGGAGCCACCGGTCAGCCCCGATGGGGGCGCCGGCGAGTCAGCCGAGTTCGGGAGCTCCGGGGAACGGCGTAGGGGCGTCGCCGAAGGCCACGGCGCGACGAGCGGCATCTACCAGGGCGGCGACAGCCCACGAGCGGGAGCCGGCCGGAGCGGCGGCCACGAGGGCGGCGTACTGCTGGGCGGCGGCCTCCTCGAGCGCCGCCGCACCGGCGCGGACCTGAGCGGGCGTCGACGGAGGCCCGGCGACGTCGTACGCCGGCTCGGCCGCCACGGGGTCGGCGCCCTGGCTGCGGAGCATCTGGGTCAGCGCGTCGCGACGCCCCCGGTGGACGAGATAGCCCGCCAGGAGCTCCTCGAAGAGGGCCGGCTGGCCGGCCTGGGACGTCCGCCCCCCGAGGACGCCATAGACGTAGATCGCCGCGTGCTCGGCAGCCAGCACCTCCTGGAGGGCGTCCTGGTCGGCGGCGGGGGGTCCAGTGTCGACAGGGGTGGTGGTCTTCCCCGCGGCTGTCTCCCAGGCGATCGCTTGGCCAGCCGCCATGCTGGCGATCGGCCAGGCCACGGGACCGTCCTCGATCTCGTCGGCTGCGGAGGCCAACCGGTGGAAGTGGTCGTGTTCCGCTGCCAGGAGTCGCTGCCAGCCGGGGGAGCGGGGTGAGGGTGTGGGCGATGCGGTCGTTCCGGTCAGTTGCTGGAGCGCGGCGAGCTGCGCGTCGTGGGTGCGTCGCAGTGCCCGGCTCGAGCGTCGTGTCTCTGCCCGTCGGCGGGCCAACTCACCGAGCTGCGCTCGCAGGCTCGCCGTCTCTTCCGCCAGGGCGAGCAACGTCAGCCGGTCGGGGCTGCTCGTCGCAGTCCCGGCGATCGAGCCGGCCGAGGAGGGCGATGTCGTCCCCGGCTCTGAGGGGTTGCGACCCGCCGCATCGCAACCGACCAACAGGACCGTGGTCGAGAGCGCGCCCAGTCTGATCACAGTGCGACGCGACAGCAGCGGTCGCCGCGGATCCGACCCTGCCACGAGCATGGCCGCGACCCTACCCGCCGTGGCAGCGGCTCTCCGAGACGAGCCGCTATCGTTGGGTCCGACAACAGCACAGGAGGTCCATCGCGATGAGCCCTACGGACAGCCGGGCCGGTCATGACCCGGTCCGGGCTCGGATCTTCGAGACGCTGACGGATCCGCTGGCAGCTCTCGGACTGGATGTCGAGACCGTCGAGCTGTCCTCTGCGGGTCGACGCCGGCTGCTCCGGGTGGCCGTCGACCAGGACGGCGGCGTCCGCGACCAGGATCTCGTGGCTGCCTCCCGGGTCGCCTCGGACGCCCTCGACGCCACCGACGTGATGGGCGACGCGCCGTACACCCTCGAGGTGACCTCGCCCGGCGTGGACCGTCCGCTCACCCTGCCGCGGCACTGGCGCCGCAACGAGGGCCGCCTGGTGCGGATCTCGCTGGCCGGAGGCGAGACGCTCACCGGAAGGGTAGGCCCGACCGGGGAGGCCTCGGCGACGGTCGAGGTCGGGGGAGCACCGAGAGTGGTCGACTACGACGACGTCGAGAAGGCCATCGTGCAGATCGAGTTCAACCGCCGCGAGGAGGTCTCCTGATGGACATCGACCTGAGCATCCTGCGGATGCTGGAGCGCGAGAAGGGCATCTCCTTCGACATCTTGGTGGAGGCCATCGAGCAGGCGCTGCTGACGGCGTACCACAAGTCGCCCGGCGCGAAGGACGACGCCAGGGTGGAGCTCAACCGCAAGACCGGGCACGTCACCGTGCTGGCTGCGGAGCTGGACGACGAGGGCACCAAGATCGGGGAGTACGACGACACGCCGGAGGGCTTCGGCCGGATCGCGGCCACCACCGCCAAGCAGATCATGCTGCAGCGGCTCCGGGACGCCGAGGACGAGATCAAGTACGGCGAGTTCTCCGGCAAGGAGGGCGACATCATCTCCGGCGTCATCCAGCAGGGCCGCAACCCCGACGACGTGCTGGTCGACCTGGGCAAGCTCGAGGCACTGCTGCCGCTGGGCGAGCGGGTGGTCGGTGAGTCCTATGACCACGGGACCCGGATCAAGTGCCTGGTGGTGAGCGTGCGGAAGGGTCTGCGCGGGCCGCAGATCACCCTGTCTCGATCCCACCCCAACCTGGTCAAGAAGCTGTTCGCCCTGGAGGTCCCCGAGATCGCCGACGGCACGGTCGAGATCGCCGCGATCGCCCGGGAGGCCGGCCACCGCACCAAGATCGCGGTGCGTTCGGCGGTGCCAGGCGTGAATGCCAAGGGAGCGTGCATCGGGCCGATGGGACAACGCGTGCGCAACGTGATGGCCGAGCTGCACGGCGAGAAGATCGACATCATCGACTGGTCCGACGATCCCGCTCAGCTGGTCGCCAACGCGCTCTCCCCGGCGCAGGTGAGCAGCGTGGAGGTGGTCTCCGCCGATGCCAGGTCGGCGCGCGTCGTGGTCCCTGACTTCCAGCTGTCGCTCGCGATCGGCAAGGAGGGCCAGAACGCCCGGCTCGCGGCCCGGCTGACCGGGTGGCGCATCGACATCCGCAGCGACGAGGAGCCTGCGCCCACCGGTTCGGAATCCGCTGGCGGTTCGGGGTAGGCTTTCCCTTCGGTGGTGCGCGACAGCATGTCTTCGGGTCCGATCCGGACCTGTGTGGGATGTCGGGAGCGTGCCGCCAAGAGCGAGTTGTTGCGCGTGGTCGCCGGCTCGGATGCGTTCGGTCAGCCGGCCGTCGTCCCCGATCCAGCAGCCAGCACACCCGGGCGAGGTGCGCACCTGCACCCCACGACCGAGTGTTACGACCTCGCAGTACGACGGCGAGCCTTCGGTCGTGCCCTTCGGGTCGGCGAGCTCACCACCGTGCCGCTGGGGGAGTACCTCTCCTCGCTCGGCAGCACTTGACCAGCACGAGCCGACCAGGAACTGGAGCAACAGCTCATGAGCACTCGATGAGTACCTCACGATGAGCCAGCCCACCACTAAGGTCTGACCCACCCTCGGGTCCGGCCAGAAGGAGCACCGCACCACCGTGGCCAAGACCCGAGTTTCAGAACTCGCCAAGAAGTACGGCGTCAAGAGCAGCGAGGTCATCTCGATGCTCGGCGAGCTGGGCGAGTTCGTCAAAACTGCCTCCTCCTCCATCGAGCTGCCCGCCGTCAAGAAGTTCGAGGACCGCTTCGGCGCCGACCTCGAGGCGAAGATGGCGACCGCCGCTCCTGCACCCGCCAAGAAGTCCGCGGCGCCAGCCGAGCCGACCCCACCCGCCGCCGAGACGGTGGCCTCGGTCGAGAAGGCCGCCAAGCCGGCCCCCAGGCCCGCCCCGAAGGCGCCCGCTGCTCCGGCTCCGACAGAGCCGGAGCCCACCCCGCCGCCGGCCGCTCCTGAGCCACCGGCGCAGACCAGCTCTCCAGCGCCGAAGACGCCAGCCCCCCGACCGGTCGGTCGCCCGGGCACACCGCGCCCCGGCAACAACCCGTTCGCGTCCTCGCAGGGCATGGGCCGTCGCCCGACGGAGCCCAGCGCAGGCGTGCCGCGTCCCCCGGCTGCCCGCGAAGGTGGTTCGGGCGGTCGCCCCGGCATGCCGCGCCCCAACCCCGCGATGATGCCCAAGTCGCCGGCTGCGTTCGGCGCCGGTCCGGGCCGCGGAGGCGCGCCGGGCAGGCCCGGCGCACCGGGTCGTGGCGGCGCCCCGAGCCGTGGCGGAGCGCCCGGCCGCGGTGGTGTTGGCGCCCCCGGTCGTGGCGGCGCTCCTGGCGGCTTCGGCCCGTCCGGCGGTGGTCGTCCTGGAGGACGTCCGGGCGGCCGCGGCACGACCCAGGGTGCCTTCGGGCGCCCGGGTGGTCCGTCTCGGCGCGGCCGCAAGAGCAAGCGGCAGCGACGCCAAGAGTTCGACAACATGGAAGCGCCGACGATCGGCGGCATCCGGGTCCGCAAGGGCAACGGCGAGATCGTGCGCCTGGCCCGCGGCGCGTCGCTGACCGACTTCGCGGAGAAGATCAACGTCGAGCCGGCGCAGCTGGTGCAGATGCTGTTCCATCTCGGCGAGATGGTCACGGCGACCGAATCGGTCAACGACGAGACCCTCGAGCTGCTCGGTGAGGAGCTCAACTACACCGTCCAGGTGGTCTCGCCCGAGGACGAGGACCGCGAGCTGTTGGAGTCCTTCGACCTCGAGTTCGGCCAGGACGAAGGGGTCGAGGGCGACCTGCAGGTTCGTCCGCCGGTCGTGACCGTGATGGGCCACGTCGACCACGGCAAGACCAAGCTCCTCGACGCCTTGCGTGACGCCAACGTCGTCGCCAAGGAGGCCGGTGGGATCACCCAGCACATCGGCGCCTATCAGGTGGCGACCGACGTCGACGGCGCGGACCGCCGGATCACCTTCATCGACACTCCCGGTCACGAGGCATTCACGGCCATGCGTGCGCGTGGTGCGCAAGCCACCGACATCGCGGTGCTGGTCGTGGCCGCGGACGACGGCGTGATGCCCCAGACGGTCGAGGCGCTCAACCACGCCAAGGCCGCCGAGGTGCCGATCGTGGTCGCCGTCAACAAGATCGACAAGCCCGAGGCCGACCCGACCAAGGTCCGCGGCCAACTGACCGAGTACGGCCTGGTTCCGGAGGAGTACGGCGGCGACACCATGTTCGTCGACGTGTCGGCGAAGTCGGAGCTCAACCTCGACAAGCTGCTCGAGGCGATCGTGTTGACCGCGGACGCCTCGCTCGACCTGCGGGCCAACCCCGACCAGGACGCTCAGGGTCTGGTCGTGGAGGCTCACCTGGACAAGGGCCGCGGCCCGGTGGCGACCGTGCTGGTGCAGCGCGGCACGCTGCGAGTCGGCGACTCGCTGGTGGCCGGACCGGCCCATGGCCGTGTGCGCGCCATGCTCGACGAGTTCGGCGAGCCGATCGACGAGGCGGATCCGTCCCGTCCCGCGATGGTTCTCGGCCTGTCCGCCGTGCCGGGTGCGGGGCAGAACTTCCTGGTCGTCGAGGATGACCGGATCGCCCGTCAGATCGCTGAGAAGCGGGAGGCGCGCGAGCGCGCCGCGATGCAGGCGCAGCGTCGGGTGCGCCGCACCCTCGAGGACTTCATGGCGTCCATGGAGAAGGGCGAGAGCCAGGAGCTCAACCTCATCCTCAAGGGCGACGTGTCGGGTTCGGTCGAGGCACTCGAGGACTCGCTGGCCAAGATCGACGTGGGCGACGAGGTGTCGCTACGGGTCATCGACCGCGGTGTCGGTGCGATCACCGAGACCAACGTGATGTTGGCTGCCGCGTCGGACGCCATCATCATCGGCTTCAACGTTCGCCCGCAGGGCAAGGCGACCGAGCTGGCCGAGCGTGAGGGTGTCGAGATCCGCTACTACTCGGTCATCTACCAGGCGATCGACGAGATCGAGGCAGCGCTCAAGGGCATGCTCAAGCCGGAGTTCGAGGAGTCTGTCCTCGGCCAGGCGGAGATCCGTGAGATCTTCCGCAGCTCCCGGATCGGCAACATCGCCGGATGCATGGTCGTCTCGGGCACGATCCGCCGCAACGCCAAGGCTCGACTCATCCGCGACGGTGCCGTGGTCGCCGAGAACCTCGACGTGGCCTCGCTGCGTCGCGAGAAGGACGACGTCACCGAGGTCCGTGAGGGCTTCGAGTGCGGTCTGGTGCTCCGCAACTACCAGGACATCAAGATCGACGACATCGTGGAGTTCTTCGAGATGCGGGAGATCCCGCGCGGCTGAGCCCGTCCGCGTCTGCTCAGGAGGCAGCTATGACCAACCCACGGGTGCGCAAGATCGCCGATCGGATCCAGGTGATCGTCGCGGAGATGCTTGAGCGTCGGATCAAGGACCCGCGGCTCGGCTTCGTGACGGTGACCGACGTACGCCTCACCGGCGACGGCCAGCAGGCGACCATCTTCTACACCGTGCTGGGCGATGAGGACGACGCCTTGACCAGCAGCGCTGCTGCGTTGGAGTCCGCCAAGGGCCTGCTGCGCTCGGAGGTCGCCAAGCAGCTCGGCATGCGGCACGCTCCCACGCTCACCTTCGTTCACGACGCGCTGCCGGAGACGGCCCGTCACCTCGACGAGGTGCTGGCGCGTGCCCGTCAGTCCGACGAGGAGGTGGCCGCACGGCGTGAGGGAGCGGCGTACGCCGGCGAGCCCGACCCCTACAAGAAGCCCGTCGATGCGGACCTGGAGGATGACGCGGCGCTCGGCGTCGATGACTGATCCTGCCCAGTCGGTGTCCGGCCGGCCCGTCGGATCGGGTCTGGTCATCGTCGACAAGGACGGTGACCAGACCTCCCACGATGTCGTCGCCCGGGTGCGCCGACTCGCGGGGACGCGGAAGGTCGGTCATGCCGGCACGCTCGATCCGATGGCCACCGGGGTCCTCGTGCTCGGGGTCAACCGGGCGACCCGACTGCTCGGCCACCTGATGCTGACCGAGAAGGGCTACGACGCGACCATCCGGCTCGGCATGTCGACGACCACCGACGACGCGGAGGGCGAGGTGGTGACCACCACCGCTGTCGGCGATCTCTCCGAGGCCGAGGCCCGTGCTGGATTGGCGGCCCTCGTCGGTGAGGTCGACCAGGTGCCCTCGGCCGTGTCAGCCATCAAGGTGGCCGGCAAGCGGGCCTATCAGCGGGTCCGCGACGGTGAGCAGGTGGAGCTCAGTGCGCGACGGGTGAGCATCCACGAGATCGTCGTGCACGAGATCGCACACGTCGATGAGGCACTGGACGTGCGAGTCTCCGTGCGCTGCTCGAGTGGGACCTACATCCGCGCCATCGCGCGCGATCTGGGTGCAGTCCTCGGCGTCGGTGGCCATCTGACTGCGCTGCGGCGTACCGCCGTCGGTGTCTTCGATCTGGCCGACGCCCGGACCCTTCCCGAGCTACAAGCCTCCTTCGCGCTCATCCCCCTCGAGGTCGCCGCCCGCCGCTGCTTCAGGGCGGTCGACCTCACCGGCATCCAGGCCCGCGATGCCGGATTCGGTCGACCTCTCGACCTTGACCTCGGCAGAGGCGATGGCTCGGACACCGCGCCGGTGGCCGTGTTCGCCCCCGACGGGACCTTCCTCGCCCTCTACCAGCCCCGATCCTCCGGAGCCCGGCCGATCGCCGTCTTCTGCCCGACCACGTCCTAGCCCGGGTGACCGCGGGGGATGAGGTTGTCGGGGCCAGATGGGCCTATGAAAAACTCTCCGTCGTGCGTGTGTGGCGAACCATCGAGGAGGTCCCGACCGAGCTCGGGAGAACTGTTGTCACGGTCGGGAACTTCGACGGTGTCCACCTCGGCCACCAGCAGGTCATCCGTCGAGCCTGCGACGTCGCCGCCGAGCGACAGGTCGACACCGTGGTGGCCGTGACGTTCGACCCGCACCCCTTCGCGGTGCTGCGGCCTGAGCACGCCCCGCTCATCTTGACCAGCATCCCGGACCGGATCGAGCTTCTCGACGCGGCCGGAGCCAACGCAGTGCTGGTGCTCCCCTTCGACCGACACGTGGCCGGTTGGTCGCCTGAGGAGTTCATCGACCGGGTGTTGGCCGGTGCGTTGCACGCCGCGGCCGTGGTAGTCGGCGCCAACTTCCGCTTCGGCAACAAGGCTGCTGGCGACGTGAGCCTGCTTGAGGAGGCCGGGCGTTCTCGCGACTTCACGGTGGAGGGCGTGGCGCTGGACGGCGGGCCACAGGTCTGGTCCTCGACCTACGTGCGGACCTGCCTGGCAGCCGGTGACGTCGAGGGTGCGGCCGAGGCGCTGGGCCGGCCGCTCTCGGTGCGTGGCGTGGTCGTCGAGGGCGACCATCGGGGTCGCGAGCTGGGCTTCCCCACCGCCAATCTGCCGACCTCGGAGATGGCAGCGGTTCCCGCCGACGGCGTGTACGCCGGCAGGCTACGGCGCCTCGACACCGACGAGGTGTTCCCGGCTGCCGTCTCGGTGGGCACCAATCCGACCTTCGACGGGACCCGGGAACGTCGGGTGGAGTCCTATGCGCTGGACCGGACCGACCTCGAGCTCTACGGCGTCGAGGTCGAGGTCGCCTTCGTCGCCAGACTGCGCGGCATGGAGCGGTTCGCCGGGGTCGACGAACTCATCGAGCAGATGGGCCGCGACGTGCAGCGGACCAGGGAACTGGTGTCCTGAGCCTGGGCACTGGGTTGCCGGTCGCCTCGGGTTGCTGACCGCCGGGGCCTGTCTCCCGCGGTGCTGTGGTGGCTGAGGACCCGGTATACAGGCCACTTTGCCACCACAAGACCGCAGCAGACGCAAAAACACCGCGGCAGACGCCGACTCGTCAGGCGTCGAGGTCCTTCTCGACGAGGGCAGCGATCTGCTCGAGGGCGGCTTCGTCTTCGCTGGCGACCTCGACGCTGTCACCGCACGAGGCGCCGAGCGTCATCAAGAGGAGCGCGGAGCTGGCGTCGACGCCGTTGATGGTCACCTCGGCATCGAGCTCACCGGCAGCCTCGGCGATCACAGCGGCAGGACGAGCGTGCAGGCCGACGGACGAACCGACGACGACGGACTTGCTGGGCATGGGACTCCTTCGTGGCTGGGTGTGCTGCGAGACATGATGCCGTCCGGGTGACTGGCGCGCCAGCCACCCGGACGATATCCGAGACGTCGCCGCCTCAGACGGCGATGGTGATGTTCTCCGGATCGGACTTGCCTATGGACTTGAGCAGGATCACGCCTGCTGCCCCCACGAGGGTGCCGGCGATCAGGGCGATGAAGAAGCCCAAGATGTTGCTGACCGCGAAGAGCACGAAGATGCCGCCATGTGGTGCTCGCGACGCCACATGCATCGCCTCGGCCAGACCGCCGGTGAGGGCGCTACCAAGCATGATCGGCGGGATGACCCGCAGCGGATCGGCTGCCGCGAACGGGATCGCGCCCTCGGTGATGAACGATGCGCCCATCAGCCAGCCGGCCTTCCCATTCTCACGTTCGGCCGGGGTGAACAGATGCGGCCGCACGACGGTGGCCAGCGCCAACGCGATCGGCGGCACCATGCCGGCGAGCATGACGGCCGCCATGATCCGCAGCTGCGGGGCGTTGCTGGCGAGCGAGGCGCTGCCGATGCCGGCGACCGCGAAGCTGTAGGCGACCTTGTTCAGCGGTCCACCCATGTCGAAGGCCATCATCAGGCCGAGCACGACGCCGAGGAGGACCGCGCTGCTGCCGCTCATGGAGTTCAGCCCGTCGTTGAGCTTGTCCATCAGCCAGGCGATCGGCTTGCCGAGGACGATGATCATGAGCACGCCGCAGATCAGCGAGGTGAGCAGCGGGATCACCATGACCGGCATCAGCCCCCGGGCCCAGCTCGGCACCGCCCACGAGGCGATCCAGTGCGCGACGATGCCTGCTAGCACGCCGCCGATGATGGCCCCGAGGAAGCCCGTGGCGGGCAAGGCGACGCCGCTGCTCGAAGTGACGCCGAAGATGTTCGCGGCCAGGCCACCCATCACGAACCCGGGCGCGATCCCCGGTCGGTCGGCGATGGCGAACGCGATGTAGCCGGCCAGCGCCGGCACGAAGAACATGAACGCTGTCTTGCCGATGATGAAGAAGATCGCACCCAGATAGGCGAAGAAGCCGGAGCTGAACAGCGCGTGGTCGAGCCCGAGGTCACCGGCGTTGGGTGGGTTGAACAGCGTGTTGTGGACGGCGATGTCGCCGTACGGCCCGGCGATCTCGTAGCCACCGAGCAGGAAGCTGAGCGCGATCAACAGCCCGCCCGCGGCGACGAACGGAATCATGTACGACACACCGGTCATCAGCACGCGACGGGTGCGTCCGCCCCAGCTCTCACCCTCGCCTCCACCGGTCGACGCGGCGCCGTCAGCAGCACTGCCCTCGACCTTCGGCGCGGAACCCGGGTCTGCGGCGTAGCGGAGAGCTTCAGCCACCATGCCGTCACCGTCGTCGATGGCGCGCTTGACTCCCGAACTGACCATCGGCTTGCCGGCGAACCTGGACCGATCACGCACGCCCACGTCGACGGCGAAGATGACTGCGTCGGCCGCGGAGATGATCGCTGGGTCGAGCGGCTTGGCTCCGGCCGAGCCCTGGGTCTCCACGTGGATCTCGACGCCCGCTGCCTCGGCTGCCCGCTCGAGAGCTTCGGCCGCCATGTAAGTGTGGGCGATGCCGGTCGGGCATGCGGTCACGGCGACCAGGCTGTGGGCTGCCCCGGACGAGGCCGCGGCGCCAGCGGCGGGAGCGGGGGTGCTGGCGGCGTGGGCTCCTCCAGCTGCTGGCTCGGGCTCGGAGACCTCGCTCTGGATGACCGCCACCGCCTCCTCCGGAGTGGTCGCCGAGCGAAGGCCGGCGACGAAGTCTGGCTTGACCAGGGCCCGCGCGAGCATGGTGAGGACCTTCAGGTGGGTGGCGTCGCCGCCCTCGGGAGCAGCGATCAGGAAGGCCAGATCGGCCGGGCCGTCCTTGGCGCCGAAGTCGACCGCGGGGGAGAGCCGGGCGAAGGCGAGGGTAGGCACCTCGACCGCCGCTGTGCGGCAGTGCGGGATGGCGATGCCGCCCGGCAGGCCGGTGTTGGACGTCGCCTCCCGAGCCATGGCGTCGGCGACGAGCTGCTCCTGCGAGCCGGTGCGTCCCGCCGCGGCGACCACGGTCGCCAACTGGTTGATGACCTGGGACTTCTCCGAGCCCAGGTCCGCGTCGAGCCGCACCAGCTCGGCGGTGATCATGTCGGTCATGATTTCTCCGGTGTGGGGTTGAGCGGGCTCACCCGGACCAGGTCCGGCCGAGTCTGCGAGGGGTTGGGGATGGTTGTGCCGGGAAGACCCGCGGCAGCACTGCCGTAGGCGACCCCGAGAGCCAGCCGCTCAGCGGGGGCGAGCCCCCGCACCTCCCCGAGGAGGTAGCCGAACAGGCTGGAGTCCCCAGCACCGACGGTGCTGACGACATCGATGGGTGGGGAGGGCGCGTACCACGCCTCCTCCGCAGTGACGAGGACGGCTCCAGCGCCGCCCAGCGTCGCGAGCACCGTGGAGACACCCCGGTCGACGAGGTAGGTCGCGGCCCGGGCCGCCGCTCGCGGATCGGACTCGAGCTCCTCGGCGTCGGCGCCGGTGAACGACGCCAACTCCTCCCCGTTGGGTTTCATCAGGTCGGGAGCGGCTGCGGGGAGTGCCGCCACCAGCGCGGCCAGGGGAGTGTCACTGGTGTCGACAGCGACCTTGGCGGGCGTCTCTCGCAGGGCGGTCACCAGGTCGGCGTACCACCCGACCGGAGCGCCCGGAGGGAGGGAGCCGGCCAGCACCACCCACGATGCGGTCTCGGCTCGCGCCAGCATCGTCTTGGCCATGGCGTCCAGTACCGGCGCGGTCACCGTGGCGCCGGGACTGTTGAGCTTGGTCGTGGTGCCGTCCGGCTCGGTGATCGCGAGGTTCACCCGGACATCTCCTGCCGGAGGCACCGGGCGAGCGTCGATCCCGGCGCTGAGCAGCTCGTGGACGAAGGGATCGTCGTCCGCGGCAGGGAGCACCGCGACCGTCGGGATCTCGGCGGCGACCGCGGCGCGCGAGATGTTGACCCCCTTGCCAGCCGCGACCGAGGTCACCGACGCCACGCGCTGGACCGCGCCGCGCACCAGGGGTCCGTCCAAGGTGACGGTGCGGTCGACGCTCGGGTTGGGCGTCAGGGTGACGATCATGCGACCACGACCTCCAGACCGGTGGACTCGAGCTCCTTGCGCTGGGCGCGCGTGATTTGGTCGTCGGTGACCAGCACGTCGACATCGGACAGCTTGGCGAACTGCATGGTGCGCTCCACTCCGATCTTGCTCGAGTCACACAGGACCACCACCCGTGCTGCTGCGGCGATCAATGCGGACTTGGTGGCCGCCTCCTCGTGGTCCGGGGTGGACAACCCGTGGGAGAGGCCGATGCCGTTGGTGCCGACGAAGGCCAGGTCCGCGCGGACCCGGTCGAGGGCTGCGATGGTGTCCACCCCGACGGCGGCGAGTGTGCGACTGCGCACCCGGCCCGGCAGGAGATGCAGCTCGACCTCCTGCTCGGCCAGCCGGGACGCGATCGGCACCGCATGGGTGAAGACGGTGAGTCGGTGGTCTTGCGGAAGGATCTCGGCGAGTCGGATCGTGGTGCTGCCCGCGTCGAGGATCAGGGTCGCCTCGCGCTGGGGGAGGAACTGCAGAGCAGCTCTGGCGATGCGCTCCTTCTCGGCGGTGTTGGCCAGGTCGCGGTCGCTGAGGCGGGCCTCCAGCCAGGTGACCGAATCGGGGGGTAGCGCGCCGCCGTGGACACGGCGGAGGAGACCGTGTCCCTCGAGTGTGGAAAGATCACGGCGAACCGTCTCCGTGGTGACCTCGAAGGTCTTCGCCAGTTCGACGACCGAGACCCGACCGCGACGGGTCACCAGTTCGGCCATCGCCTGTTGCCGTTCCTCGGCATACATAGCGACCCCCGATCCGGCTTCCTGTGGTCGGTCACCGTGGGCGGCCAACCGCAATCTTTGTTTGTATTGTTTTAGTGCCGAATGTGTTGACTGTCAAGGGGTGCAAGCGGTTGACTGTGGCCATGGTCACTGCAGAGTCGTTGTCGGGAACACCTGTCGTTCCGGGCCTGGCCTTCGGCCCGGCCCTCCGCGTGTCGGGGGAGGTGTCGGCCGAGGCCATCGCCCGCTATGGCGACGGCGGGTTCTCCGACCCCGATGCGGCGTTGGCCGCGTTCGACGACGCTGCCGGCACAGTGGCGGAGGGCTTCGCGCGCAAGGCCGACAAGGTGTCCGGGGCATCCGCCGAGGTGTTGACCGCCAGCGCGGGGCTTGCGCGCGACAAGGGCCTTCGCGGGGCGGTGGCCAAGAACCTCACGGCCGGCACCGGACTCATCGAGTCCGTCCAGTTGGCTGCCAACCAGTTCGTCGACGTCTTCACCGCGATGGGCGGTCTGATGGCCGAGCGGGCCACCGACCTGCGCGACATCGAGCGCCGGGTGATTGCGCACCTGGTCGGTGAGCCGGAGCCGGGCGTGCCCACACCCGAGAACGCCTCCGTGCTGGTCGCCGAGGACCTCGCCCCGTCCGACACCGCCGGTCTCGACCCGACGCTGATCGTCGCCTTGGTCACCGAGCGCGGTGGGCCGACGAGTCACACCGCGATCATCGCGCGGCAGCTAGGCATCCCCTGCGTGGTCGGCGTCGCCGGCGCCACCGGCCTGAGCGGCGGCACTGCGCTGCTCGTGGACGGCACGCTCGGCAGCATCGAGATCGATCCTGACCGAGCCGAGTCGATCGCGCGGGTCGACCGTGACCGCGCCGCACGCGCTGAGCTCGAGAGTTGGAGCGGCCCAGCCAAGACCCTCGACGGCACCCACGTCAAGCTGCTGGCCAACGTGGCCGACGGTGAGTCCGCGCGGCAGGCCTCCGGGTCGCCGGTCGAGGGCGTGGGGCTGTTCCGCACCGAGCTGTGCTTCTTGAACCGCCAGGACGAACCGGACCGGGAGGAACAGGCCGACATCTACGCCGAGGTGCTGGAGGCCTTCTCCCGGCCGGGTCAGTACGTCGTCATCCGCACCCTGGATGCCGGCTCGGACAAGCCGATCGCCTTCGCCACCCACGAGGGCGAGGAGAACCCCGCCCTCGGCGTGCGTGGCCTCCGGCTCTCCTTCGACAATCCCGCCCTACTCGACCATCAGCTCGACGGCGTTGCCGGTGCGGCCCAACGCACCGGCACGGAGACCTGGGTGATGGCTCCGATGGTGGCCACCGTGGAGGAGGCCAAGGAGTTCGCGGAGAAGGTGCGTGCGCGAGGGCTCAAGCCCGGCATCATGATCGAGGTTCCCAGCGCCGCGCTGCTGGCCCACCGGATGCTCGAGGTGGTCGACTTCGTCTCGATCGGCACCAACGACCTCACCCAATACACCATGGCCGCCGACCGGATGGCCACAGACCTGGCCCACCTCACCGACCCCTGGCAGCCCGCTGTCCTCCAGCTGATCGCGATCACCGCGTCGGCCGGCCGGGCCAACGGCAAGCCGGTGGGCGTGTGTGGTGAGGCGGCCGCGGACCCTGCCCTGGCCTGTGTGCTCGTCGGCCTGGGCGTCACCTCGTTGTCCATGGCGCCGGCCGCTGTCCGCGCGGTGGGCGCTCAGCTGGACAAGGTGTCGATGACCACCTGTGTCGAAGTTGCCGAGGCAGCCCTGGCCGCCGACGACCCGCTCTCCGCCCGCGCCGCCGTCCGCGCCTGCCTCGATCGCTGATCCTCCGCCGCCAACCTGCGCTGGGCGAGGGGTTGCTCGCCGCCCCATCTCCCGCGGTGCTGTGGTGGGTGAGGGTCCGGTATACCGGACCCTTTGCCACGACAAGACCGCGGCAGACGCAAGAACACCGCGGCAGACGCACCAGATCAGGGCTCGACGGTGACCTTGATCGCCTCGCCGTTCTTGACGATCTGGAAGGCGTCCAGGACGCGGTCGAGGGGGATGTGCTCGGTGATCAGGTCCTTGACCGGGACCTGGCCGGTGGAGATGTACTCCAGGGCGCGCTTGTTGTGCTCGGGAGCGGAGCCGTTGGCTCCGTGGATGTGCAGCTGGCGGTAGTGCACCAGGTTGGAGTCGCACGTGATGAACGGGTCGTTCTTCGGCAGCCCGCCGAAGAAGGAGATCCGGCCGTTGCGGGCGGCCATCGAGATCGCCTGCTCCTGGGTGACATTCGCCGCGGTCGCCGTGATCACGACATCGGCGCCGCGGCCGCCGGTCAGCTCCAAGACCCGCTCGACGACGTCGGTCTCGGCGGCGTTGATGACCTCGTCGGGGTGCACGGCGTCGGCGGACATCTGGAGCCGCTCGGCGTTGAGGTCGACGAGGTAGACCGGGCCGGCCTGGTGGACGCCGCGGGCGATCCGGATGTGCATGCAGCCGATCGGGCCCGCGCCGAAGACGACGACCGTGTCACCTGGCTCGATGCCCAGGAGCTCTTGGGCGTTGATCGCACAGGCGAAGGGCTCGGCGGCTGACGCCTCGTCGTACCCCACGTTCTCGGGGATCCGGTTGAGCCCGTCGACCTTGAGCACCTCGCGCGGCACGGTCATGTACTCCGCGAAGCCGCCGTCGTACTGGTAGCCCACCGAGGTCTGGTTCTGACAGACCGCCATCCAGCCCTTCCGGCACTCGTAGCAGTCGCCGCACGGGACCGCGGCGATCACCTGGGCGCGGTCACCGACCTGCCAGTTGGAGCCGTACGTCGCATTGACGTCCGCGCCCACCTCGACGACCTCGCCGGCGATCTCATGCCCCGTGATGCGCGGGGGAGTGAGGTTCTGATGTCCGTTGTAGAAGATCTTCACGTCGGTGCCGCACGTCGAGCAGTTCCGCACGCGGAGCTTGATCTCGTCGGAGCCGCAGGTCGGCTCCTCGACCTCCTCGAGACGCACGTCCTCTGGTGCATAGAACCTCAGCGCCTTCATGGGAACTCCTTCTGATCGACGAACGGGGGTGATCGGGGCCTGAACCGGACGGTACTCCGGGCCCGATTAGTTGGCAATTGGTCGGACAACACCCCTTGACTCGGGCAGGAACGGGTCACTATAAAGAAATTCGCAGATCAAGGGTGATTTGTCCGCCCCGCCCCTCGGGCTGGGCGTCACGAAAGGATCAGCATGGCGACAGACACCGCAACCGATCCCCGGACCTCGACCAGAGTTCATATCCAGAGGTTCGGCACGTTCCTGTCCAACATGGTCATGCCGAACATCGGCGCGATCATCGCCTGGGGTCTGATCACGGCCTTCTTCATTCCGGTCGGCTGGACCCCCAACGAAAAGATCGCCACGATCGTCGGCCCAGGCATCTACTACCTGCTGCCGCTCCTGATCGCCTACACGGGCGGTTACAACGTCTACAAGCTGCGCGGTGGCGTGGTCGGTGCGACGTCGACGATGGGCATCATCATGGCGACCAGCTCGCCTCTCTTCGATCCGGTCTACGCAGACACCGGTGGCTCGCCGATGTTCCTGGGCGCGATGATCATGGGGCCGCTCGGGGCCTATGTGATCAAACGCCTCGACGGGCTGTGGGACGGCAAGATCAAGCCCGGCTTCGAGATGCTGGTCAACAACTTCTCGGCCGGCATCTCTGCCGCGCTGATGGCGATCGCCTCGATGTTCCTGCTCGGGCCGGTCCTGCGAGCGGTCATGGAAGGGCTCGGGAACGCGGTCGAGTACCTCGTCAACCACAACCTCCTTCCGCTGACGGCCGTCATCATCGAGCCGGCCAAGGTGCTGTTCCTCAACAACGCCATCAACCACGGCGTGCTCACCCCGCTCGGCCTGGACCAGGCCAAGTCGGCCGGCCACTCCGCCCTGTTCCTGCTCGAGGCCAACCCTGGGCCCGGTGCTGGGCTTCTGCTCGCCTACATGGTCTTCGGCCGCGGCGTCTCGAAGGCGACCGCTCCGGGTGCCTTCGTCATCCAGTTCTTCGGCGGCATCCACGAGGTCTACTTCCCCTACGTGCTGGCCAAGCCGCGGCTGATCCTGGCGCTGATCTGCGGTGGCGCCACCGGCACGCTGATGAACGTGATCAACGACTCCGGTCTGGTGGCTCCGGCGGCGCCCGGCTCGATCTTCGCGGTCTATTCGTCGATGGCGAAGGGCAGCGTGGTCGGTGTCACGCTCTGTTGGTCCACCGCCCTCGTCGTCACCTTCCTGGTCGCGGCAGTGTTGCTCAGGCTGGATCGCTCCGAGGACGACGGAGACCTCGCGGCCGCGACCGCGTCCATGGAGGACATGAAGGGGAAGAAGTCCTCGGTGGCCTCCGTGCTCACCGGTGGTGGTACGGCGACCGCAGTGGCCACCAAGCCCATCAAGAGCATCGTGTTCGCGTGCGACGCGGGCATGGGCTCGTCGGCGATGGGTGCTTCGGTGCTGCGCAAGAAGGTTCAGCAGGCGGGCTTCTCCGACGTCACGGTGGTCAACCAGGCGATCTCGAACCTCTCCGACACCTACGACCTGGTGGTCACCCACCAGGACCTCACCGAACGGGCCCGGCAGCAGACGGGGTCAGCGGTGCACGTGTCGGTCGAGAACTTCATGGGCAGCCCCCGCTACGACGAGATTGTCGAGCTGCTGCGGCGGACCAACGACCCGAACGCCCACGAGGGCGGGGCGGCAGTGGCGGAGGAGGCGTCCTCTGCGGGGCTGCTCCAGCCGTCCGCAGTGGTCTTGCACGGCACCGCGCGGAGTCGTGACGACGCCATCGCCGAGGCGGGCAACCTGCTCGTCGATGTCGGCGCGGTCGACCCGGCGTACGTCGCTTCGATGCACGAGCGGGAGACCTCTGTGTCCACCCACATGGGCAACGGTCTGGCCATCCCGCACGGCACCAACGAGGCCAAGGACAGCATCCATCGCACGGCGCTGTCCTTCGTCCGCTACGACAGCCCGGTGGACTGGAACGGCAAGCCAGCCGAGTTCGTGATCGGCATCGCCGGCGCAGGCAAGGAGCACCTGGCTCTGCTCGGCAAGGTCGCCGGCGTCTTCGTCGACGCCGACCAGGTCGCGCGGCTCCGCAGCGCACAGTCGGCCGAGGAGGTCGTGGCGATCTTGGAGGGCACGTCGTGACCTCCCGACTCACGGGGTTCCGACAGCCCTAGTGACGGAACCCCCAAGCCCGTGGTGGCCAGCGTGACCCGCTGGCCACCACGGGCGCCCTCGTTTTGGGGCCCGGTCGAACGCGCTGGTAGCCTTCTTCGGTTGCCGTGAAACGGCCGCGGATCGAGAGTGCCCGGGTGAACAGGCCCCGGGGCGCCGCGCAACGAGAGTCGACGAGGAGTCGCATTGTCCATCGGTACCGACACCGAGACGAAGAAGAAGATCATCGCCGAGTACGCCACCACCGAGGGCGACACCGGCTCCCCCGAGGTCCAGATCGCGTTGCTGAGTCACCGCATCGCCCACCTCACCGAGCACCTCAAGCAGCACAAGCACGACCACCACAGTCGTCGTGGGCTGCTGTTGCTGGTCGGCCAGCGCCGTCGACTGCTCAACTACCTCCAGAAGAACGACATCGACCGCTACCGCTCCATCGTGGAGCGTCTCGGCCTGCGTCGATGACTACCAGAGCGGCTGCCCGTCGGGGCGGCCGCTCTGTGGCATTCCCACCCCGTTCGGGGCGCTAGTCTCGAACGCAGACACAACTGCACATCCATCACACCAGGAGCGACCCGCCACGTCTGGCCCGGTCCTCGGTAGTGACCTTCGGAGGCTGTGCCACACCGGCCAGCCGGCCGCGGGTCTCGATCGAAGACCGGCCTGCGACTTGTCGAGACGAGGCGTTCGCGGATCGCTCCGCGAAGAGAAAGGGACCACGAGAGAGTGGAACCCACCATTTCCGCCGTCGAGACCGTCTTGGACAACGGCAAGTACGGCAAGCGGACCGTCAAGTTCGAGACCGGCCTGCTGGCCCGGCAGGCGGCCGGATCCGTGACCGCCTACCTCGACGACGAGACGATGCTGTTGTCGGCCACGACGGTCGGCAAGCAGCCCAAAGACCATTTCGACTTCTTCCCCCTCACCATCGACGTCGAAGAGCGGATGTACGCCGCGGGGCAGATCCCCGGCTCGTTCTTCCGTAGTGAGGGCCGCCCGGGTGAGGACGCGATCCTCACCTGCCGCCTCATCGACCGTCCCCTGCGACCCACCTTCAAGAAGGGTCTGCGCAACGAGGTCCAGGTCGTCATCACGGTGATGGCGCTGGACCCCGACCACCCCTACGACGTGTTGGCGATCAACGCCGCCTCGCTGTCCACCCAACTGTCCGGCCTGCCCTTCTCGGGTCCCGTCGGCGGTGTCCGGATGGCCCTCATCGAGGGCAACTGGGTGGCGTTCCCCAACCACAGCCAGCTCGAGGACGCCGTCTTCGACATGGTGGTGGCCGGTCGGGTCACCGAGACCGGTGACGTGGCCATCATGATGGTCGAGGCCGAGGCCACCGAGACGACCTGGGACCTGGTCCAGTCGGGTGCGCAGGCGCCGACCGAGGAGGTCGTCGCCACCGGGCTCGACGCGGCCAAGCCCTTCATCAAGCAACTGTGCGAGGCCCAGGCCGAGCTGGCCAAGGTGGCCGCAAAGCCGGTCGCCGAGTTCCCGATCTTCCTCGACTACGAGGACGACGTCTACGAGGCGGTGGAGGCTGCGGTCAAGGACGACACCGCCGCGGCGCTGACCATCGCCGGCAAGCAGGAACGCGAGGAGCGGCTCGACGAGATCAAGGGCTCGCTGCTCGACCAGCTCGGCGCCCGGTTCGAGGGCCGCGAGAAGGAGATCGGTGCTGCCTTCCGCTCGCTGAACAAGTCCCTCGTGCGCGAGCGCGTGCTCCGCGACAAGATCCGCATCGACGGCCGCGGTCTGGCCGACATCCGGCCGCTGCACGCCGAGGTCGGAGTCATCCCGCGGGTGCACGGATCGGCCCTGTTCGAGCGTGGTGAGACCCAGATCCTGGGCGTGACCACCCTCAATATGCTCACCTTGGAGCAGAAGCTGGACACGCTGTCCCCGGAGAAGACGCGGCGCTACATGCACAAGTACGTCTTCCCGCCGTTCTCCACTGGTGAGACCGGTCGGGTGGGCTCGCCGAAGCGCCGCGAGGTCGGACACGGCGCGCTGGCCCGCCGGGCGCTGCTGCCGGTGCTGCCAACGCGCGAGGAGTTCCCCTACGCCATCCGTCAGCTCTCCGAGGCGATGGGCTCCAACGGCTCGACGTCGATGGGCTCGGTGTGCGCGTCCACCTTGTCGCTGCTGCAGGCAGGTGTCCCGCTGCGGGCCCCCGTCGCCGGCATCGCGATGGGCCTGATCTCCGGTGAGTTGGACGGCACGACACAGTACGTCGCTCTGACCGACATCCTCGGTGCCGAGGACGCGTTCGGCGACATGGACTTCAAGGTCGCCGGCACGCGCGAGTTCGTCACCGCGCTGCAGTTGGACACCAAGCTCGACGGGATCCCCGCCGAGGTGCTGGCCCAGGCGCTGACCCAGGCCCGGGACGCCCGACTGACCATCCTGGACGTGATGGCCGAGGCCATCGACGCGCCCGAGGAGATGTCGGTCCACGCCCCGCGCATCATCACCATCAAGATCCCGGTCGACAAGATCGGTGAGGTGATCGGCCCCAAGGGCAAGGTGATCAACCAGATCCAGGACGACACCGGTGCCCAGCTGACCATCGAGGACGACGGCACGATCTACATCGGCGCCACCAACGGTGAGGCAGCCGAGGCGGCCAAGCAGGCCGTCAACGCGATCGCCAACCCGACCATGCCCGAGGTCGGCGAGCGCTACCTCGGCACCGTCGTGAAGACCACCAACTTCGGCGCGTTCGTCTCGCTGCTGCCCGGAAAGGACGGCCTGCTGCACATCAGCAAGCTGCGTGCCCTCGCCGACGGCAAGCGGGTCGAGGCCGTGGAGGACGTCGTCTCGGTCGGCCAGAAGATCCAGGTGCAGATTGCCGAGATCGACGACCGTGGCAAGCTCTCGCTCGTCCCCGTGGTGGAGGAGAAGTCCACCGAGTCCGCTGACGAGGCGGCAGCCGCCGAGTGACTGCGCCCTCGGCGCGCACCCGCACGGTCCACACCGAGCGCGGTGCCAACGGTCAGTTGACCTCGCGAGTGCGCCGCACCGTGTTGCCGAGCGGACTGCGGGTGATCTCTGAGGAGATCCCCGGCGTCCGCTCGGCCGCGGTCGGAGTCTGGGTCGGGGTCGGCTCCCGGCACGAGACACCCACCCTCCACGGCTGCTCGCACTTCTTGGAGCACCTGCTCTTCAAGGGCACCCCGGAGCGGAGTGCGCTGGACATCTCCGCCGAGCTCGACGCCGTCGGGGGAGAGTTCAACGCCTTCACCACCAAGGAGTACACCTGCTTCCACGCGCGGGTGCTCGACGAGCACCTGCCGTTGGCCGTCGACGTGATCGGCGACATGATCACCGGCTCCCTGCTGCTCGCCGACGATGTCGAGGCGGAGCGGGAGGTCATCCTCGACGAGATCGCGATGCACGACGACGACCCCGACGACGTCGTGCACAACCTCTTCGCCGCTCAGGCCTGGGGTGACTCGCCTCTGGGTCGGTCGATCGCCGGCACCGCCGACTCGATCACCCGGCTCACTCGCGAGCAGGTGGCCCGGTTCTATCGACGCCACTATCGGCCCGAGCAGATGGTGGTCGCCGCGGCCGGCAACCTCGATCACGCTGGCCTGGTCCGCCTGGTGCGGAAGGCCTTCGGCCGCCAGGGTTTCCTCGACTCCGAGGCGGCACCCGTGAGCGGGCGCACCGGCTCTCGTGCTCGCCGGGTAGCCCCCGGTGTGGCCAGCGCCGTGCGTCCGCTGGAACAGGTCAACGTCATTCTCGGGGTCAACGGGCTGACCCGCAGTGACGATCGACGCTTCGCCCTGGGGGTGCTGAACACAGCACTCGGCGGCGGCACCTCGAGCCGCCTCTTCCAGGAGGTGCGCGAACAACGCGGGCTGGCCTACTCGGTCTACTCCTTCGCCGCACACCACGCCGACGCCGGGCTGGTCGGCGTCTCGGTCGGTTGCCTGCCGGGCAAGCTCGACGCTGTCTTGCACACCGTGCGGGCCGAGCTGGCCCGCGTGGCGCGCCACGGCATCTCGGCAGAGGAGCTCGTCCGTGGGAAGGGCCAGCTCAGTGGTGGGTTGGTGCTCGGCCTGGAGGACACCGCCGCTCGGATGTCCAGGCTGGGCAAGGCCGAGCTGGTGCAGGACGGGCTGCGCTCGATCGACGAGGTGCTACGCCGCATCAACGAGGTCGAGCTCCGTGACGTGCAAGAGCTCTCGGCCCGACTCTTCGACCAGCCAGAGATCCTGGCCGTCGTCGGCCCCGCCCTCGGCTAGCTCCTTCGGTCGTTAGCGACGGCCGATCAGCCCGATCACCGGGGGCGCCTTCTGCTCGACCACCGAGACTCGGAAGCCGCCCTCGGTGAGCGCCTGGGACGCCTTGGTGACGATGTTGGGCACCAGCTCGGGTGGGTTCGACTCGTAGAACAAGAACACGGCACCGCCGGGCACGACCCGCTGGTGCAGCAGCGCGATCTCGTCGGCGCAGGCGCGCACCCAGAAGAGGTTGACGTTGAATGCGAACACCTTGGTCAGCCGCTTCACCGGCACACGCAACGTGGCCAGATCGATCTGCCTGACCGTAAGCCGGCCCGCATCGATGAAGGCCTGATTGCGTCGACGGGTGCGGTCGACGCCAGACTCGGACCGGTCGATGGCGAACAGCTTGCCGGTCTCCAGGCGCGAGCAGATCAGCTCCGCACCGGCACCCGGCCCGCAGCCGATCTCGAGGATGTGGTCATCCGGTCGCACGTCCATCACGTCGACGGCCCACTTGATCCGGGGCGGAATCGGCTGTCGTGGCATGGACCCAAGAGTGCCACCTCCTCGGCCCTGAGTCAGCGACCGGCACGGCACGCGTCGATTCTCCGACTACGCTGCGGGGCATGGGTTCTCCGCTCAAGGTCGGTGTCCTCGGCGCGCTCGGACGGGTCGGCAGCGTGGTGTGTGCGGGGGTTGAGGCCGCCACCGACCTCGAGCTCGTCTGCTCCCTGAACGCCGGTGACCCGCTTGACGGGCTGGTGTCCGCGGGCGCAGAAGCCGTGGTGGACTTCACCCGCCCCGATGTCGTGATGGACAATCTGGAGTTCTGCATCGGGCATGGCCTGCACTGTGTGGTCGGGACCACCGGCTTCGACGACGGCCGCTACGCCACGGTGCGCGAATGGTCGGCCTCCTCGCCGGCGACCGGGGTGCTGATCGCCCCGAACTTCTCGATCGGTGCTGTGCTGATGATGCGATTCGCCGCCGTCGCAGCGCCGTACTTCGAATCGGTCGAGATCGTCGAGCTGCATCACCCGAACAAGATGGACGCACCCTCGGGAACCTCACGACGCACCGCCGAGCTGATCGCGGAGGCCCGCGCAGCCGCGGCAGCGGAGCCGATGCCGGATGCCACCACCAGCGCCCTGGTTGGTGCGCGTGGTGCGGAGGTGGCCGGTGTACACGTCCACAGCATCCGGGCGCGGGGCCTGCTGGCCCACCAGGAGGTGCTGCTCGGAGGGCCGGGGGAGACGTTGACCATCCGACACGACTCGCTCGACCGGGTCTCTTTCGTGCCCGGCGTGCTCACCGGGTTGCGTCGGGTCGCCGACCACCCCGGCCTGACCGTCGGCCTGGAGCACTATCTGGATCTCTAGCGGCCGGATCTCTTGGACGCTGGGATCTCTAGTACCTGACGGCTCAGCCCCACCACAGCCGCAGCAGACCGGCCACCACCGCGGCGCCGAAAACCACGACGAGGAACGGGGCCCGGAAGAGGAGCGCCACGACGGCGAACGCCAACCCGGCTGCTCGAGCGTCCAGTTCCAGCCGTCCCTGCCCCGCGAAGACCTGGACGGCGACCAGCGCGGCCAGGAGGGCGACCGGGATCAGGTCGGCGACCCGCTCGATCAGCGGGTGGTCGAGGACCCGCGACGGCACCGAGACTCCGGCCAGCTTGAGCAGATAGCAGCCGAGGCTGCCGACGATCACCGCACCCCATGGCGTCATCGGCCGCCTCCGACGTCGTCCGGCCATGGCACCTCGGTGGGGTCTTGGCGCCGAGAGAGTACGCCGGCGAGCAGGGCCACACCGCCCGCCGCCAGAACGGGCACGCCTGCCACGGTCACCGGCACCAGGCCGAGCGCGACCGCCACCGCGCCCACGGCGACGACTTGGTTGCGTCGGTCCTTCAGGCGGGGCCAGAGCAGGGCCAAGAACGCAGCGCCGACCGCAGCGTCCAGGCCGTAGGTCTGGGGATCGCCGATGGTGTTGCCGACCAGGGCACCGATCGCCGTCGCTGCGTTCCATCCGGCGAAGACCGCCACTCCGGTGGTCAGGAAGCCGACCCGTGCGGCGGCGCGATGGTCGCGGGTCACCGACATCGCCGTCGACTCGTCGATCACCAACTGCGCGACGGTTGCCTTGCGCCATCCCGTCCAGCCCAGGAGCGGAGCCAGCCGGAGCCCGTAGAGCGTGTTGCGGGTGCCCAACAGCAACGCGGTGACGGCGCCCGCAGCGGGCGTCCCGCCGGCAGCCAGCACCCCGACCAGCGCGAACTGCGAGGCGCCGGTGAACATCACCAGTGACAACAAGCAGGTCTGCAGCCCCGAGAGCCCGGCCGCCACCGAGACCGCACCGAAGGACACCCCGTAGGTTCCGGTGGCGACGCCGACCGCGATCGAGTCACGGACGATGCGCCTGCGCTCCTCCGGCCATGCCTGGGGCAGCGCGTCAGAGAGAGCCACCCGAGGACTCTAGTGGCGCGTCAGTCGCGGATCCGGATCCGGATCGGGCGGGGGCTGGAGTGGAACTGGTGCAAGGCCAGGTAGGTCAGGGCGAGGCCGGCCAGGGCGCCGATGAGGACTCCGAGGCTCGCCCCGCTGGGATGCAGGCCGCGGGCGAGCCAACCGCCGGCGAGGATGCTGAGGACCATCACTACTGCCGCTGTCCGCCATCGGTAGATCTTGGGTAGCCGACCGAACATCGCTCGAACCCCCTTCGCCTGACACCTGGATCGGTGTGATCTCTCCATCGTGCTCCGGAAGGCGCAGAAATCAACCCTTGACTTGGTGGGTAAACCGGTCGTCGGATCCAGGCTGTCTTAGCCGAGTGCGGTGTGCAGCCGCACCTGCTTGACCAAGGTGGTGCCGGTGCCATCCAGGTCGAGGGTCCGATGTGCTCCGTCGGGCGCCCACCCGGCACCGGTCAGAAAGGCGCGCAGCGCGTCGTCGTCCGTGGTGAGCCAGAAGGTCGCCCGGGTGAACCGGTCGGCATGCAAGGTGTCGGCCGCTGCCTGCAGCAGACGTGAGCCGTGGCCGCGGTGACGATGCTCGGCGAGGACGGCCAGCTCGCTGATCTCGGCGTCGGCTACCGGATCGGAGTCGGGGTCGCCGGACGGCTGGCAGACGACGAAGCCCTGCACGATGTTCTGTTCGAGCGCCACCAGCACCCTGTTGCGTGCATCGCCTGGCGCCTGAAGCGACCGGTGCCAGGCTGCGGCGACCTCCTCGAGGGAGGGGAGCGCAGCCGTCAGCCCGGGATCGTCGGCCAGCCCGTGGTCGGCGTGCCAGACCGCGAGCTGGACGCGGGCGATGCCCGCCGCGTCGTCGGCCCAGGCGACTCGCACGGACAGATCGGCGGCCGGACGCTCATCTCCGGTCGGCACGTCAGCGGTAGACGTCGGGGAGGGCCTCGCCCAGCTTGACCTGTGGCTTGGGCATCCGGCTGAACTTCAACTGCATCGACCGCATGATGGCGTACAACGTGGTGCCCTTGGTCGACTGGCCGGGGAATCTGGCGGTGAGTTGGCGACGCAACCGGAGGCGCAGCATCACGACGTCGTAGATCACCAGCAGCACCGAGGTGATGGTGAGCAGGTTGGCGAAGGAGACGGCGGTCGGGTTGCCGCCGCTGACCCAGGGGATCACCAAGGCGAACAGCAGCACCGGCAAGATCACCTGGATGAACTGGAAGCGGGAGTCGACGAAGTCGCGGACGAAGCGCTTCATCGGGCCGCGGTCGCGGGCGGGCAGGAAGCGGTCATCGCCCGCACGGAAGCCGGCGCGCGCCTTCTGAGTGGCGTCGGATCGCGCGGCGCGCTCGGCGGCAGCCTGCTCCTTGCGGGTTCGCGGCACCTTGGCCCGCGCCTTCGCGGCCGCCTCGGCATCACGTCGCTTCGGCGTCGGCCGCCCCTTGCCGCCCTCCTTTGCGGGCGTCTCGGGGACCTCTGGCTCGGACTTGCTGCGGCGGAACACGGACGGCGACCTTCTGCGTGCT
This sequence comes from Nocardioides sp., assembly GCF_047602075.1. Classification (GTDB taxonomy): domain Bacteria; phylum Actinomycetota; class Actinomycetes; order Propionibacteriales; family Nocardioidaceae; genus Nocardioides. The sequence goes on from NZ_JASGIF010000001.1 coordinate 324,505, forward strand.
TCTCGGGGACGATGCTGACTTGGGCTGGCTCGCTCCCGTTGTCGGGAGGTGACCAACCCTACCGGCTGGGATCCCGCGCAGCATCCGCGGGCGCGGGCCGTCTGGGAAGTCTCGACTAGGGTGTGGAGAAGAGCTCACCGCGGGGTGATCCAGTCACGAGAAGGGGCCAGACCCGATGAGTCTTTGGCAGCGCTTCACCATGATCTTCCGGTCCAAGGCCAACAAGGTCTTGGACCGAGCCGAGGATCCACGCGAGACGCTGGACTACAGCTATGCCAGGCAGCAGGAGTTGCTGACGAAGGTACGCCGCGGCGTTGCCGACGTCGCGACCAGCCGCAAGCGCGTCGAGATCCAGGTCAGCCAGCTCGAGCAGCAGGCCAGCAAGCTGCAAGGACAGGCCGAGAAGTCCATCGAGATGGGTCGCGAGGACTTGGCCCGCGAGGCGCTGACCCGCAAGTCCGGTCTGACCAGCCAGATCGCCGACCTGAAGACCCAACAGGCACAGTTGCAGGGTGAGGAGGAGAAGCTCACCTTGGCCCAGCAACGGCTGCAGGCCAAGGTCGAGGCCTTCCGCACCCGCAAGGAGACGATCAAGGCCAGCTACACCGCAGCGGAGGCACAGACCCGGATCAACGAGGCGATGTCGGGCATCGGTGACGAGATGGGCGACGTCGGTGCGGCCATCCAGCGCGCCGAGGACAAGACGGCGGCGATGCAGGCACGTGCCGGTGCGATCGACGAGCTGATCGCCTCCGGCGCCTTGGACGATGTCAGCGCGCTCAACGCAGGTGACGACATCAGTCGCGAGCTGGAGCAGATGAGCTCCCAGGCCGACGTCGAGGCCGAGCTGGCCAGACTCAAGGGGGCGGCCAGTCCGCAGGCCCTTGAGGCCGCTGACGAGCCCGCCGAGGCGACGCCGGTCGAGTCCGCGCCGGCGCCGGCCGTGGTGGAACAGGCCGAGGAGGAGCAGGCGTGAACGATCCCCACACGGCATCGGACTGAGCTGCGATGGCTCACACCCGCTTCATCAAGGACACCGGACTGACCCTCCGGATGACCTCGGTCATGTTCTTGCTCGGGGGCTTGTTCGTGGCTCTCGTGGTGACCTTGATGTATGTCCTGCCGGTGCAGTACACCCCGATCATCGGCCTGATCGGGATCGGCATCGCGTTCTTCCAATGGTGGTCCTCTGACACGCTCGCCATGAAGGCGATGCGAGCCCGTGAGGTCACCCCGGAGCAAGCACCCGAGCTGCACGCGATGATCGACCGGCTCTGCGCGGTCGCCGATATGCCCAAGCCTCGGGTAGGGGTCGCCGACTTGGACATGCCGAACGCCTTCGCCACCGGCCGGTCCCCCGACCGGGCGGTCGTCTGTGTCACGACCGGCATCTTGGGCATGCTGACAGCCGAGGAGCTCGAAGGCGTGCTGGCCCACGAGCTGTCGCACGTGGCGCACCGAGACGTGCTGGTGATGACCATCGCGTCCACCGCGGGCATCATCGCCGGCATGCTCAGCCGCGGGGCACAGTGGGGCGCGATCGGGGGCAGGCGCAACGACAACGGCGGCGTGCCGGCGTTCCTGATCGTGCTCGGCCTCTCCCTGGTCGTCTATGCCGTCAGCTTCTTCCTCACTCGGCTGCTGTCGCGCTACCGCGAGTTGTGCGCCGACCGCTCGGGCGCCTACCTGACCATGAAGCCGGCCGCGCTGGCCTCCGCGCTGCAGAAGATCTCGGGGGAGATCTCGACCATCCCGCAGAAGGACCTGCGTGCCTCCAGCGCCATGAACGCGTTCTTCATCGCGCCCGCGATCAGCGGCGCCACACTGCGCACGCTGACCTCCACGCACCCCTCGTTGGAGCAGCGCCTCGAGCAGCTGGCCCGGATCCAGGCCGAGCTCAGCCGACCCGCCGACTGAGTCGTTCGGATGGGCCTGTGGGAGGCGGTGACCGGGCGGAGCCGGGTCAAGAAGCCGAATCTCGACTCCTTGTTCGCGATCCCGAGCGCGGCCATCACGCTGGAGACCGCCGCGGGCTTCCGCCCGACCGGGGTCGGCTCGGTGTGCTTCCGCTCCGCGGCGGGGGAGGCGTTCCACCAGATGCAGACCGACGTGATCGCGTTGATCCGAGCCGATCCGCAGGCACCCGAGGTGTCGGTGACCACCGACGAGTACGGCTACACCTGGCTGACAGTCCACGACGACCCCACCGATGTCGCCGGGCTGTGCACCGACCTGCACGCCGTGAACACCGCGCTGGTCGAGCAGGGCTTCGACGGCGGCCTGCTCTGCACGCTGGTGCCGTTCGCGGACTCCTCCGGGCGCCGCTTCGGCCTGGTCTACCTCTACAAGCAGGGCACCTTCTATGCCTTCGCGCCGCAGGGCGAGCAGCGCCGGGACAACCTGCTCGAGATCACCGTGCGCGACCAGCTGTCCGGCGAGTTGCCGATGGAGCAGGACCTCTCCCGGTGGCTGGCGGTCTGGGGTGCCCCCGGATTAGACGGCTGAGTGTGGCGGGCTGAGTCTGGAGGGGCTGAACCTCAGAGCAAGGTCGGGTGGGGAAGGTACGGCGCCGGCTCGCGGAGGTGGCGCAGGGCCAAGAAGCCGCGGTTGTAGACGTCGAGCCGGGCCGCCAGGCCAACCTCGATCGCCCACTGGTTGGCCGCCGACACGTGTCCGATCTCGACCGGCACCTCGGGGTCGGAGCTCGCCAGCGCCTCCCACAGCAGCGCCCGGGCCGCCTTGCGGTGGCTGGCGGCCAGGGTGACGACGCCACCGTGGTCGTCGACGTAGGCGTAGCCGGAGGCGGCCGGTCGGTCGGTGACGAGCAGTCGGAACATGCCTGCCAGCAGGGCGTGGTCGGGGCCGTGCCCGGCGCCGCGCCGGGCGCGGTCGAGGCTGTCCGTCAGATCGAAGTCGTCGGCGCCGCCGTCGCGCACGTGCCGGACCACCGGCAGGTCGGCCCGGCGCACCCGCCCCCACAGCAGCAGTTGGGGGTGCAGGGCGAAGCCGGCCGCCGCGTAGAGCCGCAGCGCACGCGGGTCCGGCGAGGCGTTCAACATCCCGCGCAGGCAGCCCCGGCCATGCTCCGCCGCGGCCGCCAGCAGCTGCCGCCCGATGCCCGCGCCCTGGTGGGCCGGCGTGACGGCGTACGACGACAGGACCCACAGCTGTTCACGCACCAGCGAGGTGGCGAAGCCGAGGATGTCGCCGTCACGGTCGGCTACCCAGCAGCCGCCAGGATCGGTGCCGAGCAGATGCCGGGTGCGGGCGCGCCAGTTCTCGGCACGATCCGGCGTCCGTCCGGTCGGCTCGGCCCAGCTTCGCGGAAGGCTGCTCCGATCGACCTCCAGATAGGCCGCCGAGCTGAGCCGTTCGGCGGCGTCGACATCGCAGACCGTCATCGGCCTGATCAAGACGTCGTACCCTTCGCTCGCCATGGCGACCCGATCGTATGACCTCGTGAGCAGAACCCGCCCGGGAGCGGGCAAGATGCAGCCATGCGCGTCCTGATCTCCCCCGACAAGTTCGCCGGCACACTCACTGCCGTCGAAGCGGCCCAGGCGATCGCCGAGGGCTGGCACCAACAGGCGCCCGACGACCTGCTCGACCTGGCGCCGATGTCTGACGGCGGCCCGGGCTTCGTCGATGTGCTGCATGCCGCGCTGGGCGGTGCGCTGCACGCCGTCACGGTCTCGGGACCGTTCCGCGAACCGGTGCCGGCCACCCTCCTGGTCGTCGGCGACACGGTCTACGTCGAGTGCGCTCAGGCGTGCGGCCTCCAGCTCACCGACCGGAGGCGCCCCGAGGAGTCCACCAGCCTCGGCGTCGGCGAGCTCCTCGTCCGCGCCCTGGAGACGGGGGCTCGGCGGGTCGTCGTCGGCCTCGGCGGCTCGGGCACCACCGACGGCGGCGCCGGTCTGCTAGCCGCGCTCGGGGCCACCGCCGACGTGCCGCTCGATGCCGGGCCGGCCGGGCTCGCCGGCGTGACCGAGGTCGACCTCGGCGCTGCGGTCGCTCGCACCGGTGCGGTCGAACTGATCGTCGCCACCGACGTCGACAATCCACTCACCGGCCTCTTCGGTGCGGCTCGCATCTACGGTCCGCAGAAGGGCCTCGACGAAGGCAGGCTGCCGGCGGTGGATCTGGTCCTCGAGGGCTGGGCGGACGTCGTCGGCCGTCGGGTGGCCCTGGAGCCGGGCGCCGGAGCCGCGGGTGGGATCGGCTACGGCCTGCTGGTGCTCGGCGCCACCCGGCAGTCGGGCGTCGAGCTGGTGGCCGAGGCCCTCGGGCTGCCGGATCGCGCCCGATCGGCCGATCTGGTGATCACCGGTGAGGGCGCCTTCGACTTCTCCAGCCGGTCTGGCAAGGTGCCGTACGGCGTCGCGGAGGTCGCGCGCGAGGCGCTCCGGCCCTGCATCGCGCTGGCCGGCCAGGTGCTGCTCGGCAGCCGCGAGATGCGGACCCTCGGCATCGAGTCCGCGTACGCGCTGGTCGACCTGGTGGGGGAGGAGCGCGCACTGTCCGACGCGGCCGGCGCACTCACCGCGCTCGCGGAGCAGACCGCGCGGACCTGGTCGCGGTGAGCACACGAGCGATCGGATCGGGAATATTCGGGGTCTGTGCGACCATTGGACCGATGACGACCCGCGGTAGCACCGCGCCTCACGACGCACCGGGAGAGACGATGACCGAGCAGGTGGACACCACCTTCGAGCGACGCAGCGACCAGATCAACCTCAGCAGCGTGGCAGCCGCGAAGGTGAAGAGCCTCCTCGACCAGGAGGGCCGCGACGACCTGCAGTTGCGCATCTCGGTGCAGCCGGGTGGGTGCTCCGGGCTGCGCTACCAGCTCTTCTTCGACGAGCGCACCCTCGACGGAGACGTCGTGAGCGACTTCGACGGGGTCGCGGTCGTGGTGGACCGGATGAGCGTGCCCTACCTCAACGGCGCCATGATCGACTTCGTCGACTCGATCGAGAAGCAGGGCTTCACCATCGACAACCCCAACGCCACCGGCTCCTGCGCCTGCGGCGACTCGTTTCACTAACCCGGGCCACTGATCCGGGCCACTGATCCGGGCCGCTGATCCAGATCAGTCCAGATGCAGGTGTAGGGCCGCGGCCAACCGGGCCGCGGCGTCGCTGACCCTGATCTCCTGCTTCGGCACCTCACGCGGATAGTCCTCGTAGCGCAACGACGGTGCCTGCGCGAGACGGCTCAGCCGCTGCTCGACGACTTCGCAATCGGCGTACATCTCCGTCGGACTGGAGAGTTCGGCGTGGGAGAGCCGCGAGGCGGGCCGCACTGCTCGGGCGGGGGAGACGACCATGAACACGACGCTAGTGACTACTCGGAGGTAGTCCTAGCGCTACGGCTCAGTAGTCTTCGGTGTCATGTCGCTGCTGATCGCCGGCTCCATCGCCACCGACCACCTGATGAGCTTCAACGGCAAGTTCTCCGACTCCCTCGTCGTCGACCAGCTCGACAAGCTGTCGGTGTCCTTCCTGGTCGACGATCTGGAGATCCGTCGAGGTGGGGTGGCTCCCAACATGTGCTTCGGTCTGGGCCGGTTGGGCCTACGCTCGGTGCTGGTCGGGGCAGCGGGGGAGGACTTCACTGACTACCGCTCCTGGCTGGAGCGGCACAACGTCGACTGTGCCTCCGTGCACATATCGGAGACCCGGCACACCGCCCGCTTCATGTGCACCACCGACACCGCGATGGCGCAGTTCGCCACCTTCTATGCCGGTGCGATGACTGAAGCCCGGCTGATCGAGCTGGCGCCGATCGTGGAGCGGGTCGGGGAGCCGGAGTACGTCCTCATCGGTGCCGACGATCCCGAGGCGATGCGGCAGCACACCCACGAGTGTCGTCAGCGGGGCTACCCCTTCATCGCCGACACCAGCCAGCAGCTGGCCTACAGCGACGGTGAGCTGATCCGTGACCTGATCGAGGGCGCCGCTCTGCTGTTCTCCAACGAGTACGAATCGCACATGATCGAGGCCAAGACCGGCTGGTCGACCGAGGACATCCTCGGTCGAGTCGGCATCCAGGTGACCACGCTGGGTGCCCGTGGAGTGCAGGTGCGCGGCCGTGACATCGACGACTTCGAGTTGCCCGCCGTCACGGGGGTGGAGCCGGTCGAGCCGACCGGTGTCGGGGACGCCTTCCGGGCCGGGTTCCTCGGTGCCTTGGCCCGAGACCTGAGCCTCGAGCGGGCCGCCCAGGTGGGCTGCGTGCTGGCGGCGTACGTCCTCGAGACCGTCGGCACCCAGGACTACGACTTCACCCCGGACGAGTTCGCCGTCCGGGTCGCCAAGGAGTACGGCGAGCAGGCGGGCACCGAGGTCGCCGACCGGTGGTGAACTCGACCGGGAGATCAGCGAGTGCCCCGCCGCAGCAAGGCCGTCGTCTTCCGCTAGTGTTCGATCTAGCGTGGCGTCGAGAGAGAGGGCCCCTTTCGTGAGTGCAAGGCTCACCAAGCGCGTTGGCACGCCCCTGCTGCGCTGGGGCATCGGGCTGACGCTGGTGGCAGGTGTCCTGCTCCTGAGTGGATGTTCGGCCGAGACCACTGAGGAGTGGAAGCGGCTGGCGATGCCGGAGCCCGGGACCGAGGAAGCCTGGCAGATCTTCTACTTCTGGCGCTGGTCCTGGGTCGCCGCGATGATCGTGGGCGTCTTCATGTGGGGCCTGATGGGCTGGGTCGTGGTCCGCTACCGCAGGCGCAGCGACAAGGACATCCCGGTCCAGACCCGCTACAACCTCCCCCTCGAGATCCTCTACACCGTGGCGCCGGTCATCATCGTGATCGTCTTCTTCGCCAACACGGTGGGTCTCCAGCACGACCTGAAGAAGTTGGACCCCGACCCCGACCACACCATCGTCGTCACCGCGCAGCAGTGGTCCTGGACGTTCAACTACCCCGGCAACCGTGAGGCGGACGGCTCCTGGTCCGGCGAGCCCGGCACCGACGGGCGGAACGTCTGGGAGGGCGGCGACGGGTCCTACATCCCGACCCTGGTGCTGCCGGTCGACCAGACCATCCAGTTCGAGTTGCACTCGCCCGACGTGATCCACTCCTTCTGGGTGACCGGATTCCTCTACAAGGAGGACGTCATTCCTGGCCGGGTCAACGTGTTCCAGGTGACCCCGGACCGGATCGGCACCTATCAGGGCAAGTGCGCTGAGCTGTGCGGCGCCTACCACTCGCGCATGCTCTTCAACGTCGAGGTCGTCTCGCAGGACGACTACGAGGCGTACCTCCAGCAACAGATCGCCAAGGGCAAGGTCTCCGAGGAACCACTGCTCGGCAACAAGCACACGACCACCCAGGCAGGTCTCGAGAACGGCGAATCCGAGGAGGCCGACCAGTGACCGCCACCGCAGCACAGCCCAGCAGCGTCACGGAGGCTCGCAAGCCCCTGGGCAAGGAGCTCGTGCGGATCATGACCACCACCGATCACAAGCTGATCGGCAAGCTCTACCTCACCACCTCGGTGCTCTGGTTCATCGTCGGCGGCATCATGGCGCTTCTGATGCGCTCCGAGCTGGCCTTCCCGGGCAACCAGATCGTCTCCGACGAGGTCTACAACCAGCTCTTCACCATGCACGGCACGATCATGTTGCTGATGTTCGCGACCCCCCTGTTCTTCGGGTTCGCCAACGCGATCATGCCGCTGCAGATCGGTGCCCCCGACGTCGCGTTCCCGCGGCTCAACATGCTGAGCTACTGGCTCTACCTGTTCGGCGGACTGATCACCGCCTCGGGCTTCCTCACCCGGGGTGGCGCCGCCAGCTTCGGCTGGTTCGCCTACGTGCCGCTCAGCGACGGCATCGCGTCACCGGGAGCCGGCGGCGACCTGTGGGTGATGGGTCTATGGATGGCCGGTCTGGGCACGATCCTCGGTGCGGTCAACTTCGTCACCACGATCATCTGCATGCGTGCACCCGGCATGACCATGTTCCGGATGCCGATCTTCACCTGGAACACGCTGGTCACCAGCCTGCTCGTGCTGATCATCTTCCCGATCCTCGCCGCTGCACTGCTGGCGCTGGAGGCCGACCGACAGTTCGGGGCACACGTCTTCGACCCGTCCCATGGCGGACCGATCCTGTGGCAGCACCTGTTCTGGTTCTTCGGGCATCCCGAGGTCTACGTCATCGCGCTGCCGTTCTTCGGCATCGTCACCGAGGTCATCCCGGTGTTCAGTCGCAAGCCGATCTTCGGCTACATCGGTCTGGTCGGTGCGACCCTGCTGATCGCGATGCTGTCGGTCGCGGTGTGGGCGCACCACATGTTCGTCACCGGCGCCGTGGACCTGGACTTCTTCTCGGGGATGACGTTCTTGATCGCAGTGCCGACCGGTGTGAAGTTCTTCAACTGGATAGGCACGATGTGGGGCGGGTCGATCTCGCTGGACACCCCACTGTTGTGGACCTTCGGGTTCTTGACCACATTCCTCTTCGGTGGGCTGACCGGCGTGATCTTGGCCTCGCCACCGTTGGACTTCCACGTCTCCGACAGCTACTTCGTGGTCGCGCACTTCCACTACACCGTCTTCGGCACGGTGGTGTTCGCGATGTTCGCCGGCTTCTACTTCTGGTGGCCGAAGTTCACCGGGAAGATGCTGGACGAGCGGCTCGGCAAGATTCACTTCTGGCTGACCTTCGTCGGCTTCCATACCACCTTCTTGATCCAGCACTGGCTCGGTGTGGAGGGCATGCCGCGGCGGTACGCCGACTATCTGCCCTCCGACGGGTTCACCACCCTCAACCAGATCTCGACGATCGGCGCCTTCGTGCTGGCCGCCGCGATGCTGCCGTTCCTCTACAACGTCTACCGGACGGCACGCTCGGCGCCCATGGTCGACAGCGACGACCCGTGGGGTTGGGGTCGGTCCCTGGAGTGGGCGACCAGTTGCCCGCCGCCGCGGCACAACTTCCACTCACTCCCGCGGATCCGGTCGGAGTCGCCGGCCTTCGACCTGCACCATCCTGAGATCGCGGCGATGGAACTCGACGAGGACTCCCAACTCAAGGAGGTCGAGCGGTGAAGGCCGAGACATGGGTGTTCGGCGCTACGACCGCCTTCTTCGTCCTGGTGACGCCGATCTATTGGATCGCCACCGCGTACGGCGGCTATCTCGACGGCAAGGGTGACTGGACCGGCTTCACCGCCCTCGCGATGACCACGCTCCTGTGCTTGATGATCACCGTCTACCTCGGCTTCCACGCGCGGAAGATGGACGCCCGACCGGAGGACTCCAGGGACGCCGAGATCGCCGATGGCGCGGGTGAGCTGGGCTTCTTCCCGCCGTATTCCTGGTGGCCGTTGTGGTGCTCGGTCTGCCTCGGCGTGATGGTCTTCGCCGTCGCGATGCATGCGTGGTGGCTGTTCATCATCGGTGCGGGCTTCGGTGTTGTCGCGCTGAGCGGCTTCGTCTTCGAGTACTACCGCGGCGAGCACGCTCACTGAGCCTGACTCCAGGCTCAGACGGCGTGACCCGGCGTCGGTGCCGGTGCGGCGTCTTGGGTGCGAGCCTCCGAGGTCGGTACTCTGGGGGGTCGGTGACCATCCAAGGGGGACTCTCATCGTGACGCTGGTGCGACGTGCGCTCGGGAGGCGCGGCCTGCCCGTGCTCGGCCTGGTCGGCGTGACCGGGGCCGCGCTGTTGTTGTCGGCCTGCCAGGGGAGCACTCCCACGAGCTCGGCAGAGCCTGCCGGCTCGGGAGACAGCTCCTCGGCCACGCCGGATCCGGCGCCGCCGGTGCGGGTGAGCACCAACATCGGGGCGGCCGCCTCCGCGGTGCCGGTCTCGAAGATGGTGCGGGTCAGCGCCCACCACGGCACGCTGCAGCGGGTCTCCGTGCGCTCCGGCAAGTCGGTGGTGGCAGGCGAGCTCTCCAATGACCACACCTCCTGGTCGGCTACCGGCCGGCTGGAGCCGGCCCAGGCCTATGTCGTCCAGACCGTGGCCCGCAACGCCGACGGCAAGGTCCGCCGGTCTACCGCCCGCTTCCACAGCGAGGCGTTGACCCTGGACCAGCAGACCTATCCATCGGTGGCACCGCTCCAGGGCGAGACCGTCGGCGTCGGCATGCCGGTGATCGTGACCTTCGATGTGCCGGTCACCAACAAGGCGGCCTTCGAGAAGCACATGACGGTCACCAGCACGCCCGCCCAGCGCGGCTCGTGGCGCTGGATCAGCGACAACGAGGCACACTGGCGCCCGGCGAAGTACTGGAAGGCCGGCACCAAGGTCAGCGTGCACGTCGACGTCAACAGTGTCCCGGCCGGCAACGGGATCTACGGCCAAGAGGACCGCGACGTCGAGTTCAACGTCGGTGCGGCCAACATCTACCAGGTCAACGCCCAGACCGACCAGATGAAGGTCTTCTCCAACGGCAAGCTGCTGCGCACCATCCCGATCACCACCGGCAAGCCCGGGTTCACCACCCGCTCCGGCACCAAGGTGATCATCGAGAAGTACCGCACCAAGCGGATGAACTCCGAGACCGTCGGGATCCCCCAGGGCAGCGCCGACGCCTACGACATCGACGACGTCGAATACGCCATGCGGGTGACCTACTCCGGTGAGTTCATCCACGCCGCACCGTGGTCGGTCGGCTCCCAGGGCTACGCCAACGTCAGCCATGGCTGCACCGGCATGTCCACGGCCAATGCCGGCTGGCTCTATGCCATGTCCAAGCGGGGCGACGTCGTTGAATACACCGGCACCGATCGGTGGATGACGTTGACCAACGGGTACGGCGACTGGAACCTCTCGTTCGCCGACTACCGCCAGGGCTCTGCTCTGCACTGACGGTCCTGCACTCGCGGGTAGCCGAGAGAGTCACACCGCTGGCATTCCCGGGCCACATGCGTCACAATGATGCACACAACGTCATATGTGTCACTTGACGATCGTTCGTCACCGCACGAGACCGCTGGGGAAGGCGCATCTCCGCGCTGGTGATGAAGGAGGTCTCGGTGACCGCAAGCGCAGCTGTTCGTCCGACGACGAGGGGCGTTCTCTACGTGCACTCCGCGCCGTCGGCGCTGTGCCCACACATCGAGTGGGCCGTCGGCGGCGTCCTCGGCATGGCCGCGAGCATGCACTGGACACCGCAGCCCGCCCAGTCCGGCAGTTATCGAGCCGAGCTCTCCTGGAGCGGAGGCGCCGGCACCGCCGCCGCGATCGCTTCAGCGCTGCGCGGCTGGAGCCACCTGCGCTTCGAGGTGACCGAGGAGCCCACGCCGGGCAGCGAGGGAGCCCGCTTCTCCTGCACGCCGGACCTCGGCGTCTTCCACGCCGTCACCGGCCTGCACGGGGACATCATGATCCCCGAAGACCGGCTCAAGGCCGCGGTCGTGCGGGCCGCGCTGGGCGAGGGAACGCTGGCGGGCGAGATCGACAAGCTGCTCGGCAAGCCGTGGGACGACGAGCTCGAGACGTTCCGGCACGCCGGTGAGGGCGCCCCGGTGCGGTGGCTGCACCAGGTCGTCTGAACCGCTCTTCTCGCGGGAGGTCCTAGAGCGGGATGTTCCCGTGCGCGCCGCGGCGGACGCCTTGGGCTTGGATGGCGTCGTGGATGGCGTGGGCGATCGCTGCGCGGGTCTGCGTGGGCTGCACCACCTCGTCGACGACACCGATCTCGACGGCCTTCTCCACACCACCGGCGATCCGCTCGTGCTCCGCCGCGAGCTCCGCCTCCACCTGCGGTCGCAGGTCGGGGGAGACCTCGGCCAGGCGACGCCGGTGCAGGATGCGGATCGCAGCCACCGAGCCCATCACGGCCACCTCGGCGCCCGGCCAGGCGAACACCTTGGTGGCGCCCAGCGCGCGTGAGTTCATCGCGACGTAGGCGCCGCCGTACGTCTTGCGGGTCACCAGACTCACCCGGGGCACCACACACTCGCCGAAGGCGTGCAGCAGCTTCGCGCCACGTCGTACGACTCCGTCCCACTCCTGGCCGACCCCGGGCAAATAGCCGGGCACGTCGACCAGCACGATGAGCGGGATGCCGAACGCGTCGCACATCCGCACGAACCGGGACGCCTTCTCGGCGGAGAGCGAGTCGAGACAGCCGCCGAGCCGGAGCGGGTTGTTGGCGACGACGCCCACGGTGCGGCCGCCGAAGCGCCCGAGAGCGGTGACGATGTTGGGGGCCCAGCGCTGGTGCAGCTCCTGCATGGTGCCCTCGTCGAGCACCGCGTCGACCAGCGGGTGGACGTCGTAGGCGCGCTTGGGGGACTCGGGGAGGTAGGCCGCCAGGTCACGGTCGACCACCGCGACCACGTCGAGGCTGCCCTGGGCGCCTAGCAGCGAGGCAAGATCACGAGCCCGCTGCAGAGCGTCGGCCTCACTGTCGCTGAGCACGTGCACGACCCCGGAGCGACGGCCGTGCGGCTCGGGTCCGCCCAAGCGGAGCATGTCGACATCCTCGCCGGTGACTGAGCGCACCACATCGGGGCCGGTCACGAAGATCCGCCCGTCCGGGCCGAGAATGACGATGTCGGTCAGGGCGGGGCCGTAGGCCGCACCACCCGCGGCCGGGCCGAGCACCACCGAGATCTGCGGGATGCGGCCCGACGCCTGGGTCATCGCCTGGAAGACCCGGCCGACGGCGTGCAGCGAGAGCACCCCCTCGGCGAGGCGGGCGCCGCCGGAGTGCCACAGACCGATGATCGGAACGCCGTCGGTCATCGCCCGGTGGTAGGCGTCGACGACCACAGCGCAGCCCTGGTCGCCCATGGCGCCGCCCATCACGGTCGCATCGGAGCAGAAGGCGACGACCGGGGTGCCGTTGACCCGCCCGACAGCGGCGAGCATGCCCGAGTCGTCGTCCGGGGTGATCAGCTCCAGCGTGTCCGGGTCCAGGAGCGCGGCCAGTCGGTGCCGGGGGTTGCGTGGGTCCTGCTCGCGGGGCAGTTTGGCCGGGCGAGGGGCGGGGACCTCCTGGTCGGTGGCGGTCGCGGTCATCACACGCTCCCGAAGGCGACGGCGACGTTGGCGCCGCCGAACCCGAAGGAGTTGTTCAGGGCCGCGATGTCGCCCTCCGGGAGGGGGCGGGCCTCGGTCGGGATGTCCAGCTCCACCGCTGGGTCGAGATTGTCCAGGTTGATGGTGGGCGGGCTGGTGCGGTCGCGGAGGGCGAGCACGGTGGCGATCGCCTCCAACGCACCGGCGCCGCCGAGCAGGTGCCCGGTCATCGACTTGGTGCTCGTGACCACACAGTCGTCGACCGCGGCACCGAGCACGTGGTGCAGCATCAGCCCCTCGGCGATGTCGCCCTGCGGGGTCGACGTCGCGTGCGCGTTGACGTGGCGGACGTCGGAGGGCGCGATGCCGGCTGCCTCGATGGCCTGCCTGATGGCGCGCGTGCCGCCACGGCCCTCCGGGTCGGGTTGGGCGATGTCGTGGGCGTCGTTGCTGATGCCGGCGCCGAGCGCGAGTGCGTAGATCCGGGCGCCTCGGGCGCGGGCGTGCTCCTCGGACTCGAGGACCAGCACGCCGGCGCCTTCGCCCAGCACGAACCCGTCGCGTGCGACGTCCCAGGGCCGGGACACGGTGGTCGGGTCGCCCTGGTTCTTCGAGAGCGCCATCATGTTGGCGAAGGCGGCCATCGGCAGCGGGTGGATGGCCGCCTCGGTCCCGCCGGCGATGACGACGTCGGCGCGGCCGAGCGCGATCATGTCGATGGCCATCGCGATCGCCTCGTTGCCCGAGGCGCACGCGGAGGTCGGAGCGTGTACGGCGGCGCGCGCGGTGTAGGCCAGTGAGACGTTGGCGGCCGGGGCGTTGGGCATCAGCATCGGCACCGCGAGCGGCGAGACCCGGCGGGGTCCCTTGTCTCGGAGCGCGTCGTAGTTGCCGAGCAAGGTGGTGACACCACCGATGCCCGACGCGATGCTCACGGCGAGGCGCTCGGGCACCACATCGGCGCCATCGAGGCCCGCGTCGGCCCAGGCCTCCTGTGCGGCGACCATGGCGAACTGGGAGGAGCGGTCGAGGCGGCGTGCCTTGACCCGCTCGAGGATCTCGGTGGGCTCGACAGCAACCCGACCGCCGATCTGGACGGGCAGGTCGGCGGCCCACTCGTCGGTGAGGTGCCGGACACCGGAGGTGCCAGCGAGAAGTGCGTGCCAGGTGCTGGGGGCGTCACCGCCGACGGGCGAGGTGACGCCGAGGCCGGTGACGACTGCTCGGCGAGAGGTCATGGGTGACTGGTGTCCGATCCGTGAGGTGGTGAGGGGTGTGGTGGCGGCGGGACTCCCGCCGCCACCAGCGGAGGTGCGGTCAGCCCTGGGCGTTCTCGATGAAGGCGACGGCGTCACCGACGGTCTTGAGGTTCTTCACCTCGTCGTCGGGGATGGAGACGCCGAACTTCTCCTCGCACGCAACGACGACCTCGACCATGGAGAGCGAGTCGACGTCGAGGTCGTCCACGAACGACTTGTCGAGCTGGACGTCGTCGGCGTCGATTCCCGCGACCTCGTTGACGATCTCGGCGAGGTCTGAGCGGATCTCTTCGGTGGTGGCCATGTGGCTTCCTTCTCTTTCTGTGGTGGGTGATCTGTCGGTGGTCGATTTGGGTGGTCGATCTGGGGTGGTCAGGGGACGAGGACGACCTGAGCGGCGTACGCCAAGCCGGCGCCGAACGCGATGAACAGGGCGAGGTCGCCGCTCTTGGCTTCGCCGTCGGCGATCATCCGGTCGAGGGCGAGCGGGATGGAGGCGGCTGAGGTGTTGCCCTGCTCGGCGATGTCGCGGGCGATGCGGACCCCCTCGGGCAGCTTCATCGCCTTGGCCATGGCGTCGATGATGCGCATGTTGGCCTGGTGGGGGACGAAGACGTCCAAGTCGTCGGCAGAGACGCCGGCTCGATCCAGCGCCTGCTGGGCGACCTTGGCCATCGTGAAGACCGCCCAGCGGAAGACCGGGTTGCCCTCCATGATCAGGTGCGGCATCTGGCCCGATCCGGGCTGCTCGGGGGTGCCGACGACGTCACGCCAGTCCTCTCGCTGCCGGATCAGGTCGAACTGTTCGCCGTCGGAGCCCCACACGACGGGGCCGATCCCGGGGGTCTCACTCGGCCCCACGACCGCAGCCCCGGCGCCGTCGGCGAAGATGAAGGCGGTGCCCCGGTCGTAGACGTCGGTGAGGTCGGAGAGCCGCTCGACGCCGATCACCAAGATGTGCCCGGCGCTGCCGCCCCGGATCAGGTCCGAGGCCATCGCGACGCCGTGGCAGAAGCCGGCACAGGCCGCCGAGATGTCGAAGGCCGCGGCTTGGTTGGTGCCCAGCTCGTGGGCGATCGCGGTGGCTACGGCGGGGGTCTGGAGCAGGTGGCTGACTGTCGCGACGATCACGCAGTCGATCTGCTCGGCACTGACTCCGGCGCGCTCGAGCGCGATGCGCGAGGCAGCGACCGACATCATCTGCACGGTCTCCTCCGGGGTGGCCCACCGGCGCTGCCTGATGCCGGAGCGCTGCTGGATCCACTCGTCGCTGGAGTCGATCGCGTCGATCACTTCGGAGTTGGGAATCACGCGGGAGGGCCGATAGGTGCCGATGCCGAGGATCGCGGCGTGCGGCGCGCCCACCTGGGGAGTGATGGTGGTCATCAGGCGGTTCCCTCCGGGTGCAGGCGGACCAGCGGCTGGCCTGGTGAGACCAGGTCGCCGTCCTCGACCAGCCACTCGACGACCTGCCCGCCGTGGGGGGCAAGGACCTTGGTCTGGTCGCGGAGGCTGGCCACGGAGCCCACTATGGCACCGGCAGGCAGCACATCTTGCTCACGCGCGGTGTCGTCGAGGCGGAACGTGCCCTTGGCGGGTGAGACCACCATCCGCCAGGTGGGGGTGGTGTCGATGACCGACGGCTCGCCGTGCCGCTCGCAGAAGGCGCGCGCGTCGTCGAGCTGGTCGGGGGTCTTGAGCGCGAAGGTCTCCACGCCCTTCATCGCGCGGCGGGCGATGCCGGTCAGGGTCCCGGCCGGCGGCATCTCCAGCAGGCCGGTGACACCGAGGTCCAGCATCGTCTCCATGCACAGGTCCCAGCGGACGGGGTTGGCGATCTGCCCGACGATCCGCGCAACCACCTCACGGCCGTCGTGGACGACCTGACCGTCCTTGTTCGAGATCACCGGGGTGCGCGGATCGTGGGTCGACACCGAGCGCGCCAGACGGGCGAGGTGGCCGACGGCCGGCTCCATGTGTCGGGTATGGAAGGCGCCGGCGACGCTCAACGGTGCCAGCCGTGCCTTGGTCGGCGGGTCCTCGGCGAGTGCCGCGAGCTGCTCAAGGGTCCCGGCGGCCACCACCTGTCCGGGGCCGTTGTCGTTGGCCGCGGTCAGGCCGTGCCGCTCGATGGTGGCCAACACGTCTTCGCGGTCACCGCCCAGCACCGCCGTCATCCCGGTGGGGGTGGCCGCAGCGGCCTGGGCCATCGCCTTGCCGCGCTCGCGGACCAGCACCATCGCCTGCTCGGCGGTGATCACTCGGGCGCCGGCCGCGGCGGCAAGCTCGCCGACGCTGTGTCCGGCCACGCCACCGATCTTGCTGAAGGCGTCCGCGGGGTGCGGGAACAGCTCCAGCGCGGCGAGCAGCGGGGTGGCGACCAGCAGCGGCTGGGCGATCTGGGTGTCGCGGATGGTGTCGGCGTCGGCCTCGGTGCCGTAGTGGGCGAGGTCGAGCCCCGCCACGGTCGAGAGCCACTCCATCCGGGAGGCGAAGACGGGATCTTCGAGCCAGGGAATCAAGAAGCCGGGGGATTGGGCGCCCTGCCCGGGCGCAACGATCACGAGCACGAGTCCACTGTGCCGAACCTCGGGGAAGGAGGCGGACTGCGAGACGCACGAAGGCGGCCCTAGATCTTTGTAGGAACCCTACAAAACATCGTCCTCCGGGGAGCGGCCCGACTGGCGGCCCAGCACCAGTGCGATCTGCAAGGTCAGCGCCGCCCGTGGATCGGTCGGAGAGAGGCCGGTCAGATCGGCGACCTGACGCAGGCGATAGCGCACGGTGTTGGGGTGCACGAACAGTGCCCGGGCGGTGCCCTCGATGGTGGCGCCAGAGCGGAAGTACGCCCCCAGCGTGCCTGCCAACGCACCGCGAGCGCTGACCAGCGGCAGATAGACCTCGTCGACCAGATGTCGCCGGGCGTGACCATCACCGGCCAGGGCGCGCTCGGGGAGCAGCTCGTCGCTGCGCACCGGCCGCGGTGCCTCGGGCCAACCGGCGGAGGCGCGGTACGCCGCCACGGCCGACCGCGCGGACACGTGCGCACTCTGGAGGTCGTCGGCCAGCGGCCCCACCACCACCGGTCCAGGGCCGAACAGGTCGACCACGGTCCGCGCCGCGACGAGGGGGTCCACCACCCCGCCGAGCACCACGGCGAGCCGGTCGCCCTGGATGGCGCAGAGCGCGTCCATGTCCAGCTGCCGTGCCAGACGTCGTACCTCGTCGAAGATGTCCGTCGCAGCGCGCTGCACCGGCGTCGGGCCGAGGACGACGACGACCGACCCGTCGGCCGTCCAGCCGAGCGCGGAGGCGCGGGACAGCACGCCCTCGTCGGTCTCCGAGCGCAGCACCGCGTCGACGACGAGGGCCTCCAGCCGGGCGTCCCACGCGCCGCGCACCTCGGCCGCCCGGGCGTACACCTCCGCCGTGGCGAAGGCGACCTCACGGGCATAGCCGGAGATCGCACGATGCACGTCCGGAGCGTCGGCCACCTCCACGATGCCGTCGACGTTGTTCTCGACGACCTCGATGCTGAGCCGGATCAGGTCCACGGTCTGCTGCAGCGTGATCACCCGGGTCAGCGCCCGCGGTGCGGCGCCGAAGACAGTCGCCGCGATGGCGCGATCGCCTGGCGAGCCCGCTTCGTGGACATACCAGTCCACGAAGCTCTTGATGCCGGCCTGGACGATCAGGCCCACCCAGGAGCGCTCCTCGGCGGACAGCGAGCGGAACCAGGTCATCTCGGTGTGCATCCGGGTCATCGCGGTCGTGCTGAGGGCTCCGACAGCCCGCTGCAGCGCCGTCGCGGCACGCTCGCGAGAGGGCGCGACGGGGTCTGCGGACACGTGGGAAGGCTACAAGAGTCGGCGGGCCGCTGTCGGACGGCGAGGGCAGCGTGATTGACTGACGCCACTTCACGACGGGTCAGCGGATCCGGCGTCAGATCATGGGGGTCGAGCGTGGGCTGTGCCGCCGAGCAGGCCACCGGGCAGGTGCGCTTTGCGACCGTGCACGGGCACCGCCGCGCCTACGTGCGAGCCGGTTCGGGTCCGGCGCTGCTGTTGCTGCACGGCCTCGGCTGCGATCACACCACCTGGGCGCCGGTCGTCGAGTCGCTGGCTCGTCGCTTCACCGTCATCGCTCCCGATCTGCTCGGTCACGGTCAGTCGGCCAAACCGCGGGCCGACTACAGCGTCGGGGGCTATGCGAACGGCATGCGGGATCTGCTCGCGCTGCTCGAGATCGAGCGCGCGACGGTCGTCGGGCACAGTCTCGGCGGGGGCGTCGCGATGCAGTTCGCGTATCAGTACCCCGAGCTCGTCGAGCGACTGGTCCTGGTCGCGCCCGGTGGGTTCGGCCCCGAGGTCACCGCGGCGTTGCGTGTCGTCACCACGCCGGGGTTCCACCAGGTCGCCGGTCTGTTGACCCTGCCGGGGCTGCGTCATGTCGGCGTGCACGGCTTGCGCGTCCTTGCTGGCTCGGGACTGGCGGGCGCCCGTGACTTGGGCGAGGTCGCGACCATCTTCGACTCGATGAAGGACGCGCGCACCCGCACCGCGATCCGGCACGTGGCGCGGGCGGTGGTGGACTGGCGGGGTCAGATCATCACGACCAGCGATCGGGCCTACCTGACCGACGACATCCCGATGTGCGTGATCTGGGGTGAGCAGGACCGGGTGATCCCCGCGAAGCACGCCGAGACGGCACGGACCCTTGCTCCACACGCGACGGTGGCGCTGGTGCCCAACGCCGGCCACTTCCCTCACCGGGACCATCCCCAACGGTTCGTGAAGATCCTGGGCGACTTCGTCCGACGGACCCGACCGGCGCAGTTCGACCGGGACGAGTGGCGCGCGCATCTGCGCCGCGGTGGCGACATCGAGTTGCACCGTGCCCAAGCGGGCCACGCGCCCGTGCAGCCGCTCGACCACGTCCCGACGGCCTGACGATGCGCTGGGCCGACGTGCGGATCGTGCTGGACGGTCTTTCCGAGCGTGGGGTGACCTACTGGGCCGCCGGAGGTTGGGGCGTGGCCGCCCTGGTGGGCCGGCAGACCCGGGAGCACCGCGACCTGGACCTGCTCGTGGATGCCGAGGCGATGCAGCGTTGCCTCGACCTCCTCACCGAGCTCGGCTACCTCCCCGAGACCGACTGGCTCCCGGTGCGGCTCGAGCTCGCGGCCGGCCATGGCCGCTGGGTCGACGTGCACCCGGTCGTCCTCGACGAGGAGGGCAACGGCGTCCAAGCCGGCCCCGACGACACGACGTACGACTATCCCGCCTCGGTCTTCACCATCGGCCACATCCGCGACCGTGACGTCCCCTGTCTCACCGTGGCGCACCAGCGCCTGCTGCACGGCGGCTATCCACCGCGCGAGCAGGACCTGCACGACCTCGCCCAGCTCCGCCGCGTCGCTCCCGCGGAGTGACGGACTCTGCGCCGCCGCTCCGGTCCCGTCTGCCGCGGTGTTGTCGTGGGCGAGGGGCCGGTATACGGGCCACTTTGCCACCATAGGACCGCGGGAGACGCAGTAACACCGCGGCAGCCACCACCCACCTGCCCCGACGGGCGACGGCGGTGCTCATCCGTCGGCTGGCCCGACCCGGGTCAGGCGTCGCCACCTTCCTGCGCAACACCACGGACGGCGGTGGGGTCGTCGATGCGGTACTGCGTGAAGGCCTTGCTGACGACCTCGGCGGGGACCTCGCCGGCGTCGGCGAGGGCCTGGAGGGCCTGGACGACGACCGACTCGGCATCGATGTTGAAGAAGCGCCTCGCGGCGGCGCGGGTGTCGGCGAAGCCGAAGCCGTCCGCCCCGAGGACGCGGTAGTCGCGGGGCACCCAGCGGGCGATCTGCATGGGGACCGCGGTCATGTAGTCGGAGACGGCCACGACCGGGCCCTCGACGTTGGCCAGCTTGGTGCTGACGTACGGCGTGCGGCGCGGCTCGTCGGGGTGGAGCAGGTTCCACTTCTCCACGGCGCCACCGTCGCGGGCCAGCTCGTTCCACGAAGTGACCGACCAGATGTCCGCCGCGACCCCCCACTCGTCGGCGAGCATCTGCTGCGCCTGCTGGATCCAGGAGAAGCCGATGCCGCTTGCTAGCAGCTGGATCCGCGGGGCGCCGTCGGGGAGACCCGCAGGCGGCACGGCCACGTGGTAGAGGCCGCGCAGCAGCCCGTCGACATCGAGGTTCTCGGGCTCCACCGGCTGCGAGATCGGCTCGTTGTAGACGGTCAGGTAGTAGACGACATCCTCACCGTGGGGATGCTCCTGCGAGGAGCCGTACATCCGCCGCAGCCCGTCCTGGACGATATGGGAGACCTCGTAGGCGAGCGCCGGGTCGTAGTGCACGACGGCCGGGTTGGTCGCCGCCAGCAGCGGCGAGTGTCCGTCGGCATGCTGCAGCCCCTCTCCCGTCAGCGTGGTGCGACCGGCGGTCGCTCCGATCAGGAACCCTCGGGCCAGCTGGTCGGTCATCGCCCAGATCGAGTCACCGGTGCGTTGGAACCCGAACATGGAGTAGAAGATGTAGACCGGGATCATCGGCTCGCCGTGGGTGGCGTACGACGACCCGGCGGCGATCGCGGAGGACACCGATCCGGCCTCGGAGATGCCCTCGTGGAGCAACTGGCCCTGGGCGGACTCCTTCCAGGCCAGCAGCAGCTTGCGATCGACCGACTCGTAGGTCTGCCCGTGCGGGTTGTAGATCTTCGCGGTCGGGAACATCGCGTCCATGCCGAACGTGCGGAACTCGTCCGGGGCGATCGGCACGATGCGCTGTCCGATCTCCGGATCGCGCATCAGCTCCTTGAGCAGACGAACGAAGGCCATCGTGGTGGCCACCTTCTGTTTGCCGGAGCCCTTCTTCAACTCGGCATAGACCTCGTCGCCGGGCAGCTTGAGCGGCCGTGGGTTGACGCGGCGTTCGGGCACCGGGCCGCCGAGCTCACGGCGGCGGTCGCGGAGATACTCCAGCACGTCGCTGGGCTCGCCGGGGTGGTAGAACGGCGCCGAGCCGTCAGCCTCGTAGGCCTCGTCGATCTCGCGGTCGCTGACGGGGAGCTCGAGTCGATCGCGGAACTGCTTGAGTGCGCCGGTGTCGAGCTTCTTCATCTGGTGGGTGGCGTTCTTGCCCGCCAGCGCGTCGATGGTCCACCCCTTGACGGTGTGGGCCAAGATCACCGTCGGCTGGCCGACGTGCTGCGTGGCGGCATGGAACGCGGCGTACACCTTGCGGTAGTCGTGGCCACCCCGCGGGAGAGCCTCGATCTGCTCGTCGGTGAGGTGCTCGACCATCGTGCGCAGCCGGGCGTCTCCGCCGAAGAAGTGCTCACGGATGTAGGCGCCAGACTCCACGGAGTAGGTCTGGAACTCACCGTCTGGCGTGCTGTTCATCCGGTTGACCAGCACGCCGTCGACGTCGCGGGCGAGCAGGTCGTCCCACTGCCGACCCCAGACGATCTTGACGACGTTCCACCCGGCGCCCCGGAAGAACGCCTCGAGCTCCTGCATGATCTTGCCGTTGCCGCGGACGGGACCGTCGAGCTGCTGCAGGTTGCAGTTGATGACGAAGGTGAGGTTGTCCAGCTCCTCGCGGGCGGCCAGACCGATCGCGCCCAGCGACTCCGGCTCGCCCATCTCGCCGTCGCCCAAGAACGCCCAGACGTGCTGCTGGGAGGTGTCCTTGATGCCGCGGTTGTGCAGGTAGCGGTTGAACCTCGCCTGATAGATCGAGTTCAGGGCGGTCAGCCCCATCGACACCGTCGGAAACTCCCAGAAGTCGGGCATCAGCCGGGGGTGAGGGTACGACGACAGGCCTTGCCCGCGGCCGTGCTGGACCTCCTGCCGGAAGTGACCGAGCTGCTCGGCGGTGAGCCGCTTCATCAGGTAGGCGCGGGCATATATGCCCGGCGCGGCATGACCTTGGATATAGAGCTGATCGCCACCGCCGTGGTGATTCTTGCCCCGGAAGAAGTGGTTGTAGCCCACCTCGTAGAGAGAGGCAGCCGACTGATAGGACGCGATGTGACCGCCGACCTCGAGACCCTTGCGGTTGGCCGAGGAGACCATCACGGCGGCGTTCCAGCGGACCAGCCGTCGGATCCGCCGCTCCATGTCCTCGTCGCCGGGGAACCACGGCTCCCGCTCCGGCGGGATGGTGTTGATGTAGTCGGTGCTGCTCAACGCAGGCACGCCGACCTGCTGCTCCCGGGCTCGCTCCAAGAGGCGCAGCATGACGTAGCGAGCCCGGTCCCGACCACGATCGGAGACCATCGCGTCGAAGGAGTCGACCCACTCGTGGGTCTCGTCCGGATCGATGTCAGGCAGCTGGGTGGGCATCCCCTGGTGGATGACCGTGCGGCCCGGGCTGTGGTGGGAGGCGCTGTGGTTGGTCACCGCCACATCGTCCCACGGTCGGGCCGGGAGCCCAACGGGCCTTGCGCACGGGCAGGGTTCTCCGGTGGACTACTGCCACCGATGCGCTGCCGACCGGCGTGCGCAGTGATGTTGAGCAGGCCCGCGGAGGCGGCGGGGCAGGAGGTGTCGCAGTGAGCGCCACGGTGGGTGGAGGCTCCGCACAGGCGGGCGGAGCAGGACCCAACGGGCTGGCGGGTCCCGGGGCCAGGCTGGGGTTCAAGCCCGCCATGGTGGTCCAGGAGCTGGGCTGGGACGACGACACCGACGACGATCTGCGGATGGCCGTCGAGGATGCCCTCGACGCCGACATGGTCGACGGCGACTACGGCAACGTCGTGGACGCCGTGCTGCTGTGGTGGCGAGCCGAGGACGGCGACCTCGTCGACGGACTGGTCGACTCGCTGACCGACCTGGTAGGCGGCGGCGTGATCTGGTTGCTGACCCCCAAGGTGGGCCGATCGGGCGCGATCGAGGCGGCCGACATCACCGAAGCAGCCCAGATCGCCGGGCTGGCCCTGACCACCACCGCTGCGGTCAGCAAGGACTGGGGCGCCACCCGTCTGGTCGCGCCGAAGACGCAGGGCTGACGGCGGCCGCTCGATGCCGCTGCCCTCACTGCCCTCGGGCCGGTTCACCCTGGACGGTCTGCTGGGACGGGCAGTGACGGTCGGCGTCACCGCCAAGGTGCTCACCGAGTCCCGGGTCATTCGACCGACCAACCCGCTCACCTTGGCGGCGATGAGCACGGCGCTGCTGCGTTGGGGGACCGGCCCCGCCGGAGGCTTCGCCACCCTGCCCCTGCGAGCACCCGACGCTGTCGCCCTGATCGACGAGATCGGCCAGCTGACCTATGCCGAGCTGCACACGCGCAGCAATGCCCTCGCGCGTGCCCTCGCCGCGCGAGGGGTCGACGGCGGCGGTCGGGTGGCGCTGCTGTGCCGCAACCACCGCGGCTTCGTGGAGGCGACCATCGCCGCCGCCAAGCTGGGCGCGGATGTGCTCTTCCTCAACACCGGCTTCGCCGGCCCGCAGCTCGCCGGCGTGATCGAGCGGGAGAACCCGACGGTGGTGGTGCACGACGAGGAGTTCGCCGACCTGCTCGCCGGGGCGGAGATGGGCGCGACGCTCGTGGCGTGGCGCGAGGAGGGCGATCACGACGGTCTCGGCGCCGTCGCGTCGTCGTACCTCACCGACGATCTGGCCCCACCGAGCAGGGCCGCACGGTTCGTCATCTTGACCTCCGGCACGACCGGCGAGCCCAAGGGGGCAGCCCGCGACGAGGTCGGCATCGGCGCCGCCGTGGCGCTCCTCGACCGGATCCCCCTGCGCTACGGCTGGCGGCTCCATGTGGCCGCCCCGCTGTTCCACACCTGGGGGCTGGCGAACATGGGTCTCGGGATGCTGTTGTGCTCGCCGATCGTGCTGCGCCGGCACTTCGACCCCGTCGACTGCCTGCGGGCGATCGAGGACGAGCAGTGTGCGGGCCTGATCGTGGTGCCGGTGATGCTGCAACGGATCCTCGGTCTGCCCGACGACGTGCTCGACCTGCACGACGTCAGCTGCCTTCGCGCCGTGGTGGCCTCGGGTTCCGCGCTGCCGGGCGAGCTGGCGACGGAGTGGATGGGCCGCTTCGGCGAGAACCTCTACAACGTCTACGGCTCGACCGAGGTCGCCTATGGCAGCATCGCCACCCCGGATGACCTGCGCATGGCGCCGGCGTCTGCCGGCCGGTCGCCGCACGGGACGGTGGTGCGGATCGTCGACGAGGACGGTGAGCGCCTGCCGCCCGGAGTGCCCGGACGTATCTTCGTCGGGAACTCGCAGGTGTTCGACGGCTACACGGGCGGGGGCAGCAAGCAGATGCTCGACGGGCTGGTGGAGACCGGCGACATCGGTCGGATCGGGCTCGACGGTCGCCTCTACGTCGAGGGCCGAGACGACGAGATGATCGTCTCCGGGGGAGAGAACGTCTTCCCGTCCGAGGTCGAGCGCTGCTTGGCGCGCCATCCCGGCGTGGACGAGGCGGCGGCGGTCGGCGTCTCGGACGACGCCTATGGCCAGCGACTGGTGGCCTATGTCGTGCTCACCGACCCCGAGGTCACCGAGGAGGAGCTGCGCGACTGGGTGCGGGCCAACCTCGCGCGCTACAAGGTGCCGCGTCGTGTCGTCTTCCTCGACGAGCTGCCCCGCAACGCCACGGGCAAGGTGCGCAAGGTCGACCTGCCGCCGAGCTCCTGACCGTCGCTTTGACAAGATGCCATCCATGAGTGGATTGACCATCGGCGGACCGGCGCCCGACTTCACGCTGCGCGACCAGTTCGGGCAGGACGTCACGTTGTCGTCGTTCCGCGGGTCGAAGGCCGTGGTGATCTTCTTCTTCCCGTTCGCCTTCTCCGGGGTGTGCACCGGGGAGATGTCGGGCATTCGCGACCGACTCGACGAGTTCATCACCTTCGACACCGAGGCCGTGGCCGTCTCCTGCGACCCGATCTACTCTCTGCGCAGTTTCGCTGACGCCGACGGGCTGAACTTCTCGCTGCTCTCCGACTTCTGGCCGCACGGCAGCGTGGCGAAGGCGTACGACGTCTTCGACGAGCGGGTCGGCTGCGCCCAGCGGTCGTCGTACATCCTGGACAAGGAGGGGATCGTGCGCTGGTCGGTGCACAACGCGATGCCCGACGGCCGCGACCTAGGCGAGCACCTGACGCAGCTACAGGCGCTGTCCTGAAGCGCTGTCCTGGAGCGTCGCTCGAGGTCCTGAATCGGAGTGGTCTGGACCACATCGGAGATTTTTCGCCGGATTCGGCGGGAATGCTTGGCGTCGGCCCGACGTCCGGGCTACTGTTGGTCTCGTTGAACCGCTGGTGACCCGAGACGCCAGCGGTTCGACTCATTTCTGAGGGTTCTGCAGGGGTGCCGACCCCGACCTCGCCGTGGCCTCGGCGCGGAATTCCTACGGTTTCCGTCGCGAACCGCGCGAAGTGATGTCGGGATCGGTCCACGAACCCCGCGGGAAATGTGGAGATAGCACTTGATGTGCCGGCGATGTCGTGTACCGTTCTTCCTGTCGAGCCGCTGGTGACCCGAGACGCCAGCGGCTCGACCTATTTCCACCCCGGCCATCTCTACCCAGGCCGGCCGGTAGGCTGACCCGCCGAGTGGCACGGGGCGCATAGCTCAGCGGTAGAGCACTGGTCTTACAAACCAGCGGTCACAGGTTCGATCCCTGTTGCGCCCACTGCTCCCGATGCTCGACGGCACTGCGTAGCCTGCGGCTATGCCGTTGCTTTGCGAGGTCGTCGACCTGATCCATGGCTGGTATCCACCGTCGACGGCCGAGGAGTGGGACGCGGTCGGGTTGGTGTACGGCGACCCTGCGGCCGAGGTCGGCAAGATCCTGCTCGCCGTGGATCCAGTGGGGCCGGTGGCCGAGGAGGCTGCCGACTTCGGCGCCGACCTGCTGGTGGCCCACCATCCGCTGTTCTTGCGTCCGGTTCATGGCTTCCCGGCGACGACGCCGAAGGGGCGGACCCTCAAGCACCTCTCCGATGCTGGTTGTGCGCTGCTGGTCGCGCACACCAACGCCGACCTCGCGCCCGGTGGTGTCTCGGAGGCGCTGGCCACGGCCCTCGGGCTGGCCGAGCAGGAGCCGATCGTCGTCGCCGACGCCGATCTGGGCAGTGGCACGGGGCGCGTCGGAGTGGTGCCGCCCACCACCCTGCGGGAGTTCGCCGCTTTGGTGGCGGCGGCGCTGCCGGCGACCGAGCATGGTGTGCGGGTGGCCGGCGACCCCGATCGACCGGTGTCGAGGGTCGCGGTCGTGGGTGGTGCCGGCGACTTCCTGTTGGACGCGTTGGCGACGAGCGGGGCTGACGTCTATGTCACCAGCGACCTGCGCCACCACCCGGCCAGCGAATTCCTCGAGAAGGGTGGCCCGGCGCTGGTCGACGTGGCCCACTGGGCGGCCGAGTGGACCTGGTTGCCGGTGCTGGCGACCCGGCTTCAGGACGCCTTCGGCGACCGGGTCGAGACCCGGGTGAGCACCATCGTCACCGACCCCTGGACCTTCCGGGCGCAGTGACGACCGACCGGCGCGGCCGGCCCTCGCGCTGCGGGCGGTACGGTTGCCGCGAGCATTCCCCGCACGGCACATGGATGAGGAGCCGACGCTGAAAGCCGATCCGTTCGCCCAACTGAGACTGCTGGACGTCCAGGAGCTCGACTCCCGCGCGGACCAACTGCGTCACCAACGCGGCTCTCTTCCCGAGCTGGCCGAGATCGCAGACCTGCGCAAACAGCGGGCCGGACTCGACGCCGAGCTCGGGCCCGCCCGCGACCGCGTCGAGGATCTGCTCGTCGAGCAGGAGAAGGTCGACGCCGACGTGGAGTCCGTCAAGGCCCGTCGAGCCCGCGACCAGCAGCGGATGGACCAGGGCCTGATCAGCAATCCGAAGGACCTGGAGCGGATGAGTCACGAGCTGGTCACGCTGGAGCGCCGGATCAGCGCCCTGGAGGACGACGAGCTCGAGATCATGGAGCAGGTCGAGGAGGCCCAGGGCGCGTTGGCATCCCTGGAGTCGCAGGCGGTCGCCGCGGACGAACGTCTGGTCGCGCTGGCGCGGTCGCGAGACGAGAAAGCCGCCGACATCGACGCGAATCTGGCCGCGCTGGCCGCGGAGCGTGCACCCATCGTGGCGGGGCTGCCCGACGACCTGCTGGCGCTCTACGACAAGCTCCGTGCCGCCAAGGGCGGCGTGGGTGCGGCCGCGCTCCGCGCCCGTGAGTGTGGAGGCTGTCGGCTCACCCTGGACAACGCCGAACTCGCCGTCATCAAGGCGGCAGCGACCGATGAAGTGATCCGCTGTGAGGAGTGCCAGCGGATCCTGGTCCGCACCTCGGAGTCGGGGCTGCGATGAGCGAGATCCGCTCGGTCGTGATCGAGGCCGACGGCGGCTCGCGCGGCAACCCCGGCCCGGCGGCGTACGGCGCGGTGTTGAAGGACGCACGCACCGGCCAGGTGATCGCCGAGGACGGCACCGTCATCGGGGAGGCGACCAACAACGTGGCGGAGTATTCCGGTCTGATCGCCGGCCTGCGGCTGGCCGAGGAGTTCGCTCCGGGCGCCGAGATCGAGGTCCGGATGGACTCCAAGCTCGTCGTGGAGCAGATGTCGGGCCGCTGGAAGGTGAAGCACCCGTCCATGCGACCGCTGGCGGTCGAAGCCAATCGGCTTGCCCCGCCCGGGACGAGGTATGTCTGGGTCCCGAGGGAGCGGAACGCTCATGCAGACCGGCTGGCCAACGAGGCGCTCGACGGAAAGCGACACGGGGTCACCGTGGCCGGCCGCGACTCTGAGGGCGGAGACGAGCCTGCGGAGGGTGACCCACCGGCCGCCTCACCGCTAGGGCTGAGGGGGTGGTCGCGTGCCGGCGGACAGCCCACCACGCTGCTGTTGGTGCGACATGGCGTCACCGCCCACACGCTGGAGAAGCGATTCTCTGGCGGACTCGCCAGCAGCAACCCCGCGCTGAGCGAGGAGGGCCGCGCCCAGGTGCGTGCCACGGGGGAGTGGCTCCGCCCCGTCTCCGAGGAGATCACGACCGTGGTCGCCTCCCCGGTGCGGCGTGCGTTGGAGTCGGCCGAGATCCTCGCCGAGCAACTGGGTCGCGGTGTTGCGGTCGACGCTGGCTTCGCCGAGATGGAGTTCGGCGCCTGGGACGGCCTCACCTTCGCCGAGGTCGCCGAGCGACACCCAGCCGAGCTGGATGCCTGGCTCGGCTCCCTGGACACCCGGCCCGGCGTGCACGGCGAGTCCTTCCGGACGGTGGAGCAGCGGGTGCTGGCCGCGCTCCAACGGGTGATCGACAGCCACGCCGGAGAGACCGTGGCGGTCGTCAGCCACGTGACGCCCATCAAGACCCTGGTCGCCCGCGCCCTGCAGGCTCCCCTCGATGCCGTCTATCGGATGGAGCTGGCCCCGGCGTCGGTCAGCGTGGTGTCGTGGTTCGCCGACAGTCCCGAGGGCGATCAGCCGATGGCGAGCCTGCGGCTGTTCAACGCTCGACCCACCGAGGAGGCGTTCCGCGCCAGCCTGCGCTGACCGGCCAGCGCGGCCTGCTGGTCAGGAGCGGCCTGCCTCGGTCAGGATCACCTCACCCAACCGATCCGGTTGGGTGAGCTGGGGCCAGTGACCGCCGGGAAGATCGACGTAGGAGACATCGCGGATCCGGGTGAGCTCGGCGACCGCCGACTCGCCCGAGTCGATCCACTCCCGGAGCTGGGCGGCTGTGTATTCGGGACAGACGGCGGTGGCCGGCACGGCGTACCGCCGCTCGTCGACGAGCCGGACCGGCGTGGTCAGCACCGCCTCCGGCACCGGGATGGCCGCGTCGTAGAACGCAGTGAGCTGTGCCGGCTCGAAGTCGACGACATTGGCCTCCTCGCCGACCTCGGCCCAGTCTGGCATCAGCACCTCGCCGTCCCGCGCCGGCAACCCGGTCAGGAGGGGTGTCCCATTGGCCGCGGGCCAGCCGCCGACGAGGACGATGCGGGCGATCCGGTCAGGGCGCGCGTCGAGTGCGGCGTAGGCGATTGCGCAGCCGGCCGAGTGACCCACCAGGAGCGCCGGCTCCTGGGCGTCGTCGATCGCCTGCACGACCGCACCGACGTGGTCGGCCAGCGCGATGCCGGACCGGTCGGCATCCTTGGCCTCCATCCCAGGCAGGGTCAGCGGGTGCGGCCGATGGCCGGCGTCGGCGAGCAGGGGAACCACCTGGTCCCAGGTGGAGGCGTTCAGCCAGAGGCCGGGAACGAGGATCACGTCCATGGGGTGCTCCTTCGGTCAGATGTGACGTCGTGACCCATGCTGCCTCCGACCACCGACAGTCGACAGCCGGCTCAGCCGATCTCGGTCACGATCACGTCGACGCGGGTGCCGTGCCGCTCGGCGTCGCCGAGCTCGACGTCCCAGCCCAGGGCAGAGAGGACGTCGGCCAGCTCGCCGGGCGTGCGGGGAGCGTCGCCCTCCTCCAGGAGCGCGCGGACGAGGCGGCCCTTGGTCGCCTTGTTGAAGTGACTGACCACCTTGCGCCGCCCACCGGCCTCGTGCAGCACCCGGACCGTGGCCACCTGGCGGGCCAGCTCGCGCGGCGGCCGCCAGAAGGCGGCGTAGGTCGTCGAGCGGAGATCCAGCAGCAGCCCGCGGCCGAGCGTCTCGGTGACGACCTCGCCCAGACACTGCCGCCAGATGCCGGCGACCGCGCCCACTCCGGGCAGGGACACGTCGCCAGAGAGACGGTACGACGGGATCCGGTCGGTCGGGCGCAGCACCCCGAAGAGGGAGGAGGTGATGGCGAGCCGGGTCGCCGCCCGTCGACGACCGGCAGGGGACATGTCGGCCAGGCCGAGGGCGTCGTACAGCACGCCGGTGTAGATGCGATCGGCGCGGGCGGTCGGGGCGGTGTGCAACCCGGCGTTCTGCTCGACCAGGGTCGCCTGGGTCGGACCGAGGCCGAGGGTGGCCGCGGCGCGATCCGGCGCGGTCGCGCAATGCTCGACGAGGGCGTCCAGGATCCGCTGGCGCGCGGGCAGGAGGGCGGGGAAGCTCAGTGCGTCGAGGTCGATAGGCGCACCACGTCTCGGTGTCGCCTTGCCCTCGCTGGGCGGCAGCAGGATCAGCACCCGCGTCAGCGTAGGGCAGCCCCAGGTCGGCGGGTGGAGGGGAGTCTCGCCGTGGATAGGGTTTGCCGCATGCCGAGCCACCCCGTGTTGCGGGTCCGTCCCGACCAGCGTGAGGCCGTCGACGCAACCCTGCTGCGCCGCGGCGTCGCCGAGATCCAGACCGAGCAGCAAGTGAGCCCGCAGTTCGCGGAGGACGTCGAGCGGGCGGCCGCAGCGGCCGCTGCGACCCCGCGCTTGCCGGACCTGGACCGGACCGATCTCGCGTTGGTGACCATCGACCCGGCCGGATCGCGCGACTTGGACCAAGCGCTCCACATCGCGCGCAACGGGAGTGGCTACGTCGTCTCCTATGCCATCGCAGACGTAGCCGCCTTCGTGGCCCCTGGCGACCCGGTGGACGCCGAGGCGCACCGGCGCGGTCAGACTTTCTACGGCGCGGACTCGAAGATCCCGCTGCACCCTACGTCGCTCTCCGAGGGCGCGGCCTCACTGTTGCCCGATCAGACCCGCCCGGCGCTGCTGTGGACGATCCAGGTCGACGACTCCGGGGAGGGGACCGACGTCCACGTCGAGCGAGCGATGGTGCGCTCTCGCGCTCAGCTGGACTACCCGGGGGCCCAGCGGATGATCGACGACGGGACCGCCGACGACTCCCTGCAGTTGCTCCGGGAGCTGGGGCGCAAGCGGTTGGCGCGCGAGGCGGCGCGCGGCGGCGTCTCGCTGCCCACACCCGACCAAGAGATCGTCATGGACGGCGCCTCTTGGAGGCTGGAGTTCCGCTCGCTCCTTCCTGTCGAGGAGTGGAACGCGCAGATCTCGTTGCTCTGCGGTTTCGGTGCCGCCTCGTTGATGGTCTATGCCAGGGTCGGGCTGCTGCGCACGCTGCCACCGCCGGCGGCCCGGGACGTGAAGCGGCTGCATCGAACGGCCCGAGCACTGCACATCGACTGGCCGGCCGAGGAGCTCTACCCCGACTTCATCCGGTCACTCGACCCGAAGGTCCCCGCGCACGCAGCGATGCTGGTCGCCTCGACCCGGCTGCTGCGGGGGAGCGGCTACGTCGCCTTCAACGGAGAGGTGCCAGCCAACGCCGAGCACGCTGCGCTGTCGTCGGAGTATGCCCATGTCACCGCGCCGCTGCGGCGCCTGGTCGACCGTTATGCCGGTGAGGTCTGCGTCGCGCTCTGCGCTGGACACGAGGTGCCGGAGTGGGTGCTGTCCAGGTTGGCCGAGCTGCCCGAGCTGATGCGTGACTCCACCCGTCGTGCGAGCGCCTACGAGCGTGCGATCGTCGACCTGGTCGAGGCCGGTGTCCTCCGCGACCGAGTGGGCGAGCTCTTCGATGCGGTGGTGGTCGATGTCCGCGACGACAACGACAAGCGTGGCGACGTCACCGTCCACGAGCCCGCCGTCGAGGCCGCGGTCCGCTCCGACCGCCCACTCCCGCTGGGCACCGACGTGCAGGCCCGGCTCAGCAAGGCGGATCTGACAGCCCGGAAGGTCGAGTTCACCCTCGATTGAGCCTGAGCCAGGCGAGGTCCTAGCGCGCGGACTGTGCCACCGGCTGTGCCGTGTGTTCGAGTTGGCCTCGTTAGGTTCAGGTACGTCGTGGACCGGCATGTCCCGCAAGACAGGACCATCGGAGGGCGTCGCGGACCCAGACCTGAGTCATGGGCATCTGGAACTCTTCGATCCCGTCGTTGGTAGCAACCGCATCGGTGACCTCGGCATGGAGGACGGCGGCGTCGCCACTCACCATGACCTCAACCTGACTGAGTCTCTGGGAGCGCCAGACAACAGTGCCCGACGTGTTCCGGGTGATGTAGGTGTCACGATCGAAGGTTTGACCGGTATGCGTGACCCATCGAAAGTCTGGATGGAGGAGCTTGGTCAGTGCCTCTGCGTCCGCGGTCGCAAGCGCTTGCGCTCGCGCATTGGCGGCCTGCAGCACTTCCTCGGGTGCATCCATCTGGCAAAGCATGGCAGGTGCGCCGAGCGCAGTGGCCCCGCGTGTGCAATCGCTGGATGGGCCGAGGTTCTCTAGCCGCAAACTCTCCGTTGGCAGATAATGCCAATAGAGAGGTGGTGGGGTGGCAACGAGGAATGTGGTGCTGACTGAGCATCAGGAGGCAATGATCGCGACGCTGGTGGCGGAGGGACGGTTCCAGAACGCGAGCGAGGTCCTGCGGGAGGGGCTGCGGCTGCTGGAACGCGACGAGCAACAGTTCCAGGCCCGACTGGATGCGTTCCGGGCTGCCGCTCAGATGGGTTGGGACGACGTGGACGCTGGCCGGTTCACGGATCTGTCCGAGGAGTCGCTGGCCGATCACGTTGCCGAGATCGGTGCCCGTGTCGCACGGACTGCCGATGCGGATCAGTCGCCTCGGAGCACGCTGTACAGGTAGGCGTCGTGGTAGCGGTCGTCCCGCCATCGAGCGCTACGCGTGGCCGCTGCGTATCCGGCCGCGCCAGCCAGGAACGTCAACAGCAGGAGTTCGGGTGCACCCATGCCGAACCCACCCAGCGCCAACCCGACTGCGAAGATCACGAGGAACACAACGAGCCCGCGGAGTGGGTGCGGCACCTTCCAGATCACAAGCGGCATCGTCCCACAACGTTCACGCGGGACGCGGGTCCGCACCTCATCGCGTCAGACGACGTGGGCGGAGGGGTTGGCGTGTAGGCCGGGTTCTGTCCCCGGTTGACCGGGGGGCGACCATCCATCTAGGACGACCGTTGCCGGTCGCCTCGTGCGGTCTACCCGCGCACTCGGGCGGGCCGCCCTCGAACGTGCGCGCGCCCCGGGCCGAAGCCCGGGACTTCTTGACCTTGCTCCTGGTGGGGTTTGCCGAGCCACGCCGGTCACCCGGCGTGCTGGTGGTCTCTTACACCGCCGTTTCACCCTGACCGCCCGGCGAGCCGGACGGCGGTCTGTTCTCTGTGGCACTGTCCCGCAGGTTGCCCCGGGTGGGGGTTACCCACCACCGCGCCCTGTGGAGCCCGGACCTTCCTCGACGATGTCGTACGACGTCGCCGCGGCCGCCCAGCCAACCCCTCCGCGCCTCCCAGGATACGGCCGCGCTGCTAGGTTCGCGACATGAGCGACACGGACGAGGAGTACTGGTTCTGCCTGACCCACCGTCGGGTCGAGGGTGAGGCCGGATGTCGCAATCAGGACCGACTGGGCCCCTATGCCACGCCCGAAGAGGCCGAGCACGCGCTGGAGAAGGTCGAGGAGCGCAACGAGGAGTGGGACAACGACCCCGAGTGGAACGACGAGGACTGACTCCTCGAACGGCGGACTAGAACGTCTGCTCGGCCCCGGGGAACGACCCGTCGCGCACCTCGGCGGCGTACTGCTGGGCAGCGGCCAGCAGGACGCCGCGCACATCGGCGTACTGCTTCACAAACCGCGGCATCCGGCCCGCTCGCAGTCCGAAGGCGTCCTGCCAGACCAGCACCTGCCCGTCGCAGCCGGCCCCGGCGCCGATGCCGATGGTGGGGATCTCCAGGGCAGAGGTCACCTCGGCGGCGACCTCACCGGGCACCATCTCCATCACCACCGCGAAGGCGCCGGCTTCCTGCACCGCGCGAGCGTCACGCAGCACCCGCTCGGCTGACTCCCCACGACCTTGGACCCGATAGCCGCCCAAGGCGTGCTCGCTCTGTGGAGTGAAGCCGATGTGGGCCATCACCGGGATGCCGCCGCGGGTGAGCAGCTCGATCTGCGGCGTCATCTCGACACCGCCCTCGAGCTTCACGCAGTGCGCGCCCGCCTCCTTCATGAACCGTGCCGCCGTGTGGTAGGCCTGCTCGGGCGAGGCCTGATAGGACGCGAACGGCAGGTCGCCGATCACCATCGCGCGCCGCGCCGACCGCGCCACCGCCCGGGTCAACGGGAGCAGCTCGTCGACGGTCACCGGGAGTGAGGTCTCGTTGCCGTAGACGTTGTTGGAGGCGCTGTCACCGACCAGCAGCAGCTCGATGCCGGCCTCGTCGAAGATCTGCGCGGTGTACATGTCGTACGACGTCAGCATGGCGATCTTCTCGCCCCGCTGCTTCATCTCGCGCAGATGGTGAGTGCGGATCCGCTTCACCCCGGCCGATCCAGAGGATCCGGTCGATCCAGAAGGGGCGGAGCCCGAACCGTAGGGCGCGGGGGTGTCGGCGGACTGCTCGGTCATGGTGCTGCTCCCTGCTGTCCCGAAGGACGCCATCTCGAGGCTCCCTGCTGAAGTCCCCGGACTCACGATC
This sequence comes from Nocardioides sp., assembly GCF_047602075.1. Classification (GTDB taxonomy): domain Bacteria; phylum Actinomycetota; class Actinomycetes; order Propionibacteriales; family Nocardioidaceae; genus Nocardioides. The sequence continues at coordinate 359,105 of NZ_JASGIF010000001.1, forward strand.
GAGGTTAATCGACCGAGGTTCATCGCCCGAAGGAGACCTCTATCTGTCGGAACCGGGTGCCCGGCTTCGGGTGGTTCTGGAATGATGGCGGGGTGGAGCCGTTGGTGAGGTGTAGGTGAGCGTGGAGCAGCAGCCCGCGACGAGCGTCAGCGCGGCCCTTCGCCATGCCCAGCAGGTCGCCGACGAGTTGATCGCCCACGCGCAGGCGGAGTCGGCCGAGATGGTCGCCCGCGTGCGGGCCCACGAGCGCGAGGCGAGCAGGCTCCGGGCCGAGGCGGAGGCGGCGCATGCTGTCGCCGAGCGGGACAGCGCGGAGGCCACGGCCCGACTGGCGCGGGCCTCCGAGCAGGGCCAGGAGCTGATCAGGGACGCCGGCGAGCAGGCGGCGTTGTTGATGAAGACCGCTGGCCAGGAGCGCGAGCAGCTGTTGAGCGAGGCGCGCGCAGCTGCCGCTGCCGAGCGGCTGGCCGGGGATCAGGTCAGGCACGACGCCGAGCGCGCGGCCGACCAGCTGGTCACCTCTGCTCGCGCCCAGGCCGACCAGATCGCCGCTGAGAGTGACGCGCTTCGGGTGGCGAGCGAGGCGGAGCTCGAGGACCTCGACCGCTCCCGTCGGGCCGAGCTGGATCGCACCATCCAGGTGATGCAGGCCGAGGCGCAGGCCGAGGTCAATCGGTTGCGCAGCGAGGCCGAGGCCGCCGCGGCTGCCACCGTCGAAGCGGCGAACACGGAGGCGACCCAGCTCCGCTCGGCCGCCGAGATCCACCACACTCGGGTCGTCCGCCAGGCCGACGAGCACCTCGCCGATGCCCGCCGCGAGGCGGATAGGCAACTCGCGGAGGCTGCAGAGCAGACGGCCTGGACCCAGCAGACCATCGAGTCGCTCCTGGCCGCCACCAACGCCGAGATCGAGCGCACTCGAACCGTCAGCCACCGTGAGCTGGCGGCCTCGCTGGCCGCCCGACGACGTCAGCTGCAGCAGACGATCCAACGCGCCGCCCAACGACACAAGGAACGTGTGGCCGCCGCGCAGGCGACCGCAGGCGAGCTCGAGGAGAGCGGCAGGCGGGCGCGCGTCGACGCGGAGCAGGAGGCCGAGCGGATCCGGGAGCGTGCTCTCGCGGACGAGGCGACCACGGCCGAGCAGGCCGCGCGTCGGCTGGCCGAGGCCGAGGAGAGCGCCGCGTTGCGTCAAGCCCAAGCAGAGGCGGGCGCGCAGACCCTGCGTCAGCAGGTCGCCACCGAGGTGACCCGCGCCCAGCTCGAGGCTCAGCAGATCGTCGGTGCCGCTCACGAGGAGGCCGACCGGCTCCGAGCCGAGGCCATCCGCGAGCGGGAGCAGGCCAGCCGCGCCTGCCGTGACCTCGTCGACGAGGCCCGTGCCGAGGTCGACCGGCTGCAGCAGCGCCGCGAAGCGATCGTGGGGGAGCTCGGCGACTTGTCGGGCGTCATTTCAGCACTGGCCGTCCCCGAGCCAGACCACGTTCAGCACACTCACCCACCCCAACCTCTCGAGGACCAGCAATGATGATCGACAATCCCCCCGCCACACCCCAACCGTCCTTCCGGCTCGTCCGGCGTGGCTACGAGCCCACCGAGGTCGACCAGCGGATCACCGAGCTGATGAAGCAGGCGGGCGCCAACCAGCAGCGGATCGTGGAGTTGACCACCCGGATGCGGGAGCTGGAGGCGGCCCAGGCCCTCGCGGTGGAGCAGGTCCCCAACCCGCCCGCCGCGCCTACCTTCACCGATCTCGGTGCCCGCGTCGGCCAGATCCTCGCCTTGGCCGACGAGGAGGCCGCCGAGATCCGGGGGAACGCGAAGGCCGACTTCGAGGAGCGGCTGCGCGAGGCCGAGCAGACTGCCGAGCGGGTGCGGGCGGAGGCCGACAACTACGCCCTGAAGCGCCGCGAGTCGGCCGACGAGGAGGCCAAGACGCTGGTCGACGCCGCCCACCGCCGCTCCGACGAGCTCCTCGAGGAGACCAAGCGCGAGGCCGAGACCCGCCGCGCCGAAGCCGACGCTCTCTACGAGGGCCAGCAGGCCAAGGCGGCCCAGGCGGCCGCGGACTTCGAGACCACTCTCGCGGAGCGCCGCGACCGGGTCGAGCAGGAGTTCGCCGTCCAGTTCGAGACCACCCGCGGGCAGCTCGACGAGGCTCAGGCCCACCTCGAGGAGACCCGCAACGAGGCCCAGCGGATCCGCAACGATGCCGAGATCGGTGCCCGCCGCCAGGTCGAGGACGCCCAGGCCGAGGCCAGCGAGATCATCGCCCAGGCGCGAGCGCACGCCGACCGGATCGCGGCCGAGTCCGACCGCGCCCTGGCTGCCGCCACTCAGCGACGCGACAGCATCAACGCCCAGCTGGCCAACGTGCGCCAGATGCTGGCCACGCTGACCAACGTCTCGCCAGCGGGGCTGTTGGCCCTCGACGACTCCATCGCGCCGGAGGCCGCCGAGGAGGAGTACGACGACGCCGAGGCCGACGACGCCGAGGCCGACGCGGCGTACGACGACGGGACCTACGACGAGGACGCGGACTACGAGGACGAGGCCGAATACACCGACGGCGAGGACGGCGAGGTCGTCTACGCCGAGGCCGAGGCGGTCGCTGATGTCGAGGCCACGGAGCCCGCAACCACCTGACCAACGCTCACGGGTGGCAAGATCGCGTCCGTGGACTTCTTCTCGCCCTACGCCCACGGCCTCGCCCGGGTGGCTGCCTGCACGGTGCCGGTCACCGCGGCCGACCCAGCGGCCAACGTCCGAGCGATCCTCGGCGAGGCGCGCGCCTGCCACGACGAGGGCGTAGCGGTTGCGGTCTTCCCCGAGCTCAGCCTGAGCGGCTATGCGATCGACGACCTGCTCTTGCAGGACGTCCTGCTGGATGCGGTGGAGAGTGCGCTGGCGGAGCTGGTCGAGGCCAGCGCGGAGCTGATGCCGGTGCTGGTGGTGGGCGCCCCGCTGGCGGTGGGCAACCGGGTGCTCAACTGCGCGGTCGTCGTCCACCGAGGCGCCGTCTTGGGAGTGGCGCCGAAGTCCTACCTGCCGACCTATCGCGAGTTCTACGAGCGACGCCACTTCGCCCCGGGCGACGACCGGCGCGGGGAGTGGATCGAGGTGGTCGGCCAGGAGGTGCCGTTCGGGCCGGACCTGATCTTCGAGGCCGCCGACGTGCCGGGCCTGAGTCTGTTCGCCGAGATCTGCGAGGACATGTGGGTGCCGGTGCCGCCGAGCGCCGAGGCCGCGCTGGCCGGCGCGACGATCATCACCAACCTCTCGGCCAGCCCGATCACGATCGCCCGCGCGGAGGACCGTCGGCTGCTGGTGCGCTCGGCGAGTGCGCGCTGCCTGGCGGCGTACCTTTACACCGCGGCCGGCAGCGGTGAGTCGACCACAGACCTGTCCTGGGACGGGCAGACCCTGGTCTACGAGTGCGGCGAGCTGCTGGCGGAGTCCGAGCGCTTCCCCGGCGGCCCCCGCCGCAGCGTGGCGGACGTCGACCTGGACCGGCTGCGGCAGGACCGGCTGCGGCAGGGCACCTTCGACGACAACCGGCGCGCGCTGGGGATCACGACCCTCGAGGGCAGCGGACGCTCCTTCCGGGTGGTGCCGTTCGAGGTGAAGCCCCCCGATGCGGACCTCGGCCTCCGACGAGCGGTGGCGCGCTTCCCGTTCGTGCCAGCCGACCCGGACCGGCTCGCCCAGGACTGCTACGAGGCCTACCACATCCAGGTCTCTGGTCTAGTCCAGCGGATGCGGGCGATCGGCCAGCCGAAGATCGTGATCGGGGTCAGCGGCGGCCTTGACTCCACCCACGCGCTGATCGTCGCGGCCCGCGCGATGGACGTGGCCGGCCGGCCACGCTCGGACATCTTGGCGTTCACCATGCCTGGCTTCGCCACCGGCGAGGCGAGCAAGGACCGCGCGATCCGCCTCGGCACGTCGCTCGGAGTCACCTTCGCCGAGCTCGACATCACCCCGGCCGCCCGGCAGATGCTGGAGGACCTGGACCACCCCTTCTCCGACGGCGAGCCCGTCTACGACGTCACCTTCGAGAACGTCCAGGCCGGGCTGCGCACGGACTACCTGTTCCGGTTGGCCAACCACCGCGGCGGCATCGTGCTCGGCACCGGCGACCTGTCCGAGCTCGCGCTCGGCTGGTGCACGTACGGCGTCGGCGACCAGATGTCGCACTACAACGTCAACGGGGGCGTCCCCAAGACCCTGATCCAGCACCTGATCCGTTGGGTGATCGCGACGGGCGAGTTCGGTGACGCCGCCAACGCCGCCCTGACCGACATCGTCGACGCGGAGATCACCCCGGAGCTGATCCCGGACCAGGAGGGCGTCAAGCCGCAGGCCACCGAGGACTCGGTCGGGCCCTACGCCCTCCAGGACTTCACGTTGTTCCATGTGCTCCGGCGGGGCTACCGCCCCAGCAAGATCGCCTTCCTCGCCTGGCACGCCTGGCACGACGCGGAGCTCGGGGAGTGGCCGGTCGGCTTCCCGGCGTCCCGACGGACGTCGTACTCCCTCGCCGAGATCAAGCACTGGCTCGAGGTGTTCGTGCAGCGCTTCTTCGCCAGCCAGTTCAAGCGGTCGGCGCTGCCCAACGGCCCCAAGGTGAGCCACGGCGGCACGATGAGTCCGCGCGGTGACTGGCGGATGCCGTCCGACGCCGCACCCACGGCCTGGCTTGCCGAGCTGGAGCAGGTGCCGGACGGCCGCTGACCCATGTCACACGCCGGAAACATGATTCGGCCATAGTGGACCCATGGGCAAGCAGGAAGACTTCGTGCTCCGTGCGCTGGAGGAGCGCGACGTCCGGTTCGTGCGGCTGTGGTTCACCGATGTGTTGGGCTCGCTGAAGTCGGTGGCGGTGGCACCTGCCGAGTTGGAGGGCGCCTTCGCGGAGGGGATCGGCTTCGACGGTTCGGCGATCGAGGGTTTCGCGCGCGTCTACGAGGCGGACATGCTCGCCCGCCCCGACCCGTCGACCTTCCAGATCCTCCCGTGGCGCGGTGAGGAGGGGCCCGCGACGGCGAGGATGTTCTGCGACATCGTGATGCCGGACGGCAGTCCGTCGTACGCCGATCCGCGGCACGTCCTCAAGCGCACCCTCGGCGCCGCTGCCGACCTGGGCTTCACCTTCTACACCCACCCGGAGATCGAGTTCTACCTCTTCCGGGACGACCCGCGCCCCGGAGTCGACCCGGTGCCGGTGGACCGGAGCGGGTTCTTCGACCACACCGCCCAGTCCAAGGGAGCGGACTTCCGGCGCGAGGCCATCACCATGCTCGAGGCGATGGGCATCTCGGTGGAGTTCAGCCACCACGAGGGCGGCCCGGGCCAGCAGGAGATCGACCTGCGCTACGCCGACGCGCTCTCCACCGCCGACAACATCATGACCTTCCGCACCGTGGTCCGTGAGGTGGCGCTGAGCCAGGGCATCTGGGCCTCGTTCATGCCCAAGCCGTTCACCGAGCATCCCGGCTCCGGCATGCACACCCACGTCTCCCTCTTCGAGGGCGACCACAACGCGTTCTTCGAGGCCGGCGCGGAGTATCAGCTGTCCAAGACGGCGCGGCAGTTCATCGCAGGCATCCTCACCCACGCCAGCGAGATCACCGCGCTGACCAACCAGTGGGTCAACAGCTACAAGCGCCTGATGGGCGGCGGCGAGGCGCCTCCCGGCATCTGCTGGGGCCACAACAACCGGTCGGCGATGATCCGGGTGCCGATGTACAAGCCCAACAAGGGCAACTCCACCCGCATCGAACTGCGCACGATCGACGCCGCCTGCAACCCCTATCTGGCGTTCGCGGTGGTGCTGGCCGCGGGCATGAAGGGCATCGAGCAGGGCTACGACCTGCTGCCCGAGGCCGAGGACGACGTCTGGTCGCTCAGCGAGCGCGAGCGACAGGCCCTCGGGATCGAGCCGCTGCCGCGGAACTTGTACGACGCCATCGCCGTCGCCGAGAAGTCCGAGCTCCTGGCCGAGACCTTGGGCGAGCACGTGTTCGAGTTCTTCTTGCGCAACAAACGAGCCGAATGGGCGGAATATCGGATTCAGGTGTCGGCCTACGAAAGAGACCGTATGCTCCCGGTGTTATGAGCGTCCCAGCACTCGGCGTGGAGAGGTCAATTGGCTACCCCCGCGCTCTGGTCGAGCCACTGCTGTGGCTCGCCTTCGTCGCGGGCGCGATGTGGCTCTTCGTCGCGTTCGACCTTCGTCGCGGGACCACTACCGGGGTGCACGTCGACGGACGGATGCTCGACGTGGCCGCGGCGCTCGCTGTGGTCCTCCTGGTCAACGCCAGCGCCGGCCTGGCGCTGCAGGCACAGCCCGGCTGGGCCAGCCGTGGTGTCGCCGTCGCGGCCGGCTTGGGTCTGGCCATCTCCTCTTGGGGACTGACCGGGATCACCAACCTCGGCCCCGGACTGCGGCACTTCTTGTCCTGGGGCAGCCTCGGCGCCGGTGCACTGCTGGTGGCGCTGTCGCTGACCCGCTGGCGCTACCACGAGACCAACGGCCCCAAGCAGCTGCCGGGCGTGGTGGCACTCGCGGTGGTCGGCCTGCTCGGACTCGCTGCCGTGGGCCTCGCCTGGGCCGCCTACGGCTCCTTCCAACGTGGGCTGACGGTGGCCGAGCCCGGTCTCACCCCGGGTTGGGGCTCGCTGGTCCCCTCGCTGACCCTGCTGGCCGGGGTGCTCTCGGCCATGGCTGCGGTCTGGCGCCGTGAGTGGTGGTGGGCGGCGGCGCTGCTCATCGCTGCCGTCGTCGGTGCCGAGCTCGCGATCGTCGCCCAAGGCTGACGTCACCGGCCGACTCCACCGCTGACTCCCACCGGCTGGGGCCGGAGGGGCACGATCGGCGCGGTAGGTTCGTCCTCGTGTCAGCACGAGTCCTGGTGATCGAGCACGAGCCCGACGACCCGCCCGCCTGGTTCGGCGTGTGGCTGCAAGATGCCGGTTGCGACCTGCACGTGTGCCAGCCCTGGGCCGGCGACGAACTGCCCGACGACCTGGCCTACCACGATGCCCTGCTGGTCATGGGCGGCTGGATGAGCGCGCACCACGACGACGAGGTCGCCTGGATCAGCGGCGTCAAGGACCTGGTCCGACAGGCCGCCAAGGACGGCGTCCCCACCCTCGGCATCTGCCTGGGTCATCAGGTGGCGGCGGTCGCGCTCGGTGGCGAGGTGCACACCAGTCCGTTGGGTCTCCAGGTGGGTCTGGTCGACGTGCACTGGCTCGAGGCCGCTGGCGAGGATCCGCTGATGAGCGGCGTCGCCACGACTCGGCCGGGGATCCACTGGAACACCGATGTCGTGGTCGAGCTGCCACCGGGCGCGGTGGAGCTGGCGAGATCGGCTCGCGGCGAGGTGCAGGCGGTGCGCTACGGCGATGCCATGTGGGGAGTCCAGTGGCACCCCGAGGTCGACGAGCCGCTGCTGCGCCGGTGGGTCGAGGACGACCCGGAGTCACCGGCGCGGGTCGGCGTCGATGCCGAGGAGGAGCTGACCCGGGTGGACCGGGCCCGCCCTGAGCTCGACAAGGCCTGGCGGCCGCTCGCGGAGCGCTTCGCCGAGATCATCCACGCCAGCCGCTAGAGCCACCGATGCCTCGTTCGGTCGACGTCTTGAGCCGCCAGAGCCTGGTGCGGCTGGGCTTCCAGGATCCGTCGGCTGCCCGTAGCCGCCTGGAGCGACTGGGTTCGGCCGCCGAGCCTCTGCTGGCGATCCTGGCGCGGACCGCTGACCCGGATCAGGCGCTCGCAGCCCTGGTCCGGCTCACCGAGACGGCTCCCGACCCGGCAGCGCTGCTGACGGCGCTGACCGACGACGAAGGCACCGCGATGCGGCTGCTGATGGTCCTCGGGGCCAGTCAGGCGCTCGCCGACCACCTGGTCCGTCACCCCGAGCAGTGGACCGAGCTGCGTGATCCCGACCTGGGCGCGACCCGCCCAGCGGCGTACGCCGTCCGCGCCGCCCTGCTCCGCGCTGTCGGCGCAGACCCGCACGACGACCAGCCGACAGCCACCCTGGGTGCGGGCGCCGTCGACGCCCTCCGCGTGGAGTATCGCCGCCACCTGGTCCGGCTCGCCTCCCGCGACCTAGCCCACCATGTCGGGGTCGACGACGCGGCGGCCGAGCTCTCCGACCTCGCTGCCGGCACCCTCGACGCCGCTCTCGCCATCGCCCGAGAGCGAGTCGGTCCCACCGCGAACGATGCGCGGCTGGCTGTGATCGCGATGGGCAAGTGCGGAGGACACGAGCTCAACTACGTCTCCGACGTGGACGTCATCTTCGTGGCCGAGCCTGTCGAGGGCGCAGACGAGCAGAGCGCGCTGCGCGTGGCGAGCAGCCTCGCGGCCGGGCTCATCCAGGTCTGCTCAGACCACACCGCCGAGGGGACCATCTGGCCCGTGGACGCTGCCCTGCGCCCAGAAGGCAAGGCCGGACCTTTGGTGCGGACGCTGGCCAGCCACCGTGGCTACTACGAACGGTGGGCCAAGACCTGGGAGTTCCAGGCCCTGCTCAAGGCCCGGGCCGTGGCGGGCGACCTGGCGTTGGGCGAGGAGTTCACCACGATGGTGTCTGCGATGGTGTGGAGCGTGGCCGGCCGGGACGGCTTTGTCGAGGACGTGCAGGCGATGCGCCGCCGGGTCGTCGATCACATCCCGGCGCGAGAGGCCGCTCGGCAGCTGAAGCTCGGCTCCGGCGGACTGCGCGACGTCGAGTTCGCCGTCCAGCTGCTGCAGCTGGTGCATGGCCGCACCGACGACACGATCCACGCACCCACCACCCTCAGTGCGCTCGCCGAGCTCACCCAGGGCGGCTACATCGGTCGGGAGGACGGCGAGGCGATGGCCGCCGCCTACGCCTTCTTGCGCACCCTTGAGCACCGCATCCAGCTGCGTCAGCTGCGCCGCACTCATGTGGTGCCGGACGGTGAGGAGTCGCTGCGCCAGCTCGGCCGTTCGATGGGCTTCATGAAGGACCCGGTGGAGGCCCTCGAGAAGGAGTGGACCCACCACCGGCGTGAGGTGCGCAGGCTGCACGAGAAGCTCTTCTACCGGCCGCTGCTGGCCGCCGTGGCCAGGATCCCCGGGGAAGACGCGCGGCTATCGCCCGAGGCCGCCCGGGCCCGGCTGGCCGCGTTGGGCTATCAGGACCCGGAAGCTGCGCTGAGGCATCTCGAGGCGCTGACGAGTGGGGTCTCACGGACCGCAGCGATCCAGCGGACCCTGCTGCCGGTCCTGCTGGAGTGGTTCGCGGATGCCCCCGATCCGGATGCCGGGTTGGCCGGCTTCCGCAGGATCAGCGAGTCGCTGGGCCGCACGCACTGGTATCTGAAGACTCTGCGCGACGAGGGTGAGGTGGCCGAGCGGTTGGCGCACCTGCTGGCGACCTCGCGCTACGCGACCGATCTGCTCCAGCGGGAGCCGGAGGGGGTGCGGCTCCTCGGCGAGGACCTGCACCCGCTGACTGCCGAGGCGATCACCACGGAGATGCGCGCCGCCGCGGGGCGCCAGCAGTCCGCCGAGGAAGCGGTGCGGATGATCCGGGGGATCCGTCGTCGAGAGCTGTTCCGGATCGCTGCGGCCGACCTGCTGGGCCAGGTCGAGGTCGAGGCGGTCGGCGCCGGACTGTCACGGGTGACCGACGCGACGCTGGAGACGACGCTCGAGGTGGCGACCCAGGTGGCCGTCCAGCAGCGCGGTCTGCCCGAGCCGCCGACCCGGATCGCGATCGTCGCCATGGGGAGGTACGGCGGCTTCGAGCTGTCCTACGGCAGTGACGCCGACGTGATGTTCGTCCACGACCCGGTCGCGGGCGCCGACCCGCACGAGGCGACCGTGTTCGCGATGACGGTGTGCAACGAGTTGCGGCGACTGCTGGCACTGCCCGGCACCGACCCGGCGCTGCTCGTGGACGCCGATCTCCGGCCCGAGGGCAAGCAGGGGCCGCTGGTCAGGACGCTGGACTCCTACGCCGCCTACTACGCGAAGTGGTCGAAGGTCTGGGAGTTCCAGGCGCTGCTCCGAGCCGACCCGGTGGTGGGCGACGCCGATCTGCGCCAGCGTTTCGCCGAGTTGATCGATCCGCTCCGCTTCCCCGCCGGTGGGCTCGCCGAGGCCGACGTCCGCGAGGTGCGCCGGATCAAGGCGCGAGTCGACCAGGAGCGGCTGCCACGGGGGGCCGATCCGCACACTCACCTCAAGCTGGGCCGCGGCGGCCTGGCCGACGTGGAGTGGACGGTCCAGCTGCTCCAGATGCGCTACGCCGGCGCCCACGCCGCGCTGCGCAGCACGCGGACCCTGGAGGCGCTCGAAGCAGCCCAGGCCGCCGGGCTGGTCGCGTCTATCGACGCCGAGACCCTCGCGACCGCCTGGCGGGCGGTCAGCCACATGCGCAACGCGACCACGCTGGTGCGGGGCAAGGCGTCCGACCAGCTGCCCCGCGACGCTCGGGAGCGCGCCGCAACCGCGAGCGTGCTCGGCTACCGACCCGGTGAGTCTGATCGGATGGTCAACGACTACCTGCGGGTGACCCGCCGCGCGCACGACGTGGTGGAGCGGATCTTCTGGGCCTAGCGTCGTCACGTCACTGTGACAACCGTGACTTGGGGGGGCGGCGTGACGGAAGGGGTCATCCGATTGTCAACAGTTGAGGGGACATTTCCGCCAGGGCGGGCAGATTCCTCTCTCGCGATGAGTGAATCCGGCGTGACGACGGCTATCCTCCACCTGCGATCACTCTTGGGGGTATCCCGAATGTCACGTAAGTCCATGCGGCCGCTGGTGGCCGTAGCCGTCGCCCTGGCAGCACTGCTGGCGGCAGCACCCGGGGCGCAAGCCAAGAAGTCCGACGAGCTCTGGCTGCGCTTCGATAACACCGAGCCGGGCAAGTCGATCAAGCACCCGGTCAACTCCGGCAAGTCTCACCGTGTCGTGATCACGGTGAAGAAGGCCAAGCACGGCAAGGTCATCGCCCGCAAGGCGAAGCCCACCAAGTCTCGCGTTGCCGACTTCCCGAACTACGCCCCCGGCGGCGGCGCCCCGCGTGCGGTCGTCGCCGTCCTTCCCGGCGGCAAGAAGGACCCGCTGAACCCGCGCAAGCGCCCGTTCGCCTTCGGCGCGGACTTCCGGATCGACGAGGCCGCGATCGCTCCCCGCGACGACGGCAACAACCTGATCCAGCGTGGGTTCTACAGTCAGGCGCCGCAGTACAAGATCCAGGTGGACAAGAGTTACATCGAGTGCCGGGTCAAGGGCAGCCAGGGTGATGTGTTCCTCCGCTCCGCCGACCCGGTGAGCTCCAAGTACTGGTACCGCGTCTCCTGCGCGGTGTCTCGGGCCGCCGCGGGCAAGGACGTGACCCTGACGGTCAATCGGCTGACCAAGCGTGGTCGCGTGGTCCCGGTCGAGACCGTGAGCGAGAACGCCGTCCTGGGCCGCGTGAAGATCGCCAAGGAGCGGCCGCTGACCATCGGCGGACGGCTGAAGGACAACCTCTCGGTGCCTAGCCGAGTCGAGCAGTTCAACGGCCGCGTCGACAACGCCTTCTTCCGAATCAACTGATCCGTGAAGGAGACCGGGCTCCGGATCGCAGCTGGTGTGGCCGCGGTGGCGACGGTGGTCGTCACCGCGGGTCCCGCGGTGGCCAAGCCATCTGGGGACCAGGCGTTGTTGCTGTTCGACGACGTGCCGAAAGGTGCCCCGATCACGTCGCCCTTCAACGCGGGCACCGCGCGAGTCACCTCCACCACGGTGACCCTCGGGGATGGGCAGGTGATCGCTCGTCGAGCGAGGGCACTCCACTCGCGGGTCGCCGAGTTCCCGGCGTACGACGGCCTCGAGGACGGCGCCAGGGCGGTGATCTCCGTGCGTGCCAAGGGGAAGGTCGACGGCCTCGAGCCCGGCCGACGTCCGTTCAGCCTCGGTGCGGACGTCAAGCTCGACGAGGTCAACACGGGCACCATGGACGACAACGGCAACAACATCGTGCAGCGCGGCCGCTTCAACAACGCGACGCAGTTCAAACTGCAGGTCGATCACGGACGGTTCGGGTGCCGGGTCGAGGGCTCGGACGGCGTGCTGGTGGCAGAGTCCGAGGTCGCCTTGAAGCCCACCGAGTGGTATCGGGCCCGTTGCAGCCGCCAGTTCGTGGAGGGCGGCGAGAGGCTGGTCCTCACGGTGCGGCAGCGCGAGCACCCCGACCACTGGGGCCCGGTGCACCGGGTCGACTCCGATGTCGGGGCAGCGGGCGAGTTGTCGTTCCGCCGCAAGATCACCGTGTCGGTGGGTGGCAAGCTCGGTCCGCACGGGCGCATCGCGGCGGACACCGACCAGTTCAACGGCCGTCTGGACAACGTGTTCCTGCATATCCGGTGAGCCGCGTGGCTGCCTGCGGCCGTCCTCTTGCCCGTGCCTAGAGAGCGGGACCTCTTTCGACGCGCATATCGCGCCAACGGAGATGAGCGGGACGCTCCGGTGTTCCCGATACGTTGACGCTGTGACCACCCATCCGATCGTCGACGTGAGTGACTGGGTGGTGCGCTTCCCCGAACCCGGTGGCAGTGACGCCAATGTCTGGCTACTGGTCCCGGAATCGGACGAGTCCGCTCTGTTCAAGCCAGTCGTTGCCAAGGAAGGTCGCCGCCAAGGTGAGGACTGGGCCGAGAAGGCGGTGGAGCAGATCGCCAATGAGATTGGTGTTCCGGCCGCTCGTATCGAGATGGCAACTCGCAATGGCCATCCGGGCCTCTTGTCCTTCGACCTCGCGGGTCGGGGCGTGGAGATGCAGACCGGTGCGGTGCTCATCGGTGAGATCGATCAACGCCTGGTGCCACGTGCGAAGGAGCGGCTTGGACACAACCTCACGAACATACGGACGGTGCTCCACCCCCTAGCCGCGCCAGCGATGGGAGGCGGAGCGTTCACCGCGTTCGACCAGTTCTGTGGGTACCTGATCTTGGACGCGTTGGTCGCCAATCGGGACCGCCACGAAGAGAATTGGGCGGTCCTTCGCAGCTCGGATGGAGTGGTGACGTTGGCACCGTCCTACGACCACGGGAATTCGCTCGGGTTCAACCTGTTGGATATGCGGCGACTGCGGCAACTGGAGTCGGACCCGGGAGCTTGTTGTCTGGGCGAATCGGGGGATGGCAGATCGCTTCGAGGGCGGTCGTGCCGTGACCTTGGTCGACTTCGCCCTCCAAGCACTCGCCGCGGCAAGTCCGGGCACCGCTGCGTATTGGCTCGATAGGCTGCGGGCCGTGACCGCGGACGCGTGGGAGGGGATCGTCTCCGAGACCGCAGAAATGTCGAACCCCTGCCGAAGGTTCTGTCTACAGTTGCCAAAGACAAACTAAAGGAGGCTGCTTAGTGGTGACCACTCAAGCGCTCCCAGCCACTGAGCGTGCGACGCCCCGACCGGATAGTCAGTTGCTCGTGACTTGGCGGAACCCACAGACCCGCCGCTACCACGCCGTGGGCTTGCTGTGGCGAACCCGCGACACGTATCACTTTCGCTACCTCGAAGGCGCAGCAGAACTGGAAGGATTCCGGCCTTTCCTCGGCTTCTCGTCCCTGGATCAGGAGTACGTCGCGCCACATTTGTTCGCAATCTTCGCCGAACGCGTCTTCGACGAGGCTCGACCTGATCGGCTGTCCCTCTTGGATGCTCTCGACCTGGGTGCGGACGCTGCGCCAATGGAGTTCCTGGCCCGCTCCGGAGGTCGTCGGGCAGGCGACACCATTGAACTGCTCCAGACGCCGAATCTCACCGACGATGGACATACGGAGTGTGTGTTTCTCGTGCACGGCATCCGCTACAACGAGGGTGCTTCGGACGAGATCGAGCACCTATCGACCGGGCAAGAGCTCCGGCTCCTAACCGAGCCTGAGAACCCGGCTGACCCTCGCGCAGTCTTGGTCACCACAGACGACACCCGCCTCGGTTGGGTTCCGAGCCCCCTCCTGGACTACGTCCACACCGTCATGGGCGCCGGCGAGTGTCGCCTGACCGTTGTGCGCGCAAACCCGCCCGAGGTCGGCCATCACATGCGCCTCCTCGTACGACTCGAGGGCTGCGTTCCTGAGGGATACCTCCCCGCTTGGCAGATCGCTAGCTCACGTGGACCTGGCCGCCGCCGACAGTCATGGCGGTCACGCCGCCGAACGGGAAGTCCCCCTGGTGGATCACCTCGCGGGTGACGACGAGGGCGCCATCCGCCTCGGCGACCCGGTAGCGCTCGTGATGAGGCTCGTCCCAGCCGTCGCCCGCGTCGGTCAGCAGGTGGCCGCCAGGGGGTGTCTCGTCATCGGGCGGCGCGACCAGGAGGACGAGGTCACCGTCGTCCTCGGTCGGGATGATCGCGCCGGCGCGGACGAACCACGGCGTGTCACTAGGCCCGACGGCTAGGTCGATTCGTCCAGAGAACCGCTCGCCGGTCTCACCATGGCTCCATGTCCCTGCCGGCAGCCTCACGGTGATCGAACGCGCGCGCTCCTCGAGCACCGGCGCCACCAGGACATCGTCGCCGAGCAGGAAGGCGTTGCTCTCGGTCCGGCGGGAAGGGTCACACCACGCGATTGGCCGGACGTACGGTGCGCCGGTGCGGGCGTTCTCCAGCGCCAGCGTGTACCAGAAGGGGAGCAGCCGATAGCGCCGCTCGAGCGCTCCGCGCAGGTGGGACAGCACCTCCTCGCCCCACTCCCACGGCTCTCGCCGCGGCAGATGCCAGGCGCAGTGGGTTCGGAAGAACGGCAAGAAGGACGCCAGCTGGAACCAGCGAGTGAACAGCTCCGGAGAGGGCTCGCCGGTGAAGCCACCGATATCGGGGCCGTAGTAGCCGACTCCGGAGATGCCGAATCCCAAGCACTGGTCGAGGGAGCCAGACAGCGCTGACCAGGCCGTCTCGACGTCGCCGCTCCAGTGGCCGCCGTAGCGTTGGGAGCCCGCCCATCCGCTGCGGGAGAACAGGAACGGCCGGCGGTCGGGCTGAAGCCTCCGCAGGCCGTCGTACGACGCCCGGCACATCTGCTGGCCGTAGACGTTGTGGAGCTTGCGATGGTCGACGACCCCGGCGTCGGTGCGATGCCGGACCGCTAGCGGGAAGGTCGGATCGCCCCAGGCGGCGAAGCAGGAGGGCTCGTTCATGTCGTGCCAGAAGCCGGCGACGCCGAGGTCGGTGTAGAACGCGAGCTGTTCACCCCACCACCGCCGAGCCGCGGGGTGGGCGAAGTCGGGGAAGACGGTCCGGCCCGGCCAGACGACGCCTTCCAGGACGGGTCCGTCGTCGCCTGTGCGGTCGGGAAGGCGGCAGAGATGATTCCCGGCCACTGCCTCGCGATAGATGGGATAGCTGTCGTCCCGGGCGAGGCCGGCGTCCACGATCACCACGAGTCGGACGTCGTCGGCGGCGAGATTGTCGACGAGTCCGGCAGGGTCGGCCCAGCCTTGCTCGCCGAAGCTGAAGTTGCGGAACCGCTCCATGTGGTCGATGTCGACGTGCATGGCCGACAGCGGCAGACCACGATCGCGGAAGCCTTGCGCCACCTCCCGGACGGCGTGCGCGGAGTTGTAGCCCCAGCGCGCCTGGTGGTAGCCCAATGCCCACCGCGGTGGGGGAGTCGGCCGACCAGTGAGCGCCGTGTAGGCGTCCAGCGTCTCGGGGAGGCTGCCGACGGAGACGTGGATCCGCAGCGGCCCGGACTCGAAGGAGGCCACGAGCTCGTCGCGAGTGAGGTCGACCGTGCCGGGGCACGGGTTGTCGACCAGGCAGTGCGCCGCCCCGTGGTCGTCGAGCACGGCATAGACCGGCGTCGTCACATAGAGCGGGTCGTCCTCGGGCAGCCAGGCGCCGCCAGGATCGGTGTTCCAGCAGCTGTACCTGCGACCGCGCAGATCCCACTGGGCCCGCCCGCCGAGACCGTGCACGGTGTTGTCCTCGGTGAGCCGCGTGCGCAGTGTCCACCCGGCACCGTCCCAGGCGGGCGATTCGTCGCTGCGGCGCACCCTGCCGTCGTCGTCGAGGAAGGTGACCGCCCCGGCCGCGGTGACCTCCAGGGTGATTCCTGGCCCGATGACACGCCAGCCGTCGTCGGTCTCGAGAAGCTTTACCGACGGAGGCTCGGGGGAGGGAAGGTCGAGCAAGTCGGTGGCGGCCTCGGCGAGGACGGCGTACGACGGCTCGTCCAGAGCGCCATCCCACCCCAGAGACACCTGCCCGGCCCGAGGGAAGCGAACCTCCAGACGAGCGTCCTCGAAGTCGATGACGGTGCCGGTCGCCGTGACGCGGGCCTCTCGGAGGCGCCCAGGGGTCCTCCTCGGGGTGCGGGGGACCGGCGCCAGCCGCCGATCGACACCGTCACGGCGCCGGGCGAACCGCACCGCTCGCAGCGAGTTGGCCGGACCGATCAGCTTGGCCGAGTGCAGCAGCCCGCGGATGCCTTCCACGTCCGCAGGCTATCCGGGGCCTCCGCGAGACGGACTGCCGCGGTCTTCGTGCGTCTGCCGCGGTCTTGTCGTGGCAAATTGCCCTGTATTCCGAGTTCTCAGCCACCACAGCACCGCGGCAGATGGGGGATGCAGCGCGCCGATGCGGGGATCGTCGGCCTGGCCAGATAGGATGAGGGCCTCAACTCGTTGAGTTCTCGCCGCGAGTTGTCCGCACGTCGAAGCACTTGACACTGCTGCTCCGTGCGTGGCCCCCGAGACCATCGGATCCCGGCTGCCGGCGAGACACCCCTAGCCAGATTGCGACTTCCTGATGTCAACCTTCCCAGCCCTGGGCGTGCCTGCGCTCCTGGTCGACGTTCTTGCCGAGCTCGGCATCTCGACCCCTACTCCCATCCAGGCAGCGACGCTGCCCGACTCTCTTGCCGGCCGCGATGTCCTCGGACGTGGCCGGACCGGCTCCGGCAAGACCTACGCCTTCCTCCTTCCTCTCGTCGCTCGACTCAGCTCTGGTGGGCAGACCCGTGCCAAGGCACCTCGTGCCCTGATCCTGGCGCCGACACGTGAGCTGGTCGGCCAGATCGACGAGGCCCTCGCGCCGTTGGCCAAGGCCGCTGGTCTGACCTCACGCACCGTCTTCGGTGGGGTCGGCCAGAACCCACAGGTCAACGCGCTGCGCCGCGGCGTCGACATCGTGGTCGCCTGCCCCGGTCGGCTGGAGGATCTGATCTCCCAGGGACACTGCAGCCTGTCCCACGTGGAGATCACCGTCCTCGACGAGGCCGACCACATGGCCGATCTCGGCTTCCTGCCCGCGGTGCGTCGCCTGCTCACCAAGACGCCCCGCGGCAGCCAACGGCTGCTGTTCTCGGCGACCCTCGACCGCGGGGTGAACACGCTGGTCAAGCAGTTCCTGGTCGATCCGGTCACCCACGAGGCCGACTCGGTGCAGGCGCCGGTGGCGACGATGTCCCACCACGTCCTGCACATCGAGCGCGAGCATCGGCTCCCGGTCCTCGTCGACCTGACCAGCGCGCCGGGTCGGACGGTGGTCTTCACCCGCACCAAGCACGGTGCGAAGGCGCTGGCCCGACAGCTCAACCGCAGCGGTGTCCGCGCCGTCGAGCTGCACGGAAACCTCGGCCAGAACGCCCGCACCCGCAACCTCGACGCCTTCCACCAGGGCCGGGCCTCCACCCTGGTCGCCACCGACATCGCCGCGCGCGGCATCCACGTCGACGACGTCGCGCTCGTGGTCCACGCCGATCCGCCGACCGAGCACAAGGCCTACCTGCACCGATCGGGCCGGACGGCACGAGCCGGCAAGGGCGGCACCGTCATCACCTTGATGACGAGCGAGCAGGTCAACGACGTGCGAGCCCTCACCCGGGCCGCTGGCATCCGGCCGCACACCACCCGACTCAGCGATGCGCGACACCCGGTGCTCGCCGAGCTTGCACCCGGCGAGCGGCTGCTCGTGGACCCGACCGAGGCCGCCGCGAGCCCTGCTCAGCCGACCCGCAGCACCGGATCCGAGAACAGGTCCGGGAGCAAGGGGCGGCGTCGCCGCCGGCCCGGTCAGCGTGGGACGAGTGGTCAGCGTGGGACCAGTGGCCAGCGCGGGACGAGTGGTCAGCGCGGGACGGGCGGTCAGCGCGGGACGGGCGGTCAGCAGCAGAAGACCTCGGCCAAGCAGCCTGCCGGGCAACGGTCGCCGGGCCAGAAGAGCTCGCGTCGCCGCTCCAGCCGGCCCTCGACCGGAGGGGCCTCGCACAGCGCAGCGGCGTTCAGCGCGGGGCGTCGCTGACGCCGACCAGGCCGGTGCGCCTCGGCGTGAGCGGGGAGTCGGAGAGAACCAGGGTCGATGACCGGCCCGGTCGTGACGACGACCCGGGCGGGTAGGTCGGCGGTCGCGTCGACGACACGCTGGAGGCAGTCCTCCATCCCACGGAAGCCGAACGTGCTGAGACTCACCAACACCATCGGGTCGTCCCAGGGCTCCGCTGGTGTCGCTGCCGGGACGATCGGTCCGACCTGGGCGATGCGTGGGTCGGCGGGGACGGGGTCCAGCTCGGGCAGGGTCGCCACGATCCTCAGCGCGGCTGCCTCAATCGCCGGGCGAGGCGGTAGGCGCCTGAGCCTGAAGTAGCCGCCCATCGGTCCACCGAGGACGACACGTCGCACATACTCGTCGTACATGTGCTCCAGGACGGCGTACTTCACACCCGACCGCCGCGCCGCGTCCATCGCCCCGATCATCAGGCAGTCGATGACGACCAGGTCCGCTGGCTGCTGCTTGAGGGTGTCGAGCAGGTCGCGCCCCATCCCCGTGTCGCCGAAGGTGGCCATCATCTCGAGCGGGGAGTGGGGGACGCGGCCGTCGAACTGCCGAGCGTGCTGGGGACGGACGAAGGGGATCCCCGCCTCGGTGAGCGCCTTCTCTTGGCTCGCGTGACCGAGGAAGCGAACCTGGTGACCACGAGCCTGGAGCTCGTGGGCCACGGCGATGGCCGGCGGGACATTGCCGCCGCCGTCCCAGGTGACGAACAGGAAGTCAGCCATCTTCTTCTCCGATCTGTGTCGTGGGCACGGCCGTGAGTACGGCGCGCACGAGGGCAGTCATGCGCTGGTGGACCCGGCGTCTGCTCAGGCCGCGATCGCGTCGGAGGAGCTTCCAGGTGTAGAGATCCGTCGCGACGACGAGCAGGTCGACGAGCTCCTCGTTGTCGTCGTTGGCGGCCAGTTGGGGTGCGAACGAATCGGTGACCCAGATGCGGTGGAGCTGCTTGGCGGCGTCGGTGATGCGTCGCACGACTGGGTCGGTCTGCTCCTGGGCGAGCAGGAGCAGCGTCGCGTCACCGCGCGCCTCGTAGTGGGCGAGGACCGTTGAGACGGCGGCGTCCACGTCGCCCGGGACGGTCCGTCGTTCCTCGCCGACCATGGTGAGGGCGTGCTCGGTGGCGGCCTCGATCAGCCTCGCTCGGGTGCCGAACTGGCGGAGCACCGTCTGGACGCTCACGCCCGCTGTCTCGGCGGTAGCGCTGAGGCTGATGTCGGCGATCAGTCGGTCGTCCGCCAGACGCACCGCCGCGTCGAGGATGCGGCGCCTGGTCTCCTCCACCGACTTGGCTCGCGCCCGCATCGCGTAGGGGCGCTTGGTCGACATGGCGGTAGTCAACGCCCTCCGGTGATTTCGTATCAATGAGAATTAACGTGAAAATGAATGGAGGGAGCGGAGGTCGGCGGCGGACTGGAGACCACGCGGTCGTCTACCATCGATCGGGTGACTATCGCGTTCCTGCTGACGTCTCTGGTCATCGTCGCAACCCCGGGGACCGGTGCGCTCTACACGATCGCTGCTGGGTTGACCCGAGGGACACGGGCCAGCCTGCTCGCTGCCTTCGCCTGCACGCTGGGGACGCTGCCGCACATGGTGGCGGCGATCACCGGTCTTGCTGCGCTGCTGCACGCCAGTGGAGTCGCGTTCGCGGTGGTGAAGTACGCCGGCGTCGGCTATCTCCTCTACATGGCCTGGGCGACCTGGCGCGACAGGGGAGTGCTGTCCGTGGAGGACCAGGGAGGCGGCGGATCGGTTTGGGGAGTGCTCAGCACCGGAGTCACGGTGAACTTGCTGAACCCCAAGCTCACCATCTTCTTCTTCGCGTTCCTCCCGCAGTTCGTGCCGAGCGGCCAGGACGCGGTGCCGGCGATGCTCGGCCTGAGCGCGGTGTTCATGGTGATGACCTTCGTGGTCTTCGCCGGCTACGGCATCTGCGCCGCGCTCGTCCGCGACCACGTTCTTCGGCGGCCCCGGGTGGTCGACGCCGTCCGCAAGGTCTTCGCCGCGAGCTTCGCCGTCCTCGCGGGTCGGCTGGCGTTCGAGTCACGCTGAGACACAGCGCGCAGGCGCCGATCAGCTCTGGTAGAGCCCGGCGGAGTACTGCGTGCCGTAGTAGGTGTCGAGCTCCTCGACGGTCATCCCGTTGGGTTCGAGCTGATGGGCGATCAGAGCGCGTCGCGGCAGCGCGTCCGGATGCCAGGTCTCCGGGTCCCAGAGGCCCGACCTGAGGAAGGCCTTCGCGCAGTGATGGAAGACCTCGTCGATCTCGACGACGAGCGCGAGCACCGGCCGGTGTCCCTTCACCACGAGCTCGTCGAAGAAGGGCGCCTCGCTGACCAGTCGCGCGCGTCCGTTGATGCGAAGAGTGTCGCCGCGGCCGGGAACGAAGAAGTTGAGCCCGACATGCGGGTTGCGCAAGACGTTGCGATAGCCGTCCACCCGCCGGTTGCCCGGTCGCTCCGCGATGGCGATGGTCCGGTCGTCGAGGACATGCACCAACCGGCCCGCCGGGTCGCCCTTGGGTGACACGTCGCAGGTGCCGTCGGCATCGGCGGTGCCCACCACGCAGAACGGTGAGGCGGCCAGCCACTGCCGGTCGACGTCCGCCAAGTGGGTGCGCACCTTGTTGCGCACTCGGTCAGTCGGCTCGCCGATGATCGCGACGAGCTCGTCCAGGCTGTCGATCGCTGTCCAAGTCGATGTCACCCTGTCACGATACGGCGGATCAGCCGGCGTCGAAGGCTGCCCGGAGCCGAGTGGCGGCAGCGGGTGGGGCGCCGAGGAGATCCAGGCCGAGGAGGGCGGCGCCGACGACCGGGGGAGTGCGGACCACTCGGGGGGTCGCGTGCGGGGCTGCCTCGGCGAGCAGACGGTGCACCTCGTCGAGCAGTTGGGCGTGACCGGCGGTGAGCACGCCGCCACCGAGGACGACGTCGACCGGTTCGTCGGTGAGGCCGAGCTTTCGCATCGCAGCCACGGCCAGCCCGGTCACCTCCTCGGCCTGGCGGCGCACCAGGCCCTCGGCCACCTGATCACCGGTCTCGGCGACCTGGAAGAGCACGGGAGTGAGCTCGAGACACTGCTGCTCGGAGAGGGTCGCGAAGTGCACGGCCTCGATCAGCGCTGCCATCGAGTCCAGCGCGAAGTGGTCGGGCAGTGCCTGTCGCAGACGCGTGTCCGGCCCGCGGCCGTCCTCGGCGCGGGCCGCCCACCACATCGCCTCCTGCCACAGGTTGCCCCCGCCACCCCAGTCGCCCGAGATGTGGCCCACCGCCGCGAACCGGGCGGTCCGGCCGTCCGGGAGCATGCCGGCACAGTTGATGCCGGCACCGCACACGACCGCGACTCCGCGCGGCTCGTCCAAGCCGGCCCGCAGCAGGCCGAAGGTGTCGTTGAAGACCTCCACGGTGGTGCTCCACGACCACGCAGCGATGGCGTCGTGCAGCGCCTCGCACTCGAGCGGGAGATCGGCATTGGCCAGGCAGGCGCACACGTGCTCTGCGACCGGCCCGCCATCGGCGGGGAGCCCTGCCTCGATGCGGGCCTTGTCGACCAGCGGCGCGAGCTCGGCGACGGCGGCCTCGACTCCGATCCGGTGTGGGTGGAAGGCGCCGCCGCGCGCCCGCCCGAGCAACCGGCCGTCGCTGGACACCAGGGCGACGTCGGTCTTGCTGTTGCCGGCGTCGATCGCCAACACGGCGGCGCGAGGTGGAGAGTTGTCCATCTCAGGCCCAGGCCAGATGGTCGTGGTTGTGGGCGACGAGTCGGTCGGTCAGCTGCTCGGCGAGGTCGATCTGCCCCACCAGCGGATGAGCGAGCAGCGCCTCGAAGACCCGCTGCCGGCCACCGTGCAGGGCGGCGTCCAGCGCCAGATGCTCGTACGACGTCACGGCGGCGACCAGTCCGGCGTACAGCGGAGCGAGTGGGTCTATCGGCGCTGGCCGCACCCCGGCACGGTCCACCACGGCGGGCACCTCCACTACCGCGTCGTCAGGGAGGAAGGGCAGCGTGCCGTCGTTGCCGACGTTGACCACCTGCACCGACGGCCCGGCGTCTCGGCCGAGCAGGGCCGCAGTCAACTGCACGGCGGCCTCGGAGTAGTAGGCGCCGCCCCGTTGCATGAGCAGGTCCGGCTTCTCGTCGAGCGTCGGGTCGGCGTACATCGCCAACAGCCGCTGCTCGATCGCGGCCACCGCGGCCGCGCGCGGCTCGGCATCCATCAGCTCGCGGACGACCTCGTCGTGGGCGTAGAAGTAGCGCAGGTAGTACGACGGCACCACCCCGAGCGTCGTCATCAGCTCCGCCGGCAGCTCGATGTCGGCGGCGAGCTCGTCGACGTGCCGGTCCAGGATCTCCGGCAGCCGGTCGACGCCGTCGACGCGGGCCGCGCGCTCCCAGGTGAGGTGATTGAGCCCGACGTGGTCCAGGGCCACCAGGTCGGGTGACACGTCCAGCAT
This sequence comes from Nocardioides sp., assembly GCF_047602075.1. Lineage (GTDB taxonomy): Bacteria > Actinomycetota > Actinomycetes > Propionibacteriales > Nocardioidaceae > Nocardioides. Next base: position 381,874 of record NZ_JASGIF010000001.1, read on the forward strand.
CGCCGCGAACCGTCGCTGGAAACCGATCGCCACGTTGCAGAGCCCCACGGCGCGATGCCCCGCTTGCAGCAGCGCACGGGTGACGATGCCGACCGGGTTGGTGAAGTCCACGATCCACGCCTGGGGAGCCGCGGCGGCGACCTGCTCGGCGAGGTCGAGCACGACCGGCACCGTGCGCAGCGCCTTGGCCAGCCCGCCGGCGCCGGTGGTCTCCTGACCCACGCAGCCACACTCCAGCGGCCAGGTCTCGTCCTGCAGCCGGGCGGCCTGGCCGCCGACCCGGAGCTGCACGAGCACGGCATCCACCCCGTCGAGAGCAGGCGCCAGGGAGGTGCTGGTCACCAGCGAGGCAGGGTGATCGAGCCGCTGCAGGATCCGCCTGCCGAGGCCGGCAACCAGCTCGAGCCGTTCGGCAGCAGGATCGACCAGCACCAGCTCGTCCACCGGCAGCACATCGCGCATCCGGCCGAGGCCGTCGACCAGCTCGGAGGTGTAGGTGGACCCGCCCCCGATCACCGCGAGCTTCATCCCTTGACTCCCGTCAGTGTGACGCCCTCGATGAATGCCTTCTGGGCGAAGAAGAACAAGACGATCACCGGCGCCATCACCAGCACGGTGGCGGCCATGGTGAGGTTCCAGTTGGTGTGGTGCGCGCTCTTGAAGGTCTGCAGGCCATAGCTCAGCGTCCAGGCGGCAGGGTTCTCGCTGGTGTAGATCTGCGGCCCGAAGTAGTCGTTCCAGCAGTAGAAGAACTGGAAGAGCGCCACTGCGGCGATCGCCGGTCTGGTCATCGGCAGCACCACCTTCAACAGTGCCCGGAAGTCGCTGCAGCCGTCGACCTTGGCCGCCTCGAGATACTCCCGCGGCACGGTGAGCATGAACTGCCTCAGCAAGAAGATCGAGAACGCGTCGCCGAAGGCCAGTGGGATGATCAGCGGCCACAGCGTTCCGGTGAGGTGCAGATTCTGCGCCCAGAAGAGGTAGAGCGGCACGATGGCCACCTGCGGCGGCAGCATCATCGTCGCGATGATCACCATCATCGCCAGGTTGCGGCCCCGGAAGCGGAAGCAGGCCAGCGCATAGGCCACCGGGATGCTCGACAGCAGGGTCAGCGCAGTGCCGACGGTCGCGTAGATGATCGTGTTGCGCCACCAGCTCGCGAAGCCGTGCGTGTGCCAGACGGTCACCAGGTTGTGCCACGCGAACGGGGTCGGCCACAGCTCTCGGGTCAGCGTCTGCTGGTCGCTCATCAAGGCGGTGAGCCCGACGAAGACGAACGGCATCACGAAGAACAGCGCGGCGGCGATCGCGAAGGCGTGGACCGCGATCCACTGCAGCATGCTCTGGCGGTTCACTCGTCGCCTCCCAAGAAGACGCTGCCGCGCCTCATCAAGAAGAGCGCGAAGACCATCGACAGGCCGAAGAGCACGAGCGCGATCACGCAGGCCGCGCCGATGTCGAAGCGTTGGAAGCCGAGGTTGTAGACCAGTTGCGGCAGGGTGAGCGTTGATCCACCGGGATAGCCCGGTTCGACCTGTTGGCCGGATCCGCCGATCTGGCCGCTGGCGACCTGGCCGGCCACCATCGGCTCGGTGTAGTACTGCATGGTGGCGATCACGCCGGTGATCACCGCGAAGCCGAGGATCGGTCGCAGCGTCGGCAGTGTGACGTGGCGGAATCTGCCGATCGGCCCTGCGCCGTCGAGCTCGGCCGCTTCGTACAGCTCCCGTGGTACGTCGAGCAGCGCGGCCATGAAGATCACCATCAGGTCGCCGACGCCCCACACTGCCAGCAGGGTCAGCGCCGGCTTGGACCAGGTCGGATCGTTGAACCAGCCCGGCTCCGGCAGGCCGAGGTTGCCCAGGATGGAGTTGACCGGCCCGGTGCCCGGGTTGAGCAGGAACACGAAGGCCAACGTCGCCGCGACCGGGGGAGCGAGGTAGGGCGCGTAGAAGATCGTCCGGAACACCGAGCTCCCGCGCCGGAGCCGGATCACCGTCATGCCGAGCACGAGACCGATGACCAGCCGCAGGGACACCAGCACGACGACGAACCACAGTGTGTTGCGCAGCGCCGGCCAGAAGAACGGGTAGTCCTTGAAGACGTAGCGCCAGTTGCTCACCCCGTCCCAGGTCGGTGCTGCGAAACCGTCGTAGTGGGTGAACGAGAGCCACGCCGTCGTGATCAGTGGGTAGAGGAAGAACAGCCCGGTGCCCAGCAGCCATGGCGACAGGAACGCCACGTTGCGGAGTGCTTCACGGCGTCGCCGTGCCCGCAACGTGGGGTTCCTGGTCGTCGTACTCACTCGGTCCGACCTACTGGGCCGATTCTCATTGGGACTGCGCGATGTCGGTGTCGATCTGCTCCGCAGCCTTGTCGAGCCCGGCTTGCAGGTCGGTCTGCTTGCCGGACTCGAAGGCATAGCCGAGGTCTTGCAGGGTGAGCTGGTAGGCGCCGCCGTTCGGGCTGGACGGCGTGGTGTTGCTGTGCGGGTTGGCCGCGATCTTGATGAAGGTCTGGAAGTTCGGGTCCGGGTTCAGATCCGGCGACTGCAGGGCGGCCAACGTGGACGGCACGTTGTGGATCGCGTTGGCGAAGTTGACGACCGCGTGGGTGTCGCTGGTGAGGTACTTCACGAACTCCCAGGCGGCGTTCTGCTTCTTGCTGGTGCTCGCGATGCCGACGATGGTGCCGGTGATGTAGCCCTTGCCGTACTGATCGGCCATCCCGTCGGGGACCGGGAACGGCGCGACGCCGTAGTCCACCTTGCTGTTGGAGTCGTCGATCATCCCGGCCCGCCACTCGCCGTCGATGGCCATCGCGACCTGCCCGGTCATGAACGGGTTGTTGTTGCTCCACTCGTCGCCGAAGGTGCTGCGATACTTCTCGAGCTTCTCGTAGCCACCGAGCTTGCCGACCAGTGCCTTCTGCCAGCGGTACGCCGAAGCGAGGGGCTGGTCGTCGGCGACGTTGGACTTGCCGTCGGAGGTGAAGTACGTCGGCGACCACTGCGTCGCGAAGTGGGTGATCGAAGACTCGTAGCCGTGGTAGAGCGGCATGAAGCCGAGCTGGGAGTAGGTGTCCCCCGAGACCTCGGTGAGCTTCACCGCATCCCGGTCGAACTGGGAGAGCGTCTTCGGGGGCTCGGTGATCCCGGCTGCCTTGAACGCATCCTTGTTGTAGTAGAGGCCGTAGGCGTCGCTGAGCAGCGGCAGCGCGCACTGGTTGCCCTCGAACTGGGTGTACTCCAGTTGGGCGGCCGGGAAGGTCTCCTGCGGGTCGATGTTCGACTTCTCCATGAACGGGTTGAGGTCGACGAAGGCGTGCGAGGTGCAGAACTGGCCGACGTTGTCGGTCGTGAACGACGACACCACGTCCGGTGCGCTGGCGCCACCGGCGCGCAGCGCCTGGTTGATCTTGTCGTCGGTGATCCCGCCGACAGCCTTGACGTGGATGTTGGGGTGGGCCTTCTCGAAGCCGTCGATGGTGGCCTGGATCGCCTTCACCTCGCTCGGGGCGCTCCACCCGTGCCAGAAGGTGAGGGTGACGTCCGCATCGGGGTTGTCGTTCGCGCCGCCCTGGGACGTGCCCATGCAGGCCGTCGTGGTGAGCGCGAGGGTGACCCCGAGCGCGGTGCCGGCCAGGCGAAGTCTCCTGGTTGCGGTCATGGTGACCTCCTGCTGACGTGCCGGGCGTCGCCCGACGTGGTGATGGGATGGCGAACGGTGTCGAAGACCTCGTCTCGGGCCAGGCCGAGGGCGGTGTGCAGGGCACCGGACAGGACGGGGTCGCCCTCGACCCCGGAGAGGGCGACGGTGGGGTGCGCGGCGGCCAGGGAGCCGAGCTCGACGTCGATGGCGTCGCGCAGTCGGCTTCCGCCGGCGACCAGGACGCCGCCGGTGAGGATGACCAGCGCCGGGTCGACGACGGCGACCATGGCCGCGATCCCGACCGCGAAGCGCTCGGCCAGCTGGTCGATCAGCTCGTCGCCCGGTCCTGGCGTGGTGAGTGCCGCGGCGACGGCACCGGCGGGTGTGCTCGCCCGCAGGCCGAGCGATCGCGCGAGAGCGAGGACCTGGCGGCCGCCGGCGAGCTCTTGGAAGCCGCCGGCGTTGCCGCGGCGTACGTCGCGGCGCAGGGGGGTGCCGGGCAGCGGCAGGAAGCCGACCTCGCCGGCACCGCCCGTCGCACCGCGGTGCAGACGACCGTCGATGACCAGGGCGGCACCCAGGCCCTCGTCGGCCCACAGCAGCAGGAAGTCGTCGACCTCGCGTGCTGCGCCCACCTTGCGCTCGGCGACCGCGGCGAGGTTGACGTCGTTCTCGACCTGCACCGGGTGGCCGAAGGCATCAGCCAGGCGGGGGAGGAGCTCGGGGTCGTGCCAGCCGGGTAGGTGCCGGGCGTAGCGCAGCCGTCGGGTGCGCGGATCGAGGGCGCCAGGGGTGCCGATCACCAAGTGTCGCACCTGGTCGGTGGTCAGTCCGGCGGCCGCGCAGGCTCCCGCGACAGCCTGCTCGACGTGCGCCTCGACGTCGGGCCGTGGTCGGCGCGGGGTGGGCAGCTCGTGCTCGCCGACGACGCGGCCGGTGATGTCGGCGACCGCTGCGAGCACCCGGGACGAGGTGACGTCGAGTCCGGCGACCAGCGCGGCCCGCGGGTTGATGGCGTAGAGCTGTGCGCGCGGGCCGCGACCACCCTCGGTGCTGCCGACGGAGACGACCAGGCCGTCCTGCTCGAGGCGGGACAGCAGCTGGCCCGCGGTCGGCTTGGAGAGCCCGGTCAGCTCGCCGAGCCGGGTCCGAGACAGGGGACCCTGCTCCAGCAGCACGTCCAGTGCCGCGCGGTCGTTGATGCCGCGCAGGAGTCGCGGGGTGCCCGCCTTCATCGCCCGGCCTTCATCGCCCGGCCTTCATCGCACAGCCCTTCATCGCCCGGCCAGCTGGGCCGCGCCGGCGAGGATCGCTGCGCCGGTCATGTCGAGGGCCGGCTCGTTGGTCTGCCAGACCCGCACATCGTCGAGGTAGCGACTTCCCTGACCGTCGTACCTCGGCAGGTGGCGCCCCTTGGTGGTGCAGTGCCGCATGCCGTCTTGGAAGCCACCGAGGTGGCGGTCGAACTCCGAGGCTCCGTTGGGGCCGTTGACGACCGCGCCGACGGCGATCGGTCCGAGAGAAGTTGGCCGAGCGCCGTCCGTGCCGCCGGAGAGGTTGGCGACCTGATGCTGCATGCACAGCGGGAAGCGCTGCCCGATGCCGACCATGGCCGTGACCCCCCACGGATCGCCGCCGAGCAGCCAGGTGCGGACCTGGCTGGCGAAAGGCTGGAAGCGTTGCGAGTGGGTGAGCTGGTCGTAGAACGCGACGGTCGCGATCAGGGCGAAGGAGTGCGAGTTGACGTCGTACTCGTCCGGGGGTGCGCCCGCACCGAAGGCGTCGTGTCGGGCATGGGTCCGGCCGATCTTGATCTGCCGGGCGAGGTCGCGGACCAGGGTGGCGCGCGTCGTCGCGAGGTGCCGGTGAGGGACCTCACGCATGGCGTGGGCGAGCATCAGGTGGGCGAGGGCCGAGGTGTTGTAGAGGTTGAGCGTGTCGGGGTCGTGCTGGGCGATGAAGTCGCGGGCGAATCGGGCGGCATCGCGCAGGTACGGCGTCGCGGGCTGGCCGAGGCTCTGGGCGGCGCGGGCGATGGCCGCGGCGCCGAGCTCCATGTCGTCGCGCCAGCTCGACTCGGGGTAGAACGCGTGCGGCAGCGCGGTCACCAAGGGGCGCGGTGGGTGCCGGATCGCCGCACGGGCATAGAGCTGGCGTGCCGTCCGCAGCTCACGCCGTGCGCGGACCGGATGGGTCGTCGCGTCGGCGTGCGCCGCCAACGCGAACGCTGCGGACATCCGACCGACCAGGTTGGGGCTGATCCGCTTGCCGGGCGCGGCGGCGCGAAACACCGGGCGATGGGTCATGAACCGGTCGAGGTGGGCGGTGTCCGTGTCGTCGGCCTCGGGGAGCCGCCACACGTCGTGATCGCCGACGAAGGTGCCGGCCCGGTTGCCCGACCCGATGCCGACCTGGAAGTAGAGCGCTTTCGTGCGTGGCCGCCACATCTTCGAGAGCCAGCGCAGACCGAAGCGGGCCTCCGACTCCAGCTCGGCCGGTGCCTGGTCACCCAGCAGGTCGGCGCTGGTGAACAAGATGACGTCGGCGTAGGCCGTCGTGTGCACGAACTTCACGTAGTCGCCGGCATCGAACCAGCCGCCCTCGACATCGATCGGCCCACCGATTCGGTGCAGACGGCGGTCGAGGATCAGGTCGGAGCCACGCTCCATCCTCGGCCAGCGGTAGACCTTGGCTCGCCGGTCGAGGAGGTGCGAAGGCTGGCGGTCCAGCGCTCCGGGGATCACGTCGGCCCCGTCCCGCTGGATCTGGAAGAAGGTGGTCCCCGCGGTCACCAACGGGCGATAGACCTCGGCGGGGTCGGCGGTGACCGGGAACCAGGGCGATCGGGCGTCGACAGCGCCACCCACGGTGATCCGGTAGCGCCCCGCGGCGTGCAGGTCGCTGACGTCGAGTCGGTAGATCGCCGGGTAGCGCTTGCTCCACCTGCCGATCGGCTTGGCCGGCACCGTGCCGGTGAGCACGACGTCGCCGTCCTCGTTGCGCACCTGGTAGGTCGTGCCGCGGGCCACTGGTGCCCGAGCCATCAACCGGACGGGCTTCGTCTCGTCGGTGAGATAGCCACCCTGGTTGACCCGGATCTGCGCTCCCCGAGTCGGGGCGACCGCAGCTGCCGGAGCGGTCAGGCCGCCGAGGATGAGGGGCACGGCGCCCGCGACCACGCTCACCCAAGCGATCGTGCGACTGGTCACGGTGCGCTCCCTCCGAGTCGCCGGCCAGGGCTGCCGCTCTTCACTCCGAGAATTAGACAGGAAAGGTTCCTATTAGTCTGCCGCAGGGTGCGCGGACCGCGCAAGAGGTCACGTGCCACACTGATCGGCGATCATGACGACGAGACCGGACCCCGCCCAGGACTCAGCGTTGTCCGATGCCGCGCTGCCCGACGCCGCGCTGCCCTACGACGATGTCCGCGCGGCAGCAGCCCGGATCGACGCCGAGGTCCGTCGGGTGAGCGTCGCGGAGGCCGACCGGAACCTACCTGATCGGAAGCTTGGCCGGCCGGGTCTGGTTCGCGTTGGAGTTCCTCCAGCACACCGGTTCCTTCAAGGCGCGCGGGGCGCTCAACTTCGTCCGGACCCACCGTGCCGCCGGGACCATGCCGGAGGCGGGCGTCACGATCGCCTCGGGCGGGAACGCCGGCCTGGCCTGCGCCTGGGCGGCCCGGCGCCATGGTGTGCGGGCGACCGTGTTCCTGCCCGAGACGGCGCCAGTGGTCAAGGTCGGGCGGCTGCGGTCGTACGGCGCGGACGTGCGGCAGGTGGGTGTGGAGTACGCCGACGCGCTGGCGGCCTGCCAGGAGTTCGCCGCGAGCAGCGGCGCATTGGCTTCGCACGCCTACGACGACCCGCTGATCGCTGCCGGGGCCGGCACGCTGCTCGACGAGATTCGTGCCCAGATCCCCGACCTCGACACGGTGGTCGTCGCCACGGGTGGCGGCGGACTGTTCTCCGGTGTCTCGGCGGCGGCCCGGGTGCACGGGATGACCACCGTCGCGGTCGAGCCGGAGCACTGTCGAGCGCTCCACGCAGCGCTGGAGGCCGGGCGCATCGTGGACGTCACGGTCGACTCCGTCGCTGCCGACTCGCTCGGCGCCCGCCGGGCCTCGGAGATGGCGCTCGCCGCGGCCCGCCTGTCGGGCTCGCGCTCGGTCCTGGTGCCCGACGACGCGATCGTCTCGGCGCGCCAGGGGCTCTGGGACCACTACCGGATTGCCGTCGAGCACGCCGCCGCCACTGCGCTCGCTGGCCTGGTAAGCCCCTCCGGCTATCGGGTCGCCGATGACGAACGGGTCTGTGTCGTCCTCTGCGGCGCGAACACCGACCCGGCAGATCTCAACTGAGCAACCTGAGCGTCTGCTCCACGATCTGGTCCTCGGTGAGCAGGACCTGGTCGGCTGCCGGTCCGAGTGGCACGAAGGAGTCCGCGCTCGTCACCCGACGCACCGCCCCGTCGAACTCGGCGTCGACGAGAGCGGCGACGATGCCCTCGGAGACGCCGCCCGACCTCCTCGTCTCGTCGACGACGAGGACCCGGCCGGTGGCGGAGGCCTCCGCGAGCAGGTCTGCGGCGGGCAGCGGGCGGAGCCAGCGCAGATCCACCACCCGCGCGGCCACCCCGTGCTCCTCGCCGAGTCGACGAGCGGCCCGCAGGCTCATCGGCACGCCGTTGCCGAAGGAGACCAGGGTCAGGTCCTGCCCGTCGCCGTAGGTCAGGCTGCGGCCGAACGGTGCGGTCTCGGCGGTCGCCTGGGCTTGACCCGGGGCTTCGGTCCACCGACCGTCGCCAGGATCGAAGAGGTCGCGTTGGTGATATAGCGCGATCGGCTCAAGGAAAACCACCGGCGCGCCCTCGGCCCGGGCGACGCCCACACACTGCTGGAGCAGCTCCTCCGCCCCACGCGGATGGCTCGGCACCGCGACCGCGAGGCCGGGGATGTCGGCCAACACGGCCACGGAGTTGTCGTTGTGGAAGTGGCCGCCGAAGCCCCTCTGGTAGGCCAGCCCGGCCACCCGGACCACTATCGGGTTGCGGTGCTGGCCGTTGCTGAAGAAGCGCAGGCTGGCGGCCTCGCCGCGGAGTTGGTCCTCGGCGTTGTGCAGATAGGCGAGGTACTGGATTTCGGGCAGCGCGACCAGCCCGGAGACGCCCAGCCCGAGCGCGAGACCCAGGATCGTCTGCTCGTCGAGGAGGGTGTCGAAGACGCGGGCGGGCCCGAACTCGCGAGCAAGGCCGCGCGTGACGCCGTACACCCCGCCCTTGCGTGCGACGTCCTCGCCGAAGAGGAGGGTGTCTCGCTGCTCTCGCAGGATTGTGGCGAGACCGCGGTTGATCACCTGGGCCAGGGTCGCGCCGTCGCCTGACGTCGCAGCCCGCGTGGGCACCGGGGCGCGGTGTGGACCAGAGACAACGACCCGGGGCAGCTCGAGGGGTCGGGTGACGGCGGCGCTGCTGGCCAGGGTCGGGTGGTCGAGCAGCCCCTTCGCGATGGTCATCGCCCGGCTCCGGATGTCCTCGTAGCGGGCCTCGATGTGCCGTCCGGACAACCTGCCGCGAGCTGAGAGGAGGCGGGCGGTGGCAATCAGCGGGTCGCGGTCGAGGTCGGCTGCGATCTTGGCAGGACTGCGGTAGGCGGTCTCCACGTCGGAGCCGGCATGAGACATCAGTCGCACGGTGCGCAGGTGCAGGAAGGCCGGTCGGCGTCGCTGCCGCACATAGTCGGTGGCCTCGAAGATCCGGTCGACAGCCGTGGCCGGATCCGAACCATCCGCCTCGAAGTAGCGCACCGAGGAGTTGTCGCGATGCCGATGGGCCACCCAGCCCGCAGGGGTGCGCACCGAGATGCCGAGCCCGTTGTCCTCGCACACCCACAGCACCGGCAGAGGAAGGCTCTGATAGGCCGCATGGGCGCTCGCGTTGATCGCGCCGACGGCCGTCGAATGGTTGACCGAGGCGTCCCCGAAGGAGCAGACCACGATCGAGTCGGTCGGCCAGGCGATCTCGGCATCGAGCTTGTCCGCACGGGAGATCGCCACCGCGACCCCTAGGGCCCGAGGCAGGTGCGAGGCGATGGTGGAGGTCTGCGGGATGATCGCCAACTCCTGATGGCCGATGACCTTGTGCCTCCCGCCCGAGATGGGGTCCTCGGTGCTGGCGACGACACCGAGCAGCAAGGCCTCCAGCGCCTCGTCGAGGCTCATCTCGGCCTGGCGGGCGCGCGCCATGAAGAACGCTCCGGAGCGGTAGTGCAGCAGAGCTGGATCGGTCGGCCGGAGCGCGGTTGCCAGCATCGCGTTGCCCTCGTGGCCCGCCGAGGCGATCGTGTAGTAGCCACGGCCTTGGGTCTGCAGCCACCGGGCGGCGAGGTCGGCATGTCGGCTCGCGGCCTGATCCTCGAAGAGGAGATCGGGCAGCCAGCCGGGCACCGCGTCGGCCGCTGAGGGCAGTGGTGGTGGGTCCGGCAGCCCGCGGAGAGCCTCCAGCAGGTGTTCATCGGCTCGGATCGTCACCAGGCCACCTCACCACTGCACGTCGTAGCACTGCCGCGTGCGCTTGGTCTCCACCTGGAGGGTGGCGTGCTCGATGTGGTGCTGGTCGTGGAGCAGGGTTTGGGCGGTGGTGAGGACGTCCTGTGGCTCCGCGCCGGTGCGGAGCACCAGGTGGGCAGTGGCGACGTTCATCCCGGACGTCAGTGTCCAGATGTGCAGGTCGTGCACGTCTTGGACGCCGCCGACACCGGCAAGGTCGTCGACGACCTGGTCCAGGTCCAGGTTCTCCGGGACGTGCTGACCGAGCACGTGCACCACCTGCCGTCCCAGGCCGATCGCCCGGATCGCGATGAACAGGCCGATCGCAACGGCGACCGCGGTGTCCCAGAAGCTCTTGCCCGTTGCGGACACCAGCACGCCGGCCGCGATCACGCCGATGCTGCCGGCCGCGTCGGCGACCACCTCGTAGTAGGCGCCCTTGACGTTCAGCGACTCCTGCGCGCCCTGGCGCAGGATCACCATCGAGGCGGCGTTGACCAGCAGGCCGAGGAAGCCGACCAGCAGCATGCTGCGCGGCTGCAACGTGACGTCGGAGCCGATGCGGGCGATCGCCTCGATGACGACGTACGCCGACACGCCGAGCATGATCAACACGGTGAGACCGGAGGCGAACACCTCCGCGCGGTAGGAGCCGTAGGTGCGGCGTCCGGTCAGGTCCGGTCGGGTCGCGATCTTCGTGGTCACCAGGGCGGCCCCGAGCGCGACCACGTCCGCGGCCATGTGGCCGGCGTCCGAGATCAGCGCCAGCGAGCCGGAGAGGAGCCCGGCGGCCATCTCGACCACGAAGAAGCCCGCCACCAGGGCGAACACGACGGCCAGCCGCCACCGGTGCCGACCGCCGGCATGGACGTGCGAATGCCCGTGCCCGTGGCCCGTGCCGCTCACGAATCCGAGCCTATCCGCGCCCTGTGGAAAGGCCCGGGCGGGTCTCGCGCTGTGGCGCTTCGGCCTCGTCCGCTGAAAGGTGACGCGACCACACGCGGCTAGGGTGAACTCGTGCTGATCGAGGACACCGACCGGATTGCCGACCTGCGGGACGCGGAGGCGAAGGCGTCCCAGTTGTTCGACGAGGTGATCGCCCGGGGCCTGGTGGTGCCGGGGAAGGGCGAGCGTGAGCTCTCCGACGAGGTGCGGGATCTGGCCAACCAGATGTACGGCGTGCGTCGTTTCTGGCACAAGAGGATCGTCCGTGCCGGCGTCAACACGTTGGAGCCCTACCGCTCCAACCCTCCGGACCGGAAGCTGGACGAGGACGAGATCCTGTTCTTCGACTTCGGCCCGATCTTCGAGGAGTGGGAGGCCGACTTCGGCCGCACCTACGTGCTCGGCGACGATCCGGTCAAGCATCGGATGGCCGGTGACCTGCCGGTGATCTGGGAGCGCGCCCGTCAGCACTTTCTGTCCACGCCGGAGATCACCGGCGCCAGCTCTTCGCGAAGGTGCTGGAGCTGATCGCCGAGGCCGGCTGGGGTCACGGCGCATCCCACGCCGGCCACCTGGTCGGGGAGTTCCCCCACGAGAAGATCAACGGCGACGAGATCGACTGCTACATCACGACCGGCAACGACGCGCCGATGCGCAGACCCGACGCGGTCGGCAACCCGTGCCACTGGATCCTCGAGGTCCACCTGGTCGACCGCGAGCGCGGCTTCGGCGCATTCTTCGAGCAGCTCCTCGACATTTGACCCGCGCGGGGGCGGGGCGCCGTGGACGGCGAGGTCGTCAGCACCTAGGCTGATGCCTTCATCGGTCATCTGCGTGGGGACATGGGGGGATCGGCCTGATGGTCACAATCGTGCGCACGCTCCTGGCTGCTGTCGTGACGGGAGCGACTGCCGCACTCGTCGCTGTGGTGCCGGCTCCAGCGGCCGAGGCTGCCGGACCGGTGACGTCCGGGATCACCGCCTGGTATCAGATGGACGAGCCGGCTGGCAGCACGGTGATGCTGGATAGCAGCGGCAACGGCAACGACGGCACCGTCAACCCGGCGGGCGTCGAGACCGGGGGTGTCTTCGACGGCGCCACGGCCTACAACTGGCCCTACCGTCTTCCGACGGAGCCGCCGGCCTCCCCGGAGCGGATCGTCCAGGTGCCAGACGATATCGCCCTCGAGCCCGGCAACGACGACTTCACCATCGAGCTGCGGCTCCGCTTCACCAACAAGTTCGGCAACATCGCCCAGAAGGGGCAGGCGACCACGCCTGGCGGCCAGTGGAAGATCCAGGCGCCCGGTGGCATCCCGTCGTGCCTGTTCAAGGGCTCCGCCGGGCAGGTGGCGACCGGCTCCCAGACCGCGATGGACGACGGCAAGTGGCATACGCTGACCTGCTCGCTCGACTCCACCGGAGTCAAGATGTACGTCGACGGGCTGCTGCGCAGCACCAAGCTCGGGACCGTCGGCACGATCGACAACACCTTCCCGATGACCGTCGGCGGCAAGATCCAGTGCAACCAGGTCACGGTGACCTGCGACTACTTCAGCGGCCAGCTCGACTACCTGCGCATCAGCAAGGGGCCCAACGCCGCGCCCACCGCGTCGTTCACCTCCGACTGCCCGACGCTCACCTGCGCCTTCGACGCCTCTGCGAGCAGCGACTCCGACGGGGAGGTGGCGTCCTACGACTGGTCCTTCGGTGACGGAACGACGGGGAGCGGCAAGTTGCCGACCCATGTCTACGCCGAGAGCGGCACCTACCGGGTCCGGCTGACGACGACCGACAACCGCGGTGCCACCAGCACGCAGGTCCGCAACATCATCGTGTCCGGGGTCCCCGTGACCAGCCAGGTGCAGCACGTGGCGACCGCGGTCGGTGTGGGCAACTCCGCCACACCGTCGGTCGTAGTGCCGGCGGCAGCGCAGGCGGGTGACCTGCTCCTGCTGATCTTCTCGATGAGCAACACCGATCGGGCGTTCACCACCCCCAGCGGCGTGACGGGATTGACCAGGCTCGGCACCAACACCGCGAAGACGATGTCGACGACGGTGTGGACCAAGACGCTGGCTGCGGGTGATCCGGGCAGCAGCGTGACCGTTCCGCTGAGCGGCGGCCTGGCGAAGTACACCCTCACCGCGGCCGTCTACTCCGGTGTGGCAGAGACGTCGTCGCTGGCGTTCGCCTCCGATGCCGGGCTGACCAACGCCACCACTCGTGCCACGCCGGAGGTGAGCGGCATCGCGGACGGCTCCTGGGTGGTGTCCTTCTGGTCCGACAAGTCCAGCAGCACGACGGCGTGGACGCCGTCGGCGGCGGTCACCACGCGCGGCACCGGCTGCGGGACCGGCAGCGCCCGGATCTGCAGTGCGCTGGCGGACTCGAACGCGAAGGTCCCCGCGGTCTACGGCAACATCTCGGCCAGCATCGATGCGCCGTCGTCCGCGGCGACGATGTGGTCGATCGTGTTGCCGACCGCTGATGGCGACGAGCCGCCGGTGGAGGAGCCCGACCCGTCGATCGACTTCGTCGGCTCCGCGGCCACGGCCTCGTCCAATGCGAAGCCCAGCGTCGTCGTACCGGCCGCTGTGGACCCGGGCGACCGGCTGTTGCTGGTGATGTCGGTCAACGCGACCGGCCCGACCTTCTCCGACCCGGCCGGGTGGACTCGGCTGGACACCGTGGTGGCCAAGACGATGTCGACCACCGTATGGACCAAGGCGGCCGTGTCGGCCGATCGTGGCAGCACCGTCCAAGTGCCACTCGGCGCCGCCGCGAAGGCGACCCTGACGGTGGCCGCCTATCGCGGCGTCGGTGCCGCCACTCCGACGTTCAGCACCGCGACTCAGCTCACCAACGCCACCGCGCGACAGACTCCCGCGGTCGACGCTCCGGCAGGCTCGTGGGTGGTCTCCCACTGGGCCGACAAGTCCGGCACCACCTCCGCGTGGTCCACGACCGGCGCCACCGCGCGGCAGGCGATCTGCGCCGAGGGGAGCGGCCGGACCTGCAGCCTGCTCGCCGACTCGGGTGCACCGGTGTCCGGCTCCTATGGGCCCATCGCCGCGAGCACGGACGCCGCCTCCAGCACGGCGACGATGTGGTCGGTGGTGCTCGCGCCGTAGCCGTCCCAGGAGACGGCCAGGGTCAGGCAGCCGGCGCCCACCGAGATCAGTCCGACACCGAGGTAGTCGATGATCGGGCACGGCCGGTTGCCGCGATCTTCGGATGGTCGTCGCGGAGTAGCGTGGCACGGCCAAGCCGATGGGGAGGTTTAGCACGTCAAGAACGCCCATGGCCAGGCAGTGGCGGTGAGAGGCCCCGAGGGGCAGCACCGCTGCGTTGCGAAATCTCGCGAGACAACCCAGGTATGGCTTCGATTCCGCGCCTTGCAGGATCATCCCACATGAATGCGTCGCGCGCGACGGCCGAGACTTCTTGAAGACGTCCTTGCGGCGAAACCACGCGGCAGCGCGGTAGAGACGATCGTCTGGTAGAGGGCCGCCAGCAGATGTCGCGAGACGACGGTGAGGAAGACCAGGTTCATCCGGCCCCGGTCGGGGTCGGCTCCGCGGGCCCCCCTGGTCTCGGTGAGCGCCATGGCAGTACTGTAGAACTGAAGCCACTATCCTGACCGCCATGCGGGTCAGTGTGCTGGGACCGACCCTGGTCGCTGGCTCTGCCGGGCCGATCGCGTTGCCCGCTGCCAAGCACCGGGCGCTGATCGGCGCGCTGGCCCTGCGGAGCGGCCGTCCGGTGCCCGCCGACACTCTGGTCGCCGCGCTCTGGGGAGACGACGCGCCGGCCAGCGCGCTCGGGTCGCTGCAGTCCTACGTGTCCGTCGTACGCCGTGCGCTCGAGCCCGAGCTGCCCGCGCGGCACCCGTCGTCCTATCTCGCGAGCAGTGATCTCGGCTATCAGCTCACCGTGCCCGACGATGCGGTCGACGCCGCCGTCTTCACCCGCGTCGTCAACCAGGCACACGCTGCACTGGGCGCGCTCACCACCGCAGCCGTCCCCGCGGCGACCGACCCGGCGGCGATTGCCGAGATCGTGACCACGCTCGACGAGGCGCTGGCGCTGTGGCGGGCCGAGCCCTATGCCGATGTCGTCGGCGACCTGGCGGCACCGGAGCGTGCCCGCCTGCACGACCTGCGGCTGCTGGCCCTCGAGGATCGGGCGACCGCCCTGGTGGCGACCGGCCGCGATGCCGAGGCGATCGGCGAGTTGGAGGCTCTCACCACCGAGCACCCGTTGCGCGAGCGCCTCTGGGTGCTGCTCGCGACCGCGCTGGCGAGGTCTGGTCGGCAGGCCGACGCTCTGGCCGCCATCGCCCGGCTGCGTGCCACGCTGGACGAGGAGCTCGGCATCGACCCGTCGGCCGACGTGCACGACCTGCAGACCGCGATCCTGCGACAGGAGGTCAGTCCCGTCGCTACCGTGACCGTCGAGCGGCCGCCAGGAGGCGGGCTGCGGCTACCGGTCCCGGACTGGCCGATGGTCGGTCGCGAGGCGGAGGCCGCGACCCTCGACGACGCACTCACCCGGGCGATGCAGGGCGAGCAGGTCTTCGTCGCCCTGGTCGGTGAGCCGGGTGTCGGCAAGTCGCGGCTCTCGCTCGAGCTCGGCCGGGAGGCCACCGCTCAGGGAGCCCGGGTGCTGGTCGGTCGCTGCGCGCAGGGCGAGGACGCCCCGCCACTGTGGCCGTGGAGTGAGGCTCTCGGCCGCCAGTTGGTGACCTCGTCGTCCACAGACCACGATGCCGAGCGCTTCCGGGTCGCGGAGGAGGTGCGCCACGAGTTGGGCGGCGACACGCCGACCGTCCTCTTCCTCGAGGACCTGCACTGGGCCGATGCCAGCTCCTTGCGCGTGCTCCGTCATGTGGTCTCTCGCGCCGACCACGGTGGGCTGCTTGTCGTCGCGACCTGGCGGCCCGCTGAGGAGGACGGCCTGAGCGACGTGGTGGAGGCGCTCGCGCGTCGCCACGCCAACCGCATCGAGCTGGTCGGGCTGACCGAGGCGGCGACGATCAGTCTGGTCGAGGCCATCACCGGCACCGAGCTGGCCCCGGACACCGCCAACGCGGCCCGGGCACGCACCGAGGGCAACCCGTTCTTCCTCATCGAGTATGCGAGGCTCGCCCGTGACAACCAGGTGCCCCTCGCGGACGTGCTCGGCGAGACGCCGCGGAGCATCGCCGACGTGGTCAACCGGCGCATCAGCCAGCTGCCGAAGCCGACCGTCGAGGCCATCACCGCCGGAGCAGCGATCGGCCGGGAGTTCGAGCTCGACCTCCTCGCGCTGGCGCTCGACGCCGACGAGGCACGGACACTCGACCTGATCGAGCCCGCGCTCGACAGCGAGCTCATCCAGGATCTGGGTGCCGACCGCTTCCGGTTCAGTCACGCACTCGTCCGCGACACGGCGTACGCCGACCTCGCGCCGTCGCGGCGCGAGCGGATGCATGCGCGGCTGGCAGAGCTGGTCGCGGAGGCGCCGGGTCGGTCGATGCGTGCCTCCGAGATCGCCCGGCACTGGGCTGCCGCGGGGGAGCGGAGGATGCGAGAGGCCTGGCACGCGGCCGCGAATGCCGGCGAAGTGGCGATGGCCGCCCACGCTCCGGAACAAGCGGTGCGCCACTACGCCTCCGCGCTGGAGATGGTGGACCGCGACCAGACGGCCAGCGAGCACGAGCGCTACGACCTGCTGGTCGGCTACGCCGATGCCTGTCGCTGGAGCACCCGCCTGCTGGAAGCGGTCGACGCGGTCGACGAGGCGATCGCCATCGCCGGCCGACTCGCTGACCCGGAGCTGGTCGTGCGCGCCGCGCGCGTGCTCGCACGCGGATCGATCTGGCCGTGGCGCCTCTACGGCATGGTCAGCGAGCCGGTGGTGCGAGTGATGCGCGATGCACTGGCCCAGCTCCCGAGTGATGACTCCGCAGTGCGGTGCCGGCTGATGGCAGGTCTGGGCAGAGAGCTCGTCTACACCGGTGACTGGCGGGAGATCGAGGCTCTGGTCGAGGAGGCGATCGCGGCCGCGCGGCGCCTGGGTGATCCGGAGCTGCTGGTGGAGGTGCTGCTGGCCGGCTACTGCACGGTGTGGCGACGCGCTGCCAACGCCCGACAGATCGTGTGGTCGCAGGAGGCGATCGAGCTCGCCCGGGAGCACGGCTTCGAGCGGGAGCAGGTGACGGCGACGTTCTTGCACCGGGTCGCTCGGTGCACGGCGGGGGACCTGACCGGGGCCTACGAGGAGTTGATGGGCATCGCGGACGAGGCCCAGCGGCACCGCCTCTACTTCGTGGAGATGGCGACCCGCTCCCTGCACAGCTCCCTCGCGGTGCTCAAGGACGACCGAGCCGCCATCGCCGCTGATGCCGCGCGGCTGATGGAGCTAGATGACCTCATCTCCGTGGCGAACAAGGCCGACGCGATCCAGGGAGCGCTGCTCTACCCCTTGTTGTTCGACGACTCACCGCCGCCGCACACCGAGGCCATCGGCCTCCTCGACGTGGCCAACGTGCCGGTCGCGGCCGCGGTGGTGATGATGTTCCTGCGCAAGGGCCGACCGGAGGAGGCGCGCGCCTTCTGGGAGACGATCCCGCAGACGCCGGAGGCGGACAACTGGTACGCCGAGGCGCACCAGACGACGCTGGCGGAGATTGCTCTCGGCCTTGGCCTTCGTGACCTCGGTGCCCAGGTCTACGAGATGCTGTTGCCTGGCCGTGGCGGACTGGTGGTGGCCGGCTCCGGGCCGGCGTACGGCCCGGTCGAGGCCTCGCTCGCCCTCGCCGCGGCCGCGGCAGGTGAGCGGGAGATCGCCCGGGCCCACGCGGATGTCGCGCTGACGCTCCTCGAGGAGTGGGAGCTCCCTGCGGCCGCCCGACTCTTCGTCGACCTGCTCGACCGCCACGGCATCACAACAGCGGCCCCGGGCTGACCCGTCTGCCGCGGTGCTGTGGTGGCTGAGGGCCCGATATCCGAGGCACTCACCCACTACAAGACCGCGGCAGACGCAGGAAGACCGCGGCAGACTAGGCCATCCCGAAGCGGAAGGCGGCCCGCTCCTGGCGACGGAAGCGGCCACGGGTGAGCCACAGCAGGACCCGCATCGGCAGCCCCGCCTCGCGCAGCACGTGCTCCCGGGCGTCGGCCGGCAGGTCTTCGGCCAGCCACGGGACGATGAAGCCGAGCCCGACCGACATGCCGGCGCTCGCATCCTTGTGGAGCACTTCGAACTCGGTCGGGGTCAGGTGGTGCTGCACGATCACCAGCGCGTCGGTCTCCTCGTGCGCCAGGTGACGCCCCAGGGAGTCGCGCGCGGCTGAGATGCGGACCACCAGGGCGGCCCGACGGTCGGCGGCGTCGCTGGGCAGGGTGTCGCCGGAGAGAGGGGCGAGCCCCGCGCCCACCGAGGCGAGGAGAGGGTCGATCTCGTCGTGCTCGGCCTCCATCGCGTCGAGGTGCTCCCGGTCCGCGTCGGTGCCGCGCTCCCGCAGCACCGGCCAGATCTCGTCGTCCTCGACGGTGTGGTGGTGATGCAGGATCTCGCCGAACCGCTCCCAGCGGAGGGCGATCGCCTGCCAGGTCGCCCGCTCGGTCATCGGTGTGTGCGTGATCGCCGCGACGAAGCGCTGCAGATCCCGGCGGAACGCGTGATGCATCAGATACATGATCGTCAGGTCGACCGGTCCCTCCGGCGCGGCGGCCTGGCCGGGCAGCCGGAGCTGCTTCACCGGCGCCGGCCCGGTCTCGGAGGTGGATGTGGACATGTTCTTCTCCTCTGTGTTCATGGGTTGATAGGTAGGTCGTGAGCGGGTCAGATCGAGATCAGCTCGTCCTCGACCGGCTCCTCGATTGACGGCGGGGTGCGGTCGTTCGACCGACCGGGCACCCACCAGTTCCAGCGCCCGAGCAGCGTCATGGTGGCCGGCACCAGCACCAGCCGGACCAAGGTGGCGTCGAGGGCGATCGCGGCGGCCATGCCGACACCGACCATCTTCACCACGACGTTCGCCTCGGTGGCGAAGCCGAGGAACACCGCGACCATGATCGCCGCGGCGATCGAGATCACCCGAGCGGTCGAGGCGAGGCCGCGCACGACCGATCCGTGGGCGTCACCGGTTTCCAGCCAGTCCTCGCGGACGGCCGAGAGCAGGAACACCTCGTAGTCCATCGAGAGCCCGAACAGGACGGCGAACATCAAGATCGGGACCCAGCTGGACACCGCGACGGTGTGGTCCATGCCGAGCAGGGACAGCCCCCAGCCGTGCTGGAAGACGAGTGTCATCACGCCGTACGCCGCGCCGATGGACAGCAGGTTCATCGCCGCCGCCTTGATCGCGACCACGGGCGCCCTGAGCAGCACCGTCAAGAGCAGCACCGAGACGAGCACGACGAAGCCGATGACGACCCAGAGCCGGTCGGCGAGCATGTCGGAGATGTCGGCCAGGATCGGCACATAGCCGGTGACCTCGACCCCGTGTGGCAGCAGGTCAGCGCGGAGCCCGTCGAGCAGGTCGGTCGTCGCGACCTCACCGGGCCCGGTCGTGGGCTCGATGTCCCACACGGCCAGCGCACCGTCCGGCGACGAGGTGACCGGCGTGCTGGTGGCGACACCCTGGTGGTCGGCGAGTTCCTGGTGGAGCGAGGCGACCTCGTCGTCGGTCAGCGCGGAGCGGTCGACCACGATGGTGAGGGGAGCGTTTGCTCCCGGGCCGAAGGCGTCGGCCACTAGGTCGTGCGCGCGTCGCAGCGTCGAGCTGGTCGGGGCGTCGGCGTCGTTCTGCGGCCAGGTCCGCATGCCCAGCGCGGGCGCCGCGATGGCGACCAGGATGGTCAGCGAGAGGGCGGCCCAAGCGAGCGGGCGACGAGAGATCCGCTGGGCCCAGCGGGCGGCCCAGGGGCTCTTCGCGGCCCGCGGGCCACCGACAGACTGACCGGACCGCAGGCGACGGCGCTCCTTGCGGGGGAGCAGACGACAGCCGGCCTTCGCGGCCATAGCCGGGACCAGGGTAAGGGACGCGAGCATCACCGCGACGACGGTCAGCGCGGTGGCGACACCGAACGCGTCGAAGGTCGGCAGCTTGGCCAGCTTCAGCCCGAGCAGCGAGACCAGCACCGTCAGCCCGGCACCGAACACCGACCGGCCAGCAGTGGCCGTCGCGCGTGCGGCGGCCTCGACCGGGTCCAGCCCCGATCGCAGTCCCTCGATCTGCCGGGTGACCAGCAGCAGCGAGTAGTCGATGCCCACTCCGAGCCCAACCATGGTGGCGACCGTCGGTGTCATACCCGACACGTCGACGATCCCGGCGAGGACGGTGACCAGCGACGAGCCGACGGCGAGTCCGATCACGGCGGTCAGCAAGGGCAGTCCCGCGGCCAGCATCGACGCGAAGGCGATCACCAGCAGGGCCAGCGCTACAACGACGCCGATGACCTCGCCACGACCCTCCATGGTGGTGGCGGTGCCGGGCAGCTCACCGCCGTACTCCACCTGGACACCGGCGTCGCGCGCGGCGCTGGTGGCGCCCTTCAGCGGTGCGATGTCCTCGTAGAGGTCCGGGTCGGTGGTCGGGACGTCGTAGCGCACGTAGATCAGCGCGGTCTGGCCGTCCTCGGCGAGGCGCGGCGTCACGCTGATGACGTGGTCGAGGGTCCCGATCTCGGCGACGGTCGAGTCGACCAGCGCGGGGTCGAGTGCACCGTCGTCGTGCAAGACGACCTGGGCGGACGAGCCGCCGGAGGCCGGGAAGTGCGCGCGCAGCTGCTCGACCCCCGCCTGGGCGCGGGCATCCGGGACGTCCCAGTTCTCCTGGAGCGCGCCTCCGAAGGTGGCGGCCGTGACGGCGCTGACGGTCACGGCGAGCACCCAGGCCGACAGGGTGCGCCAGGGGTGGAGCGCGGTGGCGCGTCCCAGCCGATGGAGGAAGGTGGTGGACATGGTGGTGTCTCCTTGGTGAGCGTGGGTGTCGTTCACCGCACACGCTCGACCACGGCGCTCCAGCCACACTTGAGCCGGACTTGAGTCCGGCCTCGGGGAAGAGGAGGGTCAGCTGCCTTCGTGCAGGTCCAGGTCGACCATCAGCTCGTTGGCGAGCGCCTCGAGCGCGGACCGCAGGGCTGTGGTGTCCGCGCTGTCGGGTACGACGGCGACGGCGTCGGCCTCGAACAGCGTGCCGCCGGCCATCGGCGCCTCGACCACCTGGGTGCTCAGCTCCTCCAGGTTGACGCCGTGCCGGGCCAGGAGCGCCGACACCTCGGCCACGATGCCCGGTCGGTCGGCCCCGACCAGATGCAGGGACATCCGGTGCCCCTCCGTCGACGCCGGCGGCGCCTCACCCGACCGTTCGACGCTCACCCGAAGCCCTTGGCTACCCAGCGCCTCGACCCCGCTGACCAGCGCATCGACCTGTGCCGACGGCACGTCGATCTCGACGATGCCGGCGAAGGTCCCGGCCAGGTGGGCCATCTGGCTGCGCTCCCAGCTCCCGCCCCGTTCGGTGATCAGCTGGGACACCGCCGAGACCAGCCCGGCTCGATCCGTCCCCAGCAGCGTCAGCACCACGGTCGCCATGGGACCGCAGCCTAGGGCTCCGGCGCACCCTCGGGATAGAGGATGCAGGCGACCTCGGCCCCGCCGGCTCGACGCAGCGCGGGGGAGTCGGCGGGTTGGAACTGCACCTCGACGCCGTTGCCGGCCGGCTCGATGTCGGTGACCCCCTTCCAGAGCGGCTCGTCGGGTTTCTCCGCGCGGATCCGGTCCAGCAGGGCACGGACCTCCCCGGAGCCGCCGCTGCCGAGCTTGGCCGTGGTCGACGGGGTGTCGAGGCTGTCCAGGTCGCCGATCAGCGCCACCTCGTCGTCGTACGCCTCGACCTTGCGGGTCCAGTGCTCCTCTAGCAGCGCCCGCAGGTCGCGGGACTCCCAGCCGCAGCCGGCGATCGCTTCCGGACAGCGCGGGTGGAAGGCGCAGCCCAGCGGTGGCACGGCAGCGTCGGGGATCTCGCCGCGGGGCAGGTCACGAGGCACCTGCTTCTCCGGGTCCGGCTCGGGGATCGCCTTGAGGAGCGCCTTGGTGTAGGGGTGACGCGGGTTGGCGAAGATCTCGTCGGTCGCGCCGATCTCCACCACCCGGCCGAGATACATGATCGCGATCCGGTCGCAGAAGTACTTCGCGGTCGCGAGGTCGTGGGTGATGTAGACGTAGGTCAGGCCGAGGTCGTTCTTGAGGTCGAGCATCAGCTGGAGGATCTTCGCCCGCACGCTCATGTCGAGCATGGACACCGGCTCGTCGGCCACCAACACCTCGGGCTGGAGGATGATCGCCCGCGCGATGACGGCACGCTGCTTCTGGCCGCCGGAGAGGTCGGAGGGGTACTTGCCGAGGAAGCGCTCGACCGGGGCCAGCCCGACCCGTTCCAACGCCGCCGAGACGCGCTCTCTCAACTCCGCGCCGGTCGCGATGCCGTGGATCACCAGGGGGTGTCCGACGGCCTCCTCGATGGTCATCGACGGGTTCAGCGCCGCGTGCGGGTCCTGGAAGACCATCTGCAGGTCGGTGCGCAGCCGGCGCAGCTCGGCACCGCGCATCTCGGAGACGAGCCGGTCGCCCCGCTCCCGTCCGTGGTAGGTGATCGAGCCGCCGGTCGTGGGCACCAGGCCGAGCAGCGCCCGACCGAGGGTGGTCTTGCCGCTGCCGGACTCGCCGACCAACCCGAGCACCTCACCGCGGTGCAGGGTCAGCGTGACGCCGTCGACCGCCTTGACGCTGCGCGCCCTCAGGCCGAGCAGCCGGGACAGCGCACCGCCCTGGAGCTGGAAGTGCACTGCCAGGTCATCGACGTCCAGGACACTCTGGTGAGGGACGGCCGACACGGCGGTCTCCTGCTCATGCTTCGTCGGCAACGGCGATCTCCTCCCGAGGCAGCGGCTCGAGCTCGGCCGGGAGTACGTCGCCCAGCAGTGCTTCGCGGGCATCGGCGGCCCAGCAGGAGGCCAGGCTGCCGCCGGGGTGCACCCGCGTGATCGGGTGGCGGCTGGCGCAGATCTTCATCGCATCGGGGCAGCGGGGGTGGAAGTGGCAGCCCGGGGGCGGCTCGACCAGGTCCGGTGGCGCACCGTCGATGTAGTTGAGGCCGGTGGTGGACAGCGAGATCGTCGAGCGCAGCAGCTCTCGCGTGTAGGGATGCTGGGGGCGCGCGAACACCTCCCGGGCGTCACCGATCTCCACGATCTCGCCGGCATACATCACCGCCACCCGGTCGCACGCCTCGGCGACGATGCCCAGGTTGTGGGTGATCAGCAGCAGCGCGGTGCGGTAGTTGGCCCGCAGGTCGTGCAGGATCCGGATGATCTGCGCCTCGACGAGGACGTCGAGGGCGGTGGTGGGCTCGTCAGCAACCACGAAGGCGGGTCGCAGGACGAGGGTGAGCGCGATCATCAGCCGCTGCCGCATCCCGCCGGAGAACTCGTGTGGGTAGGCGTGGAACCGGGTGGGTGGGATGCCCATCACCCGCAGCGACTCCAACGATCGGCGCTCGATCTCGGCCTTGCCGATCGACTTGTCGTGGGTTTTCAGCGTCTCGGAGAAGTGCTCGCTGATCCGCATCAGCGGGTTCAGCCGGGTCAGTGGCTCCTGAAAGATCATGCCCAGGTCGCGCCCGCGCATGGCGTGCTGCTCCTTGGGCTTGAGGGCGAGCATGTCGGTGCCCTGGAACCGCAGCGTGCCGTCGCGGTTGCTGCCGTCGGGGAGCAGCCCGATCAGGCCGCGGCCCAGCGTCGACTTGCCACAGCCCGACTCGCCCACGACGCCGAGGATCTCTCCCTCAGCGAGGTCGAAGCTGACTCCGTCGACCGCGCGCACTGGTCCGCGCTCGGTGCCGTACCAGACCCTCAGGTCGCGCACTTCGAGCACCGGCTTGTCCGGCACGCCCGGCTCGGTGACCTGCCCGTCGACGAGGTCGACCGTTGGACTGTTCACTTCGCCGCCTCCGCCATCTCGGGATCGGTCGGGGTCGCCTTCGCGGGGAACCTCACGGGCAGCAGCCGGCGCCGTCTCAAGGCGGGGTTCAGGGTCTCGTTGAGGCCCTCGCCGACCAAGGTCAGCGCCGTGATCAGCAAGATGATCGCCAGGCCCGGCCACAGCGCCGGCCACCACACGCCCGCCTGCGCGTCGTCGAGGGCTCGGCTGAGGTCATAGCCCCACTCGGAGGCTTCCGTCGGCTGGATGCCGAGGCCCAGGAAGCCGAGCGCGGCCAGGGTGCCCAGTGCGTCGGCCGCGTTGAGGGTGCCGAGCACCGGCACTGACTGCACGACGTTGCCGAAGAGGTACTTGCGCATGATCGTGGTCGGCTTGGCGCCGATCGCGCGCGCGGCTTCGACGTACGTCGCCTCGCGCGCCGACACCGTGGTGCTGCGCACGACGCGGTAGTACTGCGGGACGTAGATCGCTGCCAGCGCGAGGGCGACCGCCATGATGCTGCCGCCGAGCGCGTCGCGGAGCAGGAACGCGAAGATGATCGCCAGCAGCAGCGACGGGATCGTGTAGAGCGCGTCCATCACGAAGACCAGCAGCCGGTCCATCCAACCGCCGACGAAGCCGGACACCAGACCGAGCGGCACACCGATCACCCCGGCCACCAGCACGGAGATCACGACCACCTCGAGCGCGGTCCGTGCCCCCCAGACCACGCGGGAGAAGATGTCGAAGAACTGGTCGTTGGTGCCGAGCCAGTGCGTGCCCGAAGGCGACTGGAGCTTGGGGAACTTCACACCCGCGGCATCACGAGTCTGGTTGAAGTCGAACGGAGCGATCCACGGCGCGAAGATCGCGAAGGCAACGAAGACGACGGTGATCACCACACCGACGAGGAGGATCCACCGGGCCAGACCCTTGGTGTTCCAGATCGTGGAGAGGAACTTGCGCACGTCAGTACCTCACTCTCGGGTCGACCAGCGCGTTCAAGATGTCGACGAGCACACTGACGATGACCACGATCAGGGCGAAGAACGTCACCAGTCCTTGCAGCGCGATGTAGTCGCGGGCGGTGATGTACTGGATCAGCTCGGTGCCCAGGCCCGGCCAATTGAAGGTGCGCTCGGTGAGCACGGCGCCGCCGAGGGTCAGCGCGACCTGTAGGCCGATCACGGTGATGACGGGGACGAGCGCGTTGCGGAAGGCATGGCGCCGCACGACCCTGCGCTCCGGGATGCCGCGCGCCCGGGCCGCCTCGACATAGTCGCCCTTCATCGCCTGGATCACGTTGATCCGGACCAGCCGGATGATGACGCCGGAGAGCAGCAGGCCCAGGGTGAAGCAGGGCAGGACGTGGTGCTTCAGCACGTCGACCAGGGCGTCACTGTTGCCGGACAGGACGGCGTCGAGCAACAGGATGTGGGTCTTGGGTGGGACGGTGAACTTGGTGATCGGCGAGGCGATGTCATAGGTGGGCCAGCCGGGGAATACCTTGACCACCAGCAGCACCAGCATGATGCCGACCCAGAAGATCGGCGCGGCGTAGGTGACCACGCCGAAGATGCGGATGGCGGCATCCGTGCCGCTGTCGCGGTAGCGCCCGGCGAGGCGGCCCAGGGGGAGTCCGATCAGCAGCGCGAAGAGGAACGCGCCGAGGGTGAGGGTGAGGGTGGCGCCACCCTGTTCCCGGATCACGTCGAGCACCGGGCGGTTGTCGGAGATGGTGTGGCCGAAGTCGAAGCGGGCCACGTCGCCGAGATAGTCGAAGTACTGCACGATCAGGGGCCGGTTCAGGCCGAGCGCGGCACGGCGTACGTCGAGGGCGTGCTCGTCGAGTCGGCCACCGAACGCCGCGCTGACCGGGTCTCCCGGCGCCACGCGGAGCAGGAAGAAGATGACGGTGAGGACGACCCACATCATCGGGATGACGAGGAGAAGGCGGATCACCAGGTAGCGGGAGAGTGATCCCGAGCCTGAGCTCACGCGGAGACCTCCTGGTTCTTCGGACCTGCTGGCATTGAACAGGATCGGGGGAGGGCACCGCACCGTAAGGCGGGTGCCCTCCCCCGATCAGGGTCGTGCTGGTGGCTGGACCAACGGTCGGCCGGTCAGCCGTTCTTGCTGATCATCCAGAACCGGAAGATGTAGGTCGGGTCCAGGGTGTCCAAGACCCCCTCCATCGAGGAGTTCGCCACCGCCACGTTCTGACCGTTCCACGACGGGATCAACGGGACGTCCTCGGCGACGATGTCTTGGAGTTGCCCGATCTCGTCCGCACGAGCGTCCGGGTCGGTCTCACCGATCTCCTGGTCGAGGAGCTTGTTGACCTTGTCGCTGGAGTAGCCGTTGGCGAAGAACCCACCGTCCCGCACGAACGGCGACAGGTAGTTGTCGGCGTCCAGGAAGTCGGGGTACCAGCCGAGCATGAAGAGGTCGTAGGCGCCCTCCTTGTAGACCGTCTGGTACTCCTCCCACGCGGCGTCGTCCACGGTGGCGTCGAACAGGCCGCTGGAGTTCAGCTGGTCGGCGAGCTCGTTGGCCTCGTCGACGGCGTTGGGACCGTAGTGCTCCGGCGGGTAGCCGAGCTTGATCTTGACCGGGGTCTGCACGCCCGCGGCGTCGAGGATCTTCTTGGCGGCGTCGACGTTCGGCTCGCCGTACTTCTCCTTGAAGGAGTCCTTCTGGCCGGCGAAGCCGGGCGGGACGATGGAGTACGCCGGCGTGACGCTGCCGTCGTAGGCGTTGTCGGAGATGGCCTGCCGGTCGATCAGCTGGGCCACGGACTGCCGGATCGCCTTGTTCTTGCCCACGTCGGTCGAGAACTGCCACACCCAGTAGCGGAACTCCGAGCCCTTGCCGCGGATCACCTCGGCCTTGCCGCCCTTCTCGATCGAGTTCAGGTCGGTCGGGCTGAGCGTGCGCCAGGCGATGTCGACCTCACCGGACTCGACGGCGGTCTTGAGCGGTGCCGGGTCGTTGAAGTACTGCACGAACACCTGGCTGCTCTGCGGCGTCTTGTCGCCGGTGTAGTTGTCGTTGGCCTCGAAGACCGCCTGCTCACCGGCCTTGTACTGGCTGAGCACGAACGGGCCGGAGCCGATCATGTTGTCGGTGTCGTCGTCGGCCAGCTTGTCGTCGGCGGGGAAGGTGTCCTCGTCGACGATCGAGGTGGTGGCCGAGGTCAGCACCTGCATGAAGGTCTGGTCCGGCTGGTTGAGGTGGAAGACCACCGTGGTGTCGTCGGGCGTGTCGATCGCGCCGTCGGCCAGGGTGGGCTTCTTGTCGTCGCCGTTGCTGATCGAGCCGAGTAGCACGGCCGAGCCGTTGGGATCGTTGATCTCGATGTTGCGCTTGAACGAGAACAGCACGTCGGAGGAGGTGAGCTCGTCTCCGTTGGAGAACTTCAGCCCCTCCTTGAGCTTGCAGGTGATGGTCTGCGGGTCGTCGTAGGAGCAGTCCGCGGCGTCGGGCTCCGGGTCGGTGCCGCCCGCGGGCACCGTCATCAACTGCTGGAAGATGTTGTATTGGATGTTCCACGAGCCGAAGTCGTAGGAGCCGGCCGGGTCGACCGACGTCACGGCGTCCGTGGTGCCGAGGATCCACGGGGCCCCGGTCGCCGCGCCTCCGCTCTCGTCGCCGCTGCCCTTGTTGTCACCGCTATCGGATCCGCCGCACGCCGCGAGCGCGCCGACGAGAGCACCCGTGGCGAGGACGCCGAGCGCACGTTTGCGCCAGAGACTGTTGACCTTCATCTCACCCCTCCGGATCGTTGACCCGGCCGTCTCGCCGGGTCGGTTCCGCCGGGCAACTTACTCGCGCCGGACGCCCGGGGTCCATGCAGAGCGGCCCGTTCGATGGTCGCGATCCGACAACGATTTCGTGTCGGTCGGGCTTTGTGCCGGAAGAGTTGTCGTCCTCGGGCCCGTTCGGGGGGCTGGCTCCCGCGCGGCCTCTCCTAGACTCGCCGGGTGCGGAAGATCGGCCTGCTCGGCGGGATGAGCTGGGAGAGCTCGGAGCTCTACTACCGGCTGATCAACGAGGGCGTGCGGGAGCGACTGGGCGGCTTCCACTCGGCCCGATGTGTGATGGCCTCGGTCGACTTCGCGGAGATCGAGGCGTTGCAGGTGGCTGGCCGTTGGGAGGAGGCCGGGACGGTCCTCGCCGCCGAGGCCCGTGCGCTGGAGGCGGCGGGAGCAGAGTGTCTGGTGCTCTGCACGAACACCATGCACATCGTGGCCGAGCAGATCGAGCGAGTCATCGCGATGCCGCTGATCCATCTGGCCGACGTCACCGCCGAGGCGGTCAAGCGCGCAGGGTTGAGCACGGTCGCCCTGCTCGGCACGAGGTTCACCATGGAGCAGGCGTTCTATCGCGATCGGGTCCGTTCACACGGGGTCGACGTGCTCGTGCCGGACGAGCCGGACCGGACTTCGATCCACGACATCATCTATGACGAGCTCGTGCTGGGTGTGGTGCGTGAGGAGTCTCGGGTGGTCTATCAGGAGGCGATCGCCAGGCTGGTCGCTTGTGGTGCCGGGGGAGTCGTCCTCGGGTGCACCGAGATCGAGCTCCTCGTCGGCCAAGCCGACGCGACCGTCCCCGTCTTCCCCACCACCCGCCTGCACGCGGAGGCCGCTGTGGACTTCGCGCTGCGGTGAGGATTCAGCCCGCGACCAGCCTGGTCACCTCGGCCAACTCGTCGCCGCGCCTGTCGCGTTCCACCTCGAGGTCGTAGTCGGTCTGGATGTTGATCCAGAATCGGTCGTCGACGCCGAGTGCCTTGGACAAGCGCAGGGCGGTGTCGATGGTGATGGCGCGCTTGCCACGGACGATCTCGCTGATGCGGGTCTGGGGGAGCCCGGTTGCCTGGGCGAGGCGATACTGCGTGATGCCGAGGGGCTCCAAGAACTCGGTCAGCAGGATCTCCCCGGGGGTGATCGGCTCATGGGCCTTCTTCATGGTGATCGTCCTTGGCGCTAGTGGTAATCGGTGATCTCCACGTCGGTCGGGCCGATGTCGGTCCAGACAAAGCAGATCCGGTACTGATCATTGACACGAATGGAGTGCTGACCGCCCACCAACTAGTTTCTCCAAGCGGTTGCCGGGCGGCACCCGCAGGCTGTTCAGTTCAGAGGCCGCGTTCAGGAGACGCAACTTCTTCTGCGCGGCTCGTTGCAGGTCGGGTCCGAGAGATCGGACGTGTTCGCGGTTCCAGACCTTCTCGGTATCAGTGTTCTTGAAGGCCTGGATCACTGCATACCCTAACGTACAACGATAGTATCGGCAAACAGAACAACTCCGTGCGCAGAGTTAACCCGGATCGTTCACGACGCGGCGGCGTGATCGGCGCGTAGAAACACCGAAGTGCCTGCTGTGCAGGGGAAACTTGGACTTGCGACGGTTCAAGTAGTCCCAGCAGAGAGGCACTCGGTAGGTGAAGCGTACTTCGTGGTCGACGGGTCTGTCCGTCACCGGTGATGGAGTCGGCGTGGTGGCCCACGCGGGCAGCGTCGCGACCCGGCTGTTGGGCGACCGGACAGGGCTGACGTCTGAGTTGTCCAAGGCGATGACCCGTTCCAGGTTCAACCCCGGTCACGACCGTGGCCGGGTGCTGGCTGATGTCGCGGTGATGCTTGCTGATGGCGGTGAGGCGATCGCTGACATCGACGTGCTGCGTCACCAGGCCGGTGTGCTCGGTCCGGTCGCCTCGGCGCCGACGGTGTGGCGAACACTGAAGGTGGTCACGCCCGGACGGTTGAAGAAGATCGCGGCCGCCCGTGCCCGGGTCCGCCGCCACGTGTGGTCTCAACTGCCCGACGGCCTGCCCGCATCCAAGGTCGCCGGCACTGACCTCGGTGACGTCGTGGTGCTCGACATCGACGCCACGGTTGTGATCACGCACAGTGAGAAGGAGAACGCTGCGGCGACGTTCAAGCGGACCTTCGGGTTCCACCCGATCGGGGTGTGGTGCGACAACACCACCGAGTTCCTCGCCGCCAAGCTTCGTGCCGGGAACGCTGGCTCGAACACTACGACGGATCACATCGAGGTGCTGACCGACGCGATCGCTCAGGTTCCCGGCACCCACCGCAAGAGGTTGCTGATCCGCTCTGATGGTGCTGGTGCGTCTCACGGGCTGTTGGACTGGCTCACCGAACAGGGTCAGGTCCGTGGCCGTAGCGTGGAGTACTCCGTGGGGTTCGCGATCACCGAGAAGCTCCGCAACGCCATCGACCTGGTCCCGGAGAAGATCTGGGCCCCGGCATCCGATGCCGACGGCAGTGTCCGTGAGGGCGGCGACGTCGCCGAACTCACCGGCCTCATCGACAAGTCCGTGATGGCGAAGTGGCCGACCGCGATGCGGGTCATCGTCCGCCGCGAACGCCCGCATCCGGGCGCGCAGCTGTCGCTGTTCGAGGAACGCGACGGCTGGCGCTACCAAGCCTTCGTCACCAACACCACGACCGGCCAGCTCGCGTTCCTCGAAGCCCGACACCGTGCCCACGCCAGGGTCGAGGACCGGATCCGGCACGCCAAGGACAGTGGTCTGGGCCGGTTCCCATCGCGGGAGTTCGACATCAACCAGGCATGGCTCACGCTCGTCCAGATCGCCGCCGACCTCACCGCCTGGACACGGCTGCTCGCCTTGACCGGCGACGCCACGATCCTCGCGGCGTGTGAGCCCAAAGCGCTGCGCTACCGCTTCCTGCACGTGCCAGCACGACTCACCCACGGTGCTCGTCGACGACGGCTTCGGATCCCTGAATCGTGGCCCTGGGCGGCCGCGATCGTCGCGGTCTTCGCCAACATCGCCGCGATCCCACAACCGGTCTGACCGACCGTCCGCCCACGACATCACCACCCGGAGAACCGCAGCCCGGCAGCGCCAGCCGGCCCAGCGTCGTGCCCACCGACCTTCATCTCGTCACCTCACGCAGCCACACCGTCGTCGCCAGCCTCATGAAAGACCGGGGTTAACCAACCGGTGACGGTCCGCGTGGTTCACCGTCGCGAGTGGTCCGTCCCCACGATCTCAGCCTTCTTCGGCAAGCGCGACGGGTGCGGCTCGGGGTGTGGATATCGAGCGTGGCGAAGTTGTGACTACCTGGCCCTTCGGGCTGCCTCGGTGACGACGGCATTCAGGGACTCACTCAGCCCAAGCGGCAGATTCGTCGAGGAGCTCGACGAGTTCGGGGAGACACTTGGCTGGTTGATCGAGGATCGCGGTGAACTCTGCCCACGCAGCGTCGTCGAGTCTGAACACGCGGCGGTCGGCCGCCGAGGTTTCCCTGCAACGACTGGCGTCATGCGTGGCGGCATCCGACCGACCAATGCGATGCCGTCGCGCAGGATTTCGGCGACAACGGGCTCGTCGTCCACAGCGTGTTCGGTGAGCTGCCCCGGCGCGAAGTGGAGGACGTCGCAGTTGTTGCCGAGGCGGGAGTGCACGCGCTCCTGCAAGTCGGCCCGACCCGCCCAGTCGTCAGGTGCGACCACGGCTAGGTCGACATCGCTGTCGGCGCGTGCCTCGCCGCGAGCGACGGAGCCGAACACGATGATGGTCTCCGCGTCGGGCGCCTCCTCTCGGACGACGCGAGCCAGCATGTCGAGCGGACTGGCCAGGGCGCGAAGGGACGCGACTGCGTCGTGCTCGTTGTTGACCTGATGAACGCCAGCGCGGCCGACGGTCGTGGTGGTGGTGATCCCGATCTGCTCGAGATCCCGCAGCGCTTGCTGGACAGCACCGAGGCTGTGGTGATCGCCCACGAGGGCATGGACCCCTCTCCCGGTGAGTGGGGTGCCGGTCCGCAGGAGTGCCGCAAGCACCGCTCCGCGTGCTCCGGGCATCAATCCGCCGAAGGACTCGCCAAAGTTCATATGACTAGAATAGCGATCATATGACCAGATAGATATTCATTCACAGGTCGGCTGGTCTGGTGCCAGCAGCTCTCCGGGCGGTGTCGCACCGGGTGGTCCGACCGGAGCCGGACCACCCGATGCGACGCGCGCCTACAACTGCACAGGTCGGTCGCTGCGATCAGCGCATGAGCTGGCCGCTCTGCACGGCGCGCCGCAACGGCTTGTCCTGCCCGGTCATCAGCGTGCGGTCACGGGTGAGCGCGGTCATCGTGATCTTCCCGGCGAACAGCGCGGTGCTGTCGGCGTCCTTGCGCGGCTCGGTGATGCAGTGTGCGGCGGGGCAGACCGCCCAGCCGATCGTGAAGGACAGCGATCCCGACTCGGTCGGCGTGTAGGTGTGCACGCCGAACGTGCCGAGTCCGACGCGGGTCCACACGGGGCGCCCCGGGTCGTTGCCGTTGGTGACGTCGGGGTAGTTGACGTTGACGACGTACGCATTGGTCAGTAGCCGCTTCTTGACCAGCTTGCCGATCAACTGGGCACCGAAGTCCGCCGCGGCGACGTAGGTCGGCCTGGTCACCGTGTCGGAGACCGCCTCGACGTGTCCGGACAAGGCGACTGCGGGCACGCCGTTGTCGATGGCCGCGATGGCGGCAGCCACGGTGCCGGAGTCGTTGATCGACGCGCTCACGTTGGGGCCCGAGTTGATCCCGCTGACCACCAGATCTGGTGGGCTCTGCCAGCCGACCAGCGATTTCGAGGCCGTCGTGCAGCGCGAACTTCACCGTGTCCGCGGGAGTGGCGCTCGGCGTGTCTGAGGTGCACGTCGTGCCTCGGCACAGGCCGAAGACCGCGCCCTGGGAGGGTGCGCCGCTGCAGTCGTTCTCGTAGCCGGACGGGAGCGTCGTTCGCTGCGACGCGGTCAGCACGCCGCTATTGGTGACCGAGCCGCCCGCCCCGCTCATGTAGCCCCACGGAGCGACCACGACCACATCGGCGCCCGCTGCGCACAGTGACTTGCGGATGTCGTAGAGCCCGATGCCGTCCTTGCCGTTCTCGCGCGCGGCCTGCATGGAGTCGTCGTTGGAGAGCAGGATCCGCAGACCTGCCAAGGGTGGCCCATGCTGTTTCGCTCTTGCCTTAGCCGCTGGCGTGGTGGTCGTGCCGCTGTGTTCACCGATGGCCGGCGCTACGGTGGCGGTGATTGCCGTGAGGACGACGGTCGCCGCAAGACCGAGCTGCAGGATTCTTCTCATCGAACTCCTCCTTGGACGCGCCCGTCCAGTCTCCCAGTGAGACAGAGGGTCGCGGGCACGCGCTCTCACCCTCTTGGGGTCGCCCCATCTCCGGCAACCGCTCTGTCGCGGTTTTGGGACGCTGGCCTCTCCACGCCTCTTCTATCCGTGCGGCCGCTCGCCCAGTCCCGCGTCCCGGGCCCTGGCGATCGCCTCGGCTCGGCTGGCGAACTGCAACTTGTCGAGGATCGCGCTCACGTTGTTGGCGACGGTCTTGGGTGAGAGGAACAGCTCGGCGCCGATCTCCGGGTTGGTGAGGCCTGCGGCGACACCGTCGAGGATCTCGCGCTCGCGGTCGGTGAGCCCGGGGAAGGGGAGCTCCGGCTTCGACGGGGCGCGGCCGAACCAGGTCTGCATGCGCTTGGTGAACGCCGCTCCGAACACCGCCTGACCCGCCGCGGCCGCACGCACCGCGGCCACGATGTCGGCGCCGTCGGCGCCCTTGAGCAGATAGCCGACGGCACCCGCCTCGACAGCGGCGAACACGGTGTCGTCATCCTCGAACATCGTGAGCACGACGACGGCGGTGTCGGGCGCGGTCTGACTGATCCGGGCGGTGGCGTCGATCCCGTGCAAGCCGGGCATCTGCAGGTCCGTCAAGATCACGTCGGGCCGGTGATCGACGCACAGCCGCACGGCGTCAGCACCGTTGTCGGCCTCGCCGACGACGACCAGGTCGTCGGTCGCGTCCAGCACGGCCCGGAGGCCCTGCCGGACGAGCGGGTGATCGTCCGCGATCACAATCATCGTCATGTCGTGGCCTTCCCCACCGGGAAGGTCACGCGGACGCGTCCCCCCGATTCTGCTGGCCCGGCGTCGAAGGTGCCGCCGAGCTCCTCGGCTCGTTCCCGCGGTCACCTCGGTCGCCTGGGGCGACACCCACCTCGGTCGCGACATCGCCGGCCAGCTCTCCTCGCTGGTCCACCGACAGACAGTGGAGCTGCCGTTCCCCGACCTGACCAGCGCGAGCGAGCGGTCCTCCAGCTGATGGCCCAGGGCCGGGCCAACGGTGAGATCGCCCGGGACCTGTTCTTGACCACCAAGACTGTGCAGAACTACGTCAGCCGCATCTTCGTCAAGCTCGGTGTCTCCGAGCGACCCCAGGCGATCATCGCTGCCCGGGAGGCAGGGCTCCACCTCCCGTAGCCCGGCCGCATGTCCGGGAGAGCGACCTGGCGGCTCCTATCTGTCGAGCTCCGGTGCTGCGCCGCGCCTGAGCAGGCCTGAGCGGGCCCGAGCAGGAAGGAGCAGGCATGCGTGTCCACGTCGTGCGCCACCTCGCTGGCTATGCCCTCGCTGCGCTCGCTGTCTCGCTGCCGTGGCCACTGCTGATGGTGATGGCCTGGGACCACAGCGGCGGCGGGAGCCGGGGCGCCTGGGCGCTGGGTCTGACCGGGACGGCCCGGATGGTGCCCTACATCGCGCTGTCGTGGGCGGTGGGACGCCTCGGCGACCGGGTACGCCGCGACCGTCTGGTCGTCGCGACTCTCGCCCTTCGAGTGGCTTGTCTGGCCGTCGTGGCAGTGGCGGTCGCCCAGGGCCGGGTCTGGGTCGCGGTGTCCGCCGCCTGCCTGGCCGTCGCCTGCGGCACGCCCGCCTATCCGGCCATCGCCGCGGCGATGCCCGCCCTGGCGCGCAGTGCCGGTCTGGATGCCCGCCGCGCCACCGACGTACTGGTCACCGTGGAGGCCGGTGCATGGGTGGTCGGTCCTGCGCTGGGTGGGCTCTTGTTGTGGCCGGCGACACGGGGCTGGGTGCCCACCGTGGCGGCTCTCTTGACGCTGGCATCGCTGGCGTTCGTGCTGGGTCTGGAGCTGGCGGGGCCAGGAGACTCGGGTGACCGAGCGCCCGGCGCCGGCCTGATGGCGAGCGTGCGCCGCCAGCCGTCGGTGCTGCGTGCGCTGGCCGTCGTTGGGTTGGTCAATGTGGCGCTCTCGGCGCTGGCGGTGATCTTGCTTCCCCTCTCTCGTGAGGTGTGGCGGCACGGCGAGTCCGGCTTCGGTGCCGCCACCGCGTGCCTGGGGTTCGGCGCGCTGGCCGCGCCGCTGCTCGGCTGGGTGGTCGCCGATCCGGCACCGCGGCGGATCCTGGCCCTGCTGATCATGGCCACCTCGATCTGCTCCCTCGGCTGGTGGGCCGGACCCGGGCCCGCGCTGCCGCTGTTGGCGGTGGTTGGTGCGTGCATCGTGGTCGTCGAGTCCACCGTCACTCAGACCATCCAGGAGCAGATGCACGCGCGCCATCTCGCGGGCGCACTCGGGATCGCCGACAGCGTGATGGTGTCGGGTGCGTTCGTCGGGACCGTGCTGGCACCTGCCCTGGTGTCCTCGCTGGGTCCGCGCGTCGCGGCCGTGATCGTGGCGGCTGGTTGTCTGGCGACCGCAGTGGCGAGCGGCCTTCCCCACGCGGTCGTTGCTCGCGACGTCAGGACTGACGCGAAAGCCGAGGCTGCTTCGATCCCGTGACGGCGCCTTACAGCAGGTCGCGCACCCTGGCGACGAGGGAGTCCTTGACCGCCTGGGTGGTCGCCTCGGTGATCTGCCGGTTGAGGTCGTCCTGGTCCTGCACGTTCGCCAGGAGCGAGCGCAGGTCGAGGTTGTCGATCGTGCGCAGGAGCACGTCGTCGGTCTTCAGCGCCGCGTCTATGACCGAGTCCGGGAGCACGCGGATGGCGGCCGCGAGCAGCGGGTCGAGGTCGGTGGCCGCGAGCGCGTCGTCGACCAGGTCGGAGGCGGGCGGAAGGGTGCCGTCGTCCTTCATCTGCTGGACGGCATCGCGGAGGCCCTCGCGCAGTGCGTCGACCTCGGCGTCGGTCTGCAGACCGCTCTGCGCCAGCTCGAGCGTGAGCGCCTCGCGGCTGACGTGCAGTCGGCAGGCGGTCTTGTCGAGCCCGATCATGACGAGCTGCTCGGTGAGTCCGTCGATGCCGTCGACCTGCGAGGTGACGTCACGGTGGACACAGGGGTCGGCGGTCGCCTTCGGCGCGAACGATCCGCCGCCGTTGGCCGCCTGGACGCCCAGCACGCCGACGACGAGCAGCACTGCGGTGACGGGCAGTCCGATCCAGCGAGGCACGGCGGTCATCGGGTCCGCCTCCAGTCGGGTGCGGTCACGGTGAGCAGGGCGAGCAGCGCGAGCGCGGCACCGATGAGGAAGGAGTCGCGGAACGCCCAGGTGGCAGCGCGCTCCACCTGCTCGTTGAGGTCACGCTCCAACTGATCGGCGGCGGGTTGCTCGGCAGGATCGAGGTCCAACGACGCGAAGGCACTGTGCAGATCCGGGACCTGACGCTGCTGGTCCGACAGCACCCGGCCGAGCGCCTCGGCAACGGCGATCTTGTCCTCCGGCGGCAGCGGCGCATCGAGCACCAGCGACGTGATCGCCTCCTGGGCGGGCTCCTGGGCGTCCATCAGGTCGGCGGTGAAGACCGGCGTCAGGATCGCCAGCCCCAGCACCACGCCGAGGTGGCGCGCGCTGATCGTCCAGGCTGCGTGGCTCGCCCGCGGCAACCGCAGCTCGATCGCGTGGAAGGTGAGCTGGTCGAGGGTCAGGCCGAGCCCGAGGCCGACCAGGACCTGCGGCGCGACGGTCCAGGCCAAGTCGGCCGAGGGTGGGATCGCGAGGGCGACGAGGCCGCCGGTGATGAGGAAGCAGCCGACGGCGACCTCGACGACGTGCGGAGGTTGCCAGACCCGGGCGAGTGGCCGCGCCGCGAGCGCCGCGATGGGCACCACCGACACGGTCAGCGCAGCCACCGCGGGGGAGCGGCCCCAGCCTTGGACGAGGAGCAGCACGACCAGGAAAAGCGCTGCGGTGAGCGCGGCGGAGAGCAGCGCGAGGGTGATGTTGGCGCGTACGGCGGGACGGTGCCGATCTGGTGGCGTGACGTGCTCCGCCCGCACACTGAGCGCCGCCGGCACGGCCAGGATGGCGAACGGCACCTGCACGACGAAGATGGACTGCCAGGAGATCGCCTGGGTGAGGATGCCGCCGGCGACCGGTCCGATCGCGGTGCCGATCACCCCGGCCGTGATCCAGGTCGCGACGCCCCGGCGCTCGCCGTACTCCTCGACCAGCAGCTCGAGGCAGCCGACCAGTGCCAGCGCTCCACCGACCGCCTGCACGCACCGCGCCACGATGAGCACCTCGATCGAGTCGGCCAGGGCGCACCACGCCGACGAGCCGGCGAAGACCGCGATCCCGAGCGCGGTGAAGAGGGGCGGACGCACCTTCGGCAGGATCGCTGCCGTGGGCACTGCGCCCAGACCCAGGACCAGGTTGAACGCGATCAGCACCCAGGCGACCTGGCCGACCGTCGCGTCCAGGTGGATCAGGATGTCGGGCAGCGCGAGGGTGACGATCGCCGAGTCCGCGAGCACCAGTGCCACGGTGACGGCAAGGAGCAGACCCACGGCGCGACGCACGGGGTCATCCTCGCAGTGAAGACCATCAGGCACGAGCGCGGCTGCGGGATTGGCCAACATCGACTGCGTTCATCGGGAACCATTTCTCGCCGTCGCTGCGACAGTGATGTCATGACCATCCCGACGGACGCGGCGCTGGTGGCCGCGGTAGCCGACGGGGACGCCGGGGCGCTTCGTGAGCTCCACGACCGGCACGGCCCGTGGCTGCACGCTCGGCTGATGCGGCGGTGCAACGATCCGGAGGTCCTCGTCATCGACCATGTTCGGGTCGGCGTCATTGTCGATCTGGATCACTGCTGCGCCTCCTCTAGGATGCCTTCCTTGTGCAGTTCTGCCAGTTCGCGTAGTCGGTCAGTCAGACCGCCGCACCGCCACCGCGCTCTAGCGGCGGTTGACACGGTGTAGCGCTTGACGGCGACGTGCCTGTGGCTATCCACGAGGAATGCCCGCTCCCTCGGATGGGCGTCAGCACAAGCCTGCTCGAAGACGCGGTACTTGAGCCGATAGAGAGCTACGGTCGCGTGCTGACCTGTCCTGCGGGGTGACTACTGGTCAGGGCATGCGCGTACGCCTCGACGAACTCGCTCAAGAGAGCGGGAAAGGTGATGCGCTGTTCGGGAGGTAGCGCTGCCAGCGCCTTGTCGAGTAGGCCGAGGTTCCAGGCGGCGTCTTCACTGAAGAGCTGTGCGCCATGTTCGGTGACCTCGATCTGGTAGACCGAGCATCCCGGGGCGCGGAACCGCCGTACCAGTCCCGCTTCGAGGGCCGTGTTCACCTGCCGGTTGACGGTGGATTGCTCCAGTCCGAGGTGGTCGGCAACGTCGCGCAGTGTCATCGGATCGCCCTGAGCGAGCAGCCACATTAGCCGAAGCTCAGCGCGGCCCAGCGTCGAAGCGACCTCGACCTCGCGCCGCGTCTGCTCGTATCGACCCAGCGCCGTCGCCAGAGTCCAGGCGGGTGTCTGGGTGAAGGCTGTCATCGAAGTCATGGGGTTCGTTTCTCCCCTCCGCTACTTGTATGTAGCATACATATCACGCCTCACGAGAGCTGGAGATCAACGATCATGTCCTCGAACTACACCGACGAAGCAGCGTCATCTCGCTTCTCGTCCGCAGCCGTCATTGCGGTGCTGTGCTTCGGCAGCCTGTGCGGCGCCCTCATGCAGTCGCTCGTCATCCCGATCCAGGCCGAGCTCCCCGACTTGCTCGGCACCGACCCCGGAAGTGCGTCCTGGGCCGTGACGGCGACGTTGCTCGCAGCCGCAGTGACCATGCCGGTCACCGGACGACTCGCCGACATGTATGGCAAGAAGAGAATCATGGTCGTCTCGGCAGCGATCCTGATCCTGGGTTCCCTGCTGGCCGCTATGTCGAGCACCTTGGCACCGTTCTTGGTTGGCCGGGTGCTTCAGGGCATGGCGATGGGCTACATCCCGGTCGCGATCAGCATGGTGCGCGAGATCGCCCCACCCGAGCGCCGAGCGAGCGCCGTGGCTGCGGTCAGCGCCACGTTGGGGGTCGGCGGTGCGTTGGGTCTGCCGCTGTCGGCATGGATCGCGCAAGACTATTCGTGGCACGGACTGTTCTGGCTGTCCACCTGTTTGGCAATCGTGGTCTTCGTCGCCACCCTGGTGGTGGTCCCGCATATTCACGACGCTCACCCGGCCCACCTTGACGTGTTGGGCATTGTCGGCATGGCCGTCGGACTGGCGGCGGCCCTCATCGGCATCAGCAAGGGCTCGGAGTGGGGCTGGACTGACGCTCGCACGTTGTCGGGAATCATCGGCGGCGTGATCGTGCTCGTCGTCTGGGCATGGTACGAGTTGCGACACGACGATCCGTTGGTCGACCTGCGGACGACAGCGCAGCGACCGGTGTTGTTCACGAACTTGTCGGCCCTGCTCATCGGTTTCGCGATGATGGCACAGATGATCGTCGTGCCGCAGATCCTTGAAATGCCGGAAGCGACGGGCTACGGACTCGGGCAATCAATCCTGCAAGCGGGCCTGTGGGTGGCTCCCGGCGGCATCATGATGATGCTCTTCGCTCCTGTGTCGAGCACATTGATCAACTCCATCGGGGCGCGCACCACGCTGTCGATCGGCGCCGTGGTGATCAGCGGGGGATATCTGGTCGCCCTCGTCCTCATGAACGCCCCGTGGCAACTCATGGTGTCATCGATGATCGCGTCGGCGGGTGTCGGGATCGGCTATGCAGCCATGCCGACCCTGATCCTCGACAACGTTCCCGAGTCCGAGGCCGGCTCGAGTGTCGGCGTCAATGGTCTGATGCGGTCGGTCGGTACGACGATCGCCGGGGCCGTCATGGCGGCGATCATGACGAGCCAGACCGTAGAACTGGGCGGTGGCGTCGAGATCCCGAGCAAGGAGGCATTCCAGGTCTGTCTCCTTGTCGGGGCGTTGGCCGCGTTCGCCGGTGCCCTGATGGCCCTCCTTATCCCGGCGCAGCGCCGTGCCCCGGTTGCCGGGGAGCTTCAAGAGGTTTCCGGCTGACGGGCGCATCCGGCCAGACGGCTGACGCTTTCACGACCTGTGGGGCTCAGCCGCCGAGCGACTTCCAGGCGTCGGCCAGCAGCAGGTAGAGGTGGAGCGGGTCGGTGGGGGAGCGCTTGAAGCCGAGTTTGTCGTAGAACGTTGCCGCCTGCTCGTGCAGCGTGTGGACGAGCAGGATGCGCACGCCGATGCGGTCAGCGGCAGCAAGCGTGGACGGGATCGCATCGCGGACAAGAACGCGACCTAGGCCGGAGCCCTGCGCCTTGGTGTCGGGCAGCTCGCCGGCCCAGCGCAGCCTGTTGTGGCCATCGCGCGCGTCTTGGACGACCGGTTCGGCGCCGAGAGTCCACGCATCCTGGTGCTCGACGAGCCGACGGCGACCTTGCCGGCGCGCAAGGTGTCAAAGCTCTTCGAGGTGACCCGGAAGTTACCAGGGCGGGCGGCACCGTACTTGATGTCTCCCGCCGGATCGACGAGGTCCTCGACCGCATCGACGAGATCGTGCCTCCCGGGACCACCCTCAGCCTTGCTGACAACGGTTGGGCGAGTCCGACCCGGCGGCTCCGGTTTCGGGGTCGCGGTGCCCTTGGTGTGGGGTGAAGCTATCTGACGGTGGCAGCAACGCCGGTCGATTCACCGATGATGACCTCGGCCTTCAAAAGTGGCATGGCCAGATCAGTTTTCTCCCCAACTAGTTTCCCGTGAAGCAGGTCCCAAGCCTGCCGACCTAAGTCGGCACGTGATGTCCTGGCGGTAGTCAGTCTCAAATCGCCATAGCGAGCCAGGGCGATATCGTCAAAGCCGGTAACCGATATATCCTGCGGCACGCGTAAGCCCTCTTCTCGGAGCAGCGAAATGGCACCGATGGCCGCGAGATCGTTGAAGCAGACTAGGGCGGTCACATCCTGCATTATTGCGCTGGCCGCTGCCAGGCGGCCAGCCTCAATTGACCCGTCGCCCTCGATCAGGGTCGCCTCGAGTCCTAGCACAGCGGCCTGCTGGACGGCACGCCAGCGTTCCTGGTTCTGCCAGGCCAATGGCGAACCCCCGAGATAGGCGACACGTTTATGGCCAAGTTCGGCGAGATGCCCGCACAATGCCAGCATGGCGCTAAAATTGTCGATGGCGACCATGGGGATCTCTACGCCAAGCTCGCGCCGGTTGACCAGAACCGTAGGGATTCCCCATCGCGGGATCTCTCGGAGCCCGTCGGCGGATATGCGTGACGATAGCAGGATCAGACCGTCCACTGTTCCAACTAGAGACCGTGAGATGGACAGCTCCTCTATGGGATCGCCTTGAGAGTCGGCGACGAGGGTGCGGTACCCCTCACCGGCTGCCGAGAGCAACACTGACTTGATGACCTCAAGAAAGTACGGGTTTGCAGCGTCGGGGATGACGACGGCGATGCATCGGTGCATGCCGGACGCCAGCACCCGGGCAGCAGAGTTTGGGTGGTAGCCCACCTCCTCGGCCGCGCGGCGGACACGGGCAGCGAGGTCGGCGTTGACGGTGAGTGCGCCACTCATGACGCGCGAAACGGTTGCAGTTGACACACCGGCCGCGGCCGCCACTGTAGATACGGTGGCACGCGA
Source organism: Nocardioides sp. (assembly GCF_047602075.1). Classification (GTDB taxonomy): domain Bacteria; phylum Actinomycetota; class Actinomycetes; order Propionibacteriales; family Nocardioidaceae; genus Nocardioides. The sequence continues at coordinate 423,683 of NZ_JASGIF010000001.1, forward strand.
CGGTGGATGGTGAGCGGGCATCACTCGTCCATGCGGATCAGGTCGGCTGCCTTCTCCGCGATCATCACCGTGGGCGCCTGGGTGTTCGCGCTGATCAAGTCAGGCATCACGGAGCTATCAGCGACGCGCAGTCCACCTAGCCCGATCACTGACAATCGAGCGTCCACCACAGCGTCCTCGCCGGTTCCCATCGCGCATGTACCAACCGGGTGGTAGCTGGTCCGGCCGTGTGAGCGGACGAAACGGATGTAGTCGTCCTTCGAAGTGACCCGATCGCCGCCCGGCAGGTGCTCGCGGCTAACTAGTTGCGCCATCGACGGCTGCGCCATTATCTCGCGCGACTGTCGCACTCCTTCGATCGCCATCTCGAGATCGTAGTCGTTAGCCATGTAGCGAGGGTCGATGTCGGGAGGGAGCTCCGGGTCGGCCGATCTGATCGAGACGGATCCTCGGCTCCGCGGCCGTAGAAAGTATGAGTTGAGCGTGACGCCATATCCAGGGCGTAGCGCTTCGATTCCCGCCTCCACGCCCGCGGCGGGCAGGAAGTGAAATTGGAGAGATGGCTGGCTTTGCTGGTCGTCGACTTCGGGGGCGAATGAGAAAGCGCCGGCCTCGACGACGGTCGAGGCAAGCGGTCCGGTCCGGGTGGTGAGGTATCGCAGGCCCGCGGCCCCGACTCGGGGGTGGATGCGGTCGTAGCGATCCAGGCCAAGAGGCTGTTTCAGCTCGTACATCACGTCCAAGTCACAGTGATCGCGCAGGTTCGCGCCTACCCCCGGGAGGGCGTGCTGGACTTCGACGCCGGCTCGATGGAGGGCTGCCGGATCCCCGACGCCGGAGAGCTGGAGCAGTTTAGGAGACCCGATCGCGCCAGCGGCAACGATCACCTCACGGGTGGCTCGGATGAACTCGGAGTCGCTGCCGCCGTTCGCGACTTGGACACCGATCGCTCGATCGTCGTCCACCACGACACGGAGTACCAGCCGCGCGCACTGCACAGTAAGGTTCGGTCGACTCGCTGCGGGGCGCAGGTAGCCGACCGCGGCACTGCAGCGTCGGCCGTTGCGTGTGGTGGATTGGTAGAAGCCAACGCCCTCCTGGCGCTCTCCGTTGAAGTCGTCGTTGTACGGCAAACCCGCTTCTTGTCCTGCCTTAACGAACGCTCGTGAGAGCGGAGAGGGATTGATCTGGTCGCTGACACCAAGCGGTCCCCCGGTGCCGTGCATACGACCCGAGAGCCGGTTGTTGTCTTCCGATTTCACGAAGTAGGGCAGTACATCCTCGAAGGCCCAGCCCTTCGCGCCGTGCTCAGCTTCCCAACGGTCATAGTCCGATGGGGTGCCGCGGGTGAACACCTGGGCGTTGATGGAACCTCCCCCACCGAGAACCTTGCCCTGCGCATAGGGAATACGGCGATCGTTGAGGTGGGCTTGCGGAGTCGTGGACAGTCCCCACTCCCATGGCCCGGCGGTGAGCTTGGCGAACCCGGCCGGCACATGGACCAAAGGATGACGGTCGGTGCGGCCAGCCTCGAGGAGTAGCACCTTCAGGTTCGGGTCCTCGGACAGCCTCGCGGCGAGAACGCAGCCCGCGGTCCCCCCGCCGACAATGACGTAGTCGAAGGTCTGGAGCATGCTCAGTCCTCTGCTAGGAACTTCAAGATGTGTACCGCGACCAACACCAGCTCGTTGTCTTGATTGAGCACTCGGATGTCGCTGAAGGCCATACTTTCCGCGGGTTCGATGCGTGTGAGCGAGTAGGTGACCGTCAGGGTGTCTCCTAGTCGCACCGCTCCGGTGAAGCGGACACGGTCATAGCCGTAAGACACGGCGTGTCCGTCGAACTTCGCCGACATAGCAGTGGATGCCGCCGACGTGTAACCAAGGACCAAGGTGCCGTGGGCGATGCGACCTCCGTACACCGAGTTGCGCATGGCTTCCTCGTCCACGTGGTTGGCGTGGAAGTCCCCCGTGATGCCGGCGTAGCCGTAGACGTCGCTCTCGGACACTGTCTTTCGGAACGTTACTGTGGTGCCCAGCGGCACATCGCGCATTTCAAGCTCCTCAAGTGATCGCGTAGCCGCCGTCAACGGCGAGGCAGGCGCCTGTGACGTATCGGGCGGCGCCAGACAGCAGGAAGACCACCGGATCGGCGATGTCGAAGGCGTCGGCCAGCCGTCCTAGCGGGATTCGGGACAGTTTGGCCGTGCGGGACTCGGGGTCCTGGAGCACCGCGGCGGTCATCGGCGTGTCCACGTACCCGGGCGCCACAGTGTTTACCCGGATTCCGGAGGGTCCGAGCTCGACTGCTAGGCCCCTGCACAGTTGGTGCAACGCGGCTTTGGTGGCACCGTAGGGAACGATGCCTGGAACCGCCCGGTCGGCGGCTAGCGATGAGACCGCAACAATGCAGCCCTTGGACTCGCTGAGATGCGGAGTTGCGTCGCGTATGAGGCGGTAGGTCGAGGAGAGGTTGATATCCAGTAGCCGTTGCCAGCTCTCCTCCGTGATTTGGGTCGCTTCACCACGCCACTGGACACCTGCGACTGCAACGATGCCGTCGATGCGACCGTTCGCTGACGCGACGTCTCGCACTACCTGTTGTGTGCTGCCCGGTTCTGAGAGATCGAGTTGCAGCGAAGCGGCGTCGAGCTCATTCCCGAGAGCTTCGACGTTGTCGGCCAGGTCGACGAGGAAGGGGGTGGCGCCGGCAGCGGCCACGCGGCGTGCAATAGCTGACCCGATACCGCCGCTCGCTCCCGTGATGACGATGACTTTGCCGACCAAACCGTTCTCCGAGGCGCTCATGCCGCTCCCGCCGTCAGGGACTGTGCGGCAGCGATCAGGCCGGCGTCCATTGGTTTGACGTTTCGCACAAGCGGGGTGAATCCCATGTGCTCTATCACGTCTGTGCGAATGTCGATACCGGGCGCAACCTCGACGAGTTCAACGCCTTCTGAGCGGAGCTTTAGCACAGCTCTTTCGGTGACGAAGGTGACCTGCCTACCCTCGGCGACGGCCAGGCGCCCTGAGTGGGTGATCTCTTCGACTTGGGCGACGAACTTGGGCACCGAACCCTCCTCAAGGATCCTGATTCGAGAATCTTGGAATCCGACCCGGAGTCCTTTGGCTGTGAAGGTGCCACAGAATACGGCTTCGGCGGCGTTCTGTGCGATGTCAACGAACCCACCGGGTCCGATCACAGAGCCGTTGATGCGGCTGACGTTGACGTTTCCATCAGCATCGGCTTGCGCCATGCCCAGGCATGCCATATCGAGTACGCCACTGGCGAAGAGGTCGAATTGCGTCGTCGATGGTTGGACCACGGCGGGGCTTCTGACTGCGCCGAAGAGATCACCCGAAACCGGCACACCACCGATCATGCCTTGCTCGATCGCGAGGGTGACGTCGTCCATGCGCCCTTGTGAGGTGAGTGCGTCAACCACGAGGGATGACATCCCGAAACCGACGTTGAGCAACGACCCAGCTCTGACCTCTTGCCCTGCTCGGAGGGCGATGAGCGTGCGTACGGGATCGGTGAATTTCGGCACGATGTGAGCCTCGGCGGAGGTGGCACAGAACGCGGGATCGAATTCGCCGGCGTAGGTCTGCCACTGCGTTGGGGATAGGACGACTACGTCGACGAGTGGCGCGGGGACGTGCACGAGGTGTGGCTCGTGCACCGTGTCTATGCGTCGCTTGACCTGCGCGATGACGCGACCACCAGAGGCGCGCGCGGCGGTCGCGGCAGCCAAGACGTCCAGTACGCCGGCCTCACGCGCACAGCTGAGGTTTCCTGCCGGGTCGACCGCTTCGGCACGGATGATCGCCACATCGACCGGGAACGGGCGATAGCGGAGATACTCATCGCCGTCGAACTCGACAACCTCCACCAGCGACCGTTGGCGGGCTCGTGCGTTGCAGGCGCCCCCGGCCTGTCGTGGGTCGACGAAGGTGCCTAGCCCTGTGCGGGTAAGTAGTCCGGGCCGCCGGGCACCGATCTCCCTGAGTAGCAGGCTGATCACACCTGCTGGCAGGGCGTAGGCGGCTATCCGGTTTTCGTTCGCCATGCGCACCATTTCGGGGGACCAGGTCCAGTGTCCGCCAATGACGGTGCTGACAAGTCCTTCGAGTGCGACTGCGTTGGTTCCGCGATGAACTCCGTCGCCGAGACCGAGGGCATGCACCAGGGTGAGGTCTCTTGGTCCGCTCGTACTCTCGAATCGCGCTCGAAGCGCTGCGAGCACGCGATCGGGTTCGAGCATGCCACCGCCGTTGGCCGAGAGCGTGACCGTTGCGCCGTGTGGGATCTCGGCTACCGCCGCCTCGGCGTCTAGGAACCTCAAGACAGCGCTCGCGTCGCAGCGAAGAAGCGCTCGCGCGGCCCGGTGCGAAGCTGCACGGATTTGAGTTCGGTGAACTCGTCGAAGCCTTGGCGACCCATCTCCCGGCCATAGCCACTGGCTCCCATGCCACCTGCAGGCAGTTGCGCCGAGCCGTCGATGGTCGTGTTGATCCAGACGCGGCCGCTGCGCAACCGTCGCGCTGCCATCAGCGTCTTGTCGACGTTCTTGCTCCAGATGGAGTTCGCCAAGCCGTAGTCAACCGCGTTGGCGAGCTGAATCGCCTCGTCAAGATCCCGGAAGCGGGTAACCGCTAGCACGGGGCCGAAGATCTCCTCCTGGAAGAGCGCGCTGTCGGGAGTGACGTCGTCGACGATCGTGGGCGTGACGAAGTCTGTATCGCGGATCTCGCCGCCGGTGAGGACACGGCCCTTTCCTAGCCGTTCGGGTGCGAGGAAGCTCAATACCTTCTGGACGTGATCCGGACTGATCAGGGCACCTACCTCGGTGTCCTCGTCTAGCGGAGGGCCGACGCGCACCGCTGCCGCGGCAGAAACCAGTCTGTCCAAGAACTCATCGGCGATCGATTGTTCGACCAGGAGCCGAGCTCCGGATACGCAGCACTCGCCTTGGTTGAACAAGAGCCCGAAAAGTGTGCCGTCGAGGGCGTCGTCCAAGTCCGCGTCCGCGCAGACGATGGTGGCCGCCTTGCCGCCAAGTTCAAGAGACAACCTCGTGGCGTTCGCGGCGGCGGCAACGGACACGGCCTGGCCAGTTGCAGTGCTGCCGGTGAAGGACATCAGGTCAATTTCCGGACTCTCCGCGAGCGCTTGCCCCACATCCTTTCCCTCGCCGGTCACGACCGAGATGACACCGTCGGGGACACCTGCTTGCTGCGCGAGCAATGCGAGTTCAAGGGTGGTCGACGATGTCATCTCCGACGGTTTGACTACTGCGGTGCATCCAGACCCCAGAGCGAACGGAAGCTTCTGCACCAACTGGAGAAGGGGAAAGTTCCACGGAGTTACCATCGCCACCACGCCAACTGGTTCGCGCACCGTCCACGAGTGAAAGGTCTCGCCGAGGTTTGTGTGGGCGTCACCAGTGGTCGCCATTGCCAACCCGCCGGCGTACTCGATCATGTCGACACATGCGTCGACGTCGCCACGTGCCAACCGGATTGGTTTGCCGACCTCTTGTGCCTCGATTCGCGCGAACCGCTCACTGTGCTCTCGGAGAAGGCCGGCAAGCCTCAGGAGTGCGCGACCCCTGTCGATTCCGCTCATCCGGGGCCACGGGCCCTCGTCGAATGAACGACGAGCAGCTCCGACGGCGTCAGACACGTCCTGCGAGGTGCCTCGGGTGAAGCGAGCGACAACGCGCCCGCCAGTGCCAGGACCCACTCTCTCGAGTGCAGCCTCGGGCTCTGGCCACGGAGTCCAGGTTCCGTCAATGAACTGACCGTAGACCCGTACCTCGTCGACACTTTGAGGCGCGGGACGGGCCGGCGATGCATCCGGCAGCTGTGCGTTGCGCACTGGAAGACCATCTCCTGAGAAAGCGATTGCTTGACACGATAGGCCCCTGATTACGCGTGGCACAAGGTCTATCTTCAGATTGGAGTAATCGGTTACTCTAGTCTGCATGGCCTTGACGACCGCCGTATCCGTACGGCTGCCATCGGCGAACGGTGTGGTGTCCCACACGCTTGGCGATCCGCAGACCCTAGACACTCTGTCGGCACCGGCAACGTCAAGGGAGGTCTTCGCCGCGGCACATGTGGTCGTCGACGGCGCAGGACAGATTGACTGGGACGGCACCGCGGCCTTCCGCGAGCACTTGTGGGACCTTGGGTTGGGCGTTGCTGACGCCATGGATACCGCGCAGCGCGGTCAAGGCCTCAGCGCCGCCGCTGCAAGGCGACTCGTGGATCAAACTTGTTCTCAGGCGAAGTCGCGAACCGCACCGTCTCCGTTGGTGGTGGGCGTCTGCACGGATGCCTTGAGCGCCACCGACCGTCCTAGCCTCGCCGCGATCACCTCTGCCTACCTTCACGAGGTGCACCGAGCACGAGCGTCGGGTGCCGTCCCTGTCATCATGGCGAGCCGGCAGCTGGCCGCCGTCGCCGCTAGTCCCGCGGACTACCGGGCGGTGTATGACGAGGTTCTTTCGCAATCCGATGGCCCGGTCATCTTGCATTGGTTAGGGACCGCGTTCGACCCAGCGTTGAAGTCGTACTGGACCGGGGGAGAGCGTGACCATGCCGATCAAGTGGTCCTCGACCTGATCGCCGCCCACACCGACACGGTGCGGGGCATCAAGGTCTCGCTCCTCGACCAGACCAAGGAGGTAGCGCTTCGGGCAGCGCTCCCGGAAGGAGTGCGCTGCTACACCGGTGACGATTTCCACTACACCGAGCTCATTGCGGGGGACGGAGAGCAGCACAGCGATGCCTTGCTCGGGGCCTTCGCGTTTCTCGCTCCTGTTGCTTCTGCTGCGCTGCGCCGACTAGACGAAGACGACCTGACTGGTTTCATTCAAACGCTCGGCCCGAGCGAGGAGTTGAGCCGGCTCGTGTTTGAGAGCCCGACGCAGTTCTACAAAGTCGGCGTGGCTTGGATCGCACACCTCTCAGGGCATCAGGAGCACTTCCGGATGCTAGGTGACCTCCAGCAGCGACGCGACCCGCAGCATCTTGCTCGTGTTCTCGTGGCCGCGGACGCGTTGGGCCTCTTCCCCGACCCCGAGATAGCAGCCGCCAGGGCGAGAGCAGTGTTCTCTGACCTGGGGGTCTCGTGACTTGCGCGAACGCGGCTATCCCGACGAGATGGAGCCTCAACTCCATCACAGTCCCGTACCTTGAGCTTCCCGAATTGCTCGAATCGGCGACAAAGCATGGCTACCAGGGCATCGGGCTGTGGCGGGATCACTTCGACGACTATGCCGCGGCGGAAGTGGCGGCCCGGGTAGCCGAGTCCGGACTGCGAGTGAGCTCACTTTGCCGCGCCGGGCTTTTCACCCACGAGGATCCAGCGCAGCGTGCCAGGGCGATCGACGACTCGCTTCTCGCGGTAGATCAAGCGGCGGCGCTGAGAGCCGCAGCCGTGGTTGTAGTCCCGGGCGGCCTCGTCGCTCGCGACCTCGTGGGATCGCGCTCGATGGTCCGTGATGGGCTCGGACGTCTGGCGGAGTACGCCGCAAGTCGCGGCGTGTCCTTGGCTCTGGAACCGATGCACCCGATGCTCGTGGAAGCCAGGTCGTGCATCACGACTGTAGGCGAGGCGCTCGATGTTCTGGACGAACTGGGAATGCACGAGCACGGCATCGCGCTCGATAGCTACCACGTGTGGTGGGACGCAGGGATCGACAATCTGACGGACAGGCTCAAAGGTCGCATTCACTGCGTTCAGATCGCCGACTGGATAGACCCGGACAACGGCCCAACCACCAGTCGCGGCATCCCAGGCGAGGGGTGCATCGACTTCGGCGCGTTCCTTAGTCTCGCCGCTCGTCTTCAATACACCGGCGACATCGAGGTTGAGGTCTTGAGCGAACGTTGGTGGGAGCGGGGTGCGAGGAAGACCCTGCAATCGCTGGACGCCGCCTTGACGGCACTCCACCCGGCCGCGGGCCCGTGGACCGGGCAGCACTCCGCGAGTGGCGCGCACTGATGTGAGTCCTCATCGCTCCCGAGAAGTCTACGCCGCTCCGGCGACTCGGCGCGGTGTTGCTCTGCCGGACCCGGTGTGGCTAGAGGCCGAGTGCGGCGCGTAGCCGGCCGGCGCTCATCGTCCCTGGCGCCCCGTGGTCGAGCGTGAAGGTGGCGGCGATCCGCTCCCCTGTGGCGATCTGCGTGCTCTGGTGCCAGCGGTCCTCGCCCTCGACACCCTCCAGGGGACTACACCTCACCGACGAGGCAACAGAGTGATGGCCTGTGGGTGACACGAGCAGCCGCGCGCCAATGGTCGCTTCCTTCGGCGGAACCGGGCAGATCTACCTAGCCGAGATCAGTTCGCGCAGAACCGCTCGATCGAACTGGACTACTGCCACCACCCCTGTGTAGGGCACTGTTGGCGGCGCGGTCGCCACCGCGGTTGAGGCGGTGTCGGTTGGTTTTGCCTGAGGACGCCAGGAGCGGACTGACGCCGCACAGGACGGCGAAGGATGCCTCCGATCTGAGGCGTTCGGGGTTGTCGCCAGCGGTGATGAGGAGTTGTCCGGCGATGTCGGGGCCAACGCCGTGCACGGCCAACAGGTCCGGCGCACGGTCGGTGAGCAGGCGCGCGATGTCCTTGTCGGTTTCAGCCAGCTCGTCGGCCAACATCTTGCAGCGGCGAGCCAGGCGCCGCAGGGTGGCTTTGGCGGCCTGCTCGGGATCACGAACGTCGCCGGGCCGGAACCGGGAACAGGTCTCGACCAGCGTCTTCGCGCCCAGCCCGGTCAACTGTGTGCGTAGGTGCGCGGGCGCGGTGATGATGGTCTGACGCAGTGCGTTGATCGCGGCCGTGTGAGCCTTGATCGCCCCATTCCTAGCCACTCTGAGCGCTCGCACGGACTCTACGACACCGTCGCGGGTCTTCGGTGTCCCCGTCGCGGTCCCAGCCAAGACCGCACGCGCAGCTGCGATCGCATCAGTCGGATCGGACTTACCGGACTTGCGTCGCGCACGTCGGTCGGGCTGGTCGACCTCGATGATGCGCAGCCCCTGGGCACGTAGATGCTGGAACAAGGTGGCGCCGTAGGAGCCGGTTCCCTCCATGCCGACGACGATGACATTTCCGTGGCCTTTGAGCCAGGCCAGTAGGTCGTCGAAGCCGGTCATGGTGACCGGGAAGGTCGCGTGGCCCAGGAGCCGGCCGAGGCCGTCGATTGCGGCGACGGTGTGGGTGTCTGCGTGGGTGTCGATCCCGCCGGCGATGTCGGTGACCTCACGAGCAAGGTCGGTGGCTTCTACCATGGTGTGTGTGCCGTTCTCTTCGATCCGATAGGACGGACACGCACCGCCGGTCGGGCGGACAGCACAGTGACGAGGCGCGGCCAAGCTCCTATCAGGTCACGCTCCGTCCGGCCGGTGCGTGCGCCCCCGGCCGGCGACAGTTCAGGTCAAAGGCACGAAGCCGGCGGAAACGAGAGTCAACCGGCCGGGGACTTCCACCACGATCCAACCGGACCAGGCAGCCCCGCCATCATCACTGCGGAAACGTCGCTGATCATGTCGCTGGGTACGCTCTGGGTACGCTCGGCGTCCACGGGATCACAGCCTCTCGCGGTTCGCGAGGACGGTGCTGATGACCTCGTCGAGGGTGATCCGGGCACCGTGGATGAGCGCCTGCGCGGCGTCGAAGCCGGTGCGGATTGCGGCATGCACGTCGGTCTCCGGATCGAACGCAGGGCTGTCGGCGTAGCCGCCTTCGGGGCGTGGGCTCCAGGAGAAGCCGGCGTCGGCGCTATGCGCGTTGATGTCCTCGACCAGCTCGGTGAACCCGTCTCGTCCGAGAGCGTCGAGCGCCGCGGTGACTGAGTCGGTGTTGAGGAGCCGGTCGATGTCGTAGAAGTGCCGACCGTGCTTGAGCAGGGTGGCAGTGTCGCCCCGGACGGCGGCGTCGTGGACGGCCGCGATCTTCTCCAGCAGAGTCCGTTCGGGCGCGAGCACGTTCACCTCGAAGGAGGTGAACTCCTCCCATGTGTCCTCGGGCTCGCCGAGCTGGGTGATCGCATACTCGGCGACCATCGAGCGGTAGCCGTGAAGCGCGGCGGGGTAGGTGCCGCCGCGGCTGCCGAGTTCGAGCAGCACGCCCTCCTTCAAGCTGTCGCCAGCTCGGACGGTGGGGTAGTGGTAGGTCGTGTACCGCTTGACCCCGGTCGTCGAAGCGCCAGCGCTCACGTCTGCTTTCGTCAGACCGAGGTGGGTGGTGACGTCGGTGTCGACCTGCTTGAGCACCTTGTGGCGCGCGTTGAGTGATGGCCCCGCGGGGAACACGGCGAGAGCAGGTCGACGTCCTCGGAGAAGCGGTCCACGATCCCGAACACGCGGCTCAGGCTGGTGCCACCCTTGAACAAGAACGTCACCGTCGAGGTCGACCCGTCAGGCATGGGCACCGTGCGGTCGATCGCCGCAGCGCGGAGGATCTCGGTCACCCAGAAGTCCTTCTCGACGTACGCCGCAGGCAGCCCTCCCGCAGAAGCTGTCTGCGTGACGAGCGCGTCGAGGTCGTCGGGATGGTCCCGTAGACGTTCGGTCATGCCGCCACCGCCAGGGACTCGACGAGCCGGGCGAAGTTGTCCCGCACGGCCCGGTTGTACTCACCGGGCACTGCGGCCCGCAGCCGCTCCTGGTCGACCTCGCGGTTGCCCAGCGAGGCACGGAACCTGTCGACCAGGGCGTCCCAGCCAGCCTCGACGTAGACATCGGGGGAGCGCAACAACTCCAGCAGGGCGATCTCCTTCTCCTCGAGATCGGCTCGCGCGAGGTTGCGGCGCTCGTGCTGGGTGACGCCCTCGATGGGGTCGACGGTGCGCAGCGTGGCGACATGCCACAGCGGGGGAACCTGTGTGGTGACGCCCCAGGCGCGGGCGGCGGAGTAACCCGCCGGGCCGACGCCACGGGTGCCGAGCACCACGCGAGCGACCTCGTCGGGTCGGGGCGCGGTGATGCCGTATCGGGTGCGTCGGCCGCGGTAGTACAGGCCACGGCGGACCGGCAGCAGCAGGCCGTCTTTCACCGCACGCGATGCCGCCTTGCGGGCAGCGGTCGAGGAGCCGGGGAGCCTGTCCACATGGACGAAGGACTTCTCCGGCGTCTCTCGGATCACCGCAGCGGGCGACAACGTCGTCATGTCACCAAAGTGTACCGGGAACGTGACATCGGTGAAAGTCGAACCCCTCACTCCAGGGCCTCCCCATCCTCGATGACGTCGTCGACCCGACTGTCGTCGGGGGGATCTGCGGCAACGTCGGGATCACCATCACGCACGTCATCGTCGTCATCTTCCTCGACGTCTTCCTCCTCGTCGGAGTGGGTGCCGAAGACGGCGTCGATGGCGCGCTTGGTGCGCTCCGAACTGCCCTCCATGAGGTGCGTGTACGTCCGAAGAGTGAAACCCGGATCGGCGTGGCCGAGGTGCTCGCTGACCGCCTTGATCGTCTCGCCCTCGTGGAGCGCGGTGCTGGCGAAGAAATGCCGCAGCGCGTGGCAGCCGTTCTCGCGCAGGTCGGGGATGTGTGTGCGAACGAGCGCTGGCCTCCACACGTAGGTGTTGAAGTAGTTGCGGTTCAGCGCCTTCCTCTCCCGAGTGGTCAACAGCAGCGAAGCGGTCGTCTCCTTCCCGTCGGGGACCATCCACGGCAGGGTGACCTCAACGGGCGGGTATTGGGTCATGTGGCGCGTGATCGCCTCCAGCGTGCCGTCGGGCAGAGGGACCTTGCAGGTCTTGCGGCCCTTCGGCAGCCCGAACACGAGCACGTTGCCACCGAACACCTTCACCTGACGCCGGACGTTGACCTCGCCGCGTTCCAGGTCGAGGTCGTCGGGAGAGAGGGCGAAGATCTCACCCTGTCGTAGTCCGAGCCCGGCGCCGAGAACTGCAACCAACGAGTAGCGGTCGGGCAGTTCGTCACGCATTGCCAGCACACGCTGCTGCGTCCAGGCCACGAGCTTCTTCGGGTCCGACCTCGGCTTGCGCACCGCCGGCGCCTTGCACGGGTTCTTGGCGAGTATCTCGTCGTCGACCGCGGCGGTGAAGACGGTGGCAACGTTGGCGAACACGACCTTGCGGTACGTCGGTGCCAACTCGGTCAGGCCGCGAAGCCAGCCTTGGATCGTCGATGGCTGGATGTCGGAGAGGAACCGATCCCCGAGCACGGGGTAGGCGTGGAGCCGCAGTCGGAGCTCGACCGCCACGCGGGTGGTCTCCTCGAAGGTCTGCGCTGCGAGCCACTTGGCGGCGTACTCCTCGAACTTCACCTTGCCGGCGTCCGGGTCGAGGTAGTTGCCCCGGACGATGTCGGCCGAGACGGTGAACGCGAATCGGTCGGCGTCGACCTTGCGGGGGAACGACTTGGCTCGGGCACGGCCATCGGGTTCCCGCCACCGGACGCGCCAGGTGATCTGAGTCTTGCCCTTCGCGGTGGTGCGCTCGCGCTTCTCAACCCAGGCCATGGCTCACCGCCGCGTGATCGGTCAGCCACTGGCGGACCTCAGCGGCGTCGTGGCGCAGGAAGCGTCCGACGCGGAAGGCGAGGGGGCCGGTGCCCTTGTGTCGCCACTGGTAGAGCGTGTTGACCGGGACACCGAGGAAGTCGGCGACCTCCTCGACGGTCAGGAGTCTCTCCATGTTCTCTCCTCGGTGGTGGGTGGTGGACGGGGTGTCAGATCGACGGGACATCTGGGCTCGCTCCTCTCGGTGGTGGCCGGTGGTGCAGCGCTGCCTCGAAGTCGAGTCGGCTTTGCGTCGCACCTTTCGGCGCCTTTCGTCGGATAGGTGTGGGCCGCAGGTCGTTGCGAACGATTGCGAGCAGGTCGGTCTGCACCGGGGAGGTGATGGGCACGAACTTCTGCCGGGTCACGCGGACGAGTTCGCCGTTGTGGTCGTTGAGGCCGGGGACGTTGATGCGCTGGAAGTAGAGGCGCTGGGCGACGCCGCGTTCGATGACGTTGCAGATCCGTTCGTCGATGCCTGCGCTGACACGTTGGAGCCGCCGGGATTGTGCTGGATCGGTGATTGCGTCCCTGGCGAGCTTCTCCATGCGTACGGCGGCGATCGAGCCTTGGCCGGCGGCGGGTCCGCCGTTGCCGACCATGCCGCCGAGGTCACGGGTCTCGTGCACGAGTCGCCCGTAGGTCTCAGCTCGCCGTTCCCACCGCGCTGCCAGGGTCGGGTCGAAGGGTTGGAGTCCGTGGGCGGTTTCGCGGGAGACGATGCGCTGGGAGTCGAGCACAACACGCAGGTTGTTGGCGGTGGGGAATGTGCCCAGGTGGATGAGCAGGTTGTGCTGGGCCTGGAGCACGCCGGTGATGCCGGGCAGCCCGGGTCCTTCGATCAGGGTGGGCTCGGGTCGCCAGCCGCGCAGGTCGACGGTGTAGTCCGGTTCCCAGTATCCGGCCCAGGTTGCGCAGGTCTCGGCCACGCGTCCGAGTCGACCGGGATCCTTCAACGGATGCCAGCCGGGGATGTTGGCGTAGCGCCGGTCGAGGCTGACGAGAGCGCGTACAACGTCGGCTGCGTCTTTGATGACGGTCAGGCACTGGGATTCGGAGAGCCGCCCGTAGCCGACGCCGTTGGTGAAGTCGTGCTCGCCGAGCACACAGGCACGGGCTGCCTGTCGCCAGGTGTCGACCAGTGCGAACGGCTGCTCGGTGACGAGTTCGTCCATCGTGGGCAGGCTGACCTCGATCGCGCCCAGGGTGCCTTCGATCCGGTAGCGCAACTCCTCGGCCGGGCCACGGGTACGGCCGGTGCTGCCTTCGACTGGACGAGCAGACCTCGCGGCTGCTGACGGGCACGCACGTTGCGCCCAAGCAAGCCAAGATCACGGTGGGGCAGTGGTGCGACACCTGGCTCGACGGCTACCGGCGCAACCGCGACTCCACCGTCCGGCAGGCCGAGACCCACATCAAGCGGATCAAGGCCGCGTTCGGCACGATGCCGCTCGGGTCGGTGCGCCCGTCGCATGTGCGGACCTGGACAGCGGAGCTTGCGGCCGAGGGGTTGGAGGACTCCTATGTCTACGCCCTCCACTCCCGGTTCGCGCAGGTGTTCTCTGACGCCGTCCACGACGGGCTGGTGGCCAAGTCGCCGTGCTCGCGGCGGACGTCGCCGGCGGCGGGCAAGCAACGGCCCTACGTCTGCACCACCGAGCAGATGTGGGCGTTGCACGACACTCTGCCTGAGCGCCTGCGTGCGGCGGTGTTGCTCGGGGCGTTCGCGGGGTTGCGTGACGCCGAGGTCTGCGGACTGAGGGTCAGTGACGTCGACTTCATGCGCGGTGTCATCAACCCGGCCGTTCAATACCCAGCACTTCCCCTGAAGACTGACGCCTCACGGGCAGCGTTGCCGATCCCGCAGAGCCTCGCGCTGGCGTTGTCGGCCCATGTCGCGCAGTGGTCGGCTGAGGGGTTCGTGCTCGTCAACGAGTGGGGCGACCAGCTTGCCCCGTGGACGCTGCAACGCGCGATCCGCACGGCACGCGAGAAAGTGCCGGGGTTGCCGCCCGACTTCCGGTTCCACGACCTGCGGCACTACCTCGCCAGCATGCTCATCGCCAGCGGCGCGGACGAAAAGGTCGTCCAGGCACGGCTGAGACACGCCTCGGCCAAGACAACACTCGACACCTACGCACACCTATGGCCCGACTCCGACGAGTCCACCCGCACAGCCATCGACGCGGTGATGCAGGCGCGGGCCGAGGCGGTTCAGTCGTCCGACTCACGCTGAGCCTCCGGCTCGACGACGGCGCGGACGACCGCGGCTGCTTCGGCTCCGATAGCGCGCTCCAAAGTCGCGAGAATCGCCTCCTCAGACTTGGGGGAGCGATGGACGGTAAGCCGATGCGCCGCACGCAGCTTGTCGGGCTGCTCGCGGGCAAGGCGTGTGAGCAGGCTCGCTGAGTCGATCAGTTCGATGCCGCGGTCCGCCATCCAGCCCTTGGGGAAGTGACGAATGTTGTCGGTCAGCAGAAGGTCGGCCTGTGCAGACAACGCGGCCGCGAGCACATGACGGTCGTTCGGACTCACCTCGACCTTCTCCACCGCAGCGAGGTCGCGCTTGGTCGTCTCGATGAGCGCGTCCGGTAAGAACTGGCCGAGAAGGGCGACCAGGACAGCGGCGTCTTGGGTCGAGAAGTCGTACTTGGCGATCAGGTTGCGGGTGGTCTCGTCGAGGATCGAGTCACTCCCGTGAATCTGAAGTGCGCCAACGCTCGCGGCGTACACGAAGTAGTCGCGGAGGGTCCGAGAGATCAGGATGTTCGCGTCAGCGAGCGTGACCGAGATCGTCAATCGACATTCCCGTACTTGTTGGCGAGCGCGGCCACGACGGCCATCGGGTCGCCTTCCTCTCGCTGGCGCTCACGGAACTCCTGAATCGCCGCAGCAGAGATGCGGTGGTGCTTGCCCACCTTGCGGAAACCGATCCGCCCCACAGCCATGAGTCGCATCAGCGTCGGCCGAGACATGCCGAGAATCTTCGCGGCCTGGGTGGTGGTGAACTCCTGCTTGGCGGGGATGACCAGCGCACCGACGGTCTGCTCGGCATCCAGCAGGTCGAGCACCTTCTTCGCGCTCTCACGGGGGAGCCGGAGGGTCACCTCAATCTCGGGCTGGTCACTGGCCAAGCCCGAGCGCAGAACCTCGACATCCTCAACAAGTGCAGTGCTCATCTCGCCTCCCGGCAACTCGCCACATCTAACTGCTCTAAGTGTACACGCCTCCGAGAGTGGTGGCGGTGAGCGGAAACCGACGGTCATCGTTGGTCCGCAACGAACGTCTTGCGGACTCTTTGCGGACTAGGACGAAACAAGCCGGCCCCTGATTCTGAGTTTCCGCAGGTCAGGGGCCGGTTCGTTAGGTCTCAGGGCCCAAATGTCGTAAGTCCGACAAGTGATTCGGCGTCTGTGCAGGTCAAACGGCTGATTCGGCTGCTCCCGCCGGAGGCGATGGCACCGTCATGGCACAAACTGGAGTTATCAGCGAGGCTGATGTGAATCTAGAGGCGTTCTGGCAAGAGGGTCAGCGCCTCGACGTGCTGTGGTCGCACGGCGGTGAAGTGGCGGCGATCCAGCGTCGCCACGTCCGTGATGTTCAGTCGTTCGGCGAGGGCGATCACCGAGGCGTCGGTTGTGCCGAGGCGGAGATCGTCGTACTGCTCGACCAGTTCGGCCATGCGCGTGTAGTCGTCGGTCGTGAGATCCACCGGGTCGAAGTCTCGCCTACCGAGCGCGAGCAGGAACGCCTTCTCGGCGCGGGAGCCGCCGAGCTTGTCCAGCATGAATCCGACCTCGGCGACGACCGTGGGCGGCACGAGCAGTCGCCTTCCGGCCAACCGCAGTCCGGTGAACATCTCGACGCAGGGGTGGTTGTGAGGTTGCTTCTTGACGGCAGCGGCGATGAGTGACCGCTGTCACAGAGAATCACAAGGAGTCACTGCCGAAGCCGTAGGCGGCCAAGTAGAGGTCGACGTTCGGGGCCACATCGGTGGGCACCTCAGTGCCGTCGATGATGTTGAAGAATTCCGGCGGCCACGTGCTGTTTGTCGTGGACTGAGGCAGCCGTCGCCGCAACTCATCGCCCGCTGCCGGCAACTGGTCATCCGGCAGCGCGTCGACGAGCTCGTGCAACTCGCTGCGATCCACGCTCATGCTGCCCAGTGTAGGAGAGCCGACCGACAAGAAGCCGGATCGCGATGTGGTGGTTTGGCGACGATTTCGGGGCGCAGGCGCTCCGGCGGGAGCGAGCAGTGCGTTCGGATGATATTCGGGCAGATATGGTCCTGGCGTGGCCGGAGGAACGATTATCGCCCGTGCGCGTCGTAGCAGCGGACTGTCGCAGCGAACTTTGGCGCGCCTTTCGGGTACCGCCCAGCCCACACTGTCGGTCTACGAGCGTGGAGAGAAGTCACCGACGCTGGCGGTAGCCGAACGGATCGTGGAGGCCAGCGGCTACGACCTCGACCTCACGCCGCGCGTCAGCTTCGCCCAACACGCATGTACTCGCGGTGAGCCTTAAGTCGTTCCCGACCGTCTCTGGCGCCTGGACGTCGCCGACGCGCTCGCCGCTGTTGTGCTGCCGGGTCACCTCTACTGGTCCGGTCCTTCCCGCACCTACCACCTGACCGACCGCCAGGACCCGGCCCGGGTCTACGAGATCGTCCTGCGCGAGGGAACTGAGGCCGACCTACTGACTTACATCGACGGCGTGCTCCTCATCGACCTCTGGTACAACCCTCATCCCCGCGCCTGCTTTGCGCGCCGCTATCGGGGAGAGCCTCGCGAACTGCCATGACTCTGACCGCATCCCACGGCACTGCTCGGCGTCGTTCGAGTCGCGGTGCGCGCACGGATCGCGCTTTGCACGGGTTCTTCGGGACGAGCCCGTCGTCGACCGCCGCAGAGAAGACGGTAGAGACGTTGGTGAAGACCGAATGCTGGGAGTTCGATGAGGCCAGGCTGAGCCCGTGCAGCCAGCCGCGAATGGCCGATGGATCGATCTGCCTCAGGCTTTTCGATCCGAGGACCGGATAGACATGGAGTCGGAGCCGGCGCTCGATCGTCTCCCGGCTGGTCGCCTCCAGCGGCTGATTCCGTAGCCAGTTCTCGGCGTACTTCTGGAACGCGACCCGTCCGGCATCGGGGTCGATGTAGGTGCCTCGAAGCATGTCGGCTTCGATCGTGGCGGCGAACCGGACGGCGAAGCCCTTCTTGGGGAAGGTCTTCTTGCGCTGCCGACCTGACGGGTCGCGGTAGCGGACGTCATAGCGCGGCTCGTCGTTGACAAGCCCTCGTTCGATGCTCTTGCCATCGGGCTCTCCTCGGACGTTGCTTGGTGGGACGCCTAGGAGGTGTGCTGGGCCGCCCAGCGAGCGGTGAACCCGAGCGCCGGAAGGCGCGACGCACCTAGGCAGTGAAGGAGAAGGAAGCCGGGTGCCGATGGCACATCCATGGCACAGAACAACGGAAAACGTCCCTCAACGCTGAGCGGCGTTGAAGGACGTTTTCCCAGGTCAGGGGCCTGTTCTACACGTCAGAGCAGGCCAGATGACAAGCAGGCCAGATGACCCCTGCCTCTAAATGTCGTAATACAACTCGCGTTAACCGATACCTTCGGGCAGCAGCGCGAACGCATCGACGTGCCGTGGGTGGACCATGCGGAAGTCGGTTCGGTCCGTGCAGGCGATCTCGGTGACGCCGAGCCGCTCGGCAATCGCGATGACCGACGCGTCGGTGACGCCCATCGGTCGATCGATGTAGGTCTCCGCGAGTTCAGTCATGCGCGCGTAGTCGGCAACGGTGAGTTCGACCGGCTCGAAGTCGCCGTTGGAGAGGCTGCGGATGAACTCGACCTCAGACCGAGGAGAGTGCTTGCGGATCATGTAGCCCGCCTCGGCGACGACCGTGGCCGGGACGAGCAGACGACGCTTGGCGAGACGCAACCCCGTCAGCAGTGAGACACAGGCGTGGTGATGCTGGTCGTTGGTGTTCGCGGCCGCGACGATCGCACCGGTGTCATACAGGATCACCGGTCAGTCGCGGCCGAAGCCCTCAAGGTGCTTGGGGTTGGTCGAGAGGTCGGACGGACCGCTGAACGAGCCGACCCAGGCAAACGCCTTATCCGACGGCACCACGTGAAGGTCCGCGCGCTTGCGGACGTCACTCAGCACCTGCTCGACCTCGTCCTCCGGGAGGGAGTCGATCAGGTGGTGCAGCTCATCGCGAAGCTCGGACATGACTCCAGTGTAGGCGACGGCCACGAACGTTGGCCGGAGCCGGTTGTCGCGTGCCGTCGTTGGTCCGCAACGGTCGTCTTGCGGACTTTTTGCGGACTAGGACGAAACAAGCCGGCCCCTGATTCTGCGTTTCTGCAGGTCAGGGGCCGGTTCGCTAGGTCTCAGGGCCTAGATGTCGTAATGAGAGCTCGAACTCGTGCGGGTGTGGCCGCAGGGCGATGGGCTGGATCTCGTTGGTGCGTTTGTAGTCGACCCAGGTCTCGATCAGGTCGGCGGTGAAGACGCCGCCTTCGAGGAGGAAGTCGTGGTCGGCTTCGAGGGCGTCCATGACGGCTGAGAGGGTGCCGGGGACGGTGGGGATGTTGGCGTGCTCGTCGGGGGAGCTCGTAGAGGTCCTTGTCGACGGGCTCGTGGGGCTCGATCTTGTTCTTGATGCCGTCGAGGCCGGCTAGCAGCATCGCGGAGAAGGCGAGGTAGGGGTTGGCCGAGGGGTCGGGGCAGCGGAACTCGATGCGCTTGGCCTTCGGGTTGGACCCGGTGATCGGGATCCGGATGCAGGCTGAGCGGTTGCGTTGGCTGTAGACCAGGTTGACCGGGGCCTCGAAGCCGGGCACGAGGCGGTGGTAGGAGTTCACGGTCGGGTTGGTGAAGGCCAGCAGCGAGGGGGCGTGGGCGAGCAGGCCACCGATGTAGTAGCGGGCCATATCGGAGAGGCCCGCGTAGCCGGTCTCGTCGTAGAACAGTGGGCTGCCGTCGGCCCAGATCGACTGGTGGCAGTGCATGCCGGAGCCGTTGTCGCCGAAGATCGGCTTGGGCATGAAGGTGGCGGTCTTGTCGTTGCGCCAGGCGACGTTCTTGATGATGTACTTGAACTTCATCACATCGTCGGCGGCCTGGAGCAGCTCGGCGAAGTTGTAGTTGATCTCCGCTTGGCCGGCGGTGCCGACCTCGTGGTGGGCCCGCTCGACGGTCAGTCCGGCGGCCTCGAGCTCGATGGTCATCTCGTCGCGCAGCTCACCGAAGTGGTCATACGGCGCGACCGGGAAGTAGCCGCCCTTGTAGCGGACCTTGTAGCCCCGGTTGTTCTCCTCGGCACCGGTGTTCCACGCGCCAGCCTCGGAGTCGATGTGGTAGAAGCCCTTGTTCACCGCGGTCTCGAAGCGCACCGAGTCGAAGACGTAGAACTCCGCCTCGGGCGCGAAGTAGGCGGTGTCGCCGACGCCGGTCGAGGACAGGTAGGCCTGCGCCTTGCGGGCGATGTTGCGCGGGTCGCGGGAGTACGCCTCGCCGGTCAGCGGGTCGTGGATGAAGAAGTTGACCACGAGGGTCTTCGCGCTGCGGAACGGGTCGAGGTACGCCGTCGTCGGGTCCGGGAACAGCGACATGTCCGACTCGTGGATCGCCTGGAAGCCCCGGATCGAGGAGCCGTCGAAGTTCAGGCCGGCGTCGAAGACGGACTGGTCGAACGAGGACACCGGCACGGTGAAGTGCTGCATGACACCCGGCAGGTCACAGAACCGGACGTCGACCATTTCGACGCCCTCGTCCTTGATGTACTTCAGCAGCTCGTCGCTGTTTGCGAACATTCGTCCTCCTTGGCCGCCTCAGGGCGCGCGACCGACAGGGTCAGGGTTGATGGGCAGGCGCAACTCATGCGCCGGTGTCTCGACGCTATGCCGGGCCGGTTTCTTGACCGTGTCCCGATTGTTTCTGCCGTGTAACGACTCGGCGTGACCGGGCGTACGACGACGTGGGCGTGGTCGTTACCCTGACCCGGTGACCGAGCGTGAGACGGCGTCGTGGGTGCGGCGTGGCCTCGCGCTGATGGTCGACTGGATCGCCTCGACGCTGGTGGCGATCGTGATCGTCGGGTTGGACACCTATCGCGACGACCCGTCGGCCGGCTTCGTCGTGCTCGGCGTCTACGTCGTGGAGAGCGCCATCCTCTGCGCGGTCGCCGGCGGCTCGTTCGGCCAACTGGCCACCCGCCTCCGCGTCGTCCGCAACGACGGGACCGGGCGACCGCTGAGCCTGCTGGCCGCCCTGGTGCGCAGCGTGCTGATCGCACTGCTCATCCCGCCCCTGGTCTTCCGCCCCGACGGGCGCGGGCTGCACGACCTCGCCGTCGGGTCGGTGACGATCGCGCTGCCCCGCCGTACCTAGCCCTCGAATCACAGCCAGCCGTTCTTCGCTGAAACCCAATTGAGCCGCCCGCCGAGTCGGTAGCCTCGGGTCCGTTCGCGCCGTCTCCCGGGGGCCTACTCTCATGCACTCAGTCCGATCCCGCCGCCTGATCGCAGCGGTCGCCGTGCCATTGTTGGTCGGCACCCTCGCGGCCTGCGGCTCCGACGACTCCAAGTCAGCCGACCAGGAGCCCACCCCGGCCGCCTTGTCGAGCAGCCCGAGCGACGAGCAGAGCAGCGAGTCAGCACCTGCCGAAGAGACCGACGACGTCCAGGCAGGCGACTCGGTCGACCCGCACGACTTCACCGAGCAGGTCAAGGACGCGCTCGGCACCATCACCACGGCGAAGATCCATATGGAGGCGACCAGCGGGCCCAGCACGATGACCGCCGACGGTCGCGTCAACTACCGCACCAACCCGCCCAGCATCGCGATGACGATGCAGATGACGGAGACGGGTGGCCTGCGGATGGAGCTTCGCTTGGTCGGCAACACGATGTACATGAAGATGGGCAAGTTCAGTGGCGGCAAGTTCATGGCGTTCGACCTCGACGATCCGAACAGCGCGCTCGGCGACACTGACGCGGCGATCGACTCGATGGATCCGACCAAGGCGGTCGAGAAGTTCGAGGACGGAGTGCAGAAGGTCGTCTTCGTCGGTGAGGAGACGGTCGACGGCGAAGACGCTGACCACTACCGGCTGACTATCGACTCCAGCAAGCTCAACTCCCAGAGCTCAGGCACCGTGGGCATGTTGCCGAAGACGGTGCGCTACGACATGTGGCTCGACGACGAGGGTCGGTTGCGTCGGAGCCAGATCGACATGGGGAAGTTCGGCACCACGACGGTCACCACCGGTGACTTCGATGCGCCAGTCAAGGTCACGGCTCCTCCGTCCGGTCAGGTGACGTCCGGGATGGGTGCGATGACGGGCGCCGCCTGATCGCGGCTGAACGATAGTGTGGGGTTGCCCTCACCGACCAGCACGATGCCAGCCGTTCTGCGTCGAAACCCGGTGGAGCCGCCCATCGAGTCGGTAGCCTCGACCCTGTTCGCGCCGTCTCCCGGGAGGCCCACTCTCATGCATCCAGTCCGATCCCGCCGCCTGATCGCAGCGGTCGCCGTACCTCTCCTGGTCGCCGCCCTCGCGGCCTGCGGCCCCGACGACTCCACGTCAGCCGACCAGGACTCCACGTCAGCCGCCTCGTCGAGCAGCCCGAGCGACGAGCAGAGCAGCGAGTCGCCGCCCGCCGATCAGAGCGACGACGTCCAGGCGGGGGAGTCGATCGATCCGCACGACTTCGTCGAGAAGGTCAAGAGTGGCGTCGGTGAGATGACCACCGCCAAGGTGCACATGGAGACGACCGGCGGGCCGGGCGCGATGACCGCCGAGGGCCAGGTCGACTACAGCACCACCCCGCCGAGCATGCAGATGACCATGCAGATGGCAGCGATGGGCAACCAGAACATCGAGATGCGGCTGATCGGCAAGACCAAGAAGATGTACATGAAGATGGGCGACCTCACTGGTGGCAAGTTCATGGCGCTCGACCTCGACGACCCCAACAGCCCGCTAGGCAACACCGACTCGCTGACCAACTCGATGGACCCGGTCAAGTCGTTCGAGATGTTCGAGTCCGGCATGCAGAAGGTCGTCTTCGTCGGCTCGGACGCCGTCGACGGCGAGGCCGCCGACCACTACAAGCTGACGATCGACACCAGCACACTGCAGACCGGGGATGCCGCCACCGAGGGTGTGCTGCCGAAGACGATGCGCTACGACATGTGGCTTGACGGCGACGGCCGGGTTCGACAGACCCAGGTCGACATGGGCAAGCTCGGCACCACGAAGGTCACCATCACCGACCTCGGCACACCGGTGAAGATCACCGCGCCGCCGGCCAGCGAGGTGACGACGAGCGGCATGGGCGGGATGGGCTGACCGCCGCCTGGCCCGACACAGGTCGAGCAGGGGCGGCTCAGCGGCCGCGCATGCCCTGCCGCATCCCCTTCATGCTGGTCGGCACCGGGCCCTTCGGCATCGGCAGCGCGGGCCGGACGGCGTCGATCGCCTTCAACCGGTTGACCACGTCGGTGATGTCGGCGGGCTTGATCGCCTTCGGCAGCTTGGTCACCGAGGAGGCGAGCTTCGGCAGCGGGATCTGGCCCTCACCGTTGCCGACGACGATCTCGTGCACCGGGACGTCACTGGCCACCCGCTCGTGCTTGCGCCGCTCACTGGTGAGCATCTGACGCAGCCGGTTGGGGTTGCCCTCGCCGATCAGCACGATCCCGGGCTGGCCGACCACCCGGTGCACCATGTCCTGCTGCTTGTTGAACGCGATCGGCATCTCCTCCTTGATCCAGCCGCGGCGCAGCACGCCGAGTGCGGCCAGGGCGGCGCCCGGTCGACCCTCCATCTGCTGGAAGGCGGCCTTCTGCGCGCGCCGTGAGAAGAGGATCAGGGCGCTACTGGCGCCGAACGCGAACGCGCCGAGCACCATCACGATGATCTTGAAGACCGACAACTGCTGGGGCGGGATCACCCAGAACAGGCCGACGCCGACGACGGCGCCCACCACGAAGGCGAGCAGCGTCCACAGCCCGATCTTCGGGTCGGTGCGCTTGGCGATCTGGTAGCTCTGGCGGTACTGCTTGATCCGCCCGGTCTTCTCGGGTGCCGTCGACGACATGGTGGCCTTCGCTAGGGGGGTGCGGATGGTTCAGCGGGACGCGGTACGCGCGTCCATGGCCTGACGGTACAGCCGACCGGCGCGGTACGACGAACGCACGAGCGGGCCTGACATCACTCCGGCGAAGCCGATCTCACTCGCCTCGGCCGCGAGCTCGACGAACTCCTCGGGCTTGACCCATCGCTCGACGGGGTGGTGCCGGACGGTCGGACGCAGATACTGGGTGATGGTGACCAGCTCACAGCCGGCGGCATGCAGGTCGAGCAGCGCCTGGGAGATCTCCTCGCGGGTCTCGCCCATGCCCAAGATCAGGTTGGACTTGGTGACCAGCCCGAAGTCCCGGGCCCGGGTCAGCACGTCCAGCGACCGGTCGTAGCGGAAGGCGGGCCGGATCCTCTTGAAGATCCGCGGCACCGTCTCCACGTTGTGGGCGAGCACCTCGGGCCGGGACTCGAAGACCTCGGCGAGCAGGTCGGGGCGGCCGTTGAAGTCGGGGATCAGGTTCTCCACGCCCGTCTCTGGGTTGAGCTCGTGGATGACCCGCACCGTCTCGGCGTACAGCCACGCCCCGCCATCGGGCAGATCGTCGCGGGCGACCCCGGTGATGGTGGCGTAACGCAACCCCATCTTCTGCACCGACTCCGCCACCCGGCGCGGCTCGTCACGATCCAACGGCTGCGGCTTGCCGGTGTCGATCTGGCAGAAGTCGCAGCGCCGCGTGCACTGGTCGCCGCCGATCAAGAAGGTGGCCTCGCGATCCTCCCAGCACTCGAAGATATTCGGACAGCCGGCCTCCTGGCACACCGTGTGCAGCCCCTCGCCCTTGACCAGGCTCTGCAGCTCGGCATACGCCGGGCCGATCTTGGCGCGGGTCTTGATCCACTCCGGCTTCCGCTCGATCGGCGTCTCGGCGTTGCGGGCCTCCAGCCGCAGCAGACGACGGCCGTCGGCGGAGACAGGACCAGCGGTGGCAGGGGAGGTGGTCACGTGCAGCAGTCCTATCGGCGAGGGGTGAGCAGCTCGATGCGCGGATGGTGTGCCGGCTCGGGTCTTGGCTCGTAGTCGGGGGTGCGGTCGTAGGGCCGCCAGCCGAGGTACGTCGTCAGGTGGCGCTCCGCGATCGGAACCACCTCCTCGGCGGTCACGTCCCGGCCCAGCTCGACGCTCAGCGAGGTCACCCCGGCATCGGAGATCCCGCAGGGGACGAACCGGTCGTACCAGCTCAGGTCCGCATCGCAGTTGAGCGCGAAGCCGTGCATGGTCACCCGGCTCGCCACCCGGATCCCGAGAGCGGCGATCTTGCGCTCGGGGCCGCGGTCGTCGGCCTGCAGCCAGACCCCGGAGCGGCCGGGCACCCGCGCGCACACGACGCCGAACTCGCGGCAGGTGGCGATCAGCGCCTCCTCGAGCCGGCGCACGTAGTCGACGACCTTGACGTGCTCGGGCAGCCGCACGATCGGATAGCCGACCAGCTGGCCCGGTCCGTGGAAGGTGATCTTGCCGCCCCGGTCCACCTCGATCACCGGGGCGCCACCCGGGTCGAGCGGGTATTCGTCGGGGTCGGTGCGCTTCCCGGCGGTGAAGACAGGCGGGTGCTCGAGGAGGAGCACGGTGTCCGGTCGCTTGCCGGCCGACACCTCGGCGTGCACGTCTCGTTGGAGCGCCCAGGCGGCCAGATAGTCGACGGCCTGGTCAGCCAATCCAACCGTCCGGAAGTCCAGTGCCGTCACCTGGTCGAGGATACCTGCGGAGGGGCTGTGGATAGCCGGCGCGGTCGATGACCGGGATCGGGCAGGCTGGCTCGATGACCTCGGTGCGGATGGGACGGACCCGGCTCCTGGTGGTCGCCCTCTCGATCCTCGCCGTGGTGTTGACGCTGGTGCTGATCTCGCTGCGCTCCCCGGCTGCTCCGCCTCGTCGCGGGCGGGTCGGCGCGTCGACCGCGCCGAGCTCGGCTGACCCGCTGGCCGTGCTCCACGACTGGGACGCACGCCGCTCCGCTGCCTGGGCCGCGGGCGACCCCGAGGCGCTGCGAGGTCTCTATGCGTCTGGGTCGGTGGCCGGTGATCGTGATGTGCGGATGCTGCGCCGCTACCTCGACCGCGACTTGCGGGTCGCCGACCTGGCCGTGCAGGTGCTCGCCGTCAGAGTCCACCACCGCGGCACCGACCGGTTGACGCTGGTCGTCACCGACCGGGTGGTCGGCGGAGTCGCCACCGGCCCCGGCGTCGCCGTACCCCTCCCCACGGACGCCCCCTCCCGCCGCCTGGTCTCGCTGCGCCGGGTGGCAGGGGAGTGGGTCGTCGACGAGGTCCGCGATCGGAGCGCTTCGTGAGGATGCTCGCCGGGGCCGGACGACCTGAGACGATGGGGCATGCGCACGTTGCTGAACATCATCTGGTTGGTGCTGTCGGGCTTCTGGCTCTTCCTCGGCTACCTGCTGGCCGGCGTGATCTTGTGCATCTTCGTGATCACCATCCCGTGGGGCATCGCGTCCTTCCGGATCGCCAACTATGCGTTGTGGCCCTTCGGCCGCACGATCGTCAGCAAGCCGACCGCCGGCGCGGGCTCGTTCCTCGGCAACGTGCTCTGGGT
Source organism: Nocardioides sp. (assembly GCF_047602075.1). Taxonomy (GTDB): domain Bacteria; phylum Actinomycetota; class Actinomycetes; order Propionibacteriales; family Nocardioidaceae; genus Nocardioides. The sequence goes on from NZ_JASGIF010000001.1 coordinate 449,935, forward strand.
GATCTTCGCCGGCTGGTGGCTGGCCCTGGGACACATCATCTCCGGCGTCGCGCTGTTCGTGACGATCATCGGGATCCCGCTGGCCATCGCCGACTTCAAGATGATCCCCATCTCGCTGATGCCGCTCGGCAAGGAGATCGTGCCCACCCAACGCGGCGCCTTCGACCCAGTCGCGAGCTGAGTGTGGGCTGTCCGTTCATGACGGGCCGATCAACCTCACTCCGTTTCAGGAGCTGAGGCCAGCGGCCACGACGGCGTCGACGTCGGGGTCGAGGAAGGCGAAGCCGGCATCGAGCAGGGCCGCGGGCCGGGCCCGCACGGAGCCCAGCAGCTCGGGTGCCATCGATCCGGCAGCGGGGCGCAGCACGAACGCGGGCGCCGCCAGGAAGGCGGGTCGGTGCACGGCAGCGGCCATCGCCCGGGTGAACTCGGCGTTGGTCGGTGTGGTCGGGCAGCACAGGTTGACCGGGCCGCTGATCGAGTCGTGCTCGGCGAGGAAGGCGACGGCGTTGACCCAGTCGCGCAGCGAGATGATCGGGAAGTACTGCCCGCCGTCGCCCAGCTTCGCGCCGAGCCCCAGCTTGAAGAGCAGCGCGAGCTGCTTCATCGGGGCGCTGGCCCGGTCCAGCACCGGCGAGGTGCGCAGCACGCACACGCGGGCACCGGCCTCCGCTGCTGGGTCGGTGGCGGCCTGCCAGTCCTGAGTCACCGAGGCGAGCAGCGAGTCGCCTCTGCTGTCGGACTCCTCGGTGACCACCTCGTCACCGTGGTCGCCGTAGTAGCCGATGCCGTTGCCGGCGAGGTACGCCGGCGGCTGGTCGGCTGCTGCCATCAGCTCGGCCAGCAGTCGGGTGGTGGTGACCCGGCTCTGCCGCACGCTTTGCGCCCATTTGCGGGAGTGGGGGTTGCCGATCAGCGGTGAGCCGGCGAGGTTGACCACCACGTCGGCTGATCCGACTAGGTCACGGTCGACGCTGCCGGCATAGGGGTCCCAGGTGGACTCGTCGGGGCCGGCCGGGCGGCGTACCAACCGAGTGACCTGATGGCCGCGCGCCGTCAGCTCAGCGGCAAGCGTGCGTCCGAGCAGGCCGGAGGCGCCAGCCATGACAACGTCAAGAGTCATGGCGCCAGCCTTGCACGCCGGTCAATGCGGCGACCTCTGGCTAGACCTCGAACTGCGCGGACTCCAGCCGGGCCTTGACGTCGGTGAGGAAGCGGGCGGCGTCCGCACCGTCGACGAGGCGGTGGTCGTAGGTCAGCGCGAGGTAGACCATCTGGCGCACCGCGATCGTCTCGCCCAGGTGAGCGTCGTCGATGACCACGGCCCGCTTGACCACTGCGCCGGTGCCCAAGATCGCGACCTGCGGCTGGTTGATGATCGGGGTGTCGAACAGCGCACCCCGGCTGCCGGTGTTGGTCAGCGTGAAGGTGCCGCCCGACAGGTCGTCGGGGCTGATCTTGTTGGTGCGCGTCCGCTCCGCCAGGTCGGCGATCTTGCGAGCGAGCCCGGCGATCGAGAGGTCGCCGGCGTCCTTGATCACCGGGGTCAGCAGACCCTTCTCGGTGTCGACGGCGATGGCGACATTCTCCTTGTCGAAGTAGGTGACCTCGCCCTTCTCGGTGTCGATCGTCGCGTTCAGCGACGGGTGCTGCTTGAGGGCGTCGATCGCGGCCTTCGCGAAGAACGGCATGAACGACAGCTTCACGCCCTCCCGCTCGGCGAACCCGGCCTTGATTGAGTTGCGCAGGCGGGCGATGTCGGTGACGTCCACCTCGACGACGGTGGTCAGCTGGGCGCTGGTCTGCAGCGACTCGACCATCCGCGCGGCGATCACCTTGCGCAGTCGTGACATCGGCTCGGTCTTGCCCCGCAGCGGGGAGGCCTCCGGCTGGGCCGGCGCGGCGGCTGCTGCCGGTGCCGCCGCTGCCTCGGCTGGCGCAGCAGCCTCTTCGGCTGTCTTCTGTGCTGCCTTCTGGGCCGCTTCGGCGGCCTCCAGCACGTCCTGCTTGCGGATGCGGCCACCGACTCCCGAGCCGGTCAGCGCCGACAGGTCGACGCTGTGCTGGTCGGCGAGCTTGCGGACCAGTGGGGTGACGTAGCTGCGGCTTCCCGCATCACCGGCCTGCTCGGCTTCGGCGGCAGGTGCTGGGGCGGGCTCGGCCGGTGCCGGTGCCGCCGGTGCTGGCGCCTCGGCGGCAGGTGCTTCGGCGGCCGGTGCCTCGGGCTCGACGGCCGCAGGAGGGGCAACAGGCTCGGGCGCAGCGGCAGGCTCCTCGGGCGCCGGGGGTGCCGAAGGCGCGGGTGCTGCGTCACCGCTGCCGATCACGGCAAGCTCGGCGCCAACCTCGACGGTCTCGTCCTCGGCGACCTTGACCTCGAGCAAGGTGCCGGCGACGGGAGAGGGGATCTCGGTGTCGACCTTGTCGGTGGAGACCTCCAACAGCGGCTCGTCGACGGCGACGCTGTCACCGACCTGCTTCAACCACCGGGTGACGGTGCCCTCGGTGACGGACTCGCCGAGCGCAGGGAGAGTGACCGACGTGCCGGAGGCAGACGCGGCCGGTGCCGCAGGCTCGGCGGCCGGAGCCGGCTCGGGCGCTGCTGCCTCGACAGGCTCGGCGGCCGGAGCGGGCTCATCGGCAGGAGCTGCCTCCGCTGCCGGGGCGGCCTCCGCGGCGGGCGCGCTGCCGGCCTCGTCGGCGTCCCCGATGACGGCGAGCACGGCGCCGACCTCGACGGTGTCGTCCTCGTGGGCGCGGATCTCGACCAGGGTGCCGGCGATGGGGGAGGGGATCTCGGTGTCGACCTTGTCGGTGGAGACCTCGAGCAGGGGCTCGTCGACGGCGACGCTGTCACCGACCTGCTTCAACCACCGGGTGACGGTGCCCTCGGTGACGGACTCGCCGAGGGCGGGGAGGGTGACTTCGCTGGCCATGTGAGTGTCCTTCTGCTCTACGAGTGGGCGTGGAGTGGCTTGCCGGCGAGCGCGAGGTGTGCCTCGCCGAGGGCTTCGTTCTGAGTGGGATGGGCGTGCACGAGAGGAGACACGTCGTCGGCGCGCGCCTCCCAGCCATAGATCAGCTGGGCCTCGCCGATCAGCTCGCCGACCCGGTCGCCGACCAGGTGGATCCCGATCACCGGTCCGTCGGGGCGGGCGACCAGCTTCACGAAGCCCTGGGTGCCCAGGATCTGGCTCTTGCCGTTGCCGCCGAGGTCATAGGTGAGCGTGGCGACGCCGTGGGCGCCGTACTGCTCGGTGGCCTGCTCCTCCGTCAGCCCCACCGAGGCCACCTCGGGATGGGAGTAGGTCACCCGGGGGATGCCCGCGTCATCGAGAGGAGCCGGCGCGAGTCCGGCGATCTCCTCGGCGACGAAGATGCCCTGGCCGAAGCCGCGGTGGGCCAGTTGCAGGCCGGGCACGATGTCGCCGACGGCGTAGGTGTGCGGCAGGTTGGTGCGCAACCGCTCGTCGGTGACGACATAGCCGCGGTCGAGAGTGACTCCGGCTTCGGCGAACCCCAGGCCGTCGGTGTTCGGGCCGCGGCCGACCGCGACGAGCAGCAGCTCCGCGGCCAGGGTGTCCCCTCCAGCGAGGGTGACCGAGACCCCGCTGTCGGTGGCGGTGACGGTCCCGAACGGGGTGCCGGTGCGGAACTTGATGCCGCGCTTGCGGAAGGCCCGCTCCAGCGCCTTGGAGCTGGCTGCGTCCTCGGCCGGAACGAGACGCGGCAACGCCTCGACGATGGTGACCTCGGCGCCGAACGAGCGCCAGACACTCGCGAACTCACACCCGATCACGCCGCCACCGAGGACGATGACCGACTCGGGCACCCGGTCCAGCGCGAGCGCGTGCTCGGAGGCGATCACCTTGTCGCCGTCGATCTCGAGACCCGGCAGGCTCTTGGCGTGCGACCCGGTGGCAAGCACCAGGTCGGTGCCGGTGTGGACCTCGTCGCCGACCGTCACGGTCAGCGGTCCGGTCAACCTGCCCTCACCCTCGATCACGGTGGTGCCACGGCCGGAGATCAACCCGCCGAGACCCTTGTGGAGACGCGCGACCACGCCGTCCTTGTAGGCGTTGACGGCTGGCATGTCGATGCCTTCGAGGCTGGCGCGGACGCCGTACCGCTCCGCCTCGCGGGCGCCGTCGGCGACCTCGGCCGCGTGCAGCAGTGCCTTGGTCGGGATGCAGCCGACGTGCAGGCAGGTGCCGCCGACCTTGTCCTTCTCGACGAGCCCGACCGAGAGGCCCAGCTGTGCGGCGCGCAGGGCACAGGAGTAGCCGCCCGACCCCGCCCCGAGGACGAGTACGTCGAAGTGCGTCACCCTCGTCCTTCCGTCACGTCCGTCACAACTCGGCGGCACCCATCTTTGCATCCTCCGGGTAGCGGTTCGCAACGCATCCCGTCCGGTGACCCGGCACACTGTGGGCATGGCCTTGTTCGATCGGTTCCGCAGGTCGACGCAGCGGATGCGACGCCCCGGTGGCAACTCTGCGCGGACCGGGTCGACAACGGTGCGAGCGTCGTCTCGCGCCGACGAGGACCACCTCAACGACTTCGTCGCGACCCGGCGCGGGGTCGAGGGTTTCGTCGAGCCACGCACCGCCGTCAGCGACGTGACCCTCCTGCTGGTCGCCCACGACGGAGAGTGGACCCGCCGCCGGGTGCCTTCGGTGAAGTGGGCGCACGGCTTCTGCAACGAGCGCCAGGTGCCGTCGTACGACGCCGCGGTGGTCGGCGTGCCTCAGCGGATGCGGGACTACAACCGGCGGAAGAAGGCCGGCGGGTAGTCAGTCCTGAGCCGCTCGCTCTCGGGCGAAGTCGACCAGGGTGCCGACGGCGAAGCCGGTGCCGCCGGAGGTGACCTCGCCGTGCGGACCGCCGGAGTTGAACGCGGGGCCGGCGATGTCGAGGTGGGCCCAGGGCAGCCCGTCGGTGAACTCGCGCAGGAACGCTGCGGCGAACAGCCCGCCGCCCCAGCGAGTCCAGTCGTGCTGGGCCAGGTCGGCGACCTTGCTGCTGTGGATCCGCTCGTCCATGTCCTCGGGGATCGGCATCGGCCAGAGCGGCTCGCCGGCGACCTGCCCGGCCGCGAGCACCTCCTGGACGATCTCCTCGGAGCCCATCACCCCGGCGACCCGGTCACCGAGCGCGACGACCATGTGGCCGGTCAGCGTGGCCACGTCGAGGATCACGTCGGGCTTCTCCTCGGTGGCCATCACCAACGCGTCGGCCAGGACCAGCCGTCCCTCGGCGTCGGTGTTGAGCACCTCGACGGTGCGGCCGCCGTGGATGGTGAGCACGTCCCCGGGTCGGGTGGAGCGGCCCGAGACCATGTTCTCCGCCATCGGGGCGAAGGTCGTGACCGAGATGGGGAGGCCGAGGCGGGCGATTGCGTAGGTCGCCTGCAGCACCGCCGCCGCGCCGGCCATGTCGCACTTCATGGTGTGCATCGAGTTGGCGGGCTTGATCGACAAGCCGCCGGAGTCGTAGGTGATGCCCTTGCCGACCAGCGCCAGGTGGGCGACCGCGCCGCGCGGGCGGTAGCGCAGCACCGCCAGACGGGGCGGTGCGTCGGAGGCTTGGCCGACGCCGATGATCCCACCGCAGCCCTGCTCCGCGAGCTCGGCCTCGTCGAGCACGGTCAGGGTGAGCTTCGGAGCGCCACGTCCCTTCGTCACCTGCTTGTGGAAGGCCTGCAGGGACTCGACGAAGAGCGGCGGGGTGAGGTCCTGTGCGGGGGTGTTGACCCAGTCCCGTGCCTGGGCGACCGCGGCCGCCACGACCTGGGCCTCCTCGAACGCGGTCGTGGCCGCGGCCTGCCGAGCGATCGAGCTGAGCACGACCACCTCGTGAGGGTTCTTGGCCGGGCTGGCGCTGTCGGACTTGTAGGCCGTGAAGTTGTAGCCACCCAGCTGCCAACCCTCGGTCACCGCGCGGACCAGCTCGGGGGTGTCGGCGGGGAGCGCGATCGCCACCGAGGCCGCGTTGGCCACAGCCCGCGCGGCGGCGCCCGCAGCACGGCGTACGCCGGCCGCGTCGACGGCATCCTGCTTGCCGAAGCCGACCAGCACCAACAGCCCGGCCCCGATCAGCCCCTGCGTCGGCAGCTTGACGACCTCGCCGGGCTTGCCGGTCACGCCGAGGTTCGCCAGCAGCGGCCGGAGCCGGCGACCGAACGCGGCAGTCACGTCCTCCGCCCCCGCGGCCAGCCGCGCGTCCTTGCCCTTCTGCACCACACCCACCACGACGGCATCGGCGCGGGTCTTGGCGGGGCTGGCACTGCGCAAGGTGTAAGTCGTCACCCGCGCAGGATACGCGGACGAATGCTGGGGTTGCTGCGGTCGCCCGGCCCGCCCGGTGGGCCGTCTGCCGCGGTCTTCTTGCGTCTGCCGCGGTCTTGTAGTGGCAAAGTGGCCCGTATACGGGGTCCCCAGCCACCACAGCACCTCGGCAGACGGGTCGGGCCACCACAGCACCGCGGCAGACGGGGCGGGATGCAGTTTCGGAACAATCGGCGCACTCATCCCCGGGCGCGGCACACGCTCTGGTCCCGGGAGTCACTCGGGCTGCTGCAACATCTGCGGTAAGTGGGTGGAGCGTCACTTCTCATCGCGCACACGCAATGAGAAGTGCAGGCCCACCGAGATACCGCAGATGTTGCGGTGAGAGGAGTGACCGCCGCAGACCAGCAACCCGGGCGGCGACCGGAAGCTGAGGCCACCGCTCCCCGTCGGTGCCCCGTCGGCGAGCACCCAAGGCAACCAGCGACCCGGGCTGGCACCTCGCGCAACCCGGACTGGCACCTCGGCGGGGGTGCTGCGATACGTTGCGACCATGGCCGACACTGAGGACCTGCTGCGCTCACCGATCCACGACCGGCACGAGGCGCTAGGTGCGAAGTTCGCGGAGTTCGGTGGCTGGTCGATGCCGTTGGAATACCCCACCGGCATCGTCAAGGAGCACACCGCTGTCCGGGAGTCCGTCGGGATCTTCGACGTCAGTCACCTCGGCAAGGCGATGGTGTCGGGGCCGGGGGCGGCGGACTACGTCAACGCCACGCTGACCAACGACCTCGGCAAGATCCGGCACGGCAAGGCGCAGTACACCCTGTGCTGCGACGAGGAGACCGGCGGCGTCGTCGACGACCTGATCGCCTACTTCCACAACGACTCCCACGTCCTGCTGGTGCCGAACGCCGCCAACACCGCCGAGGTGGTGCGCCGCCTGGTCGAGAAGGCACCCGAGGGCCTCACCATCCGCAACCACCACACCGAGTTCGCCGTCTTCGCCGTCCAGGGCACCAAGTCCGACGAGGTGCTCGCGAAGGTCGGGCTGCCGGTCGGCCACGAGTACATGTCCTTCGTCGAGGCGAACTTCGGGGACGCCGGCGTGGTGGTGTGCCGGACCGGCTACACCGGAGAGCGCGGCTACGAGCTGATCGTCCGCAACAACGCGGCCGGTGCGCTCTGGGACGCGATCCTCGCCGCGGGGGAGGAGTTCGGCATCCTGCCGTGCGGCCTCGGCTCGCGCGACACCCTGCGCACCGAGATGGGCTACCCGCTGCACGGCCAGGACATCTCCCTCGACGTCACCCCCAACCAGGCCCGGCTCGGCTGGGCGGTCGGCTGGAAGAAGGACGCCTTCTGGGGCCGCGACGCGATCCTCGCCGAGAAGGAGGAGGGCCCCCAGCGGACGCTGCGCGGCCTGCTCGCCGTCGGCCGGGGCATCCCGCGACCGGGCATGTCGGTCTCGTTGGCCCGTGACGTGCCGCTCTGCGAGATCACGTCGGGCACGTTCTCGCCGACCCTGAAGAAGGGGATCGGGCTCGCTCTGGTGCCGACCTTCGTCGACCCCGAGGCCGAGCTGGGCGTCGACGTGCGAGGTCGCCGCGAGATCTTCCAGTGCGTGAAGCTCCCCTTCGTCGACACCTCGGTGCGTGAGTCGTGAACCTTCCCGAGCAGCCCCCGCTGATCCGGTCCGGCAACCAACCCGAGCGGAGCTGGTGGTGGCGGCTGGAGTCGGCGGGCGGCGATCTGGTCGAGGTCGAGCGCAGTCTCGCTGACCAGCGCTTCCCCAGTCAGTCCGACGCCGAGTCCTGGGTCGGCGAGATCTGGGCCGACCTCGCCGAGGCCGGGGTCGAGGCGGTCAGCCTCTTCGACGGTGAGCGGATGGTCTACGGCCCGATGCCGCTTTCGGCGAGCTGAGGGCCGCGATGCGGCCGTTCACCCAGGTCAACGTCTTCTCCGCCGACCCCCTTGGCGGCAACCCGGTCGCCGTCGTGCACGACGCCGAGGGACTGACCGACCAGGAGATGCAGCGCTTCGCACACTGGACCAACCTCTCCGAGACGACCTTCCTGTTGCCGCCGACCGCACCGGAGGCGGACTACCGCGTGCGTATCTTCACCCCGGCCGAGGAGCTGCCCTTCGCCGGTCACCCCACCCTCGGAAGCGCCCACGCCTGGCTCGCCGGCGGCGGGGTCCCGCGCGAGGAGGGAGCGGTGGTCCAGGAGTGCGGGGCCGGGCTGGTCCGGCTGCGGCGGGGCGAGCGGCTCGCCTTCGCCGCTCCGCCACTGGTCCGTGAGGGTCCGGTCGCGCCCGCCGACGTCGAGCGGATCTGCCGCGGCTTGCGGGTCGGTCGCGACGAGGTCGTCGACATCGCGTGGGCTGACAACGGCCCCGGCTGGATCGGCGTGCTGCTGGCTGACGCCGACGCCGTGCTCGCCCTCCGGCCGAGCTGGCCAGACCTGGTCGGCTTCGAGGTCGGCGTGGTCGGCGCCTACGCCGACGAAGCAGCGGCTCGGGTCGGTGCCGCCGTCGAGGTGCGCGCCTTCTGCCCGTCGCTCGGTGTGGTCGAGGACCCGGTCACCGGCAGCCTCAACGCGAGCCTGGCCCAGTGGCTGATCGGCAGCGGTCGCCTGCCGTCGTCGTACGTCGCCTCGCAGGGCACCGCACTCGGCCGCAACGGGCGAGTCTTCGTCGACCAGGACGGTGGCGAGATCTGGGTCGGCGGAGACACCGTGACCGTCGTGTCTGGCACGGTCGAGGTCGGTGCCCGGGCGTAGGGTCGGCCCATGCAGCAATATCTCGATCTGGTCCGCCGCGTCCTCGACGAGGGCGCGGAGAAGGGCGACCGGACCGGGACGGGGACGTTGAGCGTCTTCGGCCATCAGATGCGCTTCGACTTAAGCGATGGCTTCCCCCTGGTGACGACGAAGCGGATCCACACCCGTTCGGTGTTCGGCGAGCTGCTGTGGTTCCTCCGCGGCGACACCAACATCAAGTGGCTGCAGGACCACGGCATCACCATCTGGGACGAGTGGGCCGACGACAACGGCGACCTCGGCCCGGTCTACGGCTATCAATGGCGATCCTGGCCGGCGCCCGACGGACGGCACATCGACCAGGTCGCCCAGGTGGTCGAGCAGCTCCGGAGCGATCCTGACTCGCGCCGCCACATCGTCTCCGCCTGGAACGTCGCCGATATCCCGCAGATGGCGCTGGCGCCGTGCCACGCGTTCTTCCAGTTCTACGTCGCCGACGGGCGGCTCTCCTGCCAGCTCTATCAGCGGTCCGCCGACGTGTTCCTCGGCGTGCCGTTCAACATCGCCTCCTATGCCCTGCTGACCCAGATGATCGCCCAGGTCACCGGTCTCGCCGTCGGGGACTTCGTGCACACCCTCGGCGACGCCCACCTCTACCGCAACCACCTCGACCAGGCGCGGCTGCAGCTGACCCGCGAGCCCCGGCCGCTGCCGACGCTGCGGCTCAACCCGGCCGTGACTGATCTGGACGCTTTCGAGCTCGAGGACATCGAGGTCGAGGGCTACGGCCCGCATCCCGGGATCAAGGCGCCGATCGCGGTATGACCGATCGGGTCGTCCTGATCGCGGCGTACGCTCGCAACGGCGTGATCGGGCGAGACGGCGACATCCCGTGGCGGATCCCCGAGGACTTCGCGCACTTCAAGGCCACCACGCTCGGTCACACCCTGCTGATGGGCCGGGCCACCTTCGACTCCATCGGGCGACCCCTCCCGGGCCGAACCACCGTGGTGCTCACCCGCGACCCGGACTGGTCAGCCGACGGGGTGCTGGTGGCGCACACCTTCGACGAGGCCCTGGCGCTGGCCCGCGAGCAACCCGGCGACGTGATGGTCGCCGGCGGCGCCCAGATCTATGCGCTGGCTCAGCCGGTCGCCACCCATCAGATCCTCACTGAGGTGGATCTCGACGTCCCCGACGGCGACACCTTCTATCCGGTCTGGGACCCCACCGAGTGGCACGAGACCGCCCGTGAGGAGCACGGCACCTTCACCTGGCGCTGGCTCGAGCGCCGCTAACCGACGAGCTGGACGGAGAACTTGCCGTCCGGCCCGTGCTCGAGGATCTGGGTCGGGTGCCTGGTGGGGCGGAGCACGCGGACGGGGCCGTCGCCGCGCTGCCGAAGAGTGAGTACGACGACCTCACCGCGGTCGACGCCGGAAGCCGTGGTCCGTTGCCCGGCGAGCAGGTTGCGGAGTCCGAAGACTACCCAGGTGCCGTGGATGCGCTCGATCGGCTGGACCGCGTGGCGCCAGGGGAGTCTCGAGGTGACACAGCGCCAGGTCGGCGCCCGAGACCAGTGGCTTCAGGTTGGCCAGCATCGGCCGGAAGTCGAAGCCCGGGTGGCCGTCGCGGGCGGCCAGCCGCTGCGCCGACGTCCACACGTTGTCGTGGATCAGGATGTCGCCGCTGATCGCGACCGTCACCGTCCGGGTGCGCGGGCGCTCCTGCTGCGTGGCCGACGTCGGCTCCGAGGAAGGCTGAGAAGAAGGCTCAGAGGACGACCCGGCGAAGGAGCAGCACTCGGCCCGGTGTCTGCGGCGAGAGTGATGCCCGGCCCCTGCTCGGTGGTGTCGAGGCCCCGAGTGTTGGGCGTGAGGACCAGGAGCGGCAGGCAGGCGAGCACGCTCAGCTCAAGGCGTCGAGTCGTCCTGGTCAGGGGAGTACCCAACCGCATCCGGCCCCCACATGGTGAAAGACGCCGTAGATCACGCCCGAGTTGTCGGCACAGGTTGTCGCGCCGCTTGTCGGGACGGTTGACCGGGACGGGTTGTCCGGACTGGCTGTGGGGCATCCCACGAACCACCGGCGGCGACCACTAACCTGGAGCCCATGACGTCCGCACCCAGCGCTCCCTTCGGCCGCGTGCTGACCGCGATGGCGACGGCGTTCCACGAGGACGGCTCGATCGACCCGGATGGCACCGCGCGGATCGCGGAGCACCTGGTCGCGCACGGCCACGACGGCGTCGTCGTCTCCGGCACGACAGGGGAGTCGCCGACCACCACCGTCGAGGAGGACGGCCTGATCCTGCGGGCGGTGAGGGACGCGATCGGCGACCGCGCTACCGTCGTCGCCGGCGTCGGCACCAACGCCACCGCTCACTCCGTGGAGTTGGCCCGCCAAGCAGAGAAGACCGGGGCCGACGGCGTGCTGCTCGTGACGCCCTACTACAACAAGCCGTCCCAGGCGGGCGTGCTCGAGCACTTCCGCGCCGTGGTTGCGGCATCCGACCTGCCGGTGATGCTGTACGACGTCCCGGGCCGCACCGGCACCACGATCGCGCCGGACACCTACGCCCGCGCCGCGGAGTGGGACCAGGTCGTCGCGATCAAGGACGCGGTGGGCGACTTTGCGCGCGGGGTCCGGATCGCCCGAGACACCGGCCTGGCGATCTACTCCGGCGACGACGCCAACAACCTCGGCTGGCTCGCCCACGGCGCCTCGGGTTTCGTGTCGGTGGCCGGTCACGCTTGCGGCATGCAGTTGCGGGCGATGCACGACCAGTTCGCCGAGGGCGACCACGCGGCCGCGCTGGAGACCTTCCGGGCGATGCTGCCGGTGATCGACGCGATCATGGGAGTGTCCAACTACGGCGCGACCACCGCCAAGGGCGCACTCCAGCTGCTGGGTGTGCTCGACAACCGTTTCGTGCGCGGCCCACTGGTGCCGCTCGACGACGAGGAGTACGCCGCCCTCGGGGCCGCCCTCGCCGCCGCCCACCTCATCTGAGCCCCGAACCGAGAGAAGAGAAGAGTCCGTTGAGCCACCCCCATCCTGAGCTGCCCGAGGCACCACCACTGGCGGAGGGGGGGCTTCGGGTCATCCCGCTCGGCGGGTTGGGCGAGATCGGCCGCAACATGACGGTCTTCGAGCACGCCGGCCGGCTGCTCGTCGTCGACTGCGGGGTGCTCTTCCCCGAGGAGCACCACCCCGGGGTCGACCTGATCCTGCCCGACTTCGAGTCGATCCGGGACCGGCTCGACGCCATCGAGGCTCTCGTGCTCACCCACGGGCACGAAGACCACATCGGCGCGGCGCCGTACCTCCTCCGCGAGCGCGACGACATCCCGCTGGTGGGCTCCGAGCTCACCCTCGCACTACTCTCCTCCAAGCTGCGCGAACACCGGCTCAAGGAGACGGTGCGCCACGTGGTCGAGGCGGGCGACCGGCTGCGGTTCGGCCCGTTCGACCTGGAGTTCGTCGCCGTCAACCACTCGATCCCCGACGCGCTGGCCGTGGCGATCCGCACTCCGGCGGGCACGGTGCTGCACACCGGCGACTTCAAGATGGACCAACTGCCCCTGGACGGCCGGATCACCGACCTGCGTGGCTTCGCCCGGCTGGGCGAGGAGGGTGTCGACCTCTTCCTGACCGACTCCACCAACGCCGAGGTGCCCGGCTTCACCACCCCCGAGCGCGACATCGCGCCCGTGCTCGACCGGGTCTTCCACCAGAGCAAGCAGCGGATCATCGTGGCCTGCTTCGCCTCCCACGTGCACCGGGTCCAGCAGGTGCTCGACGCCGCGGTCGCGCACGGCCGCAAGGTGGGCTACGTCGGCCGTTCGATGGTCCGCAACATGGCCATCGCCCAAGACCTGGGCTATCTCACCGTGCCGCCCGGTGTGATGGTCGATGCCAAGCAGCTCGCCGATCTGCCGGCCGACCAGCAGGTGCTCGTCTCGACCGGATCCCAGGGCGAGCCGCTGTCGGCGCTGGCCCGCATCGCGCAACGCAACCACGGCTTCGTCACCATCGAGGAGGGCGACACCGTGGTGTTGGCCTCCTCGCTGATCCCCGGCAACGAGAGCGCCGTCTATCGGGTGATCAACGGCCTCTCCCGGCTCGGCGCGAACGTCGTGCACAAGGGCAACGCGCTGGTGCACGTCAGCGGTCATGCCAGCGCCGGCGAGCTGCTCTACTGCTACAACGTGGTCCGCCCGCGCAACGTGATGCCGGTGCACGGGGAGGCCCGCCACCTGCGCGCCAACGCCGAGCTGGCCCGGGCGACCGGCGTCCCCGCGGAGAACGTCGTGGTCGCCGAGGACGGCGTCGTCGTCGATCTGATCGACGGCCGAGCGCAGATAGCCGGCAAGGTCGACTGCGGCTACGTTTTCGTCGACGGATCCTCGGTCGGCGACGTCGCGGAGATGTCTCTCAAGGACCGCCGGATCCTCGGCGAGGAGGGCTTCGTCTCGGTGATCGTGGTGGTCGACACGGTGAGCGGCAAGGTTGCGGCCGGCCCGGAGATCCACGCCCGCGGGTTCGCCGAGGACGACTCGGCCTTCGACGAGATCAAGCAGCCGATCATCGACACCCTCGACGCCGCCCTCCGAGACGGGGTCAGCGACCCCCACCAGCTTCAGCAGAACGTACGCCGTGTGGTCGGCCGCTGGGTCAACAACGCCCATCGGCGACGGCCGATGATCATCCCGATCGTCATCGAGGCCTGAGCCCTCTGGGTCAGGTCGCAGCGAGCACGCCCCACACGATCAGGGCCTGGCCCAGGTGGTAGGTGACCATGATCGCCGGCCGCGCCCAGGACCGAGGCCGCACGAACCGGTCCATCGCGAGGATGGTGTCGCTGGCGACGAAGACCGACGCGCCTAGCGCCACCCGCGGATCGGCGGTCATCCAGGCCGTGATCGCCATCGCCGAGATCACCAGCATGTACGCCGCCACCGGCACCGCCAGGCCCCAGCCCTCGCTTCGGTAGGCCGACGGGAGCACCTCCCGCCCGGCGCCGAGCGCCAGCACGACGAACGCGACTCCGGCCACCGCCAAGGCAGGCGACGGCAGCCCGAGGACCACGAAGCAGACGACGTAGGCCAGGTGCCCGACCAAGAACGCCGCCAGGCCGGCCTGGAACCTGGCCGCGGAGTCGCCCAGCAGCATCACGTCACCGAGCAGTCCGAAGACCAGCGCGACCGCGAGCCACGTGCCCGCACCCGTCTCGAGCGCCCCGCCCGCGAGGGCGACCGCGATCAGCGCGATCAGCGTGGCCGGCTTGGCCCATTGCTCGGTCCGTCGATCGTCACGCACCACCGCCACCCAGTCGACGGCGGCCAGCACCCCCGTCACACCCGCTAGCGCCCAGATCACCGACAGCAGCATGCCACTGCTGGCCCCGGGCGTCGCTGCAACATCTGCGGTACGTGCACGGGGCTTCACTTCTCATTGCGTGTGCGCCGTGTGAGGTGAAGGTCCACCCACTTACCTTGATGAAGCATCAGCGCAGCGTCACAACCTGATCCATCGCGTCCAGGCCGATGGTGCCGTGGGTGATCCAGACGATCGAGCGACCGCGCTCCTCGCCGAGGATCTCCTGGCTGACCCGGCGGGCGGTGTCGGAGTCCAGGTGGGCGGTCGGCTCGTCGAGGACGAGCACCGGCTGGTCGGCCAGCCAGGCCCGGGCGAGGGCGATCCTGGCCCGCTCGCCTCCCGACACGTGGGCGCTGCCCTCGCCGATCGGGGTGTCCAGGCCACGAGGCAGCGAGTCGACCCAGGAGCCCAGGTGGGCGGCATCGAGAGCCTTGCGGACCTCCTCGTCGGTCGCGTCCGGCCGGGCCAGCCGCACGTTCTCCACCACGGTGGACCCGAACACGTGCGGGTCGTCGTCGACCAGCCCGGTGGCACCGCGCAGGTCGCCGAAGGCGAGCTCGCGCAGGTCGACCTCGGCGAGCGTCTGGCTGCCCGAGTGCGGGTCGAGGAAGCGCATCATCACTGCGGCATAGGTCGACTTCCCGGTGCCCGACGCGCCCACCAGTCCGACTCTCGCCCCGGCGGGAAGGTCGAGGGAGAAGTCGGTGAGGGCATCCTGCTCACCCCAGCCCACCGAGATGGCGTGGGCACGGGCGTCGGGACGGGTCAGGTCGGCGGCCACCGGAGCCGCCGGCTCGGTCACCACCGGGCTCTGAGAGGTGAGTGCGTCGAGGCGGCGCTGGGCCGCGGCGGTGCGGACGGCGAGGGCGCCGGCGTCCGGAAGCGGCGCGAAGGCGTCGACCAACGCGAGTGGAAGCAGCACCAGGAGCGCGAGCATCGCGTCCGACGTCGCGCCACGAGGCACGACGACAGCGATGGCGGCCACCCCGCACCCGCCCGCGACGATCGGCAGGAGCCGACCGAGCGCCGTCGCGCGTGCGGACCGACGTGCAGCCGAACCCAGGCTCTCGCTCGCGGCATCCAGGTCGACCAGGGCCCGGTCGTCGGCGCCCCAGAGCACCAGGTCGCGGGCCGAGCTGACGATCTGCTCCACGCGGGCGGACAGACCGGCCCGCGCGGCCACGAAGGCAGGCTCGGCAGCGGCGACGCCACGGTGGGCGAGGGGGAGGCCGAGGGCGGCGACCAGGCAGACCACCAGCACGGTGGCCCCCGCCCGCGGATCGAGCGCGGCCGCCAGGACGACGGCCAGCAGGCTGACCCAGATCGCGGTCCACACCGGCTGCCGGACGCGGAGCTGACGGTCGACCAGGGAGTCGACGTCGTCCACGACGGAGCTGAGCAGATCGCCCCGGCGCGTGCCGAGCCGCCCGGGCACCAGCGGGACCAGCGCGTCGTACACCTCCGCGCGCCGCTCGGCGAGCAACCGCAGGGCCGCGTCGTGGGAGACCAACCGCTCGGCGTATCGCAGCGCGGGGCGACCCAGGCCGAAGGCGCGCACCGCGACGATCGCGACCATCAGGTCCAGCACCGGTGGTTGCTCCGAGGCGCGGGTGATCAGCCAGCTCGCGGTGGCCGTCAGCGCGACGCCACAGACGACGGACAGGGTGCCCAGGAGGGTGCCGGTCCGGGCGCCGGCGCGGAACCGGGTGCGGCGGGGTGGTTTGTTCGCAACGGTCTGAGTAGGAGCCCGGTCGGAACCCGAGTGGTCGAGCGCGGCCGGTGTCGCCGCCGGCTCGACCACATCCGGCGACGCCCGGGGAACTTGAGGGGAGAGCGTGACTAGATGGGTGGCAACCTCCGTCACGGCCGGTCGGTGCGCGACCACGACGACACAGGAGCGGCGGCTCAGGTCCCGCAGCGCGTCGAGCAGGATCGCCTCGGTGGCCTCGTCCAGGTGCGCGGTGGGCTCGTCCAAGAAGACATAGGGGCGCTCGGCCAACAGCACTCGGGCGAGGGCCAGCCGTGCCCGCTGTCCGGCGGAGAGTCCGGCGCCGTCCTCGCCGAGCTCGGTGCCGAGTCCGGCCGGCAGGGCGGCGACCACCTCGCCCAGAGCGACCCGGTCGAGCACGGCACGGAGCTCGTCGTCCGTCGCTTCGGGTCGGGCGACTCGCAGGTTGTCCGCCACCGAGCCGGAGAAGAGCCACGGCCGCTGCGGCGACCAGGCCACCTGCGTGCGCCAGCCGGCCAGGTCGGCGCCGGCCAGCGAGGTGGAGCCGATCCGCACCTCACCGGCGTCGGGAGAGAGCTCGCCCAGCAGGGTGGCGAGCAGGGTGGACTTGCCGCTGCCGGACGGTCCGACGACGGCCGTCAGCCCGGGGGAGGGGAGCACCGCGGTGAGGTCGTCGACCGCCGCCGTGGCGCGATCGGGATAGCGGACGATGAGGCCGTCGAGCGTGATAGGCGCTCCAGGAGTGATCGGGTCACCCTGCGGAGCCGGCTCGGTCGCCAGCAGCGCGTCGGCCTGCTCGAAGGCGGCCGTGCCCTCGGCGGCGGCGTGGAACTCGGCACCCACCCGCCGCAGCGGCCAGTAGGCCTCGGGTGCCAACAGCAGCACCACCATCGCGGTCCAGAAGTCGAGCCGGCCGGCAGCGAGCCGCAGCCCGACGTCGACGGCGACCAGGGCGACGGAGAGGGTCGCGATCAGCTCCAGAGCGCCGGAGGAGACGAACGCGATGCGAAGCGTGTCCAAGGTGGCGCGCCGATAGCGGTCGGTGATGGCCCGGATCGAGGCGGCCTGCGCCTCGGCGCGCCGGAAGGCGACCAGGGTCGGCAGACCCCGCACCACGTCGAGGAAGTGCCCGGAGAGGACCGCGAGCAGCCGCCACTGTCGGTCGGCGCGCTCCTGGGTGGCGTGGCCGATCAGGATCGCGAACACCGGCACCAGCGGGAGCGTCAGCAGGACGATCAGCCCGGCCTGCCAGTCGAGCAGCAGCAGCGCGAGCACCGTGATCGCGGGCAGCACACTCGCCATCACCATCGCCGGCAGGTAGCGGGTCAGGTAGGGCTCCACCGCCGCCATCCCGCGCGTCGCCAGCAGGGTCAGCTCGCCGGCCCGGCGGCGGGAGAGGGCGAGCGCGTCCAGGTCCAAGGTGGCCCGCAGCAGCCGTCGGCGCAGGGCCGAGGAGACCTGGGTCGCCGCGGTGGCCGAGGCGACGTCGACGACGTACGACGACGCGAGCCGCGCCGCCGTGATCGCCAGCACCCACCACGCGGCGCCCTGCCAGTGCCCACTATCGACGACCCGGACCACCAGCGTGCCGATGGCGAAGCCCTGGGCGACGGTGAGCAGACCGCCCAGCGTGCCTCCGGCCAGCACCCCGAGGAGAGCTCGGCGTGCTGGCCGGAGGTGGATCAGGACTCGTGGATCCAGTGGCCGCATCAGGCCTGCACGGTATCCCCGACGGGGTCGGGGATGTGGTGCGTGGAGATCCGCTTGCGGAAGATCCAGTAGGTCCAGGCCTGATAGATGAGCACGATCGGCGTGAAGACCACGGCGACCCAGGTCATCACCTTCAGGGTGTACTGCGTCGCGGCGGCGGAGACCCCCACCGCCGGGTTGTGGGACGCCATCAGCGAGAAGGCCGGATCCGTGCTCGACGGCATCACGGCCGGGAACAGGGCCCAGAACAGGCCGGCCACCGCGCAGGCGATAGTCACCGCCGTGCCGATGAAGGCCCAGCCCTCGCTTCCTCGAGCGGCCATCCCGATCGCGGCGAGCAGAGCCACAGCGGCCACCGCGAAGAACAGCAGCGGCATGATCTCCCAGTCGTACTTCGCGAGCGTCCACACGATGAACACCACCGCGATCACCGCGGCGACCAAGCCGAGCCTGACCGCGAGGGACCGGGCACGGTGCCGGATGTCGCCGTCGGTCTTGAGGGCCAAGAACATCGCGCCGTGGGTGAGGAAGAGGGAGAGCGTGACCAGCCCGCCGAGCAGGCCGTAGGGGTTCAACAGGGTGAGCAGGTTGCCGGTGAACTCCTTGTGCTCGTCGATCGGCACGCCCGCCACGATGTTGGCGAACGCGACACCCCACAGCAGCGCGGGCACGTACGACCCGAAGATGGCGGCCATGTCCCACCGGCTCCGCCAGGTGTCGTCGTCGCGCTTGCCGCGGTAGTCGAAGGCCAGGTTGCGCACGATCAGCGCGACCAGGATGAGCAGCAACGCGAGGTAGAAGCCGCTGAACAAGGTGGCATACCACTCCGGGAAGGCCGCGAAGGTCGCGCCGCCGGCGACCAGCACCCACACCTCGTTGCCGTCCCAGGTCGGGCCGATGGTGTTGTAGAGGACGCGGCGCTCCTTCTCGTCCTTCGGCAGGATCGGCAGCAGCATGCCGACGCCGAAGTCGAAGCCCTCCAAGACGAAGTAGCCGATCCACAAGATCGCGATGAGGGCGAACCAGACAGTGGTGAGTTCCATGATCGTCTCGTTCCTCTCAGTAGGCGAACGACAGCGGGGCGTCGTCGTCCGAACCGCCGAGCGGCACGTCCGGCGGCTCCTCGAACGGATCGGCACCGCGCTTGACGTACTTCGCGAGCAGGCCGATCTCGACGACCGCGAGGACGCCGTACAGCAGCGTGAAGACCGTCACCGAGGTCCACACCTCGTAGGCAGGGACACTGGGGGAGACGCCGTGCTCGGTCGTCATCAACCCGAAGACGACCCAGGGCTGGCGACCCATCTCGGTGAACAGCCAACCCCAGGAGCTGGCGAACACCGCGGCGATCGGCATCAGGATTCCGAACCGGCCGAACCAGGGACTGGTCGGCGCGCGACCGCGCCGGGTCAGCCACAAGATCAGCGCCGCGCCGGCGGCCACCAGGACGCCGAGCCCGATCATGAACCGGAAGGACCAGTAGGTCACCGGGATCACCGGCACGTAGTCCCCGGCGCTGTAGTAGGTGGCGCCCGGGTCCTGGCCGTACTTCTCGATGTACCTCTCGCGGAGCTGGTTGATGCCCTCGACCTTGCCGTTCCAGTCGCCGGTCGCCAGGAAGGACAGCAGCCGCGGCACCTTGATCGCGAACTTCTCGGTCTGACCGTCCGGCGTGCCGATGGTGAAGATCGAGAACGACGCGGGCTGCTCGGTGTCGTAGAGCGCCTCGGCCGCCGCCATCTTCATGGGTTGCACCTCGGTCATGATCTTGCCCTGGACGTCGCCGGTGATGGCCACGCCCAGTCCGCCGATCAGCGAGACCGCAGCGCCGAACCGGATCGCCTTGAGGTAGAGCGGCCGGTCATGCTCCTTGTCCTTGCGCACGTAGAGGTAGGCGCCGATGCCGAGCACGAACGCGCCCGCGGTCATGTACGCCGCCATCACCACGTGCGGGAAGGTCACCAGCTGGACCTTGTTGAACATGACGGCCCAGAAGTCGGTCAGCTCCGCGCGTCCGCTGTCGGGGTTGTAGGTGTAGCCGACCGGGTGCTGCATCCAGGAGTTCGCCGCGAGGATGAACCAGGAGGAGGCGAGGGTGCCCAGGTGCACCAGCCAGATCGTGGTGGCGTGCAGGGCACGGGGGAGCTTGTCCCACCCGAAGATCCATAGGCCGAGGAAGGTCGACTCGAGGAAGAAGGCGAGCAGCCCCTCGACGGCCAGCGGGGCGCCGAAGATGTCGCCGACGAAGCGGGAGTAGTCCGACCAGTTCATGCCGAACTGGAACTCCTGCACGATGCCGGTGGCGACGCCGATGGCGAAGTTGATGAGGAACAGCCGGCCGAAGAACTTGGTGAGCCGGAGGTACTCCGGCTTGTTGGTGCGCACCCAGATCGTCTCGAGGATGGCGATGAGGGCGGTCAGGCCGATGGTCAGCGGCACGAACAAGAAGTGGTAGACGGTGACGATGCCGAACTGCCACCGGGCGATGTCGAGAACATCCACAAGCGTGGCCCCTTCTGGTGCGGAGGATGAGGCTCCTGCCTTCGAGTATCGACCCGCTCCCGCACTAAAAAGCAATCGGGGAGACGACATTTGAATGTGGCGTCACTAACACAGGTGGGCCTTACCCGAATTCCGCAATACTGGTGTTTCGTTATTCAATCGTTTGGATACGAACGATTTCGCGATGATCGCCGCGTCCGGTCGGTCGGGCACGACACGCGCTGTGAAGCGTGATGCTGGTGTGACGATCGCCTAAGGTCGCAGCATGGCGACCCGTACGTCTTCCCCGCCGGGTTCGCGGAGCAAGAGCACGTCCTCCCAAGGCCGAGGCTCGAGCACCCGATCCCGGAGTACCAGCCGCAGCAGGCGGACCACGAGCAAGAAGAAGTCTCGTGGGCTGACTGCGCGCACCGCGCCGCGCGCGGTGCGCTCCGGCCCTGGCCCCGTCTCGCGGTTCTTCCGCGCCGTCGGCCGTGCTGTGGTCGGTGTCTGGCTGGCGATCGCGCATGGCGTGGGTGGTGTGGCCCGCCACATCGGCGGCGCCGCGCGCGATCTCGAGCCCGAGCACCGCCGCGACGGTGTCGGCCTGCTGTTCCTCGGGCTGGCGGTCGTCAGCGCCGGTGCCGTGTGGTGGCAGCTGCCCGGATCGGTGATGGAGCTGGTCCGCACCGTCGTGGCCGGCTCCGTCGGCAAGGTCGGCTGGCTGGTCCCGCTGCTGCTGATCCTGGTCGGCTGGCGCACCCTGCGCCGCCCCGAGAGCAACGGCCCGGCCGGCAGACAGATCGTCGGCTGGACGGCGCTCGCCTTCGGCGTCCTCGGCATCGTGCACATCGCGAACGGCTCGCCGGCGCCGCGGGCCGGTGACAGCAGTGATCTGCAGCAGGCCGGGGGAGCGGTGGGCTACGTCGTCTCCAGCCTGCTGATGGACCTGCTGCGCACGCCGTACATCGTGGTGCCGCTGCTCCTCCTGCTCGCGATCTTCGGACTGCTGGTGATCACCGCGACGCCGGTCCACCGGGTGCCGGAGCGGATCGGCGCCGCGCGCGATCGGCTGCTCGGCCGGACCGACGGGCCCTCGGCGGACGAGACCGATGCGGAGCAGACCGCTCCGATCCGGACCCGCCGGCGCGGTCGCGGCGCGGGTGACGATGTCGACCCCGAGCTGGGCAGCCCGGCCTACGACACCCCGGTCCTCGAGGACCGCGAGGTGAACAAGCGGCGCAAGGGCGCGGCCCCTCCGAAGGCGGAGGCGCCCGCCGAGACGCCCGAGCCGGTGGAGCTCCAGGCGCCGCCGCACACGCCGTTGCCGCAGCGCGTCGAGCAGCTGGCCCTGTCCGGGGACATCACCTACACCCTGCCGGCCAGCGACGTGCTCAAGATGGGGTCCCCGCACAAGCCACGGTCACGAGCCTCCGACGGCGTGGTCGAGCGGCTCACCCAGGTGCTGGAGGAGTTCGGCATCGACGCGCAGGTGACCGGCTACACCCGCGGCCCGACGGTGACCCGCTACGAGGTCGAGCTCGGCCCGGCGGTGAAGGTGGAGAAGGTCACCGCGCTGTCGAAGAACATCGCCTATGCCGTCGCGTCCGCGGACGTGCGCATTCTCAGCCCGATCCCCGGCAAGTCCGCGATCGGCATCGAGATCCCCAACCTGGACAAGGAGATCGTGTCGCTGGGAGACGTGCTGCGCTCCTCGACCGCACGCTCCGATCCGCATCCCATGCTGGCCGGGCTCGGCAAGGATGTCGAGGGCGGCTTCGTGGTGGCGAACCTCGCCAAGATGCCGCACCTGCTCGTGGCCGGCGCCACCGGCTCCGGCAAGTCGAGCTTCATCAACTCGATGGTCGTCTCGATCCTGATGCGCGCCACGCCGGACGAGGTGCGGCTGATCATGGTCGACCCCAAGCGGGTCGAGCTGACGGCGTACGAAGGCATCCCACACCTGATCACGCCGATCATCACCAACCCCAAGAAGGCCGCAGAGGCGCTGCAGTGGGTCGTGCGCGAGATGGACATGCGCTACGACGACCTGGCCAACTTCGGCTTCCGGCACATCGACGACTTCAACCGGGCGGTGCGCGCCGGGAAGGTGCAGGTGCCGGTCGGCAGCGAGCGCAAGCTCGAGCCCTACCCCTACCTGCTGGTCGTCGTCGACGAGCTGGCCGACCTGATGATGGTCGCGCCCCGTGATGTCGAGGACGCCGTCGTCCGGATCACCCAGCTGGCCCGAGCGGCGGGGATCCACCTGGTGCTCGCGACCCAGCGGCCGTCGGTCGACGTCGTCACCGGCCTGATCAAGGCCAACGTGCCGTCGCGGCTCGCCTTCGCGACCTCATCGCTCGCCGACAGCCGGGTCATTCTCGACCAGCCGGGTGCGGAGAAGCTGGTCGGCCAGGGTGACGGCCTGTTCTTGCCGATGGGCGCCTCCAAGCCGGTCCGAGTCCAGGGCTCCTGGGTCACCGAGACCGAGATCCACCAGGTGGTGCGGCACGTCAAGGAGCAGTTGTCGCCGAGCTACCGCGAGGACGTCACCGCGGCGGCCTCGAGCAAGCGTGAACTCGACGACGACATCGGCGACGACCTCGATCTGGTCGTGCAGGCCGTCGAGCTGGTCGTGTCGACCCAGTTCGGCTCCACCTCGATGCTGCAGCGCAAGCTGCGGGTCGGCTTCGCCAAGGCCGGCCGGTTGATGGACATCTTGGAGAGCCGCGGCGTGGTCGGACCCAGTGAGGGCTCCAAGGCCCGCGACGTGTTGATCAAGCCCGACGAGCTGGATGCGGTGCTCATCACCTTGCAGGGGGAGCAGTGACGACCGAGATCGATCACCCGGAGACGCCTGCCGCCGAGGGCCACTCGGAGCCTCGGCTGGAGATCCGGCGCAACGTCTGGCTGCTTGCCGGTGTCGGCGTGGCCTCTGCCCTGGTCGCCGCCGCGTATCTGCACCGGGCCACCGGGTCCGGCTCGGCGCTCGACTGGATCCTGGGCGTGGTGCTCGGCCTGGTCGCGCTCGGCTACCTCGCTGTCGTCGTGGACGCGCGCTCACCGCTGCTGGTCGCCGATGCCCGGGGCGTCCGGGTGCGGCGCGGCCGCACCTGGCAGGGCCTGCCCTGGGTTGAGGTGGACGCGGTCGAGCACCAGCCCCGGTCCAGCCTGCTCCGTGACGGCCGGCTGGTCGTCGAGCCCGCAGCCGCCGATGCCGAGGCGTACGCCGTCCCGCTCGGACTGTCGACCCGGGTGAGCGGGGCTGCTGACGGCCTCGATGCCGTCCTGGCCGAGATCGTCCCCGGCGCTGCCCTGGTCGCGCCGATCGAGCCCGATCTGTCGGTCGAGCCCGACGAGGCTGATGCGCCCGGTGCCTCTCGCTGGCGCGACCCCCGTCCGGCGATGGCGGCCGGGATCGGTGCGATCGCCGAGCGGCTGCGGATCGCCGGCCGCGGTGGCGAGCCTGCCTCGGCCACCGCCGAAGAGTCGTCTCCTGAGCAGGGCCCTCCTGGTCAAGATCTGCCTGGTCCGGGGCTGCCGGTCGCGCCGGCAGCGAGCCTCACCGAGCCGGCACCGACGCCTGACCGCCAGCTCACGCCTGGTCTGCGTTCGGACCTGGTGCTGGGGTCGCTCGCGCTGGCCAGCTCACCCGACCAGGTGACGGTGGCGCTGCCGGAGATGGAGGAGCTGCGTCGTCCGGAGTTCCCCGGCCTGGAGGTCGAGAACGAGCCGGCTGCCGAGGAGCTCCCGGAGCCGGTCATCGGCCCCCAGGTAGCGGCCGCACGGCGCCGGCTCGACCTGACCGTCGAGGCGCTGGCCGAGCGGACCCGCATCCGCCAGCATGTGATCGCCGGCATCGAGATCGACGACTTCGGGCCGTGCGGCGGCGACTTCTACGCCCGCGGCCACCTGCGCACCCTCGCGCGTGTGCTCGGACTGGAGGCGGCTCCGCTGATCGAGCAGTACGACCAGCGCTACGCCCATGCGCCGGTGACCCCTCGCCAAGTGTTCGAGGCCGAGCTGGCCACCGGCGCCACGGCGTCGTTGCGCAACACCCGCGGCGGCCCGAACTGGTCGGTGCTGGTGGCCGCCCTGATGGCCGTCGTGCTCGCCTGGTCACTCGCGCGCCTGGTCATGGACGGCCCGGTCGACGTGCCGGTAGCCCCGCGGCTGGACGGCTCCGGCGGCGTAGGCCGCGCCGCAACCTCGACCACCGCCGACGCCGTGCCCGTCGTCGTACGCGCTGCTGGCGGCGGCGCCCACGTCGTGGTCCGCGACGGCAACGGCCGCATCATCTTCACCGGCGACCTCGCCTACGGCGCCTCCCGCTCCCTCGAGGTCGCGCCTCCGGTCCGGGTCGAGTCCTCCGACGGCAGCGTCAAGGTCGTCGTCGACGGTCAAGAACAGGGCGCCCTCGGCCACACCGGCCAACCCGCCACCCGCACCTACGTCGGCGACTGAGTTGGAGATGTCCCGCGCGGGGTGGATGCGCGGGGGGTGAGCGGCGGCTGGGATACTCGATCATCGTGTCGGCCACCCCCCAGCCTGGAGCTCAGGCGAGCGAGGCTGCGAGCGAGCCGCTCGCGGTCGCGCTGGTGACGCTCGGCTGTGCCCGCAACGAGGTCGACTCCGAGGAGCTGGCCGGTCGGCTGGCGGCCGACGGGTTCCGGTTGGTCGCCGATCCGGTCGACGCCGACACCGTGCTGGTCAACACCTGCGGCTTCGTCGAGGCCGCCAAGAAGGACTCCGTCGACACCCTGCTGGCCGCGGCCGACCTCAAGGAGTCCGGACGCCCGCGCAGCGTCGTCGCGGTGGGCTGCCTCGCGGAGAGGTACGGCGCCGAGCTGGCCGCCGCGCTCCCCGAGGCCGACGCCGTGCTCGGGTTCGACGACTACCCCGACATCGCGGCCCGCCTGCGAGGCATCGTGGCCGGGGACGTCCCCACGGCGCACCAGCCGCAGGACCGGCGTCGCCTGCTGCCGATCACCCCGATCGACCGCGCCGCCACCGAGCTGCCGGTGCCCGGCCATGCCGCCGCCGCGGGACTGCGCCGCCGACTCGACCCCGGACCCACGGCCGCGCTGAAGCTCGCCAGCGGCTGCGACCGGCGCTGCACGTTCTGCGCCATCCCGAGCTTCCGAGGCTCGTTCGTGAGCCGGCGACCCGCCGAGGTGCTGACCGAGGCGCGCTGGCTGGCCGAGACCGGCGTCAAGGAGCTGTTCCTGGTCTCGGAGAACACCACGTCCTACGGCAAGGACCTCGGCGACCTGCGCCTGCTGGAGACCCTGCTGCCGGAGCTGGCCGACGTGGACGGGATCGAGCGGGTCCGGGTGTCCTACCTGCAGCCGGCCGAGCTGCGACCCGGCCTGCTGGAGACCATTGCCGGCACCCCGGGCGTCACGGCCTACTTCGACCTCTCCTTCCAGCACGCCAGCCCGACCGTGCTGCGCCGGATGCGACGGTTCGGCGACCCCGACACCTTCTTGGGGCTCCTCGACCAGATCCGGCAGCTGGCGCCGACCGCGGGCATCCGGTCCAACGTGATCGTCGGCTTCCCCGGCGAGACCGAGCAGGAGCTCGACTTGTTGTGCGACTTCCTGGCCGACGCCCGGCTCGACGTGACAGGGGTGTTCGGCTACTCCGACGAGGACGGCACCGAAGCAGCGACGTACGACGACAAGCTCGACGCCGAGGAGATCCGCGCGCGAGTGGAGCGGGTCGCCGACCTGGTCGACTCCGTCACCACCGAGCGAGCCCAGGACCGGGTCGGTGAGCCGGTCCGGGTGCTGGTCGAGGCCGTCGACGGAGCCTCGGCCGAGGGCCGCGGTGACCACCAGGGTCCCGAGGTCGACGGATGCACCAGCCTCCCGGTGAACGGACACCAGGTAGGTGACCTGGTCGAGGCAGTCGTGGTCGCCGCCGACGGGGCCGACCTGGAGGCACGACCGATCGGAGTCGACCAGTGAGCGAACCCCAGGTGAGCAACCTCAACCTGCCCAACGCGCTGACCACGCTGCGCATCGTGATGGTGCCGTTCTTCGGATGGGCGCTGCTGGCCGACGGCGGCGACTCGATCACCTGGCGGCTGGTGGCCTTCGCGATCTTCGTGGCCGCGATGATCACCGACAAGGTCGACGGCGACATCGCGCGGGCCCGCAACCTGGTGACCGACTTCGGCAAGATCGCCGACCCGATCGCCGACAAGGCGATCACCGGGATGGCCTTCATCGGGCTCTCGATCATGGGCGAGATCTGGTGGTGGGTCACCATCGTCGTCCTGGTCAGGGAGTGGAGCGTCACTCTGCTCCGGCTGTCGGTGCTCAAGCACGTGGTCATCCCGGCCGCGATGAGCGGCAAGATCAAGACGACCCTTCAAGCGGTTGCCCTGGCGGGCTTGTGCCTACCCCTTCCGCACGGAGATGCGCACGGGGGAGCCTTCGACGTCTTCGGGACGCCAGGGACGGTGGTGTTCTACCTCGCCCAGGTGGCACTGGCCGGCGCCGTGGCGATGACGCTCTGGTCGGGCTACGAGTTCTTCCGTGACGTGTGGCGGCAACGCGGCTCCATGCGTGACGCCTGAGAGCCGGCCCGGACTCTGAGGGCCCCGCTGGCATCACGGTTTGATCCCGAAGGTAAACAAATCCACGATCCCGGCGTTATGGTGATTCGACTCGTGCAACGGTTCGCCGCTCGGAAGGTGCCTCGTGTTCCCCACATCCCCGTCACGACGTGACCCCCGCTCGCGTCGGCGCGGCGCCGCCCTGGTTGCTGCCACGGCGCTCGCCCTTGCCCCGCTCGCGGTGCTCATCCCCACCACGCCCGCACAGGCGGCCGATGGCGACGTCACCTTGAACCTCCTGCTGACCAACGACTTCCACGGTCGGATCAACAACAACACCGTGAAGTGGGCCTGGAAGATCGAGGATCTGCGGGCCGACACACCGGCCGACGCCGGCCTGCTGATCGGAGCCGGCGACCTGATCGGCGCCTCGGAGTTCGCCTCGGCGATCCAGCAGGACCAGCCGACCATCGACGTGATGAACGAGATCGGCCTGGACGCCTCGGCAGTGGGCAACCACGAGTTCGACCAGGGGTGGAATGACCTGGAGAACCGAGTGATCGACGGCGGCGACAACGCCGCCTGGGACTACCTCGGCGCGAACGTCTACACCAAGGGCACCGAGGATCCGGTGCTGCCGGAATACGCCACCTACGACGAAGACGGCGTCACCGTGGCCGTCATCGGCGCGGTGACGGCCGAGACACCGACCCTAGTCAGCCCGGCCGGTGTCGCCGACCTCGACTTCGGCGACCCGATCGACGCGGTCAACCGGGTCGCTGGCGAGCTCAGTGACGGCAACCTCACCAACGGCGAGGCGGATGTCATCGTCGCCGCGTTCCACCAGGGCGCGCAGGTCGGCGCCGGATCGACGTACGACGACGAGGTCGCCAAGGGCGGCGAGTTCGCCGAGATGGCCAACCTCGACCCGGCCGTCGACGTCGTCTTCAACGGCCACACGCACCAGACCTACGCCTGGGACGCGCCGAACCCCGGCGGTGACCTAGCGACGCGGCCCTTCCTGCAGACGGGGTCCTACGGCTCCAACATCGGCCAGGTCGTGTTGACCTACGACACCATCGCGGACAAGGTCGCTTCCTACACGGTGGCCAACAACCCGGTGCCGAGTGGACCGGTCGAGGACAACCCGCCGCTCGTCGCGCAGTATCCCGATGTCCTCGGGCCGATCGACGACACGGTCACCGCCGCGCTCGACCACGCTGCCGGGATCGGCAACCTGCCGATCGGATCGGTCACGTCGGACGTCACCACGGCCTTCTCGGGTGGTGGGTTCGTGGACGGTGTCTACGCAGGTGGCGCCCGTGACGACCGGGCCAACGAGTCCGCGCTCGGCGATCTGGTCGCCAACGCACTGCGCGACGGCCTGTCCAGCGCGATCGGCACCGCCGATATCGGCATCGTCAATCCGGGCGGGCTGCGCAACGAGCTCTACTACGCCGGCGACACCAGCGAGAATCCCGCCAACACCGATGGCGTGGTGACCTATGCCGAGGCCAACTCCGTGCTGCCCTTCCTCAACAACATCTGGCTGGTCGACCTCACCGGCGCCCAGCTCAAGCAGGTGCTGGAGCAGCAGTGGCAGCGCGACGAGAACGGCAACGTTCCCACCAGGTCCTTCCTGGCGCTCGGGCTGTCCGACAACGTCAACGTGACCTACGACGCCAGTCGACCCGAGGGTGACCGGATCACCTCGATCACCATCGACGGCGCGCCAGTGTCGGCGTCCAAGACCTACACCGTCTCGACGTTCTCCTTCCTCGGCACCGGCGGCGACAACTTCCGCGCGTTCACCGACGGCACCCATCGCGACACCGGTCTGATCGACCGGGACCTGTGGATCGCCTATCTGCAGGACAACCCGGCGATCGGCCCGGACTTCGCCCGTCAGCAGGTGGCGGAGTCGGGGATGCCGCGCAGTGTCTCGCCCGGTGACCAGGTCTCGTTCACCCTCGACAAGCTCAACCTCAGCTCGCTCGGCAGTCCGGAGAACACCTCGGTGCGCGTCTACGCCCGGACCAGCGCCGGTGGCCAGATCTCACTCGGCACCTTCCCGGTCACCGATGGTGCGGCGAGTGTGGACCTGACCGTGCCCAACCGTGTCCCCGCCGGCTCGACGCTCACCGTCGTGGCAGCCCCGTCGATGACCACGGCTGGCAAGGGCCGCGACGCCTCGACGGTCACCGCGACCGCGGCGTCGATGACCTACGGCTCTGCGGGCTCGGTGCAGGTCTCGGTCGATCCGGCCAGCGCCACCGGTGAGGTGCAGGTGCGCGACGGCGGCACGCAGCTCGGCTCCGCCGCGCTCACGGGAGGGCAGGCCACCGTGGCCATCGGGGGCAAGGCGCTCGAGCCCGGCACGCACTCGCTGATCGTCACCTATGCCGGCGACGGCGACCTCGCCGCCGCCTCGACCGCGGTTGGCCTGACGGTCGCCAAGGCGACGCCCTCACTCACGGTGAGCAGCAAACCGGCCAAGGTCGTGGTGAAGAAGACCAAGGCGAAGGTGACCGCCACGTTGGCGGCGACCGGGCAGACACCGACTGGCACCATCGCGGTCACCGTCGGCACGCAGACCTATCTCGCCGACCTCAAGGGCGGCAAGGCCACGGTGACGCTGCCGAAGTTCACCACCGTCGGCAAGAAGGCAGTGACGGTGAAGTATCTCGGCGACGACCACAACAAGTCGGTCAGCAAGAAGATCACCATCAAGGTCGTGAAGAAGTAGGGGCCGGAGTGGACGCCCGAGCGGCCGAGCTGCTCGAGCTGTTGGTGGCGTGCGGCGGGACGCTGGCGACCGCGGAGTCGTTGACCGGCGGGCAGCTGGCGGCTCGGATCACCTCGGTGCCGGGCGCCTCGCTGGTCTATCGCGGTGGCGTGGTGTCCTATGCCACCGCGGTCAAGGTCGACCTGCTCGGCGTGCCCACGACGGTCGTCGAGAAGGACGGGGTGATCTCTCCGGCGTGCGCCGAGGCGATGGCCGACGGCGCGCGCCGCGTGGTCGGAGCGTCGTACGCCCTCAGCACGACCGGGGTCGCGGGGCCGGACCTGCAGGAGGGACATCCGGCGGGCACCGTGTTTGTCGGGGTCGCCTCGCCCGAGGGTGTCAGAACGTTGCCGCTGCGGCTCGACGGCGATCGGCCGGCCGTCCAGGCGGCGACCTGCGAGGCGGCGCTGGCGGCGCTTGCCGACGTCCTGCGCCGGGAACACTCGGGTCTCGGGTAGCGTTGGGGCCGTCAGGTGGTCTGTTCCGGACCGCCGAGGGAACCCCGGAGGGATGAGCGGATGGTGCTGTTTCGTCGGTTGCTCGGCGATGTGCTCCGCGGTCGGCGGATGCAGCGGGGCCTGACGCTGCGCGAGGTGTCCGCCGAGGCCCGGGTCAGCCTGGGCTACATCTCCGAGATCGAGCGCGGTCAGAAGGAAGCCTCCTCCGAGTTGCTCGCCTCGTTGTGCGGGGCGCTCGAAGTGCCGCTCTCCGACGTGTTGCGCGAGGTCAGCGACGCAGTGGCGGAGCAGGAGGCGCTGCTCTCGCTCGAGTCGCTGCCGGTGGAGGCCACTCCACTCCAGGTGCCGACCCGTCCCACCGGCGACGTGGTCGCCTCCGCCGCCTAAGCCTGGATCCGTGGAAGGCCGCCTACTGCGCGGCGCCGGAGCGGCGCCCTGGCTGCGTTGCCGGACGCTCGAAAGACGTCCAGTCTGCCTTCGCGCCGGCGCCTTGCCATCGCACCCCTCCAGCGCCGCTCGCGACGGCGCCCCTCCACGGATCCAGGCTGAGGCTCAGCCCGGCTGGCAGGTCGGGCACCAGTACGCCGCCCGCTCCCGGCTGGGCTCGCCGATCGAGGAGACCTCGATGGTCGAGTCGCATCGACGGCAGGGCTGCCGGTCGCGGCGGTAGACCCAGACCCGCTCACCCTGGCGCAGGTCGCCGGTGGTGGTCTGGACAGCTCGGGTCTTGTTCTGCTCGAGCATCGCCTGCGCCCTCCGGATCAGCCGCGGCAAATCGGCGACCTCGCCGACCGGAGTGGTCGGGTGGACGCCGCTGGTGAAACAGAGCTCGGCGGCGTAGAGGTTGCCGATGCCGGCCAGGTTGGTCTGGTCGAGCAGCGCCTCGTGGATGGCCCGCTCGGGCATCTGCAGCAGGCGTCGAAGTGCCTCCTGCTCGTCCCAGTCGGCGCCGAGTAGGTCGGGCCCGAGGTGGCCGACGACCTGGTGCTCCTCGCTGCGTGGCAGCAGCTCGACGATGCCGAGGGAGAAGCCGACCGCGAGTCGGTCGTGGGCGGTCAGCACCACGCGCGCCTGATGGTCGGGCCGGCGCCAGCGCTGTCCCTGCTGGTAGGTGTGCCAGGCCCCCTCCATCATCAGATGCGTGTGCAGGGTCCAGGTGTGCGACTCGTGGTCGATGTGAGTGAGCAGGTGCTTCCCGCGCGACACCGTCTGTCGCACGATCGCTCCGGCCAGGTCAGCGGTGGCCAGGGCCGGCACGCGGAAGTCGGTGGCGGTCAGTCGATGGCCGGCGAGCGCCCGATCGAGGGTGCGCGCCGTTCGCCAGACGGTGTCTCCCTCAGGCACGGAACCGCAACCCTCGAGGAGTCGTGACGAAGCCCGCCGACTGGAGCGCGAGCCGCAGCGGTGTGGCCCCGGCGCCGAGCAGCTGCTCGCCATCCGCGCGCTCGACGGTGAGCTTGCCCAGCAGTCCGGCCCGTGCTGCGTCGGCCAGCGCGCGAGTGGCGGCGGTGAGTCGCTCCTCGTCATCGGACCAGGTGAGCAGGGTCCGTCCACCGCGCTCGACGTAGAGGGTCAGGCTGCCGTCGACGAGCACGACCAGGGCACCAGCCTTGCGACCCGGCCGGTGGCCGGGGCCTTCCTCGCCCTGAGCCTGGATGCGCTCGGGCCACGCCAGCGCCGCGCCGTAGGGGTTGGCCGGGTCGGTCGCCGCGAGCGCGACCGCCACTGGATCGGCGAGCTCGTCGCGGTGGATGAAGGTCCGCAGTCGGTCGATTGCGCCGGCGGTGCCGAACTGGGCAGCGCCCAGACCGGCCACGAAGTAGCCCTGCCGGCAACGGCCGGACTCCTCGAAGGCGGTCAGCACGCGGTAGACGCCGGCGAACCCGCCGGGCACCCGCTCACCGACGACCGCGCCCCTGGTCATCACGCCGTGTCGGTCGAGGAGGCGCTCGGCCGTGGCATGCGCTCGCCGGGTCGGGTCGTCGTCACGCTCGGGCAGGAGTGCCCACCGGCCCGCGGTCTCCGGCGGACCCTGCCATGACGGCAGCCGGGGTCGACCGCTGAGCACCGGGCGGCTGCGCGGCGCCGGTCTGCGAGTGCGGTGCGTGGGCCGTCCGGAGCCGGTGAGCGCCCGCAGCGGCGCAAGGGAGTCGTTGCCGATCAGGCCGGCCCAGACCAGATCCCACAGCGCGGAGGTCAACGCAGCCTCGTCGTCGACGACCACGTCGGCGAGCTGGCGGAAGAACCACGCGCCGCCCGGTGCCAGTGCGTCGAGAATGGCGCGGTGCAGATCGCTCAGGTCCGGTGGGTCGGACGGGGTGGGATCAGGGAGGGGAAGCGTGAGCGCTGCCTGATCGGCCAGGTGGAGGGAGACCCAGCCGTCGTTGCCGGGGAGCGCGCCGTGACCGGTCCAGAGCACCTCGCCGGAGGTGGTGAGCTGGTCGAGCATGGCGGGCTCGTAGTCGGCGACGCGGCCAGCCAGCACCAGTGGCTCCAGCGCCGACGCTGGCACCGGCGCCCCCGCGAGCTGCTCGACCGCGGCATAGACGCCGTCGATCCCACGCAGGGCACCACGCCCGGCACCCACCCGCTGCCAGGCGAGCAGGAACCTACCGAGCACATCGGGCTCGACCGGCTCGACCTCGTGTCGGAGCTTGGCCAAGGACCGCCGGCGCAACCTGCGCAGGACGTCGGCATCGCACCACTCCTGGCTGGTGCCGGCCGGCCGGAACTCGCCTTCCAACAGGCGACCCCGTGCGGTCAGCCACTCCAGGGTGTGCCGGACCACGGCGATGCCGAGGCCGAGTCGAGAGGCGACGTCGTCGGCGGTGAAGGGGCCGTGACTGCGGGCATAGCGGCCGATCAGGTCGGCCAGCGGATCCTCGACCGGGTCGGTGAACGCGTCAGGAGTGCCGGGAGGCACCGGCACGCCGAGCCCGTCACGCAGGCGACCGACGTCCTCGACCGCGGCCCAGCAGTCCCGTCCGGCGACGCGCAGGTTGACGATGCGGCGTTTGCCGGCGAGCTCAGCGACCCAGTCTGCGACCGTCGCGCCCTCGACGCTGCGCTCGGCGACCTCGTCGATGGTCAACGGCCCGAGGATCCGGAGCAGGTCGGCGAGTTGCTCCACCGTGCCGATCCGACGGTCGGGCGCGAGTCGTTGGAGCTCCGCCTCGAGCTGCGCGAGCACCTCGGGGTCGAGCAGCTCACGCAGCTCCGCTCGGCCGAGCAGCTCGGCGAGCAGGCCTTGATCCAGCGAGAGCGCGGCGGCGCGACGCTCGGCGACGGGGGAGTCGCCTTCGTACATGAACTGGGCGACGTAGCCGAACAGCAACGTCCGTGCGAACGGCGACGGCTGAGTGGTGGCCACGTCGCTGACCGCGACCTCTCGTCGCTCGATGCGGTCCATCAGGTTGGTCAGCGACGGCAGGTCGTAGACGTCTTGGAGGCACTCGCGGACCGCCTCGAGGACGATCGGGAAGGAGGGATACTGTGCCGCCACCTCAAGCAGCTGGGCCGAGCGTTGGCGCTGTTGCCACAGTGGCGAGCGGCGGCCGGGGTCGCGTCGAGGCAGGAGCAGCGCGCGCGCTGCGCACTCGCGGAACCGGGAGGCGAACAGGGCGGAGCCGCCCACCTCGGTGGTCACGATCTCGGCGATCTCTTCGGCGTCGAAGACGATCAGGTCGCCGCCCGGTGGCTCGGCCTCTCCATCTGGAATGCGGATGACGATGCCGTCGTCGCTGGCGACGGCCTGGCCGTCGACGCCGTACCGCTGCCGGAGTCGGGCGTTGATCGCCAGCGCCCAGGGTGCGTGCACGGGAGTGCCGTAGGGCGAGTGCACCACCAGCCGCCAGTCGCCGAGCTCGTCACGGACCCGCTCGACGACGAGAGTCTGGTCGCTGGGCAAGAGCTGGGTGGCCTCCCGCTGCTCGCGCAGGTAGGCGACCAGGTTGGCCGCGGCTCGGTCGTCCAGCCCGGCCTCATGGGCGCGGGCGAGCGCCTTCGGCTCGGGCAGGCTGCCCAGCTCGTGGCGCAGCGCGCCCACCGCTGCGCCCAGCTCGGCCGGACGGCCGAGGCTGTCGCCCTTCCAGAACGGCAGTCGACCGGGCACGCCGGGGGCTGGGGTCACCAGCACCCGGTCGTGGGTGATGTCCTCGATCCGCCAGCTGGTCGCTCCCAGCGCGAAGACGTCGCCGACGCGGGACTCGTAGACCATCTCCTCGTCGAGCTCGCCCACCCGGGCGCCCGGCCCGGTCGCGCCGACCAGGAAGACGCCGAAGAGACCGCGGTCGGGGATGGTGCCGCCGCTGGTGACCGCGAGCCGCTGCGCACCCGGTCGACCGGTCAGCGTGCCGGCGACCCGGTCCCACACGATCCGGGGGCGCAACTCGGCGAACTCCTCCGACGGATAGCGGCCGGCCAGCAGGTCCAGGGTCGCGTCGTAGGCACTGCGCGGCAGACTGGTGAAGGGAGCGCTGCGGCGGATCAGGGCGAACAAGTCGTCCACGCCCCACTCGTCCAGCGCGGTCGCGGCGACCACCTGCTGGGCCAACACGTCGAGCGGGTTGGCCGGCACCCGAAGCGACTCGATCGTCCCGCTGCGCATCCGCTCGACCGCGACGGCGGTCGGCGCGAGATCGCCACGGTGCTTGGGGAAGAGCACCCCGCGGGAGGTCTCACCCACCTGGTGGCCGGCCCGACCGACTCGCTGCAGGGCGCTGGCCACGCTGGGCGGCGACTCGACCTGGATGACCAGGTCGACCGCGCCCATGTCGATGCCGAGCTCGAGGCTGCTGGTCGCCACCACTGCTGGCAGCCGGCCGCGCTTGAGGTCGTCCTCGATGATCGCGCGCTGCTCCTTCGACACCGAGCCGTGGTGCGCCTTCGCGATGACCGGCGCCGCGCCGTGAGTGTGCCCGGACTGGGCCATCACCTGGGCCGGCGAGGCGCTGGCGGGGTCAGATGCGTCGTTGCTGTCGCTGTCGCGCTCAGCTGCGATCTCGTTGAGCCTGGCGGTGAGCCTCTCGGCGAGCCGACGGGAGTTGGCGAAGACGATCGTCGAGCGATGCTGGCCGATCAGCTCCGCGATCTGCTCCTCGACGTGCGGCCAGATCGAGGAGCGCCCCTCCGGGTCCTCCGCTCCGTCGTCGGGAGCGGTCATGTCGTCGACCGGGACGACGACGCGCAGGTCCCAGGACTTCTGCGCAGGCGGCGCCACGATCTCGACCGGCGCCACGCCGCCGAGGAACCTGGCCACCTCCTCGTGCGGGCGGACGGTCGCCGAGAGGCCGATCCGCTGGGCTGGTCGGTCCAATAGCTCGTCGAGGCGCTCCAAGGTGACGGCCAGGTGGGCGCCGCGCTTGGTGCCGGCGACCGCGTGGACCTCGTCGATGATCACCGTCTCGACGCCGCGCAGCGTCTCTCGGGCCTGCGAGGTGAGCATCAAGAACAGCGACTCGGGCGTGGTGATCATGATGTCGGCGGGCTGACTCAACTGGCGTCGGCGGTCGGCCGCCGACGTGTCGCCCGTGCGCAACCCGACCGAGATCTCGGGGAGCGGCCCACCGAGCCGCTCGGCCGTCGCCCGGACCCCGGTCAGCGGGGCACGCAGGTTGCGCTCCACGTCGACCGCCAGCGCCTTGAGAGGGGAGACGTAGAGCACCCGCGTGCGCCGGCTCTTGTCCTCCGGGCGCGGCGCGCTGAGCAGCCGGTCCAGCGACCACAAGAACGCCGACAGGGTCTTGCCCGACCCGGTAGGTGCCACCACCAGCGCGTGCCGCCCGGCGGAGATCGCCTGCCAGGCGCCGACCTGGGCGGCCGTGGGCTCGGCGAACGCGGCGCGGAACCACTCGCCCGTCGGGGCTGAGAAGGAGTCCCACACGCCGTCCATCTGCCCATCCTCCCGCACTCCGCCGACACTCGCGCCCGGGTTGGCGTGCTGTTGTCGGAGGGGTCGTCTAACCTCGCTACTCGTGTCCGACTCGATGATCCATGCCCGGGGGCTGCGCAAGTCGTTCGGTGACTTCGAGGCGGTGCGGGGGATCGACATCGACGTACGCCGTGGCGAGGCGTTCGGCTTCCTCGGCCCGAATGGTGCTGGGAAGTCCTCGACGATGCGGATGATCGCCGCAGTGTCGCCGAGCAGCGGGGGAGAGCTGTCCATCCTCGGCATGGACCCACACACCGACGGGCCGGCGATCCGCGCGCGGCTGGGGGTCTGCCCGCAAGACGACACCTTGGACACCGAACTCAACGTCTTCGACAACCTCTACATCTACGGCCGCTACTTCGGACTCCCGCGAGAGCAGGTCCGCAGCCGTGCCCAGGAGCTGCTGGACTTCGTCCAGCTCAGCGAGAAGGCGAACGCCAAGGTGGACAGCCTCTCCGGCGGCATGAAGAGACGGCTCACCATCGCCCGATCGCTGATCAACGCGCCCGATCTGATCCTGCTCGACGAGCCGACCACCGGGCTCGATCCGCAGGCACGGCACCTGCTCTGGGATCGGCTGTTCCGGCTCAAGCAGCAGGGCGTCACGCTGGTCCTCACCACGCACTACATGGACGAGGCCGAGCAGCTGTGCGACCGGCTGGTGGTGATGGACCAGGGCCTGATCGTGGCCGAGGGCGCTCCGCTCGAGCTGATCCGCGAGCACTCCACCCGCGAGGTGGCCGAGCTGCGCTTCGGCGTGGGGGAGCACCAGGCCGCCGCGGAGAAGGTCGCTGACCTGGGCGAGCGGGTCGAGGTGCTGCCCGACCGGTTGCTGGTCTACAGCGACGACGGTGAGGCCGTCATCGCGCGCGCCAACGAGCGAGGACTTCAGCCGGTGGCGGTGCTGGTGCGGCGGTCGACTCTGGAAGACGTCTTCTTGCATCTGACCGGTCGGACGCTGGTGGAGTGATGGTCGACGCCGCCTCCAGCAGTTCAACGCCGAGCCCTCCGACACCGCGCACACTCAGCCTGGGTGAGGGCGCCGCCCGTCAGTTCGACTACTGGGCCACGGTCTACAAGCGGACCTGGCGCGGCTCGGTGATCTCGTCCTTCGTCACGCCGCTGTTCTACGTCGTCGCGATGGGCATCCTTCTCGGCGGCTTCATCAAGGGCGATCCCGACCAGCTCGAGGGCGCGACGTCGTACCTCGCCTTCGTCGTGCCCGGCCTGGTCGCAGCGCATGCCATGCAGACCGCGGTGGGAGAGACGACCTACCCGGTGATGGGCATGATCAAGTGGCAGAAGATCTACTACTCGATGCTCGCCACGCCGCTCGAGGTGCGCCACCTGGTGGCGGGGAACCTGCTGTTCGTGTTGTTCCGGCTGGTGACTACGTGCGGTGTCTACACGCTGATCCTGCTGCCGTTCGGGATCTACGCGACCTGGTGGGGACCGATCCTGGCGCTGGCGGCGCAGGTGCTGGTCGGCATGGTCTTCGCGACGCTGGTCTTCGGGTTCACCGCGCGACTGACCTCCGAGGAGGGCTT
This sequence comes from Nocardioides sp., assembly GCF_047602075.1. Classification (GTDB taxonomy): domain Bacteria; phylum Actinomycetota; class Actinomycetes; order Propionibacteriales; family Nocardioidaceae; genus Nocardioides. Next base: position 487,567 of record NZ_JASGIF010000001.1, read on the forward strand.
CGGGCTGATCTTCCGGCTCGGCGTCTTCCCGCTGTTCTTGTTCTCCGGCGCGTTCTTCCCCATCGCCAACCTCGGCTCGGTGCTCAGCTGGGTGGCCCGGTTGACGCCGTTGTGGCACGGGGTCAACCTGTCGCGGATGTTCACCCTGGACACCATCGACTGGCCAGTAGCCGCGGTGAACACCGTGGTCCTGATCGCGCTGCTCGCGATCGGCTGGCACTGGTCGGTGACCGGCCTCACCAAGAGGCTGGCCAACTGATGGCCACGACGTCGACGACTCCGGCCGGGACCATCCCGCCGCCACCTTCGCTGCTCGGGGCCGTTCAGCTCCTGGTGCTGCGCAACTACCTGGTCTATCGCAAGGCGTGGAAGCTCTTCATCAGCGGATTCTTCGAGCCGGTCTTCTATCTGCTCTCGATCGGGGTGGGCGTCGGGCAGCTGATCGACACCTTCGAGTTCAACGGGCGGGAGATCCCTTACGCGGCGTTCGTCGCGCCGGGGATGCTGGCCGCCTCGGCGATGAACGGCGCGGTGATGGACGCGACCTACAACGTCTTCTTCAAGCTCAAGTTCGACAAGCTGTACGACCAGCAGCTCGCCACCCCGTTGTCGACCGGCGACATCGCGCGGGGCGAGATCACCTGGTCGCTGCTGCGCGGTGGCGCCTACTCCGCGGCCTTCGTGGTCTTCATGGGGATGCTCGGGCTGATCAGCTCGTGGTGGGCGGTGCTGGCCTTCCCCGCAGCCCTGCTCATCGCGTTCGCGTTCGCGGCGGTCGGGATGGCCCTGACCACCTTCATGACGAGTTGGCAGGACTTCGACAAGATCACCCTGGTCCAGCTGCCGCTGTTCTTGTTCTCCGGCACGTTCTTCCCGATCGATACCCTCCACCCGATCGTGCGCTGGCTTGTCGAGGTGACGCCGCTCTATCGAGGTGTCGTGCTCTGCCGGGAACTGACCACCGGCGCGCTGACGTGGAGCTCGCTGGCGTCGGTCGTCTACCTCGTGCTGATGGGCCTGCTCGGGCTGTTCGTCGTACGCCGTCGGCTGAGCACCCTCCTGCTCAAGTGACTCTGCTACTCAAATGGACCCTGCTGCTCACGTGAACTCGACCGATGGTCGGCCGCCGGCGCTGGTGGCCGCGTGCGAGAGGATGCCGCGGTGAGCATCGAGCCGGACACCAAGGACTGGACCTGGGTCCTGGATCGACCCTGCCCGGAGTGCGGCTTCGACGCCGCCGTGCTGACGCCGGCCGACATCCCCGGGACGATCGAGGCCAATGCGGTCGGCTGGACGCGAGTGCTTGCGGGGGACCAGGTCACCCGTCGGCCGCGCCCGGATCGCTGGTCGACGTTGGAGTATGCCTGCCATGTGCGCGACGTGCATCGCGTCTTCGACGAGCGGGTCCGACTCATGCTCGGCGAGCAGGATCCCCTCTTCGCCAACTGGGACCAAGACGCTGCGGCCGTCGAAGGCGGCTATGACCTCCAGGACCCCGCGGTGGTGTCCGGTGAGCTCGTCGAGGCGGCGAACGCCGTCGCTGCGTCGTACCGCTTGGTCGGCACCGACCAGTGGGCTCGCACCGGCAGACGCAGCAACGGCTCGACGTTCACCGTGGATTCGCTCGGTCGCTACCACCTGCACGACGTGATCCACCACCTGCACGACGTCGGCTTCGATGCGACGGCCGGCACGATCGAGGCCTACGACACCTACGCGGAGCCCTACGCCGAGCGCACTCCCCGCTCGTCGGAAGCCGTCGACGCGGCGATCGCCCGGTTCGTGGGGTTGCTTCCACCGCGGCCGCGGGTGCTCGAGATCGGGAGCGGACCCGGCTGGGATGCTCTCGCGCTCGGCGAGGCGGGCTGTTCGGTGCGGTGCACCGACGTCACGCCGAGCTTCGTCGAGATGCTCCGGGGGAGAGGGTTGGAGGCCGATCTGGTCGACCCGCTGACCGACGACCTGCGTGATCCCGCCGACCCGAGCCGGCCCTACGACGGAGTCTGGGCCAACGCGAGCCTGCTCCACGTGGAGCGGTTCGCGCTTGGGAGGGTTCTTGCCCGGCTGGCCGAGGTCTCGCGGCCCGAGGCCCTCCTCCACGTGGCAGTGAAGGAAGGCGATGGCGACGGATGGTCCGAGCCTCAGCCAGGTCGCGTCAACGCGCCCCGGCTCTTCACCTACTGGCGGGAGGAGCCGCTGGCCGGGGCGCTCTCGCGCGCGGGCTGGCAGCCGATCGAGGTGCACCACCTGGCCGACCCGACGGGTGAGGCATGGCTGGATGTCCTGGCGAGGCGTCGATGAGGCACACCGAGCTCTGGGAGCGGCTCGAGGCGGCGCTCGGGTCGTCGTACGCCCGCTCGTGGGCGGAGCGGATCGTGATCACCGACCTGGACGGGCGCACCGTGGTCCAGGCCCTGGCCGAGGGCGTGCCGCCCAAACGGGTCTGGGCCGCGGTCTGGCAGGTGCTGGAGGCTCTCGGAGTCCGAGCGGTGACGGCCGTCGTCTCGGCCGCTGCGAAGGTGCAGCGGCGCACGATGGCGACGTTGGTCGCTGGCCAGATCGTCGGCGCGACCGGGATCACCATCGGTATCGCGACGGCCTCTCTGCTGGCCGAGGACCTGTCCGGCTCGGAGAAGCTCGCCGGCCTGGCTCAGACAAGCCAGGTGCTCGGCACGGCGGTGGCGTCGTACCTCCTGGCGCGGTTGATGTCGCGCCGCGGGCGACGCGCAGGGCTGGCGCTGGGCTATCTGCTCGGCGCTGCGGGCTCGGTCGTGGTCGTGGTGGCGGGTGCGGCGGGGTCGATGCTGTTGCTGTTGGCCGGCGCGGTGCTGCTGGGCTCTACGACGGCGGCCAACAACGCGGCGCGGTACGCCGCCACGGACCTCGCCCCCGAGGAGTCCCGCGGTCGCGCCCTCGGAGTGGTGGTGTGGGCAGCCACCATCGGTGCCGTCCTCGGCCCGAATCTCACTGGCCCGGCCGGCCGGCTCGCGGATCGGCTGGGCATCCCCGCCCTGACCGGTCCCTTCCTGCTCGGCAGCTTCGGGATGCTGCTTGCCGCCCTGATCTTGTGGCTCTTCCTCCGTCCCGACCCGCTGCTGATCGCCCGCGAGCATGCGGGAGTGAGCACGGCCGTCGTGCGGAACCTCTCGTGGGTCGACGTGCGAGCCGTCCTGCGAGAGCGTCCGATCCTGGTCGCAGCCATCGTCGGGCTGGCCTCGTCACACGCCGTAATGGTGGCGGTCATGGTGATGACGCCGCTGCACATGCATCATGGCGGCTCCGACCTGCGAGTGATCGGGTTCGTCATCTCCGTCCACGTGCTCGGCATGTTCGCCTTCTCGCCGCTGTCGGGGTGGGCGACCGACCGGTGGGGGGCGCCGGTCACGCTCGCTGTCGGCGGCGTGGTCCTGCTGGTGTCGCTGGTGCTGAGCGGGCTCTCGCCGGAGGGGGAGCTCGTGGCTGATCTTTGCCGGACTCTTCCTGCTCGGCCTCGGCTGGTCCTTCGGCACGGTCGCCTCCTCGAGCCTGGTCGTCGAGCACACCCCGCTCGAGGCGCGCACCGACATCCAAGGCGCAGCCGACCTGGTGATGAACCTGGCCGCCGCTGGTGCCGGCGCGCTCGCCGGCGTGGTCGTGGGCTGGCAGGGTTACGCCACCCTCAACCTCTTCTCCGCACTCATCGCCGCCCTGACCCTCGCCGCCGCCCTCCGGTCGCGTCGGCTGATCTCCGGTGGCGTGGGGTAGGCCCGCCTGGATCGATGGCGTCTGCTGCGGTCTTCTTGCGTCTCCCGCGCCTCTATGGGTGCTGAGTGCCCGGTCTACTGGACACTCACCCCCTACAACCGCGCATCAGATGGGTCGGCCAGCAGCCGGAACCCCAGGACTGCTCTCTCGGTAAGCGCCCTGTCGATCGGAAGCACCTCCAGGCGGGACCAGCCATCCGAGGGCGACACGCCGCCGCGCGATGACTGGTTCGAACAGACGTTCGCACTAGGTTGGTGCGCAGACGACGCGGGTGGTCGGCGTACTCCACAGGTCCTGTTCGGTGGGATGGGAACTGTCGGTGGCCCGGTCTAGCGTCCTACGTGACACCCAGATCGGACGGAGATGACAGTGGCAGCTAACGACCGCGAGAAGGCCCTGGACGCCGCACTCGCCAACATCGAGAAGCAGTTCGGCAAGGGCTCGGTGATGCGTCTGGGCGATGACGTGCGGGCTCCGCTCGAGGTGATCCCTACCGGCGCCATCGCCTTGGACGTGGCGCTCGGGCTCGGCGGGTTGCCGCGTGGCCGCGTGGTTGAGATCTACGGCCCGGAGTCCTCCGGCAAGACCACCGTCGCCCTGCACGCGGTGGCCAACGCCCAAGCGGCCGGAGGTGTGGTCGCCTTCATCGACGCCGAGCACGCGCTCGACCCGGACTATGCCCGTGCCCTCGGCGTCGACACCGACGCGCTGCTGGTCTCCCAGCCCGACTCGGGGGAGCAGGCGCTCGAGATCGCCGACATGCTGGTCCGCTCCGGCGCGCTCGACCTGCTCGTCATCGACTCGGTCGCCGCCCTCGTCCCGCGCGCCGAGATCGAGGGGGAGATGGGCGACAGCCACGTCGGCCTCCAAGCCCGCCTGATGAGCCAGGCGCTGCGCAAGATGACCGGTGCCTTGAACGGCGCCGGCACCACCGCGATCTTCATCAACCAGCTCCGGGAAAAGATTGGCGTCATGTTCGGATCACCGGAGACGACGACCGGTGGTCGGGCGCTGAAGTTCTATGCCTCGGTGCGGTTGGACGTGCGTCGGATCGAGACGCTCAAGGACGGCACCGATGCGGTCGGCAACCGCACCCGGGTCAAGGTCGTCAAGAACAAGGTGGCCCCGCCGTTCAAGCAGGCGGAGTTCGACATCATGTATGGCCAGGGGATCAGCCGCGAGGGCGGGCTGATCGACGTGGGCGTCGAGGCGGGCCTGGTCCGCAAGGCGGGCGCTTGGTACACCTACGAGGGCGACCAGCTCGGCCAGGGCAAGGAGAACGCCCGTTCCTTCCTGCGCGACAACCCCGACCTCGCCAACGAGCTGGAGAAGAAGATCCTCGAGAAGCTTGGGGTGGGCCCGCAGGTCGACGCCGAGGCCGAAGAGCTCTCGGATAAGCCGATCGGCATCGATGACTTCTAAGGCTGCTCGGCCGGTCGCTGGTCGGCCGTGGGAGGGCGACGTCGCTGCTGGCGTCGCCGCCTGGGCCGGCCACGACCTGGCTGCTGAGGGCCGGGCCGCTCCGGAAAGGGGAAGGTCGTCCGCGGCCCCTGCCGACCCGATGGCCGACGGCCCCGACGCCGACCCGGAGGCGGTGGCTCGCAAGATCCTGCTCGACCAGCTCACCGGGCAGGCCCGGAGTCGGGCCGAGTTGCGCACCAAGCTGGATCGACGCGGGGTGCCCGAAGAGATCTCGGAGCAACTCTTGGACCGGTTCACCGAGGTCGGCCTGATCGACGACGAGGCCTTCGCCCGAGCCTGGGTGGAGAGCCGACAGGCCAGCCGCGGACTGGCCCCGCGGGCGCTGGCGCAGGAGCTGCGCCGCAAGGGCGTCAGCGACGAGGTCGCGCGCGAGGCCGTGGCCGAGGTCGACCAGGAGGCCCAAGAGGCCGCTGCCCGAGCGCTCGTCCGTCGGCGGTTGCGTAGTCTCCAGCGGGTCGACGCCACCACCGCTACCCGCCGCCTGGTCGGCATGCTCGCCCGCAAGGGCTACTCCTCCGGGCTGGCGTTGGCCGTCGTGCGCTCGGAGTTGGCCCAGTCGGCGGACGAGGACGACCTTCTAACCTAGATAGATGAGCGTGCGCGTGGTGGTCCGACACCGCGGTGAGGAGCGCACCGGGCTGATCGGCCCCGGGGAGTCCTGGGCGGCTGCGGCAGGCCGGCTGGCGAACGGATGGCTGGGCGACCCGATGCCTCTCGATCTCGTCGGCGAGCCGAAGCTCTTCGTGGTCGATCCACTGACCGTAGTCGCGGTCCGGCCGATGACCCGCGGGGACCTACCGCTGATGGCCAGGTGGCTTGCCGAGCCGCACGTGCACCGTTGGTGGGCAGAGGACGGGGAGCGCACACTGGCCACAGTGACCGATAAGTACGCCCCCCGGATCGACGGCGAGACCCCGACCACGATGTGGGTCGCCGAGGTCAACGGGCGATCGGTCGGCTTCGTGCAGGACTATCGGCTCAGCGACTATCCCGACTATGCGGTGCTGTGTCCCGATCCCGAGGCGGCCGGAGTGGACTACGCCATCGGAGAGCCGGCCTGGGTGGGCCGAGGGATCGGCGCCCGGATGCTGTGGGCTTGGATGCTCCGGGCCCGATCCCGCTTCCCCGAGGTGTCGTCGTACTTCGCCGCCCCCGACCACCGCAACGAGGCGTCGCTGCGGATGCTGGACAAGGCCGGGTTCATGCGCGGCACCTGGTTCGACGAGCCGCGCAGTGGTGGCGTCGACACGGTCGTCGGCTGCACCCTCGATGTCGCGACCGTCCTCGGCTGAGGCCAACGGCCTCTCGCGACGCCCCATTAGGGTGTGGACCCATGACGACTGCGGAGCTCACTCTGCCGGCGGGTCCGGTGGACCTGCGCACGATCCCGACCGACGCCACCCCCGGCTTCGAGGGCGACAAGGAGCAGGGGGAGAAGGCGCTTGCCAAGCTCGGTCCGGGGCTCGCCGATCTCCAGGAGCGGCTGTTCGCGGCGCGCGGCACCGACCAGGCTCGCTCGGTGCTGCTGGTGTTGCAAGGGATGGACACCTCCGGCAAGGGCGGCGTGCTGCGACACACGGTCGGGCTGATCGACCCGCAGGGTGTGCGGATCACCTCCTTCAAGGCGCCGACGAAGGAGGAGCTCGGCCACGACTTCTTGTGGCGCATCGAGAAGGCGTTGCCGGCACGGGGCTACGTGGGCGTCTTCGATCGCTCGCACTACGAGGACGTGCTGATCGCTCGGGTGCGACAGCTCGCCCCTCCGGAGGAGATCGAGCGGCGGTACGACGCCATCAACGCCTTCGAGGCAGACCTGGTCGCCCAAGGCACCGTGCTGATCAAGTGCATGCTGCACATCTCCGCCGAGACGCAGAAGGAGCGCCTCCTGGCGCGCCTCGATGACCCCACCAAGCACTGGAAGTACAACCCCGGCGACCTTGACGAGCGGGCGCTGTGGCCGGCGTACCGCGAGGCCTACCAGATCGCCTTGGAGCGCACCAACACCGAGGTGGCGCCGTGGCACGTGATCGCCAGCGATCGCAAGTGGTTCCGCAACCTGGCCATCGGCCGGCTGCTGCACGAGGCGCTCGCCGAGCTGGGCCTGGGCTGGCCGGCCGCGGACTTCGACGTGGAGGTCGAGAAGCAGCGGCTGGCCGACGAGGCACCGATCACGTGATCCCGACCGCCACCGTCACCCGCTATGTGACTCCCCTGCGTGAAGGAGGCTCGCTGCCGGGACTGGTCGAGGCCGACGACCTCGGCACCTATGTGTGCAAGTTCCGCGGTGCCGGGCAGGGCGCTCGGGTGCTGGTCGCCGAGGTGATCGTGGCCGAGCTCGCCCGCCGGCTGGGCCTGCGCACGCCGCGCCTGGTCGAGCTCGATCTGGATGCGCAGATCGCCCGCTACGAGGCCGACGAGGAGGTCCAGGATCTGCTCAACGCGAGCCCGGGGGCCAACCTCGGTGTCGACTTTCTGCCAGGGGCGTTCGGCTTCGACACCGTCGTGGCCGCGGACGCCGAGGAGGCCGCGCGGGTGCTCTGGCTGGATGCCTTCGTCGCCAACGTTGACCGCTCTTGGCGCAACCCGAACCTGCTGGTCTGGCACGGCGACCTGTGGGTGATCGACCACGGCGCCTGCCTGTACTTCCACCACGGCTGGCAGGGCGGCCTCGGTGATCCGGCGCGGTTTGCCGCCCAGCCCTGGGACCCGGACAACCACGTGCTGCTCTCGGCAGTCGATCACCTGCCCGAGGCGGACGCCTTGGCGACGGCGGCCCTGGACCGGGCCGCGCTCGAAGCCGCCGTCGGGGAGGTCCCAGACGTTTGGCTGGAGTCGGTGCCGGGCGCTGAGACGCCCGCTCAGCAGCGGGCGGCCTATGTGGAGTTCCTGACCGCTCGGCTCGCGACGCGGCAGTGGCTGCAGGGAGTGCTGCCATGACCACCCTCGCCGGTCAGCACCCCTATCAGTACGTCGTGCTGCGGTGCGTGCCGCGAGCCGATCGCGAGGAGTTCGTGAACGTCGGAGTGGTGCTCTACTGCGAGTCCACCGGGTTGCTACGGCTGGGCCACCTCGTCGTCGAGGAGCGGTTGCGAGCGCTGGACCCCGGTGTGGATCTTGCCCAGGTCCGAGCAGCGCTCGACTTCGTCGACGGCGTCTGCGCGGGTGACGCCCGAGGCGGGGCCGCCGCCCAGCGACCGGCGGGTCAGCGGTTCGGCTTCCTCAGGGCGCCCCGGAGCACGGTGATCCGGCCGGGCCCGGTGCATGGCGGCGTCACCGCCGATCCGGAGCGTGAGCTTGAGTGGCTCCTGGAGCGCCTGGTCGGCTAGACGGGGACCAGCTCGACCGCGCCGACGGCATACCGCGCTAGCACGGCCCGAGCCACTTCGGCGTGTGCACCAAGCGGCTCGGCAACGGTGATCGCGCCGGCCTCGAGGGCGAGCTCGGCCGCCCGGTCGGCCATCGGGCCCGGAGCCAGGAAGAGGGAGGCAACCGCGATGTGACGGCGCCCCTCGGCGCGGAACGCGCGCACGGCCTCACCGGTCGCGGGCGGGGCGGCCGAGGAGAAGGCGGCGGTGACTGGAAGCCGGTGATGGGTGCCCCAAACGCGGGCGAGCCGGGCGACCGCCTGGTTGGCCAGCGGGTCGGTCGACCCCTCGGCTGCGAGCACCAGGGCGTCCAACTCGCGGACCCGGGCCTCGCGCAGGGCACTGCGCAGTCGGACGTCGAGGACCTCGAGGAAACACGGCTCCAGCCCCAGCGGGCGAGAGACCCGGATGCGGAGGTGCTCGTGCTTGGCCTCGGCCTCGGCCACCGCGGCGCCGACCTGGGCCTGGAGCGGCTCGGAGTCGGTCAGGTGCAGCGGCACCACCACGATCTCCTCGTGGTGAGCGCGCACCAGCTTGTCGACCGCAGTGGCGAAGCTCGGTCGGCTGCCCTCCAAGAAGGCTCGCTCGATACGCAGGTCCGAACGGCTGTGGTGGACCTCCTCGACGAGGTCGGCAACGGTCTGCTTGGTGCGGGCGTCATGCCCGGCGCGCGCCAGTGCGATCAGCGGGGGAGCGGCCATGGTGGGTTCCTTCGAGCGAGTCGGGTGGGGGAGTTCGACGACGCTGTCGAGGACCGTCCGGAGACGAGTCCCAGCCGCCCCGACGGGCGACCGGCTCTGCCAGTCTCACGGATCGGACACCGAGTCCACAAATCGCGATCTCATGATGTGAACGTTCCAAACACCATGTGAGACAGCCATCACATGTTTCCGCCCCGGCGGGTCGATGCCGCCCCAGAGCCACGGCGGAACGAGGAGACAAGACCGACGCGCAGCGCAGGGCCTCCTATCACTACTGTGTGCCCATGACCGATGCCCGCATCTCCAGCGTCTACCGTCAAGCACTCGAGGTGATCGCCTCGGTCGAGCCGCGCGTCGCCGAGGCGACCCGCCAGGAGCTGATCGACCAGCGAGGCTCGCTCAAGCTGATCGCCTCGGAGAACTACGCCTCGCCAGCGGTGCTGATGACGATGGGCACCTGGTTCAGCGACAAGTACGCCGAGGGCACCGTCGGCCACCGCTTCTATGCCGGTTGCCAGAACGTCGACACGATCGAGGCGCTCGCCGCCGAGCACGCCCGCGAGCTGTTCGGGGCGCCGTACGCCTATGCCCAGCCGCACTCCGGCATCGACGCCAACCTGGTCGCCTACTGGGCCATCCTCGCCCATCGCATCGAGGCGCCGGGCCTGGCCGAGCGGGGCGTGAAGAGCGTCAACGACCTGACCGAGGAGGACTGGGAGTCGCTGCGCCGGGAGCTGGGCAACCAGCGGCTGCTCGGCATGTCCCTCGACGCGGGCGGGCACCTGACCCACGGCTTCCGGCCGAATATCAGCGGCAAGATGTTCCACCAGCAGCAGTACGGCACCGACCCCGTCACCGGGCTGCTCGACTACGACGCCGTGGCCGCCAAGGTTCGCGAGTTCCGCCCGCTGATCCTGGTCGCCGGCTACTCCGCCTATCCGCGTCGGATCAACTTCGCCAAGATGCGCGAGATCGCCGACGAGGTCGGCGCCACGCTGATGGTGGACATGGCGCACTTCGCCGGCCTGGTCGCCGGCAAGGTGTTCACCGGCGATGAGAACCCCGTCCCGCACGCACACCTGACCACGACCACGACCCACAAGTCGCTGCGCGGCCCGCGCGGCGGCCTGGTGCTCGCGCAAGAGGAGTACGCCGACGCGGTGGACCGCGGCTGCCCGCTCGTCCTCGGTGGCCCGCTGGGCCATGTGATGGCGGCCAAGGCAGTGGCGCTCGCGGAGGCCAGGCAGCCAACCTTCCAGGAGTATGCCCGGCGCATCGCCGACAACGCCCAGTCCCTGGCCGAGGGCTTCCTCAAGCGCGGCTGCACCCTGGTCAGCGGCGGCACCGACAACCACCTGGTCCTGCTCGACGTCACCTCGTTCGGCCTCACCGGTCGCCAGGCCGAGTCGGCGCTGCTGGAGGCCGGTGTCGTGACGAACCGCAACTCCGTGCCGGCCGACCCCAACGGCGCCTGGTACACCTCCGGCGTCCGTCTCGGCACTCCGGCGCTGACCACTCGGGGTTTCGGCCACGACGAGTTCGACCGGGTGGCCGAGCTGATGGTGGAGGTGCTGTCGAGCACCACCCCGGGCCAGACCAGCGCGGGCGCGCCGTCGAAGGCGTCGTACGTCCTGGCCGACGGCGTGGCCGATCGAGTCCGGACGGCCTCGGCCGAACTGCTCGACAAGCACCCGCTCTACCCCGAGATCGACCTCGGCTGAACCCGCAGAGGATGACGTCCGCCGGGCTGTGCTCAGTCGACGGTGGGTGTGGTGCGCTCGATGATCGTGCGCATCGCGGACTCGCCGAGCGAGGCGGGCAGGGTGCCGAAGGTGCCGTGGTAGCGGCTGTCCAGCCGGGTGGCGCAGAAGGCGTCGGCCACCTCGGGCGGGGCGAAGCGGACCAGCAGGGAGCCCTGCAAGCAGGCGGCCATGCTGCCGGCGAGCTGGCGAGCGGAGACCTCGAGCGCTCCGGAGTCGCCGAGCAGCGTCAGGGTCTGCTCGACCGCCCGATCCAGGCGTGGATCGGCGCCGTGCGCCGCGCCGACCTCGGTAATCCAGGCCTCCAGCACCTCCGGCTCACGGGACAGGGCGCGCAGCACGTCGAGGGCGTTGACGTTGCCCGAGCCCTCCCAGATCGAGTTCAGCGGAGACTCGCGGAAGAGCAGCGGCATCCCGGACTCCTCGGTGTAGCCGTTGCCGCCGAGGCACTCCAGCGCCTCCGCCACCTGGGCGGGGGTGCGCTTGCAGACCCAGAACTTCGCCAGCGGCAGCGCGATCCGGCGTAGGGCCGCCTCGTGGGCGTCGTCTCGGTCGTCGACGGCGGCCGCTAGTCGCATCGCCAGTGCGGTGGCGGCCTCCGACTCGACCGCGAGGTCCGCGATCACGTTGGCCATCAGGGGCTGGTCGGCCAGCACCCGGCCGAACGCCGAGCGGTGGGCGACGTGCCAGGACGCCTCGGCGACGGCTCGCCGCATCAGCGCCGCCGAGCCGATCACGCAGTCCAGTCGAGTGGCAGCGACCATCTCGATGATGGTGCGCACTCCGCGGCCCTCGTCTCCGAGGCGCTGGGCGAGGGTGCCGTCGAACTCCAGCTCCGAGGAGGCGTTGGAGCGGTTGCCGAGCTTGTCCTTCAGGCGGGCGATGTCGAAGACGTTGCGCTCGCCGCTCGGCAAGCAGCGGGGGACCAGGAAGCAGGTCAATCCGCCGGGTGCCTGGGCCAGCACCAAGAACACGTCGTTCATCGGCGCGGAGGTGAACCACTTGTGCCCGTGCAGGGTGTAGTCGCCCTCGACCCCGGTGGGTCGTGCCTCGGTCCGGTTGGCGCGCACGTCGGAGCCGCCCTGCTTCTCGGTCATCCCCATCCCCGCCAGGGCGGCGCGTTTGGCTGCCAGCGGCCGAGTGCCGGGGTCGTAGTGGGTCGCGGCGAGTGGAGGCGTCCAGCGTGCTGCCAGCACCTCGTCGGCCTGCAGCGCGGGGATGGCGGCATAGGTCATCGAGATCGGGCAGCCATGACCGGACTCGACCTGGGACCAGGCCAGGAACCCGGCAGCCCGCCGTACGTGCGGGTGTGACTCATCCGACACCCACGGCGCTGCCTGGAGGCCGAAGCCGACGGCGTGCTCCATCAGCCAGTGCCACGACGGGTGGAAGGCGACCTCGTCGACCCGGTTGCCGTAGCGGTCGTAGGAGTGGAGCTCCGGCTCGAACCGGTTGGCCAGCATCCCGTGGTTGCGGGCCTTCTCGGTGCCCGCGAGGGTCCCGAGCTCGTCTAGGGACTTCAACACCTCCGGCGAGCCATGGCGCAGCACGGCCTCGGAGAGCGCCGCGTCGCTGTTGACGACGTGGTGACCGACCAGCGGGGGAGCCTGGTTGGTGGCTTCGCGGATGACCTGATCCATGCCGCTACGGTAGGCCCATGCCCGGTGGTGACAAGCAGCTGGCCGCGGCCGTCGGCTGGCTGCGCAGGGCCGGGGACGTCTGCTGGCGTCTGCTGGTCAGCACCGTCGGCTCCTGCATGCGGAATCGGGTCACCGGCCTGGCGGCGGAGGCCGCCTTCTTCGCGATCCTGTCCATTCCTCCGTTGCTGTTCGCGCTCGCCGGAGCGGTCGGTTTCGTCTCCGAGCGCTTCAGCGAGGCGCAGATCTCAGACTTCCGCAACGCGGTCATCGACCTGGCCAATCGTGCGCTGACCGACCAGGCGGTCGACCGGATCATCGAGCCGACCCTGAACGACGTGCTGGGTCAGCCGCGGTACGACGTCATCTCGCTCGGCTTCCTGCTTGCCCTCTGGTCCGGATCACGGGCACTCAACGTCTTCGTGGACACCATCACGATCATGCACGGGCTCGGCGGGCGCCGCGGCATCGTGCGGACCAGACTGCTCTCCTTCGGGCTCTACGTGCTGGCCATGATCACTGGCGCGGTGGCGATCCCGCTGGTGCTGGCCGGGCCACGGCTGGTGAGCGCGTGGCTCCCGGATCGGTTGCAGTTCGTGATGGACTTCTATTGGCCGACGATCGTGGTCGCCTGCATCTGCTTCCTGGCCATGCTCTACCACGTCTCCGTGCCGGTGCGGACCAAGTGGCGCTTCAACCTCCCGGGCGCGACGTTCTCGCTGGTGGCGTGGATCCTCGGCTCCTATCTGCTCCGCTTGGTGCTGACCGGGACCGCGGCGGACTCCAAGTCGATCTACGGTCCGCTGGCCGCGCCCATCGCCGTCCTGCTCTGGCTCTATCTCGTCGCGATCGCCGTGCTGATCGGGGCCGCTGTCAACGCCGCCTTCGACACCGTGTTCCCCCAGGTCGACACCGAGCGGGCCAGGCGGAGGCCCCCGGATCCCGAGCGAGACAGCAGCGTGGTGCCACCCGGAGCATGATCGGGTTCGACTAGATTCGGTCCGTGCCCGACGACCCGCGCGACCAGATCGGTCCGGCGCTTGGCAAGGTCACCCTGCCCGAGCGGGAGCACTCGCCGTGGTGGCAGCTCGGGATGCGGCTGATGGCGGCGCTGGCGATCCTCTTGGGTACTCTGCTGCTTGTCTATGTCGAACGCGCAGGCTACCGAGACGGCAACGACCCCGAGCACAACTATCAGGTCGACCTGGTCGACGCGCTGTACTACACGACCGTGACGCTGAGCACGACTGGGTACGGCGACATCGCGCCGGTCTCCGAGCGGGCGCGACTGGTCAACGCGTTCATCATCACCCCGGCACGTATCGGCTTCCTGGTGCTGCTGATCGGCACCAGCTTGGAGGTGCTCGCCTCCCAGGGCCGAGATCAGTTCCGAATAGCGCGCTGGAGGAACAAGATGTCCGATCACGTGGTGATCATCGGCTACGGCACTCGGGGGCGCAGCGCGGTCGACACGCTGCTCAACAACGGCTACACCCGCGAGGACATCGTGGTGGTCGACCCGAGCGCCGTCGCGTTGGCGGACGCGCGCTCGGACGGCGTCGCGGTGGTCACCGGCGATGCGACTCGGCGCGAGGTGCTCATGCGCGCCGGCGTGACCCGCTCCAGTCAGGTGATCATCTGCACCGGGCGAGACGACTCGAGTGTGCTGGCCACCCTCACCGTGCGCCAGCTCAACCCGGAGGTGCGGATCGTGGTCGCTGTCGCCGAACACGAGAACGTCCCGCTGATGCGGCAGTCCGGGGCAGACTCGGTGATCACCTCCTCCGACGCCGTCGGCCGCCTGCTGGGGCTCTCGACGCTCTCGCCGATGCTCGGCTCGGTGATGGAGGATCTGCTGACCTATGGCGAAGGCCTGGAGGTCGCCGAGCGGGATCTGCTCCTGACCGAGGTCGGCAAGCAGCCACAGTCACTCCCGGACCAGGTGATCGCCGTGATCCGCGACGAGACCGTCTACCGCTACTTCGACCCCGTCGTCTCCCAGCTCGCCCGGGGTGATCGACTGATTGTGGTCCGACCCGCCCGGGAGCTGCCGTGGGCGCCTCGCCCGGGCACCCACGACGAGGACTCCTCGGTCGACGAGGGTTGAGCCTGTGTCCGATCCCGTCGGCCCGGCGACTCCGTGGCCGGTCGAGCGGGTGCTGACCGGTTCGGTCGCCGACGACCAGGCCACCGAGCTCGCCTTCGCCCAGGCGATGTTGCGGCGCACCGATGCGGGGCTGGCGCAGGAGACGGTCCGGATCTATCGGCCCACGCGCAACGCCGTCGTGTTCAGCCGCCGCGACACCCGGTCGCCCGGCTTCGCCCGAGCGGTGCGGGCAGCGCGGGAGGCCGGCTTCCAGACCGCCGTACGAGCAGTGGGTGGCCGCGCGGTCGCCTACACCGTTGACACCGTGGTGGTGGACCACGTGGCGGCCGAGACGCAGGCGGTGCTCGGTCAGGAGCACCGGTTCGTGACCTTTGGGCGGATGTTCGTCGACGCGCTGCGGGCGCTCGGCGCCGACGCCCGGCTGGGGCCGGTGCCCGGCGAGTACTGTCCCGGCGCCTACAGCGTGAATGCCGGCGGCGAGACGAAGCTGGTCGGCACCGCTCAGCGGGTGCTGCGCGCGTCGTGGCTGTTCAGCTCGCTGGTCGTCGTCGACGGTGAGGAGGTGCTTCGACCGGTGCTCGGTGAGGTCTACCGAGCCTTGGAGGTGCCCTTCGAGGAGTCCTCTGTCGGAGGGCTCGCCAGCGAGGTCCCCCGCCTGGGTGTGGGCACCGTTGCCGACACGCTCAGGAGCCTGTTCCGCGGGCTCGAGCAGGAGGCCCGGTCAGACCTGGCGACGCGAGCGCGTGCCGACGAGCTGATCGACCAGCACCGGGTCGATCCAGGCTGACCTCGCCAGCGGCGGTGAACGCACGGAGCGGATCGTCCAGACCGATCTTGTAGCCGACACCCGGCGGCGGCATGGCATACACCGCCGGGTCCGTCTCGGTCGGGCCGTCGATCAGGCAGGGCAGGTTGTCGTCCTGATCTGAGAACGTGTTTGGGATGCCGTGGCCTGCTGCGCGACGCCCCGAGGGCGCTGCGCTGCGGAATCTCGCGAGAGGACCCGGTATGGCTTCGATTCCGCGCCTTGCCGAGTCATCCCGCGGATGCGCCGCTCGTGACGGCCGAGACTTCCCCAACACGTTTTGAGGCGCCCCCGTCGCCGAGTGGACGACCTGTTCGGCAAACGGCCGCAGGGGACAGTCCCCAGGCGCCCGCGCCTGCGACGATGACCCGCACGCGTTACAGGACCGGTTTGACGAGGCGCCGGCACGGGGAGACGAACTGCTCGCCGAGCGCCGTGACGTGATAGTCCACATCGCCGTCGTCCACCCAGCCCTGCTTGGCGTAGAACGCCTGCGCGCGTTCGTTGCCGCGCACGACCGCGAGCCAGGCAACCTCGTGTCCGGCCGCGGCTATCTGCCGCTCGGCCTCGGTGAGGAGGAGCGCGGCGACCCCGGTGCCCCGGAAGTCCCGGTCGACGTAGACCTGCTCGGCCTCGTCGTCGTGCACCATGATGAACCCGGCGATCCGGCCGTCGACCTCGGCGACCGTCGTCTCCTCGGTCTCGGCAACGCGGCGCGTGACCCGCTCGAGGAACGACTCAGGAGTACGCCGCTCGGTGAGGCCGTCGGGGACCAGGCCCGGGTGCGCATCGTGCCAGCCGCGGTGAAACACCCCCGCGACCGCATCGACATCCGCGGGTCGGGCGGGTCGCAGGGTCGGACTGGTGGCCACCCCCCCAACCCTAAGGTCGAGGGGTAGCCACCAGTCCGGGGGGATCCTCCGACTAGCAGGTCAGGGAGCGACAGGCCGCCCGCTGAGGGTGCGGTAGGTGTAGGCCGTGCCGATCAGGACGACCGGGATGGCGACAAGTAGGCCGATGCCGCACAGCAGTGCGCCCACAAAAGCGGTCACCAGGCTGAGCAGGAACCAGAGCACCACGCTGCCGAGGTTCTTCGTGGTGAACTCGAAGCTCGCCCTGATCGCGTCGCCGACACTCATATCGTCACGGTCCATCAAGAAGTAGAGCGTGTAGGACAACAAGAACGAGATGATCAGACCCGGGATGATGCACAGCACCAGCCCGATGAAGGTGGCGATGCTGGTCAGGATCGAGGCGACGATCACCTCGGGCAGTCGGTGTGGGGTCAGCAGTGTCTTCGGGTCGAGGTCACGGCCGTCCACGATGGTGAGCGCACCACGGACCAGACCGGCGCTGATGACGAAGGAGACGATCCAGGCGAGCAGGCCGAACAGCCACGACACGATGTTGCCGGCGCTGAAGAAGCCCCGGTTGCAGGTGTCGACCTTGATGCCGTTGTCCGTCAACGTCGCGGTCGGGTCGCAAGACACCGCTCGCGTGACGAAGAAGCCGATCCCCTCCAAGACGAACATCACGACCACCAGCACGAGCACGGCCAGCATGATCTGGCCGAAGTGCTTGGTGAACTTGTTCCAGCCGTAGCTCCAAGCCTGACCCGCGCTGTAACCGGTCGGGCTAGCGCCAGCCGGCGGCGGGGGAGGCGGCGGGGGAGGCGGGTCCATCGACATCGCTGGCTCCTGTGGTCGAGAAACGAGATGTGGACAACGTAGTGGTCGGCGGGCCCTCTCCGCGAGGGGACTCGCACGGCGTGGCTCTGCTGGCTATGTCCCGGCGATCTCGGAGAAGCTCTGCGAGACCCGGTCGAACATCTCGATGGGCAGGTTCGGGAAGAGGTAGCTCACCTCGTTGATCGAGCCGTCGGGGAAGATCAGCGGGTTGTCCACCAGGTCGGGCGCCACCTTGGTCATCGCCTCGCGCGCTCCCTCGACGGGGCAGATGTAGTTGACCCAGGCGGCCACTCGGGCGGCCACCTCGGGTTGGTAGTAGTACGCCGCAAGCTCGGCCACGGCAGCAGCCTGGGTCGAGCCACGGGGGACCAGGAGGTCGTCGGACCAGATCAGCAGCCCCTCCTCGGGCACCACGAACTTCAGGTAGGGGTTCTTCAGCTGCTCCTGCAGCACATCGCCGGACCAGGCGAGCGAGGCCGTGAGGGTTCCGTTGCGCAGACCCTTCATGAAGTTGTTGCCGTAGAAGCCGGCGAACTGGCCAGCGTCGGAGCGGCTGCGCAGGTAGTCGATCGAGGCGTCCAGGTCGTCCTCGGACAGATCACTCAGCGAGTGGCCCCGTCCGAGCAGCACCATGCCGAGGGTGTCGGACAGCTCGGTCAGCATGCCGACGCCGCCGGCGAGGTCCTTGCGCTCGAAGAGTTCGGCAATCGAGCCGATGGCGCGGTCGACGCGGCGGGCGTCGTACGCGATCCCGGTGAGCCCCGCCTGCCAGGGCATCGAATAGCGCTGCTCGGGGTCCCAGTTGGGCGTGGCGAGCGAGGAGATGACCCGATCGGCGCCTTCGACCGGGCCGAAGGGCTGCAACACGCCCTTGTCCAGGAGCTGAGCGGTCACCCAGGACGTCATCGTGATGATGTCGTAGCCGATCGGGTGCCCCGCGTCGAGATCGTCGCCGATGACGGCGAGGAACTCGTCGTTGTCGTTGATCGGTGTCTTGTAGTCGACGTGGATCCCCGAGCTGCGCTCGAAGCCCTGGAGGGTGCCCTTGGCGATGTACGCCGGCCAGTTGGCCCACACGATTGGCCCCGTTGCCTCCTCGGACGTGCCGCTGGAGGAGGAGCGCGAGGCGGGCTCGGTCGAGGCCCCGCCCGACCCGCCACCGTCCCCGGTGCATGCGGCGAGACCGATGGCGCCGACGCCGGTCGCCCCGAGCCCCGCCAACAGCTGGCGGCGGCTCAACCGTCGAATGGCGGTGCCGGACGCGGGTCGGAGGTGCTCCACGCCAAGGATTCTGCTGTCCAAAGTCGCTCAGCACCAATGCCGACGCGCGGATCGGACACCGAGACGTGTGTGGCGCGTGTTGACACCGGTTCGGCTGGCCCAGCATCGTGGACGACCGTGACACAACCACGCGTGGGCGGCCATCGGGCAGCCAAGAAGCGATCCCGGTGGGGCGGGCTGCTCGCGATGGTGCTCGTCATCGGGCTCACAGCCGGGGCGGCAGCGGTCGCGGTGAGGGCCCTGCGCGGCGACGGGAGCAATGGCAGCGGTACCGACGTGCAAGCCGGCGACCAGAACGCCGCCTGCGGTGAGCAGCGCTTCTCGATCGCGGCCGACCCGCGGATCGCCGCAACTGTTCGCGAGATCGTCGCTGAGCTGCCCGAGGACCCGTGCATCAGCGTGGGCGTGCGCTCGGTGTCCTCGGCGAGCACCGCCGCGGACGTGGCCCGTGCCGAGGGCAAGGGCCTCGGGGGTGCGCTGCCGGACGCCTGGATCCCCGACTCTTCCTTGTGGATCGGCATCGCCGGAGAGAGCGACGAGGGCCAAGAGCGCCTCGACGGGGACGGGACCAGTCTGGCGACCTCGCCCGTCGTGCTGGCCACCACCAGCGAGCGCGCCGCTGCGATCGGCTGGCCGGACGCACCCGACTGGTCGGCCGTCCTCGAGCCCGACCCGCCGGTCACGCTCGCCATGCCGCGATTGGACACCGATTCGGCGGGTCTGGCCGCTCTGGGTGCACTCGAGGACACCCGGCCGCTCTCGGAGTTCGCCAGGCTGGTGGCGGCACCCCCGCTGCCCGAGGGAGAGCCGCTGAGCCTGGTCATCTCGGAGCGGGCCCAGATGGTCCCGAGCACCGAGCAAGAAGTCGCGACCGCGAAGACGAAGGGCACCGACCTGGCGGCGGTGTACGACGACAGCTTCGACGCACTGGACTACCCGCTGGTCCGGGTCCGTCCTCTGGACGCCAAGGAGGACAAGGACGCCGACGCGCTGTTCGACAAGATCCACCAGGCCCTCACCGGAGGGGCCGGCCAGAAGATCTTCGGGCGGGCCGGGTTCCGTGGCCCCGACGGCACCGTCTCCGATGTCGTCCCGCAAAGCGATGCAGTCGACTACGCGGCTGCGGTGGGTGAGCCCGTGACAGACACCGAGGGGATCGACCAGGCCCGCACGGACTGGGCCACCCAGGGCCGTCGGGCTCGGCTGCTGTTGCTGATGGACCTCTCCGGCTCGATGGGGGAGCGTCTCCCCGATGGGCAGACCCGCGCCGAGGCAGCTCAGGACGCCCTTCGCGGCCTCGTCGCGGGCGCTTCGCCCGACGACGCTCTGGGGCTGTGGGGCTTCACCACGGAGGTCGGCAACGGCGACTTCGAGGTGCTGCTGCCCGCTCAGCCACTCGATCGGGTGGTCGACGGGGTGACCGTCCGATCGGAGTTCCTCGACCAGGTGGACGCGCTGAGACCGGTCCCGGGTGGCTCGACGTCTCTCTACGACACGATCGCGGCGGCGTACTCCGCTGCCTCGGACCTCTACGTCGACGGTCGCTTCAACGCCGTGGTCGTGGTCACCGACGGTCGCAACGAAGACCCGGGCAGCATTGAGCTGCCTGCGCTGCTCGACCAGGTCAGGCGCGAGTTCGACGGTGCCCGCCCGGTCCGCATCATCACGGTCGCCTACGGCGAGGACGCCGACGTGCAGACGCTGCGGAAGATCGCCGACGCCACCGGAGGCCGGTCCTATCGCGCGTTGACCGGCGAGCAGGTGCAGCAGCGTCTCGGCCAACTGTTGTCAGAGCTGTAGCGGCACGCCGGGCTCGCGGGAGCGCTGGATGGTGGTGGCGGGCGACAGCACCCGCAGTGATCGGCAACAATGATCGACGTGCCGTCCTCCAGTCAGTGGCTTGCGTTCGTGGTCGCCTCGATCCTCTTCATCCAGGTGCCGGGGCCGAGTCTGCTGTTCACCATCGGCCGGGCGTTGACCGTCGGCCGGCGTGAGGCGTTGCTGTCGGTGGTGGGCAACGCGCTCGGGCTGGTGGTTCAGGTCGTCTTCGTGGCGCTCGGTCTGGGGGCGATCGTGGCCGCCAGCGCCGAGGCCTACACGGTGCTCAAGCTGGTCGGCGCGGCGTACGTCGTCTGGCTGGGCATCGCGGCGATCAGACACCGGGCGGATGCTCGAGCAGCGCTGACCGACGCCGAGCGGGTGCCGAGGACGAGCGGCGATGCCGTGCGCACCGGCCTGATTGTCGGTGCCACCAACCCCAAGACGGTGGTGTTCTTCGCGGCGTTCCTGCCGCAGTTCACCAAGCGATCCGGACCCGAGGCGCTGCAGGTCGCCGCACTCGGAGCGGTGTTCGGTGTCTTGGCGGTGTGCTCGGACAGCCTGTGGGCACTGGGTGCCGGGAAGGCCCGCGACTGGTTCGCCCGCAAGCCCCAGCGGCTCGACAAGCTAGGCGCCGTCGGCGGAGGCATGATGGTCGCGCTCGGCATCACCTTGGCTGCCAGCGAGTAGACCGGGGAAGGTCGTCCTCGTCAGTCGCGTCGGCCGGCTCCCGGACTATCGTGATCGGACGGCCGACACCTCCGGAGAGTCGTTCGGGGAGATGATCGCCCCAAGCGAGGTGAGCGAGGCCCCGGCCCGCAACCCCACATCACCACGAAGGGGTCACTTCATACTGTCTAGGTCTCGGCCAGCGACAACGGATATGGGAGCGGAGACGGTCGCCGCAGCGGGCTGGCAAACCTTGCCAGCAGGGCCGGGCCCGCGGTCGGCAGATGAGGCTTGCCGACCCGCAGGATGGGCCGGGGAAGGTGCTGTCCTGGTCGGCGCCGATCAGCGTCTGACGGCACCCGGCAGCCGGCAGCCGCGTGCCCGGGCATCATCTCGTCACCCAGAGCCCCGCTGCGCGGGCGGAGAGCAGGGCGGCGGTGAGCAGCGCAGCAAAGATTGCCGCCGCCAGCGCGGCGACGTCGTGTCGGTGCATCCAGGTCCCCCAACCCTGTTCAACTCGTGCGCGGGCAGCCCGGACTGCCGACATGGGTGAAACGCTCCATCGCGGCTGCTCTGACGCCATCTGGGCAGGCGGCTGTGGCACGTCTAGTCCGGTGCTCGATGTGTCGCCACGAGCAGATCTCGGCGTGCGGTGGGGAGGATCGTCTGGCGCCCGAGGAGGGCGCGGACGAAGCAGGGCTGTCGACGGCCCACTTCGATGATGGAAGCGATGCGGTTCCTGGCGACGTCGTACGCCCGGTTCGGCGAGCTGGCCGAGCCACCGAGGTGCTGGTTAACCTCTCCGGCATCACCGACCCAGCGGCCTGGAAAGACGCCGAGACCCTCCTCGTCGTGTCGCGGCTCTCAGAGCTACTGCTCTCGCCGATCCAGGGCCGCTACGACCTCGACCACCTGCGCGCGATCCACGCCTATCTCGTCGACGGCTTCTACGCCTGGGGAGGCCAGCTCCGCGATACCGACACCAAGCCCGGCGGCACCGGGATCGCCCACTGCCGCCCGCAGTTCATCGGTGCCGAGGCCGAGCGCATCTTCACCGCCCTGGCCGAGCGGGACCATCTGCGCGGCCTTGACGCCGACGCCTTCTCCGCGGGGCTCGCCTGGGCGTGGGGCGAGACCACGGTCCTGCACCCATTTCGTGACGTCAACACCCGCAGCCAGTACGTGTTCTTCAACCAACTCGCCCACGACGCCGGTTGGGTGATCGACTGGAGCCTGATCGACCCCTACCTGTTCGGCTACGCCCGCACCGTCTCGATGGTCCGCGACGAACGCGGCATCGACGCCCTACTCCGCCCGGCACTGCGCGCCCTGAGCGAAGTCGAGACCGACCCCGCACTGGCGGGCCGCGTCCACGAGGCTGCACGGGACTTCTTCACCCCCGGCGCCCGGCGTACCTTCGCCGAGCTCGACCAGCAGCTGCGTCAGGCGATCGAGCGACGCCACAGGTCCATCATCGGCCCTGGGGCCAGTCCGAAGGCCGGCGTCGATACGGATCTCGACCCTGTGCCTGAGAGCCAGCCGGACGCGGCAGCCGACCGGCTACGACGCTCCATGCGACGCCAGCGCCCGGGGTTGCGGCCGCCCGACCTGCGACCGGCTGAGCCGATCTCCCCGTCGTCATCCTCACAGCCACCCGAGCCGCCCAGCATCGGCTTCTGACGCCCTTCACGGCCGGGCGCGGCCCCAGCCGTCGGTCGCTGACTGCTCTCGACGGCGCCTGAGCGTCCCTGTCGTACCCACGGTCTCGGCGATGGGAAGTGCTGCGCACCTACCTGTCAGGAAGTTCCTTCACTGACAGATCAGAAGGCGTGGTGAGCGACATGGTGAGTCAACTGGTGAGTGCTGAAGCCGGGCCGACCAAACAGGCCGAGGTCATGGTGAGCGAAGTGGTGAGAGGTGCGTTGCACGGTGCCGCCATGGCCACAACGAACACTCGCAGTAAATCCTCAGCCAGGCGCCTCCCCAGACTCTTGGGCGGGCACGTCAAGAACTTTCGGGGGAACCCTCTGGGACGACGGAAAGCAGGGGGTTCCCCCGCCCCGGGGCAACGGATTCCGACGGCTCTCGGGGCGTTCCCCCTGCGGCGTCCGTATGCGTCCCCCCACGCGATCGCACCGAGGGGAACCCATCCGGTAACGCCCCCTCTGCATGGTGGGACATCGCTGATCCCACGAAGGACGCGAGTTTTCGGGGGACGCCACCTGACCAGTACAAACACGCCCGAGGAGACCGCGTGCCCGACGTCTCACGAGCAGGGCGACGCCGCTCGGGGGGACGGATCGGGGGACGTCACCTCTCCAGGATGTCCCACAACAACACGAGCAGCACGGAGAGCACAGCAGGCGGATCGAGGAGAACACGATGAACAACCGCAACCACGACGACACCAACCACACGGCGGTGCCCGCGACTGTTGCCAGGTGCTCGTGCGGCGCGCATCCAGGAGACGAGATGTTGACGCTGGCCGAGCTGCTGCGTGTCCCAGTCGCCACTCTGCGCTACTGGCGCCACCTCGGAGCAGGGCCACACAGCTTCCGCATCGGCCGCTTCGTGCGCTACTGGCGCTCCGACGTCAACGCCTGGATCGAGAAACAGTCCCGCCGGCCGCACGGACACCCATCCGCTCACCGCCACGACGACCAGCCCCATCAGGAGCACCGAGACAAGGACCACCAGGAAGGACGACGGTCATGAGCCGGCCCATCGACAAGACGCTACCGACCTACCTCAGCTTGGAGCAGGCCGCCCAGATCACCGAGCAGTCGGTCAAGACCATCCGGCGCCGGATCGCCGACGGCACTCTGCCCGCCTACCGATTCGGCGGACGCAACATCCGCATCAAACTCGACGACCTCGAAGCCACAGCCCGAGCCATCCCCACCGTCGGCACCTGGGCCAAGGACCGCTGAGGCGCCTGACTGCGCCCGCTAGGTCTCCGAGCGTCCCCGAGTTCGGCCGATCCGACACGTATCCGACACGACGACCAGAATGAAAATGCCCTCCAACCAGGTTTCCGCTGGTCAGAGGGCATTTTCTCGCTGTGGGCGATACTGGGTTTGAACCAGTGACCTCTTCCGTGTCAAGGAAGCGCTCCTCACGCGTGCCAGGCGGCCACGACGGCCATATGTCAGCCATTCTGTCAGCCATTTCTCATCGCCGCATCCGCACCGTGGCCCAACCGTTACCCGATCCCACTGACGACGTTGCGATGCTGTGTGCCACCATCCCGCCATGCATCACGACCCAGCCCCCGCGGCGTCGACTCGCGTCGAGCGCTGGGAGCGCACGCTCCGAGGTCCCGCTGCGCGGCCGCGCGTCCGTCCGGCTGGGCAAGGGCTTCCGCATCAAGCTTCTGAAATAGCAGTAGCCCCCCGCCCCGAGCCGTGGGGATGGCTCAGGGCGGGGGGTGGTGCGGCTGGGAGCACCGCTGTCGCAAGTAGGAGGGCTCAGCCCAGCCAGGCTGCCTGCGTCTCGGCGGACATGACGTAGTCGGGCTTCCCGGCGAACTGCTGATGCCACCAGCAGGCCACAGCGACGCGCTCGGCGAACCATGCGCGCGCCTCAGTCGCCCAGGCGGCCTGCCCGGTGCCTGCGGGGGTGGCGGTCTCTCCGACGACGAGGGGGAGGCCGTGTTGGCTCGCGTAGTCGACGACGGGCTGGAACAGCGTGGGGCCCTTGCTATTGGGGTCGTAGCAGTCGAAGCCCCAGAAGGTGCAGTCGGTCAGGTCGGGCTCGACGTATCCGCTGCCCCAGACCCACTTGCTGCCGGTCCACGTCATGCCGTTGTGGATGGGGCCGAAGCCGTGGCCGCGGGAGCGGAAGACGGGCTTGACGACCTCGAACCGGGTCCGGTAGGCCTCGGCGGTCAGGGTCTGCTTGCGGAGGATGTCGTCCTCCATCTCGTGCCAGTGGCAGCCGAGGATGACGGCGTCGTCGGGGACCGTATCAAGATACGCGCCGAGGCGGACCATTTGCGCGTCGGTGTAGTCCTTGACGGAGATGACGAAGGTGCGGGTCCCGGCGTCGTAGGCTGCGGCGGCCTTGCTGCCCGCCCAGGTCTGGGTCTCGTCGAAGTCGCCGCCGGCGAAGTAGATGCGCGCGACGGCTGGCACCAGCCCGGGGGTGGCGTTGGCGAGGTTGACGCCGAACAGGGTGGCGGGCTTGGTGAGCGCGGCGAGTTGGGCGCGCAGGTCGGCGATGGTCGCTTGCGCGGCGTCGAGGTCTGCCTGGCGCGAGTCCTGGCCGCGGGCGTACTCGTAGGCGCGGATGTCGTCGGCGGCTTGGAGGAGGGCGGAGTTGTCGGCGGGTGCGGTCATGGGGTGCTCCTAGGTGGTGACGGTGTCGTAGTCGAGCGTCTGGATGGTGGTGCCGTCCCAGGTGCCGTCGAGGGTGAGCGGCTCCTCGGTGGTGCCGTCCCACAGCGACCAGGCGGCAGCGGCGGCGGCGGGGTCGCGGACCTCGATGGCGGCGATGGTCTTGCCGGAGGAGTTGGAGAAGCCGAACGAGGCGTAGGCCGGCGGGGTCGTCGCGTCGTACTCGCTCTGCATCGACACGGCCGGGGACGAGCCGGTCAGCCTGCTGCCGATGAGGGTGTATCCACTGCCAGCGGTCTGCCCGGTGGCGATGTTGTTGTACCCGTAGGCGGCGAGGACGCAGGCGGCGGCGTCCGGAGTGGTGGCGAGAGTGGCGCCCTGGGTGCCCGCAGTGACGGCTGCGGCGACGGCGGACTGCCAGATGATCGCGGTGCCCAGGTCGGAGGCGACGGTGACGCCCTGCCACAGGCAGTTGCCCATCGCGGAGGCGTGGGTGACGACGAAGGTTCCCGCGGTGCCGGTCCCGACGCCGGTCCATGCGGAGAGCCATACGTTGGTGTTGCCGATCGCCTGGTCGCAGATCTTGGTCAGTGCGCCCATTGCGCCGTGGGTGACTCCGGTCGGGCAGAGGGCGCCCGCCGAGGACTTGGAGGACGCGACGAACAGTACGACGCGCTCGTCGGCGGCGGGGGTGACGGAGGCCGTGGTGTAGGCGGCTGCGGCCGTGTTGGAGCTGCCCTCGATCAGCAGTGCGGGGGTGCTGAGGGTCACGACGTCCTCAAGATCACGGTCCCGGCCGGGGTGTCGGCGGGCACGGTGTCGCCTGCCCCGAGGACGAGCACCATCGCGCCGATGTTGGCGGCGGTGACGGTGCCGGTCTCGTCCACGGCGAACACGGTGTTGCGGTCGGTGCGGTTGTCCTGGATCTCGAAGACGGGGCCGGTGTGCGCGGTGTCGGCGGGGGCGGTGCGGCCGAAGATGCGGAGCGCGACGGTGTTGGACTTGGCGGGGATGAGGCGCAGCTCGCCGTACTCGTTGACCCACTGCACGAGCTTGGCGACCCCGGCGAGGGGCTTGTACAGCCACTCCCACCGGTTGGGCCAGCCGCTGGTGGCGGTGCCGTCGTCGACGATGGTCAGGGATGTGATCTGGTCGGTGTCGGCGTCGAGGCTCGCGGTGGCGGGGATACCCACGGCCCTCACGCCTGCCGATGTGCGCAGGCACAGGACGGTGTTCCCGGCGCCGTCGTCCTTGAGGTATAGGCGGCCGTTGTCGGCTGCGGGCGCGTCGGGGTCGGAGGTCTCGGTCAGCTCGATGTGCTTGGCGCCGACGGTCACCTGGTTGGCGGCGCTGCTGGCGCCCTTGCCGAGCACCACGGAGTCGGTGTGGTCGGCGTCTGCGAGTGCCCCGAGTGCGACCGACCGGAGCCCGGACGACGTGGCGGACTCGCCGATGGCAACGGCCGAGTTGCCGTCGGCGAGGGTGCCCCAGTCGCCGATCGCCACGGTGGCGTAGTTGCTCGCGGTCGGGTTGGAGCCGAGGGCGGTGGAGTCCTGGCCGGTGGCGTGGGCGTTGTTGCCGACCGAGGTCGCTCCCTGCGCGGTGCCGGTGGCGCCCTTGCCGACGACCACGGCGTTGGACCCGGATGCGGTGACCGAGCGTCCGATGGCGACTGAGGTGGTTCCGGTGGCGTCGGCCTGGGAGCCGATGGCGACCGACTCGGTATCGGAGGCGGCGGTGTAGCCGATGGCGACGCAGTGGTCGGTGGCTGACGCCTGGTGCCCGATGCCGGTGGACCGGTTCCCGCCGAGGGTCTCGCCGCCGATCAGGACGGTCTCGGCGTCGGTGTCGTCGAGCTCCGCGCCGGCCAGAGGGCCGATCAGGACGTTGCCGAGCCGCGCGACGACGCCGGGGCCGATACCGATGCTGTAGCGGTCCTCGGACTGACCGGTGAGCGCGTTGCCCGGGTCGATCTCGGTGACTGTGCGGGCGGCGCGGCGGGGCGTGCCGACCACCAGGTGCCGCGCGGTCGCGTCGGTGTAGGAGACGACCAGCCTGCCGGTGGCGCTGATCGCGGGCAGCGAGTCGAAGGTCACGGACTCCGCGATGCCGACAGTGCCAGTGCCCTCGGTGGCGTAGATGATGTCGGCCTTGTAGCCGTCTGTGGCGAGCAGGAGTGCCGGGCGACCCGCGGTGAAGTAGGTCTGCTGGTCTGCGCGGTGGGCGATGTAGACGATGCCGGTCGCCGGGTCGGTGTAGGCGGCGGTGCCGAAGCCGAGGAGGGCGCCGGCCCAGAACGGGGCGGGGATGCGTGCGATGAGCTGCCGGTCGCCGAGGTCGCGGCCGATGAGCCAGATCCCGTCTGGGTCGTTGGCGTCGGTGCTGGTGACGATGCCGTTGGCGGTGGCGGCCAGCGGCATGGGCTGCCAGTCGTCGGCGTACTGGGTCCAGGTGGAGCCGAGGTCGTCGGAGTAGTAGACGCCGCGGGGTCCGTCGCCGTGGGAGGCCCACAGCCGAGGGGTGTCCTCGTCGTGGAAGCCGTCGATGGCGACGGCGTGCCAGTGGGTCTCGGTCTCCTGGCCGGGGTGCATGGTGTTGAGGTCGCGGACGTTGGTCCACGTCTGCCCGTTGTCGGTGGAGACCTTGACGTAGCGGGCGTCGGTGCGGGGGACGGCGTACTCCGCGGCGATCGCGAAGTCGCCCCAGGTGGCGACGGTGGAGGCGATGAACGCGGACGAGCCGTTGGCGGTCGCGACGGTCGCGAAGGTCGCGGTGGCCGGGTCGTCGGCCCAGCCGGTTGACCGCTTGATGATGGAGCCCTCGACGGAGAGGACCTCGCCGCCGCCGGTGGGCAGCAGGGCGTACGGGGACGCGGCCGTGGTGAGCAGGGTCCACGTGCCGCCGTCGTCGGCTGTGGTGTAGATGCGGCCGGCGGAGGGGTGGCGGCCGTAGACGGTGCCGTCGATGGAGCCGATCGGGTAGATGTCGCTGCTGTCGAGCGTGGTCTCACTGGTCGAGGTGAGCGCGAAGCCGGTCAGCGGGGTCTCGCCGCCGCCACCTGCGCCGCCACCCGCTGCCACCTCGTCGATCGCCGCCTGCACATCCTCGGCCGCGAGCCCCGACGCAGTGGCGTCGTAGGTGATGTCCGATGCCGTGGCCTCGCCCGCGCCTGCGGGTCCCTGAGGTCCCTGTGGCCCGACGACGCCGACCTCGACCGTGGTGACCTGCCCGTCCCCGACGACCTCCACGCCGCCGCCCTCGATGACGCGGATGAGGCGGTCGAAGGTGTCGCCCACGTAGGGCGCGAAGTCGTACTTGCCGGGCAGCCCCATCACGCGCTCCTGCTCACATCGGTCTTCGGCGCGAACCGGCCAGCCAGGATGGTCTCCACGCGGCCGGACGGCCAGGTGACCTCCACGTCGTACACCGTCGAGGCCGCATACCCCGCCCAGTCCTGCGCCTGCTCAGCAGACGCCGACAACACGATGTGGCCGTCGCCGTCCACCGACGCCGGAATGGTGTCGAGCACCGTCTCCGACGAGGCGTAGGGGCGGACCTGGCAGCGGACCGTGCAGCCGGTGTAGTCGACGTAGGCCACGAGGGTCAGTCCACGCTCTCCGGGCCGAACGCGGCCGGGCCGTCGCTCTTGGTGAACTTGATCGCGGCCACCGACATGAGCACCGACGAGATCGCTGCCAGCGCGGCCGCGGAGCCTGCCTGCTGCCAGTCGACGTCGGTGAGGCCGACGGCATTGGTGCCGATCAGGCCGAGCGCGGCCTGCGCTGCCGTCTTGGTGGCGCGTTCCGCGATGGCGAGCAGGTACTTCTTCATGGTGGGTCTCCTAGGAGTTGATGACAGCCAGGGCGCCGGGATTGGCGGCCAGGATTCGCTTCCCTCGCGGGCTCTTGGTGAGCCGACGAGCGAGGACCTCGATGTCGTCGAAGCGGGAGTAGTTGCCGAGCTCGAAGTGCATGGCGTCGGTGACGCCCGAGCCGCCCGGACTGGGCCAGTCGCCGCCCCAGATGATGAGGCCCTTGTAGAGCCGCAGCCGCTTGTGGACCGCGGCGATCTGCGCGTCGGTCAGGGTGCTGCGCGTGGGTACGCCGCGCGGGTGCCTGGTGGCGTTGAGGTCTGCGGCGATGCCGCCGGCGTGGTTGGAGTAGCCGGACGTCTGTCCGCGGACGGCGCGGACGGCCCAGCCCCAGTCGTCCCAGACGCCGAGGTCGAGCCGCTCCACCCTCTGGTGCCACCACAGCGCAAGGTGGACGAGGAGGAAGCCGGCCGACCCGTCGCGGAGGTAGAGGTGTCGGCTGGCGCCGGGAACGACCCACTTCCGGAGCCGGGGAAGTGCCCCGGTGGTGCGGTTGCTGGTCAGCACGGGCCAGCCGGACACGGTGGTGCTCACTTGTCCTCCTTGATGCGCCACGTCGCCACATAGGGCAGGTGGTCCGACCCGATGCCGTCGAGCGTGTCGGCGGCCAGGAACTCCGCGCGCCCGTGATGCCCCTCCCGCCAGGCGAACCCGTCGATCGGGCGGCGGCCGTGAGTGCCGATCGGCCGCGGTGTCTGCGCTTGGGTCAGGTGCCAGCCCTTGTGTCGCAGCGGCGCGAGCGTGCGGGCATCGGGCTTGGCGTTGGTGTCGGCGCCCACCAAGACGAGCGCCCGCTGGTACAAGTCAGCCTCGCCGGCGACCTGCTCGCTCATCCGCCGCGCCAGCACAGCACGACGCGGCATGTACTGCGACGCGGGCCAGTGCGCCGACGCGACACGCAGAGGGAAGCCCGTCTCCCGGTGCCGCAGCCGAGCGCCAATCAGCCACTTGGGCTTGAGCCATGTCCCGCCGGCACCGGGTCCGGCGTAGAGGCGATGCACCTTGCCGTCCTCGACCCTGCCGAGCAGCAGCCGGTCCCACGCGCGGACCAGGTCCCACACGTCCGGGTCGTACAGCAGCGGCGTCGCCAGCTGCCCCGTGCGCCCCGTGCCGCGCATCACGTCCAGCCCGACCCGCTTGGCGATGCCGCCCAGATCACGGCGACCCCACCAGTCCGAGCCCTCCTGCAGACACCACAGCGACACACGTCCGCGCTGATCACCGAGGAGACGCTGCAGACGAGACGGGGAGCCCGGGCCGAGATTGAGCATCGCGGCAGAGAAGATGGTCATTCCGACCCCCGCTCCAAGTCGGCGAGGCGCTGCTCCTGGCGGTCGGAGCGCTTGTCGGCACGCTCCACGTAGTCCTCCGACCAGGTCAGGTGTCGATGGACCTCGCCTGCCAACTGCTCAGTGGCGCCCGACATCTGCTCTAGCACCGTGGCCCGCTCGGCCGAGACCGCCTCCTGTGCCTGCATCCGCTCGTCGAAGGCGTCGAGCCGGGCGGCAAGCTGGGACAGGTAGTCCTTGAGTGTCGGGTTGTCCGGGTCCTTGTTGCCGTTGTCAGACACCTCGTGCTCGATGCGCCGTACCACCTGGTGGGCCTCGGCGATCGGCTGCCCGAACTCGCGGCGCAGGTTGGGGATGATCACGAAGCGCCAGGCGATGCCGAGCAGGACCGACAGCGAGACGACGAGGGCGCCGAGATCGCGGGCGACAGCGAGGGTCAACGCTTACGCCTCCTCCGCCGATGCAGACGCGCCAGGGCTGCTGCCGTGGTGCGCGGGTAGGTGTCGAGTTCCAGCTGCGCCGAGTGCGAGTCGGCGGTGTAGTTCAGCGCCCAGACCCGGAAGACGCTCTGCCCGTCGCTGCTGGAAGCATTGAGGGAGTCCGGGTAGGACTCCACGCCACGGACCCGGATCAGCTCGGCAGGCTCGATCTCGTGCGGCTCGACCATCCGCCCAGTGCTCAGGTCGCGGATCGGGCGGGCGATCGTCAGGGTGCCCGCATTGGCCGGGTACTGGTGCTCGGCCAAGAAGTTGTCACCGATGCGGACAGCCGCATTGCTGCTGCCCAGCTCGTCGGCCACGTCGATGCTGGCGCGGCGGATGATGCCCTGCGCGTCGAGGATGGGGCAGGAGCCAGTGCGCAGCGTCGTACGCCGCGAGCCCTTGCGGTTGACCCACCGGACCGTGACCTGGTTGTACAGTTCTTGAGTGGAGACCGGGAAGTCGCCGCCGTCCTCCAAGGTGGCCTCATAGCGCACAGAGGTCGGCCACTCCTGCCAGGCGAAGGCGTACAGCCCGCTGCTGTTGCTCGGCCCGGTCGTCCAGTAGTAGCCGGGCTCCAGCTCCATCACGTCGTCGAGCAACTCTGCCGCGGAGACGCCATCGGGGTAGGCGAGCTGGTCGATCTGATAGGTGCCGGTGGTGGCGATGCTGGCGCCCGCGGCGTCGAACTGGGTGAGTACCCGCGCCAGGACGTCGGTGACCACCTCGTGGGCCAGCACGTAGTCGGCGCTGTAGCCGGTGGTGATGTCGGCGCCCGTTTGATCGAGCAGCATCGCGCGGAGGATCGGGTAGTAGAACGCCACCCAGCACCGGTCGTCAGTCTGCTGCGCGCCGGTGCCGGACGCGTTGTTGCACAGCAGTGACACGTCGAGGGTGTTGCGGCCATTGGTCCAGTCGGTGACCACCACGCCGGTCACGGCCGACACCGTGTTGCCGAGCGCGGCGTTGAGCGACGCCGACCCGGTGGTGCCGTCGGTCAGCGGGATGATCTGGACCCTGTAGTCAGAGTCGGATCTGCCGCCGTCCCAGGACAGCGAGTAGCGAGCCAGCTTCTGCCCCGACTGCTGTAGCCGCTCGTAGCGCATCGTCAGCGCCGCCTGGCCCGGAGCATAAGAGTTGCGGGGCCAGCGGCACACGATGCACTCCGGCGCCGAGTCGCTGCTAGATCCCGGCTTGGATGTCTGGTCGATCTCCCCGGACACGTTGGCGAGGCGGTTCGCGCGTCGCCACCCGTCACTGATGGACTGGTCGACGTAGATGAGCGGCTGGATCAGGTCCGAGGCGTGCTGGGCTGGCCCGAACGCTGTCATCGTCCACGTCTGCCCGTCGGCGTCGGCAGTCCGGCCGGGGTCGGCGACGCGACCCTCAGCGACCACCTCCGCGGTCCGGGCGTCGTAGACATAGACCCGGTCCAGAGGGTTGACCGCCATCGAGTCCAGCCGCGCCGACAGCCCCAGCGTGATGGACTGCACGCCGCCGACCGCTTCCTTGCGGAACGACAGGTCTTTGAGCTGGCGGGTGATGTGGCGGTCTCCGACACGAACGGTCAGCGGGACGTTGAGCGTCATGTGGTCGCCGGTCGCACGTACAGGTAGCGCGGGTGGTAGTAGAGCGTGATGGCGCCCGACCCCGAGGCGAACTCCGCGACAGGAGGCGTCCCGGTGATCCCCGAGGCGTAGCGCATGTAGGCGAAGCGGTTGTCGACGCCGGGTCGCAGCCGGGGCAGGGCGCCGGTGTAGGTGACCCACCCCGGCAGCACCGGAGTGGCCGAGGACCACAGCGACGCCGAGGAGGCGATATACACCGACCCCGACCCGTCGTCAGCCTCGCCGTCGAACACCAGCGGGCTTGATGTCGGATACGATCCGCCGCCCGGCATGTAGCCCGAGGGCAGGAAGGTCGCGCCGGCTGTCGCGCAGGACTCGTCGACCGGGACCAGCCAAAGCCAGTCGAGATACAGGGTCCGCGAGTACGTCACATTGCTCACCGCGGCAGCGATCTCGATGCGGGGTGCGAGCGTCATGGCGTCCGGCGCGTCGAAGCCGACGATGCCGCAGTCGATCAGCCAGCTTTGCTGGCCTAGCGGCGACATCGACTTGGTCACCTCGTCTGCGCTCGCCGACGCTACCGACGCTGACCCGTAGGACACCGAGACCGTCAGCGTCGCCGACGAGGTGACCGCGTTGCCGCGGGCGCCGATCATCAGCCGGTACTTGCCGCGCATCGCTGCGGCAGTGGTCCCCGATGGCGTCCAGGTGACCCTGGTGGCCGATGAGGTGTTGGCGAAGCTCACCAGCGCCGACGTCGAGGAGACGGTGGTGTTGGTGCCGAGCGTCATGCCGCCACAGGTGGTCATCACCGGATTGGAGGATGCGTCACGGGTGGTGCGGGCCAGCGTCCAGCGCAGTTTGGCGTTCCCGGTCGCGGGCGAGAATCCCGAATGCGGCGTCGCGTCGACCATCACGAACGGCGCCTCGACGTCACCCTTGATCGAGGCGGACCCTACGTCGAACAGTCCCTGCGCGGTGGTGACCGTGCCGACCGAGATCGACTCTCGGACGCCGAGGGCGAACGGCTCGGCGAGCAGGTCGAAGGTGAGCGCGCGGCGCTTGCGATAGGCGATCTGCTGATACAGGTCGGTGACGTTTCCGCGGCGAGTCTTGAAGAACACCGGCGAGGTTGCGCCGTCCGGCAAGTACCGGATGATGTTCGTCTCGCGGTCCAGCTCGCGCGCCAGCGACTGCCACGCCGCCGCCCAGGCGTCCTCGGTGGACTGGACCAGCTCGTGTTCGAAGCGCAGCTGCCGCAGCCCGTAGGCCGACGCGGACACCTCGCCGCCGTCGGTCATCATGTTGTCCGCCACCGCCTGCTTCAGCTGCGGCGGCGGGCAGTCGAACGCCGTGCACCGCAGGGACGCCGTGTTCAGGTCCAGCCGTGTCGTCGGGGAGGCCGACACCGAGTCCACGAACGCGATCGAGTGCGCCACCTGCTCACACCTTCCCGGTCATCAAGTACGCCTTCTGCCCCGCGTCCGCCCCGACTAGCCGGATTTGGGCTCGGTCCAGCACCCGGGTCACCGCACGCTCGATGTCGTGGTTCGACGGCAGGTCCGGCACCCTGCTGCCACCTCCGTGGCTGACGTGGCCGCCACCCGCGTAGGCGTGAGCATTGATGGCCTCCAACAGCGAGCGGTGGCGGGCGGTGGCGGCGGCATTGACGACGTACTCGCCATTGGACAGGCGGGCGTGGATGGAGTCGGAGGTCGCAGTGCCGGGGCCGGAGATGTAGCCACCGGTCGCGAAGCGCATCTCCCGCGGTCCGCCTGCACCATCCGAGCCGGTGCGCACGGTGCGGATCTCGATGGTGGTAGTGACGTGCTTGCCGTTGAGCATGTCGAGGCGGTGTTCGAGGGCGTTGACGCTGGACATGGCGCCGGAGCTGTTGAACTCGGCCTTGGTCGCTGCCTTCTTGGGGATCTCCAGGATGGACTGGGCGTAGGCCTCGGCGGCCTTCTTGGACATGCCCATCTGCACGGCAGCTTCGACCAGAGACGCCTTGGCGGCCTTGAAGGCGCCGGGGGCGTTCTGGGCCTTGTTGGTCAAGTTGTTCCACGCGCCTGCTTGGTTGAGCAGCGCCTGCTTGCTCTCGATGGCGGCCCGGGTCATCCCGTGGGCGTACTCGCCGTTCTTCTTGAAGACCTCGCCGTTCTTCTTGACCGCGTCGCGGGTGTCGAGGACGGCCGACTGGTAGCCCAGTTCTGCGTTCTGCGAGGCGACCTGGGCCTCTCGGCGGGCTCGGAGAGCGTTGACGTTGTCGTGGATGCTCGCCGTGTTGGACTGGATCGCGGCCGTCCCAGACCGGGTGGCAGCCGTTGCCCCCTCCTCGGCAGCTGCACCCTGACCGAGAGCACCGGCGTTGTTCTTCAAGATCTCCTGGAGATCCTTGTAGGCGTCCGACGCCTTGTCGGCATCGCCGCCGAGCACGCCGAGCGTCAGATGCCCAACCTCGGAGCTGACTAGCGCGCCGAATCCGTGCGACCTCTCTGCCAACTGGTCCATGACCCGCGTGACGTACTCGCCGGACTCGCCGTTGTCGTACAGGTCCTGTGTGAACCGGTCGAGGTTGACCGACAGATCGGCTGCGTTCTTGCCAAGGTTCGAAAACTGCAGGGCGTCTGCCAGGTCCTGATAGGACTTGACCGTGGCGTCGGCAGCGGCCTTGCTGCGGCCAATCGAGTCCATCTGAGACAAGGTGTTGAACAGAGACCCGAGCCCGAGCGTCGCGGCGGCAGAACCGGTGCCGAGCAATGACAACTTCGCGCGGGTCGTTTCGGCGGTGATGCCCAGTTGCGTCATGGCGACCCGTGCGGCCGCGATGCCGTTGATCGCCTTGCTGAATGCCCAGACGCCACTGCCCGCAAGGGCCGTGAGGCCAAGCAGCGCAGCGGTCGCCGTCTTCGCTGGGCCGGG
Source organism: Nocardioides sp. (assembly GCF_047602075.1). Classification (GTDB taxonomy): domain Bacteria; phylum Actinomycetota; class Actinomycetes; order Propionibacteriales; family Nocardioidaceae; genus Nocardioides. The sequence goes on from NZ_JASGIF010000001.1 coordinate 523,087, forward strand.
CAGACTGCTGTAGGCGTTCACCAGCCCGGTCACGCCCTGAGTGAGCGAGCGGAGCGGCCCCTGGGAGCCCTCCCCGGTCCCAATCAGTGCGGTCTCTAGCGCTCCCCGAAGCTGCTCCAGGTCGCCCTTGAGGTTGTTCATGTTGATGCCGGCGGTCTGGGCTGCGTACCCGGCATCGTTCGTCTTGTCGATCCAGCCCTGGACGCCGTCGGCGCCCTGCTCGTATATGACGTTCGCGGCCCGGATGGCGTCAGTGCCGAACAGCACGGAGAGAGTGGACTGCCGCTGCTCGTCCGTCATGCCACTGAGTGCGGTTTGCAGACGACCGGCGTACTCGGCCATGCCGACGAACTGACCCGAGGCGTCGAAAGCGGACAGGCCGAGCTCGTCCATCAGCTTCGCCTGCTTCTCGCTCTGTGGAGTGAGGCGAAGCAACATGGTCTTGAAGCTGGTTCCGGCGTCGGAGCCGATAAGCCCGGCCGAGGCGAAGGCGGATAGCGCGCCGGTGGTCTCCTCGATCGACAGCCCTGCCTGCGAGGCCACCAGGCCGGACTGGTTGAGCGCCATCCCGAGGTCATGCACGGATCCCTGCGCCTTGCCGGCACCTGCTGCGAGAAGGTCGGCGATGTGCGGCACCTGGGAGCCGGAGAGCCTGAACTGCGTCATCGCGGACGCGGCGGTCTCGGCAGCCTCGCCGACGCCGATGCTTCCGGCCGCAGCCAGGTCGAGGGCGCCGGAAAGGCCGCCGGCCAGTACGTCCTTGGTCGAGACGCCTGCCTTGGCAAGCTCCTCGATGCCCTGCGCCGCTTCGGTCGCAGAGAACGCCGTCTCCGCGCCCGCCTTGACCGCCGCCTTGCGTAGCAGATCCATGTTGGCGGCGGACTCGTGGGTAGCCGCCTGGACCTTGGACATAGCCTGGTCGAAGTTGGCCGCAACGGTCACCGCGGCTGCGAGACCAGCGGCGGCGACAAGGCCGATGCGGCCTGCGGTGCGGCCTGCGGTGTCTAGTCCAGCCCGCCAGTTCTTGCTGGCCTTCGAGCCAGCGGTCATGTCGTCCGCGGCCTTCTTGACCGAGGCGCTGGCCTGGGCCATCTGGGCCTTGAACTGATCGACCCGAGCGATCAGCGTGTACGTTACGGTCCGATCGCTCACCGAGTCACCGCCTCTCGGAGTACCGTTCGGGAATGGATGAGCCGGAGAGCAGCGGTGGGAGTGGCGGCGGGCTGGTCACTACGCGACAGGCGTGGACTATTGCCCTCGCTGCGTGCGCGGTCTTTGGCCTGGCGGCGTGGCTATCCAGTGCGTTCGGAGAGAACTCGCACCCAGACGACGACCTGCCAACGGCGCCGACGGAGCACGTTGTGGTCTATGAGGTCGAGGGCACGCCTGCCTACGCCGACATCACTATCAGCACCCCGACGGGCACTCAGCAGGCATCGCCAGACGTCCCTCTGCGCACCAAGAGCGGCGAGCGGGGCATCACGATCCACACGAGCACGACATCGTGGTCGCCGTACATCTCTGCGCAGAACCCCAACGAGTTCGGCAGAGTGACCTGCCGAATCACGCTCGATGGCACCGTGATCTCGGAGAACACCTCGACGGGGTCATACGGCATCGCCGTTTGCCACAGCTAAATGAACTCGTCCTCTGGCGAAAGATCGTCCCGCGACATCCACACCGTCATACCGTCAGTCGGGGCCATTGCGTCGGTGCCGGGGTCCTTGTGCTTCTTGCGCAAGCGCCGCAGGGTCAGCTCTCGCGCCCCGGTGGCATAGCACATCGACCGCTGCGGATACCACGGCACATCCGGGTCCGAGCAGACCGAGCGCAGGTTGCCGCAGCGGGGACAGATCTGCCGCTCGTACTCCAACAGCAGGTCGCGGTCGTCGTCGGACAGCGCCCGCCAGGCGTCGAGGGTGTAGCCCCACGCCTTCGCGGTGTTCAGCTCGAGGAGGTGTTCCGGGTCGGCGAGGCGGGCAGCGATTTTGGGTCGACCCAGACCTCCGTCGTGGCGGCCCAGATGCGAGAAGCGATGTAGGTCAAGAAGCCCGGCGCCCGACTGTCGGCCCATTCGTCGAATGCGGCGCGGGTCTTGAACAGTGGCGCCGGAACGGCCGCGTCCACCGTTGCGGGATCGACCAGCCCGGCATAGAGCAAGTCGTCCTCGGCGGCGTCGAGGTCCAGTCCGATCCGGTCGACCGGCCTCTCTTCGCCTTCCTTGGGCGGCTGTGGCGGATGGCTCGCCTTGATGCCCCGATGGACCGAGCGAGCCAACGGTCTGGCCCAGACCGACACGACGCACTCCCGGAGGATCGTGTCGTACTTCTGGCGCAGCTCCGCTCCGGCAGTGTCGCCGATTCGGTGCGCAGAACCCTCATCATTGGCGGCCTTCTCTGCCGCCGCGAACGCCGCATCAAGTTCAGTTCGATACCGCTCTGGTATGAACTCGATGAGAAAGGGCCTCATCATCACATCGGCGTCGGCCATGTCTTGCTCCTGGCGAGTGTTGGCGAGACCCCGGCCGCGTCTCGCCAACGCGGCCGGGGGGTCCTTAGGACGGCAACAGGTAGGCGAGCGACCCGGGCTCGCGGGCCGAGCTCTGTCCAGTCGGCCATGACATGACAGGCACATGGGCTCGTAGCACTCGAAGATGCGCAGGGAGTACGGATGACCCAGCGGTGACACCAGTGCGTCAGGGTCGTTGTGCTGATAGGCCCACTGGTCCGCAGGTTCTCCGCATCCGCAGATGTGGCTGCGAGCCGGCCCGCGCTCGATTGCGATCCGTCGATGGACCGCCCCGTAGGAGTTGTCATCGAAGGCGGGAGGCGTAGACAGGAACTCGGGCGAGTCGGTCGGCAGGCCGCGCTTCCATCGCCGATAGTGCATGTCGCAGAAGCCTTGCGTCTTGTGCTTCCGCTCGCAGCCGTCGGCAGTGCAGACCTCGATCATCCCGATACGCCGGGCGTCCGCAGGACCAGGGTCGCCAGTGCGATACCAGCGCTGGTAGTGGCGGTTGCACCAGCCGCGCCCGGTCGCCGGGTCGTCACAACCCTCGATCTTGCACGGTTCAAGCCTCTGCCTGGTGAGCAGTTTGGCGGGCATCGGTCCCGGCGGACGGCGGAAATCCGCTGGCCCCGGCTCTCCGTCTCGCTGGACCCGTTGGTAGTGACCTCGGCACCAGCCGCGGACTTCGGCGGACCGATCGCAGCCATTCACGGCGCACGGCATATCGTTACTCATGTGCATCTCCTGGTCGCATCAGGTGGTGTGCAGAGGCCGGACGGTTACCGCCGTTCGGCCTCACTCAATTGTCTCACGGAAACAGGTGCCCGACGGCAGCGTCGATCATCTTTTCGACCCTCATCTGCATGCCGTCGAGCGCCCTGAGTCCATCCAGGTGTGGGGGCGAATTGATGCTCCCGTACTCGAAGCCTCGGCCCATCGAGCCCTGCAACTTCGACGCCTCCGGGCCGACGTCGACCGCGATGCTGGTCACCCCGAACGCCAGCTCTGCGCTGATGCTGTCCGGGTAGTGCACGCCGTGGGCACCGGAGGTTGCCCGGGCATTGGACTGCCAGTCCTTGGCGAACGCGTCCCCGGCCTCTTGCATGACGCCGCGCATCGCAGGGACCGACTCGGCGCCGATCTGCGCGAGGTCGGACGCAAGCGCGTACACCTCGGACGCGTCGCCGCGGAAGAAGCCCATGTCAGGCGGCCAGAGTCTGCTTCAGGCGAGGGGCACCAGTGACCGCCACACCCTGCTTGACCGCCCACTCCGCGCCCTCGCCGTCACCTTCCTTGGTGATGACCTGCGGACCGAACTCGACGGGGTACTCCTCGGCGAACTGGCCGGTCGCCAGGTCGGTGTCACGGTTGAGGCCGCCGCGGAAGTACAGGTAGCCAGTGGTTCCGGCCGGGAACTTCTCGAACGCCTTCACACCGTCCGACAGTGCGGCACCCTGCGGGTTGTAGGAGTACCGCACCTCGCCGAGGGTCCACTTCGTGGCGCCCACGAACTCGTAGGACTCGATGTCACCCACACGGGGCGGCGACTCGACCATGTTGGCGGTCGCGTCCGGGCGAGCCGAGGACTCGAAGAACATCTTCGTCACGTCCAGCGCGGTCGCGCCGGTCAACGTGGCGACGCTGAGGGTCTGGGTTGGGCAGAAGATGATCTTCTCGGTGCCGTACGCCTTGCTCGGCGTCGGGCGGACAGGTGCGGCCATCAGTCGTTCTCCTTCTTGGACTCGGCCTTCTGGCCGTGCTTCTCGGGGTAGGTCGGCGGCAACGGCGTGCCGTCCGGGCGAGTAGCGGGGGTGCCCTTGAGCACCTGGCAGCCCTCGGGGACCGGGCTGCCCTCGCGCATGGAGTACTCGGCTCCCTCGGGCGTGCGGACGCGAACGAACGACTCGAACATCGGGGCTCCTCGGGAGGGGTCAGAGGGTGAAGGTCAACGTGCGCAAGCCGGACCAGCGGTCGTCGTCCTCGCCGACGCCGGAACTGGTCTCAAGCTCGATGGGGGTCGTCGACGTGGCGCCGACGACCAGTTGCCGGTACTCCAAGGCGCGGGTGACCTTGGAGAGGAAGTCCTGGGCGTTGCGCTCGGTCGCGCCGACACCACGCAGCAGCAGCCGCCACCGCGAGATCGAGGCGCCCGGGTCCTGGCGGGCATCGCCGCCGGGACGCTGGTCGACCGACACCTGCAGGTAGTCGGCCGGCGGGGCAGGTCGAACATTCTTGACCTCGGTCGGGGTCAGAACGGGAACGGTGCCGAGCGCGGCCTGGCAGACCGGGATGACCACGGCGAGGATGTCGGCCTCTTGCGTCACGGAGTCACCTCGGGAGTCACCTCGACCACATCGAGGCGCCGAGCTGTGGCGAACGACTTGAGTGAGAGCCCGGTCACCCGGTAGCGGCGACCCAGCAGGGCGATGTCGGCCAGGTCTCCCACGGCAGTGACCTCGGCCTCCCAGTCGATGCCGGGCACCAAGCCCTCGGCGGGGACGTGCAGGCCCGCTTGTAAGACGGGCCGCTCCACGCCGCCGACCGAGACCCAGCGGGTGGTGGAGTCCGAGCCCGCCGAGCCCTGCAACTTGCCGGGCGTGGTGCCGCGGGAAGTGAAGGCGGGGACCTGCTTGTCGGTGCCGGTGGTCCAGCCGTTGGGCTCGTACCAGGCGAGGGTCAGGGTCATCAGCGACTCGGCAGCGGCGCGGCCGCGCAGGATCGCAGACGGAGCGCTCACGACCAGTCGCCCCAGTCGCGCCCGGCCAGCGGGTCGATCGTGTACGCCCGGCCAGCGTTCATCAGCCCGGGGTAGAGGTCGTTCAGCTCGTCGTCGGTGAAGTACAGCAACCCTGCGGAGACGGCCTGGTCGCGAGTCCACGAGTAGTCGTCGATGGACTCCTGCCGGTTGCCGTCCGGGTTCTTCATCACTCGCAAGACGGCGGTGGCCATCACGCGGATGACCTCGCCGGCCAGGTCGGAGTCTGCGAGCACCTTGGCTTCGAGGTTGTCGATGCGGCGCCGCAGCATCCGCCACGCATCGTCGAGGAACGTGACGGCGTTGGTGGTCTCCTGGGTCGAGAGGGAGCGCCAGCGGACCTCGATGTCAACAGGTGACGCGGGGTTCGGCATGATGCCCTCCTCTCGACCTCAGGTGGGGGTGGGGACGGGCCTACGCGGCCAGGCCGCGCAGGACGCCGTGGTGACGCTCGGCGCCGTACTTGAGCCCGATCTCGCCGTAGATCTGGCGCTCTTCGGCGGCGCCGGCCTTCGCCAGGGCCTCCTCGAAGAACACGCCCTTGCCGGGCACGTTCAAGAAGAACGGCATGCACTCCTCCATCGACACCGCGGCGATGGCGTCCTGGGGCATGTTCGGCTCGAGCATGATGCCGAAGGTGCCGAAGTCGGTCACGATGGTGTCGACCGCGACGCCACCGATGCGCTCGCCGCGAACCAGGGGGTCGGCCTTGGCATAGGCGTTGGCGTAGGCCGCGGAGATGGCCATCTTCTGGCCCGAGTTCGCCAGCAAGACCACAGGACCACGCAGGCCACCGTTGTCATAGATCCCGCGGAAGAACGGGTTCAGGTGGGTCTCAACGGCCAGGGTGGTCGACCACAGCTTGATCAGCGCCACGCCCGAAGCGGTGCCGACCGTGATGGCCGAGCCGCCAGAGGTCGCGGCGACCTTGAACGTGGTCGAGGAGTTGACCACGTAGTAGACGCGGCCCTTGACGATGCCCGACATGGCGCCGACGGCGGTGAACACGATCTTGTCGCCGTCCGACAGACCATGGGAAGCCTTGGTGAAGGTGTCGGTGGCGGTCGTGATGTCGGTGACGGCGGTGCCCTTGTTGACCGAGTTGGTCGTGATCGCCGACAGCAGCCCGCGCGTCTTGCGGGCCGTGCTGTTGTCGGTCGGCAGGTTGTACTCGCCGTTGATGAACGAGTAGTTCACGTCGAGTGCGACCTGCTTGATGGCCTGCACGACCTGCCAGTCGAGCTCGCTGGTGACCGGGTTCGCGCCGCCGGAGCCGGAGCCGAAGGGCGCCGCCTGCGGGGTGGCGTAGCGGCCGATGGCGGCCTGCTTGGTGTAGGACACCGAGACCTTCTCCTGGTGGATCTCGGCCACGTTGCGGACGTTGCCGCGGACCCGCTCCTCGGCGGTCGGGGCATCCGCGCCCTCGGTGCGCTGGCGGTCCGAAGGGTCGCGGAGGTCGTAGGTCTGCCACTCGGCCTCGTAGTCGTCGGACTGACCGCCGCTGGTGAGTCCGCCAATGGCAGACAGGAACGGGGTCTCGGTCGGACTGAGGGCGAACAGCTCGCCGTGGTAGTTCGGGAGGTTGAAGGTGGTCCCGATGCCAGTGATGGCGCCAGCCATGGTGGTGTCTCCTTAGGTCAGGTCTGCGCGGCGTACTTCTGCCGCTTGAGCGCGATGGCGCGGGCGTGGTCGCCCTTCTTGGTCGCCTCCGCGATCTGCTGGTCGATGGACGGCCCGCCGCCGCTGGCACCCTGGCCAGGGTTCGGGGCGGGGACGCGGGGTTCGTTCGGCGCGGCACCTAGCCGCGGGTTGGCCTGCACCGCCGCCGCGATGGCCGCCTTGACGGCCTCGGCGTCGGACGGGTCGGCGTTGTCGAGCGACCTCAAGAAGCTCGTGGAGTCCAGCAGGGCGATCGGGTCGCCGCCCGCACTGGAGGCCGCGCGGAACACCGCGAGTTCGACTCGCGCCTGCTTCGCGTCGGCCTGGGACTTGGTCAACTGCTCGGTGAGGGCAGTCGGGTCGATCGGCTCGTCCTTGACCAGGCCGAGGGCCTTGCCGATGGTCTGAGCCAGTTCCTTCTTCGCGTCCTCGGCGGCCTGCGCCTTGGCGTTGGTCCTGGCTGCGCCATTCTCCTGCCGGAGACGCTTGATCTCGGCCTCGGCGGCCGACGGGTCGTCCCACACGTTCCCGGACTTCGCCGGGGGCTCGGTGGGCTTCGGAGGCTCGGGCGTCGCTGCAGCGGGCGCCTGCGGCTCCTGGGGTGGCGTCGCGGCCGAGGGCTCGACAACTACGGGCGGGGTGGTGCCGGTGTCCGGCTTGGACATGTGGGTGACCTCCTGGGTCGGGGTGTGCTGCCCCGCGTCTGGCGGGTGGTCCTAGGCGCCGACAGCGCGGCGGAAGGCATTGAGGGCGTCGCCGCCCGACAGGCCGTCAGTGGACTCGGCCCAGAGCTGCTGGTCCGCGCGGACGTGCGCCGGGGGCTCGTAGCGGCCACCGAACAGCGGCTCGATGGTGCAGCCGCAGTGATCATGGGCCCGGAAGTCTGCGGACTCCTCGGAGCGGTAGACCGCGCCCCTGGTGGCGAGCATCCGACAGAACGCACAACCGGTGGCCGAGGTGACCCGCGCCCACCGCCTCGCCTTCGCGTCGGCACGGATTCCGGCGAGGATCTGGCCGCGCCCGGCGTTGGCGACCAGTCGTTGCCCGACGCCAAGGAGCGCGGTCTCCGGCTGTTGCATCGCCCAGTCGAGCGAGGCGTCCCACTGCTCCCGGTTCGGCGTCTCGACCGGCATCCGGAAGCGGCCGCGAACTCCGGCATCTAGGCGCATAGCTAGGTAGTAGTCGTGCGCATCGGCGATCGCGGCCTCGGCGTAGGCCCGCAAGATCGCCTCAACGGCCGCCCGGGTCCCCGCCTGCGCGAGCGCCCGCTCCACGGCTGCCGAGAGGGCAAGGTTCGACCGGTAGTAGCGCTGGACGGTCGGGTTGTCCGAGACGGCCATCACTCGGCCTGCGGCTGCTCGGGCTCCGCGGTAGTGGCGGCGAGGTTGCGTCCGCGCTCAAGGAGCCGGTCCTGCTCGAGCCGCTGCCGCTCCACGGCGGTGTAGCCGAGCCGCTTGAGCGTCACGTCCGAGGTAGCCGGGATGGCGCCAGCGGTGATCTGCTTGGTGATGGCGTCCGAGGTCGTGGCCGGCGACTCCAGTCGCACGTCGCGCCAGTCCGCGCTGATGCGGCGGTACTCCTCGGGCAGGGAGCCCTTGTTGTCGAACCGGACGGCGTACTGCATGACCTTGGTCAGTGACGGGCCGAACATCGCCTGGCGCAGCATCGCGCGACGGTCGCGACGAGACTCGCTGACCTGGGCGGCGTCGGCCGACGTCGGGTTGCCCTCGGTGTAGAGGCCGAGGTCTTGGGGCACCGCGCCCATCAGGCCAGCGGCCTGCGAGGCGTACATCTCGATCAGCTTGGTGAACACCGACGGGTCGTAGGCCTGCAACTGCTTGATGTCGGGCAGGTCGCCGTTCTCGTCGCGCTCCAGGCCGAGCGTCTTGGTGATGTAGGTCTCCCACGCCGACTTCGGCGTGCCGTCGGTCTTGACGAAGGCGTCCTCGCTGGCGCCGAGGATGATCTTCTGCGGCACCGAGTAGATCTCCCGGGAGACCTCCAGGCCGAGCAGCGTCCGGCACGCCGAGTCCACCAGCGACATCAGCGCCGGAGTGATCTCCGAGGAGCCATTCCGGTTCGCAGTCCGCGGCTTGTTCGACATCCGCACCACCGGCACGAAATCGAAGTCGTGCTCGTCGCGGTCGACGACCTCCCACTGGCTCCAGTTGTCGGCCTGGGCAAGGTGGATGGCCTTGCCGGGTACCATCAGCGTCCCGCGCTTGCTGCCGTTCTCCTGGTACTCGTTGAGCGCCGCGCGAGCCTCCAGGCCGCGCAGGTCCCATAGGACCGACATGTTCAGCGGCGAGTCCACCGTGATGCGGGGCGCGCCACCCGACTCCAGCGGAGACCCGGCCGACCAGTAGCAGTGACTCATTGACAGCGCGTCGGTGAACGCGAGCGACTGCTCCGCGTCGCCGCCGTTGGCCTCCCACAGCTCGGCGAGGTAGTCGTCGGAGTCCGTGGCACCATGCACCCGGAAGCCGTCCACGAACAGCCGTTCCACCAGCGGGTCGACGGCCACGGCGGGCCACCCGACGATGGTGCGGATGAACTCCAGCTCCTTCTGCACCGCGATGCGGAGGTTCCGCACGATGTAGGCGCCCTGGTAGTAGGCCTCGGTCAGTGCCATGTCGGCGCGGGCCGCGATGCCTGCTCGCTGCAGACGCTCGATCAGCGCCCGCTCGTCCTCAGAGAGGCCCAGCAGCGGCAGGGTCGGGGCCACAAGGGTGGGGAACTGCACGCAGACCCCCTCACTCCATGCCCTAGTCGTCCATGACGATCACTCGGCCTTTGCCTGGGGCGCCTGACTTCTGCTGCATCCGGACAAGGCGCCACAGCATCCGGGCGCCCACGTAGCACACCGCCAGGTCGACCTTGCGTTTCGAGGAGCGGTGCTCCTTGCCGATGGTCACGCCGAAACGGCCCTCGCGACGGCGAGCGGCCTTCATCTGGCGGCGCAGTTGGCGGCCGCCGTGGTGGTGCGCCTCGCCGTTCTCCAGGTCCTCGGCGAGTTGGGAGACGGCCGGCTGGAAGAGCTGCTGCGCCGGAGTGGTCATCATGTCGAACGCGATGGCGTGCGCCTTGGGGCCGGACTTGACCGGCCAGAACTTCTTGTTCAGTCGCCCCGAATAGCGGCGGTGCCACGCATCGACCAGTGGCCACCAGAACCGGTCGTCCTCCGCGCCGTCGTCGGCCTTCGCGTGGCTCGGGTCGAAATAGAACGCAACCGGCTTGTAGGTGTCGAACATCTCGGTCACTGCCGCATCCACCGCGGCCCGGTCGACCAGCTCGCCGTCCTTCGGATGCTGCCAGTGCAGGGTCTGCGCGAAGCCGTCGGAGATGCGGATAGCGAGGATGCCGGTGTCATCGCCCGACTTCGAGCCATCACCGAACGCCACGATGCGGTCACCCGGCTTGAGGTGCTGCTCCGGGTCGTCGACCGCGGCGGCGTCCACCGCCCCCGGGTCCACCCAGGCGTCCTCGGTGCCGGTGATCTGGTTGTACCACTTGCGCCGCGACTCGCTCGGGGAGTTGTCCGGGTTCAGGATCGACTTCACGATCCGGCCCTTCGGTCGCGTATCCAGCCACGTCGCGTCACCGGCGATCGAGCGGACCACAGCGGGCGCGTCCTCGGCGGTCAGCGGCGCTTTCGGTGGCGCCTCCAGCGAGTCGAGCAGCACGCCGTAGTCGGCCTGTGTCGCATCGTCGCCCTGCGTCGATTCCCACGCTTCGCGAGCCCGCTCGGCCACCGAGTCACGACCGGGGCGGAAGGCGTTGAAGATGTCCAAGATGCGCGCCGGAGTGCCGACCTCGGCCTTCGCCGCGTTGCCCTCCATCGCGCCGACCATCTCGTGGCCGCCGTTCGTGGCCAACCAGTTCTGAGTCTCAGCGCGGATGATCTGGTGCGGACGACCGCCCTCGATGCTGTCCGGGCTCGCGGTGATGGCCTCGATCTGCCGCCGGTCGCCATCGGACCAGACGTTCAGCTTCCCGATCTGGATGCCGTACCGGTCCCGGGTCCGCTGCGGGATCAGGCCCGGGAACAGCTTCATCGTGTTCTTGGTCTGCTCCTGCGACACGGCCGCGATCTGCGTCCACGCCTCCGGGTCGTCCCGCCCAACCGGGCGGTCGCCCTCCCATCGGTCGAAGATGACCGGCGCGTGCAGCGAGCCTGCCGAGACGCCCGCCGCCAGCGGGTCCTTGCCCCAGCCCTTGAGCCGCTGCAGCATCGCCGAGTGGTAGAGCGCATCGCCGTGCGTGTCGACCGCGAAGTACCACAACAGGAAACGGGTCTGCTCGGCCGTCCACCACCACGGGCGCCCGGCCTTGCCGGTCAGCCAGTACGTCGTCCACGACAAGAAGCCCCAGCCGAGAGACGCCTCCGGGAGCAGCCAGCCCGCGTCGCCGTACTGCCACGTCGGGCCGATGCGGACCGGCTCCCACTCCAGGTCGGCCGGCGGCTGAGTCCGCTCTAGGAGGTCGCGGTACTCCCGCTCGATGGCCGCATAGTCGCCGGACAGGTCCTCGATGAGTGCTGGGCCACTGCTACGCGCCATGCTTCCAGCGCTGCTGAGCCGCGCCGCGCTGCTGGTTCGACTCGCCGGCCGGAGCGTCGTCCGGCAGCTCCAGCTTCGCCAAGAACGCCTGCCGCGCCTTTCGCTGCTTGTCGATACTCCCGATCAACGGGTGCTCGACCTCCTGGCCCATGCTGCCCTTGGACATGTACGGCCGCCCAAGATCACGCCACGCCTTCTCGAACTCGGCCAGCATGTCGGACGCGGCGCACGCATCCTCCAGCGCCCGCAACTCGTCCGGCCGCAGCGTGTACTTCGCCGCGACATCGGACCACAACGCCTTCCCGGCCTTGCCGAGAGACGCCGGGACAGGGTGATTCAGCTTCGACATGACGGGCCCTCCTGGGGCAGACAACGGCCCGCCTGGGGCCGGAAAAACAGGGTCGAACCGCACGCAGATCCGGAGCCGCTATGCCCCCGGTCCTGTGCTCCGGGGGGTACGGGGGCCCTCCCCCCTACTTCCGAACGGGGGTTCGACGGGCCCCTGGGTGCCGCTCAGCGGGCCGCAGTGCCTTGCCTCCGCGTGCCCGCTTGGCCTCGGCCAGCGTCTTGGCTCGGTGGCACGGCGTGCTCAGCCACTGCAGGTTGGCGGGGCTGTGGTCGTCGGGCGAGTCGATGTGGTCGCACTCGCGGCCGTAGCCATCGCACTCGGGCTCGTGCACCTTGGCCTCGCACCTACCGCGTGCCCTGCGCTTGACCCGGGTCACTCGCTTGGCCCAGTCCTTGGGGAGTCGGCTGCGTCGGGTACTGGTCTCCCATGCCACCCAACTCACCCCCGAACGTACAAACCCACCGTGGCCTTGGCGACGACGGTGGGCGGCTGAGGGCGCGGTCGTATCACGCAGTAAACGGCGGCGACCAGGGCCCTCGCGAGACCCATTAGACCACACGCGCCTCTCGCTTCCCCGCCGTGCAGCGCCCGCGTTCCCAGCAGTCGGTGCCGTGAGCCTGCTCGCACGCCGCCTTCCTTGCCGCCTTCTCGGCCCGTCGTCGTGCCCGCTCCTCGCGCTGGGCACTTGCGGTCAGGTGACATCGCCACAGGTCCGGCCACCAGATCGCCAGGCGTCCGTCATCCAGCTGCCCGACCGCCACGTCGGGGTCGGCGAGCCAGCCGCGTACGGTCGCCTCGGTCCAGCCCTTGACGCTCAGTGCACCGAACGCCTCGGTCAGCGTCACCCACCGCTCGGCACCCGCTGAGCGCAGTTGCCTGGCCAGGGCGCGCTTGGCCTCGTCGGCGGTGAGCACGGCCTTGCAGCACGGCGCCTTCCATGTGTCCTCGCGGTCGCGCTTGCCGTACTTGCGGATGAGTCGCTTCGGGTGGTTGCACCGGTCGCACAGGACGCGGGAGCGGGTCTCACGGATGCCGTCGCGTACGACGTTCTCCAGCTTGACGCGGGCGGCGTGGATGTCGGCGGCGAACTCCTCGAAGTGCGGCTCGGTGCTCCATGCCCAGTCGATGAGCCTGCCGAGGAAGCGGGTCTCGGTGGCGATGGTGGGCAGCTCGATGTCGGGCTGTTCGAGGTCGCGCCGCCAGTCCTCGGACCAGTACCGCAGCGTCTGGTAGGCGGGCCAGGACTCGTCGGGGTCCTCGTCGGCCGCGGACGTGTAGGGCGCGTGCCGCAGCTTGGCGAGCTCTAGCCGCTCGTCGGTCTCGACCTGGTGCTGCCACGCTTCGAGGTTGGCGGCCGGCGCGAGGTTGACCATCGCGTCGCCGCCGGGGATGTGTGGGTCGTCGGCGAGGTCGAGCGCCCGGTCGGACAGCATCGCGGCCATGTGACCGATGGCGCGGAGGTCTCGGGCGACCTGGACGCGCGGGTCGTCGGTGGGCTCCTCGGCGGGCGGCGACGTGGAGGCTGTCGGCCGGGTCGGTGCGACGGGTGGCCAGATTCGGCGAAATCGGGGCTCTGAGGGCCTAGAACCACATCCGCGTAATTCGGTGCCCGTTTCGGCCCTGCGGCGCTCAGAGGGGCCTTTCTGTGCGTTCTCGGGGTATTCCTGGCCTGGCCGACAGTGCGCACAGGACGAGCGAGGGAGGTCGGAGTGCTCGCAACGCTCCTCGGTGGGCTTGCCGCAGTTGCCGCAGGTCATGCGTCCTCCCGTGGTGCCCAGGTCGTGGAGGTGAGCCGGGCGTAGTGGCCTTGCATGTACAGGTGGCGGGTCGCCTTGGGTCCGTGCCGGTTCTTGGCGGTGATGACCTCAAGGTCGGGAAGCTCGTCGTCGGGGTGGTGCAGCAGCAGCACCTGGTCGGCGTCGGCCTCGATGGACCCGGACTCACGGAGGTCTGCGAGCATCGGGCGGCCGTCGGTGCGCTTGGTGGACTCGCGGTTGACCTGCGCCATGGCGACCACGCAGGCGCCGGTCTCGCGGGCCAGCAGCTTGAGCCCGCGGGAGACCTCGCCCAACTGCTCGGCGCGGTTGGGGCGGTTGTCGACCGGCCGGACGAGCTGGAGGTAGTCCACGACGATGAGCGCCAGGTCGTCGCGCTTGCGTTGGACGTTGCGGGCGGCGCGTCGGATGCTGGTCACGGTCTGGTCGGGGCTGTCGTCGATGGTGATCGGCAGGTCCATCAGGGCTTGGGCGTGGCGGCCGATGCGCTCCCAGGTGCGCTCGTCGGTGCGACCGGTCTGCAGGTCGGTGAGGTTGGCCTGTGCGAACGCGGCGAGCATCCGCTGGCCAACCTCGCGCTCGGGCATCTCCAGGGAGGCGAGCAGGACGGCATGGCCGTGGTGGTGGGCCATGTGCAGCGCGAGGTTGGTGCCCATCAGGGACTTGCCGACACCGGGCCTCGCGCCGACGACCACGAGCCTGCCGGGACCCAGTCCGCCGATGCTGTCGTCGACGTCGGGCCAGCCGGTGCCCAGCACGTTGGCCTGTCCGTGCTCGGCGATGTCGAGGACGTCGGGCAGCAGGTCCGCGACGGTGCGGGCGCGGGAGACGACGCGGCCGGTGGTGGCGGCGTCGACCTCGGCGCGGGCTCGTTCGCGGATGTCGTCGAGGTCGCCTCCGGTGGCGTTGCCGAGCTGCTGGATGCGCAGGCCCGCGGCTTGGATGCGGCGGAGCCCGGAGGCGGTGGCGACCCGGTCGGCGTAGTAGGGCGCCTGGCTGACCAGCGGCACCATCTGCGTCATGTGCAGCAGCGAGAGCGGGTCGACGCGGGAGCCCTTGTCGAGCGCGAGCCGCACCGAGACGGGGTCGGGCTTGACGCCGCCGCGGTGGACGCGCATCACGGCGTCCCAGGTCTCCTCGTGCTCGGGGCGGTAGAAGTCCGCGCCGGTGACCTGCTCGGCCAGGCCGTCGAGGTCGTCGTAGCCGGACATCACCGCGCCGAGCAGCGAGATCTCGGCGTCGCGGACGTCGGCCATCTGGCTGCCCGGGGTCGGCTCGTCGTCGGGGTCGATCGGGGGCTCGTCGATCACTGGCTGGCCGCCCGTCTCCTGGCGACCTGCTCCATATGCCAGGCGTGGTACTCCTCGGGGCTGAGGTTGTCCGGGGGTCGCTCGATGGGCCCGGCGTACGCCGCCGGGGTGGTGGTGGTCGTGGTCGCCGTGGCGGCCTCGTCGTTCCAGTGCTCGCCGTTGAGCCAGGTCGCTGCGTCCTTGGTGAACTCGGGGTGCTTGCCCTTGACCTGCTGCGCCGTGACGTAGCGGCCAGCAGCCGCGATGAGCCGGTCCGCGTCAACGCCGGGCTTCCTCAGTGCGATGCGCCAGCGCTGCTCGGCCTTCTTGCGGCCGACCTTCTTGGCGTAGGTGTTCCAGAACTCGTCGAAGCGCGAGTCGGCCTCCGTCGCCTCATCGGCGTCAGCCGATGGGCAAGAGGGGTTCTCCCCTGTTCCCCTGTTCCCCTGTTCCCCTGTTCCAGTCGCGAGGGTGTCGCGAGATACTCGCGAGGGTGTCGCGAGGGTTCCGCGAATTTCGGACTCCGAGTAGGCCCATGTGCCGTCTGGCCTGCGGAAACGCGGTTTGTTGGGTCTGTCGATGCGCTGGACCGATTCCCACCATGAGACGAAGAGCAGTTCGGTGTCGTCGTCCTCGTATCGGTGCACGAGTCCGGCTTCGTGGAGCTCGAGAAATGGCGTCTGCAACCCTCGCGAGGGTCTCGCGAGGGTCTCGCACCATGTCGCGAGGGAACACGTCGGAGACGATGAGGGCGATGTCGTCCTTGCCCACGCCGTTGTCGTCGACGTAGGACTCCAGTCCCTTGAGGACGAGCCTCGCGTCCCAGCTCACCGAGGCGATTCGCTCGCTGCGCCAGAACTCCGGCTTGGTCGACCTGATGCGCATCAGGCGGCGCCTCCCGTCAGGTCGGCCCACTTGGTGATCCAGATGTGTCCGGCCGGGCACTGGTACTGCGCGTGGTGAATGGTGCGCTCGCTGCGGGTGAATCCCTCGCCGGGCAGCCCGCAGGTCGGACAGGTGGCGGGTGGTGTTGTGTCAGGGGGCGCGTTTACGGTGGTCATGAGTCGGTCGTTGTCCTTTCTGATCGGCGAGGCCCCGGGTTCGGCGTTGGCGCGCCACCGGGGCCGACTTCTGTCGTCGTCCCTGTGGTCACAAGTGCACCACGTGTTGCCGACAAGTTGCCGGTGCTGTCGACAGTGCCTGTGCGCACCAGCCGCCCCAGCGCTCCCTGGTCGCGCTCGTAGGCCGCCTGTGGCCATCCCTGGTAGGGGCAGACCTTGGCGTGGCGTTGCGCGGCGGCCTCGGAGGCGATGGGGGTGCCGCAGGGGCAGGTGGTCACCACAGCGCCTCCTCCTGCTCGTCGGCGAGGTAGGCGTCCAGCTCGTCGGCGATCTGCGTCCACAGCCTCCGCTCGCGGTCAGTGGGCCGGTGACACTCGCACGCGCACCCGTACTCGTCGCCGCAGTTGGCGTGGTCGGGTGGCTTCGGTGTCCCGAATGCCGTCCGGTCCGAGCAGGCGAGCCGGGCCATCTTCGCGCTGGTCCACTGTGCTCGCTGCCGGGCGTGGTCGCTGAGTGCTCGCAGTTCCCAGCCCTTCACTCCGCACACCTCCGTTGGTTGGGCACCAGCACGAGCCCCTGCCGCGTCCAGCCGCCGGTGTAGGCGAGGTCCGCGACGGTGTCATGGAGGGCCTCTCGCCGCGAGTGGTACCGGAGCCGCTGGTAGCAGGCGCCGCAGCGCCCGCGGGCCTTGGTTGGCGATGACCCGCAGACGATGCAGCGGGCGGGGGTCTCACGCATTGGCGCTCCTGACCACGACGACCCACCCGAGGCCGATGTGTGCGAGCTCGGGGCGGCGGGCGATGAGGCGCGCGAGGGCGGCGGGGACTGCTGCGGGTGGTGGGCGGTGGGTCATACTGCGGCCTCCAGGTGCTCGATGAGCTGGGCGCCGATGAAGGTCGTGTAGGCGGGCGGGATCGACAGGAAGCAGCCGCGCTCGGTCATCCAGGGCGTGTTGAGGAGGTCGCGCAGCACGCCCAGGTCGGCCGGGACGTAGCCGCCCTTCCGGACGTGCCGGGCCTCGTGCTTGTCGCGTCTGGCGCCGCCGTACGCTCCGGCGACCTGCAAGCTGCGGTCGTGCTTGACGTGCTCGGGTGCCAGCAGCAGGATGTTGGACTCGAACAGGCGGTGTCGGTCCATCACCAGTGACGTGCCGTCGGTGTCGGTGGCGCTGAGCCCGAACATGCGTCCGCACAGCAGGACAGGTGAGATGAGCTCGGGGCGTGCGCCCTCGACGTTCTCGATCACGTACGGCCGGCCGATCTCGCGCAGTGCCTCGCGGGTTGCTGCGATGAGGCGGTCGTAGCGCTCGTATCGGTTGGGGATTGCTGCGGTGCCGCGGGTGTATCCGGTGCAGGTGGGCGAGGCGTGGATGGCGTCGTACTCGCGGCCGCGGGCGAGCAGGTACTCCAGTGCGTCGGCGCGGTGGTGCTCGAAGGGGTAGTGCGCGAGGCGCTTGTCGTCGTTGTCCACGCCGGTCACGTCGAAGCCGGCGCGGTGGTAGCCCATGCCGGCCCCGCCCTCGCCGCAGAACAGGTCCAAGAGCCGTGGCCGCCTCATGCTTCCCCCTCTGCGAGCACATCGCTGACCCGGAACCATCGCTGCTCGTCCTCGTCCCACCAGACGACGGGGTCGATCATGAGTCGGCCTCCATGTCGCGCAGGAGGCGGCGGAGGACCGCGACGGTGCCTGCGAGTGACATGTGCTCGCTGTAGTCGCTGGCCTCGTACTGCGCCTGCCACTCGTCCGCCAGCGCCTTGATCTTGACCCGCCACTCGGCGTCACGGGCAGCGAGGCGGGCGGTGAGGATGCGCTCCACGGCGCACAGCTGCACGTCCACGGCGCCGGGGTGAGTGCGTAGCCACTCGCTGGCCTCGCGCATCTTGGCGATCTCGGCCTCGGTCAGGTGCACGACGTCAGTCATCGCTGCCTCCAAGTGGGTGGGCCAGCGAGGCGTCTCCGAACTCGCAGCCGCAGGAGAGCCGCACCCACACGGGGTCGAATGGTCGCGCCGTGTGGCCGCCCTCGGCGTCCCAGCGACCCTTGATGGCCGCAGGGGAGGCCGGTCCGAAACACTTGGGACATGTCTGCACTTCGCTGCACCGACAGTGGCAAGAGGCCACATGTCGACCCAGACTGGTCAGCCAGCCACCAGGAGCCACAAGGTGCTCGACCCGGATCGACTGGCCCAGCCATTGCATACTCACGACTCACCTTCCGCGGCGTGGTCTCGTGCGGGGTGTCCGCATTGACGGCAGGCCTTGCCGCCCGGCGCAAGGCTCAGCCCACCGGGGGGCTGGTAGCCGTGGCCTGCTGGACACCGCCGGGAGTGGTTGATGCCGACTCCGAAGTCAGCCGAGAGTTGGTCGCACAGGCACTTGGCGCTCACGACTCGCCTCCAAGCGCCTCGGCCACCTCGGCGAGCGCGACTTGATACCAGAAGCGGCCAGGAGACCCGTGCCCGAGGTATCCCGGCGCTTCGACCTCCGCCAGCCGCTCCCGCATCCACGCGAGGGCGACGGAGGCAAGGTGCTCGTTCAGTGCGGCCGCAGCGGCCTCGGCATCGCCTCGCCGGCCCTTGCGGGTGGCGTTGCCGAAGTCCTGCCCACAGCAGCGGCGGATGGTGTTGTCGTTGGTGAACGACCGCCACGTGGTCCATTGATGCTCATTCAGCCGCTCGGCGAGCGTCGGGGCGGTCATCGCAGTGCCTCCGTGAGCGCGTCCGCAGCACGCACGGTGCGACACGGCGCCCAGTCGCAGGCAGACCCCTTGGCGCAGTGCCTGCGCAGGCCCTCCACCGCGTCGAGCAGGTCGCCTATCGCGGGCAGGGCGTTGACGGCCTTGGTGATCTTGACGGCATCGTCGGCCTGAGTTGAGGCAACCTGCTCTAGGCCGCAGCCGGGCTCGTGGCCATAGCCATCCATGCCTTGCGTGCCGCAGTTGCACTGTCCGATCGACGCGCCGATCGAGTTGCCGAGTACCACCCACTCGCCAGGTGTCCCCGTCGCCGCCAACTCCCGTGCCGCGTTCACCGCCAACTCCCGTGCCGCGTTCACCGCCAACTCCCGTGCCGCGTTCACCGCCATCAGTCCACGCCAGACCCACCACTCGGGCAGCATCTGGAAGGCCAGCGCGCCTTGTACGGGGGTGCCGTCGTCGACGCCGGGACGCTCGACCCATTGGCCCATGACCTTGATGCGGCCCTCGGTGCCGCCGGGGCAGTCGCCGTAGACGTGCTCATGGTGCAGTTCGCCGATGGCCCAGACGATGGCGTTGGGGCCGTCGAAGTCGCGGCCTGCGATGGGCGGGACGTCGACCTGCCAGTGACTGCAGCCCGTGCAGACCCCGACACACTTGGTCGGGTGCGGGAGGCGTGCCATCACTCGTCCTCCTTGCTCTCGGCCAGCAGCGGGTGCGCGGCCTGGTAGTTGCGCAGGGCCTTGAGTCGCCGCTGCTCGCCGCGCGCTCGGGTGAGGTCGGCGGCGGCCATCTGCCCGGGCGTGCGGCGTGGTGCTCTGCTCATGACGCGCTCCCGTCTGCCATGAAGGCGGCGAGGAGGGCGTCGAAGTTGTCGAGGATCTCCCGGACCTCTCGCTCGAGGAGGTCTTTGCTGGATGGGATGTCGCGCCCGACCGCTGAGGACAGGAACTCGTGCATCTGCTCCTCGGGGATGCCCGCCTGTCCGACCGTGGCGTAGAGCCGCTTGGCGAGTTGGCTCGTGGTGTCGAGCAGTTGGTAGTTCTCCTCAGCCTCGGCGAGGAGGGCGTCGTACTCCTCGCGCTCGGCGGTGACGACCTCGGGCTCTGCGGTCAGGTCCGCGAGGCGGGTGGTCGGGTTGGGCGCGGGCTCATGGTGGCGGTTGTCGGCCTGCCCCATCTCGTCGTCGGAGTAGAGCCCGGCGAGGTCCTGCGGGAACGCCATTCGCCACGCCAGCGCCTCGGCGCACTTGGCGATCTGCCCGGCCGGACGCTGCGACCACATGCTGTTGAGGTCGCCGCCGCGCTTGGTCTGCTTGTACTCGTCGAACATCGCCACGGCTGTGAACGGCTCGCCGTCGCGGTGGATGGTGACGCGGGCTGCGACCGGGAAGCCCCACTCCTTGGACCACACGGGCCGCCAGGTGCCGTCCGGGTGCGCCCACTCGGCCGCGCCGACGCTCAGCTTGTGGTGTGCCCGGTCGGCGGCGCGGCGGCCGATGAGGCGGAAGCCGTCGATGCCGGTCTGGATGGTCTGCTTGGTGACCTTGGTCCACTGGCCGTCTGCGCCCATCTCGCTGACCTGGCGGCCGATGAGATGGATCTGCCTGGCGAAGGGGTCGAGGCCGGTGCGCTGGCAGACGTGGAAGAACACTTGCAGGTCGCCCGAGGACGCCTTGTCTACGCCGATCTGTTGGAGCGCGGATACCTGGGCGTCGGTGAAGCCGCTCTGTTCGGCGGCGATGGCGAGGGTTGAGCCGCTGGGCTCGTGGATTGCGACGGTCACGCTGGGATTCCTTCTGCTCGGAGCGCCCAGGGCGGGGCGCTGATGGTCTGGTAGGTGGCCGGTCCGGGCCAGGTGTCCGTCTCGACGCACGCGGCGTAGGTGTCGAGGGCGCGCCGGAGTCGTGCTCGGCCGCGGGCGAGGAAGTCGGCGTCCAGTTCGCGGACCCCGACGAAGTGCGGTTCGGAGGACTCGACGATGCAGAACAGCAGCGCGTCGATCGGTTGCCCCAGCCACTCCATGACGGCGGCATAAGTGGCTGCCTGTAGGTCGTAGCCGAGATTCGCGGCGGTCCGGGCGAAGTCGCCCAGGGTGCCCTCTCGGCCTGTCTTGACGTCTACGCCGTAGCGGCCGCCGTCGTGCAGGGCGTCGAAGTAGCAGCGCACCCACACGCCCGTCTCGGGGTCTTGTGCGATGGCGGCGACCTCGCGGTTCTCGGAGCTGCAACGGTCGAGCAGGTCGGCGGCCTCGGGCAGGTCCCGGACTGCGACGGCCATGCGTGCTGCGGTGGCCAGCGCGTCGGTGGTGATGGGGATGAGCCCTTCGGCGCGGGCTGCCTTGCGTCGCTCGGTGACTCCGCGTCCGCCGTCGATGGTGCGCCAGCATTGGGGCGTGTCGAGGATGAGGGCGTGGGTGACGGTACCGGTCTCCATCGCCTCGCTGGGCGCGCTCGGGTTGGCGCGCTTCCACCTGTAGAGCGCGGGGCAGTTGAGGATGTCCTTCGCGCCGGAGTACGACAGTCCGGGCGGGAGGTCGGCGCGGTCGAGGTTGGGGTAGATGCCGGGATCTAGCATCGCCGCCCCCTCGCCCGCCAGTACTCGGCCTTCTCCTCGTCGTCAGCGCACGCCAGGAACTCGGCGACCCGCAGCGCCCGCTCGTTGTCTGCTGCCTCGGCGCGCTCGGCGGCGTCGAGGCCCTCGCGGAGGTTGGTCGGCGTGCTCATCGCAGCGCCTCCGCTCGGAAGGCGACGAACCGCTTGCACGCGTTGCAGACCGCGAACTTGCCCGCGTAGCACCGCCAGCAACCCGAGCACAGATAGGCGTTACTCGGGTGAATGGGGCACGAGCAGGTCGGGCCGACAATGACCAGGAAGTCAGCAGGCGGCACCTTGTCGTGGAAGCCGGGCCGCGCCTCGCACATCGGCACGTGCTCGAAGTCCAGCGCGTCCAGTGGTGTGCGCAGGACGCCGACGGCATCAGCGAGGGCGGTCAGGTCGTCGGGGGCAGGCCTTGGGCTCGGCACGTCAGGCACTAGTCCGCCCTCCTGACCGGCAGCGGCGCACCCCAGCGCGTCTCGTCCAGGCGCGGGGCGACCTCGATGCCGTCTGCCTCGTCGGGGTGGACGGTGATGAGGAGGTCGAGCCCGAAGGGCACTTCGCCGGGAATGGGAAGGGTCGCGATGTAGGTGCGAGGGACGCCACGCTCGGGCTGCGGCCAGGTGGCCTCGGGGCACGTGCCGTCGGCGTTCTGCCAGTGGCCGTCGTCGCTCATGCCGCACCGACCTTCGTGCGGAAGATGACCCCGACCCCGAGCGGATGGTCCACAAGCCACAGCCCGCCACCACCGATGCCCACCTGCCAGTAGTCGGCCAGCAGCGCCAGGCCGAGCCGCTCGATCTCCCGGGTGCTGCGCAGGGTGACCGCAACCTCCGCGTCCTCGGCATTGAAGCCGATGCGTGGCTTGCGGACCCCGACCCACTCGCACACCGTCCGCACCCACGCCTCGACCGCCCGCCGTGTCGCACGGGGCAGCCCGGACTCGTCCACCTCGCGCCACACGCGGGGCGCGGTGCGCTCGATGACGGTGGGCTCTTGCTCGGGGGCCATGGCGCTCATGCCCGCACCCCCATCCGGTCGAGCGCACCCGCGACCAGCGCGAGCACGGCAGCGACGACGATGGGCCCGCGCAGGGACCAGACGGCGATCAGGAAGTCCTGCGCGTGGCCGGACAGGCCGATGGCACAGACGACGGCAGCGACGACGAAGGCGACGAGGGCGGCGGGGCTCATCGGGCCGCCTCGCATGTGCTGCACGTCCACTCGGACTCCGAGCAGGTGCCCGCCTCGTGCTCGGCCAGGGCTCGCGCCTCGGCGGCCTGGATGGCTGCGACTGGGTCGGTCATCACGTATCCTTTGCTGTGGTTGGTGGGGCCGCTTGTGACTGGGTGTCCGGGCGGCCCCGCTGTTATTTGGTTTGCTCCGGCCCACTCCCCATATGCGGGCCGGAAGTCTGTGCCCGGGCCGCGACCTCGTAGCGCGACCCGGGCTGCCGCTCAACCCGACACGGGTGGGTCGGGGAGGGCGTTGTGTCCCGCCGCGACCGGGTATTCCCCAATCGCCGGCGCGGCGGGAGTCTGGAAGAGCTGGTCGAACCAGAGGAGGTCGGTCATCGCTGCTCCCAGGCGACGTCGCCGAACGTCCCGGCAGCATCGGCGCGCATCCGGTCGAGCACGCGGGAGACAGTGCCGTCGAGTTGCGCAGCGGCAGCAGTGGACTCGGCTGCTACTCGGTAGCGGGTCACCACGAGGTCGCCGAAGTCGTCGGTGGTCCAGCGCCGCAGCGTCTTGTCGATGCCCCGTTCGTCGCCAACCGGGAACGCCATGTCCATCAGCGGGTCGGCGTAGTCGTCGCCCTCTTCGAAGCCGTCGAGGAAGTGCTCAAGGTTGCGCTTGATGGATCGCGAGCGGGCCGACCGGGCGTTGCCGATGACCTGCGACATGAGCAGGTCGGTCTCCCGCTGCGGGTCGCGGTCGGAGCCGGTGACCATCGCCAGCACGTCCTCGCGGATGGCTGCCTTGGCCTCGGAGGTCTTGACCTCGGCGTCGTCGCTGCCGCGCACGTAGGCGTCGTACAGGTCGATGATGCGGTCGTCGATGTTCACGCTGGGACCTCTTCTCGGATGGCTGCCAGGAAGGCGATGCAGGAGTCGACGCGGGTGCGGGTCAGGCGCATGCCGTGGGCGAGGAACCGGGCCTCGTGGGGGTAGAAGTCGCGGAGGAAGATGGCGGCCTGGTCGGCGCCGCCGTCGAGGAACCGCACGCATTCGGCGATGCGGGTCACGGTGGACTGGCGGCCGTGCTCAAGCTCTCGCTCGGCGCGCTGCTCGGGCGTCTCAACCGGGGCAGGCGGGAAAGCGGGTGTTACTTCGGGGGCACCCTGCGCGATATCGGACGATCGTCCGATATCGACCACCGCAGCCGGAGCCCTCGTCTCGGGCTCGGGCTCCGGCCGGGTGGCGCCCGACGTCCCGGCCGCTTGGTATTCGGTCGGGGCGGCGGGGGTCTTGGTGTACGTCGCGGGCCGCTCCTGGCCGCGAGCGTTGGTGATGGTCACGTCCTCATCCGCCAATTGGCGGTTGACCTCGCGCCGCGTCGTCGTCTCCGGGTGCCCGAGCGTGTCGGCAATCTGCTGATGCGTGAGGCCGCCGCGTCGGAGCCGGGCGCCGATCTCGGGGACATCCGCCTTGGGGCAGACCACGCCAAGGCCCTTGTACTCGGCCTCGCGCATCTCGTCCCAGTCGGCGTACCCGAGCACGGTCCACGCCTGGTTCTCGATCTGCCAGACGATGGCCTCGAAGAACGTCGAGCCGGACTCGCGGGCCAGGGCGACGGACTCGCGGACCTGGCCGTAGGTGACCTCGGTGTTGACGATGGTCATGCGTCCGGCAGTCCGTCCACGTATGCCCGCAGCGCGTCGGCCGTGATGACCCAGGAGCCGACCGGGTTGCCGTCCTCGTCGATGCTCGACTTCTTGGCCTGGAGGTGGCCCGCCTTGATTGCTCGATCGAGCGTGGCCTTCGAGAGCCCCGTGGCCAAGGCCGCCCCGGCAAGCGAGTAGGAGATCGGGGCAGTCGCGGCGATCATGCCGACACCCGCTCACGACCGGGAGCGATTAGGTCGAGGACATCAATCCCCAGCCACTCCGCGATCAACGGCAGTTCGTCGAGGTCGAGCCCCTGGCCTTCCGCGAGTCGTCGCGAGACAGACTGCTGGCTGCACTGGAGCACCTCAGCGAGCTGCACTCCGGTACGCTTCTGCCGTGCCATCTCGGCGCGGATCTCGGCCGCGACGCGTTGGCGGAAAGTCGCTGGTGTACCCATGTCGGTACAGTAAGCACGTCTCGGGTACAAATGCAAGGGCACGGTGACGGCGCGCCGGATTTCGGGTACATTCCCGGCCTGTGGATGTTTTCTACGCCTTCCCCAGTGGGACGCAGAGCGTGCTCGCCCGCGCGATTAGCGCCGAGATCCGCGCCGTGCTTGCCGCCCGCCGAATGTCGCGCCGTGAACTTGGCAGCAAGATCGGCCTCGGGAATAACTACCTGGCCTTGCGACTGCGCGACGCCAAGCCGCTCACGCTCGACGACTTGGAGTTGATCACTCACTACCTTGACGAGGATGTCGACGAGTTCGTCCAACGGGCATGGGACACTCACTCTGAGCGCCTATGGGTCGAGCAGGGTGACGCGATCAAGAAGGCCGAAGGTGAGGCTCAGCGCCGGACCGAGGATGACCCCGAAGAGGTCAGCGTCGAGCCTCTTCAGCAAGAATCCCGAGCATCCGGCAAACGAGGTTCTCGCGCTCGTCGGGATTGAGGTCAAGGTCGACCAAGAGGGTCTTCGTATCGGCGTACCAGAACGCTGGCCCACCTAACCGCCACATCGTCTGCACCTTCACGCCCATCGCTTCTAGCACTGCGAACGGCTCCGGGTTCCCCACGGCGACCCCCTTCCGAGAGCGCCCATGATGCATGGTCCCGCGACCGCTCGCAGGCGGTTTGGGCAGTGGTCTAGCCTGGCGCAATGTCAGAGCAGAGAAGCCCCATGGCGGACGCAGCAGCAGCACAGATCAGAGCCGAGCGGGCGGCTCTCGACATAGAGGCCACGGACCTGGTTGAGCGGTCGGGCCTACCACTCAAAGAGATCGCGGCCATGGAGGCCGCCGAGGCGATCGACCTCGCCAAGTTGGAGATCGTCGCCGACGCGCTCGGCATCACGGTGAGCGAGTTCTGGCGCCGGGCGGAACGGCGCCTACCGAGCCCGCCGCCGTTCGAGCCTCACCAGCAGAGCGCCATCGGCGTGGCCGGTGCCGTGCATGCCGACACGGTGAACATCGGGGGAGACATGGACAACAGCCGGAGCGAAGGCTAGTTCGACTGCACGAGCTCCAGTCGCGCCGCGACCTTCTCCAGCGCCCTTCGGGCTTCGGTGAGGTCGACGTGCTCGTAGTCGCGGGTACTGGCGATCGAGGAGTGGCCCATGATCGCGATGCGGACGGACTCGGGGACGCCGAGGGCCATGAGCAGGGTTGCGGTGCCGTGGCGGATCTCGTGGAGGTGCCAGGGCCGGCCGGTCGGGTGCGCGATCCCTACGGCCTTCTGGATGTCGTGCCATTCGTCGAGGTCGCTGGCTGGGTTGCGCGGCCAGGTGCCGGCCTTGGTGCTACGTCCTGGCCAGACGAGCTGCTGGGGGTTGTCGGGCGCTATCTCGCGCCATGCACGGAGGCTGTTGGCAGCCCAGGGGACGAGCGGCTGAACGCGCCAACCCGCCTCGGACTTGGGGCGCACGAGGTGCTGTGCTCCGACGACACGCACGGCTTCGTAGCCGTCGGGCACCCGGAACCCGGCGGCGGGGTTGCGGTTCTCGATGTACTTCAGGCCCTGGATCTGCCAGGCGATCGTGAGTGACTCGACCTCCAAGTCGACCATCGGCCAGGTGAGCCCGCGGGACTCGGCGGATCGGTGGCCCTGCAGGAACGTGAGCGCCCACCTGGACACACCGCCACGGCGTACAAGGTCCTCCTCTGTGGGCAGTTCGGCGAGATAGGTGAGCACCCTGATCGCCTCGTCCACCGGCACAGCGTCGCGGTCGTTGACGGCGGCCTTGGGCTTCTTGGTGTGGAGCACGTTGGGGCGGATGGTGTAGCCGTCCTGTGCGGCCGCCTTGAGCAGGCGCATGAGGCTGCCGGCGTAGCGCTGGGACGTGCTGGAGTTGTTGCCCTGCTTCCGGATGTACCGGTCGAGCGCCTTGACGTGGGAGGGCTCGACCTCGTTGAGTCGCGTCTTGCCGATCGAGGCGACGATGGCCTTCACGGCGGCCTTGTCGGTCGTGTAGGCGCTGGGCGTCACGTGTGGCTCGATGTCCTGCAACCACTGCTCGGCGTACATCGCGATGGTGACCGTGCGCTTCGCGACATGGCCGTTGTCGCGCTCAAGCTCGGCGCGCTTGTTGCGGAGCTTCCGTTTGATTGCTGCCCGGTGTGGACAGCGCTGTTGGCAGCCGCCGACGCAGCCCTTGCCGGAGACAGTGGGGCGCTTCCGGCCGCCCGCGGCCGTGAAGGTGTCGGCCTCCACCGCGGCGATCCAGCGCCAGTCGGAGCGGCGTTGGTACATGGTGCCGGTGCCGTATGCCGAGCGCGTCACGGTCGTGTCAGCCATGTTGTCAGCCATTTCATGTTTCAACATGGTGTGTCATGCCTAGTCTGAAAGCCAGTGTTTGAGCGTAAAACTGGTGGGCGATACTGGGTTTGAACCAGTGACCTCTTCCGTGTCAAGGAAGCGCGCTACCGCTGCGCCAATCGCCCGGGTTGTTCGGGTTTTCGAGGTGGGTACGGGATTTGAACCCGTGTAGACGGATTTGCAGTCCGTTGCCTCGCCTCTCGGCCAACCCACCGTGGATGGGTCGAGACCCGCTCCGAGCGGACGACGAGGCTCGAACTCGCGACCTCAACCTTGGCAAGGTTGCGCTCTACCAACTGAGCTACGTCCGCGCGCTCCCGGCCAACGCTCGGCCGGAGGTGCGCAGAGAACACTAACGGATGCCCCGAACCGATCAAAATCAAGGCTCGGCGCGTGTTGGCAGTGGTGAGAGCGAGGGAGTGGCCTCCTAGAGTCTCCCCATGCGCGCGTGGCTGGACGGACGACTGTTGAGCGACCCGACCGGCCCGGCGGTGACGGTCGTGGACCACGGGTTCACGGTTGGCGACGGGGTGTTCGAGGCCGTCAAGGTGCTCGGTGGCGTCCCGTTTGCGCTGACCCGGCATCTGGAGCGGCTGGTGCACTCGGCACGCGGGCTGGGGCTCCCGGAGGTCGACCTGGTGGAGGTACGCCGCGGGGTTGCGGCTGTGCTGGACGGATTCGACGCGCCGTTGGGCCGACTGCGCATCACCTACACGGGCGGTCCGGCGCCACTGGGCTCCGGACGTGGGGACTTGGAGCCGACGACGCTCGCGGTCGTGGTGGACGAGATGGCGCCTACCCCCGAGACGACAGTCGTGGCGACCGTTCCCTGGCCACGCAACGAGCGGGGACCGCTGGCCGGCCTGAAGACCACGTCGTACGCCGAGAACGTCGTCGCCCTCGCGCGCGCGCAGCAGGTGGGTGCTTCGGAGGCCGTCTTCGCCAACCTGGCCGGCCACCTGTGCGAGGGCACCGGCTCCAACGTCTTCTACGTCCTCGACGGCGAGCTGCGCACCCCCACGCTGGCGTCCGGGTGCTTGGCCGGGGTGACCCGGGCGCTGGTACTGGAGTGGTATGGCGCGCGCGAGGTCGATGAGCCGATCGACGTGCTTCGCGAGGCCAGCGAGATCTTCTTGGCCTCCACGACACGTGACGTCCAAGGTGTGCGCCGCTGGGACGACCGAGCGCTGGTCGCTCGGGGATCGGTGACTCAGGAGGTGGCCCGCGTATGGGCCGAGCGGGAGGCGAAGAACCTCGATCCCTGAGGTCGTCGTACGACACCCGAAATGCCGAGAGCCTGAGCCCCTAAGGAGGAAGGGGCCCAGGCTCTGCTCGGGCGGCTTGGGAGGCTCAGGCTGAAGGCAGCAAGGTGTCGATCATCGCGTCGACGTCGATGGTCTCGGCACCGAGCGGCACGATCTCGAGCGTGCGCTCGACGAAGCGGGCCACCTCGGGTGTCCGGGTCTGCGCCACGAACGAGCCGGTGTTGGAGTGCAGCTCGATCACGGTGACCGCGCGGCCCTCCAGGTCGATGCTGGGGGAGATGCGGACGTCGCCCTCGCCGGCGGGGTCCGACATGCCACCGAGAAGGAGCTCTCGGTGGAACACCCACGGGACGTCGCCGCTGCGGGTGCGGAAAGTCATGGTGACGGCAAAGGGGTCCTTCGCGTCGTAGGCCAGCTCGGCATCGAGTTGGCGGGCGTGACCGGTCACGTCCACGCACTCCAAGATGACGTCCTGGGTCAGGGTGCTTGTCAGCGGGTGGCTCTCGCCCATCTCGCTCTCCTCCTTGAGTTTGTGCCTTCCGCTGATGAGACGGGTCACCCATCGAGCCATGACGCCGATTCCTGGACAGTTGCCGCCCGGGTGTCCACAGGTAGGCTGAGAAACCTCGTCCGAGCGCGTCGTGAGGACGCTAACCCAGCTCAGGAGCCCACGTGACCGACACCGAGGAAGCCGCGGAATCCGGCTTCTGGCACCGTGTCCGCCACCGATTCCATCGCACGCACCGCCACCTGCACAGGAATCCGGTCACCGGATTCGTGACCAAGATCGTGGTCACCATCCTCGGCGCTGCGGTCATCGGAGCTGGTCTAGTCATGATGGTGACGCCCGGCCCCGGCATCGTCGCGATCGTGGTCGGACTGGGCATCCTCGGCACCGAGTGGCACTGGGCGCAGCGGTGGATGCACGCGATGAAGGCGAAGGCGCAGGCGGCCGCCGACAAGGCCCGCGACATGGACCCCAAGGTCCGACGTCGCCGTCTCGTCTTCATCGTGCTCGGAGTGATCTGCATCGCCGGAGCGGTGTGGGCCTACGTGGCGACGTACGACTGGCCGAGCTTCGCCGTCACCGGCTGGGACTGGGTCCAGGGCCTCAGCCGTTTCGTCCCCGAGCTCCCCGGAATGTGAGGCGCCAGCCAGGCGGCCTCGAATGTGAGGACGCCCCGGCGATGCGCTAACGTTGCCCACCGCACGGGCGATTGGCGCAGTGGTAGCGCGCTTCGTTCACACCGAAGAGGTCACTGGTTCGAACCCAGTATCGCCCACCCTTAGTTCACCCTGTAGCCCGACGTCAGGGCACGACTTGGAGCCACTCCTGGCCGTCGTAGTCGGGACTGAGGTCGACCAAGTTCCAGCGCAAGTCGATCTCCGGACTGTCCCGGACGTCGGTGGGAGCATCCAGCCGCATCGCGTAGCGCACACTCGCGCCCGGGGCGACCAGCGGCGTGGAGCCGCACTCGAGTCGCCAGCGGCCCCGGACCAGGGCCTCTCCAGAGCTCATCGCGACCGTGTCGTAGGCCGAGAGGCTCTGCTCGTAGCCTGGGCACGGCCTCAGATCAACTGTTTCGTCGCCGCGGTTGGTCAGGGTGACGACGTACTCCAGAGTCGACCCCGGCCGGACGGAGGCGGGCGTCTCCAGCCGGATCTGGAGACCGGGAAAGCGATCGGGTTGCTCGACAAGACCGGCGTGCCATTGGCTCACCGCGATGGGGGCGCAGGTCTGGGTGCTGCCTTCGGGGGCGATAACCGGAAGTGCGGTTCCGTCATCGAGCATCAGGCGGATCTCCAGGCCGCTGGGCGCGGATGGGCAGGTCGTCTCGTTGGCCGGGAACTCCAAGGTCAGCTCGGCGGGATCCGCTCCGGGCCTGACCGTGCCGGGGGTGTAGCCGACCGGAAAGAAGGTTCCCCGACGAAGGCCAACCGTCGTCCAGCTCCCACCGGACGTGCGGGTCTGGACGGTGGGATAGCCGCCGAGAGTGCAGGCCGCAGCCCCGTGGTTGCGGAACTTGAGGAACCAGCCGAGGTGTTGTCCGGCTCCCTCGACGTCACTCGGCAGCGGCTTGAGATCGGCGGTGTGACACGGAGCCTCGGTGGGATGTGTGTAGATCCACTCTTCGTAGTCGGTCCGGTTGCTCCACGGCACCACTCCTGTGGCCAGGTCCGCCGGTGTCGAGGAGGTCGTCGGCGTCGCGGCGGGGGCGGGCCCGGTCGGGCCGGGTCGCGAGAGTACGGCGGTGATGACGCCCGTGGCGACCACCGCGCCCGCGGCGACCAGAGCCCCCATCCACGCGGCGTGGAGGGCAACCTCTGCCCCGTACCTGTCCCGGTCAGGTCCCTCCATGTCACCTCCCCCGGGTGTGTGCTCGTCACCTCAAGTGAGGTGCTACGCCACTCCTGGGACTCCCGGCGAGCCTCTTGAGTTGCGGCCGTGTCGTTGATTCGTCTGCGGGGCCGCTGGCCCGGCGGTTAGCGTGCGTGCGGCGTAGGGCATGCCAAGGACCACAAGAAGAAGGACCGATCATCGTGCCGTTCTGGCCTCGTCTCAGTGCGACAGCCACCCTCATCGCGTTGATGGTCGGGCTGATGATCGCACTCGTGCCGACCTCACCAGCCGAGGCCGCCGACAAGGACTGCGGGGATTTCAAGACGCAGAAGGCTGCCCAGATCTTCTTTCTCAACCATGGCGGCCCCAAGCGTGACCCGCACCGACTGGACTATGACGGTGACGGCGTCGCCTGCGAGTCCAACCCGTGCCCCTGCTACTACGGGACCAAGCCGCCCGGCGGAGACAGCAGGCCCGCTCGCGTCCGACAGCGCGGCAAGGTCACCCACGTCGTCGACGGAGACACCGTGGACGTCAAGATCAAGGGTGGCCGCCTCAAGCGCGTCCGGGTGCTTGGCATCGACACTCCCGAGGTCTACGACGGCGTGGAGTGCTACGGCCCCGAGGCTTCGGCATCGATGGAGGCGTTGCTACCCGAGGGAACCAAGGTCCGGCTGATCTCCGATCGCACTCAGGACCTCAAGGATCGATACGGCCGGATCCTGCGATACGTGCTCAAGGGCGACAAGGACATCGGTCAGGTGCAGGTCCGGCGGGGCGCGGCGAAGGTGTACGTCTATCACCGCCATCCATTCGAGCGGGTGAAGTCCTACCGCAAGGCGCAGCGCAAGGCCAAGAAGGGCGACCGCGGCCTCTGGGGAGCCTGCGGCTAGCCGGTTGGGTTTCGGCTACTGGCACTTGAGACGCGGTAGGTGCGCCGAGGACGCCAGCAGTCCCGCCGCACGGGTCTGCGCGCCGCTGATCACGTCCCACGCCGCTACCTCCACACAGCACAGCGCCCCACGCCGCTCTCGGGTACGGCGCGGGGCACTGTGGCTTGTGAGGGCCGTTTCCCCCGTGGCCCTGCGGACATGTAACGGTCGAGGTCACGCACTATGACGCGGTTTGTGCGTGCTGTTGTCCCTCACTTGCCAGCCCCGCTGGATCGGGGTCAGACCGGCACCGCCATGGAGAGGACGTAGCCCTCGTCGACGGAGCCGGTGAGCTTGGCCATCTGCAGTGAGTGGCCGTCGCCGAAGACGTTGTCGCTGTCGAGACTGACCTGGGCGAGATTGTCTTGCGAGGCCTCGTATCCCTCGGCGTTGTTGTAGACCTCCAGGCAGACGGCCTCGGGGAAGGCGATCTGGGAGGTGCGCAGCTTGTTGGCAGCGGTGGTCGCGTCGTCGAGGGAGGGATAGACCTCGAAGTGCAGATGCGGCCAGCGGCCGGAGTAGCAGGCGGGGAAGATGCTGGTGAACTCGATGCTGCCGTTGTCGGCGACCTCCTGGACGCCACGCAGGTAGTTCTCGTTCTCCAGCCCCTCTGAGTAGAGCGAGTAGTTCCCTTCCCGATTGCAGTGCCATAGATAGACCGCCGCGCCGGCGTACGGTGTCAGTTCGTCGCCGTCGTGGTTGTAGACCTTGAGCCGGATCTTCATGGGCACTCCCTCGGCGACCCCGGTCGCGTCGCCGAAACTGGACCGGATGTCACTGCGGACGATGCCGGACTCGGTCAACACGTTGACCCCGTTGCTGCCGTCGGCGGGATAGGGCCCGTTGGTCTCCTCGGGAATGTCGCCCTCCGACACACCGTCCTGGGAGACCGCTCCTGCGGCGCCGCCACTGCCACCGTCCGGTGGTGTACCACCGGGACCACCACTGTGGGTGTCGCCGGCATTGGTTGCGCTCTTGGCGTCGTCGGCCTCGCTGGCGCCGCAGGCGGCGAGTGCGGTCGCCGCGACCCCGCCGCCGAGCACGCCGAGGACCCCTCGGCGTCCGAGCGTGCGTCGGACCATGCCTCGTTCCTGTAGCCGGGGCAGGTCGTAGGCGAAGCCTTCGCGGTGCTCGTCGTGGTCGTGACTCATGGGATGTCCTCCTGACGTCCGGGGCCGATGCGTCCCAGCAAACCGACTGCGCCTGTGCGATTCCTGTGCCATCACTGTGCTGGGCGAACGAAAGGGCCGGCAGGGCTACTGGTGCGTACGACATGGCATCTGCGTCGTACGCACCAGTAGCCGTGGGTTCGCGCAGCCGCGATAGTCGGGGGATGCCGATGGTCCGGGGTCGACTGTGGTTCGCCTACCTAGCTGCCGATGCGCGCTTGACCCGCGGCTTCCTAGCGTCACCGACATCTGAACCGTGATCAGCTGAACCGTGACAAGGAGGAGCGCCCGAGATGAAACGACCAGTGCTGATCGCGGCGGTGGTCCGCGTGGGCCAGGACGGTTGGGTCAACAAGGAGACCCATGACATCTGGGAGCACGGCGCCCACATGTGGGCGGCCAACCTCACCGTGCCGTCGCTCAGGCTGAGCATGGTGACCTCCTTGGTCTTGGTCGGCGCGGCGGCCATCCAGCGCGGCGCCGTCGCCTGGAGCCGGTCGGCTGAGCAAGGTTGGCCTGACGGGCAAACCGCGGTGCGGGCCAGGCCAACCCGCCGATACCATCGACGGGTCCAGCGGCAGCGCCGCACCAGCAGCCCACTAGGAGTCCTTCCGTGTCCGAGATCAAGGTCGCCCTCCGCACCGCCGACGCGCGCGAGGAGCAGACCCTGACGACCGGCACCAAGGCCTGGGAGCTGTTCACGGACGACACCTCGGTCATCGCGGCGCGGGTAGGCGAGGACCTGCGCGACCTGGCCTACGAGCTCCAGGACGGCGACGAGGTCGAGGGCGTAGTGATCGACTCCGCGGACGGCCGCGACATCTTGCGCCACTCGACCGCGCACGTGCTGGCACAGGCCGTCCAGGAGCTGTTCCCCGACGCCAAGCTCGGCATCGGTCCGCCGATCGAGAACGGCTTCTACTACGACTTCGACGTCGAGGAGCCCTTCAAGCCGGAGGATCTCGCCGCCCTTGAGACCCGGATGCGCAAGATCATCAAGGAGGGGCAGCGCTTCTCCCGACGGCCCGTCTCCGACCACGACGCCATCGCCGAGCTCGCCGACGAGCCCTACAAGATCGAGCTGATCGGGCTCAAGGGCTCCGGCCGCGGCGAGGATGCCGCCGAAGGCGCCTCGGTCGAGGTCGGTGCGGGCGAGCTGACCATCTACGACAACCTCCGGCGCGACGGCTCGCTCGCCTGGAAGGACCTGTGCCGGGGCCCGCACCTGCCCACCACCAAGCGCATCCCGGCTTTCAAGTTGATGCGCTCCGCGGCGGCGTACTGGCGCGGCGACGAGAAGAACAAGCAGCTGCAGCGGATCTACGGCACAGCGTGGGAGTCCAAGGAGGCGCTCGCCGAGCACCTGCACCGGATCGAGGAGGCCGAGCGCCGCGACCACCGCAAGCTCGGCCGCGATCTCGACCTGTTCAGCTTTCCCGACGAGCTCGGCTCCGGCCTGGTGGTCTTCCACCCCAAGGGCGGCGTCGTCAAGCGGGTGATGGAGGACTACGTCCGGCAGCGCCACATCGAGGAGGGCTTCTCCTACGTCGGCACCCCTCACATCAGCAAGGAGGGGCTGTTCCACACCTCCGGGCATCTGCCCTACTACGCCGACACGATGTTCCCGCCTATGGAGATGGAGGGCGCGAACTACTACCTCAAGGCCATGAACTGCCCGATGCACAACCTGATCTTCTCCTCGCGCGGACGGTCCTACCGCGAGCTGCCGCTGCGGCTGTTCGAGTTCGGCGGCGTCTACCGGTTCGAGAAGTCCGGTGTCGTGCACGGGCTCACCCGGGTCCGGGGGATGACGCAGGACGACTCGCACTCCTACTGCATGCCCGAGCAGGCGGCCGACGAGATCCGCCATCTGTTGGGCTTCGTGCTGTCCCTGCTCAAGGACTTCGGACTCGACGACTTCTACCTCGAGTTGTCCACCCGCGACGACTCCAAACCGGACAAGTTCGTCGGCTCCGACGAGGACTGGGCGGTTGCCACCGCCGTCCTCGAGGAGGTAGCGGTCGACTCCGGCCTCGAGCTCGTTCCCGATCCCGGTGGCGCCGCGTTCTACGGCCCCAAGATCTCGGTGCAGGCGCGCGACGCGATCGGGCGGACCTGGCAGATGTCGACGATTCAGTACGACTTCAACCAGCCGGCCGGCTTCGAGTTGGAGTACGTCGCCCCGGACGGCTCGCGGCAGCAGCCGGTGATGATCCACTCGGCCAAGTTCGGCTCGATCGAGCGGTTCCTCGGTGTGCTGGTCGAGCACTATGCCGGTGCCTTCCCGCCCTGGCTCGCGCCGGTGCAGGTGCAGGGCATCCCGATCGCCGAGCGACACGTTGACTACTTGCGTGGCGTCGCGGACCGGATGACCGGCGAGGGGCTGCGGGTCGAGATCGACGAGTCCGACGACCGGATGCAGAAGAAGATCCGCAACGCTCAACTGCAGAAGGTCCCGTTCATGATGATCGCCGGAGACGACGACGTCGCCGCCGGGGCGGTGTCGTTCCGCTACCGCGACGGCCACCAGGACAACGGAGTCCCGATCGAGGAGGCCGTCGACCGGGTTCGCGCGGCAGTGGAGTCGCGCGAGCAGGTCTGAGCCTGGGTCCGTGGAAGGCCGCCTACTGCGCGGCGCCGGAGCGGCGCCCTGGCTGCGTTGCCGGACGCTCGAAAGACGTCCAGTCTGCCTTCGCGTCGACGCCTTGCCATCGCACCCCTCCGGTGCCGCTCGCGACGGCGCCCCTCCACGGATCCAGGCTGAGAACGCGCGAGGCTGGAGCGGCTGACCTGGCATGCTGACCCGGTGACTCATCTAGATGAGCTGGGTGATCCCGACGGACTCGAGCGGCTGTGGACGCCGTACCGAATGGCCTACGTGCGCGGGGAGGTGGCCGAGCCCGACGAGGGCTGCCCGTTCTGTCGGATGGCAAACGGCGGTCCGCAGTCAGAGCTGGTGGTCCATCGAGGGACGACGGCCTACGTCGTGCTGAACCTCTACCCCTACAACCCCGGCCACCTCATGGTCGTGCCGGATCGACACGTCGCAGACTACGGCGATCTGAGCGAGGCCGAGACGCTCGAGGTCGCGGAGCTGACCAAGGACGCTCTGCGCGTGATCCGGGAGGTCTCCGCGCCCCAGGGGTTCAACGTCGGGCTCAACCTCGGGGGCGCGGCGGGCGGCTCGCTGAGCCAGCACCTCCACCAGCACGTGGTGCCGCGTTGGTCTGGTGACGCCAACTTCATGACCGTCCTCGCTGCCACCAAGGTGCTGCCCCAGTTGCTCACCGACACCCGCGACCTGCTCAGCCAGGCCTGGCCGACCTAACCCAAGCCTGGACAGCCGCCGCTCAGGAGGCGGAGAGGCGGTCCAGAACGTGGTCGCGGGCCTCGGCATAGCGCTGCCGTACGGCGGGCAGCGCGGCCGCCTCGTAGACCTCCGTCGCCGGCAGCTCCCACACCGGGGGCTCGACGCTGCCACTGAGGACCCAGGCGGCCTGGCGCGCCGCGCCGCGGGCGACGTACTCCCCGGCAGGCGGCACGTGCACCGGGCGACCGAGCACCGCGGGTGCGATCTCGCGCAATGCGGCTGAGGAGGCCCCGCCTCCGACGAGCAACACCCGGGAGACCTCGGCGCCCTGGTCGATCAACGCGTCCACCGCGTCAGCGAGGCCGCAGAGCAGCCCCTCGACCGCGGCCCTGGCCACATGAGCGGGGGTCCACGAAGTGAGCGTGAGACCGTGCAACGACGCGGTCGCCAGGGGACGGTCGGGGGTGCGCTCGCCCTCCAGCCAAGGCACCAGGACCGCGCCACCGGCACCGGCCGGTGCGGACAGGGCGAGCGAGGAGAGCCCGGAGTGGTCGACGCCCAGCAGGGCCGCGGTGCTGTCGAGCACCCGTGCGGCGTTGAGCGTGCACACCAGCGGGAGGAAGCGACCGGTGGCGTCGGCGAACCCGGCGACGGCCCCGCTGGAGTCGGCGGCGGGGACCTCGGAGACGGCGCAGGCGACCCCGGAGGTGCCGATCGAGACCACCATGTCGCCGGTCGAGGCGGACAGCCCCAGGGCAGAGGCCGCGTTGTCACCGGTGCCGGGCCCGAGCACGACACCGGTGTCGGTCCAGCCGACCGCCTCGGCGGGCCCGAGCACCTGCGGCACCAGCGCGTCATGTCCGAGGGCGAGACGCAGCAAGTCGGAGCGATACTCGCCCGAGGTGGGCGACCAGTAGCCCGTGCCGCTGGCGTCGCCCCGATCGGTGACCAGGTCGGCGATGTCCCGGGTGCCGCGCAGGCGCCAGGTGAGCCAGTCGTGGGGGAGGCAGACCGCAGCGGTGCGGCGCGCCGCTTCCGGCTCGTGGTCGGCCAGCCAGCGGAGCTTGGTGTTGGTGAACGAGGCCACCGGCACCAGTCCGACCGCCTCGGCCCACGCCCGGGCGCCGCCGAGGTCGGCGATCAAGTCGGTCGCGGCGTCGGCGGAGCGGGTGTCGTTCCACAACAGTGCCGGCCGGACCACCTCTCCGGTCGAGTCGAGGCAGACCATGCCGTGCTGCTGGCCACCGACGGCGAGTGCCGCCACGTCGGCCAGGCCACCGGCTTCTCCGATGGCCACCTGAAGGGCGGACCACCAGGCTTCGGGATCCACTTCGGTGCCATCTGGATGGGTGGCCCGGCCCTCACGGACCACCGCCCCGGTGTCGGCGTCGAAGACGAGGACCTTGCACGACTGGGTCGAGGAGTCGACCCCGGCGACCAGCGTCACCGGTCAGCCTCGGGTGCCGCGCCTGAGCTCGTCATCATGGGTCCAGTCTGCCTGTTGAGGTCGAGGAGTCGTGCAGCGGACGTCATGGTGTGGGTCGTCCCCTCAGTCGCTCCGGCGACCGGATGAGTGACCTTGCCCAATGCCCAGGGATTCTCTCGGGCAAGAGCAGGACGGCTACCCTGCAACCGCCATGATGGAACACTTCCGCGCCTTCTGGACCAAGGTCATCGCGGCACCGGTCGGTGGGCTGCTGCTCAAACTGGGGGTCAGCCCCGATGCGGTCACCCTGGTCGGCACCCTGGGTGTCGCGGCCGGGGCACTGATCTTCTTCCCCCGCGGTCAGCTGCTGATCGGCGTGCTGGTGATCACCGCGTTCGTCTTCAGCGACATGGTCGACGGCTACATGGCTCGCGAGTCCGGCCGCACCGACTCGTTCGGTGCCTTCCTCGACTCCACCCTGGACCGGATCGGCGATGCCGCGGTCTTCGGTGGGCTGGCGCTCTACTTCGCCGGTCCTGGTGACTCCATGCTCTATCTGGTCCTGTCGCTGGCCTGCCTGGTGATGGGCTCGGTGACGTCGTACGCCCGAGCCCGGGCCGAGGCGCTGGGCTTCGAGGCCAAGGTGGGCATCGCCGAGCGCGCCGACCGGTTGGTCGCGATCTTGGTGATGACCGGTCTCAGCGACATCTTCGACGCACCCGTCCTGCTGTGGGTCACCTTGTGGGCGCTTGCGATCGCCAGCACCGTCACCGTGGGCCAGCGGATCTGGGTGGTGCGCCGTCAGGCGCTCGCCCACCAGTGAGCCGGCCCGGCCACGGCGATACGATGAGAGACATGCCACAGCAGTCCGAGCCCACCTCCGAGCCCACCGAAATCTCGGCCCCCGTCACCGAGCAGTCCACCGGCACCACCCGCGTCAAGCGTGGCATGGCCGAGATGCTCAAGGGCGGGGTGATCATGGACGTCGTCACCCCCGATCAGGCGAAGATCGCCGAGGATGCCGGTGCCGTCGCGGTGATGGCCCTCGAGCGGGTGCCGGCCGACATCCGCGCTCAGGGCGGGGTGTCGCGGATGAGCGACCCGGACATGATCGACGGGATCATCGCGGCCGTCTCGATCCCGGTGATGGCCAAGGCTCGGATCGGGCACTTCGCCGAGGCGCAGGTGCTGCAGTCGCTCGGTGTGGACTACATCGACGAGTCCGAGGTGCTGACTCCGGCCGACTACGCCAACCACATCGACAAGTGGGCCTTCACGGTGCCGTTCGTGTGTGGCGCGACCAACCTGGGCGAGGCGCTGCGCCGGATCACCGAGGGTGCGGCGATGATTCGCTCGAAGGGCGAGGCCGGCACCGGTGACGTGTCCAACGCGGTGACGCACATGCGCTCGATCGGTGGCGAGATCCGTCGGCTGCGCAGCCTGTCGGCCGACGAGCTGTACGTCGCGGCGAAGGAGCTGCAGGCACCCTACGACCTGGTCTGCGAGGTCGCCGAGCTCGGCAAGCTGCCGGTCGTGCTGTTCACTGCGGGTGGCATTGCGACCCCCGCCGACGCGGCGATGATGATGCAGCTCGGCGCGGAGGGTGTCTTCGTCGGGTCCGGAATCTTCAAATCGGGCAACCCGGCCGAGCGGGCCGAGGCGATCGTGAAGGCGACCACCTTCTACGACGACCCTGACGTGGTGGCGAAGGTCAGCCGTGGTCTCGGCGAGGCGATGGTCGGCATCAACGTCGAGGAGATCCCGCAGCCGCACCGGCTGGCCGAGCGCGGCTGGTAGAGCCCTGGTCCTCAGGTATGAAAAGTCATACCATGGGGTTATGAGGACGGCCATCAGCCTTCCGGATCACGCCGCAGAGCGGTTCGACCGCATCGCACAGCGGCATGGGATGACGCGCTCGGAGTTCTACCGGCGCGCCGCCGAGCAGTACGCAGACGAGTTGGCCGATGCGGACCTGACGGCGCAGATCAACGATGCGATCGACGCGGTCGGGCAGCCCGGCGAGGAGCTCGCCGATCTGCGGCACACCGCAAACGCCCGCTTGGCTGAGATGTCGGACGAGTGGTGATCAGACGCGGGGAGGTGTGCTGGGTTGACTTCGGTGAACCCAAAGGCAGCGCTCCCGGCAAGCGGCGCCCGGCCGTCATCATGCAGTCCGACCGCTACAACTCGTCGCGAATCTCCACGGCAGTCGTTCTGCCGTTCACCTCCAACACCTCGTTCGCACGACACCCGGGCAACGTGTTCGTTCCAGCGCAGGCATCCGGCTTGCCAAAGGACTCGGTCGTCAACGTCTCACAGCCGATGACCGTCGACCGGTCCGACCTCGACGACACTGGCGTGGAGCTGCCTGACAGCCTGATGGACGCCATCGATGCGGGTCTGCGACGCGTCCTGGACCTGTGACCTTCCGCGGGGTTTCGCATCACGGGTTGGAGAGAACGCCGTTCTACTTTTCGTACGACCGGTTTGCTCGACCGACACCGCTCTACGAAATGGAACCCCGTCATGAAGAAGTCCTCCCAGGGCACGCTGGCCTACTGGTCCGACGCCACGAACGTGAACGGCGGGTCGGTGTAGACCGACACCCTCGCTCTGAGCGATGCGGTCTGCGACGCCGGCTGGGTGTACGCCGCCGGCCACGCCGGAGCCGGCCACTCTGTAGCGTTGATCGTGCCGGGTGACGTTCTGCAGAAGCAGTGCCGCTTCGACATCGAGGCCACTGGCGACAACCTGAGCGGAACATCGCCGAGGCCGGGTCCGCGTCCTGCTGAGCATCGGCATGATCCTCGGCCTGGCCCAGGTGGGCACGATGGCCGCCTGGACCGACGATGCCACCGTCGCAACCGGACCGTTCACCACGGGCACCCTGGATCTGACAGTCGGTGCGGGCAGCGCCAACCAGTTGTCCGGCCAGGGTGGCACCTGGACTCACGCCAACCTGACGCTGACCGCCACGTCGCCGGGCGAGAGCGTGGCCAGCCAGCTCGTGGTCAGCAACGGCGGCTCGGTGCCGTTGCGCTTCAACGGGACCCTGGTGTCCTCCAACAACGACCTGTACAACGCCAAGCACGCCGGGGCTGCAGGTCACCGTCGCCGAGGGCGGCTCAGGCCGCAGCGAACCGGGCCGGCACCTGCGGTGGGACCACGACGGCGACCTCGCTCACCAACTACAACGCCAGCACCACGGCCGCCAACGTCCACTCCGCGCTTCAGCAGCTCACACCGGGCGCGACCAAGAGGCCCCTACTGGCGGGACCTCCAAGACCTACTGCGTGCGAGTGGCGTTGGCGAGCACGTCCCCCACCAGCATGCAGGGCAAGTCCGCCGTGCTGACCTTCTCGATGCTCGGCAACTACAGTGGCGCGGTGGCCATCACTATCGGCGTGCTCGCCGTGCAGGGCGACGTGCGAGAGCACTTGCGGACCCTCGGCTCTTTGGGCGCCGACGTCCTCGCCGTACGCCGACCGACCGAGCTGGCCGTCTGCGACGCACTGGTCCTGCCGGGCGGCGAGTCCACCACGATGTGGAAGCTCGCGCGCTCCTTCGACCTGCTCGAGCCGCTCCGCGACCGGGTCAAGACCGGCATGCCCACCTTCGGCACCTGCGCCGGGATGATCATGCTTGCCGACCGGATCGCCGACGGCGTCGAGGGCCAGGAGACCATCGGCGGGCTGGACATCACCGTGCGCCGCAACGCCTTCGGGCGACAGGTGGACTCCTTCGAGACCGACCTCCAGGTGCGTGGGGTCGAGGGATCGGTGCACGCGGTCTTCATCCGGGCTCCCTGGGTCGAGGAGGCCGGCCCGGAGGTCGAGGTGCTCGCCCGGATCGACGAGGGCCCGGCGTCCGGCCACGCGGTCGCCGTACGTCAGGGCGCCGTGCTCGCCACGTCGTTCCACCCCGAAGTCGGCGAGGACGGTCGGTTGCACCAGATGTTCGTGGACATGGCGACCGGCCGGCGCTGATCGAACAGGCCCACACTCGGTAGCATCGTCGGCGATCCAACGACAAGACACGGCACAGAAGAGGGACGCGGGATGTCTGGCCACTCGAAATGGGCGACCACCAAGCACAAGAAGGCTGTGGTCGACGCCCGCCGGGGCAAGCTGTTCGCCAAGCTGATCAAGAACATCGAGGTCGCCGCGAAGATGGGCGGCGGTGACCCGACCGGCAACCCGACGCTCTACGACGCCATCCAGAAGGCCAAGAAGTCCTCGGTGCCCAACGACAACATCGACCGGGCCGTCAAGCGAGGCTCCGGTGCCGAGGCCGGCGGCGCCGAGTATCAGACGATCATGTACGAAGGCTATGGCCCCTCCGGCGTCGCGATGCTGATCGAGTGTCTCACCGACAATCGCAACCGGGCGGCGATGGAGGTCCGGACCGCGATGACGCGCAACGGCGGCTCCCTGGCAGATCCCGGCTCCGTCTCCTTCCTGTTCAACCGCAAGGGCGTGGTGATCGTGCCCACGGAGCAGGAGGGTCGGACAGTCACCGAGGACGACGTCCTCAAGGCCGCCCTCGACGCCGGTGCGGATGACGTCACCGATCTCGGGGCCTCCATCGAGGTGGTCTCCGAGGCCAGTGACCTGGTCGCCGTCCGATCGGCGCTGCAGGGGGCCGGCCTGGACTACGACTCGGCCGAGGCGGAGTTCGTGCCGGACATGGAGGTCGCGCTCGACAAGGAGGGTGCGACCAAGTTCACCCGCCTGGTGGACGCCCTGGAGGACTGCGACGACGTGCAG
Organism: Nocardioides sp.; assembly: GCF_047602075.1. Taxonomy (GTDB): domain Bacteria; phylum Actinomycetota; class Actinomycetes; order Propionibacteriales; family Nocardioidaceae; genus Nocardioides. Next base: position 565,179 of record NZ_JASGIF010000001.1, read on the forward strand.
AACGTCTTCAGCAACGCCGACATCCCCGACGAGGTGCTCGCCGAGCTCGACGCCTGATCGACCGGCCTCGGGCGTGTCGGCAGGAGGCCGTCGGCGGGGCGGGCTAGCGTGTCGTGCGAACAGGTGTTCGGACGAGAGTCGCGGAGGAGGCTCGCATGCGCGTGCTCGGGATCGATCCCGGCCTGACCCGGTGCGGGCTCGGAGTCGTCGACGGTGACGTCGGGCGACCACTCACGCTGGTGGATGTCAACGTGCTGCGCACCTCGGCCGATCAGCCGGTGGCGACCCGTTTGGTCACCATCGAGCGCGGCATCGATGCTTGGCTGGACGAGTTCTCTCCCGACGCTGTTGCGGTCGAGCGCGTCTTCGCCCGGTCGGACTCGAGCACGATCATGGGCACCGCGCAGGCCAGCGGCATCGCCATGGTCGCCGCGGCCCGGCGTGGACTGCCGCTGGCCACCCACACCCCGAGTGAGGTGAAGGCCGCGGTCTCGGGCAGCGGCCGGGCCGGCAAGGCTCAGGTCGGTGCCATGGTGGCGCGCATCCTCCGGCTGGACGCCCCACCGAAGCCGGCCGATGCCGCCGACGCGCTGGCGTTGGCGATCACCCACATCTGGCGCGGTGGTGCGCAGGCGCGCCTGGATCAAGCGGTCGCCCGTCAACGGCAGGTGCTCGCCGGGAGGACGTCGTGATCGCTTTCGTGAGCGGACGGGTCGCCGCAGTGACCCTGTCCAGCGCGGTCGTCGAGGTCGGGGGAGTCGGGCTGGAGCTGCAGTGCACGCCAGGCACTCTCGCGACCCTGCGTGGCGGCCAGCAGGTGACGCTGCCCACCTCGATGGTGGTGCGGGAGGACTCGCTGACCCTGTTCGGCTTCCTAGACGACGACGAGAAGACCCTGTTCGAGCTCGTCCAGACCGCCTCGGGCGTCGGGCCGAAGCTCGCGCAGTCGATGCTCGCGGTGCTGCCCCCCGACGACCTGCGGCAGGCGGTCGCGGCCGAGGACGTCAAGACCCTGACCCGAGTGCCCGGCATCGGCCAAAAGGGCGCTCAGCGGATCATCTTGGAACTCAAGGACCGGATCGGACCCCCCAGCGGCGGCTCCTTCGCCGGCGGTGCGGCGCCGAGTGTGGCCGGCGGCTGGCGAGACCAGGTCCAGCAGGGGTTGGTCGGTCTCGGCTGGTCGGCCAAGGACGCCGACCGCGCGGTTGATGCGGTGGCCGACCAAGCCGGTGAGCCGGCCGATGTCGGTGCACTCCTCCGGGCCGCTCTGCGCACCTTGAGCAAGGCGTGAGCATGGATGACGCAGACTTCCTCACCGCCGCGGAGGAGGAGCACCTCGCCTCGCTGACCGCAGCCGAGGCCGACGGTGACGAGCGCACCATCGAGGCAGCGCTGCGCCCCCGCAGCCTGGACGAGGTGGTGGGCCAGGGCAGGGTGCGCGCGCAACTGGGCCTGGTGCTGGAAGCCGCCCGCCAGCGCGGACGCGCCCCCGACCATGTGCTGTTGTCGGGGCCGCCCGGTCTCGGCAAGACCACCTTGGCCATGATCATCGCCCACGAGATGACGGTGCCGTTGCGACTCACCAGCGGCCCGGCAATCACCCACGCGGGCGACCTGGCCGCCATCTTGTCGGGGATGAACGACGGCGATGTCCTCTTCGTGGACGAGATCCATCGGATGTCGCGGCCGGCCGAAGAGATGCTCTACATGGCGATGGAGGACTTCCGCGTCGACGTCGTTATCGGCAAGGGGCCGGGTGCCACCGCGATCCCGCTCGAGATCCCGCCCTTCACCCTGGTCGGCGCGACGACGCGCGCGGGTCTGCTTCCAGGGCCGTTGCGCGATCGGTTCGGGTTCACCGCCCGGCTCGAGTTCTACGACGCCGGTGAGCTCGACGAGATCGTGCACCGCTCCGCCCACCTGCTCGGGGTCGAGCTGACGTCCGAGGGCGCCGCCGAGATCGCGTCGCGATCGCGGGGCACTCCTCGCATCGCCAATCGACTGCTGCGGCGGGTCCGCGACTTCGCCCAGGTGCGCGCCGACGGCGTGGTGACCCTCCCGGTCGCGCGAGAGGCTCTCGAGCTCTACGAAGTCGACGAGTCCGGCCTCGATCGGCTGGACCGCGCGGTGCTGGAGGTGCTCTGCGAGCGCTTCGGTGGCGGCCCAGTCGGTGTGTCCACCCTCGCCGTGGCTGTCGGTGAGGAGCGGGAGACCGTGGAAGAGGTCGCCGAGCCGTTCCTGGTCCGGTGCGGGTTCCTAGCCCGGACTCCCCGCGGCCGGATCGCCACACCGGCGGCGTGGACGCACCTCGGGCTGCGTGTCCCACCGGAGGCCGGCCCCCAGGCGACAGATCCGGGCCTGTTCGACGAGTAGGCGCCACGCGGCGGTCCGTCGCTTCGCGGTTCTCGGGGTGGGCCGGTTAGACTTCGGCGTTCCCGCGTTCGTCGAGAGGTTTGGTGTGAAGGGGCTCGCCCAACTGCTGCCGTTGGTGTTGATCCTGGCGGTGTTCTGGCTGCTGCTGATCAGGCCTGCCCAGCGGCGCAACCGTGACCTGGCCACGCTGCAACGCAGCGTAGGTGTCGGGGATCGGGTGATGCTCAGCTCCGGGTTCTACGGCACGGTCCGTGCCATCGACGACGACCTCGTGCGCATCGAGCTGGCCGACGGCGTCGTCGCCGAGGTGGCCCGCGCCGCCATCCACCGAGTGGTGGACCCCGCCGACGAGCCTGCATTCGACGAGCCTGCATTCGACGAGCCCGTTGCCGACGAGCCGGTTGTCGAGGAGAGCTCGGACGAGGGCACGAGCAGCGCCGAGGACCGCTGACGTGGCGAAGCGACGCAACTCACCAGGTCGCACCCTGGTCATCTTCTTCATGACCCTGGCCGTGCTCTTCGGTCTGGTCGCGCTGACCGGCACCTGGAAGCCGGCGCTCGGCCTCGACCTGCGCGGCGGCACCCGGATCCAGATGAAGGCCAAGGGCAACCCGTCGGCAGCCTCCTTGAAGGAAGCGGCCGCCATCATCGACGCCCGGGTGAACGGCTCCGGTGTGGCCGAGGCGGAGGTCACCACCGACAGCAACGGCTACGTGACCGTGGAGATCCCGGGCCAGAACCAGGCCAGCCTGGCGAACCTGGTGCAGAGCCAGGCCCAGCTGCGGTTCCGGTTGGTGGCCCGGACGGGGACCTCGAGCTCCACCGGCAACGAGACCAGTTCGCCGGGATCGGGTGTGCTGCTGCCGACCAAGACTCCCGACGCTTCGGGCGCGAGTGAGTCCGCATCGAAGTCACCAGGCAAGTCGAAGTCATCTGACAAGTCGGGATCCGGCAAGGGTCGGGCGGCGTACGCCACCGACAAGAAGAACAAGGACAAGGACGGCGCCTCGGACTCGGCCTCACCGTCGCAGGACGCCTCACCTTCCGATGACGTCTCCGCATCGGACGGTGCGTCACCGTCGGACAGCGCGTCGGCGGACACCGGGGACGACAGCGGCGAGGAGGCAACCGGCCGGGTGGCCGCCGAGCTGGCCTGGGTGGACAACCCGGATGCCGACTCGGTGAAGAAGTTCAACGACTTCTCCTGCCCCGAGCCAGGCAAGAACCGCAAGCGGGTCGACGACGACCCCGACCAGCGGCTGGTCACCTGCGACACCGCCAACACCACGACCTACCTGTTGTCGAAGGCGCTCATCGAGGGCACCGAGCTGAAGACGGCCGCGGCCAACCCGCCCGACCAACAGCACTCCGGTTGGTTTGTCACGCTCTCCTTCGACAAGAGCGCCACCAAGCGGTTCGGCCAGATCACCACGGCTCTCTACAACAACGGCAATCAGTTCGCCGTCGTGCTCGACGGCGTCGTGATCGAGTCGGCCGGGGTCACCCAAGGACCGATCCTGGGTGGCAGCGCCGAGATCACCGGCAACTTCAGCGAGGAGAGCGCCAAGTCGCTGGCGACCAGCCTGAAGTACGGCGCGCTGCCGATCTCCTTCGGTGAGCCGCTCATCGAGACGGTCGGCCCGTCCCTCGCGGGCAACCAGCTCTCGGGCGGGATCATGGCCGGCCTGCTCGGCCTGTTCCTGGTGATGCTCTACTGCCTTGTCTACTACCGCGGCCTCGGCCTGGTCGTCATCGCCTCGCTGTTCGTCGCGGCTGCGTGGACCTATGCGCTGGTCCTGCTGCTCGCCAAGACTGCCGGCTTCACGCTCACCCTGCCCGGCATCGCCGGATTGATCGTGGCTGTCGGCATCACTGCCGACTCCTTCATCGTCTACTTCGAGCGCATCCGAGACGAGATGCGCGACGGCAAGTCGATGCGCGTCGCCGTCGAGTCTGGCTGGAAGCGGGCGCGGAACACCTGTCTGGCAGCCGACGCCGTCTCGCTGCTGGCGGCGGTGGTGCTGTACATCTTCGCGGCGGGTGTGGTGAAGGGCTTCGCGTTCGCGCTCGGCCTCTCGACGCTCATCGACGTGTTGGTGTTCTTCTACTTCACCCATCCGCTGGTGTCCTACTGCGCCCGATTCCCCTTCTTCAACAAGGGACATCGGCTGTCCGGTCTCGACGCCGGCGCGCTGGGCGTCGACCGCCTGCCGGCAGGAGGGACCGCCTGATGGGCAAGTTCTCCCGCCTCGGCAACGAGCTCTACAACGGGCACCGCTCGGTCGACTTCGTCGGCCGGCGCTGGCTCTGGTATGCCATCTCGGCCGTCATCATCGTCGCGGCGATTGCGGGACTGCAGGTCCGCGGGCTCCACTTGGGCATCGAATTCGAGGGCGGCTCGGAGTATCGCGTCGCCCTCCCGTCGGGCGAGGCGACTCAACAGGTCGCCGACACCTTGAACGAAGCGGTCGCAGGCACCGGCATCCCCGGCACCGAGACCCCGGTGGTCACCACGGCGGGGACCAGCAGCGTGCTGATCCAAGTGCAGTCCTTGTCGCCCGGTGACAGCGCCAAGGTCGTCGACGCGATCGTGGACGCCACCGGTGTCGACGCCGACAAGGACATCTCCCAGTCCGACATCGGACCGAGCTGGGGCCGTGAGGTCGCCCAGCGGTCCCTGATCGGACTCATCGTCTTCCTGGTCTTGGTGGTGCTCTTCATCTGGGCCTACTTCCGAGAATGGAAGATGTCGGTCGCGGCGATCGTGGCGCTGCTGCACGACATGGTGATCACCGTCGGCGTCTATGCCTGGTCGGGCTTCGAGGTGACGCCGGCGACGGTCACCGGCTTCCTTACCATCTTGGGCTTCTCGCTCTACGACACCGTCGTGGTCTTCGACAAAGTGCGGGAGAACACCAAGAACCTCCGCCGCACCCGACAGACCTACGCCGAGGCCGCCAACCTCGCCGTCAACCAGACTCTGGTGCGCTCGATCAACACCTCGATCGTCGCGCTGATCCCCGTGGGCGCAATCTTGTACGTCGGTGTCGCGCAGCTAGGCTCCGGCTCCCTGAAGGACCTGGCCCTGGCGCTCTTCGTCGGCATGGCCGCCGGCGCCTACTCCTCGATCTTCATCGCGACGCCGTTGCTCGCGCACATGAAGTCGAGCGAGAAGGAGGTCCGGGCCTCCGATCGGCGAGCGCGGGCCCGCCAGAAGCACGACGCCGACCGCTACGCCAACGTGCCCGCCTTCGCCGAGGACATGCCGGTCTTCGACGAGCCCTCGGCCACGGAGGCAGCTGCAGAGTCGTCACCGGCAGCGGCCGAGCCGGTCGCCCGGCGAGAGCCACCGACGGGGCGCGGCCGGGTCGCCCCGCAGCAGCACGGCGAGGTCAAGCAGAGTGGGTCCGCGGGTCGGGCCCAGCCCACCCGACAGTCCCGCTCACAGCGGGGCAAGAGATGACCGACCCCGGGGCCTACCTAGTTGCCCGGGCGCACGAGGCGATGGAGCGCCTGGTCGTCGAAGTGCCCGACTTTCCCGAGCCCGGTGTGCTGTTCCGTGACATCACCCCACTGTTGGCCGACCACGGTGGCTTCACCACCGTGATGGAGGCACTGGCCACCGCCGGCCGCGACGACTCCGGCGCCGTACAGGTGGACAAGGTGGTCGGGATGGAGTCGCGCGGCTTCATCCTGGGCGCCCCGGTCGCCTTGGCTCTCGGCGTGGGCTTCGTGCCCGTCCGCAAGCAGGGAAAGCTGCCGCGCGAGACCTATGCCGTCACCTACGACCTGGAGTACGGCCAGGCGACGCTGGAGATCCACCGCGACGCCATCGAGCCGGGCGACCGGGTGCTGCTCGTCGACGACGTGCTCGCCACCGGCGGCACCGTCGCAGCCACTCTCGAGCTGGTGCGCCGTTGTGGTGGCGTGGCCGTCGGCATCGCCATCTTGATGGAGCTGGCCGCCCTCAACGGCCGCTCGGCGGCCGGCGAGGTGCCCCTCACCGTCCTCACCACCCTCTGACCGTCAGGTCTGCCGCGGTCTTCTGGCGTCTGCCGCGGTCTTGTCGTGGCAAAGTTGCCTGTGGACCGGGCCCGAGCCCACCACAGCACCGCGGCAGACGGGGCGAGTCCGGGCGAAGGGCACAACTACACTGGGGCGATGGCCGAGGAGAAGGTGCCGCCGCCGGTGCGTGAGCGCGTGCTGGAGCCTGTCCTCGCGCCCCGCGGCATCCGCAGCCGGATCGCGAGGATCGGCACCAAGGCACAGGTAGGGAACCCCGTCCTCGAGCCGCTCTTCAACGCAGTCCGCACCAACCATCCGAAGGCCGATCTGGCCTTGCTGGGGCGGGCCTACCTGGTCGCGGAGAAGTACCACACCGGCCAGACCCGCAAGAGCGGCGAGCCCTACATCACCCACCCGCTGGCCGTGACCACCATCTTGGCCGACATCGGCATGACCGAGCCGACGCTCGTGGCCGCCTTGTTGCACGACACGGTCGAGGACACGCCGTACACCCTCGCGCAGCTGCGTGACGACTTTGGCGAGGAGGTCGCGGCGCTGGTCGACGGCGTCACCAAGCTCGACAAGGTGAAGTACGGCGACACCGCCGAAGCGGAGACCATCCGCAAGATGATCGTGGCGATGTCGCGCGACATCCGGGTGCTGGTGATCAAGCTCGCCGACCGACTGCACAACATGCGGACCCTGCGCTACGTCAAACGGGAGAGCCAAGAGCGCACCGCCAAGCAGACCCTCGACATCTACGCACCGCTGGCCCACCGCCTGGGCATGAACACCATCAAGTGGGAGCTGGAGGACCTCGCCTTTGCGACCCTGCACCCCAAGATCTACGACGAGATCGTGCGGCTGGTGGCCGAGCGCTCGCCGTCGCGTGACCAGTTCCTGACCGAGGTCATCGCTCAGGTCGAGCAGGACCTCAAGGACACCAAGATCAAGGCGACCGTGACCGGTCGACCCAAGCACTACTACTCGATCTACCAGAAGATGATCGTCGGCGGCCGGGACTTCTCCGACATCCACGACCTGGTGGGTGTGCGGATCCTGGTCGAGGCCGAACGCGACTGCTATGCCGTGCTCGGCATGCTCCACGCCCGGTGGAACCCGGTCCTCGGGCGCTTCAAGGACTACATCGCGCTCCCGAAGTTCAACATGTACCAATCCCTGCACACCACGGTGATCGGGCCGCAGGGCAAGCCGGTGGAGCTGCAGATCCGGACCTATGCGATGCACCGACGCGCGGAGTACGGCGTCGCCGCACACTGGAAGTACAAGGAAGACGCGCGCAGCGGCGTCGACACCGACCGCTCCGCGAACCTCGACGACATGGCCTGGATGCGGCAGCTTGTCGACTGGCAGAACGAGGTCGAGGACCCGGGCGAGTTCTTGGAGTCGCTCAGGTTCGAGATGAACCGGGCCGAGGTCTACGTCTTCACCCCACGGGGTGACGTGATCGCACTGCCCACCGGCGCCACTCCCGTCGACTTCGCCTACGCCGTGCACACGGAGGTCGGCCACCACACCATCGGTGCTCGCGTCAACGGTCGGTTGGTGCCGCTGGAGTCGCATCTGGACAACGGTGACGTGGTCGAGGTCTTCACCTCCAAGAACCCCGCAGCCGGGCCGTCGCGTGACTGGCTCACTTTCGTCAAGTCCTCCAGGGCGCGCTCGAAGATCCGGCACTGGTTCACCAAGGAGCGCCGCGAAGAGGCGATCGAGCGCGGCAAGGAGCAGATCCTCAAGCTCATGCGCAAAGAGGGGATGGCCCTCAAGCGGGTGATGACGCACGAGTCGATGACTCAGGCGGCCGTGCACTTCAACCTGACCGACGTGTCAGCCCTCTATGCCGCCGTCGGCGAGGGCACCCTGTCCGCGCAGGCCGTCGTGCGTCGCGTGATCGACCTGCACGGTGGCGACGACGGCGCAGCGGAGGACCTCGCCGAGGGCGTCACCATCACCGGCCGCCGCGGACGCGGGAAGGCCGCCCCTGGTGGAGATGCGGGCGTCATCGTCAAGGGCGGTGCGGACGTCTGGATCAAGCTCGCGAAGTGCTGTACGCCTGTCCCCGGCGACCCGATCCTGGGCTTCGTCACCAAGAACGGCGGAGTGTCGGTGCACCGCAAGGACTGCACCAACGCCGCCGATCTGGAGGCTCGCTCGGAACGGCTCATCGAGGTGGAGTGGGCACCGACCTCGCAGTCCACCTTCCTGGTCAACATCCAGGTCGAGGCGCTGGACCGAGCCCGCCTGCTCTCCGACATCACCATGGCGCTCTCCGACGCGCACGTGAACATCCTCAGCGCCTCGCTCACCACGACCCGCGACCGGGTCGCCAAGAGCAGGTTCACCTTCGAGATGGCCGACGCCAAGCACCTCGACACCGTGTTGAAGGCGGTCCGCGCGGTGCCCAACGTCTTCGACGTCTACCGGGTGACGCAGTAGGCCGACCGACAGGTCAGCCGGAGAACTCGTCGGAGGCGCGGCGGGCGGCGGCGAGGAATGCCTGCCGGCTGGCGAGATCCTCCTCGAGGCGCTGCACCTTCCGCTCGTCGCCGGCGGCGCGGGCCGCCTCCAGATCGGCCTCGACCTTGGCGATGGCGGCTTCCAGCTTGGCGACCATGTCGTCGGCGCGGCGAGACTTCTCGGGGTCGGAGCGCCGCCAGCGCTCCTCGTCGACGGCTCGGATGGCCTGCTCCACTCGGCGCAGGCGGCCCTCGAGCTCCTTCATCCGATCACGGGGGACCTTGCCGACCGCGTCCCAACGGTCGGCGAGGTCGCGAATGGCGCGCTTGGCGGCGTCGAGGTCGGTGACCGGCACCAGCGCCTCGGCCTCGGTCAGCAGGGCTTCCTTGACCTCGGCGTTGGCGGCATACTCCTCGTCGAGCTTGGCGTTCGCAGCGTCGCGCGCGCCGAAGAAGGCGTCCTGAGCGGCCCGAAACCGCCGCCAGAGGGTCTCGTCGACCTCGCGCGGGGCCGGCCCCGCCGCCTTCCACTCGCGCATCAGGTCGCGGAAGACACCGGAAGTGGGCCCCCAATCGGTGGAGCCCGCGAGCCCCTCGGCCTGGGTCGCCAGGCGCTCCTTGACAACCTGGGCTCCGGCGCGCTGCTCGGCCTGTTCGGCGAAGTGGCTCTTGCGCCGTCGGGTGTAGGTGGTGCGAGCGCTCGAGAAGCGCCGCCAGAGCGCGTCGTCGGTGGCCCGATCGAGCCGGGGGAGCGCCTTCCAGGTGTCCAGCAAGTCCCGCAGCCGGTTGGCGCCGTTGCGCCAGTCGTTGCTCTGCGCCAGCCGCTCGGCCTCGCCGACGATCCGCTCCTTCTCGGCGCGGGACTCGGCGGCGCGCGCTGCCCGCTCGGCCTGCCGCGCCGAGCGCTGCTCCTCGATCGCGGGTGCGAGCGCGTCCAGCCGCGCCACCAGACTGGCGAGATCGCCGACGGCGTTGGCCTCGCCGACCTGGGTCCGCACCCGGGTGACGGACTCGGTGGCCTCGTCGGGGCTGAGCATTCCGGCATTGATCCGCTGCTCGAGCAAACCGACCTCGAACTCGAGGGCGTCGAAGCGGTCGGTGAAGAACTTCAGTGCCTCCTCGGGCGTCCCGACGGGGTACTGACCGACCGCGCGCTCACCCTCCTCGGTGCGCACGAAGACCGTCCCATCGTCGGCGACCCGGCCCCACTCATGGCTCGTCACGTCAGTCCTCATTCGGCTGGTCGGGGCGCGGCTGCCCCGGGCGCACCGCACATGGTAGTGGCAAGCCGCCCCGCCGACCTCGGGTTGACCCGAGGGTGGCCGAGCCTAGTGTCCGAGGTCACCCGGCGCTTCGAGAGTTGTGAGGGCGGCCGGATAGGCTGCCCGGGTGCTGATCGCCGGCTTCCCCGCAGGTCCCTGGGCCGCGAACTGCTATGTCGTAGCGACCGGACCGGGACAGGAGTGCCTGGTCATCGATCCGGGCAAGGACGCCGCTCCTGGTGTGGCCGAGGTGGTCGCCGAGCACCACCTCAAACCGGTCGCGGTGCTGCTCACCCATGGCCACGTGGACCACATCTGGTCGGTGACGCCGGTGGCCGGGACCTACGACGCGACCGCCTGGATCCACCCCGATGACCGGCACCTGCTCACCGACCCGTTGGCGGGGCTCTCGTCGGAGTCGGGACGGATGCTGCTCGGGGGCGACTACACCTGGGCCGAGCCCGACGACGTGCGTGAGCTTGGTGACGGGCAACGCTTGGAGCTGGCTGGTCTCGAGGTGGTCGTCGACCACACCCCCGGCCACACCGAAGGCTCGGTGACCTTCAACACGCCGTACGACGACCCGAGTGGGCCGCCGATCTCCGCGGTGATGTTCTCGGGTGATCTGCTCTTCGCGGGCTCGATCGGCCGCACCGATCTGCCCGGCGGCGACCACGCCGCGATGCTGTGCAGCTTGCGCGAGAAGGTGCTCACGCAGCGCGACGACGTGGTCGTGTTGCCGGGGCACGGAGACCAGACGTCCATCGGTCGCGAGCGTGCGACCAATCCCTATCTGCTCGACCTGCTCGCCCAGGAGCCGACGGGTCGAGCCACGCGAGGCCTGTGATCACCAGATGAGCAAGATCAGCCCGCTGAGCGGGTTTCCAGAGCTGCTGCCCGACCAGCGGGTGGTGGAGCGTGCCGTGACGGGCTCGCTTGCCGAGACTTTCGAGCTGCACGGCTTCGCCAACATCGAGACGCGCGCCGTGGAGCCCCTCGATCGACTGGCCAAGGGCGGCGAGATCGACAAGGAGATCTACCTCCTGCGTCGCGCACAGGGCGAGGCCGACGACGCCAGCTCGGACCGGACGCTCGGCCTGCACTTCGACCTGACGGTGCCGTTCGCGCGCTATGTGGTCGAGCACGCAGGCCATCTGGAGTTTCCCTTCCGCCGGTTCCAGATCCAGCCGGTCTGGCGTGGGGAGCGGCCGCAGGAGGGTCGCTACCGTCAGTTCACCCAGGCCGACATCGACATCGTCGGCCGCGACGAGCTGCCCTTCCACCATGACGTGGAGGTGGTCCGGGTCATGGTCGAGGCGCTCGGCCGGCTGCCGGTCCCGGCCCTGTCCTTCCAGGTCAACAACCGCAAGCTGATCCAGGGGTTCTACCGTGGCCTGGGCATTCCCGACGTCACGGCGGCGATCAGGGCGATCGACAAGCTGGACAAGCAGCCCGCGGAAGCCGTCGCCGAGCTGTTGGTCGAGCAGGCGGGCGCCAGTGTCGAGCAGGCACAGGTGTGTCTGGAGCTGGCATCCATCCGCGCCAGTGACGCCTCGTTCGCCGATCGGGTCCGAGCGCTCGGCGTCACCGACGACCTCCTCGACGAGGGCCTGACAGAGCTCGCTGCGGTGCTCGAAGGCTGCGTCGACGTGGTCGACGACCACGTCACGGTGGAGGCCAATCTGCGGATCGCGCGCGGCCTCGACTACTACACCGGGACGGTGCTGGAGATCTTCATGGCCGGCTACGAGCGCCTCAAGTCGGTCGGCGGCGGAGGTCGGTACGACGCCTTGGCCAGCGACGGCCGCACCACCTATCCGGGAGTCGGGGTCTCCTTCGGAGTCTCGCGGACGCTGATCCCGCTGCTGTCGGACGGGGTGCTTGCCGGGAGCCGCCCGGTGCCGTCCGCCGTGCTCGTCGCGCTGACCGACGAGCAGTCACGACCAGGCAGCATCGCCGTCGCGACCCTGCTGCGGGCCAGAGGCATCCCGTGCGAGGTGGCCGCGAGCCCGCAGAAGTTCGGTCGCCAGATCCGCTACGCCGAGCGCCGCGGCATCCCGTTCGTCTGGTTCTCCCAGCCCGACGGGTCTCACCAGGTCAAGGACATCCGCAGCGGCGAGCAGGTCGCGGCGGACCCGGACTCGTGGACGCCGCCGGCCGAGGACCTGCATGCCCGAGCGGTGGTCGCGACCAGCTCGACCGACGACACACAGACAGACACACAGACCGACACCCGGACAAAGGAGCAACTCTCGTGATGCGGACGCACGACGCCGGGGCACTGCGCGCCGAGAACGCCGGACAGACGGTGACCCTGGCTGGCTGGGTGGCTCGGCGTCGAGACCACGGCGGCGTGGCGTTCCTGGACCTGCGTGAGGCCAGCGGCATCGTCCAGGTCGTGGTCCGAGACGAGAGCGTTGCCCACCAGCTGCGCAACGAGTTCTGCCTCCAGGTCACCGGCGAGGTGGCGCTGCGTCCCGAGGGGAACGCCAACCCACAGCTCCCGTCCGGTGAGGTCGAGGTGATTGCCACCGACGTCGAGGTGCTCGGTCCGTCGGCACCGCTGCCGTTCCCGATCGACGAGACGGGCCACGAGGAGGGCTCGGTGGGGGAGGAAGCCCGGCTCAAGCACCGCTACCTCGACCTGCGTCGCAGCGGCCCGAACCACGCGCTCCGACTGCGCAGCAAGGTCAACAAGGCGGCCAGGGACGTCCTCGATGTGGACGGCTTCGTGGAGATCGAGACGCCGACGTTGACGCGATCCACGCCGGAGGGCGCGCGAGACTTCCTGGTCCCGGCGCGGCTACAGCCCGGCAGCTGGTATGCCCTGCCGCAGAGCCCGCAGCTGTTCAAGCAGCTGCTGATGGTGGCCGGGATGGAGCGCTACTACCAGATCGCGCGGTGCTACCGCGACGAAGACTTCCGAGCCGACCGGCAACCCGAGTTCACCCAGCTCGACATCGAGATGAGCTTCGTCGACCAGGACGACGTGATCGCGGTGGCCGAAGAGGTGCTGGCCGCCGTCTGGCGCCAGATCGGCTACGACGTGCCGCGACCGATCCCGCGGATGACCTATGCCGACGCGATGGCGCGCTTCGGCTCGGACAAGCCCGACCTGCGGATGGGGCTGGAGTTGACCGACTGCACGGCCTACTTCGCCGACACGCCTTTCCGTGTCTTCCAGGCGCCGTACGTCGGCGCCGTGGTGATGCCCGGTGGGGGAGACCAGCCGCGGCGTCAGTTCGATGCCTGGCAGGAGTGGGCCAAGCAACGTGGTGCGCGTGGTCTCGCCTATGTCACCTTCGGGGAGGACGGCGAGCTCGGCGGTCCGGTGGCAAAGAACCTCAGCGACGAGGAGCGAGCCGGACTGGCCGGGCTCGTCGGCGCCGAGCCCGGGGACTGCGCCTTCTTCGCCGCAGGCCCGGTCAAGTCGAGCAGGGCACTGCTCGGCGCCGCACGGCTCGAGATCGGCCGCCGCCTCGACCTCCTCGACGACGACGCATGGAGCTTCGTCTGGGTCGTCGACGCACCCCTGTTCGAGCCCGCCGACGAGGCGACGGCAGCGGGCGACGTCGCGGTGGGCTCGGGGGCCTGGACAGCCGTCCACCACGCCTTCACCTCGCCACAGGAGCTGATCTCCTTCGACACCGACCCGGGGTCGGCGCTGGCGTGGGCCTACGACATCGTCTGCAACGGCCACGAGATCGGTGGCGGCTCGATCCGTATCCACCGGCGCGACATCCAAGAGCGGGTGTTCGCGGTGATGGGGATCAGTGAGGCGGAGGCGAGGGAGAAGTTCGGCTTCCTGCTCGACGCGTTCGCCTACGGGGCACCGCCCCACGGGGGGATCGCGTTCGGTTGGGACCGCATTGTGGCGCTGTTGGCCCACACCGATTCGATCCGGGACGTGATCGCGTTCCCCAAGTCGGGTGGCGGCCTCGACCCGCTGACGGCGGCGCCCGCTCCGATCACGGCCCAGCAGCGGCGTGAAGCCGGCGTCGACGCGACTCCAGTGGCGGGATCGCCACTCGTGGAGTCTTGAGGCGCTCCAGACTTGCCCCTCCGCCCCAGGCGGCGGCCTGGCGGCGTCGAAATCGGATCGTAACCGAGCGGTAGTCGTGAAGTGGTGCCTCGTCGCATAGAGTCCTCACAGTTGACACTTGCTCGTGGTCCGTCGTCTTTGGCTGAAAGGTGGCTGCATGACCCTGCCGGTCGTGGAAGTTCTTTCGTCCGATGGTTCGCCGCCACCAGCGTCGGACGAGCCGACGAAGCGTTCGATCGCCGGGCGATCTCCGCTGCGGATCGCGTTCGACAGGCTGAAACGCGACCCGGTCGCGGTCGTCTGTTTCGTCGTCGTGTTGCTCTTCGTGCTGATTGCCATCTTTGCGGGGCCGCTATGCGCCTTGTTCGGCGTCTCCCCCGAGCCAGTGCTCGCGAGCACGCGCATCGACCTCGTCACCGGCCTGCCCAAGATCGGCCCGCCCAACCACGGGTTCGACCCCAACCACCCGTTCGGGGTGGCTCCGGCAACCGGGGTGGACAACCTGGCCGTCTGGATCTACGGCGCGCGAACCTCGCTCTACCTCGCGACCGTGGCGACGCTGCTGTCCACCTTCATCGGGGTCGGCCTCGGCCTGCTCGCCGGATTCCTCGGCGGCAAGGTGGACACGGTCATCTCCTTCGTCACCGACCTCTTTCTCACCTTCCCGTTCATCTTGGGTGCGCTGGCGGTGGCCCCGATTCTCGCGGATCGATTCGGCACCAACATCGACCTGTGGCAAGAGCTGACCTTCTATTCCCTGATCGGAATCTTGGTGTTCTTCGGCTGGATGGGGATGGCGCGTCTGATCCGCGGTGAGGTGCTGTCGCTGCGTGAGCGGGAGTTCGTCAAGGCCGCCCGGGTGATGGGTGTGCCCACGCACCGCATCTTGCTGCGCGAGATCCTGCCCAACCTGGTTGCGCCGATCGTGGTCTCCATCTCGCTCGGGCTACCCGCCTTCGTGGCTGCGGAGGCCGGCCTGTCCTACCTCGGCATCGGCGTGGTAGGCCGCGAGTCGTGGGGGCAGACCATCGACGCCGCGACGAAGTACTGGGAGACCTACCCGCTCTATCTTTGGCAGCCGGTGATCGGCATCACCGTGCTCGTCGTCGCGCTCAACCTGCTGGGCGACGCCATCCGCGACGCGCTCGACCCGAAGACCCGGCGCTGACCGGGCAGACAGACCTCAGCCGACCACGAATCGGCGGGACAACAAGAGAGGCAGAACAGATGAATCGCAAGAAAGGCGTAGGCATCCTCGCGGCGGCCGCGCTCTTCGCGCTCGCCGCCTGCGGAGGCGGAGGCGGGTCCGAGGAGGGCGAGAGCTCGGGAGGCTTCACCGAAGGCGCGAGCGGGGACAAGGCCAAGGATCCCACAGCAGAGGGGCCGGCCCCCGAGGTGGAGGGCGCCAAGACCGGGGGAGAGATCGATGTTCTGGTTCCCGACCCTGACTCTGGTCCCGACACACTCGATCCTGCCGCCCTGTGGTCAGTGACGGGCAACGGACTTGCGCAGAGCCTGCTGTTCCGCTCGCTCACCCAGTTCCGGCTCGACCCGGACACGGGCTCCTACGTGCTGGTGCCCGACCTGGCCACCGACCTGGGCACGCCGAACGACGACTTCACCGAGTGGAAGTTCACCATCAAGGACGGCATCAAGTGGGAGAACGGCGACCCCGTGACCGCTGAGGATGTCGCCTACGGCATGAAGCGCTCCTTCGACTCCGAGAACTTCGCGACCGGCCCCGGCACCTCGTACTCCAACCCCTACTTCAAGGGCGGCGCGAAGTACCAAGGCCCCTACAGCTCCGGTGACAAGTTCCCGGCGATCACCGTCGACGGCAACACGTTGACCCTGAAGATGTCCACCCCGTTCCCGGAGATGGACTACTACGGGATCTTCCCAGCGATGGGCCCGGTCCCGGTCAAGGGCGACACGGCACCACCCGACTACGGTCTGCACCCGTTGGCCACTGGTCCCTACAAGATCGACAAGTTCGTGCCGAACAAGTCGCTGACCCTGGTCAAGAACGACCAGTGGGACCCGGCCACCGACCCGGCTCGTCACCAGTACCCCGACAAGTACACCTTCAGCTTCGACACCGACCCGTCGGTCTCGGACAAGACGGTGCTCAGCACGGCCGGTGAGGGCGACAACACCATCGTGACCTCGATGCTGGCGCAGAGCTACACCAAGGCCCAGCAGGACGGCCTCAGCGACCGCACCCTGGTCGGCCCGCAGCCCTGCACCGGCTTCTCCTACCCGGTCTACGACAAGATCAAGGAGCTCGAGGTCCGGCAGGCGCTCGCGTTCGCCTATCCCTACGAGGACGCCTGGTCCGCGGCCGGCGAGCTCGTCGGCGTGACTCTGGCCAACGGTGTGACCGACCCGTCGCTGGGCTTCGGTGTGCTGCCTCCCGGCATGGCCGGCCGTCAGGTCTTCAACCCCAAGATCGAGGGCGAGACCATCCACTACGACCCAGACGTCGCCAAGAAGCTGTTGGCGAAGGCCGGTTACGAACCCGGTGAGTACGAAGTCTCGTGGGTCTACGACGCCAGCACCCCGGAGGGCAAGGCGGCTGCCGAGCAGGTGAAGTTGGCCTACGAGAAGTCGGGTTTCAAGGCGACCGCCTATCCCTACACCGGTGGCAGCCTCTACGACGTCTGGACCGACCCGGACAACCCGCTGCACAAGAAGATCAACATCCAGGGCGTGGCCTGGTGCCAGGACTGGCCGTCGGCCGCGACGTTCCTGCCAGTGCTGTTCGGCAAGGGCAGTGCTTACAACACCGGCGGCTTCGACGAGCCGAGTGTCGACAAGCGGATGGACGAGATCAAGACGCTGCCGCTCGACGAGCAGGCCGACGCCTGGGGCGATCTGGAGCAGGAGGTCATGACGGACTACCAGCCGGTGATCAACCGGGGCTACTACCAGGTGATCTTCGGCTTCGGTTCCAACATCGGTGGCTTCGCCAACGACACCTCCGTCGGTGGTGCCCCCAACTACCGCAACATCTTCGTGAAGTGACCGACAAGTCAGTTCACCTGATGCGGTAGGCCGCAACCACACCGCGCGCGGGTCGGGTGGGACACTGCGTCCCACCCGACCCGGCGTGCGGGATCGGCGGAAGGAGAGTTCGTGCTCGCGTATTTGATCAGGAGGATCCTGTCCGGGTTCCTCATCGTCGTGCTGGTCTCGATCGCGGTGTATGCACTCTTCTGGTACGGCCCCAAGAGTCCCGCCCTCGAGTTGTGTCGCCGAGACACCAACAACCGCTGCTCCCCGGAGAAGCTGGCGCAGTACGAAGAGCGACTGGGCTACGACAACCCGATCTACGTCGAGTACGCCAAATGGGCCAAGGGCATCTTCACCGGCCGGGAGATCATGATCGGCGCTCGACCCTACGACTGCGACGCCCCGTGCCTGGGACTGTCCTATCGTGACCGCACCCAGGTCACCGAGCAGCTCAAGGACCGGTTCCCGGTCACCCTGAGCCTCGCTGTGGGCGCGGCCGCGCTCTATCTCCTGGTCGGCGTTGCCGTCGGCGTCTGGTCGGCACGAAGACGCGGGACCTGGGTGGACAGATCGCTGGTGGCATCGACCCTGGTGTTCAGTTCGGTGCCCTACTATCTGGTCGCTCTCTTGTCGATGCTGTTGCTGACGATCAGCACCAACGTCTTCCCGAGAGTGGCCTATCACCCCTTCTTCGACAACCCCTTCAAGTGGTTCACCGGCCTGCTCCTGGTCTGGCTGGTGCTGGGCATCTACGGCTCCACGTCCTACACACGGTTTGCCCGTGGCTCGATGATCGAGGCACTGAGCGAGGACTACGTGCGCACGGCCAAGGCCAAGGGCCTACCGCCCCGGACCGTGACCATGCGCCATGCGCTGCGTGCGGCGCTGGTCCCGGTCGTGACGATCTTCGGCATCGACTTCGCGTTCCTCCTCGGCGGCACCGTCTTCACCGAGAAGATCTTCTCCCTGGAGGGGATCGGCAAGTGGGGCGTCGAGGCGACCTACATCAAGGACCTCCCGGTCGTGCAGGCCACCTCGTTGGTGCTGGCAGTCGCCGTGGTGCTCGCCAACATCGTGGTCGATATCGCCTACAGCTGGCTCGACCCCCGAGTGAGGCTGCAATGACAGACACCAACTCTGGTCCCGGCACTGCATCCGCCGGCGGGCACGGCGAGGCCGACGAGCCGTTCCTGGTGGTGGAGAACCTCACCGTGCGGTTCCCGACCGCGGACGGCCTGGTTCAGGCGGTCAACGACTTGAGCTACAGCGTCGAGTTGGGCAAGACGATCGGGATCGTCGGCGAGTCCGGCTCCGGCAAGTCCGTCTCCAGCATGGCCGTGTTGGGGCTGCACGACGCGAAGAGCAGCCGGATCACCGGGTCCATCCGCGTGGGCGGCGTGGAGGTCGTCGACCTCCCTGAGTCTCGGATGCGCAAGCTTCCGCGGCAACCAGGTGGCGATGATCTTCCAGGACGCGCTGGCCGCGCTGCACCCGTTCTACAAGGTGGGTGCCCAGCTCGCGGAGGCCTACCTGGTCCACCACCCCGAGGCCTCCAAGCGGGATGCCCGCAGGCGGGCGATCGAGATGCTCGACCGGGTCGGCATCCCGCACCCCGACCAGCGGGTCGACGACTTCCCGCACCAGTTCTCCGGCGGCATGCGCCAGCGCGCGATGATCGCGATGGGGCTGATCAACGACCCGTCGCTGCTGATCGCGGACGAGCCGACGACGGCCCTGGACGTCACCGTGCAGGCTCAGATCCTGGACCTGCTCAACGATCTGCAACGAGAGTTCAACTCCGCAGTGGTCATCATCACCCACGACCTGGGCGTGATCGCTGAGATGGCCGACCACGTGCTGGTGATGTACGGCGGTCGCGCCGTGGAGTACGGCGCGGTCAAGGACATCCTCACCCATCCGGAGATGCCTTACACCTGGGGACTGCTGTCGAGCGTGCCGGACGTCAGCTCCGACACCGATGCCCGGCTGATTCCGATCCCGGGGAACCCACCCAGCCTGCTCCTGCCGCCTCCGGGATGCCCGTTCCATCCGCGCTGCGCCCACGTGGAGAAGGTGCCGGCCAACCTGTGCGCCACCCAGCTCCCCGACCTCGAGGCGGCGCGCAACGGGGAAGGCCACCTCAAGCGCTGTCATCTGGCCGACCCCGAGACCATCTACCTGTCCGAGGTGCTGCCCGAGATCGCACCGGAGCTCATCGAGGAGGCGACGTCGTGAGCGATCCGAGCAGCGGCGGTCCCAGCCAGCCGGACCTCGAAGCGCTGACCGAGGTGGACTCGACGACGGATGCCGGCGACGAAGTGGAGGATGTCGCCGCGCACGAGGTCGGTCAGACCGTGGAGAGCTTCTCCGACATGGTCGAGATGAGCCACGCCGCCACCGAGCTCGATCCCACCGCCGAGCCGGTGCTGACCATCGACCAGCTCCGGATGCACTTCCCGGTGAAGTCCTCGGGCCTGCTTCGCCGCACGATCGGCTCCGTGCAGGCCGTCGACGGGGTTTCCTTCGAGGTGGCCCGCGCCGGCTCCCTCGGCCTGGTGGGCGAGTCTGGCTGCGGCAAGTCCACCACCGGCCAGGCGATCGTGCGGCTGCTGACGCCGACCGGCGGCTCGATCATGTTCGAGGGTCACGACCTGGCGAAGATCTCCAACCGGGAGATGAAACCGTTGCGTCGCGACGTGCAGATGATCTTCCAGGACCCCTACACCTCGTTGAACCCCCGCCACACGGTCGGCTCCATCGTCGGGTCGCCGCTGGCGGTGCACCACGTGGTCCCGAAGAAGCAGATCCTGTCGCGGGTGCAGGAGCTGCTCGAGGTGGTGGGGCTCAACCCCGAGCACTACAACCGCTACCCCAACGAGTTCTCCGGTGGGCAGCGACAACGCATCGGCATCGCCCGTGCACTGACCCTCAACCCGAAGCTCCTGGTCGCTGACGAGCCGGTCTCGGCGCTGGATGTGTCCATCCAGGCACAGGTGATCAACCTGCTGCAGGACCTCCAGCGAGAGTTCGACATCGCCTTCTTGTTCATCGCCCACGACCTCGCGGTGGTGCGCCACTTCTGCCCCGAGGTCGCGGTGATGTACCTCGGCAAGATCGTCGAGATCGGGGATCGGGAGAGCATCTACCAGCACGCCTACCACCCCTACACGCAAGCCCTGTTGAGCGCCGTCCCCGACGTGCGGCAGGCCGCGATCGGCGGGCGGCGGGAGCGGATCCGGCTGGAAGGCGACGTGCCCAGCCCGATCAATCCGCCCTCGGGCTGCCGCTTCCGGACGCGCTGCTCGCTCGCGCAGGAGATCTGCACGCGGGTGGAGCCGCCCCTACTCCAGGTGGGCGAGCGCCACAAGGTCGCCTGCCACTTCCCGGGCGAGGTCGGTCATCATCCGACCGTGCCCCCCACGGCCGAGCTGCTCGCCGTCGACGAGACGGGGAGTCCGATCGCTGGAGCGACTCCGACCGCACCGCCGTCGATCCCGGGGTATGCCGACACCTGGTTCGACCTCGACCACCACCAGATGGCTGGCAAGTAGCCCCACGGGCTGAGAACGCGCGTTCTGAATCTCTCGGGCATGAGACTGGTGGCGGCATATCGCCGCCACCAGTCGATCTCCCCCGTCGGTCCTTTGGGTGCCTCAGAGAGGCGGCGCCTCCTAGCTGGCCACCAGGCGGGCGAGCACTGGGGGTGCCGGGCGGCGCAGGGAGGGCAGGCTCGGCAGCAGCGCGGCCGCGACGGTGATGAGCCAGGTCAGGGCGAGCACCACGACCAGCGATTCGATCGGGAAGCCGAACGCGGTCCTCGCAAAGGCATGGCGCATGCCGACCATGAGCACGAGCGCAGGCACCGTGGCCATGATCAGCCCGAGCAGGGCGGCGGTCCCGACGACGACGGTGCCTTCCAGCGCCGGCAGCAGGTGCTGCTGGGCCGGTGTCGCACCGATCACGCCGCCCAGAGCCAACTCGGCGTCACGCTGTCGCGACATCATCACCAGATTCCCGACCGAGCCGGCGACCGCGACTGTCAGCGGCAGGCCGATGAGGGACATCAGGGAGGTGATCGAGGTGCCCTCGAGGTCCGTGAACCCGTTGAGGGCCATCGTGCGGGTCAGGGTGTCGGTCAGCATCATCATGCCGAAGACCAGCCCGACGGAGAACATCACCGGGACGACGGACTTGACCAGCCGATCGGCTCGGGCAGCCACGGTGTGCCGCGTCAGGTGCCAGGCCGGACCGGGGACCGGCAGCAGCCGGGTCCATAGCCGGGTGAGCGGCGCGGCGAGAGTCGGTGCCGCCACGGCCAGCCCTAGCCCGGCCACCGGCAGGGAGTAGAAGGCGACCTGCATGAGCGTGCTCTGTGCGTCCTCACCGATCTCCTCGGCCCGGTTGAGGAAGCCGACCACGGCGACCGCCACCACCGCCAGACAGAGAACGAGGAAGCCGATCCGCAGCGCGTGCCGCCAGGTCGACGTACGACGCTCTGGCGCACCCGACGCAGCGCGCAGACCCTCGACGGGCGGGATCTTGGTGGCCCGGATGCTCTGCCGCAGCCCACCCGCGACCGCCAAGACAACGCAGCACACGCTGGTCGCGAGGAGCGCGACGGGCGAGATGATCGGTGTCGGCGCCTGGTAGCCGCGGTCCTCGGCGATGGCGCGGAGCACCGGCGGCTGCAGCAAGACCGCGATCGCGTTGCCGATCAGGGAGCAGAGCGCAGTCACCACGACGAGCTGGACGGCGAGTGCTCGCACCACCTGTGCGGGAGCGGCGCCGGCCAGGAGCAACCGAGCGAACGCCGCCCGGCGCGAGGTGACCACCAGCCCCACCGAGGAGCCGATCACCGCCATCGCAACGCAGGACGTGATGACCAGGTTGAAGCCGGAGGAGACCAAGAACAACAGCCGCGGATCACCACCGTCGGAGTCGACGGCCAGCGTCGAGTCCGCGAGGGTCGAGGCCAGGCCGAGCGCGCAGAGGCCGACGGCGGCGCAGGTGGCGATGAAGGTCAGGCTGACCGCGAGCCACGCCGACCACGAGTCACGCAGGTCGGCGAGGGCGAGACGGGTGGCCGTCATGACCGCACCACCGAGTTGACCTCGGTGATCTCGGTCAGTGTCTCCGCGACGAGTTCGGCGCTGGGTGCAGCCAACTCGCGAACTAGGTAGCCGTCTCGGAGGAACAGCACGCGGTCGCAGCGGGCCGCCACCTGCGGGTCGTGAGTCACGGTGAGCACGCTCTGGCCGGGCTGATGGGCGATCTGTCGTAGCTCGCTGAGCACGACCTCACCACTCGCGGTGTCCAATGCCCCGGTGGGTTCGTCCGCGAAGAGGACCCTGGGCTGCTGAGCAAGCACGCGCGCGAGCGCCACGCGCTGCTGCTCCCCGCCGGACATCACCGCGGGGCGCGCGTTGCTCTGGGCAGCCAGCCCGACCGTGGCCAACGCGTTCTCGATCACCGACCTGTCCGGGCGCTCGCCACGAAGCCGCATCGGCAGCGCCACGTTCTCGAAGGCCGTCAGCGACGGCACCAGGTTGTAGGACTGGAACACGAAGCCGACCTCCGCGCGGCGCATCTTGGCCGAGGCGGCGCGAGACAGCTGATGGGTCGGCTTGCCGAGCAGGCGGACCTCGCCGGTGCTCGGCTGCTCCAGCCCGGCGAGGCAGTAGAGCAGCGTGGACTTGCCGGAGCCGGAGGGCCCCATGACCGCGCACATCTCACTCGTGCGCACCTCCAGCGAGACCCCGTGCAGGATCTCCAGGCTGCGGTTGCCGGCCTGGTAGGTCTTGGTCACGTCGGAAGCCGTCACCATCGATGACGGCTGCCGGTCCGCGTGGGTGTCTGGTTGCTGCAACGGAGTGGTCGTCATGTCGGGGACGCTACGGATCTGGCCGTGGCTCCGCGTCCTGCTGGGGTCATGAGATCGGACCCCGACCCATGACCCGAGTCATGACAGGCGCTGCCCAGGTCCGCCACGAGCCGAGACGGTGGATCGGGCGACCCCAGCAAGACCTAGCCTGTGCTGGATGTGTGCGCAGCGGGACTCGGGGCGTTCGCCACTGGTCGGCGGCCTCGACGCTGCGTTCGGGTTCGCCATCGCGGCTGCACTGCTGCTCGGTGTCCTCCCCACGATCCGGTACGGCGATCACCTCGAGGCCCTGACCTGTCTGGTGTTGCTCGGCGCGGCCACGCTGCTCTGGCTGCGCCGCCGACAACAGCACCGGACGGGGTGGTGGACGGCGGGCTTCAGCGCGGTCGCGCTCGGTCTGACGCTGGTGCCAGACGTCGCGGCCGGCGTGGTGCTGATGGCCTTGCTGGGCGTGTTCGTCCTGGCCGTGGAGTGGGGGTTCACGTTCGCCGCCGCGGTCACCGGCCTCTACGCGGTCGCCATCGCGGTCGAGGTCGCGGTGCTCTACGACGGCGTAGCCGCCGACATCCTCTTCCAAGCCGGCGGCCTCGGGCTGCTCCTGATCCTCGCGGCTGTCGTCGGGCACTTGGTCCGCACGACGGATCGGGCGAGATCTGACACCGAAGAGGCGCGAGCCGAGCTCGCGGCGGCCAATGTCCAGTTGCGTCGAGCCCTGCTCGTCGAGGGTGAACTGGTGCTGGCCGAGGAGCGAGCGCGCTCGGCTCGTGATCTCCATGACGGTCTGGGACACAGCCTGACCCTGGCCTCGATGTCTCTCGAGCTGGCCCAGCGGCTCCGTGACCGTGACCCGGAGCGAGCGTGGGCCGAGGTGGCGGAGGCCGCGAGGATCAACGCTGAGGCGCTAGAACTCATGCGGCAGTGGGTGCGTGCGCTCGATCCGCCGGGCGAGGCTCACACGCTGGGAGGACGGGACGCCTTCGAGGCTATCGCCGGCTCCTTCCGAGGCACGGGTCTCGACGTCCGCGTGCGACATCGAGGCGAGCAGCACCTGCTTCCGATCGATGCCTCGCTCTTCGCGACCCGCTTCCTGCAGGAAGGCCTGACCAACGTGCTCCGGCATGCGGAGGCCACCGTCGTGGAGATCGACGTCCAGCAGAGCCCCCATCAGTTGCGGCTGGCGATCAGCGACGACGGCTGTGGCCTCGCCGAAGAGGATCTGAGCCGGATGCGCCGTGGAGACGGCTTCGGCCTTCGCTCGCTCCGAGAGCGAGCGGCACTGCTGGGCGGCACCGTCGGCACCGGCCGACCCTCCTCGGGCGGCTTCGAGCTCACCGCGGTCCTGCCGATGGCAACCGAGGGGGACGGCTGACGTGAGAGTGGTCGTCGTCGATGACCAGGAGCTGATCCGACGCGGCCTCCGGCTGCTCTTGGAGACCACGGAGGACGTGGAGGTGGTGGGCGAGGCCGCCGACGGCAAGGAGGCTCTGGCGGTGATCGGCAAGACCAACCCCGAGGTGGTGCTGACCGACGCCCAGATGCCCGGCATGGACGGGTTGGGCTTGCTCGGGGAGCTTGCTGGGCGGCCGGACGCGCCGCCGACGATCATCCTGACCACGTTCGACCAGGATCGGCTCGTTCGCAGCGCCCTGGAAGCGGGCGCGGCCGGGTTCATCCTCAAGGATGCCTCCATCGAGGAGCTGGTGGTCGCCATCAAGGCGGTCGCCGACGGCGGACTGGTCATCGACCCGCGGGTCGCCCGAGCCGCTGTCAGCCACGGCCGCGCGAACCAGCCCGATCCGGACACGAACTCACCGCTGGCCCTGCTCACTCCTGCCGAGCGCGCGGTCGCCATGCTGGTGGCGACCGGTGCTACCAACGCAGAGATCGCCGGGGAGCTGGTGCTGGTGGAGGGCACGGTCAAGAACCACGTGTCGAGTCTCCTGCGCAAACTGAACCAGCGCGATCGGACCGGGCTCGCGCTGCTGCTGAATCGATACCTGGGCTGACCACACGGGCACTCACACTGAGAGACTGCCCCGATGGACAGGGTGATCTTCGATGCCGACCACGATGCCTACCGCAGCAGCGTGCGAAGTTTCCTTGCTGCCGAGGTGACACCGTTCTATCCGGAGTGGGAGCGGGCGGGGATCGTGCCACGGGAGTTGTTCACCGCCGTGGCCGAGCTCGGTGGCTTCGCCGCGGTGCCGGAGGAGTACGGCGGTGCCGGCGTGCGGGACTTCCGCTACAACGCGGTGCTGAGCGAGGAGGCGGCGTACGCCGGTGTCGCGCCGGCCATCCTCGGCCCGACCCTGCAGGCCGACGTGTGCATGCCCTACCTGCTGGAGCTCACCACGGAGGAGCAGAAGCAGCGCTGGCTGCCCGGTGTCGCCTCGGGCGAGACCGTGGTGGCGATCGCGATGACCGAGCCGGGCGCCGGCTCGGACCTGGCGGGGATCCGCACCCGTGCCGTGCGGGACGGGGACCACTACGTGATCGACGGAGCGAAGACCTTCATCACCAACGGCATCAACGCCGACCTGGTGATCACCGCGGTCCGCACGGGTGACGACCCGCATCGTGGTCTGAGCCTCGTAGTCGTCGAGCGGGACACCCCTGGCTTCGAGCGCGGGAGGCACTTGGAGAAGGTCGGCATGCACGCGCAGGACACCGCCGAGCTCGCCTTCACCGGAGCTCGGGTGCCGGTAGCCAACCTGCTCGGCGAGGAGGGCCGGGGCTTCTTCGGGCTCACCAACAACCTGCCCCAGGAGCGCCTCTCCCTGGCGGTGGGCGCGGTGGCCGGCGCCGTCGCCGCGCTGCGCTGGACCACGGCGTACGTCCGCGAGCGGCGGGCCTTCGGCAAGACGATCGGCGAGTTCCAAGCGACCCGGTTCCGCCTGGCGGAGCTGGTGACCGAGGTCGAGATCACCCAGCTGTACGTCGACCGCTGCGTGGTCGAGCTCAACGCGGGACGGCTCAGCGCAACCGACGCCGCGAAGGCGAAGCTGTGGTCGACCGAGCTGCAGAGTCGGGTGATCGACGCCTGCGTCCAGCTGCACGGCGGCTACGGCTACATGCTGGAGTATCCGATCGCCCGTGCCTATGTCGACTCCCGCATCGCGCGGATCTATGGCGGCACGAGCGAGATCATGAAGGAGATCATCGGCCGCTCCCTCGAGCTGGGCTGAGCGCCCGGCTTCACGGGCCTTCTGGAGGACTCATCTAGGGTTGACGACCGTGGACGGACTGTTCGACCTGCCTGCGGAGGCACCCACCCGCGGCAGTGGCTCGCTGTCTGCCAACACCCATGCCTCGGCACCGTTGGCGGTCCGGATGCGACCACGCACGCTGGACGAGCTGGTCGGGCAGGAGCAGCTGCGAGCACCAGGCTCGCCGCTGCGACAGCTGGTCGAGGGTGACCAGTCGATGTCGCTGCTGTTGTGGGGACCGCCCGGCACCGGCAAGACCACCATCGCCGGCATCGTCAGCGGACAGACCAACCGGCGATTCGTCGAGGTCTCCGCGGTCGCGGCCGGCGTGAAGGAGGTGCGCGCCGCGATCGACTCAGCCCGGGCGGAGCTGGTGGCGACCGGTCGGGAGACCGTGCTCTTCGTCGACGAGGTGCACCGCTTCACCAAGGCCCAACAAGACGCGTTGCTGCCCGGGGTCGAGAACCGCTGGGTGACCCTGGTCGCCGCCACGACCGAGAACCCGTTCTTCTCCGTCATCTCACCGCTGTTGTCGCGCAGTCTGCTGCTGCGGCTGGAGTCGCTGAGCGACGACGACGTCAGGGCCGTGGTGGCGCAGGCCTTGACCGACGAGCGGGGACTCGCCGGTGAGGTGACCCTCGCCGAGGATGCTGCAGAGCATCTGGTCCGTCTGGCCGGCGGGGACGCCCGGCGAGCCCTGACCTACCTCGAGGCGGCCGCCGGCGCCGCCCGGAGCCAGGGCGCAGCCGAGATCGACCTGGCGACCGCCGAGACCGCCGCCGACCAGGCCGCGGTGCGCTACGACCGACAGGGCGACCAGCACTACGACGTGATCAGTGCGTTCATCAAGTCGGTGCGCGGCTCGGACGCGGACGCGGCCCTGCACTACCTCGCCCGGATGATCGAGGCGGGGGAGGACCCGCGGTTCATCGCCCGGCGGCTGGTCATCCTCGCCAGCGAGGACATCGGGCTCGCCGATCCCAGCGCACTCACCACGGCCGTGGCGGCGGCGCAGGCCGTGCAGCTGATCGGCATGCCCGAGGCCCGACTCAACCTCGCCCAGGCCACCATCGCGCTCGCCGTGGCACCGAAGTCCAACGCCGTCATCAAGGCGATCGAGGCCGCCTCGGCCGACGTCCGCGCGGGCAAGATCGGATCGGTGCCCGCTCATCTGCGCGACGCGCACTACTCCGGTGCCGAGAAGCTCGGCCACGGGGCGAGGTACAAATACAGCCACGACGAGCCCTTCGGGGTGGCCGAGCAGCAGTATCTGCCCGATGTCGTCGCGGACGCGGCCTACTACCAACCGACGTCTCTGGGCGCCGAGGCCGGCGTCAAGGAGCGCTGGGAGAGGATTAGGCGCTTGATCCGGGGACGGTAGGGTGCCCCGTGATGTCGCCAGGCAATGGCACCACCCACTGACACCGAAAGGCACCAGTTGATGGACACCGCGGAGATCCGCCGGCGGTTCGTGGCCCACTTCGAGGCCAACGACCACACGGTGGTGCCGTCGGCATCGCTGCTGCTCGACGATCCCACCCTGCTGTTCGTCAACGCGGGCATGGTGCCGTTCAAGCCCTACTTCCTCGGTCAGGAGCGGCCCCCGTTCCGTCGTGCGGCGAGTGTGCAGAAGTGCGTGCGCACGCTAGACATCGAGGAGGTCGGCAAGACCACCCGGCACGGCACCTTCTTCCAGATGTGCGGCAACTTCTCCTTCGGCGACTACTTCAAGCAGGGCGCCATCCGGCTGGCCTGGGAGCTGGTGACCACGAGCCAGGCGGACGGTGGCTACGGCTTCGACCCCGACCGGATCTGGGTCACGGTGCTGGACGGCGACGACGAGGCGCTCGAGTTGTGGCACACCGAGGCCGGCCTGCCGCTGGAGCGGATCCAGCGACGGGGACTGCTGGACAACTACTGGCATATGGGGGTGCCGGGCCCGGGCGGTCCGTGCAGCGAGATCTACTTCGACCGGGGTCCCGAGCACGGCCCCGACGGCGGCCCGATCGTCGACGAGGACCGCTTCTTGGAGATCTGGAACCTCGTCTTCATGCAGGAGTCCTTGTCGGAGATCCGCAAGAAGGACGACTTCGACATCTCCGGTCCGCTGCCGTCGAAGAACATCGACACCGGTCTCGGCCTGGAGCGGGTGGCCTACCTGCTCCAGGGCAAGGACAACATGTACGAGATCGACGAGATGTTCCCCGTCATCGAGCGGGCCGAGGAGCTCACCGGGCGGCGGTACGGCGCCTCACCGGCCGACGACGTCCGCTTCCGGGTCGTCGCCGACCACGTCCGCAGTGCGCTGATGCTGATCGGCGACGGCGTCACCCCGGGCAACGAGGCTCGCGGCTACGTGCTGCGCCGCCTGCTCCGACGGGCGGTGCGGTCGATGCGGCTGCTCGGGACCGAGGACCGGGTGCTGCCCGAGCTGATGCCGGTCAGCCGGGACAAGATGAAGCTCGGCTACCCCGAGGTCGAACGCGACTGGCCACGGATCTCCGCGGTCGCCTACGCCGAGGAGGACGCCTTCCGGCAGACGCTCCGGGCCGGCACCCAGATCTTCGACCTGGCGACCACCGAGGTGAAGGGCAGTGGTGGCACCCAGCTGTCCGGGGACCGGGCGTTCGCCCTGCACGACACCTACGGCTTCCCGATCGACCTCACCTTGGAGATGGCCGCCGAGCAGGGGCTGACCGTCGACGAGGCCGGCTTCCGCCGGCTGATGACCGAGCAGCGTGAGCGGGCGAAGGCCGACGCGAAGGCCAAGAAGGGCGCCCACCGCGACGCGACGGCCTACCGTGACATCGCCGACGCCATCGGCCATCCGGTCGAGTTCACCGGCTACGAAGAGGTCGTCTCGGAAGGAACCGTGCGCGGCATTGTCGCGGACGGCGGCGTGGTCGATGCCGCCCACGAGGGCGACGAGATCGAGCTGGTCTTGGACCGCACCCCGTTCTACGCCGAGGGCGGCGGTCAGCTGGCGGATCACGGCATCATCGAGCTCGACAACGGAGCTCGCCTCGAGGTGCGTGATGTGCAGTCACCGGTCACCGGCCTGATCGTGCACCGGGCCGTCGTGGTCGCCGGTGAGGTCGGCCTGGGAGGCGGCGCGCAGGCGTTGGTCGACCTCGGTCGGCGCCGCGCGATCTCGCGCTCACACACCGCCACGCATATGGTGCACAAGGCCTTCCGCGAGGCGCTCGGCGAGACGGCCACCCAAGCCGGCTCG
The DNA here is from genome assembly GCF_047602075.1 of Nocardioides sp. Classification (GTDB taxonomy): domain Bacteria; phylum Actinomycetota; class Actinomycetes; order Propionibacteriales; family Nocardioidaceae; genus Nocardioides. The sequence goes on from NZ_JASGIF010000001.1 coordinate 594,669, forward strand.
GAGAACGCGCCCGGCCGGTTCCGCTTCGACTTCTCCGCGACCGGCTCCGTCCCGCACTCGGTGATGGCCGACGTCGAGGCTCGCGTCAACGAGGTCGTCCTCGACGACCTCGTCGTGCATGCGGAGCTGATGAGCCAGGCCGAGGCGGTGAAGTCCGGTGCGATGGCCCTGTTCGGTGAGAAGTACGGCGACGTGGTCCGGGTGATCTCCGTGGGCGACTGGGCCCGCGAGCTCTGTGGCGGCACCCACGCCGGTCGCTCCGGTCAGCTCGGTGTGATCAAGCTGTTGGGGGAGTCCTCGATCGGGTCGGGTGTGCGCCGAGTCGAGGCGCTGGTCGGCACCGACGCCTACCAGTTCCTCGCCCGCGAGCACCTCTTGGTCGCCCAGCTCTCCGAGACGCTCAAGGCCCGCCCCGAGGAGCTGCCCGAGCGGGTCAGCGACCTCGTCGAGCGACTCCGCGCGGCGGAGAAGGAGATCGAGAAGGTGCGGCTCGGTCAGTTGCTTGCCGCCGGCGCGGATCTGGCCACCGGGGCGCTCGATGTCTCGGGTGTCGCCGTGGTGGCCGAGCGGGTCGACGGCGCCGGCGGAGGTGATGTCCGCACGCTGGCTCTCGACGTCCGGGGTCGACTCCCACAGGGTCGACCGGGTGCGGTCGTGCTCCTCGGCAGCGTCGATGGCAAGGTCTCGGTGGTCGCGGCCGTCAACGACGAAGGACGCGCCGTCGGCGTCTCGGCCAACGAGTTGGTCCGCGCCGTCGGACCACTGATCGGAGGGAAGGGCGGTGGCAAGGACGACGTCGCCCAGGGCGGCGGCAGCGACGCCACCCACCTCGACGAGGCAGTCGCCCTGATCCCGACCGAGGTCGCTCGCATGGCAGGGCGGAGCTGACCGATGCGACCTGGAGTGCGCCTCGGCCTCGACCCGGGGGACGCTCGGATCGGCGTCGCGCGAAGCGACCCGTCCGGCTTCCTCGCGACACCGGTCGAGACCGTGCGGCGCGGTCGGGGCGATCTCGGCCGCCTGCGCACCCTGGTCCGCGACGCGGAGGCGGTGGAGGTCGTCGTCGGGCTACCGCGCTCACTGTCGGGCAGCGAGGGCCCCGCGGCTCGGAAGACCCGGGAGTTCGCCACGCGGCTGGCCCGGACCTGCGCTCCGGTGCCGGTGCGGCTGTGCGACGAGCGACTGACCACCGTCTCGGCCGAGGCGATGCTCCGTGATCGCGGACGCAAGGGGCAGGACCGACGCAGCGTGGTCGACCAGGCCGCCGCCGTGCTGATCCTGCAGCACGCACTGGACACCGAGCGAGCTACGGGTACGCCGCCAGGAGAGATCGTCGAGGTTGAACGATGACGGACTACCAGCCGGACGGATTCGGACCGGACGGGTATCGGTCGGGGGCCGGGGATCCCGAAAGCTACGACCCTCGACACACCCAGCCGGTCTACACCGAAGCTCCGGAGGGCTACCAGGAGCCGGCGGAGTACCAGCCCGGCGGCCGACGGAAGAAGAGCTCGCGGATGGGCTGCCTGCCCGCCCTGATCGGGCTGCTGGTGGTCGCACTGGTGGTCGCCTTCGCCGTCTGGAAGGGCGTCACGCTGGTCAAGGACCGGCTCGGCGGCCCAGAGGACTATGCCGGCAAGGGACACGGCTCGGTGATGTTCGAGGTGCACAAGGGCGACACGTCCGCCGACATCGGCCGCGGCCTGAAGTCCGCCGGAGTGGTGAAGTCCGTCGACGCGTTCTTGGCGGCGGCGGAGTCCGATCCACGCTCGACGGGGATCCAGGTCGGCAGCTACGAGATGAAGGAGGAGATGTCGGGAGAGGCGGCGCTCGCGATCCTGGTCAACCCGGACAACCTGATCAAGAATCGGGTGACTATCCCGGAGGGGCTCCGGGTCTCTGACACCGTCGACCTGCTCGTCGACAAGACCGGCATCCCTCGACAGGAGTTCGAGACCTGGCTGGACAAGGCCGACCAACTGGGTCTGCCCGACTTCGCCGACGGCAACCCGGAGGGCTACCTGTTCCCCGCGACCTACGACCTGGGCGCGCATCCGACCGCCAAGGGCATCTTGAGCGCCATGATCAAGCGGTGGCACCAGTCCGCCGAGGCGGCGAATCTCGAGGAGGCGTCCCAGCGGCTCGGCTACACGCCGGCAGAGCTGATGGTGGTGGCCAGCCTGGTGCAGTCGGAGGCTCGTGGTGACGACATGCCCAAGGTGGCCCGGGTGATCTACAACCGGCTCGAGAACCCCGGCACGGCAGGCACCAACGGTCGGCTGCAGATCGATGCGACGGTGAACTTCGCGTTGGACCGCAAGCTCGGGGTCGCGTTGACCGAGGAGGATCTGCAGGTCGACTCGCCGTACAACACCTACCTGCACGAGGGGCTCCCGCCCGGGCCGATCGAGAATCCCGGTGACGCCGCGATCCAGGCGGCCACCCATCCGGCGGACGGCGACTGGTACTACTACGTCACGGTCAACCTGCGCACCGGCGAGACGAAGTTCGCCGAGACCTACGACGAGTTCTTGGAGTACAAGGCGGAGTTCAAGGAGTACTGCGAGACCTCCGACGCATGTTGACCCCGGCTGGCGATGCGGCAATGCGCTGTGCGGTGCTCGGGGATCCCGTCGAGCACTCGCTGTCGCCGGTTCTGCACCGGGCCGGCTACGCCGCGCTCGGGCTGACCGGCTGGGAGTACGACGCCGTCCGGGTGCCGGCCGGCGGCCTGAGCGACTTCCTGGCCGGGCTCGACGGCACCTGGCGCGGTCTGTCGCTGACGATGCCGCTGAAGCGGGAGGCGATGGCGGTGGTGGACCGCGTCTCACCGCGCGCCGAGCAGGCCGGGGCGGCGAACACACTGCTGTTCGAGCGATCCGCGGGCACCGGCCCGGACGGTCTCCTGGTGCGCGGCGACAACACCGACATCCCGGGCGCCGTCGCTGCGATCCGCGAGCGGTTCGCCGGGTCCCTCGGACGGGTCGTCATCTGGGGTGGCGGCGCGACAGCGGGCTCCGCCTTGCTGGCGGTCGCCGAACTGGGCTGCCGCTCGGTGGAGCTCCTGGTTCGCGACCCGGCGCGGGCCGCGGACACGGTGGCCGCCGCAGGACGGTTCCCCGAGGCGCTCGACGTCCGGGTGGGTCGGCTAGGTGACGCGGTCCGGGCCGACCTGCTGGTCTCGACGATCCCCGCGCTCGCCCAACGGCCCCTGCTGTCCTCCGTGGATCGCCCGGGCGCCGTCTTCGAGGTGCTCTACGACCCGTGGCCGACGGCGCTGGCGGAGTGGGCTTCGGCTGCGGGGCTGCCGTTGGTGTCGGGGCTGGACCTGCTGGTCCACCAGGCCGCGGTCCAGTTCGAGCTGTTCACCGGATCGGCTGCGCCCCTGGCCGCGATGCGGGATGCTGGCGAGGCCGCGCTGCGAGCGCGTGGCTGACCGGGAGGGCTGAGCGGTGGCGAGCGGGTTCGTGGCGCTGATCTGTGCCGTGATCGGGGGGCTCGGAGGGCTCCTGGTGCCGCTCCTGATCGGTCGGCTGCCCGAGCCCGACCCCGGGCGAGAGAACCTGGACGACATCAAGGTGTTGGCCCACGATGACGCTGACGAGCCGGCGAAGGAGCTCTACGCCGACATTGCCGCCCGCTCGGGTCTTGGTTGGCAGTCTGCGCTGATCGGTGCGGCCGTCGGTGGCCTCGTCGGGTGGTCACAGGGGGCGTCTTGGGCGCTGGTCCTGCTGGTGCCCGCTGTGCCGCTGTTGACCGCGCTGTCGGTCATCGACCTGCGGACCCGTCTGCTTCCGGTGCGGCTGATCTGGCCGACCTACGCCGTCGTCGTCGCCGGCATCCTGATCGCGGCGGTGGCCACCGGCGACGGCGCCGCGGTGATGCGTGCGGCGATCTCGGCCCTGGTCTGCTTCGTCCTCTACTTCGTGCTGTGGTTCATCTACCCCCGCGGGATGGGATTCGGGGATGTCCGGTTGAGCGGGGTCCTCGGACTGATGCTGGGCTACCTCGGCATCGGCGCCCTGGTGGTGGGCATCTACGCCGGCTTCCTGGTCTTCGGGTTGCCCGGCCTGGTGGTCGCGATCGCCCGCTGGGACCGCAAGCTGCTCAAGGTCGCCTATCCCTACGGCCCGGCAATGATCGTCGGCGCTCTGGTCGGCGTGCTGTGGGGCCAGCCGATCTGGACGGCGCTCGTCTCCCGGTGATGCCGCCCGGCGGGAGCGTGAAAGACTTGGCCCCATGCTGCGCTGGCTCACCGCGGGAGAGTCCCACGGACCGTCTCTGGTCGCGATCCTCGAGGGGTTGCCGGCCCACGTCCAGGTGACCTCGACCGACATCGCCGACGCGTTGGCGCGCCGACGGCTCGGCTACGGCCGAGGCGCGCGGATGAAGTTCGAGGCCGACGAGGTGCGGCTGGTCGGCGGTGTCCGGCACGGGCAGACCCAGGGGGGCCCGGTCGCGATCGAGGTCGGCAACACCGAGTGGCCCAAGTGGGAGAAGGTGATGTCGGCCGACCCCGTCGACCCGGTCGAGCTCGAAGCGCTGGCCCGCAACGCGCCACTCACGCGGCCCCGCCCCGGCCACGCCGACCTGGTCGGAATGCAGAAGTACGACTTCCCCGAGGCACGGCCGATCCTCGAGCGGGCCTCCGCCCGGGAGACCGCCGCTCGGGTCGCGCTCGGTCGGGTGGCGATGCAGTTCCTGGAGCAGTCGGTCGGGGCACGCATCGTCTCCCACGTGGTGCGGATCGGATCGGCGGCGGCGCCCGCGGGCGTCGTACCCGTGCCGGAGGACCAGGAGCGCCTGGACGCCCACCCGGTGCGCTGTCTCGACCAGGAGGCCGGCGCGGCGATGGTCGCCGCCATCGACCAGGCGCACTCCGACGGCGACACCCTCGGCGGTGTGGTCGAGGTGCTGGCCTATGATCTGCCGCCGGGGCTCGGCTCGCACGTGCACTGGGACCGACGGCTCGACTCCCGGCTGGCCGGGGCGCTGATGGGGATCCAGGCGATCAAGGGCGTCGAGGTGGGCGACGGCTTCGACCTCGCGGCCACCCCCGGCTCACAAGCCCACGACGAGATCGTGCCCGGTGAGGACGGTCTGCGTCGGACCTCCGGGCGCGCCGGTGGCACCGAGGGCGGCATGAGCACCGGTGAGGTGCTGCGGGTGCGCGCCGCGATGAAGCCCATCGCCACCGTGCCTCGCGCCCTGCGGACCGTCGACGTCAGCACGGGTGAAGAGACGGTGGCACACCACCAGCGCTCGGACGTCTGCGCCGTTCCCGCGTCCGGCATCGTCGCCGAGGCGATGGTGGCGCTGGTGCTCGCCGATGCCGTGCTGGAGAAGTTCGGAGGCGACTCGGTCCGAGAGACGCGGCGCAACGCGGAGAGCTATCTGGACACGTTGAGGTTCCGGTGAGCGCGGCGCCTACCCGACCGCGCGTGGTGCTGATCGGGCCGATGGGCGCCGGGAAGACCACTGTCGGTCACCTGATCGCCGAGGCGTGGGGTCTGCCCCTGCGCGACACCGACGCCGACGTCGTCACCCGCGAGGGTCGGTCGGTGGCCGACATCTTCGTCGACTCCGGCGAGGAGCACTTCCGGGAGCTGGAGGCGACCGCTGTCGCCGCCGCGTTGGCGCAGCACACCGGCGTCCTCTCCCTCGGCGGTGGCGCGGTGCTGGACGACCGCACCCGGAAGCTGCTGGCCGATCAGAGCGTGGTGTTCTTGCGGGTTGGCCTGGCCGACGCAGTCCAGCGAGTCGGCCTCGGCACCGGTCGGCCGCTCCTGCTCGGCAACGTCCGAGCCCGGGTGAAGGCACTGCTGGACGAGCGGACGCCGATCTACGAGTCCGTCGCCACGGTCGTGGTCGACACCGACGGCCGCACGCCGCAGGAGGTCGCCGACGAGATCCTCGCCGCATTGGCCGACCCGAACGGTGCCGACGATGGCTGAGCCGGTGATGAATGAGCCGACGGTGCTGCCGGTGCGTGGCGCGGCCCCGTACGACGTCGTGGTCGGCAGCGGCTTGGCCGACCGTCTGCCAGGGCTGCTCGGGCCAGGCGTGCAACGGGTCGCGCTGATCCATGCGCTGGAGCTCGACGACTTGGCCGAGGGCGTCCGGGTGGTCCTGCGAGACCACTACGAGGTGCTCGCGCTCGGCCTGCCGCCCGGCGAAGAGGCGAAGACGGCCGCGGTGGCCGCCGAGTGCTGGGAGTCGCTGGGTCGGGCCGGCTTCACCCGCTCCGACGCCGTGGTCACCTTCGGCGGAGGGGCGACCACCGACCTCGGTGGCTTCGTGGCAGCGACCTGGCTGCGAGGCGTGCGGGTGATCCATATGCCCACGACGTTGCTGGCGATGGTCGACGCGGCGGTCGGTGGGAAGACCGGCATCAACACCGGCGCCGGGAAGAACCTGGTCGGCTCCTTCTACGAGCCCGCCGGAGTGCTCTGCGACCTGGCTCTGCTGCGCACCCTGCCGCGCGAGGAGCTGGTGGCGGGCCTCGGCGAGGTGGTCAAGTGCGGCTTCATCGCCGATCCGACGATCCTGGACCTGGTCGAGTCGACCGATCCGGAGAGTCTGGATGCCGACTCACCCGTGCTGCGTGAGCTGGTCGAGCGTGCGATCGCGGTGAAGATCGACGTGGTCGTCGCCGACCTCAAGGAGACCGGCGGCACCGACGGGCACCCGGGGCGCGAAGTGCTCAACTACGGACACACCCTCGCCCATGCCATCGAGCGTGCCGAGGACTACACGATCCGGCACGGCGAGGCAGTGGCGATCGGCTGTGTCTACGCCGCCGAGCTCGCGGGCCGGGTGGGGTCCCTGCCGCCGGAGGTCGTGGCTCGGCACCGGTCGGCGTTTGCGCGCGTCGGCCTGCCGACGTCGTACTCTGCCGTGCCCTTCGTCGAACTGCGAGAGACCATGGCGATCGACAAGAAGGCGCGCGGCTCCACGGCGCGGTTCCTGGTGCTCGACGACGTCGCGCGTCCACGGGTGCTCACCGCCCCCCCCGAGGAGGCACTGATCGCGGCCTTCGACGCGATCGCGGAGGTGGGCTCGTGACCGAGGTCGAGGCCACGCCCGTGCTGGTCCTCAACGGTCCCAACCTGGGCCGGCTGGGGCGTCGCCAGCCGGAGATCTACGGCCACACCACCCACGCCGCGCTGGCCGATCTGTGTGTCTCCTGGGGTCGGGAGCTCGGGTTGGCCGTCGAGGTGCGGCAGACCAACCACGAGGGTGAGCTGCTCGACTGGCTCAACGCGGCCGCCGACGACGAGACGCCGGTCGTGCTCAACGCCGCCGCGTGGACGCACTACTCCTGGGCGATCTTCGACGCCTGCGCCCAGCTCACCGCTCCCCTCGTCGAAGTGCACATCTCCGATCCACGCCAACGCCCCGAGGTCTTCCGGCACACATCGGTAGTGGAGCCCTACGCGCTCGCCACCATCGCCGGCCAGGGCATCGACGGCTACCGCCAGGCCCTCGAGCTCCTCGCCACTCTCTAGGACGGGAGGGAACCGGGTCGCATCGCCGGCCGTCCCACCCTCGGACGAGTTGAGAGGGGTAGTGCGATGGATCGACCGGTGACGGTGCGGATGAGCAGTCTCCTGCTGGCGGTCGTGGTGGCGCTCGCGCTTGCGGTCGCCTATCTGATCGGCGCGGTCAACGGAGGCGGAAGTGGTGCGGCGAATGCGGCTGAGCCTGACGCGACCCCCGAAGGCGGCTCGGGGATGGTCCGGATGGTGGGGCGCGGAGAGGTCAGTGCGGTGCCTGACATGCTGACGTTCAGCCTCTCGGTGACGGTGAAGCGCACCGATCTCGATTCGGCCTTGGCGGACTCCAGCGCCACCATGAAGCGGGTGCTCGACAAGCTCGCGGACTATGGCGTGGAGAAGGGTGATGTGCAGACGACCGGACTGTCGATGGATCCGGAGTACGCCTATCACGAGAGCAGTCCGCCCACCCTCACCGGCTATCGGGTGACCCAGCGGGCGCGGGTCGAGGTGCGCACTTTGTCGAAGGCTGGCGCTGCGATCACCGCCGCCGTCGATGCCGGCGGCAACGACGTCCGGGTGCGAGGCATCCGCCTCCAGGTGTCCGACCCCGAGAAGGCCCTCGCCGAGGCGCGAGACGCGGCGATCGACCAGGCGAAGACGAAGGCAGAGCAGTACGCCGGTGCGGCCGGCCAGGAGCTGGGCACGGTGCAGAAGATCCGCGAACTATCGGTGTCCGCGCCCGTGTCTCGCGATCTCTCCTATCGCACGGCCGCCGATTCCGCCGGCATGAAGGTGCCGATCCGGGCCGGTGAGAGTGACCTCTCCGTCCGGGTCGAGGTGATCTGGTCGCTCGGCTGACCACCGGCCGGACGCGGGTGGGAACTGGGATCCGGAGGGCGTGGGCGATAGAATCGGCCGACCGCGGGGCGGCGTACGACTTCCGTCGGCGGACGATCCCCTCGACGGACCCATTCTTCGACGACGTAAGGCTGACACGCGCGCATGGCAACAACCAACGACCTCAAGAACGGCATGGTGCTCAAGCTGGACGGCCAGCTCTGGCAGGTCATCTGGTTCCAGCACCACAAGCCCGGCAAGGGTGGCGCGGTTGTCCGCACCAAGCTGAAGTCGGTCGAGTCCGGCAAGACTGTGGACCGGACCTTCAACGCCGACGTCAAGGTCGAGGTGGCCAACGTCGACAAGCGGACGATGCAGTACCTCTACCACGACGGCTCGTCCTACGTCTTCATGGACACCGGCACCTACGACCAGCTCGAGATCGCCGACGACATCGTCGGGGATGCCAGCAACTTCCTGCTGGAGAACCAGGAAGCCATCGTGGCCACCAACGAGGGCCGAGTGCTCTACATCGAGTTGCCCGCGTCGGTGGAGCTGGAGATCACCTACACCGAGCCTGGGCTGCAGGGCGACCGCTCCACTGGCGGCACCAAGCCCGCCACCGTGGAGACCGGTCACACCATCGCGGTCCCCCTGTTCATCACGACCGGCGAGAAGGTCAAGGTCGACACCCGCGACTCCTCCTATCTCGGTCGCGTCAGCAGCTGATGGCGGCGCGCTCCAAGGCACGCAAGCGCGCCCTCGACCTGCTCTACGCCTGTGAACTGCGGGGGGACGACCCGGTGGCGACGCTGGAGCAGCGGATCGCCGAGGGCGAGGGACCGACCAACGACTACACCGCCCTCCTGGTCCGCGGGGTCGCTGCGCACCAGGGCCGGATCGACGAGTTGCTGCGCGCCTACTCCGAGGGCTGGGTGCTGGAGCGGATGCCGGCCATCGACCGCACCGCGCTGCGGATCGGCGGCTACGAGCTGCTCTGGGAGGACGACGTGCCCGACCCGGTGGCCGTCTCCGAGGCGATCGCGCTGGTGCGCGAGCTGTCCACCGACGACTCGCCGGGCTTCGTCAACGGCATCCTCGGGGCGCTGCTGCGCGACAAGGACCTGCTCGACCTCGACGAGCCCGAGGCGCTCGACGAGGCCGTGGTGGGTGAGGCGGCCGCGGAGGACGCCGTAGAGGCTCCGGCCCCCTAGGAGGGGAGCGCTCGGGTTCGGTGGTGGTGGCGAAGACGCTGCTTGGCGGCTCGGCGAACCGCGCTACCGCGGCGGCAGGCTGCTTTCGTCTAGGGTGGGGGAGCCAGGATGCACCGATCGGGAGGTGCGCCGCGCGCCTGGGAGGGCTCCGAGATGGCATACGAACAACCGGCAGCGGGTCCGCAGATGTACGACGACCCGCTCGGCATCGCTGACGACCTGGACAGCTACAGCGCTCGGCACGCCCACGAGGCCGAGGCTTCCGAGGAGGGCGAGGTCTCCACGGTTCCCCGGCAGCCGATCGGGTCCGACCTGGACGAGCCACCGGCCGCCGAGGCGCCGTACGCCCCGATGTCGGACGTGCCACCAGCCGCCCACGAGGAGTCGCACCCCGTGCCGGGTTTCGGCGCCTCGCCGATCGGTCCGCCCTTGGCCGCACCTGCGAGGGCGATGCCTCCCACGGCGATGCAGCCCGCGCCTGAGGAGGTTCCGGCCCCATCGCCTGCCGCTCCACTGCCCGCGACTCCGCCGCCGGCCGCCCGGCACGCACCGGGGGCCCACCGGGTGGTGACGGCGACCGACTTCTTGGACCGCCGCAGCGACTCCGGAGAGGACGGCCCGGCCCACTGGGGCTGGCGGGGACGGGTGCGTCGGTGGACCGGTGGCCTGGTGCGGCCAGGGATGGGCGCCGATGAGCGTGCCCACCTGCAGGCGCGGCGGATGATCCAGCGTGACTTCGACGGTCCGCGGACCATCGCCTTCGTGAACCCCAAGGGTGGTGCGGCCAAGACGACGGGTGTGTTGGCGGCGGGCTACACCTTCGGCACCGTCCGTGGCGGTGGAGTGATCGCGTGGGACAACAACGAGACGCGAGGCACGCTCGGCATCCGCGGCATGCGGAGCACCCACCGCAACACCACGCGCGAGCTGCTGGAGGATCTCGAGCGGTTCAGTGACGTCTACCAGTCCCGGATCGGTGATCTGGGGGCGTTCGTGCGTGCCCAGGGCGACGCCCACTTCGACGTGCTCGCCTCCGACGAACGACCCGATGTGACCGGGATGATCCGTGCCGAGGACTTCACCGCCGTCCACCGGCTCTTGCAGCGGTTCTACCGGGTGATCCTGGTCGACACCGGCAACAACATGCGGGCCGAGAACTGGCTGGCCGCGGCCGAGACCGCGGACCTGCTCGTGGTGACGTCGACGGTCCGTGAAGACACCGGCTACAGCGGGCTGTGGATGCTCGATGCCCTGCAAGACGCCGGCTACGCCGACCTGAAGCAGAAGACGCTCACGGTGCTGTGCGATCCCTCGCCCACGGTCGACCCTGCGCTGGCCCGCGACCTGACGTCGGTCTACGAGCAGCGCACCCGAGGCGTGCACCGCGTGCCCTACGACCCGGCCCTGGTCTCCGGATCGATAGTGCCTTATGGCCAGCTCTCCGAGCCGACCAGACGATCGTGGCTGACCGCCTGTGCCGCCATGGCGCGCGCCCTCTGATACCTGCACCTGGGTGGGCGTCTGCCGCGGTGTTCGTGCGTCTGCCGCGGTCTTGTGGTGGCAAAGTGCCTCGTGTATCGGGTCCCAAGCCACCACAGGACCGCGGGAGATGGGTCGGGGCCACCACAGCACGAGCCGGATGATGGCTGGGGCCTGCGCCCTCTGATAGCGTCGCCTCGACGCCGAGAGGGCGTCATCGACATCCTTTAACGAGCCGTCCAGCGAGGCGGAGAAGGAGGTCCGGCATTCCGATGCCCGCACCCGAGACCGCGGCCGCCGAGGCCGCCCCATCCGAGGGCCGAGTCGTCCTCGACGCGAGGGACATCTCCCGAGCACTCAACCGCATCGCGCACGAGATCCTCGAGCGCAACAAGGGCGCCGACGACTTGGTCCTGCTCGGGATCCCCAGCAGGGGTGTCCCGCTCGCGCATCGCATCGCCGAGCGCGTCTCCGCCGTCGAGGGGTACGACGTCCCGGTGGGCTCCGTGGACATCACGATGTATCGCGACGACCTGAGGCTCAAGCCGGCCCGGCCCCTGCTGCCGACCGAGATCCCCTCGGGAGGCATCGACGACAAGGTCGTGGTGCTGGTCGACGACGTGCTGTTCTCCGGTCGCACGATCCGGGCGGCATTGGACGCGCTCGGTGACATCGGCAGACCGCGAGCGGTGCGCCTCGCGGTGCTGGTCGACCGTGGCCACCGCGAGCTCCCGATCCGGGCGGACTTCGTCGGGAAGAACCTGCCCACCTCGCTGGTCGAGCGGGTGCAGGTCACCCTCGCTGGCGTCGACGAGGCGGACGCCGTCACCATCGAGGGCACCCCGGGAGGTGACCAGTCGTGAAGCGCCACCTTCTCTCCGCCGGTGATCTGAACCGCGACGAGGCCGAGTTGGTCCTCTCCACGGCAGCCGAGCTGCGCTCGCTCGCCGACCGACCGATCAAGAAGTTGCCGGCGCTGCGTGGCCGGACCGTGGTCAACCTGTTCTTCGAGGACTCGACGCGGACCCGGATCTCCTTCGAGGCGGCGGCCAAGCGACTCTCGGCAGACGTGATCAACTTCGCGGCCAAGGGCTCCTCGCTGTCCAAGGGCGAGTCGCTCAAGGACACCGCGCTCACCTTGGAGGCGATGGGCTGCGACGCCGTCGTGATCCGACACGGCGCCTCGGGCGCCCCGCACCGGCTGGCCAACTCGGGCTGGGTCAACTCTGCCGTGCTCAACGCCGGGGACGGGACCCACGAGCACCCCACCCAGGCTCTCCTCGACGCGTTCACGATGACCCGGCACCTCGGCTCGCTGGACGGCCGCCGGGTGGCCATCGTCGGAGACGTGTTGCACTCGCGGGTCGCCCGCTCCAACGCGCTGCTGCTCAACACGCTCGGCGCAGAGGTCACCCTGGTCGGCCCGCCGACGCTCCTCCCGGTCGGGGTCGACAGCTGGCCGGTCGAGACGTCGTTCGACCTCGATGCGGTGATCTCGAAGGCAGACGTGGTGATGATGCTGCGGGTGCAGCGGGAGCGGATGCACGCCGCGTTCTTCCCGAGCGCGAGGGAGTACTCCCGCCGCTACGGCCTCGACGGTCGTCGGATGGCCACTCTCCAAGACCACACTATCGTGATGCACCCGGGCCCGATGGTGCGCGGCATGGAGATCACCGCGGACGTGGCCGACTCGGAGCGATCGGTCATCGTCGAGCAGGTCACCAACGGCGTGGCCGTCCGGATGGCAGTGCTCTACCTGCTGCTGAGCGGCTCCGACAGCACCGACGAGGCTGAAGGAGCCGAGGCATGAGCACGATCTATCTGATCCGCGGTGCTTCGATCCTCGGCGGCGAGCCGACCGACCTGCTGCTGCGCGACGGCGTCATCGCCGAGATCGGCGCGGGATTGAGTGCGGAAGGCGCGGAGGTGGTCGACGCGAGCGGTCTGATCGCGCTGCCCGGACTGGTCGACCTGCACACCCACCTGCGCGAGCCCGGTCGAGAGGACGCCGAGACTGTCGAGTCAGGCACCCAGGCAGCCGCGCTCGGGGGGTTCACCGCGGTCCACGCGATGGCCAACACCGACCCCGTCGCCGACACGGCGGGTGTGGTGGAGCAGGTCTGGCGGCTCGGTCGGGAGGCCGGGCACTGTGACGTGTTCCCGGTCGGCGCGGTCACCATCGGGCTCGCCGGGGAGCGGTTGGCCGAGCTGGGCGCGATGGCCGACTCCGCCGCCCGGGTCCGGGTGTTCTCCGACGACGGCCAGTGCGTCAGCGACCCGCTGCTGATGCGCCGCGCGTTGGAGTACGTCAAGGCGTTCGACGGCGTCATCGCCCAGCACGCCCAGGAGCCGCGGCTGACCGAGAACGCCCAGATGAACGAGGGCGAGCTCTCCGGCAAGCTCGGCCTGGCCGGCTGGCCGGCGGTGGCGGAGGAGGCGGTCATCGCGCGCGACTGCCTGCTCGCCGCCCACGTCGGCTCTCGCCTGCACGTCTGCCACGTCTCGACGGCCGGGTCGGTGGAGATCGTCCGGCAGGCCAAGGCCAACGGATGGCAGGTCACCGCCGAGGTGACCCCGCACCACCTGCTGCTGACCGACGAGCTGGCGACCACCTACGACCCGATCTACAAGGTCAACCCGCCGCTGCGCTCCGGCGCCGACGTGGAGGTCCTCCGCGCGGCGTTGGCGGACGGCACCATCGACATCGTCGCCACCGACCATGCGCCGCATCCGCTCGAGGACAAGGACTGCGAGTGGGCGGCGGCCGCGTTCGGGATGCTCGGGCTGGAGACCGCGCTCTCCGTCGTCCAGGAGACCCTGGTCGACCCCGGCCTGCTGGACTGGGCCGGCGTCGCCGAGCGGATGTCCTATGCCCCGGCGCGGATCGGTCGGCTCAGCGACCACGGTCGGCCGCTCGAGGTGGGTGAGCCCGCCAACGTGGTGCTCTACGACCCCTCGGCGCGCAGTGTCGTCGACTCCGGCTCGCTGGCCTCGCTGTCGCGCAACACGCCGTACGCCGGCATGGAGCTGCCCGGGCGGGTCCTCGCGACGTTCCTGCACGGACGCCCGACCGTCCTGGACGGCAAGCTCACCTGAGTTGGCCGGGCCGGTCTACTGGTGCGTACGGCCCACCTGCCGCGCCGTACGCACCAGGAGGCCGGCGTCAGGTGATGATCGACCGGCGAGGGAGACCTCGACTGGTGGACCGGCCGGGTCGACGCCGTCCAGCACATTGGCGGGTATCCGGAAGACGCGGCCCGGCGCGGCCGGCCAGGGGAGCCGACGGCGGGTCACCAGGGCGCCGCCTTGGTGGATCTCGACGACGGGCAGCGACACGAAGGCATCGCACCAGGTGAGCAGCCGGTCTCGGGCTGGGCCGGCGCCGCGCGGATCCACCTGTTGGGGTGCGATCCAGCGCAGCGGGGCGGCCGCGGTGAGGGGGACACCGGAGCGGGTAGAGCCGGTCGCGAACCACTCCAGCACGGCCGGTGCGACGTGCAGGCCGTCGAGTGCTGCGACGTCGGCGGTGTCCACCGGGTGGAGCAGGTTGCCGACCGCGAAGACCCCGGGCGCGCTGGTGCGCAGCGCGGCGTCGACGCTCGGGCCCAGGGTGCCGGCGTCTAAGTCGAGGCCACCCGAGCGGGCGAGCTCGTGGTCCGGGATCCAGTCGCCCGTCATCACCACGGTGTCGCAGGCGAGCGCGCGCTCGGCACCCGTGTCGAGATCGCGGACGAGCACCGACTCCACTCGCTCGCGACCGTCGATGCGCACTACCTCGGTGCGGGTGAGCACCGGCGCTCGCAGCGCGGCGCGGCCGGCGAGACGGAAGGCGGAGTAGGACTCGCTCTTCTCGTGCACGGTGGTCATCGCGACCGTCCGGCAGCCTGCCTCGCGAAGCGTCAGCGCGGCCGACCAGCTGACCAGCTCCGCGCCGACCACGACGGCCCGGTTGCCTACCGAAGCGTGCTGGAGGTGCACCAGGTTCTGCAGTTGCCCCGTGGTGAGGACGCCGGGTGGCCGGTCCCCGGGGATGCGGCGGGCGGTCCGTGGCCGCTCTCGGGCACCGGTGGCGAGCACGACCGCGTCGGCGGTGATCGTCGTCCGCCCACGCGGCGAGGTGAGCCGGACGGTCCGGTCGCCGGCCCACTCGGTCGCCATCGTGGACTCGAGCAGCTCGACCCCGGCGTCCAGCGCACGGGAGCGCCACGTTTCGGCGTACGCCGGTCCGCGCATCACCCGGCGCAGGTCGCGCAGGCCGTAGCCGGTGTGGTCGCTGTGTCGAGGGATCCCGCCGGCCCACTGCTCGCGCTCGACCACGACGACCTGGCCGGAGTCGGCCAGCGCGGTCGCCGCTGCGAGCCCTGACGGCCCGCCCCCGATCACCAGCACCCGAACCCGCCGCAGGTCGCTCTCAGCCATGGGCGATCACCTCCGGCGGCACCGATCCCTCGGCCAGACACTCACTCACCACGGCACCGCAGTAGAAGCCCTGGCAGCGCCCGTTCATCGCGCGTGTCCGGCGGCGCAGTCCGTCCAGGTCGGCGGGGGGCAGGTCGGAGGCGAGCGCGTCCCGGATCTCCCCGGCAGTGACCCGCTCGCAGAAGCACACGACCGTGCCGTAGGCCGGATCGTTGGCGATCCGCGCGTCGTCCTGGTAGGGCCGGAGCGTCGCCTCGCCGAGGTTGGGCATCTGCGGCGGGGCCGGCAGCTCCGCGCGCTGGGTGCAGTCCAGGCCAGCGTCGGTGAGCATCCCGACGACATGCTCGGCGATCGCCATCCCGGCGGTCAGGCCGGTCGACCGAATGCCGCCGACCAACAGGTAGCGCAGATCGGCGTCCAGCTCGATCAGGTAGTCAGGATGGTCGATAGCCGCGCGCAGACCGCTGTAGGCAGCCGTGACCTCTTCGTCCAGCAGGTCGGGCATCAGGGTGCCGCCCTTGCCGAGCAGGAAGTCGAAGCCGGCCTCACTGGTGCCCGTCGCACCTCGGTCGGTCAGATCCTCCGCGGTGGGGCCGAGCATGACGTTGCCGTAGATGGTGGGGCTGATCAGCACCCCCTTGCCCTTCGAGGAGGGCACCGGGAGCACCACCACTGGTGCCATCGGGCGGCTGAGCTTGTCGAAGACGAGCAGCTCTCCGCGGCGGGGGGTGACCGTGAACCGGTCGAAGCCCAACAACGCGTCGAGGTGGTCCGCGCCGAGACCAGCCGCATTGACGAGCCAGCGGGCCGACACCCGGCCGCTCGGGGTCTCTAAGTGCGTCACACCGTCGCCCACCTCGACACCACTGACCGGGTGTCGGGTGAGCACGGCGGCACCACGTCGATGGGCGTCGGTGGCCAGGGCGAGGTTGGTGGTCCAGGTGCAGATGATCGACTCGCCGGGCACGGTCAGGCCGCCGAGGGCGCCCGGGCCGAGGGCAGGAACGGTCGCATAGACGGCATCGGCGTCGACCAGCTCGCAGGCGTGGTAGCCGTTGGCCTCGGCCTTCTCCTTCAGCGCGGGGAGTGCGGCGAGCTCCTCCTCGGTCCAGGCGACCAGGAGGGCGCCGGTCCGCTCGACGGGGATCCCGGTCTGCTCGGCATAGGCGCCGAGCAACTCGTAGCCACGGGCGACCAGCCGCGACTCGAGCGTGCCCGGTTTGGCGTCGAAGCCGGTGTGCAAGATGGCGGTGTTGGCCTTGCTGGTGCCGTCACCGACGTCCACCCGCGCCTCGACCAGGGCCACCGAGAGGTCGGCTCCGGCGAGCTCTCGCGCGATGGCCGCGCCCACGATTCCCGCGCCGACGACCGCGACGTCGTAGGTCGTCATGCGACGCCCGAGGGAGAGTCTTCGTCGGCGGAGAGACCGGACTCGAGAGTTCGGATCCACCGGTCGAGATGGGTCGCCGCACGATCGGCCGACCACTGCGGCTGGTAGAGGCGCTCGGGCTCCCAGTCGCCCACCGCGTCCGCGACAGAGAGATCGGGATCGATCGCCAGTCGAGCAGCCGCGGCGGCGCCGAGCGCCGTGGCATGGGCACCGGGATAGAGCTCGACAGGCGTCTGGGCGATGTCGGCCTGGGCCTGCATCAGGGCAGCCGACTGGGTGAGCCCGCCGTCCACCCGCAGCACCGAGGTCGGGCTGCCCAGGTCGGTCGCCACCGAGCGCGCGAGCACGGCGACCTGGGTGGCGATGCCCTCCAGCACTGCCCGGACCAGCTCGCCGCGTCCGGTGGCCAGCGTCATCCCGTGCCAGGAGGCGGTCGCGTCCGACCGCCACCACGGAGCCGCCGCGCCGGCCAGCGTGGGCACCGCGAGCACACCGCCGGACTCTGCCGCCGCGACCGCGTCGAGCTCCCTGGCGTCGGAGAGGAGGCCGAGATCCACCAGCCAGCGCACGGCCGAGGCGGCGGTGTAGACCTGCCCGTCGATGCAGTACGTCGTCTCGCCGCACAGCCGCCAGGCGACCGAGGTGGTCAGCCCGGTGCTCGACCGGACTGCGTGATCACCGACGTTGGCCAGCAAGAAGGCACCCGTCCCGAAGGTGCACTTGGCCGTGCCCGCCTCGAGACAGGACTGCGCCAGCAGGGCGGCCTGCTGGTCGACGACCAGACCGCACACCGGCACCTCGGCCCCGAAGACCGAGGTAGTGCCGACCACGTCGTCACAGGCGACGATGGTCGGCAGTTCCTCTCCACCGAGCCCGAACAGGTCGAGCAGCCCGGCGTCCCAGGCGACCTCGTCGATGGCCAACGCCAGGGAGCGGCTGGCCGTGGAGACGTCGGTGACGAATGCCCCGCACAGCCGGTGCACGAGCCAGGTGTCCGTGGTCGTCACCACGCCGGAGCTGGTCCAGTTCTCCCTGATCCAGCGCATCTTCGGCGCAGAGAAGTAGGGATCGAGCACCAGCCCGGTCCGGGCGGCCACCGTCTCCGCGTCCGCGGCCAGCCGGCCGGTGACGCTGCGCGACCGACCGTCTTGCCACACCACCGCGCGGGTCAGCGGCCGACCGGTCGCTCGATCCCAGGCGAGCACCGTCTCGCCCTGGTTGGCCAGCGCCACCGCCGCCAACGGGACGCCTGCCTCGGCGACGGCCCGATGCCCGCTGTCCAACACCGACCGCCAGAGCGCTTCCGGATCCACCTCGACCCCGTCGCCGGCGAGGTAGTCCGGTCGGACCGGCTCCTCCGCGATGGCGAGGACAGCGCCGTCCTCACCGACGACGATCGCCTTGGTCCCCGAGGTGCCTTGGTCGATGGCCAGGATCGCGCTCATGGACTACTCGTTGTCCAGCTCTGCGTCGATGGAGTGCATGTCTGGCATGGAGAGTCCGTGCACTCCCTTCGAGACCAGCAGGTAGGCGAGGTAGACCGCGCCGATCGCCATCATCACGAGGACATACTTCCAGGCGTCGGCGAAGCTGGCGTCGCGGAACAGCAGCAGCTCGAAGACCAGCCAGATCACCGCCACCACGATCAGCGGCATCTCCCAGGCGCCGAGGTCGAACTTGTCGCTGTGGGGGAGCTTGTTCCGCTTGACGATGTAGAGCGTGACCGTGCTGGCGTACATGATCGCGGGCAGCAGCGTGGCGGCACCGAAGAGGGTGAACAGCACGTCGGTGTCCTGGGAGAAGATCGCCAGCACGGCCTCGGCGAGCACCATGAAGAAGACGGTGGCCGCCAGCGGCGTGCGATAGGTCGGGTGGATCCGGTGCAGCACCTGCCAGCCGGGGAACCGCTCGTCGCGCGACATCGCCCAGGTGAGCCGGACGCCGGTCAGCATGATCACCAGGCCACAGGCGAAGATCGCGATGCTGACCAGCACCAGCAACAAGGTGCTGATGAAACCGCCGAGGGTGTCTTGGATGACGTCGGCGATCGGTGTGCCCGACTGGGCCAGCGCGACCGGGTCCTTGATGGCCAGGGTGACCGCGACGATGAAGAGGAAGCCGAGGCCGCCGGAGGCGGCGACGGCCTGCCACATGGCACGGGGTACGACGGTCTCGGGGTCGTTCGTCTCCTCGGCCAGGTTGGCGGCCGACTCGAAGCCGACGATGGTGAAGGCGCCGAGCAGGAAGCCGAGCATCCACGGCCCGGCCGAGGTCAGCTCACCGAAGCTCCAGTAGCCCTCGGCGGGCACGACGCCCTTGCTGGTCAGGTTCGAGAAGTCGGTCATGCCGCGGGCGGCCGCGACGATGAAGAGCAGCACGGTCAGCACGACCATGCCGATCAGCTCCAAGCTGACCGCGGTGTTGTTGACCCGCTCGGTGGCCTTCGTGGAGACGGCGATGAGGACGGCCTGGGCCAAGATGATCAACCCGGTCACCACCCAGCAGTTGTTGGCGGTGCCCTCGAAGTTGAAGAGCACGGGGAAGACGGTGGACGCGACGGTGTAGTCGACCGCGACCACCACGATCGCCAAGAACGTGAACGAGATCCAGCCCAAGATCCAGCCCAGCACCGGGTTGGCCAGGCGCGAGCACCATTGGTAGTGGTAGCCCGTCACCGGGATCCTCGCGGCGAGGCCGCCGAGCAGGAAGGCCACCGCCAGCTGCCCGATAGTCGCGATCGGCCAGGTCCAGATGCCCATCGGTCCGGAGGTGTTGAGCACCGAGCCGAAGGTGGTGAAGATGCCGGTCGCGATGGACACGAAGGCGAAGGCCACCGCGAACGAGGCGAACTTGCCGGTGCGGCGATCCATCTCCTGCTTGTAGCCGAACCGGGCCAGCTCTTGCGCGTCTTGCGCGGAGTGGTCTGACATGTCGTCTCCCTTGGTATAGACCATATGCACTAGACCGCTTTGTATAGCGGAGTGAACTAGGGTGTCAAGGGTGTCGACCAGTTCTCGTCGGAGCCGCGGCTCGGCCTCCGACCGTCCGGTGGCGGTCCCGCGGGCCTATGTCCGCATCGCAGGGGACTTGCGTGACCGGATCCTCGGTCAGGGCCTGGCGCCGCACACGCTGCTCCCGTCGGAGCGCGAGTTGGGTGAGCAGTACTCCGTGAGCAGGATGACTGCGCGACATGCGCTCTCGCTGCTGGAGAACGAGGGGTACGTCTACCGTCGGCCGCCGCGGGGCACCTTCGTCGCGGAGCCGCGGGTGCCGTTCCGGATCGGGAAGCTTCACCGACGAGATCGTCCGGATGGGTCGCGAGCCCGGGGCCGAGGTGCTCTGGGCCGAGCGTCGTGCACCGACGGTGTCGGCCCAGGAGGCGTTCGAGATGGGGCCGGACGACGCCGTGCACGCGCTGCAACGGTTGCGCTATGCCGACGACGAGCCGATCGCGATCGAGACGACGTACTTCCCCGCCGAGCTCACCCCCGGGATGCTCGACGAGGAGCTGCACGGCTCGTTGTGGGAGCTGCTTCGCGCGAAGTACGACGTCGTGCCGGTGAGCGCCACCGCGACCATCGAGTCGATCGTGATCGACGACGCCAGCTGCGCGCGCCTCAACGTCCGCTCTGCCTCCGCCGGCATCCTGCTGACCCGATGCAGTCGGGACGAGTCCGGCCGATGCGTCGAGTTCGCCCGCGACGTCTATCGCGCCGACCGGGCCCGCTTCCAGGTCGAGGCGATCATCCCCGAGCCCTGACCGGTCGTTGCGCCGGGCCGTGAAACTCGGTCGCGCCCAATGCTGCGGATGTCTAGGCTGGCCGCATCATGTGGATCGCACGCTGACCCGGCTCACGCCCGCGGCATTTCGCCCGCTGAGTCCTCGCTCTGCCTTCTTCGAGGTCGGTGCATGTCCAATCCCGCCGCAGCAACACTCCGTCCCGTCGTCGTCCGAGATCTTTCGGTCGCCTTCCGCGACCGGGAGGTGCTCACCGGGATCGACCTGGTCGGCCAACCCGGCCGTCGGATCGGCTTGGTCGGCGAGAACGGCGTCGGCAAGTCCACGCTGCTTCGAGCAATCGCCGGCGACCTGCCGAGGCTCGCTCGGGCCACCGGGCAGGTCGACCGGCCCGACGACCTCGCCATGCTCGGCCAGGAGCCACCGTTCGGTGAGAGCGACACGGTGGCCGAGGTGCTGGCGATGGCCCTCGCCCCGCTCCATGAGGCGGTGGCAGCCGTCGAGAAGTTGGCGTCCGAGCTCGACCGCCCCGACGCTGGGGCGGCGTACGCGTGCGCCCTGGACTGGGCGGTCGCGCACGACGCCTGGGATGCCGACCGCCGCGCTGCTGCTGCCGCCGAGCGTCTCGGGCTCGGTCTGCTCGACCCGCAACGCCGGATCGGCACGCTGTCGGGCGGCCAGCGCACCCGGCTAGCGCTGGCTTCGTTGATGACGACGCGCCCGTCAGCGCTGCTCCTCGACGAGCCGACCAACCACCTCGACGACGACGCGATCACGGTCCTCGGCGAGTTCGTGGTGAGCCTCCCCGGCGTAGTCCTGTTGGCGAGCCACGACCGGGTGCTGCTTGACGATGTCTGCACCGACCTGGTCGATCTCGACCCCGCCGAGCTCGGCACGGACGGATTCGGCGGCCGGCGGTATGGCGGCGGCTGGTCGGAGTACGTCGATCATCGGCAGGCGGCCCGTCGTCGGTGGGAGGAGACCTACGCCCAACAGCAAGATCAGATCGCCGACTTGCGCGCCACGTCCCGGATCGGCACCGGCGCGATCGCGCACGATCGCCGGCCGCGCGACAACGATCGCTTCATCTACGGCTTCAAAGGCACGCGGGTCGACCGCACCCTGGCCCGGCGGAAGAAGGATGCGCAACGGCGCCTCGAAGAAGCCGAGCGCGGTCAGGTCCGGAAGCCGCCCGCGCGGCTGGTCTTCGCGGCTCCGCTGCCCGAGTCCGGTGGTGGCGACGGGCGGGTGATCGTGGTCCGCGATCTGGTGGTGCCGGACAGGATCGAGCTGGCCCGGCTCGACGTCCACGCGGGGGAGCACGTCTTGGTTGCCGGGCCGAACGGGTCGGGCAAGTCCACTCTGCTCGGGGTGTTGTCGGGTCGCCTCGCTGGCTGGCGGGGCACCGTCCAGGTCACGGCTCGGCGGGTCGCGGAGCTCGAGCAGGATCCGCGGTTCGTCGATCCGCGTCGCTCCGCCGAGGCGACCTATCGCGTCGCGGTGGGGGAGCAGCTCGCGGACCAGCGGCCGTTGCGCGGTCTTGGGCTGCTGCCACCTGCCGACCTGCGCAAGCCGGTGGCCCTGCTTTCGGTAGGCCAGCGGCGGCGGCTCTCCCTCGCGCTGGCGATCGCCGCCACCCCGGACCTCTTGCTCCTCGACGAGCCGACCAACCACCTCAGCCTGTCACTGGCTGACGAGCTGGAGACGGCACTGCAGCGCAGCCCCGGAACCGTCGTCGTGGCCACCCACGACCGCTGGCTCCGGCGTCGATGGCAGGGCTCCGTGGTGGCGCTGTGATCGGGGGAGCGTCTGGCCGGTGATCGTTGCGGTTTGGGCCCAAACGGCAACTCCATCGGCGTGTCGCATGCGGTTTGGGCCCAAACGGCGAACCTGCGCCGCCCTCCTGTGGAGCAGACAGCACCTGCAGCTGACGCATTGATATCATTGCTGCATGGCCGCCATCACGATCCGGAAACTGCCCGACGACGCCAAGCAACGGTTGCGGATGCGGGCTGCGGCACACGGGCAGTCGATGGAGGCCGAAGCCAGGGACATCCTGACCACCGCCCTGGCGGAGCCGGTGCGCGCCGATCTCACCTGGATCGAGCAGTTGATGGCTGTGGCCGATGAGGTTGGAGGGGTTGAGCTGGAGCCAGCGGCTCGCGAGGCCTACGACGCGCCTGATCTCACCGCACTGGTTGACGAACGGGCCGTCGCCGAGTGATCGTCCTGGACACCAACGTCGTCTCCGAGGCGATGCGTGGTCTGTCCGCCGACGAGCGCGTCCGCGCCTTCCTCCGTCGGCTCCGGACCCGGCCGGTGACCACGGTGATCAATCGCGCCGAGGTCTTGGCCGGTCTCGCGGTGCTTCCGAACGGACAGACCAAGCGACGGCTGCAGACGGCCGCAACGACGGCATTCGGCCAACTGGGAGTGGTGTTGCCGCTCACCGACCGCTGCGCCGAGCACTTCGCGGACATCACCGCAGCGCGTCGTGCGATGGGTCGGCCCATCGCGGCCATGGACGCTTTGATCGCCTCGATCGTCCGCGAGTCCGCAGCCACGCTCGCGACGAGGAACCTCGCCGACTTCTCCGGGCTCGGACTGGATCTCGTCGACCCCTGGGCGCGCTAGCCCGGCGCTGCCGCCGTCTTCATGCGTCTCCTGCGCCCCTGTGGGCGCTGAGTGCCTGGTCTACCTGGCGCCCAGCCCTGATAGCCGCGCACCAGTTGGGTGCGAGCACCCACAGACCAGCGAGAGATGAGTGCCGGGCCGGCTCAGCCCTCGGCGGACGGCTGGTAGTACCTCTTGTACATCGTGTGCCGGAAGACCCAGCCGCCGAAGGGGCCGAGCCACTTCAGGATCGGCCGCATGTGCTTGTTGTCGATCAGCTCGATCAGGTTGCCGTCGGGGTCCTTGACGAAGAAGAAGGTGTGCCCCTTGGGTGACTGCAGGGGCGGGGCGACGATCTCGACCCCCTTCTTGACGCAGTGGTCGTGCCACCTCTCGGTGCCGCGCACGTTGAGGGAGTAGTGCGTGATGCCCTGGCGGTTCCAGACCACCTCCTCGGCGGGCAGTCCTGGGGTGAACTCGAAGATCTCGGCCACCGCGCCGCCGGGGAAGCGCAGCCAGCCGATCTTCAGTGACGGGTCGTCGGACTCGACGCCGAAGAAGTCCTGCAGCCGATCCGTCGGGTGCTCGGTGGTCACTCCGACCAGGGTGGCCCCGAAGACGTCCCGGTAGAAGCGCACGGATCGATTGAAGTCGGCGACGGTGAGGGCGACGTGGCTGAACGAGTGGGACTTCATCGGGCGACTCCGGGAGAGGGCGAAGGTGGCGGTGACTGGGCCCAGCCGTAGCGATCGGACAGGTGATCGGCGACCCGGAGCGCCTGGGCGATCACCGTCAGACCGGGGTTGACGGCCGCGGAGGAGGGGAAGAACGACGCGTCGACGACGTACAGATTGTCCAGGTCGTGCGCCCGACACCACGGGTCCAACACGGACGTGCGCGGATCGTCCCCGAACACCAACGTCCCACACTGATGGGTGGTGTTCTCGTTCTTGAACATGTGGGTCATCACCTTCCAATAGCCGGCTCGGCGGAACAGCCGCACCGACTCGCGGACCAGCTCGGTGTGCGGCGCCATGCTGTTGCCGCGGTAGTCGAGCCGGATCCGGCCGTCCCGGGTCACCGACACCCGGTTGCCCGGGTCGGGCAGGTCCTCGGTCATCGCCAGCCAGTCCATCCCGCGCCTGACGAACGCGTCGGCGGCACGCAGCGGCACGATCGGTGCGGCGGCCTTCACGATGGGCGCGTGTGCGCGGCCCTGGGACTGGATGTTGCCGAGCGGATAGGGCCGCCCCGGAGCCGAGCGGTAGAAGTCGTTGATGCCGACGGTCTTCTGGAACACCGTCTCGTTGACCCGGAACGGGTGGAACGCCTCCATCATCGTCGCGTGGTGGGCCATGAAGCGGCGGCCCACCAGGCCTGA
Organism: Nocardioides sp.; assembly: GCF_047602075.1. Taxonomy (GTDB): domain Bacteria; phylum Actinomycetota; class Actinomycetes; order Propionibacteriales; family Nocardioidaceae; genus Nocardioides. The sequence continues at coordinate 619,240 of NZ_JASGIF010000001.1, forward strand.
GCTGTTCGCTAGTCCGAGGGGCTGTTCGGCGGTGGCGCTGCGCAGCAGGAGGGCGGCGGAGTTGACTGCCCCGGCGGACAGCACGACCACGCCGGCGCGCACCGTGACTAGCTCGTCACCACGGCGTACGACGACGCCGGTGGCTCGCCGCCCCGAGCCGTCGGTGAGCACCTGCTCCACCCGCGCATGGGTCCACAGCGCGATGTTGTCCGCCTCGAGCGCGGGCGTCATCGCCACGGTGTCTGCGTCGGCCTTCCCGCGCACCAGGCACGGGAAGGAGTTGCAGGTGTTGCACAGGATGCAGCCACCGGGCTCGCCGGGGGAGATCAGCGCCAGCGGCAGGTAGGACGGCGTCACCTCGAAGTCGCGCAGCTGCTCGACGACCGCCGCGACCGGTGGCTCGTGCGGCACCGGGGGATGCGGGAACGGCTTGCGGTCGGGGTCGGTCGGATCGCTGCCGACCTCGCCGTGGACCTGGTAGATCTCCTCCGCACGGTCGTAGAACGGCGCCAGCGTCTGGTAGTCGATCGGCCAAGCGGGGGAGACCCCGTCGGCGTGCGCGATCTCGGTGAAGTCCTCCTCGCGAAGCCGGTAGAGCACGGCTCCCCAGAACTTCGTGTTCCCGCCGACCAGGTAGTGCATGAAGGGCTGGAACTCCTGACCCTTGCGGTTCAGCCAGAGCTCGTTCTCGCGGTAGCGCTGCTTGCGCCACACCTCCGTCGGGTCCCAGTTCTCCTTCTCCTGGGGCAGCCAGCCGCCGCGCTCGACGACCAGCACGGAGGCGTCCCGGCCGGCCAGCCCCCGCGCGAGGGTGCCGCCACCGGCGCCGCTCCCGACGACCACGACGTCGACCTCGACGGAGGGCTGCGGCTCAGCCATCGCGCACCTGCTCCATCAGGAGATGGTCCTCCAGAGCACGCTCGAGAGTCATCTCCGGGGCTCGACCGGTGCGGATCGCCGCCGCGAAGTCGGCGTACATCGCCCGATAGCCACGGATGTCTCGAGCCTCCCGCACACCTGGTACGACGACGCGCGGCAGCCCGCGCCCCCGGACGAGCACGGCGGCCCCGTTGGACTCGAAGGTGATCACGCCCTCGCGGCCGTAGAGCTTCGAGGTGCGCAGCCCGCGCAGCAGCGACGGCACCTCGCGGGAGTAGAACAGCGCTCCGGTCGCCCCGTTGTCGTAGGCGAAGGCGACCAGCATGCTCCGTGCCCGCCGGTCCGCACCCGGCGCAGCCGAGGGAGTTGGCCGCAGTCCGTGGATCTCGGTGATCCGCGGGCCGAGGCTGCCGGCCAGGTGCAGCCAGTGGATGCCTTCCTCGAAGAACGCGTCACCCCCGGCCATCGATTCGTCGTTGCGCCAGTCGTCGGCCGCCTTCGGCTTGTCGGCAACGGTCGTGAAATGGGCCATCACCAGGTCGCCGATGACCCCCTCGGCGAGCAGACCCCGCAAGGTGACGGCCAGCGGCTTGTAGTGGTCGTTCTCGCCGACCAGCACCACTCGCTCGGCGGCGTCGCGGGCCGCAATGGCAGTCCGGAAATCTTCGGCGTGCGGGAAGGCGGGCTTCTCCACCAGCACGTGCTTGCCGGCCTCGAGCGCGGCCAGGGTGAGGTCGAGGTGCAGCGCCGGCGGCACTGAGATCACGACGGCGTCGACCTCGGGATCGGCCAGCGCGGCCTGATAGTCGTCGTAGGCACGCACCCCGTCGAAGCGGTCCCGGAACTCCTCGGCCCGCGCGCGGTCGCGACTGGCATAACTCGCCCGGACCTGCGGCAGCGCCTGGAGATGGCGACTGTGCACCCCGGCGATGAACCCACACCCAAGGAAGGCGACCTGGATCGCATCTCCGGGCTCCGGCGGCACTTCGCGAACCTATCACCGGCCCGCGCGGGTGCTTCTCGCTACGTCGGGGCAGGGCTGTGAAACTGTGATCCCGTGTTAGATTGGAGCCATGCGCAACGTGACGATCTCGGTGCCCGACGACGTCTATCGCAACGCCCGCGTCCGTGCTGCAGAGCAGGGCGTGTCGCTGAGCGCGCTGGTGGCGGACTATCTGCGGCGTCTGTCGGAGGATCGGAGCACAGAGTTCGCCAAGCTGCGGGAGTTGCAGCGCCACGCCACCGAGCAGGTGAGCGGCTTCAGCGCCCGCGACCGCCTCAGCCGGGACGAGGTCCACGACCGTGCCACGGTTCGTTGACACCAACGTCGCGCTGTACTCCATCTCCGACGATCCGACCGAGGCCCCTCAGCGTCGCGTAGCGCAGGCTCTCTTCGACGCAACGGACCTCGTCGTGTCGACCCAGGTGCTGAGCGAGTTCTATGTGCAGGCCACTCGGCCGCCACGTTCGGCACCGCTCACGCATGACCAAGCCGTCCAGATCATCGTCTCCCTGACCCGCTACCCGGTTCAGCCGGTGACTCTCGACGTCGTGGTGTCGGCGCTGACGACCAAGGAGCGGTTCCAGATCTCGCACTGGGACGCACTCATCATCGAAGCCGCACGAGCTGCCGGATGTCACGAGGTGTTGTCGGAGGACCTGTCGTCCGACCAGGACTACGGTGGCGTGGTCGTCCGCAACCCCTTCGTAGGTCAGTGAGGCGGCGCCTCCCCGTTCTCGTGAGCCCGACGCCAGGCCGGGCCGTGCGCGAGGTGCAGCGCGTCGGCCGGCCGAGCGCCTTCGGACGCCGTGCGTGCCTTCGGCCAGGGCAGCGACCCAGCGGGCGTGCGCAGGATCGCCCGCCGGAGCAGGAGCGCCGAGTCGTCGGCGATGGCACGGAAGTTGGGCTCGTAGCCGAACACGGTCACGCTGCCGTCACCTGCCCGCTCGACGGTCTGCAGCGCCGTGCCGGCGAGGGTGTCGGTCTTGACACCGAAGCCGGAGACGAACATGTCGTCAGGGAAGGCGCCGAGCACGCGTGCGTTCCCGACGGGCTCGAGGACCAGGTTGTAGTCGCTGTCCCACTCGATCGTGGTCGTCCCGCGAGGCGTCAGGGTGCGCATCAGAGCGCCCGGTGACTCCGCCTCCGGCGTGCTCATGCCCACCTGGGAGATGCCGAGGCGCGCGGCGAGCAGAGAGCCCTCCTGCCAGCCGATGTAGCGCCCGCCGTGCTCGACCCACTCGGTCAGCGCGGTCCGACCGGCCGGCCCGAGGCGGTGGTAGACCGGTCGCGCATCGACGTTGCCGACGACGATCACGTCGAACTTGCGCATCCGCGCGGGCGTGATGTCCTTGGGCTGGAGCACCGTGTAGGGGAGCCGCCAGTCCTGAGCCAGCCGCCACTTGAGCCAGCCGGCGTTCTGGTAGTCGTTCCAGGTGTGCTTGAACTGGTCGAGCACCGCGATCCGCGGCCGGCTTGCGGGCGGGCGGATGCCCCCCGGCTTGTGGAGAGACGGCACCCGCACCGTCGGGGCGGTGACCGGATGCCCGGTGGAGCCGCCGTCGACACCGGCGAGCTGGGGCAGACTCCAGCCGCTGACGTCGTAGAAGTACGGGAACGGCACGTAGGTGTCCTCGTTGAGCGCCGCCTGCACCCAGTGCTTCTGCGCTTGCGCGAGGCTGACCCAGTACGTCCCTGCCGGCAGCGCGGTGCGAGCCGGCGCCTCGCCGTACGCCCTGAAGTCGTCGACCACCGTGCGCCGCTTCAACTGCCTCACCTCGACCCGGGCGTCTTGGAGCCGCTTCACGACCAGCCGGGTCTCTCGCGAGTTGCCGAGCAGGAAGTAGCCGCAGACCTTGCGCTTGGGCACCCGCAGCAGCAGGTCGCTGCCGGGGTTGTAGACCCGATTCGGCTCGAGCTTGCAGCGCTCACCTTGCGCCTCGGCCTGGACGAACGTGTGGCGCCAGGTCCGGAGCACCTTCGTGTGATGGCTGGCGCCGGCGAACAAGCTTGACAGTCCGGTGGTGTAGTGGTGGCGCACCTTGACCGGGTACGGCGACGCGTCGCCCTGCTCGAAGGTCATCCCGACCGCGCCCATCTGGGTGGTCGGCACCGTGTCGCCGTACACCTGGGCGAAGAAGTCATACCCCGACTGCCAGGTCTCGTAGCGCCAGTCGTGCGCGTCGAACGCCCGGGAGTTCGCCGGGCCGTAGAGCTTCTCGATCTCCTGGTAGAGCCCGTCAGGGGTCTCGTGGTAGATCGGGTCGGCGTCCGGTGGGAAGAAGTAGCCGCGGCCGCTGTTCTCGTGCTCGTCGACGAAGAGCTGGGGTGGGTACTTCCAGAGCAGCTTGAGCCGGCCGGCGATCTCCGGCTGAGTAGCGATCAGCCCGTCGCGGTTCATGTCGAAGGCGTTGGCGTTGTTGCGGGTGTCGTGCGCGCGACCGTCCGGGTTCTGCACCGGGATCAGGCCGACCACTGCGTTCTTGCGGATCGTGCGGCCCACACAGTCGGACCGGTCGGCGATCTCGTGCAGCAGCTTGACGACGGCGTCGGCACCGGACGGCTCGTTGCCGTGGACGTTGGCGGCGACCCAGAGGATGGTGGGGGTACGGCGGGTCAGTGCCCTCGCCTGCTGAGCAGGTGTCGCTGGGTCGCGAAGCCGGGCGAGGTTGCGCTGGATCTTCGGCAGTCTGTGGAGTGCGCCGGGCGTGCCGACGAGGGCATAGCGCAGCGGGCGACCCTGGACGGAGGTTGCGTAAACCCCGGTCCTGATCCGGCGGCTGGCCCGGTCGGCGGCCTGCCAGTAGCGACCGATCTCCTGGTTGGTGGCCTGCCGCTTCCCGAAGTGGTAGCCGAGCACCTTGGTCGGGCTCGGCACGTCCCCCGCGAAGCGTGGCTTGGTCGTGATCGGATCGCACTTCGCGGCTGCCGCTTTGGGCGGACCGGTCGACGGGCCAGCCGCCGCCGTGGTGGTGGGGGAGAGCGCGATCAGACTGGCGGCCGTCAGTCCGGCAGTGAGTGCGGCGGTCACTCCGCGAAGGGCTCGATGCATGCTCGGAGGATAGGGCAGTTCACTCCTGGTGGCACTAGTGGCAGTGGCCCGTAGCGGGCAGATCCGGGCCGGGGCCAGTCGTCGTGTGGGCGTCGTGGACGACCTGTCCGGCGACGATGGTGAGGTCGGCGCGCTGGTCGAGTAGGCCGGCGGGCTCGTCGGCGAAGCGGTAGAGGTCGTCGGACCAGACGACCAGGTCGGCGTCCGCGCCGACCCGCAGGGAGCCCAACCGGTCCTCGGCGTGCCAGGCCCAGGCGCCCTCGCGGGTGTAGCCGGTGATCGCCTGGTCCAAGGTGAGCCGCTCGGCGGGGGTCCAGGCGTCGGCGCCGGTCAGGCGGGCGCGGGTGAGAGCGACGTACATCCCGACCAGCGGATCCATCTCACCGACCTGCCAATCACTGGACAAGGCCACGTGGGCACCCGACTCCGTCAGCGAGCGGAGTCGCCAGGCACGATCCCAGCGGGACTCGCCGACGTTGTCCATCCAGGTGCCGGCGACCAGATCGGGCGAGGCATGCCGGGGCTGCATGGCAGCGGTGACGCCGAGCGCGGCGAAGCGGGGTAGGTCGTCGGGGTGCAGACACTCGACGTGGACGATGCCGTGACGCATGTCGGTGGTGCCGTTGGCCTGGGCGGCGTGCTCGACGGCGTCGAGCGCGAGTCGGATGCCGCCGTCGCCGGTGGCATGGGTGTGGATCTGCAGCCCGAGCCGGTCGAGCTCGGCGACGACGCGCGACAGCTCGCCGAGCGCTGCGCTTGGGTGACCGCGGTGGCCGGGACGGTTGGCGTAGTCGTCGAGCATCCAGGCCGTGTGCGGCTCGATGACGTCGTCGGCGTAGAGCTTCACCGGGCCGAGTCGCAGCCGGTCGTCCTGTCGCGTCTGGTCCACGGCGGCGCGTAGATCACGGCGGAACGCCGCGTCGGCATCGATCGGGTGGAAGAGCGCGGCGATCACCCGGGACCGCAGGCCCTCCTCGTCGCGGAGCTCCTCCAGCAGGTGCAGCTCGGCGAGCGGCACCTGCGGCTCGACCGCGGTGGTGATGCCGACTGCCGCAGCCATCTGCAGGCTCGAGCGCAGCCGCCGGGCGCGCCGCTCGGGGGAGTAGAGCGGGATGTCGCGCTGCAGCCCGGCCAGCCCCGCCGTGGTCATCGCGCTGGTGTAGAAGTCGGTGATCCACCCGGTCGGCTCGTCCGCGGCGTCCCGCTCGGGGTTGCCCCAGGCGATCTCGCCGCCGTCGGTGATGCCGAGCGCCCGCAGCGCGGCGTCGTTGAGCCACACCGAGTGTTGGTCGTAGGTCGTGATGAAGATCGGGCGGTCGGTCAGCCCGGCCAGGTCGGCTGCGTTGGGCCGTCGACCCTCGACGACGGAGTAGACCGCGTTCTCGGCGCAGATCCAGGGCAGGTCCGGACGCCGGGCGACCAGGCCGGCGATCCGCTCCCTCACGGTGCCCAGGTCTTCGGCACCTTCCAGGCTCACCGCGTCGGGGTCGAAGCCGAGCAGCAGATGGTTGTGGCTGTCGATCACCCCGGCGGTCACCAACCGTCCGTCGAGGTCGACCACCCGCTCCGCGGCCGGCGCCTCCGCGGCCGGGCCCAGGTAGGCGATCCGCCCGTCGCTGATCCCGATCGCCTCGGCGAAGGCCTCCGGAGTGCCGAACGTGGCGGGCGTGCGCACGGGCCCCCCGGTGAGCAGAAGATCGAGCGGCACAGCGCCTCCAGAGTTCTTTCACGGACGTGTCAAACAATTCGCTCAGAGTGACGGAGGACACCGGATAGAGTCAAGAGTCGTGGGCAGGCCGAATCGTCAGGAGGAGCGTCGAATCGCGCTCATCCAGGCTGCCCAGAGCGCGGTCCTGGAGCACGGGCTGATCGCCCTCAGCCTCACCGACGTCGCCAAGCAGGCCGGCCTGACCCGGGGCGCGCTGCTCTACTACTTCGACGACCTCGACGCCCTCCTGGTGGAGACTCACCGGGCCGGGATCCAGCGCTTCTGCGACGATCGCGACGCGCGTCTCGCCGATGTCGCCAGCCCGGCCGACCAGCTGGCTCTGGCGATCGATATCGGACTTCCGAGTGGTCCGGACGATGCCCTGATGCGGCTGCTCTACGAGTTCGACTTCCTGGCCGGCCACTCGGAGCTGCACGCCGACCTGGTGCAGCAGATGTACCTCCGTCAGCTCGCCACCTACCGCGGCGTGCTCGGCGCCGGCGTCGCGACGGGGGAGTTCGCGCCCACCATCGCGCCCGACGAGCTCGCGATGGACCTGGTCGCCCTCGAGGACGCCTACAGCCTGCACATCGTCGCCGGGAACACCCACCTCGACGTGCCGACAGCAGCCCGCGCGATGCGCTCCGTCGCCGCCGGTCTGGGCTGTCCACCTGGCTAGGGCCCGGGTCCAGGCTTAGGCCCCTGACCCGGGGAAGGGTGTCAGGTTGCTGCGGAGCTGTCGGTTGGCCATCGGGCAGCGGGAGAGCTGGGCAGCAACTGGGCAGCGACGCCGGGTGGCCGCTCCTACGCGGTGAGGCGGCCGGTGGTTCCGGATTGTCAGCCGGGTTGCTGGCTGCCCTGGGGTCACAACCGACAGGGCTCCTACGCGGAGAGGCGGCTGGCGGTGCGGCTCGTCGGCCGGGTTGCTGGCCTCGGTGGTCACTCCGGTCACCGTGTTCACGAGGTATGTCGATAGGCCTGCACTTACCTCGGTGAACGACGCACGGTAAGTGCAGGGATCTCTAGTTACCTTGTGAAAGCAGCAACCCGTGTGACTGCCGGGAACCAGGCGTGTGGCGAGCTCCGGGGATGGCTCACCGATTGGCCGCAAACTGCATCCCAGATCGCGGTTTGGTTGCCGTTTGGGCCCAAACCGCAACCCCACGACCCACCGGAGCCCGTCCCCCGCGCCCTTATGGGGCCCCACACCCATCTCCCGCGGGTCTATGTGAGTGCGCGGTTGTAGGGACTGAGTGTCAGGTAGACCGGGCACTCAGCACCCATAGGGGCGCACGAGACGCCACAACCCCGCAGCAAACGCCCACCCGAGGAGGCGGCGACCAGCGACTCGGCCGAGACCGAGGAGCACCTCCATCGAGAGCTCGGTCTGCGGCACCTGGTCTTCATGGGCCTGGTCTTCATGGCGCCGCTGGCCGTCTTCGACACCTTCGGCATCGTCGCCGAGGCCACCGAGGGGCATGTGCCGCTGGCCTACCTGGCGATCCTGGTGGCGGTGGTGTTCACGGCGTTCTGCTACTCCCGGATGGTGCCGGTGCTGCCGTTCGCCGGGTCGGCGTATACCTATGCCCGCCGCACGATCCACCCCGCTGCGGGCTTCCTCGTGGGCTGGACGGCGACGCTCGACTACCTCTTCTTGCCGATGATCAACGCGCTGCTGTCGAGCATCTACATGTCGGTGCCGTTCCCGAACGTGCCGGCCTGGGTGTGGATCGGTTCCACCGTCATCGTCACGACGGCGATGAATCTGGTCGGCGTCAAGGTCGCCGCCAAACGCCAACCTCCTGCTGGTCGGTGCCCAGGTGGTCGCCTCACTGGCCTTCCTCTTCTTCTTGGTGCGCAATACCATCGAAGGCACCAACGGCGCCGACTTCGACCTGGCGCCGCTCCAGTTGGGTGACACCGGCCTTGGCGCCCTGCTGTCGGGCGCTTCGATCCCGGCGTTGTCGTTCCTCGGTTTCGACGCGGTGACCACCCTGGCCGAGGAGGCCAAGCCCGCCGAGCGGGACATCCCGCGCGCGATCTTCATCATCGTGTTCAGCGCTGGCGCCTTCTTCGTCTCCATCACGATGGCGATGCAGCTGCTCTTCCCCGACGTGACCAAGCTGGACGACGTGGTGTCCGCGTCACCGGAGTCCCCGCCTTCAGCGTGCTCGTCGTCGGCGCGCTGGTCAACCTCACGACGAGACTCACGAAAATTGCCCGCGAAACGCGTTCCGTGCCTCACGTAGGAATGCCCGCGAAACGGTGAGCGTGGACGGGCATGGGGAGTGGGTTGTCGATGCAGTCTCGTGCCGAGATCACCAGCAAGTACGCGAAGGCCTACAAGCAGGCCATGAAGAAAGAAAAGGGCCAGATTCTCGACGAGGTGGTCGCGGTGACGGGCTGGTCGCGTGACAACGCCCGTCGTCGCTTGAGCGCGGCAGCGAGCCGGCCGCCAGGAGCAGGCCGGGCGGTGGCCAGGAAGCCGCGTAAGCGGCGGGCCGATAAGTTCTCCTACGACGCCCGGGTCGTGCTCCAGAAGGTCTGGGCTGCCTCGGGTGGGCAGTGTGGGAAGTACCTCGCGGCGTCGATGAGGATCCAGCTCGACGCCCTGGAACGCCACGGCGAGCTCGTCGACGGCACCGACCGCTACAGCCCGTCGGTACGCGCCGAGCTACTGGCGATGTCCGCGGCCTCGATCGACCGCTACCTCAAGCCCGCCAAGGCCAAGGACGCCATCGGCGGGGCCTCGACGACCAAACCCTCACCGCTGCTGCGGTCCTCGATCAAGATCCGCAAGGCCGGCGATGAGGTCGAGGCCGAACCGGGGTTCTTCGAGGGTGACACCGTGGCGCACTGCGGGCCGTCGTTGAAGGGCGAGTTCGCCCGGACTCTGAACCTCACCGACGTGCACACCGGGTGGACCTTCACCCGTTCGGTGCGCAACAACGCCCACACCCACATCCTGGGAGCGTTGACGGCCGGCGTTGAGGAGATCCCGTTCGAGGTGGTCGGCCTGGACTTCGACAACGGCAGCGAGTTCCTCAACCACGCAGTCATCAACTGGGCCGCTGAGCGAGAGATCTTCTTCACCAGGTCCAGGCCCTACAAGAAGAACGACCAAGCCACCATCGAGTCCAAGAACAACCACCTGGTCCGCAAGTACGGCTTCTACTACCGCTACGACACCACCGAGGAACGCGTCGTGCTGAACCGGCTATGGCAGCTGATCAACGACCGGCTCAACTACCTCACCCCCACCATCAAGCCCGTCGACTACACCTCGACCCGCGACGGGCGCCGCCGCCGCGTCTACGACAAGCCCGCCACCCCACTGGACCGGCTCCTAGCCGCCGGTGTCCTCTCCCCGACACAAGCCACCGAGCTGACCACCTACCGCGAGACTCTCAACCCCGCCGCCCTCGGCCGCGAGATCGCCGACCTGCAAGCAGTCCTATTGAAACTGGCCAAACACAAGACCGAGCAGCTCTACCTCGCCAGCTTCCCCACAGCCCTACCCGACGTCCGCAAAGGCGTCCGGATCAAGGCCGCCGGCTGACCCCCCGTTTCGCGGGCAAATCCCTCGTGAGGCATGGTCAACCTTTCGCGGGCACCTTGACATGAGGCATCACGCCTCAGCCTGCTCGCCAGCTTGGATGCCCAGGCGCTCGTCGTCGGCACCACCTGGCTGGTGATCGGGGTCATCGCGCTGCTCGCGATGACCCGGGGCTTCTCCAAGCCGCTGCCGAAGATCGACCTCGCCGCCGCTGACGAGTAGGCACCGCTGACGAGTAGGCTTCACCGACTTCTCACACACCGATGGGCGCGGGTTCGCGGCAGTCGCGGGTCGTGCGCCTACAGTAGACGAGGTGACCTGGCTGGCCATCGCGTTCGCGCTCGCCAGCGCCTTCTCTGCCGGGCTGTCCACCTCGGTCCAACATCACGCTGCCGAGAACGCTCCCCGGGGTGGGGGCGTGGTGGGCCTGCTGAGGCATCTGGCCGGTCGTCCGTGGTGGCTGTTCGGCCAGGCGCTCGGTCTGGTGACGGTGGTCTTCCATGCCGCGGCGCTGCACTTCGGGCCGCTGGCGCTGGTGCAACCGATCGTGATCAGCGGCATCGTCTTCGCGGTGCCGATCCGGGCCGCGATCTCGCGGCAGCTGCCGCCGCGCGCCGAGGTCGGCTGGGTGGCGCTCACCGCTGTGGGACTGGCGATCTTCCTGGTGGCCTCCGACCCGAGTGAGAGCACCATCGCCGGCCGCACCACGGTGCAGGTCGCGATGACTGCGGCGACCGCGCTGGTCGCCTATGTGCTGCTGGCGGCGTCGAAGCGCATCCACGACGGCCAGCGCAGAGCGTTCGTGCTGGGGATCGCCGCGGGCCTGCTGTTCGGCCTGGTTGCCGTCACCTTGAAGATCGCCGTCCACGAGCTCGCCGCCGGTGGCGTCGTCGGTGCGCTGACGTCCTGGTCGACCTGGGCACTGGTCGTGGTCGGCGTGAGCGGTGTCGCCACGAACCAGTTCGCCTACCACAGCGCCCGCCTCTCGGCGTCGATGCCGGTGCTCAACATCGTCGACGTGCTGGTGGCCCTCGGCTTCGGCTACATCGTCTTCGAGGAGGTGCCACGACACACGCCGTGGGCCATCGCCGCGATGCTGGTCGCGATGGTCGCCGTGGCGATCGGCCTCTGGCAGCTGGCCATCTTCGAGGAGGAGCACCAGGAGGCCGAGCTGGAAGCCAGCGCGACCACAGACGGCCGGTGATGCCGGCATTCTGTGCCAGTTCGCTGCGGCGTTCTAACGTGCCGAGTTCGACCTGCATCGACGCCGTCAGACACCTCCGAACTGACCGCCCGAACCGGTCCACACCGTTCTGGGGACGACGTCCGTCGACGGTGTTGTTCGCGCCATTGACAGCCGCCGCCAGCGGTGAGATGGTCAAAGTAGACTCGCGGTCCGCCTAAGGTTTGAGAGTCATAGGAAGGAGTCGAAATGCGTACGCGAATGGCTTTCCTGTCAGCGGTGCTGGGTCTCATCGCGATTGCCGGATCTCCTGCTCTTGCTGTGGCCGTGTCGCCGGACGGTGGGGGAAAGGCTTGGGGTGTAGGAGATGACACATTCAAGGTGAAGGACCTTTCCCCAGACGGTGATTATGTGTACGGCAACTGGGCTGGCACGACCAACAATCGACTGGAGAACCACAGTGGTGCTGGCACGACAGTCTCCAAGGGCGTCTCGCATGTAGGGTCTTATCGCGCGTGTACGAATCACACGCTCGCGCCTGATTCGTGTAGTGTCTGGACATCCTGATTCGTGTGGTGTCTGGAGATGAGTCCTCTCTGGATCTAGATGGCGCGTTGCCATCCGCTCCATTCGAACAGGATGTCTCGCCCGAGTTGCTCGCCCTTTCCGTTAATGACTTGTCGGTCAGGTTCGGGGTTCACTGCGTCCTAGACGGCATCAGCCTCCGAGTGAATCTGGGGGAGTCTGTCGCGGTGGTGGGCCGGAGTGGTTCCGGCAAGAGCACCCTACTGTCGTGCATTCTCGGCCTTCTCCGCCCCGAGTCGGGGTCCATCGAAGTGTGTGGCGAGAAGGTCGATCCTCGTCGCGGACGAGCAATGGCTCGTCTCAGGCGCGAGAGAATCGGAGTGGTTTTTCAGAGCGATGAGTTGATCCCCGAATTGTCTCCGATTGACAATGTCGTTCTTGCCGGGCTTCTTGGCGGTCTGCCACGCGCACAAGCCCATGATCGGTCCGTGCAGTTGCTCAAGGGTCTGCACGTTTCGCCCTCTGAGGATCGGATTGTGGGTCTGTTCTCCGGTGGTGAGCAACAACGGGTCGCCGTGGCCCGGGCCCTCGTCAACCATCCGTCCTTGCTGCTCGCAGACGAGCCGACGGCCTCGCTCGATCGCGAGACCCGCGATGAGGTGTGCGCGTTGTTGCGAGAGTTGCCGACTAGTTTCGAGTGCGCGATGGTGCTCGTGAGCCATGATCACGTTGTCGCGGGATCGTGCGACCGGATCTATCGGCTCGAAAACGCCCGACTGCAAGCCTTGCCCGCCGGTGGCCCGAAGTGACGGCTGATCTGACCCGGATGCTCCTTGAGTTAGGGCGAATGGGCGGGGGCCGGCATAGGAGGCAGCGAACGATCGCGTTGACAGTGGCATCGCTGGTCGTGATGGCAGGAGTCCTGGCGGTTTCCTTGTCGCTGGGTTTGGACTCTGACCGGCAGGCACGGATGGAATCACTGCTTCCGGTCAAGGCCACGGCCCGCGACAAGGCGCGCGTTCTGTATCACCTGAGCCTGCAGTCGGTACGCGATGAGCATGGGATCGAGCAGGGCGTGGTCGTGGTGTGGCTGTCGCCGCTGACCACGAGAGCCCCGCTGCCGCCTGGCGTCTCTAGGTGGCCATTGCCTGGCGAGGCGGTGGTCTCGCCTGCGGTTGAGCGCGCCCTGCAAGGTGGAAATGAAGATCTATTCGGACCGGTTGCGGGCGTCATCGCAACTGAGGGCCTCGAGGTGCCTGGTGAACGCAGGGTGTACGTACGCCCCACCGAGCGAGCGCTGCGCGGCGCGAGCATGATGCGAATCAGCGGCTTCGGCGTCGGTGGACAGCCAAGCTTTTGGGGATTCCCGACCCTCAATGAGCACCCAAGATGGCAGCTGTGGGCTGCCCCGGCCTTTCTCGTCGTCCTCCCCGGGCTCGTTGCTTTAGGGATCTCCGGTGCCATCGGTGCCGAGCGTCGCCGGCACCGAGCGCGCCAACTGGTCGCGATCGGGGCCGCGCGGAGACATCTCGCGGTGATCGAGGTCAGGGCGGCTCTCCCCGGAGTGGCAGCAGGTGCATTTCTCGGTATCGGGGGCCTGTTGGTGTTGGGAGTGGTCAATGTTCGGGTCCCGTGGCTCGACGCGGAGTTCAACGCCGCTCAAGTGCGCGGGCACTGGGTGACAGGTCTGCTGGCAGCCGCAATCACGTTTATCGCCGCAACTGTCGTCGTGTGCTTTCCGGGCCTGCGTTTCGCAGGGCGTGGCGGCCAACGCGCACCGGTCGGCGCTGCCCTCGCGCCGCCCCTAGTCCGAGCCATCGTCTGCATCGCCGCCTGCGCGGCTGCCATCTGGCTGGTGCCGTTCGTCTCAAGTCAGCCTGGGCGAGTCCTTGCCTACCACGGCTTCGTGCTGACAGTCATCGTGACCGTGGCGGGTCTGGTGACTGTGCTCCTGGTCGGGCTCGGCGATCGGGTGCACGCGTGGGGCCAGCGGTTCGGTGCAGCTGGTGCCATCGTCGGTGGACGACGGCTGCAACTCATGACCACCCGCACAGCCAGACTGACCGCAGGCGTGGCAGTCGTCATCCTCACCTTCGGTCAGGTTCAACTCGACGTAGGCCTGCAGACCGCCATCTACCGCCAGGCAGTCGCCGGACGCGATACCTTCGGCGACACCGTCGTCCAGGCGGGTCGACTCGCCAACACCTCAGGAACCAAGCAGTTCATCGCACGACTTCCAGCCAATGCCGCGCCGGTTTGGACATGGGACGGCGTGGACGAGAGAGGTGGGGCTAGCGATGCCCCGATCCGCTACCGCATCTCCGGGAGCTGTCAAGACCTGGGGGCAGTCGGGCTCAGGTGCGGCACGACCGTCGGGGTTGCCGAGTTCTCGACCAAGCCACTGGCTGCGTTGCGTGCCGGCGCCGGCATCCCTGCCAACGCGGAAGTTCGAGTGCTTCGCACCACAGCGGCCGAGGAGTTGCGGCATGGCCGGGCCACGCTCAACCTGGTGTCGACGACCGGACGCGACCTGCCCGTCCAGGAGTTGCAGGCATCTGCCAACCACCTGGTCGTGGGTGGACTTGGGCTCGCCTCGGTCGGAGAGACCTGGATTGCCGCGGGAACGGTGCCCCTCATGAACCAGCGTTGGATCAGCCTGTGGGCGCTGTGGGGGCTGCTGGGTCTTGTCGCTGTCACCGCTATCGTGCTGGCGACTGATACCCGCGACTCGGCCAGATCGACCGCTCCTTTGGCTGCGCTCACCGACCGCCGCGGTTGGCTGGCGGGGCTGAGTGGACTGGTGGTGGCAGTGCCGCTAGTCGTTGCAGCGGCCGTCGCGGCCCTGATCTACCTGGCGACCCCCAGCGGGATCAACGCAATGTCCAACACCCCGACCTACTACAGGCCGTCCACGGGATTCGCACTCGGCGCGGTCCTGGTGTGCCTCTTGCTCGGAGGGATCATGAGCCTGGTGAACTTCCGTGCCTCGGCCCGGGCCGGCCAGGCCTGGAGCCCGGGCTCGAAGGCATCGCTCTGATCAATGCGATCCCCGCAGGCTGCGGACCAGCCGCGCTGATAGGGTCGAGGCGCTCGAACATCCTTTAACGATCCGTCCCGTGAGGCGGAGAAGGAGGTCGGCGTGCCAGTGCATGCCCCAGCACTGCTCGTCCTCGAAGACGGGCGCACCTTCACCGGTGATTCCTTCGGTGCCTCCGGCACCACCTTCGGCGAAGCGGTCTTCTCTACCGGCATGACCGGCTATCAGGAGACGTTGACCGATCCCAGCTATCACCGCCAGGTCGTGGTGATGACGGCGCCCCATGTCGGCAACACCGGCTGGAACGACGAGGACGACGAGTCCCAGCGGATCTGGGTTGCCGGTTACGTGGTCCGCGACCCGGCCCGGATCCCCTCCAACTGGCGCGCCCGGCGCAGCCTCGACGACGAGTTGCAGGCTCAGGGCGTGGTCGGGATCAGCGGCATCGACACTCGCGCGCTGACCCGGCACCTGCGTGAGCGCGGTGCGATGCGGGTCGGCATCTCCACCGAGCACGACGCCGAGGCGCTGCTGGAGCGGGTGCGGGCGTCGGCAGAGATGACCGGCGCCGACCTGTCCGCCGCGGTGTCGACCGACGAGGCGTACGTCGTTCCGGCTGCTGCCGACTCCGGCGAGCAGCCGGCTTTCCGCGTGGTCGCCCTCGACCTGGGCATCAAGTCCAACACGCCACGGATGCTCGCTCAGCGCGGCGTCGAGACACACGTGCTCCCGGCGTCGGCCACTCTGGACGACGTGCTCGAGCTGGCGCCGGACGGGCTGTTCTGTTCCAACGGCCCCGGCGACCCCGCCACTGCCGACCTGACCACGCTCAGCGGTGCGCTGGAGCGCGGGCTGCCCTACTTCGGGATCTGCTTCGGCAACCAGCTCTTCGGCCGAGCGCTGGGACTGGGCACCTACAAGTTGAAATACGGTCACCGCGGCATCAACCAGCCGGTGATCGACCGCACCACCGGCAAGGTCGAGGTCACCTCGCACAACCACGGCTTCGCCGTCGCCTGGCCCGACGGTGTCGGTCTCGACGAGCCGGTCGACACTGCGTACGGCGTTGCCCGGGTCTCGCACGTCTGTCTCAACGACGACGTCATCGAGGGCCTGGAGCTGCGTAACTCAGACGGACGGCTGCGGGCCTTCTCCGTGCAGTACCACCCCGAGGCGGCGGCCGGTCCGCACGACGCGGCGTACCTCTTCGACCGGTTCTGCGACCTGATGAGCGCTAGTCGGAGCGCCGAGCGGGGGGAGGCCTGATGCCCAAGCGCACCGATATCTCCAGCGTCCTGGTGATCGGCTCCGGCCCGATCGTGATCGGACAGGCCTGCGAGTTCGACTACTCCGGCACCCAGGCCTGCCGGGTGCTCCGCTCGGAGGGCATCCGGGTCGTGCTGGTCAACTCCAACCCGGCGACGATCATGACCGACCCGGAGTTCGCCGACGCGACCTACGTCGAGCCGATCACGCCGGAGTTCGTCGAGAAGGTCATCGAGGCCGAGTCGAACGCCGGCCACCCGATCGACGCGCTGCTCGCGACGCTCGGTGGCCAGACCGCGCTCAACACCGCGATGGCGCTGGCCGAGCGCGGCGTGCTCGACAAGTACGGCGTCGAGCTGATCGGTGCCTCGATCGAGGCGATCGAGCGAGGGGAGAACCGGGAATCGTTCAAGCGCATCGTCACCGACCTCGGCGGCGAGGTGGCGCGCAGTGTCATCTGCAACGCCGCCGACGCCCCGACCGGCACGCCCAAGCAGGAGTTGGAGCGGATCGCGCTCGACCGCGCCCTCGCCGGCGCCCGTGAGCTGGGCTTCCCGGTCGTGGTCCGGCCGTCGTTCACGATGGGTGGCTCCGGCTCGGGCATGGCCTACGACGAGGACGACCTGCGCAAGATCGCCGGCTCCGGCCTGGCCGCCAGCCCGACCACCGAGGTGCTCTTGGAGGAGTCGATCCTCGGCTGGAAGGAGTACGAGCTGGAGGTGATGCGCGACCAGGCCGACAACGTTGTCATCGTCTGCTCGATCGAGAACCTCGACCCGATGGGCGTGCACACCGGCGACTCCATCACCGTGGCGCCGGCCATGACGCTCACCGACCGCGAATACCAACACCTCCGCGACCTCTCCATCGGCATCATCCGGGCGGTCGGCGTCGACACCGGCGGCTGCAACATCCAGTTCGCGGTCAACCCCGAGAACGGCCGGGTCATCGTCATCGAGATGAACCCCCGCGTCTCGCGCTCCTCTGCCCTGGCCTCGAAGGCGACCGGCTTCCCGATCGCCAAGATCGCGGCGAAGGTCGCCATCGGCTACACCCTCGACGAGATCCCCAACGACATCACCGCGCGCGAGGATGGCCAGAGCACGCCGGCGTCCTTCGAACCCACCCTGGACTACGTCGTGGTGAAGGTGCCGCGGTTCGCCTTCGAGAAGTTCCCCGGCGCCGACCCGACGCTGACCACGCACATGAAGTCGGTCGGCGAGGCGATGGCCATCGGCCGCAACTTGACCGAGGCGCTGCAGAAGGCGCTTCGGTCCCTGGAGAACCGCGACGCACCCTTCGACTGGAGCCACCGCTACGTCGAGCTGGACAAGGCCGACCTCCTGGAGCGGATCAGGACGCCGTTCGACGGGCGGCTGCGGTTCGTGATGGACGCGATCCGGGCTGAAGCGACCCCCCGAGAGATCCATGACGCGACCGGCATCGACCCATGGTTCGTCGACCAGCTGTGCCTGATCAACGACATCGCCCAGGAGATCATCGACGCCCCCGAGCTCACCCCCGAGCTGCTCGGCCTGGCCAAGCGGCACGGCTTCTCCGACGTGCAGCTCGGCAAGCTGCGCAACATGCCAGAAGCGGTCGTCCGCGGCGTCCGGCACGCGTTGGGTGTCCGACCGGTCTACAAGACGGTCGACACCTGCGCCGCGGAGTTCGCCGCGCGGACGCCGTACCACTACTCCTCCTACGACGAGGAGACGGAGGTCGAGCCGCGCGAGCGGCCCGCGGTGGTCATCCTCGGCTCCGGGCCGAACCGGATCGGCCAGGGCATCGAGTTCGACTACTCCTGCGTGCACGCCTCGCTCGCGCTGTCGGCACGCGGCTACGAGACGGTGATGGTCAACTGCAACCCGGAGACCGTGTCGACCGACTACGACACCTCCGACCGGCTCTACTTCGAGCCGCTCACCCTCGAGGACGTCCTCGAAATCGTGCACGCCGAGCAGCAGGCCGGTCCGGTGGCCGGCGTCATCTGCCAGCTCGGTGGACAGACCCCGCTCGGGCTGGCGCAGGGGCTGGAGGACGCCGGCGTCCCGATCGTCGGGACCACCCCCGAAGCGATCCACCTCGCCGAGGAGCGTGGGGCGTTCGGCCGAGTGCTCGCCGAGGCCGGCCTGCCCGCCCCGAAGCACGGATTGGCGTCGTCCTTCGCCGAGGCGCAGCGGATCGCCGCCGAGATCGGCTATCCCGTGCTGGTGCGGCCGTCGTACGTCCTCGGTGGCCGCGGCATGGAGATCGTCTACGACGACGGCGCCCTGCACGGCTACATCGAGCGGGCCACCCAGGTGTCTTTGGAGCATCCGGTCCTGGTCGACCGGTTCGTCGACGACGCGGTCGAGATCGACGTGGACGCCCTCTACGACGGCGACGATCTCTACCTCGGCGGCGTGATGGAGCACATCGAGGAGGCCGGCATCCACTCCGGCGACTCCGCCTGCGCGCTGCCGCCGATCACCCTCGGCGCCGCCGAGATCGACCGCATCCGGACCGCCACCGAGGCGATCGCCCGCGGGGTCGGCGTGCGCGGGCTGCTGAACATCCAGTTCGCCCTCGGCTCCGACGTGCTCTACGTCTTGGAGGCGAACCCGCGGGCCTCGCGCACCGTGCCATTCGTGTCGAAGGCCACCGGGGTTCCGCTGGCCAAGGCCGCCGCCCGCGTGATGATGGGTGAGCGGATCGCCGACCTGCGCGCCGAAGGGGTGCTCCGGGCCGACGGCGACGGCGGTGACCCGCCGGCCTCGGCGCCGATCGCGGTCAAGGAGGCCGTGATGCCGTTCAACCGGTTCCGCACCCCCGACGGCAAGACGGTCGACACGGTGCTCGGCCCGGAGATGCGGTCGACCGGGGAGGTGATGGGCTTCGACGCGATGTTCGGCACCGCGTTCGCGAAATCGCAGACCGCGGCCTACGGGTCTTTGCCGACGCGTGGCCGGGTGTTCGTCTCGATGGCCAACCGGGACAAGCGGACGATGATCTTCCCGGTCAAGCGGCTCGCCGACCTCGGCTTCGAGGTGCTGGCGACCCAGGGCACGGCAGAGGTGCTCCGCCGCAACGGCATCGCCGCGACCGTGGTGCGCAAGCACTTCGAGGGGGTGGGTCCGGCGGGGGAGCCGACCACGATCGAGCTGATCGCGTCGGGGGAGGTCAACCTGATCGTGAACACCCCGCACGGATCCGGGGGCGGCGGGCAGGGCGCCGGAGGGTCGGTGCGCGTCGACGGCTACGAGATCAGGACCGCGGCGGTGATGAACAACGTCCCCTGCATCACCACGGTGCAGGGGCTGGGTGCCGCCGTGCAGGGCATCGAGGCGATGATCGCCGGCAGCCTGCCGGTCCGCTCGCTGCAGGACTGGGCGGCGCTCGTCGCCCCCGCCGATGCCGCTCCACCCGGTGAGGACGCCATCGCGTCAGGTCGTCCGGGCGACCAGAGCCTATGACGTCCGACGGAGGCCGCGGGGTGGCCTACCAGCTGGTCTTCGACCGCTTGTTCACCCGACTGGACCCAGAGGCCGCCCACGAGCGGGCCTTCCGGGCGATCCGGGCGGCGCGACCGATGACCGCGCGGGTCGTCGCGCCCGGCGCGCGGGCCCGGGACGAAGCGGAGCCGGTGCGGGCGCTCGGACTGACCTTCCCGAATGCCCTGGGCCTGGCGGCGGGCTTCGACAAGAACGCCGTCGGCATCGACGCACTGGCCGGCCTCGGGTTCGGACACGTCGAGGTGGGCACCGTCACCGGCGAGCCGCAGCCGGGCAACCCGCAGCCGCGGCTGTTCCGGCTGCCGGCCGATCGGGCGATCGTGAATCGGATGGGCTTCAACAACGACGGCGCCGAAGCAGTGGCACGTCGGCTCGCGGCCCGGAGCATGCGTCGCGCAGGTCGCGCCCCGACGGGGCCGGTGCTCGGGGTCAACATCGGCAAGACCAAAGTGGTCCCGGAGGACGACGCTACCGCCGTCGAGGCGGACTACGCCAAGAGCACGACCCTGTTGGCGCCGTTCGCCGACTACCTGGTGGTCAACGTCTCCTCACCCAACACCCCCGGCCTGCGGAACCTCCAGGCCGTCGACCGGCTGGAACCGCTGCTCACCTCGGTGCGCGCCACAGCCGACCGGGTGACCGGTGACTGCCGCGTGCCGCTGCTGGTCAAGATCGCACCGGACCTGGCCGACGACGACGTGCTAGCGGTTGCCGACCTGGCCCTGGCGATCGGGCTGGACGGAATCATCGCCACCAACACGACCATCGCCCGCGACGGCTTGACGACTCCGGCGGGCGAGGTGGCCGAGCTCGGCGCTGGCGGGCTGTCCGGAGCCCCGCTCGCGACCCGGTCGCTGGAGGTGCTCCACCTGCTCGCCGCCCGAGTGGACGGGCGACTGACGCTGGTGTCGGTCGGTGGGATCTCCTCGGCGGCGGACGCTCGCGAGCGGCTCGCGGCCGGCGCGAGCCTGGTGCAGGCCTACACCGGATTCATCTACGGCGGCCCGCTCTGGCCGCGCCGGGTGGCGCACGGGCTAGACGACAGGGAGGACGAGGAGCGATGACGACCTTCGGAGCGCGGCTGCGGGCCGCGATGGACCAACGTGGACCACTGTGCGCGGGCATCGACCCGCACAGCACGCTGCTGCACGAGTGGGGACTTGAGGACACCGTGGCGGGCCTCGAGCGCTTCGCGTTGGGGGCGGTGGCGGGCCTGGCGCCGCACGTCTGCGTGGTCAAGCCACAGAGCGCGTTCTACGAGAGGTTCGGCAGCCGCGGCGTCGCCGTCCTCGAGCGGGTGATCGCCGAGTCGCGGGCCGCCGGTGCGTTGGTCCTGCTCGACGTGAAGCGCGGTGACATCGGCTCGACCAGTCAGGCCTATGCCGACGCCTACCTCGACCCGGCGTCCCCGATCGCCGCCGATGCGATCACGGTCAGCCCCTACCTCGGCTTCGGCTCCCTGGATCCGTTCGTGGAGACCGCGCGCAAGCACGGTGCCGGAGTCTTCGTGCTAGCGCTGACCTCCAACAAGGAGGGGCCCGAGGTGCAGCACGCGGTCACGGAGGACGGCCGCACCGTCGGCGGCACCATGCTCGACCACCTGCGACGCCTGAACGCCGACGAGCAACCCCTCGGCTCCTTCGGCGCGGTCGTCGGCGCCACCATCGCCGACGTGGGCGAGTCCTTCGACATCAACGGCCCACTGCTCGCTCCTGGGTACGGCGCCCAAGGCGGCACCGCCGCCGACCTCCGCCGGATCTTCAAGACGGCCGCCCACAACGTGCTCCCGAGCTCGAGCCGGGAGCTGCTCCGCCACGGCCCCGACCCCGCAGCCCTCGCCGACGCTGCCCGGCGCACCAACGCCGAGCTCGCCTAGCGACCCACCCGATTGCCGCCCCGGAGACCGTCGCACTAGGGTGGCCGGGTCAGCCAGCACCACGAAGACGGAGAAGCCTGTGGCCCTGCCCCCGCTCACCCCTGAGCAGCGTCAAGCGGCACTGGAGAAGGCGGCGGCCTCCCGTCGCGAGCGGGCGGAGGTGAAGAACCGGCTGAAGAACTCCGGGGCTTCGATCTCCGAGGTGATCGCCGAGGGCCAGCACAACGAGGTGGTCGGCAAGATGCGGGTGCTGGACCTGCTCCAGTCGATGCCGGGCCTAGGCAAGGTGCGTGCCCGACAGACCATGGAGCGCCTCGGCATCGCCGAGAGCCGCCGCGTGCGTGGGCTGGGCACGAAGCAGATCGCCGCATTGGAGCGCGAGTTCGGCGACCAGTGAGCGAGTCCAGGCTGGTCGTCCTGGCCGGTCCGACAGCGGTCGGCAAAGGCACCGTCGCGGCCGACGTACGCACGCATCACCCCGAGGTCTTCTTGTCGGTGTCGGTCACCACTCGGTCACCGCGACCGGGCGAGGCGGACGGCACCCACTACTGGTTCGTCTCCGACGAGGAGTTCGACGCGATGGTGGCGCGCGCCGAGCTGCTCGAGTGGGCGGTGGTGCACGGAGCGGCGAAGTACGGCACCCCCCGGGGCCCGGTCGAGCAGGCCCTGGCCGAGGGGCGGCCGGCCCTCCTCGAGATCGACCTGCAGGGCGCCCGGCAGGTCCGAGAGACGATGCCGGACGCGTTGTTCGTCTTCTTGGCCCCGCCGTCGTGGGAGGAGTTGGTCCGCCGGCTGGTCGGCCGAGGCACCGAGGGCAGCGCGGAGCGTGATCGCAGGCTGCAGACGGCAGTCGAGGAGCTGGCCGCCGAGCGCGAGTTCGACGTGACGATCGTCAATCACGAAGTTCACGCTGCGGCCGAGGAGTTGGTAACCTTGATGACTGCGCCCGCGCCCACCCGGCCGGACGAATCCACCGACCTTCTGTGAGGCAATTTCCTTGTCTGGCCCGATCCCTGCCGCCGAGGGCGTCACGAACCCCCCGATCGACGAGCTGCTGACCAAGACCGACAGCAAGTACAAGCTGGTGCTGTTCTCCGCCAAGCGGGCACGCCAGATCAACGCCTACTACTCCCAGCTGGGCGAGGGCCTGCTGGAGTACGTCGGCCCGCTGGTCGACACCCACGTCCAGGAGAAGCCGCTGTCGATCGCTCTCCGGGAGATCAACGACGACCTGCTCAACTGCGAGGACGTCGACCCGGCCACGCTGGCCGCCGAGGAGGAGGCCCGCAGTCAGGCCGCTCTCGACGCCGGCTTCGAGGTGTCGGACCCGTTCGCCCCGGGCGAGTGATCCTCGCCTGACCGGTCTCGCCCGGTCGACCACCTGCCGATGAGCCAGCCGCCGACGAGCCAAGCCACCTCGACTCCGCTGTCCTCAGCGGAGTCGAAGCCGCATGTCGTGTTGGGCGTGGCCGCTGGCATCGCCGCATACAAGTCCTGCGAGCTGCTGCGCCGCTTCACCGAGTCCGGCCATGACGTGACCGTGGTGCCCACCGCGGCAGCCTTGGAGTTCGTCGGGACGGCGACCTGGTCGGCGCTCTCGGGCAAACCGGTGTCCACCGACGTGTGGTCGGACGTGCATCAGGTGCGGCATGTGCGGATCGGGCAGACCGCCGACCTGGTCGTGGTGGCACCCGCGACGGCCGACCTGCTCGCGAAGGCGGCCCACGGGCTGGCCGACGACCTGCTGACGAACACCCTGCTGACCGCACGCTGCCCGGTGGTGTTCGCGCCCGCGATGCACACCGAGATGTGGGAGCACCCCGCCACCGTCGCCAACGTCGCGACCCTGCGTGCCCGCGGTGCGCTGGTGGTCGAGCCCGCCGAAGGCCGGCTGACCGGCGCCGACTCCGGCAAGGGCAGGTTGCCGGAGCCCGAGGAGATCTTCGAACTGTGTCGCGACGTGCTGGTCCGCGGGGTCTCGGCGCCCGATCTGGCCGGCCGGCACGTGGTTGTCTCGGCCGGCGGCACGAGGGAGTACCTCGACCCGGTCCGCTTCCTCGGCAACCGCTCGTCCGGCCTGCAGGGCTATGCGTTGGCCAGAGTAGCCGCCGCCCGCGGCGCCGAGGTGACCCTGATCGCCGCCAACGTAGCGCTGCCCGACCCGGCAGGAGTGAAGGTGGTCTCGGTCGAGACGACCGAGGAGCTGCGCGACGCCGTGATGGCAGCCGCGGCCTCGGCCGACGCGGTGGTGATGGCGGCGGCCCCGGCCGACTTCCGTCCGCTTGCCGTCAGCGAAGCCAAGATCAAGCGCGCCACCGATGGGACGGCCCCGGACATCGCGCTGACCCAGAACCCCGACATCTTGAAGAGCCTGGCCGCCGATCGCGCCCACCCTGGCCAGGTCGTCGTAGGTTTCGCTGCGGAGACGGGCGACGCCACCGGGTCGGTGCTCGAGCTCGGTCGGGCGAAGCTGGCCCGGAAAGGATGCGACCTGCTGGTCGTCAACGACGTCTCCGGTGGTGCCGTCTTCGGCGAGCCGGACAACCAGGCCGTGATCTTGGACACCGATGGTGGCGCCGTCGAGGTCCCCCGGGGCAGCAAGAGTGCGGTCGCGCAGGTCATCTGGGACCAGGTGGCCACGCGGCTGGAATGAACTGGCAGGAGCCCAGCCGCCCCGCAACGGGGATGGCAGGCCGAGACGGCGCCGCGGCGCCGGTCGACCCAGGTAGTCTTCGAGCGTCGTGAGCAGCAAGGAGTGGAGCAACGTGGCCGGACGACTTTTTACCTCTGAGTCGGTGACCGAGGGACATCCTGACAAGATCGCGGACCAGATCAGCGACGCCGTTCTCGACTATCTCATCGAGCACGACCCACGGAGCCGGGTGGCCGTCGAGACGCTGTTGACCACCGGCCTGGTCGTGGTGGCGGGCGAAGTGACCACGGAGGCCTATGCCCCGGTCGCACAGCTGGTCCGCGAGACCATCTTGGAGATCGGCTACGACTCCTCGACCAAGGGCTTCGACGGCGCCTCGTGCGGCGTGCAGGTGGCCATCGGCGCACAGTCCCCGGACATCGCCCAGGGCGTCGACGACGCCTACGAGGAGCGCCACGACCGCTCCGCCGATGCGCTGGACCGGCAAGGTGCGGGCGACCAGGGCCTGATGTTCGGCTACGCCTGCGACGACACTCCCGAGTTGATGCCGCTGCCGATCACCATCGCCCAGCGGCTCTCCCAGCGGCTGAGCGAGGTCCGCAAGGACGGCACCATGCCCTACCTGCGGCCCGACGGGAAGACCCAGGTCACCATCGAGTACGACGAGCAGAACCGTCCCGTCCGCATCGACACCGTCGTGGTCTCCACGCAGCACGCCGACGACGTCGACCTGGAGAACACCCTCGGTCCCGACGTGAGGAAGCACATCGTCGACCCGATCCTCACCGACGTCGAGATCCCCTCCGACGACTACCGCCTGTTGGTGAACCCCACCGGGCGGTTCGTCGTCGGCGGCCCGATGGGCGACGCCGGGGTGACCGGCCGCAAGATCATCATCGACACCTACGGCGGCATGGCCCGCCACGGTGGCGGTGCCTTCTCCGGCAAGGACCCCTCGAAGGTGGACCGGTCGGCCGCCTATGCGATGCGCTGGGTCGCCAAGAACGTCGTGGCCGCCGGGCTGGCACGTCGTTGCGAGGCCCAGGTCGCCTACGCCATCGGCACCGCCCACCCCGTCGGCGTCTTCATCGAGACCTTCGGCACCGGTGTGGTCCCCGATGCGCAGATCCAAGAGGCCGTGTTGGAGGTCTTCGACCTGCGACCCGCGGCGATCATCCGCGACCTCGACCTGCTCCGGCCGATCTATGCCAAGACGGCAGCCTACGGACACTTCGGCCGTGAGTTGCCGGAGTTCACCTGGGAGCGCACCGACCGCGCCGCCGCGCTCCGCGCTGCGATCGGCTGACCCACGAGCCACGGCCTCCCGCCCGTCTCCTCGCTGATCGAGGAGATGTCGAGGGCGGCTGATAGAAACGCGCCATGACCGGGTCGTCGCAGGCGAGTGCACAGCAGGAGGCGCTGCCTGGCCTGCGCGCCACCGTGCGCCGCTCTCGAGCCACGGCGCCGAAGGCGGGCACCCAGAGCAAGCCCGTGGCCGAGACAGACCCGGTGGCCAGGGTGCTGGTCGACGTGCCGCTCGCCCATCTCGACCGACCGTTCGACTATGCCGTCCCGGCCACCATGGGCGAGGACGCCGTCCCGGGCGCCCGGGTCCGGGTGCGGTTCGCCGGTCAGGACGTCGACGGTTTCGTGCTCGAGCGGGCTGGCGCCTCCGACCACGCTGGTCGGCTGACGCCGTTGCGCCGGGTGGTCAGCCCAGAGCCGGTGCTGCTCCCGGAGATCGCCGGGTTGACCGGCCGACTGGCCGAGCGCTACGCCGGAAGTCGCGCCGATGTGCTCCGGCTGGCGGTCCCTCCGCGCCACGCCACCGCGGAGAAGGCAGCCAGGGAGCCCGCTCCCGAGCCGACGCTCGACCTGGAGGCGGGGGAACGGGCCTGGGCGGACTATCGGCACGGCGATGCCTTCTTGACCCATCTGTCCTCGGGCGGATCTCCGCGAGCGGTGTGGACCGCCGCTCCCGCCGCCGATTGGCCGACTCTGGTCGCACACGCCGCGGCAGCGACCCGGGCGAGCGGTCGCGGGGTGGTCATCTGCGCGCCTGACCTTCGCGACGTCGACCGGGTCTCGGTCGCCCTCGCCGCGGTGCTCGGGCCAGACCAGCACGTGAAGCTCGTGGCCGATGTGGGTCCCCAGGCCCGCTACCGTGACTTCCTGGCACTCTCTCGTGGCGCCGTCCGGATCGCCGTCGGCACCCGGGCGGCGGCGTTCGCGCCCGTTCACGATCTCGGTCTCCTCGCCATCTGGGACGACGGTGACGACCTGTTCGCCGAGCCGCGCGCGCCGTACCCTCACACCCGAGAGACCCTGCTCCTGCGAGCCGAGCAGCAGGGCGCGGCAGCACTGCTCGGCGGGTTCGCCCGCAGCGTCGAGACCGCCTATCTGCTTCGCACCAACTGGGCCCACGAGATCACCGCACCCCGAGCCGTCGTGCGCGAGCGAGTGACGGTGCAGATTGCCGGCGCTGCCGAGGAAGAGCTGGCCCGCGACCCCTATGCCCGCGGAGCGCGGCTCCCGTCGACGGCCTTCCAGACGATTCGGCGGGCTCTCACGGACGGACCCGTGCTGGTGCAGACCCCCCGCAGTGGCTACGCCCCGAGCCTGGCCTGTGAGCGATGTCGCGGCCCCGCGCGGTGCCGGCACTGCTCGGGTCCGTTGGTGCTCACCGGGGTGATGACGCCTCCGGTCTGCCGCTGGTGTGGGGTTGCGGAGGACTCCTGGGCGTGCCCCATCTGTGGCCACCGCGGCCTGCGGGCGCCGGTGCTCGGCGACTCGCGGACGGCCGAGGAGCTGGGTCGTTCGTTCCCCCAGGTCCCGGTGCGACGGTCCAGCGGCGACCATGTCCTGGCCGAGGTGAGCCGCCAGCGGGAGATCGTGGTCGCCACGCCCGGCGCGGAGCCGATCGCGCGGGAGGGCTACGCAGCGGTGGTCTTGCTCGACACCTGGCTGATGCTGGCCCGGGCGGACCTGCGCACCGAAGAGGAGTCGCTGCGCCGCTGGCTCAACGCTGCCGCCCTGGTGCGACCCGGTGGCTCGGTGGTCGCCGTCGGCGATGCCAGCCAGGCAGCGCTGCAGGCACTGGTGCGCTGGGACCCGGCTGGATTCGCCGAGCGTGAGATCGCGCAGCGCCGGGAGGCCCGGCTGCCACCTGCCGCCCGACTCGCGACGCTCACCGGAGAGCCGGGAGCCGTCGACGACCTGCTCACCATCCTCGAGCTGCCCTCCGCGGCCGACGTGCTAGGCCCGGTGGCGTTCGGCGATCGGGGGGAGTGGCGTGCCGTGCTGCGTGCCCCGCGCTCCCAGGGCATCGCCTTGTCCCGCGCTCTCGGCGAGGCTGCGCGGGTGCGCTCGGCCCGCAAGCTCGACCCCGTCCGCGTCCAGGTCGATCCCGTGGTCCTGTAGTCCCGCGACGACACCTCTAAACTTGCCCGCGCATCACCCGAAAGGAGCAACTCCGTGGCCATCCAGCCGATCCGACTGTTCGGCGACCCGGTGCTGCGCACCCGAGCGGTCGAGGTGGTCGACTTCGACCGCGAGCTGCGCCGGCTGGTGGAGGACCTGACCGAGACCATGCGCGATGCCCCCGGTGCGGGCCTGGCGGCGCCGCAGATCGGGGTCGGGCTGCGGGTCTTCACGTGGTTCGTCGACGGCGAGGTGGGCCACCTGGTCAACCCGGTGCTAGATCTCTCGGAGGAGACCCAGGACGGCCCGGAGGGTTGCCTGTCCCTCCCCGACGTCGTCTACGACTGCCGCCGGGCGCTGCGCGCGGTGGCGAAGGGCTTCGACCAGCACGGTGAGCCGATCGTCGTCGAGGGATCCGAGCTGCTCGCCCGTGCCCTCCAGCACGAGACCGATCACCTCGACGGGATCATCTTCTTGGACCGGCTCGACACCGAGAACCGGAAGGCCGCGATGAAGCAGATCCGCGAGTCGGACTGGTTCGGCGCCGAGCGACCCACCGTCAGGATCTCACCGCACGCCACCGGCGGTCTGGGCCTGTGACGGGCGTCGCCTGATGCGGCTGGTCTTCGCCGGCACCCCGGAGGTCGCGCTGCCGTCCCTGGACGCGATCGCCGCCTCGGGCCACGACCTGGTCGGCGTGGTGACCCGGCCGGATGCCCCCGCCGGGCGAGGGCGTCGGCTCGCTCCTTCTCCGGTCGGCGCTCGGGCCGAGGAGCTCGGCGTGTCCGTCCTCAAGCCGGCACGCCCCAGCGATCCCGACTTCCGGGCCGCGCTCGCCGAGCTCGCTCCGGACTGCTGCCCGGTGGTCGCCTATGGCGCGCTGGTCCCGCAACCGGCCCTCGACCTGCCCGAGCATGGCTGGGTCAACCTGCACTTCTCCTGCCTTCCGGCCTGGCGTGGAGCGGCACCGGTCCAGCGGGCCATCTGGGCGGGCGACGAGATCACCGGCGCCACCACCTTCCGGCTGGTCGCCGAGCTCGACGCCGGGCCGACGTACGGCGTGATGACCGAGCGAATCCGCCCCGACGACACCGCTGGTGACCTGCTGGCCCGCCTGGCCGAGGCCGGCGCCGCGTTGCTGGTGGCGACTCTGGACGGCATCGCCGACGGTTCGCTGTCTGCCCGGCCTCAACCCAGCGACGGCATCTCGCTCGCGCCGAAGATCACCGTCGACGACGCTCACCTCGACTGGACCCACCCCGCGCTCGCGCTCGATCGCCAGGTGCGCGCCTGCACCCCCGCGCCCGGCGCCTGGACCACGTGGGCTGAGGAGCGGGTCAAGCTCGCCCCGATCACCCTCGCTCCCGATCAGCCGCCACTGCCCCCGGGCCACCTCGCGGTCACCAAGCGCGACGTGCATGTCGGCACCGGCACCCACCCGGTCCGACTAGGAGAGATCCGCCCGTTCGGCAAGCGGCCCATGCCCGCCGCCGACTGGGCCCGCGGCGTGCGCCTCGGCACCGATCCCCGCTTCAGCTGACCTCTATCCTGGTCGGCATGGCGAGGCGAGCGACCCCGGAGGACGTGGACCGAATCTGTCGTGAGCTGCCGGAGGTGGAGTTCGGGACCAGCTGGGGTGACGTGCCGACCTACAAGGTGCCCACCGGCCCGAAGGGGAAGGGATTCGTGCTCTTCCGCAAGCCGCACAAGACGGCGATCGACCCCGAGACCGGGGAGCTGTACGACGACCTGCTGGTGATCCGGGTCGCGGATGCGGCTGAGAAGGCGGCACTGGTGGAGGACGAGGCGTCGCCGTTCTTCACCGTCCCGCACTTCAACGGCTACAACGCCGTGCTCGTGCAACAGTCCCGGCTAGGCGAGATGCAGGTCGACGAGCTGACCGAGGTGATCACCGACGCCTGGTGTGCGGTTGCGCCGAAGTCGTTGGTGAAGAAGCACTTCTCGGATGGCTGATCGGCGGCGTCGCGCTCGTCCGGCGACCACCCGCCAGCAGCGCCGAAGGCCGGACCCCGCCCGACTGGCGGCGTTCGAGGTCGCTCGGGCGGTCACCGCCGAGGACGCCTACACCAATCTGGTGCTCCCACATGCGCTGCGCCGCCGCGGTCTGACTGGCCGAGATGCCGCCTTCGCGACTGAGCTGGTGGCCGGGAGCCAGCGTGGGCGGGGCACCTACGACGCCATCTTGGCCAACTGCCTGGACCGGCCGCTGGCGAAGGTCGACCCTCCGGTGCTGGACGTGCTCAGGCTGGGCACCCACCAACTACTCGGCATGCGGGTGCCCGCGCACGCAGCGTTGAGCTCCTCGGTCGACCTCGCCCGCACCGAGGTGGGCGCGAGCACCAGCGGCTTCGTCAACGCAGTGCTCCGGCGGGTGAGCCAGCACGACCTGGCGGAGTGGGTGCGCCGGATCGCGCCAGATCCCGACACCGACCCGCACGGGTTCGCGGCGATCGAGCAGAGTCACCCCCGCTGGATCGTGGACGAGCTCGCCGCCGCGCTCGCAGCAACCGGAGCCGAGGACGAGCTCACCGCCTTGCTCGCCGCGGACAATCAGCCACCCCGCGTGGTGCTGGTCGCCCGGCCCGGGCTCGCCGACGTCGCCGAGTTGCCGGGGGAGCGGACGCCCTGGTCGCCGTACGCCGTCCGCCTCGACGGCGGTGACCCTGCGGACGTGCCAGCAGTGTCCGAGGGGCGGGCCGGCGTGCAGGACGAGGGCTCCCAACTGGTCGCGATCGCACTCGCCGACGCCGCATTGGCCGGTCGTGACGAGCGTTGGCTCGACCTATGCGCTGGCCCCGGTGGCAAGGCCGCCCTGCTCGCTGCCCTGGCCGCAGACCGTGGCAGCGCGCTGCTGGCCAGCGAGCGACAGCCGCACCGGGCGGCACTGGTCAAGGACGCCCTGCGGAGTGCACCCGGTGCGGCCGCCGTGCTGGTGGCCGACGGTCGTCGACCGCCGTGGCGACCGGGTTGGTTCGACCGGATCCTGGTGGATGCGCCCTGCACCGGCCTGGGCGCCCTCCGCCGCCGACCGGAAGCCCGATGGCGCCGATCGCCGGCCGACCTGGCCAGCCTCGTGCCCCTGCAGTGCGACCTCCTGGACAGTGCCCTTGCCTCGATCCGGCCAGGCGGCGTCGTCTGCTACGCGACCTGCTCACCCGCCCTCGCCGAGACTCGAGAGGTGGTCGTGGCGGCGCTCGAGAGCCACCCCGAGACGGACCTGGAGGATGCCAGCGCACTGCTCCGACACGTGCCCGACAGTGCCGGACCACTTCCAGGGACGGTGCAGCTGTGGCCGCACCGACACGGCACCGACGCGATGTTCGTCGCCTTGCTGCGACGGCGTGGGTAGCGTTCGACCATGCCCAGCAAGCCGCCGGTGGCCGAGATCGAGGTCGACGACAAGGTCGTCCGGGTGAGCAACCCCGACCGCGTCTACTTCCCCGAGCTGGGTGCCACCAAGCTCGACCTGGTCGACTACTACCTCGCCGTTGGGCCGGGCATCGTCAACGCGCTCTTCGAGCGGCCGTGCATGCTGCATCGCTTCCCGAAGGGCCTGGCGGGGGACAAGGTGCACCAGAAGCGGCTCCCCGCCGGGGCGCCACCTTGGGTGGAGACGGTGCGACTGCACTTCCCGCGTTGGAACCGCACCGCCGACGAGCTGTGCGTCACCGAGCTGGCGAGCGTGATCTGGGCGGTGCAGATGTCCACCGTCGAGTTCCACCCCTGGAACAGCCGGCGCCCCGACACCGAGCAGCCCGACGAGTGGCGCATCGATCTCGACCCGGGGCCGCTGTGCGACTTCGACACGGTCCGCCGGGTCATCCGTGTGGTCGAGGAGATCCTCGACGAGCTGGGCGCGGTCGGCTATCCGAAGACGAGCGGCGGCAAGGGCCTGCACGTCTATGTCCGGATCCGCCCCGACCATGGCTTCCGAGACGTGCGCCGAGCAGCGCTCGCCTTCGCCCGTGAGGTCGAGCGGCGCTCGCCCGAGGACGTCACCACCACGTGGTGGCGCAAGGATCGCGATCCCCATCAGCTCTTCGTCGACTACAACCAGAACGCCCGCGACCACACCATCGCGGCGGCCTACTCCGTCCGCGGCCTGCCCGATGCGCGGGTGTCCACGCCGCTCCGCTGGGACGAGGTGGACGCGGTCGACCCGCGCGACTTCACCATCGAGACGGTGCCAGCGAGGTTCGCCGAGCTGGGTGACCTGCACGACGACATCGACGACCACGTCTTCGACATCACCGAGCTGTTGGAGTGGGCGGCCCGCGACGAGGCCGCGGGCGCGCCCACCCCAGAGGACCCAGCTACGGAGTAAACGGGTCGAGGCCCTGCGGCGTGCCCAGCCCTGTCGGTGCGTCGAAGCCCAGCTTGGCCTGACACATGTAGCTGCCCGTGCAGAACCCGTTCTTCCCGGCGGTGACGTCGGTGAACGTTCCGGCCCGGCTGTAGAGCTGGGCCGGCTTCATCCCACCGGCACCGGCCGCGCCGATCAGGCCAGCGGTCAGTGGCGAGGACGCGCTCGTGCCTCCGACCAGCAGCCAGCCGCGGTAGCGCTTGGGCAGGAAGGTGTCGTAGACCGCCAGGTCGTCGGCCACCGCCGACATGTCCGCGAAGGTCCGCATATGGCAGGCCGGGTCGGACTGATAGGCAGGCTTGGCGAAGTACGCCGAGCAGCCGGACCCGCCGTACGGCCATGCCTTCTCCAGCCAGCCACGAGGGTTGTCGGCATGCGCCAAGGTGGTGCCGCCGACCGAGACGACGCCGGGCACCGACGCCGGGAAGGCGGCAGCGGTGAACCCGTAGTCACCGGAGGCGACCACGTCGGTCACGCCCGGTCGGTCGTAGATCGGCGCCTCGTCCTCGATGCCGGTGTACTCCTGGATCCCGTAGGAGTGGTTCACCACCGTGGCACCCGCTGCCGTGGCGGCCAGAGTGGCCTTGCGCAGGGCCGGTGTGCTCGGCACCCGCGCCTCGGCGAGGACGATCTTGCAGGTCGGGCACGCCGCCGAGACCATCTGCAGATCGAGCGCCGCTTCCAGGGCCCAGCCGTAGTCAGCCTGCGGATAGTGGTCCTGGCCACCCTTCTGGTTGATCTTGGTGAAGCAGCCCGAGGCCGAGGTGCACAGCGGCAGACCGAACTGCTTGCGGTACTTGTTCATGTCCTGCTCGGCCTTGGGGTAGTCGAAGGCCACCACGATCCCGACCGTGTCGGTGCTCCCCGTGTGGGGGATGTCGTAGGCGTCGCGGAGGTCGCGAGCACCCCAGCCCTTCGGATCGGGCCGCTTGGCCGTCGGGCCGGTGCGGCGACCCTCCAGGTGCGTGAAGCAGCTGTAGACCTTCTTGCCAGCCGTGCGACAGACCCGCTTCGGGTCGAACGGCGCCCGCGACCGCGGCGTGGTCGAGGTCTTCTGGGACGCACTCTTGTCGGACGCGGTCGTGTCAGACGTGGGCAGGACGGTCTTGGCCCGACCCGAGACGGCATAGGCGTGCTCGGCCTGCTCCAGCACCGTCCGACCCGCGGAGTCCTTCGCCCACAGCTCCAGACTGACGGGGCCCGAGGCGGGGTTGGCGAACGACACTCGGAAGGTGTTCTTGTCGATCCGGGTCAGCCTGGCCGAGCGCCAGTGGCCCTTGCCGGCCGCATAGCGGACCCGGGCTGCCGTGACCCGCGCATCGACCGGGCCGAGGTTGTCGAAGGTGACCGGGAAGGTCACCCTGCCCCGACCGATCCTCGACGACAGGTCGATCGGCAACTGATAGCGGGCACGCAGGATCGGCACCGTGGTGCTGTGCCCGGGCATCGTGAAGGTCCAGGTGTCGCTCACCTTGGACGACAGCGACCAACTCGGCGCGCGATGAGTGGCCCGCAACTGCAGGGCGGCGCCGGCGCGGGGTGCCTTCAGGTAGGGCGCCACCGCGACGAACCCCGTGGCCAGCTTGCGACGGCCAGCGGTGAGCTTCCACCGTCCGTTGTCGCTGAAGGTGTATCCGGCCAGGTCGGTGCCGCTGCTCGCGATCATGGGCTGGGCGCCGTGTAGGAGACCGTGCGAGACGCACAGTGCGCAGCTCCAGCTCTTGTCGTTGCGCTCACCGCCCACGTCGAGGCCGGGACCGAGCGGGCCGCGGTAGAAGCGCAAGGGCTTGTGTTGGCCGCGGCCGTACGGCGCGAGGGCGGCAAGAGTCTCCTCGTAGTTCTTGCCGGAGTCCTCCTCGGTCAGCCAGGTGAATCGCTTGTCCGCCAGCGCCCACAGGGACATCGTGCCCGGCCGGGCGATGGGGTAGCCGCTGATGAAGACGAAGAAGTCGCTCGGGACCAGACCGAAGGCGAACGCGACATCGGTCACCGGCTTGCCGGTGCCGTAGGACCGCCACGGGATCTTCGCGAAGTCCGCGGGCTTGAGGTTGAACGTCAGTGACTCCGGGACACCCTTGACGATCTTGCGAGCGATAGCGAGGTGCTTGAAGGCTTCGGCCCTCGGGCTCTGCTGCCGGTCGGTCAGGGTGGCTTCGGCCGATGTCGTGAAGGTGCCCAGACTCTTGGGCGGTGCGGGCACCGAATTGATGCGTGGTGCGACGCCACCGAAGCCGGCGACGAAGGTGAACTCGCCGCGGGCGTCGACTCGGGTCAGCGTGTCGCCCTGCTCGACGACCTTGTGCCCCGCGAGGGTGAACTTCTGCCGCACCGTCGCCGTGCTCATGTCGAAGGTGACGGTCTGGTCGGAGCTGATCTCGACCTCCCGCACCACGACCCGACCGGTGATCGAGTCCTGCACCAGCATCCAGTAGTGCCCAGCCGGGAGGGAGACCTTCCAGACGCCGCCGTCGAGGAACGCGTCGCCGACGGCCAGCCGACCGTCGTCGACGTTCATGTAGGACACCATGCCGAACTCGATCGGCTTGCCCGGTCGACGAACGGCGTTCATCGTGACCGTGAACATCTCGAAGTCGCCGGCGGCCAGTGATGTGCTGGCGGTGCGTCCGGTGATCTTGGTGACGTCGGCCAAGTCGTCGGCGAGATGCGCGAGGGCACGTGGGTCGCTGACCGTGGCGGGCGCGGTGCGGCTGCCGTCGACGCGCTTGGCCGCACTGGCGCGGTCCACCCGCAGGCCGGGCAGGTCGTGGACCTCGGCGCCCGGCGCGAAGGTCACCAGCAGGGGTGCCTTGCCGGCCTGCTTGGCGCGTAGCAGGGCGCTCACATTGAAGGCGGACGGTTCGAGTCTCGCCATCTCCGCGATCGGGAGCTGTGGGATGACGTAGTTGTCGCCCCCGAACGAGAACGTGCGCACCGGCTTGCCGGCATGGGGCGAGGTTGGCGTCAGCGAGGCTTGCGTGCGTCCCGCAGTGTCGGTGCGCACGACGACGGTGTCGCCCGAGAGCAGGGTCACCCGATCAAGCGTCGCCTGGTGTCCGGCCTTGGCGGCCTGGGCCTGAGTGGTGCGGTCAGCCGACGACGTCGCGGCCTGTGCGGGCGAGAGCGCGCCGGTCGCAGCGAGGGCGAGGGCGACCACCCCGAGCAGGGCCGGTCGGTGACTCGACGATCGATAGTGCATGAGCGAAGGCTCACTTCCCCGGGGTCGACCACGGGTCGGCAGGCACATCGGACCCCGTCTTCTCGATGCGCCCCCCGCGGGGGTATCAGGACAGTACACCACCCCGCCCCCGGAGCCGCCGCAGCTCGCGACACGCAGAGCACTAGACTCGACGGCCGTGGCCGTCCAGATCACCCCGAGCATCCTGAACGCCGACTTCGCCGCGCTGGGGGCGGAGGTGGCCAGGATCGCCAGCGCGGACTGGGTGCACCTAGACGTGATGGACAACCACTTCGTGCCCAACCTGACCTTCGGGCCGGCCATGGTCGAGGCGATCGCCCAGTCGACCGACCTGCCGCTCGACGCGCACCTGATGATCGACGACCCCGACCGGGAGGCGCCGGCCTACGTCGAGGCCGGTTGCGGATCTGTGACGTTCCACGCGGAGGCCACCCGTGCGCCCGTGCGGCTGGCCCGGGAGCTGCGCGCCCTGGGCGCGCGGGCCTGTCTGGGGCTGCGGCCGGCGACCTCGATCGAGCCGTACGCCGACCTGCTGCCCGAGTTCGACACGATCCTGCTGATGTCGGTCGAGCCCGGCTTCGGCGGGCAGCGGTTCCTCGACGTGGTGGTGTCCAAGATTCGGCGCGCCCGTGAGCTGATCGAGCGGCACGGCGGTGAGATCTGGCTGCAGGTCGACGGTGGCGTCTCACCGGACACGATCGAGCGCTGCGCCGAGGCGGGAGCCGATGTCTTCGTGGCCGGTTCGGCGGTCTACAGCGCGGACGACCCGGACGCGATGGTCCGCCGCCTCCGCGATCTCGCCACCGCCGCGTCCCGCCTCGGCTGATCTCCTAGCTGTCGCCGACGGTGACGGCTTCGGCCAAGGTGACCTCGGGGTCGGTCTCCGGGGCATCGATGTGGCTGAGCAGGCTGCGCCCGGAGGCGAGCAGCGCGACGGCAAGCAGGACGGCGACGCCGCCGACGTAGAAGGGCACGTGGACGCCGACTCGCTCGCCGAGGAAGCCGGCCAGCCAAGGAGCCACGGCACCGCCACCGAACCGGACGAAGCTGTAGGCCGCCGAGGCGGTGCTGCGCTCCACCGGGGCTGCCTTCATCACCGACTCGGTCACCAAGGTGTTGTTGATGCCCAGGAAGAAGCCGGCCAGCACCACGCCGCCCGCCAGCACCGGCTTGCTGTCGGTGAAGACGGCCATGCTGAGCAGGATCAACGCGAACGCGGTGAGCGCGAGCAGCACGGAGGGGATGGTGCCGATCTTGGCCTGCAGTCGCGGAGCGACCCAGATCGAGCTCACCGCGAGCAGGAGGCCCCAGCCGAAGAAGATCAACCCGATGGCGCGGGCGCTCAGGTCGAGGGGGAAGGGAGTGAAGGCCAACAGCGTGAAGAAGCCGAAGTTGTAGAGGAGTGCGGTCAGCGCCATCAGCAACAGCGGCCGGTGTCGCAACGCCCGGATCGGAGCGCTCAACGAGGTGGGCCGGTCGGGGCGAGGGCTGGCAGGCAGCATCAGCGCGGTCGCGACCAGCGCGATCGCCATCAGGACGGCGACGCCGAGGAAAGGCGCGCGCCAGGAGATCGTGCCCAGCTCGCCACCGATGAGCGGGCCGGCCGCGATGCCCACCCCGAGGGCCGCCTCGTAGAGGATGACCGCCTGCGCGACCGAGCCGCGCGCGGAGGAGACGATCGCGGCCAGGGCGGTGGCGATGAACAGCGCATTGCCGAGGCCCCAGACGGCACGGAAGCCGACGATGCCGGCCACGCTGTCCTGTAGACCCGCGAGCGCCGAGCCGACGATGATGATCGCCAGTCCGAGCAGCAGCGTCGACTTGCTGCCGATCCGGCTGGAGACCCAGCCGGTGAGCAGCATCGCCACACCCATCACGGCCATGTAGCTGGTGAAGAGCAGCGAGACCTGCGACGGCGAGGCATCGAGCTGGTCGGCGATCGGCTTGAGGATGGGGTCGACCAGGCCGATGCCCATGAAGGCGATCACACAGGCGAAGGCCACCGCCCACACCGACCTCGGTTGCTTCCACATGCTCATGCCTGACGTCCTTCTGCGTAGTCGTTGATGGTGCTGGCGTCGCCACTCGACCCCGGGGTGGCGAGTTGCTCGAGGATCCCGACCGCCTCGGTGAGGGTCGCCAACTGGCGCTGGTCGAGCTGCTCGAGCCGCGGGCGGACCGCCTCGGCCCGAGCAGCGCGCGTGGCGGCGAGATAGGCCCGTCCGCTGGCGGTGAGGGAGACCCGGACCGCGCGCGCGTCGTCGGGATCGGCCTGCTTGGCGACCCAACCGGCGTCGTACAGCCGGGCCACCTGCGTGGTGACGGTGGGCTGGCTGCAGTTGTCGGCCTTGGCGAGGTCGCCGATCCGGGTCTCGTCCAGCTCTTCGATCACGGCCAGCAGCCGCGCTGCCGCGACGGATTCGGTGACCCCGGCGGTGCGGTTGGCCCATCGGTTGAGGCGGGCGATCGCACTCAGCAGCTGTGCGCCGAGAGCCGGGTCCATAGGAACACTATATAGAAGGGCTATATAATATGACAAGTCCGGAGGTTCCTCACCCAGAGGCCACCCCGGATCGGTGTGGCACACTGGTCCGGACGAGTTCACGAACTCGCGTGCTCTGGGGGCGGTGGAAATCCGCACCGGCGGTGAAAGTCCGCGACCCGGCCACTGCCAGTGGTCGGCTGACCAGGTGGAACTCCTGGACCGACGGTCAAAGTCCGGATGGGAGGAGCAGCGCAGGTCAGCCCGCGCGCCGTGTGCACGGCGCCTGGCTCTCGCGCAACAGCCCCGGGGCCCGCGAGGCCCGACCGGAGGCATCCATGGCAGCCAGCGACGCGGAGCGGCGAGCGATGTTGCGCGCGCTCGAGCTGGCCGCCGACCCGGAGGTGCCACTGGGACCGAATCCGAGGGTCGGCTGTGTGCTGATCGACGCTGCCGGCCGGGTCATCGCCGAAGGGCGACACCGCGGCGCGGGCACTCCGCACGCCGAGGCGGCTGCGTTGGCCGCGGCCGGGTCGGCCGCCCGCGGTGCCACCGCGGTGGTGACGCTCGAGCCGTGTGACCACACCGGACGCACGGGTCCCTGCTCGCTGGCCCTGCTGTCCGCGGGAGTGCGTCGGGTCGTGTTCGCCCAACCTGACGCGAACCCGGCGGCGGCCGGTGGTGCCGACCGGCTGCGAGCCGGCGGGGTCGAGGTCGAGGGCGGCTTGCTGGCCGAAAAGGCGACCGCCCTGAACCGAGTCTGGAGCTTCGCCGTCCAGCACCGCCGCCCGTTCGTGACGTGGAAGTTTGCTGCCACCCTCGACGGGCGCAGCGCAGCGGCCGACGGCACCAGCCGATGGGTGAGCTCGCGCGCCGCCCGGGTGGATGCCCATCGACTGCGTGGATTGTGCGACGCGATCCTGGTCGGCACCGGGACCGTCGAGGTGGACGACCCGCAGCTGACGGTGCGCGACGAGCACGACGACGTGCTGCCGCGGCAGCCCCTGCGTGCCGTGATGGGGCTCCGTGCCGTGCCGCCCGGACGTCGGGTCCTCGACGACGCGGCGGAGACCGTGCTGTTGCGCACGCGTGATCCGTGGGTCGCCCTGGCGGACCTGTGGGCACGTGACCACCAGCACGTGTTCCTCGAGGGGGGCCCGACGCTGGCCGCCGCGTTCCTCCAGGCCGGCCTCGTCGACGAGATCGTCGCGTATGTCGCTCCTGCCCTGCTCGGAGCCGGGCAGCCTGCCGTGGGCGACCTGTGCATCGGCACGATCGCTGATGCGCTCCGGCTCGAGTTGTGCGAGGTCGTCACCGTCGGCGCCGGTGCAGAGGCCAACGCCCGGCTGGTGCTCAACCCATCCCGCTCGGAGCCCACTCCCGCGGAATCTGGAAAGGAGCGTTGACCATGTTCACCGGAATCGTGGAGGCGCAAGGCATGGTCGAGAAGATCGAGGATCTCGGCGACGCCGTCCGGTTGACGATCTCCGACGAGACCGTTCTGCAGGACGCTCAGCTGGGCGACTCCATCTCGGTCAACGGGTGCTGCCTGACGGTCGCCCACCTGTCTCGCAACACCCATGTGCCCGAGGCGTTCGAGGCCGACCTGATGGCCGAGACGCTCGCCAAGACCAGCCTCGGCGGGCTCCACCAGGGCGACCTGGTCAACCTGGAGCGTGCGGTGACGGTCGACAAGAGGCTCGGCGGCCACATCGTGCAGGGCCACGTGGATGGCGTTGGCACGGTGGCGTCGCGCACGCCCAGCGAGCACTGGGAGGTCGTCGAGATCCAACTCCCGCCCGAACTGTCCCGCTATCTGGTGCCCAAGGGGTCGATTGCGGTCGACGGGGTGTCCCTCACTGTCATCGACGTGTCACCCGAGGCCTTCACCGTCTCGCTGATCCCCGAGACGCTGGCCAGGACCAGCCTCGGCCGCCGTGCAGTGGGGGACAGGGTGAATCTCGAGGTGGACGTCCTCGCCAAGTACGTCGAGCGGCTGCTCGGTGGCGGCGTCCCGGCGCAGGCGGAGGAGGAGCCCGCATGACTCTCATCGAATGGCTGCTCAACGGTCAGCTCCACGTCGGCGGCGGCACGCTGTCGGTCCGTGAGGTCGTGGGCAACCTGTTCGGCCTGGCCAGCGCGGTGCTCGGGATGCGTCGTGTCGTGTGGGCGTGGCCGGTCGGCCTGGTCGGGAACCTGCTGCTCTTCACCGTCTTCGTGTCCGGCGAGCTCAGTGGCGTGACCACCGAGCCGCTGTGGGGTCAGGCCGGAAGACAGTTGTTCTTCATCGCGGTGGCGGTCTACGGCTGGATGCGCTGGACGAGGCTCCGTGCCGCTGGAGGGTCGGCGGACGGGCGAGCCATCACGCCACGCTGGGCCACGCCACGAGAGCGGCTGATGCTGGTGCTGCTCGGCATCGTCGGCTACGCGGCGGCGTACCTCGTGCTGCAGTCGATCGGCTCCTGGGGCCCGGTCACCGAGGCCTGGATCCTGGCCGGCTCGATGCTCGCCACCTATGGCATGGCGCGCGGTTGGGTGGAGTTCTGGCTGATCTGGGTGCTCGTGGACATCGTCGGAGTGACCACCCTGATCCAAGCCGGCTACTACCCGACGGCGACGATGTACCTCGTCTATGCCGCGTTCGTCGTGGTCGGATTCGTGACCTGGTGGCGGGCCAGCGCACGCCTGACCGCCCCCGACCACGCCGAGGAGGCGATGGCATGACCGACCACGACGTGGCACCTAGCGGCAGCGTGCGACTGGACAGCGTGGAGCGCGCGATCGCGGACATCGCGGAGGGTCGGGCGGTCGTGGTCGTCGACGACGAGGACCGTGAGAACGAGGGCGACATCATCTTCGCCGCCGCGAAGGCGACCCCGGAGCTGATGGCCTTCACCATCCGCTACTCCAGTGGTGTCATCTGCGCGCCGATGACGCCGGCTCTGCTCGACCGGCTGGACATCCCGCTGATGACCCCGCACAACGAGGACCGGATGCGGACGGCCTACACCATCTCGGTCGATGCCCGCGACGGCGTCACGACCGGCATCTCCGCGGCCGACCGCGCGCACACCGTGCG
This sequence comes from Nocardioides sp., assembly GCF_047602075.1. GTDB lineage: Bacteria > Actinomycetota > Actinomycetes > Propionibacteriales > Nocardioidaceae > Nocardioides. The sequence continues at coordinate 660,030 of NZ_JASGIF010000001.1, forward strand.
AGTGCTGGCTGACTCGGCGACCGAGCCGTGGGAGATCACCCGGCCCGGTCACGTCTTCCCGCTGCGCTACCGCGACGGCGGCGTGCTGGTCCGACGCGGTCACACCGAGGCGGCGGTCGACCTGGCTCGACTGGCGGGCCTCACTCCGGCCGGCGTCCTGGTCGAGGTCGTCAACGACGACGGCACCATGAAGCGCGGCCAACAGCTGCGCGACTTCGCCGACGAGCATGGCTTGGCGATGATCTCGATCGAGGATCTGGTCCGCTACCGCAGGCGCACCGAGCTGCACGCGACCCGGGTCGCGGAGACCCGGCTGCCGACCCGGTTCGGCGACTTCACGGCGTACGGCTATCGCGTGACGGTCGACCAGAGCGAGCACATCGCGCTGGTCTACGGCGATCTGTCCGGCACCGAGCCGGTGCTGACCCGAGTGCACTCGGAGTGCCTGACGGGCGATGTCTTCGAGAGCTTCCGCTGCGACTGCGGCCCGCAGCTGGGGGAGGCGCTGGCCAGCGTCGTGGAGGAGGGTCGTGGCGTCGTCGTCTATCTCCGGGGCCACGAGGGCCGCGGGATCGGGCTGGTCGCCAAGCTGCAGGCCTACGCACTGCAGGACGCCGGGCGCGACACCGTCGACGCGAACCTCGATCTCGGCCTGCCGGCAGATGCGCGCCACTACGGCACCGCCACCCAGATCCTGCGCGACCTGGGCGTGAGCTCGGTGCGGCTGCTCACGAACAACCCGGACAAGACCACCAGCCTGGCCGACTTCGGGATCACCGTCGCCGAACGGGTGCCCCTGACGCCGCGACCGAACGACCACAACTTGAGCTATCTGCAGACCAAGCGGGACCGGATGGGTCATCAGCTGCCCGACCTCCCGACGACGAGAGGACAGCAGCCATGAGCGGAGCCGGAGCCCCGGAGCAGCGTCCCGTCGACTGCCACGACCTGCGAGTCGCCGTCGTCGCCGCCAGCTGGCATCAGGAGGTCATGGCCGGTCTCGTCGACGGCGCCTTGCGAGCGGCCCGCGACTACCAGGTCGACTCACCAACCGTGGTGCGAGTGCCAGGAACCTTCGAGCTTCCCGGTCGTCGCCGGTGCGCTGGCTGCCCAGGGCTATCACGCGGTGGTCGCCCTGGGCGTCGTGATCCGGGGCGGCACTCCGCACTTCGAATACGTCTGCTCGGCCGCCACCGACGGCCTGACCCGGGTCGCGCTCGACACCAGCACCGCCGTCGGCTTCGGCGTGCTCACCTGTGACGACGAGGAGCAGGCTCTCGACCGGGCCGGCCTCGAGCACTCCCAGGAGGACAAGGGCTACGAGGCGATGGCGGCGGCTCTGGCCACCGCCCGGACGCTCCAGCAGATAGGCGACGGGACGGCTGCCGGCGCGGCGACGGCGAACCCTTAGAGTGGGGGCCCGTGAAGACGTTCGAGGAGCTGTGGGCCGAGTTGACCGAGAAGGCCCGCACCCGACCGGCGGACTCCGGCACTGTGCGGGAGCTGGACGCCGGGGTCCATGCGATCGGCAAGAAGCTGGTCGAAGAGGCCGCCGAGTCCTGGATGGCCGCCGAGCACGAGGGGCCCGATCGGGCCGCCGAGGAGATCAGCCAGCTGCTCTACCACGCCCAGGTGCTGATGCTGGCCAGTGGCGTGGGCCTGGACGACGTCTACACCCACCTCTAGAGAGATCATGAGCGAATCCCTGACCAACGGCCGCCTCTTGCGGGTCGCCGTTCCCAACAAGGGGGCCCTGGCCCAGTCCGCGGCGGACATCCTGCGCGAGTCCGGCTACCGCCAGCGGCACGACACCAAGGAGCTGACCCTGACCGACGCCGAGAACGGCGTCGAGTTCTTCTACCTACGGCCGCGCGACATCGCGGTCTACGTCGGCGAGGGGACTCTCGACGTCGGCATTACCGGCCGTGATCTGCTGCTGGACTCCGGTGCCCACGCGCGCGAGGTGCTCCCACTCGGCTTCGGCCGGTCGCGCTTCCGGTTCGCCGGGCCGGCGGGGGAGTACGCCGACCTCGCCCAGGTCGCCGGCAAGCGCGTCGCGACGTCGTACGCCGGCCTGGTGGAGGCCTTCTTGGCCGAGCGCGGGATCGAGGCGACCGTGACCCGACTCGACGGCGCGGTGGAGACGTCGATCCAGCTCGGTGTGGCCGACGTGATCGCGGACGTGGTGGAGACCGGGACCACGCTGCGGGCTGCGGGGCTGGAGACCTTCGGCGAGACCCTGCTGGAGTCCGAAGCGATCGTCATCAGCCGCCACGGGGCCGAGGAGCCGCCCGGCTTCGCGGTGTTCCAACGCCGTGTCGAGGGCGTCCTGGTGGCCCGGACCTACGTGATGATGGACTACGACATCCCCGCGGCGCGCGTCGCCGAGGCGGTGGCCCTCACCCCGGGCATCGAGAGTCCGACGGTCTCGCCGCTTCACCGGGAGGGCTGGGTTGCCGTGCGCGCCATGGTCCCGCGGGCGGGTGCTCAGCGGTTGATGGACGAGCTGTTCGAGATCGGGGCGCGGGGGATCCTGGTCACCGACATCCACGCTTGTCGGCTGTGATGCCCGACCTGCCCGAGCTTCCCGATCACCTGGCGGCCCCTCGGTGCCAGGCTCGCCGGCTGGATCTTCGGGCTGGCGCTGCTAGCCGTGTGCGCCGCCGCCTGGCTGACCTTCGACGACGAGGTGAAGGACGCCTTCTCCTGGTCCCAGCGGCTCACCATGGTCGCACTCGGGATCTGCGTGTGGTCGGCGTTCTATGCGCTGATGCGGTGCCGGGTGCAGGTGACCGAGGAGGGTCTGACGGTCGTCAACGGCTATCGCACCCGCGTCTTCGACTGGGCCCAGGTGGTCAGCGTGCACCTCCCGGCCGGCGCCCCGTGGGCCACCCTCGACCTGAACGACGGCACTACCGTCTCGGCGATGGGGATTCAGGGCTCGGACGGCGCCCGTGCTCGGCGCGCTGTGCGCGACCTGCGCGCGCTGATCGAGGCCCACCAGCCGTCGGAGTGATCTTCCGCGGGTCTAGTTGGTCTCCAGGGCGCGGATGCCCCAGGAGCACACGTGCTCGTCGCCCGGGGCGCCGGCCGGAGCGAGGACGACCAGGTCGGTGTGGCTGTTGAACGCATCGGGTGGTGCGGTCATCGGCTCCACGGCCAGCGAGCGGCGCGCCGTCGCGGGGGTCTCCTCGCCGCTGTAGACCTGCAGCCAGCGGTGTGCTTCGTCGACCCACAGGGCGACACCGCGGCCCGACCTCGGGTCGCGCAGCTCGGTGGTCGCCTGACCGTGGCTGTCTCGGACCAGGTCGGTGAAGGCGTGGTCGAAGACCGTCACGCCCACCGGACGGGTGAGCCTGAAGTCATAGTCCGTGCCGTCGACCGACTCGGTGCCGGTCGGAAGCTTGCGGTCGGGGTCGGCCAGCAACCTCGTCGCGGCCGGCAACACCAACTCCAGCTCATCGATCTGAGTGTTGTCGATGGTGAGGTAGGGATGCGCCCCCACGGCGTACGGTGCTGGCTCGTCGGCCAGGTTGGCGACCCAGTGCGTCACCGTCAGGCCGTCGGCGGAGAGGTCGTAGCTCACCCGCAGGTCGAGTGACCACGGATAGCCGGTCTGCGCCATCACCTTGCACAGCAGTGTCACCGACTGCTCGGTGTGCTCCTCGACGGTCCAGGCAGCGTTGCGGACCAGCCCGTGCGAGGCGTTGTGCCGGCCCGGCTCGGAGAGCGCCAACTGGAACGTCTCGCCCTCGAAGACGTAGCGTCCGTCGCGGATCCGGTTGACCCACGGCGCGAGCAGCTGGCCCCGACCTCCGCTCGGCCGCTCGGTGACCTCGAAGCCGTCGAGCAACCGATGACCGTCGTGTTCCAGGACGCGGAGCGTCGCCCCCGCCTCCGTCACCACCGCCCGATAGCCAGCCGCTGCGATGTCGTACTGCTCACCTGTGGGCGCCACCATGCGCTCAGCCTTTCACAGGCAGGTGTCCTGCGTGAGACGCCACTTCTGGTGACAGGGCCTGGCCTCAAAGGAGGTAGCGGCCGGAGACATCATCCACTTCAACGAACTGGACGAGTTGATGGCCGAGCGCGGGGCACAGGAACGCTGAGTAGCGCTGGGTAGGGCCCGGCGGAGTCAGCGGGGGATCTGCTCGTGCCAGCTCCGCCGACTCACTTCGGCGCCGTCACGGGTGGCGACGGTCTCGATGGTGACGTCGTAGCCCTCGGCGCGCACCTCGACATCCATCACCGTGTGCATGGTGATCTCGATCCCGGGCCAGCCGAGCTCGTAGAGGGTGTCGGCGTGCGCGTGCTGGTCGAAGGTGCGGGTGTCCACGCTGACCTGACCCTCGTAGAGCTCGCGCGCGTGGCCGTCGTACGGCGTCTCGTAGGACGAGTCGGACCGGGTGACGGCGCAGACCCGGCGAGTCAGCACATCGTGGTGGATCTCCCAGCCGATGCCCTCGGCGGACTCGGTGGAATGCTCGGCACCAGGCACGAAGACCGGTGCGGGGTGGTCGCCGGTCAGGACTGGCAACTCGAGGGTCCCGTCGAGCACCGTCAGCGTGAGTGGCGCCGGGGGAGCAATGGTGTTGGGCCAGTCCGCTCCGGCGATCGAGATCCGCAGCTGATTCCCAGGAGTCCAGGCATAGGCGCAGGCGTCGAGGTCGACCTCGACATCGATCGGCACGCCGGGTTCCAGCGGCTGGGCCCCGCCATGGACGCTGCCGCGGTAGGCCAGGTCGACCGTCCCCCGCGAGACCAACGCCGAGGTGCCGTCGGGGAAGGCGTCGCAGAGCTTGACCGAGAGGGATGCCAGCGGCTCGGAGGAGGCCAGCCGCAACTTCGCGCGCGGATAGCCAACGACCGGCTCGGTGGGCGGAGCCGAGTCCCAGGTCAGGGACCGAGCGTCGTCGATCCGTTGGTCGCCCGACAGCCCCCAGGGCAGGTGGCCCGCGCAGTCGATCCATGCGGTGGTGCCGACATCGGGCCGGACCACCAACTCACGGGGGCCGGGAAGCGGTACGCCGGTCGGCGTCACGGGCGGGACCGAGGGGAGCCGGAGCCACCAGCCCTCGTGCATGTCCAGATCGGGCTCGGGTCGCGTCGAGGAGCGGACGAACACGTCGCAGCCGTCGGTGTGCTCACCCCGGTTGCGCAGCCAGCGGTCGAACCAGGCGACCAGCTCGGTCTCCAGGTCGATCCGCGGCCCTGGCATCGCGGTGGTCGCGTCGTCGTGCGCCCACGGTCCGGCAAGGAGCCGGTGCGGCACGTCGTGCTCGGCTAGCTCGGCGATGGTGCGGAAGGAGTTGTTGCGGTAGCCGTCGGCCCAGCCCGCGACGATCATGGTGGGGCAGGCAATCCGTTCGTAGCCCCGTGTCGTGCCGTCCAGCCGCACCGAGCCGTGGTTCCAATAAGCGCCATGGCGGTTCTCCCGCAGCCAGGTCAGCACCCAGGGCTCGTTGGTGCGCAGTCGCCGGTGCCACTCCTCCTCCCAGCCGTCGCCCCACAGCGCCGGCACCGGGGGCAGCACGCACATCGGTGTCATGTAGGTGCAGTAGTCGACGAGGTCGACCAGTCGCAGCGCGGCGCCGCGCCAATGGACGTCGTCGGTCCAGCGGTCGTCGGTCGCGAAGATGGCACAGATCGCCTTCAGCGCAGGCGGCTGTTCGCAGGCCATCTGGAGCGAATTGAAACCGGAGTAGGACGTCCCCCACATGCCGACGTTCCCGTCGCACCACTCCTGTGCCGCGAGCCACGCGATCACTTCGGCAAGGTCGTGCTGCTCGGCTTCCGGATACTCGTCGGTGGCGTTGCCCCCCGACGAGCCGGTGCCGCGCAGGTCGAGCCGGCAGACGGCGTACTGATGGTTCTCACACAAGGACACATACGACGGCGCGTACGACGACGTGAGGTCGTCCTTGCGATAGGGCAGTGCCTCGAGCAGGCACGGCTGTGGCCCGGCCGCCTCGTCAGGGAGGTAGAGCGTGGCCGCCAGCTCGACGCCGTCGGCCATCCGAATCCGCACCTCGCGGGTCGTCACTGTCGAGACCATCTCTGCAGCACCTCTCTCACCTCGGGGACGTCGATGGACCAGCTGGTGTTGCCCTCGCGTCCGACTGTGGTCGGGGCGGTGAACATCGAGTTCAAGACGGCCTCCTCGGAAGCTTCGACCACAGCAGCGAAGAGGGGATCGAGGTTGCGACCGGCGACCAGGGTCGTGCCGTCAGGTCGCCCGTCACGATCCAGCCGCATGCCGGTGCCGAAGGCCATGAAGATCTCGCCGCTGCCGTGATGCGCGACCGAGCCGGCCCTCGCCAGACCGAGACCGACTCGTCGTGCCAGCCGCGCACAGGTTGCTCCGTCGACCGGGGCGTCGGTGACGACGAGGCCGATACACGACCCCGGTGGAGCATGAGGTCCAGAATCGACCGGCCCGAGGATCCGGCCGACCGGGACGCCGCCAACCACGCATTCCTCACGAACGCCGAAGTTGGTCATCAACAGCACGCCGACGGTGTGACCGGCCGGCGTCACCCGGGACGCGGTGCCGATGCCACCCTTGAAGTCGAAGCAGGACATCCCGGTGCCGGAGCCGACCGCGCCTTCGGCCGGGGGAGTGGCGCTGCCCCGAGAGGCCATCGCCGCCTGCCAGGCGGCCACGACATCTTCGTGCTCGACCTGCATCCTTCGGTTGTCGTTGAGGAAGGAGTCGTCGCACTCGCCCACGACCGGGATCACTACCTCGGTGGCGACCTCCGGCTCGACCTCCATCGCGATCCGGCAGGCAGAGTCGTAGACCCGACCGAGTTGCAGCGTCGAGGTGAGGTAGACCGGCGTCTCCGCCGCACCCCACTCCGCGGCGGTGAGGAAGCCCGTGCACTCGCCGGCGCCATTGAGCACGGCGCCGCCAGCCGGCACCGGCCGGCGGAAGACATCCTCGGCCAGCACCAGGCAGGTCACCCCGGTGCGGGCGATGCCCCGCCCCTCGGGCGGCGGTGCTTCGTCGCGGTGGATGGTGGCGTGACCGATCCCCACGCCCGCCACATCGAGGGGCGAGTTCGTCGATCCGGTTGGCAGATCCCCGATGACGATGCCCAGGTCGCGTGCGCGCGGCATGGGGACATCCTGCCGCATCGCTGTCCGGGGCCACCGGGCGCTGGCATGCTTGGCCGGTGACGTCGATCCCAGTGGTGTGGTCACCGGAGACCCGTCGGCACGAGCCGAAGCATGAGGTCTGGGTGGGGGTGCCGACCGAGGGCACCGAGGTGCCGGCTCGGGTCGACATCATTCTGAGTTCACTCGCTGACCATCGGCTAGTCGAGGCCGAGCGCCACGACGACACGATCCTGCACCGTGTGCACGACCCGGACTTCCTCACGCATCTCGCCGGGGTGTACGACGAGTGGCTGGCCGGGCCGTATGGCGATCTGGTTGGCCAGGACCGTGTGGTGCCCTACTTCTTCCCGACGCCCGCGCTCACCCAGGGCATGCCGATCCATCGGGCGGCTGCGGTGCACGGTCGGGCGGGGGAGTACTGCTACGACACCATGACCCTGGTCGGTCCAGGCACCTGGGAGGCGGCGCGGGCGGCAGTCGACTGCGCACTGACCGCCGTCGATCTGGTCGCGGGCGGCGAGCAAGCAGCCTATGCCTTGTGTCGCCCACCGGGACACCACGTGACGCGGGCCGGCTACGGCGGCTCGTGCTACCTCAACAACGCGGCAGTCGCGGCTGAGGTCCTCAGATCGGTGGGTCACCAGCGAGTGGCCGTGATCGATGTCGACGCCCACCACGGCAACGGCACCCAGGCAATCTTCTGGGACCGGGCCGACGTCTACTACGGCTCGCTCCATGTCGACCCCGGAGCCGGCTGGTTCCCACACGTGCTCGGCTATGCCGACGAGACCGGCGTAGGCACCGGGGCGGGCGCCAACCACAATTTGCCGCTCCCGGAAGGCACCGAGGACGATCACTGGCTGACGGCGGTCGCCGAGCTCGTCGATTGGACCGGGTCCGGTGGTTGCACGGCGATCGTCGTCTCCCTCGGCGTCGATGCTGCGGTCGACGACCCAGAGAGTCCGCTGCGGATCAGCCACGACGGCTATCGCGGTGCTGGAGCACTCATCGGCGCCGCCGGGCTGCCGGTCGTCGCCGTCCAAGAAGGTGGCTACCACCTGCCCACCCTGGGCACCCTCGTCGAGGCATTCTTGGGCGGACTCAGCGACTAGCGCTCAGTTCAAGCCGTCGCCGCGAGCGCCAGGGACTGGCGAAGCGCCGTCTCGAGGCCGATGGCGGAGTCGAGGGTGAGGTTGAGCTGCACCGCCGGTGTGTCGCTGTCGAGGACGGAGACCCAGACATCGCCTCGCACACCCTGGGTGATGAACACCTGAGCCTCGCCGGTGTGCCGGTCGATCGACAGGAAGTCGCCGGTGGTGACGACCGGGAAGATGACTGCTTCCGACCGGTGCAGCCGATCCTCGGGGTGATCATCGCGGGAGTGCGGTCGAGCACACCACGGCGGACAGTGCTCGGGCGGCCAGGCAGACTGAGGGTCGTGCTGACCTGAGTGACGGGAGTCCATGAATCACCTCGCGATGCAGTCCATGGCGTCACGCTAGGGATGCCCACCGACAACCATGCTCCGCGCAGGTGGGTTCTCCACAGACAGACGCCCGGTCCACCAGAATCCCATACCTATATGACCATGTGGAGTTGCCTACGCGGCCACGCTTGACCTGTGGCAGCGAGACGGCGCACGGCGCGCACCTGGGAGGAGTATGCCCGGGAGCTCGGCCACAATCTCCTGCGAGCCCGCCAGGCCAAAGGGTGGAGCCAGGAGCGAGTCGCGCACGCGGCGGGGATCTCCGGCTACACCTACCAGAAGTTCGAGAAGGGTGAGTCGAAGCCGGGCACCCCGATGAATCCGCGGCTGACGACGTTGACGGCGTTGTGCCAGGTTCTCGATATTTCGGTGACCGAGCTGCTGCCGCCCAAGGCGCCCGATCTCACGGCGGGCCGCTGACTCGCACGTCACGGCGTAAGGTCCCCAGGTGACCTCCTTCGCGAGTGTGGTGCTGGTGGATCGGCGTGGTTGGGTGCTGCTCCAAGAGCGTGACGAGCACCCGGTGATCGACCCGGAGAAGTGGAGCTTGGTTGGCGGCCACCTCGACGGGGACGAGGAGCCCGCCGTGGGAGCGAGCCGGGAGCTGGCCGAGGAGACTGGCGTCGAGCTGAAATCCGACGAGCTGACCTTCTGGCGGACCCTGGATATCTTCCACGAGGCCTACGACAGCACCGACCGGATCTGGATCTTCGTCGCAACATGCGAGCTGACAGACGACGACATCGTGGTGGGGGAGGGCAGACAGATCGTCTTCGTGGCACCCGAGGCCGTCGAGTCGCTCGATCTGAGCGAGACGGCCCGCGCAGCAGTGTCGGGCTTCCTCACCTCCGCGCTCTACGCCACGATGACCTCATGACCGCAACCCTCAAGGTCCATCCCGTGCCGGCACCGGGCGCCGAGGACGTCGTGGTCGCCACCCACGGCCCGGACACGGGCTCGGTGTTCACCGGCACCGAGGAGGGCAGCATCTTCCGGATCAGCCACGACGGCAACCGGATCGAGCGGGTGGCGCGCACCGGTGGTCGCCCGCTCGGCATCGAGTTCGACGCCGACGGTCGCCTGCTCGTCTGCGACGCCAGGCGCGGGCTGCTCCGGGTCGATCCCGCCACCGGGCGGGTGGAGGCGATCAGCGATCAGGTGGGCGGCGAGCGATACGTCTTCTGCAACAACGCCGCCGTCGCAACCAGTGGCGAGGTCTGGTTCTCCGACTCCTCGACCAGGTTCGGCATCGACGAATGGAAGGCCGACCTGGTCCAGGACACCCGGACCGGCCGATTGCTCAGGCGAGAGCCCGACGGCACCATCGAGGTAGTGCTCGACGGCCTCGCCTTCGCCAACGGCGTGGCCCTGGCTGCAGACGAGTCCTTCGTCGCGGTGGCCGAGACAGGCGCGCGCACGGTCGTTCGCCACTGGCTGACCGGCCCCCAAGCAGGTGAGCGCGATCTCCTGGTCGACGACCTGCCCGGTTATCCCGACAACATCGCCCGCGGCAGCGACGGCCTGATCTGGGTCGCTATCGCCTCACCCACCGACCCGGTCGTCGAACGACTCCAACGAGCGCCGCTCTGGCTGAGCCGGCAGGTCACCCGCATCCCCGAGGCACTGCAGCCCAAGCCGAAGCGCACCGTCCGGGTGCAGGCGTACGACGCCGAAGGCGCCCTGGTCCACGACCTCGACCTCAAGACCGAGGCCTACCACATGGTGACCGGGGTCCGGGAGCACGACGGTCGGGTCTGGCTGGGCAGCCTTCACGAGCCCGCCGTCGCCGTAGTCGAGCTGTAGCCGCCGACGTCGGGCCGCCGCGTAGACTCGCCGCGTCCTCACCGATGTGCAGACCGGATCGGAGCACCATGGGTCAGCTCGACTCGATCACCTCGCCGCGCGATCTGAGCAGGCTCGACGACCAGGAGCTGGCCGCGCTGGCCACCGAGATCCGCGACTTCCTGGTCGCCACGTGCGCGCGGACCGGCGGACACCTCGGGCCCAACCTCGGCGTGGTCGAGCTGACCCTCGCCGTGCACCGGGTCTTCGACAGCCCAACCGACGCGATCGTCTTCGACACCGGCCACCAGGCCTACGTCCACAAGTTGCTGACCGGGCGGAAGCAGGACTTCGAGCGGCTGCGGCAGGAGGGTGGGGTATCGGGCTATCCCAGCCGCGCGGAGTCCGAGCACGACCTCGTCGAAAACTCGCATGCCTCGACGGCGCTCTCCTACGCCGACGGCCTGGCCAAGGCGTTCGCGCTGCGTGGCGAGGAGCGGCACGTGGTCGCGGTGATCGGCGACGGCGCGCTGACCGGCGGGATGGCCTGGGAGGCGCTCAACAACATCGCCGTCGCCGGCGACAGCCGGCTGGTGATCGTCGTCAACGACAACGGGCGGTCCTACACCCCCACCGTCGGCGGGCTGACCACGGCGCTCACCCGGCTGCGCACGAACCCGCGCTACGAACAGGCGCTGGGCCAGGTCAAGCGACGGGTTAACGCGGTTCCCGGCGTCGGGCACGCGGCGTACGACGTGCTGCACGCGGTCAAGAAGGGGATGAAGGACGCTCTCGCCCCGCAGGGCCTCTTCGAGGATCTGGGGTTGAAGTACGTCGGTCCGGTCGACGGCCACGACCGCGCAGCGCTGGAGGATGCGCTCAACCGTGCCAAGGGCTTCGGCGGACCGGTCATCGTCCATGCGATCACCCGCAAGGGCTTCGGCTACGACTCCGCCGAGCAGCACGAGGCCGATCGGTTTCACAGCCCCGGCCCGTTCGACATCGCCACCGGGACGGAGGCCCCCAAGCCGCACAGCTGGACCGACGTCTTCGCCGACGAGATCGTGCAGATCGGTCAGCGGCGCCCCGACGTGGTGGCGCTGACCGCGGCGATGATGCACCCGGTCGGGCTGCACCACTTCCAGGCCCGCTTCCCCGAGCGCACCTTCGACGTCGGCATCGCCGAGCAGCATGCCGCGACCTCAGCGGCCGGCCTGGCGATGGGTGGCCTGCACCCCGTCGTGGCGGTCTACGCCACCTTCCTCAACCGCGCCTTCGACCAGATCCTCATGGACGTCGCGCTGCACCGCTGTGGGGTCACCTTCGTGCTGGACCGTGCCGGGGTCACCGGCGACGACGGCGCCAGCCACAACGGCATCTGGGACATGTCCGTCCTCCAGGTGGTGCCGGGACTGCGGATCGCCGCGCCCCGAGACGCCAGTCGGCTGCGTGAGTTGCTCGGCGAGGCGGTCGAGGTCGCGGAGGCCCCCACGGTGGTGCGGTTCCCCAAGGGTCCGCCGCCGGACGACCTGGAGGCAGTCGACCAGATCGGTGGCCTCGATGTGCTGGTCCGGTCGGGCACCCGTGACGTGCTGGTCGTCGGCGTCGGCGTGATGGCGACCACGGCCGTCGAGGTCGGTGAGCGCCTGGTCGCTCAGGGCATCGGCGTCACGGTGGTGGACCCGCGCTGGGTCAAGCCCATGGCGCCGACCCTCGTCGACCTTGCCCGCGACCACCGCCTCGTCGTCTCGATCGAGGACAACGGGCGCGTCGGTGGGGTCGGCGCCACCCTGTTGCAGACCCTGGTCGACGCCGGCGTGAGCACGCCGTACCGGCTGTACGGCGTGCCGCAGGAGTTTCTCACCCACGCCAAGCGGACCGTCATCCTCGAGCGGGCCGGGCTGACTGCTCAGGCGGTCGCCCGTGATCTGACCGCCGACCTTTGCCGGACCTCCGACCTCAGCAGAGTCGAGCCGAGCCAGCCAAAGCCTTCTTGAACTGTCCGGCCCTGGCAGCGTCGTTGAGACGCCAGTCGATCACGGAGTTCTGGTTGGAGTCGAAGTAGCTGAGGCCGGCGCCACCGAGGTCTTGCATGTCCTGGTAGGCGTTGATCAGCCAGGTCGGCTGATCAGCCGCGGCCGCCTCCGACAGCCCGGTCTCTCCGACGCCCCACGCGGTGCCGTGGGCCTTCGCCCACGCGGCGAGCTTGACGTAGTAGGCGCGGATGTCCAGGTGCTTGGTGCCGATCTTGCCGTTGCGTTTGACCCCGAAGTCGTTGTAGGCGTCGATGGCCGTCACGTCGACATTGGCGTCGCCCGGCCACTTGCTGGCCAGCGTGTTGCGACCACCACCGAAGGTGTTCCACCCGCTGTAGATCACGGTGTAGGCGACGTTGTCGGTCCGTGCGTGGATGATCGGTGCGATCCGGCGCTGCATGGCGGTCCAGAGCAGCATGTCGCCGTCCTTCTCCGGCTCGTGGTGGATCGCGAGCCAGACCGGTCCGGGGACGGTCTTCAGCTTGTCGGCCAGCTCCTTGGCCCAGCTGTCACCGGCGCCGGAGGACATCTGCGACCAGGAGTAGGGCTCCTTGAAGCTGATCCACGGCAAGCGGCCGGCGTTGACGTCCGCGGTTGCCTGGCGCACGGCGGCATCGATCTGTCCGGAGGCGTAGTACGTGCGATGCAGCGGCAGCGTCGCGCCGAAACTGGACTCACGCTGCTCGATGCTGACCCCGCCGCTGACGGCAGCCCCGAGGAAGGTCTGGCCGGGCCCTGGGATGCCCATCGGGTCATCGACGCATCCGGCTGCGGTGCCACCGGTCGGGCTGGTCGTCGAAGAGGGCGACGACGCCGGACTCGACGACGTCGTCGCGGCCGACGACGAAGGAGACGCGGCCGACGAGGACGGCGAGGAGGACGTTGCGGCGCTGCTGCTCTGCGAGCTCGGCGGCGCGGAGGACGAGGTGGCCGACGATGATGCGCTGCCGACCGTCATCGAGATGTCGTCGACGAGCAGAGTGGTGCCGCGAGGCACCTGGAGACCGACCACGTTGAGGTCGGCCAGGGCGCCCGACACCGAGGAGGTGTAGGTCATCTCGACTCGGGTCCACGACGACGAGGTGGTCTCGAAGGAGGTGCGGGTGTTCGTGAGGGTCTTGCCGTCACGCACCTCGCGCACACGCAGCCGCCCGGAGATGGGGCTCCCTTCGGACCGAACCCGCGCCGACAGCGTGTAGGTCGACCCCTTGGTGGTCGACGTGATCGTCGGCTGGGCGTCGTTCACCAGCACGAGGCCCTTGCCAGACCGCGACAACTGGCCGGAGGCCTTGCCGGACGCGGCCGGTGTCCCGGCGACGAGACGCTGTGCGGCGCGGTTGACCTTCCACCCGCTGGTGCCGGCCTCGAAGCCGCCGTTGACCACCAGCTCGGCGCCAGCCGCCGCCTTGTGGCTGGCTTGCTTCGCAGAGGGCAGCATCATGGTGACCGCGAACGTGGCCGGCACGCCGAGCGTGACCAGGCAGACGGTCACCACGGCGAGCAGGCTATGCCTTGGTCGCAACCGCGAACGCGGCGGTTGGCCGGTGGATCGGTGTCGGCCACTGCTGGGGGTCGGGCGCGATCGGCGATGGGGAGAGGAACCGCTGGTTGCGCTGTGTCGGGGGGCGTGCGAGTGGTGCTCGGCAGTCATGTTTCCTTCCGCCCGTGGGGAATACGGGTGAGGCTGGTTGTGCCCGAGACGGGGGTTGGTGGCTGCTTCGTTCCCACCTGACCGTAATCGAAACGTTATCTATGTCGCAACATCAAGGCCCGCGTGTTGGGAGCGAGCGGGTCAGGAGGAGTGAGGCCAGTGGTCCTTGAGGTCAGCGTCCGCAGAGCCGGGCCGACAGCGGCATCAGGCTGCGATAGCGGGCGAACTTCACCGGGTCGTCGAGCGTCCAGTCGGTGACCGAGTGCTTGTTGGAGTCGAAGTAGGACATTCCGGCGCCGCCGAGCCGCTGCATCGTGTGGTAGGCCCGGACGAGCCACTTCGGATCGTCCTTGGCTGCTGGCCGACTCTGCCCGATCTCGGCGACCGCCCACGCTGTGTGATGGTGGCGCGCCCAGCGCGCCATCTTGCGGAAGTACGGGCGGACGTCGAGGTGCTTGTCGCCCACCCCACCCGCTCGGCGGACGCCGTAGTCGCTGTAGGCGTCGATGGCGAGGATGTCGATGTTGGCGTTGCCGGGCCACTTCGTGGCCACGGTGTTGCGGCCGCCGCCGTAGGTGTTCCACCCGCTGTAGATCACGGTGTAGGCGACATTATTGGTGCGGGCATGGATGATCGGCGCGATCTGCCGCTGCATCTTCGTCCACAGCGCCAGGTCGCCGTCCTTCTCCGGCTCGTGGTGCACTGCCAACCACACCGGCCCGTGGACCTTGCGCAGGCCGCGGGCGAGTTCCTTCGCCCAGCGATTGCCGTTGCCGGCGGCCATCTGCGACCAGGAGTAGGGCGCCTTGAAGCTGATCCACGGCAGTCGGCCGGCCTTGAGATCGGCCTTGGCGTCACGGACCGCGCCACTGATCTGGTTGGCGTTGTAGTAGCTGCGGTGCAGACGGATCGTGCGACCGAGCTGTCGCTCGCGCGAACCGATGGTGTGCGTGCCGTTGACGGCAGCGCCGAGGTAGGTCTTGCCTGCCTGGGGTATGCCTTGCCGGCTCCTGACACAGTGGCCCTTCGCCGACGCCTCCTTCGAGACCGTCGACTCCGTCGAACTGGCTGCCAGGGAGGGCGCTGCGAGAGCAACGGGCACGGCCATGCCGACGGTCGCGGTGACTGCGACGAGAGTGCGGGCAGAGATCGTGATGGGGGTCATCTGTCCTCCTCGGCCGTCGACCGTAGCGCAGGTTGCCGTCGGAGAGCCAATCTCAGTGCGGCCGGAGAGTTCAGTGGAACCGCCGGCCGGTCACCTTCTCGGCGATGCCGCTGGTGTCCAGCAGCATGGTGAGCCCGCCGTTCCAGAAGGAGAAGCCGGCGCCGGTGATCATCGCTAGATCGAGATCCTCCGGCGCGGCGACGACGCCCTCGTCCAGCATCCGTCGAGCCTCGTCGGCGAGCGCTGAGAGGACCCGGTCACGGACCTCGTCCGGGGTGAGCGCCACCGGGTCGGCAGGCTGCTCGGCCAAGGCAGCGACCTCGGGGTCGATGCTGCCGTCGGGCAGGTAGTGCGACGAATTGCCGGCGGCCACCAGTCGCTGCAGCGCGGGAGAGACGTAGAACCTGTCGGGGAAGGCCGCCGCGAGTGTCTCGTTGTTGTGCAGCGCGATCGGCGGCCCCACCAGCGAGAGCAGCACGAAGGGCGGCATCGGCACCACCCCGGCGAAGGCGGAGTCGGCGACCGGCACCGGAGTGCCTTCGTCGACGATCCTGCCGACCTCGCCCATGAAGCGGCCGAGCAGGCGGTTGACGATGAAGGATGGGCTGTCGTTGACCAAGATGGTGGTCTTCTTCAGCGCCTTGCCGGTCGCGAAGGCGGTCGCCAAGGTCGCGTCGTCGGTCTGCTCACCGCGCACGATCTCGAGCAGCGGCATCACGGCCACCGGGTTGAAGAAGTGGAAGCCGACCACCCGCTCCGGGTGGCCCAGGTCTGCGGCCATCTCGGTGATGGACAGCGAGGATGTGTTCGTCGCCAGCACACACGCGGGGGAGACGACCTTCTCGACGTCGTCGAAGACCGCCTTCTTGATCGCCATCTCCTCGAAGACCGCCTCCACGACGAAGTCGGCATCGGCGAACGCCTCGGCCTTGTCCACGACCCCGGTGACCAGTGCCCGGTAGCGATTGGCTCGGTCCGCCGAGAGCCGCCCCGATGCCTGGAGCTTCTCGATCTCGGCGTGCACGTAGCCGACGCCCTTGTCGACGCGCTGCTGGTCGAGGTCGCTGAGCACGATCGGCACCTCGAGCCGACGCACGAACAGCAGTGCCAGCTGGCTGGCCATCAGGCCGGCGCCGACGATGCCGACCTTGGTGACCGGCCGGGCCAGGGATCGGTCCGGCGCCCCAGCGGGCCGCTTGGCCCGCTTCTGCACCAGGTCGAACGCGTAGAGGCTGTGCAGCAGCTCCGGTGTCTGCGCCATCGCCTCCAGCGCGTCGTCCTCGGCGGCGAAGCCCTCGTCGCGAGTCGCCCTGCGCGCGGCGGCGATCAGCTCGATGGCGCGGTACGCCGCGGGCGAGGCGCCGCCGGTCTTCCCGTCCGCGATCTGCCGGGCTCGAGCCAGTGCGGCGTCCCACACCCCGCCCCGGTCGATCTCGGGCCGCGCCACGACGATCTCGCCGGTCAACACGCGGGCTGCCCAGGCCAGTGACTGCTCGAGGAAGTCGGCGCCGGAGAAGCAGGTGTCGAAGAGGCCGAGGTCGAAGGCCTGGCGACCCTTCAGCGTCCGGCCTTGGGAGAGCGGGTTGTCCAAGATCAGCGTGACTGCCTTGTCGGCGCCCACCAGGTTGGGCACGAGGTAGCAGCCGCCCCAGCCGGGGATCAGACCCAGCATCACCTCGGGCAGCCCGATCGCGGCTGCGGAGTCCAGCACGGTGCGGTAGTCGCAGTGCAGGGCGATCTCGAGGCCGCCTCCGAGCGCCAACCCGTTGACGAAGGCGAACGACGGCTTGCCGCCCTCGCCGAGCTTGCGGAAGACCGCGTGGCCCAGCTCTGCGACAATCCGCACGGCGGGCGCTCCGCCGCTGGCGATCGAGACCAGGTCGGCACCGGCCGCGAGGATGAACGGCTTGCCGGTCACGCCGAGGGCGACGATCTCGTCGTCGGCGAGGGCGGTGTCGATGGCGTCGTTGAGTCCGACCAGGGTGCGCGGTCCGAACGTGTTGGGCTTGGTGTGGTCCTCGCCGTTGTCCAGCGTGATCAGCCCCATCACACCGGCATGACCGGGCAGGGTCACCTTGCGCAGCCGGGCGGCGGTGACGCGCTCGGCATCGGTCGAGATCTCCCGGGCCTGTGCCAGCAGCGTCGCCATCGCGGTCATCGGCCGGCTCCCTTCCAGCTCAGGTTCTCCCAGATGACGGTGCCGCCCATCCCGATGCCGATGCACATGGTGGTCAGGCCGTAGCGCACGTCTGGGTGCTCGGCGAACTGCCGGGCGAGCTGGGTCATCAACCGCACGCCGGAGGAGGCGAGCGGGTGGCCCATCGCGATCGCACCGCCGTAGGGGTTCACGCGGGGGTCGTCGTCAGCGATGCCGTAGTGCTCCAAGAAGGCGAGCACCTGGACGGCGAACGCCTCGTTGATCTCGAAGGCGCCGATGTCGTCGATGCTCAGCCCGGCCTTGGCCAGCGCCTTCTCGGTGGCCGGGATCGGGCCGGCACCCATCACCTCGGGCTCGACGCCGGCGAAGGCGAAGGCGACCAGCCGCATCTTCGGGGCCAGGCCCAGTTCCCGGGCGGTTCTCTCGTCCGCTAGCAGGCAGGCGGTCGCCCCGTCGTTGATGCCGGCCGCGTTGCCCGCGGTGACCCGACCGTGCGGTCGGAATGGGGTCTTGAGGCTGGCAAGTGACTCGAGGGTGGTGTCGGGCCGCATCGGCTCGTCGCTCACGGCGAGCCCCCAGCCCAGCTCGGCCGATCGGGTCGCCACCGGCACCAGGTCGGGCTGGATCTGCTCGGCGTCGTAGGCCGCCGCGGTCTTCGCCTGGGAGCGGACGGCGTAGGCGTCAGCGCGCTCCTTGGTGATCGTGGGGTAGCGGTCGTGCAGGTTCTCCGCGGTCTTGCCCATCACCAGTGCATCGGGGTCGACGAGGCGCTCGGAGAGGATGCGCGGGTTCGGATCGACGCCCTCGCCCATCGGGTGGCGGCCCATGTGCTCGACACCGCCGGCGATCGCGACGTCGTACGCTCCGAAGGCGATGCCCGACGCCGTCGTCGTGACAGCGGTCATCGCACCCGCGCACATCCGGTCGATCGCAAAGCCAGGCACGCTCTGCGGAAGCCCGGCGAGCAGGGCAGCGGTGCGGCCGATGGTCAGACCCTGGTCGCCGATCTGGGTCGTGGCCGCGATGGCCACCTCGTCGACCTTCTCCGGCGGCAGCGCCGGATGGCGGCGCAGCAATTCCCGGATGCACTTGACCACCAGGTCGTCGGCGCGGGTCTCGGCGTACTGCCCCGTGGCCTTGCCGAAGGGTGTGCGCACGCCGTCCACGAAGACGACCTCTCGTAGCTCTCGGGACACGCGGGCTCCTTGGTGAGAGTGGCAGGGACGGAGGTCAGGTTACCTGTGGGTAACTAACTGTGCACATTCGGCTCCCATCGGCTGGCATATCGTGACCGGGTGAGCAAACGATCACCCCTGGTGCACATCGTCGACGAGGTGCCCGAACTGGCCCGGACCGAGGCAGAGCCCCGCGACCTGACCATGGTGGTCTCGCTGGACGGCTTCTTGGATGCGGGAGCGGCCTCGGGGCTGGTCGCGAACCACCTGGAGTCGCTCTCGGACGGGAAGGTGGTGGCGACCTTCGACGTGGACCAGTTCCACGACTACCGCGCCCGGCGACCGGCGATGTCGTTCATCCGCGACCACTACACCGACTACGAGGCGCCGCGGCTGCTGGTGCGGCTGCTGCGCGACAGCGGCGGCACGCCCTTCCTGTTGCTGCGTGGTCCGGAGCCGGACAACCGCTGGGAGGCGTTCTGTGCCGCCGTCCGCGACGTCGTCGAGCACTTCGAGGTGTCCCGCGTCGTGGACATCGGGGCGGTGCCGATGGCGGTCCCGCACACCCGGCCGATCGCGATCACCCCGCATGCCACGCGGCCGCAGCTGCTGGTCGGCGAGAGCCCGTGGCGTGGCGAGCTGCGTATCCCCTCCAGCGCCCAGTCGCTGCTGCAGCTGAGGCTGGGGGAGTGGGACCACGACGCCCTCGGCTTCGTGGCGCACGTGCCGCACTACCTCGCGCAGCTGGAATACCCGAAGGCAGCGCTGGCCATCCTCGAGCAGGTCGAGCTCGGCGGCCACCTGACCATCGACCTCGGGGCGCTCCGGGCCGCGGCGGAGGAGCGCGAGGTGGAGATCACCGGCTACCTGGACGCCAACGAAGAAGTGCGCGACGTGGTGGCCGGCTTGGAGCAGCAGTACGACGCCTTCCGCGCCGCCGAGGAGTCGGGCGCCGGCCTGCTGGCCAGTGACGAACCACTGCCTACCGGCGAGGAGATCGGCCGTCAGTTCGAGCAGTTCCTGGCCGGCCTGGACGGCCCCGACTCCGACCCTGCGGCCGGCTCGCCCGGCCAGGAGGACTGAGTCGATGCCCGCCTCGGCCGCCGAGCTGGTCGAGCTGCTCGATCTAGAACAGCTCGACCTCAACCTCTTCCGAGGCCGGCAGCCCACCACCATGCGTCAGCGGGTGTTCGGGGGGCAGGTGGCCGCGCAGGCCCTGATCGCCGCGATCCGCACCGCCGGCCAGGAGTATCTGCCGCACTCGATGCACTCCTACTTCCTGCGGCCCGGCGACTACTCCGTGCCGATCGTCTACGACGTCGAGCGCCTGCGCGACGGCCGGTCGTTCGCGACCCGGCGGGTGGTCGCGCGCCAGCACGGCCGGCCGATCTACTTTCAGACCGTCAACTTCCAGCAGCCGGAGGAGGGCTTCGAGCATCAGGACGTGATGCCCGAGGTGGGTCCGCCCGACTCCGGGCGGAACCTCATCGAGCTGATGGCCAGTCGTGGCGACCTGGAGAGCGAGCAGCTCGCGTTGGAGTGGGCCGCTCTGGACGTGCGACACCTCGGGAACTCCCGGACCGGTCTGCCCGCGGACCCGATGCACCCGGCCCGCTCACGCCTGTGGGTGCGGGTCAACGGTGAGCTGTCGGACGATCCTCGAGAACACCTGGCGACCTTCACCTATGCCAGCGACATGACCCTGCTCGGGGCCGCCTTGGTGCCCCACGACGTGCGGATCGGGTCACCCGAGCTTCAGGCCGCCTCGCTGGACCACTCCATCTGGTTCCATCGGCCGTTCCGCGCCGACCGGTGGTGGCTCTACGACCAGTGGTCCCCGTCTGCCTCCAGCGGTCGCGGGTTGGTCCTCGCGCGGACCTTCACCGAGGACGGCACCCTGGTCGCGACGGTTGCCCAGGAGGGGCTGATCCGGCACCGCAGTTAGCACAGCCTTCCGGACTTTCGGTGACAGACACGCCGTGCTCGGGGTAACGTCTGAGTGCTTCTGTGACGCCTGATCACTGTTGTGACTGATGTGGTTGCAACCGGCTGGTCGCGTCCACCGCCTCCGATGAAGGGTGACGCCCCGATGAGAACTGCCGCCGCGCTGGCCCCTGGGATCGCCGTACTGCTCAGCATCTCGACGCTGACCTCGGCCTCCGCCGGCGAGGGCAAGCAGCGCTATCCCGAGGACCGCGTCTCCAAGGGGACTGTCGCCAAGGCGCCGACCACGGCCTACGAGATGCCGTTCCCCTGCGGCCAGGCCTGGACGGGGACCACGCGCAGCGACCACAGTCCGAGCCCGCTGTCGATCGACTGGAACCGCACCGACGACTATGGGGACGACGTGGTCGCCGCCGCGTCCGGGACGGTGACCGTGGCCGACACAGTCGTGGACAGCGGCTACGGCAAGTGGGTGATGCTGGATCACGGCAACAACGAGACGACGATCTATGCCCACCTGTCGGGGGTGGCGGTGAAGGCGGGCCAGAAGGTCGACCAGGGCACCCTGCTGGGCTACGTCGGCGACACCGGCAACGCCACCGGACCGCACCTGCACTTCGAGGAGCGGATCGGCAGCTCGGACACCGCGCCGTACTTCCACGGCAAGGCGTTCGTCTTCGGGTCCACGCTCACCTCGCAGAACTGCCCAGACGTGCCGCTGGCGGCGAACATGCGCGGCCCCAAGGCCGCCGAGCCCGTCTACTTCACCCGAGCGACCCCGGCGAAGTTCACCACCGTGCTCCCGAAGAAGACCAAGACCACCGTCTTCGGAACCGCCTCCGAGGACCCGGTGCTCGGTGACTGGGACGGCAACGGCCACGCGAACGTCGGTGTGCGGGACCCGGCGACGAAGACCTTCGAGCTGAAGACGCCGGCAGGCGTCACCACCATCAAGTTCGGCATGAAGGGCGACCTTCCCGTCGCCGGCGACTGGGACGGTGACGGCACCGACGAGGTCGGCGTACGACGACCGAAGGGCGTCTTCCGGCTCCGGCACGCGGACGGCTCCGTGACCCGAGCGCGGCTGGGTGAGAAGGGCGACCTGCCGGTCGCCGGGGACTGGGACGGCGACGGCCGCACCGACATCGGGGTCTACGACCAAGCCGCCGCGATGTTCACTCTGCGGATCGTCGACGAGGACGGACTCCCGTGGACCGCCTCGGTGAAGTTCGGTGCTCCCGGCGATCTTCCGGTCGTGGCGGACTGGGACGGCAACGGCAAGACCGATCTCGGCGTCTGGGATCCACACACCGCAACGCTCTCCAAGCGGATGGCCAAGCGGCCGACGGCGACCAAGGCGACCGTGACGACGATCCAGCTCGGCCACCCACGCTGACTTCGGGCGCTGAGTTTCGCCGAGGGTGAACAGCCCTGGCGAAGGGTTGCCTGCTGGACGCGGGCGCACGCGGCGTGGCCGGGGCGTTCAGCGTGGTCTCTCGGCCTGGCCACGCCACCATGGGGGAGCTGGTCTGGCTCCCGCCGTCCGGGGAACTCGTGGTGCTCCACGACGGCGACGTCCCAGCCGCACCGCTCGTCTCCGCCTCGAACGTAGACTCGATGGACGCAGGGGACCCCGATCTCAAGGTGGTGTGACATGGCGTCAGCGAGTCGAGTTGAAACTGTCGATGTCCTCCCACGACACAGCCGGGTGTGGTGTCGACTGCGCCTCCACCACGAGTGGCGGCGTCGGGTCACCGACGACGGGGGTCGCTATCGCATCTGCGAGGCCTGCGATCTGGTCGACGACGGGACGCTGAACCAGATGTACGACGGGTGGTACATGTCCGACGTGCCGCCCACCAACGAGCGCTGCCGTCAACCGTCCGTGGCCGGTAGGTAGGACCGCACCGTCTGGATGGTGTCCGCCTCGGCGGGAGTCTTGTCGTCGCGATAGCGCAGCACTCGCGCGAAGCGGAGGGCGACCCCGCCGAGGTAGCGGCTCGACCGCTGCACGCCGTCGAAGGCGATCTCGACGACCTGCTCGGGGCGCACCTCGACCACATAGTGGTCCTTGATCCGCTCCCGGTCGACGGCGAGTTCGGTGAACCGCTCGGTCTGCCGGACCAGCATCGCGTCGGACATCCCCTTGAAGGTCTTGCCGAGCATCACCAGCTCCCCGGTGTCGGCATCTCGCGCTCCGAGGTGGATGTTCGACAGCCAGCCCTGCCGACGGCCGCTGCCCCACTCGACGGCCAGCACGACGAGATCGAGCGTGTGCACCGGCTTGACCTTGATCCAGCCGGCGCCGCGTCGGCCCGCGGCGTACCTCTCGGCGAGTGTCTTCACCACCACGCCCTCGTGACCGGCCGCGACCGCCTCGGTGGCGAACGCCTCGGCGGACTCGGCGTCGTCGGTGACCAGGCGGTGCACCCGCCAGCGCTCCGGGACGAGGCCGACCAGCGCGTCGTGCCGGCGCGCTCCCGGCTCGTCCAGCAGGTCGGTGCCGTCGAGGTGCAAGATGTCGAAGAAGTACGGTGTCACCGCGACCCCGCCCGCCTGGGCGGTGCGCGAGGCGGTGTCCTGGAAAGCCCGTGGCCGGCCCTGGCCATCGAGGGCCAATGCCTCGCCATCGAGGACGAACTGCTCGGAGGGCAGGCTGAGTGCAGCCTCCACCACCTCGGGCAACCGGTGGGTGATAGTATCCAGGCTTCGTGTCGCGACGACCACGTCGTCCCCGCGCCGGTGCACCTGGATCCGGATGCCGTCCAGCTTCGTCTCCACGGCGACTGGTCGGTCGCTCAGCTTGGCGAAGGCGACGGTGAGGTTGGGCGCGCTGGCCGCGAGCATCGGCAGCACCGGCCGGCCCACCTCGAGGCCGACCTCGGCCAGACCCTCCTCGCCCCGGTCGAACGCAACGGTCACGACGGGCACCGTCCCGCCGGCCAGCATCGCGGCGCGGCGCACCGCGGTCAGGGGCACACCCGCTGCCGTCGCCAGCGCCTCCTGGAGGAGCGCATCCAGTGCGCCCTGACGCACTCCACCGGTGACCACCCCGCCGAGCCAGCGTTGCTCATCGGTCGTAGCGCTGCCGAAGAGGTGGGCCACCTCCGCCGCCCGCTGGCTTCGGGAGCCCGGACCGCTCAGCGCGGCCAGCCTCTCGAACGCCTCGTGCACCTCGGTCAGGGTCAGCCGAGGCTCGTCCACCGCGTCGAGCTCGCGGGGCACCCCCCGCCAGCCGACACCGGTCCGTCGCTGCAGCAGGCTCCCCGCGAGATAGGACGCCGCAGTCTCGCGCTCCTCTGGCGGAGCGGCTGCCAGCGCCGCCGCGAGGATCTCGACCTTCGCCTTCCTCGACCTGGTCGCCGCCACCTCTCTCGACGCGACCACGATCTGTGCAAGCAGCATGTCGTGCATTCTCTCCCGAGCCGGGGCGTTGGCCGGGGTCCGGGCGAGAAGGGGTCGTCGATTGGGCGCAAACGACATGCCAGAGGGCGTTCTCGTTGTCGTTTGTGCCCAATCGGTGGGGTCTTGGCTCCGGATCAGGGTCGGACCCGTCTGGTGCGCGGGTGTCGGGGCTGGGTGCCAGGTAGACCGGGCACCCAGCACCCATAGGGGCGCAGGAGTCGCAACAATCCTGCAGCAGACGCCGACCCCCGGGGCAGCACACCGGCCGACCAGCGACCCGGATGGCAACCTCGTTCACAGCGGGCGCACCCGTCCCAGCCGCCGCCGGCTCACGACCCGATCTGGGTGCGCACCTCGTAGAGCTCGGGGAAGAAGGTGAGGTCGAGGGCGCGGCGGAGGAAGTCGACGCCGCTGGAGCCGCCGGTGCCGGTCTTGTGACCGATGGTGCGCTGGACGACCTGGAGGTGGCGGAAGCGCCACTCCTGGAAGTTGTCCTCGACGTCGACGAGTTCCTCACAGGTCTCGTAGACACCCCAGTGGGCACCGGGGTCGCGATAGACAGCGGCGATCGTCTCGACCAGGGCGGGGTTCATCCGGTGCGGCTGGGCGAAGTCGCGGTCGAGTAGTTCCCGCGGGATGTCATAGCCGGCCCGGGCGAGGAAGGCCAGGAACTCGTCGTACAGGCTCGGTTCGTGCAGGAGCATGTCCAGCTCGGCTTGGACCTCGGGAGTGTGCGCGAAGACCTTGACCATCTCGGCGTTCTTGTTGCCGAGGAGGAACTCGACCTCGCGGTACTGCCAGGACTGGAAGCCGGAGCTGGTGGCGAGGAAGGGGCGGATCAGGGCGTACTCGCTGGGCGTGAGCGTCGCGAGCACCGACCACTGGTCGGTCAGCGTGTGTTGGACGTGCTTGACCCGGGCCAACCGCTTGAGGGCCGGCGCGAGCCGGTCCTCTCGCAGCAACCGGCGGGCGGACCGCAGCTCGTGGACGAGCAGCTTCAGCCACAGCTCCGAGGCCTGGTGCTGGATGATGAACAGCAACTCGTCGTGCTGCGGCGGGTCGCTCAGCGGGCGCTGCGCTGACAGCAGCCGGTCGAGACAGAGGTATTCGCCGTACGACAAGTCGTGGCGGAAGTCCTGCCGGATGCCCGGCTCCAGATCGCGAACGGCAGGATCGGTCATGGGGCCAACCTACGCCCGGCCGACCGGCTCTGGCCGGGTTCTGGGTCAGCCCGTGATGTAGACCTTGCGCAGCGTCTCGGCGACGTGCCAGATGGTGCGGTCACCCTTGTGCAAGCGGACGACGGCACCCGGGGTCAGCGGGATGACCTCTCCGTCTTGGAACTCCACCGAGCCGCGACCGGTGAGCACGACGAAGACCTCGTCGCACTCCTCGTCGCGAACCATGCCTGGAGTCATCTCTTGGATGCCGATTTGAGTGGCGCCGATCCCCCCGAGCAGACGGGCACCTGTGGTCGGAAAGCCGCCGACGGTGTCGTCGGCAGGGACGCGCTGGCGAGGCATCGTGCTCGCGAACACGTCGACATCGAGGTAACGGCCTGTCATGTGAGAAATCGTGGCACCGACCTGCCATGTTTGCCACACGACCGGGCCGCATTCAGCCGATGGTCTAGGCAACTTTCTCGACTTGCCCGCTCAGCTTGGCAAATCGTCCGGTCGGATCGGAGCCTCTGACCCGGATGGACTATGAGGCCGCGCCAGGAGGTGGAGCATCTCTTGCGCGGCCCGACAGTTCCTAGAGGGCACCTCGTCGCCGCTGGTCAGCGTGGTGCTGATGCTCAGCATGGCGCCGTAGGAGTCGGTCGGGGCGAGGACTAACGTCGTGCCTATGGACCAGGCTGCAACCCGGGTCTGGCGGCCGGGCTGGCCATGCCCGGTGGGCGCCGTCCTTGCGCCGTTGCGGCACGGCCGCGGCGACCCCGCGTGGCAGCGGGACGACACCGGTCGCTACTGGCTGGCCATGCGGGCGCCGTCCGGGCCCGCCACGCTCGCGATCACCGCACGTCCCGAGGACGGCGAGGTGCGCGGGCAGGCCTGGGGGCCGGGTGCGGAGTGGGCGCTGGAGACGATGCCGGACCTGCTCGGAGCCGCCGACGATCCTGCCGGCTTCGACCCACGCCACCCGTTGCTCGCCGAGGCCCAGCGACGGCATCCGGATCTGCGGATCGGGCGCTCAGGACGCCTCTTCGAGGCACTCGTGCCGGCGGTGCTGGAGCAGAAGGTGACCGGGCAGGAGGCCAACCGCGGCTATCGGGCCCTGGTCCGACGGCACGGCGAGCCCGCGCCCGGGCCGGCTCCGGCCGAGCTCCGGCTGGCGGTCCTACCGGCGGCCGCTACCGTGCGCGCGGTGCCGTCGTGGGAGTGGCTGCACATGCAGGTCGACCCCGCCCGCTCTCGCACCTTGGTCCGATCCGCCCGGGTGGTCGACAGCCTGGAGCGGGTGGTCGACCTGCCGGGCGAAGTGGCAGACCGGCGGCTCAGGCTCGTTCCCGGGATCGGAGTGTGGACCAGCGCCGAGATCCGGCTGCGTGCCCTCGGCGACCCGGATGCGGTCAGCTTCGGTGACTACCACCTGGCCAAGGACGTCGGCTGGGCGCTGGTCGGGCACGACATCGACGACGATGCGCTCGCCGAGGTGCTGGAGCCCTATCGACCGCACCGAGCCCGCGTCGTGCAGCTCCTCGCCGCGACCGGCGTACGACGTCCGCGGCGAGGCCCACGGATGGCTGCCCGAACCCACCTACCGACGGCACGCGCCGAGGACTTCGGGTCCTCCTCTGGGAGGCCTACTTGACCCGCACTGCGGTGACGAAGGCCTTGGCGTCGATCTTCCCGGAGTCGGCGCTGCCCGTGTCGTCGGAGTAGCCGAAGGCGTAGACGAGGACTGCGGTGGGGTCGGTCACCGACACGATTCGAGTGCTCGAGCAGGTGGACTCACGGTCCTTGGCCGGGCTCACCGGCGCGAAGCAGGTGCCGAAGTCCAGGCCCCAGGGGCTGCCGTCATCGACGCGGAGGGCGAAGCTGACCGTGCGAATCCCCACTCGTGTCCTGGTTGGGCACGAACCAACCGTCGGCGGTCAGGACATACTTGCCGGGCTTGAGGGTGATCTCGCCGAGCTTGGTCGCCCGGACCGTCTCGGTGAACTTGCCGAAGGTGCCGCCGATGTTCTCGATGGTCGTCAGGTCAGTCTCGGTCGACACGACCGGCACCGCCTTCAGCGACTTCTTGACGCCCTTGCCGAGGTCGACCCTCTTCACGGAGCCGTCCTTGATGTCCTTGCCGGTGATCAGCTTCGCCGCGGACGCGCCCCCGGCGAACAGCGTCATAGCGAGGATCGCGACAGCGAACCCGGTGATGATCTTCTTCATGCTTCCCCTTCGTGTTGGTACTAGCAGAATCCCCACAACGTGACGACACTCGGCTGACAACGACGCGACCGTGTCCGAGTCTCAGGGTCGGTGTCTGAGGGCCGTGCGTCTTCGGACGTTACCTGTCGGATAGTGTCAAGATCGGGCGCGACACAAAGGGATTTTGCGGCGCTTGTCGTGACCCCAAATCGGGGGACAACAGCCGACGCCAGGGCTCGAGGACAGCCCGGGGCCGCGGCTACAGCAGCGGCCGCAACGGCTGCAGGATCCCCTCGGTGAACTTGCGGTGGAGGTCCCGGGCCTCCCACTCGTCCCGGGTCAGCTCCAGGCTGCCCGACTCGTCGACAGCGAAGATCTCCTCCATCGCCTCGGCCATCTCGGGGTCGATGATCTCGACATTGATCTCGTAGTTCCCGGTGAGCGAGAGCCGGTCGATGTTGGCCGTCCCGACCGTCGTCCAGGTCCCGTCGATGGTGGCCGTCTTCGCGTGCACCATCGCCTCCTTGAAGCGCAGGATGCGCACCCCCGAGGCGAGCAGCTGGGAGAAGTAGCCGCGTGAGATCCAGTCGGCCACGATGTGGTTGGACTTCAGCGGGATGAGCAGTCGCACGTCCACGCCTCGCTCCGCCGCTTGCTTCAGGGCGTCCACGAAGTCCTGGTCGGGCAGGAAGTAGGCCTGGGTCAGCCAGATGTGATGGGCGGCCCGGTTGATCGCCTCGAGGTACATCGCCCGGATCGGGAACATCCACAGTCGGGGCACATTGCGGTGGAAGCGGACCCGCGGCTCCCACTGCGACGCCGCCTCCAAGACCAGGGGCGGGTGCGACTGCCCGATCCGGCGCCGGCGGTGCAGGTTCCAGAAGTCGGCGAAGGCCCGCCTCAGGTCCCACACGTCCGGGCCGGTGATCCCGACGTGGGTGTCGCGCCACTCGGTGGCGTAGGCCGTGCCGATGTTGTAGCCCCCGACGAAGCCGATCCGGTCGTCGACGACCAGGATCTTGCGGTGATCGCGGCCGTAGCGGCTCAGGTCCCAGAACCGCAGGCCCGCCGACCACACCGGATAGCGCAGCACATGCAGGCTGGCGGGGAACCGCTTGAAGGACGGCGCGACGACCAGGTTCGCGAAGTTGTCGTAGATGACATAGACCTCGACCCCACGGCGGGCAGCACGAATCAGGGCATCCTTGAACTGCTCACCGACCTCGTCGCCCTTCCAGATGTAGGTCTCCAGCATGATCTGCCGTTCGGCGCTCTCGATGGCGGCCAGCATGTCGTCGTACAGATCCTGGCCGAAGGTGTACGTCGTGACCGCGTTGTCGCCGATCTGAACCGTCGCCGGCGGGGTGGTCGGGAAGCGACCGGGCTTCTTGCCTCGGCGACGGTAG
This sequence comes from Nocardioides sp., assembly GCF_047602075.1. Classification (GTDB taxonomy): domain Bacteria; phylum Actinomycetota; class Actinomycetes; order Propionibacteriales; family Nocardioidaceae; genus Nocardioides. The sequence goes on from NZ_JASGIF010000001.1 coordinate 688,725, forward strand.
GAGTCGACCAAGGTGAGCCCCAGGGCTGTCCCCACCGGCACGACGATCAGGCCGAGCAGGACGCGCCGGAGCGCGGTCAGCCAGCGGGTCGGCGGGAGGATGCGACGGGCCACTCGATCAATCTAGATGACCGCTCCAGCACCCGGCCTGGACAGCCCCTGCCGCCGTCCGGAGCGACTGTCGGCGCATGGTCGTACGCTCGTGCGCATGCGACCGATCACCGACCTCGAGCGCCGGGTGGCGCCGTTCCAGGTGGTCTCCGAGTTCCAGGCCTCGGGAGACCAGCCGACCGCCATCGAGGAGATCGTCCAGCGCGTCAACGACGGCGAAAGCGACATCGTCCTGCTCGGCGCCACCGGCACCGGCAAGACCGCGACCATCGCCTGGGTGGCCGAGCGGTTGCAGCGGCCGATGCTGGTGCTCCAGCCCAACAAGACCCTGGCCGCCCAGTTCGCCAACGAGTTGCGGCAGCTGTTCCCGGGCAACGCGGTGGAGTACTTCGTCTCCTACTACGACTACTACCAACCCGAGGCCTACGTCCCGCAGACCGACACCTACATCGAGAAGGACTCCTCCATCAACGAGGAGGTGGAGCGGTTGCGACACTCGGCGACCAACTCCCTGTTGACCCGCCGTGATGTCATCGTGGTCTCCACGGTCTCCTGCATCTACGGGCTGGGCACCCCGCAGGAGTACGTCGACCGCATGGTGCGCTTGAAGGTCGGTGACGAGCTCGACCGCGACTCCGTGCTCCGGCGCCTGGTCGACATCCAATACACCCGCAACGACATGTCCTTCACCCGTGGCACCTTCCGCGTGCGCGGCGACACCCTGGAGATCTTCCCGGTCTACGAGGAGCTGGCCATCCGGGTGGAGTTCTTCGGCGACGAGATCGAGCGGCTGATGACGCTGCATCCGGTGACGGGTGAGGTGCTCACCGAGGACGAAGAGCTCTACATCTTCCCCGCCACCCACTATGTCGCCGGACCCGAGCGGATGGAGCGGGCGATCGGCGGCATCGAGGAGGAGCTGGCCGACCGGCTGGAGTGGTTCGAGCGACATGGCAAGCTGCTGGAGGCTCAGCGGCTGCGGATGCGCACGACGTACGACGTCGAGATGATGCGCCAGGTCGGCTCGTGCGCAGGCATCGAGAACTACTCGATGCACATCGACGGTCGCACCCGCGGCAGCGCACCCAACTGCCTGCTCGACTATTTCCCGGAGGACTTCGTCCTCGTCGTCGACGAGTCGCACGTCGCGGTGCCGCAGATCGGCGGGATGTACGAAGGCGACATGTCCCGCAAGCGCAACCTGGTCGACCACGGCTTCAGGCTGCCCAGCGCGATGGACAACCGCCCGCTGAAATGGGAGGAGTTCTTGGAGCGGATCGGTCAGACGATCTACCTCTCTGCCACGCCGGGCAACTACGAACTGGACAAGATCGGTGGCCGCGATCACGCCGTCGAGCAGCTGATCCGGCCGACCGGGCTCGTCGACCCCGAGGTGATCGTCAAGCCGACCCAGGGCCAGATCGACGACCTGATCCATCAGATCCGCACCCGCACCGAGCGCAACGAGCGGGTCTTGGTGACCACGTTGACCAAGAAGATGTCGGAGGACCTCACCGACTATCTCCTCGACGCCGGTGTGCGCACCCGCTACCTGCACTCCGAGGTCGATACCCTCAAGCGCATCGAGCTGCTCCGAGACCTCCGGCTGGGGGACTACGACGTCCTGGTCGGCATCAACCTGCTCCGCGAGGGCCTCGACCTTCCCGAGGTGTCCTTGGTGTCGATCCTCGACGCCGACAAGGAGGGCTTCTTGCGCTCCGACAAGTCCCTCATCCAGACCATCGGCCGGGCTGCCCGCAACGTGTCCGGCGAGGTGCATATGTATGCCGACTCGATCACCCCGTCGATGGAGTCGGCGATCGACGAGACCAACCGTCGACGCGCCAAGCAGGTGGCCTACAACCTCGAGCGCGGCATCGACCCGCAGCCGCTGCGCAAGAAGATCGCCGACATCACCGAGATGCTGGCCCGCGAGGACGAGAACACCGAGGAGCTCCTCGCCACCTGGCAGCATCTCGACCCGCGCTCGAAGAAGGCTCCGGTCCCCGGGCTCTCCAAGCTCAAGACCTCCGACCAGGCTCCCGATCTGGCCGGCCTGCCGAGCAGCGACCTCGCCGAGCTGATCCAGCAGCTCACCGAGCAGATGAAGAACGCCGCCGCCGAGCTCCAGTTCGAGGTCGCCGCCCGCCTCCGAGACGAGATCTCCGAGCTCAAGAAGGAGCTGCGCCAGATGATGGAAGCTGGGGTGAGGTGAGCCCCGACGACAAGGCGCCGGTGGCCCACTCGCCCGGCCAGACGTCGTTCAGCAGGGGCTTGGACGTCCTGCTTGCCGTGGCGCGCCAGCTGTGCGAGCCCGACGTCTGTCTTCGTGCTGAATACCATCACGACATGAAGATCCTCGCGGGCGCCGGAGCATTCGTTTCGACGACGAGCAGTGACTGGCAAGAGCATCTCGAGGTGCCTGACCTCAGTTGTGGCACCTACTCGCTGCCCGCCGGTGGAACGGACCCGCAGTCACCCCACACCGAAGACGAGATCTACGTCGTCACCCGCGGTCGAGCGACGCTGTGGACCACTGACGGATCCGCGCCCATGGGCCCTGGCGACGTGGCCTTCGTGCCGGCGGGAGAGGAGCACCGCTTCGTCGACATCGTGGAGGACTTCGCGGTGATCGTGGTCTTCGGCCCAGCGGAGTACTCCCGCGCCTAGGCGCTCACCACGGTCCACCCGGAGGCAGCCGCCGGATGGCTCGCTGCTCCCTTCTTCTACAGACGGCGCACCTCGGAGGCGACGTAGTCCGACTTCGAGGTGGTGACCCGCAGCGCGTTGATCCCGGTGCCGCGCATGACGAAGATCGGCCAGGGGAAGCCGTGTCGACCCCGGTGGTCTGATAGACCTGACCCATGGACGCCGAGGTCGACCTGGTGATCGTGGGAGCCGGCCCGACCGGTTTGTTCGCCGCCTACTACGCCGGCTTTCGCGGCTTCGGCGTGGCGGTGGTCGACTCGCTGCCCGAGCTGGGTGGCCAGATCACGGCGATGTACCCCGAGAAGGCGATCTTGGACGTGGCTGGCTTTCCCTCGGTCAAGGGCCGGGACCTGGTCAGCGGGCTGGTCGAGCAGGCCGCGACGGCCTCGCCGTCGTACTTCCTCGACCGCACCGCCCAAACTCTCAAGACCTCCGAGGGCGGCCTCACCCTGGGGTTGGACGACGGTAGCCGGATCACGGCGAAGGCGATGATCATCACCGCCGGCATCGGCAAGTTCAGTCCCCGCCCGCTGCCGGCGGGCGACGGCTGGCTGGGCCGGGGCATGGAGTTCTTCGTGCCGAGCTTCGAGCCGTACGTCGACAAGGACGTCGTCGTCGTGGGCGGAGGGGACAGCGCCTTCGACTGGGCGCTGCACCTGGAGCCGCTGGCGTCCTCGGTGACCCTGGTCCACCGCCGCGATGCCTTCCGCGCCCATCAGCGCAGCGTCGACGCGGTGCGCGCCACCTCGGTGCAGATCATCACCCGGGCCCAGGTCACCCAGGTGCACGGCGACGGGATGGTGTCGGGTGTCGAGATCACCGTCGACGGTGAGCCGCCCGTCGAGCGGCCCGCGCAGGCGATCGTCGCGGCCCTCGGCTTCGTCGCAGACCTGGGACCGCTGCAGTCGTGGGGGCTGGAGACCGACAAGCGCCACGTGGTGGTGGACTCCTCGATGCGCACCAACCTGGAGCGGGTCTTCGCTGCTGGTGACATCACCGAGTATCCCGGCAAGGTGCGGCTGATCGCCGTCGGCTTCGGCGAGGCCGCGACCGCCGTCAACAACGCCGCTGTCGCGATCGACCCGAGCGCCCACGTGTTCCCAGGTCACTCCAGTGAGGGAGGCTGATCCACGATGAAGGTCACCGTTGACTTCGACCTGTGCGAGTCGAACGCCGTCTGCGAGGCGATGGCGCCGCACTACTTCGAGCTCGATGACGACGACTACCTGATGGTCAAGCAGGAGGACGTCCCGCCCGAGGACGCCGAGCTGCTCCGTCGGGTGGTGTTCTCCTGCCCTCGGCAGGCGATCTCGCTGGTGGAGGACTGAGCGAGGCGCCTACCGCTCCCGGGCGTCGGTCATACTGAGCAGTAGGTTCCACGGCCGCTTCGGTCCGTGCCCGATCGGAGAGGTCCCGGATGCGTGTCGCGCTGCTGTCCTATCGCAGCAAGCCCCACTGTGGCGGTCAGGGCATCTATGTGCGCCACCTCAGCCGTGAGCTGGTCGCCCTCGGTCACGAGGTGGAGGTGTTCTCGGGCCCGCCGTACCCGATCCTCGACGAAGGAGTCCGGCTGACCAAGGTCGAGAGCCTGGACCTCTACCGCGAGCCCGACCCCTTCCGCATCCCGAAGCTGCGGGAGTTCCGCGACCGGGTGGACGTCGAGGAGTTCCTCACCATGTGCGTGGCCGGCTTCCCGGAGCCGAAGACCTTCAGCACCCGGGTCGCACGGCTGCTCCGTGAGCGGGTCGACGACTTCGACATCGTCCAGGACAACCAGGTGCTCGGCACGGGGCTGCTCGATCTCGAGGAGGCCGGCCTCCCGATGATCACCACCATCCACCACCCGATCACCTTCGACCGACGGATCGATCTTGCGGCGGCCCCCAACTGGCGGCGGCGGCTGGTGCTGCGCCGGTGGTACGGCTTTGTGCGCATGCAGGCGAAGGTGGCCCGCGCGGCGCGTTGGATCCTGACCCCCTCCGAAGCCTCCAAACGAGACATCGTCGCCGACTTCGGCGTCGATCCCGAGCGGGTCCAGGTGATCCTGCTCGGCGTGGACGAAGGGTTCCGGCCACCTACCCGACCACGAGTGCCCGGCCGACTTCTCGCGATGGCCAGCGCCGACGCCCCGATGAAGGGGATCAGCACGCTTCTGGAGGCGTTTGCCAAGCTCCGCACCGAGCGGGACCTGGAGCTGTATCTGGTCACCAAGCCGGTCGAGGGCGGCCGCACCGAGCGGCTGGTGGAGCAGCTCGGCATCGGCCAGCACGTGCACTTCGTGCACAACGTCAGTGACATGGAGCTGGTCGAGCTGATGGGCTCGGCCGAGGTCGCCTGCGTGCCGTCCCTCTACGAAGGGTTCTCGCTGCCGACCGCCGAGTTGATGGCATGCGCCACCCCACTGGTGGTGTCGCGGGCAGGTGCCATCCCCGAGGTGGTCGGTCCGGACGGCGAGTGCGCTCTCCTGGTCACTCCGGGCGATGTCGGGGAGCTGGAGCGCGCCATCGCCACGCTGCTCGACGACCCGGTGCGCCGAGCGGCGATGGGCGAGGCAGGAAGGCGCCGCGCGCAGGAGAAGTTCAGCTGGCGTGCGGTTGCGGTCGGCGTCGCCGCTGCCTACGAGCGGGTGATCGCCGACTACGGGCGCGAGCGCGCTGCCAGGAACGAGGAGTGACCGCATGCTGACTGTCGACTTCGACCGGCTCGGGCTGCGCCCCGGTGATCGGGTGCTGGATCTCGGCTGCGGCGCCGGCCGGCATGCCTTCGAGATGTATCGCCGCGGTGCCGACGTGATCGCCTTCGACCAAGACCCCGACGAGCTCGCGGCCGTGGGTGAGCTGTTCGCCGCGATGCGCGCAGCCGGCGAGGTGCCGGAGGGCGCGGAGGCGGACACCAAGGAGGGTGATGCGCTGGCGCTGCCGTTCGCGGACGGCGAGTTCGACCGGGTCGTGGCCGCGGAGATCCTCGAGCACGTCCCGGCCGACATCCAGGCTCTGGAAGAGCTGGTGCGGGTGGTGCGACCCGGCGGTACGGTCGCCCTCACCGTGCCTCGCTGGCTCCCCGAGGTCATCTGCTGGCGGCTGTCTGCGGACTATCACAACGAGCCGGGCGGCCACATCCGGATCTATACCGACGCCGAGCTGATCGCCAAGGCGGAGAACGCCGGCCTGGTCCTCGACGGCAGGGGCTACGCGCACGGCCTGCATTCGCCGTACTGGTGGCTCAAGTGCGCCGTCGGCGTGAAGAACGACGACCATCCCCTCGTGAAGGGCTACCACCGCCTGCTGGTGTGGGACATCATGCGCAAGCCGCGCACGACTCGGTTCGCGGAGCGGGTGCTCGACCCGGTGATCGGCAAGTCGCTCGTGCTCTACCTCCACAAGCCGGCATGACCGGCCCGGTGCTCTCCGCGGGCCAGCTGGGTGAGACGGCGCGGTCGATCGTCGCCATGCAGGAGCCGACGGGTGCGATCCCGTGGACCCCAGGCGGGCACACCGACATCTGGAACCACGTCGAAGGCGCGATGGCGCTGCTCGTGGGCGGCGAGACGGCCGCGGCGGAGCGGGCGCTCGCGTGGGTGCCGAACCAGCAGCGCTCGGACGGCTCCTGGCCGTTGAAGATCGTGGCCGATCGGGTGGAGGACGCCAGCGGGGAGACCAACGTGTCGGCGTACCTCGCCGTGGGCGTCTGGCATCACTGGCAGGTCCGCCGCGACCGGGAGTGGGTCGACCGGCTCTGGCCGGCCGTCCGGGCAGGCCTGGAGTTCGTCGTCGGCATGCAACTGCCGTTCGGCGGGATCGCCTGGGCGCAAGAGTGGGACGAGCGTGGTCCCGCCACCGTCAATCGGGAGGCACTGCTGGCCGGATCGTCCAGCATCTACCACTCGCTGCGCGCGGGCGTCGCGCTCGCCGACCTGGTCGGCGATCCGCAGCCGCACTGGGAGCTGGCCGGCGGGCGGCTCGGCCACGCCCTGCGGGGGCACCGTGACCTGTTCATGGACAAGTCGACCTATTCGATGGACTGGTACTACCCCGTCCTCGGTGGGGCCGTCAGGGGCGAGCAGGCTCTCGCGCTGCTGGCCAGCCGCTGGGAGGAGTTCGTGCGGCCCGGCCTGGGCATCCTGTGCGTGGACGTCAACCCGTGGGTCACCGGCGCCGAGACCGCCGAGCTCGCGATCGCGCTGGAGGGCTTGGGCGACCACGACCGGGCCAGGCAGCTCTTCGCCGACCTGCAGCACCTGCGCGCCGAGGGCGGCCGCTACTGGACCGGCTACGTCTACCCCGACGACGTGCACTGGCCGGTCGAGCACACGACGTATACCGCCGCGGCGGTGCTGCTGGCCGCTGACGCGCTCTTCGATCTGACCCCGGCTGCGGGAGTGCTGCGCGGCGATCGGCTCGCACCGCACTTCGGCGAGCTGGACCTGCAGTGTGGTTGCCCGTCAGCGGACCGGGTCGCCGGCGTCTCCGCGCACTCGGCGTAGCACGCGCATCGAGCCCAGCTCCTCGGCCTCGACGAAGTCGCCGCTGTCGAGAGCCCGACAGAAGATGTCGTACGGCGGGCGCCCGCCATCGGCGGGGTCGGGGAAGACGTCGTGGAGAGCGAGCAGCCCATCGGCTTGCACCCAGGGCGCCCATCCGACGTAGTCCGCCTGGGCATGCACCTCGGCATGTCCGCCGTCGACGAAGACCATCGACAGCGGCGTCCGCCAGAGCGCTGAGACGCTCGTGGACCGGCCGACGATGACGACGACATGGTCCTCGAGCCCGGCATGGGCCAGCGTGCGGCGGAGGAAGGGGAGGGTGTCCATCAGACCCGACTCGGGGTCGACCACCTCGGGATCGTGATGCTCCCAGCCGGCCTGGATCTCCTCCGAGCCTCGATGGTGGTCGACGGTGAACACCGTGCCGCCCACCTCGCGCGCCGCCGCACCCAGGTAGATCGCCGACTTCCCGCAATAGCTGCCGATCTCCAGCACCGGACCCCGCGGCAGCTGGGTCCGCGCGACCCGGTGGAGCAGCAGCCCCTCCGCCTCCGGCATGAAGCCTTTCGTCGCCCGGGCCAGCGCGAGCAGCTCTATCTCTGGGCCTTCCGTCACTGGCCCACCAGCCCGGCCTGCCAATGCCGGTGGTGCCAGGTCAGATAGCGCTCGATGGCCCGGACCACGTGGGCGGAGCGGATCGACGCGAACAGGTCGAAGGCGTGCTGGGCGCCGGGCAGCTCGGCGTACACCACGGTGTTGCGCGACACGGCGCGCAGCCGCTCGACGAACACCCGCGCCTGCTCGACGGAGACCAACGAGTCGCCAGCGCCGTGGATGACCAAGAAGTCCGGTGCGTCCGGTGTGATCCGCAACAGGGGAGAGGCCTGCTCGAAGACCTCGGGGGTCTCCTGCCAGGTGTGCTTCATCACCTTGGGACCGAAGAAGTTGTCTCGGATCCAGAGCGCGCTGCGCAACCCGGAGGAGGCGGCAATGTCGTAGACGCCGTAGTGCGGCACCGCCGCCCGCACGGAGGTGTCGGCGTCCTCGAAGCCGGGTTGGAAGGTCGGGTCGCCCGGGGTGAGCGCCGCCAGTGCGGCCAGGTGACCACCCGCCGAGCCGCCGGTGATGACGACGTACGACGGGTCGCCGCCGTAGTCGGCGATGTGCTCCTTGACCCAGGCCAGCGTCCGCTTGACGTCGATGATCTGCGCCGGCCACGGGTCGCGGGGCGCGAGTCGATAGTTGGCGGCCACGCACACCCAACCGTGCGCTGCTAGCTGGTTCATCAACGGGATGCCTTGCTCGTTCTTGCTGCCGAGCACCCAGCCGCCGCCGTGCACCTGGACGAGCACCGGGGCGTTGGTGAGCTCACGGTCGGCCGGCCGATAGATGTCGAGCAGGCCGCGTCCGCCCGCATCGGAGTAGCGCAGGTCGCGATCGACCCGCACTCGCGGATCGCTCCGCCGGAACGGCGTGACCAGCTGATGCCACGGGGTGGCCAGCTCTTCCGGTGTGACCGGATCCAGCTCGGCCGCCAGCTGCTCGCCCAGGTCGTGCGTCACCACATCGTCGACCAGCACCCGCACGCCGCGGCTGGCCCGGATCAGCCGGACCAGGCCGTACGACGTCGCCGCGGCGACCGCCAGCCCCGGCCAGCCGGCCTTGCGACGAAGCACGCTGATCACCGTGTCCGCCACGGTCAGGCCGAGCAGCTGTGGGGCGAGCTCACCCGTCAACAGCCCCGCCGGGAAGGCGTAGGCGCCGCTGCGCGGACCCTGCGGCGGCCGGAGCGCGTTCGCGGTCAGCGCGGCGGTGACCAGACGCCGACGGAGGAAACCCACACCGTCATGCTACCGAGGAGTAGGGGAACGCTCGGCTTCGGGAGTGGTGCGCTCCCGCGGGGTGCTGTGGTGCCTCTGACCCGTCTCCCGCGGTCCTACGGCGACGCAGCGCCGTAGACGGTGACCTCACTCATGTCCGTGTAGGAGCAGCCGGAGTAGGCGCCGTCGGGACAGTTCGTGGTGAAGTCGGGGGTCTGGTTGCCCTGCATGATCACCTTGACGTGGTCCACCCCGTCGGCGCCGGCGGTCAGGTCCACCTGGTTGATCAGACCGCGGTCCTCCAGGGTGAACTCGCCGGTGGCAGCGGGGGTCCAGGTGCTCCCGCCGTCGGAGGAGGTCTCGATGGTGAACTTGCCGAGGGAGGCGCTGCCGCCGTCGCCGCAGGTGGCCGCCGGGTCGATGCCGATCCCGGTGATGTCGACCTTGGTGGGCAGCGCGATGACGATGAACTTGTCGACGAAGTCTGTCGTCGGAGTGCCCTCGTCGTCGCCGGTGGTGCTGCTCCAGCCGGTGGCCTGGCTGAGGTCGATGGCCTCGCCCGGGCCGCAGCCGTAGATTCCGTAGTCGGGCCCGTTGAAGTCGGCGATGGTAGCCCCACCGCTCGCGGCGGCCCAGTCGCGGCGGATCGAGAAGTCCTCGGTCGCGCCGGAGACACTGACCGTCACCGGGGTGCTGACCGGAAGGTAGCCGTCCCCGTTGACCACCAGCTTGCTGTAGTCGCCGACCACGACGTTGCTGATCGTGTAGTCGCCGTCGGCGTCGGTCACCGCGGAGGGGTTGACCGGGTTGCCGCCCTGGAAGGGCAGGGTCACCACGGCGCCCTCGACCGGGTCGCCGCTGTCCTCGTCGGTCACCGTGCCGGTGATGTCCGCATGCTGCACGGTGCTGGGCGGGGTGTGGAAGTCGGCAGCGGGAGCCGCGTCGTCACCGGTGAGGGAACCGGAGAAGTAGCCCATCCCGCGGGTCGCGAAGACCTGCCAGATGGTGTCCTCGTGCGCCCCGCCGTAGACGGCGGTGTCGGCCATCAGGATGGAGTCGCGCATGTCGAGGTAGGACGGGTTGCTCGACGTGGTCAGCTCCATGCCGCGGGTGACCAGGTTCGCGGTCTTGTTGTGACCCAGCTTGGCCCGCAGGTCCCACAGCGTCTGGCCCCAGATCTCGCCGTCGCCGTGCACCTCGGGTCCACCGACGATCTTGGCGTAGTCGGCATAGGTGTAGCCGCCGGCGTGACCGGTGTCGCCACCGGTGCACTCGGGGCTGCCGACCGAGGAGACCTTGCAGTCGATCGCCTCGGTGCGCACCAGCGCCGCGCCGGCGCCGTCGTACTCACCGAGTCGGACGTCGGGACGTGGCTTGTCCCGCTCGAGCTTCTTGGTGACCAGGTAGTCCAAGGCGTAGAAGTCGCTCCAGGCCTCACCCATCGCGTCGCCTTGGATCGGGCCGAGCGTGGAGAGCCCGGTCGCGTCGATGACCAGACGGTGTGACAGGCCGTGGGTGTACTCGTGGTAGACGGTGTCGGACTCGTCGCCGGTGTTGTTGGGCGGGAACGGATCGCCGTCGGGGTACGACGTGAACGGCTGGTGCTGGAGGTACATCTGCATCACCGGCGCATGTCCGTCCGGTGGGGTGTCCATGTTGGCGTTGTCGATGTGCGCACCGTCCGGGAGCCCGGTGCCGGTCGAGTTGGCGCCGTCCAAGGTCTGGGTGTCGACCGCGTCGTGGCCCTTGCCCTTGCCGGAGAAGTTCTTGGTCTGGAAGTTGCCGGCCGCCTCGGTGAAGCCGATTGGCTTGCGCTCCAGGTAGTCGTGGAAGTTGTTGACGAAGAAGAACACCTGCGCGGTGTTCTGGGCGCGGTTGGTGCGCCAGGAGTAGGGCTTGTTGGGGTTCCAGCTGCACGGGTTGGGGTTGTCACACCAGGAGATCCGCTTGAGGTGGAAGGGCTTGAGACGGTAGTTCCACTGGTGCTTGCTCTTCGGGCCGACCTCCTCCTTCTTCTGCGGTCGGCCGTCGTCGTTGACGTCGGAGTAGGCGTGCGAGTTGTTGCCTTCGAGCCTCTTCGCGGTGCCGCTGAGCCAGCCCTTCTTGGTGTAGTTCACCTTGAGGTACTTGCCGCCGCCGTTGTAGGCGGGCTTGGGGTGGCTGCGGAAGGCCACGCCCGTGCTGCCCGGGCCCTTCTCGGTGCGCTCGTGGACCCGCAGTGACTGACGGTAGATCACCTTGCCGGTCGCAGCGTCGACGACGCTCACCGCCGGTTGGTCGGAGTCCATGGTCAGCGTCTGCCAGCCCAGGTAGGTGCCACTGCGGGCGACCAGCAGGACCTTGCTCGCGGTGCTGTGCGGCCCGGCCTGGGTGGGCTCGCCGGCCGCCTGGGTGAGCGCCTGGTTGGCCGTGAGCTTGGCGCGTGCCGGCTTGTCGACCAGCGCGCCCGGCACCGGAGAGCCGCCGACCTCCAGCAGCCGGCCGTCAGCGGTGACGGCAGCGAGCAGACCGTTGCTGAAGACGGGAGTCCCGTTGATGACCTGGGTCCAGGACAGGTGGTGAATGCCTGCCACGTCGACATAGTCACGGCGCAGCCGGAAGGTGGACAGGTCAGCGGCTGCCAGACCGAGGGCAGGGGCGTGGTCGCGCACGTAGGCCAGCGCCACCGAATCGGGGCTGGCCGTGCTCGGGGCGGTCAGGAAACCACCGCGGACCGCCACTCGACGAGGCGTCCCGGTCACGCCGTCGATGTCGAGGATCGCGTCGTCGCCCAGCGACTTCGCGAGTGCGTGGGTCGCCGGCCGCGCGCTGGCGCGTGCCTGGGCGCGCTGGACCGACAGCCGGTGCTTCTCGGTCACGCCCTTGCGGACGTCGACGTCCGAGCCGGTCGATCGGTGGGTGCCGGTGGACCGGGCCTCACTCAGCGCCGGCTGCGGACTAGCCCCTGCGGGAGACAGCGTGCCCGCGACGGCGACCGCCCCCACGCTGGCCAGGATCAACGTCGTCAGGGCATGCGAGGTCCGGGTCATGCGCTCCACCATGGCCTAGGTCGGCCAGCAGTGCAACCGTCCACTTGAGGGTCACGCCCGAGCGGTGAGGATGACCGGGCCGTCCTCGGTGATGGCGATCGTGTGCTCGGCGTGCGCGCCCCGCGATCCGTCGGCGGACTTGATGGTCCAGCCGTCGGAGTCGATGTAGATCTCGTCGGTGGTCTGGAGGAACCACGGCTCGATCGCGATCACCAGACCGGGCTTGAGCGGGAAGCCGCGATGCGGCCGGCCGTCGTTCGAGACGTGCGGGTCGCCGTGCATGGTGCGGCCTACGCCGTGCCCGCCGAACTGCAGGTTGATGCCGAGGCCGTGCTCGCGGGCCACGTTGCCGATGGCGAACGAGATGTCGCCGAGCCGGTTGCCGACCTGGGCGGCGCCGATGCCTGCCGCGAGTGCGTCTTCGGCCACCGCGATCAACCGAAGATCCTGCTCTCGCGGGGTGCCGACCACCATGCTGACCGCGGAGTCGGAGACCCAACCGTCGACGCTGGCCGCGAAGTCCAGCGAGACCAGGTCGCCGTCGCGGAGGGTGTAGTCGTGGGGCAGGCCGTGCAGGACGGCGTCGTTCACCGACGTGCACAGCACGTGACCGAAGGGCATCGCGCCGAACGAGGGGTGGTAGTCGATGTAGCAGGACTCCGCGCCGCGCTCCCGGATCATGTCGTGGGCGAGGCGGTCCAGGTCGAGCAGGTTCACCCCGACGTCGGCGGCCTCGGAGAGGCGGGTGAGCACCTCGGCCACGAACCGGCCGGCTGGGCGCATCTGCTCGATCTGGGCGGGCGTGCGAAGCTCGATCACCGGGACAGGATAGGCGTGCCCGTCACCCACAGTCCCGACCAGGGCGGCACGACCAGTCCACCGTCGGTGGTGCGCTCGGGAGCGGCTTCGCTGAGATGATCGATCAGCTCCGCCTCACCGAGTCCCAGCCAGGCCAGCACCTCACCCGGCACCGATCGGGTCTCGCCGGTGACGTTGTACGCCGTCAGCAGGGGGCCGTCCGAGTGTCGGCGGACCACCAACAAGACGCCGTCGTCACGTGGATCCCAGACCTCTGTCGGCACCGCGGCGTGCAAGTGGGGGAGTCGGCGGCGGGTCGCCAGGAGATGGTCGAGACCGGCCCTGATCCCGTGCTCGTCAGGGGGAGTGGGCCACGGCATCTGTTGACGATGCACCCAGCGATTGTCCGACGCGTGCGCCGGCTCGACCGCCCAGTCGGGGTCGTTGAGAAGGCCGAGCTCGTCGCCCATCCAGAGGACGGGGAGACCGCCGTACCCCAAGATGATCGCGTGCGCGAGCAGGATCCGCGCGACGGCGTCCGGATCACCGAGCTCGAGCCCGGCCAGCGACGCGAGTGACCCGGAGATCCGGCGGTCGCCGGTGGCCGGGTTCTCCTGGAAGATCAGTCCGCGCGCCCACGATCCGGGGAAGCGGCCGGAATACCAGTCGGACAGAAATCGTCGATGCCCCTCACCGGTGAGCCCGACCGCCTCGGCGTCCTCGTCGGCGATCGCCCAGCCGATGTCGTCGTGGCAGCGCACATAGGTGACCCAGGCCGTCGACGACGGCGGCTGCGGCAGACCCTGGAGGGCCTTGGTGGCGAGCTTGACGTCCCTACTGGCGAACATCGACCAGATCTGCACCATCAGGCTGTTGTGGTAGGCGAGGTGGGAGACCCGGCCGGCGTGCTTCCCGAGGCCCAGATAGGCCGGCAGGTCGGCGCGCCCGACGATCGCCTCTGCCTTGAACGCCACCGCGGGTGCCCCCATCTCGGCGACGATCCGCAGCGCGCGAGTCAGGTCGTGCACCTCTGGCTGGTTCTGACAGTTGGTGCCCAGCCGCTTCCAGAGGAAGGCGATCGCGTCCAGTCGGAAGATCTCCACGCCGAGGTTGGCCAGGCCGAGGATCAGGTCGGCGAACTCACAGAGGACCGACGGGTTGGTCCAGTTCAGATCCCACTGGTAGTTGTGGAACGTCGTCCAGACCCAGGCGTCGAGCTCGGCATCCCAGGTGAAGCTGCCCGGCGCCGAGTCCGGGAACACCTCCGGGAGGCTCCGCTCGTAGGCGTCCGGCACCTCACGGTCGTCGTACACCAAGAAGTAGTCGCGCTTGGCGGCGTCGCCCGCGCGAGCTGCCTCGGCCCACGGATGCTCACGTGCCACGTGGTTGAGGACCAGGTCGAGGCACAGGCTGATCCCGTGCCCGCGCAGGACGCCGGACAGTTCGCGCAGATCCTCCATGCTGCCGAGGTCGGGTCGCACCTGCCGATAGTCCTGCACCGCGTAGCCGCCATCGTTCGGTCGGGGCCGGGGGAGGAGCAACGGCATCAGGTGTAGGTAGGTCACGCCCAGATCAGCGAGGTACGATGCCCGCTCGGCCACGCCCGCCAGAGTGCCGGCGAACCTGTCGGCGTAGGCGGCATAGCCGAGCGCCTCCGGCCGCTGGAACCAGTCCGGCTCCTCCTGCCGATGCCGGTCCAGCTCCACCAGCTCGGCGGGTCGCTGGGCATGCGCCCGCCCCACCAGCGCGGTCAACCGGTCGGCGACCACCTCCGGGTCGCCGTACACCCGCGAGAGGGTGGCGACCAGCTCGGGCCGCAGCCGACTGACGCGATCCTCGACGGGCTCCGGTGCTGGCACGAGAACAGCATGCCAGCGGCCCATCCGCCGGACCTCCTACAGTGGAGGTCATGGACAGTTCGGGGCGTGGTGGTTACCGCGCGACCAGCGAATACACGCGCGACACGGCCTACATCCCTGACCGGATCACGCGTGGTGGGCGGCGCCCTGAGTTCGGTCCGGTCGACGGTGAGCTGTGGCCAGTCGAGCCGGGTCGCTATCGGTTGATCGCGGCGAAGGCTTGCCCGTGGGCGACCCGCACCCTGATCGTGCGCCAGCTCCTGGGTCTGGAGGAGATGATCTCGGTCGGCATGCCCGGCCCGGTCCACGATCAGCGCAGCTGGACCTTCGACCTGGACCCCGGCGGCGTCGATCCCGTGCTCGGCATCGAGCGGCTCCAACAGGCCTACTTCGCGCGCTTCCCGGCCTATCCGCGCGGGATCACCGTGCCCGCGATCGTCGACGTCCCCACCGGCGGGGTGGTGACGAACGACTTCCCGTGGATCACCCACGACTTCTTCTTCGAGTGGCACGAGTTCCACCGTGCCGACGCCCCCGACCTGTGGCCGACAGACCTCCGCGAGGAGATGGAGCCGGTGATGAGGCGGATCTACACCGAGGTCAACAACGGCGTGTACCGCTGTGGCTTCGCCGGTTCCCAAGAGGCGTACGACGCCGCCTACGACCGGCTCTGGACCGCGCTCGACTGGCTCGAGGAGCGACTCGCGACGCGGCGTTATCTGATGGGCGACCGGCTCACCGAGGCCGACGTACGCCTGTGGACCACGCTGGCCCGCTTCGACCCCGTCTACCACGGCCACTTCAAGTGCAACCGACAGAAGCTCGCCGAGATGCCGAACCTGTGGGGCTACGCCCGCGACCTCTACTCACTGCCCGCGTTTCGTGACAGCACCGACTTCGCCCAGATCAAGGCGCACTACTACGTGGTGCACAGCGACATCAACCCGGCCCAGGTCATCCCGCTGGGCCCGGACCTGTCGACCTGGCTCGACCCGACCGACCGCGACCGGCTCTGATCCCGCGCTCAAGGGTTCGTCACCGATCCGAAACGAGCTCGCACGCCTTCATCGGCTCGTCGGCTCGAGTTTGTCGGTGGGGGCGGCTACGGTTTTCGAGAGTCGTCGCCGTAGGAGGAAGTTGTGAAGATCGCGGGCCTGTTCGCTGGCATCGGCGGCATTGAGCGTGGCTTCCATCAGGCGCTTGGGGACGAACTTGAAACCGCACTGCTCTGCGAGTGGTGGGAACCCGCCCAAGCGGTCCTCGCCCACCACTTCCCCGGCGTCGACCTGCACCCTGACGTGCGCGAGCTGCGCGAGCTTCCGGGGGGCCTCGACTTACTCGCCGCAGGTTTCCCCTGCACGGATCTCTCACAGGCCGGGCGTACAGCTGGCATCGGGGAAGTCAGTCGGGTCTGGTGTCACACGTTTTCGAGGCGCTCAGGCTCACGGCCACCAGCGAGAGACGACTGCCGTGGCTCATGATCGAGAACGTTCCGAACATGCTGACGCTCGACAAGGGCAGGGCGATGGCGTACCTCGTCCGCGAGATTGAAGCCCTCGGCTATCGCTGGGCGTATCGGGTGGTCGATTCCCGCTTCACCGGAGTGCCCCAGCGCAGGCGCCGGGTGATTCTGCTGGCCTCGGCCACCGAAGACCCGCGTCGAGTGCTCTTCGCGGATGACGCTGGCGCGAGGCCAGAAGCCGACCTCAAGAACGACGCCTTCGGCTTCTACTGGACCGAGGGCCGTGGCGGCTTGGGCTGGGCGCAGGACGCCGTCCCCACGCTGAAGGGTGGTTCGACGGTTGGCATCCCGTCCCCGCCGGCCATCTGGGTCCCCGGTGCCCCCGACGACCGCTTGTTCGTGACCCCGAGTGTGGAGGATGCCGAGCAGATGCAGGGCTTCGAGCGGGGTTGGACCGATGTCCGTGCCACCGCACGGAAGAATGGACCTCGCTGGAAGCTGGTCGGAAATGCGGTGACGACTCGGGTGGCGGAGTGGGTAGCAACACGGATATCTGCCCCGAGTGATCCTGTGGCCGATCTGGACGGGCCGAAGGTGTCCAGTCGCTGGCCGACGGCTGCCTGGGGCGGTGATGGGAGTGCTCGCGTGGTTCTGGTGTCGGAGTTTCCACTCCTCGCGCCGTACGAACATCTGTCGTCGGTGGTCGATCTCAACGCCGCCGTTCCGCTGAGCGCACGAGCCATCAACGGCTTTCAGAACCGGCTGTCGCAGGGGAACCTCGGCCGACACGAGGGATTCCGCGATGACGTCGCACGCTACCGAGAATTGACATGGTCACTGCAGCATGACGGTGCCGTGCTCCCGGGAATGACGCTGCGAGTCGGCTAACGTCTCCTGGGTGTATGGACCCGATCTGCTCGCGCGGTTCTTGTCGGTGCCCGGCCCGCCGGACAAGTATGGCCAGCGCTGGCAGTATCACTCGCGGTCTGACCGGCACTCGAAAGTTGGCTGCTGGGGCGTCGCATTCGACCTTCTGATTCGGTCTTCTCTGATGCAAGAGCACGCCAAGGCGGGGAAGATCGTGCTCGGTGTGAACCACGAGATGCGCGACTTCCATTGGGACCGGAAGAAGGACCTCGATCTGGTGATTGCCCGGCCAGAGAGTGCACCGTCACCTGGAGGAGCCACCTTTCGGTCGCTCGTTGACCACTACGGCATCCCGCTGACGGATGACGAGCGCAAGCTGCTGAATGCTCTGCCAGACATCCCAATCGCGCCTGTCTCGGCGGTGCTGGTCGCGCTTGAGGCTAAGGCCTGCATGACTGCCCACGTGAAGTCATTGCCCAGGCTCTATGACGAACTCAACTCCTCGCACCTGGCGATCCACGGCGCGTCCAGCCAAGCCCTCGCCATTGCCTACGTGCAGGTCAACAACGCGACGGACTTCATCTCACCGGTGATGAACAGCGAACGCATCTCCGAGGGGTTGCCGGTGAAGATCTCTAGACACAAGCAGCCGTCTGACACACAGCGGGTTCTGGACAAGGTCGGGCAGATCCCTCGCAGGACAGGCAAGAGCGGCAACGGTTTCGATGCCATCGGCATCAGCGTGTTCGACCTGAGGAACGACGGAACGCCGGTCACCCTTGTTTCAGGGCCTCCAGCGCCCGCACCCGGCAGCAACTTCCACTACGCGGGGATGGTCGTCCGGATGGCCAACGAGTACGACGCCACCTTCGCGCACATCTGAACGCGCCTACCCTCAATGACCCTGGAGGCATGACCCTGGAGTCCTGGGCATCGTCGCGCGCCACGCGCACCTCGATGCGGGGTAACCGCCGCACCGACACGAAGCCAGAGATAGCGCTGAGGAGCAAGTTGCACGCGGTAGGACTCCGCTTCCGCAAGGACTACCGATTGGACCTTGGAGACGTGAGGGTGCGTCCGGACGTCGTCTTCACGCGAGCCAAGGTCGTGGTCTTCGTCGACGGTTGTTTCTGGCATTGCTGCCCGATCCACGGGACGCAGCCGACCCGCAACTCCGGCTACTGGGCGCCCAAGCTTGCCCGCAACGTGGAACGCGACCGTGAACAGGACATCGTGCTGGCTGCGCATGGGTGGCGAGTGATTCGAGTCTGGGAGCATGAGCCTGTTGATGATGCTGTCCAGCGTGTGGTCCGCGCAGCAGGGGGCGCTGGGGCGGCGTTCGCTCGAGCGGACGATGATGAGGGGCATGGCGGAGAGCGACGTTGAGCGGGCCAAGGGATGGATCGCTGAGCGCACTCAGGCCGCCCGTGAGACTGCCAAGGCTCGGGGCCGTCAGGTCGGCAGGCCTCCGTGCTCAGCCGTGAGCAGGTCGCCCTTGCTCGCAAGCTCCGAGCCCCGGCGAGAGCACCACGACAGGGCCCCCGATTGCCTTCCGCGGGACCTAGCGAGCTGACGGACATGCCTGCGACAGGCCAGCACGGCCAGCGACAGGTCCCGAATGACCTCCGTTGGGGGAGCTGGGCGCGCCGCTCCTGGTCCGCTCCATCGGGCCTCCTGGGGTGACAAACAGTCATCCCGTCCATCCGCTCCTAGACTCCCCATGTGGAGCATCGCGTGTTCTCCTACGGAACCCTCCGGCAGGCTGACGTCCAGCAGTCCCTGTATGGACGCGCCGTCCCGACTACCACGGACAGCCTTCCTGGGTTTCGCCTCGACTGGCTGACGATCACCGATCCGATCGTGATCGAGGCGAGCGGCTCCGACCGTCATCCGATCCTGCGCCGTGCGGCTCCGGTGGCGGCGGAGAACTTCCAGCGTGCCGGCGTCAGCGACCGCATCGAGTTGGTCGTCGGGCTTGCTGCTGAGTCGGTGAGGACGTTGGTGGACCAGCAGGTCGAGCCTTTCGATCTCGTCATCATCGATGCCGACAAGCCGAGCAATCCGATCCACCTGGAGGCGGCGATGGCCCTTAGCCGTCCGGGGACAGTCATTATCGGTGACAACGTGGTCCGCAACGGCGCTGTTGCCGATCCCACTAGCGGACCACGGCCAGACGAGAAGTTCAGGCGCTTCGCCACCGTCGCGGTCCTTCGGTCACGCTTCGTAGATCGGATCAGCGTCACGCCAAGGAACACGAGATAGATCGCGCCTGCAAGCTGGACTGCTCGGTAGACCTCGGCTGACTTCATCACGAGCGCCGACAGCCCAAGAGCCGCGAGGAGCGCGTGGGTGAAGATGCCAAGGCCGGTCCCGACGATCACCCCAGACACCGCGCGTGCGCCGGAAGAAGCGTGCGTCACAGTCAGCGTGAAGCTCGCGCCCGGCGTCAGAGCCAGCGGCACCACGGCAAGCCCGAAACCTAGGACGAGAGCCGGATGCACGGTTGGATTACCAACGGCCGCGAGGATCACCAGCCCCGCTCGCGCCACTCGGCCAGGTGGGGACGCTCGGCGCCCAGGGTGGAGTCACCGCCGTGGCCGGGGTAGAACCAGGTGTCGTCGGGCAGGGTGCCGAAGACCTTGGTCTCCACCTCGTCGATGAGCTGGCGGAAGGCGGCATCGTCACCGAAGGTATTGCCGACGCCACCGGGGAAGAGCGAGTCGCCCGTGAAGAGATGCGGGTGTCCGTCTGGGTCGTCGTACACCAGTGCGATGGAGCCGGGCGTGTGACCGGCGATCGCGATCACCCGGAGCACGCAGTCGCCGACGGCGATGGTGTCCCCGTCGCCGACCTCACGGTCGATGGTGACTCCGGTCTGCTCCGCGATCGGCTGCGCGTCCGGCGCGCCCGCGACCGTGGTCGCTCCCGTCGCCAACACGATGTCGCGGAGCGCACGATGGTGATCCCAGTGCTGGTGGGTGGTGGCCACGGTCTGGAGTCTCTCGCCGGTCAGGTCGAGCAGGACGGCTGGTTCGTCGGCCGCGTCGATCAGCAGCTGGTCACCCGTCGCGCGGCAGGTGAGCAGATAGCAGTTGTTGGACATCTGCGGGTCGACCGCGACCTTGCGGATCGTCAACGCGGCCAGCTCACGAATGTCCGGTGGCCCGCCGGCGGACACGGCGCCGGTGTAGCTGTCTGATTCGGTCATCGCCATGGGCCCAGCGTAGGCAGCGCCGGGTCGGCGGTGAGCCCCTCGCCCGCGCCTCGGCCGAGCAGCCACCAGGTGAGAGCGGCCCGAGAGCCGACGACCACAGGCCCGCCGTCTCCGATGGCGACCTCGCCCTCGGGCGTGCGGAGCAGCATCGGCGGACCGTCAGCGCGGTCCTGGACCACTCGGGTGAACATGAGGTCGACGAACTCGGTCGGCCAGTCCGCGGCGGAGTAGCCGACAGCCAGGTCGGCGTGGTGGATCTCGATCTCTCGGAGCCGCATCGTCGGGATCGAGGTGCGCCGGAACTGTGGGCCACCTGGGGTGCGCTCGAAGCGGCCCTCCCAGGCGTCGTCGGGGACACGGTGCACCGCGTCGTTGAACAGCGCGCAACTACCGAGCAGCCGGTCGCGCAACTCGGAGGGAGAGGCGCCGGACAACTCGTCGATATCGGCGTCGCGGCGCTCCTGAGAGGCGTACATCGTCCGGGCCTCGCCCGCCGCGAGCGCCTGCAGCACCGCGCCGAGCCCCTCTGCGTTGAGTGCGAGATGGGCGACCAGGTGCGCTCGGGTCCAGCCGGGCAGCAGCGACGCCTCGGCGAAGGCCTCGTCGGTCAGCGCGTCGACGGAGCGGACAAGTCGCCGAGTGGCGTCGCGGACGGCATCAGGCAGATCGGTCATGGGCTCCATCCTGACGTGCTGTCGGTGGGCCGTGAGAGTGTGGCCATCGAGCGGCGTGCCGGGTTGTGCCGCGCGATAAGATAGCGAACACTTGTTCGAACCAGTGACCAGCACGAATTCCGATCCGACGGGGACCGCAGTGGCCGACCAGCTCATCATCCGGGGCGCCCGGGAGCACAACCTGAAGGACATCTCCCTCGACCTTCCCCGCGACTCGATGATCGTGTTCACCGGCCTGTCGGGCTCCGGCAAGTCCTCGTTGGCCTTCGACACCATCTTCGCCGAAGGGCAGCGGCGCTACGTCGAGTCACTCTCGGCCTATGCCCGCCAGTTCCTGGGCCAGATGGACAAGCCGGACGTCGACTTCATCGAGGGTCTCTCACCAGCGGTGTCGATCGACCAGAAGTCGACCTCGAAGAACCCGCGGTCCACGGTCGGCACCATCACCGAGGTCTACGACTACCTGCGCCTGCTCTACGCTCGAGCGGGCCGACCACACTGCCCGATCTGTGGCGCCGCGATCGAGCGGCAGACCCCTCAGCAGATCGTGGACCGGATCCTCGCGCTGGACGAAGGGCGCCGGTTCCAGGTGCTCGCGCCGATCATCCGCGGCCGCAAGGGCGAGTATCTCGAGCTCTTCAAGCAGCTCCAGACCCAGGGCTTCTCCCGAGTGCGGGTCGACGGCGACACGCATCCGCTGGACTCTCCGCCCAAGCTCAACAAGCAGCAGAAGCACACCATCGAGGTCGTGGTCGACCGACTCGCGGTGAAGCCGTCGGCCAAGCGTCGGCTCACCGACTCCGTCGAGACCGCGCTGGGCCTGGCCGGTGGGTTGGTCCTGTTCGACTTCGTCGACGTCGACCTGGACGACCCGCACCGGGAGATGCGGTTCTCCGAACGGATGGCCTGCCCCAACGAGCACGACCTGGACACCGACGAGCTGGAGCCGCGCTCCTTCTCCTTCAACTCGCCCTTCGGCGCCTGCCCGGAGTGCCACGGTCTCGGCACCCGGATGGAGGTCGACCCCGAGCTGGTGGTGCCCAACCCGAGCGCCACCCTCGGCGAGGGAGCGATCCAGCCGTGGAGCGGCGCCCACGTCGCGGACTACTTCCTCAAGCTCATGCACGCCCTCGGCGAGGAGCTCGGCTTCGACCTCAACACTCCGTGGGAGAAGCTCCCGGCCAAGGCACGCAAGTCCGTCATCGACGGCCATCCGACCAAGGTCCATGTGGTCAGCACCAACCGATACGGCCGACAGCGCGCCTACTACGCCCAGTTCGAGGGGGTTCGCAGCTACATCGAACGCCGCCACCGCGAGGCGGAGTCCGACACGAGTCGGGAGCGCTTCGAGGGCTACATGCGCGAGGTGCCCTGCCCGGCCTGTGCGGGCACCCGACTCAAGCCGGTCTCCCGGGCGGTGACCCTCGGCGGGCTGAGCATCGCCGACGTGTGCGCCCTGCCGATCAACGAGTGCGCCGAGTTCCTGGCCACCCTGGAGCTGTCCACCCGGGAGCGTCAGATCGCCGAGCGGGTGCTCAAGGAGATCCAGGAGCGACTCCGCTTCCTGCTCGACGTGGGCCTCGACTACCTCTCCTTGGCGCGGCCCTCCGGCTCACTGTCCGGGGGAGAGGCGCAGCGCATCCGGCTGGCCACCCAGATCGGGGCCGGCCTGGTCGGCGTCCTCTACGTCCTGGACGAGCCGTCGATCGGCCTGCACCAGCGCGACAACCAGCGCCTGATCGAGACCCTGATCCGCCTGCGCGACCTCGGCAACACCCTGATCGTCGTCGAGCACGACGAGGACACCATCCGCACCGCGGACTGGGTGGTCGACATCGGCCCCGGTGCGGGCGAGCACGGCGGCCAGGTGGTGCACAGCGGCAAGGTCGCCCAACTGCTCAAGCATCGTGACTCGACGACCGGTCAGTATCTCTCCGGTCGCCGCGAGATCCCGGTCCCCGCCGTACGCCGTCCGCGCACCAAGGGCCGTCAGCTCAAGGTCGTGGGGGCGCGTGAGCACAACCTCCGCGACATCGATGTGGCGTTCCCGCTGGGTCTGTTCGTGGCCGTCACCGGCGTCTCGGGCTCGGGCAAGTCCACCCTGGTCAACGACATCCTCTACACCGCGTTGGCCAAGCAGATCTACAACGCGCGTGCGGTGCCGGGGCGGCACAAGACCATCACCGGCCTCGAGCACGTCGACAAGGTGATCCATGTCGACCAGTCGCCGATCGGGCGGACACCACGCTCCAACCCAGCGACGTATACCGGCGTCTTCGACCACATTCGCAAGCTGTTCGCCTCGACGCCCGAGGCGAAGATGCGCGGCTACCTGCAGGGCCGGTTCTCCTTCAACGTCAAGGGTGGCCGCTGCGAGGCCTGCTCGGGCGACGGCACGATCAAGATCGAGATGAACTTCCTCCCGGACGTCTACGTCCCCTGCGAGGTCTGCCACGGTGCGCGCTACAACCGGGAGACCCTGGAGGTGCACTACAAGGGCAAGACCATCGCCGAGGTGTTGGACATGCCCATCGAGGAGGCGGCGGAGTTCTTCGCCGCCGTGCCCGCGATCGCCCGGCACATGAAGACGCTCTGCGAGGTCGGCCTGGGCTATGTCCGCCTCGGCCAGCCAGCGACCACGCTCTCCGGTGGTGAGGCGCAGCGGGTCAAGCTCTCCTCCGAGCTGCAGAAGCGGTCGACCGGCCGCACGGTCTATGTCCTCGACGAGCCGACCACCGGCCTGCACTTCGAGGACATCCGCAAGCTGCTGCTCGTGCTCGGCCGTCTGGTCGATCAGGGCAACACCGTGCTCGTCATCGAGCACAACCTCGACGTCATCAAGACGGCGGACTGGATCATCGACATGGGACCCGAGGGCGGCTCGCGAGGCGGCACCGTCATCGCGGAGGGCACCCCGGAGTCGGTGGCGGACGACCCGGGCAGCTTCACCGGACAGTTCCTGGCGCCGCTGCTCGACGGTGGCCGCGCCGCGTCCTCGACTGCGCGGCGGAAGACTCGCAGCAGATCGACATAGCACTCACAGCGAGCGCGGCTAGCGTCTCGGCCGACCGCCCTCCTCGGATCGAAGGAGCCACCGTGACCTCAGGACTCAACCGCCGCCAGGCGCTCGTCGGCGCTGCCGCAGGGGTCGGCGTCCCGCTGCTCGCCGCGTGTGGCAGTGACAGTGGCAGCACCGCGACCGACGCCAACACCCCCTCGTCGGCTGCGACCTCCGCATCCGGGGGCTCGGGCGGCTCAGGCTCAGGGAGCGGCGGCAAGGTGCTCGCCAAGACCGCCGACATCGAGGTGGGCGGTGCGGTGTTCTTGGAGGAGCCGTCCGTGGTGATCACCCAACCCACCGAGGGCGACTTCCACGGCTTCAACCGCACCTGCACCCACCAGCAATGCCCGGTCACCGACATGGTCGACGGCAACATCCACTGCGCGTGCCACGGCAGCATGTTCTCTGCCGTCGACGGCTCCCCGGTCGAGGGTCCGGCAACCAGCCCGCTGGCCGGGTTCGCGCTCAAGGTCAAGGGCGGCAAGGTCCTCGCCGGCTGACGGGTAGGTCCCGGGAGAGCGGTGCCCGGGTTGGGCGGCGCTGCCGGGTTGCTGGTGGCCGGTGGGGCTGACCCATCTGGCGCGGTGCTGTAGTGGCCTGGGACCCGGTATACCGGGCACTTTGCCACTACAAGACCGCGGCAGACGCAAGAAGACCGCGGCAGACGCCGACCTGGGCAGGCCACGACCTCGGCGACCCGGCCAGCAACCCCAGCCGCCAACTGCCTCTCCGATCGCTGCCCTGTCGGTCGGCACCATCAGCGACCAGCAACCCCAAAGGGGCACCCCGCACAGATCACCGCCTCGATCCGCACGAGCAAGCCGCCGAACGACTGTCCCCGCTCGCTCGTAGGGTGGGAGCGTGCCCAGCCCAGCGTCGTACCGCCCCGAGCCGGGGTCGATCCCGACCCGGCCGGGCGTCTACCGATTCCGGGACTCGCGCGGCCGGGTGATCTATGTCGGCAAGGCCAAGAGCCTGCGCGCCAGGCTGTCGTCGTACTTCCAAGACATCGGCGCGCTCCATCCCCGCACCGCCACCATGGTGACCACCGCGGCCAGTGTGGAGTGGACGGTGGTCGCCACCGAGGTGGAGGCGCTGCAGCTGGAGTACTCCTGGATCAAGGAGTTCGACCCCCGCTTCAACGTCAAGTACCGCGACGACAAGTCCTATCCCTGGCTCGCGGTCACGGTGTCCGACGAGTTCCCTCGGGTGATGGTGGGTCGTGGCGCCAAGCGGAAGGGCACCCGCTACTTCGGGCCCTACAGCCATGCCTGGGCGATCCGAGAGACCGTGGACCTGCTCCTGCGGGTCTTCCCGATGCGGTCGTGCAGCAACGGGGTCTTCAAGCGCTCCGGGCAGATCGGCCGGCCCTGCCTGCTCGGCTACATCGACAAGTGCTCCGCGCCCTGCGTCGGCAACGTCACGGTCGAGGAGCACCGTCGGATCGTCGACGACTTCTGCGACTTCATGGCCGGCAACACCTCGTCGTTCGTGCGCCGCATCGAGCGGGAGATGTACTCCGCCTCCGACGAGCTCGACTTCGAGCGTGCGGCGCGGCTCCGCGACGACCTGGGCGCTCTCCAGAAGGCGCTGGAGAAGCAGGCGGTCGTCTTCGGTGACGGCACCGACGCCGACGTGATCGCGCTCGCCGAGGATCCGCTCGAGGTCGCCGTGCAGATCTTCTACGTCCGTGGCGGCCGGATCCGCGGTCAGCGCGGCTGGGTCGCCGACCGGGTGGAAGAGGGCGGCACCAGCGAGCTGGTGGAGGACTTCCTCCTGCAGCTCTACTCCGCAGAGTCCGACTCGATCCCGCGCGAGGTGCTGGTGCCCGCCCTGCCGCCGGACACCACCACGCTCGAGCTGCTGCTCGGCGACCTGCGGGGGAGCCGGGTGCGCATCCGGGTGCCGCAGCGCGGCGACAAGCGGGCGCTGCAGGAGACGGTGGCCAGCAACGCCGCGCAGGCGCTGGCGCTGCACAAGACCAAGCGGGCCAGCGACCTGACCACCCGCAACCGAGCCCTGGAGGAGATCCAGCGCGCCCTCGAGCTCGACGAGGTGCCGTTGCGCATCGAGTGCTACGACATCTCCAACCTGCAGGGCACCGAGGTGGTGGCCTCGATGGTCGTCTTCGAGGACGGGCTGGCCCGCAAGAGCGAGTATCGCCGCTTCGTGATCAAGGGCGTCGACGGGCAGAACGACGTCGCCTCCATGCACGAGGTGATCACCCGGCGCTTCCGGCGGCTGCTCGACGAGCAGGCGCGCAGTGAGACCGCCCTGACCGATGGAGGAGATGGGGCCGCCGAAGGCCCGATGCTGGTCGATCCGGAGACCGGTCGGCCGCGCAAGTTCGCCTATGCGCCGGGCTTGGTCGTCGTCGACGGCGGGCCACCACAGGTCGCCGCGGCACAACGGGCGCTGGACGAGCTGGGCATCGACGACATCCCCGTCTGCGGTCTGGCCAAGCGACTGGAGGAGGTGTGGCTGCCGGATCAGGAGGACCCGGTTATCTTGGCCCGCTCCTCCGAGGGCCTCTATCTTCTGCAGCGCATCCGTGACGAGGCGCACCGCTTCGCGATCACCCATCACCGCTCGCGGCGGTCGAAGACGATGGTCGACAGCATGCTCGACGAGATCCCCGGTCTGGGCGAGGTGCGCCGCAAGACCCTGCTCAAGCACTTCGGCTCGCTGAAGAAGCTCCGCGCCGCCGAGGTCGAGGAGCTCGCCGCCGTGCCCGGCATCGGGCCACGGACCGCGACCGCGATCAAGGAAGCGGTCGAGAGGCACGCCGCGACCCGCAAGACTGTCTCCGTCAACACCGCCACCGGCGAGATCCAGGAGGACCCATGACCACCGAGCAGCGTGGCGAGCTGGTTGTGGTGACCGGCATGACCGGAGCCGGGCGGAGCACGGCCGCCAAGGAGTTGGAGGATCTCGGCTTCTACGTCGTGGACAACATGCCGCCCACCCTGCTCAAGGACGTCGTCCGCCTGGTCGACGAGAGCCGCGGCACCGAGCAGCCCATCGCCGTCGTCGTAGATGTCCGCTCCGGCTCGTTCTTCGACACCCTCAGGGCCAACCTGGCCCAAGGGCTCACCGGGCGCCGCACCACCCTGCTCTTCCTGGACGCTACCGACGAGGTCCTGGTCCGCCGCCAGGAGGCTGCCCGACGCCCGCACCCGCTGCAGGGCGGCGGACGGCTGCTCGACGGGTTGCTGCGCGAGCGAGCGGCGATCGCGGAGCTGCGCAGCACGGCCGATCTGGTCATCGACACGACCAACCTCAACGTGCACCAGCTGACCGACCGCGTCGCCGAGGCCTTCGGCACGCCCGACACCGTCCGGCTGAAGGTGTCGGTGGTCAGCTTCGGGTTCAAGTACGGCATCCCCGTCGACGCGGACTTCGTCGCCGACATGCGCTTCCTGCCCAACCCGTTCTGGCAGCCCGAGCTGCGCCCCTTGACCGGACGTGATGCTCCGGTGGCGACCTATGTCACCGGCCGGCCGGAGGCCAAGCAGTTCCTCGATCAGTACGTCGCTCTGCTCGAGACCGTCGCGGAGGGCTACCTGCGTGAGGGCAAGCGGTTCATGCGCGTCGCGATCGGGTGCACCGGCGGCAAGCACCGCAGCGTCGCGATGACCGAGGCGATCGCGGCGGAGCTGACCGCCCGTGGCCACGACGCGGAGCCCCAGCATCGCGATCTGGGGCGCGAGTGATCGCGGACTCGACCACGCTCGACGCTCGCGTCGTCGCCCTCGGCGGCGGACACGGGTTGCATGCCTCGCTCTCTGCGCTGCGTCGGGTCGTCAGCGACCTGACCGCGGTGGTCACCGTCGCCGACAACGGCGGCTCCTCCGGACGCCTCCGTGGAGAGTTCGGTGTGCTCCCGCCCGGTGACCTGCGGATGGCGCTCGCAGCGCTCTGTGGCGACGACGAGTGGGGCCGCACCTGGGAGCGCGTGGTCCAGCATCGGTTCGGTGGCGCCGGCGAGATGCACGGTCACGTGGTGGGCAACCTGCTCATCGTCGGATTGTGGGACCTGTTCAGCGATCCGGTGGAAGGGCTCGACTGGGTGGCCCGGCTGCTCGGCGCGCAAGGCCGGGTGCTGCCGATGGCGGTGACGCCGATGGACATCCGCGCCGAGGTCGAGGGTGCCGACTCCGACCTCCCGGACACCCGCACGATCGTGCGGGGCCAGGTCCAGGTCGCCACCACTCCGGGTCGGATCGTCAGCATCGACCTGGAGCCAGCCGAGCCCGTGGCCTGCGCCGAGGCGGTGACGGCGGTGCGAACGGCCGACTGGGTGGTCCTCGGCCCCGGCTCCTGGTATACCTCGGTGATCCCGCATCTGCTGGTGCCCGACCTGCACGATGCGCTCACGACGACCGCCGCCCGCGTCGTGGTCACTCTCAATCTGGCCTCCCAAGACGGAGAGACCGAGGGCTACGGCCCGGAGGAGCATCTCGCGGCCCTGGTCGCCCACGCCCCGGCCCTCAAGGTGCACACCGTGTTGGCCGACCCGACCACGGTCTCGGACCCCGATTCGCTGGCCGCGACCGTGGCGTCGTACGGCGCGCAGTTGGTGATCGCCGACGTGGCGCGCGGCGACGGCACCCCACGCCACGACCAAGCCGGACTGGCCGCCGCCTATCGCAGCATCATCGACGGTGCGACATCGACGGTGTGACGGAGGGTCGTTGACGGCCGTGCGAGGATTCACCGCATGGCGATGACGGCACAGGTCAAGGCGGAGCTC
Source organism: Nocardioides sp. (assembly GCF_047602075.1). GTDB lineage: Bacteria > Actinomycetota > Actinomycetes > Propionibacteriales > Nocardioidaceae > Nocardioides. The sequence goes on from NZ_JASGIF010000001.1 coordinate 717,564, forward strand.
GCTGCCACGCAGATCACCAAGACCTGTTGTCGCAAGGCAGAGGTGGCTTCGCTGCTCCGGTTCGCCAATAGCCTGCACCTCGTCGGCGGCCGGATCGTCATCGAAGCCGAGCTCGACACCGGGGCCGCCGCTCGGCGGCTGCGCAAGGACATCGCCGACGTCTACGGCCACCAGTCCGAGGTCGCCGTCGTGCAGGGCAACGGTCTGCGCAAGGGCACCCGCTATCTGGTCCGCGTCACCCGAGACGGAGAGTCGCTGGCCAGACAGACCGGACTGCTGGACAACCGCGGTCGACCGGTGCGTGGGCTTCCGCCTGCCGTGGTGTCCGGGGGTGGCTGCGACTCGGTGGCGGCCTGGCGTGGCGCCTTCCTGGCTCACGGCTCGCTGACCGAACCGGGACGCTCCTCGGCGATGGAGGTCACCTGCCCCGGCCCGGAGGCCGCCTTGGCGTTGGTCGGCGTCGCTCGGCGGCTCGGCATCCAAGCGAAGGCCCGTGAGGTGCGCGGCGTCGACCGGGTGGTGATCCGGGACGGCGACGCGATCGGTGCCCTGCTGACCAGGCTCGGCGCGCACGAGTCGCTGATGGCCTGGGAGGAGCGCCGGATGCGCCGCGAGGTGCGCGCCACGGCCAACCGGCTGGCCAACTTCGACGATGCCAACCTGCGTCGCTCCGCGCGCGCCGCTGTCGCCGCTGGCGCCCGCGTGCAACGGGCCCTGGAGATCCTGGGCGACGAGGTGCCCGACCACCTGAAGCTGGCCGGCGACCTCCGACTGGAGCACAAGCAGGCTTCCCTGGAGGAGCTCGGCCAACTGCATGAGCCAGTGCTCACCAAGGACGCGATCGCGGGTCGGATCCGACGTCTGTTGGCCATGGCCGACAAGCGCGCCGAAGAGCTCGGCATCCCCGACACCGAAGCGTCCCTGACCCCCGAGATGCTGGCCGAGGACGCCTGACCCGCACGGCTTTCGTCAGTGTGTCCAGCGTTACGGTCGACTCCCTGAGACAGCCGGTCAGGAGCGTCCCGGACGGGCGATAGGGTGAGGACGACCGGCACGACGCGGGCCGCCACAAGCGGTGCGATGTGCCTTCACCCACCGGGATCTGAGGAGTCACCGTGACTGTTCGCGTAGGTATCAACGGCTTCGGCCGCATCGGGCGCAACTTCTTCCGCGCCGCACAGGCCTCCGGCGCCGACATCGAGATCGTCGCCGCCAACGACTTGATGGACAACCAGTCCATCGCCCACCTGCTCAAGTACGACTCCGTGCTGGGCGTGCTGCCCGACGACGTCAGCTACGACGACGAGTCCATCACCGTGGGCAACACCCGCGTCCGCGTGTTCGAGGAGCGCGACCCCGCCGCGATCGCCTGGGGCGACGTCGGCGCGGACGTCGTGGTCGAGTCGACCGGCATCTTCACCGACGCCCTGAAGGCCAAGGCGCACATCGACGGAGGCGCCAAGAAGGTCGTCATCTCCGCTCCCGCGAAGAACGAGGACGCCACCTTCGTGATGGGGGTCAACCACACCGACTACGACCCCGCGAGGCATCACGTCATCTCCAACGCTTCCTGCACCACCAACTGCCTCGCCCCGATGGCGAAGCCGCTCCACGACGAGTTGGGCATCGTCCGGGGACTGATGACGACCGTGCACGCCTACACCTCCGACCAGAACCTGCTCGACGGTCCGCACCGCGACCTGCGTCGGGCCCGTGCCGCCGCGCTGTCGATCATCCCGACCTCGACCGGCGCCGCGAAGGCGATCGGTCTGGTCATGCCCGAGCTGAAGGGCAAGCTCGACGGCTACGCCCTGCGTGTCCCCACGCCGACCGGCTCGGCCACCGACCTCACCTTCGAGGCCGGCCGCGAGACCTCGGTCGAGGAGGTCAACGCGATCGTGAAGGCTGCCGCCGAGGGACCGCTGAAGGGCTACCTGAAGTACACCGAGGACCCGATCGTGTCCGCCGACATCGTCACCGACCCGAGCTCGTGCATCTTCGACTCCGGGCTGACCAAGGTGATCGGCAACCAGGTCAAGGTCGTCGGCTGGTACGACAACGAGTGGGGCTACTCCAACCGCCTCATCGACCTGGTGTCGCTCGTCGGCTCCTCGCTGTAGAGGGAGCAGCCTCGTGTCCGGTCTGGAGTCCCTCGGGGACCTGCGGGGCAAGCGTGTCCTGGTCAGGTCCGACCTCAACGTGCCGCTGGCTGGCACGACGATCACCGACGACGGCCGGATCCGGGCCAGCGTCCCGACCATCCGGGCGCTGGCCGACGCCGGCGCCCGGGTGATCGTGACCGCCCATCTCGGTCGTCCGAAGGGGGCACCCGATCCGGCGTACTCCCTGGCGCCGGTCGCGGCGCGACTCGGTGAGCTGCTCGGCCAGCCGGTGGCGTTCGCCACCGACACGGTGGGGGAGAGCGCCGAGGCCACCGTCGCGGCGCTGACCGACGGACAGGTCGCCGTGCTGGAGAACGTCCGCTTCAACGAGGGCGAGACCAGCAAGGACGATGCCGTGCGCGGCGCCTTCGCCGACCAGCTCGCCGCGCTGGCGGACGCCTTCGTCTCCGACGGCTTCGGGGTGGTGCACCGCAAGCAGGCCTCGGTGTACGACGTCGCGCAGCGACTCCCGTCTGCGATGGGCGGTCTGGTCGCCAAGGAGGTCGACGTGCTGCGCCGGCTGACGGTCGACCCGGCCCGCCCCTACGTGGTCGTGCTCGGCGGCTCGAAGGTCTCCGACAAGCTCGGCGTGATCGACAACCTGCTCGGCAAGGCTGATCGGCTGCTGATCGGCGGCGGGATGGTCTTCACCTTCCTCGCGGCGCAGGGTCACGAGGTCGGCAAGAGCCTCCTCGAGGCGGACCAGATCGAGACCTGCCGCGGCTACCTCGAGCGAGCTGCTGCCACAGGAGTCGAGTTGCTGTTGCCGACCGACATCGTCGTGGACACCGAGTTCCCCAGCGCCGACCGGGACCCGCAGCCAGAGGTGGTGCCGGCCTCGGCGATCCCCGCAGACAGCCTCGGCCTCGACATCGGGCCGGCGTCGGCGGCTGCGTTCGCAGCGGCCCTCGCCGATGCCCAGACGGTCTTCTGGAACGGTCCGATGGGCGTCTTCGAGACGCCAGCCTTCGCCGACGGCACTCGTGCCATCGCGCAAGCGCTCACCGCGGTGCCCGGGCTCTCGGTCGTCGGGGGTGGCGACTCCGCGGCGGCGGTGCGCACCCTCGGCTTCGACGAGACCGCCTTCGGCCACATCTCGACCGGTGGAGGCGCGAGCCTGGAGTTCTTGGAGGGCAAGGAGCTCCCCGGCATCGGCGTGCTCGAGCAGTCCGCCTGATCCCTCCGCACCCCGATCCTCGACAGGAAGGTCCCATGGCCACCACCCGAACCCCGCTGATGGCGGGGAACTGGAAGATGAACCTCAACCACCAAGAGGCGGTGGTGCTGGTCCAGAAGCTCGCCTGGACGCTGTCGGACAAGAAGCACGACTACAGCGCCGTCGAGGTGGTCGTGGTGCCGCCGTTCACCGACCTGCGCTCGGTGCAGACCCTGGTCGACGGCGACAAGCTGTCGATCAAGTACGCCGCTCAGGACGTCTCGACCCACGAGGACGGCGCCTACACCGGGGAGATCTCCCCGGCGATGCTGGCCAAGCTGGGCTGCAGCTATGTCGTGGTCGGGCACTCCGAGCGGCGCGAGTATCACTCGGAGAGCGACGAGGTCGTCAACGCCAAGGCGCATCGCAGCCTCGAGGCCGGCATGGTCCCGATCGTCTGCGTCGGTGAGGGGCTCGAGATCCGTCAGGCCGGCGACCAGGTGCCCTACACCCTGGCTCAGGTGGAGGGCTCGCTCGCTGGCTTCAGCGCCGAACAGGTCGCCGGGCTGGTGATCGCCTACGAGCCGGTGTGGGCGATCGGCACCGGCGAGGTCGCCACCCCGGCCGACGCGCAGGAGGTGTGTGGCTCGATCCGTGAGTGGGTCCGTGAGGCGCACGGTGACGCCGCCGCGGACGGCGTACGCATCCTTTACGGCGGCTCGGTGAAGGCGGCGAACGTCGCCGGCATCATGGAGCAGCCCGACGTGGACGGGTGCCTGGTCGGCGGCGCCAGCCTGCAGGCCGACGAGTTCGGCGGGATCTGTCGCTACTACGACATGCCGATCCTGTGATTCCACAGGCCGTGAAGTAGGCTTTGCGACCGTGACTCTCGCTCTCACCACCGTCCTGCTCATCAGCAGCGCCATCTTGGTGCTGCTGGTGTTGCTGCACAAGGGTCGCGGTGGTGGCCTGTCGGACATGTTCGGGGGAGGCATGTCCAGCTCGCTCGGCGGGAGCTCGGTGGCCGAGCGCAATCTCGACCGCTTCACAGTCGGTATCGGCGTCGTCTGGTTCGCCACCATCATCGCCCTCGGGCTGTGGATGGCGCACAAGGGCTGAAAGGACTCCTTCAGTGGCTGGTGGTGGAAACGCTATTCGGGGCAGCCGTGTCGGCGCGGGCCCGATGGGTGAGGCCGAGCGCGGCGAAGCAGCGCCGCGGCAGGCCGTGGCCTACTACTGCTCTCACGAGCATCGCTCGGTGGTGACCTTCGCGGTCGAGGCGCAGATCCCCGAGTCGTGGGACTGCCCCAAGTGTGGGCTCCCCGCCTCGCTCGACTCCGAGAACCCGCCTCCGGCTCCTCGGATCGAGCCCTACAAGACCCATCTGGCCTATGTGAAGGAGCGCCGCTCCGACGCTGAGGCCAAGGACATCCTCAACGAGGCCCTGCAGACCCTGCGCAGCCGCCGCAAGGCCGGCGACATCATCTTCTAGGGGTTCGAGAGGTCCCCGGCCGAGGCCGCGTCGAGGAACCAGACGGTCTCGACCCGCCCGTGCACGCGTGCGGCGGGCAGCGGATCCTCCGCTGACGGGTCGAGAGCTCCCGCGACGGCGGCAGCCTTGCCCTCGCCGCTGGCCACGAACCACACCGCCCGGGAGTGGTTGAGCGCCGGCAGGGTGAGTGAGACGCGCTCCGGGGGCGGCTTCGGCGAGCCGGTCACCCCGACCGCGATCTTGTCCTCGATCTCGACTTGCGGGAAGCCCGGGAAGAGCGAGGCGATGTGGCCGTCCGGCCCGACGCCGAGCATGAGCACCGCGAACTCCCCGCCTCCGAAGGCGCGCACCTCGGTGGAGTACGCCGCTGCGGCCGCGTCGGGGTCGGCCGCCTGATCGCTGGCCGGCACCTCGTGCACCTGGTCTGCCGGGATGGGCACCTGGTCCAGCAGCGCGGCGCGGGCCTGGCCGGCATTGCGGTCGGGGCTGTCAGCGGCGACGAAGCGCTCGTCGCCCCACCAGATCCCGACCCGGGACCAGTCGACGCCCGAGCTGGGCGCTAGCCGGCTGACTTCGTGATGGATGGCATCGGCGATGGTGCCGCCGGTCAGGGCGATCTGCGGCTCCTCACCGGAGGCTTGAGCGGCCACGATGTGGCCCAGCAGCTCGGTCGCCACCCGGGTCGCGAGCGCGCTCGCGTCCGGCAGCACCTCCACGGTGGGCTCGGTCGCTGGTGGTGTCATGAGCGTCTCCTCCCTTGCGCTGCATGCGTCTCCCCGTCCGCGGTCAACTTGACCAGGCGTCGAGCGGTGGCCGCATAGACGTCGTCCTCGTCCAGCCGGCGGAGCTCCTCGGCGAGCAGCTCGGGCACCTGTCGGCGGCGGAGCGCCACCGGTCGGTCGGGCTGACCGGGGGAGGAGAAGGTCGCCAGCTTGCCGTCGGCCCGGGTGATGCTGATGGGGCCTTCACGGGTGTTCATGGTGACCTCGGTGATGCCGGGGCCACCGGAGACCAGGCGCCGCGCCGGCGCCTTGAGCCGGTCGTTCAACCACGCCATCAGCAGATCCGCGCTGGGGCTGATCCGCTCGGCGCGGATCACCACGTCGGTGACCTTCAGCGGCTGCTGGTCCAGAGCGGCGGCGAGCATCGCCCGCCACGGTGTGATCCGGGTCCACGCGAGGTCGGTGTTGCCCTCGGCGTAGGCCGCGCACTGTTCGCGCAGCGCCTTGGTCTTGCCGCGGGTCACGAAGGCGGCGTCGGTGATCCGGCGCTGGCCGAGGCGACCGATCGGGTCCTCAGCCGGCCGATCGGGGTGGTCGCGCGGCCACCACACCACGACGGGGGAGTCGGGCAGGAGAAGGGGGAGGACCACCGACTCGGGGTGTCTGACGACTTCTCCCGAGAGCCTGATCACCGCCGTCTCTCCGCTCCAACCGTCGCCGATGCCGACCTGGGCGTGCACCTGGCTGGGGCCCCGCAGGCTGCCCAGGATCACCCCGAGCACGCGGGCCGGGTGCTCGTGGGAGGCCTGCTTGGCGGCCTCCATCGCCGCGACCGAGGCGTCCTCGTCCACGACGATCACGGTGGTCATCACCATGCCCATGACCGGGCTGCCGGCGCGCGTGCGAGCCCGGACGAACTCCGCGGCGATCTCGGCCGAGTCGGTGTCGGTCAGCTCGGTGATGCGCGCCATCAGGGCCTCCTCCAGGTGCGGCCGTCCCGGGCCAGCATCAGGTCGGCGGAGTGCGGCCCCCAGGTGCCGGACTCATAGGCGTCTGGTCGGCCCTTGCGAGCCCAGTGGTTCAGGATCGGATCCAGGATCCGCCAGGACAGTTCGACCTCCTCGTGCCGGGGGAACAGCGGCGGATCGCCGAGTAGCACGTCCAAGATGAGTCGTTCGTAGGCCTCGGGCGACGCCTCGGTGAAGGAGCCGCCGTAGGCGAAGTCCATCGACACGTCCCGGATCTCCATCGCCGTCCCGGGCACCTTCGACCCGAATCGCACGGTGAGGCCTTCGTCGGGCTGGACCCGGATGACGAAGGCGTTCTGGGTGAGGTCCTCGGTGGCGGCCTTGGCGAAGGGCAGGTGCGGGGCGCCTTTGAAGACCACCGCGACCTCGGTGACGCGGCGGCCGAGCCGCTTGCCCGCGCGCAGATAGAAGGGCACCCCGGCCCACCGTCTGTTGTCGATGTCGAGCCGGATCGCCGCGAATGTCTCGGTAGTCGAGGTCCGAGGGATCCCGTCCTCCTCGAGATAGCCGGGCACCTTGATCCCGCCGGCCCAGCCGGGGGCGTACTGTCCCCGCGCGGTGTGCAGGTCGAGCCGGTTCGGCAGGGACACCGAGGAGAGGACCTTCAGCTTCTCCTGGCGCAGGTTCTCCGCATCGAAGGAGGGCGGCTCCTCCATCGCCACCAGCGCCATCAGCTGCATCAGGTGGTTCTGGATCACGTCGCGAGCGGCACCGATGCCGTCGTAGTAGCCGGCGCGGCCACCGATGCCGATGTCCTCGGCCATGGTGATCTGCACATGGTCGACGTAGTTGGCGTTCCACAACGGCTCGAACATCGCGTTGGCGAAGCGCATCGCCAAGATGTTCTGCACGGTCTCCTTGCCGAGGTAGTGGTCGATCCGGAAGACCGACCCACTCGGGAAGACCTGGCCGATGATGTCGTTCAGCTCGCGTGCGGACTCCAGGTCGTGGCCGAACGGCTTCTCCACGACGACTCGCCGCCAGGAGCCCTCGCGGTGGTCGACCAGCCCGTGCTCCTGCAGTTGCTGGACGACCTCGCCGAAGAAGCGCGGTGGGATGGACAGGTAGAACGCATGGTTGCCGCCCGTCCCGCGCACCACGTCGAGCTCCTCGATGGTGCGCCGCAGCCCCTCGAAGGCGAGGTCGTCGGAGAAGTCCCCGGGGACGAACCGGAAGCCCTCGGCCAGCTGCTGCCAGACCTCCTCCCTGAACTCGGTGCGGGCGTGCTGGCGGACCGAGTCGTGGACGATCTGGGCGAAGTCCTGATGGGCCCAGTCCCGCCGGGCGAAGCCGACCAGGGAGAACCCGGGCGGCAGCAGGCCGCGGTTGGCGAGGTCGTAGATGGCCGGCATCACCTTCTTGCGGGACAGGTCGCCGGTCACGCCGAAGAGCACCATCCCGCACGGCCCTGCGATCCGCGGCAGGCGACGGTCCTGCGGATCGCGGAGCGGGTTGCCGACCATCAGCGGCGGTGCCCGCGGTAGTAGTCGATGAGGGCCTGGGTGGAGGCGTCCTGGCCGGCTCGGGCGTCGGCGTCGCCGGAGACGGCGGGAGCCACCTGCAACGCGAGCTGCTTGCCGAGCTCGACACCCCACTGGTCGAAGCTGTCGATGCCCCACACCACGCCCTCGGTGAACGTGATGTGCTCGTAGAGCGCGATCAGCTGCCCCAACACAGACGGGGTCAGCTCCGGCGCCATGATCGACGTGGTCGGCCGGTTGCCGGTGAACACGCGGGCCGGGACGATCGCCTCCGGTGTGCCTTCGGCGCGCACCTCGTCGGCGGTCTTGCCGAACGCCAATGCCCTCGTCTGGGCGAAGAAGTTGGAGAGCAGCAGCTCGTGCACGTCTACGTCCCCGTCGCCGAGGGCGTACGGCGGGGTGGCGACCGCGATGAAGTCGGCCGGGATGAGACGGGTGCCCTGGTGGATCAGCTGGTAGAACGCGTGCTGACCGTTGGTGCCGGGCTCACCCCAGAAGACCTCGCCGGTGTCGGTCGTGACGGGGGAGCCGTCCCATCGGACGCCCTTCCCGTTGGACTCCATGGTGAGCTGCTGGAGGTAGGCCGGGAACCGCTCCAGCAGCTGGGAGTAGGGCAGCACGGCGTGGGTCTCGGCGCCGAGGAAGTTGACGTACCAGACGTTGAGCAGACCCATCAGCGCCGGCACGTTGGCCGCGAGGGGAGTGGTCCGGAAGTGCTCGTCCATCGCGTGCATGCCGGCAAGGAACTCGGCGAACCGCTCCGGTCCGATCGCGATCACCAGCGAGGTGCCGATCGCCGAGTCGACCGAGTAGCGCCCGCCGACCCAGTCCCAGAAGCCGAAGGCGTTGGCCGGGTCGATGCCGAACTCGGCGACCCGGTCCAGCGCCGTGGAGACAGCGACGAAGTGCTTCGCGACGGCGTCGGCGTCCGGAGCCGTGGCCCCGGCCGCCCGCAGACCGTCGAGCAGCCAGGACCGGCACAGCCGGGCGTTGGTGAGCGTCTCGAGTGTGCCGAAGGTCTTGCTCGACACGATGAACAGTGTGGTGGCGGGGTCGAGGTCGGCGAGGGTCAGGGCGCAGTCGGTCGGATCGATGTTGCTGATGAAGCGGCACTCCAGCCCGTCGAGCAGGTAGGGCCGGAGCGCTCGATAGGCCATCACCGGGCCGAGGTCGGAGCCGCCGATGCCGATGTTGACCACCGTGCGGATGCGCTCGCCGGTCACGCCGGTCCACGCCCCCGACCGGACCCGGTCGGCGAAGGCGTAGACCCGGCCGAGCACGTCGTGCACCTCGGCGACCACGTCCTGCCCGTCGACCTCGAGCACGGCGTCGGCGGGCAGTCGCAGGGCGGTGTGCAGCACGGAGCGGTCCTCGGTCACGTTGATCCGCTCACCGAGGAACATCGCGTCGCGCCGCGCCTCCAGACCGACCGCTGCCGCCAGCTCGATCAGCGCCGCGGCAACGGCGTCGTCGACCAGGTTCTTGGAGAGGTCGACGTAGAGATCTGCCGCCTGGAAGCTGAACCGCTCTACTCGGCCAGGGTCGTCGGCGAACCAGGAACGCAGGTCGGGGGTGAGCTCCCCGGCCAGCTCGTCGAGGCGGATCCAGGCTCGGGTCGAGGTCGGGTCCACCGGCTCGTCGGCCACGGGCGTGGTCACTGGCGGCTCTTCGCCTGCTCCAGGCTGGCCCGGACGGTGTCCAGCAGCTGGTGCCACGACGTCACGAACTTCTCGACCCCTTCGCTCTCCAGCGTCGCGATGACGTCGTCGTAGTCGATGCCCACCGCGGCCAGCGCTGCCAGGTCGGCGGCCGCCTCGGCGTAGTAGGGCCGGACTTGGTCGCCGCGGATGTCTCCGTGGTCGGCGACGGCCCGGAGCGTCTTCTCCGGCATCGTGTTGACGGTGTTGTCCACGACCAGGTCGTCGACATACATCGTGTCGCGGTAGGCCGGGTTCTTGACACCCGTCGAGGCCCACAGCGGGCGCTGCCGGTGAGCGCCCGCAGCTTCCAACGCAGCCCAGCGGTCGGTGTCGAAGAACCGCTCGTAGGCCTGGTAGGCCAGCCGAGCATTGGCGACCCCCGCCTTGCCGTGGAGGGTGGGGTCGGCGCCGATCTTGTCGAGGCGCGCGTCGATCTCGGTGTCGACTCGCGAGACGAAGAAGGACGCCACCGAGTGGATCGTGGACAGGTCCAGCCCGTTGTCCCTGGCCTTCTCGATGCCGGCGATGAACGCCTCCATCACGTGTTCGTACTGCTCCAGGCCGAAGATCAGGGTCACGTTCACGCTGATGCCGGCCCCCAGCGTCTCCGTGATGGCCGGGAAGCCCTCCGGGGTGCCGGGGATCTTGATCAGCAGGTTGGGCCGGTCGACCTCGGCATGCAGCGCCCGGGCGGAGGCGACGGTGGCGTCGGTGTCGTAGGCCAGGTCGGGGGCGACCTCGATCGACACCCGGCCGTCCACGCCGCCGGTGGCGTCGAAGACCGGCCGGAGGATGTCGCAGGCATTACGTACGTCGGTCGTGGTCAGCTCGAAGACGGTCCGATCCAGGTCGGCGCCGTCGGCGGCCAGCGCGGCCACCTGGTCGTCGTACCGCTCACCCTCGGCCAGCGCGGCCGCGAAGATCGACGGGTTGGTGGTCACCCCGACCACGTTGTCGGCCTTGACCAGCTCGGCGAGGTTGCCGGTCTCGATCCGATCCCGGGACAGGTCATCCAGCCAGATGGAGACGCCGGCGTCGCTGAGTTGCTGAAGTCGCTCGGACATGGTTGCTTCCTCTCCTCGGCCGGGTCAGCCCGCGACCGAACTGATGCTCTCTTGGGCCGCCGTTGCCACATGGTCGGCAGTGAATCCGAACTCGCGGAACAGGGTGGCCTGGTCCGCGGACGCGCCGTAATGGTCCAGCGAGACGATCCGGCCGTGGTCGCCGACGACCTCGCGCCACCCCATCGCCACGCCTGCCTCGACCGAGACGCGTGCGCGCACGTCCGGTGGGAGGACGGCGTCGCGGTAGGACGCGTCCTGGGCGTCGAACCACTCACGACAGGGCATCGAGACCACCCTCGCCGCGATGCCCTTCCCGGCGAGCAGCGCGCGCGCTTCCACGGCGAGCTGCACCTCGGAACCGGTGCCGACCAGGATCACGTCTGGAGTGCCGTCGGTGTCGAGGAGTGTGTAGCCGCCACGGTGCACGTCCTCGAGGCCGGCGAACCCGTCGATGCCCCGTGGGAAGACGGGCACGTTCTGCCGGGTCAGGGTCAACCCGGCCGGCCGGTCGGTGTGCTCGATGATCGCCTTCCAGCAGGCCGCCGTCTCGTTGGCGTCGGCCGGCCGGACCACGTCCAGGCCCGGGATGGCGCGCAGCGCAGCCAGGTGCTCGACGGGCTGGTGGGTGGGACCGTCCTCGCCCAGGCCGATGGAGTCGTGGGTCCACACGTAGGTGACCGGCAGCTGCATCAGCGCCGCCAGCCGGACCGCGCCGCGCATGTAGTCGGAGAACGTCAAGAACGTGCCGCCGAAGACTCGCGTCCCGCCGTTGAGGGCGATGCCGTTCATGATCGAGCCCATTGCGTGTTCGCGGATGCCGAAGTGCAGCACCCGGCCGTGCAGCGGGTCGGCCGACCACTGCTTGGTGCTCCGGTCGGCGGGGATGAAGGAGGGCGCCCCCTCGATGGTGGTGTTGTTGGACTCCGCCAGGTCGGCCGAGCCGCCCCAGAGCTCGGGCAGCTTCGCGGCTAGGCGCTGGATGACTTCGCCGGAGGCCTTGCGGGTCGCTACACCGCCTGGGTTGGCCTCGAAGGTGGGCAGGTCGTCGGCCCAGCCATCGGGGAGCCGCTGCTCTTCGAGCCGCTGCAGGAGGGCCTCCTGGTCGGGGTGGGCCGCTGCCCAGGCGGCGTACGCCTCGCCCCAGGCCGCCCGCCAGGCGGCGCCACGCTCCAGCAGGCCGCGGGTGTGGGCCAGCACGTCGTCGGCGATCGCGAAGGACTGGTCTGGGTCGAAGCCCATCACTTCCTTGGTGGCGCGCACCTCGTCGGCGCCGAGGGCGGAGCCGTGGGCCTTGCCGGTGCCCTGGGCGTTCGGCGCGGGCCAGGCGATGATGGTGCGGAGGTTGATGAAGCTGGGTCGGTCGGTCTCGGCCTTCGCGGCGACGATGGCGTCGTAGAGCGCCTGGATGTCCTCGTGATACTCCGTGCCGCCGTGGGTCCAGTCGACGTCCTGCACGTGCCAGCCGTAGGACTCGTAGCGCTTCGAGACGTCTTCGTTGAAGGCGACGGCCGTGTCGTCCTCGATGGAGATCCGGTTGTCGTCGTAGATCACCACCAGGTTGCCGAGCTGTTGGGTGCCGGCGATGGACGACGCCTCGCCGCTCACGCCCTCCTCGAGATCGCCGTCGGAGCAGAGCACGTAGACGTAGTGGTCGAAGACGGACTCGTCCGCCGGCGTGTCCGGGTCGAGCATGCCGCGCAGGCGGCGGCCGGCCATCGCCATGCCGACCGCGTTGCCGACACCCTGGCCGAGCGGCCCGGTGGTCACCTCGACGCCGCGGGTGTGGCCGTGCTCGGGGTGACCGGGGGTCAGGCTGCCCCACGTGCGCAGCGCCTCGAGGTCGGCCATCTCGAGGCCGAAGCCGCCCAGGAAGAGCTGGATGTAGAGGGTGAGGCTGGAGTGGCCGCACGACAGCACGAACCGGTCGCGGTTGATCCAGTCCGTGGCGGCGGGGTCGTGCCGCATCACCTTCTGGAAGAGGAGGTATGCCGCCGGAGCCAGCGACATGGCCGTGCCGGGGTGGCCGTTGCCGACCTTCTGGACCGCGTCCATGGCGAGTGCGCGGACGGTGTCGACCGCCTGCTTGTCGGTGTCGGTCCACTCCAGGGGGGCTGCTTGGGTGCTCACGGACGTCCTCTCGGGGAGACGGGTCAAGCGACGGGGTCAAACGGCACCACCGAGCCTACTCATGATGAGGGATAGACTCCGCGAGTGACCGATGTCAGCCATTCCGCCTCCCCAGGCACACCGGCTGACCGGTCGACCACCCGGTGCTCAGCGGCACCCGCCACAACGGCTTCGCGTGCCAGCGTGAAGGACGTCGTCGCGGCGTACGTCGGTCTGATGAAGCCGCGCGTCATCGAGCTGTTGCTGCTCACCACGGTGCCGGTGATGTTCTTCGCCGCCCGCGGCATCCCGCCGCTCGGCCTGGTCGCAGCGACCGTCGTCGGCGGCACCCTGTCCGCCGGCTCGGCGAGTGCGCTGAACTGTGTCTACGACCGGGACATCGACGAGCAGATGCGCCGGACACGTCGGCGGGCGCTGCCCCGACACATCGTCTCGCCCGGCGCCGCGCTGGCCTTCGGCGTGATCCTCGGTGTGGTCGCCACGGTCGTGCTCGCCGTCTGGGTGAACTGGCTCTCGGCGCTGCTCGCGCTGGCCGCCGAGGCGTTCTACCTGTTCGTCTACACGATGCTGCTCAAGCGCCGGACGACACAGAACATCGTCTGGGGCGGCATCGCCGGTTGTTTCCCGGCTCTGATCGGCTGGACCGCGGTGACCGGGGAGCTGGCCTGGACCCCGGTGGTCCTGTTCCTAGTCGTCTTCTTCTGGACCCCTCCGCACACCTGGGCGCTCGCACTGCGCTACCGCGAGGACTACGCCGGGGTGGAGGTGCCGATGCTCCCCGCGGTCGCCCCGGCCGCCACGGTCGGCCGCCAGGTCGTGCTCTACACCTGGGCCACCGTGCTGACCTCGCTTGCGCTGTGGAGCGTCGCCGACACCGGCCTGTTCTACCTGATCACCGCGATGGTCCTCGGCGCGATCTTCCTGGTCGAAGCACACCGGATGTGGGCGCGCACCCGCCGCTCCGACGTGCTCGCCGAGATCCAGCCGATGCGCCTCTTCCACATCTCCAACCTCTACCTCGCCCTCCTCTTCGTCGCCGTCGCCATCGACCCGCTGCTGTCCCGCTGAGCAGAAGCTGCGGCCAATGCGGCGGGAAGGGTCAGCACGGTCAACAGAATCGCGATAGCGATCGGGACGGTGAGAAGCACCAGATAGGCGCCCACACTCATGGCTGCCCGCGCGTAGAGGTGTGCAGCGGCGATCCAGACCGCAACCCCTGCCAGCGCTGCGGCCTCCATGGAGACGCATAAGGGAATGAACTGTGAGGCGATGTGGGTTCTGATGCGAGCCTTGCGAGTCAGTCCGATCGTCCGGAGCAGGTCCGTCACCTGCCTTCGTTCGATCGCGCTTCTGGTCAGGGCTGAGAGCAGAGCGACAGAGAGGCCCAACAGTCCCACGAAGCCGCCCACGCGCAGGAACGCAAGGTAGCCGGAGAACGAGTGCGCCTGAGCGATCCAATCGGAGTAGGCGTTGTGGTACTCGGCTGGCGACACGCAATGAGCGAGGTGACCCTCGAAGACCTCGAGCGATCGACTTCCGTCTGGAAGATTGACCAGGAAATCGGCCTGCCCAGCCGCCACGTCTTGTCCCGGGCGGTCCAGCAGGATGGCTGCTTGGAACTCGGGGTCCAGCCTCGCCCGAACCGTCCGTGTCGGCGCCTCGGAGATGCTCATCGACAAGGCCGGGACCTCGGCTGGATACCTTAGGTCTGGGAGAAAGCCTTTGATCGATCCGTCATAGACCTGAATCCATGAGGGTTTCGATGTGCAGGCTGACCGCAATCGGACGATCGCGTCCAGATCCGCGCAGGTCGCTCGGAGCGCGGTTGCGCCGTCGCGCGGACGGCCGACCGCGACCACCTCCAGAACCAGCCGAACCTCCGGCAGTGACGAGATCTGAGACCGGGTGAGCGTGGTATTGGAGACAGCCAGGTTGTAGCCCCTAGCCTCCTTCAGGTTCACCTGGGCGTCCCCGATGGGTCCGCTGAGAATGGTTACGAAGGGCGCGGCAGCGGCCACCGCGAAGATTCCAGCCGCTACCGCGATAGCGAGCCGTGAAGTTGCGCCGTGATGCTTGGTCGCCCAGCGACCAGCCAGCAAAGTAGTTCCGGAGCGCGCGACGCGTGCCATATGCTCACCTACGGCCGCAGTGAGATACCGAAGTGCCCACGGCAGGCCGAGTAGAAGTATGGCCGCGGCGACGATCATGTAGGACGTTGCCTCAGGGGTACGGCGGATGTCGAATGTCGAGGCTGCGACCACGCCGATCATGCCGAGAGCAGAGGGGACAACCCACCACCAGCGCGGCGCGGAGTGTCTGGCTACGGGCCGCACGGACTTGAACCGCCGAGAGATAACGGTGCTTGTCCCCAGTGTAAGCGTGAGAACCAGGATCACGAGCGGCACGAGGACTTGCGTCAGGGGCGGCAGTGCCGCGTCGGCCGGCCAGAACGCGAGTCCCGTCCCAGGCACCCTGGTCAGATGGCGGCTCGCCCACGCGAAGAAGAGCCACCCCGCAATGACCCCGGCAGCGCTCGAGGGCAACAACTCACCCAGCGAGACCATGCGAACTTGTCGCCGCCGGAGCCCGAGTGCCTTGAGCAGTGCTGCTCGCCGATCGGTCTCGGGTGCGGTCAGCCTCGACCCGAGGAGGAGGGCGAGGACCAGCGGCAGGAGGCAGAGGCTGACCATCAGGGGAACGAAGAACAGCAGTGGCCCGGACAGATCGACGCGCGGCCGCGCGTGCGTTGACCATCCCTCAATCACCGCCATCGTCGAGTTCTTGGCCGACCGGGCCGTCGTTCCTTGGATGATCCGGAGTTCATGCGGATCGATCAATCCTGCGGGGCTGATCTCCCCGACAACCTTGGCACCCGCGAGAGCGGCTTCGAGCGCTGGTGACCCGTCCCGCAACGCGGCAACCTCTGGTGAGATAAACACCTCCCCAGGGAGCGGGTTGCGCGAGATGCCGGGCGGATGATTGTCAAGATCTGACTGGGGGCTGCTGATCACCACCCTGGTGACCTTGCGACCGCTCCAGTTGTTAACGAACTCGGCTGACAAGAGGTGGCTTGAACTGCGGGACGGGACGTCTGGAGGGCGCGGGGTTCGGAGGTCTTCCGCGAGTTGCTGGGCGCCAACAACGGCTTGCGCCGCCAAGAGTGTGAGCACGGTCGTGACGCCGAGCGCACACACCAAGAAGACAGCAACATCTCTCACACCCGCGACATAGGTCCGAGGCCGTGACAACCGCAGACCGAGCAGCAATGGCCGTGTCATGAGGCCGAGGTGAGCGATCCATGGGCGAGGGCGTAGACCTCATCGCATGCTCGGGCGACCTCTCGAGAGTGCGTCACAAGGACAACCGCTGCTCCGCTCGCGCGTGATCTGTCGAAAAGCAGGCTAAGCACCTGTTGAGCGTTGTCTTCGTCAAGCGAGCCTGTCGGCTCGTCGGCGAGCAGGAGCGCGGGAGAATGGACCAACGCGCGGGCGATCGCGGCTCTCTGCTGTTGCCCACCGGAGACTTGATGAATGTGGAACACGAAACCGACCTGATGGAGCCGCAGCACGTCCCTCTTGTCCTCACGCAGGCGACTGAGGGTTTGTCCAGCTAGGAGGACCTCGCCCTGATCCGGCACCAGCAGACCGCCGAGAAGATGTAGAAGCGTCGACTTCCCCGAGCCGCTCGGCCCCATGACTGCGACCACCGAGCCCGATGACACCCGCAAGTTGAGTCCGGTCAACACCGGCTGAGAGGGATATCCATACACCACATCCCGCGCCTCAACTGCGGGTGTCATCATCGAATTCGCGCCGACATCACCCTCCTCGGACTGCGAACTGACCGCGGGTTTAGGCGACACCGCTCACTTCGCCCGAGCATGTGTCCCAGAATGTGTCCGCGATACAACTCTTGTAGTAGACAGTCTTGCCCTCCGCTAGTTCGAGAGACGGACGGCCTTGACCAGCCGCCGTCGCTCTACGCGCCCCAGCCGAACCCGAATGAGGCGGGTCGGAGCACACCCAGAGGCGCAGACCTACAGTCCTGATCGCGCGAGTGGGCCCTTGCTTCGGGAGCCTCTCAAAAGAAACCTCGCCAAAGACGCAACCGAATCGGCCCCTGCTGCGTCTTTACTGTTGACGACGGTAAGCCTGGTCACGGGGGTGCAGGCGAACCGTCGTCATTTCTTGTGCCCTGATTCCTCTCGTCCGCTCTCGCGGACGGTGAGCAGCGCCCAGGTGACGGCGGCCGCGGTGAGGCCGCTGCCGAGCATGTGCAGGCCGACCACCAGGACGGGCAGGTGCGTGAAGTACTGCACGAAGCCGATCAGGCCCTGGCTCAGCTCGACCAGGAGCAGGACCAGGGCTGCGCGGCGGGTGATCGGGGGAGTATCGGCGACGCGGACGGCGTAGACCAGGCCGAGGGTCAGTCCGAGGAGTAGGAAGACGAGGTCCGCGTGGGCCTGGCTCCACTCCAGCGGGTCCAGCCCGTTGCGGGCCGCCCCTGAGTCGCCCGCGTGTGGGCCCGCGCCGGTCACGACGGTGCCGACGTAGAAGACCGCCCACGCGACGCCGAAGACCCACCAGGCGAGCTGCGTCAGGGCGCCACGGCGGATCACCGGGGCCGGATGGTCGATCCGCCACAAGAAGACCACGGCCAGCGAGACGATGCCCAGTGAGGGCAGCAGGTGCAGCGAGACCACCCACGGGTTGAGGTGGGTGAGCACGGTCAGGCCGCCGAGCAGCGCCTGCGCCGGGATCGCCAGGCCGAGCAGCAGGGCGAGCCGGGTCAGATCCGACCGCCGCGAGCGCCAGGCGATCCAGAACGTGCCGATCGCCACGGCGGCCAGCACGAAGGTGAGGGTGCGGTTGCCGAACTCGATCGCCGAGTGCAGGTCCAGGGCGCCGTGCGGCGTGAACGACTCCGACGTGCACCGCGGCCAGGTCGGGCAGCCGAGGCCGGAGCCGGTCAGCCGGACCGCGCCACCGGTGACGATCAGGCCCAGGTTGGCGACCAGGCTGGCCCAACCCATCCGCCGCACCCAAGGGCTGAGGGAGGGCTCGCTCACTCCCATCGGAAGGTCCTGGCCGTGAGCAGGGTGCCGACCACAGTCCAGACCACCAGCACGAGCAGGCTGCCCCAGGCGACGGTGCCGTCCAGGAACGCCGAGCGCAGTGCGTCGCCGAGTGCGCCGGACGGCAGCAGTGCGAGCAGCGGCCCGATCCCGCCGTACGACGACGTGGGCAACACCACGCCACCCGCCGCCAGCAGCAGGAGATAGACCAGGTTCGTCACCGCCAGCGTCGCCTCGGCACGCAGCACGCCCGCGACGAACAACCCGAGGGAGGCGAAGGCGGCCACCCCGAGCACCACCGCCAAGAGGGCACCGAGCCAGCCAGCCTCGGGCTGCCAGCCCATCACGAGGGCGACCACACCGATGACGACGAGTTGCACGGCCAGCACCGCGACGAGCGCGCCGGTCTTGCCCAGCAGCAGGCCGTGCCGGGGGAGCGGGGAGGAGCCGAGCCGTTTGAGCACGCCGTACCGCCGCTCGAAGCCGGTCATGATGGCCAGCGAGGTGAACGACGAAGACATCACCGCGAGGGCGAACACGCCTGGGGTGAAGAGGTCGATCGGGCGGTGGTCGACATCGATGCCGAGCCGGACAGCGCCCTCGACCGCACCGATGAGCACGATCAGCGGGATCACGATGGCGAGCAGCAGCTGCTCGCCGTTGCGCAGCATCAGCCGGGTCTCCATCCCGGCCTGGGCGAGCACCTGACGGCCCAGCGGAGCGGCGCCAGGCGCAGGAGCGAACTGGCCGCTCATGAGGCCCGGCCCGGGTCGGTGAGATCGACGAAGACGTCCTCGAGGTCGAGCCTGCCCTCGTCGGTCAGCTCGGCGGGGGTGCCCGATGCGACCAGGCGACCGTGGTCGAGGATGTGCACCACGTCGGCGAGGCGCTCGGCCTCGTCCATGTGATGGGTGGTCAGCACGACCGTCACCCCGTCGCGGCGGATCTCCTCCAGCAGCTCCCAGGTGGTTCGCCGTGCATGTGGGTCCATCCCCGCGGTCGGCTCGTCGACGAAGACCAGCTCCGGTCGGCCGACCAACGCCATCGCCAGGCCGAGCCGCTGCTGTTGACCACCGGAGAGGCGACGATAGGGGGTCCGCCCGCACTCCGCGAGACCGAGCCGGTCCACCAGCATCTCGACCTCGAGCGGGTGGGCGTGCAGCCGCGCGAGGTGACGCAGCATCTCCTCGGCCCGGACGCCGGACCAGGCCCCGCCCTCCTGCAGCATCACCCCGATCCGGGGCAGCAACCGAGCCCGGTCCGCGATCGGGTCCAGCCCGAGCACGCGGACGGAGCCCTGCTGGGGGCGCCGATAGCCCTCGCAGGTCTCCAGGGTGGTGGTCTTCCCGGCGCCGTTGGGACCGAGCACGGCGGTGATGCTGTGCCGGGCGACGCCGAGGGTCAGCCCGTCGACCGCGGTCTTCTCGCCGTAGCGCATGACCAGCCCGGCCACCTCCACGGCAGCGGGGGAGTCTGGGGGCACCCGGCCAGTCTAGGAACGGGCCTCCGTAAGCGACGACCACCCCCGACTTGAACCGGACGGGGTATTAACGTCACACTGTTGTTGTGGAATTCGCCCCAGCCGTCGCTCCCGCAGCCGGTGAGGCGTCGACCCGCACCCGGGTGGCCCACTCGATCCTCGAGAACGGCCCGTCCACCGCGGCCAGTCTCGCCGACCGGCTCGGTCTGACCCCGGCCGCCGTGCGCCGCCACCTCGACCACCTGGTCGCCGACGGGGCGGTGATCGCGGCCGAGGCACGCCCCAGCGGTCCCCGCGGTCGGGGTCGGCCGGCGCGCACCTTCGCCCTGACCGAGGAGGGCCGCGACCGGTTCGACCAGCAGTACGACGGCCTGGCCGCCGAGGCGCTCAGGTTCCTCGCCGAGACGGCCGGCTCCGAGGCGGTCCTCAAGTTCGCGCGCCGCCGGGTGGCGTTCATCGAGCGCGACTTCGCCCGGGTCTCGGCGCAGAACCCTGCCCTGTCGTCGGCCGAGGTGCTCGCCCGCGTGCTCCGCGACGAGGGCTACGCCGCGCACGTCCGCGAGCTGCCCGACAGCGGTCTCGGCCAGGGCACCGAGCAGCTGTGCCAACAGCACTGCCCGGTCTCCCACGTAGCCCACGAGTTCCCCCAGCTGTGCGACGCCGAGACCGAGGCCTTCAGCCGGGTCCTCGGCACCCATGTCGCCCGACTGGCCACCATCGCACACGGTGACGGCGTGTGCACCACCTGCATCCCCCATCCACGCGAGGACGGAGCGTCATCATGACGAGCATCGAAGAGCTGAACCCCGGGCTGGAAGGCATCGGTCGCTACGAGTTCGGCTGGCACGACCCCGACCTTGCCGGCGAGACGGCCAAGCGCGGCCTCAACGACGCCGTGGTCCGCGACATCTCTGGCCGCAAAGGCGAGCCGGAGTGGATGCTCGACCTCCGCCTGAAGGGCCTGCGCCTCTTCGACCGCAAGCCGATGCCGTCGTGGGGTGCGGACCTGTCCGACATCGACTTCGACAACATCAAGTACTACGTCGAGTCGGCGGAGAAGCAGGCCAACACCTGGGAGGACCTGCCCGCCGACATCAAGAACACCTACGACCGGCTCGGCATCCCCGAGGCCGAGAAGCAGCGGCTGGTCGCGGGCGTCGCCGCGCAGTACGAATCGACCGTGCTCTACCACTCGATCCGCGAGGATCTCGAGCAGCAGGGCGTGATCTTCGTCGACACCGACACCGGCCTGCGCGAGCACGAGGACCTCTTCAAGGAGTACTTCGCGACCGTGATCCCGGTCGGCGACAACAAGTTCGCCTCGCTCAACACCTCGGTCTGGTCGGGTGGCTCCTTCATCTACGTGCCGGCGGGCGTGCACGTGGACATCCCGCTGCAGGCCTACTTCCGGATCAACACCGAGAACATGGGGCAGTTCGAGCGGACCCTGATCATCGTCGACGAGGGCGCCTACGTGCACTACGTCGAGGGCTGCACCGCACCGATCTACTCCTCGGACTCGCTGCACTCCGCGGTGGTGGAGATCATCGTCAAGAAGGGCGGCCGGTGCCGCTACACGACGATCCAGAACTGGTCGAACAACGTCTACAACCTGGTGACCAAGCGGGCGACCTGCGAGGCCGGCGCCACCATGGAGTGGGTCGACGGCAACATCGGCTCGAAGGTCACCATGAAGTACCCCGCGGTCTACCTGATGGGGGAGCACGCCAAGGGCGAGACGCTCTCGATCGCGTTCGCGGGCGAGGGTCAGCACCAAGACGCCGGCGCCAAGATGGTGCACGCTGCCCCGCACACGTCGTCCTCGATCCTGTCCAAGTCGGTGGCTCGCGGCGGTGGCCGGACGTCCTACCGCGGCCTGGTCCAGGTCAACGAGGGCGCCTCGGGGTCGAAGTCCAACGTGCTCTGCGACGCGCTGCTGGTCGACCAGATCAGCCGCTCGGACACCTACCCCTACGTCGACATCCGCGAAGACGACGTGTCGATGGGCCACGAGGCCAGCGTGTCGAAGGTGAGCGAGGACCAGCTCTTCTACCTGATGAGCCGTGGCTTGGAGGAGACCGAGGCGATGGCGATGATCGTGCGCGGCTTCGTCGAGCCGATCGCCAAGGAGCTCCCGATGGAGTATGCCCTCGAGCTCAACCGCCTCATCGAGTTGCAGATGGAAGGCGCGGTGGGCTGAGCCCTACCGCCCGCTGCCGGAACCGATCTGACATCTGACAAGGAAGAACGTGACACTCACTGGACAGCCGCTGTCGAGCGCCGTCGAGATGGACAAGGTGGACAGCCACCTCCATCCGGAGCCGTCGTATGCCCTGGCCGACCACCCGATGCCCACCGGGCGCGAGGAGATCTGGCGGTTCACCCCGCTCAGCCGGCTGCGCGGACTGCTCGACGACCAGCCGTCCGACGGCCATCTCTCCTGGACCACCGATCTGCCCGCAGGGGTCACCCTGACCGAGGTGACCACCGCCGAGGCCGCCGCGCTCGGCGAGGTGCTGCCCAGTGATCGGTTGGCGGCCCTCGCCGTCGCCCACGCGGGTGGCGCGATGCTGCTGGACATCCCGGCCGAGACCGTGCTGGAGGAGCCGGTGCGGGTGCGCCTGCACGGTGACGACGCCAACCGGCTGGTCTGGGGCCACCTCGTGGTCCGGGTCGGCTCGCACACGCGCGCGACGATCGTCTTCGAGCACACCGGCAGCGCCCGCTACAGCGCCACCACCTCGGTGCTGGTCGGCGACGGCGCCAACCTTGTGATGGCGTCGATCTACGACTGGGACGACGACGCCGTGCACGCCGCCCAGGTGGGCGTCCGGGTCGGTCGGGACGCGCACGTCCGGTTGGCCGAGGTCAGCTTCGGCGGCGACTTGGTGCGCACCTGCAGCAACGTGGAGTACGCCGGCCCCGGCGGCGACGCGGAGCTGCTCGGCCTCTACTTCGCCGACGCGGGCCAGCACATCGAGCATCGCCTCTTCGTCGACCACACCGCGCCCAAGACCCGCAGCCATGTGTCCTACAAGGGTGCCCTGCAGGGCGAGCGGGCGCACACGGTCTGGATCGGCAACGTGCTGATCCGCAAGATCGCCGAGGGCATCGAGACCTACGAGGAGAACCGCAACCTGGTCCTCACCGACGGCTGTCAGGCCGACTCGGTGCCCAACCTGGAGATCGAGACCGGTGAGATCGAGGGGGCCGGGCACGCGTCGGCGACCGGTCGGTTCGACGACCAGCAGCTCTTCTACCTCCGCAGCCGCGGCATCGACGAGACCGAAGCGCGCCGGTTGGTCGTGCACGGCTTCTTCAACGAGCTGATCCGCCGCATCGACGTGCCCGTGATCGAGGAGCACCTCTTCGCCGCCGTCGAGGCCGAGCTGGCCGCCACGATGGGCGACCTGGTGACGATCGAGGGGAGCGAGCGGTGAGCTTCGAGCGCGTCTGCAGCACCGACGAGGTGGGCGACGACCAGGCCCATGCGGCCGTGGTCGGCGGCCTGGAGCTCGCCGTCGCCCGTGACGGCGACGAGTTCTTCGCCGTGCAGGACCAGTGCACCCACGCGGCCATCCCGCTCAGCGAGGGCGAGGTGGTCGACTGTGCGATCGAGTGCTGGCTCCACGGCTCCGCCTTCGACCTGCGCACCGGGAAGCCCACCGTGCTGCCCGCCACCGAACCAGTCGCCACGTTCCCCGTCGAGGTCCGTGACGGCGATGTGTACGTCGACACCACCCGGACGCTCAACGGCGTCACCCCGAGCTAGAAGGAAGCACCACATGAGCACCCTGGTCATCAACGACCTACACGTCGCGGTCGACACCGAGGACGGCCCCAAGGAGATCCTCAAGGGCGTCACGCTGACCATCAACGAGGGCGAGACCCACGCGATCATGGGTCCGAACGGATCCGGCAAGTCGACGCTGGCCTACTCCATCGCGGGCCACCCGAAGTACAACGTGACCAGCGGCTCGGTCACCCTCGACGGAGCCGACGTGCTGGCCATGTCGGTCGACGAGCGGGCCCGGGCCGGCCTCTTCTTGGCCATGCAGTACCCCGTCGAGGTGCCCGGCGTCTCGGTGGCGAACTTCCTGCGCACCGCGAAGACCGCCATCGACGGCGAGGCGCCCAAACTACGCACCTGGGTCAAGAGCGTGAACGAGGCGCTCGACCGCACCGGGCTGGACCCGGCCTTCTCGCAGCGCAGCGTCAACGAGGGCTTCTCCGGTGGCGAGAAGAAGCGCCACGAGATCGCCCAGCTCGAGCTGCTCGACCCCACCATCGCGATCCTCGACGAGACCGACTCCGGGCTCGACATCGACGCTCTCAAGGTCGTCTCGGAGGGGGTCAACCGCTTCACCGCCGAAGGTGACAAGGGGGTCCTGCTGATCACGCACTACTCGCGGATCCTGCGCTACATCAAGCCCGACTTCGTGCACGTCTTCGTGGCCGGTCGGATCGCCGAGCAGGGTGGCCCCGAGCTGGCCGACCTGCTCGAGGCCGAGGGCTACGACCGCTTCACCAGGGCCGCGGTGTGACCGAGTCCGCCCTCCCAGGCCTGCTGCCCGACCTCGAGGTGGTCCGCAAGGACTTCCCGATCCTCTCCCGCACCCTGGCGGGCGGACATCCTCTCGTCTACCTGGACAGCGCGAACACCTCCCAGAAGCCGCAGGTCGTCATCGACGCGATGGTCGACCATCTGGAGCGGCACAACGCCAACGTGGCTCGGGCGATGCATCAGCTCGGCGCCGAGTCCACGGCAGCGTTCGAGAGCGCACGCGCCCGGGTGGCCTCCTTCCTGCACGCCGGCGAGGACGAGATCGTCTTCACCAAGAACGCCTCCGAGGCGCTCAACCTGGTGGCCAACACGCTCGCCTGGGCCGAGGGCGACTGGTCCGCGCGGGTCGGGCGGATCGGGCCCGGTGACGAGATCGTGATCACCGAGATGGAGCACCACTCCAACATCGTGCCCTGGCAGCTGCTCAGCCAGCGGACCGGCGCCACGCTGCGCTGGTTCGGGATCACCGACGACGGCCAGCTCGACCTCGACAACATCGACGATCTGATCGCCGAGCGGACCCGCGTGGTCGCGCTGACCTGGGTCTCCAACGCCCTGGGCACCGTCAACCCGATCACCGAGATCGCCCGGCGCGCCCACGAGGTGGGCGCCCTGGTCGTCGTGGACGCCTCTCAGGCCGCCCCACAGCTGCCGATCAACGTCACCACCTGTGGTGCCGACCTGCTCGCCTTCACCGGCCACAAGACCGTCGGGCCGACCGGCATCGGTGTCTTGTGGGGCCGTCGCGGCATCCTCGACCAGCTGCCCCCCTTCCTGGCTGGCGGGGAGATGATCGAGACCGTGCGGATGGAGTCCTCCACCTATGCGCCGGTGCCGCGCCGCTTCGAGGCGGGCACCCCACCGATCGTCGAGGCGGTCGGCCTCGCGGCAGCGTTGGAGTATCTCGACGGCCTGGGCATGGAGCACGTGCACGCCCACGAGCAGGCCATCACCGGCTACGCCCTCGACGGCCTGGCCAGCGTGCCCGGCCTGACCGTGCTCGGCCCGCTGTCCGCGGAGCAGCGTGGGGGTGCCATCGCCTTCGAGCTCGACGGGGTGCACCCACACGACGTGGCCACGGTCCTCGACACCCGGGGGATCGCCGTGCGCGCCGGCCACCACTGTGCCCGCCCGGCCCATGCCCGCTTCGGCGTGCAGGCCTCGACCCGGATGTCGTCATACCTCTACACCACGCCGGAGGAGGTCGACGCTCTCGTCGACGGTTTGCTCTACACCCGCGACTACTTCAAGGTGAGCTGATGTCGGCCGACCTCGACAGCCTCTACCAGGAGATCATCCTGGACCACTACAAGTTCCCGCACCATCGCGGTCTGCGGGAGCCCTACGAGGCCGAGGTGCACCACGTCAACCCGACCTGCGGCGACGAGGTCACCTTGCGGGTCCACCTCGACCAGCAGGACGGCGACACCGTGGTGCGCGACGTCTCCTACGACTCGCTCGGCTGCTCGATCTCGCAGGCGTCCGCCTCCATCCTCACCGACCTGGTGATCGGCAAGACGGTGGCCGATGCGATGGAGGTGCACGAGGCGTTCCTCGAGCTGATGCAGGGCAAGGGCCAGGTCGAGCCCGACGAGGAGGTTCTCGAGGACGCCGTCGCCTTCGCCGGCGTCGCCAAGTTCCCTGCCCGCGTCAAGTGCGCCCTGTTGTCCTGGATGGCCTGGAAGGACGCCACCTCGGCTGCCTTCGCCGCACCCGTTCCGGAGGAGACCCCATGAACACCGACGACCTTCCCGAGATCGACCTCGACGCCATCACCGGCGACCTCACGGTGACCGTCGAGGACGTCACCGAGGCGATGAAGGACGTGGTCGACCCCGAGCTCGGCATCAACGTCGTCGACCTCGGTCTCGTCTACGGCGTGCACGTCGACGACGACGCCTTCGTGGTCCTCGACATGACCCTCACCTCGGCGGCCTGTCCGCTGACCGACGTGATCACCGACCAGACCCATGCTGCGTTGGAGGGCATGGTCAAGGACGTCGCGATCAACTGGGTCTGGATGCCCCCGTGGGGTCCGGACAAGATCACCGAGGACGGCCGCGACCAGTTGCGGGCCCTCGGCTTCAACGTCTGAGGCGCATGCGGGTCGCGGTGCCGTCGGCACGGTTTGCGCGGTGGACGGCCAACTTCGCCGACCGTCATGGCGGCACCACCCTGACGGTGACCGACGGTGCCCTGCACGGCACCGCTCCGGACGGCTCGACGTTCACCGCAAGGCTCCCGTTCGACGGTCAGTACGACGCTGCGCCCGACGCCGCCAGCTTCGCGGAGGCCGCGAAGCACCCGGCGACGTGGGGCGTGCTCCTGGTCCGCAAGGGCGGCTTCGCGATCGCCCGGCTGGCCGATGACCAGCTGGCGGCCCACAAGATCGGGCAGCGCCACGTCCAAGGCCGCACCAAGGCTGGCGGACAGAGCCAGCAGCGGTTCTCCCGACGAAGGGACAACCAGGCCCGGCAGGCGTTCGAGGCCGCAGCCGACCACGCCGCGCGCCTGTTGGACGGCGTCTCCACCGTCGTCGTTGGAGGGGATCGGGCTGCCGTGGCCGAGGTGCTCGGTGACAGGCGGCTTGCCGGGTTGACGCCCGTAGCGCCCTGGCTCGACGTCCCCGATCCACGCCGTCGCGAGCTGGATCGTGCCATCCAGGAGGCGGTCGCCATCCAGGTCGAGGTGGTCAACGCCTGAGCGTGCCTGCCGCCGTACAGTGGCAGACGTGGAGAGCGTCATCGACGTCCGCGGACTGGTGAAGCGTTTCGGATCGGTTCGGGCGCTCGACGGGCTCGATCTCACCGTCAGATCGGGGGAGGTGCACGGCTTCCTCGGCCCCAACGGGGCAGGCAAGTCGACCACCATCCGCAGCCTGCTGGGTCTGCTCCGCACCGAGGCCGGCACGGCCGAGGTCTTCGGCCTCGATCCGTGGCGGGATCCGGTCGACATCCACCGTCGGCTGGCCTACGTGCCCGGTGACGTCAGCCTGTGGCCGAACCTCTCGGGCGGGGAGACCATCGACCTGCTCCTGCGGATGCGGGGCGTCCAGGTCGACCGCAGCCGGCGCGCCGATCTGCTCGAACGGTTCGACCTCGATCCGACCAAGAAGGGCCGGGCCTACTCCAAAGGGAACCGGCAGAAGGTGGCCCTGGTGGCGGCGTTCGCCGCGCCGACCGACCTGCTGGTCCTCGACGAGCCCACCTCGGGTCTGGATCCGTTGATGGAGCAGGTCTTCAACGAGTGCCTCGCTGAGCACAAGGAGGCCGGCACCACGGTGCTCCTCTCCAGCCACATCTTGAGCGAGGTGGAACTGCTGGCCGACCGGGTGACCATCATCCGGGCCGGGCGCGCGGTCGAGACCGGCACGTTGGCCGAGCTGCGCCACCTGCGTCGCAATCGGATCCAGGCCGAGCTGGACAAGCCACCGTCGGACCTGTCCGCGCTGCCTGGCGTCCACGACCTCTCCGTCGACGGCCACCACCTGTCCTGCACCGTGGACGCCGACGGCCTCTCGCCTCTGCTGGAGGCGCTGACCGCCGCCGGCGTGCGCTCCCTGACCAGCACACCGCCGACGCTGGAGGAGCTGTTCTTGGACCTCTACCGGGACACGCCATGAGCCTCCAGCTCACCGGCACCGTCGGCCTCGCCCGCTTCCAGCTCCACCGCGACCGGATCCTCGCCTCACTCTGGGGACTGGTGCTGCTGGCCGTCGTCTACGCCTCGGCCTCCGCGACGAACGGGTTGTATCCCACCGAAGCGGACAGGGTGGAGGCGGCGAGGCTGGTCAACGCGAGCCCCGCCGCGGTCGCCCTCTACGGACCGATCCTCGACGTGCACAGTCTCGGTGAGCTCGCGATGACCAAGACCACGGTCACCTACGCGCTGTTCTTGATGGTGCTCGCCATGGTCCTGGTGCGACGGCACACCCGCGTGGAGGAGGAGTCTGGCCGCACCGAGCTGGTCTCCGCCGGTCGGGTAGGCCGACGTGCTCCTCTGGTGTCGGCGGTCGTCGAGGCCGGCGTCGTCGTGACGATCATCTCCGCGCTGGCCGGGCTGTGCAGCGTGGCCGGTGGTCTGCCCGCCGCCGGATCCCTGGTCTTCGCGGCGTCGTGGTGGGGCAGCGGCATGGTCGGCGTCGGGGTGGCGGCGCTCGCCTGCCAGGTCAGTGCCAGCGCTCGCACGTGCGGGGCCGCGGGCGCCGCTGGCCTCGGTGTCATCTTCCTGCTCCGCGCCGTCGGCGACGTCTCGGAGTCGTGGCTGAGCTGGCTCTCCCCGCTCGGCTGGAACACCCAGCTCAGCGCCTGGTCGCAGCCGCGGTGGTGGGTGCTCCTGCTCTACCCGGTCACTGCGGTGGCTCTGCTCGCGGTAGCGCTCTGGTTGCGGGACCGCCGCGACCTCGGCGCCGGTCTGGTGGCGCCTCGACCAGGCCCCGCCGAGGGCAGCCCGCGGCTCCGGGACGCCGGTTCGCTGGCCCTCCGGGTCTACGGCCCGTCGTTGGTCGGGTGGTCGGTGGCCGCCGCCGTCTGCGGGGTGCTGTTCGGCTCGGTGGTGCCCAGCCTGGGCACCCTGTTCGACTCTCCGACAGGTCAGGAGATGCTGCGCCGCCTCGGCGGCTCCGGTGCGGTCGAGGATGCGATGCTCGCCGGCATCATGTCGGTGGTGGCCCTGATCCTGTGTGGCTTCACCGCCGGCGTCGCCGCCCATGCGGGGAGCGACGAGCACGACGGCCGCACCGAGCAGGTGCTCGCCACGGCCTCGCCGCGAGGGCACACCTTCACTGCGCTGCTCGCCCTCGTCCTGGTGGCGACAGCATGGCTGTTGTTGCTGCTGGGTGTTGCGGCCGCCGTCGGCTACGGTGCGCAGGCTGGCGGGTTCGGCGATGCTGCCGGAAGGTCACTCGGCGCTGGGCTCGCCCCGTTGCCCGCGGCCTGGCTGCTCGCAGCCCTGGCGATCCTGGGCCTCTCCCTCGGCGACCGTTGGGCGTTGCTGGGGTGGGTCCTCCTTGCCGCCTTCACCACGGTCGGCATCGTCGGCGAGCTGCTGAGCCTGCCCGACTGGGTGGTCGGCCTGTCACCCTTCCAACACATCGCCAAGGTGCCGAGCGAGCCGATGGCGTGGGGCCCGGCTGTCGTGCTGACCGTGCTGACCGCAGTCGTCTCCGCCGTGGCGTGGTGGGCCTACCGACACCGCGATATCGGCTAACCTCCCGGGCAGATCCGTCGTCCGCTCCGGGAGGCACCCATGTGGCACCCGCAACCGGGGTGGCAGCCGTTGCCGGGCGGCAGCGGCACCTCGACCGTCGGGGTCTGGTCGATCGTCGAGGACGGTCGTGAGCTCGTCGCCAAGCGCCTCGCGGCGCCCGCCGAGCACGACCCGCCCGAGCTGCTCGACCCGCGCCACTTCGCCTACTGGCGCAGAAGCGCCGACGTCGCCCTCGACGGACTGGTCGCCGCCACGGCCGGACTGCGGTCACCGGCTGTGGTCAGGGTGGAGGAGGACCCCGACGGGATCACCGTGGTGCACGAGCGGGTTCCGATCACCGACAATCCCGGCCTGTTCGTGGCACGCGCCCTGGGCCGGTTCGCCGGCGAGGAGCTGGCCGATCGGAGCTGGCTGGCGACCGACCAACTGCGAGACCGGCTGCAGCGGGTCGCCCTTCGGGGCGGCTGGCCGACGCTGGCCCGCACCACCGTCGCCGACGTGGCCGACCACCTATGGCGCCATCGCGAGGCACACCTGCGGGCAGCCGACGAGCTGCCCGTCGTCACCCAGCACGGCGACCCGGTCCCCGACAACCTCCGTGGCCGCGACGGGGACGAGGTGCTGGCCGTGGACTGGGCGACTCTCGGCCGCGGCCCGGTGGGTGCCGACATCGGCTACTACGCACTGTCGGCCCGAGAAGAGTTCGACTACCTCGTCCGCGCCTACTGCTCGGGACTGCCCCCCGGGCTGGCCACCGAGGACCAGGTCCGGCAGGGTGCGCGGATCACGGCCGTCTACACCGTCCTGACCCGCGCGGAGTGGGCCCTGGCGCGGGTGGCCACCGGCGAGGGCGCCCTGGCGGGGAAGTACCGCCACCCGAGCGTGGCGCCGTACCTCCGTGCACTGCAGCGCCAGTTCCCCCAGATCGAGGCCCTGGTCGGCTGAGAGGGACGGTCAGGGCGTGGCGACCTTCCACACCTGCTCGCAGGCGTCCATGGATCCCTGCTGGTAGCCCACCGTGAACCACTTCACCCGAGACTCGGCCGAGCCGTGCGTCCAGCCGTCGGGGGACACCCGACCCTGGGTGCGCTGCTGGATCCGGTCGTCACCCACCGAGGCCGCCGCCTCGATCGCCTCGTGGATGTCCTGATCACTGAGCTCGGTGATCAGGGGCTCTCCGGTGGCATCATCGGTCGAGGTGGCGCTCTTGGCCCACATGCCGGCGAAGCAGTCGGCCTCCAGCTCGAGCCGGACCGCGTCACTGGTGGGGCCCTGCTGGGTCTTCACCCGCTTCATGATGCCGAGCAGGTTCTGGATGTGGTGACCATACTCGTGACCGATCACGTAGGGCTCCACGAAGGCGCCGGCCGGACCGCCGAGCTGGCGCTGGAGCACGTCGTCGAAGAAGCTGGTGTCGAGATAGATCGTCTGGTCGGCAGGGCAGTAGAACGGGCCGACATCCGCGGTCGCGTTGCCGCAGCCGGTGTTGATGGCGCCGGAGAAGGTGACCAGTGCGGCCTCGGGCCGGAAGTCGCTGCCGAGGGTGGCGGACCAGAAGTTGGTGAGCGAGTTCTCTACCGCCACTCTGGCACAGTCCTCGCTGTTGTTGGCATCCTCGCCGGTCTTGCAGTTCTCGTAACGGCCGGTCCCGTCCATCCGGCTGGGGTCCAGCGAGCCGCCCTGAGCCGACGGCGTCGTCCCCCCACCGGTCAGGTCGATGTTGCCGCACATCGCGACCACCAGCAGGATCACCACGATCAAAACGCCGCCGATGCCGCCACCCATCTTGCCGCTGGGGATCGGGAACTGCATGCCCCCACCGCCGAGGCCACCCATGCCTCCGCCGCCACCACCCGAGCTGCCGGCGTCGTGCACGCGACCGGTGTCGATCTTGGCCTTCGGGTTGAATCGCATGCGGACGTCCCTTCGTGCGGCGGGCGATTGCCCGGCAAGTAGGGTATCCGGTGATGATCACGGCCCAGCATGTCCAGGTCCGCGCCGGGTCCAGATTGTTGATCGAGGATGTCTCGTTCCGCGTGGCCGCGGGAGACACCGTCGGCTTGGTCGGGCGCAACGGTGCCGGCAAGACGACCCTGACCCGGATTCTCGCGGGCGAAGGTCAGCCGGCCGCCGGCCAGGTCCAGCGGACCGGACGGGTGGGCTATCTGCCTCAGGATCCTCGAGCCGGCGATCCGGACCAGCTCGCGCGCGATCGCGTGCTGTCAGCGCGGGGTCTGCACGACGTGGTCCGGCGTCTTCGCGAGGCCGAGCAGGAGATGTCCAGCGACGACGACGCCGTCCGTGAGCGGGCGATGCGCAGATATGCGCGTGCGGACGCCGAGCTGCATGCGGGTGGTGGGTACGCCGCTGAGGCCGAGGCCGCTCGGATCTCGGCCAGCCTGGGCATCGAAGAGCGCGTCCTGCACCAGCCGCTGCGCACATTGTCCGGTGGCCAGCGCAGGCGGGTCGAGCTGGCCCGGATCCTCTTCTCCGAGGCCGACACGCTGCTGCTGGACGAACCGACCAACCACCTCGACGCCGACTCCGTGGGCTGGCTGCGTGACTTCTTGAAAGCCTATCAGGGCGGGATCGTGGTGATCAGCCACGACACGGCCCTGCTCGAGGAGACCGTCAACCGGGTGCTCCACCTCGACGCCAATCGAGCCCAGGTGGACGTCTACAACATGGGCTGGCGCGACTACTTGACCCAGCGGGAGAACGACGAGCGGCGCCGCAAGCGGGAGCGCGCCAATGCCGAGCGCAAGGCCGACTCGTTGACCGAGCAGGCCAACAAGATGCGGGCGAAGGCAACCAAGGCCAAGGCAGCGCAGTCGATGATGCGCCGTGCGGACCGGTTGCGCGCGGGGCTGGACGAGGAGCGTCGTGCCGATCGAGTGGCGCGGATCGCCTTCCCGGCGCCGGCACCGTGTGGTCGGACTCCGCTGACCGCCTCCGAGCTCTCGAAGTCCTACGGCTCCCTGGAGGTCTTCACCGATGTCGACCTGGCGATCGACCGGGGCTCGCGGGTCGTGGTCCTCGGCCTGAACGGGGCAGGCAAGACCACTCTTCTCCGGATCCTGGCGGGACTCGACCCACCTGACACCGGCGAGGTGACACCCGGGCACGGTCTCCGCTTGGGCTACTACGCCCAGGAGCACGAGACCCTGGATGTCTCACGCACCGTGCTGGAGAACCTGCACAGCAACGCGCCTCACCTCTCCGACACCGAGGCCAGGTCGGTCCTCGGCTCGTTCCTGTTCAGTGGTGACGACGCCGACAAGCCCGCGGGCGTGCTCTCGGGCGGGGAGAAGACCCGGCTGGCGCTGGCGATCCTGGTGGTGTCCAGTGCCAACGTGCTGCTGCTCGACGAGCCCACCAACAACCTCGACCCCGCCTCGCGAGAAGAGGTGCTGGCCGCGATCCGCCGCTATCAGGGGGCGCTGGTGCTCGTCACCCACGACGAGGGCGCGGTGACCGCTCTGGAGCCGGAGCGGGTGCTCATCTTGCCCGACGGCGTCGAGGACCTGTGGAACGAGGACTACACCGATCTTGTTGCACTGGCATGACACTGGGTCCGACGTGGCGCACCGTGCGCACCGACCGTGACATCGTCCACAATCGAATTCGGCCGGGCACCCTCCGCCGCGTCCTCGGCTTCGCGGCACCACAGCGGCGGCTGATCGCCCTCTTCATCGCCCTCACCGTCGTCGACGCACTACTGGTCGTCGTGACACCGCTGCTGGTGCAACGGATCGTCGACGAGGGCATCATCGGCCGCGACGGCCGGCTGGTGACGCTACTGGCGCTGGCGATGGCTGTGACGGCACTCTTCGACGCGCTCCTAGGGGTGGCCAACGGCTACCTGTCCGCTCGGATCGGGGAGAACCTCATCTTCGATCTGCGCAGCGTCGTCTTCAGCCATGTGCAACGCCAGTCCTTGGCGTTCTTCACCCGCACCCAGACCGGTGCCCTGGTGTCCCGGCTCAACAACGACGTGCTGGGTGCCCAGCGCGCGTTCACCTCCACCCTGTCGGGTGCGGTCTCCAACGCCATCTCCGTGGTGGTTGTCGGCATCGCGATGCTCGCGCTGAGCTGGCAGATCACGCTGTTGTGCGTGGCCCTGTTTCCCATCCTGCTGCTCACCTCCCGCTGGGTCGGTGGCCGCCTGGCCGGGCTCACCCGTGAGCAGATGGACGGCAACGCCGACCTCGGCAACATGATGACCGAGCGCTTCAACGTCGGTGGCGCCATGCTGCTCAAGCTCTTCGGCCGCCGCGACGAGGAGGACCGGCTGTTCGCCACGAAGGCCGCCGTCGTGCGGGATCTGGGCGTCCGGATCTCGCTGATCACCCGCGTCTTCGCCGCCGCACTGCTGGCGGTGCCCGCCCTGGCCACCGCCCTGGTGTACGGCGTCGGCGGCCACCTCGCGATCTCGGGTCGGCTCACCGTCGGGACGGTGCTGGCGCTCGCGACACTCCTCCTGCGGCTGCTGGGTCCCCTCCAAGGCCTCTCCAACGTCCGGATCGACGTCATGACGGCGCTGGTCAGCTTCGAGCGGGTCTTCGAGGTCCTCGACCTGCCGTCCACGATCCAGGAGAAGCCCGGAGCCACCGCGCTGCCGTCGACCGCGTCGTCCCTGGAGTTCGACCGGGTCGGCTTCTCCTATCCGCGCGCCGAGGACGTCTCCCTGGCGTCCCTCGAGGTGGTCGCTCGGGCCGGGTCGCGGCCAACCGGGCCGGTGCTCACCGACGTCTCCCTCCGCGCTGACGCGGGGGAGATGGTCGCCCTGGTCGGTCCGTCCGGGGCGGGCAAGACCACGGTCACCCATCTGGTGGCGCGGTTGTACGACGTCACCGCCGGCGCCGTCCACGTCGATGGCCACGACGTGCGAGACGTGACCTTGCAGTCGCTGGAGGACGTCGTGGGCTACGTGACCCAGGACGCGCACCTGTTCCACGACACGATCCGGGCCAACCTGCGGTATGCGCGTCCGGACGCCGACGACCGGCAGGTCTGGGCAGCGATGGAGGCCGCACAGATCGCGGACCTGGTGCGCAGCCTGCCCGACGGGCTTGACACGGTGGTCGGCGACCGCGGCTACCGCCTGTCCGGCGGTGAGCGGCAACGACTCGCCATCGCCCGCCTGCTGCTCAAGGCGCCGCCCATCGTCGTTCTCGACGAGGCGACCGCCCACCTGGACAGCGAGTCGGAGGTGGCGCTGCAGCGCGCCCTGGATGCCGCCCTCGCCGGTCGGACCGCGCTCGTCATCGCGCACCGGCTGTCCACCGTGCGCAACGCCAATCGGATCGTGGTGCTCGATCACGGCCGGGTCGTCGAGCAAGGCACCCACCAGCAGCTGCTGGCCGACGGGGGGCTCTACGCCACGCTCTACCGCACTCAGTTCCTCGGCGAGGCCGTCGGCGAATCCTGATCCTGGCGGCGGCCCTTGCGCCACTCGTCCCAGGCCAGATAGCCGAATCCGCCGACCGCCAGCAGCCCGAAGAACCACCACTGCAACCCGTAGAAGAAGTGCGGACCGTTGCCCAGATCGGGCAGTTCGGTCGGCGCGAGGGGCTTGTCTGGCGGTGGATCCTCGGACTTCAGGTCCACGAAGCCACCGAGCAGCTCCCGGTCCAGGTAGTCGCTGATCGCCACGCTGGAGACGGCCCTGGTCGAGCCGTCGGTGACCTTCGTGCTGTCGCCGGTCCCGTCGGCGCGGACCCAGCCGACCACGGTCACCTCACCGGTGGGCGGCGCGGGCACCTCATCCGGCGCGGCAGTCGTGTTCGAGGTCGCCACCCATCCGCGATCGACCAAAACCGTGCCCTGGTCGGTGTCCAGCGGCACCACCACATCGACACCCGCCTGACCCTCGCGAGTCTGATACCGCACCACGACGGTGTCGTCGGTGTCGTAGCTGCCGGTGGCGGTCACCAGCCGCCACTCGTCCGAGTCCGCCACCGGCCGTCCCTGCGCGAGCACGTCGCCCACTGGCACCGGGGTGGCAGCCTCGTTCCGCTCGGTGACCGCGTTGCGCTCCTTGCGCTCGGAGAGGCGATGGAACTGCCACTCGCCCAGCCACCAGGCGAGGTAGCCGAGCAGCACGACGGCGAGCGCAAGCAGCACCCACCGGCGGGAGAGCAGGAACCGCAGTGAACGCACGCCGACGAGCGTAGATCAGCGATCCCTACGCGTAGACTCGACGGGTGCGAGTGTTGGCAGACCGCTTCGGCCGGGTCGCGACCGACCTTCGGGTCTCGTTGACCGACCGGTGCAACCTGCGCTGCTCCTACTGCATGCCCGCCGAGGGCCTGGACTGGCTGCCCGGCGAGGAGGTGCTCACCGACGACGAGGTCATTCGCCTGATCACGATCGGCGTCGACCTGCTGGGTGTCCGCGAGATTCGATTCACCGGCGGCGAGCCCCTCGTCCGGTGTGGTCTGGTCGACATCGTGCGCCGCACCCGCCTCGCGGCCCCGGACGTCGAGCTCTCCATGACGACCAACGCGCTGGGTCTGGCGCGCACGGCGGCCGCACTCGCAGACGCGGGCCTGAACAGGGTCAACGTCAGCCTCGACAGCATCCGTCCGGAGACGTTCGCAGAGATCACCCGGCGCGACCGGCTGCCCGACGTCCTGGCCGGGATTGCGGCGGCCCGCGACGCCGGGTTGCGTCCGGTGAAGCTCAACGCAGTGCTGATGCGAGGGCTCAACGACAAGCAGGCCCCCGAGCTGCTCCGGTGGGCGCTATCGGAGGGCCACCAGCTGCGATTCATCGAGCAGATGCCGCTCGACGCCCAACACCGCTGGAGCCGCACCGAGATGGTCGAGGCCGACGAGATCCTCGAGCGGCTCGAGGAGGAGTTCACCCTCACGCCCGCTGCCGAGCCGCGCGGCAGCGCCCCAGCCGAGTTGTTCCTCGTCGACGGCGGTCCGGCGACCGTCGGGGTGATCGCCTCGGTCACCCGGCCGTTCTGCGGCGACTGTGACCGGGTTCGGCTCACCGCCGACGGCACCCTGCGCAACTGTCTGTTCGCCCGCGAGGAGTCGGACTTGCGCACACCCTTGCGCAACGGCGCGACCGACGACGAGATCGCCGATCGTTGGGTGGTCGCGATGAGCGGCAAGCGAGCGGGACACGGCATCGACGATCCGAAGTTCCTCCAGCCCGATCGCCCGATGTCGGCGATCGGCGGCTGACCCCGAGATCGACTCTGAAATGAGGAGATGCCGGACAGCCACGGGGGAAGCCGTCCGGCATCTCACGGCGATTCCCAGACGGGGGAGACTGGGCTCGCGAAGTGGATTCTTGCACGACCTGACCCCGTGGGCAACGAGCCTCACGGCGGGTCAGGAGTGGGGCAGTTCGCGCACGTCGGACGGCCCCTCGGGCAGGTCGACGCCCTCGCTGCCGTTCGCGGAGACGTTGGCGAGGACCACAGCGACGTACGGCAAGATCACGGCTCCCGCGATCAGGACCCAGCGAAGCCAACCCTGCCCGACCGCGATGGCACCCACGAAGCAGCCGGTGCGGATCGCCATCGACACCAGATAGTGCCGCTGTCGGGCGGCGGTGTCCTCGGCACGGCTCGGCGGGGCGGTGGTGATCCGGACCGGTTCGTCGCCGTGGCGTCGATCCCGGACGGACATACCTGCCATGGTACGCCGCTACCATCACCACCATGACCGACCGCACCTACCGACTCAGCGAGATCGTCGGCACCTCACCCGACGGCATCGACCAGGCCGTCCGCAACGGCATCGAGCGAGCCTCACAGACCCTGCGCCACCTCGACTGGTTCGAGGTCACCGGCGTCCGCGGCCAGCTCCGCGACAACGAGATCGAGCACTTCCAGGTCACCATGAAGATCGGCTTCCGGTTGGAGGACGAGTGAGTCGCTTTCGCCTGGCGCACGGCGTCCACTAGCGTCGTGCTCCGTGAGTGACTCCACCGTCGCGCCCCCGAGGCGCTCCGTCCTGATCACCGGCGGCAACCGAGGGATCGGTCGCGCCATCGCGGAGGCGTTCGTCGCTCTCGGCGACCAGGTCGCCGTCACCACTCGCAACGGCGGCGCGCCCGAGGGTTGCCTCGACGTCCGCTGTGACGTGACCGATGCCGGCTCGGTGGACCGGGCCTTCGCCGAGGTCGAGGCCGCGCACGGTCCGGTCGAAGTGCTGGTGGCCAACGCGGGCATCACCCACGACACGCTGCTCCTGCGGATGTCCGAGGAGGACTGGACGGCCGTCGTGGACACGAACCTCACCGGCTCGTTCCGGGTTGTCCGGCGGGCAGCCAAGGGCATGCTCCGACTGCGCCGCGGCCGGATCGTGTTGATCTCCTCCGTCGTCGGCCTCCTCGGCTCGGCGGGGCAGACCAACTACGCCGCCTCGAAGGCCGGCCTGGTCGGGATGGCCCGCTCCATCGCCCGCGAGCTCGGCTCGCGGAGCATCACTGCCAACGTCGTCGCACCCGGCTTCGTGGAGACCGACATGACCGACGTGTTGACCGACGAGCAGAGGGCCGCGATCCGGTCCCAGGTCCCACTCGGCCGCTACGCGACACCAGCGGAGATCGCCTCCGTCGTGACCTGGTTGGCCTCCGAGGGGGCCGGCTATGTGACCGGCGCGGTCATCCCGGTCGACGGCGGCCTGGGCATGGGTCACTGAGAGGAGACAGCATGGGAATTCTGGATGGCAAGCGCATCCTGGTCGCGGGCGTCACGATGGACAGCTCGATCGGGTTCGCCGTGGCCCGGGTCGCCCAGGAGCAGGGCGCGACGGTGATCATCTCCAACTTCGGGCGCGCCCTCGGCATCACCAAGCGGATCGCCAAACGGCTCCCGGTCGAGCCGCCCGTGCTGGAGCTCGACGTGACCGATCCCGAGCACCTCGACCGGCTGCCGGGCCTGCTGCGCGACCACGTCGACGGGCTCGACGGCGTCGTGCACTCCATCGCCTACGGCAACCCCGAGACGCTCCTCGGCGGCAAGTTCCTCGACGGGCCCTGGGAGGACGTCGCCCAGGCACTCCAGGTGTCGGCCTACTCCCTGAAGTCGCTCACGGTGGCCTGCCAACCGATGCTGACCGACGGCGCCTCGGTCGTGGGGATGACCTTCGACGGCAGCATCGCCTGGCCGGCGTACGACTGGATGGGCGTCGCGAAGGCCGCCCTGGAGTCTTGCGCTCGCTATCTCGCGCGCGATCTGGGGCCGTCAGGGGTGCGGGTCAACCTGGTCTCGGCCGGGCCGCTGAAGACGCTCGCCGCCAAGGCGATCCCCGGCTTCGAGGATCTGGAGTCGATGTGGTCGACCCGGGCCCCGCTGGGCTGGGACGAGACCGACCAGATCCCCACCGCGAAGGCGGTCTGCGCGCTGCTCTCGGACCTGTTCCCTGCCACGACGGGCGAGATCGTGCACGTGGACGGCGGCTTCCACGCGATGGGTGCCTGAGTGCCCACCGTGGAGCGCACCCTCGTCGTGGTGCGGCACGCCCGCGCGTCGCAGGAGGGCGCCGACTTCGACCGCGACCTTGAGCCGGAGGGCGCCCGGGCCGCCCTCGCCGCAGGCCGCTGGCTGGCCGCGGAGGGGTACGTCGCCGATGCGGCCCTCGTCTCGGCGGCACGGCGTGCGGAGCGCACCTGGGCGTCTCTCAGCGAAGGGGCGGCCTGGAGCGCCGAGCCGCTGCTCGACCGCGCCCTCTACCACGCCGACGCGGAGAGCGCGCTGGACCTGGTCCGGGAGACCGACGAGGGCAGCCACTGCCTGGTCGTGGTCGGCCACAACCCCACTGTCGCGACGATGGCCCAACTCCTCGACGACGGCGAGGGCGACGTCGCGACCGGCCTGGCGATGGCTGGCGGCTACCCGCCGGCGAGTCTGGCCGTGTTCACCTTCCCCGGTCCGTGGCGTGAGCTCGGCTGGGCAGGTGCCCGGTTGGTGGCCTTCAGAGAGGGGGAGCGGGGGTGACCACCCCTGCCGCCTCGTCCGCGGTCTCGATCTCCTCGCGAGTGATGCCGAGCAGATACATGATCGTGTCGAGATAGGGCACGTTCACCGCGGTGTCCGCGGCCTCCCGGACGACCCGCTTCGCGTTGTAGGCGATGCCGAGACCGGCGGCCGACAGCATGTCCAGGTCGTTGGCGCCGTCACCGATCGCCACCACCGCCTCATCCGGCACGCCGAAGTCGGCGGCGAACTGCCGCAGCGCGGCCGCCTTCCCGGCCCGGTCCACCACGTCGCCGACGATCCGGCCGGTGAGCCGACCGTCGACGACCTCCAGCTCGTTGGCTCGGGAGTAGTGGATCTTGAGCTCCTTGGCCAGCCGATCGGTGATCTGGCTGAAGCCTCCGGACACGATGGCGAATCGGAACCCCAACCGACGCAACGTGCGGACCAGGGTGCGGGCGCCCGGGGTGAGCTCGATCGCGTCGTACACCCGATCCAGCGCCGTCGCGTCGAGGCCCTCCAGCAGGGCTACCCGCGCCCGCAGTGACTCCTCGAAGTCGAGCTCACCGTTCATCGCCGCCGTGGTGACGGCCGCGACCTCCGCCTCGCAACCGGCTTCGGCCGCGAGCATCTCGATGACCTCTCCTTGGATCAGTGTGGAGTCGACGTCCATCACGATCAGCCGCATGCTGCGCTGGAGCAGGCTCGCGGGCTGGACGGCGATGTCGATCCCTTGCGCCGCCGCCTCGGTGGCGAGCAGGGTGCGCAAGAGGTCGGTGTTCGCGCCGGAAAGGTGCAGGTCGATCGCCGTCACGGGATAGCGGGCCATCCGCGTGATCCGGTCGATGTTCGCACCGCTGTCGGCGATCCGGCCGGCCACTGCCGCGAACGCCTTCGCCCGCAGCGGGCCGCCGATCAAGGTGACCTTGCAGCGTCCGGTCCGCCGTCGGGTGTTGTCGCCCACGCCGCGCTCGATGTCGACCTGCATCTCGAGACCGGCCGCGGTGTTCTCCACCGCCTCGACCAGGCGCCGCCAGTCGCGGGGCGCCGTCACCAGGACGCCGAGCACCAGCCGGCCACGGAGCACGATCTGCTCGACGTCGACGACCTCTACCGCTGCGGCCGACAGCACCCGGAAGACGGCCGAGGTGACCCCCGGCCGATCCCGTCCGGAGAGGGTGATGAGGAGCGTCTGCGACGCGTCGGGATGCTGGGGATCCATCGAGCGGCAGGCTACCCCGATCTCGATGGTGCAGGTCGATAGGGTGTCCGCCATGGCGCTGGCCCTCGAGTTCACCGATCTCACCGTCCGCCGTGGCCGGGCGACGCTGCTGGACCAGGTGACGTGGGCGGTCGAGGAGGACGAGCGCTGGGTCATCCTGGGCCCCAACGGCGCCGGCAAGACGACCCTCCTCCAGGTCGCCTCCGCCGCCATCCACCCGACGTCGGGCACGGCGACCATCTTGGAGGAGACGCTGGGGGCGGTGGACGTCTTCGAGCTGCGTCCCCGGATCGGCGTCACCTCCGCTGCCGTCGCCGAGCGGGTGCCCCGTCATGAGCTGGTCGGCGACCTGGTCGTCTCGGCGTCGTACGCCGTGGTCGGTCGCTGGCGTGAGCGCTACGACGACCTCGACCACGAGCGTGCCGCCGAACTGCTGGTCGAGCTGGGCGCGGGCGACCTGGTCGATCGTACTTTCGGCACGCTCAGCGAGGGGGAGCGGAAGCGGGTTCAGATCGCTCGGGCGCTGATGACCGATCCGGAGCTGCTGCTGCTCGACGAGCCGGCCGCCGGGCTGGACCTGGGTGGTCGGGAGGATCTGGTCTCGACGCTGAGCCGATTGGCGTTCGATCCGGATGCTCCCGCGATGATCCTGGTCTCGCACCACCTCGAGGAGATCCCGCCCGGATTCAGCCACGGCTTGCTCCTGCGCGAGGGCAGGGTCGTCGCGCAAGGGCTGTTGGACGAGGTGCTGACGCCGGCCAACCTCGGTGAGACGTTCGGCATGCCGTTGGTGGTGTCGTCCGCCGATGGCCGCTGGACCGCGCGGCGGGAGACCCGACACCGGGCCGAATAGAACACGCCGGATAGGGTCTGAATGCATGAGGGAGTTCCTGGACTGGCTCGGCGATCACCAGGCGGGGGGCTGGCTCGGCCTGGCCATCCTGCTGGGCGTCGCCGAGATGTTCAGCCTCGACCTGGTCCTCGCGATGCTGGCCGCTGGTGCCCTCGTCGGCATGGTGCTCGCCCTGGTCGGACTGCCCTTCGCTCTCCAGGTCCTCGGCGGCGCGATCGCCGCTGTGGCCGCGCTCGGGCTGCTCCGCCCTTCGCTGGTGAAGAGACTGCACGACGGTCCCGAGCTCACCACCGGGCACGCCAAGCTGGTCGGCCTCGAGGCCGTCGTGACCCAGCGCATCGCCGCCCACGCACCCGGGCGGATCAAGCTCGCCGGCGAGATCTGGTCGGCCGAGTCCTACGACGAGTCGCTGACCATCGAGGTGGGACAGACCGTGCAGGTCTTCGAGATCCGCGGTGCCACCGCCTTCGTCCATCCGATCGCGGAGCTGGGCTCTTGACCAGCCCGTCGTTCCCCAACCGAGAGGAAGCCAGATGACCGCCATCCCGTTCATCCTGCTGGCCCTGGTCCTGCTCTTCGTCGTGGTCATGCTCGGCCGCACCGTCCGGATCATCCCGCAGGCGCGGGCCGGGATCGTCGAGCGCTTCGGGAAGTACAAGCAGACCCTGCCCGCCGGCCTCAACATCGTGGTGCCGTTCATCGACCGGGTCCGCTATCTCATCGACCTCCGCGAGCAGGTGGTCAGCTTTCCACCCCAGCCGGTGATCACCGAGGACAACCTGGTGGTCTCCATCGACACCGTCATCTACTTCCAGGTGACCGATCCGATCGCCGCCACCTACGAGATCGCCAACTACATCACCGCGGTCGAGCAGCTCACCATGACCACCCTGCGCAACATCGTCGGCGGCATGGATCTGGAGCAGACACTGACCAGCCGTGAGGAGATCAACAACGGACTCCGCGGTGTCCTCGACGAAGCCACCGGCAAGTGGGGCATCCGCGTCAACCGGGTCGAGATCAAGGGCATCGACCCGCCGCCCTCGATCAAGGACTCGATGGAGAAGCAGATGCGCGCCGACCGCGACAAGCGGGCCGCGATCCTCTCCGCGGA
Source organism: Nocardioides sp. (assembly GCF_047602075.1). Lineage (GTDB taxonomy): Bacteria > Actinomycetota > Actinomycetes > Propionibacteriales > Nocardioidaceae > Nocardioides. The sequence continues at coordinate 759,954 of NZ_JASGIF010000001.1, forward strand.
GGGCCAGCGGCAGTCGGCCATCCTCACCGCCGAGGGTGACAAGCAGGCCGCGATTCTCTCCGCCGAGGGTGCCCGGGAGTCGCAGATCCTGCGTGCCCAAGCCGACCGTGAGGCGGCCATCCTGCGCGCCCAGGGTGAGGGCCAGGCCATCCAGACGGTCTTCCAGGCGATCCACGACGGGCAGCCCGACCAATCCCTGCTCGCCTACCAATACCTCCAGATGCTGCCCCGGATCGCGTCCGGCGACGCCAACAAGGTCTGGATCGTGCCGTCGGAGATCGGCCGTGCTCTCGAGGGCCTCGGCTCAACGCTCGGCTCTATCCAGGGCATCCCTGCCGATTCGGAGGGACCGCGCACACGGGTCGACATGGGGCCCGCAGGCGGCGAACTGGAGACTGGCAGCGTCGGTCCGTCCGATCGCGAACTGTCCAACACCCGCGCCGATGTCGAGGCGGCCATCGCCGAGGCACAGAGCGCCGCCAACCCCGGCGCCGGCCGCCGCGACGCTGCTTCCACCGACCCGCTCAGCGACCCCCTGGATCCACCTCCACCTGTCTCGGGTTCGTGAGATAGTGAACCCTCCTCGGGCTTCTTGAGGATGGGGGATCCGGGTGAGCCGTAGGATCGGGTTCCCGCTGGTGGCGGGCGTGCTGCTTTCGGCGTTGTTCGTGGTGGGTCTGCTCGCCGGAACCGGGATAGCCAGCAACGATTCCCATCGCGACTCCGAGGCGATGTCTGTGGACGAGTGGAATGGCGCCGGGCCAGAGGTCGGAGCGGAGTCGCGCTCCGCGGCTCAGCACTTGTTCGAGTCCTTCTCCGGGACGCAGGCCCAGCGCAGTGCGCTGGCGGTGGTGGCGGCGTACGGCGCCAACGCCGAGATGGACCGGTGCATGTCGGAGGAAGGGTTCCCGGAGTGGGATTGGTCGCTCGCGTCTGTGCCTGCGGATCCCGATGATGCCCTCGAGACGAGCCTCTGGCTGAATCAACCGATGAGCTACTGGCGATCGCACGACCTGGTGTCCATGCGCCCGTTCCTGTTTGCCGAGAAGGAGATGAACAACCCCACCGATGACGCGGAAGAGGCCGCCACTGCTCGGTGCAATGTGAAGTTGTCGTCCCCGATCGAAGGGGCCGCAGCATCGACACAGACAGAAGCCGATGCTGACTCTCCGTCACGGGCCATTGAGAAACTCCAAGATGCCTGGTGGACTCAGGTTGCCGAACTCGACGACGCCGTCGACGCGTCGCCCGACGACTACTACTCGTGCCTGCAGTCGAAACACTTGTCGATCTTCGAGAGTCAGGACTTGGAGGTGCAGGATCTTGGCTACGCCATGAGTGGCGCCTCTCCGGACGACGATGCGATTCCCTCCGACATATCGAACGAACAAGAGTGGCAGAACGGTCAGTGGCAGACGTTCTTGTCGGTCGAACGTGAGTACTTCGATGCTGACTGGTCGTGCCGCGCATCGATCTATGCCGAGAACATCGATCGAGTCGAGTCGCTCGTCGACAGCTTCGAACACGAGCACGCCGAGCAGATTCGGCGAGCATCGGACTATTGGGGATCTGTCGAAGAGAAGGCTCGTCGGCTCTCTTAACGACCCCCTGGATCCACCTCCACATACGCCCTGAGCCAGCGGTCGATCTCGTCGTAGACCCGGGAGCGGGCCGGCGCCCGGGAGAGCACCACGTCGTGCATCGCGCCGTCGACCGCGACCACGGTGACGTGGCGGCCCAGCGCGGGAGCGCATCGGCGCATCCTGGTCACGTCGAGGACGATGTCGGTGCTCCACACCTCGTCGGTGAGGTCGTTGGGCCGGCCGGTCCGGGCCGAGGTGAGCACCAGGGCGGGGGAGCGGAGGTCCAGGCCCTCGCTCAGGGTGGCCTGACCACGCTTGATGGCCCGCACCCAGCCAGCGTAGACCGGCCACGACTCCGGCGGCTTCCACGCAAGGTCGTAGTCCCATTCGCCCGACATTGAGGCATGCAGGCCCTGGGCATAGATGGTGGAGCGGTTGCGGGGGATCTCTCGGCGTGGCTGATAGGCGCCGACCCTTCGCACCACCTGCGCGCCCAGCCGCATCAGGAACGGTCCGTGCATGTCGACCCAGGGTGAGTTCAGCACCATGGCCCGGAACGGCACCGCGCGTTCGCGTGCCCACAACGGCACGGTCAGGCCGCCGGTCGAGTGCGCGCTGAGGAGGACCGAGTCGTGCCCGTCGCGCTCGGTGATCATCTGCCAGGCAAGATCGAGCTCTTCGAAGTACTCGCTCAGGTCGTCCACATATCCCGGTGTCTGGTGGTCGCGTAGGGAGCGGCCGTACTTGCGCAGGTCGAGCGCGTAGAAGTCGTAGCCGCGGTCGGCCCACCACTGGGCATACTCGGTCTGGAAGAAGTAGTCGCAGAAGCCGTGCACGTGCAGCACGGCGCGGCTCGACCCACCCTCGCCGGACTCGAGGCGGACCAGGTTGGCCTCCACCGCCCCCTCCACGTCAGGCTTCAGCGCGAACGCTTCCACGGCGTACGGCGCGCCGAGGACGTCGGTCTCCCAGCTCACACCCGTTCTCGTTCCTTGGCCGCGTTGACCAGCGCCTCGAACAAGGCGAGGTCGGTGTCCTGCTCGGGGTGCCACTGGATGGCCACGCAGAAGCGGTCCCCGGGGGCCTCCATGGCCTCCACAGTGCCGTCCGCGGCAGTCGCGGTGGCCTCGAAGCCGGGGTGTCGGTCGACGGACTGGTGATGGTGGCACGGCACGTGGGCATCGGAACCGACCAGCGCGGCGACCCGGGAGCCCGGCACCGTGGTGACCTCGACCGTGCCGAACACGCCCGGCTCCGGACCGTGGCCGAGATGGCCCACGGTGTCGGGGGTGTGCTGGTCGAGACTGCCGCCCGCCAGCACCGCCATCAGCTGCATGCCGCGGCACACCCCGAGCACGGGACGGGCGGCGCGCTCGGCGGCAGCGAGCAGGGCTGCCTCGGAGGCATCGCGATCAGTCCGCCAGCCCGCGGTGCGCGGGTGCGGCTGCTCACCGTAGCGGGCCGGATCGACGTCGGCGCCGCCGCAGATGATCAGCCCGTCCAAGCGGTCGATCAGCACATCGGCCTGGTCTGCTGTGGTTATCACAGCGGGCAACAGCACCGGGAGGCCACCAGCGGCGACCACGCAGTCGGCGTACTGCCGATGCAGCAGGTCGGCGCTCTGATGCCAAACCCCCCAGGCCGCCTCCTCCCGATAGGCGGTCAGGCCGATGACCGGTGTCACAGCGGCGTCACGTAGGCACCGGAGATGCCACCGTCCACGAGGAAGGTGCTTGCGGTCATGAAGCTGGACTCGTCGGAGGCCAGGAACAGCACCGCATTGGCCATCTCCTCCGGCTCGCCGAAGCGGCCCATCGGCACGTGCACCAGACGACGGGCGGCGCGCTCGGGATCCTTGGCGAACAGCTCCTGCAGCAACGGGGTGTTCACCGGGCCCGGGCACAGCGCGTTGACCCGGACCCCCTCGCGGGCGAACTGGACGCCCAGCTCGCGGGTCATCGACAGCACCCCACCCTTGGAGGCGGAGTAAGAGATCTGCGAGGTGGCGGCGCCCATCACCGCGACGAAGGAGGCGGTATTGATGATCGAGCCGGACTTCTGCTCCAGCATGTAGGGCAAGGCCGCCTTGCAGCACAGGTAGACGCTGGTCAGGTTGACCTCTTGGACCAGTCGCCAGGCCTCCAGGTCGGTGTCCAGGATCGAGTCGTCCTGCGGTGGGGAGATCCCGGCGTTGTTGAACGCGATGTCCACCGAGCCGTAGCTGTCCTTGGCGCAGGCGAACAGCGCGTCCACCTCGTCCTTCGAGGTGACGTCGACGTGGCAGTATGTCGCCCGCTCCGGGCCGCCAAGCTCCTCGACCAGCGCGGGCCCTCGCTCGTCGTCGATATCGCCGATCACGACCCGAGCGCCTTCCTCGAGGAATCTGCGGACCGTGGCGAGGCCGATGCCCGAGCAACCACCAGTGATGACGGCCACCTTGCCGTCGAGACGTCCTGCCATATCGAGTCGGGTCCTTTCTCAGTGGGCGAAGAAGACGTTCTTGACCTCGGTGAAGGCGTCCGGGGCGTCCGGGCCGAGCTCTCGGCCCAGGCCGGACTGCTTGTAGCCGCCGAACGGCGTCCAATAGCGCACCGAGGAGTGACTGTTGACCGAGAGGTTCCCGGCCTCGACCTCGCGGGCCACCCGCAGTCCGCGGCCCAGGTCACTGGTGTAGATCGACCCAGAGAGGCCGTACTCGCTGTCGTTGGCGAGCGCGATCGCCTCGTCCTCGTCGTCGAAGGGCATCACGGCCACGACCGGCCCGAAGATCTCCTCGCGCCAGATGCGCTCGGCCGTCGAGGTGGACTCGACCACGGTCGGCGCCATCCAGAAACCGGGACCGTCCGGGCTGGTGCCGGTGATGGCGGGGGAGACTCCGTCGAGGAAGCCCGCCACGGTGGCGCGCTGACCGGCGGAGATCAGCGGCCCCATCTCACTGCCCTCTTGAGCGGGGTCTTCCACGCGCAGGGCGCGCACGGAGGCGTCCAGGCCGCTGAGGAACTGGTCGTACGCCGACCGCTCGACGAGGATGCGCGACCGGGCGCAGCAGTCCTGGCCGGCGTTGTCGAAGACGGCGTACGGCGCGGTGGCGGCCGCCTGCTCGATGTCGGCATCGGCGAAGACGATGTTGGCGCTCTTGCCGCCAAGCTCGAGGGTCACCCGCTTCACCTGAGCTGCGCAGCCGGCCATGATCTGCTTGCCGACCTCGGTCGAGCCGGTGAAGGTGACCTTGCGGACCAGCGGGTTCTCGACGAACCGCTGACCGACCACCGAGCCCTTGCCCGAGATGACCGTGAAGACACCCTCGGGCAGTCCCGCCTCCAAGGCGAGCTCGCCGAGGCGGATCGCGGTCAGGGGAGTCAGCTCGGCGGGCTTCAGCACGACCGTGTTGCCGGCTGCGAGCGCGGGGGCGAAGCCCCAACCGGCAATGGGCATCGGGAAGTTCCAGGGCACGATGACCGAGACCACACCGAGGGGCTCGAGGAACGTCACGTTGGTGCCGCCCGACACCGGGATCTGTCGGCCGAAGAGCCGCTCAGGAGCAGCCGAGTAGTAGTTCAGGCAGTCCCGGACGTTGCCCGCTTCCCACCGGGCATTGCCGATGGTGTGCCCGGAGTTGCGCACCTCCAGCTGCGCGAGCTCCTCGATGTGCTCGTCCACGACGGCGGCGAAGCGGCGCAGCAGGCGGGCTCGGTCACCCGGTGCCACCGCCTTCCACGCGGGGAAGGCGTCGTGTGCCCGATCGATCGCCTCGTCGGCCTGATCGGCGCTCGCCGAGGGCACTTCCGCGATCGGCTGTCCGTCGACCGGGCTGATCACAGTGCTCGAAGCCACCCTCACATCCTCTCGAAGGAGCGGATCAGCTCCCAATCGGTGACTGCGGCGTCGAAGGCAGCAAGTTCGACGTTGGCCATGTTGGTGTAGTGGTCGACGACGTCGTCGCCGAAGGCGGCTCGCGCGATGGCCGAGGAGGTGAACACGTCTCGTGCGTCGTGCAGCGTGTGTGGCACTTTCTCCTTGTCGGAGTCGTAGGCGTTGCCCACCAACTCCGGCTCGAGGGCGAGGGCCTCGTCGATGCCGTGCAGTCCGCCCGCGATCATCGCGGCCAAGGCGAGATAGGGGTTCACGTCGCCTCCGGGGACCCTGTTCTCCAGCCGTGCGCTGGGGCCGTTCCCCACGAGTCGTACGGCGCAGGTGCGGTTGTCGCGGCCCCAGGCAACCGTGGTGGGGGCGAACGAGCCAGCGGCGAAGCGCTTGTAGGAGTTGATGTTGGGTGCGTAAAGCAGCGTGAAATCGCGCATCGTGGCCAGCATCCCGGCGATGAACTGGTCGTACATCTGGCTCCGACCGCTGTCGGTGTCCTTGTCGGCGAAGACGATGTCACCGTCGGCTCCACGCAGGGAGAGGTGGATGTGGCAGGAGTTGCCCTCGCGCTCGTTGAACTTCGGCATGAAGGTGATCGCCTTGCCGTGCAGCGACCCGATCTCCTTGGCGGCGGTCTTGTAGACGCTGTGGTTGTCCGCGGTCACCATCGCGTCGGCGTAGAGGAAGCCGATCTCGTGCTGCCCGAAGTTGCACTCGCCTTTAGCGCCTTCGACGTTCATGCCCGCGGCGTACATGTGGTTGCGGATGTCGCGCAGCACCGGCTCGACCCGAGAGGTGCCGACGATGGAGTAGTCGACGTTGTACTGGTTGGACGGCACCAGGTCGCGGTAGCGACGGTCGAAGGCCTCCTCGAAGGAGGTGTCGAAGAGGATGAACTCCAGCTCGGTCCCCGCGAGGGCGACCAGGTTTCGCTCGGCCAGCCGATCCAGTTGGTGGCGCAGGATGGTGCGCGGGGACTGCACCACGGGGGCATGGTCGAGCCAGACCAGGTCGCACTGCACCATTGCCGTCGCCGGCAGATGGGTGAGCAGGCGCAGGGTGTCCCAGTCGGGCACGAACTCCATGTCGCCGTACCCCCGCTGCCACGACGAGATCGCATAGCCGTCCACGGTGTTCATCTCGATGTCGACCGCGAGCAGGTAGTTGCACCCTTCGGTGCCGTGCGCCAGTGCCACGTCGAGGAAGTACTGCGCGTGCAACCGTTTGCCCTGGAGGCGGCCCTGCATGTCGGTGAACGCCAAGATCACGGTGTCGATCTCACCCTCCCCGATCCGGGTCCGGAGGTCGTCGAGGGTCAGGTAGCGGTCGTTGGGTGCGGTCATCGGTGTCCTCTCGTCGTGATCAGCCCAAGAAGCCGCGCAGCAGCGCGGCGGTGTCCTCGCAGTGGTCCGCCATGAGGTGCCGTGCCTCCTCGGCGCGACCCTCCAAGATCGCACTGCAGATCTGCCGGTGGTCGCGGTGGGAGTGGGCGATGTTGGCACCCAGCACCGGGATCGCGCTGAGCATCTCGTGCAGGCTGGCCTGCACGGAGGTGACGGCGTCGATGGTGCGGGGCGACTCGGTCAACGTCGCAATCGTCAAATGGAACCGGGAGTCGGCCTGTCGGTGCGCGGCCCTGACGCGGGCATGAGTGACAGCGTCGAGTGCCTGCTCCAGCCTGGACCGACTGTGCTCGGAGAGCGACAGCTGCGCGGCCTGGTAGGCCGCGCCGGGCTCGACCACCCGCCGGAAGTCCAGTGCGTCCAGCCAGTCGGCTCGCTGCTCTGGGCTGGTGCGGGCGGCCTTGCGGGCCGAGGGCGTGCGCAGCTTCAACGTCACCGCAGTGCCGCCGTGCCTGCCCCGCTTGGTCTCCACCAGGCCCGCTTCTCGCAGCGCAGCGATCGCTTCGCGCAAGGTTGCGCGGGAGACATCCAGCCGTTCGGCGAGCTCGCGTTCACTGGGCAGAACGGTCCCGAGGGGGTAGACACCGAGCCGGATGGCAGTGGCCAGCTGCTCGACACACGACTCGAACGCATGATGACCACGCACCGGGCGCAGCACCACCTTCGACAGGTGGGCGTGCGGCTCAGCGGTCACTCGGGACAGTCTTGGACCTCGTTGGCGAGGGTGTCAATGGTCTGAGTTCAAACCAATTCGGCGAGAACTATTTACGCCGCCGAGATCTCGGGTCTAGCCTGCGGCCAATCGCTTGCTTCATCCCGAGAGGTCTGACATGCCTGAAGGCCACGAGAACGTCGAAGAGCAACTCCAGCACCTGACCGAAGACGAGAAGCACCTCGCGAAGCTGGGCTACAGCCAGGACCTGCACCGGTCTTGGTCCGGCTTCTCCAACTTCGCCATCTCCTTCTCCATCATCTCCATCCTCGCCGGCTGCTTCACCAACTTCGGCGCCGGCTTCAACAACGGCGGCCCGATCTCGATCTCCTGGTCGTGGCCGATTCTCGGCATCTTCATCCTGATCATCGGCTTCACCATGAGCGAGCTCGTCTCCGCCTACCCGACCTCGGGCGGCATCTACTGGTGGGCGGCCAAGCTCGGTGGCCCGCGAGCCGGCTTCTTCACCGGCTGGCTCAACCTGATCGGCCTGGTCGCGGTGACCGCCGGTGTCTCCTACGGCTGCGCCACGTTCATCGACCTGACCATCAGCACCTACTCCGACTCCTACGCCGCCAACTACTCCTTGACCAGGGTCTTTCTGATCTTTGTGGTCGTCCTCGCGCTGGCGTCCCTCCTGAACATCTTCAGCAGTCACCTGATGGCGATCATGAACAACGTGTCGGTCTGGTGGCACGTCATCGGCGCGGCCGCGATCGTCCTGATTCTCATCATCGTCCCGGATCAGCACCAGAGCTTCAGCTACGTGTTCACCGAGCGGTTCAACAACTCGGGCTTCTCCGGCGGCAGCACGAGCACGTTCGGATTCTGGTTCGCCGTGGTCCCGTTCGGCTTCCTGCTCACGCAGTACACCATCACCGGTTTCGATGCCTGCGCCCATCTCTCGGAGGAGACCGCCTCGGCCTCGATGGCGGCGGCGAAGGGCATCTGGCAGTCGATCTTCTACTCGGTGCTCGGGGGTTACATCCTGCTGCTCGCGGTGGTTTTCGCCGTTCCGAACGACGCCGCGGGCAACCCCGACAACGCCGGAGTGGGCGCTGGTGGCGTCGCGTACATCTTCGTGCAGTCGATGGACCGGAACTGGGCGACTCTCGTGCTGTTCATCTCGGCGTCGGCCCAGTTCTTCTGTGCCACCTCCTGCATGACCTCCGCGTCGCGGATGACGTATGCGTTCAGTCGTGACGGCGGTGTCCCGGGCTCGTCGCGCTGGTCGAAGCTGAGCGCCAGCCGGGTGCCGGCCAACGCTGTGGTTCTGGTAGCCGTCGTGGCCGCCGTCGTCACACTCCCAGCCCTCATCGAGGTCAACCTCGGGACAGCGGACGAGCCCTACGTCGTGCCGGTCGCCTTCTACGCCGTCACCTCGATCGCCGTGATCGGCCTCTACCTCGCCTTCGCGATCCCGATCTTCCTGCGTTGGCAGCACGGCGATCGGTTCGAGGTCGGCACGTGGAACAACGGCGCGAAATACAAGTGGATGAACCCGATCGCGGTTGCCGAGATCATCATCGTGTGTCTCTACCTGATGATGCCGTTCGTGCCCGGGGCGGTGCCGTTCAGCGACGAGTTCGAATGGAAGTTCGTCAACTACGCCCCCATCGTCACCGTTGGTGCCCTCGTCGTGTTGGCGATCTGGTGGTCGGTGTCGGCGAAGAACTGGTTCACCGGCCCGAAGATGACTATCGATGCCTCGGTCGCCGAGGCACTCAAGTGAGGTGACTCTCGAGGATCTGGACGAGCTCCTCGACCAGGTGGAGGTGCTTCGGCACCGCACCTCGGTCGAGGAGCTGTCCGGTGGGCTGACCAACCGCAATCTGAAGGTGTCCACGCCTTCCGGCGTCTACGTGGTGAGGGCATCCTCGAGCGACGCCAGCCTGCTCGGCATCGACCGCGACGCCGAGCACCTGAACACCGCAGCCGCTGCTCGCGCTGGCGTCGGAGCCGAGGTGATCGACTATCGACCGGACCTCGGCATGTTGCTCATCACCTTCCTGCCCGGGCTCGCCCTGGCGAACGAGTCGTTCACCGATCCGGGCGTGATGGCTCGCGCCGCGCAGGCGTGCCGCCTGCTGCACGCAGGCCCGGAGTTCACCGGCGTCTTCGACATGTTCACCCGACAGGCGGGCTACCTGACGACGGTGAAGGAGAACGGCTTCCCGTTGCCGGAGGGCTACGAACGGTTCACCGACGCGTTTGCCGACGTGCGTCGCGCCCTCGCCGTCTCTCCACGCCCGCTGGTGCCGTGCAACAACGACCTGTTGGCCGGCAACTACCTCGACAACGGTGAGCGGATCTGGCTCATCGACTACGAATATTCCGGCATGAACGACGCGTGCTTCGAGATCGGCAACACCTCGACCGAGTGTGAGTTCACCCCGGAGATGACCGAAGCCTGGACCGAGGCCTACTTCGGCAGCCTGCATCCGGCGGATCTGGCGCGGGTGCGACTCCAGGCCCTGTGCAGTGAATACGGCTGGTCGCTGTGGGGGTTCATCCAGGCCGCGTCCAGCCCGATCGACTACGACTTCCACGAGTGGGGAATGCACCGGTTCGAGAAGGCCGCCCGGACCTTCACTGGTCCCGACTTCGAGCATCTCTTGGGGCAGGTCGCCGATGCCTGAGCTGCCGTCGCGTGCCCAGGTGGTGGTGATCGGTGGGGGAGTGATCGGCTGCTCCACGGCCTACCACCTCACCAAGCTCGGTTGGGGCGACGTGGTGCTGCTGGAGCAGGGCAGCCTCTCGGGGGGCACGACCTGGCACGCGGCGGGGCTGGTCGGGCCACTGCGGGCGACCGAGAGCGGGACCCAGTTGGTGCAGTACTCCGCCGACCTCTACGCCTCCCTGGAAGCGGAGACCGGGCTGGCCACCGGCTATCGGCCGGTGGGCGGCGTGATCGTCGCCCGGACCGAGGACCGGCTGACCGCGCTGCGTCGTACTGCCGCCAACGCCATCTCCTACGACATGGACTGTCGGATGCTGTCTCCGGACGAGGCGGGGGAGATGTGGCCGGCGATGCGGACCGACGATCTGCTCGGGGCGATCTGGCTGCCCGGCGACGGCAAGGTCAATCCGACCGATCTCACCCAGTCGCTGGCCAAGGGCGCTCGGCAGGGTGGGGCCCGGATCTTCGAGCGGACGCGGGTCACCGAGATCCTGGTGGCCGAGAGCGGCGGACGGCGGCGTGCGGTCGGCTGCCGCACCGATCAGGGTGACATCGAGGCGGAGGTTGTCGTCAACTGCGCGGGCCAGTGGGCCAAGGCGCTCGGCGACGCGGTCGGCGTCACCGTCCCGCTGCACTCGGCCGAGCACTTCTACGTCGTGACCGAGGGGCTGGACGGGATGCACCCCGATCTGCCGATCATGCGCGACCCGGACGGCTACACCTACTTCAAGGAGGAGGTCGGCGGCCTGGTCATCGGCGGCTTCGAGCCCGAGGCCAAGCCGTGGGTCTCGCCGGACCGGATCCCCTATCCCTTCGAGTTCCAACTGCTCGAGGAGGACTGGGACCACTTCTCGGTGCTGATGGACTCCGCCCTGGTCCGGATCCCCGCGCTGGAGCACACCGGGATTCGGAAGTTCTACAACGGACCGGAGAGCTTCACGCCCGACAACCAGTTCTTGTTGGGCGAGGCGCCCGAGCTCGACGGCTTCTTCGTCGGAGCCGGCTTCAATTCGGTCGGCATCGCGTCGGCCGGGGGAGCGGGCCGGGCACTGGCGGAGTGGATCGTGGCGGGGGAGCCGACCTCGGATCTGCTCTCGGTCGACATCCGCCGGTTCGCGCCGTTCAACGCCAACAACCGATGGCTGCGGGCCCGCGTCGCCGAGGTTCTGGGTGTCCACTACGAGCTGCCCTGGCCGAACCGCGAGCTGGCGACCGCACGACCGTTCCGGTGCTCACCACTGCACGATCGGCTGGCTGCGCGGGGTGCCAACTTCGGCTCCCGGATGGGCTGGGAGCGGCCCAACTTCTTCGCCCCCGCCGGCGAGTCACCCGAGCTCGTCTACACCTGGGGCAAGCCGCACTGGCTGCCCTGGTCGGCCGCCGAGCAGCGCGCCTGCCGTCAGCAGGTCGCGGTGTTCGACCAGACCTCCTTCTCCAAATACGTCGTCTCCGGCTCCGGCGCGGTCGCGGCACTCCAGTGGATCTGCGCCAACGACGTCGACGTACCCGTGGACCGTTGTGTCTACACGCCACTGCTGAACCGCCGCGGCACCTACGAGTCCGACCTGACGGTGACCCGCACTGGACCGGAGGAGTTCCTCCTGGTGAGCAGCTCGGCCACGACCGTGCGCGACCAGGACTGGATCCGCCGCAACCTGCCGGACCCTGCTGCCGTCGAGGTCCGCGACGTCTCCGCCGCACACGCCGTCATCGGTGTGATGGGACCCTCGTCCCGAGACCTGCTCGGTCGGCTGACCGACGCCGACCTCTCCGAGGAGGGCTTCACCTTCGCGACCAGCCGGATCATCCCGTTGGGCCACGCGCTGGTGCGGGCGACCCGGATGACCTACGTCGGCGAGCTCGGCTGGGAGTTGCTGGTGCCGGTGGAGTTCGCCATCGGCGTCTACGACGCGCTGATGGCCGCGGGGGAGGACCTCGGCGCCCGTGACGCCGGCTACTACGCGATCGAGTCGATGCGGCTGGAGAAGGGCTACCGAGCCTTCGGGCGGGAGCTCACTCCCGACTACGGGCCGGTGGAGGCGGGTCTGGTCTTCGCGACCAAGGTACGCACCGACGTACCCTTCCTCGGCCGAGAGGCCCTGGAGGCGTCCCGCGCCCAAGGACCACGCCGCCGGCTGGCCGGCTTCGTCGCCCGGGACCCCGAGGCCATGCTCTGGGGCGGCGAATTGCTGCTGCGCGACGGCCGCCGCGCGGGGCAGGTGACCAGCGCCGCGTGGGGCGAGGCGTTCGGTGGCTGCGTGGGGCTCGCCTACGTCGAGGATCTCGACGCCACCGTCACGAGCTGGGACTTCGTCGAGTCGGGCAGCTGGCAGGCCGACGTCGGCGGTCACCTGGTGCCGCTCGACGTGCGCCGCTCACTCGGCTGAGGAATCCTGTCTGTGTGATCACTGCTCACCTCGCCGAGAGACTGGACTACCTGCTGCGGGAGCAAGGTCGGCCCTGGGAGCCGGCATCAGGGGACCGGTTCGTCGTCCCGGGCCGCGACCTCGAAGAGGTGTTCGTGATCGCGGAGATGACGATCGAGGTCGAGGAGTTGCCGAGCGGGCGGCACATCCGCTTCAACGGCACCACGGAGTGGGCTCTCGACAGCATCCTCGCCTCTGACGTGCTGTGGATCCCGTGGGAGCACCAACTCCGCGAGCTGTTGGGCCCCCGATTCGTCTCGCTCGTCCGACGTGGCCCGTCGTACGTCGTCCTCACCGCCGACGACTCCGAGGCGACGGCGGACGACCCCGAGACGGCGTACGCGTTGGCCGTCATCGGCGCGGGGTCGCCTGAAGGCAAAGCTGCGGATATCTAGCTGGCTATACTCTTGGTATGGCCAAGGTGATGGTGTCGCTGCCCGATGACCTCCTCGTCGAGCTGGACGCAGAGGTCAAGCGCAGGGAGACGAGCCGCAGCGCGCTCCTTGCCGCCGCAGCACGACGCGAGCTGGCGCGTCGCGATCCGGGCAAGGTTGCGGCCGCCATCGCTCGGTCGGAACGGCGCTTTCGACAGGCAGGCAGCTTCGAGTCGGCCGATCTCGTGCGTGCGGATCGAGACGACCGGCGATGACACGCCTCTTGCTCGACACGTCGGTGTTGATCAAGTGGTTCCACTCCGAGGGGGAGGCCGAGGTCGACGAGGCACGCGCGATCAGGGATGCGCACCTGCGGGGCGATCTCGACGCGCACATCTTGGATCTGGCGATCTACGAGGTCGGCAATGTCCTCGCACGCGCGCTGGGGTGGGGCGCCGGCGACGTCGCGGCCCAGCTCGATGACCTCCTCACCATCGTGGGGCCACCACTGGTCATGTCGCCGGTTTGGCTCCCTGAGGCCGCCCGTCTGGCCGAGGTGCACGGCCTGTCGTTCTACGACGCCAGTTGGGCCGCGACCGCAGCGGCACTGGATGTTCCGCTTGTCAGTGCGGACCGACGGCTCGTGGCCGCGGGCCTGGCCCACACAGCCTCGGACATGGCGTCCGGCCGGATCTGACTCACCGATAGTCGGCGAAGAGACGCTTGGCGCTGCCGTCGACGGTCATCTGGCCGCCGTACGGCACGATCCACTGCGGTCGCGTGTGCCCGAACGGCGGACCGACCACGACCAGGGCGTCGGGGTTGTAGCGGTCGACGAGGGAGATCGCCATGTCACGCTGCTCGTCCCGCTTGGCCTTGCGCTCCTCCGCCGATGGTCTAACCGTGAAGTCCGAGGTGGGCGGCCGTGCTACGCCGCCGTCGAGGACCGCCAGATCGGAGGGGAACCTGCCGGCGGTGAGGATCCACTGGATCACCTCGATACAGCCGCCCCAGGTGCGCCCGGTGACCGACGTGGAGGGTCCCGACCAGACCCACGCCTCGGTCGGCTCGCGCTCACCGGACTCGGTGAGGGCGCGGGGGTCGTTCCAGTCGCGGCCGAAGTCTTCTGATTCGCCGGGCTCGGTGATCTCGAGACGCTCGCCGGTGAGGAGCGCGGCACGGAGGGCCTGCGCGTGGATCGGATCGATGCCCGGCCCCGGTCCGAGCTGCACCTGCGTCGAGCCGACGTAGTAGCCCGGCACCCCGTGGGTCCACAGCCAGTTGAGGATGTTGGTGTTGTCGCTGTAGCCGAGGAACGGCTTCGGATCCCTACGCACCAGCTCTGCGTCGAGGTGAGGGACCACGGTGATCTGATCGTCCCCGCCGATGGTCGCCAGCACGGCGCGGATGTCCGGATCGGCGAAGGCCGCATTGAAGTCTGCGGCTCGATCCCGCGCAGAGGCGCCAAGCTCGCGGGTGGTCGGGAACTCGACCGGCTCGAGCTCCGTCAGTGCCGCGAGGCGCTCCAGCGCTTGCTCGTTGATTCGCGGGGCAACGGCTGGCGCCGCGAACGAAGGGGAGAGGACGGCGACCTTGTCACCGGGCCGGGCCTTCGGGACCGAGACGAACTCCATGGCTTGACGATAGGCTCGCTGTCATCTGGTTTCGCCGGTCAAGCCGCTAGACCTGCGCTGCCGTGAGCCACGCGTCGAAGGCTCGGACGAAGCGGGCGTGGCTCTCCACCATTCCGGCTGGATCCTCAGGGACACGCAGAATGTGGTCGCCCGCCACGAGGAGTCGCTCGCCAGGAAGCGCCTCGAACACTTCCTTGTCCAGGAACGGATCGCTGGAGCCGATGACGGTGAACTGTCTGGCGGGATAGGTGGTCATCGCGTCCGCGAGCCTCGGCTCGGTCAGGAGCGGCGTGAGCCAAGCGGCGCTGTAGCCGCGGGAGCGAGCAACCGGAGCGGCCAAGGTCCCCAGCGACTTTCCGACCACCAGGATCTTCCCGCGGTAGCCATCGACTGCCGCATCGAGTTCCGCACCCACCCACGCGATTTCATCATCGACCGTCCAGCTGCCGCGGTCTGGTGGATCCCACCACACCTGCCGCACGTCCCAGCCGCGAGACAATGCGGTCTGAGCAGCAAAGAACAGCAACGGCCCGTCGGGGGTGTATTGCCTCCCCGGAAGGACGATGCACCGGCCGATAGACCTGTTGTCGGCGGCGAAGTCGACGTGTCGGGTCATAGCCACACCATCGCTGTCTCATCTGCTCGGGTCAACCGCGGTTCGAGGTCACAGTTTGGTTACGGCGGGCCGGGTTCTGTGGGTAACCCGGTCTACCGGGGTCTGGTTGTCGGTGCCTGGTGGTTGGCTATATTCATGCACCGGTTCGACAGCGGGGATGAGTGGTCGGGGATCGAGGACCTCGACGCCCGCGGCGTGCTCAGGGCCACCCAGACCGCGGTGGCCGCGCAACGACGCGCGGAGGTGACCGGGCTCCGGCTGGCCAGACAGTGGGCGGTCCTGCACGGCGAGCCAGCACCCGGCCAAGCCGGTGTCGCGGGCGGGGAGCAGATGATCCGCCTCGGCGGAGCCGGGACACCGCTGGTGCGGGAGTTCTGCCCCGCCGAGCTCGGGGTGGCCCGCGACCAACACACCACCGCCGCCCGCCAGCTGATCGCCGACGCACTCGACCTGGCCCACCGCCTCCCACAGTGCTGGGCCGCAGTCCAACAACTCCAAGGCGAGGTCTGGATCGCCCGCCGGATCGCCCGGCTCACCCACCGGCTGGACCCCGACCAGGCCGCGCTGGTCGACGCCGCGGTCGCGCCGGTGCTGGGCAGCCTGTCAGCCGGCCGTGTCCTGGAGCTGGCCGAGGCCAAGATCATCGAGGCCGACCCCGACTACTACGCCACCCAGCTCGCCCGCGAAGCCACCCGCCGCTGCGTGCACCTCTCCCGATCCTCCGACCACGGACTCCGCACCATCTTCGCCCGCCTCGACGCCGGCGACGCCACCTGGCTCGACGCCATAGTCGACCACGTCGCCGACATCCTCGCCACCGATGGCGACACCGGCACCAAGGACGAACGCCGCGCTAGGGCCCTCGGCTGGCTCGCCCGCCCCGCCGAACTCCTCACCCTCCTCCTCCAACACCAACAGACAGTCGAACAGGACCAGCCAGCCGACCCAGAGCCCGATTTGGAGCCAGAGCCGGAGCCGGATGGGTATCGGTCGCGGGCCACCGCGTTCCCCACCGACCTCCTCGACGCACTCCGCGGTGCCGACCCCGACCGGCTCCGCCCACCCGGGACCGTCCACGTCCACCTCACCCACGACGTCCTCGCCCAGCACGGTGGCCTGGCCAGGGTCGAGGATCTCGGCCCGATGCTGCTCGACCAGCTCGCCGGGCTACTCGGCCACACCCGCATCCGGCTCCAACCCGTCATCGACCTCGCCGACCAGGTCGCCGTCACCGGCTACGAACACCCCACCGCGATCAAGGACCGCGTCTACCAGACCACCGGCGGCGACTACTTCCCCTACGCGGTCTCCACCAGCCGCCACGTCGACTACGACCACGTCACCCCCTACGACAAGAACGGCCCGGCCGGGCAGACCGGCACCCACAACAGCGGACCCCTGACCAGGAGTCACCACCGGATCAAGACCCACCACCCCGGCTGGAAAGTCCGCCAACTAGGCCCCGGCACCTACCTATGGACCACACCCCACGGCCTCACCCGACAAGTCGATCCCACCGGCACCCACCACACCCACGACGACGACGGCCCCGACCCCTAACCCGATGTATCACCGGTGATACACTGAGCTGGTGGAGTCGGTGACAGTACGGGAACTGAGGAATCACGGGGGAGAGGTGCTTGATCGCGTCGCGCGCGGCGAGGTCCTCGTAGTGACTCGCGATGGGGCAGAGGTTGCCGAGTTGCGACCTCGCGCTCGTCGCAGCCCGTCGCCCGCCGAGCTCGTCGCCCGTCGCCGGACCTTGCCACAAGTGGATCCCGATGCGCTACGGCGGGACCTCGACTCTGTCTTGGATGCCACGCTGTGACGACAGCACTTGCTCGCGGGATGCTCGACACGTCCACGGTGATCCTTCTCGGACGGCTGGACGACCCTTCGCTCCTCCCGCAGGACTCTGTAGTCAGCGCAGTGACGCTCGCCGAACTGTCGTTGGGGCCCTTGGTCGCGACGACCGTTGCCGAGCGATCCGCCCGGCAGGCCCACCTTCAACAAGCGGAGTCCGACTTCGAGATGGTTCCGTTCGACGCTTCGGCGGCCCGCGCATTCGGTCGAGTGGCGGCGTCGTTGCGGACAGCTGGGCGCAAGCCCAGCGCTCGCGCCTACGACTCACTGATCGCCGCGACCGCCATTGCCGCAGGCGTCCCGCTCTACACCTGCAATCCTGATGACTTCGAGGGCATCGAGGGGCTGGATATCCGTCCCTTGCCGCACCCCGACGCGTGATCACCGCGGCACCGGCGTACGCGCTAGCCGTCCTGGCGGCGAGCCCGTGACGACGATCGCGGAATCCGAGCTCTACTGGTCACGCCCTCATGGCGGCGGAGGCACCGGTGTGCTCGTTCTGGCGGGATCGAGTGGTCGCCTCGACGTGGGCCGTGCCGACCTTCTCGCATCGGCTGGTGCCACCGCGCTCGCTATGCGGTGGTTCGGGGGCGTTGGGCAACCCGCGACGCCGTGTGAAGTCCCTCTCGAGGCCTTCATCCACGCACTCGACCTGCTCGCGGAGGAGTGCGACCGACTGGCGGTGCTGGGTCTGTCCTACGGTGCCGAGGCAGCGCTATTGACGGCGGTCCGCGACCCGCGGATCGACGCCGTGATCGCGTTGGCGCCGACGGATGTCGTCTGGGAGGGGCAGCATCAGCACGATGCCGATCCGCGGCGCAGCAAGTGGACCTGGCGCGGCGCTCCGGTGCCGTTCGTCCCACTGGACCGCGACTGGGTGCCTGACGAACCGATGCCCGCATTCGCTCCGCACTACGAACGCAGCCGTACGGCGACAGGCGCCGCCGCTGTTGACGCCGCCCGGATCCCCGTCGAGCGCTTCATCGGCGAGCTGGTGCTGGTGGCGGGGGGCGATGACCAGGTGTGGCCGAGCGTGCCGGCCGCCCGGGCTATCACGGCGCGCCGGGCGACGTACGGTCTGGACACGGTCCTGGTCGAAGATCCAGCGGCCGGTCACACGATCGTCCTGCCGGGGGAGGTCGCGTCGGACTCCGCGCGTCCGTACCTCACCGGAGGCAACCCAGCCGCCGCGGAGCGGTTGGGAAGGCTTGCGTGGCCGGGCATACGGCACGCATTGAAGCTGACCTAGAGATCGAACCGCGGGAGAGACGGCCAGCGATGGCTGTGGGCTCGACATCACATGATGGCATCCAATCAGATTGGCTGATGCTATGCTGTCAACTATGAGGACCACCGTGACGCTTGACGCGGACTCAGAGCAGATCGTCCGGGAGCGCATGCAGCGCGACGGCGTGTCGTTCAAGCGTGCATTGAACGACGCCATTCGCTCGGGCGCCACGGACACGGGGCGCCCGCCACGACCAGACTTCGTGACGAGTTCGGTCGCGCTGGGACGACCGGCCTTTGGACTCGATCGAGCACTCCAACTCGCGGCCGAGATCGAAGATGAGGAACTCATCAGCAAGGCGAAGGCCGCCTTGTGAAACTCGTTGACGCCAACGTGTTGATCTACGCCTTCAACACCGACGCAGACCGTCACACCGAGGCGAAGGAGTGGCTGGATGCCGCGCTGTCTGGTGCCGCGACGGTCGCCTTCGCATGGTTGCCCTTGCTGGCATTCGTCCGCTTGACCACCAAGGCCGGTATCTTCCCCAGCCCAGTGAGCACCGAGGTAGCCATGACTCAGGTCCAGGACTGGCTCGCCCAGCCGAGTGCTCAACTCGTCCAACCCACCGTGCGCCACCCCTTCGTCCTCGCCGAGCTGCTGCGAGAGAGCGGTGCGACCGGCAACCTGGTCAGCGATGCCCATCTGGCTGCGCTCGCGATCGAACATCGGGCGCACATCGTCTCCTACGACACCGACTTTGAACGCTTCGCAGGCGTTCGTTGGGAGCGGCCAAGCAGTGCACCATGACCCCGCTCCCAACGTGGGGATGCCACTGGGCATTCGTGCGGCGACAGTGGACCGCGACGAGGCGTGGGTCGCCGACCGCGGGCATCGCATCAGCGGTTTCGTGGTTCTGGTTCGCCAGCCCGATCACCTACTGCTGGAGCCGAGGATCCTCCACCTGAAGAAGTACACCCTGTTCGATCATGACGGCGTACTGGTCGACACCGAGCAGTGGTACTTCAAGGCAAGAGGAGATCGGTTGACCACGCGGGAAGAACCGGTCCTCAGGGTAGACATTCAGATATACTTCTTTCCACATCTAGATATCTGGAGCGGTGATGACGAAGACTCTGATCGACGTGGACGAGCAGTTGATGGCAGCGGCAATGGCCGCAACTGGCCACGCCACGAAGCGAGCCACGGTGACGGAAGCGTTGGAACAGGTCGTCCGCAAGGCGCATGCGCTGGAGTATCTGGAACGGCTTCAGGTGGGCATCGCGCGTGATCTGGATGACCCCGACGTGGTCGCGCAAGCGCAGCGATGAGGCAGTTGTACCTGATCGACAATTCTGTGACACAGCGGATCCACCGTGCTCCCGCGGTTGCGGATGTGGTGGCCGGGTTGCTCGCGACCGGCGAGTTGGCCAGTTGTCTTCCGCAACTGCTGGAGGAGTGCTACTCGGCTCGGAGCGGCGCAGACTATCGCGTGATCCTCGACGACAACCGGGGGAGCAAGGTGTTCCTCCCGCCGGACGAGGAGGTTGCCGACACTGCTGTGAAGCTCCAAGGGCTGCTCTTCGCCGCAGGTTCCGGACGCGCGGTGGGAGTCAGCGATCTCCAGATCGCGGCAACGGCGTTGCGACACTCCACCGAGACTCAAGTGGTCACGATCGTGCACTACGACGCCGACTTCGACCACCTGGCGCGAATCTGCCCCGACTTGCGAGCGCGCTGGATCGTTAAGCCGGGCTCGGTCGCCTGATGCTCGGCGGGCGGAGAGTTCGGCGGCTCGGGCGCCGAGTCAGACGGCCCGTCCCTCGAGCACTGTCATCATGTCTGCCACGCGGAATCCAAGAGCCTTGTTCAAAGCAAGCATCGGAGTGTTGGCGACGGCCGTGTAGGTCTGCACCCAGCGGGCAGACTGAGCCTCGGGGATACTCATGAGGTTGCTGAGGTTGGCCACTTTCATGGCGCGGCCGATGCCACGGCACCGGTAGCCCCGATCTACGAAAGTGTCGTCCTGGGACACGACTTGGGAGCCGTGGAGCGACGCGAACATCTCGGTGTAGCCAACGCTCTTCCCGTCGACCTGCGCCAGCGAACGGACCAGAAGGTTTCCGTGGTCCCGGGTCCGCTGTTCGTTCTGCCGGACCGTTGCCACGTTAGTGGCCGCCGACGTGCGGGTGAGCTCACCCATCGGCACGTCAGCATCCATCCGGGTGACCAACGTGGCCCAGTCATCGACCAGTTCGTCCGGGCAGGGGCCGCACCATGAACGGATCTCGACGCCGACGCTGGGTTGGCCTAGCTCGACAAGCCGCTGAGGAGGTACGGGAAGGTCGAGGAGCTGTCGCCACTCTTGGTTCCCGACCGCCATTCCGTGCGCCCGCGCGAACTCGACACCTTCAATGCAGTACGTCTCGGCCTGGACCACTCCGGCCGCGCCGGCCAGCGCCTCGCGCACGGCGCCGGCCAATGCGCGCCCGATGCCTTCACGTCGCCGATCCTGGATGACGGAAATCTCTACCTCTGCGGGCTCGTCGGGGTCCACATGTGCCTCTGCTGCGCCGACGGGGAGATCATCGGCGATCGCCCATAGAGCGACGGACGTGCGTCCCGGCTTTGGAGACTGGAACTGGGCAACTGTGGCTTCAGGGCTGCGCCACCATGCGGCCTCCCGGCTCGCGTTGTAGCCGACTCGTAGCACTTCGTTCCAGGCGATCAATTGGTCCGCGTCTGCGAGATCAATCGGCTCAATGCGGAGTCCGGGGACACGACTTGATGGCATACATCGAGGGTGCCGCCCGGCCTGCGTCAGATTGAGTGAGACGCGCCGTACGGATGCGTCAACTTCAGTGAGACAGATCCTCGAATGCGTCAGGTTTAGTGAGACTGCGACGACTCAACTGAGACAGGACAAGGACAACAGGGGAGGAACCGCTGAGTGCCTGGGAGACGGACCCTTCTGCATGACTTGACATAATGTCGATTATCGGCGCCTAGTCGCCAGGTGTTGCAGGCGGCCTGCAGACGGAACTGTCGACAGGTCCCTACGATGAGGTCATGGGTGACACGACAACCATCCGGATCAGCCGAGACACGCACGCGTCGGTGACCCGATTGGCTTCAGAGCGCCACGAGACCATCGACCAAACAGTGAGAGTTCCGTCGTGTCATCAGTCTTCGGAGATGAAAGCATCACGCGGTCGTGTCTCGGACGGCGATGCCCTCCGCTCGCCAGGCTGCGAGTAGTCGTTGATCTCCCGACGCTGCGACGAAGTCCGCGTCGCTTGCCGCAACTGCGGCAGCGCAGTGTGTGGCGTCGTAGCCGCGAAGGCTGTAGGCAACCGCCAAGCTTGCGGCGTTCGACATCATGTCCTGGTCGAGTTCGACCACGTCGATGGTCGGCCAGAGGTCATCGAGGACGGCTCTGCCGTCGCTGACGTCTTGTTTGGAGACCCGACCCATCCGCTCAGCCATGGCGAGGGCGGCCACTGCCTCGACGTACGCAAGACGCGTCCCCGTGACCCTGTCGGCGCTGTCCCAAAGCTCGCCGCATGCCTCCGATGCAGGCTCGTCGATCAGCAGTGGCACAAGAGCCGAAGTATCGACGTAGAGGATCACCGACGCTGCTTCTCGACGAGGTCGCTGACGACTCCGGCGGCCTTGATCGGCGCAGGACGCTTGCCCTTCCGGCGCTTGGCTGGCGTCACCTTGCCCGCAGCGATCAGCTGCTCCAACTTGGTGGGAACCCCCACGGGGATGATTCGCGCAACTGGGCGACCGTGATCGGTGACGGTGATCGTGTGCCCCTCGCGGACGATCGCCAAGTGGCGGCTCAGGCCGTCACGGAGCTCGCGCACTCCGACGTCCATCACGAACCCCCTTTGTGGCGATATTAGAACAGTTGAATATCGCCATTATGCCAGGCAACTCATCTCACCTCAACATGTCGACTTTCCGCCAGACGGACACGTGGCTGCCGCTCGTGGAGAGGAATGGTGAGCCAATCCAGTCAGTCGATCGTGACTCGAGCTCGAGGCCGGCGATCTGCGCCATCAGATCGCACTCGGAGGGCCAGATGTACCGGAATTGACCGACTCCGTATCGGATGCCACCGTCGTCAGCCTTGTAGTAGTGGTGTGAGGCGCACGCCTGGGTCACCACGTCGTACGTGTCGAAGACGAGGTGCTCTTCCTCGAGGCTCATCGGAACGACCTCCTCCCCCGGCAATAGGCGCTGGATCGGCGGGACCCAGAGCTCGATCACGAACCTGCCTCCCGGGCGGAGGTGCCGCGCAGCGTTCCTGAAGCACTGCACCTGCTCGGCCTGCGTCCGGAGGTTGGAGATGGTGTTCCAGACGAGGTAGACGAGCGAGAACGCTCCCGCGCCAGGAACGACCGTGGTGGCCATGTCTCCGACCGTTACGGGAAGCTGCTTCTCACTCACCTTTCGCCGGAGTTGCGCCACCATGGGTTCGGACAGCTCGATCCCGCTCGTGGGTACGCCGCGCGCGGCAAGCGGAATCCCGACCCGGCCTGTCCCAATGGCGAACTCCAACGCCGGACCGCCCTCAGCCAAACGCTCGAGAAGGTCGACGGTCGGACCCAAGACCTCGGGTCTGAACTGGGGTGCGGCATCAGCGTCATACGTGGCAGCGGTCTCTTCGTCCCATATCTCGCTGCTGGTCATCCGTGCAGGGTTCCATCAAGGGCGAGTTCGTCGCCAGTCGGTTTCGCGCCGCCGAGCGGGGACGGAGAACAACACTGGCGCGTCAGAGACGGACGCACACCATGACACCGCTAGCAGCATCCAGGTGCGCCGTGATCCAATCCGGCCGGCGGCTCAGTGTGGCGACGAGGTCGTCCACCGCAGCCTGATGATCTGCCGGCCAGTCGGGCTGCGAACGTAGATCGTCGACGACGTAGAACCCTCCCGACTTGACCAGCCCCAGGGCCTCCTCGAGGTGGGTGAACTTGCCGGGCCATGTGTCGGCGAAGATCAGGTCGAACTCATCCGAGCGTCCTGCAAGCCACTCGCCGGCGTCGCCGATGATCCACTCGATCCGTTCGTCGTGGATCTCTTCCCGAGCGATCGCGGAGAGGGTGGCGTCGAGTTCGATGGTGACCAGGTGTGCCGTGGGATCCATTCCTTGGAGGAGGCGCACCGTGCCGAGACCAGTGCCCGTGCCAAGTTCGAGAATGCGGCCGCCCGGTTTGCTCGCGACCAATGCCGCCAGCAGATCACCAACGGCATCCGTCGACGACGCCTCGAAGCCGATCGCAGCCGATCTCAGCGCAAGCCGTTGGATCACATCGGCACTCACAGTCGCAATCCAACCAGGCCCACGGCGCAAACCGTCCGCGTTGCGGCAAGGACTATTCGAAGCCCTTCGACTCGCGACGCAATCGCCACTGCGGAAACTCTTCAGCCACCCAAGACAAACGAGCCTGCGGCTTCCCACCGACCCGATGGCTGCTCCGCCATGAGCGTGACGACAGACGTGAACGCGTTGATCGGCAAGTGAGATCGAAGCGACCGCTCGGCGGCGCGCATCGCATTGACGGGACCGTGGTCGGCGACTGTCAGGTGCGGCACCACATCATCGAACTCTCCGCCGTAGGGCGGGGACTCCGGGAAGGCCTCCGCAACCAAGCTCGTCAAGGACCTCAGAGTCTCATCGGCCTCGGAGGCGAGCCAGAGCACTTCTTCGCCGAACCACTCCGTGCGCACGAAGCTGTTCTCGAACGCGGGTACGGTCCCAAACAAGCTGCGGAGTCGATCCACGACGTCGTCGTTGATTCCCCCAGCAGGTGCGAAGGGAAAGAGGACCGTCACATGTGCGGGCATCCCCAAGTGTGCGACCGGGTCGAGCTGATGCCGAAACTCGGCCACGACCTGCTCAGCTTCCTCCACGAGGACGACCAAAGCATGCCGCGGCGTAACCACGTGAGCACCCTATGACCGACAACGCGGGCTTGGTCGGACGCCCGGCATCGAGCGGATCCTCAACTGAGCGGATCCTCAACTCCGCTCCCCCAGGAATCACCGGTAGGCGTCGGATCGGTGTACGACGCCGACCACGGTCACTCGACGGTGCTCGTCATCGATCCGATAGATCACGCGATAGGTGCCGCGTCGGGCGCTATAGCGGTCCGCCAACGGCGGGTGAAGCCGCTTGCCGACTCGGTGCGGATTGTCGAGCAGCGGTCCGATGATGAACTCAAACGCCGCGAACCCCACTGACTCCGGGAGACTCTCAGTCAACTGTCGTCGCGCTGTGGGCGAGATGACGAGTTCGAAGCGCCTCGGCGTCACACAGTCCGCCCACGCCGGCGCATCGCCCCGGCGAGTTCAAGCTCGGACTCCCCCAGCCCTGCTGCCAACTCGGCGTCGGAAGCAGCCAGTTGTCGGACGGCGGCCTCGTCGGACAGGATCGCGATGGTCTCTTCGAGAGCTTCAAGATCGTCTGGAGACAACAAGACGGCGGACGGATGGCCGTGGACGGTCACGGTGACTCGTTCGTGCTGGCCGCTGACCCGACTGACGAGTTCGGACAGATGCGCCTTCGCCTCAGCCAGCGACAGAACCTCACTCATGGTCACAAGTATGACTAGAACGTGCAGCAGAGACAAGGAGTTGCGCAGATAGGACGGCGCTCACTCCGCCGGTCTCCGACGCTCGTCCTCGCGTGGGTGTGGATCGTGCTCATGCTCGGAATCGGCCGCGAAGATCTTCTCGTAGAGGTCGTAGATGAACCATGCCTTCGCGTTGTTGTAGAGCAGGCGTCGCGGTCCTCGGGGTGGGTGCGCAGCCAATCGCGAAACATCCGGACCCGCTGAGACTCTTGTGCGCCCAGGGAGAAGATGTGCACGTTGCTGTCGGGGTCGGTGCCACGGACCAGTCGGTGCTCTTCCCATTCGGGCTCGCGCACGCGAAGCACAAATCCGGCGGCAACGAGGTCCGGGAGCCACGCGTCCTCGTCGGCCGAGTCGGCGACGGTCAGGTCGACATCGATCAGTGGTTTCGCCCACAACCCTAGGACGGCCGTCGAACCGACGTGCTCGATCGCCAGGGCCCGCTCCCCCAGGGCACCTCGGATCCTGTCGCTCACGCTCTCATACCACTTCGGCCAGTCAGGATCCGGGGCAACGACCTCGACCGGCACCGATGCCGGGGCACCCACCTCGAGCCGGGCGGCGTTGATCTCCTCCATCGAGGGTGTCTCGTAGGGCCTCCACAGTGGATGGGTGTGCACGCTGACGACCCTATGGCCATTCGTACCCGGCCTGCTCAGCACTCGAAGACCGGCCAGCAGATGTCGTTGCGCAGCCCCTGGTCGTCCAGCACGAGCTCTCGGATCGGCTCGGGGAGCTGGTCTCGCTGCCACTGACACTCGAGCCGGCCAGCGGTCTGACATGGGCCACTACGGCAGCTTGCCCAGCGGCGTACGCCGCATGCCGCACCGCTCCTTGCTTGTCCCGTGCTGCCGCCATGGCATGGCCACCAGCAAGCGGGACTCCGTCATCGTGATCTCGCCACGGGTCCACGCCCGGACCTTCGGGAGAATCATGGAGCCCCTAACGTCGCGACCACCACGCTATGCGCCATCAGGCTCACAGCGCTGGGCACCTTGGTCCCCTGCTCTTGCCGCGTGAGCCCGTCGTCGGCGATACGGTGGACGCTCTCGCGATGAAGGGGAGATTCCGTGTCCGGTTACCCCGTCTTGCTTCACACCGCAATCGACGCGCAGGACTGTCGAGGCTTGGCCGAGTTCTACCGGGAGTTGCTCGGGCTGCACTACCGGGATGGCGATGAGCCGCCGACCGACGGCGGCCTTGATGATGCCGACTGGTTGGTCTTGCTCAACGACAATGGCGACCGCGTGGTGACCGTGCAGGAGAAGAAGGAAACCGTGCGTCCGACCTGGCCGTCGGAACAAGTCCCGATCCAGATGCACATGGACTTCAAGGTGTCTTCGCCGGAGGAGCTAGAGAGGCATCGCGAACGCGCTGAGACTCTGGGAGCTCGATTGTTGTACGACCGCTCGGAGGACGAGGGAGAACCGCTCTATGTTCTCGCCGACCTGGCCGGACATCCCTTCTGCCTGCTCGTCCAGTAGGCCAGCCCAGCCACTCAAGTACAGGGGGCGATCTGGGCATTCCGCGGCCCCGTCGCGGCCGTCGACCAGCGCTGGCTGCCGCCACTGCGTCCTCACTGACTCGACCCAGTTCGGCGTCAACCCTCGAAGAGCGCCACGGTGCGCAGGGCAGAGTGGCGCGCGAGCACCTCGAAGTCTCGGTCACGATGCAGCACGGGCAAGTTCAACCGGAGGGCGGTCGCCGCGATCAGGCAGTCACCGAGGTTGCGGACCGTCTCGCCCGCACGGCGACAGGTGCGCTGCAGGCGTGCCGCACCCAGGCTGTCGGCCAGCGGGGCGAGGGGCTCGATCTCGAACGCCTCCAGCATTCGCTGGCGCTGGGCCGCGACGGCTTCATCAGTCGGTCCGCTGAGCAGCTCCAGCATCACCGTCTCCGTCACGACAATGCGGTCACCGGCTTCGATCATGGTTGCCAGCCGGTCGCCCGCTCGCGAAGGACCCGGGCGCAGGAACTCGATCCACACGGAGGTGTCAACGATCATTCCTCGGCTGCCCAGTCACTCTCGATCTCCTCGTTGGAGAGCTCAGCTCCACTCCCCCGCATCCCGAGCACCTGCTCGCGAGTCATCGGCTCCACCACGAGCTGTCGGAGCGCAAAGTCGACCGCACTCTTCTTCGACTCCAGGCGATACCGACTCATCACCGTAGCGACCAGATCATCGTCCAAGTCGATGTTCGTCCGCGTCATAACACCACAATACACACTGAGGTGTATTGGACAATGGTGAGATGGTCACGCCCCGCACCGTCGTCCTTGTCGAGGGCGACAGCGATCGTGTCGCACTGCAGACCCTGGCGGCGCGGCGGGGCCGCGACCTCGTGGCCGAGGGCGTCCGCATCGTCGCCATGGGCGGGGTGACCAACATCCGGACGTTCGCACGTCGATACGGACCCCTCGGCCTGCAACTGACCGTTGCTGGGTTGTACGACGCCGCCGACGAGGCGAAGGTCCGACGCGGACTCCTCGCCGCAGGCATGAGCGACGCCCTCACAGCGGAGGCGCTGCCGCAGCTGGGCTTCTACCAGTGCACCGTGGATCTGGAGGACGAGCTCATCCGCGCCCTAGGTATCCAAGGTGTGGAGGCCGTGATCGAGGCGGCAGGCGAGACCCGCTCGCTGCGCCTTCTCGCCCAGATGCCTGCCCAGAGAGGCTGGCCGCGGGAGGCGGTGCTGCGCCGCTTCCTCGGCGTGCGATCCGGACGCAAGACACGCTACGCCGCGTTGCTGGTCGGCGCACTCGATCTCGACCGGGTGCCGGAGCCGCTGGAGCAGCTTCTCGCGCGCGTTTGACCTAAGCCAAGCTCAGCCGCCGACGTACTCCGCCAGGTGCTGACCCGTCAGAGTCGATCGACCAGCGACCAGGTCGGCCGGAACACCTTCGAAGACGACCCGGCCGCCGTCGTGGCCGGCACCAGGACCGAGATCGATGATCCAGTCGGCGTGCGCCATCACGGCCTGGTGGTGCTCGATGACGATGACCGACTTCCCGGAGTCCACCAGTCGATCCAGCAGTCCGAGCAGCTGCTCGACGTCGGCGAGGTGCAGGCCCGTGGTCGGCTCGTCGAGGACGTAGACCTCGCCCTTCTCCCCCATCTGTGCCGCCAACTTGAGCCGTTGCCGCTCACCGCCAGACAGCGTGGTCAGCGGCTGTCCCAGGGTGAGGTAGCCCAGCCCCACGTCGGCGAGCCGATCCAGGATCTTGTGCGCTGCCGGCGTCTTGGCCTCGCCGTCGGCGAACAAGTCCCGAGCCTCCTCGACCGGCATCTCGAGCACCTCGGCGATGTTGCGACCGCCGAAGGTGTAGTCGAGCACTGCGGCCTGGAATCGCCGCCCCTCGCACTCCTCGCAGGTCGACTCGACCGTGGCCATGATGCCCAGGTCGGTGAACACGACCCCCGCGCCGTTGCAGACAGGACAGGCACCCTCGGAGTTGGCGCTGAACAGCGCCGGCTTGACGCCGTTCGCCTTCGCGAAGGCCTTCCGGATCGGGTCGAGCAGACCGGTGTACGTCGCCGGGTTGCTGCGTCGCGACCCCTTGATCGCACCCTGGTCGACCACGACCACACCATCACGTCCCACGACCGAGCCCTGGATCAGCGAGCTCTTGCCGGAGCCCGCCACGCCGGTCAGCACCACCAGCACGCCCCGGGGGATGTCGACGTCGACACCACGCAGGTTGTGGGTGTCGGCGCCGCGGACCTCCAAGGCACCCGTGGACTCGCGAACCTCGGCCTTCAGCATGGCCCGATCGTCCAGGTGTCGACCGGTGATCGTGTCACTCCCCCGGAGCCCCTCGACGGTGCCCTCGAAGCAGATGCTGCCGCCGCCGGTGCCGGCGCCCGGACCGAGATCGACGACGTGGTCGGCGATGGCGATGGCCTCGGGCTTGTGCTCCACGACCAGGACCGTGTTGCCCTTGTCGCGGAGCTGCAGAAGCAGGGTGTTCATCCGTTGGATGTCGTGCGGGTGCAGCCCGATGGTGGGCTCGTCGAAGACGTAGGTGACGTCGGTCAGTGAGGAGCCCAGATGCCGGATCATCTTGGTGCGCTGCGCCTCGCCGCCCGACAGGGTCCCCGAGGGCCGATCCAACGAGAGATAGCCGAGCCCGACCTCCACGAAGGAGTCGAGCAGGTGCCGCAGTCCGGTGAGCAGCGGGCCGACGGACGGCTCGTCGAGCCCAGCGATCCACTCGGCGAGGTCGCTGATCTGCATCGTGCAGAGATCGGCGATGTTCTTGCCGCGGATCTTCGAGGACAGCGCCTCGGCGGTGAGCCGGGTGCCCTCGCAGTCTGGGCAGGTCGTGAAGGTCACCGCTCGCTCGACGAACGCACGCACGTGAGGCTGGAGGGCCTCGATGTCCTTGGAGAGCATCGACTTCTGAACCTTGGGGAGCACGCCCTCATAGGTGAGGTTGACGCCCTCCACCTTGATCTTGGTCGGCTCACCGTAGAGCAGCTGATGCAGCTGCTTCTTGGTGAACCTGCCGATCGGCTTGTCCATCGGCAGACCGGCACCGCTGAAGATCCGGCCGTACCAGCCGTCCATGCTGTAGCCCGGGACCTTGAGCGCACCCTCGCTGAGCGACTTCGTCTCGTCATAGATCGCAGTCAGATCGAAGTCGTTGACCTTGCCCATCCCCTCGCAGCGCGGGCACATGCCGCCCAAGCGGTTGAAGGTCACCTTCTCCGCCTTGGTCTTGCCGGGCCCGCGCTCCACGGTGATCGCTCCTCCGGCCCGGACCGTGGGCACGTTGAAGGAGTAGGCGTTGGGTGAGCCGATGTGCGGGTCACCCAACCGGCTGAAGAGGATCCGCAACATCGCGTTGGCGTCGGTCGCGGTGCCGACGGTGGAGCGCGGATTGGCCCCCATCCGCTCCTGGTCGACGATGATCGCGGTGGTGAGTCCGTCGAGCAGGTCGACCTCGGGGCGCGCCAGGGTCGGCATGAAGCCCTGCACGAAGGCGCTGTAGGTCTCGTTGATCAACCGTTGTGACTCGGCGGCGATCGTGTCGAAGACCAGCGAGCTCTTGCCGGACCCCGAGACCCCCGTGAACGCCGTCAATCTGCGCTTGGGGATCTCGACGCTGACGTCCTTGAGATTGTTGACGCGCGCCCCGGTGACCCGAATCAGGTCGTGGCTGTCCGCGGCATGGGCCTGGGTCATCGTCGTTCTTGTCCTCTCGGTGCGGGCCTCGGTCCAGCCCGGTCGACACATCGGCTCAGGTGAGTTGCCGGATGCGGACCATGTTGCCCGCCGGGTCGCGGAACGCGCAGTCCCGCACGCCGTACGGCTGGTCCACCGGCTCCTGCACGACCTCCGCATCGGCGGCCTGGACCTTCGCGAAGACGTCGTCGAGGTCGTGGGTCGCCAACATGATCCAGCCGTAGGTTCCCTTGGCCATCATCTCGGTGATGACCCGACGCTCGTCGTCGGTGACGCCCGGGTCGGCCAGGGGCGGCGCCAACAAGATGCAGGTCTCGGGCTGTCCGACGGGGCCGACGGTGATCCAGCGCATGGCGCCCTGGCCGACGTCGCTGCGGACCTCGAAGCCGAGGGTGTCCCGCCAGAAGGCGAGCGAGGCCTCGGGGTCGGTGTGCGGAAGGGGCGTGGTGTGAATGGTGATGTCCATAGGCTTCACGCTAGGTGGGAGAGGGCTGGCGGTGCTTCTCGATTCCTGACCGGTCTCGCGGCCGACTTCACCACGCAGGACGGCGGCTCACCACCGGCCCGCTCCTCCGCTGCGACCTGGTCACGGTAGGCGCGCGGCGACACACCCACCAGCTCGGTGAACCGGGTGCTGAACGTGCCGAGCGACGAGCAGCCCACGGCGAAACACACCTCGGTGACGCTGAGGTCTCCCCGACGCAACAGCGCCATCGCTCGCTCGATGCGGCGCGTCATCAGATAGCTGTACGGCGATTCCCCGAACGCGCTGCGGAACTCACGACTCAGGTGCCCGGCAGACATGTGTGCACCCCGGGCGAGCGCCTCCACGTCCAGCGGCTGGGCGTACTCCCGGTCGATCCGGTCGCGCACCCGTCGCAGCACGACGAGCTGGCGGAGCCGCTGCTCGTCTGCCGACCTGGTGCTCATCTTCGAGATCCTAGAGCGTGACCACCAGCCACCACCCGAACGCAACGGCAGCCAGACCCACCGCGAGGCTGCCTGCGGCGTTGGCGATGGCCGCCGACCACTCGCCGTCCTCGACCAGTCGGACCGTCTCGAAGCCGAAGGTGGAGAACGTCGTCATCGCGCCGCACAACCCCGTGCCCACCAGCACGTAGAGCCACTCCGGCGCCCCTTTCGAGGACACTGCCGCGGCAACTACCCCCAGCACGAACGACCCCGCGATGTTGATCGTGAAGGTTCCCCACGGGAAGACGCTGCGGTGCCGCGACTGCACGTGGAGGTCGATCAGATACCGCGCCGGTGCTCCGACCATGGCTCCGAGGACGACCAGGAGCGCGGTCATCGCCTCGCTCCCCCACGGATCGGAAGCAGGCGGCCAGCCGTCAATCCCAGCCACACCGCGGCCAAGCCGGCGACCAGGGTGCCGCCCAGATAGCCGACGATTGCCATCGCCATCCGGTCGGCCTGCAGCAGGTGCAAGGCGTCGAGCATGTACGTCGAGAAGGTGGTCCACCCGCCGATGATGCCCACCCCGACGAACGGCCGGAGCAGACGAGTGCGGGCGAGCACCTCAGCCGTCGATGCCATGAAGAAGCCGAGGGCGAACCCGCCCACGATGTTCACCACGAACGTCGCCCAGGCGTAGTCCCCCGGGGTGTGCGGGATCGCCTCGGCGAGCCCCCAGCGCCCGAGGCTGCCGAGTGCGCCACCTAGTGCGATCACCGCGACGATGTCGAGATCTTTCGCGATCCGTGCTGGCTGGCGATCAGCCATGGTCTCCTGCCATTCCGTAGCGGTGGCGGCGTGCTCGTTCTACCCTGGACCGCATGTTCGCACGCCACCGCGCGGTGCAGGCAGTGGTCTCGGCCGCGGCCCTGGTGGCCCTTCTCGGGGCGCCGGCACCCACTCACGCCACCACTGACCCTCCCCTCGCTCCCCCGGCGGCTGCTTCCGCCAAGGTCTCCCCGCCAGCCAAGGTCGCCCTGCGCGGCCCGCTCAAGAAGGTGTTGACCAAGGTCAACAAGGCGCGTGCCCGACACGGCCGCAAGCCGTTGAAGGTCTCGGCCTGCCTGACCAACGACGTCGCGCAGCCGTGGGCTCGCCACATGGCCCGCACCGGGCGGCTGGAGCACCGCAACCTGACCAAGATCTTCGAGCTCTGCCCCGGCTTCTCCACGGTGGGCGAGAACATCGCCTACGGCTACCCCACGGCCGCCGCGGTGATGAAGGCCTGGATGCACTCCGAGGGGCACCGCGCCAACATCTTGCGCAAGAGCTTCCACCGCATCGGCCTGGGCCTGGTCACCTCCAGCAACGGCACGAAGTACTGGGTTCAAGACTTCGGCGGCTGACCACCAACGCCGCCATTACGCCCTATCTCATATTTGAGATACCGTGGTCTGGTGACCGATGACTACAAGGACCGGATCGGGAACCTGATTCGCGACGCCCGGAAGCATCGTGGGCTCACCCAGCATCAGCTTGCCGAGCTGCTGGCCACCAGCCAGAGCGCGATCAACCGGATCGAGAAGGGGCACCAGAACCTCTCCCTGGAGATGCTGGCCCGGATCGGCGCGGCCCTGGACTCCGAGATCGTGGCGGTCGGCGCCGGCCCGGTGCACCTGCGGGTGACCGGCCCCACCCGGCTGTCGGGGAGCATCGAGGTCAAGACCTCCAAGAACGCCGGTGTCGCGCTGCTGTGCGCGTCACTGCTCAACCGGGGCCGCACGACGCTGCGCAAGGTGGCCCGGATCGAGGAGGTCAACCGCCTGCTGGAGGTGCTCGGCAGCCTCGGCGTGCAGACTCGCTGGCTCAACTCCGACAACGACCTGGAGATCATCCCCCCGCGTGAGCTGGACCTGGACCGGATCGACGTCGACGCGGCGCGGCGTACTCGCTCGGTCATCATGTTCCTCGGCCCGCTCATGCATCGAGCCGACATCTTCGAGCTGCCCTACGCCGGCGGCTGCAACCTCGGCACCCGCACCGTGGAGCCGCACATGGCCGCGCTGCGACCGTTCGGGCTCGAGGTCAAGGCCAGCGAGGGCTCCTACCACGCCCAGGTCAACCGCGCCGTCGAGCCTGGTCGGCCGATCGTCCTCACCGAGCGTGGTGACACGGTCACCGAGAACGCTCTGATGGCGGCAGCGCTGCACCCCGGCACCACGATCATCCGCAACGCCTCGTCGAACTACATGGTCCAGGACCTCTGCTTCTTCCTGCGTCGGCTCGGCGTGGGTGTCGAGGGCATCGGCACCACCACCCTCGAGGTCACCGGCGTGGCCGAGATCGACGTCGACGTGGACTATGCGCCCAGCGAGGACCCGATCGAGGCGATGTCCCTGCTTGCCGCGGCGATCGTGACCTCCTCGGAGATCACCATCCAGCGGGTGCCGATCGAGTTCTTGGAGATCGAGCTCGCGCTGCTCGAGGAGATGGGCTTCTGCTACACCCGCTCCACCGAGTACGTCGCCAACAACGGCCACACCCGCCTCGTGGACCTCACCACGAAGCCGTCCACTCTGCATGCGCCGCTGGACAAGATCCACCCGATGCCGTTCCCCGGTCTCAACATCGACAACCTGCCCTTCTTCGCGGTGATCGCCGCCGTCGCCGAGGGACAGACCCTCCTGCACGACTGGGTCTACGAGAACCGGGCCATCTACCTCGTCGAGCTCAACAAGCTCGGTGGCAACGTCAAGCTGCTCGACCCGCATCGGGTGATGATCGAGGGCCCGACGCATTGGTCCGGCGCCGAGATCGTCTGCCCACCCGCCCTCCGGCCCGCGGTGGTCATCTTGTTGGCGATGCTCGCCTCCAAGGGCACCTCGGTGCTCCGCTCGACCTACGTCATCCATCGCGGTTATGAGGACCTCGCGGAGCGCCTCAACCAACTCGGCGCCAACATCGAGCCGTTCCGCGACATCTGAGCCTCGTCCCGGCATACTCAGCACCGCGCCCGTGCAGGTAGGTGAGGGGCGGGCCGGTGAGGGGATGGGCAGATGAGCGCAGACGATCGCGGCAGTGCGGGCGACGGAGGCATCGCGGACCTGACGCCGGTCCTCGAGAGCATGGAGCGCCAGCAGAAGGCCTGGAACTGGTACGACTGGGCCAACTCGGCGTTCTACACCACCACCCTGTCCGTCTTGTTCGGGCCCTACCTGGCCACCGTCGCCGGCCGCGCCGCTGGTTGCTCTGACACGACCGACGTGTGCGACAAGACCGTGGCCGTCCTCGGCATCCCCATCGCGGCCGGTTCGATGTCGCTCTACCTGACCTCGGTCGCGACCGTCGTGAGCGCCTTGGTGCTGCCGATCGTCGGCGCCTTTGCCGACCGATCGCCTCGCAAGAAGGTTCATATGGCGACCTACGCGTGGCTGGGTGCAGCGTCAGCGTCGCTGATGTTCTTCATGCGCGGTGATCACTGGCAGATCGGCGTCATCTCGATGTTCTTCAGCAGCATCCTCGCCGGCTGCTCCCTGGTGAGCTACTACGCGATCCTCGTCGACATCTCCACCGAGGATCAGCGCGACGCCGTCTCGTCTCGAGGGTGGGCCTGGGGCTACCTCGGCGGCGGCCTGCTGCTGGTCATCAACCTGGTCATGGTCCAGATGCACGACACCTTCGGCATCGACAAGGAGATGGCAGTCCGGCTCTCGTTGCTGTCCGCCGCCGCGTGGTGGGCGGCCTTCACGATCATCCCCTTCGTGCGCCTCCGCAACTATGCCCCTCGCAACGTGGTCCCCGAGGAGGGCGGTCTGTTCCAACGCAGCTTCGGGCAGTTGATCACCACGTTGAAGCAACTGCCGCAGTTCCCGATGACGATGACCTTCCTGCTCGCCTACCTCTTCTACAACGACGGCATCCAGACCGTGATCTATGCCGCATCCATCTATGGCCAAAAGCAGCTCGGGTTCGACGAGTCGGTCCTCATCGCGGCCATCTTGATGATCCAGTTCGTGGCCTTCGGCGGCGCCCTCTTCTTCGGCCGCCTCGCAGCCCGGTACGGCTCCTATCGCTCGATCCTGTGGGGGACGTTCGTCTGGATGGGCATCGTCACCTGGGCCATGGTGCTCCCCCGCGAGAACCTCCCGCTGTTCCTCGCCACGGGTGTCGCGATCGGGGTGGTCCTCGGCGGCACCCAGGCGCTCTCCCGGTCCTTCTTCAGCCTGCTCATCCCGAAGGGCAAGGAGGGCGAGTTCTTCGCGCTCTACAACGCTGCCGAGCGCGGCACCAGCTGGTTCGGCACGCTCGTCTTCGCTCTGGTCTTCCAGTTGAGCGGGTCCTACCGCCCCGCGATCTTCGCGTTGATCATCTTCTTCGTGCTCGGCGCCTTCTTCCTGATCCGGCTCGACCCCCGCGAGGGCATCCGTGAGGCAGGCAACAGGGTCCCGCAGGTCGTCTGACCGTTTCGACGGAATCTTGGCCGGTTCGCTACCGTTGGTAAAGACAGGCGCGTAAACCGCGTCACGTTTTCTTTACCCGCCCGTCTCACCCATGACAGGTGGGGATCAGCAACGGGAGGTACTCATGGCGGAGCGCACGCTGCGTGGCGCGAGGCTAGGTGGCCAGAGTTTCGAGGACGAGCGCGGGATCGAGTTTGCGGCCCGGCAACAGGTGGACTACGCCTGCCCGAACGGCCACGAATTCGCGATCACGATGTCGGAGGAGGCCGAAGTGCCTCCGGTCTGGGAGTGCGCGCGCTGCGGCGCGGAAGCACTCAACACCTCGGGCGCTCGGCCCGAGCGGAAGGCGGAGAAGCCGGCCCGGACACACTGGGACATGCTTCTGGAGCGCCGGTCGGTCAAGGAGCTCGAGGACATCTTGGCCGAGCGGCTCGAGTTGCTGCGGGGCGGCGAGATCGGCCCCGCGCACCTGCACCGGGCCAACGCCAAGAAGCGCGTCAGCTAGTCGTCGACGACCTCGCCCCGGACGACGGGTCCCTGCGGCCCGGGTCCGGGGCGTCGCGCGTCATTGGCAACGCCGGTCACCCCGGCCATCAGCAGTCTCCGGGTCACGATCGCCGTGAGCGCGCGGCGAGCGATTGGCCGGGTGATCGGCAGGATCATCAGCGCGCCGAACAGGTCGGAGACGAACCCCGGCACAAGCATGAGGGTGCCGCCGACCAGGATCAGGGCACCGTCGGCCAGCTCCTTGGCGGGCATCGCACCCGTCGCCAGAGCGTCGCTCAGCGCTGCCCAGGCCCGTGACCCCTCGCGACGGATCAGCCATCCACCCAGGATGCTGTCGGCGATCAGCAACAGGATCGTCCACCACGGACCGATCAGCCTGCCCACGAGGATCAGCGCGCTGATCTCCACGAGCGGGACCACCACGAACGCCGTCACCAGCGCCCAGACGGCGTAGCGTCGACCGCGACTCATCGCCACCTCCCCTTCCAGCGTCCGACCAGGTCGGCCGCCTGCCGGCCTCGTTCCTGGATCCCCCACACGGTGATCCGGCGCAGAGACTCGGTGGCCACCTCCGGGGTCATCTTGGAGTCACCACGCTCGCGCTCGACGAACTCGATCGGGACCTCGACCACCCTGAGCCCGGCCATCACCACGCGATAGGCCAGGTCGGTCTGGAACACATATCCGGTGGACTCCACGCTGGCCAGGTCGATCGCCGTCAAGGCGCTGCGTCGGAAGAGCCTGAAGCCGGCAGTGGCGTCGCGCACCTTCAAACCGAGCAGGATCCGGACGTAGAGGTTGCCTCCTCGGGAGAGCAGTTCGCGTGACTTCGGCCAGTTCACCACCGAGCCACCGGGGACCCAGCGCGCACCGATGACGAGGTCTGCCTCACGCAGCGCGTCGAGCATCCGGCCGAGCTGCTCGGGCTGGTGGGAGCCGTCGGCGTCCATCTCGCCGATGACGTCGTAGCCCCGCTCCATGGCCACCTCGAAGCCATGCCGGTAGGCAGCCCCCAAGCCGCCCTTCTCCGAGCGATGCACGACGGACACCTGAGGGTCCTCCCCGGCGAGCTGATCGGCGATCACGCCCGTGCCATCCGGAGAGCTGTCGTCGACGACCAGCACGTCGACCTCCGGCCGGGCGACGCGCAGCCGTCCGACGATCCAGGCCAGGTTGTCGGCCTCGTTGTAGGTAGGCACGACCATCACGACCCGTCCGAGGTCGGCGCTCATCAGCATTCCCCTCGACGATACGTGACCAGCCCAACGGCGAGCGCGAGCAGCGTCAGCAGCTGCGCTGCCCGGCCGATCCACATGCCGTACCTGATCCCGGGGGTGATGGTCGCCCCGAGCGGGAGCTCCTGCTCCAGGACCGTCGTCGTGCGCGGGGTCGCGACGTCCAGCACCTGGCCGTCGGGCCCGATCAGACCGGTCAGGCCGTTGGTCGCGGCAACGGAGACCGCCCGATGCGACTCGATGGCGCGCAACCGTGTCATCGCGAACTGTTGGTCGATCTGGTGGGTGTAGATGAACATCGCGTTGCTCGTCTGCACGGTCATCATCTGCGCGCCGGCCAGCACCTGGTCGCGGATGCCGTCGTCATAGCCGATGTCGAAGCAGATCGAGTCCGCGACCTTGACCCCTGCGATGGTGAGCGGGTCGCGACGGTCGCCGCTGAGCATGTCTCGAGAGATCAGCCGCAGCTTGCCGAACGTCCCGAAGACGGTGCCGCGCCAGGGGATGTACTCCCCGAACGGGACGGGGTGTCGTTTGGTGTAGCGGTCGATGGCGCCCACGCCGGGCTCCCACACCAGTCCCTGGTTGAGCACGTCGGCCGGGTCGGGGGCGTCGACCATGGCGCCGACCAGAATCGGCACGCCGATCGCGTCCGAGGCGGCCACGATGTCGGCGTGCGTCTCGGCGTCGTTGAAGGGGTCCACGGCCGTCGAGTTCTCCGGCCAGACCACGAAGTCGGGGGCCTTGGTCTTGCCTGCGCGCACGTCCTCGGCGAGCTTGACGGTGGCGTCACGGTGGTTGCGGGTCACCTGGCGGTAGTCGAGCAGGATGTCGGTGCCGTCGCCCGGCACGTTCCCCTGGACGACGGCAACCCGGGCCTCGCCGTCCGCCGCAGCGGCGTAGGGCACCAGCGCAGGCAGGCAGGAGGCGGCAGCGACGACCGCCAACCACACGGTGGAGGACAAGACCCGACGCGGTCCGCGCAGGACACACCAGGCGAGGGTGGTGCCCAGCAAGGCGGCTAGCAGTGTCACGCCGTTGACACCGACGTAGGCGGTGGCCGGGGCGAGCGGGGTGTCGATCACCGCCCAGCCCAGTCGGCCCCAGGGCATTCCGCTGAACGGCCAGCTGGAGCGCCAGGCATCCATCGCCAGCCAGGCCAGCGCGACCCAGACCGGCCACCCCCTCAACCGGACCAGCACGGCGGTAGCGGACCCGAGCACGGCATAGAAGAGCGACTCGACTCCCGCCAGCGCAGCCCAGGCGTCCCAGCCGACCGCCCGCATCCACCACAGCAGCGCGAACTGGAAGCCGATGCCGAACGCCCACCCCGGGATCCACGCCGATCGCGGCGACAGACCTCGCACGCACCACACGAACCCGGCCACGGCGAGCGGGAGCAGAAGGAAGGCCAGACCTCCACCGAACGTCTGCGCGCCAACCACCCCGAAGACGAAGGCGGCCAGGGCGCGGCGGATCACGGCGCCCAAGGTACCTGGCGCGCCCTCAGGACGAGGGAGGCACGACCACGGTGCCGGTCGCGGTCGTTGCCACGAGTGGCTCGGCGAGCAGCTCGGCGGCGCCGGGTCGCTCCTCGGTGGCGCAGCCACGCGCGACGACGCGCACGGCGAACTCCATCACCCGGGACCGGGTGCCGACCTTGACCAGCTCGGCGACGGTCTCCAGCACGTCCCCGGCCCGGACCGGCTCGCGGAACTGCACGTCGGAGTAGGACGCGAACAAACCCTCGTCGCCGTCGGTGAGGATGCACATCTCGGTGGCCACATCGCCGAACAGGCCCAGCGAGTAGGCGCCGTCGACCAAGTTGCCGGCGTAGTGGGCGTGTGAGTAGGGCACGTAGCGGCGGTGCACGACGCGCATCCCGACCGTCGCCGTCACGACGCCACCCGATGCACGAGATAGCTGGCCACTTCGGCCGGGGTGGTGCCACGGGTGAACACCCGGTCCACCCCGAGCTCGGTGGCCATCGTCTCGTCGAAACGGGGACCGCCGACCACCAGCAGCGGCCGCTTGCCCTCCGGGTAGGACTCCCGGAAGGCCGCCGACATCTCCCGGGTGTTCAGCAGGTGGGCGTCTCGTTGGGTCACCACCTGGGAGACCAGCACGGCGTCGGCCTTCTCCTGCCGTGCCCGCTCGACCAGGGTGGGCACCGAGACCTGTGCGCCGAGGTTCACCACCTTCACCTCCCGGTAGTACTCCAGCCCCTTCTCACCCGCGAAGCCCTTGATGTTCAAGATGGCGTCGATCCCGACCGTGTGTGCGTCGGTGCCGATGCACGCGCCGACGACCACCAACCGGCGTCGCAGCGCGGCCTTGATCTGGGCATTGGCCTCCTTGGGTGTGAGCAGAGGATAGTCCCGCTCGACCACCTCGACCTTCGACAGCTCGACAAGGTGGTTGACCCGTCCGTAGACGACGAAGAAGCTGAACCCCTCCCCCATCGGCTTGCTGTGCACCACCAGCGCCGGGTCGATGCCCATCTTGTTGGCTAGTTGGAGGGCCGCGCCCTCTGCACGCTTCGAGTGCGGCACCGGCAGGGTGAAGGACAGCTGCACCATCCCGTCGCCCGTGGTGTCGCCATAGGGGCGTACGACGCCGCTCGAGGTCTCCTCGCTCATCGGTCCCCCTCCAAGATCTCGCTCGCGGGGTTGTAGTAGTGCTCGGCCTTGCGAGCCACACCATCCAGGCCACGCCCGCCGTGGGGCGGCCGCTTCATCAGTCCGAAGGTGCCGTCCGCGATGGCGGCCAGCAGCGGCGGGTCGCCGGCGTCGTCGGTGTCCTGGGCGATGTCGCCGAGCAGCTCGATGGTCTCGGCCAGCACCTCGCGAGCGCGACGCTCGATGAAGCCGTCCTTCGCGGGCTGGAAGTCCTCGTGCAGGTTGCCGGCTGCGTTCATCACGTAGCGGACGTTCTGGAGGGCCAGGTCTCGGTCGGACAGCCACGGCGTGACGACCGCCTCGGTCATCATCCCGACCAGGAGGATGCCCTGTCCGGTGAGCGCCCCGACCAGGTTGAAGAACCCGTCGAGCAGGTAGCCGCGGAAGACGTCGCCGGTCATGTGCCGGGTGGGCGGCATCCACTTCAGTGGAGCGTCGGGGAAGAGCTCGCGGGCCAACAGGGCGTGGGCGAGCTCGAGGCGGAAGGACTCCGGTCGGTCGGGGTTGATCTCGAACGCATGTCCCAGGCCTAGCTGCCAGTCCTCCAGGCCGGCTTCCTTGCCGAAGTACTCGTTGAGCAACTGGCTGGTGGTGACCGTGTGAGCGGCCTCGACCGCGTCGGCAGTGGTCAGGTAGTTGTCCTCGCCGGTGTTGATGATGATGCCGGCCCGGGCATGGACCTGACGGCTGAACCGCTGGTCCACGAAGGTGCGGATCGGGTTGATGTCGCGGAAGAGGATGCCGTACATCGAGTCGTTCAGCATCATGTCCAGCCGCTCGAGGCCAGCCAGCGCCGCGATCTCGGGCATGCACAGCCCGGAGGCGTAGTTGGTGAGCCGCACGTAGCGGCCCAGCTCCTTGCTCGTCTCGTCCAGAGCCGCCCGCATCAGGCGGAAGTTCTCTTGGGTCGCGTAGGTCCCGGCGAAGCCCTCCCGAGTCGCGCCCTCGGGCACGAAGTCGAGCAGCGACTGCCCGGTCGAGCGGATCACCGCGATGATGTCCGCCCCCGCCCGAGCGGCCGCCTGAGCCTGCGGGATGTCCTCGTAGATGTCGCCGGTGGCGACGATGAGGTAGATCCAGGGCTGACGGGGCGCGTCGCCGAGACGGTGGATCAGCCGCTGCCGCTCCCGGCGCCGGCTGTCGATGCGGCGGATGCCGGCGTGCACCGCCTTGCGCGACTCACTCCTGGCCCGCTTGCCCGCTTGTCCCTCCGGAATCTCGAAGCGGACCTCACCGGCAGCTGCGCGGGCAGCGAGTTGGTGAAGATCCGTCGCCTCGGTCCTGCGCAGGGCATCCCACACCGGCACCGCGACGCCACCCTCCAGACCGACATCGGCCCGGACCGCGTCGACGAGGCGGTTCACCCAGGGGGTGCCCTCGTCGTCGGCACCCGACAGACCCGCGAGGCGCAGGGTCGCCCGCTCCACGGAGACAGTGGTGTGCTGCTGCGCCAGCCGGACGATCGGCTTGCCGACCTTGCGGGCCAGCTGACGTGCCTGCTTGACGGTCTTCGGGTCGAGATCGAGCTTGCCGCGACTCTTCGCCATCAGTTGGCACCTCCTGCCGGGCCCTGATGGGAAGCCAGCCGACGCTCGAACAGGCTACGCACACCAGGAACCGAGCGGAGCAGATCCAAGGCGTACGCCGCGTGGCCCGGCGCATAGCCGTTCCCGACCAGCATGGTCACGTCGGCGGCAAGCCCCTCCGCGCCCAGAGCGGCGGCCGAGAAGGAGGTGGCCATCGAGAAGAAGATCACGGTGCCGCGCTCGGCGGTCGCCAAGATGGCGCCGCCCTCGCAGCCCGGCACGTCGACGCAGACCACGGTCACCTGGGCGGGTCCGCCGGCAGCGACGACGGCGTCTCGCAGCGCGATCGGGTCGCGCGCATCGGCCAGCACGACCTCGTCGGCGATGCCCGCCTCGCGCAAGAGAGCCGCCTCACGCTCGTGCGGCACGACTCCGATGGTGCGCGTCGCTCCCGCGGCCCGGGCGGCGGCCAGGCTCAGCGAACCCGACTTGCCGGCGCCGCCCACCACGGCGGCGGTCACCTCGCCGCCGCGGGCGGCGTACTCCCCGACCACCCGAGCGGTCAGCGCGGGCGCCCCGCAGACATCCATCACCGACAGGGAGAGATCCGGGTCGAGGTCTTCGGGGATGACCGCCGCGATCGATCGGCCGAAAAGCACGGCGTAGCCGTCGCAGGGCACCTGCTCGGCCAGGCCATCCCAATCGCGCAGGCCGTCCTCGATCACCAGCGGGGTCAACGAGAGCGACACCAGGGTGGCGACCCGATCTCCCACCTGTAAGCCCAGCGGCGACTCTTCGCCGACGGCCTCGACAGTGCCGACCAGCATCCCGCCGGACCCGGTGACCGGGTTCTGCATCTTGCCGCGCGTCGCCACGATGTCGAGGACCTCGGCGCGCACGGCGTCACCGTCGACGGTCCCGCCGGGCGCGGCGTGCTTGCCCTCGAGCTGGCGGTACGACGCCGCGTCGAGGTTCAGCTTCTCGACTCGGACGCGGACCTCGTCGGGCCACAGCTCGCGACGGGCATCGAGCCGGGCCGCCGCCTGAGGCAGCACGACTCGGTCGTCCAGGACTCGGTGCAGACCTGTGGGATCGCTCACACTTGCGGACATGGCCGATACGTTCTCCATCTAGGCGGCTCGATGCCGCAAATTCTACGGCGTTGTAATAGACTGGCCGGACGTTCTCCGCCTACTTTCCCACGTGCGGCCTATCTCACACAATCGAGCTGGAGCAGCCATGACCGTCATGTCGAACACCGACCGTCTACAGCCCTACGCCTACGCCCGGACCGAGCTCGTCGAGCCCGACTGGACCCGGTTCCCGGGTTGGCGGGAGGTCACCTCTGCCGACTGGGAGTCGGTGCAGTGGCAGCGCTCCCACTGCATCAAGAACGTCAAGCAGCTCCGCGAGCTGATGGGCGACCTCGTCGACGAGCGGTTCTACGCCGACCTGGAGCGCGACCAGGCGGAGCGGGCCACCATGTCGATGCTGGTCCCGCCGCAGATGATGAACACGATGGCCCCGGACGTCACGCCGGCCGGGCCGGGCTCGCTCACCGAGGCGTTCTACGCCGACCCGGTGCGCCGCTACATGATCCCCGTCTTCTCCGACCGGCGCACGGACTGGCCCTCGCACCCGCAGGCAACCCGCGACTCGCTGCACGAGCACGACATGTGGGTGGCCGAGGGGCTGACCCACCGCTACCCGACCAAGGTGCTGGCCGAGCTGCTGCCGACCTGCCCGCAGTACTGCGGCCACTGCACCCGGATGGACCTGGTCGGCAACTCCACCCCGACCATCGACAAGCTCAAGTTCGTCGGCAAGCCGGTCGACCGACTCGGCGCGATGCTGGACTACCTGCGCGAGACCCCCCAGGTCCGCGACGTCGTAGTCTCCGGCGGCGACGTGGCGAACATGCCCTGGCCGCGCCTCGAGGCGTTCCTCACCGATCTGCTGGAGATCGAGAACATCCGCGACATCCGGCTGGCGACCAAGGCCCTGATGGCGCTGCCGCAGCACTGGCTGCAAGCCGACGTGGTGGACGGCATGGGCCGAGTTGCCGACATCGCGCGAGAGCGCGGCGCATCGATCGCGATCCACACCCACGTCAACCACGCCAACTCGGTGACCCCGCTGGTGGCGAAGGCCACCCGCGCGATGCTCGACACCGGCATCCGCGACGTCCGCAACCAGGGCGTGCTGATGAACGGCGTCAACGCGGACGCGCACGACCTGCTCGACCTGTGCTTCGCGCTGCTCGACGGCGCGGGGATCATGCCCTACTACTTCTACATGTGCGACATGATCCCCTACTCCGAGCACTGGCGGGTCTCGGTGGGCGAGGCGCAGCGCCTGCAGCACCAGATGATGGGCTACCTGCCCGGCTTCGCCACCCCGCGCATCGTCTGCGACGTCCCGTTCGTGGGGAAGCGCTGGGTGCACCAGCTCGAGTCCTACGACACCGAGCGCGGGATCTCCTACTGGACCAAGAACTACCGCACCTCGATCGAGGCCGAGGACGAGGGTGCGCTCACCCGCAGCTACGAGTACTACGACCCGATCCACACCCTGCCCGAAGCCGGCCAGGCGTGGTGGTCCGAGCACGGCCGCATCGACGAGAGCGCCCTCAAGGCTGCCGAGGTCGCCGAGGCCTCCCGACGCACCGCCGCGCTCCAGGCACACTGAGCCCGCGGCTGGCTCGGGTCAGTCCAACGGCCGGTTCTCGAACGGTGTGGACAGCACGATCGTGGTCCGGGTCGACACGTTGGCGTTGGCGCGAATCCGAGCGAGCAGGTCCTCCAACGCGGCCGGAGTCGGCACTCGGACCTTGAGGATGTAGGACTCCTCGCCCGCCACCGACCAGCAGGACTCGATCTCGGTGATCCCGCGGAGGCGGTCCGGGTAGTCGTCGGGTTCGGAGGGGTCGATCGGCGTGATCGAGACGAACGCGGTCAGCGGCCGGCCGAGCTGCTCGTGGTTGATCCGGGCGGTATAGCCGTTGATCAGGCCGCGCTGCTCCAGGCGCTTGACCCGCTGGTGCACGGCGGACGTCGACAACCCGGTGGCCCGGCCCAGGTCGGTGAACGACATCCGGCCGTCGGCAGCAAGCAGGCTG
This sequence comes from Nocardioides sp., assembly GCF_047602075.1. Lineage (GTDB taxonomy): Bacteria > Actinomycetota > Actinomycetes > Propionibacteriales > Nocardioidaceae > Nocardioides. The sequence continues at coordinate 804,600 of NZ_JASGIF010000001.1, forward strand.
ACGATCTGCCGATCGGTCTCTTCCACGCCCACACCCTAGTGGAGTGCGAGGATGCCGGGATGGAGTCTCCGTCCCCCCGTCTGATGGTGCTCGACACCGCCTCGATGTACTTCCGGGCCTTCTACGGTGTCCCCGACAGCTTCCGTGCTCCCGACGGCACGCCGGTCAATGCCGTCCGCGGGCTCCTCGACTTCATCGCCCGGATGGTCTCTGACTATCGGCCGACCCACTTGATCTGTGCCTGGGACAACGACTGGCGTCCCGCCTGGCGGGTCGAGCTGATCCCGTCGTACAAGGCCCACCGCGTCGAATACGTCGTGCCCGGCGCCGCGCCCGACGTGGAAGAGGTGCCGGATCCGCTGGAGGTCCAGATCCCCGTCATCGTGGAGATGCTGACCGCGCTCGGCATCACCATCGTCGGCGCGGACGGCTACGAGGCCGACGACGTGATCGGCACCGTGGCCACCGGAGCCGGGATGCCGGTGGATGTGGTGACCGGCGATCGGGATCTCTTCCAGCTTGTCGACGACGATCTGGCCGTGCGCGTGCTCTACATCGCCCGGGGCGTCAGCCGCCACGAGCAGATCACCGACGCCGTGGTGCGCGAGAAGTACGGCGTGCACGCCCGCCAGTACGCCGATCTGGCGACCCTGCGTGGTGACAGCTCGGACGGGTTGCCCGGAGTTGCCGGGATCGGTGAGAAGACGGCCGCCTCCCTGCTCCGCAAGTTCGACGACCTGGCCGGGATCCGCGCCGCGGCAACCGACCCGGAGGCCGAGATGACGCCCGGACTGCGCGCCAAGATCGAGACGGCAGCCGCCTACCTCGACGTGGCACCACAGGTGGTCGCGGTCGCTCGTGACCTGGACCTCGGCGACTACGACGCACGGCTGCCACTCGCGCCACCCGATCCGGAGCTGGCTCGCGAGGTCACGGAGCGATGGGGGCTCGAGGGGCCCGTGGTGCGGTTGCTCACTGCCCTGACAGAACTTGCCTGACCCAGCGCGAACTACCCGACCAGAGCCCTTGCCGCGCCCTGCCGCAGCGCCCTAGCGTTCGCTCATCGAGACGTGGGGGACGGTGGCCTACTCCTCGCTGCCGAAGGTTCACTTGATGAGTCAGTCGTTCAGCGAGGAGTAGGCCACAACCCCGCGACGCATCGCCCGCACGGCCTCCCGCGCGACGTGGCGCACGGGACTGTCGCCCGCAGCATCGGCCACCTGGCCGGCCAGGTCGATCACCTGCTTGACCCAGCGCACGAAGTCTCCAGGGGCCAGGTCGGCGCCGTCCAGCACCCTGTCCAGGTCGTCCCCGGACGCCCACCGCCAGGCCGCCCAGGCGAACCCCGGGTCGGGCTCGGAGAGGAAGTCGAGCCGGTGGTCGCGCTCGAGGTCCGCCAGCTCGCGCCACTCCCGCCTCAGCGCGGTGAGCCGGTCCCCGATCTGACCGCCCGGGATCCGCGGGGTGGTGTCTTCGCTGCGGCGCGACTCGAACACCAACGCCGACAACACCGCTGCGAGCTCGGCCGCGTCCAGGTCCTCCCATTGGCCCCGTCGCAGCGCCTCCGCGGCGAGTAGGTCGAGCTCGCCGTACAGCCGCATCAGCGGTCGCCCGCGGTCGGTGACCACATCGCCGTCCAGATAGCCGAGCACGGTGAGCACGTCGCAGACGCGGTCGAAGGTGCGAGCGACCGTGTTGGTCCGCTGCTCGATCCGACGCTGCAAGGTGCCCGTGTCGCGCTGCAGCTTGATCCACCGCTCCGCCCACCGTGCATGATCCTCGCGGTCGGGGCAGTGGTGGCAGGGATGCGCCTTCAGCTCGGCACGCAGATCAGCCACTCGCGCCGCGGTCGCCGCGTCGGCCGGCTGATCTCGGCGAGCAGACCGTGTCGTCGGCGCGTCGTCGAGGTGCCGGGTGCGCTCGCGCAAGGCCGAGGCGAGGTCTCGTCGTGACTGGGGGCTGCGGGCGTTGAAATGCTTCGGGATCCGCAGCCGTGCCACCGCGGCGACCGGGGTCGGAAAGTCCATCGGTGCCAGCCGCCGCGCCTGGCGCTGAGCCGTGAGCACCTGCGGACGCGGCTCCTCGCCCTCCGAGCCCGGGTCCAAGACGACGGCCCAGCCGCGGAACTTGCCGACCGGGACCATGATCACGTCACCTCGACGCAGGGCAGCCAACGACTCCCGCGCCTCCGCCCTGCGGTCGGCTCGGCGTGCCTTCGCGGCGCCCTTCTCCGCCTCGGAGATCTGCCGCCGGAGCGCGGCGTACTCCGTGAAGTCGCCGCGCTCGCACTGCGCCGCCTCGGCGTAGCCGGCAAGCGCCTCCTCCGCCTGGTGCACCTGGCGGGCCAGGCCGACCACGGCTCGGTCGGCCTGGAACTGCGCGAAGGAGGTCTCGAGCAGCTCGCGGGAGCGGCGCCGGCCGAACTGGTGCACCAGGTTGACCGCCATGTTGTACGACGGCCGGAAGGACGACCGCAACGGATAGGTCCGGGTGGACGCCAACCCGGCCAGCTCCCGCGGATCCATGCCCGGCTGCCACAGCACGACCGCATGCCCCTCGACGTCGAGGCCGCGTCGGCCGGCCCGGCCGGTGAGCTGGGTGTACTCCCCCGGTGTGATGTCGGCGTGTGTCTCACCGTTGAACTTCGTCAACTTCTCCAGCACGACGGTGCGGGCCGGCATGTTGATGCCGAGGGCGAGCGTCTCGGTGGCGAAGACGACCTTGACCAGGCCCTGCACGAACAGGCCCTCCACCACCTGCTTGAACGTGGGCAGCAGGCCCGCGTGGTGGGCCGCCACGCCACGAGTCAGCCCGTCGAGGAAGTCGGCGTAGCCCAGGGCGTTGAGGTCCGCGTCGGGTAGGTGACGGCACTCGTCCTCTACGTAGGCGAAGATGGTGTCCCGCTCGTCGGCGGTCGTCAGCCGGATGTTCGCCTGCAAGCACTGGCGCACCGCGGCGTCACACCCGGCCCGACTGAAGATGAACACGATCGCAGGCAGCAGCCCGGCGCGATCGAGCCGATCGATCACGTCGGTCCGGCTCGGGATCCACACGCGACGCCCGTTGCCGATGCTGCGTGGGTTCTTCGACGAGCCCGGTCGGCCCTTGCGAGCCGACCTGCGATCGCGCATCAGCCGGCTGCTGGCCCAGTCATCGCGAGCCACCCGGAGGAGCTGGTCGTTGACCGGCGCACCCTCCCGCACGAAGCCGGCCGCAGCGTCGACGTCGGAGGAGGCGAACAAGTCCATCAGCCTGCGGCCGACCATCACCTGCTGGAACAACGGGACCGGCCGGCGCTCCTCCACGATGGTCGTGGTGTCCCCGCGCACGGTCTCGAGCCAGGCGCCGAACTCCTCCGCGTTGGAGACCGTCGCGGACAGCGAGACCAAGGTCACCGACTCGGGGAGGTGGATGATCACCTCCTCCCAGACGGCTCCGCGCATCCGATCGGCCAGATAGTGCACCTCGTCCATCACGACATAGCCGAGACCGAGCAGCGTCCGGGAGCCGGCGTAGAGCATGTTGCGCAGCACTTCGGTCGTCATCACGACCACCGGGGCCTCGCCGTTGACGGTGTTGTCGCCGGTCAACAGGCCGACCTGGTCCGGACCGTAGGCGGCGACCAGGTCGGCGTACTTCTGGTTGGACAGCGCCTTGATCGGGGTGGTGTAGAAGCACTTGCGCCCGGTGCTCAAGGCGACGTGTACGGCGAACTCGCCGACCACGGTCTTGCCCGAGCCGGTCGGTGCGGCCACCAGGACGCCACGGCCATCCTCGATCGCGCGGCATGCCTCGACCTGGAACGGGTCGAGCGGGAACGGGTAGCGCTCGGCGAACTCGCCGAGGACGGAATGTGCGTGGTCGGTCATCCGAGGACCGTCAGAGCTCCCGGAGCGCACTCCACGGTGAGCGGCAGCTCGCCGAAGCGCTCGCCGTCGGCATAGGACACCACGCCCGGGGCTGCGATCGTGACCGAGCGCACGCGGTGGTGTTCGTACTGCGGGTGACGGGTGTGGGTGCCCTTGAACAGCTTCGGATAGGTGCGGACCAGCTCCAGCCGGCCCACCGGCTTGAAGATCACCACATCCAAGAGACCATCATCGAGCAGGGCGCCCTCGGCGATCCGCAGGCCGCCTCCGAAGGACGGCCCGTTGCCGACCGCGACCAGCATTGCCTCCAACTCGCGCTGCTGCCCGTCGAGCTCCAACGTGTAGGACAGCGGCTTGAAGGTCCGCAGCTCGGCGACGGTCGCGATGTTGTAGCGCATCTGGCCTCGCGGCCACGACATCTTGTTGGCCCGCTCGTTCACCACGGCGTCGAATCCAGCGGCCAGCACGGTCACGAAATAGCGGGTCCCGCTCCGACCTAGGTCCAGCGTGCGGGTGCGTCCCGCAATGATCCGATCCGCGGCAACCAAAGGCCGGTCGACCGGCAAGCCGAGGTAGCGCGCCACGTCGTTGCCAGAGCCGCCTGGCAACAGACCTAAGCGGGTGGCGGTGCCGGTCACCGCTTGGACGCCGAGGTGCACGATGCCGTCTCCACCGCACACGACCAGCGCTTCGACGCCGTCGGCGACACACTCCCGAGCGAGGTCCAGAGCCTCGTCGGCATCGCGACCGGTGATGCTGCGCACCACGAAGCCAGCGGCGCGCAGCCGGGGCAGCGCCGCGTCGCGCACCCGGACCGCGCGGCCTCGGCCGGCGGTCGGGTTGGTCAGCAGCGCGATCTCGCGAGTCACGGGGCGAGACTAGCCGCTGAGCTGCCGTCGCGTCCGACGGTGAGCAGCGCCGACATCCGAGCCGGCGATGAGCCCAACGCGAGCGCTAGCCGGGCCAGCGCGGCAAGCACCGCATCGGCAGTGAACTCGCGGCCCGGAACAGCCAGGGTGAGTCGCCCGCGACGGTCAGCGAGATGGACCTGGCCGTGCTGCCACGCCTGGTGGGCGAGCGTGCGTGCCGCATCGTCCGCGACCGGACCGGGGTAGGCCTCGTCGACGGCGAGCAGGTCGCAGGGCTGCTCCTCCCCCTGCGCCGAGACGAGTCTTCCGGCGACCAGCGGCCTGCCGGTGATGCCTGCCTCCGGGTGCCAGGTGACGGCCTGCTCGCCCAGCCACTCCGGCAGGTCGAACGGGTCGACCGGGCCCAGCGGAGCCGGTCCGGTCACAGGCCGGCCGCTTCGCGTGCCCGCCTGCGCCGACGGTCGTTGAACCGGGCGATCACCTCGGACACCAGGAACAACCCGACCATCGGGAAGGCCAAGAAGCACATGGTGAACGGGTCGGTCGACGGTGTCGCGATCGCAGCGAAGACGAACACGACGATGATGATCCAGGCGCGATGCTCGGCGAGCTTCTTCGCGGTGACGACTCCAGCGAGATTGAGCAGAACGATGAACACCGGGATCTCGAAGGCGATCCCGAAGACGAGCAGGGTGCGGGTCAGGAAGGAGAGATACTCGCTGAACTCGACCAGGTTGGTGAGGCTGTCAGGGGTGAACCCGATCAGCACCTCGAGGCCCTTCGGCAAGGTGACGTAGCCAATGATGACACCGACGATGAACAGTGGACCTGCGATGGCCGCGAAGACCCGCGACCAGCGACGCTCGTGGGGGTGCAAGCCCGGCAGGATGAAGGCCCAGATCTGGTAGAGCCAGTAGGGGCTGGTGCCGACCACCGCGGCGAGTCCGGCGATCTTGAAGTAGAGCAGGAACGGGCCGCCGGGACCGTTGACCGTGGCGACCGAGTTGGTCCCGCCGGGCAGCTGCTGCTGGGCGTGCTTGTAGGGCCCCATGATGAAGCCGAAGATCTGGTCGTAGAAGACCAGGCCGATGATGAAGGCGACGGTGAGCACCAGCGCGCACTTCATGATCCGTCCGCGCAACTCGCGCAGATGGTCCGACAGCGCCATCTTGCCGTCGGGCCCGACCGGGTGGACCGGCTTGCCCGCGAAGAGCTGGACCACACCGGAGAACGACATGACGGTGAGCCCCAATCAGACGGTGCCCAGAAAGATCAGGCGGAGAGGGATCAGGCGGAGGTGCCGTCGCTGCGGCGCTCCGGCTCGGGCTCCGGCTCAGCCTTCATCTCGGTGACGTCAGCGGCATCCTTGGCCTCGTCGCCCGAGGTGAGGCCCTTCGTCTCGTCCTTGAAGATCCGCAACGCCTGGCCGCTGCCACGCGCCAGCTCGGGCAACTTCTTGGCGCCGAAGAGCAGCACGACGACGAGGACGATGATGATGAGCTCCCACCCACCAGGCATCTCGAAGAGTGGTGTGATCATGTGTTCCTCACCTCGACAGTGTCGGCCCCGGCAACCGGGCCGATCCCCATCCTACGTGCCCTCACCGTACAAGCCGAGGGTGGCCGCGGCGGTGGCGCGTAGCGATTCGGCCATTTCGGCCGGTTCGAGCACGGTCGCATGTGGCATCAGCCGACGCAGCAGCCGCTCCAGCCACTGCCGATCGGCGACCAGCATGGTCACCTCGACCACGCCACCTCGGCGGTGGCGCACCTTCTCGACCGGGTAGTAGTCGAGGACCCACCTCGCGGGCGGGTCCAGTCGAAGCACGGCTCGAGCCGCGTCGCTGGCCTGCAGGAAGAGTCCGTCGGCCAGAGGTCGACGCGGAGCGGCCTGGGTGGTCACCTCGGTGTCGAGCACGTCAGCCGCCTCGATCCGATCCAGCCGGAACACGCGCGGTGCCTCGGCGCTGTGGCACCACGCCTCCAGATAGTCCACGGCGTTGGCCGAGACCACCGCATGCGGATCCACCAGCCGGTGCGAGACCTCGTCTCGGCTAGGCACGAAGTAGCGCAACTCGACCTGTCGATGTCGGCCCACCGCGTCAAGGAGCAGGGTGCGCAGCCCGGCCACCTCGTCGACCCGGTCACCCACGTGGACCTGAGCCCCCACACTCTGACCACCTGCACCCTGGGCGGCCGCCGCCTCGAGCTTCGCCAGGGTCCGGTCCACCACCTCCCGGGTCTGCTCCTCGCAGCTCTCCCGCAACGCCCGCAGCGCGACAATCAGCGCGCTGGCCTCGGTCGGCGTCAGCCGCAGCGGGCGGGCGAGATAGTCGGCGTTGGAGATCCGGATGACGCCGTCTCCCTCAGGGGCCTCGAGGGCGTCCAGGTCCACGTCGATCAGGTCACCCGGGTAGCCGCCGGGAAGGCCACACATGAGCAACACTCGGAGATCTCGCAGCAGTTGCTCCGGGGAGACGCCGAGATCCGCGCTCGCCTCGTCCAGGTGCACCTGGCCCCGGCTGTGCAGGTAGGGCACCAGCGCGAGCAGCCGGGCCACCTGCTCCTTCGCGCCTCCGGGCATCGCGGTGGGCGTCATGGTGCCTCCACGACCGCGCGCAGGCGACGTACGACGGTCTGCCGCAGCAACTGCGGCCCCTCCACATAGGCGTCGGTGCCGTGTGCGAGAACCTCGTCGGCGACGTCCCCCTGGTCGATCGTGAGTCGATCCCAGGTGTCGTCATCCGGACCCGCGATGCCCTGCTCGATCCGAGTCGCCTTCCGGCGCAGGCTGTGCCCACTGCCCGAGCGCACCAGAACGGTCGCCGGCTCGGCGGGAGCCTCCGGAGCCAACCGCCGAGCCACCCCGCGCACGTCGGTGTCCGCCGGGACCTCGAAGGAGCCGGGTGCTCCGGCCAGGCGTGGTGCGCCCTGCACCCGGGAGAGCCGGAAGACCCGCTCCGCGCCGCGATCGGTGTCCAGCCCGACGACGTACCAATGGCCGGCGTAGCGCACCACGCCCCAGGGCTGGAGGTGACGGGTCGCCGGGCGCTGGGCGGCCCGCCCGTAGTCGAACTCCACCGGCGTGCGGGTGTGGGTGGCCTCCCAGAAGACGTCGAAGGCCGGCTCGTCGGCCGCCAGCCGAGGCTGCACCACCTCCAAGGCGGCGACGTCGACCGCCACCCCCGCCGCCGTGAGCTTGCGCACCGCATCGGTGGTCACCTCGGCCAGGCGGGCGTGCTCCCACACCTTCGCGGCCAGACCGAGCAGGGAGGCCTCGTCGGCGGTCAGGCTCACCTCCGGCAAGCCGAACTGGTCGGGCCGAATCCGGTAACCCAGCTCGTCCTCGAAGTAGGTGTCCAGGCTGCCGACCTCGATCGGCACCCCGAGACTGCGCAACTCCTCCTTGTCACGCTCGAACATCTTCTCGAACGCGTCCCGGCTCTGGCCCGGGTAGAGGATCTCGCGGATCCGGTCCTTGCTGACATACCGCCGCTGGACCAGCAGCATGATGAGCAGGTTGAGCAGCCGCTCGCTCTTGCGGACCGGGGCCATCGGCTCGTGCCTCGCTGTGGCTAGCTGGCGCCCAGGACGTCGACGACGAAGTAGAGCGTGTCGGTGCCGGCGATGCCCGCGCTGCCGTTGCCCTTCTTGCCGTAGCCCCAGTCCGGTGGCACCTGCAAGATCACCCTGCTGCCCACCGTCACGCCGACCAGACCCTGGTCCCAACCCTTGATGACCGACCCGCCGCCGAGGTCGAAGTCGAACGGCGTGCCCCGGTTGTAGGACTGGTCGAACGGCTCCTTGCCGTCGTACACCTGACCCAGGTAGTTGACGTAGGCGTGGTCACCCTTCTGCAGCTTCGGCCCCTTCCCCTTGATCAAGGTGGTGATCTCGAAGTCGCCACTGGGCTTGGGCGTGTCGGAGAAGTCGAGCCCGGTCGGGATGTCGCCGGAAGCCTCCACCTTCGGCGCCCACGCCGCCGGATCCTGCTTCGCGCCCTTCGGGCCGTCCAGTAGCTTCCCGGTGATGTCGATGACCAGGACGGCCGTGTCGTCCGGCTTCAAGCCGATGTCGGACTGGCCGGACTCACCGAACGCCCCACTCACCGACTGGGCGACCAGCAGCCGCGACCCCACCGGTTGGTCGGTGATCGCGTCGGCAAGGACAGCCAGCGTCTGGGTGCTGCTCGCGGTGACCAGTTGAGGCGCCCCGGTGTAGCTGGAGTAGGCCTCCTTCTTCTTGGTGCCGTTGCCGACCCAGAGCTGGACGAAGACCTTGTCGTCCTTCTGGACCGTCTCCCCGTCGCCCTTGGTCAGCACCTGGCGCACCGGATCGGTGGCCGTCACACCCTCCTTCGCCCAGGTGATCTTGGGCGTCTCCCCCTGCTTGCCCTTGACCGTGATCCCCTTCACCGTGCCGTCCTTCATCGGCGCCGCAGTCGCGGACTCCGACTCCGAGGCCGATGTCGAGCTGCTCGGGTCGGGATCCTTCGCCTTGTCACCACCGCAGGCCGACAGCGTGGCGATCAGCCCCGCAGCCAGCAGTGTCGCGACGAGTCGTACGGTGGGTCGAGGCATCAGGCGTCACTTCCGGATCAGGCGTCAGGTTGGCCCGGTCACCCTACCCGGGGCCCCTAGCCCCACGTCCCTGGGCTCACCGGGTTGGGGGCTTCGGCTCGGGGCTGGCGTTGCGGTTTGGGCCCAAACGACATGACCCGGGCGGTACCGACTGTCCCCGGGCAGCCCCTACATCCCGTCGATCAACCGCTGCACACGCTCGTCCGTCGCCCGGAATGGGTCTTTGCACAGAACGGTGCGCTGCGCTTGATCATTGAGCTTCAGATGCACCCAGTCGACCGTGAAGTCGCGGCGCCGCTCCTGGGCCTTGCGGATGAAGTCGCCGCGAAGCCGAGCCCGGGTGGTCTGCGGGGGCACCGATTTGGCCTCGAAGACCTTCAAGTCGTTGACCAGCCGAGCCACCGCGCCACGCTTGTCGAGCAGATAGTAGAGGCCACGATCGCGATGGATGTCATGGTAGGCAAGATCGAGTTGAGCGACTCGCGGATGCGCCAGCGGCAGATTGTGCTTGGCGCGGTAGCGGTCGATCAACTTCCACTTGATCACCCAGTCGATCTCGCGATCAACCAGACCCCAGTCGTCGCTCTCGACCGCCTTGAGCGACCGTTCCCACAGGTCCAGCGCCCGTTCGATGACCGGCGTGCTGACTCCCCGACGGTCCACGAAGTCGTGTGCCTTGGCGAGGTACTCCTGCTGGATGGTCAATGCGCTGGCCTCCCGACCGTTCACCAAGCGCACCAGGCGACGCCCGGTCACGTCATGAGCGATCTCTCGGATCGCCCGGATCGGGTTCTCCAAGGAGAGGTCCCGCATGACGACCCCCTCCTCGATCATCCTCAGCACCAGGTCGCAGCTGGCCACCTTCAACATGGTGGTGGTCTCACTCATGTTCGAATCACCGACGATCACGTGCAGACGGCGGTACTTCTCGGCGTCAGCGTGCGGCTCGTCTCGAGTGTTGATGATCGGACGACTTCTTGTCGTCGCGCTTGATACGCCCTCCCAGATATGTTCGGCCCTCTGCGATACGGCGTACGACGCCCCGCGCGGCGTCTGGGTGACCTTCCCAGCGCCGACCATGACCTGCCGAGTCACCAGGAACGGGATCAGTACATCCGCGAGTCTGCCGAACTCCCCTGCCCTGCTGACCAGGTAGTTCTCATGACAGCCGTAGGAGTTGCCGGCCGAGTCGGTGTTGTTCTTGAACAGGTACACCTCGCCTGAGATGCCTTCGTCATGCAGCCTCTGCTCGGCATCGACCAGCAGTCCCTCCAGGATCCGCTCGCCGGCCTTGTCGTGGGTCACCAACTCGATCACGTCATCACACTCCGGAGTGGCGTACTCCGGGTGGCTGCCCACATCCAGGTAGAGCCGGGCCCCGTTGCGAAGGAAGACATTCGAGCTGCGTCCCCAGGAGACCACCTTCCGGAACAGGTACCGAGCCACCTCGTCCGGGCTCAGCCGACGCTGTCCTCGGAACGTGCACGTGACGCCGTACTCGTTCTCGATCCCGAAGATCCGCCGGTCCATACCCTCAGCCTAGGCGGCTCACGGGTTGCTGCCCGGTCTTCTGGCCTGCGGTTTGGGCCCAAACCGCAGCAATTTCGGCCGAGATCATGCCGTTTGCGTCCAAACGCTGGGGTCCCACTGGCGCCGCCAGCGATTCACAACCCGCGCGCGACCAGTCTTGGAGTACAACGATTCCTCTACCAGGGCACGCCACCGCTCCAAGCATCGGCGATCATGCGGACGGCCCAACAGGCGATCCAACTCATGCATCACTGTCGCAGCATGGTTCAGCAAATCATCGAGAGCGTAGCCGTTGCGCTGGTACTTGGTGCCCGCCCAACTCCTCTCCCTTCTCAGGTCGACGACGTGCTGACCGCTGGATCTGTGAACTGCCCCGTCGTACTCCTGTACGAAGGGTGTACCGCGGATGAGTAGGTCGGCCCGACCTACCAGTTGTCCAGCGCGGTTGTAGAGCTTCTTCTGCGGTTCCACCTCAATGCCGAGGACCTGGTGGAAGGCACGAAGCAGGGTTTCTCCAGCTGACTCGGAGCGGCGGTCCGCCAACGCGTACGCCTTGCGGAGCGCTCGCACGCCGGGCCGCGAAGTCGCCAACAACTCCTCCAATTCCCGAGGCTTGAGGTGTCCGAGTCGTAGAGCCGAGTCGACCATGATCAGCAGATCCAGCGTGCCAAGTTCTCTCGCGCAGCGCAGCAGAATCTCCGGGGCAGAATCGACTGGAAGACCCTGCGCGTTACCTGGCTTTGCCCCGTGAGTCAGCCGCGAACAGAGCAGACCCGGCCGTCGGCTATGAAACCCATCGCCCCTCACCGCCATGAACACCGGAACCTGTTCTGGTAGCTGCGGTAGTCGCCAACCCAGCAGGCGTGCCGCCGTCACATGGGTGAACACCGCTCCTTGTGGCAACAACAAGAGATATGCCTCGAGGTCCCGCCTAAACTCCTCATCCTCGTTGAGCCCTTCTCGTCTTCGTCGATAGAGCCCGTGACTCACTCGTCGGTGGTCGACCAGGCGGACCTGGCCGCGGATTGGAGCATCAGGGCCCTTCATCTGCCGGGCTCGCCACTGGGCGGGGTTGGAGTCACGTGCCATGCCTTCAAGAGTGTCGTCGGATCCTCGCCAGCGGGGGCCTACCAGGCCTCCGCTGTGGATAGCCCGACGATTCGGGGCCTGGTGTATGGGAAGTGGGCCATCCGTGCCCGCCCCCCTCTGTTTAGGGCCCAAACGGCATCGATCGCGGCTGTCTCACTGCCGTTTGGGCCCAAACCGCAGCGCTCTCACCCAGCGGTGTTGTCGGAGGATTGACCGTGGTCGGTGTCCTCCCGGTCCTCGGCTTCATCCTCGGTGGTTGCCGTTTGGGCCCAAACCGCATCTGGATCCGACTCAGCAGGGGTCTCGGGACCTCGTTCCCCGAGCAGCTCAACCAGACGAGGCCCCAGGATCCGGACGAACTTGCGAGCCTGGGTTCGAGTGCGATCCAAGACGGCCACCTCGAGGTGCCCGGCCGGGATCACTCGCTCACCGCCGCCGTCGGAGCATCCGAGTGCGGCGACGGCGTCGCGCAGCGCCTCGGCCAGAGGGGCGCCCTCGGTGTAGTGGTCGCGGAGATACTCCACGACGCGCTCCGTGGTCCCACCCATGACGGCGTAGCCGTGCTCGTCGGCCACCTGACCGTCGTAGGTGAGTCGGTAGATCTGGTCGTCGGCAGGAGCGTCACCGACCTCGGCGACGAACAACTCGACCTCGTAGGGCTTCTCGCCACCGCTGGAGAAGATCGTGCCCAGGGTCTGGGCGTAGGCGTTGGCAAGTCCGCGACCGGTGACGTCGCGGCGGTCGTAGGAGTAGCCACGTATGTCGGCCAGCCGGACTCCCGCGATCCGCAGGTTCTCGAACTCGTTGTAGCGGCCGACCGCGGCGAAGGCGATCCGGTCGTAGATCTCGGAGACCTTGTGGAGGGCCTGCGAGGGGTTCTCGGAGACGAACAGCACGCCGTCGGCGTACTGCACGACGACCACGGACCGTCCGCGCGCGATGCCTTTGCGCGCGAAGTCGGCCCGATCCTTCATCAGCTGCTCGGGCGAGACGTAGAAGGGCATGCTCATTAGCGGGTCCTCCTCATCTCAGGTCAGCGCCGCGGCGGGGCCGTCGGGGCGGCTCATTCGGCCGGCGATCACCCGGTCGGCGATCTCGGCCACCTCGCCGTCTGGGAGTCTGCGGCCGCCGGCGCCGGTGATCACGTGGACGACCGGGAAGATCCGTCGCGTCAGGTCGGGCCCGCCGGTCGCCGAGTCGTCGTCGGCGGCGTCGTACAGCGCCTGCACCGTCGCCGTCACACACTCCTCGGCGCTCAGCCCTTCGCGGTAGAGCTTCTTGAGGGAGCCGCGGGCGAACAACGAGCCCGAGCCCACGGAGTGGAACGCGGTCTCCTCGTAGCGGCCACCCGTGACGTCGTAGGAGAAGATCCTGCCCTGCCCGACCTCGAGGTCGAAGCCCGCGAAGAGGGGTACGACGGCCAGCCCCTGCATCGCCATCCCGAGATTCCCACGGATCAGGGCGGCCAGGCGGTTGGCCTTCCCGTCGAGCGAGAGCGTGGTCCCCTCGATCTTCTCGTAGTGCTCCAGCTCGGTCTGAAAGAGCCGGACCAGCTCGACGGCGAGTCCAGCGGTGCCGGCGATCCCGACCGCGGAGTACTCGTCGGCGGGGAACACCTTCTCGATGTCGCGCTGGGCGATGATGTTGCCCATCGTGGCGCGACGGTCCCCGGCCATCACCACGCCGCCGTCGAAGGCCGCGGCCACGATCGTGGTGCCGTGAGGTGCGAGCTCGCCCGCGTTGCTGGCCCCGCCGAGACCACGGTGCGAGGGCAGCAGGTCGGGGGCCTGGCCAGCGAGGAAGTCCGCGAAGGAGGAGGTGCCTGGAGCGAGGTACGCCGCCGGCAGGCGCGGCGCGTCGACCACTACTCGCCGCCCTTCTGGATGAACGACTTCACGAAGTCCTCCGCGTTGGACTCCAAGACCTCATCGATCTCGTCGAGGATGGCGTCGACGTCCTCGTCGATGGCTTCCTTGCGCTCGGCAACGTCGGACTCCGGCGCCACCTGGGTGGCCTCGTCAGCCGACCCTGACCGGCGCGGCTGCTTCTGCTCTTGTGCCATACCCCGACCCTATCCCGGTCGGCCAGGTCCGCGGGTCAACGCCGCGAAGAGCTCTTCGGCCGTGGCGCAGCGGTCCAACAGCCCGCCAACGTGCGCCTTCGTGCCGCGCAAGGGCTCGGCGGTGGGAATCCGTTGGAGCGAATCTCGACCGCTCAGGTCGAGGATCACCGAGTCCCAGGAGGCGGCGGCGATCTGGTCGGGATACTTCTCCAGGCAACGACCGCGGAAGTACGCCCGAGTGTCGGTCGGCGGGTCGTGCATCGCCTGCTCGACCGAACCGTCATCGAGCAGCCTAGTGATGCGGCCCGTCTGCGCCAGTCGGTGGTAGAGGCCTCGGTCGGGCCGGATGTCGGAGTACTGCAGGTCGATCAGCTGCAACTTGGCGTCGTCCCAGCCCAGTCCGTCGCGATCGCGGTACTGCTGCAGCAGCCGATACTTGGCCACCCAATCCAACTCCCCCGCGCACAGCATCGGGTCTCGTTCAAGCCGATCGAGCACGGACTCCCAGCGTTCGAGCACGTCCACCGTCTCGGCGTCCACGTCGACGCCGTAGCGGTCCTCGACGTACTTGCGGGCCAGCTCGAGGTACTCCATCTGCAGCTGTACGGCGGTCAGCCGACGCCCGTCGTTCAGCGTCAGCACGTGCCGCAGGGCCGGGTCGTGGGAGACGGCACGCAGGCTCGCGACTGGCCCCTCGACGTCGAGGTCACGGGAGATGAAGCCGTCCTCGATCATCGCCAGCACCAGCGCAGTCGTGCCCACCTTGAGGTAGGTCGAGATCTCGGCGAGATTGGCGTCACCGATGATGACGTGCAGTCGGCGGTAGACCTCCGGGTCGGCATGCGGCTCGTCACGGGTGTTGATGATCGGCCGCTTGAGAGTGGTCTCAAGGCCGACCTCGACCTCGAAGAAGTCCGCGCGCTGGCTGATCTGGAACCCGTGCTCCCGACCTTCCTGGCCGAGGCCGACCCGACCTGCACCGGCCACCACCTGTCGGCTGACGAAAAACGGCGTGAGGTGACGGACGATGTCGCCGAACGGCGTCGACCGGCTCATCAGATAGTTCTCGTGGGCGCCGTAGGACGCACCCTTGTTGTCGGTGTTGTTCTTGTAGAGCACGATCGGGGCGGTTCCCGGGACCGCACTGGCCCGACGCGCCGCGTCCAACATGACCAGCTCCCCGGCCTTGTCCCACCGCACTACGTCGAGCGGGCCGGTGACCTCGGGGGTGGAGTACTCCGGGTGGGCGTGGTCGACGTACAACCGCGCCCCGTTGGTGAGGATCACGTTGGCCAAACCGAGGTCTTCGTCCGTGAGCTGGGACGGGTCGGCGACGCTGCGGGAGAGGTCGAACCCACGGGCGTCACGCAGCGGCGACTCCTCCTCGAAGTCCCATCGAGCGCGGCGCGCCTTCAACGTGGCAGATGCATAGGCATTGACGACCTGGGAGGAGGCGACCATCGGGTTGGCCAGTGGTTGGCCCTGCACGGAGATGCCGTACTCGACCTCGGTGCCCATGACCCGGCGCACGCTCATGGTGTCAGCCTACGCTGCGCGCTACGGTCGTCAGGCATGTGGCGCTCTCACGTCCTGCCCCGTCTGGTGGACCTGTCGCTGCGCGGACACGAGCTCGGCGAGCGGCGCGCGCTCGCCTGCGCGGGGCTATCTGGCCGCGTCCTCGAACTGGGCTTTGGCTCCGGCCTCAACGTGCGCTGGTATCCCCCGGAGGTCACCGAGGTCCACGCGGTGGAGCCGGAGGATGTCGCCTGGGGTCTCTCTGAGCGACGTCGCGCCCGCACCTCACTCCCGATCGTCCGCACCGGCCTCGACGGACAGCACCTGGCCGCCGCCGATGCGTCGTACGACGGGGTGCTGATCACCTTCACCTTGTGCACCATCCCCGATGCGGAAGGTGCGCTAGCCGAGGTACGCCGCGTGCTCCGTCCCGGAGGCTCGGTCCACGTCTTGGAGCACGGTCTGGCCCCGGAACCCGGAGTCGCGCGGTGGCAGCGGCGGCTCGAGCCCACCCAGCGCCGATTCGCCGGTGGCTGTCATCTGACCCGCGACCCGTTCGCCCTCCTCAGTGCTGCCGGTTTCGTCCTCCACGATCGGGCGACCGAGTACCTCACCTCCGCCGCAGCCGGGCGACCCTGGCACTACCTCTACCGTGCCCGCGCCACCGCGCGCTGGGTGTCTCCCTGAGCCGTCGTCCCGGGGCCGCAATGTTGCGGTTTGGGCCCAAACGGCAACAAATCCGGCCCGAGGATTGCGGTTTGGGCCCAAACCGCAGCCCCATCGACGCCGCAGATCACCCCGCTTGCGAACAACGAAGCTCACCCGACTGCCGGTGACGTGCTCAGCACCGGTGCTCTCGATGCCCGCCATCAGCTCGACATAACGTGCCGTGTGGTAGAGGAAGCCGAGGCACATCACAACATCGCCCTTCACCCCCGGCCGGAACAGCAACTGGTGGGCGTCACCGTGGACGAAGCGGAAGCGCTCAGCCGGCCCGCCTTGGCTCGGAAGCCCGATCACCTTGGTCGCGCCGGCCTCGAGGGCGCCAAACGACCATCGGCCGTCGTGGCTGGCGATGTCGACCACGGTGCGGCCTCGCAAGATGTCGGCGTTCGCCTCGATGAGCGCCAGATGACGCAGATTGAGGCGATCGCGTGACACCGCGGTGTGACTGGTCTCGAGGAGTTCCGGCTGCTGGTCGAAGAACACCCCTAGCCCCGGCGCGGGAGCCGCCGTCAGAGGTACTGGCCGGTGTTGGCCACGGTGTCGATCGACCGGCCCGGCTCGGTGCCCTGCTTGCCCGTGATCAGGGTCCGGATGAACACGATGCGCTCGCCCTTCTTCCCGGAGATCCGGGCCCAGTCGTCGGGGTTGGTGGTGTTGGGCAGGTCCTCGTTCTCCTTGAACTCGTCGACACAGGCCTGGAGCATGTGCTGGACGCGCAGCCCCTTCTGCTCGTGCTCGAGGAAGTCCTTGATGGCCATCTTCTTGGCCCGGTCCACGATGTTCTGGATCATCGCTCCGGAGTTGAAGTCCTTGAAGTAGAGGACCTCCTTGTCACCGTTGGCATAGGTGACCTCCAAGAAGCGGTTCTCCTCGGACTCGGTGTACATCCGTTCGACGGTGGCTTGGATCATGCCCGCCACACACGCCGCCTGATCGCCGCCGAACTCAGCGAGGTCGTCGCCGTGCAGCGGCAGATCGGCGGTGAGGTACTTGCTGAAGATGTCGCGAGCAGACTCCGCGTCAGGGCGCTCGATCTTGATCTTCACATCGAGCCGTCCCGGTCGCAGGATCGCCGGGTCGATCATGTCCTCGCGGTTGGAAGCACCGATGACTAGGACGTTCTCCAGCGCCTCCACGCCGTCGATCTCGCTGAGCAACTGCGGAACAATGGTGTTCTCCACATCGGAGGAGACCCCCGAGCCCCGAGTGCGGAACAGGGAGTCCATCTCGTCGAAGAAGACGATCACCGGAGTGCCGTGGCTGGCCTTCTCCCGCGCCCGCTGGAACACCAGCCGGATGTGGCGCTCGGTCTCGCCGACGTACTTGTTGAGCAGCTCGGGTCCCTTGATGTTGAGGAAGTACGACTTCCCCTCCTGCCCGGTCTTGGCGGCGACCTTCTTGGCCAGCGAGTTGGCGACGGCCTTCGCGATCAGCGTCTTGCCGCATCCGGGCGGACCGTAGAGCAGGACCCCCTTGGGTGGCTTGAGCTGGTGCTCGCGGAACAGGTCGGGGTGGAGGTACGGCAGTTCGACGGCATCGCGGATCTGGTCGATCTGGGTGAGCAACCCGCCGATAGCGCCGTACTCGATGTCGGGAACCTCCTCCAGCACCAGCTCCTCGACCTCGGACTTGGGCACCCGCTCGTAGACGTAGCCGGCGCGCGGGTCGAGCAGCAACGAGTCGCCCGCACGCAGGGTCGTCTCCCGCAGAGGGGCCGCCAGGCGGACCACACGCTCCTCGTCGGCGTTGGCGATGACCAGGGCACGCTCGCCGTCCGCGAGCAGCTCCTTGAACATCACGACCTCGCCGACCTCTTCGAAGCGAAGTGCGGCCACGACGTTGAGGGCTTCGTTGAGCATGACCTCCTGGCCTCGCTCGAGGCGGTCCAGGTCGACGGCCGGGCTCACGGTCACCCGGAGCTTGCGGCCGCCGGTGAACACATCGACGGTGTCGTCGTCGTTGCGGCCCAGGAAGGTCCCGAAGCCGGCTGGCGGCTGGGCGAGCCGGTCGACCTCCTCCTTCAACTTGGTGATCTGGTCACGGGCCTCACGCAGCGTCAGCGCGAGCCGCTCGTTCTGGCCTGTCACCGCGGCCAACGACCGTTGGGTGTCCGCCAGCCTCAGCTCGAGTCCACGGCTGTGGGTGGGTGCGTCGCTCAGGCGACGGCGCAGCTCGGCCACCTCCGCCTCGAGATACTGGATCTGGTCGGTGAGCTGCTCGGGACTGCGCTCGTCTGGTGTCGGCATGATCGTCACCTCCTCGTGACTTGTGACATTACCCGCGCAACGTCCGGTGGGAAGGACATCGACGCCCCAAAAGGTCACGATTTGGACGCCAGGCCCCTATCAGCCCTCTCGTGGCTCCTCTCCAGCGATCGGCGGCAACCCCGGCGGGCGTGGCCCGGTGTAGTCGGGTCCGTAGGCACCCGGGGCCGGCCGACGCTTCTTGACCGGTGCCTGCTGCCCCGGCGCCATCCGTCGGGCGGTGACCAGGAATGCGGTGTGCCCGGTCATCGTGTGGCCCGGCCGCACCGCGAGACCCTCCACGTGCCAGTCCCGGACCAGGGACTCCCAGGCTCGCGGCTCGGTGAAGCCACCATGAGCGCGGAGCGTCTCGACGACTCTGCTGAGCTGCGTCGTGGTGGCGACATACACGCACACGATCCCGCCCGCGACCAGGGCGTCCGCCACGGCCGGAATGCACTCCCACGGCGCCAGCATGTCCAGCACGACCCGATCGGCCCGCTCGCCGTTGGCAGGCAACGCCTCGACGAGATCTCCGACGGTCAGTTGCCAGGCCGGGTGGTCGCCCCCGAAGAACTGCGTGACATTGCGCCGGGCGACATCGGCGAACTCCTCGCGCCGTTCGTACGACGACACGCGGCCGGCGGCGCCGACCGCCCGCAGCAGCCAGCAGGTCAACGCCCCGGATCCGACACCCGCCTCCACCACTCGGGCGCCGGGGAAGACGTCCGCGAGGGCGGTGATCTGGGCTGCGTCCTTGGGATAGACGACGGCCGCCCCGCGCGGCATCGACACCACGAACTCCGAGAGCAATGGCCGGAAGACGAGATACTCCCCGCCCGCGGAGGAGGTGACGGTGAACCCCTCCTCGCGACCGATCAGCTCATCGTGGTCGAAGTGGCCCTTGTTGGAGAAGAATCGCTTGCCCGCGACCAACTCGAAGTTGTGGCGCCGACCCTTCTGATCGGTGAGCCGGACCCATTCGCCCTCGCGCAGCGGACCTCGGTGCACCCCGGCCCAGGCATCAGCGGGCACATCGAGCGGATCGCCGGTCGCCATCGTCAGTGGGCTGCCCGGAAGGCCTGGTCGACGTCGGCGGTCGCCAGGACGCCGTAGATGGATCCGTCGTCCTCCAAGAGGAGATACTCGTCGGCGGGCCGACGGCTGATCGCGACGATCAGATCCTCACCGGCGATATCCGCCGGAAGAGACAGACCCTCGCCGAGGGTGCGCGACACGCTGGAGACGGGCACCCACGGGCGACGCTCCTCGGGGGTGGCGAGCAGAACTGCTTCGCTGACCAGGCCGGACGGGCGCCCGTCTGTGGTCACGGTGACAAGCCCCCCGGCTTGGGCCTCCTGCGCGCGGCGTACCGCCTCGGCAAGAGGAAGATCGGCCGGAACTGCGAGGGTGCGGCGCGCGAGCTGCCGGCCCACCAGGCTCGGAAGCTTGCGACGCAGCCGGGCTGACGACATCGCGGCGGTCGCACCGGTCCACAAGAACATCGCCACCACGAACGCGATGAGATAGTCGGCCGGAGTCGTCGTCCAGCCGACCAGGCGCTCCTGGACGAACGGCCAGAGCATGGCGGCGACGGCGGCGAGGCGACCGCACCAGGCAGCCACCAGCGTGCCGGTGTGGGCGTTCCCGGAGACCGCCCACACGATCGACTTCATCACCCGCCCGCCATCGAGCGGCAGACCCGGCACCAGGTTGAGCAGCCCGACCAGCAGATTGGTGCCCACCAGTCCCTGCAGCGCGACCGAGATCACCCCGTCGGGAGCCACTCGGTAGACCAGGAGGCTGACGAACCCGACCACCAAGGAGGTGATCGGTCCGACGACGGCGATGAAGAACTCCTGCCGCGGCGACCTCGCCTCGCCCTCGACCGAGGTCATCCCGCCGAGGAAGTGCAAGGTGATCGCGTGCACCGGGTGGCCGTACCGGCGTGCCATCACCGCGTGGGAGACCTCGTGGAGGAGCACTGAGAGATAGAGCAGGACCGCGAACGCGAAGCCGCCGACGTACTTCCACGCGCCCAGACCAGGCTGCGCGGCCTCGATCGGAGCCGCCATCACGACCGTCAGCAAGGCGGCGATCAGGAACCAGGAGGACGTGACATAGATGTCGGCACCCGCCAGACGACCGAGGCGGATCGCACCAGGAGGGCGCGGCGCCGGCGCGTCGGGTTCCTGCTCGGGATGGGCCACATCAGGAGGCTACTGGACGAGGCACATGTCGGACCGGTCACCTAGATTGACCTTATGGCTGTCCCGGCGCCGGATCCCTCGCCAGCCGAGGCGATGTCCACCGTCGTCGACGGCGTCACCGTGTTGGGCGCACTCTCACCGAGCAGGGCGAGCGACTTCATGGCCTGCCCGCTGCTCTATCGCTTCCGCACCATTGACCGGCTGCCGGACCAACCCTCCGCCGATGCTGTCCGGGGCACGCTCGTCCACAAGGTGCTCGAAGACCTCTTCGACCTCCCGGCGCACGAACGCACCACGCCACAGGCACAAGAGATGGTGGAGCCGACGTGGCAGACGATGCTGGAGGACACCCCCGAGATTGCCGAGCTGTTCTCGGACGGCACCCTCGCGTTCGACCCATGGCTGCAGTCCTGCCGTGACGTGCTCGATCGCTACTTCACGCTGGAGGACCCCACCAGGTTGGAGCCTGCGGAGCGCGAGCTGTACGTCGAGACGGTGTTGGAGTCCAAACTCCTGCTCCGAGGGTTCGTGGACCGTCTGGACATCAACCCCGACGGCCTGGTCCGCGTCGTCGACTACAAGACCGGCCGCTCCCCCGGCCCCGGTTTCGAGGCCAAGGCACTGTTCCAGATGAAGTTCTACGCCCTGGTCATCTGGCGGACCCGCGAGGTCATCCCCGCGATGCTCCAACTCGTCTATCTCGGCAATGGAGAGCTCTTGCGCTACGTCCCCGACGAGGCGGACCTACTCGCCACCGAGCGCAAGGTGGTCGCCGTGTGGGAGGCGATTCGACGCGCCGAGGACACCGCCGACTGGCGCCCCAGCCCAGGTCCGATGTGTCAGTGGTGCTCCCACCGGGACCTCTGTCCCGCCTACGGCGGCACTCCCCCGCCCCTGCCTGCTCGCGATGTTCCTTCTTGAGCCAACACCCGACTTCGGAGGGTCGGAAGGTTGCGGTTTGGGCCCAAACCGCAGGCCCAACCCCCCGCCCTACCCCCGCAGCGACCTCAGCCAGGCGGGTGAGACGTCGGCGAAGGAGTCGGCGAAGATCCGGGAGGGAGAGCCGGGGACGGGGACCTGGTTGGGCAACACCACGACGGTGCAGCCGGCGGACTCGGCGCTCTGGGCGCCGTTGTGGGAGTCCTCGATGGCCACGCAGTGGGCGGGGTCGACTCCGAGGCGAGCGGCGGCGGTGAGGTAGGGCTCGGGGTGTGGCTTGCCCCGCTCCACGGCGTCGCCGGTGACGACTTCGCTGAAGGTGCCTTCGGGCAGGGCGCTCAGCACGGGGGCCACGAAGCGCTGGTAGGACATCGTGACGAGGCCGCACGGCGTGCCCTCCTCCACCAGCGCGCTGAGCAGCTCTAGGGCGCCTGGCCGCCACGGGACGACCCGCTCGATGCGGGTGACGACGCCGTCGAGCAGCCACTCCACGATCGCCTCGGGCGCGAGGTCGATGCCCATGTGCTTCTGGATGTAGCGGCCGGCGTCGGGCAGGTTGTTGCCGACCAGGGACAGCCCGTGCTCCTCGCTCCAGGTGCCGCCGAAGGCGGCAGCGAGCTCGAACTCGGTCTCCATCCAGTACGGCTCGCTGTCGACCAGTGTGCCGTCCATGTCCCACAGCACCGCGGCGGGCCAGTTGTCGGTCACGCGCTCAGTCCTCCGGGTCGTAGGCGAGGTAGGCGGACAGCCACCTCTCGATCTCAGGGAGGGGTACGTCGCGGCGCGCGGCGTAGTCCTCGACCTGGTCGCGGCGCAGCCGCCCGACGACGAAGTATTGCGCATCGGGGTGGCCGAAGTACCACCCCGACACGCTGGCGCCCGGCCACATCGCCATCGACTCGGTCAACTCGATCCCGGTGTGGGTGTCGGCGTCGAGGAGGTCCCATAGCTCGCGCTTGAGCGTGTGGTCCGGGCAGGCGGGATAGCCAGGAGCGGGTCGGATCCCGGCGTACCGCTCCTTGAGCAGATCCTCCGCCGACGACGACTCGTCGGGAGCGTAGCCCCACAGCTCGATCCGGACGCGTTCGTGCAGCCGCTCGGCGAACGCCTCGGCGAGCCGGTCGGCCAGGGCCTCCAGCATGATCGCCGAGTAGTCGTCGAGCTCCTCCTTGAAGGCCAGCACCCGCTCGCGGACGCCGTGGCCGGCGGTCACGGCGAACGCGCCGATGTGGTCGGGCACCCCGGAGCCGGCCGGGGCCACGAAGTCGGCCAGCGACTTGTTCGGCACACCGTCGCGGTGCTCCCCTTGCTGGCGGAGCTGCCACAACGTGGTGAGCACCTCGGTGCGGGTGTCGTCGGTGTAGACCACGACGTCGTCGCCGGCGGAGGCGGCCGGGAAGAACCCGGCAACGCCCCGTGCGGTGATCCAGCGCTCGGCGACGATGCGGTCCAGCATCTCCTGCGCGTCGTCGTACAGCTTGCGGGCCGCCTCGCCGGTGACGGGGCTGTTCAAGATGTCGGGGAACTTGCCCTTCATCTCCCAGGCGTTGAAGAAGGGCTGCCAGTCGATGTACTCCCGCAGCTCGGCCAGGTCGTAGTCGTCGAAGACGTGGACGCCGGGCCGCGCGGGGGCGGGGGGTACGGCGGACCGGTCGACCGCCGGCCGGTTGGCCCGCGCGGTGTCTAGGTCGACCATCGGCCGGTCGTGCTTGGCCGCGTGCCGGGCCCGCAGCGCGTCGTAGTCTTCGGCTACGTCGGTGAGCAGCCGGTCGCGTTGCTCGTCACTGAGCAGGGCGGCTGCCACCGGCACGGATCGGGAGGCGTCCTTCACCCAGACCACGGGACCGTGGTAGCGCGGGTCGACCTTGACCGCCGTGTGGGCGCGGCTGGTGGTGGCGCCGCCGACGAGCAGCGGGATCTCCATGCCCTGGCGCTCCATCTCGGCCGCCACGTTGACCATCTCGTCCAACGACGGGGTGATCAGTCCGCTCAGGCCGATCAGGTCCGCACCCAGTTCGCGGGCCGTGTCCAGGATCTTCTGGGCGGGCACCATCACGCCGAGGTCGACGACCCGGTAGTTGTTGCACTGGAGCACGACGCCGACGATGTTCTTGCCGATGTCGTGGACGTCGCCCTTCACCGTTGCCATCACGATCAGGCCGGAGCCGGAGTCGCTGGCGGCCTCGGGGTCGGGCTCGGCCGCCTTGCCCGCTTCGATGAAGGGGATCAGGTAGGCGACGGCCTTCTTCATCACCCGAGCCGACTTCACGACCTGGGGCAGGAACATCTTGCCCGCTCCGAAGAGATCTCCGACCACGTTCATGCCGTCCATCAAGGGGCCCTCGATGACCTCGATGGGGCGGCCGCCCTGGCGGTCGATCTCCGCGCGGAGCAGCTCGGTGTCGTCCTCGATGTGGGCGTCGATGCCCTTGACCAGCGCGTGCGTGATCCGCTCGCGCAGCGGCAGCTCGCGCCACTCGTCCTGGTCGACCTCGGCGGCTTCTCCGGAGACGTTGTGGCGCTCGGCGATCTCCAGCAGCCGCTCGGTGGCATCGGCGCGCCGGTTGAGGACGACGTCCTCGATCCGCTCGCGCAGCTCGGGGTCGACCTCGTCGTAGACCGCCAGTGCTCCGGCGTTCACGATCGCCATGTCCAGGCCGGCGCGGATGGCGTGGTAGAGGAACACCGCATGGATGGCCTCGCGGACGGGGTTGTTGCCGCGGAAGGAGAAGCTGACGTTGGAGATGCCGCCGGACACCTTGGCGCCGGGGAGGTTCTGCTTGATCCAGCGGGTCGCCTCGACGAAGTCGACGCCGTAGGTGGCGTGCTCCTCGATGCCGGTGGCGACGGCGAACACGTTCGGGTCGAAGATGATGTCCTCGACGGGGAAGCCGACCTCGTCGACGAGGATCCGGTAGGCGCGCTCGCAGACCTGGGTACGTCGCTCGAGGGAGTCGGCCTGGCCGTTCTCGTCGAAGGCCATCACCACTGCGGCGGCGCCGTATTTGCGACACAGCCGAGCGTGCTCGAGGAAGATCTCCTCGCCCTCCTTGAGGGAGATCGAGTTGACCACCGGCTTGCCCTGCAGGCACTTCAGCCCAGCCTCGAGCACCTCCCATTTTGAGGAGTCGACCATCACCGGCACCCGTGAGATGTCGGGCTCGGAGGCGATCAGCTTGAGGAAGCGGTCCATCGCCGCGACGCCGTCGATCATCCCCTCGTCCATGTTGACGTCGATGACCTGAGCGCCGCTGACGACCTGCTGGAGAGCGACCGACAGGCCGGTGTCGTAGTCGCCGTTCTTGATCAGGTTGCGGAACCGTGCCGACCCGGTGATGTTGGTGCGCTCGCCGATGTTGACGAACAGGCTGTCGGCGTCGATGTTCATCGGCTCGAGACCGGACAGCCGCATCGCTGGCTGAGGGGTGACGGGCACGCGCGGCTCGGCGGCGACAAGGGACTTCGCGAGCGCGGCGATGTGGTCCGGTGTGGTCCCGCAGCAGCCACCGACCAGGTTGACCAGGCCCGCGTGGGCGAACTCGGAGAGGACCTCGGCGAACTGGTCTGGAGTGTCGTCGTACTCCCCGAACTCGTTGGGCAGGCCGTTGTTCGGATGCGCGGACACGAAGCAGTCCGCCAGCCGGTGCAGCTCGGCCACGTAGGGTCGCAACTCGGCGGCGCCCAGCGCGCAGTTGAGGCCGACGGCCAGCGGTCGCACGTGTCGCACGGAGTTCCAGAACGCCTCGGTCACCTGGCCGGAGAGGGTTCGCCCGGAGGCGTCGGTGATGGTGCCGGAGATGATCACCGGCCAGCGTCGACCGCGCTCCTCGAACAGGGTCTCCAGGGCGAAGATGGCTGCCTTGGCGTTGAGTGTGTCGAAGATCGTCTCGACCATCAGCACGTCCGCACCGCCGTCGACCAGGCCGGCCGCCTCCTCCCGGTAGGCCCCGACCAGGTCGTCGAAGGTCACGTTGCGGGCGCCGGGGTCGTTGACGTCGGGGCTGATCGAGGCGGTCCGGTTGGTCGGGCCGAGCGCGCCGACCACGAATCGGGGGCGCTCCGGGTCGGCCTCGGACACCTCGTCGGCGACCTCGCGGGCCAGTGCCGCGGCGGCCTGGTTGAGGTCGTAGGCACGCTGCTCGAGGCCGTAGTCGGACTGCGAGATCGAGGTGGCCGTGAAGGTGTTGGTGGTGACCAGGTCCGCGCCGGCGTCGAAGTACTCCCGATGGATTCGCCGGATCAGATCCGGGCGAGTCAGGTTGAGCACGTCGGCGTCGCCGGTGAGATCGACTGCCGAGTCGGCGAACTCGGTGCCGCGGTAGTCGGCCTCGGACAGGCCCTGCTGCTGGATCAGGGTGCCCATCGCGCCGTCGAGGAGCAGGATCCGCTCGCGCAGGATCCTGGTGAGTTGATCCGTGGCGTCCGGCCGGGTCGCGCCGTGCACTCGATTCCTCCCCTCAGGGTGTCCGATCCGTGGACACTGTGTTCACATCGTGACACAGGGTTCCATGGTGACACTCCATCCCGCCCTTCACCAATCCTGACCACCTCGGCCCACCTAGACTGAGGCGGTGATCGAGTTCGACGACGTGCCCGACCTGGTGGATCCGATCGTGATCGCCGCCTTCGAGGGCTGGAACGACGCCGCTGACGCGGCCTCCGGGGTCGTCGACCATCTCATCGACGCGTGGGGTGCCCGCATCATCGGTGCCATCGACCCCGAGGAGTTCTACGACTTCCAGGTCAACCGGCCGATGGTCGGCACCGACGAGAACGGCCATCGGCGGATCACCTGGCCCACCACCCGACTCGCGATCGCGTCCCCGCCGGACCTGGACCGGGACGTGATCTTGGTGCGCGGGATCGAGCCGAACATGCGGTGGCGGCAGTTCTGCGCCGAAGTGCTGGCTGCCTGCGACGAGCTCGGCGGCACCCTGGTAGTCACCTTCGGGGCCCTCCTGGCCGACACTCCGCACACGCGTCCCATTCCGGTGAGCGGGACGGCTACCGAGCCCGACCTGGTGGACCGGCTCAGCCTGGAGCCGTCCACCTACGAAGGCCCGACCGGCGTCGTCGGTGTGTTGGCGGACGCCTGTGCGCGCCTGGACATGCCGCACGTGTCCTACTGGGCAGCGATCCCCCACTACGTCGCGCAGCCGCCCTGTCCCAAGGGCACGCTCGCCCTGGTCGGCGCCCTCGAGGAGCTGCTGGAGGCCAACCTGCCGCTCGGCGAGCTGGCCGAGGACGCTCGAGCCTGGGAGCGCGGGGTCGACGAGCTGGCCAGCGAGGACGACGAGGTGGCCGAATACGTCCGGGCGCTGGAGGAGACCCGAGACACCACCGAGCTCCCCGAGGCCTCCGGCGAGGCCATCGCCCGGGAGTTCCAGCGCTACCTGAAGCGGACGCAGAGCGAGGACTGAGTCGGGCCGGAGCCCTCTACAGGCGTACGCCGAGCGCGGCGTCGACGAGGGTGCGGATCTGACCGGGCGCTTCGGCCGACGCCGTGTCGCGCTGGCTGGCCTCGGCCCAGACGTCGATGGCCGCGACCGCGCGAGGTGCATCCAGGTCGTCGGCCAACGCCTCCAGCACCTCGCGCGTCGCGGCTTCGGCGGGGGCACCGGCAGTCGCGGAGGCAGCTGCCCGCCATCGATCCAGCCTCGCCTGCGCCTCGGTGAGCTGGGCGTCGGTCCACTCCCAGTCGCTGCGATAGTGCTCGGCGAGCAGCGCGAGGCGGATGGCCATCGGGTCGGCGCCGTCGTTGCGCAGCCGGGAGACGAAGACCAGGTTGCCGCGCGACTTCGACATCTTCTCGCCGTCGTAGCCGACCATCCCGGCGTGCACGTAGGCGCGAGCGAACGGCGCCTGCGGTCGGACCGCCTGACTGTGGGCGGCGCTCATCTCGTGATGGGGGAAGACCAGGTCGCTGCCGCCGCCCTGCACGTCGAAGGACGGGCCGAGGAACTCCAGCGCGATCGCGCTGCACTCGATGTGCCAGCCCGGCCGACCCGGGCCGAAGGGGCTCTCCCAAGACGGCTCTCCGGGCCGCTCACCGCGCCACAGCAGCGCGTCCAGCGGATCCCGCTTGCCCGGTCGGTCCGGATCGCCGCCGCGCTCGGGGAAGACGTGCAGCATCTCCTCACGGAGCATGCCGGACACCTCACCGAACGACGCATCCGACGCGACGGAGTAGTAGACGTCGTCGTCGACTCGATAGGTCGCCCCGGCAGCAGCGAGCTGCTCGATCTCCGCGATCACCAAGGGCAGCGACTCCGTCACGCCGACGTACTCATCGGGCGGGAGCACCCGAAGCGCCGCCATGTCTTGACGAAACAGCTCGGTCTCCCGCTCGGCGAGCTCCCGCCAGTCGATGCCGTCGCGAGTGGCCCGCTCCAGCAGCGGGTCGTCGACGTCGGTGACGTTCTGCACATAGCGCACCGAGTGGCCAGCCGCCCGCCAGGCGCGGTTGAGCAGGTCGAAGGCGACATAGGTTGCCGCGTGGCCGAGGTGGGTGGCGTCGTAGGGCGTGATGCCGCAGACGTAGAGCCGCGCCGCGTCCTCCGGAGCGGTCGCGACCACGCTGTGGGAGGCCGAGTCGAAGAGCCGGACCGGCGGCCCGGTGACCGGGAGCCGCGGGACGTCAGGGGCTGGCCAGGACCGCATGACCGGCAGCCTATCGAGCGCCTGGTCGGTCAGAACGGCGGCCACGGGATGGCGGGCCAGTCCCCGTCTGGCGCGGGGAAGGCAGCCACCTCGAGCAGCCGGTCCGTACGACGGGTGAGGGTGTCCAGGGCGGGCCGATCGAGCAACTCGCCGAGCTCCGCCGCGAGCCAACCGTCGAGGGCGGCCCGGACCCGGCGTACGCCGTCGAGCTCGGACTCGTCGAGAGGCTCGCCGAGCCACCCCCACAACACCGTGCGCAGCTTCGGCTCCACATGGAAGGTGACGCCGTGGTCCACGCCGTAGCGGTGTCCGTCCGCCATCGCCAGCACATGGCCGCCCTTCCGATCGGCGTTGTTCACCAAGACGTCGAAGACGGCCATCCGGCGGAGGGCGGCCGAGTCCTCGTGGACCAGCGCGACCGGTCGATCATGCTGATCCACACCGTCGAAGACATGCAGCCACCCGGCCGGAACCTCGCCCTCGGCGACGACGTCGACAGCCACCTGGTCGTCGTCCGTCTCTTGCCACACCTGCACCATGCCCTCCCCGTGCGGGCCGTGGCGCAGAAAGGTGAGCGGAACGATCCGCCAGCCGAGCGCCTCCGAGACCAGCCAGGCCGCCACCTCCCGGTCGGCGAGGTCGCGGGCGGGAAAGTCCCACAGCGGGCGCTCGCCGGCCCGAGGCTTGTAGACCACGTCGGTGCCGCCGATGTCACCGAGGAAGGTCGCGTTGGAGGCCGGCATGATCCGTCCGTGCAGGGTCAACTCGCCTTCCAGCAACTCACGCGGCAGCGGCGGTGGGCCGCCGCCGATGACCTCTCCGGTCACGGCTCGCGGCGGCGAAAGCCGTTGGCGCGGACACACAGGTGGCCCTCCGGCGACACCGGCATCCCACAGAAGGGGCAGCTCGGCCGACCAGCCTCGATGACCTGGACCGCGCGCCTGACGAAGGCCCGCGCGGCGCCCGCCGAGACGCGGACCAGGAAGACCTCCTCGGGCTCCGGCTCCACCGGGTCGCCGTCGTCGTCGAGCTCGATCTCCTCCGACCCCACCAGCGGGAACACCTCGATGACGATCCGCTCGTCGTCGGGATCCCACGACAGCGTCATCGTGCCGGCGCGGAACTCCTCCTCGATCGGCTGATCCAGGGGCGCGGGGTCCTCACTGCCCTCGGGGGCGACGGCAGGGATGACGGCGGTGATGTCGGGGTCGGCGAGCAGGGTGTCGAGCAACTGGTCGATCCGCTCCGCGAGCACGGCGACCTGTTGCTTCTCGAGCGCCACGCTGGTCAACCTGGCGTCCCGCCTGGCCTGCAGGAAGAAGGTGCGCGCCCCGGGCTCTCCGACGGTCCCGACGACGAAGCGGTCGGGCGGGTCGAATCCGTGGACGACAGGCATGTTCGTCAGCCTATGCCGCCAGCCCCATACCGCTAGCCCTGTGCCGCTAGCCCTGTGCCGCCGGCCCCGCGCCACCCCCGACCGTGGCCCCCCGGCCAGAGCGCTTGGGCCGGTGGCCCAGCCAGCCGAGGTCGCCCTCTTGGGTGTTGACGCCGAGCACCATCGGGCGGTCGGCGCCGTAGGCGACCAGCGAGACGGAGGCCGGGTCCACCTGGATGCGCTGGAACAGGTCGAGGTGGAGACCGAGCGCGTCCGCCAGGATCGCCTTGATCAGGTCGCCGTGGCTGACGGCCGCCCAGACCGTGTGGGCGCCGTGCTCCTCGGTCACGGCGGCGTCGAGACGTCGTACGGCGGCCACCGCTCGCGTCGCCATCCCCGCCAGCGTCTCTCCGTCGGGGAATCCGGCCGCTGCGGGATGTTGCTGGACGGTCCGCCAGAGCTTCTCCTTGGCCAGCTCGCGCAGGGGACGCCCCTCCCAGGCGCCGTAGTCGCACTCGGTCAGCCCCCGCTCGGTGCGCACAGACAGCGGCGGCTGGTGGGCCGTTGCGATCGCCGTCGCAGTCTCTCGACAGCGCAGCAACGGGCTGGAGACCAGTGCGGCCAGGGGAACGTCTCGGAGCCGGGACGCCACTCGCGTTGCCTGCTCATGGCCCAGATCGTCGAGATGGACTCCCCCGGTCCGGCCGGCCAGCACCCCCGCCGTGTTGGCCGTGCTCCTGCCGTGCCGGACTAGGATGAGTGTTGCCATGGTGCCCGACTCTACGAGGGCTAGCCTTCACTCGTGATCGTGGACAGCGCGGTGTACCGCAACGGCATCCGAGTCCCCCTCGACTGCAAGGCGGAGGATCTGCACGAGATCCGAGCCGGGATCACCGAGCCCGGTGACTTCGTCTGGGTGGGGCTGCGTGAGCCGAACGAGGCCGAGATCGAAGATGTGGCCGTGGCCTTTCGACTGCATCCCCTGGCCGTCGAGGACGCGGTGTCGGCCCACCAGCGACCCAAGCTCGAGCACTACGAGGGTTCGCTGTTCATCACGTTGAAGACGCTGTGGTACGTCGACGAGCACGACGCCGTGGAGACCGGCGAGATCAACATCTTCCTCGGTCCCGACTTCATCGTCACAGTCCGGCATGGTGACGGCGCCAACCTCCACGACGCCAGATTGCGTCTCGAGGAGCGCCCTTCAGTGCTGGCACTCGGCCCGGGTGCCGCGCTCTACGCCATCACCGATCTGATCGTCGACGAGTACGAAGTGGTCGCCGCGGCCCTCGAGGACGACGTGGACGAGATCGAGGCCTCGGTGTTCTCCGAGCGCCGGACGAGTGACTCGGCCAGGATCTACACCCTCAAGCGCGAGATCGCCGAAGTGCGCCGCGCGGTCCTGCCGCTCCGAGACCCGATGCGCCGCTTCTCCGTCGGCCAGGTCCCGGGAGTCCCCAGCGACGCGTCGTACTACTTCCGCGACGTGGCCGACCACCTGATCCGAGTCTCGGAGACCATCGACTCCCTCGACGTGCTGCTGTCGGCAGCCTTCGAAGCCAATCTGGCCGGCATCTCGGTCCAGCAGAACGAGGACATGCGCCGGATCTCCGCCGGAGTCGCACTCGTCGTCGTACCCACCCTGATCGCCGGGATCTACGGCATGAACTTCCACTACATGCCCGAGCTCGACTGGGTCTGGGGCTACCCCATGGCACTCGGTCTGATGCTGCTCAGCGTGACCGGGTTGTGGGTCTTCTTCAAGCGCTCCGGATGGCTGTGACCGTTGCGGTTTGGGCCCAAACGGCAACAATCCGGCCCGAATCTCTGCCGTTTGGGCCCAAACCGCATCACGTCGCCGAGATAACCCCCGCCGCCAACAACGCCAGCACCCCACCGCCGAGGAGCACCCGGTAGGGCACGAACCAGGTGATGGGGTGGTGGGCGACGAAGCGCAGCAGCCAGGCGATGGCGGCGTAGGCGACCACGAAGCTGACCACGGTGCCGACGATCGTCGGGCCGATGCCGATGTGGCTGCCGATGACGTCCTTGAGCTCGAAGAGTCCGGCGGCGGTGAGGGCGGGGATGGACAAGAAGAAGCTCAGCCTGGTCGCGGTCACTCGGTCCAGGCCACGCAGCAGGCCCACGGAGATGGTGGCCCCCGAGCGGGAGACGCCGGGGATCAGCGCGATGCACTGGGCCAGCCCGACCATCAGGCAGTCGCGGAGGGTCAGGTCTCGCTCGCCGCGCGCCTGGGTGGCCTTCCGCTCTGCCCACCACATCACCACGCTCCAGCCGACCAGCGCGCCGCCGACCCACCACAGTGAGCGCAGCGGTCCGGAGATGACGTCGCGGGCCAGGAAGCCGATGGCCATGATCGGCAGGGTGCCGACGATCACGAACCAGCCGAAGCGGTGGTCGAAGGAGCCGCGATACTCCGCGTGCACCAGACCCTTCACCCATGCGGAGGCGATCCGCCAGATGTCGCTGAAGAAGTAGAGCAGCACGGCCGCGATCGCACCCATCTGGATCACAGCGGTGTACGCCGTGATGGCGGGGTCGTCGACCGGCAGACCGAGGATCTTCTCGGTCAGGGTCAGATGACCGGTGCTCGACACGGGAAGGAACTCGGTGAGCCCCTCGACGATCCCGAGGATCACCGCCTCCAGGTAGCTCAACCGTGCGCCCCTTCCGTCGGCCTCCCACGGTGGGCGCCGTCGACCAGCGTAGAGGGGTGGGCCAGCGCTGCAGGGAGGCGCCCCGCGGCCTTCGCTCGGTCAGATCACCCGGTCTACTAGTCTCACCCCATGCAGCAGCGCTCTCTCGGCCGGACGGGCCTGAAGGTCTCCCGACTGGGGCTGGGCACGATGACCTGGGGGCAGGACACCGACGAGCACGAGGCACGTGACCAGCTGGTGGCGTTCGTCGAGGCCGGTGGGACGCTCCTCGACACGGCCGCCAGCTATGCCGACGGCGCGTCGGAGCGACTGATCGGCTCGCTGCTGGGCTCGGTGGTGGCACGCGAGGATGTCGTCCTCGCGACCAAGGCGGGGATCACCCGGCGCTCCGGTCACCGCACCGTCGACGTGTCACGGCGAGCGTTGCTGCGGGATCTGGATGCCTCGCTGCGGCATCTCGACGTGGATTATGTGGATCTCTGGCAGGTCCACACCTGGGCCGACGACACGCCGCTGGAGGAGACGCTGGCTGCTCTGGACACCGCGGTGGCCACCGGTCGGACGGCGTACGTCGGCATCTCCAACTACTCCGGCTGGCAGTCCGCCCAAGCCGCGACCTGGCAGCGCGCCGTCCCCGGCCGGGCGCCGTTGGCTTCCACCCAGGTGGAGTATTCCCTCCTCAACCGCCGCATCGAGGCGGAGGTCGTCGGCGCCGCGGAGGCGCTCGGGCTCGGGGTGCTGCCGTGGTCTCCGCTGGGCCGCGGTGTGCTGACCGGCAAGTACCGCGCCGGTACGCCGTCAGACTCGCGGGCCGCCTCACCGGCGTTCGAGGGATTCGTCGCCCCCTACCTGGACGAGCGCAGCGCACGGATCGTCGAGGCCGTCGCCCGGGCGGCCGACGGCCTGGACTGGACCCCCCTCCAGGTCGCGCTCGTCTGGGTGCGGGACCGTCGCGGGGTGACCGCGCCCATCGTCGGCGCCCGCACCGCCGCCCAGCTCGCGGCCGCGCTCTCCACCGAGGAGCTCGCCCTCCCGGGGGAGCTGGCCGAGGCCCTCGACGACGTCTCGAGGGCCTGACCCGATGGCCCCCCGCGTCGAGCGCCGACCGCCCGGTCGCGGGGTGGAGTGGGAGTACTGCCGGCTGACCATTCCTCGTGAGTTCTCCCGCAACTACGTCACCCGGCTCCTCGTCGAGCGTGCCGAGCACGAGGGATGGGAAGCTCGACCGCCTGCGGGTGACCCCCGACGGGACCCGTCGGGTGGTGCTGCGCCGCAAGATCATCCGGCAGCTGCGCGCCGACCTGCTGCCCGCACTCCCCCGCGTCTGACCGCCGTCACACGTCCTCGAGCAGCCGGTCCAGCACGCTCGCGCCGAACTCGAGGGCATCGGTCGGGACGCGCTCGTCGACGCCGTGGAAGAGCGCTGTGAAGTCCAGGTCCGCGGGCAACCGGAGCGGAGTGAAGCCGTAGGTGCGCAGCCCGAGCCGGCCGAAGTACTTCGCGTCGGTGCCACCGCTCATGAGGTACGGCGCCACCAGGGCGTCCGGGTCCTCCGCCAGCACGGAGCGGGTCATCGCGTCGACCAGCGCGCCGTCGTAGGGCATCTCCCACGGTGGCTGCTTGGTCAGCACCTCGACCTCCACCTGCTCCCCGCACAGCTCGGCGAGAGTGTCGAAGAACTCGTCTTCGAAGCCCGGGAGGAAGCGGCCATCCACATGCGCGGTGGCCTCGGTCGGGATGACGTTCACCTTGTAGCCGGCGTTCAGCATGGTCGGGTTGGTGGTGTTGCGCAGGACCGCGCCGAGCATCCGCGCGGCGCCGCCGAACTCCTCGACGAGGGCTTCGGCGTTGTCCGGCGTCGCCTCGACACCGGCCAGTTCACCGACGCCGGCGAGCAGCACCTGCATGGTGGGGGTGAGCCGCACCGGCCACTGATGGGTGCCGATGCGTGCCACCGCCTGCGCCAGCGCCGTGACGGCGTTGTCGGGGTTGATCATCGAGCCGTGTCCGGCGCGGCCGCGGGCGCTGAGCCGCATCCACGACATCCCCTTCTCGGCGCTCTCGACGAGGTACATCCGGCGTCCGCGCACGTCGACGCTGAAGCCGCCCACCTCGCCGATCGCCTCGGTGCAGCCGTCGAACAGCTCGGGGCGTTGCTCGACCAGGGGTAGCGCGCCGTACGACCCACCCGCCTCCTCGTCAGCAGTGAAGCAGAGGACCAGCGGCCGACTGGGCACGACTCCGGCCCGTGCCCGGGCTCGCACCACCGACAGCACCATGGCGTCGAAGTCCTTCATGTCGACTGCACCGCGACCCCAGACGTATCCGTCGACCACCTCGCCGGAGAACGGATGCACCTGCCAGTCCGTGGCCTCCGCGGGCACCACGTCGAGGTGGCCGTGCACCAGCAGCGCGTCGTCTCGGCGACCGTCGCCGCCCCACCGGGCGATCAGCTGCGTGCGGCCCGGGAAGAGCTCGACGACTTCGACCGCGATGCCGACCTCGTCCAGCAGCCCGGCGACGTGCTCGGCCGCCTTCCGCTCCCCCGGTCCCTCTCGGTCACCGGCGTTCGTAGTGTCGATCCTGATCAGGTCGCTGCACAGCCCCACGACCTCGGCAGCGGGGTCGTACGGCGGTCGCGCGGGCTGGTCCGACATGCCCCCATCCTGACACCACCCAGGGACACCTCGGCGTCGCGCCGCGATGTCAGGAAACGCCCCCGCCTTTGCTAGAGTCGCGGTCGCACTCGTCCGGGTGGCGGAATTGGCAGACGCGCTAGCTTGAGGTGCTAGTGCCCTATTAACGGGCGTGGGGGTTCAAGTCCCCCCTCGGACACCGCGTGGAATCGGTCAGAAGTCGGCGCTTGGTACAACCGGTCGCGCCGTTCTCCGGTTCACGGCATCGAAGCCGCGTGGCGCCTCCCGCCCACTGGCAGCGGAGACCGGTGTGCCAATCCTTCAGTTCACAGACCGTCCACAAACCCCAGAACAGCTCGGTTGAACTCCTCGGGCTCCTCCCAGAACGGTGAATGTCCGCTGTCCTCGAAGATGTGAGTGTGTGTCTGCGGAATCTGGCGTTCCAGTGCCTCCCAGACGGGAGTGGGATAGATCTGGCTCTTGCGGCCGTGCGCCAACAGCACCGGGACGTCGATTTCAGGCAACAGCGGCCGCCAGTCCTGGTTGGAGAAGGATACCCACAAGGACATCGCGATGAGGTCAGGCACCATGAGAGATTGTTCTGCCCACCAAGCCAAGTCCTCCGGGGACTGCGTGCTTCCGGCGGCGAACATGGCCGGGATCAACGTCGTCCCGAGGGTCTCTCGATCGGCGATCATCTGTGCCTGCACCTCCAGTGATGACCGAGGTGTGAGATTGCCGAACACTCCGTGCTCCCAGTCATCCTCTGCGAACAGGTAGGGCGTCATATCAATGTCGACGATCCCCGCGAGACGCTCGGTCCCGTATTGGGCGAGGTAGTTGTAGACGGTCGCCATCCCCATGGACCAGCCCGCCAGCACTCCCTCTCGGACGTCGATCTCGGCAAGAACCGTCTCCACGTCGCGCCCGACCTGAGGCATGGTCAGGTGGATCAAGTCCTTGCCGGAGAGCCCGTGCCCGCGGGAGTCGATCGTGATCACCTGGTGATTCTCGGCGAGCGCGGCAATGTTCTTGTCGAAGAACCGCCCGTTCATGGTCCACCCATGCACGAGCACGATCGGTCGGCCAGCGCCGACCGCCGTGTAGTGGAGGAGGACACCGTCGGAAGCTCGTACGAAGGGCATGTTCGTCTCCTTTTAGCTGAGTCTGGGCTCCGCCCATGGACAACATGTGACGTGGCCCACGCGCGTTGAGGGAGTTAAGCATCAGCCCTGCGGCAAGTCAACAAACACTTGTTGCATCCGCTCGGCGGCGCACCGTCACGCGGCGACTCTTGCTGCGCCCGGCTTCAGCGTGCGCCGAGGCCGTCGACGAGGAGCTCCACGTACTGATCGGCGAGTTGATCCGTGCTCAGGTCTCCCTCAGGGGCATACCAGACGTAGACCCAATTGAGCATGCTCGCGAATGCAATGCTGGCCAATCTCGGGTCTACGGGACGGAACTCACCCTCGCGCACGCCGCGGTCGATGATCTCTCGCAGTCCCGCCTCCCAGCGATCGCGGCTCCGAACCACCTTGACCTGACGCTCTGGGGACAGGTTCCTCCATTCGTGGAAGAAGACGGTGGCATACTCTCGGTTGCCCGCAATCAGCGCCACGTCACGAATGGCGACCTCGTGGAGCTGTTCCCTGGCAGTACCGCCCATCGCCAGCGCTGCCTGCATGTCCTTCTCGGACTGCTCCATGATGCGATGCACGACGGCCTCAAGCAGGTCCTCCTTGGTTTCGATGTGCGCATACAGACTGCCCGCATGGATCCCCATGCCGCGACCGATGTCCCGCATCGACGTGCCTCGATACCCCTTCCGGGCGAACAAGCCCGCGGCAACTTCTACGATCGGAGTGAAGTAGTCGACTGTGCCCTTGTCCTCGCGCGCCACCCTGACATCTAACCCCAGCCCGAGGCTCCCAGAATCGTCGGATCGGCCACGGCATTTGTAACAAACACTTGTTGGCTGCATACTCTGCTACACGCCTCGGACCCCAGAAGGGAGGCACGGCTCCCGTGCGCGACTACGACCTGAGGGATCGCACCACGACGCATGTGCTGGCAGACAAGGCCGCGCGCGTCGGCGACTCCCCGTTTCTGCTGTGGCAGGGCGAGACATTCACCTACCGTGATCTCGACGAGTGGACCAACCGCTACGCCAACGGACTCGCCCAGCTGGGAGTCGGCCGCGGAGACCACGTCGCACTATTGCTCCCCAACGGTCCGGAGTTCTTGTGGACCCTGTGGGGACTTGGCAAGCTCGGCGCAGTTGCGGTGCCTCTCAACACGGCTGCCAAGGGAGAGATGCTGCGCTACTTCCTCGATCAGTCAGACGTCACGACCATCGTGATCGCCAGCGATCTGCTGTCGAGACTGGCGGCCGTGCTGTCCGACCTCGGATGCCTGCGCACCGTGGTCGGACTGGGTACGACGACAACCGAGATCGCTACGTCGATATCTGCCAAGGACGTTAGGTTCGCCAGCACCGACGATCTGTCCAACGCCCCGCCTACACCGCCGCTGGTCGCCGAACCGGTCCAGTGGAGCGACCCTCACCTGATTCTGTTCACGAGCGGAACGACCGGGCCCAGCAAGGGAGCAGTCAGTCCACAAGCGCAAGGACACACGGTGGGCCGGACGATGGCATCACTCAATGACTACGGCTCGCAGGACACCCTGTACACCTGCCTGCCGGTCTTTCACGGCAACGCGCTGTGGTACACCGTGTACGCGGCTCTGTGGGCCGAAGGCTGCGTGGCCCTGTATCCCCACTTCTCCGCGCGATGCTTCTGGGAGCAGGTGCGCGAGTCCAAAGCAACGGTGATCAACTGTCTAGGCGCGATGGCGAACATCATCTGGCAATTGCCGCCGAGCGAGCGGGACCGGGACCACAACGTGCGCGTGTGCATGATGGTGCCCAACTCCTCGGAACACGCAATCGGATTCCAGAGTCGCTATGGGATCACGACGACCTCGGTGTATGCGATGACCGAGAACTGCCCAGTCACCGTGTTCACCGCCACGGACCCACTTGACAAGGCACCGTCCACCGGCCGTCTGCGCAGCGACGTCCAAGTCCGCATCGTCGACGACCTTGGGTTGGAGGTTCCGCGCGGGCAGATTGGCGAGATCTGCATCCGACCCAACGAGCCCGGCTGCATGATGCTTGGCTACTACAAGATGCCGCAGGCGACCACCGATGCCATCACGGACCTGTGGTTCCACACTGGCGACCTGGGACACCTCGACGCTGACGACTACCTGTTCTTCTCAAGCCGCAAGAAGGAGGCCATCCGGCGTCGTGGCGAGAACATCTCCGCTCACGAAGTCGAGACGATCGTCTGTCAGCACCCGGCAATCATCGAGGCGGCTGCCGTCCCGGTCGCATCCGAACTCGGGGAAGACGACCTGATGGTCTACCTGGTGGCCGCCGAAGGAGCAGATGTGTCCTTCGAAGAAGTCATCGCCTTCTGCGACGCACAGATGCCGTACTACATGGTTCCTCGCTACCTCGAGTTCTTACCGAGTCTGCCCAAGACTCCCAGCGAGAAGGTCGAGAAATACAAACTGAAGACCGCCGCAGCCGATCGGATCGGCGAGCTGTGGGATCGGGAGGCGGCGGGCATTGTCCTCAACCGCTGAACTCCCGACGATTCCAGCCGTGAGGGTCGCGATCGAGGGTCGTGTCGCGACCGTTGTCATCGACCGCCCTCAGACCCGCAACGCACTCAGCCCGGACGTCATCGACGGCCTGAGGAGGGCCATCGCACGATCCGTAGATTCGGGATGCACGGTCCTGATCCTGCGCGGTAGCGGCGGAACGTTGTCTGCCGGGGCTGACCTGACCTTCCTGCGCGGCACGCTCGACGATCCAGCCGCATCTCACAAGTACATCGCCTCCATCGGCGCGGCGCTCGACGAACTCGAACGGGCTCCCCTGATCTCAGTGTGTGTCATCGACGGCTATGCACTCGCCGGAGGCTGCGAGATCGTCTTGGCGTGCGACCTTGCGCTGGCGAGCGACCGTTCTCAGATCGGTGATCGACACCTCGAGTACGGATTG
Organism: Nocardioides sp.; assembly: GCF_047602075.1. Taxonomy (GTDB): domain Bacteria; phylum Actinomycetota; class Actinomycetes; order Propionibacteriales; family Nocardioidaceae; genus Nocardioides. The sequence goes on from NZ_JASGIF010000001.1 coordinate 843,652, forward strand.
CTGCCTGGCGCGGGTGGCTCGGTCCGGATGAGTCGCGCCATGCCCCCGGCGGCCGCGAGACGCCTGCTGCTGACCGGCGACATGATCGGTGCCGAGGAGGCGCTGCGCCTGGGGCTGATCAGTCACATCGCTGCTGTGGGTCAGCTGGAAGAGATGCTGGAGAACCTCACCACCAGGCTCGCCACACGACCTCCAGATGCAATCCGCGAGATGAAGAGGCTGCACCGCGTCGCCCTGGCGACACACCCCGCGAGCGCCGCCGTCGAGGAACGGAACGCATTGCTAGCGCACCTGTCCAGCGCCACCGTCAGGGAGGGGCTCTCTGCATTTGCCGAGCGACGTACGCCTCGCTTCACCTGACCCCACTTGCGACCATCGAATTCCACCGCCTGCGCCAAAGAATCGAGGAGTCATGGACACATCCACTGTCCACGAGCCCGAGCGTCCGGTGTCCGGGCGCTGGTTCGAGGAACTACAGCCCGGAGAGACCATTCACCATGCTGTGCGCCGCACGGCAACCGAAACCGACAACGTCATCTTCACCGCGATGACGATGAACCCCGCACCGATGCACCTCGACGCGCACTACGCTGGCCGATCAGAGTTCGGTCAGCCGCTGGTGAACAGCATGTTCACGGTTGCGCTCGTCGTCGGCATCTCGGTTTACGAGCTCACGTTGGGCACCATCGTTGCCCAATTGGGTCTCAGTGACGTTGAGTTCCCCAAACCAGTCTTCTGTGGTGACACGATTCACGTGGAGTCCGAGGTCGTCCGGGCCCGCCCGTCCCGCTCCCGGCCCGATGCGGGCCTGGTCACCTTCGAACATCGCGCCTTCAACCAACGCAACGAGCTGGTCTGCCGCGTGCGTCGTGTGGGCCTCATGCTGCGCCGCCCGGTTGGGGGCTCGGCATGAACCCCGACTCTCGCGTGGCGGACTCGCTCCGCGTCGCCAGGTCCTCCGCCCTGGCGGGAGGCGACGTTAGCCGCTGGCCCGAGAAACTCCCCGTCCGTCAGCGGATCGGCCTGCTGCTCGATCCAGGCTCTTGGGTCGAGGACGGACTGCTAGCCGATGCCGCCGGCAGCAGACTGCCCGCGGATGGCGTGCTTACCGGCGTCGGCACCGTCGAGGGTCGGCCGGTCGCAGTGGTCGCGCACGACTTTTCGGTGAAGGCGGGCTCGTGGGGTGAGTTGAGCTGTGAAAAGCAGATCCGCATCTTGGAGCGGGCAGATCGTGACCTGCTTCCGGTGTTCTATCTCGTCGACTCCGCCGGCGGGCGACTGACAGACCAGATGGGCTTCTTCCCCGGCAGACGCGGTGCCTCGCGCATCTTCCAGCTTCAGGTCGCGCTGTCCGGGCGGGTTCCTCAGATCTGCTGCCTCCACGGCCCGTCCGCGGCCGGAGGTGCCTACATGCCCGCCTTCACCGATTGGGTCGGGATGGTCGAGGGCAACGCGTCCATGTACTTGGCGTCACCTCGGATAGCTGAGAAGGTCACCGGCGAGAAGACCACGCTGGAAGAGATGGGGGGCGCCGTCATGCACGCCACCGTCTCCGGATGCGCCGACGAAGTCTTCGGGTCTGACTGGGAGGTCATCGCTGCCGCACGACACCTCCTCACCTACTTGCCCGACGACTGGCGGACGACGCCGCCCCGCACGGAGGCTGTGGATCCTGAATTCAACACGTGGCCGACAGATCTCATACCCGAAGACGCCAACGTGAGCTACGACGTCCGCGACGTCATCGATCGCTTCGTCGATGCCCGCAGCTTCTACGAGATCAAGTCCGTCTGGGCTACCGAGATCGTGACTGGTCTGGCCCGAATCGAAGGCCAAGTGTTGGGAATCGTCGCGAACCAACCCTCGGTCCGCAGCGGAGCGATATTCGTCGATACCGCGGACAAGGCAGCCAGGTTCGTGTCGCTGTGCGACGCGTTCAATATCCCCTTGCTCTTCCTCCACGATGTCCCCGGATTCATGGTCGGCGCAGCCGTAGAACGGCAGGGAATCATTCGCCACGGCGCCAAGATGATCGCCGCCATGGCCAGCGCAGAGGTGCCTAAGTTCTCAGTCATTCTCCGAAAGACCTACGCTGCAGGCTTCTATGCGATGTGCGCACCGGGCTTCGAGCCGCGCGCTACGATCGCACTCCCCACGGCGTCGATCGGCACCATGTCACCGGATGCATCGGTTAACGCCATCTATGCCAACAAGATCTCGGCGATCGAGAACCCCGATGAACGTGCTGCTTTCGTGGCAGCACGGGTCGAGGAACAGGCTGAGGAGTTCACCTTGTTGCGGATGGCCAGCGAGCTCGTCGTAGACGCCACTGTTGAGCCGCAGGAACTCCGGGGGGAAGCTTGTCGCCCGGTTGCATGCGGCCCGGCACTGGACTCGCTCCAAAGAGCGACGCCACCACTTGGTGAGCCCGGTCTGATGTCCATACCCTCATCGACGACCCTCGTGGCTCGAAGCATGCTCTTTGTGCCTGGGAACAAGCCCTCCATGATCGCGAAGATCCCATCGGTCCGTCCCGATCTCGCCGTCGTCGACCTGGAGGATGCCGTCGCGCCGGCGCACAAGGACGCGGCAAGGCACTCTGCAGTAGCCGCGCTGGCTGACTTGGGCTCGAGTCGAGTCCAGGTCCTTGTCCGAGTCAACCCACCGGGCACCGCCTGGTACACCGACGATCTCGCAGCTCTGGCTGACTTGGACGGGATCGGCATTGTCCTGCCGAAGTACCAAGATCGGACCGAAGCCGAGGACCTCCGGGAGCGGCTCCCCAGCGACGCACCTCTCGTGGTTGGTCTGGAGTCCGCCCGAGGAATTGCCGACTGTCGTGACCTTCTCGATGGACCGGTAGACGCAGCCTACTTCGGTGCCGAGGACTACATCGCCGACGTCGGCGGACGCCGGACGAGCTCCGGCATCGAGGTCCTCCACGCACGCTCAGAAGTGGTCCTCGCCGCACGCCTCTGTGGCGTTCCTGCAGTCGACCAAGCGGTCCTGACGATTCGCGACCCGAAACCCTTCCGAGACGACGCCATGAGCGGTGCTGCCCTGGGCTACGCCGGGAAGATCTGCCTACATCCCGCACAGGTAGCCACTGCACATGAGGTCTTCACCCCGAGCGAAGAAGAGATCATGCGAGCGCGTGCTGTACGAGATGCTGCCGAGTCGGGACTGGGGATGATCGACGGCGCGATGGTGGATTCCGTGCACCTGCGAGTTGCATCGGAGGTGCTAGCGCGCGCCAAGCAGCACGGCGAACACGATCAACTCGCAGGTTCCTCCACCCGTCTCACGGCGGCCCGAAAGACCCGCCCATGAGCAGCCACCACGGTAGCGACCGAGCGTTCAGGCGCGTGCTGGTCGCCAACCGAGGCGAGATCGCGGTCCGCATCATCCGTGGGGTTCAGAAGGTCGGCCTCAGGGGAATCGCCGTGTACGCCGAACCCGACAGAGACTCACCACACCTACTTCTCGCCGACGAAGCGGTCCCACTGGGCGGAGTCACGGCCGCAGAGTCGTACCTCGACGTCGACAAGCTCCTCAGCGCCGCACACACCGCGGGTGCGGACGCCATCCACCCCGGATACGGGTTCCTCTCCGAAAACGCCGACTTCGCAGAAGCCGTGATCGCAGCTGGACTGGTGTGGATCGGCCCAGACCCCGACACAATCCGGATCCTTGGCGACAAGGTCACCGCCAGAAGAATTGCACAAGAGGTCGGGGCACCGCTTGTGCCCGGGACAGACGCGCCCGTAGACACAGTCGAGGACATTCGCGACTTCGTGAGAGCTCACGGTCTCCCGATCGTGATCAAGGCTGCGTTCGGTGGCGGAGGACGAGGGCTGAAGGTCGTGCGCGCCATCGAAGAGATCCCTCAACTGTTCGACTCCGCTACCCGCGAGGCAATCACTGCCTTCGGTAGGGGAGAGTGCCTTCTTGAGCGATATCTGGACCGGTGCCGACACGTCGAAGCACAGGTGGTCGCAGACCGACAGGGTCACGTCGTCGTTGCGGGTACCCGAGACTGCTCCCTCCAGCGACGACATCAAAAGCTCGTCGAAGAGGCTCCCGCGCCGTTCCTGACTGAGTCACAGCTCAGCAGCATCGTGAGCTCCGCCAAGCAGATCTTCCGGAAGGCCGACTACGTGGGTGTGGGCACCGTGGAGTATCTCGTCGCAGATGACGGCACGGTGACCTTCCTCGAGGTGAACACGCGGTTGCAGGTCGAGCACCCCGTGACCGAGGAGACCACTGGATGGGACTTAGTCGCCGAACAACTCCGGGTTGCGAGCGGAAGGCCGCTGTCCCGAGGCGCAGACCCCGAGCCCACGGGTCACTCGTTCGAGTTCCGAATCAACAGTGAGGATCCTGGCAATGGATTTCTCCCCAGGACTGGCACCGTCTCGGGGCTGAGATGGCCCACTGGCGAGGGCATTCGAGTCGACGCTGGAATCCGCGACGGTTCGATGGTGAACGGAGAGTTCGACTCGCTCCTCGCAAAGTTGATTGTGACCGGTCCGGATCGCGACACGGCACTCATCCGGAGCCGAAAGGCGCTCGATGACATCGAGTTGGGGGGCCTCCCGACCGTCATCCCATTCCATCGCGCAGTGATCCACGACCCCGCCTTCACTTCGGAGGAGAGGATCGATGTCCACACGCGGTGGATCGAGACGGAGTTTGACAACCAGATCCCGATGTGGGCCGAGGACCAATCTGACGCCACCAGTGTCGCTGTCAGGATCGGGCGGCGGGTCCACAGAGTCCGCCTCCCAGGGCTCCACGCGCTCGGATCGCGCGCGAAACAGATCCGACTCGCGGCGCGGGACATGACCTGTGTGTCTGCCAGCGATCAGGACGACGAAGGATCCGACCGCACCGTCACCACCACCATGCAGGGAACCCTCGTCCATCTAGCCGTCAGCGAGGGCGACCTGGTCATGAAGGGCGACTTGGTTGCAGTCGTCGAAGCCATGAAAATGGAGAATCCGATCTACGCGCCGGTCGCCGGCCGCGTCTCAGGAGTCAACGTCGCCGTCGGTGACACACCAGCACAGGGCGCGGTCTTGTGCGTAGTCGAGGTTTCCCCGCGCGGTTGAAGTCCCCCCTCGGACACCGAACGGCGAGGCGTCGTCCTCGGCCACAATGGCGTCATGTCGACCTCACCACGCCGCCCGCCGCCGCGGTCGTGGCGGGAGTTCGTGGTTGAGGTCAACGACGGCATCATCTCCACGGCCGGGATCGTGGAGGGGCTGGTGGCCGCGGACGTCCGCACCCATACGGTACTGATCTCTGCGGCGGTGGCGCTGGTCGTGGGCAGTGTGACGACGGGCGCCGCGCGGTTCACCGAGAGTGCCTACCTGCGCGATGCGGCGATGCAAGCCGTCGAGGACGAGCGGCGCCAGATCGCGCTGTCGCCGGACGCCGAGCAAGCCGAGTTGGCCGCGATCTACGTCGACAAGGGTCTGTCGGAGAACCTCGCCGAGCAGGTGGCTGCCGAGCTGATGGCGGTCGATCCGCTTGGTGCACACATCGAGGAGGAGCTCGACGTCGACGAGGACGACTTCCGGCCACCGCTGATCGCGGCCGGGCTGTCGGCACTTGCCTATGCCGCGGGCGCGGTGTTGCCGATCCTGATCAGCCTGATGGTCCCGGCGCACAGCCGATTGCTCAGCACCGGGATCGCGGTCGTCGCAGCACTGGCGATCACATCCTGGGTCGGCGCCACGATCGGGAACACCAGTCCGGTCCGGACGGTCATGCGCACCGTCGTGATCGGCGTCGCCACTATCGTCCTGGCCGCCGGCGTCGGTCAGCTCCTCGACTAGCGTCGCACAGCGTCTAGGCACGCAGATCGTGTCGCAGGTGGTGGCCAGTGACAACGCGCCCACGTCGTACGACACGTGGCCGGGGACGACTCCGGCCGTCCGTTCCATGCGGCCCACGGGCTCAGGCTGCCCGAAGGGATCAACGCGCCCCCGTGCTGGTCTAGACCGGTTCGGCCTCAGACACCATGTCCGTGGCATGCCGTGGATGCGGCACCTCGACCGGAGGAGCATTGCGCTCCTCCCAGCAGTCACGGCAGTAGGTCACCTGCCGAAACGCGACCGACCGCACGAAAGCGTCCCCTTTCGGAACCTTCGTGTAGCAGAACGAACACGTGCACCCCATGGCCAGACCCCACATCTGTCGCCGGACTTGCCACACCATGGTGCGTCCGGCCCGGGCACGGGTCAAGGGATGCGATGGTCAAACTTTCGCGTGACCCGCTGCGCGGCCCCTGGCTGCTGTGGTACGGCGATCGGCGTCGCCCACTCGCTCCACTAGGGTCAATGCCGCGCAGTTAGCGATGTGACTGGTGTGGCGAGTGTGGCGTCGGCGTGTCGTCGGGTAGAGCAACAGAACTCCTCGATAGGCAGGGGATGTCCTGACAAGACGCCCTGCTACCGATGGAGTTCTGTTGCGTTCTCAGTCTGTCACGTCTGATCCGGTGGATCCGTTCTCTGCTGGCCATCTGGGCGAGTTGACGCGGATCGTCTCCTTCGATCTGGTCGACGCGGCGATCAGCGCCGCGGGGGCGACGCAGAAGCGGCTGCGGCGCCTGCCCACCCGGGTGGTGGTGTACGTGCTGCTGGCCGGGGTGCTGTTCGCCGACGTGGGTTATCGCCAGGTCCTGCGGCGTCTGGCCGCCGGCGCGGACCTGAGCATCCGGGTGCCGGGCAGCTCGGCGTTGTCCCAGGCCTTCCGGCGGATCGGAGTGGGTCCACTGCGGGAGTTGTTCGACCTGGTCCGCGGCCCGGCGGCCGGTGCTGCCCGTTGGCGTGGGTTGCTGGTGTGCGCCATCGACGGGACCACGATGTGTGTGCCGGACACCGACGTCAACGCTGCGGCGTTCGGTCGGGCCACCGGCCGCCCGGACGCCCCGGGCGGCTACCCGATGCTGCGGCTGGTGAGCATCCTCGCGTGCGGCTCACGCACCCTCATCGACGCCGTGTTCGGGTCCTACCGGGTCGGGGAGACTACCTACGCATCCCGCCTGGCGCGCTGTCTGCGGCCCGGGACGGTGCTGCTCGGTGACCGCAACTTCGCTGCCGCGGCCCTGATCGAGCAGTTCGCCGCCACCGGCGCGGACCTGCTCATCCGGTGCAAGGACAACCGTAGGTTCGCCCTCGTGGACCGCCTGGGCGATGGCACCCGCATCGCTGTCCTCGGTGGCATCCGGGTGCGGATCATCGACGCCCAGATCATCGTGGACCTGAAAGACTCAGGCACCCAGCGCACCGGCACCTACCGCCTGATCACGACCCTGACCAACCCGCAGCGGTACCCGGCACGGGAGATCGTCGAGCTCTACCACCAGCGGTGGGAGATCGAGACTGGCTTCCGCGAGACCAAGTCCACGATCTTGGACGGGAGGGTCCTACGGGCGCGCACACCCGCCGGGATCGCCCAGGAGGTCTACGCCGTCCTGATCGTCCATCAGGCTCTGCGGACCGCGATCGCCGACGCTTCCCTGGCTCACGGTGGCATCGCACCCGACCGGCTCAGCTTCACCATCGCACTGACCACCGCCCGCGACACGATCCACCGCGCAGCAGACGTCCTCGCCGAGGCCGGCACCGACCTGACCGGCCGGATCGGGGCAGCGGTCCTGGACACAGTTCTGCCCGCCCGCCGAGCCCGCTCCAGCCCCCGAGTGACCAAACGCGCGATCTCCAAACACCGCGCCAAAGGCCCCATCGACCGGACGAACTACCAGACCCGAATCACGACACACCTACTGCCGACCCTTGACCCGAGCCAAGATCCTTAACTGCGCGGCATTGCCACTAGGGTCGGGCGCATGATCCTGCTCAAGCCGGGGACGCCCGCCGAACTCAGCGAGTCGACGCGGAAGGCCTTCCGGACGACCTACGGCTCGGAGTCGACGGTCGTGGGCCGATCCCCCGGTCGGGTGAACCTGATCGGTGAGCACACCGACTACAACCGCGGCCTCTGCCTTCCGGTGGCCCTCCCCCACGCGACGTACGCCGCAGCCGCGCCGCGCGCCGATGGCCTCTTCCGGATGGCCAGTCGGCAGGCCGACGAGCCCTGGCAGGGCACCATCGCCGATGTCGGCCCCGGTCGGCCGCAGGGGTGGGCGGCCTATGCGGCAGGTGTGATCTGGGCACTGGCCGACCTCGGCTACCACGTGCCCGGTCTGGACCTCTTCGTCGACAGCACGGTGCCGGTCGGAGCCGGGCTGTCGAGCTCGGCTGCCATGGAGTGCTCGGTCGCGGCCGCCATCGTCACGCTGACCGGCGGCGAACTCACCGCGGACGTCCGCGCCGCTCTGCTGCCGGCATGCATGCGCGCCGAGATCGAGGTCGCCGGAGCGCCGACCGGCGGGATGGACCAGAGCGTGGCCTTGTTCGGGCAGGTCGGCCATGCGCTGCTCCTCGACTTCGCCGACGGCTCCCGGACCCAGGTGCCGCTAGCGCTGGCGGAGGCCGGGTTGTCCCCGCTGGTGATCGACACCCGAGTCAGCCATGCGCTGATCGACGGGGGGTACGCCGCCCGCCGTGCCGATTGCGAGCGGGCGACGGCGGAGCTCGGCCTGGAGTCGCTGCGCGAGGCCTCCCTCGACGACGTCGGCGCACTCACGGATGAGCGTGTGCGTCGCCGGGCTCGTCATGTCGTGACCGAGATCGAGCGGGTCCGCGAGGTGGTCGCTGCCGCCACGGCGCAAGACTGGGCACGGGTTGGTCGGGCGTTCTGGGCCTCGCACGTGTCTCTTCGCGACGACTTCGAGGTCTCTTGTGTCGAGCTCGATCTGGTCGTCGACACCGCCATGCGGCACGGCGCCGTGGGAGCCCGGATGACCGGGGGCGGCTTCGGCGGCGCCGCCATCGCCTTGATGCCGACGACGGAGCTGTCGGCGGTCGCCGAGGCCATCGAGGCCGCCTTCGCGGCAGCCGACCACACACCGCCCGCCTTCCTCGTGCCCGAGCCGTCGGCCGGCGTCTCGGTCGAGTAGGAGCTCCGACCCCGAGCAGTACGCATACTCAGGCCGATTCAGGTACTCAGAGCGGTGCCAGGCCGACGGCCCGTGGCTGAAGGTTCTGTCATGACCACTCCCACTGCCCCGCGCAACACCAGCGCCTTCTTCCTTCAAGCCGCCGTCGCCTTCGGTCTGGCCCTCATCACCATGGTCGTCGGGATCTACTTCATGCCTGGCGATCCCTGGGTCCGCGCGTTCCTCGCGCTCGGCACCCTGTTCCTGACCAGCTCCTCGCTGACCCTCGCCAAGGTCGTCCGGGATTCCCAAGAGGAGCAGTACGTCGTCGCCCGCCTCGACCGGGCCCGACTGGACAAGATCCTCGCCGACCACGACCCCTTCACACCGCCAACCGTCTGAACCGATCCCCTGGCCGCTAGGTACGCTGCGGTCCATGCCCAGCGAGACCGAGACCCGCCCGCCCGCGCTTCCCGCAGGCGGGCGGGTTCGCGTGATGACTCGCTGGGGGGCGCCGGTGATGCACCGGCCCCAGCAGCAGGTCACCGTCTTCGACGACGAGCTGCGGGAGCTTGCCGCCGACATGGCAGCCACGATGTACGCCGCCGACGGGGTCGGCCTCGCGGCCTGCCAGATCGGCGTCGATCTAGCCATGTTCGTCTTCGACTGCCCTGACGCCGCTGGAGAGCATGTCGCGGGTGTGGTCTGCAACCCTGTCCTCGTCCTGCCGGAGGGCAAGGACCGCCACCTCGACGACGGCGAGGAAGGCTGTCTCTCCTTCCCCGGCGCGTTCGTGAACTGCGCCCGGCCCGACCAGGCCGAGGTCACCGGCGTCGGGCTCGACGGCGAGCCGGTGCGCTACGCCGGTGACGGCTTGCTGGCCCGGTGTCTCCAGCACGAGACCGACCATCTCTACGGCACGGTGTTCGGCGACCGAATCTCGGCCAAGGCGCGCAAGCGCCTGCAGAAGGCGCACGACAAGGCTTCGCCGGACTATCCGGCGGACTGGCCGACGGGGGTCACCGAGTCGCGTAGAACGTGACGGCGGTAGCGGCAGCGACGTTGAGTGAGTCGACGCCGACCTCCATTGGGATCCGGACCCGATAGTCGGCGGCCGCGGCCGTGCGCGGCTCCACGCCGGCGCCCTCGGTGCCGAAGACGAAGGCGAGGTCGGGCCGGTCGAGCGCCACCAGCTCGTCGAGTGAGATGGCGTCCTCGGACAGCGTCAGTGCCACGGTCGTGTAGCCGTGTTGACGCAGCTCGAGGAGCGTCTGCCGGATCGGCCCGGTGCGAGTCCACGGCACCGCGAACACGTTGCCCATGCTGGTCTTGACGGCCCGGCGGTAGAGCGGGTCGGCGCATCGGGGGCTCACCAGCACGGCGTCGACGCCGAGCGCCGCGGCGTTGCGGAAGACGCTGCCGACGTTGCCGTGGTCGACCAGTGCCTCGAGCACCACCACTCTGCGGCGGCCGAGAGGTCGTCGTACGACGGCAGCCAGCACCTCCTCTACCGTCGGGAGCGGAAGCCTGTGTAGCGACGCCAGCGCCCCACGGTGGACGTGGAACCCGGTCACCTCCTCGGCGAGCGCCTCGGTGACGACAAAGCAGGGCGCAGCGGAGCGATCGAGCAGGTCGGCCAGGCCAGGCAACCACCGCTCCGCCATCAGGAAGGAACGGGCCTGGTGACCGGCTTCCAGGGCGCGCCGGACCACCTTCTCACCCTCGGCGAGGAAGAGGCCTTCGGCCGCCTCGAGTGAGCGCCGCAACGCGACGTCGCGCAGGTCGCGGTAGTCCGCCAACCGGGGATCCGTCGGATCGGTGACCCGCACCATCTCGGCCATGAGCAGACTCTCCCACTTCCACTTCCACTAGAGTCCGAAGCATGAGCCTCGAACGTCCCGTCACGCCGAATCCCTATGACCTGCTCCCGGCCACTGCATCGTTCTCGGTGACCAGCGCCGACGTCACCGACGGTCAGCCGCTCAAGGACGACCAGGTGGCCGCTCTCGGGAACACCTCGCCTCAGCTGTCCTGGTCGGGTGCTCCCGAAGGGACCCGCTCCTATGTGGTGACCTGCTTCGACCCCGACGCGCCCACACCGTCCGGCTTCTGGCACTGGGTCCTGGTCGATCTGCCGGCCGGCTGCACCTCCTTGGACACCGGTGCTGGTGCCGAGGGTGGCGCTGGCCTTCCGGGCGGTGCGTTCATGTGTCGCAACGACGGCGGCCCGAAGGCGTTCATGGGCGCCGCGCCGCCGGAGGGCGACCAGGTGCACCGCTACTACTTCGTGGTCCACGCGGTCGGCGAGGACAGCCTGGGCGTGGACTCCGATGCCAGCGCCGCGGTGGTGTCGTTCAACCTGGCCTTCAAGACTCTGGGGCGTGCCATCATCTACGGCACCTACCAGCATTGAGCTCGCTGCATGCTGCGGTAGCCCTGCGCTCGTTCCGGCGGTACTCCACCTACCGGGCGGCCACCCTCGCCGGCATCTTCACCAACTCGGTCTTCGGGGTCATCTACTCCTACGCCTACCTCGCGCTGTGGCACGCCAGCCCGCAGGCCGGTGGGTACGACGCGGCCGACGCGGTCACCTATGTCTGGCTCGCCCAGGCACTGCTGATGACCGTGGCCGTCTGGGGTGGCGGGACCACCGACGACCTCACCGAGCGGATCCGCACCGGTGACGTCGCCATCGACCTCTACCGACCGGTGGGCCTGGTGGGGTGGTACCTCGCAGGTGACCTCGGCAGGTCGGCGTACCACCTGCTCACCCGGGGTCTGGCTCCTACCCTGATCGGTGCCGTGCTGTTCGGCATCGCGCTGCCGTCGTCGCCGACGGCAGCCGTCGGCTTCGCGATCAGCCTTCCGTTGGCGGTGACGGTGAGCTTTGCCATCCGGTTCCTGGTCGCCTCCACGGCGTTCTGGCTGCTCGACGCGCAAGGGATCAAGGTGCTCGCCGGCGCCTTCGCGGTGTTCTTCACCGGCATGACGCTGCCGCTGGTGCTCTTCCCCGGCTGGCTCGGCACCATGGCGCAGACGCTGCCGTGGGCGGCCTACATCCAGGTCCCGATCGACGTCTGGCTCGGCCGGCACCAGGGCGGTGACCTCCTCGCCGCGCTGGCCTTCCAGGCGCTCTGGGTGATCGTCCTGCTCGCGCTGTGCCACCTGGTGCTGCACGCGGCGACCCGCAAGGTGGTGGTGCAAGGTGGCTGAACCGGCGAGCCTCGCCGGGTGGCCGACACTCACCCGGCGCTACGCCGACATCGCCTGGCTATGGATCCGGGCGGCCTGGGCCTATCCGACGTCGTTCTTGACGCTGGTGGTGGCGAACTTCCTCATCACCGGTCTCGACATCATCGGGATCGCGATCATGTTCGCCCACCTAGACGCGCTCGGCGGCTTCACGTTCCGCGAAGTCGCGCTGCTCTATGGCGCCTCGTCGCTCGGCCTGGGCATCGCCGACACCCTGATCGGCAGCGTCGAGCGAGTCGGTGAATACGTGCGCACCGGTCGCCTCGACCAGATGCTCACCAAGCCGCTCCCGTTGCTGCTGCAGGTCTGCGCGGACAACTTCACGCTGCGCCGCCTGGGCCGGATCAGCCAAGCGGTGCTGGTCTTCAGCTGGGCGGCCACTTTCGTGGACTGGACCCCGTCCCGTGTCCTGGTCGCCCTCATGATGGTCCTGGCCGGATCGGCGATCTTCTTCGCCCTCTTCGTGATGTTCTCGTGTGTGCAGTTCTGGACGACCGACGCCTCGGAGTTCGCCAATGCCTTCACCTACGGCGGCGCGACGATCACGCAGTATCCACTCACCATCTTCCCCCGTGAGCTGACCCGGTCGCTGACCTTCCTGCTGCCGATCGCCTTCGTGAACTGGTATCCCTGCCTCTACCTACTCGGTCGCAGCGATCCGTTCGGACTGCCCGACTGGCTGCAGTTCTGCTCCCCCGTCGCGGCCGTCGTCCTGGTCCTCCTCGCGCTCCTGGTCTGGCGCACCGGCGTGCGCCACTACACCTCGACGGGGTCGTGAGATGAGCCTGATCGAGGTCGAGGACCTGGCCCGCACGTTCGTGGTCCGCAAGCGCTCCGGCGGATTGCGGCGGCAGTCGACGGCGGTACACGCCGTCCAGCACCTCTCCTTCACGGTCGACAGCGGCGAGATGGTCGGCTACATCGGCCCCAACGGCGCCGGCAAGTCGACCACCATCAAGATGCTCACCGGCATCCTGGTCCCGACCTCTGGGCGGCTCCGCGTGGCCGGGCTCGACCCCCAACGACAACGGGTCGAGCTGGCGAAGCGGATCGGGGTGGTCTTCGGCCAGCGCACCACGCTGTGGTGGGACCTGCCGCTGCGCGACTCCTTCGAGCTGCTGCAGAAGATCTATCGCGTCCCCGACTCGGCCTTCCGCCGCAATCTCACGACGTACGTCGAGCTGCTCGGGCTCGAGGATCTCCTCGACACTCCTGTCCGCCAGCTCTCGCTGGGTCAGCGGATGCGCGGCGATATCACAGCGGCGCTGCTACACGACCCGGAGATCTTGTACCTCGACGAGCCGACGATCGGCCTCGACGTAGTCAGCAAGGGCCGGTTGCGGGAGTTCTTGCGCACGCTCAACGTCGAGCGCGGCACCACGCTCATGCTCACCACTCACGACCTCGACGACATCGAGGCGCTCTGCGAGCGTGTCCTCGTCATCGACCACGGCGCCTTGGTCTTCGACGGCTCGCTGACCGCTCTGCAGCGTCAGGTCGACTCCCAGCGAACACTCGTGGTGGACCTCGTCGACGAGGCGCCGCCGATCGACGTGCCCGGCGCCGTCGTCACCCGGGTGGAAGGGCCGCGCCAGTGGCTCTCCTTCCCCGCCGGACAGAGCGCCGCTCCTATCGTTGCCACCGTCGCCGCGTCGTACGACGTGGCCGACCTCTCCCTGCGCGAGCCCGATATCGAGGACGTCATCCGGGACCTGTATTCGAGGTAGCAACGACCGAGCACCTACCATCGGGGCCATGCTGCGTCGCGCCGTACCTGTGCTCCTGCTCGCCCTGCCACTGCTCGCGGCCTGTTCGGGCAGCGATGACTCCAGCGCCCGGGACACTGCCAACCCCGATGTGCCGACGGTGACCTGTGACTATCCCAGCGACGGCACCAGCCCCGCCAAGGAGGCGAGCACGCCGCCGACCAAGGCACCCGAGTCCGGCACGGCGACGGCCACGTTGGCCACTAGCCAGGGCGATATCGGGGTCGAGCTGGACCGCGACAATGCGCCGTGCACGGTCAACTCCTTCCTGTCCCTGGCTGAGCAGGGCTACTTCGACGGCACCGACTGCCACCGATTGACGACGGCCGGGATCTTCGTGCTGCAGTGCGGCGATCCCAGCGGCACAGGATCCGGCGGTCCGGGCTACTCGTTCGCCGACGAGCTCTCCGGGCAGGAGACCTACGGCGCAGGCACGTTGGCGATGGCCAACGCCGGGCCCGACACGAACGGCTCGCAGTTCTTCATCGTGTACGACGACAGCCAGCTCGACCCGAACTACACCGTCTTCGGGAAGATCGACGACGCCGGGCTCGCGGTGGTGCGCAAGGTCGCCAAGGCCGGCACCGACAACGCCAATGGCCAGGGAGACGGCCACCCCGACAAGACCGTCACGATCGAGTCGATCAGCACCTCCTGATCCTCGCCGTGGACGGAGAGCCACGACGCGGAGCACACTGGGCGCATGCTGCTCGAGCGCGAGACGCAGTTCGCCTCGCTGAACGAATATGCCGAGGAAGCCCGGTCAGGTGACGGCCGACTGGTCCTGGTCTCGGGTGAGGTCGGGATCGGCAAGTCTTCCCTGCTCGAGGAGCTCCAGGTCGACCTACGCGATGCCAGCTGGCTCTGGGGGGCGTGCGACGGCCTGTTCACTCCCAGACCACTGGCACCGCTGCGGGACATCGCTCGAGAGATTGCTGCCCACGGAGACACCGGCATCGGCGATCTCCTCGACGGCGAGCTGCCCCGCGAGCGGGTGTTCGACGAGGTGCTCGCGTGGCTCACTCAGCGGCACCGCCTCACTGTCATCGTGGTTGAGGACGTCCACTGGGCTGACGATGCGACCTTGGACCTGCTGCGCTACCTCGGCCGACGACTGCGCCGGCTGCCGGTGCTGCTGCTGGTGACCTTCCGCGACGACGCACTCCCTGCGACCGACCCCTTGCGAGTGGCGCTCGGCGAGCTCGGCACTCAGCGGTCGACCCGCAGGATCGACCTGCCGCCACTGTCCATGGACGGGGTTCGGCGCTTGGCGTCGGGCGGGCCACATCGGCCCGAGGAGCTGCTCCAGCTCACCGGCGGGAACCCGTTCTTCTTGGTGGAGGTCCTCGGCCACGAGGGCACCGACGTGCCCGGCAGTGTCAGGGATGCGGTGCTCGCCCGCGCGGCGACGGTGGGCGGGTCGACTCGCACCACCCTCGAAGTCGCCGCACTCGCCGCTCTTCGAGTGGACACCCAGCTAGTCAGCTCGGCCGCGAACGCCACCCCGGAGGACTTCGACGCGCTCGTTGCCGCGGGGCCTGCTCACCGCGGACGGCGAGATGCTGCGCTTCCGGCATGGGCTCTCGCGCCGCGCGGTCGAATCGACGATCCCGGCCCATCGTCTGGTGGCCGGGCACCGAGCACTGCTCGACACGCTCGGGGCCGACTGCGACGACGATGCCCGGCTGGCCCACCACGCGGAGGGTGCCGGCGACGCTGCCATGGTGCGCCGGCACGCACCCGCCGCTGCCCGTCAAGCGGCGGCGCTCGGCGCCCATCGGGCGGCAGCTGCTCAGTATGAGCGTGCCTTGCGGTTCCCACCCGAGGACCCGTTCAGCCTGGGTGAGCTCAACGACGAGTACGCCGACGTGCTGGCCATCGTGGACCGTTGGGAGGAGGCCGTCGACGCGCGTCAGAGCGCGATCGAGATCTGGCATGCACTGGGAGAGCAGCGCCGCGAGGGGCACGCCTACCGCAAGTTGATGACCGTGATGTGGCGCCTGTGCCGCGGGCCCGAGTCACTCGCTGCCGAGGCACGGGCAATCGAGCTGCTCGAGCCCCTCGGGGATGATCCGGAGCTTGCCCGCGCCCTGTCGTCGTACGCCTTCTCGACCTGGGCCGGCGACCCGGCTCGAACCGACCAGTTGATGGACCGAGCGCTGCGGATGTCCGAAGCCCTGGGCGACAGCGCGCTGCACAGTGACATCTTGAACAACAGTGCCTACCTCCGGTTCACCAGGCGCGAGGACTGGACGCCCGCCATGCACGAGGCACTGCGGCTGGGGTTGGCGACGGGCGGAGAGACGCAGACCGCGCGCGCCTACGCGAACACCTACACCTTCTATGCCGCGGAGTATCGATTCGCCGAGGGCGAGCGGTTCTGGCGCGACGGCATCGCCTACTGCGACGAGCGCGACATCACCACCTACAGCACCTGCCTGCGCGGACACCGGGCGATCGCCCTGCTGGACCAAGGCCGCTGGGACGAGGCGATGGAGCTCGCCGCCCGGGTGCTCGCTACCGAGGCCAGCCCGGTCAACCTGCTGACGTCGGAGTTCACCCGAGGGCTGATCCTGGCCCGTCGCGGAGCACCCGGCGCCTTCGAGGTGCTGGACGCCGCTGTCCGAGACGCCGACGGGGTCGATGAGCCCGATTGGATCGCCGACGCCAGGCTGGCGCGTGCCGAGGCGCACTGGCTGGCGGGCGATGACGACGCTGCCCGAGCGGACCTGTGCGCCGCCCGCGCGAAGATGACCCCGATGGAGTACCTCCAAGATGCGAAGTTGAGCGTCTGGGAGCAGCGACTCCTCGATGCGGCCAGTCCCGCTTCGCCCCCACCCGAGCCGTGGGCTGCTTGGCTCACCGGCGCCTTCAGGGACGCGGCCGCCCAGTGGGATCGGCTCTCCTGCCCCTACGAGGCCGCCATGGCGCTGGCCGACTCGCCACGTGACGATGACCTGCGCGAGGCGATCTCCCGCTTCGAGACGCTCGGCGGCCCAGCCGCCGCCTACCGAGCCCGTCGGCGGATGAAGGACCTCGGCCACCGTGCGGTGCCGAGCGGTGCCCGATCCAGCACTCGCGCCCACCCGTTCGGGCTGACCCCTCGCGAGGACGAGATCCTCACGCTGCTCTGCGAGGGGCTGACCAACGAGGAGATCGCCGATCGTCTGGTGCTGTCGTCGCGAACCGTCGACCACCATGTGTCCGCCGTCTTGGCCAAGCTCGGCGTGGGCTCGCGCGGCGCAGCTGCCGCTCGGGCACGCGCCTCTCTCCCCAGCACCTAGGCAGTGCACGTCGCAAACCTAGGCAGTTCACCCGATCCGCGCTCGACATCGCTCTCCTACGGTCGCAGATGACCAACTCGGTCACACCGATCACCGAAGGAGACCACCTCGTGCCGCTCTACATGGACGTCCACCACCTCGACGGCCCGGTGACCGCCGACGACGTGGCCAAGGCCCACATGGCCGACCTGCAGATCCAGGACAAGTACGACGTCAACTACCGCCGCTACTGGGTCGACGAGGCCACCAACACGATCTTCTGTCTCGTCGAGGCCCCCTCCCCCGACGCCGCGAACACCGTGCACCGCGAGGCGCACGGCCTCGTCGCCGACGAGGTGCACGAGGTGAAGGAGGGTTCGTAGGGACCTGGCGGGAGGGCGGCCCGTGGTGCCGGCCGGGAGAGCTGTCCTCGGGTTCCGGCCGGCGGCCGACTTCCTAGTCGCGTGGGGTTGCGACCGACAGAGCACCCACACGGAGAGGCAAGCCGGTGGTCCGGGTTCCCGTCACGGTCGCTGGTCGCTGGTCGCTGGTCGCTGGTGGCCACCCCCGTCACTGCCGTCGCTGCTTCATCAAGGTATCTCGGTAGGCCTGCACCTCTCATTGCGTGTACGCCATGAGAGGTGACGCTTCAACCACTTACCTTGATGAAGCAGCAACCCGTGTCACCCCTGGGAACCAGAGCCGTTCCTGTCCCGGGGATGGGTGCATCGTTTGGGCCGAAGCTGCATCCCCGCCCGTCTGCCGCGGTGCTGTGGTGGCCCCGACCCATCTCCCGCGGTCCTATGGTGGCTGAGGACCCGGAATACGAGGCACTTTGCCACTACAAGACCGCGGCAGACGCAAGAACACCGCGGCAGACGCACTCCCCGCACCCGAGAGCCAGGCAGCACCAGCGACCCGGCCAGCAACCCCAGCCACCCAGGACCTCTCCGGTCGCTGCCCAATCGGTCGCAACCCAAGGCGACCAGAAACCCGGCAGCGAACCCAGGCCGCGGCGGAGCTCGCCCGACCGTCGCCAGCGGAGCCGCCGGCACCGTGGTCAGCGGGTGCGTGCCACCGCCGCGTGCGCCGAGGCCGACACTGGCACCTCGGGCGGGACGTCGTCGGCGGAGATCGGGTCTCCGGCGACCACGGACAGTGGCACGATCCCCGCCCAGACCGAGCGGGACTCACCGTCGTCAGGGTCGTCGGCGGCGCTGTGGCCGATCTTGACGCTGGCCCGATCCAGGGACACTCGCAGCACCAGGGTGGCCGCCAGCTCCTTGCGGGTGTGGTCGCGGACCTCGGCGGTTCGTCCCGGCATGAGATGCTCGGAAAGCCGGGTCAGGGCGTCGTACTGCTCGGCGCCCTCCAGCACCTCCGCATTGCCGAGGATCACCGCGCAGCGGTAGTGCATGGAGCTCTCGAAGAGTGAGCGCGCGAAGACCAGGCCGTCCAGGTGGGTGACGGTGACGCAGACGGGCTGCTCGGCGGCGATCCGGAAGACGCCGGCACCGGTCGAGCCGTGCAGCAGCAGGTGGTCGCCTTCGCGGGCGCATGCGAACGGCAGCACAACCGGCCGGCCGTCGCGCACGACCCCGACGTGCGCGATCAGCGCCTCGTCCAAGATCTCGTCGAGGGCCACGCGATCCTCGACTTGGTATTCCGGCAGGCGCCGCACGCGCAGGTCGTCGTCCATGACCCGCAGCGTACGGCGCCCCCAACCGAAGTCAGCGCACGACGACCCTGATGTAGCGCTTGCCGCCAGTGACGACGAGATCCTCCGCCGGCGATGTCGCCTTGATCTCTCGGCCTCGGCGTCCGGTGTCGACGTAGAGGAAGCCTGCGGTCTGGTCGTTGCGCACCCAGCCGTCGGCCAGGTCCATCAGATCCTCGAAGCTGTCGGCGGAGTACAGACCGGACCTGACCCGATCGCCGCCGAGAACCTGCAGATAGCCACGGTTGCCAGCCAGCTTCTCGGCCAGGTCGAAGGACATCGTGGTGTTCTTGGTCGACCCGTCGGCAGCCTTCAGGCCCACGCGGAGCCGCAACTCCTCGCCGGCCACCGCACGAATCGGCTTGTGCCGGTTGACCTTGACCCAGGTCCCGTGCGAGCGGTAGGCGACGGTCGCCACTCGCCAGCGGTCGGTGTTGTCGGAGTACGCACCGTTTGCAGTCACCGAGTCGATCGTGACGCCATCGATCCGGCTCAGCATCCAGACCAGGTCCGGCACGTCCCAGACGCCAGCGTCGGCGATGTCGTAGGTCGAGCGGTAACGGTCGCCCAGGTCGAGACTGAACGGCTTCCCGTCCGGTCCGGTGCCGGCGATCGTCCAGGTGGCCAGCTCCGACCCCTTGATGGCAGCGTCGATCACGCTGTCGGCGTTGTAGTAGAGCTGATACAGCGTCGTGGTCGCGGCGTAGTCCGGCATGTACACATCGCTCGACCCGGTCCGTGAGCGAGTGCCGTAGGAGGCCGTCGAGGTGACCGTGAGCGTGTCCGGGAGCGGCCCGACGGTGCCGGTGATGCCGGTCTTGTGGTCGTCGGTGATCGTGCCGACCGGCGCCGCCAGGTTGCCCACCTTGAACGGAGCCGACACCGGGTCCTCCTGGACGTAGATCGCGTCCGCCGGCTGCAGCCCCGCGACGATCTTGCCCGCATAGGTGGCCGGATGGCCGAAGCCCACCACCCGGTCGCCACAGACCGAGGTCACCGTGCCGAGCGCAGCGATCGAGATATCGCCATAGCTGGCGGCGAAGCCCAGGTTTCCGCCGGGCACGATGTCTGCAGCCGTGGCCGAGGCAGTGGTGCCCACGGTGGCTGCCTCAGCCGACATGCCGGCGTACTGATGCTTGGGCCGAGAGGTGAGCTTGGCCAGATCACGCGACGACAGGCCGGTGACGCCACCGGACAGGGGCAACTGCTCGAAGCCCTGTGCCGCCTTGGCGGCGCTGATGCCGGCAGCACTCGCCACCCGTTGGGCGGCCGTGCGTCCGACCGGCACCCGCGCTGCCGCGTCGATGTAGTTGCCCATGTCCTCGTACGGCGTGACGCCGGCCACCGGCGAAGGTCCCCACGCGAGCCCGTAGGCCACCGCGCCGATCAGGCGACCGTCGTCGGCGTACACCGGCGAGCCGGACATGCCCGCCCAGATCCCCCCCACCCGATCGATCTCGGATGACGTGAGTCGCACCATGATCATGTCGACCCCAGGCGAGATTCCGTTCTGGACCACGCCGAGCACCTCACCGGTGAAGCCGTCGGGCGTCGTGCCCTCCGACACCGTCAGGCCGGTCACGGCCTGGTGCTCCGTCAGATCGGCCACGGGATAGGCCTCGTCGCAGGTCGCCGCGGCAGCAGGGGACGGCGTCCCACCCGCCACGGCCACCCCCGTCAACGCCATCACCGCCGCGGTGCCCGCCGCTGCCGAGCGCCAGCCTCGCCGGGCCGGTGCCCGCATCCCCCGCGCGTGTGTCTTGCTCATCGTCTGTCCCCCGTCTGTTGTGTGGCCGCATGAGGGCCCCTTCAGGAGTAGGGACGTCCGCCGGCACGAATCGGTTGCGATGATGTTGCCATGGGTACAGGGGTCGCGGTGGCCGCAACGGGTGATCAGGCACTGCACGCTGGTCTCGAGGTGGTCGACGACGGGGGCAACGCGGTCGATGCCGCACTGACCACAGCGCTGGTGTCGGCGGCGACCGAGCCCGGAATGGTCAGCATCGCCGGCGGCGCCTTCATCGCGATCTGGCCGGCTGACGGTGATCCGATCGTCGTCGACGCGAACGTCGAGATGCCGGGGCGTGGCGCACCGGCCGAGCGGTTCGGCCGCGGACTGCGCGAGATCCGCACGTCGTACGGCGGCGGCGTGACTTTGTTCGCCGGACACGGTTCGGTCGCCCTTCCTGGCCTGGTGCCGGGCTTCGCCGTCGCCCACGACCGGTATGCGCGGTTGCCGTGGGAGCGCCTGGTGCGGCCGGCGGCCGAGGCGGCCCGGGCCTACCCGATGAGCCCGTCTGCGGCGCGCTATCTCTCCTACACGGCCGACTCGCTGTTCGGCGACGACCCCGAGGCACATGCGCTGGTCACCCGACCCGACGGCGGTCTGCTCGAAGGCGGCGAGCCGACCAGCAACTCCCTGCTGGCGGCCACCTTGGATCGACTCGCCGATCAGGGGCCGGAGCTGTTCACCTCGGGCCCGGTGGGCATGGCACTGGCCCGGGACATGCAGGCCCATGGTGGCCTGATCACGCACGAGGACCTGCTCAGCTATCGGCCAGTGGTGCGCCCGGCACATGTCTCCCAGGTGGGGGCCTGGCGGGTCGCGACGAGCCCGCCACCCTCCGTCGGCGGCACGATGCTGGCCATCATGCTCGGTGAGCTGGCCCGCTGCGGCCGCCCGACCTGGGCCGACATGATCGAGATCCAGCGCGCCGTGCTCGGCTATCGGGTGGCCGTGCACGATCTCTCCCGAGACCTCGAGGCCGACGGCACCAGCCTGCTGCGGCGCGTCGCGGAGCACGGGTTGGAGGCGCTGCGCGGCTCGTCGTCAACGGTGCACGTGTCCGCCATCGATGCCGACGGCACCGCTTGTGCGGTGACGATGAGCTCGGGCTACGGCGCCGGGATGTCGATCCCCGGCACCGGCGTCCTGCTCAACAACTGCCTGGGTGAGGTCGAGCTCAACCGGCTCGGGCTGCACGCGACCGCGCCCGGCACCCGGCTCGCGTCCAACATGGCGCCCACCACCGGTCGCGGGCCAGGCCGGTCCGCGCTCGCCATCGGCTCCCCCGGGGCCGATCGAATCACTACCGCCCTGATGCAGGTGCTCGGCGAGATCTGTCTCGGCCAGGTCGATCCCCGGACCGCCATCGAGGCACCCCGGCTCCATGTGCGTGAGGTCGAGGGCCGCTGGCGGGTGGAGTACGAACGCGGATCCGACCTCGCCGCCGCGGTCGCCGCCTCGGGGCTGCCCGGTCACGAGTATCCCGAGCCGCACATGTACTTCGGCGGGGTCGGTGCGGCGTACCTCGACGAGCAGGGCGGTCTCGGCGCCGCCGGCGACTCCCGCCGCGAGGCCGCCGTGGGCACCCGCGCCGAATAGCCGGCTCACCAGGCAGAATCCTGGTAGTGATCGGGGCTGTGGTGATCGGGGGACGGTAGTGATCGAGGCCTGGGGGCGGCTGGTCGCGCGTCGTCCCTGGACCGTGCTGACCAGCTCACTCGTCGTGGTCGTGGCCGCGACCGCCTACGGGCTGGGCGTCTTCGGTGCGCTGAGCGACGGCGGGTTCTTCGTGCCGGAGTCAGAGTCCTGGCGTGCCGAGGACACCCTGCGCGAGCACTTCCCCGACCAGGCGGTCGACGTGGTCGTCGTCTACCACAGTGACACGATGACCGTCGACGATGCCGGCTTCCGGTCCGCGGTCGAGGACGTCGTGGACCGAGTCACCGCGGCGGCGCCCGACACGGTCGTGCTCACCTACTACGGCACCGGCTCGCCGGCGCTGGTCAGCGAGGACCAGCACTCCACTCAGGTCCTGCTGGCCTTGACGGGCGGTGCGGGTGGTGGCGTCGACGACGGCGGTCGGCTCCGGGCCTACCGCAGCATCGAGGACCACTTGTCTGCCCAGGGTCTGACCACACACGTCGGTGGTGGCTTCGCGCTCTTCGACGACGTCGACTCCCAGGTGAAGGCCGACATCGCCCGGGCCGAGACGATCTCGATGCCGTTGGTGTTCATCCTCAGTCTGATCATCTTCGGCAGCGTGACGGCCGCGCTGATGCCCACCATGGTCGGCGGCGTGGCGGTCGTCGGGGCGTTCAGCCTGGTCCGCGCCCTCACCGAGGTCACCGACGTCTCGGTGTTCGCCATCAACGTGATCACCTTGATGGGGATGGGCCTGGCCATCGACTATGCGCTCTTCGTCGTGAGCCGCTTCCGTGAGGAGTTGGCCCAGCCTGGGTCCGCCCAGACCGGAGACCGGCGTGAGGCGTTGGTGCGCACCATGGCGACCTCAGGACGCACCGTGTTCTTCTCCGGCGTCATCGTGGCTGCGTCACTCTCCTCGCTCCTTCTCTTCCCGCTCGACTTCCTCCGCTCGATGGGGTACGGCGGCGTGGCCGCCGTCCTGGTCGCGATGACGGCGTCGCTGACGATCCTGCCCGCCGTGCTGGTCCTGCTCGGCCCGCGCATCGACTGGGGCCGCATCCGGCGCCGGCGGACCGGGCGACACTCTCGTGCCAACCACCGCTGGGCCGCCTTGGCCCACAGCGTGATGCGGCGTCCGGTCGCCTACATCGTCGTCATCTCCGCGCTCCTGCTGCTCCTCGGCAGTCCCATTCTGAGCGCTCGGTTCGGAGCCGTGGACGAGCGAGCACTCCCGACCGACGCTCCGAGCCGGGTCACCATGGACCTGCTCCGCGAGGACTTCGGCGGCGAGACCTCCACGGCCGAGGTCTTGGTGAGTGGAGGCGAACGCGCCGAGGTGCGCAGCTATGCCAACCGTCTCGGTGAGGTGGCCGGCATCCAGTCCGCCGCCGTGGTCGCCCGCTCGACGGGCGGTGACCAGGACGTCTCACTGATCCGGGCCACCTGGCCCGGCAACAGCGAGACCGAGTCCTCTCAGCAGCGCGTCCGGGATCTCCGCGACGTCGAGACCCCCTCCGGCAGCACGGTGGACATCGGCGGCGCCAGCGCCTCGACCGTCGACCTGGTCGACGCCATCCTCAGCAGACTGCCCGCCATGGCCGGGATGGTCGCGGTGATCATGATGGTGCTCCTCTTCGTCGCCTTCGGATCGGTCGTCCTCCCGATCAAGGCGATCTTGATGAACACCGTCTCGATCGCCGCGTCCTTCGGCGTGGTGACCTGGATCTTCCAGGATGGCCACCTCTCCGGCGTGCTCGACTTCACCCCCGAGGGCTTCCTCGATGCCACCGAGCCCATCTTGATGCTGGCGATCCTCTTCGGCCTGTCGATGGACTACGAAGTCTTCCTGCTCTCCCGGATCCGCGAGGAGTGGGACCTCACCCAGGACAACACCACCGCCGTGGCGGCCGGTCTTCAGCACACCGGCGGGATCATCACCAGCGCAGCCTTGCTGCTCGCGGTCGTGATCGGCGGCTTCGCCACCTCCGACATCGTGATGATCAAGATGGTCGGGGTCGGCATGCTGGTCGCCGTCCTGCTCGATGCGACCGTGGTCCGGGCCCTGCTGGTGCCGGCGACCATGCGCCTGCTCGGCCGGCTCAACTGGTGGGCACCCGGGCCGCTGGCACGGTGGTGGGAGCAGCACGGGCGGTTCGCGCACGGCCACTCACCTGGTCCCTCGCACTAGAGTTGCCGCGTGACGCCGCACCTCAGCCTCCGCCACGACGAGGCCCGGCGGCGTGCGGCGTTGCTGCAGGTGTCGTCGTACGACGTCGCGCTGGACCTCGACCGCGGCGAGCGGGAGTTCGGCTCCCGGACGACCATCCGGTTCACCTCCGCCGGCGGCCCGACCTTCGTAGAGCTCCAACCCCGCGCGATCGTGTCGGCCGCCCTCGACGGTCGACTGCTCGATCCCGACACGCTCGATCGCGGGCGACTGCCGCTGCAGACCACGCCAGGCGAGCATGAGCTCGTCGTCGAGGCGACCATGGGCTATCGCAACGACGGTGAGGGGTTGCATCGTGCCGTCGACCCGGGTGACGGCAAGCACTACGTCTACGCGATGACCTTCATGGACGCCGCGCCATCGGTCTTCGCCTGCTTCGACCAGCCCGATCTGAAGGCTCCGTTCACCCTCCACGTGCGCGCCCCCCGCGACTGGACGGTGATCGGCAACACCCCGGCCACCCAGGTCGAGCCGGGCCAGTGGGAGCTGGCCACCAGCCAGCCGCTGTCGACGTACTTCGTCACCCTGGTTGCCGGTCCCTTCCACGTCATCGCCGACGAACACGACGGCATCGCACTGGGCCTGTCGGCGCGGGCCAGCATCGCCCGGGAGCTCGATCGGGAGGCCGCGGAGATGCTGACCGTGACCAAGCAGAGCTTCGACGAGCTCCACCGGCTCTTCGGGATCCGCTATCAGTTCGGTGACTACCACCAGGCGTTCGTCCCGGAGTTCAACGCCGGCGCGATGGAGAATCCCGGTTGCGTCACCTTCCGAGACACGATGATCTTCACCAGCCGAGTCACCCGGTCGGAACGGGTCGGTCGGGCCACCACCATCGCCCACGAGATGGCCCACCAGTGGTTCGGCAACCTGACCACCCCGGTCTGGTGGGACGACCTGTGGCTGAACGAGTCCTTCGCGGAGTATCTCGGCGTGCGGGTGATCGCCGACGCCACGGAGTACGACGACGCCTGGGCCGACCAGGCCTATGCGCGCCGGCAGTGGGGACTGATCGCTGACCGCTCGCCGAGCACGCACCCGGTAGCCGGGAACGGCGCCGAGGACACCACGACCGCCCTGCAGAACTTCGACGGCATCTCCTACGCCAAGGGCTCCGCCGTCCTCAAGCAGCTTGCCACCCGGCTCGGTGACGAGGCCTTCCTCGGCGGCACGGTCGACCACTTCGAGCGGCACTTCTTCGGCAACGCGACGATGGCCGATCTGGTCGCCAGCTGGGAGCGGGCCAGCGGCGCCGAGCTGACCGACTTCACGCACGAGTGGTTGATGACCGCCGGCGTCGACCTGCTCAGCCTCGACCGTGCGGGAGGCGTGGTTCGCCGCACTCCCCCTGCGGGTCGACCGGGGTCTCGGAGCCATGCCGTTCGGGTCGCGGTCGGCCGAGACGAGGGCTGGGCGATCAGCGACCTGGTGGTCGGGGACGCGCCGGCGCCGCTGCCGAACGCTGCGGATGCCGTCGTCGTGCTGGACCCCTATCAGGACAGCTGGGCGGTGACGCACCTCGACCCCGCCTCGGTGGCCGGCTTGGTGACCCTGCTGCCCACCACCCTCGATCCGATGGTGCGCGCAGGATCGTGGACCTCGCTGCTCAACACCTTCCACGATGCCGAGCTCGCCCCGAGCGCCCTGGTCGACGTGGCCGCCGCCGCCGTGCCCACGGAGACCAGTGACGCGGCGCTGGTGCTCCTCCGCGACAAGATCAACGGACTCGCGTCCTTGGCAGGACCGGTGTCCCTCAACCGCCTGCATCTGGCGGCGCGAGCCCGTGGTGCCACGGCAGCACCCCGCTCGGAGCTCCAGCTCGCCGCCTTCCAACTGGCCGTGCGCACCTGCGCCAACCCCGACCTGCTCCGGGGCTGGCTCACCGGAGCCGAGCTGCCGACCGGCCTCGAGGTGGATCTCGATCTGCGCTGGCTGATCCTCGCCCGCCTCGCCGACCTCGGCGCGACCGACCGGGTCGAGCTGGACCGGGACCTCGACGCCGAACACACCGCCGAGTCACACGTCGCCCACATCCGCGCTGTGTGCTCGCTGCCCGACCCGACAGCGAAGGCGTGGGCCTGGCAACACTTCACCGGCGAGCTCGACGCGCCGAACTACGACCTCGAGGCAGCTGCCCTCGGCCTGTGGCGGCCAGGCCAGGAAGAGCTCACCGAGCCGTACGTCGAGCGCTACGTCGCCGAGGTAGCGCGCACCGTCGCCGTGCGCAGCGGCTGGGTGCTTGCCGAGGCCGCCGGCAACTTCTTCCCACGGACCTCGCTCTCGGAGCGCACGCTGGACCGCGCCCACGAGCTGGCGGCCGACGAGTCCGTCGATCCGGGGATTCGGCGCGCCGTCGTCGACCAGGCCGACGCGCTCGCCCGACGACTGCGCACCCTGCAGACCTTCGGCAGGGCAGGATGACCGCCGACCGGATCCGGGCGCGCCGACCGGGACCGACGCTGCGCACCCAGGTCACCGAGCACCGCGAAGGCAGCAGCACCCGACGCGAGGACCGACTCGCGACCGAGGAACCGCTCGAACTGCGGATGGGGTGGCCGCGTCACCCGCCACGACGGATCTGGGTGACCATGCGCACCCCCGGGCACGACTTCGAGCTGGCGGCAGGCTACGCGGTCAACGACGGCCTGATCCGGCCCGGCGACCTGCGCACGGTGGCCTACTGCACCGACGTCGACCTCTCCCCCGAGGAGGAGTTCAACGTCGTCACCCTCACCCTGACCGAACAGCCGCTGCGCGACCCCGGCCACCGACACACCCTGCTCGGCGCCGGGTCGGCCTGCGGGGTCTGCGGCAAGGACACCATCGCGGCCGTCCTCGACGTGCCCCGAGCCGGGCCGTGGAGCGGCCCGCTGCCCACCCCGCAGATCGTCCGCCGCCTGCCCGCGCTGCTGCGCGACCAGCAGACCACCTTCGCTCGGACCGGTGGCGTGCACGCCGCCGGGCTGTTCGACCACGACGGACGAGCCCTTGCCATCCGTGAGGACGTCGGCCGGCACAACGCCGTGGACAAGGTGATCGGCACCCGGGTGCTGTCCGGGCAGCCCCCCGCGGCCGCCTGTCTGGTGGTGAGCGGCCGGGCAGGCTTCGAGCTCGCCCAGAAGGCCGTCGCTGCGGGAGTCGGCTGCCTGGTGTCGGTCGGCGCCCCGACCAGCATGTCGGTGCAGCTGGCCCGCGACGCCGGCCTCGGCCTCTACGGGTTCACCGCACCGGACCGCTGCGTGCAGTACGCCTAGGGACGGCGTGGGCTCCGCGGTTGTGTCGGACCGCCCTTCTAGGTTCGTCTCATGCGCATCCTGCACACCTCCGACTGGCATCTGGGCCGGTCGTTCCATCGTGAGGGGATGCTCACCCACCAGGCCGCCTTCGTCGACCACCTGCTGGAGGTGGTCGACACGGAGTCCGTCGATCTGGTGGTCGTTTCCGGCGATGTCTACGACCGTGCCCTGCCGCCGGTGGATGCGGTGCGCCTCGCCGACGAGACGTTCGCCCGCTTGGCCGCCTCCCGCGCCAAGGTGGTGGTCACCTCGGGCAATCACGACTCCGCTCAGCGGCTCGGCTTCGGGTCCCGGTTGATCGATGCCGCCGGCGTCTTCATCCGCACCGATGCGAGCGCGGTCGACGTCCCCATCACGCTCGACGACGACCACGGGCCGGTCGCGATCTACGGCCTGCCCTACCTCGACCCCGACGCGGTCCGCGAGCCGTGGCGGCTCTCGACTCGCTCCCACGAGGCAGCGCTGACCGAGGCCATGCGGCGGGTCCGCGCCGACCTGGCCCAGCGGCCGACGGGCATCCGCTCGATCGTGCTCGCGCACGCCTTCGTCGCCGGTGCCCAGCCGAGCGACTCCGAGCGCGACATCAGCGTCGGCGGTGTCTCCCGGGTGCCTACCAGCGTCTTCGACGGCATCGACTACACCGCTCTCGGGCACCTGCACGGCCCGCACGTGCTCACCGACCGGGTGCGCTACAGCGGATCACCGCTGGCCTACTCCTTCTCCGAGGCGGGTCACGAGAAGGGCTCGTGGCTGATCGATCTCGACACCGCCGGGTCGGTGAGCGCGTCCTTCGTCCCCACGCCGGTGCCGCGGCCGCTGTGCCGGCTGCGCGGCGACCTCGCCGACCTGCTCGCCGATCCCGCCCTCGACCGACACGAGGACGCCTGGGTCCAGGTCACCCTGACCGACGACCTTCGCCCGGCCCGGCCGATGGAGCAGCTCCGCGAGCGCTTCCCGCACACCCTGCTGCTCACCTTCGAGCCCACCCATGCTCCCCTGGAGGCGACGCCAGTCGCCCGACTCCGCGGGCGCAGCGACCACGAGATCACCCTGGACTTCGTCACCGACCTGCGTGGCGTCCCTGCCGACGCTGCCGAGTCGGCGCTCCTGCTCAGCGCCTGCGACGCCTGCACCGACGATCCAGACACCGACATGCTCCTCACGGGGTCCTGATGCGCCTGCATCGACTCGAGGCGACCGCGTTCGGCCCGTTCGCCGACACCGTCACCGTCGACTTCGACGCCCTCACCGAGGCCGGCCTGTTCCTGCTCAGCGGCGCGACCGGGGCAGGCAAGACGAGTGTGCTGGACGCCGTCTGCTTCGCGCTCTACGGCGACGTGCCCGGCGACCGTGCCTCCGCGCGGCGGCTGCGCTCGGACCAAGCCGGGCCCGAGGTCGCGCCCCGGGTGCTGCTGGAGTGCACCCTCGCCGGCCGGCGGTTCGTCATCACCCGCGCGCCGGCGTGGCAGCGTCCCAAGAAGCGCGGCTCCGGCACCACCCCACAGCAGGCCACCGTCACCGTCGTCGAGCGGGTGGACGGGCAATGGCAGCCGCTCACCTCGCGTCTCGACGAGGCCGGCCATCTGATCTCTGGTCTGGTCGGGCTCACCCTGGTGCAGTTCACCCAGGTGGCTCTATTGCCGCAGGGTCGGTTCCAGACGTTCCTGCGGGCGCGGTCGGAGGACCGACACAAGCTGCTGCAGCAGCTCTTCCGCACGAGTCGGTTCGAGCAGGTCGAGCGCTGGCTCCGCGACCACCGGCTCGCCCTGGCCGAGCAGTCTCGGGGCCACGAGCGAGCGGTCGCCGAGCTCACCAGCCGGCTCAGCGAGGCAGCCGACGTCGCACCGCCCGACCCTGTGACAGCCGAAGGCAGCGATCCGTTGACAGCCTGGGCAGATCGGCTGGCCGCCACGACCGCCACCGCAGCGCAGCGGGCGGCCACAGCACTGGCGAGCGTCACCGACCAGGCCCGGGCGGCCGACGAGCAGCTCGATGCCGCCCGTGAGCTGGTTCGCCTCCAACACGAGCACACCGCCGCCACCACCCGGCTGGCGGAGCTGGCGGCCCAGGAGCCACAGCTCGACCGCCAGCGGGCACAGCTCGAAGCAGCTCGCCGAGCCGTTGCCGTGGTCGGGCTCGCCGAGGCCGAGGCTGAAGCGCGGATCGAGGTGGACCTGGCCAGCAGCCACGTCGAGGCGGCGCTGAACAAGCTCGCCGACACCGATCACCAGGTCACTGCCCTCGCCGAGCAGCAGGCGGCGCTCACCGCACGGGCAGCAGCCGTCCGCGCGTTGGCGCCCAGGGCAGCCAGGCGCGCCGACCTGCTCCGCGTCGAGGCGACCGACCACGAGACAGGCCGCGTGCTCGCCGAGGAGGAGGCAGCGTTGATCGAGGAGCGGGCCGCGCTGCCCGGGCTCCTCGCCGACGCCCGGCAGCGTTTGGACGGCGCTCGCCGGGCCGACCAGGCGGTGGCAGCCCAAGCCGAGTCGGTCCGGGCGCTGGAGGTCCGAGTCGAAGCCGCTCGCGATCGAGTGCGCCTCCTCGACGAGCTTGCCGCAGCCCGGGTGGAGCTGCTGGGCGTCATCGACACCAGCCAGCAGCTCCGCGAGGAGCTGCTCACCCTGCGTGAGCGGCGGCTGACCGGGATGGCCGCCGAGCTCGCGGGCCAGCTCGCCAGCGGCGACCACTGTCCAGTCTGCGGCTCCCACGAGCATCCACATCCGGCCGAACCACTCACCGGTGCGCCCGACGCCGCCACCGAGCGAGCGGCGCAGCGACGCTTCGACGACGCCGAGACACTGCGCCACGTCCACGACAGCCGCGTCCGCGATCTGGAGACCCGGGCAGCGCTTGCCGATCAACGCGCCGGCGCCGGCGTCGAGCAACTATTGTCCCTCAGCGCCGACGAGACCGCTCGACTGGCCGCCCTGCGGGCCGAGGCAGAGACCATGCCGGACCTGGTCGACCAGGTCGCCGACCTGGAGCGGCGTGGGCAGCTGGTCGGCGACCGGCTGGCCACGCTCGGCAGCGAGCGGGCCGCTCTAACCGCCGCCAGCACCGCGCGAGCAGACGAGATCGCTGCGATCACCGACGAGCTTCGGCAGGGACTGGGCGGCGACGATGTCGACCCGGCGGCACTCGCCGACCGGCTCGACCAGGACGTCACACTCATTGACGCGGCTCTCACCGCAAAGGCCGACCTCGACCGCGCCGAGTCCGGGCTCCGGGCCGCTGTCCGACGGGCCACTGCGGCCGCCCGCAAGGCCGGCTTCGAGGCGACCGAGGAGGCGCTGGCCAGCGCCGTGGATGCAGAGACCTCCGAGGCACTAGCGGCTGGGATCAAAGCGCACGAGACGGCGCTCGCGGCCACCCGGGCGATCCTGGCCGACGACACCGTCACCGCGGCCGCCGCGGAGCCCGCTCCCGACCTGACCGACCTCGGTGCAACCGCCGAGGCGGCCGCCCAGGAGCAGACCACCGCGCACGCCGCCGCGGAGCTCGCCACCCGACGCAGCCTCCGCGTCCGTGGCCTGGCCGACTCGCTCGACTCGGCCCTGACTGCGTGGCAGCCGGTGCGGTCCGACCTCGAGCTGGCCACCCGGATGGCCTCCTTCGTCGAGGGGAAGTCGCCGGACAACAAACTGGCCATGCGCCTCTCGGCCTACGTGCTCGCCCACCGACTAGGCCAGGTGGTCGCCTCGGCCAACCAGCGGCTGGCCACCATGAGCGATCAGCGCTACACCCTCGAGCACACCGGCCGCCGCGGCGCCGGCGAGACCAGGGGTGGGCTCAGCCTCCTGATCCGCGACGACTGGTCCGGCGAGGCCCGCGACCCGGCCACCTTGTCGGGTGGCGAGACCTTCGTCGTCTCGCTCGCCCTCGCGCTCGGGCTCGCCGACGTGATCACCCAGGAGGTCGGCGGCGCCGAGCTGGACACCCTGTTCGTCGACGAGGGCTTCGGCTCCCTGGACGCCGACACCCTCGACGACGTGATGGACACCCTCGACACCCTGCGCGACGGCGGCCGAGTGGTCGGCGTGGTCAGCCACGTGCCCGAGATGAAGGACCGCATCCCCACCCAGCTCGCGGTGCGCAAGCAGCGCCGAGGATCGACCGTCGAGCTGGTTCGACCCAGCTGAAGCTGGACCGGCTACTCCGCGAACGCCTCGGGAGGCGGGCAGGCGCAGACCAGGTGCCGGTCGCCGTACGCCTGGTCGATCCGAGCCACCGGTGGCCAGTACTTGTCCGGGTCGACGCCGGCCGGGAAGACGCCCTCCTCTCGGGAGTAGCCGTGCGGCCAGTCCCCAACCACGGCGCGGGCCGTGTGCGGCGCGTGCCGCAGCGGTGCGTCCTCCGCCGTCCATTCGCCGGCGGTCACCCGGTCGATCTCGCCCCGGATCGCGATCATCGCATCGCAGAAGCGGTCCAGCTCGGCCAGGTCCTCCGACTCGGTCGGCTCGACCATCAGCGTGCCCGCGACCGGGAACGACATGGTGGGCGCGTGGAAGCCGTAGTCCACCAGCCGTTTCGCCACGTCGTCCACGGTGACGCCGCTGTCCTTGGTCAGCGGGCGCAGGTCGAGGATGCACTCGTGCGCGACCAGGCCGTGCTCGCCGCGGTAGAGCACCGGGAAGTGCTCCTCGAGCCGGGCGGCCACATAGTTCGCGGACAGGACTGCGGTCGCGGTGGCCAGGGTGAGCCCAGCCGCGCCCATCATCCGGATGTAGGCCCAGGAGATCGGCAGCACGCCCGCCGAGCCGTAAGGTGCGGCCGCGACGGCGCCGATGCCGGCACGCTTGGCAGACTCCGGATGCATCGAGTGTGAAGGGAGGTACGGCGCCAGGTGGGCGCGCACGCCGACCGGCCCCACCCCGGGGCCGCCACCGCCGTGCGGGATCGCGAACGTCTTGTGCAGGTTCAGGTGCGACACGTCGCCGCCGAACGCCCCGGGGCGGGCATAGCCGAGCAGCGCGTTGAGGTTGGCGCCGTCGACGTATACCTGCCCGCCGTGCTCGTGCACGATGCGGCACAGCTCGGTGATGGTGTCCTCGTAGACGCCGTGGGTGGACGGATAGGTCACCATGATGGCGGCCAGCGTCTCGGCGTGCTCCGCGCACTTCGCGCGCAGGTCGTCGAGGTCGACCGAGCCGTCCTCGGTGGCTGCCACCACGACCACCCGCATGCCGGCCATCACTGCCGAGGCGGCGTTGGTGCCGTGCGCCGAGCTCGGGATCAGACAGACGTCGCGGCCCTCGTCACCGCGGGCGTGGTGGTAGGCCCGGATCGCCAACAGTCCCGACAGCTCACCCTGGGAGCCGGCATTGGGCTGGATCGAGACCTCGTCATAACCGGTGATCTCGGCGAGCCAGCCCTCCAGATCGGCGACCAGCTTGCGGTAGCCCGCCGCGTCGTCCGCCGGGGCGAACGGGTGCAGGTCGGCGAACCCGGGCAGACTGATCGGCTCCATCTCGGCGGTGGCGTTGAGCTTCATCGTGCACGAGCCCAGCGGGATCATCCCGCGGTCGAGTGCATAGTCGCGAGCCGAGAGCCGGCGCAGATAGCGCAACATCTGGGTCTCGCTGTGGTGGCCGTGGAACACCTCGTGGGTCAGGTAGTCGGTGGTGCGCACCAGCGCTTCGGGCAGTCGTGACGGAACCTCGACGGCTCCCGCCGAGGTGTCGACCGTGAGCCCGAAGGCGCGCAGCACCGCGCCGACGGTCGTCGAGGTGGTGACCTCCGAGACGGAGATGCCAACTCGGTCCTCGTCCACCAGTCGCAGGTGCAGCCCGAGGCCGCGGGCGGCGGTGACGACCTCCCCGGCGCGGCCCGGAACCGCGACGGTGAGGGTGTCGAACCAGGTGTCGTTCTCGACGCCGAAGCCGCCGGCGACGAGTGCGTCGGCGATCGTGCTGGCGTGGTCGTGGATGCGGCTGGCGATGGCGCGCAGGCCGTCGGGGCCGTGGTAGACGGCGTACATCGAGGCCACCACCGCGAGCAGCACCTGGGCGGTGCAGATGTTGGAGGTGGCCTTGTCCCGCCGGATGTGCTGCTCGCGGGTCTGCAGCGCGAGTCGGTAGGCGGGCCGCCCTTCGGCGTCGACCGAGACACCGACCAGTCGACCGGGCAGGTGCCGCTCCAACCCAGCCGCCACCGCCATGAAGCCGGCGTGCGGACCACCGTAGAAGAGCGGCACACCGAACCGCTGCGAGGACCCGACGGCTACGTCGGCACCCAACGTGCCCGGGGACTCCAGCAGGGTGAGCGCGAGCAGGTCGGCCGCGATGACGGCCAACGCGCCCCGCTCATGCGTCTGCTCGATCACCGACCGAGGGTCGCGCACGCGGCCGGAGGCCCCTGGGTACTGCACCAGTACGCCGGAGAGCTCGCCGTCCGGGAGTCCGTCGGCCAGGTCGGCCACGACGATCTCGATGCCCAGACCCGCAGCCCGCGTGTGCAGCACCTCGAGGGTCTGGGGCAGCACGTCGCGATCGACGACGAACGGCCCGGAGGCCTTCCTGTTGGCGCGCCTGACCAGGGTCATCGCCTCGGCCGCAGCAGTGGCCTCGTCGAGCAGGGAGGCGTTCGCCGTGGGCAGTCCGGTCAGGTCGCCGACCATGGTCTGGAAGTTGAGCAGGGCCTCGAGCCGGCCCTGCGAGATCTCGGGCTGGTAGGGGGTGTAGGCGGTGTACCAGCTCGGGTCCTCCAGCACGTTGCGGCGGATCACCGGTGGCGTCAGGGTGGCGTGGTAGCCGAGTCCGATCATGGCCTCGGCCGGCCGGTTGGCACCGGCCAACGCCTGCAGCTCGCCGGCCGCGGCGCGTTCGCTGAGCGGAGCGGGCAACTCCAGCGGCTCGGTCGACCTGATCGCCTCCGGGAGCGCTGCCTGCATCAACTCCTCGATGGAGGCGAGCCCGAGCCGGTCGAGCATGACCTCGATGTCGGCCGGGCCGAGCCCGAGGTGACGACGGGCGAAGGAAGACACGGACTGAGAATCGGGCTGGGTCACCGGTTGGGTCACCGACTGCTCCTGAGGGGTGGGCGGCTAAGGCTCCCCCTCTGTCGGTGCCCCTTCAGAGTTGCCTGACCCGCGCAGTCCTGGCGCCTGAGAGGTTGACGGGGATGTGTTGCCCCTTCGGCGCTCGATGACGAACGATCTGTTCGCCACCGAGACTCTCCCGCGCGGGATCGTCAGCGGGACGAATCTACCACCGGCCCGCTGCCGAGCACTCAGCCGATCTGGCGGGCGGCGCGGCGAGCGGCGAGCTCGTCGCCGGGTGAGGTGGCCTCGGCGACATCCTCGGCGCGCTCGGAGGGCAACTCGGCGAGGGTGCCCTCGATCTCGCGCCAGACGCCGCCGATGGCGATGCCGAAGACGCCCTGACCGCCCTGCAGGAGGTCGATGACCTCGTCGTTGCTGGTGCACTCATAGACCGTGGCGCCGTCGCTCATCAAGGTGACCTGAGTCAGGTCGTCGGTGCCGCGCTCTCGCAGGAACTGCACCGCGGTGCGGATCTGCTGGAGGGAGATGCCGGCGTCGAGCAGTCTCTTGATCACCTTGAGCAGCAAGATGTCTCGGAAGGAGTAGAGCCGCTGCGACCCGGAGCCCTTCGCGCCACGGACGGTCGGCTCGATCAGACCGGTGCGGGCCCAGTAGTCCAGCTGACGGTAGGTGATGCCAGCGGCGTTGCAGGCGGTGGGGCCGCGGTAGCCGGTGTCGCTGGGCAG
This sequence comes from Nocardioides sp., assembly GCF_047602075.1. Lineage (GTDB taxonomy): Bacteria > Actinomycetota > Actinomycetes > Propionibacteriales > Nocardioidaceae > Nocardioides. The sequence goes on from NZ_JASGIF010000001.1 coordinate 879,335, forward strand.
CGGCGAGACGTCGTCGGTGAACAGCAGGCCCTGCTCCTGGGCGAGGTCAGCGGCCTCGGCACCTGCGGTCAGGTCTGCTGTGTGTTCGTTCTCGTTCACGCCTGCATCGACCCTTTCGTCGACTACTCCGTTGTGCGTAACCCCCGGGGGAAGGGCCGTCAGGCGGGCCGCACGGGCGACACAACCACAACGGTGGAGTTACAACAGAGACACTTCAAGGTAGGCCCCTCACTCCGTTCGGTCAACGCGGTGCCGCGGCGTGTCGGAACTCTCAACCTCAGGCCGAGGGTTAGTCTCAATGCCGCGCAGTTAAGGATCTTGGCTCGGGTCAAGGGTCGGCAGTAGGTGTGTCGTGATTCGGGTCTGGTAGTTCGTCCGGTCGATGGGGCCTTTGGCGCGGTGTTTGGAGATCGCGCGTTTGGTCACTCGGGGGCTGGAGCGGGCTCGGCGGGCGGGCAGAACTGTGTCCAGGACCGCTGCCCCGATCCGGCCGGTCAGGTCGGTGCCGGCCTCGGCGAGGACGTCTGCTGCGCGGTGGATCGTGTCGCGGGCGGTGGTCAGTGCGATGGTGAAGCTGAGCCGGTCGGGTGCGATGCCACCGTGAGCCAGGGAAGCGTCGGCGATCGCGGTCCGCAGAGCCTGGTGGACGATCAGGACGGCGTAGACCTCCTGGGCGATCCCGGCGGGTGTGCGCGCCCGTAGGACCCTCCCGTCCAAGATCGTGGACTTGGTCTCGCGGAAGCCAGTCTCGATCTCCCACCGCTGGTGGTAGAGCTCGACGATCTCCCGTGCCGGGTACCGCTGCGGGTTGGTCAGGGTCGTGATCAGGCGGTAGGTGCCGGTGCGCTGGGTGCCTGAGTCTTTCAGGTCCACGATGATCTGGGCGTCGATGATCCGCACCCGGATGCCACCGAGGACAGCGATGCGGGTGCCATCGCCCAGGCGGTCCACGAGGGCGAACCTACGGTTGTCCTTGCACCGGATGAGCAGGTCCGCGCCGGTGGCGGCGAACTGCTCGATCAGGGCCGCGGCAGCGAAGTTGCGGTCACCGAGCAGCACCGTCCCGGGCCGCAGACAGCGCGCCAGGCGGGATGCGTAGGTAGTCTCCCCGACCCGGTAGGACCCGAACACGGCGTCGATGAGGGTGCGTGAGCCGCACGCGAGGATGCTCACCAGCCGCAGCATCGGGTAGCCGCCCGGGGCGTCCGGGCGGCCGGTGGCCCGACCGAACGCCGCAGCGTTGACGTCGGTGTCCGGCACACACATCGTGGTCCCGTCGATGGCGCACACCAGCAACCCACGCCAACGGGCAGCACCGGCCGCCGGGCCGCGGACCAGGTCGAACAACTCCCGCAGTGGACCCACTCCGATCCGCCGGAAGGCCTGGGACAACGCCGAGCTGCCCGGCACCCGGATGCTCAGGTCCGCGCCGGCGGCCAGACGCCGCAGGACCTGGCGATAACCCACGTCGGCGAACAGCACCCCGGCCAGCAGCACGTACACCACCACCCGGGTGGGCAGGCGCCGCAGCCGCTTCTGCGTCGCCCCCGCGGCGCTGATCGCCGCGTCGACCAGATCGAAGGAGACGATCCGCGTCAACTCGCCCAGATGGCCAGCAGAGAACGGATCCACCGGATCAGACGTGACAGACTGAGAACGCAACAGAACTCCATCGGTAGCAGGGCGTCTTGTCAGGACATCCCCTGCCTATCGAGGAGTTCTGTTGCTCTACCCGACGACACGCCGACGCCACACTCGCCACACCAGTCACATCGCTAACTGCGCGGCATTGGGGTTAGTCTCCCTCGAAGTCCTCCGGGGTGACGTGGTCCAAGAACTCCCGGAACCGCTCGACCTCGTCCTCCTCCTCTTCGGGCACGGCTAGGCCCGCCTCGGCGAGGACGTCCTCGGCGCATCGGATCGGCGAGCCGGTGCGCAGCGCCAGCGCGATGGAGTCGGAAGGACGCGCACCTACCTCGACCCCCGAGGCGAGCACCAGGGTCGCGTAGAACACCCCGTCCTTGACGTCGGTGATGTGCACCTCCGTCAGATTGTTGCCGGTGGCCTCGAGCACGTCCTTGAGCAGGTCGTGGGTGAGCGGACGCGGGGGCACCACGCCCTGCTGGGCGAAGGCGATCGCGGTCGCCTCGACCGCGCCGATCCAGATGGGCAGATAACGGTCGCCGGAGACCTCGCGGAGCAGCACGATGGGCTGCTGAGAGGGCATCTCGACGCGGACGCCGATCACATCGACTTCGTGCACCCCGCCAGCCTACCCAGCCCGGACTACCCGGCCAGATCACGAGCGCCGAAGGCCTGCCTTCACCAGGGTCGCATGCAGGCGCACCGAGAGCGCCGCGATCTCGGTAGCGGCCTCCTCGGCCTGACCCCGTGCCGCGGGATCGTGGCTGTGCCGCCCGGGTGCGAGCACCTGGTCCACCAGCCCGACCTCACGGTCGGCAGCCGTCTTGAACGCTCGCAGGTGACGCGGCTCCAGGCCGAACTCGGCCAGCTGGCGAGCCGTCTCGGCCACGACCAAGGCGTCGCTGTCGTAGTGCGTGGTGCCCGTCAGTGGGCAGACCAGACCGAACTTCTCCAGGTCGGCGAGCAGCTCCTCGGAGATGCCGGCGACTTTGAGCAGCTCGCGTCGGGAGACCCGCAGGTCGCTGCGTCGACCGAACGACTCGGGGCTCGGCAGCCCGTCCGCGGTCAGGGCGACCTTGGGCACGGTGGGCACGACCGACTCGATGGGCGGTGGCTCCAAGCCGCGGTCGAGGGCGTCCAGGTGCTCGCCGATCACGCGCAGCGGCAGATAGTGGTCGCGCTGCATCCGCAGGATGTAGCGAAGGCGCTCCACGTCTTGGGCGGAGAACTTCCGATACCCCGCGGGAGTCCGGTCGGGCTTGATCAGCCCCTGCTCCTCCAAGAACCGGATCTTGGAGATGGCGACGCCCGGGAAGTCCGGGCGCAGCAACTCGAGGACCTGGCCGATGTTCAGCCGCGCGCGAGGCGAATGGGAGGCCGGCGCCGACACGTCTTAACCGTTCACATGTCCGGAATAGAAGACCAGGCGGTACTTGCCGATCTGCACCTCGTCGCCGTCCTTGAGCTCGACCTGGTCGATGCGGTCCCGGTTGACGTAGGTGCCGTTGAGGCTGCCCACGTCACGCACACTGAACTCCGCGCCGCTCCGGACGAACTCCGCGTGCCGCCGTGAGACGGTCACATCGTCGAGGAAGATCTCGCTCTCGGGATGTCTGCCCGCAGTCACCAGGTCCAGATCGAGCAGGAAGCGGTTGCCCGCGCCAGGTCCGCGCTGCACGACCAGGAGGGCATGGCCGACCGGGAGCGCGTCCACAGCGGCCGCGTCGATCGGGCTCAACGCCCGGTCCGACGATGCCTCCGCCTTCTCCTGGCCACCGCCCAGGTTCAGCGTCGCGGTCGCGTCGACGGGCGCCTCGGCTGCGGGGCCGACCTCGTCGGGAGACACCAGCGCAGTGCCGCACTGCGAGCAGAACCGCGCGTCATCGGGGTTCTGCCGCCCGCAATTGGTGCAGAAGGGCATTCGGTCTCTCCTGTGCAGATCCGGTTCCGGACGAACCTATCAACCTTCCAATGTGCCCTGGTAGGTGGCGGAGTCGAGCAGCGTATCCAGGTCGGTGTCCGGCGTCGGCACTACCTCGAAGAGCCAGCCGCCGCCATAGGGGTCGTTGTTGACCAGCTCCGGAGTGGCATCGAGAGCGTCGTTGCGCGCCACCACCTCACCGCTGACCGGGGCGTAGATGTCGCTGACCGACTTGGTCGACTCCAGCTCACCGCACGCCGCACCGGCCGTCACCCCGTCCCCGATCTCGGGCAGGGAGACGTAGACGATGTCGCCGAGGGAGTCCTGGGCGTAGTGGGTGATGCCGATGCGCACCGAGCCGGCTGCCTCGCCCGGCAACCGAACCCATTCGTGCTCGGCGGTGTACTTGAGGTCATCGGGATACACAGACATCTCCTTCACTGCGGTGGCCGTTGTCGGCACCCTATCGTCACGACGACGGCGTGCTGAGGCTGTCGATCCTCACCTCGTCGAGTCGCTCGACATCGACGGTCGCGCCATCGCCCTCGAGCTGCTGGGTCGGCCCGGAGGGGAAGCTCAGCGCGGACGCCAAGGTGGCAGGGTCGCCGATCACGTCGATGACGTACGGCGGGGTCAGTGGGGTGTCGCCGACCAGGATCGCGCTGGTGCCCTCCCCGGCGGAGGCCTCGGCGAAGGAGGTCTGCGCGACAACCCGCACCTTCTCGTTGAACTGCATCGCCTCGGCGCCGGCGGCGCGAAGCTCCTGCATCGTGTCCAGCAGCGAGTCGACCCTGACCTCGCCGTCCCCCGGGGTGATGGTGATCCGCAGACCCGGCCCGCGCACCGGCACCGTCCCCGCCAAGATGCTCAACGTGTCGGCGTTCTGCTGAGCCTGGGCCAGGGCGGCCTCGTGCTTGCGGACGCTGTTGTTGAGGTCCTTCTTCTGGCGCTCCAACTTGGCGATCTCGGTCTGGGTGCGCTCCGTGGTGTCGGTCATCGTGTCGAACAGGTCGATGAGATCTTGCTCCCGATAGCCGGCGTAGGTGTTGTCCACCTCGGTCGCCCGGACCTGGGTGACCCCTGCAAAGCCCAGCCCGGCCAGCAGCAGCCCCACGGCCAGCTGACCGCGCGACGGTCTGACCAGCGCGTCCCACAGACGACGCCGGCCGGAGACCTCCTCGGACACCGGATCAGGCACGGAGCAGATGCCTCCTGATCGCGGCCACGTTGGAGAAGATCCGGATGCCGAGCACCACGATGACGCCGGTCGAGAGCTGGCCACCCACGCCGAGCTTGTCGCCGAGAAACACGATCGCGGCGGCGATCACCACGTTGCTCAGGAAGGAGACCACGAAGACCTTGTCGTCGAAGATCCCGTCCAGCAGCGCCCGCAGGCCACCGAGCACCGCGTCCAGCGCGGCGACGACGGCGATCGGCAGGTAGGGCTGGAACCAGGCGGGGATGTCGGGCTGGAACAGCAACCCCAGCACAACGCCCACCACCAGGCCGAGGATGGCGATCACGGTGCGTCCTCCTTGTCGCGCCTATTCTCCACATCCGAGCCCGCGGCGGCGTACCGCAGGGTCGGCAGCGTGGCGCTAGGCAGGTCGAGGTCGTCCTGGTTGGTCATGTCGACCTGCAGGCCGAGCCCACTGGCAAGCGCGAAGAACCGTTGGCCGCGCTCGCTGTTGACCAGGTTGGCCTGCAGGGTGCGGGGATCGCCGATCGCCTCGACGACGTACGGCGGCGCAAGCGGACGGCCGTTGACGTGGATCGCGACGTTGGCGTTGCGGATGGCCGACAGTGCGGTCAGCCGCTGGTCGTTGATCGCGATGCCCTCGGCCCCCACTCCCCACAAGGCGTCCACCAGGAGGGCGAGGTCGGTGTCGCGCACGGCACCGCTCTCGCTCCCGCTCGGGGAGTCGTCCACCATGATCCGGACTCCGGCGCCCGCCATCTCGCCGTAGCCGGTGCGCGCCTGCAGGCGGCGCAGCTTGGCCAGCGCCGGCGTGACCTCGGCCTCCACTTCCTCCAGTCGCTGCTGGGCGTCGGTCGTCGAGGTCTGCAGTGCGCCGATGCGGTCCTGCAGGTTGCTCAGCTCGGTCCGCTGCGCCTCCACCTGGGCGACCAGTGAGTCCCGGCTGGTCTCGTCGACGGCCGCCTCCCGGGTCCGCTGCGCGGCCGCGGTGGAGACGAGCGCACCGAAGCCGGCCAGCACCACCATCAAGGCGATCACGGTGCGACGGTTCGGCGGGCCGCTCGCTGAGCCCGCTCGCCGAGCCGCGACGTAGGCGTAGTCCTGGTCCAAGGAGTTCCGTGTCACCAGGGTCAACAAGGGCATGGTGACGTGCTCGGGCAGCGGAGTGGGAGGAGGCTCAGGCATGGGCCTCGGGAGCCCTCCGCTGGTCGTCACTGAGCAGGCGGTAGACCTGGTAGGCGTACAAGATGCCGGCCCACCAGTAGAGCGCCACGCCCCAGATGGCGAACGCCCAGCCGAACACGCGGGCCAGCACCGCCACCGATCCCTGGCCGTCGCCCAAGAGCAGCAGCGGGAAGGCGTAGAGCAGGTTGAACGTGGCGGCCTTGCCCAAGAAGTGCACTGGCAGTGCGCTGTAACCGCGGGTGCGGAGGAACGGCACCAGCACCCACAACAGCAGATCACGCAGCGGCAAGATGATCGCCAGCCACCACGGGATGATGTCGCGCAAGGCGAGGCCGATGACCACCGCCAAGATGTAGAGCCGGTCAGCGACCGGGTCGAGCACCTCTCCCAACGCCGACCGCTGGTCGAGCTTGCGAGCAAGGTAGCCGTCCAGGAAGTCGGTCACCCCGGAGAGGGCCAACAGCGCCAGCGCCCAGCCGTCGGCCTCTGGCCCGAGCACGAGCCACAAAAAGAGGGGTACGCCGAGGAGCCGGGCCATGCTGAGCGTGTTGGGCACGGTCCAGACCCGGGTCGAGCGGGGAGGGGTGTCGGGCACGGAGAGCCTGTCGTTTCCGGGAGAACCTGTCGTTTCCGTGGGGGTCGGGAGCGCGACTCACACCCTATCCTCGTGGTGCACGGCGTCCTTGATCTGGCCGACCAGCTCCTCGATGACGTCCTCGAGCGCGACCAGGCCGAGCTCGACCCCTTGTTGGTCGACCACCCTGGCCATGTGTGCCTCGCGTCGCTGGAGCGCCTCCAGGGTGGCTCGCAGCGACTCGTCGGAGGACACCACCGCAAACGGTCGGATCCACGAGTCGGCGATGGGGTCGTCGCGGTGCGCGTCGTCGTACTGCAGGACGTCCTTGATGTGCAAGTAGCCCTGCAGCTCACCGTCGTCACCGACCACCGGGAAGCGGCTGTAGCCGGTGGCGGCGCAGACCTCCTCGACCTCGGCGGCCGTCGCGCCACGGTGCACGGTGGTCAGGGTGTCCTTCGGCATCACCACGGTGGCGACGGTCTTCTCGGTGAAGTCCAGCGCGCCGGAGAGGCGGTCGTATTCATGCTGAGCCAGCAGTCCCTCACCGCGGGACTGCTCCACCAGGGCGGACACCTCCTCGCGGGTGTAGGTGGAGCTCACCTCGTCCTGCAGCTCGGCGCCCATCCGGCGCAAGAACCACCGCGCGATCTGGTTGATGACGACCACGACGGGGCGCAGCGCCTGGGCGATCGCCCACACCGCCGGGCCGAGGACGAGTGCGGCGCGCTCCGGGCCGGCCAGGGCGATGTTCTTCGGCACCATCTCCCCCATCACGACGTGCAGGGAGACGACGATCAGCAGGGCGATCACGAAGGACGTAGGGTGGACCGCCTCGGCGGGGAGGCGGATCCAGTCGAAGACCGGCTCGAGCAGGTGTGCCACCGCGGGCTCCCCCACCGCACCGAGGACCAGGCTGCAGACCGTGATGCCGATCTGGTTGACACCGATGATCAAGGCGATGTTCTCCATCGCCTTGAGCGTCGACTTGGCCAGCTTGGAGCCGGCCGCCGCTCGTGGCTCGATCTGGCTGCGCCGGGCCGAGATCAAGGCGAACTCCGCACCCACGAAGAAGGCGTTGCCGATCAGCAGGCCCAAGGAGAGCACCAGGGCACCGACGCCGGTCATGACGGCTCCCCCTGCTCACGAGAAACCGTGCGCACAGTGAGGCGCAGACGGTCGATGCGCAACCCATCCATCCGCTCCACCCGGAGCAGTGCCACCCGTGGCTCGGGCTCGTCGTCCTCGTCGTCCTCGTCGGCCGCCTCCGGCTGGAGCGGCACCTCGGCGACATCACCCACCAGCGGGATGCGGCCCAGCGTCTGCAGCACCAGGCCCGCGATGGTGTCGTAGTCGTCGTGTTGTGGGAGCTCCACGTCGGCGATGTCCTCCACCTCGTCGGGCCGCAGCAACCCGGACAGCGACCACGATCCGTCGCGCAGCTGGTGGGCCCGGTCGCCACGCGGATCGTGCTCGTCGGCGATGTCGCCGACGATCTCCTCCACGACGTCCTCGAGGGTGACGACGCCGGCCTGGCCGCCGTACTCGTCCAAGACGACGGCCATCTGGAAGCCGTCGTCGCGCAGCAGGCTCAGCAACGGGTCGAGTCGCAGCGAGTCCGGGACCAGGATCGGCTTGACCATGATGTGTCGCACCCGGGTCGTGGCACGCTCCGGCACGGGCAGCGCCACCGCATGCTTGACGTGCACCGTGCCGACCACGTCGTCCTCGGCGTCGAGCACGGGGAAGCGCGAATGGCCCGTCTCCCGGGCCAGCTCCAGCACGGTGCTGACCCGGTCGCCGTCCTCGACCGAGTGGGTCCGCACGCGAGGCGTCATGATCTCGCCTGCGGTGCGGCCGCTGAACTCCACGGATCGTTCGAACAGCTCCGCGGTCCCGGCGTCCAGGGTGCCCTGGTCAGCTGAGCGAGCGATCAGGCTCGCCAGCTCGGTCGAGCTGCGCGCCGAGCGGAGCTCCTCCTGCGGCTCGATGCCGAGCCTGCGGACCACGGCGTTGGCGGAGCCGTTGAGGACCTTGATCGGCCAGGCCATCACCCGGGTGAACCTGCGTTGGAAGCCCTGAGTCGCCCGCGCGGTCGCCATCGGCCGGTCGATGGCGAGGTTCTTCGGGATGAGCTCGCCGAACAAGATGGTGGCCAGGCTGGACGTCACCAGTCCGATCGCCAGTGCGATCGGGCGCACTCCCCCCGGCGGCACGCCGAGCGCCTCGAGCGGAGTGTCGACCAGATCGGCGATCGCCGGCTCCGCGAGATAGCCGATGGCGAGGTTGGTGATGGTGATGCCGATCTGCGCTCCCGACAGCTGGGTGGACAGTGACCGGAGCGCACTGAGCAGCCCGCGAGCCTTGGGGTCGCCGGCCTCGGCCTCCCGCTCCACCGCACTGCGATCCACGGTGACGAAGGCGAACTCGGCGGCCACGAAGACACCGGCGGCGAGCACCAACACGACGGAGGCGACCAGCAGGAGAGCGGCGATCATGGCCGGGGTGGTGGTCCTTCTCTAGCGGGGCGACCCAGGGAACGCTACCTCGACCCGCAGACGGACACCATCCACCACGATCGCCAGGCCGAGCTCGAAGTCGGAGTCGACCCAGGGCTGATCGGTGAGCGCGCCGGCCGCCGCGGCCTGGAGGTGGGTCTGTTCGTCCAGGGTGTGGCCGAAGACGAAGTGGAGCAGGGTGCGGGTGGCGGTCGGCACCGTCTGGTCGCTGAGCCCGGCGTCGAGCAGGACCTCGGCAAGCTGTTCGCCCGGCCGCGCCGCTCCGAGCCCGAAGGCATGCACCGTGGACACCAGCTCCGCACCGTCGCGATAGGCCAGCATCGCCTCCCGCAACTCCCTGCAGATCGCGCTGGCCCGCTCGGCCCAGTCGAGCGTGGTGGGCCGTGGCCACTCCGGCATCCGCCGATCCAGCAGCTCGTCCGCCACCGCACCGAGCAGTTGCTGCTTGTGGGGGAAGTGGTGGTAGAGCGCGCTCGGCTGGACCCCCAGCTCACCGGCCAACCGGCGCATGGTCAGATCGGCCAGGCCGTAGTCGTCCAAGATCCGCAGGGCCTGCGCCACCACATCGTGCCGGTTGTTGCGCGTCATCGGTCCTCGACTCTAACCTGAACACCGTTCAGGAGGAAGCAGATGACAATGACCGACACCACGGCCCCCACCACCGCTCGACGTTTCAGCACCACCGACCTCGCCCTGATCGCCGCGTTCGCGGCCTTCATCTCGGTGTGCGCCTATGTCGGCGCGATCCCCGTGGGTGGCAGCGGCACCCCGATCACGTTGCAGACCTTCGGCGTGATGCTGGCCGGCTGCCTGCTCGGGCCGCTGCGCGGCTTCCTCGCGGTCGCCCTCTATCTGGTGCTCGGCGCCGTCGGGTTGCCCGTGTTCGCCGAGCACTCCTCCGGGCTCGGGGTCTTCACCGGCCCCACGGCGGGGTATCTGTACGCCTTCCCGCTCGCCGCGCTGCTCGGTGGGTTCTTGGTGAAGTACGTCGCCGGGCGGACCGGCAAGACCCGTGCCCTGGTGGTCTTCTTCTGCTCCTTCGCCGGCAGCGTGCTGGTCATCCACCCGCTCGGCATCATCGGGATGAAGCTCTACTTCGACGTCAGCCTGCGCCAGGCGGTGCTCTACGACTTGCCGTTCTGGTTGGGCGACCTGATCAAGACCACCCTGGTTGCGCTCATCGCCGCCGAGGTGCACCGGGCTTTCCCCCGGCTGTTGCACCCGCGCTGACCGTGCCGGTCCTCGAAGCTCCGAGACGCCGGCCTGACGGTCGACTCTCCCACCGGAGACCGGGTCGTGCTCGCGCCGCTGACCCTCACCCTGACCGAGCACCGGATCGGCGTCGTTGGCGCCAACGGCTCCGGCAAGTCGTCGCTGGCCAGGCTGTTCAACGGGCTCACGACGCCAACCTCCGGACAGGTGCTCGTCGACGGCCTGGACGTGGCACGTCAGGGCAGCCAGGTGCGACGGCGGGTGGCCTTCTGCTTCACCGACCCGGCTGCCCAGATCGTGATGCCGACCTGCGTGGAGGACGTCGAGCTCTCACTGCGCCGGACCGAGCGACAGGCCAGTCAGCGGCGTGACCGGGCGCTGGCCGTGCTGGACCGGTTCGGACTCGCCGACCATGCGCACGCCAGTGTGCACACTCTCTCCGGTGGGCAGCGTCAACTCCTCGCGTTGGCGGGAGTGCTGGCCGTCGAGCCCGCCGTACTCGTGGCCGACGAACCCACCACGCTGCTCGATCTGGCCAACACCCGGCGAGTGGCAGACCTGCTCTTCGGTCTCGACCAGCAACTGGTGCTGGTCACCCATGATCTAGAGCTCGCCGGCCGTTGCGACCGGGTGCTGGTGTTGGCCGAGGGCGATCTCGCCTACGACGGCGCGGCCGACGATGCCGTCGAGCACTACCAGGCGCTCGTGGGATGAGCGGACACCAGCGGTGAGCAGCCCGATCCTGGCCACGGTCTATCAGCCCGGGCACAGCCTCCTGCACCGACTGCCGGTCGGGGTCAAGCTGATCGGGCTCGCCCTCTTCAGCCTCGCCATCGTGCTGGTCCGCAGCATGCCGGCGGCCTGGGTCTTCCTCGGAGTGGCGCTCCTCCTCGCTGCCGTGGCCAGGGTGCGGGTGGCGACCCTGGTCCGGGCTTCCCGAGCGATCTTGGTGTTCGCGGCGTTCGTCGCGGCATTCCAATGGTGGCTGTTCGGGCGGGACAAGGCGATCGAGACCCTCGTCGACCTGCTCGCGCTTGCGCTGGCCGCGGTCGTGGTCAGTGTGACCACCCCGGTCAATGCGATGCTCGACGCCGTGGTCCGCTGGCTGCGGCCGTTCCGTCGGGTCGGGGTCTCACCAGAGCGGGTCTCCCTGACAATCGGGCTGGCCATCCAGTCGTTGCCGGGCATGCTGGCGCTCGCATTGGAGACGCGGGACGCAGCCCGGGCGCGCGGCCTGAGCCGCAGCCCGCGCGCCTACCTCGCACCGTTCGTCATCCGGGTCGTCGCCCGCGCCCAAGAGACCGGCGACGCCCTGCACGCCCGCGGGCTGGGCGACGACTGACGCCGCTCCAGGCCCTGACCTCAGCCCTCTTCGGCGGCCTCGAGCGGCACCGCGTCCTCGCCACCGAAGAGGGTGCCGTAGATCGAGCCTGCGATCAGCGCACCCACGGCCGGGGCGAGGATGAAGAGCCACAGCTGCACGATCGCGTCGCCGCCGGCGAAAAGGGCTGGTCCGATCGATCGGGCCGGGTTCACCGAGGTGTTCGAGATCGGGATGCTGATCAGGTGGATCAGGGTCAGCGCGAGGCCGATCGCCAAGGGCGCGAAGCCCTTGGGAGCACGGGTGTCGGTGGCGCCGAGGATCACCAGCAGGAAGAACATCGTCAACACAACCTCGGCAATGAGCACCGCCCACCAGGCATAGCCGCCGGGCGAGTGGTCGCCGTACCCGTTCGCGGCAAAGCCGGAGTCGGTCGAGGAGAACCCATCCACGCCGTGGGCGATCACCCACAGCACCGTCGCGGCCACGATCGCCGCCACGACCTGGGTGGCGACGTAGGAGACGACGTCCTTCCACTCGAACCGCTTGCCCATGGCGAGCCCGAGGGTGACAGCCGGGTTGAAGTGTCCGCCGGAGATGTGGCCGACGGCGTAGACCATCGTCACCACAGTCAGGCCGAAGGCGAGTGCGACGCCGTAGAACCCGATCGCGCTCCCGGCGAAGATCGCGGCGCCGCAGCCACCGAAGACGAGCCAGAATGTGCCGAAGAACTCCGCGGCCAAGCGTTGAGACATCGTGTGCATAGCTGTCCCCTCCGTGTCATGGGGCGCCCTTCTCCGAGCTGGTTCCGGCGCCTTCGCGATAATCGTGACGGTTCTCAACCGATGGGAGCAAGCGACGTGGCCGGAGTGCCGTGCAATTCGTCGGGATCCACCATCCGTCAGCTCAGGATGCGCTCCCGGCCCGGGTCGTAGAACGGGCGGAGCGACAAGGTGGCGGGGTAGCGGGTGCCGGCGACGTCGACCTCGAAGCCGCCCTCGCGCAGCCAGTCGCCGGTCACTCCCCCAGGATGCTCGACGACGCCGAGGCCGACCGAGCAGCCGAGCGTGTGCCCGAAGTCCCCGGCTCGGACGTAGCCGACCCACTCCCCCGAGCGCAGCAGTGGCTCACCGCCGTGCAGCAGTGGCTCGGCGTCGTCCACCTGGACCTGCACCATCCGAGCGCTCCGGTCACCTCGACGGGCCACTAGCGCGTCGCGGCCGACGAAGCCTCCGGGTTTGTCCCAGGCGACGGTGAAGGCGAGGCCTGCGACGAGCGGGTCGTCGGTGTTCTCGATGTCGACGCCGTAGTCGCGGTAGCCCTTCTCCAGACGCAGCGACGACATCGCGAGCAGCCCGACGGGGCGCAGTCCGAACTCCTCTCCGGCCTCGACCAGCGCCTCCCACACCGACGCCGCCTGGTCGGCGGGGACGTGCAGCTCGTAACCGAGCTCGCCGACATAGGTGACCCGCAGGGCGGTGAATCGTGACGAGGCGACCTCCACCTCCCGTGCGGTCAGGTAGGGGAACTCGGCATCGGACCAGTCGTGGGGGGACAGGGAGGCGAGTAGGTCGCGCGAGCGCGGCCCCTGCACCGACAGCAGCGTGATGCCGGCGGTGACGTCGGTGGTGATCGCGACCTCGCCGGGCTGAGGCGCGCGACGCAGCATGGCCTCGACCCGACGATGGATGACGTCGCTGACCACGACCAGGAACCGGTCGGCAGCCAGCTTGGTGACGGTCAGGTCGGCCAGCAGGCCGCCGTCCTCGTCGCACCATTGGGTGTAGACGACCCGGCCCGGGTCGCTGTCGACCTCGCTGACCGAGAGCCGGTTGAGGACACCGCCGGCGTCGGGTCCCTGGACCAGGAACTTCGACATCAGTGACATGTCCATCACGCCGACCGCCTCCCGGATGGCGCGGTGCTCCTCGGCGACGACTGGGAAGGCCCGGGTGCGCTGCCAGGTGGGCTCGGGATCGGCGGGTGGCTCGGCGGGATCGCCGAAGTAGAGGGGGTACTCCCAGCCCGCCGACTGGCCGAATCGCGCTCCGCAGGCGGCGAGCTTGTCGTGCAGCACCGAACGGCGTACGGCGCGACCGCTGCGCCACTGGAACGTCGGCCAGACGCCGTCACCGAACAGCACGCCGAGCGACTCCTCCACCCGCTCCCCACGGAAGCGGCGGGTGGTCTCGTAGGGCAGCGCTCGCTCGACGGAGTAGTGCGTGACATCGACCGGTGCGCGGCCGTCCAGGATCCACTGCGCCACGACACTGCCCGCGCCGCCTCCGCTGAGAATGCCGAGGCTGTTCATGCCGGCGGCCACGAAGACCCCCTCGACCTCCGGCGTCGGGCCGAGCAGCGGATGCACATCCGGGGTGAACGACTCCGGTCCGCAGAAGAACGTCCGCAGCCCCACTCCCTCGAGCCCCGGGTAGCGCCACATCGCGCTCTCCAGGAACGGCATCATCCGATCCCAGTCCGGCTCGATAGTGCCGAACGCGAAGTCGGGGGGCGCGCCGTCGAGGTGCCACACCGCACCACGCGGCTCGAACAGCCCGACCAGCAGGCCGTCGGTCTCCTCACGGAAGTAGCCGTAGCGGTCCGGGTCCTCCACGACCGGGAGATCGCGGTGAACTCCCTCCATCGGTTCGGTCAGCAGGTAGTAGTGCTCCGCTGCCTGCAGGGGTACGTCGACGCCGCAACGCCGCCCCAACTCCCGCGTCCACAGGCCCGCGGCCAGCACGACGGTCTCGCATTCGACCTCGCCGTGGTCGGTGAGAACGGCCGTCACCCGACCTTCGTCAGCCCGGATCCCGGTCACCGAGATGCCGGTCCGGACGGTGACACCGAGCGCCTGGGCGCCCTTGGCTAGGGCCGTCGCGACACCGACCGGGTCGGCGCGTCCTTCGTCGGCGACGTACGACGCGGCAAGGATGTCGTCGACCCGGGTGATCGGGCTGAGCTCGGCGACCTCGGCCGCGGAGACCTCGACGTTGTCCACGCCGAAGCCACGCTGGAAGGCTCGCTCGCGGCGCAGCGTCTCGAGCCGCTCGGGTGTGCACGCCAGATGCAGGTGGCCGATCGACCGGAAGCCGGTCGAGTGCCCGGTCTCCGCCTCCAACTTGGTGTAGAGGTCCCGGGAGTAGCGCGCCATCCAGACAGCGGTCTCGTCAGTCATCCCAGCGCTGGTGATCAGACCCGCCGCGTGCCACGTCGTACCAGCAGTGAGCTGGTGCCGCTCGAGGAGGAGCACGTCGGTGACGCCGAGGTGGGCCAGGTGATAGGCGACGCTGGCTCCCATCACCCCGCCTCCGACGATGACGACACGGGCACGCTGGGGCAACTCGCTGGTCTGAGCGTTGGGGATCCGGGCCACGGCGAACAGTATTCACCAGGCCTCTTTCACCAGGCCCAGCCTGGCTAGGCTGTTCCTCGTGGCTCTTCGCGACTACGAGCAGGACACCTCCTCCGGAGCCAGCATCCTCAAGATCCGCACCCGAGGCCGAGCTGTGCTGTCGAACCCGATGACCAACCGCGGCACGGCCTTCACCGACGAGGAGCGCCGGGCACTGGGCCTGGTCGGGCTGATGCCCAGTGGCGTCACCCCGCTCGAGCTGCAGACGCGTCGGGTCTACGAGCAGTTCCGGCGGACCACGACTCCTCTCGGCAAGTATCTGCACCTGTCGAACCTCCGAGACCGCAACGAGGTGCTCTTCTACCGCCTGCTCAGCGACCATCTGGAGGAGATGCTGCCGATCGTCTACACCCCGACGATCGGCGAGGCGATCGAGCGGTTCAGCCACGAGTACAACCGACCGCGCGGGGTCTTCCTGTCGCTGGATCGGCCCGAGGACGTCGAGCAGTCGCTGCTCAACTACGGCCTCGGCTCCGACGACGTCGACCTGCTCGTGGTCACCGACTCCGAGGGCATCCTCGGCATCGGCGACCAAGGCATCGGCGGCATCCAGATCGCGATCGGCAAGGCATCCCTCTACACGGCGGCCGCCGGCATCCATCCGCGTCGGGCGATCCCGATCGTCCTCGACGTGGGGACCGACAACCTCGGCCTGCTCAGCAGTGAGCTCTATCTCGGCGATCGGCATGCACGCGTGCGCGGTCAGCGGTACGACGACTTCGTCGACCACTTCGTCCGCTGCGCTACCCGACTGTTCCCTCGGGCGATGTTGCACTGGGAGGACCTCGGGCCCGGCAATGCGCACAAGATCCTGGCCCGCTATCGCGAGCAGATCTGCACCTTCAACGACGACATCCAAGGCACGGCGGCAGTCGTCCTAGCCGCGATCCTGGCCGGCGTCGACGTCACCGGGATGGATCTGGCCGACCATCGTGTCGTCATCTTCGGGGCCGGCAGCGCCGGCATCGGGATCGCGAACCTGGTGCGCGACCGGATGCTGCGTTCGGAGAGCGACCCGGCGCGGGTCTATAGCCGGTTCCATGCGATCGGCATCAACGGTCTCTACGTCGACGACCAGCCCGAGCTGCTGGACTTCCAGCGGCCCTACGCCCGCACCCGGAGCGAGGTCGCCTCCTGGCAGGTGGCCGACCCGAGCCAGATCACCTTGGCCGAGGTGGTGCATCAGGTCCGACCCACCATCTTGATCGGCACCTCCACGCGAGGCGGCGCCTTCACCGAGGACGTCGTCAAGGAGATGGCCGCCCACTGTGCGCGGCCGATCATCATGCCGCTGTCCAACCCGACCAGCCGCGCGGAGGCGACCCCCGCCGACCTGCTCGCCTGGACCGACGGCCGGGCTCTGATCGCAACCGGCAGCCCGTTCGACCGGGTCGACCACGACGGCGTGCGCTACACCATCGCCCAGGCCAACAACGCGCTGATCTTCCCTGGGCTCGGCCTGGGCGTCGCTGCCTGCCAGGCGCAGCGGGTCACCGAAGGCATGGTCGACGCCGCCGCCGACGCGCTCGCCGGGCTGGTCAACGCCTACCGGCCCGGCGCCTCCCTGCTGCCTGGCATCAGCGAGCTACGCATGGTCTCGGCAACGGTGGCGGTCGCCGTCGCGCGGGCCGCGGCCGACGAGGGTGTCGCCGAGCGCCCCCTCGACGATCCGATCCAGCAGGTCTATGCCCGGATGTGGCAACCCGACTACCCCGAGGTCGAGCCGATATGAACCTCTCCCCGCTCAGCGAGGACGACCTGGACCGGGTGCACGCCCAGGCGATGCGGATCCTGACCGAGGTCGGCATCGAGGTGCATGACGAGGACATGTGCCGCCGCCTGACGGAGGCCGGCCAGAGCGTGGACGGCACCCGCGTGCGCTGGGACCCGGACTGGGTGGTGACGCAGCTCGAGCTCGCGCCCGACCGGTTCACCCTGCAGGGCCGCAACCCCGAGCGCAGGGTGGAGATCGGCGGCGGCAGCCTGGTGCACTCCCCTGTCGGCGGGCCACCCTTCGCCCACGACAACGAGCGCGGCAGACGAGACGGCAGCATCGCCGACCACATCGAGCTGGTGCGCCTTGCCCACGCCTCCGACGTGCTTCCCGTCCTGCAGAGCGGGACCACGGAGGCGCAGGACCTGGACTACAACAGCCGGCACCTGGAGATGGACTACTCCATCCTTCGCTGGAGCGATCGTCCGTTCATCCTCTACGGCACCAGCGGACCCAAGACCCGCGACTCCCTCACCCTCGCCACCATCGCCGCGGGCGGTCGGGAGGCCCTGATCGACCGGCCGATGGTGATCGGCATCGTCAACCCGAACAGTCCGCTGGTCTGGGACGAGCTGATGGTGCAGACGCTCGCGGCCTGCGCCGAGGTCGGCCAGCCGGTGGCCATCACCCCGTTCCTTCTGGCCGGCGCCTCGGCTCCGGTCACGCTGGCGGCGGGTCTGTCCCTGCTCGTGGCCGAGACCCTCGCCGGCGTGGCGATGGCCCAACTGATCCGCCCGGGGACTCCGTGTGTGCTCGGCTGCTTCTTCAACGGTGTCGACATGCGCTCGGGCGGTCCGTCTCTGGGCCTGCCCGAGTCGGTGCTCACCACCCTCGCGGGCCGTCAACTGGCCAGCCGCTACGGCCTCCCCCTGCGCGGGGGCGGCGGGCTCTGCTCGGGGATCCCGCTCGACGCCCAGTCCGCCACCGAGAGCACCATGTCGCTATGGGCGACCTATCTGGCCGGCTGCGACCTGGTCGTCCACGCAGCGGGCTGGCTTGAGGGCGGCCTGGTGGCGTCGTACGAGAAGTTCGCGCTGGACTTCGAGGTGATCCGGATGTTCGAGCGACTCCGCGATGGGCTGACCGTCGATGACGACGAGCTCGCCTTCGACACCATCGCCGAGGTCGGGCCGGGGGGCCTCTTCCTCGCTCACGAGCACACCCTGGCTCGCTTTCGCACCGATGTCTTCATGAGCCCGCTGTTCCGCTCCCAGGCGTTCCCCACTTGGGAGAAGCAGGGCTCCTTGCGGGCCGAGCAGGTGGCGACCCAGGAGTGGAAGAAGGTCTTGGCCTCCTACGTCGACCCCGGGATCCCCGACGACGTCGACGCCGAGCTGCGGGAGTACGTCGACCGGCGCAGCGCCGAGCTGGAGGGCTAAGGCCTCCGGCGCGGGTCAGGAACGGACGTCGATCAGCAGCGCGGCCACGAAGGCGAGCGCGATCCCCACCGCGAGCACCGGCACCAGCCACAGCCCCGTCACACCGGCGAACACACAGGCATCGCCAGCACGCACGTGGTCGGCTTCAGCGACGGCGCCATCGTCGGCCTCCTGGTGGCCATGACCCACCCGCTCCTTGATGTCCATCAGCGCGAACCTCGACCCGGGTGGCCTGGTCGACGACTCGGAGGAAGACGAGCCGGAGAGCGACCAGTCCGAGGAGGATCCCGAGGACGAGGCCTATGCCCGACTCACTCCGGCTGGGCCTGATGCAGCTGTGGCGATCGGAGCCGGCGCATCGTGCCCGACGCAGTCCACCAGTTGCTCACTGAGTTCCTCGCCAAGGTGAAGGGCTGAAGGTCAAACAGCGAGGTCCGTGGGCCAGCCGTGCTCAAGCAGGTAGCGCCGCACACGCTGGATGTCGGACTCGGACGGCAACTCTGAGGTGACCGACGCGATCGCGGTGCCGACGTCCACGCGGTCGGGAGGCATCGTGCCAGCGTCGATCAGCGCGTGGCTGACGGTCGCCACTTCTTCATCGCTGAGTCGACGCCGGAGCAAGGCCAGCAGGGGGGTGACGTCTTGTGACGGGACGCCGCTGGGATAGCCCTCTTGGAGCCAGGACAAGACCCGAGCGACCATACCGCCGGACGCCGGCGGGGCGATCGGTCGATCTGGCGTGGCCAGCGGCCAGCCAGCTGCGGCGAGTCGGGCCGAGACGCGAGCGAGGTCGTCCTCCAGCACCGGTCCCTGGAGGACGTCCTCGGCACGATTCTCGATCAGCGCAGCCGACAGGTGGGTGTAGCCAGACTGCGCTTCGGCCTCGAGGGCATGAACCAGATGGTCCATCTCCTCCAGGGTCAGGTGGCGGCGCAGGATCCCGTAGAGCGCCACATAGTCCTGGCTGGGCACGCCGTCGGGGTAACCCTGGCGAAGCCAACCCAGCACGCGGCGTACGACGTCTTCGAGAACGGCCATCTCAGATCAGCCCTTCGGGACCAGGGTCGGGTAGATGTGCTCGAAGCTCACCTCTTTGCCGAAGCCGCCGGCGAGGATGACGGCGAGTCCCAGCAGAACAGCCAGCGCGACCAGCAAGAAGCAGAGCACGCCTAGCGCACGGTGCAGTCCCGGTGCGGTTGCGGGCAAACCGTCCTGGCCTGGTCCGGCGAGCACCATCTGGCGGACGCCGAGGGCGAAGACGAACGGCAGTCCTACACCCAACACCAGGCCGGCGATCGCCACCTGCCAGGCGGCCTCCATGAACAAGTCGAACATCGTCTAGCTCCTCACGCCGCCATGGTGGGGCTGGTGGGCTGGGACTCCTCGTCCCAGGCGTCGTTGACGTTGTGGGCACCGACGGGCTTCTGCTGCGAGCGCCGCCAGATGAGCAGTGAGGTGCCGATCAAGAGGCCGACCATCACCACCGGGCCGACCACGTGGCCGAACAGGTGCCCGATGAACCACATCAACGCGCCCACCGTCCCGGCTGCTGGAAGCGTGATCAGCCAGGCGACCAGCATCCGCCCGGCGACACCCCAGCGAACCTTCGCGCCAGGACGACCAAGGCCCGAGCCGAGGATGGATCCAGAGGTGACGTGGGTGGTCGACAGGGCGAAGCCGAGATGGCTCGAGGCCAGGATCACCGCAGCCGACGAACTCTCGGCGGCCATGCCCTGCGGAGTGCTGATCTCGACCAGGCCCTTGCCGACCGTGCGGATGATCCGCCAGCCTCCGCAGTAGGTGCCGAGCGAGATCGCCAGCGCGCAGGCTGCCTTCACCCAGAGCGGCACCGCGGTCGTGTCATGCCACGAGCCCGAGGCGAGCAGGGCGAGGGTGATCACGCCCATCGTCTTCTGGGCGTCGTTGGTGCCGTGGGCGAGGGAGACCAGCGACGCGCTGCCGACCTGTCCCCAGCGGAAGCCCCGCTCGGTGCGACCGATGGCGAGATTCGCGATCACCCGGAACACCAACCAAGTGCCGACCGCGGCGACCAGCGCCGCGAGCACCGGCGACATCACCGCCGGCAAGATCACCTTGCCGATGACCCCGTCGAGCTTGGAACCGTCGCCGGCCCAGTTGACCCCCGTCCAACCGAGCCCAGCGACGGTCGCCCCGATCATCCCGCCGAACAGTGCATGGGACGAGCTCGACGGGAGGCCCAACAGCCAGGTGAGCAGGTTCCACACCACGCCACCGATCAGGCCGGACAGCACGATGAGCAGCAGCGCTCCCCCGCCACCGGCCGTCAGCGAGGGGTCTGGCGCGCCCGTCGAATCTTGGATCTTGATCACCGCATTGGTCACGGTGAGCGCCACCTCGACACTCAGGAACGCACCCACCAGGTTCAGCACCGCTGACAGTGCGACAGCCACCCGAGGCGGCAGCGCACCGGTGGCGATCGAGGTCGCCATCGCGTTCGCGGTGTCGTGAAACCCGTTGGTGAAGTCGAAGCTCAGCGCGACGATGATGACCAGAGCAAGCAGAATGTGTGCCTCCACGGGCCCCAGTCTCGGAGCGCAGCCCACGCCGGGACAAGCCGAAATGGGCTCTTCGAGCGGTCGTTCACCCAGTGTTCGCCGGGCTCTTGCCTGCCGTTCCCCGTTCGGGGTTTCACCGCCTTCGCCAGGGGTACGCGCTAGGGGAAGGCCCGGCGCCGAAACACCTCGCACGGCGGCGTGGTCGAACCGACCTTGCTCGAGGACCGGCGATGCGGAGGCCGCGCACGAGCTCCGCGAGCGGCTAGTGCTGATCAATCGTCGGGGGGTCGAGGCTGTCGCGCAGCGGTATCGCAATCGCGGTGTCCCGCTGAACGCCTTGGTCCAGGTCGCCTACGAGGGCCTGACCAAGGCGGTCGCCCACTTCGATCCCACCATGCGCAAGGACCTGCTCACCTACGCCGTGCCGACCATCCGCGGCGAGCTGCGCCGCTACTTCCGAGACCGCGGCTGGATGGTGCGCCCACCTCGCTGGATCCAGGAGCTCCAGGCCCGCGCCCTCCAGACCCGAGGACCACCTCACCCCACAGCAGATCGGCAAGCGCATCGGGGTGACGCAGATGCAGGTCTCTCGCCTGCTCTCCCGGACCGTGGGCGACCTGCGCCGTGATCTCCTCGGCGACGACACCGAGGCGAGGGCCCGTGTGAAGGAGTGCATGAGTGGAGCATCCGGCGGCGCCAGTGCGCGTGGCCGTCATCAGCCGCCAAGAGGTGGTAGCCCGCGGGTTGGTGGCGATGCTCTCGGACTATCCCGCCGCCGAGGGACCGGCGTCGACGTGCTCGGGTTCGAGGTCGTCCAGCAAGAGGGCTGACCTCCGCGCGGGTTGACGGTCGTTCGCTTGCAGCATAACGTACAACCAAATGGTTGTAGATCAGCTTACTGAGCTTCTCCGACGACGAGGTTGACCGGATCTTCCGGGCGCTCGCCGACGCCACCCGCCGCGACATCGTCCGCCGAACGCTCGCAGGCGAGGCGTCGGTGTCAGAGCTGGCCGTCGCCTACGACATGTCCTGGGCGGCGGTGCAGAAGCACATCGCCGTGTTGGAGGGGGCCGGGCTCGTGACCAAGCACAAGAGCGGGCGAGAGCGTCTCGTTCGCGGCAACCCCGAACAGCTCCGGCGCGCACAGAGCCTGCTGGATCGTTACGAACAGATCTGGCGGTCGCGGATCGACCGCCTCGATGCACTTCTCCTGGACGACCCCTCGTAGAACAGAAAGCGAGACCATGCCCGTCACCTCGATCAGCAAGGACCCGGCCGCACTCACGATGACGATCGTGGCCGACTTCGCCGTGCCACAGCAGCGGCTGTGGGACGCCTACGCCGACCCTCGCCAACTGGAGAAGTTCTGGGGCCCGCCGACCTATCCCGCGACCTTCACTCGCCACGATCTCTACCCCGGCGGCAGGAGTCTCTACACGATGACCGGCCCCGAGGGCGACCAGCACGGCGGTTATTGGGAGTTCCTCTCGGTGGACCCGATCGACTCCTTCGAGATCGTCGACGGCTTTGCCGCGGTCGATGGCGAACCCAACAAGGAGATGCCGACCACGCGCATGGTCTTCGACTTCTCCACCACCGACTCCGGCTCGCGGCTGACCATGGTCACCCACTTCGACAGCCTCGAGGACCTCGAGCAGCTCGTCGCGATGGGTATCGAGGACGGCACCAGACATGCCATGTCGCAGATCGACGCCGTGCTCGCCGACCTGCGGACCTTCGCCGCCGAGCTGCCCGTGCTCGCGCAGATCCTGTCCGACACCCAGGTGCGAGTCAGCCGCGTCATCAAGGGCACGCCGGAAGCGATCTGGCGGGCGCACCACGATCCCAAGCTGCTGCAGCAGTGGTTGCTCGGCCCGGACGGCTGGACGATGCCCGTCTGCGAGACCAGTGAGCAGGTCGGTGGCTCCTACCGCTACGAGTGGGAGCGGGAGGGCGGCGAGGACAGGTTCGGCTTCGAGGGCGAGGTGCTCGAGTCGGCGGCGCCGTACCGCTCGGTGACCACCGAACGCATGATCGGCATGCCCGGGGAGGGTACGACGAACGAGCTCACCCTCATCCCGGTCGAGGGCGGCACACTTCTCTCGATCCTGATCACCTACCCGAACGTCGAGCTCCGCGACACCATCCTCGCCACGGGGATGACCGACGGCATGGAGACCAGCTACCAGCGGCTGGAGAGCACCGCGCTCGGCTAGCACCTCGCACCTGCGGCAAGTCTTGCTAGTACATTCGTGCTAATACCTGCCGTAGAGACGAAGCGAGGGGCGAGGGGCGATTCTGACCGCGATCGTGGTGTGCGTGGTCGCGTTCTGGGTGACGATCCTCGCCGGACTGGTGGCGCGCTATCTGCTGCGACGCCCTCGGCTGGGCGCGACGCTGCTGATCCTCGCGCCGGTGATCGACGTGGCGCTACTCGCCCTGGTCGCGGTGGACCTGCTCGGAGGCGGCACCGCCTCCTGGCAGCATGGCCTCGCGGCGATCTACATCGGGATCTCCGTCGCCTACGGCAAGCGCATAGTCGCCTGGACCGACCTCCGCTTCGACCACTACTTCGCCGGCGTGCCCGAGCCCGAACGCCTGACCGGGCTCCGCTACACCCTCAAGTGCTGGCAAGACGTGCTGCTCACCATGCTGGCGGCTGCCGTGGCTGCGGCCCTGATCGGGGCGCTCATCCTGCTCGTCGGCGACCCAGAGCGCACCTCGGAGCTCGTGGCGGTGTTCCAGATCCTCGGGCTGATCCTCGGCTTCGACACCGTGTGGGCCGTGAGCTACACCATCTGGCCGAGGAAGCCCGCGGCGGTGCCACGCGGCGGCCTCGCTGCGCGTGCTCGAGCGCGACGGACTCTCGGGCCTCTCGGTGCGAGGTGTCGCGGCCGAAGCCGGCATCGCCACGGCGTCGTTGAACTCGGTCAACCGCCGATGATGTGAGTCGGGCTGCCTCAACGCCGTCGATAGATGTCCCGCCGATGACCAACCGCCACCACAAGCACCAGCAACACTCCGTCATGAATCTCGTAGACGATCCGATACTCACCCGTCCGGACTCGCCACTCCCCTGCTCCGCCGCCCAACTTCTTCGCGCCGCGCGGGCGCGGTTCGTCAGCGAGCAGATCGATCGCGGCTTGGACACGCCGCTGTGCGGCACGATCGAGCTTGCGCAACTGTCGCAGTACGGCCGGGGCAACCTCGGTCCGATATGTCACGAAAGTCCAAGGTCAGCCTTGACCTGCTCCCACGGGACCGGCTCGTCGCCTGTGGCCAGTTCCTCACGAGCCGCCCGAGCGGCCTCGATGTCCGCCAGGTCCTCTGCCGCTGCGATGAGCTTGTCGAGATCCTCGGCATCGATCACGGCGGCAACCCGCCGCCCACGTCGGGTCAGGTAGATCGGATCGTGACCCACACGCGCAGCGTCGACTACGTCGGCGAGACGGGCACGCGCATCGGTCACCGTCAACTCAGCCATGCCGCCCAGGATAGCGCCGAAACCGCTGAAACGTACACTGATGGCCCTGCAGACCTGCATGCACAGCCCTGCGCCGAGACCGCCACGATCACGTGCGAAAACGCATCGGTCGGGCTGACAGGATTTGAACCTGCGACCCCTTGACCCCCAGTCAAGTGCGCTACCAAACTGCGCCACAGCCCGTGGTGCCCTGAGGCCGAGCCCGGGCGAACCGCGTTGAACCCTACCCCAGCGAGTCAGGCGGCTGCATATCGAGGGGGATCCGGTGGATCGGGTGGGGACTCGGTGATCGCGACGGTGCCGGTGGGGTCGCGCTGGAACAGCAAACCGTGCGGTGAGCGCCATCGATAGGTGGCAGGTCCGATCCGCTCGTAGCTCCATCCCTTGAGCGTCTTGAGCCGATGATGCCGACGACACAACGGGGCCAGGTTGCACGAACAGGTGGGGCCGCCAGCCGAGTCGGGGATGATGTGGTCCTTGTCGCAGCGGCGGGCCGGTCGCCGGCAGTGCGGGAACACGCAGGTCTGGTGCAGCAACTCGACCTGGGTGGCGATCCGATCCGGCACCTCGTAGGCCTCGACCTGCTGGTGACCGGCAAGGTCGACGACCCCGGTGACGGTGAGGTGGGTGTCGGTGCGTCCGCACCACTCGCGCACCTGCTGCTCGAAGATCGGCTTCTGGCCCCACTCGAGGCGACCGACGGGCTCGCGCCCCTGCAGCGCGGTGTCGGTCAGGTGGACGAAGAGCTTGATGTGCTTGCGGGGTCGCCCGCTGTTGGCAGTGCCGCTGAGGAGGTCCAGAGCGCCCTGAGGATCGGCGAGCACACCGACCGCCATCGACCGGCGGACGTCGAGCGACTCGGTGCAGCCGCGCTCGCGCAATGCGGCGGCCACGCGCGCGACGGCGTCGTCGAACTCGAGGGCATCCTTGAGGTCTGCACGGATCTCGATGGTGGCGACGCCGCCGTGGGTGATGTCGTCGAACAGTCGGACGTCACGCCGGTCGAGGGCCGCCACCTGCTCACACTCACGCTCTTCGGCATGCAGTCTGGCCATCTCCTCGTCGATCAGCCTGCCGAGCGTGATCAGGCCGATCTTGTGCGCGATCGGCCCGACCTTCTTGTTGATCGACGCCACCACGTCGGAGGGCTCGCCGATGGTCCGCTCGGCGAGCCGGCGAGCCCGCCACGCCGGCAGCTCGAAGGCTTGCACTCGCTTCCAGGCGTCGGGCAGTCGGTGTCGCAGCTCGAGGGCCTGGTGGATCAGGTCCGTCCCGGCCTCATGGGAGAGGCCAGCCGCCAACGCGAACTCTGCCGGAGCGTCCCACTGCACGGCCGGCACCTGGGTGTCCTCCCAGGCGCCGTCCTCGCCGATCGCCGGGTGCTGGTCTGCCCACTCCGCGGCTCGCAGCAACAGCAGGCACTCGGCGCGCTGCGCGGCGTCGGCCAGCGCGCGCGTCTCGTCGAGCAGCGCCTCGGCACTGTCCAACGGCTTGCGCCCTGACCAGTCAATCATGACTCCATTCTATTCGTGCATACGCTCGGAAACAACGGTGTTTGGAGATCTGTGGAGATCTGTGGAGAGCGGCCGCTACCGCCGCTTGCGCCTCTCCCGGACCCGCTGCTGGAGGATGATCGGAGTTCCCACGAAGCCGTACTCCTCGCGCAGCCGACGCTCGATGAAGCGTTCATAGGACGCCTCGAGCTTGCCGCTGGTGAACAGGATGATCACGGGCGGAGCGGTGGAGGCCTGGGTGCCGAACATCAGCTTGGGCTGCTTCCCACTGCGGACCGGGTGGGGGTGCTCGGCGACCAGGCGACCGAGGAAGGAGTTCAGCGCGCCGGTCGACACACGGGTCTCCCACCCGGCCAGCGCCTTGTCTAGGGCGGGCACCAGGCGGTCGATGTGCCAGCCCGTTCGCGCGGTCACGTTGATCCGCGGCGCCCAGCCCACCTGCACCAGAGCTTGCTCGACCTCCCGGTCCAGGTAGTAGCGGCGCTCCTCGTCGACCAGATCCCACTTGTTGAACGCGATCACCAACGCCCGGCCGGCGTCGCGCACGCTCTGCAGGATCCGCACGTCCTGCTCGCTGATCGACTGCGAAGCATCGAGGACGAGTACGGCGACCTCGGCGCGGTCGATGGCGGCCGAGGTCCGCAACGAGGCGTAGTACTCGTGCCCGGAGGCCTCCTTGACCCGCTTGCGGATACCGGCGGTGTCGATGAACCGCCACGTGCGCCCGCCGAGCTCGACCAGTTCGTCGACCGGATCGACGGTGGTGCCCGCCACGGAGTCGACGACTGCCCGCTCGGCACCGGCCAGCTTGTTGAGCAGCGAGGACTTGCCGACGTTGGGCTTGCCGACGATGGCCACCCGACGCGGACCGCCGACCTCGGCGTCAACGTCCGGCGGTGGCTCCGGGAGCGCCGCCAAGATGGCGTCCAACAGGTCGCCGCTCCCCCGGCCGTGCAGCCCCGAGACCGGGAACGGCTCGCCGAGGCCGAGGTTCCACAGCGCGTGGGCCTCCGTCTCGGTGCGCATGTCGTCCACCTTGTTGGCCGCCAGCACTACCGGCTTTCCAGACCGGCGCAGGACGCGTACGACGGCCTCGTCGGCGTCGGTGATTCCGACGATGGCGTCCACCACGAAGAGCACGGCGTCGGCCAGCGACACCGCGATCTCGGCCTGGGCGGCGATCCGCTCGGCGAGGCCGCGCGCGTCGGGGACCCAGCCACCGGTGTCGACGACGGTGAAGGCGCGACCGTTCCAGTTCGCGTCGTAGGACACGCGGTCTCGGGTCACGCCCGGCACGTCCTCGACGACCGCCTCCCGGCGGCCCAGGATCCGGTTGACCAGCGTGGACTTGCCTACGTTGGGCCGGCCGACCACGGCCAGCACCGGCACCGGACCGCTCACGCCGGGTCCCCCACCGCGCCGGCCTGCTCGACCAGCGCGACCACCCGGTCGATCACCTCGTCCAGGGTCAGGTCGGTGCTGTCGATGTGCGCCGCGCCCTCGGCCATCACCAAGGGCGCGGTGGCCCGGCCTGAGTCGATCCGGTCCCGGTTGAGCAGCGACTCCTCGGTGGCCGACACGTCGGCGCCGCCCTCCTCCAGAGCGCGCCGCCGCGCCCGGGCGGCCGGATCGGCGGTGAGATAGATCTTCACCTCGGCGTCCGGCGCCACCACCGAGCCGATGTCACGGCCCTCGACGACGATGCCGCCGTCGCCGATCACGGCGCGCTGCAGATCCAGCAGCCGGGCCCGCACCTCGGGCACGGCGCTGACCGGGCTGACCGCTGCGTTCACCTCGTCGGAGCGGATCGCCGTCGCCACGTCACGTTCACCGACGACGATCGCCGGGCGACGAGGGTCGGTCCCCGACACGATCTCCGGTGCGCCGGCGTACGACGCCACGGCGCGCGGGTCGTTCACATCCACGCCGTGCTCGAGCATCCACCACGTCATGGCGCGGAACATCGCACCCGTGTCGAGGTAGCGCAGTCCGAGGCGCTCAGCCACTCCACGCGAGGTGCTCGACTTGCCCGAGCCGGAGGTGCCGTCGATGGCGATGACTGGTCCGGCACTCGGGTTGTTCACGGAGCACACCCTAGCGACCACCCTCGGCAACCGGTCTCAGCGATGGGTCTCCCAGCCGCGCGACTCCAGCGACTTCAACAGCTGCTCGGCACGAGCGTCCTCGACGACCACCTCGACCAGACCCATCGCCCGACCCGGGTCATGGTCAATGTGGATGTCCTCGATGTTGACGCCGCTGTCGCCGGCGTCCGCGAACAGCCTGGCCAGCTCGCCGGGATGGTCCGGCACCGCCACGAACACCGAGGCGGTCGGCGAGGCCGGCGCGCCGTGCTTGCCTGGGATGGCGCGGGTGCCGGCAACTCCGAGATCCAGCAGCCGCTCCAGCTCGGTGCGCTCCCCTGTCGCGACCGCACTCATCATGGCGTCCAGCTCCGCGCGCACCTCGGCGAGCACGTCCAACACGGCAGGCGCGTTGGCGCCGATGATCTGCAGCCACATGCCAGGCTCGCTGCCCGCGATGCGGGTCACGTCCCGCACCCCCTGACCCGACAGCACCAAGTGCTCCGGAGGAGCGTCCGCCAGGCGGGCCGCCACCAGCGCGGAGAGCAGCTGGGGCAGGTGTGAGGTGCGCGCCACGGCGCGGTCGTGCTCGTCGGGCGGCAACACGACGGGTACGGCGCCACAGGTGCGGGCCAGCTCGACCACCAGCGCGGTAGCCTCCTCCGCCGCATCCGGGTGGGGCGTCACCGCCCACGGCCGGCCGTCGAACAATGAGGCCGTGGCTGCCAGCGGACCCGACCGCTCGCTGCCGGCCATCGGATGGCTCCCGACGTAGCGGTGAGCATGCTGCCGAGAGGCTGCCAACACCTCACGCAGCGGCTCGGACTTCACGCTGCCCACGTCGGTGACCACCGCGTCAGAGGTGGCCAGCTCGCTGATCAGCGTCTCGCCGAGATGATCGGGTGGGACAGCGACCACGATCAGCTGGGCGGTGTCGCCGTCGACGGCTGCCCGGCCAGCGCCGAGCCCGGTCGCGGTCCGCAGGTGTTGATGGGAGATGTCGCTGAGCTGCACCTCCAGGCCGGCGCGGCGGCACGCCAGCCCGACAGAGGTGCCGAGCAACCCGGCACCGACCACCCGCACCGGTCCGACCAGGCTGTCGCTCACGACCGCTCCTCGTCGGGCACCGCGTGGACCCGGTTCAGGTCGCGTCGCAGTCCGGCCGCTCCGTGCAGATAGCAGTGGGTGATCTCCGCACGCGGCAGATCGGTCTCCACGTGCGCCATCATCCGCACCACCCGCGGCATCGAGCCCGCGATCTCCAGCTCACGCGCGCAGATCAGCGGCACGTCGGCGAAGCCGAGACGGCGCGCCGCATAGGCCGGGAACTCCGAGACCAGGTCCGAGGTCGCGGTGAAGATCACCGAGATGAAGTCATCGACGACCAGCCCGTTGGACGTCATCACGTCCAGGACCATCTCCGCCACCCGATCGAGCATGTGCTCCCGGGTGTCCAACTCCAGCTGGGTCGCCGCCCGCACCGCTCGCACCGCCACTCGGACAGCCTAATGGCCCTAGAGCTGAGCGCTGTCGAGGAGGGAGCCGAGCTCGGTGGAGGTCAGCTCGCGGAGCTCACCTGGCTTGAGGTCGCCTGTCTTTGGGTCGCGCAGTCGAACCGGGCCGATGGCGGTGCGGGTCAGCCTGCGGACGGGGTGGCCGACGTGGTCGAGTAGCCGCCGGACGATCCGGTTGCGGCCTTCGTGGATGACCAGCTCGACGATGGCCCTCCCCTGGGCTTTGCCTTCGCCGCGGGTGACCAGCCTGGCCGCGGAGACAGTCACCGGGCCGTCGTCGAGGACGACTCCCGCTCGCAGGCGGGCGAGGGTCGCCTTGGTCGGCGTACCCTCCACTTCGGCGACGTAGGTCTTGTCCACCTCGAAGGAGGGGTGGGCCATCCGCTGGGCGAACTCTCCGTCGTTGGTGAGCAGCAGCAGACCGTCGGTGTCCGTGTCGAGCCGCCCGACGTGGAAGAGACGACCTCGTTCGGGTGCCTTCTCGTCGAGGACGTCTTGTAGGGTGCGGCGTCCCTGCGGGTCGGACATGGTGGAGACGACGCCACGCGGCTTGTTCAACACGACGTAGACATGCGCCGACACCGGCGGCAGCCGCTGTCCCTCCACCCGGATCACGGCCGTGCGTGGGTCGATCTTGGTGCCTAGCCGGGTCACCACCTCGCCGTCGACCTCGACCAGTCCGGCCAGCATCAGCTCCTCGCACCGGCGACGGGAGGCGACCCCGGACTGGGCCAGCAACTTCTGCAGCCGGACCAGCTCAGCGTCGTCGGTCACTCCTCGATCCCGCCAGCGAAGGCGACCAGGTCGTCCTCGAGGTCGTCCATGTCGGGGAGGTACGGCGCCAGCTCGGGCAGCTCGTCGAGGGAGGTGACCCCGATCCGCTCCAAGAAGTAGCCGGTCGTGCGATAGAGCGTCGCGCCGTGCTCGCCGTCGTGGCCGGCCTCCTCGACCAGTCCGCGGGTGAGCAGGGTGCGCATCACGCCGTCGACGTTGACGCCGCGGATCGCCGAGACCCGAGCACGCGAGACGGGCTGCTTGTAGGCGACCACGGCCAGCGTCTCCAGCGCGGCCTGGGTGAGCCGGGCCTGCTGCCCGTCGAGGACGAACCCCTCCACCACGGGGGCGAACTCGTCGCGGGTGTAGAACCGCCAGCCGCCGGCGACGTTGCGCAGCTCGAAGCCGCGACCCTGCTGGGTGTACTCCTCGGCGAGGGCAGCCAGCGCCGCGGACACCTCGTCGACCGGATAGCCCACCGCCGACGCCAGCGCGACCTGGTCGAGCGGCTCGTCGGCGACCATCAAGATGGCCTCCAACGAGGGTCGCAGCGACGCCACCGGCACGGCCAGGGTCTCCTCGACGTTGGTCTGGTCGAGGTCGGTCTGGTCCTGCTCCACGATCTCGCTCACGGTTGCTCCTCGCTCGCTGCCTGTGCTGGGTCCATCTCTGTCTCGCCGTCGAACTCGTCGACGATGTCGATCTCGCCGTCCTCGCTGCCGGTCCACCGGATGGTGAGCTCACCCAGCGGGCTGACCTGCTCGAAGGCCACTGCGCCCTCGCGGAACAGCTCCAGCAGCGACAAGAAGCGGGCCACCGTCGTGAGCGTGTCCGGGGAGTCGCCACACAGCGCTCGGAAGGTCATCGTGCCCTGGCGCCGCAGTCGCTCCACCACGACCGCGGCCTGTTCGCGCACGCTGACCCGCGGGGCGTGGATGTGCTGCAGGGACAGCTCAGGGACCGGCTTCGGCTCCATCGCCTTGGCCGCGAGTCCGGCGAAGGCGTCCAGGCCGATGCCGATCAGCACCTCCGGCAACAGCGTGGCGAAACGCTCCTCGAGTCCCACCGCCCGCGGGTGCCGGCGGGACTCCCCCGCCAGTCGCTGCTCCAGCACGGTGGCGACCTGCTTGAACGCGCGATACTGCAGCAGCCGGGCGAAGAGCAGGTCCCGTGCCTCCAGCAGCGCGAGATCCTCCTCGTCCTCGACATCGCCCTGCGGCAGCAGGCGGGCCGCTTTGAGGTCGAGGAGCGTCGCGGCCACGAGCAGGAACGACGTGGTCTGCTCGAGGTCCCACACCTCACCGCCGGCCTTCACGTGCGCGATGAACTCGTCGGTGACCGTGGAGAGCGAGATCTCGGTGATGTCGAGCTTGTGCTTGGCGATCAGGTTGAGCAGCAAGTCGAACGGGCCCTCGAAGTTGTCCAGGCGCACCTCGAACGCCGGTGCCGCACCCTCCGGCTCGCCTGTGGTCGTCAGCGACTGCTCGGCCAGCTCGGTCATTCCTCGCTCAACCGTCGGACCAAGGCACTGTCGTCACCGCGGCTCTCGAACTCCTCCAGCACCAGTGCCAGCGCCTCGCGCACGAGTCGACCGCGGTCGACCGCGAGCCCGTGCTGGGCACGCAGCGCCAACCGGGTCTGCTCGAGATGCAAGAGCTCGGCCGAGGTGACGTAGACCGTCATCTTCTCGTCGTGTCGGACTCGGCCGCTGGGACGACGGCGCAACGGCTCCTCGGCGGCCTCCTGCTGGTCGGGCACCGCGCGGACCGGGCTGCTTGGCTCCTCCTCGGTCGGGCGGAACAGGTCGTCGGCGGTGGGCATGCTTACCCGTCGAGACACCGTGCCACCACCTCCTTGGCGAGTTGACGGTAGGCCTCCGCGCCGGTCGAGTCGGCGGCGTAGGTGGTGATCGGCTCACCGGCCACCGTGGAGTCGGAGAACTTGATGGTCCGCCGGATCACGGTGTGGAAGACCGCGTCGCCCCAGGCCTCGACCAGGCGCTGCATCACCTCACGGCTGTGCAGGGTGCGGCCGTCGAACATGGTGCCGAGCACACCGTCGATCTCGAGGTCGGGGTTCAGCCGCTCGCGGACCTTGTCGATGGTGTTCTTCAGCAGCGCCACGCCGCGCAGGGCGAAATACTCGCACTCCAACGGCACGATCACCCCGTCGGAGGCGGTCAGCGCGTTGACGGTGAGCAGCCCGAGGGAGGGCTGGCAGTCGATCAGGATGACGTCGTACTTCTCGATGGCCGGCTTGAGCACCCGCGCCAGCGTCTGCTCACGCGCAACCTCGTGGACCAACTGCACCTCGGCGGCAGAAAGGTCGATGTTGGAGGGCAGCAGGTCCATCCCGGGGACACCGGTCGGCACGATCACGTCGTCGACCGAGGTGCCCGGCTGCATGAGCAGGTTGTAGACGGTGTACTCCATCTCGTGCGGGTTCAACCCGAGCCCGACCGAGAGCGAGCCCTGAGGGTCGAAGTCGACGAGCAGCACCTTGCGGCCGTACTCCGCGAGGGTGGCGCCGAGGTTGATCGTCGTGGTGGTCTTGCCGACGCCGCCCTTCTGGTTGCACATCGCGATGACCCGCCCGTTGCCGTGCTCGGTGAGCGGGCGCGGCTCGGGGGTCCGGGGCAGCGGTCGTCCGGTCGGTCCGATCGGACGCGGTGCCTCCTCCTCTGACAGGTCCTCCGGCTCCGGCGGGGGAAAGGGGATCGGCTCACTCATCGGGATCTGGCCTCCTGGGGAAGGGGGAGGGACGATCGAGGGGGTCAGGGGCGGCATCTCGGGAGCGTTCGCTCCCGGTTGCCCCCGATAACCCGAGAACGTTCCACCACCGTCCATGGGCACTCCTCATCTATTTGTCGACTCGGCGACATTCACGCCTTCTCGCGTCAGGCTAAGTCGGCGTGCTCGGCCATCACAACACGACGCGCGGATACCCCCAGGACCCACTGAAATCTGTTGAGGAGCCGCGCTGAGAGTGCACACCCTCGGCCAGCCTGTGGAGACAACTGTGCATAGAGCCTCCACAGCGCGTCACCGCAACTCGCGCAGCGCCGTGGTGGTCAGCACCAGCTCGCCGCAGGCGTCGGAGGCGTCGCAGTCGACGGTCGCCTCGAGCACCCAGTCATGGTCTCCGGCCGGGTCGGCGAGAGTCTGCCGGACCTGCCGCACTCGAGTCCCCTCGGCGTCCTGCTCTTCGACGCCGAGGTCGAGGTACGCCGGGCCGCGCGCGTCGGCGTCGGTGCCGATCGACTGGTGCTGGGCGTAGTAGGCCTCCAGCGCGGTGTCCCACGCTGCGCGACTCATCACCACCTCGTGTGGTGGGTCGCACTTCTCGGCCGCCTCCAGCTCCACTCGCTCCAGTCCGGCCGGGTCGTCGCGGGCGCAGAGCTCCACGCGCGCGAACAGGGCGTTGCGGATCATCACCGCGAAGGTCCGCTCCTGACGCGACAGCGGTCTCGGCGGCGCGGGGGCGGCCAACCGCTCGCGGGCGTGCTCGGGGTCGGTGAGCGACTCCCACTCGTCCAGCAGCGAGGAGTCGGTCTGGCGCACCGTCTCCCCCAGCCAGTCGATCAACTCGTCGAGCTCGGGCGGGCGGTGTGCGTCGGGGACGGTCTGGCGCAGCGTGCGGTAGGCGTCGCTGAGATAGCGGAGCAGCAGCCCCTCGGACCTGGCGATCCGGTAGCGGGCCACCATGTCGGTGAAGCCCATCCCCTGCTCCCACATCTCGCGCACCACCGACTTGGGCTCCAGGGCATGGGCGCCGACCCAGGGATGGCTCTGCCGGTAGAGCTCGAAGGTCGCCTCCAACAGCTCCGCCAGCGGTTGCGGCCAGGTGACCTCCTCGAGCAGCCGCATCCGCTCGTCGTAGTCGATGCCGTCGGCCTTCATCTCCTCCACCGCCGCCCCACGGGCGGCGAACTGTTGGGCGACCAGCACCTGCCGGGGCGAGTCCAAGACGGCTTCGATGACCGAGACCACGTCGAGCGGATAGCTCGGCTGCTCCGGGTCGAGGACGTCGAGGGCGGCGAGCGCAAAGTGGGCGAGCGGCTGGTTGAGGGCGAAGTCCTCGGGCAGGTCCACGGTCAGCACGTAGCGGCGACCGAACTCGTCGGGCTGATCCAGCCGGGTGACCACTCCGGAGCGAACCAGGCTGCGGGTCAGCCGAAGCGCTCGCCGGGCGAGCCGGAGCTGGTTGCGTCGCGACTCGTGGTTGTCGGTGAGCAGGCGGCGCAGGACACCGAAGGCGTCCTCTTCGCGAGCCAGCACGTTGACCACCATCGCGTTGTCGACCTTCATCCGTGACGGCAGCGGTTCAGGTCCACCCGAGACCAGCTTGAGAAAGGTCTGCTCGCTCCACACCACGGCGCCCTCAGGCGGTCGCTTGAGCTGCGCCTTGCTGCGCTTCTTAGGGTTCGCCGCGTTCTTGGCCTCCGCTTTCGCCTTGGCGCGTTCGTTCTCGATGACGTGCTCGGGCGCCTGGACGACGACGTACCCGGCGGTGTCGAAGCCGGCCCGTCCGGCGCGGCCGGCGATCTGGTGGAACTCGCGGGTGCGCAGCACCCGCTGCCGATTGCCGTCGAACTTGGCGAGTCCGGTGAAGAGCACGGTCCTGATCGGGACGTTGATGCCGACCCCGAGGGTGTCGGTGCCACAGATGACACGGAGGTGGCCGGACTGGGCGAGAGTCTCCACGAGGCGGCGATAGCGGGGCAGCATGCCGGCATGGTGGACGCCGATGCCGGTTCGGAGGAGCCGGGACAGCGTCTTGCCGAAGCCGGCTCCGAACCGGAAGCCGCCGACCGCCTCGCTGCGGGCCTGGCGGGTGGTCTTGTCCTCGGTGAACGGCGGTCGGGCGAGCAGCGACGTGGCGTGCTCGACGGCAGCCGCCTGGGTGAAGTGGACGACGTAGACGGGCCCCTGGCCGGTGG
Organism: Nocardioides sp.; assembly: GCF_047602075.1. Classification (GTDB taxonomy): domain Bacteria; phylum Actinomycetota; class Actinomycetes; order Propionibacteriales; family Nocardioidaceae; genus Nocardioides. The sequence continues at coordinate 914,323 of NZ_JASGIF010000001.1, forward strand.
TGAGGAGCTCCTCGAGCGTGTCGGCGAGCGGCTCCAGCGACCAGGTGAAGGTGAGCGGCACCGGGCGCTCGGCGTCGTCGACGACCGCGGTGGTCCGGCCGGTGCGCCGAGTCAGGTCGGCCGCAAGCTCGCGGACGTCACCCAGGGTGGCTGACATCAGCAGGAACTGGCTCGACGTGAGCTCCAGGAGCGGCACCTGCCAGGCCCAGCCGCGGTCCGGCTCGGCGTAGAAATGGAACTCGTCCATCACCACCAGGCCCACATCGGCCCGGTCCCCCTCGCGCAGGGCGATGTTGGCGAGCACCTCGGTGGTGCAGACGACGATCGGCGCGTCGGCGTTGACCGCGGCGTCCCCGGTGAGCATGCCGACCTGGTCGGCTCCGAACCAGGCGCAGAGGTCGAAGAACTTCTCACTGACCAGGGCTTTGATCGGTGCGGTGTACCACGCTCGTCGGCCCTCGGCGAGGGCTCCGGTGATCGCTCCGGTGGCCACCAGCGACTTGCCCGATCCGGTCGGTGTCGCGAGCACGACGTTGCCACCACCGAGGAGCTCGATCAGCGCCTCGTCCTGGTGCGGATAGAGGCTGAGCCCCTGGGCGGAGACGCGGGCGGCGAAGGCGTCGTACGCCTCGTCGGGTGTGCTCACCCCAGCGCTCGCGGATGGGCGGAGGCGAACACCTCGCGGAGGTTGTCGACGGTGACCAGGGTGTAGACCTGCGTGGTGGTGACCGAGGCGTGCCCGAGCAGCTCTTGGACCACCCGCACGTCGGCGCCGCCCTCCAGCAGATGCGTGGCGAAGGAGTGCCGCATCGTGTGGGGCGAGACATCCCGCGTCACCCCGGCACGCTGCGCGGCCCGGCTGAGCACCGCCCAGGCGCTCTGCCGGGACAGCCGGCCACCGCGCGCGTTGAGGAACATCGCGGGGGTGCCCCGGCCGGCGGCCACCAGCTCCGGTCGGCCGCGGACCAGGTAGGCCGTCACCGCCTCCCTCGCGAACGAGCCCACCGGCACCAGTCGCTGCTTGCCGCCCTTGCCGCGGAGCAGCACGGTGCCGTCCTCCAGGTCGAGGTCGTCGACGTCGAGGCCGATCGCCTCGGAGATTCGAGCACCCGTGCCGTAGAGCACCTCCAACAGGGCCCGGTCCCGAAGGGCCAGCGTCGTGCCGGGAGCCCCCGCTGCCTCCAAGATCGCCTCGACGTCAGACAGGGGCAGTGCCTTCGGCAGCCGCTTGGCGGGCGCGGGCGGTCGCACGGCAGCGGCGGGGTCGGTCTGGGCAAGTCCGTCCCGGACCGCGAACTTGTGGAAGCCGCGGACCGCCACGACCGTCCTCGCCGCGGACGAGGCACCGAGCGGCGGATGATCGGCGTCGCCCTCACGCAGCCTCATCAAGAAGTCGGACACGGTGGCCTCGGTGACCTCGTCCAGAGCCTCGACGCCGTGGGCGTCGAGATGCTCGAGGTAGCGGCGCAGGTCGCGGCGGTACGACGACAGCGTGTTGGCCGCCAACCCCCGCTCGACCGCCAAGTGGTCGAGGTAGGTCCGCACGGCCCGGGCGAGCCCGGTGCTGGTCGCCGGGTCAGCCAAGCACGCTCTCCAGGGAGACGGCGCTCATCTGGTGCGCCTCGCCAACGGGATCGTTGGTGAGCTGGCCGGCGTGCGTGTTGAGGCCCTTGGCGAGCGAGGCGTCGGCTCGACAGGCCTGCTGCCAGCCCTTGTCGGCCAGCGCGACTGTGAACGGCAACGTCGCGTTGGTCAGCGCGTAGGTCGAGGTGTTCGGCACCGCACCCGGCATGTTCGCCACGCAGTAGAAGATCGAGTTGTGCACCTCGAAGGTCGGCTCGGCGTGCGTGGTCGGATGGGTGTCCTCGAAGCAGCCGCCCTGGTCCACCGCGATGTCGACCAGCACCGAGCCCGGCTTCATCTGCGCCACCAGGTCGTTGGTGACCAGCTTCGGTGCCTTCGCACCCGGGATCAGCACCGCTCCGATCACCATGTCGGCCTCCATCACCTGCTGCTGGATGGCCAGCTTCGACGACGCCAGGCCGTGCACCCGGTTGTTGTAACGCCAAAACGACATCCGCAGCTTGTCCAGATCGGTGTCCAACAGCGTGACATCGGCACCCATCCCCAACGCGATGTTGGCGGCGTTCTGCCCCGAGACACCAGCTCCAATGATGACGACCTTCGCGTTGGCGACTCCGCCCACCCCGCCCATCAGCACGCCGCGACCGCCCTGGGCCTTCATCAGCGAGTAGGCGCCCACCTGTGGTGCCAGGCAGCCAGCGACCTCCGACATCGGGTAGAGCAGCGGCAGGCCACCCGAGGGCAGCTGCACGGTCTCGTAGGCGATCGCGGTCACCCGCCGGTCGAGCAGCTCCTGGGTCAACGGCTGGTCGGCGGCCAGGTGCAGGTAGGTGAACAGCACCAGCCCGTCGCGCATCCGGTGATACTCCTCGGCGATCGGCTCCTTGACCTTCAACACCATGTCGACGCCGCCCCACACGTCGTCGGCGCTGTCGAGGATCGTGGCCCCTTCCGCGACGTACTCCTCGTCGCTGATCTGGGACCCGAGACCGGCACCTGCCTCCACGAACACCTGATGGCCATGCGCGGTGAGCTCGTGCGCGCCGACCGGGGTCAACGCCACCCGATACTCGTGGTTCTTGACTTCCTTGGGAACGCCGATCTTCAAGGCATCGCTCCTCTGTCGCCCACGCCACACCGTTGTGGCATGCGAGGACAACCTACTCGCTTGGCGCTAGTCCCCGTCGATCGGGAACCTGAGCTCCTTCTGGCGCTCGACGGCGGCGCCGACGAGACCCTTGAAGAGCGGGTGGGGGCGGGTGGGGCGGGAGCGGAGCTCGGGGTGGGCCTGGGTGGCGACGTAGTAGGGGTGCACGTCGCGCGGCAGCTCGATGAACTCCACCAGGTCGAGGTCGGGGTTGGTGCCGGAGAACACCAGCCCGGCGGACTCCAGCTGCTCACGGTAGTCGTTGTTGACCTCGTAGCGGTGGCGGTGCCGCTCCTCGACCGAGCCGGCGCCGTACTGCTCGCGCACCAGCGAGCCCGGAGCCAGGTCGGCCGGATAGAGCCCGAGCCGCATGGTGCCGCCCAGGTCGCCGGCACCGTCGACGAAGAACCTCTGCTCCTCCATGGTGGCGATGACCGGCTCGGGGCAGTCGGGGTCGAACTCGGTGGAGGCGGCCTTCTCCAGACCGGCGACGCTGCGGGCGAACTCGATCACCATGCACTGCAGGCCGAGGCAGAGGCCCAGGGTCGGGATGCCGTGCGTGCGGGCGTAGGTAAGCGCGCCCAGCTTGCCCTCGATGCCGCGGATCCCGAACCCGCCCGGCACGCAGATGGCGTCGACGTCCTCGAGGTTGCGGCGGGCGCCGGCGGGCGTCTCGCACTCGTCGGACTGGATCCAACGCACGTGCACCTTCGCCTCGTGGGCGAAGCCGCCGGCGCGGAGCGCTTCGACGACGGAAAGGTAGGCGTCGGGTAGGTCGATGTACTTCCCGACCAGGGCGACGGTCACCTCCTCCTTGGGGTGGTGGACCCGGCGGAGCAGGTCGTCCCAGACCGTCCAGTCGACGTCTCGGAAGGGCAGGTCGAGGCGGCGTACGACGTAGGCGTCCAAGCCCTCGCGGTGGACGACCTTGGGGATGTCGTAGATCGAGGGAGCGTCGGCGGCGGTGATGACCGCCTCTTCGTCGACGTCGCACATCAGCGAGATCTTGCGCTTGATGCCCTGCGGGATCTCCCGGTCGGCGCGGCAGACGATGGCGTCGGGCTGGATGCCGATCGAGCGCAGTGCAGCGACGGAGTGCTGGGTCGGCTTGGTCTTCAGCTCCCCCGACGGGCCGATGTAGGGCACCAGGCTGACGTGCAGGAAGAAGCAGTTGTCCCGGCCGATGTCGTGGCGGACCTGGCGGGCAGCCTCCAGGAACGGCAGCGACTCGATGTCGCCGACGGTGCCGCCGATCTCGGTGATGACCACGTCGGCCGGCTCGCCCTCGCCGGCAGTGGCCATGGCGCGGATGCGTTCCTTGATCTCGTTGGTGATGTGCGGGATGACCTGCACGGTGTCACCGAGATAGTCGCCTCGGCGCTCCTTGGCGATCACCGAGGAGTAGACCTGCCCGGTCGTGACGTTGGCGACCTGGTTGAGATCGGTGTCGAGGAACCGCTCGTAGTGGCCGATGTCGAGGTCGGTCTCCGCGCCGTCGTTGGTCACGAAGACCTCGCCGTGTTGGAACGGGTTCATCGTCCCGGGGTCGACGTTGAGATAGGGGTCCAGCTTCTGCATGGTGACCCGGAGACCACGTGACTTCAGCAGGTTGCCGAGGCTTGATGCCGTCAGGCCTTTGCCGAGTGAGGAGGCGACTCCCCCCGTGACGAACACGTGCTTGGTGGGGGTCGCTACCTTCACGGGTTTCTAGCCTACCGCAGGCCAACCGCGCCGTCGGCGCCCGCCGCACCGAACGAGCCACCTTTGCTGGCGGGCCACTGGGTCAGCGTCAGCACGGTGGTGACCTGACCGGCGGCTCCGTCTGCTCCGTCGACGGTGGCGACCTGCTCGGCCGCGGGGTCCTCCCGCAATCTCTCCAACGTGCCGGTGTCTCCTCCGCTCGCGACCACCACGCCGGCCGCGTGGCTGGCCAGCCCGGTGACCAGCCCTGCGTAGATCGGGTCGGCGTCGGTGCCGGAGTCGTCGCCGAGCAACAGCACGACGTACGACGCGCGCCCGGCCGCCTTGCCCGTCGAGGTGACCAGACCCGCGCCGTCCAGGCTGCTCAAGATCGTGGTCGAGCGGTCGCCCAGCTCCGGGCTGCCGGTGGTCTCGGTGGTGGCGACCGCCGTGCCCAAGAGCTCACCGAGCCGGTCGTAGGTCGCGGCGTCACCCGACACCGTGCCGTCCGGGAGCTGGGTCATCAACTGGCTGCCCAGCGTGTCGACCAGGGTCTTCTCGCCGGGGTCGACCAGGTTGGCCTGGACCGCATAGCTGCCGGTCACCTTCCCACCCGCGGCGGCGACCTGCTTGGCGAGGGCGTTGCGGATGGTGTCGGACGCGCCGGGGAAGGAGACCAACACGACACCTCGCTTGGCCAGGCCGTCGGCGTAGAGGCGGGTCGCGCCCTGCTCGGCGAACGCGTCGGCGAAGGCCTCGGCGCGGGCGGCGTCCTTGGTGTCCGCTGACGACGGCGAGGCGGCGGAGTCGCCCCGGCCCAGGGCCGAGAGCGGCCCGCCGCCGAGGACGACGCCGGCGGCCAGGGAGAGCAGCACGGCGACCAGGGAGACGATGTGGTAGCGGAAGGAGATCACGAGAACAGTCCTTGGATGTCGTCGAGGAGGCTGCCGAAGAGCGGCTCGGCGTCGTGCACCCACTGTTGGCCCACCGGCGTAGTGGCGACGGCGACGGCCAGCGCGAGGAGCCCGGCGAGCAGCACGACCACCAGGTGCCAGGCTCGGACTCGCCCGGAGTAGAGCACCGGCACCGCGCGGGCGTCGACGAGCTTCTCCCCCACCGCGAGGCGGGTCAGATAGGTGCTGGCCAGCCCGGGATGCCGGCGGTCGAGCAGCTCCTCGACGGTGGCGGGCAGGCCGACACCGACGATGACAGAGGCGCCGCCGTGGTGGGCGAGCAGCAGGGCCAGGTCCTCCGGGGCAGCTCCGGTCTGGCAGAAGACCGGGCGGAGTCCGCGCCGCTCGAAGGGCTCTGCGGCACCTCCAGACCCGGGGTCCACGCGGACCACCACGTCCTTGGCTGCCTTGAGCAGTTTGTCGGCGGGCTGCTCGGCGTCGGCGGCGCGGGCATCGACGACGACCACGTCGGCCTCAAGCTTGGCGGCGGTCACCGCCTCCACGCCGCGGTGCACGGCGATCAGCACGGCATCGTTCTCCCGCACGAAGCGGGCGACCCGGGCCAGCTCGTCGTCGTGGTCGAGGGATCGGGTGACCACCACCACCGGCCGCCCGGAGAGACGAGTGCGGAGCGCGGGCAGACCCTCGCCCTCCAGGAGGAGCGCCTCCTCGCGGCGCACGAACTCCAGGCTGTTGCGAGTGAAGCTGTCGAGTTGGGCGGCCATGCCGGTGCGGGCCTCGGCCATGTCGTCGCGCACTGCTTCGGCGTCCACCTGGCGACCGGTCGCGACCAGCTGCTCGTCCAGGTAGAGCTCGCCGTCGTAGAGCCGCACCGCTGCGCCGTCACGCACCGCGCTGAGCGCCTCGCTGCCCACCCGATCGACCACGGGCAGACCGGCGTCGACCAACACCTCGGGCCCCAGGTTGGGATAGCGACCCGACGTCATCGGTGCTGCGTTGACCACGGCTGCCGCGCCGGCCTCGACCAGAGCCTGGGCGGTGACCCGGTCGAGGTCGATGTGGTCGAGCACGGCGATGTCACCTGGCCGCAGCCGGGAGATCAGCGAGGAGGTGCGCCGGTCCACCCGCGCGGGTGCGCTGAGCCCGGGAGCGTCGGAGGGAGTGCGTGAGCGAACGGGGAATCTCATGGCGGTGCCATGGTTTCACCGCAGGGTGGCCGGTCAGCGGATCTGCGACGGCTCCGCGCGTCGGCCGGTGGGCCTCCGGTCAGGCGCCGCTGCGGGCCCCGTCGAGCAGCTCCTGCGCATGCTGCAGCGCGGCCTCCGACTCCTCGACACCGGCCAGCATCCGGGACAGCTCTCGGACCCGCGCCTCGTCGTCTAGGACGGTCAGCCCGGAGGTGGTGACGCTGCCGTCGCTGGCCTTCTCGACGACCACGTGGCGATCGGCTGCCGCCGCCACCTGGGGCAGGTGGGTGACCACCAGGACCTGGGCGCTCCGGGCGAGCTGCGCGAGGCGGCGGCCGACCTCGATCGCAGCTCGGCCGCCGACCCCGGCATCGACCTCGTCGAAGACGAAGACCGGCACCGGGTTGGTCGCAGCCAACGAAACCTCCAGGGCCAGCATCACCCGGGACAGCTCACCGCCCGAGGCACCCTTGGCCAGCGGGCGGGGCTCGGCGCCGACGTTGGTCGCAAGGAGGAACTCCACCTCGTCGACGCCGTGCGGCCCGAACCGTTGATCGGGCCCCTCGCTGTCGTGTCGTCGCACGGCGATCTCCAACCGGGCCGACGGCATCGCGAGCAGGGCGAGCTCCCCGGTCACCTCCTCGGCCAGCACCGCGGCGGCCCGGGTCCGGCTCGCCGAGAGTACGCCGGCCGCCTCACCCAGCTTCGCGCGCAACTCGGCGCGCTCGCCCTCGAGGTCGGCGATGGTGGTGTCGGTGGAGTCGAGTTCCAGCAGCCGGCGGCTGCCCGACTCCGCCCAGCCGAGAACCTCGGCCACGGTCTGGCCGTACTTCCTGGTCAGTGCGGTGAGCGCGGCGCGTCGTTCGGAGACCGCCGCCAGCCGGATCGGGTCGGACTCGATGCCACTGGCGTAGGACGCCACGTCGGTCGCCAGATCGGAGAGCAGATAGCTGAGCTCGGCGAGTCGGTCGGCGAGGCCGGCGGCCTCGGTGTCGTGCTCTCGGACACCGTCCAGCGCGGATCGGGCAGCGGCGACCGCGCTCAGCGCGTCGGCGACGCCCTCGTCGCTCGACAGGGCGTCCCTGGCCTGGGTCGCCGCTGCCCGCAAGGTGTCGGCGAAGCCGAGCCGGGACTCTTCAGCGGCCAGCTCGTCGTCCTCGCCGGCGCGTGGCTCGACGGTCTCGATCTCGGCCAGCCCGAAGCGGAGCAGGTCGGCCTCCTGGGCCCGCTCGCGCGCGCTGGCGACCATCTCGGCGAGCTTCCGCTCGACGGACTGGAGTCGCGCATAGAGCTCCTCGTAGTCACCCAACAGCGCACCGTGCTCGGGGCCGGCGAAACTGTCGAGCGCCACGCGTTGCGCCTGAGCGCGCAGCAAGCGGTGCTGGTCGGACTGCCCGTGCACCGCCACCCACGGCTCGGTGACCTCGGCCAGCGTCGCCACCGGGACACTCGCCCCTCCGACGAACGCACGGGAGCGGCCCTCGGCGGAGATGTTGCGGGCCACCACCACCCGGTCGTCCTCGACCACGCCGCCGACTGCCTCGACCGCCTCGGCCAGCTCCTGGACGGCGCTGGCGTCCAGCACCCCCTCCACGCGGGCCGATCGGGCGCCGGTGCGCACGGCACCGGAGTCTGCTCGGGCGCCCAGCAGCAGCCCCAGCGCGGTGACCACCATGGTCTTGCCTGCTCCGGTCTCACCGGTGACGACGGTCAGCCCCGGTCCGAGCTCGAGCACCGAGGCCTCGATGACACCGAGGGAGGAGATCCGGAGCTCCTCAAGCATCGCTGTCCCCCGCGGCACGGCGTCGACGCTCCGCGGCGCCTCGCCAGCCGTCCACCGGCAGGTCGAACTTCTTCACCAGCCGGTCGGTGAACGGCGCCTCTTGCAGCCGCACCAGCCGAACCGGGGCGTCGCCGCGACGCGCCTCGACCCGCGCACCGGGAGGCAGGTCCACGGTCCGTCGACCGTCACACCACACCACGCCGGAGCCGTCGGCTCCGTCCACCAGCTCGATCACGACCAACGAGTCCGGACCGACCACCATCGGTCGGGCGAAGAGGGCGTGGGCGCTGATCGGCACCACCAGCAGTGCGTCGACACCGGGCCACACGATCGGGCCACCGGCGGAGAAGCTGTAGGCGGTCGACCCGGTCGGAGTCGCGCAGACGACGCCGTCGCATCCCCAGCGCGACACGGGGTGACCGTCGATGCCGACGATGACCTCGAGCATCCGCTGCCGCGCGGACTTCTCGACGCTCGCCTCGTTGAGAGCGAACGTCTGCGCCACGACTGTCTTGTCCTGCAGAACGGTGACGTCCAGGGTCAGCCGGTCCTCGGTGAAGTAGCGCCCCGACACGACGGCGTCGACGATCCGGTCGGCGTCCTCGTGCTCCACCTCGGCGAGGAAGCCGACGTGTCCCAGATTGACCCCGAGAAGCGGTGTCCCGCAGCCGCGGGTGAGCTCGACCGCGCGCAGCAGGGTGCCGTCGCCGCCGAGGACGACCGCCAGCTCACAGTCGGCGGCGGCGTCCTCATCGCCGTCGGCGATGTCGAGTGGCGGACTGAACGCGACCGGGTCGATGCCGAGCTCGGCCGCGTCCTCGTCGACCAGTCGGACGACCAGGCCGTGCTCGGTCAGCCTCGCGCAGAAGTCACGGGCCACCGCGCGCGCGTCCGGCCGGCGCGAGTTTGCCACCAGCAAGACGCGGCGCACCTGGGTCGCGCGGGCGTCGGTCACGAGTCCACCTTCTCACCCGGCACCGTCGGCGTCGTGGAGCGTGCCACCTCGTCACGGATATCGAGGTCGTCGACGGTTCGCGGCCCCCGACGGAGCCAGACGAAGAACTCGACATTGCCCGACGGGCCGGGCAAGGGGCTGGTGGTGACCTGCCGCGCCCCCCACCCTCGCTGCGCGGCGGCCTCGACCACCCCGATCACCGCGTCTGCCCGATCGGTGAGGTCGCGGACCACGCCACCCTTGCCCAGGCGCTCGCGGCCCACCTCGAACTGTGGCTTGACCATCACCACCAGGTCGCCGTCCGGCTCGGTGACACCGATCAACGGGTCCAGCACGAGGGCCAACGAGATGAAGGACAAGTCACCCACCACCAGCTCGACCGGTCCACCGATCAGATCCGGCGTCAGCTGCCGGACGTTGGTGCGGTCGAGCACTCGCACCCGGTCGTCTTGCCGGAGCCGCCAGACGAGCTGGCCGTAGCCGACGTCGACCGCCACCACCTCGGCCGCTCCGTGCCGGAGCAGGACGTCGGTGAAGCCACCGGTAGAGGCGCCCGCGTCGAGACAACGGCGCCCGCTCACGAGCAGGCCGTTGGGCTCGAACGCTGCCAGCGCGCCGGCCAGCTTGTGGCCACCACGGGAGGCGTAGTCGGGGCGATCGGGGTCGGTCCGCACCACGATCGCGACATCGGTGGTCACCGCCGTCGCGGGCTTGCGTGCGACCATGCCGCCCACCCGCACGTTCTCGCCCCGGATCAGCTCCGCTGCGTGCTCACGCGACCGGGCCAGGCCCCGGCGCACCAACTCGGCATCCAGCCGCAGACGGCGCGGGGGCACGCTAGTTGTCCGGCGCCTCGAGCGCCTCGCGGAGCGCCTCGTGGGCCCTCTCGAAGACCGCGAGGTGCTCGGCCACGGGCAGGTCGTCCAACCCGGCCAGGTCGTCGAGGACCCCGTCCACGCGGGGGCTGCCGGTGCGCAGTTCGGGCTGATCAAATCCCTCGGACTGATCGAACTCGGCCGATGTGTCGACCTCGTGCTCACCCTCATCCATGGTTGTCACCCTAACCTCGGTCGGTGGGCTCGAGCGGTGTCACGCCGTCGATGTCCACCGCGGCGCCGGTCCGGTCCAGGTGCTGCCAGGCTGCCGAGGCGACCACCCGCCACCAGTCATCGGGGCCACCCTCGCCGGTGACGCCCAGACGCCCGTCGCTCACCACGGCCTGCCAACCACCAGAGCTCCACCGGCTGCCGGAGCCGTCCAGCGCCTCCTCCTCGACCACCGGCTGCGGCTTGAGCAGGCCGGTGAGCTCGGTGGCGACGTACGTCGGGCGCTGGTGAGGCGGCGCCGTGACCACCTCGGGGAGTTGGCTCACCCCGGTCATCACCAGCAGGGAGTCCAGGCCGGCGTGGTAGGCACCTTCGATGTCGGTGTCCAGCCGGTCGCCGACCATCAGCGGTCGGCGACCGCCGACCCGCCGGAGCGTCTCGTCGAACAGCGGCCGGGCCGGCTTGCCGGCCACCTCGGGCTCGACGCCGGAGAACTGGGAGAGCATCCGCACCATCACGCCATGGCCCGGGGCGGTGCCGAACGACGTCGGCAGGGTGAGGTCGGTGTTGCTGGCGACCCACCAGACCCCGTCGCGGATGAGCACAGCGGCCCTCATCACGTCGCGCCAGACCACGTCCGGGCCATAGCCGGTGACCACGGCGGCCACCGACCCGTCGTCGGTCGTCTCCCGCACGGGAACCAGTGCCTCTTCGACCAGCGCTCGGGCCAGGCCCTCGGCGCCCAGCATCAGCACCCGGCTCTCGGGTGGGAGGCGGGCGGCGAGCAGTCGCGCCGCGGCCTGGGCGGAGGTGACGATGTCGTCCTCCCACACCTGCACGCCCATCCGGACCAGATTGCGGGCAACCGCGTCCGGCGGTCGGGAGGCGTTGTTGGTGATGAATGCGATCCGAGCGCCCGAGTCGCGGAGGGCCGCGATCGTCTCCGGTGCACCTGGGACGGGCTTGCCGCCGATGTAGACCACACCATCGAGGTCGAACATGGTCAGGTCGTACGCCTCACACGGCGGGACCGCAGAGCTCCCCAACACTGTTTCCCTCCTCCTCTAGCATGCACTCGATGGACGACGCCGTGGTGGTCCCGCCACCTCACCTGGGGAAACCGCTGCGCCTGCTGCCATTTCGAGGGCTGTCGCTCACCCCGCGTCGGGTCGGAGACCCTGCCGCAGTGGGCGCGCTCGCCCGACCCTATCGCGACGCGCCGGCCCGACTCGCGCTGTGGGAACGCACCGGCCGGGTGTGGCGAGATCGCGATCCGGCGATCTATCTGCACGAGTACTCCGTCGACGGGATGGTCGTGCGCGGGATCGTCGCCGCCCTCGACCTGACCCATCGCTCCGCCGACCCAGCCGACCGTGCGGTGCTGCCCCACGAGGGCGTGCATCCTGGTCAGGTCGACCAGTTGGCACGCCGGATGCGGCGGATGTCGCTCAACCCGGCGCCCATCCTGTTGGTCCACCGAGGCAGCGCCGAGGTGCGCGCCGCCCTGGACGAGCTGGCCAGCGGGCCGGCGCTGCGCAACTTCGCCGACCGGCGTGGTCATCGCCACCGGGTCTGGGCGCTGCGCGACCCCGACAGCCAGGAGGTGCTCTCCGGGGTGCTCGAGCGGGCCACGCCGGTGATCGCGGACGGACACCATCGCTACGCCGCCGCGCTTCGCCTGCAACAGGAACGACCGGGCACCGCCTGGGACCTGGGTCTGGCCATGCTGGTGGACCAGGACGACACGCCACTGTTCCTGGGCGCCATCCATCGCATCGTGCAGGGGCTGCGGCTCGACGCCCTCGAACGCGTGCCCGACGACGTCGCGGTCGTGCGCCGCTATGCCACCGACGGCGCTCTCCAAGAGCTCGGCTCGCACACGCTGGTCGCCACCGACGGTCAGGGCTGGGCCACCCTCCAGCTCAAGATCCCCGAAGGGCGGACGGCGGTCGACCTGCTGCACGAGTCGGTGCTACCAGCGATCGGGGTCGACCCGGCCGTGGTGACCTACCACCACCAGGTCGCCGACGCATTGCAGCGAGTGCGCCCCCGTCGCGACGTCGCCATCGTGATGCCGGCGCTCGACTTCGACCAGGTGCACCAGATCGTCGCCCACGATCGACTGCTGCCCGAGAAGGCCACCTCGTTCCAGCCCAAGCCGGCCCTCGGCGTGCTGATGCGTTCGCTGCGCGACGGGTGATGCCGCTCTACGGCTTCTTGGTTCCCTTGGCGTCGAGGTCCTTGAGCACCTGCTGGGACGCGAACCGGCCCGGAGCCCCGATCACGCAGCCACCGGGGTGGGTGCCGGACCCACACTGGTAGTAGCCGTCGATCGGGGTGCGGTAGTCGGAGTAGCCGGGTGCCGGCCGGAAGAAGTACATCTGCGGGGCGAGGAACTCGCCGGCGTAGATGTTGCCCTCGCTCAGCCCGGTGACCCGCTCGATGTCCAGCGGGGTGACGACCTCGCGGTGCACGACCAGGTCGTCGAAGCCGGGGAAGAACTCGGCGAGCGTGCGCTGCACGGTGTCGCCGAGGTTGTCCCGCTCGACGTCCCAGTCACCCGGGGTGCCGTCGGGCTTCTTCAGCTCGTAGGGCGTGTACATCGTGAAGCACGACATCACGTGCTTGCCGGCAGGCGCCATGTCGGGATCGATGAACGACTGCACGCAGCAGTCGAGGTAGGGGCGCTCGCTGTACCAGCCGTACTTCGCGGGGTCGAAGGCACGCTCGAGATACTCGATCGACGGGCCGATGTTGACGAAGCCCTGCCACTGGTCGGTGCGATCGGCCAGCGCGGGGAAGACCGGCGGGCCGTCGAGTGCGAAGTTCACCTTCGACGCGGTCCCTTGGAAGCGGAACCGACGAATGGTCTCCACCAATTCGGTGGGCAGCTCCGCGGGGTCGACCAACTCGGTGAACGTGCGCCGCGGGTCCAGGGAGCTGACCACCACCGGCGCGGTGAACTCGGTGCCGTCCTCGAGGGCCACACCGGTCGCCTTGCCGTTGGCCGTGACCACATGCGAGACCGGCGCCTCGAGCCGCACCTCCGCGCCGTAGGACTGGGCGGCCCGGGCAAGCACCTCGGTGAAGCCGCCGTTGCCGCCCTTGTGGAACGCCCACGCACCCACCGAGCCGTCGTGCTCACCCATCGCCATGAACAAGAACACCAGCCCCGAGCCCGGGGACATCGGACCGACCTTGGTGCCGATGATCCCCGACGAGGCCAGGTGTCCCTTGATGACGTCGCTCTCGAAGTAGTCGTCGAGGAAGTCGGCGATGCTGCCGAACAGCAGCCGCACCGTGTCGTGGACGACCTTCGGCGGAGCCGAGCCGAGGTGCTTGAGCAGCCAGGCGACCTGCTCGGCGTCCTCCTCGGTGCCGCCGAAGATGTTGGGCGCCATCGCGTCGAACATCGGCTTGACGTACTGCTGCACCCGCGACAGGTCGAACTCGAAGCGGTCCATCGCGTCGGCGTCGGCCTTGGAGTGGCGGCGATACTCCGAGATGTTGTGCTCCCGGTCCCCACCCACGAGCAGGTAGTCGCCGTTCTCCATCGGCGCGAAGGTGGAGTTCATCAACAGCGGCATGAAGCCGTGCTTGACCAGGTTGAGCTCCTGGACCACCTCGGGCCGGATCAGGCTCAGGCCGTAGGAGAAGGTCGTGAACGAGAAGCCCGGGTGCAGCTCCTCGGTGATCGCGGCGCCGCCGACGATCGGCCGGCGCTCCAACACCAGCGTGCGGAGCCCGGACTTGGCGAGGTACGCCGCGTTGGTGAGGCCGTTGTGACCCCCACCGACGACGATCGCGTCGTAGTTGTTGGACGAGGGCTTCTTCGCCATGTCAGGACAGCTTCCGCTCGGGGTTGAAGAAGGGCAGGGTGGTGATCTCGGCCGGGACCGTGTAGTACTCGTGGTCGACGGTCTGCTCGACCTGGACGGTGCCGCCGACGGCGGCCAGCTCCGGCTTGATCCGGGCGATGCCGATGTAGCGCTGCATCATCGGGGAGTACATCAGGCTGGTGGCGTAGCCGACGCGCTCACCCGCGTCGTCGTACAGCATCGTCTCCCAGCCCACCGGGATCTCGTCCATCTCCGGGATCAGCCCGTGCGCTTCGTAGAGATCGCGGTAGGCGCGCCAGTCCACGACGATGCCGCGGGTGGTCCAGCGCGAGGTCTTGTCGGCCAGCTCGCGGCGGATGGCGTCACGTCCCACGAAGGGGCGGGTGTCGTCATCGATGCCGCGCAGCAGCCAGCCGAGGCCGAGCTCGGTCGGAGTGAATCGCTCGGCCGCGTTGTAGGCGTAGCGAGCCGAGGTGAACTCCGTGCCGATCAGGGGCAGGCCGGCCTCGATGCGCGCCATGTTGAGCGCCTCCTCGCCGAACGGCCGCAGGCCGTGCGGCTGACCCGCCTCGAGGATCGCGTCGAGGACAGGCAGCGCGTCGTCGGCACCGACCATCACCTCGAAGCCGAGATCGCCGGTGAAGCCGGTGCGGCTGATCGTCACCGGGTGACCGGCCACCTTGGCGGGGGTGAACCCGAAGTAGGACAGCTCGGCGATCTCGGGCGCGAGCGGCTCGAGGATCGCGCGCGAGCGTGGGCCCTGCACCGCGAGGGTCGCGTAGTCCTCGGAGACGTCGACGATCTCGACCCGCTTGCCGATCGCCTGCGACTGCAGGAAGGAGAGGTTGGGCTCGGCGGCGGTGAGCATGAACTCGTCGGCCGCGTGCCGGAAGAGCACGCCGTCCTCGAGGACGTAGCCCTCGTCGTCGCACCACACGGTGTACTGCGCGCGACCGGGCCGCACCGTGCGCACATCCCTGGCCATCACACCGGCGAGATAACGCTCGGCGTCCGCGCCACGGATCCAGAACTTGTAGAGCGGCGAGGCGTCGAAGAACGCTGCGGCGTTGCGGATCCCGAAGTATTCGAACTTCGAGGAGAAGTCATAGCGGACCGCCGAGAGGTAGCCCGACCAGTGCGACCAGAGTCCGGTGTCGTTGAGCTCGACCAGACGCGGGTGGAAGGGCGTGGTCTTCATCCTCATGCGGGTGCCTCGCTTCGGTGCGGTGGGTCCACCCACCCTAGAGAATTGTTGGACGGTTGCGCAATAGCGGGCTAGGGTGCGTCTCATGGCGCGGATGAGCCCAGCCGAGCGGCGCGAGGCGATCGTCGCCGCCACGCTCGCGGTGATGCAGCGCCGTGGCATCGCGGCCACGACGGTCCGTGATGTGGCCGCGGAGCTCGGCACCTCGAGCGGGCTGATCCACCACTACTACTCCTCGATGGACGAGTTGCTCGCCGAGGCGTTCGAGCGGATCGCCCGCGCGGACCTCCAGGAGACCGTGGCGGCAGTAGCCGCCGGAGACTCACCGCTCGAGAGGCTGCGGCTCTTCTTCGACACCTATGCCCGCGCCGACACCGACGCCGGCATGCAGATCTGGCTGGATGCCTGGGCCGAGGCGGCTCGTCGACCGGCAGTGCAACGCACCTCCCGGCGCCTCAACGAGGAGTGGCAGGCGTTGTTGGCCGAGGTCATCGCCGACGGCTGCGCCAACGGCGTGATGACCACCGACGACCCTGACGCCGCCGCCTGGCGGGTGCTGTCGTTGCTGGACGGACTGAGCCTCCAGGTGGTCGCCCACGGCGACGTGCTCAGTGACGAGCAGGCCGACGCCTGGTCGCGAGAGGCCACCGAGCGCGAGCTGGGCCTCTCCCCCGGCACGGTGCTCCCCCAACGTGTGCTCCCCCATCGTGTGCTCCCCCATCGCGTGCTCACCCGCTCTGCCGCCGAATGACCTTCAGGCCACTCACCTCGACCTCGACCCGCGACGCCACGGAGCCGACGCCGCCTCGGAAGAACCGCCTGCGCAGCGCTCCGCGCACCTCCACCTCGTCGCCTGCCCGTAAGGTCGCGACCGAGCGCCGGGGACGGCCGGACCAGACGGCACACTCCAGCGCGTCCACGCTCGCGCGTGGTCGGCGCCGCTCGGCCGGGCGCTGCACCACCACCCGGAAGGTCCACAGCGAGTCGCCGCTGGGCAGCGTCCGCTCCTCGGGAGCAGCCGAGACCCGACCCACCAGGCGCACCTCGTTGACCGCCTCCACCGCATCCGCCAGCGCTACGTCGCTGGCCTCGCCTCGTCTGGTCACGACCTCACCTCCGAGGACCACCGTCGCCGAGACAGCAGCCCCGAGCACGCTGCGTAGCTCACGCCTGTGGAGACTGCCTCGTGTTGGTGGTCTGTGGACGCCTCGCGGGCCGCACGCGCGCGGCGGTGAACCGTGTCGACGGAATGGCCAGCAGTCTGGTCAGTAGCCAGAACGGCGCAGCACCTTCAGGCCATTGAGTCACTACGGTTCCCGAGGCCGAGCGGAAGTAGCTCTCGCCGGTGGCGAACGAGGAGCGGGCGAGACGCTTGCTGAGCCAGCGGTTGAAGACGCGGAAGTACGTGTGCTTGACCTCCGCGACGTCGCTTCCGCTTCGCTGCATGCGGACCAGGATCCGTGCGACGAAGTCGGCTTGCCGCTCCAGATTGAAGACGATGGCGTAGTAGTTGGAGTTCGGGCCGAGCAGCATGAAGAAGTTGGGGAATCCGGGGTAGTTCACGCCCAGGAACGCTTGCGGGTCGGCACCCCACACCCCGTGGAGGTCGGCGCCATTGCTGCCGGTCACGTCGATCCCGAAGATGTACTCAGCAGGGCGGAAGCCCGTCGCGGTGACGACGATGTCGACGGGGTGCTTCTCGCCGGCGCTGTCGATGAGCCCGTCTTCGTAGAACCGCTCGACCGCGCGCGGAACCAGCTTCACGTTGTCACGCTGCAGGGCTGGGAGGTACTCCGCGCTTCGCACCGGACGCTTGGCCATGTAAGGCCCGTCGGGCGTCATCAGGCGAAGGAGGGCGGGATCCTTGATCTGCCGCTTCATATGGGCGAAGCAGCGAGCGGTGGCCCGCCGATCGACGCGCGAGCCGGGCACGGCGACGCGCCCGCCCAACCAGTTGCGTTCATTGGCCAGGTAGACCTTGTACCGCTCACGGTGGTATCCCCACCACGTCGAGTAACGACGGCGCTCTTCTCGGGTGAAGGTGTGCTCGTCCTTCTCGTCCACCCAGACGGGTTGCCGCATGAAGACGGTCAGACTGGCAGCATCGGGAGCCATCGCGGGAACCACCTGAGCCGAGGAAGAGCCGGTGCCGACGACCGCGACGCGCTTGCCGGACCAGTCGACAGCAGGATCCCACCGAGCGGTGTGCAACACCGTTCCGCGGAACTCGTCCTTCCCCTCCCAGCCAGGGAACGCGGGGACGTTCAAGATGCCGACGGCCGACACCACGACGTTGAACGTCCACTCGCAACCGTTCGCATCGACGACCCGGTGCGTCCTGGATCGATCGTCCCAATGCACACCGGTGATCTCGGTGTTGAGCTCGAGGTGTTCGTCGAGCCCCCACTCCTTCACGGTCGTCTTGAGGTACTCAAGCAGCTCCGCCTGGGTGGCGAACCTGCGTGGCCAGTCGTAGCGCCGAAAGGAGAAGGAGTACATGTGAGAAGGAGTGTCGACGGCGGCCCCGGGATAGGTGTTGTGCAGCCACGTTCCGCCGATATCGCCCCACGAGTCGAAGATCGTGAAGTTCGTGATGCCGGCCTTGACCAGACGTACACCCATGGCGATGCCGCCGAAGCCAGCACCGATGATCGCGACGGACAACCCGCCGCCTGTCGTGTCTGTCATCTTTTCCTTCTCTAGAGGACTTTCTCGAGGAACGCGCGAGTGCGGGGATGCACCGCGTTCTGGTTCAGGGAGGACGAGGGGCCTTCCTCGAGAAGCTCACCGTCCTCAAGGAAGAGGAAGCGGTCGCACACCTCGCGCGCGAAGCCGACCTCGTGGGTCACGATGACCGACGTCATCCCGTCCCGCACCAGATCTCGGATGACCTGAAGAACCTCGCTGACCATCTCGGGATCGAGGGCGCTGGTTGGCTCGTCGAACAACAGGGCCTCGGGTTTCATTGCGAGTGCGCGAGCGATAGCCACTCGCTGTTGCTGTCCCCCGGACAGCTGACCGGGGAAGGCGCGCGCCTTGTCCGACATGCCGACTCGTTCAAGGAGCGCGAGCGCCTCCTGCTTGACGATGCCCTTCTCGCGCTTCTGCACCCCGGTGGGCGCCTCGGTGAGGTTCTCGAGCGCGGTCAGATGCGGGAACAGGTTGAACTGCTGGAAGACCATGCCTAGCCGCTGTCGCTGGCGCGCCTCGAGGCGATCTGGGAGCTCTCGCATCCCGTTGCGATGAGTGGTGTACCCCATCAGATCTCCCGCGAGGAACATCGCGCCCTCGTTGGGCCGTTCGAGCATGTTCAGACAGCGCAGCAAGGTGCTCTTCCCGCTGCCCGACGGCCCCAGGATGCAGATGGCCTCACCCGCGGCAACCTCGAAGGAGATCGACTTGAGCACTTGATGCTCACCGAACCACTTCGAGATGTTCACCGCCGCCAAGAGCGGAACGCTCGTCACAAGATCCTCCCGACACGATCGCGGCGCAGAGCGCGCTCCAGGTGGTACTGGCCGTAGGACAGCAGGCTGACGAAGACCGTGTACCAGATCGTCGCGACCAGCAGCAGCGGGATGATCTGGTAGGTGCGGTTGTAGATCGTCTGCACGGTGTAGAGCAAGTCGGGCACGGCGATGAAGGCCGCCAGGGAGGTCGCCTTCAACAAGTTGATGGTGTCGTTGCTGATGGGCGGGACGGCGATTCGCATCGCTTGAGGGAAGATAATCCGGAAGAACGTGCGGACCTTCGTCATGCCTAGGGCCGCGGCCGCTTCCCGCTGCCCAGTAGGAATGGCGAGCAACGAGGCTCGGATGATCTCCGAGGTGTAGGCCGCCTGCTGGAGCCCGAACGCGAGCACGGCGGCCCAGAAGCCGCTGACCACGTTCCGGGTGTCGGTCGCCCACCACTCCGGACCAAACGGGATGCCGAGTGCGATTCGCGGGTAGATGATCGCGATGTTGAACCACAAGATCAGCAGCACGAGCAGCGGGATCGACCGGAACAGCCAGACGTAGACCCCGGCGATCGCCCGCAGCAGCGGGTTGCCCGACAGGCGCATGTTGGCCAGCACGACTGAGAGTACGAGGGCCAGGGCCATCGACAGCACGGTCAGCAGCAGGGTGTTACGGATACCGGTCATGACTGTGGGGTCGAAGAGGTACTTCCAGACGACCTCCCAATCGAGCGCAGGGCGACGCGCGAAGTCCACCACCACGGCAGTTGCGACGAGCAGGATGACCACGGCCAGGGCGTTGCGGACCGCATGGTTCGGCGGATGGTGCGGTGACGCGCCGAGGCGAGCTGCCTCCGCGCGCCACCGCTCCGCCGGGGGAAGATCTGGTGCGGCGGAATCGTTCACTGGGTGACCAGACGCGACTTCTCGATCATCATGTCCGGGGTGCCATAGGTGTCGAAGATCTCCGCATACGAGCCGTCCTCGATGATGGAGTTCACCGCATCCACGAGCTTCGGACCCCACTCACTGCCCTTCTGCACCGCGAAGCCGACCTCGGTCTCCTGGAAGACGGGGCCGGTGACGGCCCACTTTCCAGGATTCTGCTGCGCCTGGTAGCCGATCGAGCTGAGGGTGTTCGTCGCGGCGTCGATCTGACCACTCTGGGCCGCCAACTCACCGCTGGCCCAGTCCGGGAACGTCTTGATCTCGATCGGGTCCATGCCCCCTGCAACGCAGTCCTTCGACTGCTTCTGCAGGGTCGGGATCGGGCTCGAGCCGGTGACCAACCCGATCGTCAGACCACAGAGATCCGTCATCTCCGAGCCGATCTCAGGGCTGCCGGCCTTGACCTCGAAGCTGTAGCCGTCCTTCATGGTGATCACGAAGTCGAACTTCTCCAGCCGCTCCGGTGTCGCATCAGCACCTGGCACGAAGATGTACTTGCCCGACTCCAGGCCCAGAAGCGAGTTCTCCCAAGTTGTCTGTTCGTTGACAACCTCGATATCCAACGGTGGTCCAACCGCGAGAGAAAGATCCGGCAGCATGCCGATCGACTTGCCCGCATCGTCGGTGAACGCCCACGGCGGGGCGCCGGTCTGCTGCGGAATCGTGAACTGCTTCGCGCTGGAACTCGACCCAGAGTCGGTTCCGTCCTTCTCTGAATCACTCGAACTGCCGCACCCGGCCAGCACAAGCACCGTGGTGGTCGCGCAGAGTCCGGCAAGGATGCGCCTGTGAGGTAGTGACATGGGACTCCCTTTGGGGTTTGGGGGGTGGAGCGTTCGGCCGAGTTTAGTGAGCGAGTCATCGAAATCCGCCGTGCTATCACATCGTCTTATCCGCTAAAGTCAATGCCTTCGCACTGCTTTCTGCAGCAGGCAGTGAGATTCAGGCGAGGAGACGAGCCCCCATGGCCCTATTGACCGATGTCGTCGAACGGCTCGGAGACATGATCCGCGTTCTCCCTGGTTGTCAGGTCGCTGCGCGATCGGTGACCACGTGCGGGGTGATCGACCCGGTCGAACTCCACACCGACCGCACGGATCGCTCTGACGAGGTGCTCTTGTTGGTATCAGGTCTCGACGACATCGCCGACGTATCCGCTGATCTACGATCCATGCGGCCCGCGATGGTCATCGTCAAGACCGCTGACGAAGCGAGCTGGCGGACCATCGCCCGACAGAGCTCGGTGCCGGTCGGTGTGGCGCGTGGGGACATCACCTGGGGCCAGCTTCTCGGGCTCATCACGAGCGTAATCCGCGCGACGTCGCTTCCTGGTCCGGAGGCCTCCGTGGCCGATGACATCGATGCCTCGTCACAAGGAGACCTCTTCGACCTCGCCATCTCGCTCGCCACCCAAGTGTGCGGCTACGTCACGATCGACGACGCCCACACTCGCGTCCTGGCCTTCTCTCCGCTCGACGAACACGCCGACCAGTTGCGACGAGACTCGGTGCTCGGGCGTGCAGCGCCGCCGGGTCATCTAGAGCAGATCCGCACGATGGGAGTCTGGGACGCCCTTCGGCGCGGCGAACTCGTCGAGCTACCCGGGACGGCCTCCACCATGCCTCGCCTGGGGATCGGGCTCATCGACCCGCACGACGGACGCTACGTCGGGGTGATCTGGGTTCAGCGTGGCCCCGACCCATTCGCGCCCAGGGCTCGCCAACTCCTGCGCGCGGCAAGCGTCGTGGCGGCCGGGATGATCGGGCAACGCAGCCGCGCACGTAATCGCGATCGGACCCTCCTCAGCCAGCTGCTCGGCATATCGGAGTCGCTCGAGTCGCCACGCACCTTGACCACAGCGCTCGGCCTCGACGGCATCCAGACGTGGGCGCTCGGTGCGTTACAGGTGCACGGGCCTCGGCGCCCCGGTCCGGTATGGACCCGCGTCGCCACGACCGTGCAACTCGAGGCCGCCACCGTTGGAGGGGGGTCGCGAATCCTCGACACACCCGAGATTCTCTACGTCCTCGTCCACGATCCGACACCGAAGGCCGACCTCGAGGCGTGGGCCAGGCGTACGTCGGCAACGTTGGCGGCCAGCCGGCTTGCCGTGCGTGTCGCTGTCGGCCCGATCGGTCACGGGGCTCAGGACCTACGCTCCATGCGCGAGGCGTGTGACACGCTACTCGCTGACATCGCCGTCGACGACGAGAACAGGATCCGCACCTATGAGGCACACCGCGCCGAAGTCACCCTTGCCCAGATAGCCCAGGCCCTCAGGGAAAGCGGCCTCGTCTCCGCCGCTCGGGTGGAGGCCCTCCGACTCGCGAAGTACGTCGACGGCGACGAGCTCGCTCAAACCATCTCGACCTACCTCAGGTCGAATCTCAATACCGGCGCGACCGCGGCGGAGATGGGGATCCATCCCAACACCCTCAGGCAGCGACTCAAGCGGGTCGAAGCCACGGTCGGTGTCGATCTCTCCAATGCGGCCGACCGGCTCTTGTTGGAGCTGGAACTCCGGGCTCGAGAATAGGTCCGAGAAATCGGAGCAAATATACGTAGAGGGCCACCGTGGTGGCCCTCTACGGGTGTTTGTTCGGCGGCGTCCTACTCTCCCACAGCCGTGTGGTTGCAGTACCATTGGCGCTGGCAGGCTTAACTTCCGGGTTCGGGATGGGTCCGGGTGTTTCCCTGTCGCTGTGGCCGCCGTAACTCTATGCCACCCCTTTTTGTGCCGGTTGTTGGCTGTTGGGGTGGTTTTGTTGTTATACCGGGGCCCCTGTTGTTTGGGTGGGGTTGTTTGGGTGGGGTTTTGGTTTTTGTGTAGTGGATGCGAGCACCAGTAGTTGTGCGCTGTGGTCCCCTTGGACTGTGTTGTCTGGTGGGGTGTGTGGTGTGGTGGTGTGTGTGGCAAGCCCTCGGCCTATTAGTACCGGTCGGCTGGGCATTGCTGCTGTAGACCTCCGGCCTATCGACCCCATGGTCTGTGGGGGGCCTTACCACCATATGGTGTGGGAAACCTTGTCTTGAAATGTGCTTCCCGCTTAGATGCGTTCAGCGGTTATCACGTCCGGACGTAGCTAACCAGCGGTGCCCCTGGCGGGACAACTGGCATACCAGAGGTTCGTCCATCCCGGTCCTCTCGTACTAGGGACAGCTTTTCTCAAGTTTCCTGCGCGCGCGGCGGATAGGGACCGAACTGTCTCACGACGTTCTAAACCCAGCTCGCGTGCCGCTTTAATGGGCGAACAGCCCAACCCTTGGGACCTGCTCCAGCCCCAGGATGCGACGAGCCGACATCGAGGTGCCAAACCATCCCGTCGATATGGACTCTTGGGGAAGATCAGCCTGTTATCCCCGGGGTACCTTTTATCCGTTGAGTGACCACGCTTCCACATGCCGTGGCCAGATCACTAGTTCCGACTTTCGTCCCTGCTCGACGTGTCTGTCTCACAGTCAAGCTCCCTTGTGCACTTACACTCGCCACCTGATTGCCAACCAGGCTGAGGGAACCTTTGAGCGCCTCCGTTACATTTTAGGAGGCAACCGCCCCAGTTAAACTACCCATCAGGCACTGTCCCTGAACCGGATCACGGTCCGAGGTTAGACATCTAGTACGGCCAGAGTGGTATTTCAACGTTGACTCCACCACCACTGGCGTGGCCGCTTCACAGTCTCCCACCTATCCTACACAAACCGTACCAAACACCAATACCAAACTATAGTAAAGGTCCCGGGGTCTTTCCGTCCTGCCGCGCGTAACGAGCATCTTTACTCGTAGTGCAATTTCGCCGAGCCCATGGTTGAGACAGCGCCCAAGTCGTTACTCCATTCGTGCAGGTCGGAACTTACCCGACAAGGAATTTCGCTACCTTAGGATGGTTATAGTTACCACCGCCGTTTACTGGGGCTTAAATTCTCCGCTTCACACCCGTAGGGTGTTGACGGGTCCTCTTAACCTTCCAGCACCGGGCAGGAGTCAGTCCGTATACATCGTCTTACGACTTCGCACGGACCTGTGTTTTTAGTAAACAGTCGCTTGGGCCTGGTCTCTGCGACCCTCACCGCTACCCACCGCAAAGGGTGTTGACGGGTCGGGTCCCCCTTCTCCCGAAGTTACGGGGGCATTTTGCCGAGTTCCTTAACCATGGTTCGCTCGATCGCCTTGGTATTCTCTACCTGATCACCTGAGTCGGTTTGGGGTACGGGCGGCGCATAGCTCGCTAGAGGTTTTTCTCGACAGCATAGGATCACCCACTTCACCACTATCTGGCTCGGCATCAGATCTCACACCCCCGCCAGTGGCGGGTACAACCCGGATTTGCCTGGGCTGCGTGCTACATCCTTACCCGCGGACAACCATCGCCGCGGCTGGGCTACCTTCCTGTGTCACCCCATCGCTTGACTACTACCCGGTCGGGTCCCACGCAGCCCCACCCCGCCAGCACCCGAAGGCGATGGTCGTGGGTGGCTTTGGGTGGTTAGCATCACGGACCTCGTCAGGGTCGCTACCTTGCCGGTACCAGAATATCAACTGGTTGTCCATCGACTACGCCTGTCGGCCTCGCCTTAGGTCCCGACTTACCCAGGGCAGATGAGCTTGACCCTGGAACCCTTGATCATTCGGCGCGCGTGTTTCTCACACGCGATTCGCTACTCATGCCTGCATTCTCACTCGTGTCGCCTCCACGCCTAGATCACTCCGACGCTTCACCGGCGACACGACGCTCCCCTACCCACCCACACACCTGAACCCACCCCCACAAAGAGAGACAGGCTAGGACAAACGCATGGGTGCCATAGCTTCGGCGGACGACTTGAGCCCCGCTACATTGTCGGCGCGGAATCACTTGACCAGTGAGCTATTACGCACTCTTTCAAGGATGGCTGCTTCCAAGCCAACCTCCTGGTTGTCACTGCGACTCCACATCCTTTTCCACTTAGCCGCCGCTTAGGGGCCTTAGCTGATGGTCTGGGCTGTTTCCCTCTCGACTACGGAGCTTATCCCCCGCAGTCTCACTGCCACGCTATGGCTTGCTCCCATTCGGAGTTTGGCTAACGTCAGTAACCTGGTCGGGCCCATCGGCTATCCAGTGCTCTACCTGGAACAAGAAACACGCAACGCTGCACCTAAATGCATTTCGGGGAGAACCAGCTATCACGGAGTTTGATTGGCCTTTCACCCCTAACCACAGGTCATCCCCTCCATTTTCAACTGAAGTGGGTTCGGTCCTCCACGACGTCTTACCGACGCTTCAACCTGCCCATGGCTAGATCACTCCGCTTCGGGTCTTGATCGCGCTACTACACCACACCCAAAAAGATGCGGCTACGCCCTGTTCGGACTCGCTTTCGCTACGGCTACCCCCCACGGGTTAACCTCGCAACACAACACAAACTCGCAGGCTCATTCTTCAAAAGGCACGCCATCACCCCACCCAAAAGGATGAGGCTCTGACGGATTGTAGGCACATGGTTTCAGGTACTATTTCACTCCCCGCCAGGGGTACTTTTCACCTTTCCCTCACGGTACTCGTCCGCTATCGGTCATCAAGAAGTATTTAGGCTTGACGGGTGGTCCCGCCAGATTCACACAGAATTCCACGAGTTCCGTGCTACTCGGGAACACGACAACGCAGCCACAGGCTTACAACTACGGGACTATCACCCTCTACGGCACCGCTTTCCAACGGCCTCGTCTTCACCCAATGGTTTCTCACTACGCACCCAGTATGGCAGCCCGGGCCCATCGCGTC
This sequence comes from Nocardioides sp., assembly GCF_047602075.1. Taxonomy (GTDB): domain Bacteria; phylum Actinomycetota; class Actinomycetes; order Propionibacteriales; family Nocardioidaceae; genus Nocardioides. Next base: position 939,826 of record NZ_JASGIF010000001.1, read on the forward strand.
CCACAACCCCCGCAACACAACACCTGCCAGCTTGAACATGCCACGGGTTTAGCCTCATCCACTTTCGCTCGCCACTACTCACGGAATCACTATTGTTTTCTCTTCCTACCGGTACTGAGATGTTTCACTTCCCGGCGTTCCCTCCCAACACCCTATTTCATTCAGGTGCAGGCGACTGGACATGACTCCAGCCAGGTTACCCCATTCGGACACCCCCGGATCACAGCTCGGTTGCCAACTCCCCAGGGCTTATCGCAGGCTCCTACGTCCTTCATCGGCTCTTGATGCCAAGGCATCCACCATGCGCCCTTCACAGCTTGCCAAACAAACCAACACAACACACACCAAAAACAATGCGTCATGCACTCAAAACAAACACTGCAAAGAACCACAAAACATACACTACAAAGACACTCGCATCCACTATACAAAAACCAAACAACCCACCCACACCCCCACAACCAGAACAAACCGGCCAACCAGAAACCTGGCCAACCAGAAACCTGGCCAACCAGAAACCTGGCCAGAAGGGGACGGGGCCCTCCAAGCAACCAACCCCCACCACCATCACTGGCAGCACACGGGCTGATTCCTCAGAACCCCAACAGCATGCGACACCCCACACCCCCACCACACCAGCCCAGACGGGCCACCGGGAGGGGCGTGTCCCCCCACTGATTCGGGTGGGGAACACGGGGAACCCCGGGCCGGCCCCAGGGGGGTCGGGCGGGGTTGTCGATGATTCCACTATGAGTTCCACCCAGTAGTGGTCTGCTGCCGTGGTCGGCAGCAGACACTGTAGGGGGTGGTGCTCCTTAGAAAGGAGGTGATCCAGCCGCACCTTCCGGTACGGCTACCTTGTTACGACTTCGTCCCAATCGCCAGCCCCACCTTCGACCACTCCCTCCCCACAAGTGGGGTTGGGCCATGGGCTTCGGGTGTTGCCGACTTTCGTGACGTGACGGGCGGTGTGTACAAGGCCCGGGAACGTATTCACCGCAGCGTTGCTGATCTGCGATTACTAGCGACTCCGACTTCATGGGGTCGAGTTGCAGACCCCAATCCGAACTGAGACCGGCTTTTTCCGATTCGCTCCCCCTCACGGGATCGCAACGGTCTGTACCGGCCATTGTAGCATGCGTGAAGCCCTGGACATAAGGGGCATGATGACTTGACGTCATCCCCACCTTCCTCCGAGTTGACCCCGGCAGTCTCTCATGAGTCCCCACCACCCCGAAGGGCGTGCTGGCAACATAAGACAAGGGTTGCGCTCGTTGCGGGACTTAACCCAACATCTCACGACACGAGCTGACGACAGCCATGCACCACCTGTAGGAAACCCTTACGGACCCACCATCTCTGATGGATTTCTTCCTATGTCAAACCCAGGTAAGGTTCTTCGCGTTGCATCGAATTAATCCGCATGCTCCGCCGCTTGTGCGGGCCCCCGTCAATTCCTTTGAGTTTTAGCCTTGCGGCCGTACTCCCCAGGCGGGGCGCTTAATGCGTTAGCTACGGCACGGAACCCGTGGAATGGATCCCACACCTAGCGCCCAACGTTTACGGTGTGGACTACCAGGGTATCTAATCCTGTTCGCTCCCCACACTTTCGCTCCTCAGCGTCAGGACATGCCCAGAGAACCGCCTTCGCCACCGGTGTTCCTCCTGATATCTGCGCATTTCACCGCTACACCAGGAATTCCGTTCTCCCCTGCATCCCTCTAGTCTGCCCGTATCGAAAGCAAGCCACCAGTTAAGCTGGCGGATTTCACTCCCGACGCGACAAACCGCCTACGAGCCCTTTACGCCCAATAATTCCGGACAACGCTCGCACCCTACGTATTACCGCGGCTGCTGGCACGTAGTTGGCCGGTGCTTCTTCTCCCACTACCGTCACCCCCACCAAAAAGTGAGAACTTCGTCATAGGTGAAAGAGGTTTACAACCCGAAGGCCGTCATCCCCCACGCGGCGTTGCTGGATCAGGCTTCCGCCCATTGTCCAATATTCCCCACTGCTGCCTCCCGCAGGAGTCTGGGCCGTGTCTCAGTCCCAGTGTGGCCGGACACCCTCTCAGGCCGGCTACCCGTCAAAGCCATGGTAGGCCACTACCCCACCATCAAGCTGATAGGCCGCGAGCACATCCCACACCACCCCCGAAGAGGCTTTCCACCACACAACATGCGCCATGTAGTCCTATCCCGTATTAGCCACCGTTTCCGACAGTTATCCGAAAGTGCAGGGCAGATTACTCACGTGTTACTCACCCGTTCGCCGCTCGAGCACCCCAAAAGAGGCCTTTCCGCACGACTTGCATGTGTTAAGCACGCCGCCAGCGTTCGTCCTGAGCCAGGATCAAACTCTCCATCGAAAACCAAAAACCCCAAAACCCCAAACAGGACCCCAGAGCATTCAGCACTAAACAGAAAACCGATCTGGCAACAGACAAGCTAGCCTGTCACAGAATCATCAAAAAAACATCAACCCAAAAACACCCCAAAAAAACAGAGCCCAAGGATCAACGAGTAAACAAATCAATTCATCGACTATCACACACTGTTGAGTTCTCAAAAATCAGACACGCGACTCGAGGCCGGCTGGCTGCCCCGGTGGCCGGCTCACACGAGCGAGCACCACCAACTGGGCAACCTGGAAGAACTTACCGGGTGTCGGTGAGAGCGTCAACTTGGCGACGCGTCCGGCGCGCCACCGCCGGGCGGTAAGCCGAGACGGTCGGCTCACCGCTCAGCCAGAACCGCCACGGACGCTCCGCGGCCGGTCGGAGCCCGACCCGCGGGCCTGTGCTGACCAAGGAGGCCGAGACCGCGCGCGAGCGCGGCTCGAGCAGCAACTCGGGGCCGGCGAGAGACAGCCCGTTGTAGGTCAGGTCCAGGCCCAACGCCGAGCACAGCCGAGCGGGCCCACGGGCCAGGTCGCGGTCCGTGGCGCCCAGCCGGCGGCCCTGAGCAATGTCCGCGCCGGCCACCACCTCCCCTGCCCGCAGCAGCACGGCAGAGGCAACCCCCTCCGGTCCGCAGACCACGTTGCAGCAGTGGTGCATGCCGTAGGTGAAGTAGACGTAGAGGTGGCCGGGTGGGCCGAACATCACCGAGTTGCGCGGCGTCTGGCCTCGATAGGCGTGCGAGCCGGGATCGTTCGCGCCGTCGTACGCCTCGACCTCGGTCAGCCGGACCGCCACCTCGCCATGCCGAAGCACCGCGCCGAGCAGTCGGGGCGCGACCTCAAGCACCGGTCGGCGGAGCAGGAGATCTAGTCGATCGCTCACGGCGACGTGAGACTGGCTCGATCACCCGCGATCTGTCCGCGCAGCTCTGCGAGCTGCTCCGCGACCCGGGCTGGTGCGGTGCCGCCTCGACCGGTGCGTGCGGAGACCGACCCGTCGACGGTGAGCACCGAGCGGACATCCGGCGTCAGCCGCGTCGAGATCTCGGCGAGCTGAGCATCGGTGAGGTCGGCGAGCTCGACGCCCAGCTCCTCACAGCGGCGCACGCAGGCACCGGCCACCTCGTGTGCCTCACGGAAGGGCACCCCCTCCCGCACCAGCCACTCGGCCACGTCGGTGGCGAGGCTGAAGCCCTGCGGGGCCAGCGTCGCCATCCGCTCGGTGTCGAGCTCGAGCGTGGCGACCATCCCGGTGACCGCGGGCAGCAAGATCTCGAGAGTGTCCACGGCGTCGAAGACCGGCTCCTTGTCCTCCTGCAGATCGCGGTTGTAGGCCAGCGGCAGCCCCTTCAGCGTGGCGAGCAGACCGGTCAGGTCACCGATCAGTCGACCCGCCTTGCCTCGGGCCAGCTCGGCGATGTCCGGGTTCTTCTTCTGCGGCATGATGCTCGACCCCGTCGACCACGAGTCGTGCAACCGGGCGAACCCGAACTCCGCGGTCGCCCAAATGGTGATCTCCTCGGCCAACCGGCTCACGTCCACGCCGACCATCGCAGTGACGAAAGCGAACTCTGCGGCGAAGTCACGTGCCGAGGTCGCATCGATCGAGTTGGCGCTGGAGCCGGCGAAGCCCAGCTCTGCCGCCACTGCCTGCGGGTCGAGGTCGAGGCTGGAGCCGGCGAGCGCGCCGGAGCCGTACGGCGAGTCGGCGGCCACCCGGGCGTCCCAGTCGCGAAGTCGGGAGACGTCCCGGAGCAGCGGCCAGGCATGGGCGAGCAGATGGTGGGAGACCAGCACGGGTTGCGCGTGCTGGAGGTGGGTGCGACCGGGCAAGACCGCGCCCCGGTGGCGTTCGGCCAGGTCCGCGAGCGCGGAGGCGAGGTCGAGGAGCAGGTCGGCCAGCACCCGCCCGTGGTCGCGCAGGTACACCCGGAACAGCGTGGCGATCTGGTCGTTGCGCGACCGGCCGGCGCGGAGTCGGCCACCGACCTCGGCGCCCACCTCGTCGAGGAGCAGCCGCTCGAGCGCGCCATGGACGTCCTCGTCGCCGGGATCGGGCAGCAGCTCCCCCGCCGCGAACCGATCGCCAAGCACCGCCAGGCCGCGCAGCAGCTCGGCATGGTCGGCATCGGTGAGCAACCCGGCGGCGTGGAGGGCGTTGGCGTGGGCGCGAGAGCCGGCCAGGTCGTAGGGCACCAGCCGCCAGTCGAAATGGGTGGACCGGGACAGCGCTTCCAGCTCGGGGCTCGGGCCTGATGCGAAGCGGCCGCCCCACAGCGTGCCGCTCTTGGTGGTGCCCAGCTCGGGCTCCGTGATGTCGGTCATCTGCTCATGCTCCCGCAGCGAGCTCGAGGAACCGATTCGCCAGCGCGTCACCACCGGCCGGATCGCGCGCGATCACCAGCACCGTGTCGTCGCCGGCGATGGTGCCGAGCACCTCGGCGAGCTCGGCCTTGTCCAGGGCCGAGGCGAGGAACTGGGCGGCGCCGGGAGGCGTCCGGAGCAGGACCAGGTTGCCGCTCGACTCCGCAGTGACCAGGAGCTCACCACACAGTCGGGCCATCCGGTGCGCGGCCGCGGCAGTCTCCACCGGTGCGGCGGGGCGCCGGTCGCCGCCCTCGCCCGGCACGGCGTACACCAGCGCGCCCGAGGCCGCCCGGACCTTGACCGCGTCCAGCTCGACCAGGTCGCGAGACAGTGTGGCCTGGGTGACCTGCAGCCCTTCGGCCGCGAGCAGGTCCGCCAGCTCGGTCTGCGAGCGCACCTCGTGATGGGTGACCAGCTCGACGATGCGCCGCTGGCGAGCAATCTTGGTCGGCGGTGTGCTGGCGCGCGGATCGGTCATGGCTGCTCTCCCAAAGCCTCGTCAAGGATCTGCGGCCAGGCCGCGAGGAAGCTGTCCGCCTCGCCGGCAGTGAGGATCAGTGGTGGAGCCATCCTGATCCGATCCGGGGTGGGGTTGTTGACGATGAACCCGTGCCGCTGGGCGGCGGCAACCACCTCGGCAGAGACCGGCTCGGTGAGATCCAGACCGATCAGCAGACCGGCAGCGCGCACCTCGCTCACGCGGGCATCGGCGGCCAGCCCTGTCGCCAAGCGGGCGCCGAGAGCGGCAGCGTGGTCGAGCAGGCCCTCGGCCACAATCGTGTCGAGGACCGCCAGGGCCGCCGCGCAGGCGACCGGATTGCCGCCGAAGGTGGTGCCGTGGTTGCCGGGCTGGAGCAGCGTCGCGGCGTCCCCGAACGCCACACAGGCGCCGATCGGGATGCCGCCGCCGAGGCCCTTGGCGAGGGTGACCACGTCGGGACGCACCGGCAGCTCGGCGTCGACGAGCTCAGGGTTGCGGTGAGCCAGCCAGGCACCCGTGCGGCCGATCCCGGTCTGCACCTCGTCCAGCCAGAGCAGCGCGCCGTGGTCGGCGGTGATCTGGCGGGCCGCGGCCAGATAGTCCCGCGGAGGCACGACGACGCCCGCCTCGCCCTGCACCGGCTCCACGACCACGGCGGCCGTCCGGTCCGTGACCGCGGCGGCGAGCGCCTCCGCGTCGCCGTACGGCACGAAGGTGACCTCGCCCGGCAGCGGCTCGAACGGAAGCCGATAGGCCTCCTTCGCGGTGACCGCCAGCGCACCCATGGTGCGTCCGTGGAAGGCGCCCTCGGCGGCGACCAGGTGGGTCCGGCCGGTGCGCCGGGTCAGCTTGAGGGCGGCCTCGTTGGCCTCGGTGCCGGAGTTGGTGAAGAAGACCCGGCCGGGACGGCCGTCCATCGCGAGCAGCCGCTCCGCGAGCTCGATCTGCGGTCGGGTGGCGAAGAAGTTCGACACGTGGCCGAGGGTGTCGAGTTGCCTGGTCACCGCTGCGACGACCGCCGGATGGGCGTGGCCGAGCGCGTTGACCGCGATGCCACCGAGCAGGTCGAGGTAGCGGGTGCCGGCGTCGTCCCAGACCTGGGCGCCTTGGCCGCGGGTCAGCACCAGTCGAGGTGGGCCGAAGGTGTTCATCAAGGCACCGGTGTAGCGGTCCGCCCAGTTAGATGTGGTGGTCGGCGCGGTCATGTCAGGCTCCCGTGGGCCGGTCGGATCTTGGTCTCCACGCCAGGCAGCACCTGGGTGCCGACGCCCTCGTCGGTGAAGATCTCGAGCAAGACGGCGTGCCGCTCGCGGCCGTCGACGACGGTGGCGCGCGGCACTCCTTCGGTCACCGCCTGCAGGCAGGCACCCATCTTGGGCACCATGCCGCTGGCCAACGTCGGCATCAGCTCGGCCAGCGCCTCGGGGCTGATCTCCTTGATGACGTCGTCGCTCGCCGGCCAGTCACGGTAGAGGCCTTCCACGTCGGTGAGCACCAGCAGCTTCTCGGCGCCCAACGCGATCGCCAGAGCCGCTGCCGCGGTGTCGGCGTTGACGTTGTGGACCACCCCGTTGACGTCGGGTGCGACGCTGGAGACCACCGGGATGCGACCGGCGTCGATGAGGTCGAGCACCGCCTCCGGACGGACCTTGGCGACCTCGCCGACCAGCCCCAGATCGACCTCCTCGCCGTCGACCACGGTGTTGGTGGGCTTCGCCGTGAACAACCCGGCGTCCTCCCCCGAGAGGCCGACGGCAAGCGGTCCGTGCTGGTTGATCAGCCCGACCAGCTCGCGCTGGACCTGGCCGACGAGCACCATCCGGACCACGTCCATCGCCTCGGGAGTGGTGACTCGGAGGCCGCCGCGGAACTCCGAGGAGATCTCGAGTCGGTCGAGCATCGCCGAGATCTGCGGACCACCGCCGTGCACGACGACCGGCTTGAAGCCCGCGAATCGCATGAAGGCGATGTCCTCGGCGAACGCCTGCTTCAGGTCGGGGTCGGTCATGGCGTTGCCGCCGTACTTCACCACCACGATCTTGCCGTGGTAGGCCTTCAGCCACGGCAGCGCATCGGCCAGGGTGGCCGCCTTGTTCGGGTCGGGGATCTTCACAGGTGGTCCTAACCGGGCGCCCTAGGAGGAGTACGCACTGTTCTCGTGGACGTAGGCATGGGTGAGGTCGTTGGTCCACACGGTGGCGCGCTCGGCACCCGCCTTGAGATCGATGGTGACGGTCACGTCACGCGCGGTGAGGTCGACGGCGCTCGGATCCTCGGCCGGTGTCGAGCGGCGGCAGACCCAGACGCCGTTCATCGCCACGTCGAGATCGGCCGGGTCGAAGGTCGCGGACGTGGTGCCGATGCTGGCCAGCACCCGCCCCCAATTGGGGTCGTTGCCGAAGACGGCCGCCTTGAAGAGGGCGCTGCGGGCGACGCTGCGGGCGACCTCGATGGCATCGTCCTCGGTGGCCGCATTGAGCACCGAGATCGCAATGTCGTGGTCGGCGCCCTCGGCGTCGCGGAGCAGCTGCATGGCCAGGTCGGTGCAGGCCTGGGTCAGCGCCGCGGTGAAGTCGTCGAGCGGCGGCGTGATCCCCGACGCCCCTGACGCCAGCAGCGTCACGGTGTCGTTGGTCGACATGCACCCGTCGGAGTCCAGCCGGTCGAAACTCACCCGGGTCGCCGCGCGCAGCGCCCGATCCAGCTCCGCGGACGTCATGACGGCGTCGGTGGTGAGCACGACCAGCATCGTGGCGAGCTGCGGCGCCAGCATCCCGGCACCCTTGGCCATCCCGCCGATGCTCCAGCCGGCTCCCTCCACCACGACCTGCTTGCTCACCGTGTCGGTGGTCATGATCGCCTCCGCCGCGTCCGCGCCGCCGTCTGGCGTCAGCGCTGACGCGGCCGTGTCGACGCCCGCCAGCAGCTGGTCGCGGTCGTTGGCCATCCCGATCAGGCCGGTCGAGCAGACCACCACGTCGATGGCGCCGATGCCGAGATGGCCCGCCACCTGTTCGGCGACGGCATGAGTGGTCTGGAAGCCGTCGGCGCCGGTGTAGCAGTTGGCTCCGCCGGAGTTGAGTACGACGGCGCGCACGACGCCGTCCTTGACCACCTCCTTGCTCCACAGCACCGGGTTGGCCTGGCAGCGGTTGGCGGTGAACACGGTGGCGGAACAGAAGGTCGGGCCGTCGTTGACGACCAAGGCCAGGTCCTTGCCGCCGGAGCTCTTCAGCCCGGCGGTGACGCCGGTGGCCCGGAAGCCGGCGGGAGTGGTGACGCTCATGGGATCTCTTCTCGAAGTCGGGTCGGCTGGGGCGGCGGTCGGGTCAGCGTCGTCGTCGGCTCATGGCGCGAGTCCCACCGTGCTCAGGCCGGTCGTCTCCGGGAGGCCGAGGGCAAGGTTGAGGCACTGCACGGCGGCGCCGGCCGTGCCCTTGGCGAGGTTGTCCACGGCACCGACGGCGACCAGTCGACCGGCCGCCTCGTCGACGGTGACCTGCAGGTGGAGGGCGTTCGAGCCCAGCACCGCCTTGGTCTGCGGCCACTGTCCTGGCGGGAGGACGTGCACGAACGGCTCGTCGGCGTAGGCCGCGGCATAGGCGTCGTACGCGCTCTCGGCGGTGACGCCCGCGACGACCGGTGCCGAGCAGGTGGCCAGGATCCCGCGCGACATCGGGACCAGCAGCGGCGTGAAGCTGACCGCGACCGGTGCGCCGGCGACCGCGGACAGGTTCTGCACGATCTCCGGGGTGTGCCGGTGGACGCCGCCGACTCCGTAGGCCGAGGCGTTGCCCATCACCTCGCTGCCGAGCAGGTGCGACTTGGCCGACTTCCCCGCACCGGAGGTGCCGCTGGCCGCGACCACGACGATGTCGGGCTCGACCAGGCCTGCCGCGACCGCGGGAACCAGGGCGAGCGAGGAGACCGTGGGGTAGCACCCCGGCACCGCGATCCGGCGCGCTCCGGTGAGCACGGCCCGTTGGCCGGGCAGCTCGGGCAGGCCGTAGGGCCAGGTGCCTGGATGCTCACTGCCGTAGAACCGTGCCCAGGCGCTCGGGTCGGTCAGCCGGAAGTCGGCGCCGCAGTCGATCACAACCGTGTCGTCGCCGAGCTCCGTCGCCAGCGCACCGGACTGGCCGTGTGGGAGCGCGAGCACGACGATGTCGTGACCCGCGAGGGTGTCCGCGTTGGTCGGCTCGAGCACGCGGTCGGCCAGCGGCAGCAGGTGCGGCTGCAGGACACCCAGTCGCTCACCGGCGTTGGAGCCGCCGGTGAGCGCGCCGATCCGGGCCTCGGGGTGGCCGAGCAGGAGTCGCAGTGCCTCGCCACCGGCGTACCCACTCGCGCCCGCGACCGCCACGGAGAATCCAGCCATGTGCATGACTATACATATTGCTGCATGCCTAGGCGAACCGGGTCGGAGGCTGTCGGGCTTGGACGGTAGGTTGCGGGGATGACTCGTCTCAGCTTCGACGACTACCTCGCTCACCTGCGCTCGGAGTCCGCTCGCTTCCGCGAGGTGCTCGCCAGCTGCGACCCGGCCGCCGCCGTGCCGACCTGCCCGGCCTGGGACGCTGCCGACTTGCTGTGGCACCTCACCACGGTGCACGACTTCTGGGCGTACGTCGTCACCCACCGGCCGGCGCCGCCGGAGGAGTACTCCGAGCCCGAGCGCCCCACCGACTATGCCGACCTGCTGGCCGCCTTCGACGACGCCTCCGGGCGACTCGTCGCCGCGCTGGAGGGCGCCCCGCCCGCCGACCCGGCATGGACGTGGTCGACGGAGCAGACGGTGGGCTTCACCTTCCGGCGGCAGGCGCACGAGGCGCTGATCCACCGGTTGGACGCGGAGATTGCCGCGGGCGTCGACCATGCGTCCATCGATCCCCGGTTGGCGGCCGACGGCGTCGACGAGATCCTCGACGTGATGTACGGCGGTTGCCCGCCCTGGGGGACCTTCTCCCCGCTCCCCCACTACGTGCGGGTGGACCTGATCGACGTCGACCAGTCGGTGTGGGTGCAGCTCGGCCACTTCGACGGCACCGACCCCGAGGGCGTGGAGTATCACGAGGACGACATCCACGTCGTGTCCGACCCGGGTGAGGAGCCGGACGCCGTCATCGGCGGCACCGCCGCCCAGCTGCTTGCCCGGCTCTGGCGGCGCGGGCCCGGTGACGAGATCCAGCTGGCCGGGGACCTGGCCATGGTCGACCACTTCCGCGCTGCCGTCCACCACCCCATCGACTAATGCGGCTCGCGCGCACGGCCGGCGGAGCCGGAATGCATCGGGATTGACGATGCATCACCGGGGGCGTTGGCTGGACTGGTGACCAGCACCGAGGCCGAAGAGTTCGACCGGGTCTTCCAGAGCGTCTATCTGACCTTCCACCGACGCGATCGGAAGCACTCGGAGCTGACCGCGGCCTCGCGGGCGGTGCTGACCCATCTCGGGCTGAGCGGACCCGTCACGATCGGCGAGGCTGCCGCGCACCTGGACCGTGCCCAGTCCGTCGTAAGCGACATCGTGAGCCAGCTCGAAGACAAGGGGCTGCTGGAGCGTGAGGCCGATCCGGCCGACCGCCGCCGCACGCTGGTCTGGCTGACGCCGACGGGCTTCGACCGGCTTGCCGCGGACCGTCGGGTGCTTTCGACGGAGTTGCTCAACCCCGCACTGGCCGGGTTGACCGACGACGAACGTGCCGGCCTCTTCCGAGGGCTGCGTGCCCTGCTCGCCGCTCCCGCGGCCCGGCACGGGCTGGCCCGCCACCACGACGATCCCCCGCCCCACTCCGACCGAAAGGACGAACGATGACCAGCACGACATCCTGCGAGAGCTGCGACATGCCCATCGAAACCGGGCGCTACTGCGGCTACTGCACCGACGCCGAGGGCAACCTCCAGTCCTTCGACGAGCGTTTCGAGCGGATGGTCTCCTGGCAGGCGCGCCGCGAGCCAGACTCCACCCGCGAAGAGCTCGAGGCCGCGACGCTCGCCTACATGGCGACGATGCCCGCCTGGCAGGACCACCCCCGCGTGGCCGCCGCCGGCAAGTAGCCGGGCGACCGCTCGCTATGACGTTGCGCGGGCGATGTCGATCGGCTCGAGGATGCGAGTCTCGGGGCTGCCCACCAGTGCCGGCGCCCGGTCGGGCGAGGACCAGACCTGCGTGCGCAAGAAGCCCTCGAAACGAGCCGCTGCCTCGGCATCGTCGAAGTCCAGCTCGATGACCAGGACGTGCGGCGCATTGCTCACCTGGCAGATCCGCTGTCCTCGGACGCCCGCGTCCACGCGACCCTGCTCGAATCGACCGAATGCCGTGATCCAGACGTCCAAGTCGGTGATCGCGTGCTCAATCTGCAAAGTGGCCATGGGTCCGCTCCTTCCCTGAAGACGTCCACACGGTAGGTCGGTGTGGTCGACCGCAGCCATCCCGAGAACCTGGGATGGCGCTCTACGATGACTCGTGGTCACCGCGTCCGCTGGTCCGCTCCTGCTGCGCCGAGTGCGTGAGGTGACCCGTGCCGGTCTCGACGACCGCGCGATGCGCTCCACGATCCTCCAGGAGATCCGTGCTCGGATCCCTTTCGAGGCCTACGTGTGGCTGCTCACCGATCCGCGAACCGCCGTCGGCACCGCGCCGCTTGCCGACGTCGGGCCGCTCCCACAGGAGTTGCTGCCTCGCCTGATCGGCTTGAAGTACCGCACCCGGGTGAACCGGTGGACCTCCTTGTCGATGGGGCAAGCCGTAGCCCTCGCAGCGACCGCACAAGGTGACCTGGCTGCGAGCCTGATGTGGCGCGAGCTCCTTCGACATCACGATGTCACCGACATCGCCTCCCTGGTGCTGCGTGACCGATACGGCTGCTGGGGCTTCGTCGACCTCTGGCGAATCGGGTCTGCACCGTTCGCCGAGGAGGAGCTCCGAATGCTCTCGCTGCTGACACCGGATCTGGTCGTCGCGCTCCGCGAGCGAGCAGCCGCCAGTTTCGGTCTCGACACAATCCCCCGCGATCATCCCGGCTCGGCCGTCGTCCTACTCGATCCGGAAGCTTCGGGTGCTCTCGGTCACCGACGCCGCTCACCGATATCTCGACCGGCTGCTGCCCTCGCCCGACGCCGGCAGCAGCATCCCCGCCAGCGCCTACAACGTCGCGGCCCAACTACTCAGTCGCGAGGAAGGGGTCGATCCCGCGGAGGCGACGGTGCGGACCCATGTCGGCGACGGTGTCTGGCTCACTCTGAGTGCTGCCCGGATGTCCTCGAACATCCCCGCCTCGATCAGCGACATCGCCGTGACGATCGAGCTCACCTCTGCCTCGGACCGGTTGGATCTGTTCGCCCGATCGCACGCCCTGACCGGCCGCGAGACCGACGTGTTGCATCAGGTAGCGACGGGCGCAGACACCCGCACCACCGCCCGCGCGCTCGGCATCACCGAGCTCACCGTCCAGGATCACCTGCGGGCGATCTTCGCCAAGACCTCCGTGCGCAGTCGAGGCGAGCTCCTCGCCCGCGCCCTCGGCACTGTCAGGCGGTGACTGGTGGTCACCTGGGCGACACCGTCCTGCTCTGCTGCGCTCTTCTTGCGGCTCCCGCGCCCCTATGGGTGCTGAGTACCCGGTCTGCTGGACACTCAGCACCCACAACCGCGCACCAGACGGGCCAGGATCCAGTCTGGCTCAGCGCTGGACGGCGCCGCAGCGGTCGGCGGCGACCGCGATGGCGGCGTCCCGGGCGGCGGAGGTCTCCTCGACGGTGAGGGTGCGGTCGGGGGCACGGAAGCGGAGCCGGAAGGCCAGCGACTTCTTGCCCTCCCCGACCTGGTCGCCGGTGTAGAGATCGAACAGGCGCACCGACTCCAACAGCTCACCGGCGCCGTCGCGCAGCGCGGCCTCGAGCTCGAGCGCGGTCACCGTGTCGTCGACAACGAGGGCGACGTCCTCGCGGGCCACGGGGTAAGGCGACAGCTCGGGGCCGCGGACCACGTCGACCGCGAGCGCGAGCAGCTTGTCGAGATCGACCTCGGCGGCCGCGCTCCGCGGCGCGACGCCGAAGGCAGCGCAGACCTTCGGGTGCAGCTCACCGGCGTGGCCGAGCACCACGTCGCCGGCGACGAACTCCGCGCAGCGGCCCGGGTGCCAGGGCGCGCGGGCAGCCGCGCGCACCTCGACCGGGACGTCGAGCGCATCCGCCACGTCACGCACGGCGGCGACCGCGTCCTCCCAGCCCGCCGGGCGGCCCTCACCCCACCAGCCGGAGCGGTCCCACTCGCCGCAGACCACCACACCGAGGTGCCAGGGCTGGGCAGGCAGCGCCTTGTCCAGGTCCGCCAGCTCACCCTCGGTCGGTCGCCGGTCCACGGGCAGGATCGGCGCCGGACCGCCGGCGTGCGGCAAGGTCACCGTCGCGGTCTCGAAGAGCGCGACATTGGGCAGACCACGACCGGTGTTGCGAGCGGCGGCCCTGAGCAGACCCGGCAGCAGCGTAGTGGTCATCGCCGGCTCCTCAGCCGAGAGCGGGTTGGCCAGGGTGAGGACGGTGCGCCGCTCGTCGGCCTCGTCGAGCCCCAGCGCATCGAGGTCGGCCTGCCCGACGAAGGGGAAGCTGACCACTTCGACGAAGCCCGCGCCGGCCAGCGCACGCCCGACCCTGCGACGCAGCCGCTGCTCGCGGGTCAGCCCGCGACCGGCGGGAGCCGGGGGCAGCACGGACGGGACGTTGGCGTAGCCGACGATCCGGGCCACCTCCTCGACCAGGTCGAAGGGGTCGGTCAGGTCGGGCCGCCAGGGCGGGACTGTCGCGGTGATCTGGTCGCCGTCCACGACGACCTCGCAGCCGATCGCCACCAGGTCGGCGACGACCGTTTCGGCGCTGATCTCCAGGCCGGTGATCCGAGCCGGCAGGCCGGCGTCGATGACGATCGTGGCGGGCGGCGGCGGCGTGCCGACGACGGTCACCCCGGCCTCGACCGTGCCACCCCCGTAGGTCGTGAGGAGCTCGGCCACCCGGTCGGCGGCGGCCTCGCAGATCGTCGGGTCGACCCCACGCTCGTTGCGCTTGCCGGCCTCGGAGGTCAGCTTGTGGCGGCGGCCGGTGCGGAACATCGACACCGGGTCCCAGTGGGCCGCCTCGATGAGCACACGGGTGGTCGAGTCCGACATCTCGGTGGTCTCGCCGCCCATCACGCCGCCGAGGCCGATGATGCCGGAGTCGTCGGTGACGACGAGGTCCTCGGTCGAGAGCTCGCGGTCCGCACCGTCGAGGGTGGTGAGCCGCTCCCCCGCTGCCGCTCGACGGACCCGGATCGGCCCCCGCAGCTTGTCGAGGTCGTAGCCGTGGATGGGTCGCCCCATCTCGAACATGACGTAGTTGGTCACGTCGACCGCCAGCGAGATCGGCCGCTGGCCAACCAGCGTCAACCGGCGCGCCATCCAGGCCGGCGTCGGCGCGGACGGGTCGAAGCCGACCACGGTCCTGGCCACGAAGACCGGGCAGCCCGTCGGATCGTCCACGAGCACGGGGTAGCCCTCCGCGTCGGGCGTTGGCGTGTCGCGGAGGGCCGAGTCGCGGAAGGGTACGCCGTCGCCGTGGACGGCGTACTCCAATGCGGCCTCGCGGGCGACGCCGCGCAAGGACATCGCATAGGCCCGGTCCGGGTTGATCTCGAACTCGATCACCTCGTCGCGGAGGTGCAGCAGCGGGATGGCGTCCTCACCCGGCCCCCCGAAGCCCTCGGGGAGCACGATGATGCCGTCGTGGTCGTCGCCGAGCCCGAGCTCGCGGGACGAGCAGATCATCCCGGCGGAGATGTGGCCGTAGGTCTTCCGCGCGGAGATCTCGAAGTTCCCCGGCAGCACGCCGCCCGGCAGGATCACCACGACCAGATCACCCGGCTTGAAGTTGTGCGCGCCGCAGACGATGCCCTGCGGCTCGCCGGTGCCGTTGGCGTCACCGACATCGACGGTGCACCAGTTGATGGTCTTGCCGTTCTTCTGCGGCTCGGGCTCCATGGTGAGCACGCGGCCGACCACCAGCGGACCACTGACGTCGTGACCCGGGCGCTCCAGCGCCTCCAGCTTCAGGCCGAGCGCGGTGAGGCGGTGGGCGAGCTCGTCGGTGGGCACGTCGGCCGGCAGGTCGACGTACTCCCGCATCCAGGACAGGGGCGCCTTCATCTCACAGCTCGCTTCCGAATGCCGAGGAGAACCGCACGTCGCCCTCGAAGAACGCGCGCAGGTCGGTGATGCCGTGGCGGAACATCAAGGTGCGGTCGATGCCCATCCCGAACGCGAACCCGGTGTAGCGCTCCGGGTCGATGCCGCAGGCGACCAGCACGCGCGGGTTCACCACGCCACAGCCGCCCCACTCGATCCAGCCCTCACCCTTGCAGGTGCGGCAGGTCTCCACCGCTCCGGCCGCGCCTCGGCAGACGAAGCAGCGCAGGTCCACCTCGGCGCTGGGCTCGGTGAAGGGGAAGTACGACGGCCGGAACCGTGTGTCGATCCCCTCACCGAACATCGCGGCGGCGAAGTGGTCGAGAGACCCCTTCAGGTGGGCCATGGTGATGCCCTCGTCGACGACGAGCCCTTCTACCTGGTGGAACATCGGTGAGTGAGTGGCGTCGTACTCGTCGGTGCGGAAGACCCGTCCAGGGCAGACCACGTAGATCGGCGGGGTCCGGGTCAGCATGGTGCGCGCCTGGACCGGCGAGGTGTGCGTGCGCAGCACGACGTGCTGCTCGGCAGGCTCGGTCCAGAACGTGTCCTGCATGGTGCGCGCGGGGTGGTCCGGCCCCAGGTTGAGCGCGTCGAAGTTCAGCCACTCCGCTTCGATGACCGGGCCCTCGGCCACCTCCCAGCCCATCGCGACGAACACGTCGGCGATCAGCTCGGAGCCCATCGTGATCGGATGGCGGGCACCGCGCGGGGTGCGGTCGACCGGCAAGGTGACGTCGACGGTCTCCTCGACCAGCATCCGCTCCTCGTGCTCGGCTTCGAGGATGGCGGTGCGCTCGGCGAGGGCCTGGTTGACCGCGCCACGCGCCTGGCCGACGCGCTGGCCGGCCTCCTTGCGGGCCGCGGGTGGCAGGGCGCCGATCTCGCGATTGGCCAGCGCCAGCGGAGAACGGTCGCCCGCGTGCTCCAGCCGAACCTGCTTGAGCTGGTCGAGGTCACCGGCCGCCGCGATCGCGGCGAGCGCCGCGTCCCGCATGGCCTCGACCTCGGCGGCGGCCAGCGGGGTCACCTGGACCGGGTCGTAGTCGGTGTTTGGTCCGGACATGGGAGCCTCTCGTGTGCGGGCAGACCCGCAGATTCTAGGTGGGCAGTCGGGAGGGGCTGCTCCCCGGACCGGGCGCGGTCGGATGTCCGGTGCGCGACGACGACGTCAGCGCGGCGTGGCGGACCCCGGACCCGTCACCGGTCCGGGGCAGCGAAATCGTTGTGCGCACGCCACAGCGGCAGGCTACGCCCGCCGAAGCGGCGCCGCCACCTGGTTGTGAGCAGCGCAGCGATCAGTCTCCGCTCGTCACGATCAGCATCCGTGACGTGCAGACGCTGCCTGGGTCCGCTGAGTGCGCGTCGAGCGCTGCGAGCGCGCGGCGCTGACCCCAGGTCCAGGCTCGCCATCCGGTGCGGTGGACGTCGGGTACGGCGCAGGCGCCCACCTCGGCGGGAAGCTCGGGCATCGATTCCATGATGACCGGCACGGCGTCGGCCGAAAGCCCCTGCAAGTAGACCCAGTCGAGCTTGCCGGTGGCCTGGTAGCGGTCCAGGTTGTGCTGGGCGATCCAGGCGTCGGGGTTGAGCAGTGCCAGACCCGCCAGTGCCGCGGCCCCGGTGAGCAGCGCGAACCGGGGCAGCCATCCTCCGCGTAGAGGTGCCCCCGCGGCGGCCACACCAAGGATGACCAGCCCCAGCCAGCCTTCGAAGACCCAGACCAGCAGGCGGGTCCGGGTGAAGCCGTATGCCGCGTCGTACACCGACATCCGGTGCAGCGCGGACCAGACGACCACCAGTGCCAGCACACACAACACCCCCAACACGCCGCGCAGCCAGCGGCGGTCGATGGCTGTCTCGACGGAAGCCTTGTGATTGGCCGCGCTGACCACGGCCAGGGTGAGCAGGGTGCCGACCACGAGCTGCCAGAAACCCTGATGGGCGTATTCGGAGTAGGTCAGCCCGGTCGTGTGCCGCACGTAGCTGTCGCCGCCGAAGACCTCCGCCACCTGCGCCAGCAGGAAGACCACGAAGACGGCCTCGATCAGCACGACCGGCACCAGCCACTCGAATCGGCGCCGCGCCGGGCGGCGTACGCCGGCGTTGGGGCGGTCGACGGCGGGCGGGTTCATGGCAAGGTACGACGCCGCCAGCACGACGCCGCCGACGAAGACGGCGGTGAACGTGCGCCAGACCAGCGAGTCGCTGTTCCAGTCCGGCAGCACCATGTCGACCCAGTGGGCGACCAGCGCATCCGCCGAGGCGAACAGGGCGCCGAACACGAGCACCCCGGCGGCGGACAGCACGGCAGTGCGCACCACGGCTGGACCGCGGCCCGACCTGGTGACGCCGGTGGCGACCCGGCCGAGCCAGGGCAGGCCGCGCAGCCCGGCCAGCGGCCAGCTGATGGCAGCCACCACGAACCCCGGCACCGTCCGCGCTCGGGTGACCGCGGCCGCAAGCAGACCCGCACCGGCCAGCAGGCAGAGCACGCCGATCCACTCGGCGTCACGAAGCACGGTAGTCGAGGCCAGCAGCGCGCAGAGCGCGGCGCTGCCGAGCATGAATGGGTCTCGGCGGTCGCGAGCGGCGTAGAGCACGGTGGCCCCGCAGGCGGCGAGCACCAGCCAGGCGCCCAACCCGAGGATCTGGGGCGCGACCAGGAGGGCGGCCAGCACACCGCCGCCAATCGCGGCCACCATGATGAACCGCCGCGCCGGCAGCTCACGCTCCGGCCAGAACGCACCGAACAGCACCTCCATGGCGGGCGGTGGGAGCCTCTCTGTCACCGGAGGCGCGATTGGCAGGGACAGGGTCGACGGAGGGGGCGTCGGTGCGACCGTGTGTGGCACGGGTCTCTCCTTGGTGACGCTCGGCTCGGCGGGCATCTCCAGGAGCAGGCGTGCGCCGGGCGCACCGGCCGGGGGATCGACGAATCTGATGCTCCCGCCGTGCAGCTCGGCCACCCAGCGCGCGATGGCCAGGCCGAGCCCGGTGCCGCCTCCGTCGGATCGGCCCCCATCAGATCGGCTCCCATCAAGTCGGCCGAGGGTTCCGAACCTCTCGAAGGCACGCTCTCGATCCTCCGGCGCGATGCCGGGCCCCCGGTCGGACACCGTCAACCGCCAACCGTTCGCAGTGGCTTCGGCCCGCACGGACACGACCGCGTCCGTCGGGCTGTGCCGGGCCGCGTTCTCCAACACGTTGGTCAGCAGCTGCCGGAGACGAGCCGGGTCAGCGCGCACGGTGAGGTCTCCGGGGCGGACCTCGATCGAGTGTTGGACCGCACGACTGGGGAGAGTGAGCTCGGCCACCACCTCGGTGAGCAGGCCCAGCACCGGCACCTCGGCGAGGTCGAGCGGACGCAGCCCCGCCTGCACCCGCGACAGGTCGAGCAGGTCGGCGACCAGACCACTGAGCCGGCGGGTCTGACCGAGCAGCGCGTCCAACGCCTCCGGGGTGACCGGCTCGATCCCGTCGGTGAGGTTCTCGAGGCGGAGGCTGAGCGCGGTGAGCGGCGTGCGCACCTCGTGGGCGACCGTCGCCACCAGCTCGCGCCGCTGCTGGTCGACCGACGCCAGGTCGGCGGCCATCGTGTTGAAGGCGCGAGCCAGGTCACCGACCTCGTCGCGGGCGGTCTCGGTGACGCGGATGGAGTAGTCACCCGACGCCATCCGCCTGGTCGCGAGAGTCATCTCCCGCAACGGAGCCGTCATGCCCACCGCGAGCAGCTGGGTGACGCCGAGGGCCAGCGCGATGGTGACCGGGATGGCCAGCCACGGTGCGACCCCTCCGCCGGCGCCGATGGTGCCGATCACGGCGGCGACGGTGGCACTGGCCGCCACCAGCAGACCGAGCTTGAGCTTGAGGGAGCGGAACGGCGCGAGCGGCGTGGCCGCGGTCGTCGAGGCGGAGTCGCCCTCCACCGCGGGATCGTTCATCGGACTGCTCATCGGACTGCTCATCGGACTTCGAGGGCATAGCCCACCCCGTGCACCGTGCGCACCCGGTCGGCGCCGATCTTGGCGCGCAGCGCCTTGATGTGGCTGTCGACGGTGCGGGTGCCGGTGGCGTCGGGCCAGTCCCACACCTCGGCCAACAAGCGATCCCGGGCGAGCACCTGGCCGGGGGCGGCGGCCAGGCAGGCGAGCAGGTCGAACTCGGTCGGCGTCAGGTGCACCTGCTGGTCCTCCACGGTGACCCGCCGGGTGCCGGTGTCGATGGTGACCGTGCCGGCCTGCAGCACCCTGGCCGAGCGGCCGGCCAGCTCGGTGGCCCGCTCGACCCGTCGCAACAGCGCAGCCACCCGCGCGACCAGCTCCCGCAGTCCGAACGGCTTGGTGAGGTAGTCGTCGGCGCCGACAGCCAGGCCGGCCAGGATGTCGGCCTCGTCGTCTCGCGCGGTCAGCATCAGCACCGGGATCGGGCGGTGCTGTTGGAGGCGT
The DNA here is from genome assembly GCF_047602075.1 of Nocardioides sp. Taxonomy (GTDB): domain Bacteria; phylum Actinomycetota; class Actinomycetes; order Propionibacteriales; family Nocardioidaceae; genus Nocardioides. The sequence continues at coordinate 959,740 of NZ_JASGIF010000001.1, forward strand.
CGGCAGACCTCGAGGCCGTCGTATCCCGGCAGCATCACGTCCAGCACGACCAGGTCCGGGGTCTCCTCGGCTGCCGCCGCCACGGCGCCGGGACCGTCCCAGGCCTGGGTCACCGCGTAGCCCTCCGCCTCCAGCCGACGCGTGACGCTGTCGTTGATCGCCGGTTCGTCCTCGACGACGAGGAGGTGACGGCGCGGCGGGTCGATGGGCACGGGTCTCACCCTAGGGAGCGCAGTCCGGAGAACGCCCGGACGACTCGTGAAGGTTCTGTGCAGGTTGCCCGAGAGCGCAAAGCGCGGAGACTCAGGCGTCCGGCTCGGCGGCCGGCCAGCTCACCAGCACCCGGGCACCGCCGCCGGGTGCGTCGTCGATCTCGACGTCTCCGCCGTGGGCGCGGGTCAGGCCGTGCACGATGTACATGCCCAGCCCCGAGCCACCGCTCACGCCGCCGGTCCAGAACTTGGTGAAGATCCGGCGCCGGATCTCCGGCGCGATGCCGTCGCCCTCGTCGTCCACGGTCAACACCACCCCGTCGGCCTCCGGGGACCTCGGAGAGAGGCCGACTCGGACGGTTCCGTCACCGTGTCGGACGGCGTTCTCCACCAGGTTGGTGACGACTTGGGTGAACTTGTCCGGGTCGGCCGAGATCTCGGGCAGGTCCTCCGCGACGTCGTACTCGATGGTCCGCGCGGTGCCCGCACGCACGGACTCCACCACTCGCGAGACCAGGACGGCACCGTCGACGGGTCGTGGGTAGAGCGAGAGCCGGCCGGTGTCGATCCGGGCCACGTCGAGCAGTTCGGCGATCAACCGACTGAGCCGGTCGGCGTCGACGTTGACGGTGGTGAGCATCAGCTTCTTCTGCTCGTCGTTGAGCTTGTCCCACCGGTTCAACATCGCCTGCACGAAGCCCTTGACGCCGGTGAGCGGCGAGCGCAGCTCGTGGGCGACCGTGGCCACCAGGTCGGACCGCTCCCGATCCAGGCGGGCCCGGCCGCGACCGTTGCGAAGGCCGACACCCACGCCGAGCAGCTCCCCGAGCGGCTCGCGGCGCACCAGTCGGGCTGTCACCAGCACCTCGGTGCCGTCCGGCAGCTGCCAGGCCTGCTCGGGGATCCCGGTGCGGATGTTGATCGAATCGAACGGTCGGTTGTGCTCGAGCCAGGTGCGACCATGGCTGTCCTGCAGGGTGAGCACCTCACCCAGAGGCGCCCCGACCGCCTCGCCGACGCTGCTGCGCAACATCCGGGCCGCCGTCTCGTTGATCACGGTGACCGTCCCGGTGATATCCGCACCGACGACCCCGTCGGGGTGCGCGTCGGCGAAGAACTGGAGTCCGCTCGGCTGGGGCTCGGCCACGCACAGCACTGTAGAGGCAGGGACCTTCGCGACGACGGAGGCTGACGGGCCCGATGACACAATGAGCGTCCCCGAGCCCCAGGACCGCCGATGCCGACCGACCCGCGTCACCTGCGCGAGGACGCACCGCTCCTCGATGCCTGGCTGCGCTTCTGCGAGTCCGGGGGCAACGATCCCGCGGGGGCCCCGTTCACCATCCCGGGCCACAAGTACCGCACCCACCTGGTCGGCGATGTCGTCGCCGCCGACATCCCACTCTTCGGAGCGCTGGGCAGCGTCAAACACGCGCCCGAGCTGCTCGCCAAAGCCGAGGCGCTGGCCGCCCGCGCGTGGGGTGTCGACCTGTGTCGCTTCTCGCTGGCCGGCTCCACCCATGGCAACCAGGCACTCGCGCTTGCCGTCGCGGCACCCGGGCGGCGGGTCATCGTCGGGCGCACCCTGCACCGATCACTCCTGCTCGGACTGGTGTTGGCCGGCCTCGAGCCGGTCTGGGTTCGGCCCGACGTGGACCCCATCCTCGGGGTGCCGCTGGGCGTCACTCCGACGGCCTTGGCCGAGGCCTTCGATCGCGCACCCGACGCGGCCGCCGTGCTGATCGGAGATCCGTCGTACGTCGGCACGCGCGGCGACGTCTCGGCCCTGGCCGAGGTGGCGCACCACCACGATGCGCCGTTGGTGGTGGATGCCGCCTGGGCGGCGTACTTCGGCTTCCATCCCAATCTGCCACCCCACGCACTCGCGCTCGGGGCGGACGCCCTGGTGACCAGCGCGCACAAGACGCTGCCCGCCTGGTCGCAGGGCGCGCTGGTGCTGGCCCGGTCGGGCCGGATCGATCCGGCCCGGTTCGAGGCGGCGTTCGACGCCGGTCACACCACCAGTCCCTCGGGGACCATCCTGGCGAGCATCGACGCCTCCCGTGCCCTCTTGCAGCGGGACGGTGCCGAACTGCTCCGCCCACTGATCGAGGAGGTCGCCCGGCTGCGGGCCAGGCTGAATGACGTCTCTGGGCTGACCGTGCTCGACGGGCCTGGCGTCGACCCGCTCAAGGTGACCGTGCTGCTCTCCGACACCGGCGCCGACGGGAATGCCGTCGAGGCCGACCTGATCGCGCGGGGGATGCCGCTGGAGATGGCCGACCGGGACACGCTGGTGCCGATCGTCTCTCTCGCCGACGACGCCCGCACGCTCGGCATCCTGGGCGACACGCTGGTCGAGCTGGTCGAGAAGCACCGCGGCACACCCCGGTCCGTGGTCAGCGCGGCCGCCTGGTCGGTCGACCCGGTGGTGCTGGTCAGCCCTCGCGAGGCCTTCTTCGGCCCCCGCGAGACCGTGCCGCTCGCGCAAGCGGAGGGGCGGGCCAGCGCCGAGCTGGTGGCTCCCTATCCCCCTGGTGTCCCGGTCCTCTCCCCCGGCGAGCAGATCACCGACGGAGTCTTGACCGCGCTCCGCGCCGCCCAGGACTCCGGTGTCCGGATCGCCTACGCCGCCGATCCCACCCTTGCCACCGTCCAGGTGGTCGCATCCCCCTGACGGGACGTCACTGGCCCTGGTGGGCGCGGGCGGTCGCGTAGAGGCAGACCGCGGCAGCGGTGGCCAGGTTGAGGCTCTCGGCGCGGCCGAGGATGGGGATGCGGACGCGGTGGTCGGCCAGGGCTGCGGTGTCGGGGGGCAGCCCCCAAGCCTCGTTGCCGAAGAGCCAGGCTGTAGGAGCGGTGAGCAGCTCTTCCGCGGCGAACAGGTCGATCTCGCCCGCTCCGTCGGCGGCAAGAACCGCCAGACCGCGACCGCGTAGAAAAGAGAGGACCTCCGCCACCTCGGGTACCACCGCGAGCGGCAGGTGGAAGAGACTGCCGACGCTGGCGCGCACGCACTTGGCGTTGAGCGGGTCGACGCTGTGGCCGGCGAAGACGACCGCGTCGGCTCCGGCTGCGTCGGCACACCGGATCACGGTGCCGGCGTTGCCCGGGTCGCGGACGTCGGCGCAGACCGCGACCAGGCGCGCCCCCGCGTCGACGGCGGTCTCCAGGTCATGCAGCACGCCGGCCGAGGAGCAGACCGCCGCCAGCCCGGTGGGGGTGACGGTGTCCGACAGCGCTGCCAGCGCACGGTCGTCCGCAAGTTGCCACGGCACCGGGGCGGCGGCGCGCAGGTCGGCGTACCGCTCCGATGCCTCGGGAGTCGCGTAGACCTCTTGGACCGCGCCTGGGACGGCGCACGCCTCGGCGAGCAGCTGAGGCCCCTCGACGAGGAACCGACCGGCCTCTCGCCGGGCGCGGCGATCGGCGAGCCGGGCAGCCGCCCTGATCCGACCGCTGCGCGCGGTCAGCAAGTCGGCCATCCGGACTTGCCGATCAGGGTCAGGACGCGGCCGGGGCGTTGACGTCCTCGGGGAGAGCCTGGCGGGCGGTCTCGACCAGGGCCGCGAAGGCGGCCTCGTCGTTGACGGCCAGGTCGGCGAGGATCTTGCGGTCGACCTCGACACCGGCCAGGTTGAGGCCCTGGATGAACCGGTTGTAGGTCATCCCGTTGGCGCGGGCAGCGGCGTTGATCCGCTGGATCCACAGACGACGGAAGTTGCCCTTGTTCTTGCGGCGGTCGTTGTAGCTGTAGACCAGCGAGTGGGTGACCTGCTCCTTGGCCTTGCGGTACAGGCGCGAGCGCTGGCCGCGGTAGCCGCTGGCGCGCTCGAGGGTGGTCCGGCGCTTCTTCTGGGCGTTCACTGCCCGCTTGACGCGTGCCATGGGTAATTCTCCTTGATGCTGAAGACGGGTAAGGGTGGTCGAGAGGCTCGGGTCAGCGACCCAGCATCTTCTTGGCGCGCTGGACGTCGGCCTTCGCCAGGTCGACCTCACCCACGTTGCGGCGGTGCTTGCGACGGCTGCCCGTCGTCGGAGCGGACGCGAAGGCAGCGCCCGACTTCCGACCGGCCTGGAGGCGCCGGACCTTGCCGGTCCCGGTGACCTTGAAGCGCTTCTTGGCGCCCGAATGAGTCTTGTTCTTCGGCATCTTCGTCTCTCTCCGCGTTTCGTCGCGTTCTACTGGTACGGCGCGGCAAGTGCTGCGCCGCCTTGGGTGTCTCTGTCTGGTGTATCCGCCAGGACGGAAGCTGGTTAGGCCTCGATCTCCGGATCGAGCGCCTCGGAGCGCCGGCGCTCCTTCTTCGGTGCGACCTGGTGGGCAGCGTTGGCGGCGGTCCGCTCGGCCTTCTCCTCCGCCTCGACCGCTGCTCGCTCGGCGGCGCGCTCTTCCTTGGCGGCCTTGGCCTCGAGCTTGGCCTCGGCCTTCTTCTTGTGCGGGCCGAGCACCATGATCATGTTGCGGCCGTCCTGCTTGGGCGCGGACTCCACGAAGCCCAACTCGTCGACGTCCTCCGCCAGCCGCTGCAGCAGCCGGAAGCCCAACTCGGGCCGGTGCTGCTCGCGACCACGGAACATGATCGTGATCTTGACCTTGTCGCCCGCTCGCAGGAACCGCACGACGTGACCCTTCTTGGTCTCGTAGTCGTGCTGGTCGATCTTCGGGCGGAGCTTCATCTCCTTGATGATCACGTTGGTCTGGTTGCGGCGTGCCTCACGGGCCTTCTGGGCGTTTTCGTACTTGAACTTGCCGTAGTCCATGAGCTTGCAGACCGGCGGACGAGCCGTCGGCGCAACTTCGACGAGATCCAGGTCGGCCTCTTGGGCGAGCTTGAGAGCATCGCCCGTCGAGACGATGCCCACCGTCTCACCGTTGGGTCCGACCAACCGGACCTCGGCAACGCGGATCCGGTCGTTGATACGCAGCTCTGTGCTGATGTGTCCTCCTGGTGCCAGGTGTCTGGTGTTTTGGAGGCCCGGTCGAGTTCGTCACGTGCCCGAACACAAAAGGCCTCCGCTGGCGCAAGCGGAGGCCAGGGCTAAGCCCTCATGGACCTGACCCGACGACCTTGAGTCGGTCGATGCGGGTGGGAGACGATTCGAGCCTGTCCCCGCTTGCGTGATCCGCCCTGGTCTCCCAGGGCTGAATCGGTCAACGCTGCATGCTATCGGATCATTCCGCCGCCGGCCGAATCCAGACTCCGTGCTCGCCCACCCGGCCCGCAGTCCATCCGGCGGCGAGCGCGGCCAGGTCATCGCCCTCGACGACCAGGCGGGCCGGACCGGCCAGGTCGACCAGCAGCGCGGCGGCGCCGTCTCGCACCGCGGTCTCCGCGGCTTCGCGGGTGGCGACCGGAAGTGGTCGGGCGGTCCCGTCCCACCGGGCCAACGGCTCGAGGCCGGTGAACGCCAACAGCCCGCGCCGTCCGTCGCCCCGCTGGATGGAGACTGCCGCCATCGCCGTACTCCGGTGACCGTGACCGTGCCCCTGATCGTGTCCCTGATCGTGCTCAGCGAGCGAGTCGGCCGGGACCTCGACCATCGCCAGCAGCAGCCGGGAGTCGGCCAGCGCAGCGAGGGCGGCGCCATACGTCGCCGTGTCACCGGCCGCCGCGTGCGCGGTCAGCGCCGCCGCCACCTCGGGTGGCACGGCACCGGTGTCGGGGTCCGGATCAGCGCTGGCGGCAGGCACGCGCCCGATCCTCTCACCGGCCCGCTTCGGGTCGGTGTGACACCCTGGGAGCGTGGGCTACTACGCGGCGAATCCGATCATGTGGGCGCTGGCCATCTCGATGGCGACCGTCGCCGGGATCTGGACGTTCTTCGCCCTCCGTCGCGGAGCTCGTCGTGCGGCGCTGCGCGGAGTGGCGTTCGTGCTGCTCCCCTTCGGACTGCTCTTCACCGGCACCCTCACCTTGCTCGTGCGGATCGCCGACGTGATCACCCAGTGGGCCTCCCGCCTGGTCTTCGCGCCGATGGTGTGGCTCGGCCTCCTGCTGTTGGCCGTCTCCGCCGGCCTGTTCGTGCTGGGCGGGCGCAAGAAGGACACGCCCGGTCGCTCGGTCGCCCCTGGCCAGAACCCGTCCACGCTCGGGTCGCGGCCGCCCGCCGTCGACCCCGTAGACCCCGAGATGGCCGAGATCGAGGCGCTCCTGCGCAAACGCGGGATCACCTGAGATGCCGACCTCACCTGACATCGCGCGCGATGCCGCGGTGGTGCTCGATCACGCCCTCGGATGTGCGCCGACGCTCGGCGCCGGCCGGCTGATCTGCGTCGACGGACCCGCTGGCTCGGGCAAGACCACGTTGGGCGAGGCGATCGCCAGGGTCGCCCGACGCCGGGTGACGAGTGTGCGCCTGCTGCACATGGACGACATGTACGAAGGCTGGGCGGGCCTCGGTGACGTGGCCACCCGGATCCGGGGCGGGATCATCGACCCGCTGCTCGACGGACGGACGGGGTCCTATCGACGCTGGGACTGGTTTGCCCACCGGTGGGCCGAAGAGCACCACGTCGACCCGGTCCCGCTGCTCGTCATCGAAGGCGTCGGCTCCGGGTCGCTCCAGCTCTCGCCGATGCGATCACCACCCTGGTCTGGGTGGAGGCACCCGCCGACCTACGGCTGGCCCGTGGCGTAGAGCGGGACGGCGAGTCCATGCGCGCCGACTGGCTGACCTGGCGAGAGTCGGAGGCCAAGTTGTTCACCGCCCACCGCACCGCGGAACGCGCCGACATCCTCGTGGACGGCACCGGCGCCACCCCCGCGCAGCTCTGCTGATCCGGAGGGGTCGGCTGGGATGCTGGCCTCGGTGGTCACTCCTGTCGCTGCTTTCTCAAGGTATCTGGGTGGGCCTGCACTTCTCATTGCGTATGCGCCATGGGGAGTGACGCTTCGTCCACTTATCTTGATGAAGCAGCAACGCGTGTGACGGCTGGGAACGTGACCGGCGTCGGCCCCGGGATGGGGTACGCCGTTTGGGCCCAAACCGCATGTCGGATCGCGGTTTCGTTGCCGTTTGGGCCCAAACCGCAACACCTCGACCTGCCGGAGTCCGTCTCCCGCGCCCTTGTGGGCCCTGGTGCCCGTCTTCTGCGGTGCTGTGGTGGCCCTGCCCCATCTCCCGCGGTGCTGTGGTGGCTGAGGACCCGGTATACAGGCCACTTTGCCACCATAGGACCGCGGCAGACGCAACAACACCGCAGCAGACACCCCGCCGCGGAAGAGCCAGGCAGCACCAGCAACCCGGACAGCAACCCCGACCGATGGCGGCGCTCACCCGTGGTCGCTGCTCTGTCGGTCGCCACCACCGACCACCAGCGACCCGGCCGACAACCCCGGCCACGGCGAGCGCTCACCCGCCATCGCTGCCTATCGATCGCCACCACCGACGGCCAGCAACCCGGCGCGCGGCCCGGACCAACGGCAGTGCTCACCGGCCTCGCTGCTCTGCCGGTCGGCACCTGAAGGGGCCGACCAACGCAGCTCAGACCATCCAGTTCGCCTCGAAATCCGGGTCGGTGAGTCCGGGGCGGTCGAAGCCGAACGGAGCGATGTCCGACGGCGTCGAGCCGTCGGTGGCCAGGTCGGCGAGGATCCGGCCGAAGGTGGGGCTGAACTTGAAGCCGTGGGCGGCGCCGAGGCCGACGACGACGCGCTCGTGGCCGGGCACGGGGGCCATCACGAAGTCGCGGTCCGGGGTCAGCGTGTATTGGCAGCGACGTGAGCGGAGCGGCTCGCCGGAGCCGGGCAGCATCGTCTGCACATGCCGAGCCAACAGATCCAGCATCGCCGGGTCGGGGTCGAAGCCACGCTGGTCGGGGTCGACCGCGGGACCACCGCAGTCCTGCGCGGCCTTGATCGTCTCCTCGCCGTAGCAGGGGAATCCGTAGAACGACGGCTCGTCCATCCAGATCCACAGCGGCAGCACCTCCGGCCCGAACCGCACCGGGTCGGCGGGACCGAAGTAGGTGACCTGCTCCAAGGTGGTGGTCAGCGGGATGGCCGCGTCGAGGCAGCCCAACAGATGGTTCGTCCACGCGTCGGCGCACACCACGACGGCCCCGCAGGAGTACGTCGCGTCGGCCGTCTCCACCTCCACCGAGTCATCCAGGTCGCGCAGAGCGGTCACCGGGGTGGAGTCGCGCAGCACTGCTCCGCGGTCAGCGGCGAGCCGCTGCATCGCCGCAGTCCCGCGTGCCGCCGGCACGATCGCGCCGCGCGACTGGTAGAGCGTCACGGTGCCCTCGGGGAGGACGAACTGCGGCCACCGCTCCCTCACCTCGGCGACCGACAACAGTTCGTGCTCGATGCCCACCGCGGTCAGGGACTCGGTGTAGTCGCCCATCGGGATCGCCGGATCGGGCGGGAACAGGTCGAGACCGCCGACCACCGTCACGAACGACTCCCCCGCGTCGTCCTCGAGCGCCGCCCAGTCGTCGTACGCCTCACAGGTCAGCCGCACGTAGGTCGGTGTGTGATAGCTGTGCCGCAGGATCCGGGAGGTGTCGTGCGAGGCGCCTCGGTCGTGGCCCAGCGGGAACTGTTCGAGCCCGATCACACGGTGGCCGCGCAGGGCCAGCTGGTACGCCGTCGCGGAGCCTAGCGCTCCCAGTCCGACCACGGCGTAGTCGAAGGTCTCAGACATCGGCTCTCTCAGACATCGGCCCCTCAGACATCGGCCCCTCAAACATCGGCAAGGTCCTCGGTGGCCACCCGCTGCGGCAGATGGCACGCCACATGATGGCCGTCGACATCGGGTGGGATGAGCGGCAGATCCACGGTCGTGCACATGGTCGCCACGCCGACAGCCTCGGCGAAGCCGCCTTGGAGCGCCGGGCACCGCGGGTGGAAGCGGCAGCCACCGGGGATCCGGGTCGGGTCGGGGATCTCGCCGGTCAGCACGACCGGGGCGAGCTCGTCGATCTCGGGGACCACCGAAAGCAGCGCCTGGGTGTAGGGGTGCTTGGGGCGGGCCAGCACCTCCTCGGTAGGCCCGGACTCGACCACGCGGCCCAGATACATCACCGCGATCCGGTCGGCGATGTTCCAGGCCAGACCGAGGTCGTGGGTCACCACCAGGACGCCGAGGCCCATCTGGTCGCGCAACTTCAGCAAGAGCGCCAGGATCTCGCCCCGGATGGACGCATCCAGCGAGGACACCGGCTCGTCGGCGATCAGCAGCTCCGGCTGGAGCGCCAACGCACCGGCGATGAGCACCCGCTGGCGCTGCCCACCGGAGAGCTCGTAGGGATAGCGCAGGAAGAGCGACTCCGGAGGTCGCAGACCAGCCGAGGCCAGCGCGGCCGCGACCTGCTCGGCCTCGGTCCGACCCTGGGGATCACTGGTGTCCAGCCCGTGCAGTCGGAGCCCCTCGGCCACCGAGTCGTAGACGGTGTGCCGTGGATTCAGCGACGACGAGGCGTCTTGGAGCACCATCTGCACGCGGCGACGCAGTGCACGGAGCCCGGAGATGGAGTAGTTGAGAGGCGTGCCGTCGAAGCGGACCTCGCCTGCGGTCGGGCGCTCAAGGCCCAGCATGGTGCGGGCCAGGGTGGTCTTCCCCGAGCCGGACTCCCCCACCAGGGCGAGCACCTCGCCGGGCCTAACGATCACGTCGACGCCGTCCAGGGCCCGCGCGATGTCACCCGAACGAGTCGTGAACTCCACCACGAGGCCGTCGGCCTCGAGCGCGCCACTGTGCGGGTTCACCTCTGGGGCGTTCATGGCAAGCTCACCGTCTCCCGGTCCTCGCCCACCCGGAAGCAGGCGGCCAGCCTGCCTCCTTCGTAGGACTCCAACGCGGGCATCGCCTCAGCGCAGCTGTCCAGCACCCAGGGGCAGCGCGGCGCGAACGAGCAGCCCGGCGGCAGCTCGGCGGGATCAGGCGGATCCCCGGGGAGCCCCGACGGCGCGAACCGGGCTGCCGGATCCCCGACCTTGGGGAACGCAGCCGACAGTGCGCCGGCATAGGGATGCAGGGGGTGACCGAAGACAGCCTTGGCCGGGCCGGTCTCGACGACGCGCCCGGCATACATCACCACGATCCGGTCGCACAGGTCCCCGAGCACGGAGAGGTCGTGGCTGATGATCAGCATCCCGACGCCGAGCTCACGGACCAGGTGCTGCAGCACGTCGAGCACCTGCGCCTGCACCATCACGTCCAGCGCCGTGGTCGGCTCGTCCGCCACGATCAGCGACGGGTTGCAGGCGAGCGCCATCGCGATCATCACCCGCTGCTTCTGACCGCCAGACAACTGGTGGGGATACGTCGACGCACGCTGCCGCGGCAATCCCACCTGCTCGAGAAGGTCGCCCACTCGCTCGGCGACCTGCTGCTCGGAGAGGGCCGGCTGGTGGGTCGTGATCGCCTCGCCGATCTGCCGGCTGATCCGGTGCACCGGGTTGAGCGAGTGCAGCGCGCCCTGGAAGACGATGGAGGCGCCTGCCCAGCGCAGGGTGCGCAGGTCGCCCCACCGCATGGTGAGCACGTCCTCACCCTCGAAGAGGACCTGGCCGGTCACCTCGGCGGAGGCGGGTTGCAGGCGCAGGATAGTGCTGGCCAACGTGGACTTGCCGCACCCGGACTCACCGGCGAGGCCGACGATCTCGCCTCTGCTGACGGTGAGATCGACGTGTCGGACGGCGGGCACCGCGTTGGTGCCGGAGTGGTAGGTCACGCCGACGTCGCGCATCTCCAGCAGTGGTGCGGTCATCAGCGGCCTCGCAGACGTGGGTCGAGGACCTCTTCGAGCGCTCGGCCGATCAGGGTGAAGGCCAGCACGACCGCGACCACGCACAGGCCGGGCGGCAGGAAGAACCACCAGGATCCGGTCGTGATCGCACCGACGGTGTAGGCCGAGTCGAGCATGGTGCCCCAGGAGACTCGGGTCGGGTCACCGAGCCCGAGGAAGCTGAGCGTGGTCTCGCTGAGGATCGCCGCGGCCACGGTGAGAGTGGTGTTGGCGAAGACCATCGGCATCACGTTGGGCAGGATGTGCCGGCCGATCTGGTGGGCGCGTCCAGCCCCGAGGACCCGGGCTCGCTCCAGGTAGGGCCGCTCCTTGATCGAGAGCGTCTGGCTGCGAATCAGCAGGGCCGTCGACGGCCAGGTGGTGATCCCGATGACCAGCGCGATGTTGAACAGCGAGCGGCCCAGCACGGTCGCCAAGATGATGGCCAGCGGGAGGAACGGGATGACCAGGAACCACTCGGTGAAGCGGTAGAGGAGCGAGCCGGCCCAGCCGGTGAAGTAGCCGGAGAGCAGCCCGATCAGGGTGCCGATGACCATCGAGATGACCGTCGCGAGGAGACCGACGAGCAGCGAGATCCGGCTGCCCCAGATCAGCAGGGTCAGCACGGAGCGACCGGACTCGTCGGTGCCGAGCCAAAACTCCTTCGAAGGCGACTCGAGCACCCCGCCGGTCGCCTTGGTGACCGAGAGACCGTCGGCACTGGCCAGCAACGGGGCGCAGAGCGCCACCAGCACGAACGCGACCATGATGCCCAGGCCGACCATGCCCGAGCGGTGCCGGCGGAACTCTGCCCACCCGCGCGCGAACGCCTGGCGGCGGCGTTGCCAGCTGAGCTGCCGGCTGCTGAGCCGACCGGCCTCGACGGGACTCTCGGTGGGCGCGGTCATGAGCGAACCCTCGGGTCGAGCAGGCCGTAGAGCAGGTTGGCGGCCAGATTGGCGAAGATCACGGCTCCCGAGGCGAACAAGAAGGTGCCCTGCAGGACCCAGTAGTCCGGGGTCTGGAGCGCCTCGGTCGAGAGCAGACCCAGCCCCGGGATGGAGAACACCGTCTCGATGGTGATCGCGCCGCTGACCACGAAGCCGAGGTTGAGGGCGATCACGGTGGTGGCCGGCAGCATGGCGTTGCGCACCGCGTGGTTGTTGCGGACCTGGATGTCGCGCAGCCCCTTCGCGCGCGCCGTAGTCAGGTAGTCCTCGCCCAGCTCGTCGAGCACGGAGGCGCGCATGATCAGGGAGTACTCCGCCAGGTAGGCCAGGGTCAGTGTGAACACGGGCAGGACGAGGTGCCAGGCCACATCCAGGCCGTGCTCGAGGGCGCCTTCGCCGACCGCGCCGGAGTCGAGGCCGCCGGTCGGGAAGATGCCGGGGATCGGTCCGATGCCCACGGAGAACACCGCGATCAGCACCAGGCCGAGCCACCACTCCGGCATGGAGTAGAGGGTGAGCGCAGCTCCGGTCGTCGAGCGGTCGAGGAAGCTGTCCCGCTTCCAGGCCTGGTGGATGCCCATCCAGATCCCGATCACGGTGGACAGGATGGTGGAGGTGCCGACCAGCAGCAGCGTCGGCCACATCCGGTCCAACATCAGCTCGGAGACCGGCACGTTGTACTTGATCGAGATACCCAGGTCGCCGGTGAAGGTGTTGCGCAGGAACGTGAAGAACTGTTGGAGAAGCGGCTGGTCGAGGCCGTGGGTCTTGTTGAACTCCGCCAACTGCTCGGGCGTGGTGAACCGGCCTCGACCGAGCGTGCGAGCAGGATCCCCCGGCAGCACCCGGAACAGGAAGAAGTTCACCACCAGCATGAAGGCGAGGCTGCCCAGCGAGCCCAACACCTTGCCGCCGACGTAGCGCGGATAGCTCTTCCCGCGGCCGCCGCTGCGCGGCGTCACCTCCGTGGCCGGCGCCTCGCCGGCCACCACCATGCTCACGAGCGGCTCACTCCCGGTCGTCCGTCGTGCTCCGCCGACGCATCATCGCCACGCCGCCGGCGCCCAGCAGCGCCAGCAGCACGATGCCGCCGCCGACCAGGACACCGGTGCTGACGCCACCGCTCTCCCCCGCCGCGGTGGCCTGACTCGCGCTCTTGTCGCCGGCACATTCGCTGGCCTCCGACGCCGGCCTCATATTGATGTAGTTGTAGGCGCCATACTGGAACAGCCAGATCCCACCGGGGTCGGGCTGCGGACGCAGGCAGGCGAACCGGTCGCTGCGCACGGCCTCGCCGATAGTGCTGTAGGCGGTGACGAGGTACGGCGCGTCGACGTAGAGCATCTCCTGCATCTTCTTGACGATCTCGGCCCGCTTGGCTCGGTCGACGGTGATGCTCTGCTCGTCGAAGAGCTTGTCGTACTTCTTGTTGCAGTACCACGAGTCCGACCAGTTCCCTCGCTGGTCGCAGGTCAGGTAGGACAGCATCGACTGGGGGTCCGGCTCGACGTACCAGCCCCACTGGAACATGTCGAAGGTCCCGTCCAAGATCACGTCGGTGAGCTTGCTGGACTCGTAGGTGTCCACCCTGGCCTGGATGCCGAGCTCGCCGAGCCACTCCTTGAAGTAGTTCATCGTGTTCAGTGAGGCATCCATGTCCGAGTCGCTGCGAGCTGCCAGCCGCAGCGTCCCGATCGGTGACCCGTCCGGCTGGGTGCGCAACCCGTCGGAGCCCAGCTTGTAGCCGGCCTCGTCGAGCAGTTCGCCGGCCCGGTCGAGGTCGAAACTGAACGCGACGTCTTCGGGTGGGTCCCACCGCCATTGGCTGTAGGCCGGTGGGATGATCGTGGTGCCCGGCTCTCCGGCTCCTTGGTAGACGGTCTCGATCAACTTGTCGCGGTCGATCGCGAAGCCGAGGGCATAGCGGAACTTCGGGTCGAGCATGGCGGGGTTCGGATCGCCGATCGGCTTGCCGGTCTTGACGTCGACCGAGCCGGTGTTGAACGCGATCTCGTCGAAGCTCGGCGAGTTGCCGTTGATGGCGGTGATGCCCGGCTCACCCTGCAACGCCTTGACCTGGATCGGGCTGATCGCCTCGGCGAAGTCGACCTCGCCCTTCTTGAGAGCCGCGATCGCCGGATCCTCGCTCTTGTAGACGCGGTAGGCGACTTCGTCGATGTGGGGGGTGCCCTGCCAGTAGTCCGGGTTGGCCTCGAAGCGGTAGCTGTCGCCGCCCGCCTTGCCCTCGACCAGCCGGAACGGGCCCGAGCCGACCACGGGCTGGCCGTCCTCGGGCTCGTTGGAGTAGGTCTTCACGTCCTTCTCCGAGACGTCCTTCCAGATGTGCTCGGGGATGATCGGGATCGGCAGCAGCGGCAGCACCGCGTTGGGCTTTGCGGTCTTCAGCACGACCGTGGTGTCGTCGGGGGCGGTCACCGAGGTGACTCCCTTGAGGTAGGAGCCCCAGGTGGCCGATTCGGGGCCGCCGTCGAGGATGCGGTTGTAGGTGTAGGCGATGTCCTGGGCGGTCAGAGGCTCGCCGTCGGACCAGTTGATGCCGTCACGGATGTGGAAGGTCCAGGTCAGTCCGTCCTCGGAGGTGTCCCAGGACTTCGCTAGGCCCGGCTCGGGCGACATGTCGTCCATCGAGTAGGTGATCATGTAGTCGTACATGAGCGCCCACATCTCGAACGACTCGGCCTCGATGCCCAAGAACGGGTTGAACGAGTCGACCTCGTTGGTCAGCGCCACCGTGAAGGTGACCTTGTCGGCCGCGGCGGCCGGACTGGGCGGCGCACCCAGTGACAGCGCCGGTGCCAGCGAGGCCAGCAACAACGCGGCTGCGGCCAGCCAGCGCGCGCGAGTACCTTGACGCTCGTGACCCCTGCGCCGACCCCGCCGCGAGCCCCTCGCCAGCCGTTCACGCACCGCGAGCACGGGGTCGAGCGACCCGACCCCTACGCCTGGCTGCGCGACGTCGACGACCCGGCGGTCTTGTCCTATCTCTCGGCCGAGCGCGTCTTCTACGACGTCTCCTGCAGCCATCTGAACTCCCTCGTTGCGGATCTGCGGACCGAGATGGTCGGGCGGGTGTCACCAACAGAGGTCTCCCCGAGAACGCGACGTCTGGCTTTTTCCTACTACACGGTGCACCCTGCGGGAAGGGACTACGCCCTCCTGTTACGAGAAAAACTCCGTTCTGGAACAAATTCGCAAGCGATTTCGTCCTCCGACGGGTCGGACGTCGCCGAAAGCCCTGCCGAACCCCTGCCGCCCGAGACGGTGCTGGACGTCAACACGCTGCTCACCGACAGCGGCTACCTCGAGCTCGGGCTGACCTCGGTCAGCGCGGACGAGCGACTGCTGGCCTACTCCGTCGACCACGACGGCGACGAGGTGTTCATCCTGCGCTTCCGCGACCTCGACACCGGAGAGGACCTGCCCGATCGGGTCGACCGGAGCTACTACGGCGCCGCCTGGAGCGCCGACTCGACATGGTTCTTCTACACGGTGCACGACGAGGCCTACCGGCCGTTCCAGGTCTGGCGGCACCGGATCGGGTCCTCACCGCAGGAGGACGTGCTGGTCCTCGACGAGCCCGACGAGCGGTTCGAGGTCGTGGTCCGGTCCACCCGCAGCGGGGATCTGGTCGTGATCTGGTCGGAGAGCAACTCGACCTCCCAGTGCTGGGTCGTCGACGCCCACGATGTCTCTCGCGGGCCGTGGTCGGTGGGCGGTCGGCGCCCGGGGGTTCGCTACCACGCCGAGCACCGGCGTACGCCGCGGGGCGACGACCTGCTGATCGTCACCAACGACGATGCCGTCGAGTTCCGGCTGATGACCGCGCCCGTGCCGGACGGAGCCGACCAGGATGCCTCGGTGTGGGTGGAGGCGCGTCCGGAGGATCCCGCCGACCGGCTGGAGCGGGCCGACGCCTTCGCGGGCGGGGTGGTGCTCTCCCTGCGCACCGGCGGGGAGCACGTGTTGCGGATCCTCCGCCACGACGACCTGGCCGGCCCCGGCATCGACATCGGCACCCGGTTCCCCGGGGGCGAGCCCTACCTGTCCTCGACCCCGCGCTACGACGCGCCCGCCTTCCTCGTCGTCGACGAGGCCTACACCGAGCCGGCGGTCTGGTTCGAGGTCGACCTGCCCACCGGTGCACGCCGCGACGTTCATCGCCGCGAGGCGCCCGGCCACGACCCGACCCAGTATGTGACCGAGCGGCGCACCTTCCCCTCCGCGGACGGGACTCAGGTGCCGGCGACCATCATCCGCCATCGGGACACGCCTCTAGACGGCACCGCGCCGGTGCTGGTCTATGGCTACGGCTCCTATGAAGCGGTGTTCGAGCCCGAGTGGGACCCCGCGCTGCCGTCGTTCCTGGACCGCGGCGCGGTGTTCTGCTTCGCCCACCTGCGCGGCGGTGGAGAAGCTCGGCAGGAAGTGGTACCTCGACGGCAAGCTGGCCCACAAGCAGCACACCTTCGATGACCACATTGCTGTGGCCGATGGTCTCGCCCGCGAAGGGTTGGTCGATCCCGACCGGATCGCCTCACGGGGACTCTCTGCGGGAGGGTTGCTGCAGGGTGCCGTCTTCTCACAATGCCCCGACCGGTGGCGTGCCGTGGTGGCGGAGGTGCCGTTCGTGGACGTCGTCACCACCATGTTCGACGAGACGACGCCGCTGACGGTCACCGAGTGGGAGGAGTGGGGCGACCCGCGCGTCCGCGAGGAGTTCTGTTGGATGCTGGCCTACTCCCCCTACGAGAACCTGCCACCCGCCGGATCGCGGCCCGACCTGCTGGTCACCGGCGCTGTCCACGACGCCCGAGTCATGGTCCGGGAGCCGGCGAAGTGGGTGGCCGCGCTGCGCGCCAGCGACCCGGAGTGGTCGCCGCGCTGCCTGTTCCGCTGCGAGACCGGCGCCGGCGCCCACGTCGGCCCCTCGGGCCGCTTCGGCCACCTCGCCTACGAGGCCGAGGTCTACGCCTGGCTCCTCGACCGCCTGAATCGACCCGCGAATCGATCGGAGAAAGCATGAGCTTGGCTGACGAGGTCCTGGACCTGGCTCGTGGACTGATCAGGATCGACACCACGAACGGCAACGAGACCGAGGCGGCCGAGCACCTCGCGGCGTACCTCACCGACGCGGTCCGTGGCACCGCGGCCGAGGGGCGGCTCGAGGTCGAGCTGGTGGCGCGGGATCCGCGGCGAGCCAACCTGGTGGCGCGGTTGCGTGGTCGTGGCGGCGGAAGTGGCTCGCTGGCGTACGTCGGCCATCTCGACGTGGTGCCGGCGGACCCCCAGGACTGGACGCATCCGCCCTTCGATGCGGTGGTCGACGACACGGGATATCTGTTCGGGCGCGGCGCGGTGGACATGAAGAACGAGGTGGCGGCGAGGGCGGTGGCGTTCGCCGAGCTGGCCCGCTCCGGCTTCCAGCCGCCCGACGACCTGTGGCTGGTCATGGTGGCCGACGAGGAGGACGGGTCGGCCGACGTCGGGATGCGCTGGCTGTTGGAGGCCCGGCCGGAGATCCGACCAGACCTCGCCGTCAACGAGGGCGGTGGACAGCGGCTCGAGCTGACCGACGGAAGGGTCGTGCTGCTGCTCGCGGTCGGCGAGAAGGGCACCCAGCCCGTGCGGATCGCCGCCGTCGGCGAAGCCGGGCACGCCTCGATGCCGACGTTGGGCGACAACGCCGTGCCCCACCTCGGCGAGCTGCTGCGGCGAGTCGGCCAGGGACTGCCGACCATGGAGCCCACCGAGCTGCTCGACGCCACGTTGTCGGTGTTGCTCGACGACCCTGACCCGGACGTGGCGACAGCACTGCAGCAGGCGATCCCCCTGCACCCCACCTTCGTGCACTCGCTGCCGCCGCTGGCCGGCACCACGATGGCGCCGACGCTGTTGCACGGCTCTGCCGCCCGCAACGTGATGCCTGCTCGCGCCTGGATGGAGCTGGACTGCCGCATCCTTCCCGGCACCACCCCCGACCAGGTCGAGCGCGCCGTCCGCGACCGGCTCGGAGACGACGTGCGCTACGAGCTCAGCTTCCCCGAGGCGACGGTGCCGGGCTCGGCGTCGCCACCCCACGGGCGCCTCCCCGACGCCGCCGCGGCCTTCGTCTCCGAGCAGGACCCGGGTGCCGGCCTGCTGCCGGTCCTGTGCACCGGCTTCACCGACTCCAGCTTCCTACGCGCCGCCGGACCGACCGCGGCGTACGGCTTCTCCCCTTTCCGGACCACACCGACCGAGGTCATCGACGCCGGCTACCACAACGCAGACGAGCGCGTCCACGTCGACGACCTGCTCTACTCCGTCGAGTTCCACCTCGACCTCGCCCGGCGGCTGCTCAGCTGACTATTGCGGCGTCAGGTCCGGGAGCAGGCCACGCAAGCGAGCCAGGGCATCGTGGGTCTGCGACTTGACTGTGCCCTCAGAGCAGCGCAGCACCTCGGCGGTCTCGGCGACCGTGAGGTCCTCGTAGAACCGGAGGAACACCACCGCGCGCTGCCTCGGTGACAGTTGCCCCAGCGCCGAGTGCAACGCGACCCGATCGGCCGCGGCCTGGTCCAGCTGCCCCGGCGCAGCGGCCTCGGGCAACCGCTCGGTGCTCACCTCCCGCCAGCGGCGACGACGCCAGCGGGTCACCGACTCTCGGACCAGGACGGTCCTGACGTAGCGTTCGGGATCGCCCGAGATCCGCGGCCACGCGGACACCAGCCGGCTCAGCGCCGTCTGCACCAGATCCTCGGCGTCGGCTCGGTTGCCGACCAGGAGGTACGCCGACCGCACCAGCGCGCCGTAGCGCGCCGCGACGTACTCCTCGAAGTCCTCCCGCTCAGCCACGGCGCCGCCTGAGCAGCCAGACGGCCAGCCCCGACACCATCAGGATGCCGGCGATCCCCCCGGCGACTAGCCGCGGATCCCACGGCCTCGGTGGTTCGACACCCTGGCCGGTCGGCGAGCCAAGCAGGTCGAGCGCCCAGATCCAGTTGAGGCCCTCGCCGAGCCTCGACATCGACACCAGCTGCGTCGACTCGCCTGTGCGTTCATCGGTCGAGAACAGCGCTCCGCTCTCGGAGATGTCCTCATAGCGGCCTTGATTCCGCATGATCGCCACATGCTGGTCGTCGATCCACCCGATGACCGCCCAGGTGCCGCGGCTGTTGGGCACCACATGCCCGGCCTCACAGCACGGCTTCGGCGTGGGTGGGATGTGGTAGACGGTGACCGCATTGGGCATCCGGTCGGGTTGCCGCTGGGAGGCCATGACGGCCAGCCGTCGAGCGTCGAGTGTCAGCGCTCCCATGCTCGTGCTCCCGATGGTGCCGATCGGGGTATAGGGCAGCCGCAACTTTCGATACGTGGGGCCTGAAACGCGCGTCAGGTCCACCAGAGGTGAATGGCGTGACCCGGCCCAGAAGCGACCGGCCCGCGCGGCCGGGTTGGTGTCCAGACTGGAGTGGAGTCCGGTCTCGACCGGAGTCGACTCATCGAGCCGCCACACGAGCGGTGTCGCGTCGGCCGCCGAGGCTTGCTCCATGGGTGGGTCGTCGTATCCTCCGCGCCACTGTCCGAACGACGCCACCAGGGTGCTCGCGTCGGCGAAGAAGACGGTGTTGGGCGACAGGCCGTGATCGGTGGCTACCGGGGAGCGCCGCACCTCACCAGTGGAGGTGTCATACACCGCGATCCCGGTCACCGTGTCGAGGTGTCGGTCGTTGGGAGCTGCCGAGGACCCCCCACGCAGCCAATAGGCCACCTGCCGGCCATCCGGCGAGAGGGCGATGTCGGCGTCGGCCAGGTCCGGCAAGTCCAAGAAGCGGTACTCCCCTGTCGCAGCGCTGACGCCCACGACGCCAGGGCGCGATCCCCACCAGGAGCCACGTGAGGTCGGGTAGGCCGCGATCAGCGGCCCCAGCTCACCGCCCTCATCGGTGCCCGGAAGCCACTTCGACGGCGTGAAGAGTTCGTCCGGTAGGAACGTCTTGCCGGTGGGACTCACCGGGGCGACCTGGCGAGATGCTCGCCAGGACCCGGTGAGCACACCGGCAACGGCCAGCACCGCCACCAAGATCACGGCGATGGTGTCGCGACGTGCTCGCCGCCGGCGGCGTACCTCCCGATCCCAGAGGCCGACCGGCGGCCGCACGTCGGTGAGCTCGTCGGTGAGGTCGACGAGTCGGTCCTTCAGGTCCACGCGTCATCCTCCCGGCCGCAACGTCTCCCGAGCCCGACGCCCGGTCACCCACTCCTACGCCTCCAGCACCCCAGCAGGTTGGGTGGCGGGCTGGCCTACACCCGCACCCTCCCACCGAAGTAGCCCGGCTCCCCGACCGACTGGTCAGCCCGCGAGGAAGCTGAACCGCACCTCGCGCACGTCGTTGTCGACGTTGAGGTCGACCAGGCACAGCGACTGCCAGGTGCCCAGCGTAAGGTGACCAGCCAGCACCGGGATGGTGGCGTACGGCGCGATCAGGGCCGGCATCACGTGGGATCGCCCGTGGCCGCGGGAGCCGTGTCGATGCCGCCATCGGTCGTCAGCAGGCAGCAGCTCCGCCAGCGCGGCGAGCAGGTCTTCGTCGCTGCCGGCTCCCGTCTCGAGGATGGCCAGCCCCGCGGTCGCGTGTGGGACGAACACGTGCAGCAGCCCGTCTCCCCTTCCAGCGACAAACTCCGTCGCATCGCGGGTGATGTCCTCGACCACCTCGTGGCCGCCGGTGCGGTAATGCTGCGTGGTCGAGTCCACGGGAACCGGAGACCGCGGCTCAGCCGCGGCGCAGGTTGCGCAGGACGTACTGCATGATGCCGCCGTTGCGGAAGTAGTTCGCCTCACCGGGGGTGTCGATGCGGACGACCGCGTCGAACTCCTTGCCGTCGGCGGTGACCGTCACGGTCCGGGGGGTGCGCCCCTCGTTGAGCTCGGTGACGCCGGTGATGGCGAAGGTCTCCTCGCCGGTCAGGCCGAGCGACTCGGCGGTCTCCCCGGCAGGGAACTGCAGCGGCAGCACCCCCATCCCGATCAGGTTGGACCGGTGGATCCGCTCGTAGGACTCCGCGATCACCGCCTTCACACCCAGCAGCGCGGTGCCCTTGGCCGCCCAGTCACGCGACGAGCCGGAGCCGTACTCCTTGCCCGCGAGCACGACCAGCGGCACCCCGGCGGCCTGGTAGTTCACCGAGGCGTCGTAGACCGAGCTGACCTCGCCGCCCTGGATGAAGTCACGGGTGAAGCCACCCTCGGTGCCGGGAGCGAGCTGATTGCGCAGCCGGATGTTGGCGAACGTCCCGCGAATCATCACCTCGTGGTTGCCGCGACGGGAGCCGTAGGAGTTGAAGTCGCGCTGCTCGACGCCGTGCTCGGACAGGTAGCGGCCGGCAGGCGAGTCCTTCTTGATCGCGCCAGCCGGGCTGATGTGGTCGGTCGTGACCGAGTCACCCAGCTTGAGCAGCACCCGCGCGCCCACGATGTCGGAGACCGGCTCCGGCTCCTCGGGCATGCCGTCGAAGTACGGCGCCTTGCGGACGTAGGTCGACTCCGCGTCCCACTCGAAGATGTCGCCGGTGGGGGTCGGCAGCGACCGCCAGCGGTCGTCGCCGGCGAACACGTCGGCGTATTCCGCGGCGAAGGTCTCCGCCGAGATCGCGCCGGCGATCACCTCTTCGATCTCGACCGGCGACGGCCAGATGTCACGCAGGAAGACCGGGTTGCCCGCCTCGTCCGTGCCGAGCGGGTCGTCGAACAGGTCGACGTCCATCGACCCGGCGAGCGCGTAGGCGACCACCAGCGGCGGCGAGGCCAGATAGTTCATCTTGATGTCGGGGTTGATCCGCCCCTCGAAGTTGCGGTTGCCGGACAGCACCGCCGCCACGGCCAGATCCGCCTCGTTCACGGCCGCCGAGACCTCCGGGATGAGTGGCCCGGAGTTGCCGATGCAGGTGGTGCAGCCGTAGCCGACCAGGTTGAAGCCCAGCTTGTCGAGGTACGGCGTCAGGCCGGCCCGCTCGTAGTAGTCGGAGACCACCTTCGACCCGGGCGCCAGCGTGGTCTTGACCCAGGGCTTGCGCTGCAGGCCCTTCTCGACCGCCTTCTTGGCCAGCAGCGCGGCGCCGATCATCACCGACGGGTTGGAGGTGTTGGTGCAGGACGTGATCGCCGCAATG
Organism: Nocardioides sp.; assembly: GCF_047602075.1. Taxonomy (GTDB): domain Bacteria; phylum Actinomycetota; class Actinomycetes; order Propionibacteriales; family Nocardioidaceae; genus Nocardioides. Next base: position 981,810 of record NZ_JASGIF010000001.1, read on the forward strand.
GTCACCGCGCCGTGGTCCAGCGTGAACCGGGTGCCGTCCTCCAGCGTCACCGGGACCGGCGACGAGGGCCGACCGCCGTCGCGGGGCGCGGCAGAGAGGTGGTCGGAGGGAGCGGGCGCTCCGTTGGTCGCACCGTGCCAGGCCGGGGCGTCCGAGGCCGGGAAGGACTCCTCGACGCTCTCGTCGTAGCCGACCGACGCTTCGGACTCGGCCCCGACGTAGTCGAGCAGAGAAGCCCGGAAGGAGGCCTTGGCGTCGGTGACCTGGATCCGGTCCTGCGGCCGCTTGGGCCCGGCCAGGGACGGCACCACCGTCGCCAGGTCGAGCTCGAGCCGCTCGGAGTAGCGCGGCTCCACATAGCCCGCTGCGTCCGGGTCGTGCCAGAGCCCCTGCGCCCGGGCGTACGCCTCGACCAGGGCGAGCTGCTCCTCCGAGCGGCCGGTCAGCCGCAGGTAGTTGATGGTCTCTTCGTCGATCGGGAAGACCGCAATGGTGGAGCCGAACTCGGGGCTCATGTTGCCGATGGTGGCCCGGTTGGCCAGCGGCAGCGCGCCCACGCCGTCGCCGTAGAACTCCACGAACTTCCCGACCACACCATGCTGGCGCAGCATCTCGGTGATGGTGAGGACCAGGTCGGTGGCGGTCGAGCCCTCGGGCAGCTCGCCGGAGAGCTTGAAGCCCACCACGCGCGGAATGAGCATGCTGACCGGCTGACCGAGCATGGCGGCCTCCGCCTCGATGCCGCCCACGCCCCAGCCGACCACGCCGATGCCGTTGACCATGGTGGTGTGGCTGTCGGTGCCGACACAGGTGTCCGGATAGGCGACGCCGTCGCGGGTGAAGACCACCCGAGCCAGGTGCTCGATGTTGACCTGGTGCACGATCCCGGTGCCGGGCGGGACGACCTTGAAGTCGTCGAAAGCGCCCTGGCCCCAGCGCAGGAACTGGTAGCGCTCACGGTTGCGTTCGTACTCGATCTCGACGTTGCGCTCGAACGCCTCCGGGGTGCCGAAGACGTCGGCGATCACCGAGTGGTCGATGACCATCTCGGCGGGCGCGAGCGGGTTGATCTTCGACGGATCACCGCCGAGGTCGGCCATCGCCTCGCGCATGGTGGCGAGGTCGACCACGCACGGCACACCGGTGAAGTCCTGCATGATCACCCGGGCCGGGGTGAACTGGATCTCCTTGTCCGGCTCGGCGGTCTCGTCCCAGCCGGCCAGCGCGCGGATGTCGTCGGCCGTGATGTCCGCGCCGTCCTCGGTGCGGAGCAGGTTCTCCAGCAGCACCTTCAAGGAGTAGGGCAAGGACGCGACGTCGAGCCCTTCGCCGGCGACCGCGTCCAGCCGGAAGTAGTCGTAGGCTCTGCTCACCGACCTCGAGGGTGGTCCTGGCGCCGAAACTGTCCTGGATGGTCATCGGGTCCTCCTCGGGTCCGGCAAAGCTCACGCTCCATCTTGCCGTCGGGCACCACACCGGTGGAACCCGGGCCAAACTCTCTTGATATCAAGATACCTGACCTGGAGCGACCGCGCCAAACCGAGGGTGCGCTATCCGGTCGCCGACTCGATGCCGGCCCAGCGTTCGCTGACGCGAGGTTCTCCGACGATGCCGCCCGGTGCGGCCATGGACTTCCTGCTCGGCGCGCCGACCGAGGTTGCCGCGGAGTTGTCCCCCTCGGACGCGCGCCTGCTCAACCTCGAAGTCGGTGAAGACCGGAAGTGCCGCTCTAGACATGCCCCTAATGCGATGACTAACATGTCAGTTGTACGTCAAACCACTACAAAGGATGCACATGAAGGACTACGACATCAGCTCGTTCTTCGAGTTCCTGGGCTACGGCTCCGGGGACCACACCTACGACTGCCCCGACTTGCGTAGCCTGTCGGTCTATTGCCGAGGTCGTCGTGATCAGCTCGAGAAGCTCCTTGAGCCGACGCCGTTCGAGCTCGCCGATGACAGGTTCGTCGTGTCGATCGCCGACTTCGGCAACAACTCGACGACGACCTACTACGACGCGGCGATCATCTTGTCCGTCAAGTACGGCGAGGTCGTGGGTGGCAACTACTACTACGAGTGGGAGGACAAGCACACGACCGTGGCCGCCGGACGCGAACTGTGGGGCTACCCCAAGCACTTCGCGTTGATCGCGCTCGACGAGGAAGACAACGGCGTCTCGGGTCGGGTGACCTTGGAGGGCGAGACGATGTTCGAGGTCGAGGTGCGCTTCGACGAGGCCGTGACCGGGGAGGCCTGGAAGGGCTTCTCGGTGTACCCACACCTCCAGGTTCGCGCGGTCCCTCAGGTCAATGGGCCTGGCTTCGACTCCTTCGACATCATCAGCCGCAACACCGCCAAGGACTTCGAACTCAAGGAGGTCCGGCGCGGGACGGCGATCGTCAAGCTCGGCAACGAGATCGTCGCCGGCGACCAGCAACTCGAGATCCTCGAGACCCTCGGCGCGGAGTTCACGATCGGTGACTTCCACGCCACTCGCGAGAACGGCACGCCGACGATCGTCGCGTCGTTGGCCTGATCCCGGCTCCCACCGCCCTCAGGAGGCGTCATGTCCACACCCACTCATCGGTTCTTCACCCGCCGTCCCGGAACGGCAATCGGCAGTCTGTTCCTTGTTGTCGGCCTCGCTCTCTCCGGATGTTCGGGGTCAGAGTCCTCGAGTTCCTCGGAGTCCGCCGAGGGAGGCAACTTCGGCAAGTGCGAGGTCACCGACTCACCGACCGTGCACGAACTGAAGCCCATCACGGACGGCGTGCTGACCGTGGCGGTACCGCTGCCCTCTCCCGGCGCCTACGACGGTGAGACGCCGGAGACAGTCGACGGCGGCTACCTCTACTGCTTGGCAGCGGAGATCGCCAACCGCGGTGGACTGTCCAAGATCGCGCTGAAGACGACGTCGTTCGAGGCGTTGGTGACGGCCAAGACCCAGGACTTCGACCTCTCCCTATGGGACATCATCGTGACCCCAGAGCGCGAGGAGGTCGTCGACTTCGCGACGCCGTACATGTCGGTGGAGACCGGGGTCGCGATCAAGAGCGGAGAGTCTATCGCCGAGGACGACATGGCGGACGCCAAGATCGGCGTATTGGCCGGCTCCCGGCAGGAGGCGCTCGTCAACGACGAGATCAAGCCGTCGCAGACGCCGAGCACGTTCCAGAACAACGACGACATGTTCAACGCACTCCTGGCGGGCCAGATCGACGTGGCACTCAACGACACGACGACGGTGATGCCGTGGGCCACGAAGTCCGGCGGCAAGATCGACGTCATCGCCCAGTACAAGACCGGCAGCAAGGTCGCGCCCCTGCTCCCGAAGGGTTCGGAGAACACCGAGATCGTCTCGACCATCGTCGACGATATGAAGAGCGACGGCACCTTGGACGACATCCTCGGCAAGTGGCTCAACCCGCTTCTCGGCGGCGACCCCAACGACCTGCCAGTCTGGACGGCTGGGTAGTCGTGAGCGGCGACCTCACCCCCGACCGGGCCGAAAGCGAGCCCGTTGCCCCGACGGGTCTGCTGATCACGGAAGAGGCGAGCCAGGGCTTCGCGCCTGCCCGCCCCCTGCCGACCGACGGCCTGCTGGCCGGTGGCGTGCTGGTGTCGCTGGTGATGGTCGCCCTGGCCGTCGTGGCTGTCCAGGCGTCCGCCGGTCAGTCGGGGATGCGGATCATCCTGGCTCTGATCGGGCTCTGCGGCATCGTGGCAGCGGTGGTCTCGTGTGGCCGCGCGGTCATCGAGCGGAGTCGGTGCAATGCGGAGTGGCGGGCCTGTGCTTGGGTGGCCGCCCGCCACGCCGCAGCCACGTCGAGACATGCCTCGCTCGTGGCCGTCGGGCTAGGCGGCTTCTTCTTGGTTCTGCTCGCGATTGGCGTATTCATCACCACCAACGACGGAGCGGTCCGGTCCACCTTCTTGCAGGGGGAACTGATGAAGGCCAGCGTGGCCGACATCACCAAGGCGCTCAGGATCAACATCCTGATCGCCGTTGGCGCCGAGGTGATGTCGCTGGCGCTGGGGCTGTTGCTCGCACTGGTTCGCCAAATGCGTGGCACGTCCTCTCGGCCGCTGCGATTCCTGGCCGTCACCTACATCGACGTCTTTCGTGGGCTTCCGGCGATCGTGGTCATCTACCTGGTCTGCTTCGGCATCCCTCTCACCGAGATCCCTGTGCTCTCCGAGCAGAGTCCGACGCTTTACGCGATCGTCGCGTTGACGATGACCTATGCGGCCTACCAGGCCGAGCAGTTCCGCGCCGGGATCGAGGCAGTTCACCGCAGCCAACGGTCGGCTGCTCTCTCGCTGGGGCTCACTCCCGCCGCCACGATGCGGATGGTGGTGTTGCCCCAGGTCGTTCGCACGATCGCGGCGCCGATGCTGAGCGTCTTCATCGGTTTACAGAAGGACACCGCACTGGTCTACGTGGTCGGCGTCATGGATGCCTTCACCCAGGCCAAGATCTACTCGGCCAACTACTTCAACCTTTCGTCGGTCACGGTGGTGTGCGTGCTGTTCGTCGTGCTCACAATCCCGCAGACGCGGCTAGTCGACTATCTGGTCTCGCGACAGGACCGCAGACTTGGGAGGGTGATGTGACCACGTTCATCGAGTACCACAAGGTCACCAAGCGGTACGGCGCGCACACCGTCCTGGACGAGGTGACGCTCGAAGTGGACCGCCATGAGGTGATCACCCTGATTGGCGCATCGGGGTCGGGGAAGTCGACCCTCCTTCGCGTCACCAACGGGCTTGAGGAGATTCAGAGCGGTGAGGTTCTGGTCGAGCGCGACCTCGTCTCGGGTGCCGGGGTGAACCTTGTCGATCTGCGGCGCAAGGTCGGGATGGTCTTCCAGAGCTACAACCTCTTCCCCCACATGTCGGTGCTGAAGAACTGTGTCGCGGCCCCCATCTCTACGGGGACTCTCAGTCGAGAGGAGGCTGAGAGCGACGCGCGCGACATGTTGAGCCGCATCGGGCTCCTCCAGAAGTCGGATGCCTACCCGGATCAGCTCTCGGGGGGCCAGCAGCAGCGGGTAGCCATCGCCCGTGCTCTGCTCATGCGACCGCAAGCTCTCCTCCTGGACGAGATTACTTCAGCGCTGGATCCCGAGTTGGTCATGGAGGTCCTCGACATGGTGCGCGAGTTGGCCGCCGAGGGCATGACCATGCTCCTGGCGACCCACGAGATGGGGTTCGCTCGAGAGATCTCCGATCGCATCTGCTTCCTGCACCAGGCCCGGATCGTGGAGTCCGGCCCGCCCGAACAGATCTTCGAGAATCCGCAGGAAGAGGCGACCCGCAGCTTCCTTCGGCGCGTGCTGGAGGCCGGTCGGCTGTGAGGAATAGCGGGCGCGCCCCGGCCGAGGGCCCCACGGCAAGAGCCTCTAAGGTGAGCAACACTCTGCGGGGGCCAGCCAACGACCAAGGGGAGGGGGACCACGCATGGACGGGAGTCGGCGAGGGCGATACTCCACAGGTCGGCCGCTGCTGGTCAACGAGGTGTACGGCCGCCTCCTTCCCAAGCTCGTCCGATTGGAGATCGCCCCGGGCGAACCGCTCAACGAGAAGCGGATCGCCGAAGAGTTCGAGGTCGGCCGTCAGCCCGTGCGTTCAGCCCTCAACCGGCTGGAGACCGACGGACTGGTTACGGTCTATCCGCGGCGGGGCACCTTCGCGACCGAGGTTCGTCTAGAGGATCTGGGTGCGATCACCGAGGTGCGACTCGAAGCTCGAAGGCATGGCCGCGCGGTTGGCGGCGCTGCGGGCGTCTAGAGAACAACGCGAGCAACTACAAAACCTGGCCGAGATGTCCTTCGCCGCGGCCACATTCGGCGCAGAGGTGGACGGTGACGCCACCGTGCACCGGATGGTGTTTGCGATGGTGCGCAACCGGCATCTTCAGAACACACTCGACCACTACTTCAACCTCGGGTTGCGGATGTGGTATCTGGCCCTGGAGCGAATCACGCCTGTCGATCGGGACGAGCATGTGGATCATCGACCGCTGGCCGCAGCCATCAAGGCCGGTGACGGCGACCTCGCCCGGACGCTGCTGCAAGAACACATCGCCCACGACTCCCAGATTGTGCGAGACATCCTCAACCCTGCCTGATCTGGCGTTCACAGCTCGTGCGCGGGGCGCGGGTCGGAGGCGTGCATGATGCGTGAGCCTGACGGCGGCGTGCCCACGGCCATCCGAAGGCAGTCCCATCTCACCCGCGGCCTCGTGGCGCTGACGCTTGTGACCGCCAGCTACGTGAGCGGACTGTGCCTGCTGCTCGCGGTGGCACCGCTGTGGGTGGCCGGCGCGCATGGTGCGGTGGGCTCTGGACTCGTGACCGGCGTACTGATGCTGACCACCGTGGTCGCCGCGGCCCTCGCCCCGGCCGTCGTACGGCGCATCTCAAGCCGGCGTGCCCTCGAACTGGGCCTCTTGCTGATGGCGGTGCCTAGCCCGCTGTTCGTCGTGTCGGACTCGTTGGCATGGGTGCTGCCCCTCAGCGGTGCTCGGGGCCTTGGACTGGGGCTCTCGGCCGTCGTCGGCAGCGCAGCTCTGGCCCGGGTGGCGCCGCCGGGCGGGCTGGCCAGGTCCGCCGGCTTCTACAGCCTGTCGATCACCGTGCCGAACCTGATCTTCGTGCCGCTCGGTATGGTGCTCGTCGAGTCATTTGGCTACGGTGTCGCGTTCGCGATGGGCAGTGCCGCGCTGGTGGGTCTCCTGTTCACCCCTCGGCTGGGTATCGATCAGGACCCGAACCCGGTGCGCGCCTCGGGGGTGCCTGCGTTCGGACCCGTGGCTCTGGTCCGGACCGACCGTCGCCTGCGCGCCGCGACGGTGCTGGTGTTCGCGGCCGGTCTCTGCGCAGGCTGGCTGCCGACGTTCGTCGGTTCGTTCGCCGTCTCCGCCGCCGTCGCCTCCGCGGGTCTCGGAGTCTGGGGGGTGGGCAATGCCCTTGGTCGGTGGGGCGTCGGCCGGTTGGCCCGTTCGGAGGGCTCCGCCCGCCTCACCGCCATGGCCATCGGGTGCACTCTCGTCGGCCTCGTTCTCGGTGCGCTCGTCTTCGCCCCCGCTGGATCCGTGCCGCTGCAGTACGTGTCCATTGCCGCGGTGGCGGCCGGCTTCGGGGCGCTGCAGACGCTCACGCTGCTCGGTGCTCTCCTGGTCGCAGACCCCGCACGGCGACAAGTCGCGAGCGCCGCCTGGAACGTCGGCCTCGACGGCGGTGTGGGCCTCGGCGCGATCGCTGTCGGCGTCATCGCCCACGCGCTCAGCTTCCGCGCGGGCTCGGCTGTGGCGGCCGCCGTACTCCTCCTGCTCGGTCTTACCCAGGTGCGTCGGCGATCCGATGCGTGAGCCCTGCTCGCCTCATGAGGGAAGCGCTGATCAATGCCGCCGTCGCGAGCGCTGCGAGGCGAGTGCGCTGGCAAGCCACGAAGTGGGCTGGCAGCATCAGTGCGCTCGCAACGCATGCTCGCATGCATGCATGCATGCATGGCGTACAACTCCAGACCGAGCGCAGGATCGCCGTCAGCAGCCGCCAGGTAGGTCGAGAATCTGGCCGAAGACAGGGTTGCGACCAACTCTCCATGCACAGAGCATTGCGCATCTCCTGCCGAGGTCGCCAAGCGACTGGGCATGTCGCGGTCGACGGTGCTGCGCAGGATCGCCAACGGTGATTGTGCGGCAACGAAGGTCGGCACCCATCACCGAATCCCCTTGGCCGAGTTCGAGCGGTACAACCACGAACTGATGCGCCGAATGGCTGAGGCCAGTGCTCCTGACATTGAGGCCGAGTTGTTCGGTGAGTGAGCCCGCCGTCCTGTTCCTGGACGCGAACGCTCTCGCCCCGCCGACTCCGACCAGCCGGGCGTGTTGTTCCGAGGCGTCGTATGCGTGCGCTGTGAAGCGCGCTTGGACGACGAGAGCGCCTGCGCCGTGGGCTGCGCGATCGCCACTGGCAACGCTGATGGTCGGCACCGAGGGACGCCGCCGACCGCTACCCTGCCTCACTTTCGGAGATCGCGGCTGAGCGATGCCAGATCCTCGACAGGCTTGAATCCAAGCTTCCGGTAAAGGTCGAGAGCAACGTGGTTGTCCGGTTCAGTCACGAGCGAAAGTCGTGTGGTGCCAGCGGCGATAGCTGCATGGCGCACCGCATTGACGAGGGCGACTCCCGCACCCTGGTGACGGGCCTCGGGGACTACATAGAGGTCGCGCAACTGCCAGACCTGCCCCATTGTCAAGGATGCAGGGATCGTGTGGCTGGTCGCCAGCCCGACTGGAGGCGCATCCGCAACTGAGTCCACCCGCGCCGCGTAGAGCGTGAGCGCGTTCGACCGGACCATCTCGGTCAGCCAGCCGACAGCGCGCCCATCTGCTTCTGGGGGCTCACCGTAGTGATGCCGGTACTGGTTAGAAGACTGGCCGCTGCAAGCGGCTCGTCGCTGTCGCAGGTCGTGACCCACCAGCGGGGTCCTCGGGCGGAAGCGTCGCTCACGTGGGCCCGTCCTCCTTCTCGTCGGTTCTCGTCAGCAAAGCGACGCATTCGACGTGGTGCGTCATCGGGAACACACCGGCGACGTTACGCGTGATTGCAGGTGTTTGCGTTCGGCTGCGATCGGCTGCGATCGGCGGGCGAAAACGGCCGCTGACCTGCGACGATGCCGATTTCAGGCACTGCGCTCGTCGGTCGCTGTTTGCGGGGGCTTGCGAATCAAAGCGAGCCCATTCCGAGCCCTCCTGTCAGCAGTCGCCGACGGCCGCAAACGAACACAGAACCAGGTCGAGACCTCGCTCCCCCAACGTAGGCTGAAGCGCGACGGACACGAACGTGAGGAGGTGACGCATGACCCGGCCTGAAGAGCAGAGCGCACCGAGCGACGCTGGATTGGCCGGGACGCTGGCGTCCTACCGCACCGGCGAGGACATCTCCGAGGACGAGGCGATCACCCTCGCCAAGGCCGAGTTGGCAGCCGCTCGCGACAAGCGTGCACGGGTGGTCGGCGAGGCGATCCACAGCGCCGAGATGGAAGGACTCACCGTCTCCGAGGCAGCCGTTTCGGATTCGGCCGCCTATGTCGCTGGAGAGATCGACTCCTCTGACCTGATTGCGAGGGCCCGCGCCCGCTACCACCTCGACTGAGCCTGCGACTACAACGTCTGTTCCCCGAACGAGGGGTACCGCGGCGGGAGGTCGCTGAAGCTCACGATCAAGGACGCCACGGAAGAGACGGGTAGTCTTGAACCATGAATGCGCTGCTCCTACTTGACCGCGAGGCGATTGCGCACGCCTGCGTCGAGCATGGCGTGCTGCGCCTGCGCATCTTCGGCTCCGCGACCTCGGACCGCTTCGACCCAAGTTCCAGCGACTTGGACTTCCTGGTGACCTTCTCCCCGGATGTTCCGAACCACTTCCACGCCTACTTCGACTTCAAGGATGCACTTGAGGAGATCACCGGACGCTCGGTGGATCTCGTCGAGGAGAGCGCCATCCGCAACCCGTTCTTCGCGAGGTCTGCTTACGCCAGCGCCGAGGATCTCTATGCGGCCTGAAGCGCCAGCGTTTCTTTGGGACGCACTGGATGCGGCCAAGTCGGTCCACGCGTTCATGGCGGATCAAACTCTCTGGGTCTTTGCTGCAAGCGGCAGTGGAGCGCAAGCTCGAAGTCGCCGGAGAGGCACTGAACAAACTCCGTAAGGCCGACCCTGTGACCGCCGAACGCATTCCTCATGTCCACAAGGTCATCGGAATGCGCAACGTGCTGATTCACGGTTACGCCGAGGTCGACCCCCACCAGGTGTGGGTAGCGGCGACCGAGGACGTACCAAACCTCATCGAAGTCTTGGACGCGCTCCTGGCGGAAGCCTCATCAGCGGCGTCAGAAGCCACCGACTGACTGAGTGCTCGGCGCGATCGCTCCGTTCGCAGCAGAGCTGAACCGCTGCGTGAACCGCGCAGTGCCCCGCCCTCCCGCCCCTTCGGCGCTAGAATCGACTCAGGAGGTGCCCCTATGACCACGCAGAACGTCCCGCTCAGCGACCACGGTCGCGAGTACGTCGCTGCTGTCGTCGAGAGCGGCGAAGCTAAGGACGCGGCCGAAGTCGTGGACTTCGCACTCCGGAAGATGGAAGCGGACCAGCGGGCACAGGACGCCAAGGTCGAGGCGTTCCGCGAGGCAGTTCAGACCGGGCTCGATGACCTGGACAACGGTCGATTCACTGCGGTCGCGGTTGAGGACCTCCCTTCCTTCATCAACGGGCTGAGCCCACGTCTCTCCCCGAGCACGCCGAGGCAGTGAAGCCCGAGCCTCACATCTCGGGCTCTGCCCAGAACGACATCGCACACGCGCTGGAGTGGTCCTTCGAGAACTTCGGCGCCGCCGCGGAAGCCCGATACTCAGCGCTGATCGCCGCCGCCATCGCGCACGCTGCTCATGACCCCAATGCCCTCGGATTCAAGAAACGAGCCGAGTTGCCCGGCGACGTCCTCAGTTGGCACCTCGCCCAGAGCGTCATGCGCAGTCCGGGCGGCCGGGTGCGAAAGCCAAGGCATGTCCTGATCTGCCGCTGGGTCGGCGATCAGCTCCAAGTCGCTCGCCTGCTCCATGAAGTTCAGGACCCCGCGCTGAACTTCGACCCAGCAAGCGACTGGCAGTAACCGGCACCGCACCGTCGGACGGTGCAGCGTGCACACCTGCTGTGCATGACACTCTCCATCCACTCCCCCGACGAACTCGTCGCGGTCATCCCGCACTTGCTCGGCTTCCTGAAGAGTCGATCGTGTTCCTCCCTCTGCGATCCGACCTCCCGGTGGCTCGTGTCGACATTCCCGCGACCGCCCGGGACCGCGAAGTCGTCTGGCGCTCCATCAGCGATGCCTTCCGGCGCTATGCCCAGCCCGGCTGCAACGTCGCCATCGTCTGCCTGAGCGCTGACCGCGAGCAGGCCAACGTCGTCGGCCAAGACTTCGCCACCCGGCTCGGCGACATCGGCATCGGTACGCCGATCCTGCTGTGGGCCGACGCCGCCCGCTGGGCCGATCTCGACACCGGCGACATGGGGCTGCGCACCGACGCCGCCCGCGAGACCATCGCCGCCGCGACCGTGCTCAGCGGGCGCGCCCAACCGGCCGCGAGCCGCGAATCGCTGGCCGAGTCGCTTGTCGGCGACCACGAACCCGTTGCGGCGCTGCTCCCCGGAACGCGCGAGACCGCCCGCACCAACACGGCCACGGCCGAGGGCCGCTGGGCACTCGCCCGGATGCAGCGGTTCCAGCGCGACGGCGTCCGGCTTTCCGACGCCGACGCGGCCCGTCTCCTCGTGGCCGTCGAGTCCACGCCGACACGCGACCGCCTGTGGCTCGACATGACCAAGCGGGCACCCGACGACGTTCGAGCCGCGCCAGCCTCCCTCCTCGGGTTCGCGAGCTGGTTGGGCGGACACGGCGCGCTCGCATGGTGCGCCCTCGACCAGGTGCCCGAGGGCAAGCCCTACGCCCTTGCCAACCTCGTCGCCGCCGCTGTCCAGAGCGCGATGCACCCGCGCGAGTGGGAAGCGTCGAAGACCCTGTCGACAGATCGCGGAGCGTACTCGTTCGCTCCTCGCCAGGCGACGACTGAGCGGGGCACGACTCGACTCGCGATGGGGATGTGAGCGGGCGTCATGGACATCTCCTACCACCACCGCCCTCCAACTAGCCTCCTGGAACGGGCGTTCGCCAGACTCGTAGGACCTCGACCTGCTCCGACGGAACCGGTCACCAGGACATCGCCGACGAGTTCCTGACAAGGTCGACCTGCTTGAGGACACCATCGACGAGCTTGGTGCAGTTGCGACGACCAACCAGCACCTTCTCGACCCTCGGGCGCAGGATGCCGCCCTCGATGCGCAACTCGGGCTTGCCCTTGTATCGCTTGGCGTCGATGACCCACATGCCAGCGGGCGTGACAGTGATGTGGTCGGTGTTCGCTTTCGACCTGGGAATGTCCGTCGATGTACCGCCATGCATCCGCGAACACCCCCGTGACTTGGGGCGATGTCGCCCAGCTTCTCCGTGCTGATGTTTACGAGTCTCGTCATGCCGATGTTCGGCTGGTACGGCTGCCGAGACACCTTGGAGTAGCTGCTTCTCGGTGAAGACGTCGCGACTCCCCGGCGTGCGAACTCAACCGCCTCAGCGAGCAGGGTCGCCCGTCGGTCGCTGTTCGCGGCGAGATCGAGACCCACTCGCGAAAGACCTTCCAGGCCGGGGCGAACGGGTCACCGTTGTCGACGAGTTCGGTGGCCCGCTCAGCCTCGACCCGGTGCCCTCGCCACGCGAGATGGAAACGCTCTTCGAGCGTGGCACCGCGACTGACCTTCGGTTCGAGGTGGCCTGCTCCGAGATCTATGCTGTCGATGCCGAACTCTATGGCGAGGCACGTGGGCGCGTAGGTCTCGAGCAGCAGGTAGTCGTCACACCGGGTCGGACTCCTTTCCCGGCAACGTCCAGAGTCGGCTGTGGCACATCCGCTAGCTCGACGAGTACGCCGACATCGACGCGCTCCGCGACGTCTGGCCCCGCTCCTTCCGTCGGACGGTGGCGACCGAGATCGACGAGGTCTACGACGCCGAAGCCGCAAAGGACCAGCTGGGCCAGACGTCCAAGACCGTCACCGAGCGGCACTACATCAACCGCCGGCTGGTAGTGCCGGACTACCGGGCTGCGACCGAGCGGCTGGCTCCCCGGAGCGATCCCCCGGACGACTCCGCTATCGGGCTCTGAGAGCCCTTCCGAATCTCCGAGTGGCCCCGTAGCCCACTTCGCATTGCGCGGTGGCCCATGGGCCGTTCTTCGCGTTCCCCGGGGGTCGTCAGGTCCGCTGTCAGGGCCGGTCTCAAACTCAAAGCGAGCCCAAAGTGAGCCCTCAGGCCCAGTTTCGCGAGGTTCAACAACGAGAGTCGAATCGCATCATCGCAGGTCAGAGCCACTTTTCGTCAACAGGGCCACGCATTCGACGTGGTGCGTCATCGGGAAGAGGTCGAAGACGCGCAGCGCGGTGAGTCGATAGCCGTGCTCGGCGAAGATGGCCAGGTCGCGGGCGAGCGCGGCCGGGTCGCAGGCGACGTACGACGCCGCGCGCGGTCGCCACGCGCAGACCCTCTCGACAACGGCGCGGCGGGCGCCCTCGCGTGGCGGGTCGAGCACCACCAGATCGACCAGACCGTCCACCTCGGCGCGAGCCGCCGGTGCGCAGACGACGTTGCAGCCCGCCCGGCCAGCGAGGTTGGCGGCAGCATGTCGCGCGGCGGTCCGATCCGCCTCGACCGCCAGCACCGAACCGTCCTCGCCGAGCCGGTCGGCCAGAAAGGCGCTGAACAGGCCAACGCCGGCGTAGAGATCCACCGCCCGCTCCCCCGCCCTCGGCCGAAGCTGATCCAACACGGCCTCGACGAGCACGGCCGGGGCAGCCGGGTGGACCTGCCAGAATCCGTCGGCCGCGACGGTGAAATCGTGCTCACCCATCGCGGTAGCCACTCGCTCGACCACCTCGCCCAGGCCGGGCTCCCGAGCATCCTGGCGCGCGAGGAGACAGTCCTCCACGGGGATCACCTCGTGCGAGCGATAGCGGCGCATGCCGCGGCGACCATCGGGTGTCGACGCGTAGCGGACCCGGGTCCGCCAGCGCAGGCCGGTGTCCTCCAGCGCGGCCGCCTCGACCTCGACGGCTACGTCCAACCCGGCCAGGCGGCGCAACTGCTCACTGACCACCTCCGCCTTCAGCCGTCGTTGGGCGGGCAGCGAGACGTGCTGAAAGTCGCAGCCACCACAGCCACCGGGGCCGGCCACCAGACACGGCGGCGAGACCCGGTCCGAGGAGGGGACGAGCACCTCGACGGCATCGCCGCGCCAGAATCGGTCGCCCTCGGTGCCCTCGGTGATCTCGACGACGACCCGCTCGCCGGGCAGGGCATGTCGAGTGAAGACCACTCGTCCGCCGGCCTCGCCGACCCGGGCGACGCAGGAGCCACCGTGGGCGATCGGTCCGGCGTCCACGGTGAAACGCTCACCCACCATCGACCGGCCGCGAGCCACTCGGGACCGCGGCGACCTCCTGCCCACCGGAGGTCAGTCCTGCCTGCTGTGGCGTTGCACCTGGGTGCTGCTGTCGGAACGCACCTGACCCATCCGTAGGTCTAGGGCATGGTTCCACGCATCGGAGGACATCTCGTGGGATCTCTCCAGCGACGAACGCAGCTGGTAGGGCACCGAGGTCATCATCACACCGGGAGCGAACAGCAGACGAGTCTTGAGTCGCAGCGCGGTCTGGTTGTGCAGGAGCTGCTCCCACCACTTGCCGACCACGTACTCCGGGACATAGACCGCCACGACTCCGCGGGGATTGGCCTTGCGGATCTCCGCACAGTAGTCGACGATCGGCCTGACCACCTCCCGATAGGGCGAGTGCAGCACCTTGAGCGGGACGTCGATCCGGCGCTCGTCCCACTCCTCCAACAGCCGGTCGGTCGCGACCGGGTCGGTGCTGACGTAGACGGCCTCCAGCGCGTTCGGCCGGGTGGCCTTGGCGAAGGCCAGCGCACGCAGTGTGGGCTTGTGCAGCTTGGAGGTCAGCACGATCGCGTGCACCCGGGTCGGCAGCACCTTGTCCTGGTCGTCCGCGGCAAGCTCGGCCTCGACGGAGTCGTAGTGCCGACGCACCGCCTTCATCAGGCCGAAGAAGACCACCATGGCCAAGATCGCGATCCAGGCGCCGGCGAGGAACTTGGTGAACAGCACCACCACGAACACTGCCGCCGTCATGCCCAGCCCGAAGGTGTTGATCGCCCGGCTGCGCATCATCCGGCGCCGCGTCGCCGGATCGGTCTCCGAACGCAGGTTGCGCGTCCAGTGTCGGATCATGCCGAGCTGACTGAGGTTGAACGACACGAAGACACCGACGATGTAGAGCTGGATCAGCCGGGTGGTCTGGGCATGGAAGGCGATGATCAGCACGATCGCGATGAAGGCCAAGAACACGATGCCGTTGGAGTAGGCGAGCCGGTCGCCCCTGCTGCCGAGCTGCCGAGGGGCATAGCCGTCCCGGGCCAGGATCGAGGCCAGCACCGGGAAGCCGTTGAAGGCGGTGTTCGCCGCCAGAATCAAGATGATCCCGGTCATCGCGATCACGAAGTAGAAGCCGAGGTCGAAATGGTCGAAGATCGCCCGGGACAGCTGGGCAATCACCGTGTGCTGGCTGCCCGGGTCGATCGGGTGTCCCGCTGCGTCGGTGAGCCGACCGGCGGAGTCCGGGTCGGTCGGATCGACGTACCGCAGATTCATCTTGTCGGCGAGCACGATGATGCTGAGCAGCATGGTGATGGAGATGGTGCCCAGCAGCAACAGCGTCGTGGCGGCGTTCCTGCTCTTGGGTTTGCGGAAGGCAGGGACGCCGTTCGAGATCGCCTCGACGCCGGTCAGCGCAGCGCATCCGGACGAGAAGGCGCGCGCCAGCAAGAAGACCAGCGCGATGGTCGTCAGGTCTCCGCTGAAGCCCGGCTCCGCCGCGATGTGGTAGTCGGCACTCTCGGCCTGCGGTAGGTCACCGGTCAGGCCGCGGACCAGGCCGAATGCCGCCATCCCCATCACGGCGATCATGAAGCCGTAGGTCGGCACGGCGAAAAGCGCCCCCGACTCGCGCACGCCGCGCAGGTTCGCCGCGGCGAGCAGGGCGACCAGGAGGACCGCGACCAAGGTCCGATGGCCGTGGATGATCGGGATGGCCGCGGCGGCGTTGGCCACCCCGGAGGAGACCGACACCGCGACGGTCAGCACGTAGTCGACGAGCAGTGCGCTGGCGACTGTGACGCCGGCGGTCGGACCGAGATTCACGGTGGCGACTTCGTAGTCGCCGCCGCCGCTGGGGTAGGCGTGCACGTTCTGTCGGTACGACGCCACGACGGTCAGCATGACGATGGCCACCAGGATGCCGATCTTCCAACTGAACGTGTAGGTGGCCACTCCGGCCGCCGACAGCATGATGAAGACCTCGTCCGGGGCATAGGCCACCGACGACAAAGCGTCGCTGGCGAAGACCGGCAGTGCGATCCGCTTGGGCAGCAGCGTCTCGCCCAGCTGCGAGCTACGGAGCTTGCGGCCGAGCAGAAGTCTCTTCGAGACGTCTCCGATGCCCACGAACGAGAGGCTAGTCCAACCCACCGCCTGACCGACGACGACGGGCCATCCTGGGATACCGTTTCATCGTGCACGTCGTGATCATGGGCTGCGGTCGGGTCGGTTCCACGCTCGCCCGAAGCCTCGAGGACCGCAATCACACCGTGTCGATCATCGACAGCGACCCGGAGTCGTTCCGGCGGCTGGGGCCGGGCTTCAACGGCGACAAGGTGACCGGCTACGGCTTCGACCAGGAAGTGTTGGAGAAGTCCGGCATCCGCCGAGCCGACGCCTTCGCGGCGGTCTCCAGCGGCGACAACTCCAACATCATCGCCGCCCGGGTCGCCCGGGAGACGTTCGGGATCCAGAACGTCGTGGCGCGGATCTACGACCCCGGTCGTGCCGAGGTCTACCAGCGGCTCGGCATCACCACGGTCGCCACCGTCAAATGGACCGCGGACCAGGTGCTCCGGCGGCTGCTGCCGGCCAACGCCGAGCCCGACTATCGCGATCCGTCCGGCACCATCCGGCTGGACCACCTCGGCGTGCCGGAGGCCTGGATCGGGCAGCGGACCATCCACCTGCAAGAGCAGACCCGGAGCCGGATCGCCTGGATCGACCGGCTCGGAGAGGGCATCCTCCCCGACCGTGAGTCAGTGCTCCAGGAGGGCGACATGATGCACCTCGTCATGCGCGAGGAGAACGCCGCCCACGCCTACGCCACCTTGGAGAAGGGCCCGGAGGAGAGCTGATGCGCGTCGCCATCGCTGGAGCCGGCGCGGTCGGCCGCTCGGTCGCTCGCGAGCTGATCACCAACGGACATCAGGTGCTCCTCATCGACAAGGACCCGAGGGCGATCAAGCCCGAGCGGGTCCCCGACGGCGAGTGGCTGCTGGCCGACTGCTGCGAGCTCTCCTCCCTCGCCGAGGCGGGGCTGGACACCTGCGACGTGGTGATCGCTGCAACCGGTGACGACAAGGCCAACCTCGTCATCTCGCTGCTCGCGAAGACCGAGTTCGGCGTGCCCCGCACGGTCGGCCGGGTCAACCACCCGAACAACGAGTGGCTGTTCACCGAGGCCTGGGGCGTCGACGTCAGCGTGTCCACACCACGGATCATGTCGGCGCTCGTCGAGGAGGCGGTCAGCGTCGGCGACCTGGTGCGGCTGTTCACCTTCCGCAAGGGCAACGCCAACCTGGTCGAGATGACACTGCCCGAGGACTCCCCCTACGTCGGCACGCCGGCCGGCCTGATTCCCTTTCCGGAGAACTGCGCGCTGGTGACCATCCTGCGCGACGGCCAGGTCTACCTGCCCGAGGCCGACCAACCGGTCGAGTCCGGCGACGAGCTGCTGTTCGTGGCCCCCGCCGAGGTCGAGGCCGAGTTGGAGAAGGTGCTCGCCCCCGGCCACCACTGACGGCGAGACCTCAGGTGCCCGGCTCGAGGGTGAGCGGGGTGCGGTTGCGAGCGAGCAGCCAGGTCATCAGCGCGAAGGCACCGATCCGCAACGGCCAGCCGAGGCCGTAGCGCAGCGCGCTGATCAGCACCACCGCGCTCTCGGCGGAGATGGCACCCGAGGTGCCGGCCAGCCAGACCGGGCCCTGGAGCAGCACGCCGATCATCCCCGGCAGTCCGAGCACCCAGGTGAGCCGGGTGCAGAGTCGCACCACCTGGGGGTTCTGTCGCCAGCCGACGGTGTCACCGGTGACGCCACCCAGCATGAAGCCGACCAAGGGCCAGCGGGTCAGGCAGCTCAGCGCGAGGACGATCGAGTAGACCCCGCTGTAGAGGATGCCGGGGAGGAAGAAGGCCAGCGCCTGGTCCTCCGCGGAGCCACCGCCGCGGGCGGCGAGCCGGACGAACAGCCAGCCGATGCCGATGCCGATGAGCGCGTTGACCAGGAACTGGACGGTGGAGCGCTGTGCCAGCCGCACCGCCAACAACACCAGTGCGGCGGCCAGGGAGACACCTAGGGCCAGCTCGATGTTCTTGGTCGGCAACCAGATCGCGGTGAACAGCAGGGTCGGTACGGCGGCCTCGACCATGCCGCGACGCCCGCCCAGCGCCTCGGACAACTGCTGCCGGACCAGCGCCTCCACGGTGTCGGCGGCAGACGGTTCCTCCGTCACGGAAGCAGCTCGTAGCGGGGGTTGAACATGATCCGGACACCGTCGTGGACGCCGATCCGGCCGGACACCTGGAGGGAGCGACCGGGTGCGATGCCACCGATGCGGCGCCGACCCAGCCAGATCACGGTGATCACGCCCGAGCCGTCGAACAGCTCCGCCTCGAGCGCCGGCACGCCCCCGCGCGGACGCAGGGTGACGGTGCGCAGGGTGCCGCGCAGCCGCACCGGGGTGCGGTCAGGCGCCGCGGCAATGGTGTCCAGCTCGGAGGTGGCGAAAGTCTCGCGCATGTCGCGGGCATGCTGCTGGCTGCTGTTCGCCCACGAGCTGAGCGTCTCTCGCAACCGTCCCATGCGCCAAGGGTAACTTCAGCCGCCGCGGGCGTCGGGCGGCAGGCTCAGCGGGAGTGCGTCACCCGGGGGCATCGCGTGCCCGCCCCGGTTGACGACCAGGGCCGCCAAGGTCTCGTTCCACGCGTCGATGGCTTCCGGATCGGTCGCGGGAGCGCCGACGAAGGAGCCGCGCAACATCCAGCGAGAGCCGTTCACTCCGACCAGCCGTTGGTGCTGGATTCCCGGCTTGCCGTCCGGGAGCTGCACCGACAGCTCGATCAGCACCTCGGTGCCGAATCTGCCCTCCTGCTCGGTCGCGGTGCCGCCCTGCTGCGCCGCCTCGGCGATGATCTGGCGACGGGCCTCCGACCACAGGTCGCCGTTCCGCGGTGCCGCGAAGGCACGCACCTCGACGGCGCCGTCCTCACCGGCGATCAGGACCGACTGGACGGCCTGGGTGGCGTCGTTGACCTGGATCCGGACCTCGCGGTGGGGCTCGGGTGCCACCAGGAGCGAGCCGAGGTCGACCCGGTCCACTCCGTCGTCACCCACCTCCTCGATGTCGAAGGGGCCCGCGGGCGTCGGCCCTCCACCACCGTCCTCGGACACAGCGGCATCGGCATCGTCGGGGCCGGCTGCGCTGGCTCGCTTGCGACGGAACAACTCTGACAACTCCTCGTCGGCGCGATGGCCCGCTGCTCGGGCGACTACTCGGGGCGGCCGAAGCCGCCGGTAGAACCGTATCCCCCGGGGCCACGCTGGGAGTCCGGCAGGGCGTCCACAGCGACGAACCTGGCCTGCTCCACCCGTTGGATGACCAGCTGGGCGATCCGGTCGCCGCGTCGCAGCTCCACCGGCTCGCGCGGGTCGAGGTTGACCAGAAGGACCTTGATCTCACCTCGATAGCCGGCATCAACCGTGCCCGGCGTGTTGACGATGCTCAGACCATGCCGGGCCGCCAGCCCGGAGCGGGGGTGGACGAGAGCGACGTATCCCGCTGGCAGGGCGATCGCCACCCCCGTCGGGACCAGCACCCGTTCGCCGGGCGCCACGGTCACGTCGACGGCAGTGTGCAGGTCGGCACCGGCGTCGCCGGGGTGGGCGTAGGCCGGCGGTGGCAGGTCCGGGTCGAGCCGGAGCAGCTCGACATCGACCGACGGGCTCTCCTCGGGCGTGATCACGGCGGTGACCCTACTCTCAGAGCAAGGCGGCCCTTACTAGGCTGTCCGCGTGCTGTACGACGAGCGGCTCAGCGTCCCGCTGCGCTGGTGGGTGCAGGCGACCATGATGGTCGCCAGTGCTTGGCTCGCCACCATCGTCTCCCTCCCGGAGGCGGCAGCCTGGGCGGTCACCGTCGTGGTGGCGGCGCTGATCTCGGCGTTCTTCTTCTCCTACGGCGGCGCGCGCGTCCGGGTCACCGGACAGTGGTTCCAGGCGGGCTCGGCCCGCATCGAGGTGATCCACCTCGGCACGAGCACACCCCTGGACGCGGAGGCGAGCCGACGACTGGCCGGGGTCGACGCCGACGCGCGGGCCTACCTGCTGCTGCGCCCCTACCTCAAGCGCTCCGTGCGCGTCGACCTGATCGATCCGGCCGATCCGACGCCGTACTGGCAGGTCGCAACCCGGCATCCCGAGGCCTTGGCGCGCGCGTTGGACGAGGCGATGGTTAGGGTGAACCAGACTCATCTCACCCAGGAGGACTGATGGCGTCGAGCTCCAAGATCTGGTCGGTCTTCTCGGTGGCGGCCGCGTTGGCCGCCGCTGCCCTGGCCAGAAAGGGCGCCACCGCGACCTGGCGGCTCGCCACCGGCAAGACGCCGCCCCAGAACCCGGCCGACCCACAAGTGAGTGCGCGGGAGGCGGTGTTGTGGGCGATGGTCAGCGGCACCCTGGTGGCGCTGGCCCGGATGCTCGTCCAGCGCCGAGCCGCCAGCTACTTCCTGCGCAGCACCGGCCACCTGCCTCCGGGCGTCGGCGACGACGACCAGCAGCAGCAGCAGGCCTCGACCACCTGAGGCCCGGGCTGCGGACTGGTTGCGCTGCGGACCGGTCGCTGGGTCAGGCGCAGTCGCGGCAGATCAGGTTCTTCGCGTCGGCGAGCTGGCTGCGGTGGTGGACCAGGAAGCAGCTCATGCAGGTGAACTCATCTTCTTGACGAGGCTTGACCTCGACGGCGAGCTCCTCGTGGGAGAGGTCGGCACCGGGAAGCTCGAACGACTCCGCGGCCTCTGCCTCGTCCTCGTCGACCTTGCCCGAGTTCTTCTCGTGACGGCGCGCCTTGAGCTCTTCGATGCTCTCCTCGGACGCCTCGTCGTCGGTCTTGCGGGGTGCGTCGTAGTCGGTCGCCATGTGTTGTCTATCGCTTCCTTCGGGCCAGCCAGGCCCGTCGTCATGAAAATCGCCGTGGAGGGGTGTCCGGCGCCAGATTGTGCACCATCACGGCCCCCGATGCACACCGAGTCCGGCACCGCGTCGCTGAACGGACGACCGGGTCAGAGTATTCCCCCGGTCAAGCCCGCGATCGTGGGGGCCGTGCCACCACCGGGGCGGGTCGGCCCAGGAACCTGTCAGCTGGTCGGACCGGCGAGGAAGCCCAGCTCCGTGACCGTGGCGAGGAACTCGTCGAAACCGTGCTCGGGAGCACACACCATCAGTGTCATGCCGCCCCCAGCGCCGGTGGTGAGCAGCGTCCGCGCGCCGGCCTCCCGGGCGACCAGGCCGGCGGCTGCGTGGTCCCATGGATTGAGACCCTCCTCGACGTAGGCGTCGGCCGACCCTTCCGCGACGTGGCAGATGTCCAGGGCGGCCGACCCGATCCGGCGTATGTCTCGCACGATGGGCAGCAGCCGCGCGATCGCCTGGGCCTGGATCGTGCGCACCTCGGGGCGATAGCTGAAGCCGGTGATCACCAGGCGGTGCGCGAGAGGGGTCGGCTCGCGGACACCGATCGGCTCCCCGTCGCGGAAGGCGCCACCTCCCAAGGTGGCGTAGAAGCGGACCCCGCTCGGCACGTCCCAGACGACGCCGGCCACCGCCTCCCCGTCCACTTCGGCCGCGACCGAGACGGCGTAACGGGGCAGACCGTAGAGAAAGTTGACGGTGCCGTCGATCGGGTCGACGACCCACCGCACTCCACTCGTGCCGGTGTCGTTGCCGCCCTCCTCACCGAGGAAGCCGTCGTCGGGGCGTGCCTCGAGCAGTCGCGACCGAATCAGCTCCTCACTAGCTCGGTCCACCCTGGTGACCACATCGGTGGCGCTGGTCTTGGTGTCGGCGACCGACACCGCCGACCGACGCTCGACCGTGATCAGCTCTGCGGCCTCCGCGGCGACGCGGAGCCCGATCTCAAGCAGCTCGGCCGGCGCCGGGGCCGATGTCGTCGGGGCCGATGTCGTCGGGCCGCCCATCAGTCGAGTCCGCCCAACGCGGGCCGGTTGCTGCGCGGGTTGGCGCAACAGCCGGCTGGACAGAGGTCGTGCGGTGCGGGCAGGTCCCCGACCACCGCCCGGGTCGGCACCTCGCCACGCTCGGTCGCGGCCCGCTCGAGCAGCAGATCGCGGACCAGCGCCACGAACCGCGGATCCCGGCCCGGTGTGGCTGCTCGGGCCGCGGGCAGACCGAGCCTGGCGGCGGTGGCCATCGCCTCGGTGTCGAGGTCGTAGATCACCTCCATGTGGTCGGAGACGAACCCGACCGGCACCAGCACCACACCAGTGGCGTCGTCGGCGGCCAACTCCTCGAGGTGGTCGTTGACGTCGGGCTCCAGCCACGGCACCTGAGGTGGCCCCGACCGCGAGCAGAACGCCAGCGACCTCTCGACCTGACGCCCCACGGCGCGGGAGACGCGCCCGGCGATCTCCCGCGCGACGCTTTCGTGCTGGCGGACGTAGGCACCGCCGTCGGGCCCGCTGCTCGCGCTGAGCACCTCCGGCAACGAGTGGGTCACGAACACCAAGCGGGCATCCGGCCCGGCCTCCTCGGGGAGCTCGGCCCAGGCCGCCAGTGTCGCGTCGACAGCCGGCTCGACGAAGCCCGGGTGGTTGAAGTAGCCGCGCAGTCGATCCAGTCGCGGACCGTCGGCGACGTCGTCGGCCGCGGCCGCGAGGTCCTCGCGATACTGCCGGCAGGAGGAGTAGGACGAGTAGGCCGACGTGACGAAGCAGGCAGCCCGCTGCACCCCGTCCTTGGCCATCTCCCGCATTGAGTCGGCGAGGAACGGATGCCAGTTGCGGTTGCCCCAATAGACCGGGAGATCGATCCCGGCGGCGGCCAGATCGGCCCGGATCGCGTCGAGAAGGTCACGGTTCAAGTCGTTGATGGGTGACCGGCCGCCGAACTGGAAGTAGTGCTCGCCGACCTGCTCGAGGCGCTCGGGCGGGATGCCTCTTCCCCGGGTCACGTTCTCCAGGAACGGCACCACGTCGTCTGGTCCCTCGGGGCCACCGAAGGAGACCAGCAACAGGGCATCGTAGGGGCATACATCGGCGGACGGAGCGGACGGGCCGGGCATGGTCTCATCGTAGGAGGTGCCGATTCGCTGGTGCCGGGTGGCGGTGCCTACGCTGACTTCTCGTGCTCGACTCGTACCGGCAGGTCCTGAGGCGACCCGGGGCGCTGGCGTTCAGCACCTTCGGTCTGGTCGCCCGGCTGCCGATCTCGATGGTCGGGCTGGGCATCGTCTTGCTGGTCTCGGCGACCACGGGCTCCTATGCGATCGCCGGATCGGTCAGCGCGGTGTTCTTGGTCACCAACGCGGTGTTCTCCGTCTTCCAGGGCCGCCTCCTGGACCGATTGGGACAGAGCCGCGTGCTCGTCCCGCTGGTGCTGGTCTTCGCCGCCGGCATGCTGGTGATGGCGTGGTCTGCCTATGAGGAGTGGCCTCGTCTGGTCACCTATGTCGCCGCCGGTGTGGCAGGAGCCAGCCAGCCGACGATCGGCGGTTGTGTGCGGGCGCGCTGGTCCCATGTGCTCGACGTGCCGGTCGAGGTGCACACCGCCTACGCCTTGGAGTCGGTGCTAGACGAGGTCGTCTTCGTCACCGGCCCGATCCTGGTCACCGTCCTCGCCACCGCGTGGCATCCGTTGGCCGGGTTGGGTACGGCGGTTGTTGCAGCGCTGGTCGGCACCCTGCTGCTCGCCGGCCAGCGCCGGACCGAGCCACCGGCCCATATGTCCCGATCAGGGCTCCGCGCGACCGATCCGATGCCCTGGCGGGCGATGGCCGCGATCGCCGTGGTCTGCCTGATGCTCGGTGCCCTGTTCGGGGGGGCCGAGGTCGTCACCGTCGCGTTCGCCGAGGAGCACGGCATCAAGCGATCGTCCGGCTTCCTGCTGGCCCTGTGGTCCTCCGGCAGTCTCATCGCCGGCATCGCGACGGGCGTGGTCCGCTGGCGGCTGGGCCCGGGCGACCGGTTGCGCATCGGCGCGATGGCGATGGCGGTCGCGATGGCGCCGCTGGCCTTCATCCACTCGATCCCGGTGCTCGCCGTGGTGCTGTTCATCGGTGGCTTCAGTATCGCGCCCACCCTGATCGCGACGAACTCGCTCACCCAACAGACGGTGCCGCGCAGCCGGCTGACCGAAGGGATGTCCATCGTGCACACGGGGATCGCCGGCGGGGTGGCGCCGGGGGCGGCCGTGGCCGGTGTCCTCATCGACAGCTACGGCGCCTCGACGGCGTACCTCCTCCCGCTGGCCGCCGGGGTGCTGGCCGCCTTGGCCGCACAGGTCGCCTCCCGCGACTCCGATCACTGAGTACGTGTTTAAGAGGTCCCGCCAGTAGGGGTTGTCCGCGAGACTTCGCAACGCAGCGGAGCGCCCTCGGGGCGTCGCGCAGCGGGCCATGGGCTTCTCAAACACGTGCTGAGGGAAGCGCACACGTGATCGGCTCACCGGCGCGCCGTCGTGGTGCACCGGGGCGGCTGCACCGCTGGCGTAGGCTCGGGCCACCGGAGACACAGTCAGGAAGCAGACCGCGACGATGACGCACCTCACGCTGGTAGGGCTGAGTGCGGACAAGACACGTCTGCTTCTCGTCGACGCCGCGGGCACCGAGCACACCCTCGACGTCGACACCGCGCTCCGCTCCGCCCTCCGCGGTGACCGCTCCCGCCTCGGCCAGTTGGAGATCGACATGGAAAGCGCCCTCCGTCCTCGCGATATCCAGGCCCGCATCCGGGCAGGCGAGACGCCCGAGGTGGTCGCCCAGGCCGCCCAGACGACGGTCGAGAAGATCATGCCGTTCGCCGCGCCCGTGCTCGCCGAGCGCGCCCACGTGGCCGAGCGCGCCCAGCGGGCCTCGGTGCGCCGCAAGTCCAGCGAGGCCGGCGCCCGCACCCTCGGGGAGGCCACCGAGACGGCCCTGCGCGAGCACAACGTCAACGCCGACGCGGTCGACTGGGACTCCTGGAAGCGGGCCGACGGCCGCTGGACGCTGACCGCCGTCTATGCCTGCGCGGCCCGCACCGGCACCGCCACCTTCGCCTTCGACGGCCCCGGCAACTTCGTGGTCGCCGAGGACGACGACGCCCGCTGGCTGGTCGGTGAGTTGCCGGACGCCCCCACCCAGGACCTCACCGACGACCTCTCGGCAGTGAGGCGGCGTCGGCTGACGGCTGTCGCCGACGACCAGTTGCCGCTGGGCGACGACGCGATCGAGCTGGTCACCGAGGCGCCGGCCGAGGAGGCTCCTCTGGACCCGATGCTCGGCAGCGAACAGCCCGCCGAGGCCTTCTTGGACCAGGTCTTCGCCCACCAGAACCCCAACTCCGCGTCGGCACACGACTCCTCGGTCCAACACACGGAGCCCGACTTCGACGACGAGGGAGCTCAGGTGGACGGCGCGGCCGCGGTCGAACCCGAGACCGCCGAAGCAGAACTCGCCGAGGGGCCGCACCGTCGCCAGGTGCGCAAGACCCGTGGCCGCGCGTCGGTGCCGAGCTGGGACGAGATCATGTTCGGCGGCGGGAAGAGCGACTAACCTGTCGCTGCGGGTCGGTGATCCACTCCGACCAGCTCCCGGGGTAGAGCGCGGCGCTGACCCCCGCCAGCTCCAGAGCGAGCACGGCATGGGCCGCCGTGACCCCGGACCCGCAGTAGGTCGCCACGTCGGTGCCCGGGACGGCGCCCACCGATCCGAACAGTGCGGCCAGCTCCTCGGGCCGGCGGAGTAGGCCGTGTTCGTCGAGGGTCTGGCCGGTCGGCACGTTCACCGCGCCCGGGATGTGGCCGGCGACCGGGTCGATCGGCTCCACCTCGCCCCGGAAGCGCTCGGGCGCCCGCACGTCCATCAGCACACCCACCTGGGTCACGGCGTCCACGTCGACGACGGGCATGGCGCCTGGAGCTCCGCTGAAGTCACCGGACTCGATCTCGGCCGGCGGACCCGTCTCCACCCGGTGGCCAGAGGCCCCCCACGCGGGCCAGCCACCGTCGAGCACGGCGACGGACCGATGGCCGTAGTGCCGCAGCAGCCACCAGGCCCGGGCCGCCGCGAGGCCACCGAAGTCGTCGTAGGTCACCACCGGCCTGTCCTGGCGCACACCGGCCCGTCGCATCGCCTCGCAGAACACGTCCGAGTCCGGCAGCGGGTGCCGACCACCCAACCCAGGCGGGGCGGCGAGCGCCGTGTCGAGGTCGACGTACACCGCACCCGGGACGTGTCCGGCGGCGTACTCCCCCGGCCCAGCGGGGCCGGCCAGCCGATAGCGGACATCCAGCACGGTCACGTCGGCCAGCTGATCGGCCAGCGCCTCGACGTCGATCACGGGTGACGGGTCCATACCCAGGACCGTAGGGCACGGCGTGGTCGGGGGTGGGTGGCATGATTCCTCAGCGTGGCGGAACTGCACTTCTTCACCGGGACGATGGACTCCGGCAAGAGCACGCTGGCCCTGCAGACCAACCACAACCACGCTCAGCGTGGCCGGGTGGGCCAGATGTTCACCACCCACGACCGGGCGGGTGAGGCGACCTTGTCCAGCCGGCTCGGTCTGGTGGCCGAGGCTCTCGAGGTGGCGCCCGACTTCGACTTCTGGCGGCACGTGGTCGACGAGCTCACCCAGGGCCGCAGGATCGACTACCTGATCTGCGACGAGGCGCAGTTCTACACCGCCGCCCAGGTCGAACAGCTAGCCAAGATCGTCGACGAGCTACAGATCGACGTGTTCGCCTTCGGGATCCTCACCGACTTCCGCACCCGGCTGTTCTCCGGGAGCGCTCGCCTGGTCGAGCTCGCCGATCGGACCGAGGTGCTCCAGGTGGAGGCGCTGTGCTGGTGCGGCAAGCGCGCCACCCACAACGCTCGCACCGAGGACGGCGTGATGGTGACCGACGGCGAGGTGATCGTGGTCGGTGACATGAACGAGCCCGGCGGACCCCCCGCCGAGATCGCCTACGAGGTGCTGTGCCGTCAGCACCACCGCCGCGGCCTGACCGCGGCCAGGGCCCGGGCCGTCTCGCTCGCCCCCGAGCCTCTCCCCTTCGGCTGACCCCGGAGGTCTCAGCCGACCAGGATCGGGATGAGCATCTCGTCGGGGGTGAGCGAACCGTGCAGGCCGATCAGCGTGGTCTCATAGCCGAAGTCGACGCTGGAGAAGACGCCGTGGCTGCCTCGGCAGGCGACGATCACGTCGCCGAGGCGGGGCAGCACCTGGGGCTCGGTCGGGCCGAACCAGGACCGCCCGATCGCCTCCTCGCGGGTGAGCACGAGCGCCCGATCGCCGAGGTGCTCTCGCCAGGTCGTGGCCACGTCGGCGACGGCACCGTGCGCACAGTAGAGGTGGCGCAGCCGCGCCTCTCCGCCCAGCAGGACCAGGCCGTCTCGCAGCTCGGGGTGGGTGTCCACGTCGGTTCGGTCGTCGGACGGCGAGTCCACCATGCCGTGGTCGGCGACGACGACCAGCCGGGCATCCGACGGCAGGGCGGCGCGCAGCTGCTCGGCCTCGGCGTCGACCATGCTGAGCTGCTGAAGCCACTGCTCGGACGCGACGCCGTACCGATGGCCGGTCCAGTCCAGGTCACCCTCGTAGACGTAGGTGAGGGACGGCCGGGCTCGCGCCGCGGCAGCCGCCGCGGCGAGCCGCTCGCCGACGCGGTCGGCGCCGACGAACTGGCCGCCGCGATGCGCGGCGACCGTCAGCCCCGACGACGCGAACTCACGCTTGTTCACCACCGTGACCTCGGCGCCCGTGGCCGCCAGGTCCGCGAAGGCGGTGGGATGCGGCTGCCACTCCATCGGGTCGATGCGCTTGTCCCAGAACAGGGCGTTGAGGAGCTGTTCGGTCCCGGGCACCCGTGAGGTGAAGCCGACCAGACCGTGCACGCCAGGGGTCAACCCGGTCCCCAGCGAGGTCAGGCTGGTGGCCGTCGTCGAGGGCACCCCGGCAGTCCCGGCCTGCTGACCAGCGAGCAAACCGGAGAGGTACGGCGCGGCGTAGGCGTAGCGCCCGAGCAGCTCGGCTCCGAGGCCGTCGACGAGGAGAACGACGTACGCCGGTGCGGGCGGGAGCGCCAGGCCCGTCGGAGTGGGGCCTGGGATCGCGGCGCTGAGGCCGAGGGCGACCGCGATCGCGGGCACCACATCACCGAGGGACCTGCTCCCGTAGGCAGGCTGGACGAATCCGGCGGACTCGGCGCTGCTGGTCACGCGGGTTGGGTCCGCGCGGAGAGCGACTCCGCGAAGGCGAGCAGCCGGGAGACGGCGTCGACTCCATCGGCAGCGGCCGAGACCCGCAGGGAGAAGTCGTCGCTGGCGAGGACGCCGGTGTAGCCGTGGTCGGCCTCGCACTCGGGGTCGGTGCAGCTCGCCGGCTCGAGATCGATCCGACCGACCCCGCCCCACCCGATGGTGAGCACGGCCTCGGCCGGCGAGGACGGGCCCTCGGTGGGATTGGTGACCATCCTCGTGACGACCACCGAGCGGACCGTGGACAGCGCGATCGCCTCGGTCGAGGTGGACGTGTAGGGCTCGGGCAGCAGGTCATCGCCGGCGTACTCGTCGGTGTGCGCGAGCACCAGACGACTCGGCGTCAGCACGGCCACCGTCAGGTGGCGGCGCACCTCGTCACGCTCGAAGGTCGGCTCGTGGTGCACGAAGAACGACACCACCTGCTCACCGGCCACGGCCCCGGAGACGGCATCGGCGACGACCTCGGGGTAGTAGCCAGTGCGGTCGATGGCCAGGCGCAGGTCAGCGGAGCGGTCCTGCTCGTCGATCAGGGTACGGCGCATGAGCGCCAGTGTGTCACGCGCTCGGGAGGGTTGGCGGCCCGGCTGTGGAGAGCCCGTCCTGGGCGTCGGTGAGGTGAGTGCGCAGGCGCAGGAACAGCAGGCTCGCGGTCGCGGTCCCGCCGACGACACAGGCAACCCACACCAGGGGCAGCCCGTGTCCGATCAGCATCCCGGCCAGCGCCGGACCGATGATCGAGCCGATCGTCCAGGTCATCCCCTGCAGCGCGTTGTAGCGGCCGCGCAGCTCCTCGCGGGCGAGGTCGTTGACCACCGCGGGGGCGACGGGCGCCCACAGCGTCTCGCCGAGGCCGAAGAGGCCCAGCCCGGCGATCACCGCCGCGACGGCGAGCCACCCCGGCACCGCGTCGGAGAGGCCGATGACGACCCACGAGGCCGACCAGGTAGCGGCCGTCAACGCCAGCATCGCGCTGCGACGACGGCCCTTGATGAAGCGCAGGGCCACCAGCTGGCCGAGCACGATCGCGCCGGTGTTGGCGGCGTACGCCCAACCCAGGGCGCGCGCTGGGATCTCGGCGACGTCGACGGCGTACGCCGCCATACCCGCCTCCAGCTGTGCGTAGCCGAAGGTGACGGCCAGGATCGAGATCGCCACCACCCGGATCAAGGTCCGGTCGCGCAGCACCACCGCCCACGACGGTTGGGCGCCCGAGCTGTCGGCGTCGTCCGCGGGCGGGGTCACCCCGGTCCCGCGTGGGAGGGTCAGCAGCACCGCGATGTAGCCGACGTAGGTCAGCCCGTTGATCAGGTAGAGCCGCTGGAAGGACGCCACCGACTCGGTGTCGATGATCAGCGCGCTGATCACTCCTCCGATCCCGAGTCCGGCGTTGAGCAGCATGAAGTTGTAGCCGTAGACGGTCTCTCGCGCCTCGGAGGGCACCAGGCGAGTCAACATCGCCGTCGATGCCGGCCACAGACCGGAGACCCCGATCACCAATACCGACGCCACGGCGAAGCCCTTCAGCACGGTGTCGACGTGACCCAGGTAGATCAGGCTGGCAGCCTCGGCCACCAACCCCACCAGCATCACCCAGCGCGGCCCGAACCGGTCGATGAGCGTCCCGCCGAGCGGGGCGACCACGAAGCCGAGCAGGCCCATCCAGGCGAACACCCAGCCGACCGTGGCCGTCGGGAATCCACGCACCTCGGCCAGGTAGACATACAAGAACGGCATAGTCAGACCGTTGCCCAGGGCATAGAACGCGAACCCCGCCAGGATCCGCAGCGCGCGTGGGTCGAGATCACGCAGCCGGACCCGCTGGGATCCGGTGGAGAGCACATCGGTCACAAGGCACCACTCTCCGCCAGTCGACGGCCCCGAAGCCAATCGTTATCTAGTCGGGTTGCTGGTGGTCTGTGGTCACGAGTCAGTCGGGGAGGGTGTCGCCGGGCGGGCTGCTCATCCGACGGACATACCAGCTCGAGCGAGGGTCACGGACGGGCTCGAGCCGGATGGCGGTGGTGAGCACGCTGGCCCCCTCGGTGCCGGCAAGCACGAGCGACAGGTCGAGGGAGCGGACCTGGGGCAGGTCGTGCTGCAGTCGCGCGACGCACATGATCAGGCGCTCGATCTCGGCCACGTCGACGACTTCGCTCCCGCGGTAGCCGAACAGGAGCGGTGAGGACTTGATCTCGCGGATCATGTCGGCGGCGTCCTGGGCGGTCAGCGGCGGGATCCGGTAGGACTTGTCAGCCAGCAGCTCGGTCATCACTCCGGAGATGCTGAACGAGACGACCGGCCCGAAGAGCGGATCCTCCATCGAGCTGATCGCGACCGGGACACCCGCGGGCGCGTTCTTCTGGACCACGAACCCGGCCGTGGCCGGCTCGGCGATCTTCGCGGCCAGCGTCATCCAGGCGTCGGTCATCTCGCTCGCCGTGTCGATGTTGCGCCACACGTGCGCCAGGTCGGGGCGATTGCGCAGCCGTTCGTGGGTGGCCTTCAACACCACATCCCAGCCGAGCTCCTCGCCCGCCTCGATCGCCTGGCCCATCGACCCGACCCGGCGCAGTGGCCAGACGTCGATGCCGTACGCCGCCAGCAGCGCCGCACGCTCGTCGTAGTCGAGATCCCGGCCGTCGGGGTGCTTGATCAGCAGCTCGTTGACCAGGCGGCGACCGGCCGGGGTGTCCTCACTGGTCGCCGGCTCCTGGCCCGCGTCGACCGGCCGACGCAGCCAGACGGCGTACTCCACGACGCGGGCGAGCGCCCGCACTGCCGCCTCGACCGCCGGATAGGACGGCACCGATCCCCGGCCGGCCGTATGACCGGCGACGTCGGGGACGCGGAGCAGCTCGGGGATGCCCTCCGCGCCCAGGAAGGTGGACACCAGCGGCTTGTCGGACTGCTCACCGACCGCGGCGAGCACGTTGGCGACATCCTCCCCGGACACGTTGAGCGGCGGGATGTAGACGACCACGACCGCATCCACGTCCGGGTCGTCGATGGCCGCGTCGAGAGCGTCCTCGAAGTCCTCCGCTGTGGCGTCCGCACCCAGCGACACCGAGTGGTTGACCACCAGCCCGACGGCCGCGGCCGCGTCGACCGCGAGCAGGCCGAGAGCGTCGGAGTTCCCGACCACGGCCACCCGCCGACCGGCGGGCAGCGGCTGGTGGGCGAGCAGTTGGGCGACGTCGAACATCTCGTCGAGGGTGTCGACCTGGATCACGCCGGCCTGGGCGAACATCGCGTCGATAGCCTGTTGCGGCGCGGCGATCCGACGCACCGTGTGCCCCATCGGCACCCCCTGGGTGGTGCGACCGGAGCGGACCGCGATGACCGGCTTGCGACGAGACACCCTGCGGGCAACGCGGGAGAACTTGCGGGGGTTGCCGATCGACTCCAGATAGAGCAGCACCACCTCGGTGGAGTCGTCGTCCAGCCAGTACTGCAACAGGTCGTTGCCGGAGACGTCGGCTCGGTTGCCCGCGCTGACGAACGTCGACAGTCCGAGGCCACGGTTGTGCACCTTCTCCAGGATCGCCGAGCCGAGCGCACCGGACTGGCAGAAGAAGCCCGCCCGTCCGCGTGGCGGCATCAGGGCGACCAGGGAGGCGTTCATCGACACCGCCGTCGCGGTGTTGACCACGCCCAGGCAGTTGGGGCCGATCAGTCGCAGGCCGTAGGACCGGGCCAGGCCGAGCAGCCGTCGCTGTCGTAGCCGCCCCTCCTCCCCCGTCTCCGCGAAGCCCGCGGAGATCACCACCAGTCCGTGAACCCCCTTCGCGGCGCAGTCGAGCACGACGTCTTGCACCGACTCCGCGGGCACCGCGACCAGGGCGACGTCGACGCTGTCGGGGATCTCGGTGATGTTGGAGTACGCCGGCAGCCCGGACACCGCGGCCCCCGAGGAGTTCACGACGTAGACCCGACCGGTGTAGTCACCGGTGACGAGGTTGCGGACCAGGGCGTGGCCGATGGTGTCTTGCCGCCTGCTCGCCCCGATCACCGCGATCGAGGCGGGGTTGAGGAACTTCTCGATCGACGCGGCCTCGGCCCGATGCTCGCGGCTCTCCATCACCCCGATCGCCGTCTCGGTCGGGTCGATGGCGAAGTCCAGCATCATCACGCCGTCCTCGTAGCCGCTGGCGAGGCGGTAGCCGGTGTCACGGAAGGTGCGGATCATCGGCTGGTTGTCCGGCAGCACCTCGGCGACGAACCGCTCGATGCCACGCTCGCGACCGGCCTGGGCGAGGTGCTCGAGCAGCAGCTGTCCGATGCCGCGCCCCTGGTGAGCGTCCTCGACCAGGAAGGCGACCTCGGCCTCGCCGGGTCGGACGGTGTCGTAGCGGCCCACCGCGATCAGCTGCCCGCCGACGAGCATCACGAAGGCCACCCGCTCCACGTTGTCGACATGGGTGAACCTGTGGACGTCTTGCCGGGACAGCTCCGGCATCGGCGCGAAGAAGCGGTAGTACTTCGACTCGGGCGACACCCGGGCGTAGAACTCGACGAGCAGCTCGGCGTCGTCGGCCCGGATCGGCCGGATGTGGGCGGTCCGGCCGTCCCGGAGGAGGACGTCGGCCTCCCAGTGCCGCGGCGCCGGCGTCACCTTCCCCTCGTCGGTGGCGCTGGGACCGTCAGTCGAACTCGTCGAGACCACGGAGTCGAATCTATCGCCACCGGAGGTCGGCGTGCCCATCGCCGATCGCCTCGGCGGACCGGGGAGAATCGGGCCCATGTCCCGCCGAACCAAGCAGGCCCTGCCCGACGACTTCGAGGAGCACATCCTCGACGTCAGTGTGAGCGACGAGATGCGGTCGTCGTACCTCGAATACGCCTACTCGGTGATCTACTCCCGTGCCTTGCCCGACGCTCGCGACGGCCTCAAGCCGGTGCAGCGCCGCATCCTCTACACGATGAACGACATGGGTCTGCGGCCCGATCGCGGGCACGTCAAGAGCGCCCGTGTCGTGGGTGAGGTGATGGGTCGCCTGCACCCTCACGGCGACGGCGCGATCTATGACGCACTGGTGCGGATGTCCGCACCCTGGGCGATGCGGCTGCCGATGGTCGACGGCCACGGCAACTTCGGCTCGCCGGACAACGGCCCGGCCGCGATGCGCTACACCGAGTGCCGGATGGCGCCCGCCGCGGTGGCGATGACCGCCTCCATCGACGAAGACACCGTCGACTTCCGGGCCAACTACGACAGCCGGGAGCTGGAGCCGATCGTCCTGCCCGCCGCGATCCCCAACCTGGTGGTCAACGGCGCGACCGGGATCGCGGTCGGAATGGCTACCAACATGGCCCCGCACAACCTGGTCGAGGTGGTGCAGGCGCTGCGCCACCTGATCAAGCACCCCAACGCCAGCATCGACGACCTGATGCGCTTCGTCCCCGGTCCGGACCTGCCGACGGGCGGCAAGATCGTCGGCCTGGACGGCATTCGGGACGCCTACGAGGCCGGCCGCGGCACCTTCCGGATGCGCGCGACCGCACGGGTGGAGTCGGTCGGGCGACGCAAGGGCATCGTCGTGACCGAGCTGCCCTACGGCGTGGGCACCGAGAAGGTCATCGACCGGATCACAGCGCTGGTGCGGGCCAAGAAGCTACAGGGCATCTCCGACGTCAAGGACCTCACCGACCTCGAGAAGGGGCTCCGGCTGGTCATCGAGGTGAAGAACGGCTTCCACCCCGAGGCGCTGCTGGAGCAGCTCTACAAGCTGACGCCGATGGAGGACACCTTCGGCATCAACAACGTCACCCTGGTCGAGGGTCAGCCTCGCACGCTGGGGCTCAAGCAGCTCCTCGAGGTGTTCCTCGACCACCGGTTCTCGGTGGTGCGCCGACGCACCACGTTCCGCCGGGGCAAGGCAGCGGACCGACTCCATCTCGTCGACGGCCTGCTGATCGCCATCCTCGACATCGACGAGGTGATCCAGCTGATCCGCTCCTCGGAGAACGCTGCGGCCGCCAAGGAGCGACTGATCGCCGTCTTCGACCTGACCCAGATCCAGGCCGACTACATCTTGGACATGCCGCTGCGTCGACTCACCAAGTTCTCCCGCCTGGAGCTGGAGAAGGAGAAGGCCGAGCTGGAGCGCACGCTGGAGGAGCTCGACGCGATCCTGGCCGACGACGGGCTGCTCCGCGAAGTCGTCTCCGACGAGCTCGGCGAGGTGGCGAAGACCTTCGGAACCCCGCGTCGGACCGTCCTGTTGGAGTCGGCGGGAGCGCCGATCGCGACTGCCGTGCCACTCGAAGTCGCCGATGATCCCTGCCTGGTCTACCTGTCGTCCGCCGGGCTGCTCGCCCGCAGCTCCGGTGACGAGACGCCGGGGTCGGGAGGGGCACGCAGTCGACACGACGTGGTGGTCTCCGCCGTGCGAGCCACGGCTCGCGGCGAGGTGGGCCTGCTCACCAGCGCCGGCCGCCTGCTCCGGCTGAGCGTGCTGGAGCTGCCACAGCTGCCGGCGACGGCCAACGACCCCCACCTGGTGGGCGGCGTCTCGGTCAGCGAGGTCGTCGGCCTGCACGCCGACGAGCGGCCGCTCGGCCTGACGACGCTGCGCACCGACGGGCCTGGCCTCGCGCTCGGCACCCGCAACGGCGTGGTCAAGCGAGTCAACCCCGAGGTGCTCACCAACAAGGACGACTGGGAGGTGATCTCGCTCAAGGACGGCGACGCGGTCGTCGGCGCGGTCGAGTTGGCGACCGGTCAGGAGACGCTCTGCTTCGTCACCTCCGACGCCCAGCTGCTGCACTTCGGCGCCGAGCTGGTCCGCCCGCAGGGTCGCGGCGGCGGCGGCATGGCCGGCGTACGCATCGCGTCGGGCGAGCGGGTCGTCTGGTTCGGCGCGCTTCGCGGCCCAGACGACGTGTTGGTCAGCGTGGCCGGCTCGGCTTCCTCTCTGCCCGGCACCGACGCCGGCGCGGTCAAGGTCACCCCGTTCTCGGAGTACCCCCCCAAGGGCCGCGGCACCGGCGGCGTCCGCTGCCACCGCTTCCTCAAGGGTGAGGACGCGCTGGTCTTCGCGTGGGCCGGCGCGAGCCCCGCACGGGCCGCGGCGACCAGCGGAGCGCCGGTCGACCTGCCCGAGCCGACCGGCAAGCGCGACGGCTCCGGCGTGCCGGGAAGCCAGCCGATCGCCGGGTGCGCCGGACCCGTGGCGCTGCAAGTGGGCGCCGACACCGGTGTGGCAGGCTGACGGCCATGTCGTGGAGGACTCCCTGGGCCCGGCGCAGCCTTGCTGTGGTCGTCGTCGCGGTGGTCGCCCTGACCGGGGCCGCCTGCAGCAAGAAGGACGACACGTCCGAGCACGCAGCCTCCCCTGGGGATGTCATGAAGGTGGCCCAGGGCAAGCTCGACGACACCTCCGGGCTCCAGCTCTCGCTGACCACCCAGGACCTGCCCGAGGGTGTCACCGGGCTGGTCTCCGCCGAGGGCACGGGGACCGACGCGCCCGCCTTCGACGGCACCATCACCGTGGTGATCGCAGGCACCGAGGTGCCGGTCCCGGTCATCGCCGTGGGCGGCAAGGTCTTCGCCAAGATCCCGCTCACCGTCGGCTGGTCGGACGTCGACCCCAGCGAGTACGGCGCACCCGATCCGGCCGCACTGATGGCCCCCGGCACCGGCTTCTCCTCCTTGCTGCCGATCACCACCGACCTGAAGAAGGGCGACTCGGAGCGCGGCGGCGCCGACAACAACGAGATCCTGACCGTCTACACCGGCAAGGTGCCCGGCGAGGCGATGCGGAAGGTCATCCCGAGCTCCTCGGGCGACTCCTTCGACGTCGCCTACGAGATCACCGACCAGGGCGAGCTGCGGGAAGCCAAGCTGACCGGGGTCTTCTATCCGAAGACCGATGCGATGACCTACACGGTCACCTTCGACGCCTACGGCACCACCAAGGAGATCAGCGCGCCGTGACGAGGATCCGGTGACCGGGGCAGGCTCGTCTGGCCGGATCCTGCTCGCGCTCGCCTCCGTCGCGGTGGCCTTCGCGGCGGCGGACACCTATGTCGTGGTGCTCGCCCTGCCGGACATGATGAGCACCGTCGGCATCGCGATCGACGAGCTGCAACGCGCCGCGCCGATCGTCTCCGGGTTCTTGTTGGGGTACGTCGCCATGCTGCCGCTGATCGGCCGGATCGCCGACCTGCGCGGGCGGGTGCCGGTGCTGGTGCTGGCGCTGCTCGTCTTCGCCGTCGGCTCCTTCCTGACCGCACTGTCCTACGACCTGCCCAGCATGGTCGCCGGCCGCTTCCTGCAGGGGGTCGGCGGTGGCGGGCTGGTGCCGGCGACGTTGGCGCTGGTGGCGGACCTCTACCCCGTCCAGCGCCGCGGGCTGCCACTCGGCGTGGTCTCGGGGGTCCAGGAGATCGGCAGCGTCCTCGGCCCACTCTTCGGCGCCGCGGTCTTGGCGGTGGCCGACTGGCGGGCGATCTTCGCCGTCAACCTCGCCGTCGGACTGGTGCTCGCCGCCGGGATCCGAGCGCTGGCGGGATCCGAGGCGGCCCCGGGTCGTCGCGCCGGCCGCTTCGACGCCCTCGGCCTGCTGCTCCTGCTCGTGGCCGTGGCGGCGCTGACGGTCGTCCTCGCCCAGCCAGAGTCGCTGCGCCGCGACCTGACCTGGGGCGAGCTGTTCGTGCCCTTCACCGGCGGTGGTCGCTGGGGCACGCCGATCGGGGCGATCGCTCTCGTGGCCGTAGTGCTGTTCCTGCTTCGTTGTCTCACCGCGCGTCGACCGCTGCTGGATCTGCGCGGGTGGGGACGGGCTCTGGTCGAGGCCGACCTGGTCGGTGCGCTGCTGCTCGCCGTGGCTCTCGCGGGGGTGATCCTCGCGTTCGCGACCGCCGACCCGGAGGTGCAGGTCTTCTCCGACCGCGGCCGGTGGTATCTCGCGTGCTCGCTCGTGGCCGCGCTGCTGTTCGCCCGGCACCTGAGTCGTGCGGCCGCCCCGCTCATCCCGCACGGGGCGATGACCGCTACTCCGGCGTGGGGATCGTTGCTGGTCAGCTTCTTCGTGGGTGCCTCGCTCATCGCGGCCCTTATCGACATCCCGATCTTCGCGCGCACCACCGTCTATCCCGATTCGCAGCTCGACGCGGCCCTGGTGCTGGTGCGCTTCTTGATCGCGTTGCCGATCGGGGCGGTGGTCGGCGGCTACCTGACCCGCACCCGGCCGGCCGGAGCGGTCACCGCTGTCGGGATGGCGCTGGCCGCGATCGGCTTCGTGTGGATGTCGCGCTGGGACGTCCATGCCCTCGACCACGCCGTCGCGACCGTGCCGCTGGTCCTCGGCGGCCTCGGCTTCGGGCTCGCACTCGCCCCCGTCAACGCCGCCGCCCTCGCGAGCAGCGCCGAGGAGTCGCACGGCCTGGCCAGCGCGCTGGTCGTGGTCGCCCGGATGGTCGGGATGCTGGTCGGCATCTCGGTGCTGACCACGATCGGGCTGCGCCGCTACTACGCCGAGCAGGCCGACATCCCGCCGATCCGGGAGGTGTGCGACGGCGGCTCCCGGTGTCAGGAGTTCAACGACCTGCTGCGCGTCGCCGGCATCGCCCAAGAGCACACCGTCTTCCTCGGCGCCGCCGTCTGCGCTGCGGTCGCCGGCCTGCTCGCCCTCGTGCTCTTCCGCTCCGCCGCCACCCGCGGGCTGGACACCGCCGAGGTGCTCCGCTCGACCGGTGGCTGACCCTCACCCCAGCCGGGCGGCGAGCCAGTCGAGCTGGTCGGGCAGGACCCGGGTCCAGTAGCCCGCGTCGTGGCTGCCGCGCTCGAAGCTCACGGTGAGGTCGCGGCCGTCGGTGAAGTCGACGACGTTGCGGTAGAACGGGTCGCCGGTGCCGCAGTCCACCCGGGTGGTGGTGACGGGCACGTCGTCGAGGAGCGCCGTCGCGGCGTCGTACTGCGCCCGGTCCTGGAAGGCACCCGGCGCGGTGTCGTCGTACGACGGCCAGAGGGCTGGGCTGACTGCGAGGACCGGTCCGTTCGCGTCGCCGGTCCGGTGCCGCTCCGCCGAGAGCCGGAGGACGCCGTAGCCGCCCATCGACCAGCCCAGCCACGCCGGACGATCGATCTCCAAGCCGCGGCGACCCAGGACCGGCAGCAGCTCCTCGAGAACCATCCGGCCGTAGTCGCCGCCCTCGTGCGCCTGCCAGTAGGAGCTGTCGCCGTCCACCAACGCCAGCGCCATCGCGTGTCCGGAGGCCGCCAGGAACTGCGGCAACCCGACCAGGTCCGACCAGCCCGCAGCGCTGCTGCGCGCGCCGTGCAGGCAGATGACGACCGGGAGCGCGTCACCGATCCTCGACCCCGGTGGGTAGAGGACGCGATAGGCCGGCCGAGGCGAGACCAACGTCGACTGGACCGTCCCGGTGGCGGTCGGCCCGACCGCCACGTCCGGGATGGTGCCGTCGGGTCCGTTCAGTCCGAGCCGCTCGTGGAGCCAGGGCCGGCCCGGCAGCACGTCACGCTCGACCAGCGCCCCGCCCACTCCGAGGCCGGCCACCGCAACGGCCGAGCCGCCCAGCAGCGCGCGCCTGGTCAGAGCCATGGGCGCGACACTAGTGCCCTGTCGCAACCAATTCACGGTCTACCGCGACCCCCAGGCACGCACCTCGCCGCGTTGCCGTCGCTCGCAAGACAACAGCGGTTGGCTTCGCTCCGGCGCCTTGCGATGCACGCGCCTGGACGCCGCCCTATCCCGCCCTTTGGCCGCGACAAGGCACTAGGCCACCCTCTACGGAACCGCGACAGACGCGGCGATTCGGAAGCCGAGGTTGCCGACGCTCGAGTCGGCGGCATGTGGCTGACGGGCGCAGACTCGATATCGGCGGCAGTAGGACGCGTGGCACAGGTAGGACCCACCCCTGCTGACTCCAGCTGCATCGGTCGAGTCGAGGTCGGACCATGCCCCGGCGCACCACTCCCAGACGTTCCCGGTGGTGTTGTGCAGGCCGTAGCCGTTGGGCGAGAAGGCGTCGACCGGGCAGGTGCCGCGCCACCCGTCGGCCGCGGTGTTCTGGCTCGGGAAGGTGCCCTGCCAGACGTTCATCCGGTGCTCGCCGCCCGGCTGGAGCTCCGAGCCCCACGGGAACGGCTGGCCGACCAGTCCCCCACGGGCGGCATGCTCCCACTCGGTCTCGGTCGGCAGCCGCGCCCCGCACCAGGCGGCGTACGCCTCGGCGTCGCGGCGAGACACGTGCACCACCGGATGGTCGAGCCGCTGGGCCACCGAGGAGTGCGGCCCCTCGGGGTGTGCCCAGTCGGCACCGGCCACCTCTCGCCACCACGGCGCCGCCGCAACCCCGCGGGTGGGCGGGAAGTCGTCGGGCAGCAGCCCGCCGAACACGAACGACCAGCCGTAGCGCTCGGCATCGCTGCGATGTCCGGTCGCCTCGACGAACCGGGCGTACTCTGCGTTGCTCACCGCGCACCGACCGATCTGGTACGCCGCCACCTCCACCTCGCGCACGGGCCACTCCTCCGGATGGTCCGGGTCCTCGCTGCCGACCAGGACCCGTCCCCCGGGCAGTGCCACCAGTCCCGCGAGGAGGCCGCCCGCGATCGGCGTACTAGTCCCCCGCTCCGTGACGAGGTCCCCGTGACGCTCCGACGCTCCGGGCTCCCGCGAGGGAGAACAGCACCCGCTCACTGGTGGACCATCACGCCCCGTTGCCGGCCCTCGTCGGTGCCCGGGTCGGTGACGTCGGCCAGGTCGAAGCGCACCCGGTGGATCAGACCCTCGAAGCGGTTGTGCACCGGCGGGTAGTCGTCGACCACCGGGGTGCCGCGGTCCACGCCGACGTTGAAGGTCTCGTCGAAGGAGAAGTAGTACGCCGTCGTGGCGGGGATCCGGCCCGAGCCGACCTCGACACCGTCGACCACGAGAGTCACCTCGGCACCGCTGCCGGGCGGACCTCCGTCGTAGGCGAATCGGACCACCAGGTCGTGCCGGCCCGGCAGCATCGGCCCGGCGGCATGTACCACGGTCAGGTCGCGCCCCACGAAGTTGTAGGCATACGCCGGCACGCCCTCCACGCAGTACAGCGACCACCCACCGAACCGGCCGCCCTGCGCGACGACGACACCGTCGGTCCCCGTATCGACCTCGATGTCGGCAGTGATCACGTGCGAGCGGTTCTTGACGTTCGGAGCCGCCTCCTCGGTGAGCCGACCGGCCAACGGGCCGAAGCTCAGCGTCGAGCGCCCCTGATGCAGGTCGAGGCGACCCGCCACCTCCGGGTTCTCGCGCTCGGTGACCCGGTCGTCCAGCGGGAGGACGTGGTGCTTCTCGGCCTCCTGCTCGAAGACCTGCTGGAGCTCGCGCAGCCGGTCGGGGTGCTCCTCGGCCAGGTCGCGAGCCTCGCTCCAGTCGGCGGCATGGTCGTAGAGCTCCCAGACGTCGTCGTCGAAGGGCCGCTCGGGTGTGTCGACCATCTCCCACGGGATGCCGTGCCGGGTCACCGCCGTCCACCCGTCCTGGTAGATCGCCCGGTTGCCGATCATCTCGAAATACTGCGTCGTGCGGCGATCCGCCGCGTCCGGGTCGTCGAAGGAGTAGCGGAAGCTGGTGCCCTCGATGGGCTGCTGCTCGATCCCCTGGTAGGTCTCGGGCGCCGGCAGGCCGGTCGCCTCGAGGATCGTCGGGAGCACGTCGATGACGTGGTGCCACTGGTGCCGGATCTCGCCGCGTGCCGAGATGCCGTTGCCCCAGCGCACGATCATCCCGTCCCTGGTGCCGCCGAGGTGGGTGAGTTGTTTGGTCCAGGGGTACGGCGTGTTCATCGCCAGCGCCCAGCCGACCGGATAGATGGCGTACGTCGTGGGGTCGCCCAAGGCGTCGAGCCGGTCCGCCATGTCGGCGGTGTCGTCCTGGATGCCGTGGCCCACCAGATGCTCGCGGAACGTGCCGCGCGGGCCGCCCTCGCCCGACGCGCCGTTGTCGCCGAGGAGGTAGAGGAACAGCGTGTCGTCGAGCACGTCGAGCCCGTCGAGGGCGTCGACCAGCCGGCCGATCTGCACGTCGGCGTGCTCGGCGAAGCCGGCGTAGGTCTCCATGAACCGCGCCGCCACCCGGCGCTCGGTCTCGTCGAGCTGGTCCCAGTGCGGCACCCCGTCAGCCCAGGGCGCCAGCTCGGTCGTGACGGGCACGATGCCCAGGTCCTTCTGCCGGGCCAAGGTGGCCTCCCGTTGGGCGTCCCAACCGGTGTCGAAGCGGCCGGCGTACTTGTCCCGCCAGTGCGGAGCGACGTGGAAGGGGGCGTGCGTCGCACCGAGCGCGACGTAGGCGAAGAACGGTCGGTCCGGGGTGATGGCCTGTTGGTTCTCCACCCAGGCGATGGCCTTGTCGACCAGGTCCTCGGAGAGGTGATAGCCATCCTCGGGCAGCCGATCAGGCTCGATCGGATAGCGGCCCT
Organism: Nocardioides sp.; assembly: GCF_047602075.1. Taxonomy (GTDB): domain Bacteria; phylum Actinomycetota; class Actinomycetes; order Propionibacteriales; family Nocardioidaceae; genus Nocardioides. The sequence continues at coordinate 1,023,559 of NZ_JASGIF010000001.1, forward strand.
GGTAGAGCTGGGGGTACCAGTGGTTCATCTCCGCACCCATGAAGCCGTAGAAGTAGTCGAACCCTTCGCCGATCGGCCAGCGGTGGAACGGGCCCGAGGGGCTGACCTCCACCGGCGGGGTCTGGTGCCACTTGCCGAACGCTCCGGTGGAGTAGCCGTTGCCGCCGAGGATCTGCGCGATGGTCGCGGCGCTGGCCGGCCGATAGCCGTGGTAGCCGGGCTCTGGCGTGGACATCTCCGAGGTCACGCCCATCCCGACCGAGTGGTGGTTGCGGCCGGTCATCAGCGCCTGCCGGGTGGGCGAGCACAAGGAGGTGACGTGGAAGCGGGTGTAGCGCAGCCCGTCATCTGCCAGGCGCTGTGCGGTCGGCATCTCGCAGGGACCGCCGTACGGCGAGGAGGCGCCGAATCCCATGTCGTCGATCAGCACGACCACGACGTTGGGCGACCCCGAGTGCGGTCGGACCGGATGGATCGGTCGGTTGGCGGTGTCGACGTCGAGCGGGAGTCGGGTGCGGTCGGGTCCCGCGGTCACGGCGTCGTCTGGCATGGAGGTCAGCGTCCCTTCCATCGGGGTGGTCGTTTCTCGGCGAACGCGCGGGCGCCCTCCACCTGATCCTCCGAGCCGTACAGGGTCGCGACGGTCGGGAGCGAGCTCGAGGTGATCAGGTCCATCGCCTCGTCGAAGCCGAGCGACTCCGCGGCGCGGGCGGTCTCCTTGATCGCGGCGAAGACCAGGGGTGGTCCGGACGCCAGCAGTCGGGCGACCTCCCAGGCTCGGGCACGAACCGCCTCGTCGTCCTCGAGCACTTCGTTGACCAGACCCCAACGGGCCGCCTCCGCGGCGGCCATCCAGCGTCCGGTCATCAGCAGCTCCATCGCGACGTGGTAGGGCATCCGCTTGGGGAGCTTGACCGTCGCGGCGTCGGCGAGGGTGCCGGCCTGGATCTCCGGGAGCCCGAAGCGGGTGCTCTCGGATGCGTAGATCAGATCGCAGGACAGTGCCAGCTCGAAGCCGCCGCCCACGGCCATCCCGTGGACCGCGGCGACGACCGGTTTGTTGAGGTCGGGGAGCTCCTGGAGCCCCCCGAATCCGCCCACGCCATAGTCGCCGTCGACCGCATCACCGGCTGCGGCGGCCTTGAGATCCCACCCGGCGCAGAAGAACTTGTCGCCCTCCGTGCGCAGGATCGCGACGCGGAGTGCCGGATCGTCCCGGAAGGCGGCGAAGACCTCGCCCATCGTCCGGCTGGTCGCGAGGTCGATGGCATTGGCCGGCGGCCGGTCCAAGGTCACCTCGAGGATGCCGCCCTTCCGGACGGTCCGGACCGAAGCAGAGCCGTCGTCCATCGACTCACGCGCCCCTCGGCCGCAGGAGCGACCGCGAGATGATGTGGCGTTGGATCTCCGAGGTTCCGTCCCAGATCCGCTCGATGCGGGCGTCTCGCCAGATTCGCTCGAGAGGCAGCTCGTCCATCAGACCCATCCCGCCGTGGATCTGGATCGCCTCGTCGGCCACCATCGCCAGCATCTCGGTCGCCTTCAGCTTCGCGATGGCGATGTCGGCGTCAGTGGCGGTGCCCTGGTCCACCCGCCAGGCCGCGTCGAGCGTCAGCAGCTCTGCGGCGCGCAGCTCGACCGTCATCTCGGCCAGTTTGAACCCGACTCCTTGGAAACGGCCGATCGGCTGGCCGAACTGCACCCGGTTCGCCGCGTGCGCGATCGACAGCTCGAGGGCGCGCTCGGCGCGACCCAGGCAGGTGGCCGCCACCTGGAGACGCGTCGCCGCGAGCCAGGTCCCCGCGAGGGCGAACCCTTCGCCCTCCTCGCCGAGCAGGCAGTCGGCCGGGACGAACGCGTTGTCGAACTGGATGGTCGAGTTCGTGTAGCCACGATGGGAGACGTTGCGGTAGCCGGCGTGCAGGCTCACCCCCGGGGTGTCGAGGTCGATCAGGAAGATCGACATCGTCCCGCGGCCGGTCTCGTCGGTGCCGGTGCGGGCCAGGAGGATGACGAAGTCCGACTCGTCGGCGTGGCTGATGAAGTGTTTGGTCCCGTGGATCCGCCAGCCGTCGCCGTCGCGGATCGCGCGCGTGCGGATGGCCCGCACGTCGGATCCCGCCTCCGGCTCGGTCATCGCCAAGCACTCGACCCGCTCCCCCCGCACGCACGGGAGCAAGTAGCGCTCCCGCTGCTCGGGTGTCCCGGCAAGCAGGATGTTCGACGGCCTGGCGACGCCGGTGTAGTGCAACGCATAGCTGGTCTTGCCCAACTCCTTCTCGACGAGCACCAAGGTGACCGTGTCCAGGCCCGCCCCGCCCACAGACTCGGGCATGTTGGCCGCGTAGAGCCCGGCAGCCAGGGCCTTGCGTTTGATCTCGGTCAGCAGCTCCGGACGCACTGACCCGGTGCGCTCGACCTCTTCCTCGTGAGGGGACAGCTCACGCTCGACGAAGGCGCGAGTCACCTCGACGATGCTGCGTTGCTCGTCGGTCATGGAGAAGTCGTAGGTCACGACGCCCTCCCTGCCTGTGCACCGCGTCCGCTGATCTCGACCGCGCCCGCCACCGCGATCGCGCCGAGGGCATCGAAACGGTCCTCGGTGAGCCGTTCGCTGGGTCCCCAGATGCTGACGACCGCGACCAGCCGGTCGCTCATGTCCAGCACCGGGGCCGAGACCCCCCAGGCCGAGCTCTCGAACTCGCCTCGACACACGGCGAAGCCGCGCTGTCGGACCACGGCGAGCTCCTTCTCGAGCGCGGCGAGCGAGGTCACCGTGGTCGGGGTATGGCGTGGCAGCCGACCGCCGCGCGGCAACTGCAGGAGCGTGCGAACCTCGGTCGGGTCGGAGTAGGCGAGCAGGACCTTCCCCGTCGACGTTGCGTGCATGGACACCGCCCGGCCCTGCCAGCCCGCGGCCACCACCCCGCCGGCCGCCACCTCGGCGACGTACCTCAGCACACCGTTGCGCAACAGCGCCAAGGAGGCGGTCTCGCGCGCTTGAGACGACAGCCGCCACAAGACCGCCCGAGCCGCCCGGACGAGGGGGACACCGTCGGCCCGGCCGGCCAGGTCGATCAGGCCGAACCCCAACGAATAGGTGCCGCTCTCCCGGTCGTGGGTGACCAGTCGCTGGTCCTCGAGGGTGGCCAGGATGCGCCAGGTCGTCGTGCGATTGAGGCCCACCGCCTCGGCCAACGCGGTCGCAGATGCGGCCGAGCCCGGTGCCGCCGCGACCGCACGAAGCAGCGCCGCGGCACGCTCGACGGATTGGACCCGTCCGGATGCCTGACGACCCTCCGAGCTGTGTGACAACTCTGTTTCCTTTTCCGCGCAGTCATTGACCTGCGCATCCCAACGCCCCTATGTTGCGCAGATCACCCTATCGGCCGTTCGCATTATGCAACAGGGAGTCACGAAGTGAACCACAACTCGAGCCGAAACACCGAGCTCTCCCGTCGTCAGCTCTTCAAGTACTCCGGACTCGGCGTCGCCGCCGTCGCCGGCAGCAGCTTCTTGTCGTCCTGCGGAGGCGACGGAGGCGGAAGTGGCGGAGGGGGCGGAGGGGCGCAGAGCTCCGGGGGCGTCCTCATCCACGGCGCCACCGGCGGCGGCAGCAAGGACACCTTGGATCCGCACGCTCCGGTGACCAATCCCGACATCGCTCGGGTGAACAACCTCTACGAGCCGTTGCTCTTCTGGAACAGCAACTACGAGCTCGAGCCTGCGCTCGCGGAGTCGGTGGAGTCCTCTGCCGACGGCAAGACCTGGATGATCAAGATGCGTTCGGGAGTCACCTTCCACAACGGCAAGGACGTCACGGCCGAGGACGCCTGGCTCAGCCTCCAGCGTGTCGCCGACCCGAACGGGCCACTCTCCGGTGGCGGCCAGCTGGCGCAGATTCTGGACTTCCAGTCCACCAAGGTGGTCGACGACACCACGCTCAAGCTCGTGCTCAAGACGCCCTACGCGATCCTCGACTCGCTGCTGGCCGAGTACACCGTCGGCATCATCCCGGGTGGCAAGTTCGACCCCGACAACCCGATCGGCACCGGCGCCTTCGCCTACAAGTCCTTCGAGCCCGGCAAGAGCAGCACGTTCACCAAGTTCGCCGACTACTGGGGCGATGCCGCGTTCGTCGACGAGCTGCAGATTCAGGACTTCGCCGACGACAGCGCCAAGGTCAACGCGCTGCAGGCAGGTCAGATCCACACCATCGACAACCTGCCCTACAACCTCATCGACACCATCAAGGGTGCCGGTGGCGGGGTGCTCGTCTCCGAGACAGGCGCGTGGGTGCCGTTCACCATGCGGGTCGACACCGATCCGTTCTCCGACGTCCGGGTACGTCAGGCGATGCGCCTGATCGTCGACCGTCAGCAGATGATCGACCAGACCCTCAGCGGCTACGGCAGCCTCGGCAACGACCTCTACGCACCGTTCGACGTCGCCTACGCCAGCCACCTGCCGCAGCGCGAGCAGGACATCGACCAGGCCAAGGCACTGCTCAAGCAGGCCGGTCACGAGGGTCTCCAGGTCGAGCTGTTCACCGGAGACGACATCGGCTCGGTGGCTCCGGCCGCGGCAAACCTCTTCGTGCAACAGGCCAAACTCGCCGGGGTCGACGTCAAGGTCACCAAGAAGACGCCGTTCTACGACGACGACTACCTGTCCTACCCGTTCGCGCAGGACTTCTGGAACACCCGCAACTACATTCCCCAGGCCGTCGTCGGAACCTTCCCGCCGAAGTTGGGCGGCACCTACAACGAGACCCACTGGAACAACGCGAAGCACCGGAACCTCGTCAACAAGGCAGCCCAGGAGCTCGACGAGGACAAGCGCATCGCACTACTGCACCAGGCCCAGGAGATCGAGTGGAACGAGGGCGGCCTGATCATCTGGGGATTCCGTCAGCAGGTGGATGGTTACGGCCAGAACGTCAAGGGTCTCGAGCCGAGCAAGTACCTCCCGCTCGGCTCGTACAAGTTCCACAAGGTATCGATCGCGTAGGCGCACGCGATGACCGACGTGTCGGCTGCCCTCCACGACCCGCTGGCGGAGGTCGCGCCACCGAAGCGACGGCACGGTGCGGCAGCCTGGGCCGCTTGGATCGCCCGGCGGCTCGGCCTGGCCGTGCTCACCCTCTGGCTGGTGTCGATCCTGGTCTTCTTGGCCACGGCCACCCTGGGCGACCCGATCCGGGCCATCCTCGGTCGCGACTACAACGCGAACCCCGGCCGGGTGGCCGAGCTGGAGAAGCTGCTGAACTCCGACAAGTCGGTGGTCGGCCAGTACCTCGATTGGCTCGGTGGTCTGGTCACCGGCGACCTCGGCACGTCACTGGCCAGTGGGCGCCCGGTCAGTGAGCTGATCTCCAGCAGCGTGCAGGACTCGGCGATGCTGGTGCTCTTGGCGGCCATCGTGATGATCCCACTGTCGTTCATCGTCGCGATGATCTCGGTGCACTACCGGCGCAAACGGCCGGATACGGTGATCCAGACGATCCTACTCACCATGGCCGGACTGCCAGAGTTCGTCATCGGCGTGCTGCTCATCGCGCTGTTCGCGACGTCGGTCTTCAAGATCTTCCCGGCGGTCACGATCAGCTCGGCCACGGGGCATCCCTGGGACAACTGGAAGGTCATGGTGCTGCCCACCCTGACCCTGGTGCTGTGGGTGTCACCGTACGTCTCGCGGATCGTGCGGGCCTCGCTGCTCGAGGTCATCGACAGCGAGTACGTCGAGCTGGCCAGGCTCAAGGGCATCCCGGAGAAGGTGGTGATGCGCAAGCACGCGCTGCTCAACGCGATCGTGCCCGGCATCCAAGTCATCGCCCTCCAACTCGCCTTCCTGGCCGGTGGCGTCGTGGTCGTGGAGACCTTGTTCGCCTACCCAGGCATCGGCCTCCAACTCGTCGACGCGGTGCGCAACCACGACGTGCCGGTGGTGCAGGCACTCAGCATGATCATCGCCGGCGTCTACGTCGTGGTGAACCTGATCGCGGACCTCCTGTCCATCTTGTTGACCCCCCGAGCGAGGACGGCGATCTCGTCATGACCATCGACGCTGCACCTCCCGAAGCTGCCCCCCCGCCTCCGGCGATCGACCCCGCGGAGCCGTCCACGTTCCGCAAGGCCCTGCGACAGAAGCGGTTCACCGTCGGGCTGGGCATCACCCTGCTGCTGGTGGCCTTCGTGATCATCGCGCCGTACCTCTCGCCGTACGGCGAGAACGAGGTGGCCGGCCCGCCCTTCAGCAAGAGCGTTGGCCTCCTCGGCACCGACTACCTCGGTCAGGACGTCTGGAGCAGAGTCATGCACGGCGGCCAGGAGATCCTGCTCATCGCGGTCCTCGGCACCGTGCTCGGGATGGTGCTGGGCATCGCGATCGGTGTCGTGGCGGCCTACGGTGGTGGCTGGTGGGACGAGGTGCTGATGCGCTTCAACGACGTGGTCTTGTCCTTCCCGCAGATCCTGCTGGCGCTGGTCGTGCTGACCGCCATCGAGCGACCCTCCGCCTGGATCCTCATCGTGCTCGTCGGGGTCTCGCACGCCCCGCGTGTCGCCCGGCTGGCCCGCGGCGTGGCGCTGGGCATCGTGTCACGCGACTTCGTCATCGCCGCCGAGGCACTCGGCGAGAAGCGGACTCGGGTGATCCTGGCCGAGGTGCTCCCCAACATGAACGCCCCGTTGCTCGCCGAGGCTGGCCTGCGGCTCACCTACTCCATCGGCCTGGTCGGTGCCCTGGGCTTCCTCGGGTTCTCGACCGACCCCGGTGCTGCCAACTGGGGCCTGATGATCCAGGAGAACCGGCTCGGCCTCGCAACACAGCCATGGGCGGTGCTCGCCCCCGTGCTGGTGATCGCGATCTTCGCGGTCGGCACCAACCTGATGGCAGACGGCATCGCCCAGGTTGCCGATCGAGGTGACAACTGATGAGCACCACAGCGGACACGAGCCCGGTCGAGAAGGTCGGCGGGGTCGTCGTCGAGGACCTCAGCGTCATGCTCACCGGCAAGGACGTCGACGTCGTCAACGACATCGACATCGTGTTGAAGCCCGGCGAGGTCGTCGGCCTCGTGGGCGAGTCCGGATCGGGCAAGACGACGGTCGGCACCTCGCTGCTCAACTACTCACGGGCGGGCGCTTTCATCTCCTCCGGGAAGGTGCTCCTCGAGGACCGCGACGTGCTCACGATGCCGTGGCAGGAGGTGCGCAAGGTCCGGGGCGAGGAGATCGCCTACGTGCCCCAAGACCCGGCGTCCGCGCTCAACCCGGCGATCCGGATCGGCCGACAGATCGTCGAGCTGCTGGAGCTGCGGAAGGTCGGCACGGCCGAGTCCCGGCTGCAGGGTGCTCGCGACGGCCTGGCCGAGGTCGGGCTGCCCAACGACGACGAGTTCCTGAGCCGCTACGCCCACCAGCTCTCCGGCGGCCAAGTGCAACGCGTCGCCCTGGCGATGGCGTTCCTGCCCAAGCCGAAGGTGCTCGTGCTCGACGAGCCGACCACCGGCCTCGACGTGACCACCCAGGCGATGGTGCTCGACACCATGGCCCAGCTGTGCCGCACCCACGGGGTCAGCGCGCTCTACGTCACCCACGACCTAGCGGTGGTCGCCAACATCGCCGACCGCGTCGCGGTGATGTACGCCGGCCAGATCGTCGAGCTCGGCCCGAAGGAGACGATGTTCAGGCAGCCGTCGCACCCCTACACCCGCGCTCTGCTCGACTCGATCCCACACCTGAGCCAGGCCCGCGCGCTCACCGGCATCCCGGGTCGCACGCCGGCTCCCGGAGCACGTCCGGCCGGCTGTCGGTTCAACGACCGCTGCTCCTTCGCCATCGACGACTGCCGGGAGGTGGTCCCCGACCTACGCCAGATCGGCACCGATCACCAGGTGCGCTGCGTGCGCGCCGAGGAGATCGGCCGCTGGGACATCTCACGCGGCACGGTGCCGGACGCCGACCCCGAGCGGAAACGGGAGATCATCCTCTCTGTGGAGGGCCTCAACGTCTTCTACGGCCACAAGCAGGTCGTGTACGACGTGTCCTTCGACCTGGCCAAGGCCGAGGTGGTCGCCCTGGTCGGAGAGTCCGGCAGCGGCAAGACCACTATCTCGCGGTCGGTCGGGGGCCTGCACAAGGACTGGACCGGCTCGATCAACTTCGAGGGCGACTCACTGGCCAAGAGCGCGCGCCAGCGCAGCGCCGTCAACCGCAAGCGGCTGCAGTACATCTTCCAGAATCCGTATCTCTCCTTGAACCCACGGCTGACCATCGAGCAGATCGTCAAACGACCGATGGAGCTGTTCGGGATCGCTTCGGGCACGGAAGCCACGGATCGAGTGGTCGACCTGCTCGACCAGGTCGCCCTCGGGCCGAGGATGCTGAAATACCAGGCCAGTCGGCTCTCCGGCGGCGAGCGGCAGCGCGTGGCGATCGCCCGAGCCCTCGCGGCAGAACCGGACGTGCTGATCTGCGACGAGATCACCTCGGCCCTCGACGTCTCGGTGCAAGGCTCGATCGTCGCCCTGCTCGAGGGGCTCCGGAAGGAGCGCGGCATCAGCATGCTGTTCGTCACCCACAACCTCGCGCTGGTGCGGTCGATCGCGGCAGGGGTGCAGATCCTGCAAGCGGGACGCGTGGTCGAGTCAGGCTCGGTGGTCACAGTCATGGAGACCCCGCGAGAGGACTACACCCGCAACCTCCTCTCCAAGAGCCCGAGGATCGACTGACGCCAGTGCCTGCCACCGCCGCGAGCACCGGGCTCGCAGATCTGGTGTTCACCAACCCGCACCGTGACCCCGCCTGGAAGCGGGCCGTCGTCATCCCCGCCGTCCAGGGCACCGACCTGCCCTCGATCCCGCGCACGCTGGAGGTCGACATCGTCGGCGCGGGAAGCACGCGAACACTCGGCGACTGGGTGGAGGAGACCTACTCGACCTCGCTCCTCGTGCTCGCGGAGGGCGCGGTCGTGCACGAGTGGTACGCCGACGGGCTGGGCGCCGACACGCTCTTCCTCGGCGCCTCGATGACCAAGTCGGTGCTCGCCCACCTGATCGGCCTCTCCGTGCGCGACGGGTCGCTGGCCCTGACCGACCAGACCACCAGCCACGTCCCCGAACTCGCGGGCTCCGGCTACGACGGCACCACCGTCCTCGACCTCCTCACCATGACGACCGGCGTCGCCTGGGGCGAGGACTACCGCGATCCGCAGGGCCTCGCTCCCCACCTGCTGGCGTGCTTCGCCCGCGGCGGGGACTCCCGTGCCCTGCTGACCCAGGTGCGGCCCGGCGTCGCCCCTGGCACCCGCTTCGCCTACTGCACGGCCGACTCCCAGGTGCTCGACTGGGTGCGCGAGCGCGCGACCGGGCTCCCCTACTCCGACGATGTCGCTCGCCTCTGGCAGGCCCTCGGCTGCGGCCAGGACGCCTACGTAGCCGTCGACGGCTCGGGGGTCGCGCTGGCCGGCGGCGGCCTTGCCGCGACCTCGCGCGACTGGGCCCGGGTGGCCGGCCTGGTGGTCCGCGGCCGCACCTTCGACGGCAGTCAGCTGCTCGACGAGGACTGGGTGGAGGCCGCCGTCCGACCGACGTACCCCTTCGTGGCGGTGGGTCGCCTGCCGAGCAGCATCACCACCCATGCCGGCTTCGGCTTCCACTGGTGGCCGATGGACGACGACGGGCACCGGGTGACTGCCGACGGGAGCCGCGGCCAGTTCGCGGCGACCGACCGGCGCGCCGGCGCCATCGTCGTCAAGACCTCGCAATGGCCCTATGCGGACTTCCTGGTCGATCGCCAGGCGCGTGACCTCAGCTACCTCGGCCTCCATACCTTGCTGGACGCCGTCTCCCCCACCCAACCCTCGACGAAGGAGTCCTCGCTGTGAACCGGAACGTCATGATCACCTGCGCGCTGACGGGTGCTGGCGACACCGTCGGTCGCTCCGAGCACGTGCCGGTGACGCCGGAGCAGATCGCCGAGTCCGGCATCGCGGCTGCGCGTGCCGGCGCGACGATCGTGCACATCCATGTCCGCGAGCCCGAGACGGGCAAGGGCTCCCGCAAGGTGGCGTACTACCGCGAGGTCGTCGAGCGCATCCGTGCTTCCGACGTCGACGTCATCATCAACACCACCGCCGGGATGGGTGGCGACCTGGTGCTCGACCCGCACGACCCCACCACCTTCCTCGAGGGCACCGATCTGGTCAGTGGTGTCGACCGGCTCCCGCATGTCGAGGAGCTGCTTCCCGACATCTGCACGCTGGACTGCGGCAGCCTCAACTTCGGTGAGGGCAGCCTGGTCTATGTGAGCACCCCCGACATGCTCCGGGAGGGCGCGAAGAAGATCCAGGAGCTCGGAGTCCGTTGCGAGATGGAGATCTTCGACACCGGGCACCTGTGGTTCGCCAGGCAGCTGGTCGAGGAGGGCCTGATCGACGCCCCGGCGATGTACCAGCTCTGCATGGGCATCCCCTACGGCGCGCCGCCCGACCCGCTGACGCTGGCCGCGATGGTCGCGCAACTGCCCGAGGGCGCGGTGTGGGCGTCCTTCGCGCTCGGCCCGATGCAGATGCCGTGGGTGGCCCAGTCGATCCTGCTGGGCGGCCACGTCCGCGTCGGGCTCGAGGACAACCTGTATCTGAGCCGCGGGGTGAAGGCAACCAACGCCCAGCTCGTCGAGCGAGCCAGGATCATCGTGGAGAGCATGGGCGCCAAGGTGGCCACCCCGGATGAGGGCCGCGAGATCCTCGCGCTGACGTCGCGATGAGCCGACCATCCCCCGACCAGGTCCGGACGATCACCTGTGTCGGCGCGGGCGTGATCGGTGGCGGCTGGGCCGCCTATTTCCTGGCCCGCGGCTATCGCGTGATGGCCTGGGATCCCGCCGAGGACGCCGAGCCCCGGCTGCGCAGACTCGTCGACCTGGCCTGGCCGGCGCTCACCGAGCTGGGCCTGGCCGACGGGGCTGCCGCCGACAACCTGGTGGTCGAGAACGACCTGGCGACCGCCTGCGCGGGGGCCGACTTCGTCCAGGAGAGCGCGCCCGAGGATCTCGAAGCTCAAGCGCACCCTGCTCGCCGACATCGATGCCGTGACGCCCCCCGATGTGGTGATCTCCTCCTCGACCTCCGGCTACGCGATGACCGAGATGCAGGTGCGGTGCAAGAACCCCGAGCGCACCGTGGTCGGCCACCCCTTCAACCCGCCGTACCTCATCCCGCTCGTCGAGGTCGTCGGCGGCACCGCGACCTCACCCGACGTGGTCGCGTGGGCCTCCGACTTCTTCCGGCACGCCGGCAAATCGGTCATCACCATGGACCACGAGGTTCCCGGGTTCATCGCCAACCGCCTCCAAGAGGCCCTGTGGCGCGAGGCGCTGCACATGGTCGCCACCGGCGAGGCGACCGTCGAGCAGATCGACCTGTCCATCACCGACGGCCCGGGCCTGCGCTGGCCGATCCAAGGACCGATGCTCACCTTCCACCTCGCCGGCGGGCAGGGCGGAATGTCGCACATGCTCGACCACTTCGGCCCGTCACTGCTCTCGCCCTGGACCCGCCTCCAGGCACCCGAGCTCACTAGCGAGCTGCGCGACGCCGTCGTCGAAGGCTGCCAACGTGAGGCCGACGCCCGGACCATCGACGAGCTCGTTGCCGAGCGCGACCGCGGCGTGATCGCGGTGCTGCGAGCCCTGGGCAGGGTGTGACGTTCTCCGGTGAGCTTCTCGGTGTGGCGCGAGCCGGTCCAGGACGCCTGGATCGACTACAACGGTCATCTCTCCGAGGCCTACTACGTGCTGGCGTTCGGACATGCGACCGACGCCGTCATGGAGGCCGTCGGCCTGGACCGGGACTACCGGGCTGTCGAGGACGCCTCCCTCTACACCGTCGAGGCCCACGTCCGTTACCTCGACGAGGTGCCCGCCGACACCGATCTGGAGGTGCGGTCGACCATCATCGGAGTGACGGCGAAGCTGCTCTGGATCTGGCACGAGCTGTGGGCGGAGGGAAGGCTCCGGGCCACCGAGGAGGTGCTGGGCGTCCACGTCCGCGGCGGCTCCTCGTCCCCGTTGCCCGCCGGGGCCGCCGCTCGGGCTCGCGAAGCCTGTGGCACCCCACCGCCGGACGCCGGTCGCCGGATCGGCCCGATCTAGGGCCACGCCAGACGTCCGGCAGTCCGGGTCGGCTACCGTGAACGACGTGGGCGACTTCGACGACCTCCTCAGGGCCAACCAGGACTTCGCAGAGCACTTCGCCTTGGGCGGCTTCGACGGCGTCGCCCATGCAGGCATCGCGTTGGTCACCTGCATGGACTCACGGATCGATCCTCTGGCCATGCTCGGCTTGAAGGCCGGCGACGCGAAGATCTTCCGCAACCCCGGTGGGCGGGTCACTCCGCAGGCCCTGGAGGCACTCGTGCTCGCCGTCCACCTGCTCGGCGTGGACCGAGTGCTGGTCGTCCCCCACACCCGCTGCGCGATGTCGTCCAACACCGAGGCCGAGATCCAGGAGCGGATCTCCGCCTCCGCCGGCCAAGACGCCAGCTGGCACGAGTTCCACGTCATCGACGACCAACTCGCCGCGCTCGCCGAGGATGTGCGCCGCATCCGCAGCCACCCGCTGGTGCCCGACGAGGTCAAGGTCGGCGGCTTCTTGTACGACGTCGACACCGGCCTGCTCACCCAGCACCTCTGAGCCTGGAACCGTGGAGGGCCGACCGCATCCGCGGCGCGCTCAGGCGTCCAGCGCCTCCATGTCGACGTCGTAGGCACCCTGGACCAAGAACTCCTTGCGCGGCGCCACCTCCGCCCCCATCAGCAACTCGAAGACCGTGGCGGCCTCGTCGGCATCGTCGACGGTCAACTTGCGCAGGGTGCGGTGGCGTGGATCCATGGTGGTCTCGGCGAGCTGGTCGGCGTCCATCTCTCCGAGACCCTTGTAGCGCTGGACCGGCTCCTTCCAGCGGACGTTCTTGCGGGACAGCTCGGCGAGCTTGCGCTGCAACTCGTCGTCGGAATAGGTGTAGACGAACCTGTCCATTCCCTTCTTGGGGTTGGACAACTCGATGCGGTGCAGTGGAGGGACTGCGGAGTAGACCCGGCCCTTCTCGATCAGCTCGGGCATGTACTTGAAGAACAACGTCGCCAGCAGGCAGCGGATGTGGGCACCGTCGGAGTCCGCGTCGGCCATGAAGATGATCTTGCCGTAGCGGGTCGCGTCGAGGTCGAACGTGCGCCCGGACCCCGCCCCGACCACTTGGATGATGGAGGCGCACTCGGCGTTCTTGAGCATGTCGCCAACCGAGGCCTTCTGAACGTTGAGGATCTTGCCGCGGATGGGCAGCAGCGCCTGGAACTCGGAGTTCCGCGCCAGCTTGGCCGTGCCCAGCGCCGAGTCGCCCTCGACGATGAACAGCTCGGACCGGTCGGTGTCGCCGGTGCGGCAGTCGGCCAACTTGGCCGGCAGCGCCGAGGACTCCAGGGCGTTCTTGCGGCGCTGGGTCTCCTTGTGCTGGCGCGCGGCGATCCGGGTCTTGGAGGCACCGGCGACCTTCTCCATCAGGCGCCGAGCCTGCGCCTTCTCCTTGGTCTTGGTCGAGGTCAAGAAGCGCTTCAGCTCGCGGGCCACCACACGGCGTACGACGGTGCGCGCGGCGGGGGTGCCGAGGATCTCCTTGGTCTGCCCCTCGAACTGAGGCTCGGCCAGCCGCACGGTCACCACCGCGGTGAGGCCTTCGAGGACGTCGTCCTTGATCACGTCGGTGTCGTTGGCCTTGAGCGCGCGGGTCGCCCGCATCGCCTCGTTGAAGGTCTTGGTGGCCGCCTGCTCGAAGCCGCTGACGTGGGTGCCGCCTTTGGGGGTGGCGATCACGTTGACGTAGGAGCGGACCTCGGTGTCGTAGCCTGTCCCCCACCGGGCCGCGACGTCGACGAAGAGCTCCCGCTCGACCTCCTGGGGGGTCATGTGCCCCTTGTCGTCGAGCAGGGGCACGGTCTCGGTGAAGGTGTCCTGGCCCTGCAGCCGGACCACCTCGGTGACGGGCTCGTCGTGGGCGAGGAACTCGACGAACTCCGCGATTCCGCCGTCGTGGCGGAACTTCTCCTCCACCGGCGTCTCGCCGCGCAGATCTCGGATGACCAACTCCAGACCCGGCACGATGAAGGAGGTCTGCCGGGCACGCTGGGCGAGCTCGTCGAAGACGAAGGTGGCGTCGCGGGTGAAGATCTTGCGGTCCGGCCAGAAGCGCACTCGGGTGCCGGTGCGGGTCTTGGCGACCCGACCGCCCTTCCTGGTCAGCCCTGACTTCGGCTGGAAGGGTGCGTCGGGGCCGTCCCCGTCGAAGATCCCGGGCAGGCCGTGCCGGAAAGAGATCCCCTGCTGGGCGGGGGGCCGGGACACATCGACGTCGAGGCGGGCCGACAGTGCGTTGACCACGGAGGCACCGACACCGTGCAGGCCGCCCGTCGCGACATACGACGAGCCGCCGAACTTCCCGCCCGCGTGCAGCTTGGTATAGACCACTTCGACGCCGGGCAGGCCGGTCTTCGGCTCCTTGTCGACCGGGATGCCCCGACCGTCGTCGTACACCTCCGCGGAGTCGTCGCGGTGCAAGGTGACCTCGATGCGCTGAGCGGCGCCGGCCAGCGCCTCGTCCACGCCGTTGTCGATGATCTCCCACAGGCAGTGCATCAGCCCGCGGGTGTCGGTCGATCCGATATACATCCCCGGGCGTTTGCGGACAGCCTCCAACCCCTCCAGCACGAGGAGGTGGGCGGCGTTGTAGGTGTTGTCGGCGATGATCGGCTCCTGCACTCACCACGGGGCGGCTACCCGGTCGAATCTACCTGCGACACGCCGCGCGCCCGCGTCGCCACGCCTGCAAGCGGCCTGACCAGCCGGGGGTTACGGTGTCACCACGCCACCCGCTCGCGCGAGTGGCGTCTTCACCGGTGGAAATCGTGCACCGGAGGACTGTGTCCGTGGTTTCATGGAGGTGTCCAGCGCAACAGCCGGACGGGAATCTCGGAGCGACCGATAACGTTGAGCCAGGCACCGAGCCAAGAAAGGGGGCGACGTGAACACCGCTGTTATGCCCAACTCAGCAGCACTGAGTGCTGCCGACCGTTGCGACCGCTGCGGGGCGCAGGCCTACCTCCGAGTCCAGTTGCAGAATGGCCTCGAGCTGCACTTCTGCGCACACCACGCCCGTGAGCACGGCGACAAGCTGCGCGAGATCTCGGCCGTCTTCCACGACGAGACCGCCCGACTCGCCGACACACCGCAGACGGCGCCGGACGACGAACACTGACCAAATTCTTCAGCGTCGACGGCCCCGGACCACTCGGTCCGGGGCCGTCGCTTTGTGACCTCGATGACACCCCTATGACATGGTGACGCCGTGACCCTGGCCGACCTTGCCGCCGGCATCGCGATCCTGGTCGGCCTGGCCGGGATCGTGGTCCCCGTCCTGCCCGGCTCGATCTTGATCCTGATCGCCCTGCTGGCGTGGGCCGCGGAGGACGGCACCGCCACTGCTTGGACGGTCGCAGCGGTCGCCACGCTGTTCTTGGTGATCGGCTCGGTCGTGAAGTACCTCCTGCCCGGCCGCCAGCTCAAGCAGACCGTGCCCAACTCCACGCTGCTGATCGGGGCGATCTTCGCAATCGTCGGCTTCTTCGTGGTCCCGGTCGTGGGTGCGCTGGTCGGCTTCCCGGTCGGGGTGTACATCGCCGAGCGGGTCCGCGTCGGCGCGGCTGACGCCTGGCCGTCGACGAAGGCCGCGTTGAAGGCGGTCGGCTGGAGCATCCTGATCGAGTTCGTCGCCGGCGTCCTGGCGGCGACCACGTTCGTCATCGGGGTGGGCTTGACATGAGCGTCTTGTTGTCGCTGCTCGCCGCGGCGTCGTACGGCCTCTCCGACTTCCTCGGTGGGCTCGTCTCCAAACGTGCCGGCGCCTGGCCGGTCGCCTTCGTGGCGCAGGTCGGCACCTGTGTGGTGCTGCTGACGGTCGGACTGCTCACCCCCGGGTCACCGACCCTCGGCGACTTCGGCTGGGCGGTGGCGGCCGGGGTGGCGAACGGCAGCGGCACCGCGTTCTTGTATCGCGGGTTGGCGGCCGGGCGGATGGGCGTGGTCGCGCCCGTGTCGGGAGTCGGGGCCGCCCTGGTGCCGGTGATGATCGCACTGGTCCTCGGTGAGCGGCCGGCTCCGCCGGTGTGGGCCGGCATCATCGCCGCCGGTCCGGGCATCTGGCTGGTCTCTCGCGAGGCTCCTCAGGCCGGCACCGACCGGGAGCCGCGCGGCGGTCTCCTCGACGGTGTGCTGGCCGGGCTCGGCTTCGGCAGCCTGTTCGCCATCCTCGCCCAGATCCCGCCCGAGGCGGGACTGTTCCCGTTGGCGCTGAACCAAGCGGTCGCCGCGATCGCGGTGATCGCGACCGCGGTCGCTGTCGGCGGCGACTGGGTGCCCCGACAGCGCATCGCCCTGGTCGGCGTGGTCAGCGGCTGCCTGGGCGCAGTCGCGACGTTCGCCTTCCTGGTCGCCAGCAACATCGGCTATCTGAGCATCGCCGCCGTGCTCACCGCGCTCTACCCCGCCGGCACCGTCTTGCTGGCCGCCCTGGTGTTGCACGAGCACATCCACCGGGGCCAGGCCGCCGGTCTGGCCCTCTGCGGCCTCGCCGTCACCCTGGTTGCCGCTGGCTGAGTGGGGATCAGTCGAGGTAGTCGCGGAGGACCTGGGACCGGCTCGGGTGGCGCAGCTTCGACATCGTCTTGGACTCGATCTGGCGGATCCGCTCGCGCGTCACGCCGTAGACCTTGCCGATCTCGTCCAGCGTCTTCGGCTGCCCGTCGGTCAGTCCGAAGCGCATCGAGACCACGCCGGCCTCCCGCTCCGAGAGCGTGTCGAGCACGGCGTGCAGTTGCTCCTGCAGCAGGGTGAAGCTGACCGCGTCGGCCGGCACGATCGCCTCGGAGTCCTCGATCAGGTCGCCGAACTCGGAGTCGCCGTCCTCGCCGAGGGGGGTGTGCAGGGAGATCGGCTCACGGCCGTACTTCTGGACCTCGATGACCTTCTCGGGAGTCATGTCGAGCTCCTTGGCGAGCTCCTCCGGGGTGGGCTCGCGACCCAGGTCCTGCAGCATCTGCCGCTGGACGCGGGCCAACTTGTTGATGACCTCGACCATGTGCACCGGGATCCGGATGGTGCGGGCCTGGTCGGCCATCGCGCGGGTGATCGCCTGCCGGATCCACCAGGTGGCATAGGTCGAGAACTTGTAGCCCTTGGTGTAGTCGAACTTCTCGACCGCGCGGATCAGGCCGAGGTTGCCCTCCTGGATCAGGTCCAAGAACAGCATGCCGCGACCGGTGTAGCGCTTGGCGAGGCTGACCACCAGCCGCAGGTTGGCCTCGAGGAGGTGATTCTTGGCGCGGCGACCGTCCTCGGCGATCCACTCGAGCTCTTCGAGCACCTTGTCGCTGATCTTGCCGCCCTTGGCCAGCTTCTCCTCGCTGAACAGGCCAGCCTCGATCCGCTTGGCGAGCTCGACCTCCATCTCGGCGTTGAGCAGCGGCACCTTGCCGATCTGCTTGAGGTAGTCCTTGACCGGGTCCGCCGTCGCGCCGGCGACCATGACCTGCTGCTCGGGCTCGTCGGTGTCGTCGGCGGCGGAGACGACGAACGCCTGCCGCTCGTCCTCGACGATGGTCGGGTCGCTGGCGACGTCCGCCTCGAACTGCTTGTCGTCGATGTCCGGGAGAACCTTCTTGCCGTCAGGACCGACGGCAGCGGCCGGGGCGGCCACCTCGAGGTTGCTCAGCTCGACCGGTGCCTTGCCGGAGCCGGCCTTCTTGGCGGGCGCCTTCTTCGCCGCCGCCTTGGCGGGAGCCGCCTTCCTCGCCGGCGTCTTCTTGGCTGGCGCAGCGGTTGCCTTGGCGGGAGCCGCCTTCTTCGCCGGGGCCTTCTTGGCCGGTGCCTTGGCGGTGGTCTTGCTGGGGCTCGGGGACACGAACACCTCTCCGAAACGGCGTGGGGGCGCGGCAAAGCCCGGTGATGTCAAGAGCCGCGGTCACATTCTGCCACGGGGTCGGTGAACCTCCCGCATCACCACCCGTGCCAGTCTGGAAGGGCCGGACGGGAGCGTCCCGTCCCCGTGAAGGACTGGCTCAGCCGGCAGCCTTCGCCGCCGCCTTCTTCTGCTTCTTGTAGTCACGGACCTTCTGCAGCGAGGCCTCGTCGACGACGTCCGCCACCGACCGATAGCCCTCCAAGGCGTAGTCCCCCGCGGCCTTCTCCCAGCCGTCAGGTCGCACGCCCACCTGCTTGGCCAGCAGCGCGACGAAGATCTGCGCCTTCTGCTTGCCGAAGCCGGGCAGCTCTTGGACCCGCTTCAACAGCTCGGCGCCGGTCGTCGCCTCGGTCCAGAGCCGCGTCACATCGCCGTCGTACTTCGACTCGACCAGCCCGGCGAGCTCCTGCAGCCTGGCCGCCATCGAGCCCGGGAACCGATGGATCGCCGGTGGCTGACTGCAGAGCGTCTTGAACTCCTCGGGGTCCGCCGCCGCGATCGCCGCCGGGTCGAGGGTGCCGAAACGGCCGAGCACCTTCCAGCCGCCCCGGAAGGCATGCTCCATGCCGTACTGCTGGTCGAGCATCATGCCGACCACCACCGCGAAGGGGTAGTGGTCGAGGACGTCATCGGCTTCCGGCAATCCGGTCATCTGGAACGACATGGCCCCATTGTTCCCCACGCGACGCCGGTGCGCTTAGCGGGCAAGGGCGGCCAGCAGGAGGTCGGGGTCGAGCGCGTGGGCGGTGATGCCGTCGCGACCGGTCATGGTGGTGGCGCACAGCATCGCGTCGAGGATCGCCTCCTCGGTGGCGTCGATGACCGCGTCGCAGAGCAGATCCTGGGCTGACTGCGGCACGGCGCGCAGGGTCAGCTCGTCATAGGGCTGGTCGACCACCCCCGCCGCAGGTGGCAGGTCGTTGCCGGTGGAGAACGCCAGCAGCAGGTCACCGCTGAGCGTCTCGCCAGTGCCGCCGGTGCGGCCGATGCCGAGGGTGGCTCGTTGCGCCAGTCGGTCGCACTGGTGCGGGAGCAGCGGCGCATCGGTGCCGACGATCACGATGATCGATCCGCTGCCGGCTGCTCGGGCGGCCTCGTCGTGTGCGGACGGGATGACGTCGGAGCCGATCCGTTCGCCGACCGGGGCACCGTTGACACGGAGCCGAGCCCGGCGGCCGTGGTTGGCCTGGACCAAGACACCCACGGTGTAACTGCGGTCCCCCAGCGCTACCTGGCGAGACGAGCTCCCGATCCCACCCTTGAACTCGTGACAGATCATGCCGGTGCCGCCACCGACACCACCTTGCGCGACCGGTCCCGCCGCGAGTGCCGCGAAGGCCGCCGCCACGTGTGCCGGCTCGACGTGGAAGCCGTTGATGTCATTGAGTAGGCCGTCGTAGGTCTCACCGACCACCGGCAGACACCAGTAGGCGCCGTCCCCACGCTCGTGGTGGATCTGGGCGGCGATGGCGTCACGCACCGTGCCGACCGAGTGACTGTTCGTCAACCCGATGGGCGTGGTGAGCTGCCCCGACTCGCGGATCCAGTGTGTTCCGGTCAGCTCGCCGTTGCCGTTGAGCCGGTGGAAGCCGGCCACGATGGGGGTCTCCCAGATCCGGGGTCGGGGCTCGACGATGGTGACGCCGGTGCGCACCGGTCCCGTGCCCGGGACCAACCGGCCGTCGCCCTGGATCAGGGTGCAGTGTCCGACCCGCACTCCGGACACGTCGGTGATCGCGTTGTTCGGCCCGACGGGCAGGCCACCGATGACGATGCCGAGGTCACGCGCCCGACGCCCGGCCGGACTCACCTCGGTGGGGCTCACTCGGTGTCCGAGGCCTTCACCGCGAGCACCGGACAGTGCGCATCGAGCAGGATGCGCTGGGCATTGCTGCCCAAGATGAGCTTGCCCACCGGCGACCGGCGGCGCAGCCCGATCACGATGAGCTCGGCGCCGTTCGCCTCGGCGATGCTGATCAGGTCTTCCGCGGGCTCGAAGCCGCGCACCATCTCACGGATCTCGTATGCCAGGCCGGCGTCGTCGAGCATCTTGCCGATCCGGTCCATGGCCACCTCGACCTTGCGGGCCTCGCTGCCGTCGAACTCGTCGCCACCGCGGTGGGAGTTGACCACGACCAACTTGCTGCCGCGCAGCTTCGCCTCGTCGATCGCGCGCACCAAGGCCGCTTCGCCCTCCGGCTTCAAGACGTATCCCACCACGACGGTGCCCATCCACCACTCCTTCGTCACGTGCGGCCCGTCAGTCGAGCCCACGGTTGCACGGTATCGAACGCGGAGTCGGCGCGCAGCCTGTGGAGGGGGGCCACCGTCCTCGGCCGTCGTGCGGCAGGCTGGTTCGGTGTCGACCGGAGTGTCCGCCGGACTCACCGAGCCGCTCCCCCGCTGGCTTCGCCGCGGCCTGCGTGCCTCGGTGTTCGAGCTGCGCGACCTGGGTCGCAGCAAGGCGTTCCCGGCGCTGCTCAGCCTGGGTGTCCCGGGCGGTCCGAGACTGGTCTGGTCGATCCCGACCGCGCCCACGGACACCGCGCTGCGGGCCGAGCTGGTGGCCGCACTGCTGCTGCGTGCCCGGGCGGTGACCGGCACGCCGGTGTGTTGGCTGACCCGCTCGGGTCACCCCAGCTGGCACGAGCTCGACGCGCTGTGGCTGCCCGCCGCCCGAATGGCGTACGACGAGGCGGGCGTGCCGCTGATCTGGGTGAGCGTCACCCGGTGTGCCTGGTGGGACCCGCGCAGCGATCTCGACAGGCACTGGAAGCGACCCCGCGTGCGCTGACCGGCCGGCGGACTCGGTCTGCGTGCTCGGTCAGGACCAGGTGTGCACCGGCTGGTTGGTGTGCATGTTCTCCCAATACTCCGCCAGCACGGCGCGCAGGGCGTCATAGCGGCTCATGTCGCTGCGGGCGGCCATCTTGTCCACGAACCACGACGCGCCGTTGACGCCGGTCAGGCAGCGTTGCTCGATGATCCCCAGCAGCCGATCCCGCTCAGCCGAGTCGACACCCCACGAGTCGAGCCCCTGATGGGCCAGCGGCAGGAGGCGTCGCAAGACGAGCTCGGTGGCACGCACCTGGCCGATGCCCGGCCAGTAGAGCTGCGCCTCGATGCCGAGCTGAGCGGCAACGTGGAAGTTCTCCTCTGCGGCGCTGAAGGACATCTGGGTCCACAGCGGGCGATCGTCCTCCGCGAGGGAGCGCACGAGTCCGAAGTAGAACGCGGCATTGGCGATCAGGTCGCAGACCGTCGGGCCGGCGCCGAGGATGCGATTCTCGACGCGCAGGTGCGGCACCCCGCCCTGGACGTCGTAGACGGGACGGTTCCAGCGGTAGATGGTGCCGTTGTGGAGCCGGAGCTCGTGCAGCGCAGGGATCCCGCCAGCCTCGAGCACGGCGACGGGATCCTCCGGGTCGGTGATCGGCAGCAGGGCCGGGAAGTAGCGGACATTCTCCTCGAACAGGTCGAAGACCGACGTGATCCACCGCTCGCCGAACCACACCCGCGGCCGGACCCCCTGAGCCTTGAGCTCTTCGCTGCGAGTGTCGGTGGCCTGCTCGAAGAGCGGGATGCGGGTCTCCTGCCACAGCTGCTTGCCGAGGAGGTACGGCGAGTTCGCCGCGAGCGCGAGCTGCACGCCGGCGATGACCTGGGAGGCGTTCCAATAGTCCGCGAAGTCCTCCGGGGCGGTCTGCACGTGGAACTGGGTGCTGGTGCAGGCGGCCTCGGGCAGGATCGAGTCGGTGGTGGTGCGCAATCGCTCCGCCGGGCCGGCGATGTCGATGGTGATGTCCTCGCCGCGCGCCTGGAGGATCTGTTCGCTGAGCAGGGCGTAACGCGGATTGGCGCTGATCGAGCTCGGTGCCATGTGCCCCTCGGCGAGTGTCGGCAGGATTCCGATCATCACCAGGTGGGCGCCGATCGAAGACGACTTGTGCTCGGCATCGTTGAGGCTGCGGCGCAGGCTCTGCTCGAAGGTGGTCAGCCCGCCCTCGCGCAGCTTCGCGGGCTGCACGTTCATCTCGATGTTGAACTGTCCGAGCTCGGTCTGGAAGTCCGGGTCGGCGATCGCCTCCAGCGCCTCGGCGTTCTTCAGCGCCGGGTCGCCCTCCCAGTCGACCAGGTTGAGCTCCACCTCAAGACCGGTCATCGGGTCGTCGGTGTCGAACCTCGACTCCCGCAGCATCCGCTCGAAGACATCGAGACAGCGGCGCACCTTCTCCCGGTGCCTGGTGCGATCTGCCCGCGAGAACTCCTGGGCGGGGACGTCTTCTCCCATGGCCTGACCCTAGCGGCACCAGCTTGATCCAGGGGCGGTTGATCACTCCGGGTCGACTGCCGAGCCGCTGGCCCAGGTCGACGGTGGCACGGCGCGCATCAGTGCCTCGGTCAGGGCGCCGGCGAGCGCGTCTCGGGGCGCCTCGTCGAAGCACCGGTCGACGGCACACCAGGCCAACGCGCCGTGCCCGGCCAACCAGGCGGCGAAGCCCAGCAGCACCGCCGGCGCGGCGACGTAGCCCGGTGGCGCGGCCCGCACCACCTCGGTCCAGAAGCGCACCTGGTCATCGGCGAGCGAGTGGTCGAGGGCGAACCAGGCATGGTCACGCAGCTGGACGTCTCGTAGGTCCGTCAGCAGCCGGGCAAGGTCGTCCGGCGACAGGTCGGTGCCGGCCGTCCCTTGCTCGACGGTGGCGCTCAGCCAAGCAACCTCCTCGATGTGCTGCTCGTCGGACGCACCCTGATCGGAGCCGTCGCCCGACTCGGGGATCGCCTGCAACGCGCTGACAACCGCTTCGATCGCTTCGGGATCTGGTGCGATCGACTGACCGAGAGCCTCGCGGGACGGGAGCGTCACCTGGCCGCGGAGGACGGCATCGGCGAGGAACGGGTGGTGCGAGATGTCGTAGGGCGTGCCGCGCCGCGGGCGGGTGCCGACCAGGGCCGGAAACCAGCGGCCGTTGGTCACCCGCAGCGCATCGCGAACCTGGACACCCTCTCGGCGCAATGCCTGCTGGACAGTGTCGAACGCTCGGCGCGCCGCGGGACCGGACTCGGTGTAGAGCACGAGGACCACCTCGGGGACACCGTGGCGGCGGACCGGATCGAGCAGTGCGTCGACGACCTCGGCCAGATCTCGCGGGGTGCGCGGTAGGTCGATGCGCGCGTGGAAGCACCGCGGCAGGCCGAAGGTGAGCATCACGATCGACTCCTCGGGGTGGAAGCCGAGCACGACCGGGACGATGGCCAGCAGGTCCTCGGGGCACCGTGCGATCAGGTTGGGTCGGGAGGGGGTGGATCCGGAAGGCGAGCGCTGGGCTGTCATGGAGGCAGCCTGACCGCGGCGAGCACGCCCTGCTGACCGTCCGCACTCCCGCTGTGAATGGTGCCGTTGTCCACACCTCGAACGCAGCCAGGTGGGCCGTTCGGGCACGTTGTCGGCGCCGACGGGTAGGTTGCCGCCATGTCGTGCGGGCACCCGCTGGGGAGGACAGCGCGATGAGGCGCACCACCGCCTCGGTGCTGCACCTCGACCTCGACGCCTTCTTCGCCGCGGTGGAGCAGCGCGACAAGCCATCCCTGCGGGGCAAGCCGGTTGTGGTCGGTGGGGTCGGCGGTCGGGGAGTTGTCGCGACGGCCTCCTACGAGGCGCGGCGCTATGGCATCCGGTCGGCGATGTCCACCCGGGAGGCCAGGGCCAGATGTCCCCATGCCGCCTTCCTGAGCGGCCGTTTCCCTGCCTATCGCGAGGCCAGTGAGGCGGTGATGGGTGCGCTGCGCGAGGTGTCTCCCCTGGTCGAGCCGCTCTCCCTCGACGAAGCGTTCGTCGACCTGGCCAGTGCGGACCTGCCAGACCTCGAGGTGCCCACCGTGACCATGCTGGCCGAGGAGCTGCGCGAGCGGGTCCACGAGGTGACCCACGGGCTCACCGCCTCGGTGGGAGTGGCGAGCTCGAAGTTCGTGGCGAAGGTGGCCAGCGATCTGGACAAGCCGGACGGTCTGGTCGTCGTACCCCCTGGCACGGAGCAGGCCCTGCTCCACCCGATGCACGTCTCGGTGATCCCGGGCGTGGGTCCCGCCACGGCCGAGCGGCTACGGCGAGCAGGGATCCACACGGTCGCCGACCTGGAGTCGGTGAGCGCCGACGAACTGATCCGACTGGTCGGTCGCGCCCACGGACTCGGCCTGCATGCGCTCGCTCGCGCCGATGACGACCGCCCGGTGGTGGCCGAGCGCGAGACCAAGTCGGTCAGCGTCGAGGGCACCTACGACACCGACCTCACCGATCGCCGCCTGATGGAGGGCCTGCTCACCCGGCAGGCCCGTGAGGTCGCCGAGCGGCTCCGCAGGCACGGCCTGTCGGGCAGGACGGTCACCATCAAGGTCCGCCTGCACGACTTCACCACCCTCAACCGATCGACCACCCTCGGCTCCCCGACGGATCGCGCGGCGACCATTGCCCGGCTCGCCTGCGGACTGCTGACCGACCTCGACACCACCGGCGGCGTGCGGCTGCTCGGCGTCGGTGTCTCCGGGCTCGCCGACTGGATCCAGGAAGACCTGTTCGGGGAGACCGGCGAGGACGACGAGCTGCCCGAGGAGACGCCCACCATCCCGACCGCGCGCGAGCGCACCTGGGCGCCCGGCATGGATGTGACGCATCGAGAGCTCGGGCCCGGGTGGGTCTGGGGATCCGGTCGCGGTGTGGTGACGGTCAGGTTCGAGACCCGGGAGTCACCGGTGGGACCGGTGCGATCGTTCTCGGTGACCGACCCCGACCTCAGCCCTGAGAAGTCGTGAAGCGCACTTCGTCACCAGGGCGCAGTTGCGCGCAGTGGGCCAGGTCCTCCTCGACCACGACGCCGATGACCGGATAGCCGCCCGTCGTGGGGTGGTCGCGCAACAGCACGACGGGCTGTCCGTCCGGCGGCACCTGGATCGCTCCGGCCACCATCCCCTCACTGGCCAACTCGTCGGTGCGCCGCCGGGTCAGCCCCCGGCCCCGTAGTCGCAGGCCGATCCGGTTCGCCGCCGGCCCGACGACGTACGCCGTTCGGGTCAGTGCACGCACCCCCTCGTCAGTGAACCAGTCCGCTCTCGGTCCCAGGGTCAGTCGGATCGTCGTGCGCAGACGGCTGGCCGCCGGGGCGTCCACGGGTCGAGGCCTCCCAGCGGGTCCGACCGGCAGAACGGTGCCGGCGACGACCCGTGGTGGTCCGAGCCAGGCCAGCGTGTCGGTGGACCGCGAGCCGAGCACCGGAGCGACGGCGATGCCGCCGGCCACCGCGACGTAGGTGCGCACGCCCTCGCTGGCCGGACCGATCTCCACAGTCGCTCCCGCTGGCACGGTCACCGGCTCCCCATGCGGTCGAGCTCGGCCGCTCGCCTGGATCGAGGCGTGGGCGCCGGTGACGGAGAAGGTGAGGGCGCGGTCGGTGGTGAAGGCGACGCCGAGCAGGGTGGTCTCGATCACCGCCTCGTCGTCGGTGTTGCCGACCAGGCGGTTGGCCAGCGCGGCCGCCGGGCGGTCCAGGGCGCCTGCTGCCGGCACCCCGAGGTGGGCATAGCCGTGCCGACCCCGGTCCTGGAGGGTGACCAAGCCGTCGGCGCGGGTGACGGTCAGGCTCACCGGACCTGCTCTCCGCTCGTCTCCACCACGGTCAGCCTGACCCGGGTGCCGGGAGCCAACAGTGCGGGAGCGGGCAGGTCTGGGTCGAACAGGGTCATCGGAGTGTGGCCGAGCAGCCGCCAGCCTCCCGGGGAGGCCGACGGGTAGACGCCGGTCCAGTGGTCGGCCACCGCGACGGAC
Organism: Nocardioides sp.; assembly: GCF_047602075.1. GTDB lineage: Bacteria > Actinomycetota > Actinomycetes > Propionibacteriales > Nocardioidaceae > Nocardioides. The sequence continues at coordinate 1,049,448 of NZ_JASGIF010000001.1, forward strand.
CCGGCCGGCACCCTGGTGCGCGGCGTCTCGAGCCGGGGCAGCGCCAGCTCGACCGGCAGCCCGGTCAGGTAGGCGAAGCCGGGCGCGAAGCCGCAGAATGCGACCACGAAGGCGAGGCCCGCATGGGTGGCGATCGCCTCGGCTCTGGTCATCCCCCAGCGTCGGGCCGCGAAGTCCAGGTCGGCGCCGTCGTACGCCACCGGCACGGTGACTTCGTGCTCGGTCGAGTCGAGCGGGTCGCCGGGCCAGTCCGCGAGTGTTGCCGCGAGCCCGGCTGGGTCGGCCACTCCGGCGAACAGCACCGTGCGCGCTGCCGGCACCACTTCGGTCGCCGAGACGCCGGCACTCCTGGCCCAGCGCGCCAGGGACAGTGATCGGCCCACGTCACCGGTCTCCGCCAAGACGGCGTGCTCCCCCACCGGATGGGTCACCAGCACTCCCGCCACGATCCCAGTATCTCGATCGACCAGTATCCCGATCGATCGGTATCTCGATCGATCGGTGGATCCGCGGCCGGGCCAGAGACAAGGCCAGAAATAGAGTGAGGGGCTCCAGATGGTATGAGCATCAGGAGCCCCTCGGGTGATCGGCTCTGTGACGTCCGATCGATCGCTCCGGCCTTCCAATCCCGCGGCCCCGTCACTGGGCCGACGCGGTGGGCGAACCCTCCGTGCGGATCTTCTCTCCGGTCCGATCACCAACTCCGCAAGCGGTGTTGGTAGGAGAAGTTCTACGCCTCGCCGGAGGTCGACACAAGGGTTGGCGGGAAGGAATTTCGAGGAGTTCTCCGTCTTCGGCGTGTCGTCCACAGAACCCGTCCGGGCGTCCACAGATGACCGGCCCTTCTCCACAGATCCTGGCCGCAGCCTGTGGAGAGAGACGGCCGGATCACAGGCCGTGGAGCTCGAAGCCGGCGGTCTCCAACGCGTCCCGACAAGCCCGAGCATGGTCGACGGCACCCGGAGTGTCACCGTGCACACACACCGAGTCCACGGCGGCCGCGAGCTCGACCGCCCGGGCGGCGATCAGCGCCGAGTCGGTGAACACGGCACCCGGCTGGTCGCGGGCCACCAGCCCACCCGCGGGGGTGTAGGCCCGATCGGGAAAGCCCTCCAGCAGGCTCCGCCGGCCCGAGGCCTGTGCCAGCTCGAGGACCACGGCGCCGGGCAGGCCGAGCACGGGCAGATCGCCCGAGCCGACCAGGACGGCACCGGCCTGATCCGGGTCACGGGCCACCCGGTGGTAGAGCGCACCGTGCGGCTTGACGTAGCGCACGGTGCCGCCCTCCGCGGCCGCGATCTCGACCAACGTGCCGACCTGGTCGAGGATCTGCTCGGTCAACAGATCGACGGCGACGTCGAGCTCGACCCGACCGAACCGTGGGCGGTCGGCATAGGACACCTGGGCGCCGATAGAGACCCCGAGCCGGACCGCGTCGGCACAGACCGCCCGCATGATCGCGGGGTTGCCCGCGTGATAGCCGCACGCCACGTTGGCGCTGGTCACCACCGCGAGCAGGCCCTCGTCGTCGGTCACCTCCTCGCCGAGGTCGGCGTTGAGGTCGATCGCACGCGGTGCCTGCGGCGGAGAGGCCATGGCCGCCATTCTCGCGACACCACCGACCCCGTCGCTACGCTCCACCTCATGCAACCGCCCGTGGCCGCCCGCCGACCTGTCAGCGCCGAACACCACGGGCAGACCCGCGCCGACGACTACGCGTGGCTGGCTGACAAGGACGACCCCGAGGTGATCGCCTACCTTGAGGCGGAGAACGCCTACACGGAGGCACGCACCGCACACCTCGCCGACCTACGCCAGGCCGTCTTCGAGGAGATCAAGGCGCGCACCCAAGAGACCGACCTCTCGGTGCCCACCCGCAACAACGGCTACTGGTACTACGCCCGCAGCTTCGAGGGCAAGGAGTACGGCGCCAGCTGCCGGGTCCCAGTCCGCGACGAGACGGACTGGACTCCGCCCGCGCCTGCGGAGGACCTGGGGCCGGACCAACCGGCATTGCCCGGTGAGGAGCTCCTGCTCGACCTCAACCAGTTGGCCGAGGGACACGACTTCTTCGCCCTGGGCGGCTCGTCGGTGAGTCCGGACGGTCACCTGCTCGCCTACGGCACCGACACCACCGGCGACGAGCGCTTCACGGTGCGCGTCAAGGACCTCCGGACCGGAGATCTGCTGACCGACGAGCTCACCCAGGTCGCCGGCGGGGTGACCTGGTCCCGAGACGGCGAGGAGCTCTACTACGCCACCCTCGACGACTCCTGGCGCCCAGACCGGATCTGGCGACACCGGCTGGGCGACGTACAGTCCGACGACGAGCTGATCTTCGCCGAACCCGACGCGCGGTTCTGGGTCGGCGTGGGCCGCAGCCGGTCGAAGCGCTTCTTGATGGTGGCGGCCGGCTCCAAGACCACCACGGAGTATCGCTTCCTCGACTTCGACGCCCCCGAGCGTGGGCTCCAGCTCTTCTGCGAGCGCCAGGAGGGCGTGGAGTACTCCCTCGAGCATGCGATCCTCGCCGGCGAGGACGTCTTCTTGGTCCTGCACAACGCCACCGGACCGGACTTCGAGATCTCGACGGCGCCGATCACCCTCACGGCGAGCAACGCGTGGCGGCCCCTGGTGGCCCACGACCCGGAGGTTCGGCTGGAGTCGGTGGACGCCTTCGTCGGGCATCTGGTGGTGCATCAGCGCAGCAACGGGTTGACCCAGCTGCGCATCCTCGAGCTCGGCGAGGAGGGCGTGGCCGACGACTACCTCGTGGAGTTCGACCAGGAGGTCTACACCGTCGGCGCCGGCGGCAACCCCGCCTTCGACCAGCCCACCGTCCGCCTCGGCTATGTGTCGCTCGCCGTGCCGTCCTCGGTCTACGATTACGACGTCCGCAGTCGGAGGCTCCAGCTGCTGAGGCGGACGCCGGTGCTGGGCGGCTACGACCCCGCTGACTACGAGGAGCACCGTCTGTGGGCCACCGCCGAGGACGGTGAGCGGGTGCCGATCTCGGTGGTCGCTCGCAAGGGTCTGCCCGCGGAAGGTCCGCTGCCCCTCCTCCTCTACGGATACGGCGCCTACGAGCACTCCCTCGACCCCTACTTCGCCGTCGCGCGCCTCTCCCTGCTCGATCGTGGTGCCGCCTTCGCGCTGGCGCACGTGCGCGGCGGTGGTGAGCTGGGCCGGCGGTGGTACGACGACGGCAAGCTCGCTGCCAAGCAGAACTCGTTCTCCGACTTCGTCGCCTGCGCGCGCCATCTCATCGACTCGGGCTGGACGACTCCGGATCGGATGGTCGCCGAGGGCGCCAGCGCCGGCGGACTGCTCGTCGGCGCCGTCGCCAACCAGGCCCCGGAGCTGTTCGCCGGAATCGTGGCCGACGTCCCCTTCGTCGACGCCCTCACCAGCATGCTCGACGCGAGCCTGCCGCTCACCGTGACGGAGTACGACGAGTGGGGCAATCCCGAGGCCGACCCGGAGGCCTACCGGACGATCCGCGCCTACGCGCCCTACGACAACGTCGCGGCGATCGACTATCCGCCGATCCTCGCCGAAGCCTCGCTCAACGACACCCGGGTGCTGTTCACCGAACCGGCCAAGTGGGTCGCCAAGCTGCGGGCCACCGCCGTCGGGAGGCGGGACTTCCTGCTCCGCACCGAGATGGCGGCCGGTCACGGCGGAGTCTCCGGGCGCTACCAGGCGTGGCGGGACCGCGCCTTCGCGCTGGCCTGGATGCTGGACCGGATGGGGCTCGCTTCGTAGATCCAGGCTGAGCCTGGTCCGCCGGTCGTCGCCGTCGACCGGCGGACCCAGGCTGAGAAGTCGCTGAAAGTTCTGTTTCGAGGCAACTCCAGGTGGTTACCGATCGTCAGGTCAGGTGAGCCTCCCGCCGGGAATCTCTGCGGGGTTCTCAACGTTGAACTGTCCGTGGAAACCGGCGCATACCGGGACTCCACCAAGGAGGAGGACGCCGCAATGGCAACAAGCACCGCAACGTCCCGCACACGCGAGATCGAGGGCCGCGACAGCGTCGGTCTCTATCTCGACGAGATCGCTCGCAACCCACTGCTCGACGCGGCCACCGAGGTCGAGCTGTCCAAGACCATCGAAGCCGGTCTGCTCGCCGAGCAGCTGCTCGCCGAGGGCCGCTGGGGTCGTCGCAAGGGCGGTGCCCCGGGACGCGCCACCAAGGAAGAGCTCGAGTGGCTGGCCGAGGAGGGCCGCAAGGCCGTCGACACCTTCATCACCGCGAACCTGCGCCTGGTGGTGTCGATCGCGAGGAAGTACGGCCGCGCCCAGATGCCGATGCTCGACCTGATCCAGGAGGGCAACACCGGCCTGATCCGCGCCGTCGAGAAGTTCGACTACACCAAGGGCTACAAGTTCTCGACCTACGCGACCTGGTGGGTGCGGCAGGCCATCACTCGTGGCATCGCCCAGCAGGCCCGCGTCGTGCGACTGCCCGTGCACGTCGTGGAGGAGCTCAACCAGGTCGGCGGCGCTCGACGTACTCTCGAACGGCAGTTGGGCCGCGAGCCCGAGCCGCACGAGATCGCCGCCGAGCTGGACATGGCCGTCGAGCGGGTCTTGGACCTGATGGCTTGGGGTCGCGACCACGTCAGCCTGGACACTCCGGTCGACGAGGATGGGGACACCTCGCTGGGCGACTTGATGGCTCAGGAGACCGCACCCGGCCCCGACCTCACCGTCCTCGACGTCGAGTCGCGCGACCGGCTGAACAGCCTGGTCGGTCAGCTCGACGAGCGTGCCGCGGACATCATCAGGTCGCGCTATGGCCTGGTGGACGGCCGCCAGCACAAGCTCGCCGACATCGGCGCTCGACACGGGATCTCTGCCGAGCGGGTCCGTCAGCTCGAGCGCGAGGCGCTCGCCAAGCTGCGCCGCTTCGCCGATCCGGACCTCGCCGCCTGAAGCTCCTTGTCAGCTGTCCGCGCCGGAACCGGACAGCAGCTCGAAGACCTCCGTCACCTGGTGGCGGAGGTCTTCGAGTGTCCCGGTGTTGTCGATGACGTACGTCGCGGCCGCGCGGCGCTGCTCCCGAGTCGCCTGGGCGGCGATCCGGGCCCGCGCCTCGTCTGGTGTGAGTCCGCGCAACCGCACCAGCCGATCGAGTTGAGTCTCGACGGGCACGTCGACCACGATCACCGCATCGAAGGCATCGGCCTGGCCGGTCTCGACCAGCAGCGGGATGTCGTGCACGACGACGGCGCCTGGCGGAGCGGCGGCCTCGAGCTCGGCCGCTCGGGCGCGGACCCGCGGATGGACGATCGCCTCCAACGTCCGACGCTTCGCCTCGTCGCCGAACACCAGGGCACCGAGAGCCGGCCGATCCAGCTCGCCGGAGACCGTCAACACCCGCTCACCGAACGCCTCGACGACCTCGCCCAGGCCGGACGTCCCGGGCGCGACCACCTCGCGGGCGAGCACGTCGGCGTCGATGACGACCGCGCCAAGCTCGGCCAGCAGGGTCGACACGGTGCTCTTCCCGGCCGCCACTCCCCCGGTCAATCCGACCCGCATCAGGCTCAGTCCTCGACCAACATGGTCAGCAGCCCGTCCAGCGCTTGTCGTTGCGAGGGCGACAGAGGGGTGAGGAAGTCCTCGGTGACGGCATCGCGGATCTCGTCCAACTCGGCGGCCCGGACCCGGCCGGCCGGGGTCACCTCCACACAGGTGGCCCGTCGGTCATGCGGGTCGGGCACTCGAACGACCAGGCCAGCGGTCTCGAGAGCGTCGACCACCTCGGTCGTCGAGCGTGGGGCGATGTGCAGGTGGTCGGCGAGCGCGGTGAGCCGGACCGGCTCGAGCTCGGTGACCAGACGCAGTGCGCGCCCCTGAGCCGGCGTCACGCCGATCTCGGCCATCGCCTCGAACAGCAGGCGGCGCAGCCGACGCGCGGCCCCCATCAGCCGGTCACCGGTGCGATCGCCCATGGCAGGCAGGATAGCCGACTTGAGAAATTCCTCATTATGAGGTAACCCCAGCATATGAGCTGATCTCGACATTGACACCCACGAGAAGGGCAGGTGGTCAGATGGCCAGCCCCGAGATCCCACGCCGCGAGGGACGCGGCCCCAGCCGGACGGGTCGCCCGGATCCCGCCGACCGACAGCAGCTGGTCGACTTCCCGGTGTCGCTGACCCGGATCGTCGCCCTGTTCTCCCCCTATCGAACCTCACTCGCCACCGTGATCGGCCTGATCGTGGCCAGCTCCCTGGTGGGACTGGCGCAGCCGTTCTTGGTGCGGCACGTGATCGACGACGCCCTGCCCGCCCAAGACGTGCGGCTGCTGCTCACGCTGGTGCTGGCCATGATGGCCGCCGCCGCGACCAGCGCCGCCCTCGGCGTGGCACAGACCTGGCTGTCGACCACGGTCGGTCAGCAGGTGATGCATCGGCTCCGCTCCGACCTGTTCAGCCACCTCCAGCGCCAGTCGCTGGGCTTCTTCACCCGCACCCGCGGTGGTGAGGTCCAGTCCCGGCTGACCAACGACATCAACAGCATGCAGGGCGTGGTCACCTCGACCGCGACCTCGATCGCCTCCAACACCACCGTCGTGATCGGGACGGCGGTCGCGATGGCCGCCCTGTCGTGGCGGTTGGCGCTGATCTCACTGGTCGTCGTACCCCCCGCCGTGCTGCTCACTCGTCGCGTGGCCCGCTTGCGCCAGCAGGTCACTGCCCGGCGCCAGGCCGCGCTCGCCGACCTCCACGTGCAGGTCGAGGAGAGCCTGTCGGTGAGTGGCGCACTGCTGACCCGCACACTCGGCGCTGGGCCGGCCATGAGCGCCCGCTTCGAGGACACCAGCGCCGGCCTGGTCGGCCTCGAGGTGGCCTCCCAACTCGCGGGCCGGTGGCGGATGGCCACCATGAACCTGCTCTTCGCTGCGATCCCCGCGGTGATCTACCTCGCGGCCGGGCTGCCGGCCACCTCCGGCGGGATGACGATCGGCACCCTGGTGGCCTTCACCGGCCTGCAGGCCGGACTCTTCCGGCCGCTGCTGAGTCTGCTGGACGTGAGTGTCTCGGTGACCGCCTCGATGGCCCTGTTCAGCCGGATCTTCGAATACCTCGACCTGCCGGTCGAGATCGCCGATCCCGAGGAGCCTCGGGCGCTGGCCGAGCCGACCGGTGAGGTCCGCTTCGAGGACGTGTGGTTCGGCTACGACCCCGACGGTGCGGCCGTGCTGAACGGGATCGACCTGCACATCCCGGCCGGCACCAGCCTGGCCCTGGTCGGCGCCACCGGGAGCGGCAAGAGCACCCTGGCCGGCCTGGTCGCGCGACTGCACGACCCGAGGCACGGACGGGTCACCCTGGACGGCATCGACCTGCGCGATCTCGCCCTGGCCGACGTGGCAGCGGCCGTCGGAGTGGTCTCCCAGGAGACCTACCTGATCCACGCCAGCGTGCGGGAGAACCTTCGGCACGCCCGACCGGACGCCACCGATGCCGAGATCGAGCGGGCCTGTCGGTTGGCCGAGGTACACGACCTGATCAGCAGCCTCCCCGACGGCTACGACACCGTGGTCGGCTCCCGAGGACACCGCTTCTCCGGCGGCGAGAAGCAGCGCCTGGCGATCGCCCGCACGCTACTGCGCGACCCCCGGGTGCTGGTGCTCGACGAGGCCACCAGCGCACTGGACAACAGCACCGAGCGGGCCGTCCAGGAGGCTCTCGAAGTCGCTGCGCGGGGCCGGACCACGCTGGTGGTCGCCCACCGCCTGTCCACCGTCCGCGACGCCGACCAGATCGCCGTCCTCGACCACGGCCGGGTCGTCGAGTTGGGCACCCACGAGGAACTGCTGCTCCTCGGTGGGCAGTACGCCGCCCTGGTCCGCGCCGGGGTGTATGCCGACGAGCTGGCCGCCTGACCTCAGCTCAGGCGGGCGGGTCCTGCTCGGGGTCGGTCTGCTGCTCCTGGTAGCGCCGGCGCTGCTCCTCGGCCCGCTCGCGCAGCGAGCGCAGGAAGGCCTCGTCGTCGTCGGGGTTGCTGGCCTGCATCCGGCCGGGTCGGTCGTGCTCCGGATAGGCGGTCGCTCCTGGGTCAGGACGCCTCGTGGCGCCACCGGGCTCCGGGCGTCCCAATGCCAGCCAGGCGATCGAGCCAACCAGCGGGAAGAGTAGGACGATGATCACCCAGGCGAACTTGGGCAGATTGCGGACCTCGTCCTCCCGGGTGCCGATGACCTCGATGACGCAGTAGATCCACAGGGCCAGCACCACCAGCCCGACCAGACCTTCGACCTTCAGCATGGGGTGAGGATACGAGACCGGGCGTCCGGCGTGCTTAGCTCCTGAGTTGGGCCAAACGCGTTAGTGCGTGACGCCGGGCGAGTTCAGTGCGTCGAGGATCTCTTGGTGCCCTGAGGTGACTTCGGGCCTGAAGGTCTGCCGGGCACCGTTGATCGCGATGGTCGCGCTGCGCAGCGGGCGTAGCTGTCGGACGATGTTGCCGATCGCCAGCCCGGTGCGGTTCTGGGCCTCGCGGGCGACGGCCAGTGCGGTAAACACGACGGTGAGGTGGGCCTCGATCGCGTCGCGGGTGTGGTGGAAGATCGGCCTGGCGCGCAGGTCGGTTTTGGACATGCGGAAGGACTGCTCGACGTGCCACAGGTCGTGGTACTTCGCGATGACCTCGGCGGCGGGCATCGTCGTGGCGTCGAGGTTGGTGACGTAGCCCTTCAACCCGACCAGCCGGCGAGCCCGTGCCAGTGATGCCTCGTCCAGGGTGGGTTTGCCCTTGCTGGTTTTGACGAACCGGGTGGCCTTCGCCTTCTTCTCACCGGCGATGACGTCCTTGGCCCGGTTCTCCTGAATGGTGAGCGTCTTGTTGTCACGCGCCGCGCGTTTGGCCGAGTAGGCCCACACCACCCGCCACGATCCCGGATGCTGCTGCCGGTCCCAGATCGGTTCGACCCTTTCCAGTTCGTCGTTGTCGATGACCCGGGCGTTCTTGGGTGTGGTGGTGTCGATGATCTGCCCGTCGGTGAACGCGTCCCCATGCCAGCGGAAGTGGGAGGCCAGGTCGATGGGTGCCTTCGTGGTGCGGGAGCCGACGATGAACCTCAAGTTAGCCCCGTCCAGAGCGGTGAGGTTCTTCGCCGAGAGCATCCCGGCATCGGCGACGATGACCATGTCAGCGATGCCATGCCGGTCAGCGAACTGTTCGATGATCGGGACGATCGTGGTCGTCTCTGCCGTGTCGCCCTCGAAACAGCCGATCTCCAGGGGGAATCCCTGCCGGTCGACCAATAGGCCGACCACGATTTGTGGGTCGATGCGACGCTCCTTGGAGTAGCCTACTTTGCGAAACGCGTCCTCGTTCTCGGCCTCGAAGTAGAGCGTCGTCACGTCGTACAGGCACAGTGAGACGTCCCCGGCCGAGAGGGCATGGGCAAAGCACCTGGCGGCGATCTGGTCGCGGTACTTGGCGGTCTTGACCCGTCGCAGGGTGCGTTTCATCGTCGAATACGACGACGCAGCAACACCCAGGTCGGCCAGCACCCGGGCACTGTCAAGCAGCGAGGTCGGCTCCACGATCCGCGCCACCACCAGGCTCCGGAACGTCTCGTCGCCCAGCACGTCGAATCCCAGCTCGTCGTAGACCGCCGTGAGAGCCTCGTACAGCAGCCGTGACCCCGTCGCCACCACCCGGCCGGGCCGGTCCCTGCCAGCACCCCGAGCAACACGGTCCTCCTCGATACCCGAGTCACGCCCGGCAACGTCGAACAGGAGCGGCTCGCCGACCTCGGGCACCAGCCCAGCCACCGCCGGCGTTGGCTCGACCTCGAGCGGCAGCAGTCCTTGTGACGGATCGGCCAGCAGTTCGCGGGCCTGCTCCAGCAACAGCCCGAGCTCGGCTTCGGTATGGGCCGAGCCGAGGTGCTTCACGATCCGCTGACGGCCCTGGCCGGCGTACTCCGCGACCTGCACCGCCGTCGCGCCCGACGCCGTTCGGACCCGTCGGATGAACGCCATCCAGTGACCCTAAACCGACCCCGTTAGTGCGTGGAAACCCACCAAACCCACCGCATCACCACAGGTCACAGGCCTACGACCCGACACAACCCAAGCGCGTGACCCAAGTCAGGTTCGACCTTCAGCATGGGGTGAGGATACGAGACCGGGCGTCCGGCGTGCTTAGCTCTGCTGCTTTGCCTGTTGAGCGGCCTCGGCTATCGGCCGGGTTCCTGGCGGGCATCGTGCCGGATGCTCATCTGCCGCGGGCCTGTGGGTGCTCGGACCCGTCTGGTGCGCGGTTGTCGGGGCTGAGTGACCGGTAGAGCCGGCACCCAGCACCCATAGAACGCCACAACCCCGCAGCAGACGACCAGAACCGCTCCGGCCGAGCAGAGCTCGAGAACACCAGCAACCCGGACAGCGACCTCGACCACGGCGGCGTTCGCCGGTCGTCACTGCCTATCGGCCAGCACCGCCGACGACTAGCAAGCCGACCGCCAGGTCATCGTCGAGCGCTGTCAGCAGGCGAAGGCGCGGCGATACTGCTGGGGGCTGACGCCTCGGGCGCGAGCGAAGTGGTGGCGCAGGGTGGCGGCGTTGACGAAACCGACCTGGGCCGCCACCTGATCCACCGAGAGGTCCGTCCGTTCGAGGAGCTCCTCGGCGGCGTATAGCCGCTGGGCGGTCACCCAGGCATGCGGCGTAGTGCCGGTCTCCTCGCGGAATCGCCGGGCAAACGTGCGGGCCGACATGTGCGCTCGGGCCGCCAGGGTCTCGACTCCGAGATCGTCCTCGAGGTGTTCGGTGATCCAAGTGAGCAGCGGCCCCAGCGTCTCGGCGGCACACTCGACCACCGGACGGGCGATGAACTGGGCCTGGCCGCCGTCGCGTTGCGGCGGCACCACCATCCTGCGGGCGACGGTGGTCGCGACGGCGGCGCCGTACTCCTGGCGCCAGATGTGCAGAGCGGCGTCGAGGCCCGCGGCGGTGCCGGCGCTGGTGACGATCTGGCCGGAGTCGACGTAGAGCACCTCGGGCACCACCCGCGCCCGGGGGAATCGCGCGGCGAGCTCGTCGACGTGCTTCCAGTGGGTGGTGCACTCGAGGTCGTCGAGCAGCCCCGCCGCACCGAGCACGAAGGCGCCCGAGCAGACCGAGAACAGCCTGGCGCCACGGTCGTGGGCGGCCCGGAGCGCCTCCAGCACCGCCGGGTCGGGGGTACTGCTCCAGGGCATCGCCGGGATGCCGATCAGGTCGGCATCGGCGAGCCGCTCCAGGCCATGGTCGAGGGAGATCGAGAAGCCGCCGGCGCACCGGATCGGCCCGCGAGTCGGTCCACACACCGCGAACTCGATCGTCGGCACCTCGTCCTCGCTCCGGTCGATCCCGAACGCCTCGCAGAGCAGGCCGAGCTCGAACGCGGCCACCTGATCGGTGGCCAGCACCGCGACGTTGGTGAGCATGGGTGACTCCTTTCGGCCGAGTGGCAGGAATTCGATGCACAATGGCATTCCTGCCACTCGTGGCAGAAACCAGACTACCGCATGATTACTGACATGACGCACACAGCCAACCACACCCGGTCCCACCACCCCAGCGTCGCCCGGATCCTGTCGACCGTGACCGGCGTCGGGCTGGTCACGCACTACCTCCGCAACGACGCCTTCGCGGTGCCGTCGGGCACCCGTCCCACGCACCACTACGACGAGCTCGGCTCCCGCGAGCGTTACGTCCGGCTGACCGGCTACGGCCGCTGACCAAGACAGGAGGCCACCGATCAGTTGCTGTGGAAGACGACAGGTGCGCCATCCAGGGCCAATACCATTGGAGAGGCACCGGGCACATGACACGCCAAGTCGCCAGAGTAGGTTCCCCCCGCTCCGCGAACCTCATCCCCCATTGACACAACGACACCCCTATCGGCTGACACCACCATCCATCCGCCGGTCCCGCCTCGCTCGACTGCCCACCCCGCGGGCCAGACCACGTCGTACTTTTCGCCGGTCGCTGAGCGGAGGTATACACATCCGTCACCGATCGCAACCACACCGGCAACCATCATGTGACGCCGATCGTCGCCGACGCGCCACGTGCTGAGATTCAAGGCAGGGTCAGTCTCTCCAGTGACCGGGACCGGACTTGCGGGTCTGTCGCCCTCGGAAACCACCGCTGCCACCACTGAAATGATCACCGCGACCGTAATCGCCGTCAGGATCGCAGGCATAAGGAAGGGTTGTTTCCCTCGAGCTTCCCGGGCTATGGACATCGCGATACGCGATTTGAGTTCGGCGGTGTCACAGTCATCCCATTCAACGCTCCTCAGCGCGACCCGAAGATCGCGTTCTAGCCGCCCGTGATCTCTCGTCAACTTAGCCTCCTCATTCGCTGATGGCCCCTCGAAGACTCTGTAGGCCGCGGTGAATATGACTGCGGACGGTGGCTCTAGAGCAGCCCATCAACTCCCCGATCCGGGAGTCGTCCAAGTCAAGGTAGTAGCGAAGAACCAGAGCAGTACGCTGCTTTGCGGGCACTCGACCTAGCGCACGACGCAGATAGTGCCTATTGACCACGCAGGGCCCCGGAAAGGTCGGCTGGCGGGGCTGTGACCTGGGGAAACGTGTGGGTGAGACCGGCGTGGCGGCTGTGACGGATGGGGCCGGCGGGACTGGGATGGGAGTTCTCACACAACCGTCCGGACCAGAGAGCCCCACCCGTCGATGCCATCTTCCCCAATGGCCGGCGCGAACATCGATGAACGCGCCGATCTGCTCACCGCTCTTGCCCGTGTGCCCGACCCGCGTGACCCTCGCGGAGTCAGGTTCCCCCTGGCCGGGATGCTCGCCGTCGCAGTGTGCGCGGTGGTCGCGGGCGCGAAGTCGTTCGCCGCGATCGGCGAGTTCGCTGCCGACCTCGACACCGGCCAACTCGCCCGGTTCGGTATGGATGCGGCACCGGTGGAGTCGACGTTGCGCAAGCTCTTTGCTCGCCTGGACGCGGCCGCACTCGATGCTGCCCTGGCGCTCTACGCCTGGTGCCGAGTCCGTCACAGCACTGGTCGTCGGGTGATCGCGATCGACGGCAAGACCGTGCGTGGCGCGAGGTCGGCAGCGACCTCGGCGCCTCATCTGATCGCAGCGCTCGACCATGCCACCGGTGTCGTGGTGGGCCAACATCAGGTCGAAGCGAAGTCCAACGAGATCCCGGCCGTGCGCGACTTGCTCGCTGCCTTCACGCCCTCTGACCTGCGCGGATGCGTGATCACCCTTGACGCGATGCACACTCAAGACGACACCGCGAAGGTCATCCTCGACGCGGGCGCGGACTACGTCTTCACGGTCAAGGCGAACCGTCCCAAGCTCCTGGCAGCGTTGAAGAAGCTGCCCTGGAACAAGGTCCCGGCCGGCGCCCGCTCGACCGACCGTGGTCACGGACGGCGCGCGACCCGGACCATCAAGGTCATCGACGCACCGACACTGCCAGGCTGGCCCGAGTTCACCGGCGTCTCTCAAGTCGCTCAACTCCGGCGCACCGTGACCAAGGCAGGGAAGAAGAGCGTCGAGGTCGTCTACCTGATCACTTCCGCCCACGCTCGCGATGCCGCGCCCGCTCTCCTGGCCGCCTGGGTCCAAGGCCACTGGGCCATCGAGAACAAGCTCCACTGGGTCCGCGACGTGACCTACGACGAAGACCGCTCCCAGGTCCGCACCGGCGTCCTTCCCCGCGTCATGGCCACGCTGCGCAACACCGCGCTCAACCTGCTGCGCCTGACCGGGTACGACGACATCGCCGCCGCGACCAGACATCACTCACGCGACCCAGAACGAGCCCTCACATGCACCCTGACCTGCTGAGATACGACCTTTCCGGGGCCCTGATTCGTATGTGGCGACGCGACCTGGTCAGCTGCCTGGAAGAGAACCTGGACATCATCCTGGGCTTCAACGGCTCTGACAGCAGCCTCCTCGCGGTAACTCTCAGGAAGGGTCACATGAAGCGACCCGTCCAGGGCGTCGAAACCGACCGAGAACGTCGCTTCCTCGCTCAATTCCTCATGAAGGAAACGTGCTATGTCCTGTGATCGTTCAATGAGGGTCGCTTCGGACACTGGATAGTCCTTGTGCAACTCGATCTCTAGGCCAGAACTTTCAACCATACCTTGCGCGCCCGCGGGAACATCACCAACGAAGGCGACATGCCTGGACGCCCCGTTTGCTCCCAAGTCCGACCATGCATCGGCAAAGTCGTCCGCGAATTGCTTCCGCAGCTGGGCGGTCAAGTCGCCAAACTTCGCTTGATCAGCAAGTGCAGCCGATGCATCCTCCAACGTCATGCCCGTCTCCTTCGCGAGCGTGGCGGCGTCGTCGCTTGCGGCTGCGGCTTCGAATGCCATTGAGTTGGCGCGGGCTGTGTCGATCGCCCCCACCTGCGCACATGCAATGGCAGCGATGACCGAGACTACGACCATCCCCACAAGAAGCCACCGCGCCCTCACGCGGCTCCCGAGACTGTACATTTGCTTCTCCCTACGCTTTGGGCGAACTTGCGCCAACCCTGTGGTGGCTTGATGCTCTCGGTAACGACGGGACAAAGTCAAGGTCTCCGGGGTTTCGGTCCGATAGGGCCGCGGAGTCGCGAACGACACACGATCCGGTGCCTCCGGGTGTGCTCGCGACCCGACGTTGACGCGCTGGCCTTCGCGGTGCCGTCGGGCACCCGTCCCACGCACCACTACGACGAGCTCGGCTCCCGCGAGCGTTACGTCCGGCTGACCGGCTACGGCCGCTGACGCAGAAATGACGCTGCCCCGGCGTCGGTTGACGCCGGGTCAGCGAAAGCGGTCAGGGTCGGCCCGGACGGCCAGCCTCAGTTGCCGCCGGTGAGCTTCTCGCGCAGAGCCTGCAGGGCCTCGTCGGTCGCCAGGGCGCCGGACTCGGCCGGGGCGACCTCGTCGCCACTGGAGGAGTACGACGTCGCCTCGCCGGCCTCGACCTCGGCCTGCTTGGCCTCGGCCTGCTGCTTGACATGGGCCTCCCAGCGGGCGTGGGCCTGGGCGTACTGCTCCTCCCAGGCGGCGCGCTGGTCGTCGTACCCTTCGAGCCACTCGCCGGTCTCCGGGTCGAAGCCGTCGGGGTAGACGTAGTTGCCCTGGTCGTCGTAGGTCGCCGCCATGCCGTAGAGGGTGGGGTCGAACTCCTCGACGTCGCTCGCGGTGGCGGTCTCGTTGGCCTGCTTGAGCGACAGCGAGATGCGGCGCCGCTCCAGGTCGATGTCGATGATCTTGACCATCACGTCGTCGTTGACCTGGACGACCTGCTCGGGGATCTCCACGTGACGCTCGGCCAGCTCGGAGATGTGCACCAGACCCTCGATGCCCTCCTCGACCCGGACGAACGCACCGAACGGCACCAGCTTGGTGACCTTGCCGGGCACGATCTGGCCGATCTGGTGGGTGCGGGCGAAGTGCTGCCAGGGGTCCTCCTGGGTCGCCTTCAGCGACAGCGAGACCCGCTCGCGGTCCATGTCGACGTCGAGCACCTCGACGGTGACCTCGTCACCGACGGCGACGACCTCGCTCGGGTGGTCGATGTGCTTCCAGGACAGCTCGGAGACGTGCACCAGACCGTCCACGCCGCCGAGGTCGACGAACGCACCGAAGTTGACGATCGAGGAGACCACGCCCTTGCGGATCTGGCCCTTGCCGAGCTGGGTGAGGAAGCCGTGGCGCACCTCGGACTGGGTCTGCTCCAGCCAGGCGCGGCGCGACAGCACCACGTTGTTGCGGTTCTTGTCGAGCTCGATGATCTTGGCCTCGAGCGTCTGACCGACATAGGGCTGCAGGTCGCGCACCCGGCGCATCTCCACCAGCGAGGCGGGCAGGAAGCCGCGCAGGCCGATGTCGAGGATCAGGCCGCCCTTGACGACCTCGATGACGGTGCCTTCGACGACGCCGTCCTCCTCCTTGACCTGCTCGATGGTGCCCCAGGCGCGTTCGTACTGAGCGCGCTTCTTGGACAGGATCAGGCGGCCTTCCTTGTCCTCCTTCTGGAGGACCAGGGCCTCGACCTTGTCGCCGACGTTGACGACCTCGTGCGGGTCGACGTCGTGCTTGATCGACAGCTCGCGGGAGGGGATCACACCCTCGGTCTTGTAGCCGATGTCGAGCAGGACCTCGTCCCGGTCGACCTTGACGATGGTGCCATCCACGATGTCACCGTCGTTGAAGTACTTGATGGTCTCGTCGATCGCGGCGAGGAAGTCCTCCTCCGAGCCGATGTCGTTGACGGCCACCTGGGGCGCGTCGATCTCACTCAGAGGGGTGGTGATGCTGCTCGTCATAAGGGAATCTGGTTCCTTGGGTGGATGGGAGTCGTGCGGACGCGCCACAAGCCCTTTTCACTACCGATGGATCGTGTGCCCCGACCGGGGCCGGCGATAGCGAGCACGAGTCCGCTCCGTCTGGGACGCGGGCAGACTTCTGACGCACAGACCAGCGTACTTGCCCGCGCGCGCCCACGTCCAACCCGCGGCTGACCCGCCACCGCCCGGCCCGAGGTCGTAGTCTCGCTCCGTGGCCGACCACCTCCCGCAGCGGGTCCGGGTCGAGCGTCGGAGCGTCGACGAGGACGAGTCCCGCCGCGCCAACGGCAGCGAGTGGGATCGCTACTCCGATGAGTACCAGGCGACCCACGGCGTCTTCCTCGGCGACGCTGGCTTCGTGTGGGGACCCGAGGGCCTGACCGAGGCCGAGGCGCACGTGCTCGGCGATGTCGCGGGGCGCGACGTGCTCGAGGTCGGCTCCGGAGCCGGCCAATGCTCTCGGTGGGTGGCCACCCACGGCGGCTGGCCGGTCGGCCTCGACCTGTCGTGGCGGCAGTTGCAGCACTCGCGCCGGATCGACCAGGAGACCGGGGTGAGCGTGCCGTCGGTGCTCGGCACGGCGACCCAGCTGCCCTTCGCCGACGACAGCTTCGACGTGGTCTTCTGCTCCTTCGGGGCGCTCCAGTTCGTCGCCGACATCGAGGCCGCCGTCCACGAGACCGCACGCGTGTTGAGACCCGCCGGGCGCTTCGCCTTCTCGATCACCCACCCGACCCGCTGGATGTTTCCCGACGATCCCGGCTCAGACGGGCTGACCGCCTCGCAGTCCTACTGGGACCGGACGCCGTACGTCGAGATCGACGACGACTCCGGACAGGTCAGCTATGTCGAGCACCATCGCACCCTCGGCGACTGGGTGGCCCTGCTGACCGGCGCCGGGTTCTTCCTCGAGCAGTTCTTGGAGCCGGAGTGGCCGGACGGCCACGAACGGATCTGGGGCGGCTGGTCCCGACTCCGCGGAGCTCTCACCCCGGGCACCGCGATCATGGCCGCCCGGTGGCACGGCCACGATCCACGCTGAGAGCCCCAGCATCTCGTCGGGGCCGCGAACGTGAGACACGACCTCGGGAGGCGGGCGTTCAGAGTTAGGCTAGCCTTACCTACTCGTTCTCTGTCGAGCCCTCTGGTCAGCAAGGACACTTCGTGCCTCTCACCCGCCTTCCTGCCTGCCTCGCCATCGTCGCCGTGGTTGTCCTGCTGGCGTCGTGCGGATCCACCGACAAGGCGGACACCGACGACCCCGCCACGGAGTCGTCGACACCGGGCGCGTTCCCCGTCACGCTGGAGAACCGGTTCGGCTCGACCACGATCGACGCCGAGCCGGAGCGGATCGTCACCGTCGGCTGGAACGATCAGGACTTCGTCTTGGCGCTGGGCCTCGTGCCGGTCAGCATCCGGGACTGGTTCGAGGAGTACGCCACCTATCCCTGGGTCACCGAGGTGACCGGTGGCGCCGAGCTGCCGACGTTCGGTGACGAGATCGACTACGAGAAGATCGCCGCCGCCCGACCCGATGTCATCTTGGCGCTGGCGACCTGGGACGAGATCAGCGAGAAGACCTACGAGAAGCTCTCCGCCATCGCGCCCACCGTGCTGCAGCCCACCGAGTACGGCACCGATGCGCTGCCCTGGGATGTCCAGACGAGGATCACCGGCCAGGTGCTCGGGCTGGAGGACGAGGCCGATGCTCTGGTGACCAAGGTCGAGGACAGGATCGACGAGGTCAAGAACGACCATCCCGAGTTCGCGGGTCAGACGCTGGTGGTCGACTACGGTCCCAGCGACGAAGGTCACTGGCTGGTGCCCGCGGGCGATCCGCGTCGTGCCCTCTTCGATGCGCTCGGCTTCGAGGCGCAAGAGCACGAGGGCGACCTCAGCACCGAGCGCCTGGATCTCCTCGACGAGGACGTTCTCGTCGTGTTCGGAGCCCTTCCCGACGACCTCGCCGGCGACCGATCGTTCACCTCGCTCGACGTGGTCTCCGAGGGCCGCACGGTCTACATCAGCTGGGACTCGACCCTCGCGGGCGCGATGTCCTTCAGCGGCCCGCAGGCACTGCTCTATGCACTCGACCAGATCGCGCCCCAGCTGGCCAACGCCGCCGACGGCGACCCGGGCACCAAGGTCGACGTCTTCGAAGCGGCGGCCTGAGGCCCTTGGAGACGTCGCTCGCCGAGCTCGAACCTGCCAGGCCCTCACGGCAGGACCACACACGCCGGGAGGTGCCGCGCGGGCCGGCGCCACCCACGAGGCGGGTGCTCGCCGGTCTGGTCGACCTGACTGCGCACATCCTGCCCGTCCTGCTCGGGCTGCAGGTCCTGCGTGCGCTGGCCGACGAGAACGGCGGCGGGCAGGCCGACCGGGTCGTCTTCGGCGGCGTCCTTGCTGGGGCGATCAGCTGGTGGTGGATCGTCAACCTCGGGGTGAGTCGAGGTCGCCGCGGGGCCAGCGTCGGGCAGCGTTGGTGCGGTCTGGTCGTCCGCGACCGCGCCAGTCGCGGCCCCACCGGCGCACGCCGCAGCCTGATCCGGCAACTTGCCCGCACGGTCGATCTCGTCACCGTCGTGGGCACGCTGCGGCCGCTCTGGCGGGTTGACCGCGCGACGCTTGCCGACACGTGGTGTCGGACCGAGGTGGTCTGGCGCGCCACCGCGGTCGACGAGGGGTTCACCCCATTCACGATCCAGCGCGGTCCGGCCGCGATCCGACGACGACGGATCGCTGCCCTGGCAGCCCTGCTTGTCTTGTTGGCCGTCACCGTCTTGGCCAGCGTTGCCATCGGTGCCCGACCGATGTCGATCGCACAGATCGGCCACGCCCTGCTCCCGCCGTCGGCACTGAGCTGGACCGACGTGCAGACCCTGGTGAGCCACCCCGTCGCTGGCTGGTCAGCGTGGTGGACCCATCTCGTCGACGCCTACGACGTCGCACCGACGGACACCGACATCATCGTCCGTGACCAGCGCCTGCCCCGTGTGCTGGTCGGCCTGTCCGTCGGTGCCGCCCTGGGCGTCAGTGGTTCGCTGATCCAGGGGCACACCCGCAATCCGCTCGCCGATCCGGGCATCCTCGGGGTGAGCGAAGGGGCCGCTTGCGCCGTGGTCGTGGCGATCTACACTCTCGGGCTGACCCGGCCGACCGACTACGTGTGGTTCGCCTTCGCGGGAGCACTCCTGGCCACCGCGCTCGTCTTCGGTCTCTCCTCGATCGGCGGCGGTGGCAGCGCACCGCTGTCGCTGGTCCTGGGCGGTTGTGCGCTCGGCGCCTTCCTCAGCTCGGTGACCAGCGCGATCGTGCTGGCCGACCGCGCCACGCTGGATGCCTACCGTCATTGGATCGTGGGCTCCGTCGCCGGCCGCGGTCTCGACGTCTGGCTGCCGATGGCACCGTTTCTCGGTCTGGGGCTACTCATCGCCCTGGTCAGCGCACCGAGCCTGAACCTTCTTGCCCTCGGCGAGGATGTCGCACGTGGACTGGGCAGCACGGTGTGGGTGCAGCGGGTGGTCGGCGTGGTCGGGATCACGGTGCTGGCGGGCACGGCGACCGCGATCTGCGGTCCGATCGCCTTCTTGGGTCTGATGGTGCCCCACTTGGCACGCATCGTGATGGGGCCCGACTATCGCTGGCTGATCCCCGCTTCGGCGCTGATCGGCGCGCTGGTGCTGGTTGCCTGCGATGTCATCGGCCGCGTGGTGATTCGTCCCGGCGAGCTGCAGGTCGGGCTCGTGCTCGCCGTAGTCGGAGCACCTTGCTTCATCGCCCTGGTGCGGCGTCGGAAGTTGGCCTCCCTGTGACCACCTTGTCCACGCGCCCGGCGTTCAGAGTTGGTCCGGTCTCACTGGTGTGGCGGCCGAGGATGATCGTGGTCAACCTGGTCCTGGTCGCCGTCGGCTTCGTGCTGCTCTGTCTCAACGTCAGCCACGGGGACTTTCCGATTCCGCCGACGGACGTCGCCCGCGTGCTGCTGGGTGGCGGGGACACCGTGGATCGGTTCATCGTGGTCGACCTTCGTCTGCCCCGATCACTGGTCGGCCTCTTGGTGGGGCTGGCGCTCGGCGCGTCCGGAGCGATCAGTCAGGCGCTCACTCGCAACCCACTCGCCAGCCCGGACATGCTCGGCATCACTGCGGGCTCGAGCGCTGCCGCGGTCGCGGTGATCGTCTACGGCGGCGCACTCGCCGCCGTGTGGTGGGGGCTGCCTCTGGCCGCCCTGGTCGGCGGCCTGGTCACCGCTGTGGCGGTCTACCTGTTGTCGTGGCGCAACGGAGTGGAGGGCTTCCGCCTGATCCTGGTCGGCATCGGCCTCAACGCGCTGCTGGTTGCGGCGACCGAGTGGATCTTGGTCTCTGCCGATCTCAACGATGTGGCCCGCGCCAACCTCTGGCTCAACGGATCGCTCGAAGAGGTCGACTGGCTCGATGCCGGACCCGTTCTCCTCGCCGTGGCGTGCGGGACCGCCGTCATCGTCGTCGCCGCCTTCGGTCTGTCCGCCCTGATGCTCGGCGACGACGCCGCGACCGCGCTGGGTGAGAGGGTGCGGATGAGTCAGGCCGTGCTGTTGTTGACCTCGGTCGCGTTGGCCGCGATCAGCGTAGCGGCGGTAGGGCCGGTCGGGTTCGTCGCGTTCGTGGCACCTCAGCTCGCCGTACGCCTGGTGCGCACACCCCGCCCACCGCTGGTCGCGTCGGCCCTGATGGGCGCCCTGATGCTGGTCGGGAGCGACCTCGCCGCTCGAACCCTGCTCCCGGGCGACCTGCCCGTGGGGGTGGTGACGACGGCGATCGGGGGACCCTTCTTGATGTACCTGATCATTCGGGCAAATCGGAGGTTCGGCCGATGACCACCGACGAGCAGCCCACCAGTCGCCTCAGCGCGGAGGAGCTGGTGCTCGCGTACGGCGACCTGGTCGTCGTCGACGGCCTGACGCTCACCATCCCGACCGGCGGCGTGACCACCATCATCGGGCCGAACGGCTGCGGGAAGTCGACGTTGCTGCGTGCCCTCGGCCGACTGCTGACACCGCGCTCAGGGCGAGTGCTGCTCGACGGCAAGGCGATCACCTCGATGCGGACGCGGGACGTGGCCCGGGTGCTGGGCATGCTGCCGCAAGGACCGGTCGCGCCGGAGGGGCTGACCGTGGCAGACCTGGTAGCCACCGGCCGCCATCCACACCAGTCCTGGTTCCGACAATGGTCATCTGGCGATCAAGCGGAGGTGACCCAGGCGCTGTCCTTGACCGGGATGCTGGACCTGGCCGACCGCCCGGTCGACGAGCTGTCGGGTGGTCAACGCCAGCGAGTCTGGATCTCGATGGTGCTCGCCCAGGGCACCGGACTCCTGCTGCTGGACGAACCGACGACCTATCTCGACCTCGCGCACGCCATCGACGTGCTCGACCTGGTCGACCAGCTGCATCACGACCTCGGTCGAACCGTCGTGATGGTCCTGCATGACCTCAACCTCGCAGTGCGCTACAGCGACCACCTGGTGGCCATGGTGGACGGCCAGGTGGTCGCGGCCGGCGCCCCGGACGAGGTGATCTCCGCCGAGTTGCTGCAGGAGGTGTTCGGACTCACTGCCCGAGTGATCGAGGACCCGGCCTCGGGACGGCCACTGGTGGTCCCGGTCGGCAGCCGCCATGTCTACGGCGCGCCGGGTGGGCCGGTCTAGACCAGGTAGCCCTGGGCCGGGCCACCACCTCTTCAGCTGTCCTCTGTCTCCGATTCGGACTCGGAGGACGCCGATCTGCCACCCCTCAGCAGCAGCGCGGCGCCACCCAGCAGCGCGATCAGCCCGGTCACCAGGCCCCCCAGCGGGATCGTCTTGCTGACCAGGTTCAGCTTCTTCGCGTTGGCCTTGGCGTCGGACACATTCGCGGACACGGTCTTGTCGCTGTACTGTGCGGTCAGGTCGAGGGCAGTGTCCCCGCCGTCCTTGAGCGTCCGCACGTCGTGCAGCTCCTGCTTGATGATGGCCCCGGTGCGCGCATCGATCCAGTAGGTCTCGTCGAGGTTGTAGAGCGCGTCGATGTTGTTGCCCAGGTCGATGGGGGCATCGGTGATCACCTCGTGGTACTGGTAGACCTTCAGGCCATCGATGGTGTCGGTGCCGACGTACTCCGCGGGATGCGCGGACGCGGTCAGACTGTCCCAGACCTGGTAGGTCTTCCGCTCGGGGTTGAAGGGCCACTTGTTGACGAGACCCTCCATCGGCGTGTCGGTCGTGACGTACTTCGAGTCGTTGACGGCCTCGCCGGTGTGCCGATCCGTGGCGAAGTTGGACTGACTCACGCTGATCATCCGAGGGTCGGAGTCCGGTAGACAGTCGGCCGGGTCGTCCTCATCCACGTTCACACAGGTCGCGGTCACGAAGACGATCACGCTGTCCGAGGACCGTTTGGCGTCGACCTGGGTGATGTTGGTGATCTTGACCGGGTTGTCGTTGACCTTGCCGGTGGCCGGGTCGAGCACCTGTGCCTGTCCGGTGAGGTAGGTCCGGTTGTCGGTGTTCAGCGGAGTTCGCTCCGAGTTGGGGGTCCCCCAGAACCTGGCCAACACTGCGGTGGTTAACAAGAACGCGCCCAGGAGCAGCAGCACCCACGCGATCAAGACCTTCTTCATGGCACCTCAGTCCTCCCAGCCCCCACTCAGGTTGGGGGGAGAGTAGCAGCCACCTGCCGGCGATGTCCGCCGCCCTGACCGTGGAAACGCGGTCCGCGCGATCCGCCCACAAGGGCCTCTCTGGCGACTCGGCCCTGTGACATACTCCCCCGAGTGTCAGCCCGCCCGTTGCTCCGCGCGGCTGTCCGCCCGCTAGCCAGTTCGCGGGTGACCCGTCTCGGGCTGCTCTTGGTGTTCGCCGCTGTGGCGTTCCGAGTCTGGGCGCTGAGCCGATCCTGGTTCTACTTCGATGACCTGGCTTTCCTCTCGGCAGGGATGAACGACCCTCTCGACTGGGACTTCGTCAGCCGGGTGTACGCCGGTCACGTCATGCCTGCGGGCTGGCTCGTCATCAAGGCTCTCGCGACCTGGGCGCCCTATCGCTGGCCCGTCTGGGCAGGGGTCCTGGTGCTGATGCAGGTCGTGGCAGCCGTCGGCATGCTCCGCCTGCTGCGCAGCATGTTCGGGGAGACGCGGGTCGTGCTCGCCCTGCTCGCCGGATACCTGTTCTACATCTTCACGGTGCCCGCCGGCGTCTGGTTTGCCGCGGGCATCAACCAGTTGCCCCTGCAGATCGCCTTGGCGTTTGGGTTGCACGCCCATCTGGAGTACCTCCGCACCGGGAGGTGGCGTCCGCTCGTCGTGACGCTGGCCTGGACTCTGTTCGGGCTGGCGTTCTACGAGAAGACGTTCATCCTGTTCGGCGTCTATGCCCTCGTGGCGCTCTGCTGGTTCGCCACCGGGACCCTGGGCGACCGGGTCGTCGGCCTATGGAAGCGCCGCTACCGATCCGGAGTCGTTGCGCACGGCGTCCTGGCCGTCGCCTACCTCGTGATCTACCTCCAGGTCGGCGTTGCCTTCGGCTCCGATCAACCGTCGGCCCAACTCATGAGCTCGGTGGCCTACCGGTTGATCGCCGTCGCCTTCAGCACGGGGGCCATCGGTGGGCCGTTCGAGTGGCGCGCCATGTCGGCCAACGCGTTGGCCAGCCCTACCGACCTGATCAGCCTGGGCTCCTGGGTAGCCCTGGGCTCCCTGGTCTGGTACGCCGCCACCACGCGCACGATCAGCCGTCGTGCGTGGACACTGACGGGGTTCACACTGCTCGCCAACGTCTACCTGCTGTCCTCGGCGCGGGCCAACCTGGTCGGGGCGGACATCGGTCTCGAGTACCGCTACCAGACCGAGTCTGCGGCGATTCTCGTGCTGGCGGCAGGGCTGGCCTTCCTGCCGCTGATCGGCGCGGTCGAGGTCAACCAGCTCCGTCCCGGAGCCGATGTCGACAAGGAGCGCCCCGCAGTCATCAAGGTGCTCACCGTCGCGGTCGTGGCGGCAGCGGTGGTCTCCACGCTGGGCTATGTGCAGAACTGGCAGCAGTCCAACCCGACCCGCCCCTACTTCGACAACCTGAAGGCCTCCCTGGCCCGTTCCCCGGTCACACCGGTGCCACTGGTAGACCTGAGCCTTCCGCAGAACCTGCTCTGGGCCTTCGGCTACCCGGAGAACACCTACAGCCACGTGTTCCGCCACCTCGCCGACCAGATGACCTTTCCCGAGACCGCTGTCGACGACCTCTTCGTGCTGGACGACACCGGAACGGTGAGACCGGTGACGATCCCGCCGGCCCGCACGATGATCGGTGGCACCGGCTGCGGGTACATCCTGGGGCACTCCCCCACGACCATCCCGCTGGACGGCCCCGTCATCGGCGGCGGTTGGTGGATCGCCATGGACTATGCCGCCCCTGAGCCGTTCTCGGTCCGCATCGGTCTAGGCACCTCCTCCACGACGATGAAGCTTCCGGCGGGCATGCACACCGCCTACTTCCGAGCAGACGGCAGCTTCTCCGAGGTCACGCTCGACAACAGCGCTCCCGGGACCGACGCCTGTGTCACCAAGCTCGTTCTCGGCGATCCGGGCGCGCAGCAGTGAGTCCCGTCGAAAGCTCCTCGTGAGGCAGACACTGCACCGCTGGCTACGCGGAGACGACCCGGCCAACGCCTGGGTGGTCCCTGTGGCCCTCGCTCTGCTCGCTGCGCAGGTCGGCTACCGAGCGTGGGCCTCCTTCGGCTCGTGGTGGACCGGCGACGACTTCTTGTATGTGATTGGTTCGGTCGCCCCCGGCGGCAACTCGCTCCAGCACCTGATGACCAGCTATGCGGGACACCTGCTCCCGGCCGACTTCTACGTCACCGGCCTGCTGACCCGGATATCGCCGTACGACTTCACCCTCGCGGCGATCACGCTGACCGTGCTCCAGCTCGTCGCCAACATCGGCTTCCTGAGGCTGATGTTGGTCGCTTTCGGCCGTCGCTGGGGCATCGTGCCGCCGCTGGTGGTTTTCCTCGCCACCTCGTTCACCGTGCAGGGCTCCGTGTGGTGGGCCAGCGGGATCCAGGCGCTCCCCTTCGTGATCAGCCTGTGCTGGGCACTCGCCAGCCAGATCCAGTACGCCAGGACACGGCGGCCCGCCGCCGGCCTGGCCGCCTGCGCGTGGGTGCTGTTCGGCCTGCTCTTCTACGAGAAGGCGCTCCTGGTGATCGGTGCCCTGGCGATCGTCACGGTCACCTACTTCACCACCGGTCGAGCTCGAGACCGCATCGCCCAGACATGGCGCGACTACCGCCTCTCCGTGGTGGCCAACACCCTGCTCGGCCTGGCCTATCTCGCGATCTACATCCGCTACGGCCTCAACTACGATCCAGGCGCCGTCGCGGAGGTCCCGATCGGACCGACGGCCGACACGCTGCTGCTGCGCAGCTGGCTCACCGGAGTCTTCGGCGGCCCGCTGCGCTGGTCGCACACCGATGGCGCACCGATCTCCTTCGCGGCACCGCCGTCACCCGTCGTGCTCGCAGCCGGAATCGCGCTGGTATTGCTCCTTCGCGAGGTGGCCCGCTCCCGAGAACGGTCCCTGCGAGCGCTCGTCTTGCCGGCGTATTTCTTGATCTGCGACGTGCTGCTCGTGGCCGCCACCAGGGCAACCATGATCGGGCCGGTGATCGGTTTCGAGCTCCGCTATCTCACCGAGATGTCCGCGGTCACCGCGGCGGCCCTCGCGTTTGCGACCATGCCGGTGATCGGCGCGGCGGAGCCCGTGAAGGTTCGTCGTCCCAGTGCGCTGCTGGATCGCCGCGGACCAGCCGTCGTAGCCTGCATCGTGGTCGCTGCGCTGGGAACCCTCTCGACCTCCCGCTACATCCACCAGTGGCACATCGACCAGCCGGCCAAGACCTTCTTCGGCAACCTCATCGCCGATGCTCAGCGGGCCCCGGCTGGGACCCCGGTCGTGGACGGCCCCGTTCCCAACACCCTCATCTGGGAGATCGCCCGCCCCAACAACACCGTGAGCCACCTCCTCGCCCCGATCGACCATGGTCTGGACTTCGTGACCTGGTCGACCGATCAGTTGAACGTGGTCGCCCTCGACGGCCGGATCCGGCCGGCCGAGGTTCCCTCAGAGTCCGCCGCGCCACCCGGCGACCAACCCGCCTGCGGCTACCCGGTCTCGTCCGCCACGACCGTGATCAACCTCGATCGCGAGGTGGTCTACCCCGGCTGGTGGGTCGAGGTGGGCTACCTCGCCACGGCCGACAGCGCCATCACCGTCACCGCCGGCGGAAAGACGCAGCACGCCAGCGTGAGCGGTGGTCTGCACCACCTCTTCTTCCAGGCAGGCGACCAGCCCTTCGACGCCGTCGAGCTCGGCGGCCTGATCGGCGGTGCGACCATGTGCGTCGGCGATGTCATCATCGGACCTCCACGAGCGAGGATGGCGTCATGACGCAGCACGACCGCCGCTTCCCGGCCCTCACTGCCGTGCGAGGCATCGGTGCGGTGATGGTGTTGACCACCCACGCCGCCTACAACACCGGCCAGATCCTGCGCGGTTGGACCGGCGGCGTGCTCACCAGGCTGGACTTCGGCGTGACCATCTTCTTCATCCTCTCCGGCTTCCTGCTCGCCCGACCGTTCTTCCTCGCCACGGCGCGCGGGGATCGGTCCCCGTCGACGCGGCACTATCTGTGGAAGCGCGCGCTGCGGGTCTTGCCGCTCTACTGGCTCATGGTCACCGTCGCGCTGCTGTTCGACCCAGCCAACCAGGGGCTTGGCTGGGAGGTCTGGGTCCGCCACTTCACCTTGACCCAGCTCTACTTCCCCACCCTGCTCCCACAGTCACTGACCCAGATGTGGAGCCTGGCCACCGAGGTGGCGTTCTATCTGGTGCTGCCCTGGCTGTGCTGGCTGTTGACGCGGACCCGGCGTCACGACGGGTTGCACCTGCCGACCCTGTGGTGGCGAGCCTCGGTGATCGCTGTCCTGGGTGTCGCCTGGCAGATGTGGTTCGCTCACATCCCCGGCAGCGAGGGTCACTATCTGCAGTGGCTCCCGGGCTACCTCCCCTGGTTCCTGGCCGGAATGGTCTTCGCAGCCGTCAGCGCCTCCCTCAGCGTGCGCCCGCGAGACCACGTCCTGGAGCGGCTCGGACACGACCTGACCGGCTGTTGGATGTTGGCGACCGCCTTGTTCGCCATCGCCTGCACACCCGTCGCAGGTCCCCGGATCATCGCGATGCCGCTGGCCTGGGAGGCCGGCACCAAGACGGTCCTCTACACGCTGGCGGGCGCCTTCTTCCTGCTTCCGCTGGTCTTCGGCCCCGAGCTGCAAGGCCGGGTGCGTCAGGCGATGGCCGGTCGGATCCCGGTCTGGCTGGGAGAGATCTCCTACGGCGTGTTCGCGATCCACTTGTTCGTGATGGGCTGGCTGTTCCGCACGCTCGACATCGTTCCGTTCACCGGCCGCTTCTTCACCATTCTGATCAGCGACTTCGTGCTGACCGCCGCGCTGGCGACGCTGTCCTACCGATACTTCGAGCGGCCCATCCTCAGGTTCAAGAACGTCTCGTGGATGATGCGTCGGGAACCTCCCGCGACTCGTGCCGATCAGCTGGAGTTCGAGCAAGCAGAGAGACACTGAGGCACGCGACCGCGGCCATCGCCCAGGCCTGGGCCCAGTCCGCTCCCCAGCCTTCACCCTTGAGTGGCCCCCAGGTCAGCCCAGCCCCAGCGATCATCAAGGCCACCGCGGACACCAGGCTCCAGGCTCGGAACCCGGGGATGCGGCGCGCCACCAGAACGGCGCCGCCGAGCAGGGCCAGGCCCAGCCAACCGGCGAGGAGTCCAGCCGCGACCGTGACCACCACGACGTCGATCGATCTCGAGGCCCCGGGTTGCAGCGGGGGCGGTTCCTCCGCCTGAGAACGAGCGTTCCAACGCAGCCCGAACCGGCCAAGGCTCAACGGGCTGGCCGCGACCACCACCCCGGCGAACAGCAGCGCTCCGAGGATCAGCAGCAGGTCGAACGACCGAGCAGGGACGAAGTGGAGGCGGATGGTCCCGGCTGCGCCCGGTGGCACCACCCAACCCTCTTTCCAGCCGTCCATCCGCTGCACGTCGAGCTGCTTGCCCGCCAGGGTCGCCCGCCATCCGGCGTTGATGTTCTGCGGCAGCGTCACGACAGAGTCGACGTCGCGCGCAGGCACCCGCACCGCCGTGGGGACGCCGTCCTCGTCGCGATCCACCTCGAGCGACGAGGCCGTGCCGAGGTCGGCCCCCGGTCGGGTCAGCGTCAGCGAGTCGACCCGCACTGCTTCCGTCGGTGCCCCGATCACCTGCTCAGCGCCACCGAGCCGAACGCGCTCGGTGCCACACAGTTGCAGCGGCACCGAGGTGCCGCGGAGCAGGGTCCGCGCATTCGCCTGGAGCGTGGTATCGAAGATGGTGCCTCCGACGTCGATCCGGGGCCCCTTCCCACACGGGACCACCACCGTGCTGAAGACGGCGTGGGTCAAGGGTCGGCCGTTGATCTTGAGCTCGGTCACGCCCGGCGGCAGCTCGACGTACCCAGTGCCTTGCGCGGAAAAGGCCGGCAGCGTCGACTCGACGCCGATCTCCAGATGTCGTGTGCGCCAGCCCGGAAGTTTGGCCCGCCCGTCGGCTCCGAGGTCGACCACCCGCTGGTGGCTTCCTGCTCGGACCAGGATCCGATCGGGCGCCGACGCCGGTGCTGCTGGGTTGAGGGTCACCGCGATCCTCGACACGCGAGTCGGGTGGGGCAGACGAAGCCTGATCGTCGGCCGCGGGCCGTGTGCGACCCAGGTCGTCGACGGATCTCCGTCGACCATGGCGCCGGGCCGGCGGGCCGGATCCCCGTAGCCGTGGGGAACGGTGCGGATCCGGACTCCGGTGCCGTGCAGCAGGGTCCGCCAGCTGGCGCCCTTGCGACGCAACGAGGCCATCGCCTCGACGGTGTAGACAGAGTCCTCGCCGACGGATCGCGGCAGAGTGAACTCGCGAGCCAGCGTGTCGCCGTCCTCACCGGGCGCGCCGAGCAGCGGGTCGCAGGTGAACGCCGACTCCACCTGGACGCACGGGAATCGGCCGGGGTCGCGGGAGAGGGCGACGACGTCGACCGGTGAGGTTGCCTTTGGCTGCGGCAGCCGGAGGAACCGCCGAGGCAGCAGGTCGTCGATGCCTACCTCGCTGAACGCCACGGTCCCCGTGAGCAGCGGGCCGTCGTAGACCGCGGTGATCCGCAGGCTGTCTGTCGTCGGCAGGCCGACCGAGTAGGTGACAGCGCTGCCTGGCTTGGGTGCTCGGACGACACGGGACTGACCACCGCCAGATATCTTGAGCGATCGGAGGGGAACCGAGTCGCGGCTGAGTGCTACGGCTACTCGGCCGACGGTGCGGGACCGGGAGAAGTCGGCCTGCCACCACTGACCGTTGGGGTCGGCGTCGCGGGCTGACTCCCACGAGGTGGCACGGTCATGGTCGAACACCGCTCCGGGAGCCGATCCGATGGCCAGGGGCGGGGTCGCGTCGGCGTACGCCTGGGACGAGCTGGCCGTGACTTCGTCGACACCCCCGCGCCAGGTGACCACGGTGTTCCACCGCCGGTCGTCGTCCACCAGGCGATGCGACTGCTCCTTCCCGCTCAGGCGGTAGCCGTCGCCGGCCGTCATCGTCGCCGACCGGTTCCAGCGCACGGCAGGGAAGTTCACCTCGCGCCGCTTGAGGTCATCGGTCAGGACCTGTCCCGTCACCGGGCCGGCGCGACGGTCATCATGGTCGGCGGCCAACGATCTCGGCACCATCGGCACCGTCGCCATGCCCAGGTCCAACGGCGACCCGGGATCACCCACGAGAATCTGACCGGACTCGGAGAGCGTCGCTGTCTGTGGGTCGGTCACTCGATAGATGTCGATCGACCTGGTGATGGCCGATACGCCGCTTCCGGTCACCAGCCGGGTGTGCTTCTCGTCCGGCGCGTGCGTGTAGGCCGCCGTGCCGACCCAGGGACCGAATGACTTGACCAGCTCGATGCCTGGCGACTCTGCGAGCACGGCGCGGACGTACGCCGGATCCGGTGCGCCCGTCAGCACGCGGTCAAGGTCGTTGCGGACGACCAGGGTGCCCACCCCGTTGGCAGCGAGGTAGGGCGCCAGCGCGCTACTGGGCCGGCCCGATTCCACGACCGTGGTGACCGCGTCGAGGAAGACGACGTTGCCAGGCTGGGCCAGAGGGACGACGCTGCGCACCGCCCAGGGGCTTCGGGCGAGGCCTTGGAGCACGTCGTCGTGGACGTTCCCCCACTGGTAGATCCCGAACGAGCTGGCGGGCAGCTCGAGTGCGACAGAGCCGTCGTCGTGCTCGGCGAGGTAGTCCGCCGTCTGCTGCCAGTAGGCCGGCACGGCTTCGACGCCGTCCTGTGCGGGGATGAGGGTGTAGAGCCAGGGGCTGGCCAGGGCGACCAGCGCCAGCGCCGTCGCGACGCGGAACACTCGTGTGGCGATGATCGAGCCGGACCCCTGCAGCAGCTTGGGAAGTTCGGTCAACGCGTGGGCCAGGCCGATGATCAGCGGGATCCGGAGCACCACGTCGAACTTGTGCACGTTGCGGAGCGGGGCCAGGCCCAGATCCAGCCAGCGGCGGCGGTCCTCGGCGAAGAATCCGCCGAGATCACCGGCGTAGCCGATGCCGACCAGGAGCAGGCCGACCAGCAGCCCGATGATCAAGAAGCGGCGCTCCGGCGCGCCACGTAGGCCCATCCCGGCTAGACCCAACGCCGCTATCAGCGCTGCATCGATGACCAGGTACGGCGTGCCGACGATGTGCAGCCCGGCCTGGAACTCGTGACCGCTGAAGTAGGCCACCCAGTCAGAGAGTCCGAGCAGGCTCCGGGTGAGGTCGGTAGGGAGGGTGGTGATGTTGGCGTTCTCGATGTAGTCGAGGAACGGGGGTGAGTAGCGCCCCATCAGCAGCAGTGGGCCGCTCCACCACAGGGTCGCGGCGATGGTGAACGCCGTCCACCAGCCCAACAAGGGCCACCGGCGCGGACCGGGTGAACGGGTGACGATCCAGATCACGCCGAGCGGGAGCACAGCCGCCACCGCGACCGCGTTCACTCCCCCGGCGGAGGCGACCGCCAAGGCACTCAGCGCTGCCGCACGCCGTACCGACCCGGATCGCGAGCCGCGCACCAGTGGCAACAACACCCAGGGCGCGAGCGCCATCGGCCAGATCTCGACGGACACCAAGCCCATCAAGGTGGTGATCCTGGGCGTGAACACGAACGCGAACGCGGCAGCCACCCGGGTCAGCTCGGTGCCCACGGACAGCCGGTCCAAGAGGCGCAGCATCCCGAAGAACGCCAGGCAGAGCAGCAGCGCCCACCACAGCCGTTGGGTCACCCAAGGTGGCAGCTGGATCAGATCCCCCAGCAAGAAGAACGGACCCATCGGCCAGGCATATCCGTAGCTCTGGTCGGGAATCTGCCCGAAGGACTGGCTGGGATCCCACAGCTGAATCCCACGTGCCAAGAAGTGCCACGGATCAGTCAGCAGGTCGAACTTGGTGTCGGCCACCATCCGGCCGGGATCCTGGATGAAGCACAGCGCTGTCAGGATCGCGGCGTAGCCCGCCTGTCGCAACGGGCTGGTCAGCGAGGCGCGCGCCGGCGGGTCCACATCCCCGGTCCGGGCGCGTGCCCGCGCCAGGGCTGGGGACGACATGCGCACACCCTAGACCGGGACTGCTGCGGCGGCTGCGGCGACGGCCGCGATCGGATTGCTCGGGATTCGGCAAGTGTGCGCACATCCACCGAGGCCGCCTGTAGCGTGAGAATCTGTTGTTCCGCTCTCGGATGGAGGGATCGAGTGAGGGCACCTCTGATCCGCCTGAGTTTGACCTCCGCCGTGGTGGCGCTCGGCCTGCTGGCCTCACCGACGGGGGTCGCAGCGCACACTGAGCCGCGACCGACGCCGGTCGGCGCGGGTTGGGCGACTCCGTCGGGCACACTCGAAGCATCCCCCCAGGTCCCCGTGCTCGGCACCCGCTATCGAGTCTCCGGACGGGTCCTCCACAACAAGGGTGTCCGTCCCGTCGTCCTGCAACGCAAGGTGGGCTCGACGTGGGCGGTGATCGACCGCACCGTCACCAAGCAGACCGGCGCCTATCGGTTCATCGTTCTCGCCGATGGGCCGGCTCGACTACGCACGGTGGCTCTGAAGACCACGCGACCGCTTCGATCCGCAGCACGCTCAACCAGCCTCCGGGTTCGTCCGGTTGCGCAATCAGCAAGGCTGAGGCTGCCGAGCAGTGCGGTCGAGGGGCAGCCCATGACCGCGCAGGCCTCCCTCTCTCCGGCACGACTAGGCCGACCAGTCGCCCTGCAGGTCGCCTCTGGCGATCAGTGGTCGACCGTCGCGCACGGGACCGAGGATGCCCACGGACGAGTGACGTTCACCTTGACGGCCCCTAGCGCCAGCGTCGCGGACTATCGCCTGCACGCCGCCAAGGTCCGGCGCACGCCCGCCCTCGACTCCCACACGAGAACGCTCGCCACCGTGGCGTCGGTGCCCAGAGTTGACATCACCACCGACAACGGGGCCGAGATCACCGACGGCGAGATCTACAGCCATGGCGTAGTCGAGGTGAGTCCACGTGGTTCTGGGCTGGCGGCTTCGTCCACTCCCGCCAGGCTGCGGGTGCGGGGGAACTCGACCTCGTGGATCCGCATGAAGCTGTCCTACAAGATCAAGCTCGACAAGAAGGCGTCGATCCTCGAGATGCCGCCCTCGAAGAACTGGGTCCTGCTGGCCGACTTCTACGATCGGTCGATGCTGCGCAATCGGACCGCCTTCGAGCTGAGTCGCCGGGTGGGCCTGCCCTGGACACCGGGAGCCGTTCCGGTCGAGGTGTGGCAGAACGGCGTGTTCCAGGGTCTCTACGAGCTCGACGAGGGCATCGCGGCGGAGCCCGACCGAGTCGATATCGACACCGACGACGGTGTGGCGGCTCTGCTCGAGGCTGATTCATGGGCCGACCCCGGCACGCCTTCGTTCGTCACGAGTCGTGGGCTGCAGGTGTTCGTCAAGGAGCCGGACGAGCCCAGCCAGGCAGACGTCGACACCATTGCCGCGAGCATCCAACAGTTCGAGGACGTGCTCTACTCCGACGACTACACCGACGCCGAGACCGGCTACCGCTCCTACATCGACGTCTCGAGCTTCATCGACTGGTACCTCGTGAACGAGATCACCAAGAACGTCGACTCGTCCTACCTCAACAGCTGCTGGATGTACCTCGATGACAGCGGAGTGCTGCACATGGGCCCGGTCTGGGACTTCGACCAGTCCTCGGGCAATCGGACGGATTCGGGAACCGATTCTCCGGTCGGGTGGTTCCTGAGGGCCAACCAGTCCGTGCAGGATCCCGACGGCACCTGGTGGGGCCCGACGATGATGCCCGGACCGGAGGGTCATTGGATCAACCGGATGTTCACCGACCCGTGGTTCGTCGATCAGGTCGAGGCTCGGTGGGCCGCGGTTCGCGACTCGCTGACCAGCATCTCGGCATACGTCGATGCCCAGGCAGCGCTGATCGCGCCTGCCGCTGCCAGGAACTTCGCGCCTCTTGCCGAGGGTGGTGCGGGCATGCCGATCGGTGCCACGTTCCTCGAGGGCCCGACCCACGTCTTCTGGGGCAGCTGGAGCGCCGAGGCCAGTCACCTCTCAGCCTGGCTGGATCAGCGGATCACCTGGATGGACGACCAACTCTCGACGCCGTAGTGGCTGGCCTAGCCCGCCATAGCGTCTCGGAGCCTGCCGTCTAGAGTCTCTGCCCATGGACCAGGCGGATGACGCAGCGCTGCGGGGTCTGCGGGTGGTCTTTCTCAGTTGGCGCGACACCCGCAACCCGGAAGGCGGCGGGGCCGAGCGCGCGCTCGAGGAGGTGGCGCGCGGTCTGGTCGAGCGGGGCGCGCAGGCGACCATCTTCTGCGCCTCGCACGCCGGGGCGCCTCCGGAAGAGGTGATCGACGGCGTCCGATTCGTCCGGCGCGGCTCGAAGCTGACGGTCTATCCCCAGGGCATGTCGTCGCTCCTGCGCGGGCTGTTGGGCAAGGCAGATGTCGTGGTCGACGTCCAGAACGGGATGCCCTTCTTCAGCCGCCTGGTCAGCCGCAAGCCGATCATCGTGTTGGTGCATCACGTCCATCGCGAGCAGTGGCCGGTGGTGTACCCCGGGGTGACCGGTCGAGTCGGCTGGTGGGTGGAGAGCAGGTTCGCCCCTCGGCTCTACCGAGCACAGCAGTACGTCACCGGATCCCGGGCAACCCGAGATGAGCTCGGCCGCCTCGGTGTCGACGTCAACCGGATCGCGGTGGTCCACTACGGCGCAGAACGACAGCCGCAGTTGGGGGTGGCAAAGACGACCCACCCCAGCATCTGCGTGGTGGGGCGTCTCGTGCCGCACAAGCAGGTGGAGCACGCCATCGACGCCGCCGCCGACCTGCGCCGCGAGCTCCCCGGGCTGACCCTCACCGTCGTCGGCAGCGGGTGGTGGGAGGGCACCCTGCACGCCTACGTCGAGGAGCGCGGCTACTCCGACTTCGTGGAGTTCACCGGTCACATCGACGAGGCTCACCGCGAGGAGATCTACGAGCGATCGTGGGTTCTTGCCCTACCGTCGCTGAAGGAGGGCTGGGGCCTGGTGGTCGGGGAGGCTGCGTTGGCCGGGACCCCGGCCGTGGCCTACTCCGCGGCGGGCGGCACCCGCGAGTCCATCCTCGACGGGGTCTCGGGACTGCTGGTCGACGGCGGCTACCCCGCCTTCGTCGCAGCGCTGCGCCGCGTCCTCACCGACGAGGCGTTGCGGGCGCAACTGAGTGCCGGTGCGCTCGAGGCCGGAAAGAGATTCACCTGGGCACACACTCGTGAGCGATTCGCCGACGTCGTAGCTCGGGTGGCGCGGGGACAGCGGGTCGCCACTCTCGACGAGCAGCTGGATCGGGACTATTCGGTCGAACCGTAGTTGACGGTGGAGTTCGCCGAATCCGCAGAGTTGCCGGTGGCGTTGACCTGGCCGGAGATGAGGCCGACGACTGTCACCGACGCGACGACCGCGCCGACGATCAGCATCACGATGGAACCGACGAGGTTCCTGACCAGCGGAGTTGCCATGTCTGTCGAGCCCTCTCTGTGGCGTTCCCGAGCAAGGCTACCCCGAGCGATGCCGGATCCGGCGAATCCCCACTCGCCTGATCCCGACTGCCAGACGCGTCACGTAGCAGGCAAGATAAGCCAACCACGCCCCGGCAAGCAAGAGCCGATCGGTGGTAGCGGCCCGACGGGGCTGCACCGCATCGAGCCGGACGAGCCGAAGCTCGGTCGTCGTGAGGACTACGGTCCCCGCGATTCGTGGTGACGGCGGAAGCCCGCTGTCCAGGTCCTCGGCAACATAGCCGACCCCGAGACTGCCGAGGGCCGCGGCGCGGCCGACGGCGTCGCCGCGGGCGAGGGCAGCCCGCACCGCGGGCAGCCGCGGGTCCTCACCGGACACCACCGTTCCGGACACCACGAGATCATCACTCGCCAGAAAGTTGGGGCGCAGGAACCGGCCCAGCGGGTCGATGATCGTGCGCCCCTGAGTCCACGGCGGTGCGCGATAGGCGCTCAGCGGCAGCAACAACACGTCCCCATGTCCAGGTGCAGCGAGCTCACGAGCTCGGTCCCACGACGCGGGAAAGGTGGACGGGGTGAGCGCGCCACCGAGACCCCATCTGGCATCCGGCATCAAGGCGAGAGGAAGCACCACACAGGCGACGGCGAGCACCGAACGAGGCACCGCCAGATCCGGATGTCGGAGCCCGTCGACAAGGACCTCGACTCCGGCCGCGATAGTGCCGGCGTACACAGGCAGGCACAGGGCCAGCAGACGTGGAGCGTCGCGCAGCAGACCACCACCAGGGAGGTGCCCGGCCAACCACGCCACCGCCTCGGGCGACGCCCAGGTGAGCAGGGTCAGACCCAACCCGACGGCCCACAGTGCGACCAGACGGGGGGCGGCGGCGCCGCCCCACCGCCACCAGCGGCGCGCTCCGCAGACGGCCAGCGCCCCCAGGGTGGCCAACGCCACCCAGGCCAGGGCTCCGGTTCGCGAAGCGGGCACCACCTCGCGGTTCCAGATGCCGCCCATCGACAGGGCCGCGAGGGGGGCGGGGAGCCCGCCCTCGGCATGCAGTCCGAACCAACTGGTGCCCTCGTCGCGGAGCGCCGCGGAGGCATGGAGCATCCCCGCGACCAACCAGGGTGCGTTCGCGGCGACCGCCAGGCAGACGAGCTGGAGATTGCTCCGCCACGCGCCACGAGCACCGCGGACTCCTACGACCAGGAGCGTCGCGGCGACGACGACACCGGCACTCGCGCTCAGCGCGCCGAGCGGAGCGATCAACCAGCCGGTGAGGGGCAGGGTGCCCTCACATCGAGCTCGGGTCGCGACGAGCACCAGCCAGGGCACCGCCGCATAGGCCATCAGCATCGTCCAGTGGCCGATCCCGAGCCGCTCGACCGTGTAGGGATTCCAGATGGTGACGGTGACCGCCGTGAGCCGCGCCGCCCGGCTCTCCGGAACCAGGCGGAGCATGCCCTCGGCGGCTGAGAAGAGGGAGCCGGTCAGGACCAGCTTCTGCAGGAGCATCCCGGGAATCAGGTTGTCGAGGATCGCAACGACCGCGTCGGAGGGCACAGCGCGTGGGAGGCCGGTGCCGAGGCCGA
Organism: Nocardioides sp.; assembly: GCF_047602075.1. Taxonomy (GTDB): domain Bacteria; phylum Actinomycetota; class Actinomycetes; order Propionibacteriales; family Nocardioidaceae; genus Nocardioides. The sequence goes on from NZ_JASGIF010000001.1 coordinate 1,086,587, forward strand.
GGAAGTCGCTGCGCATGGCCAGGTGAGGGACGAAGACCATGTCATAGGTGAGGACGTAGCCTCGCCCGAGCGCCGGACCGAGCAGCAGGATGATGAGCGCGATCCCCCACAATCGCGGCAGGACGCCGATCCTCCGGGCCACGCGCAAGTCGTCGGGAGGCGATGGAACGGCGGGCACGGTCACGTTAGAGCGGCAGCCGGCGGAACAGGGCCCGAGGCACGTGCCGCAGCCCCGACATCACCGGCCGGAGGGCCGTGGGGACCCAGATCAGCTCCTTGCCGGAGGCGACGCCGCCGACGATCGCGGCGGCCACCTCATCCGGGTCGACCGATAGCGGGGCAGCCTCTCGGCCGTTCGTCATCTTCGTGTGCACGAAGCCGGGGCGGACGACAAGGACCCGGACCCCGCTCCCCCGCAGTGCCTCCCCCAACCCGAGATAGAAGCCGTCCATGCCTGCCTTGGTCGACCCGTAGACGAAATTGGATCGTCGCACGCGCTCGCCCGCGACCGACGAAAGGGCCACGATCACGCCATGCCCCTGCTGGCGCATCACGTCGGCCAGGCACACGCCGACGCTCACCGCGCCCACGTAGTTGACCTCGGCATGGCGCACAGCCTCGGCGTGGTCGGTCCAGGCACGCTCCTCGTCACCCAGCACCCCGAACGCAACGACGGCGACATCGATGTCTCGCTGCGCTGCGACGCCGGCGATCAGATCCGGGTGTGAGGCGGTCTGTGCCGCCTCGAAGTCGACGACCTCGACCGTCAGGCCGAGGCTCTCAAGCTCTGCGCGGGCGGCGTCGCGACGCGGCCCCGGCCTGGCCGCCAGCGTCACGTGGGGGCGGCCGGTGGACGCCCATCGCCGGACCGCGGCGAGACCGATGTCGCTGGTGCCGCCGAGGACGAGCACAGACTGCGGCTGTCCGAGTGAGTCGATCACGTGACCTCCAGTTCCATGGCTCGATCAGTCTCACAGATCCAAGCGCCGCGAGAGATCGGAGCGGAAGCGCCAGTGGGGATCGATGGCGCGTCGGACCGCGCGAAACTCTGCGGCTCGCGGATACATCTGGTCGAACATCGACTGGCTGAGCCGGGAGTCCTTGGCGAGGTAGACCCGGCCACCGGCGTCGGCAACCTCGCGGTCCCACTCCTGGAGCATCGGCGCCAGCCCCGAGCGCACGGGAATGTCCACGGCCAGCGTCCACCCGGCCGTCGGAAAGGAGAGCAAGCCCCGATTCCCGGGTCCGAACCGCTTCAAGACGGCCAGGAACGTCACAGCGGGGTCGGCCGACACCCGTTCGAGCAGCACGGCCAGGCGGCCGGACTCGGGGTCGGGCAAGACGAACTGATACTGCACACACCCGCGGGCGCCGTACAGCCGGCTCCAGTGATCCACGCCATCGAGGGGGTAGAAGAACGGGGCGATCGGCTGCACCTCACCGACCCGGTGCCGTGGCGCCTTGCGAAACCACAGCTCGTTGAACGCCCGCACGGTCGCCCGAGACACCACTCCCGGCGGCATCAGCGCCGGCGCAGCCAGGCGTGGTTGCCCGGGCGAGGGCAGGGGCTCATCACGCAACCGGCCGGTCAGATCGGCGCGCGTGGCGTGCTCGCCGAGGCTGAGGACCGAGCGGCCGAGCGACCGTCCCTTGGCCATGGTGTCGATCCAGGCAACGGAGTGCGTCGCCGTGCGGTCGGCTGCTTGGATCCGGTCCATCACCGCATCCAGGTCGGCCAGGCGCTCGGTGTCCACCCGCATGTAGCCCGACTCGACCGGCACCAGCTCCAGCACGACCGAGGTGATCACCCCGGTAAGCCCGAGGCCACCGACCGTGGCCCAGAACAGCTCCGGCTCCTGGGTTGGCGAGATCGTTCGCTGGGCGCCGTCGGCGGTCACCAGGTCGAGCTCCACGATGTGGTTGCCGAGGCTGCCGACGCGGTGGTGGTTCTTGCCGTGCACATCGCACGCCACGGCTCCGCCGAGCGTCACGAACCGGGTGCCCGGGGTGACCGGCACGAAGTAGCCCAGCGGCAACAGCGTGCGCAGCACGTCGTGCAGGCTGGTGCCCGCACCGATCCGGGCAGTTCTCCGGTCGTGATCGACGTCGACTCCACCGGGCTCAGTGACCAGCACGCCTCCACCGGCGTTCTGGGCCACGTCACCGTAGGACCGGCCCAGGCCGCGCGCGATCACCCCGCGTGGGCCAGCCGCCGAGACCGCCGTTGGAATCTGGTCAGCGGACAGCCTGCTCACCTGCGCCGCGGTCGGCGCCGTCCGACCCCAGCCGGTCAGCAGCTCCCGTTCAGACACCCAGCACCCCCAGGGCGACCACGGCCAACCAGCACACGCCTACCACCTGGAGGACTCGATCACCCCACACGATGTCTTCCGGCTCTGCCGCGGTGCCCGCGTCGATGTCCACCGCGTATCTCAGCATGCCGAGGAGGAACGGCGCGATCGAGATCGTGTGCCACGGGATCGATGTTCCGCCGCCGACCTCGAAAGCCCACAGGCTGTAGGACATCACCGTCGCTGCTGCCGCCATGCTCCACACGAAACGGAGATAGGTCGGGCTGTAGTCGACCAGGGAGCGTCGGGTGCCGGTGTCCGACCCGAGTGTGTGCAGCTCGGAGTACCGCTTGCCGCTCACGATGAAGAGTGACCCGAACCCTGCCACTAGGAGAAGCCACTGGGAGATCGGCAGACTCGCGGCCAGACCCCCCGCGATGGCGCGCAGCAGGAAGCCGAACGACACCACGGCGATGTCGAAGACCGGCTGGTGCTTGAGCCAGAGTGCGTAGGCCAGGTTGATCACCAGGTAGCTGACCAGGACCGCGGTCAACGACCAGGTGGCCAGCAGGCTCACCGCCACGGCGGCGGCCGCCAGGACCACGCCGGCTGACACACCCTGCCTCCGGGAGAGCTCACCGGAGGCCAGCGGACGGCTCCGCTTCGTGGGATGCAGCCGATCCGACTCCGCGTCGACACAGTCGTTGACGAAGTACACCGCGGCCGAGGCCAGGCAGAACGCCACGAAGGCGACCGCCGTGCTCCGCACCACCTGGGGGTCGGTCAACGCTCCGGCCGCGAACGGGGCCGCAAGAACCAGGAGGTTCTTGACCCACTGCCGGGGTCGCATGGTGCGCACCAGCGCCCGCGTCGTCGTCATCGCGGCACGATTGTAGGAGGTTTGGCCAGGGAGGCTCATCTAGATGAGTCATCTAGGCTCTGCGCGTGACAACGCCTACGACCGGTCGCTACCGCTCGCTCCTGCGCAGCGGTGCCGGCATTGCGGCGGCGATGGGCGTGATGAACGTCGCGACCTACGGCTTCCAGATGCTGGCGGCCTACCGTCTCGGGCCGCGGGCGTACGGCGCGTTCGCGCCGCTGATGGCGGCCTTGTTGGTGATCTCGGTCCTCCAGCTCGGCCTGCAGGCGACGGCCGCTCGCCGGATCTCGGCGGATCCGGATCACGTCCACCAGATCGAGCGCGCCATCCTCGGGGTGACCTACCGGGGCGCCCTGGTGCTCGGCGTCGTCCTGATGGCGTTGACACCACTGATCAACGTCGTGTTGCGGCTGGACAGTTGGGGCGCAGCCACCCTGGTGGGTGTCGCCGCCGCGCCGATCACCGTGATGGGTGGCCAGGCCGGCATCTTGCAGGGCGAACGGCGTTGGACCGAGCTTCTCCTTGGTCTACATCGCTGCCGGCGTGCCACGGTTCCTGATCGGGGTCGTCACCCTTGCCTTCTGGCCCACCGAGACCGGCGCGATGCTGGCCGTTGCCGTCGCCGCTCTGGTGCCGGTGGCGATCGGGTGGCGGGCCCTGCGTCACCGGGCACCCGACTCGTCGAGCGGCGACCACGCCGCACGGCGGATCCTGGTCGAGACGATCCAGAACGTCAGCGCCCTGTTCGCCTTCTTCGCGCTCTCCAACATCGACGTGATCGTGGCTCGCAGAGTGCTCGATCCTCACGACGCAGGGCTCTACGCCGCGGGCGTGATCTTGACCAAGGCAGTCCTCTTCCTCCCGCAGTTCGTCGTCGTGCTCGTCTTCCCCGATCTGGCGAACGCCGAAGATCGGCGCAGCACGCTGCTGCGCAGCCTCGTGGTGGTGGCCGTTCTCGGCCTGCTGGCGATGCTCGGTGCGATGGCCCTACCGAGCCTCGCGCTCACCTTCGTCGGCGGCAGGCAGTACGCCGACATCGCCGGTCACCTGTGGATGTTCGCCGTGCTGGGCACCGTGCTCTCGCTGCTGCAGCTGCTGGTCTATGCCGTGATCGCACGACGTGGTCGTCGCTCGGTCTATGCCATCTGGGCAGCTCTGGTCACGCTCACCCTGCTCGGCCTCGTCGTCGTGGACACCATCGGCGAGCTGCTGGTGGTGGTGCTCGCCGTCGACGCCACCGTGCTGGTCCTGCTCCTCGGGGTGAGTCTCACCCTCGTCGATCGGCGAGACCGGGACAACGTGGTCCCCTCCGCTGGCCGGGGCGACCGGAGGGCATGACGTCTCGACGTCAGTGGGCGGCCTCGTGCCAGCTGTGGCCGGTGCCGACGGAGACGTCGAGGGGGACGGTGAGCTCGGCGGCGCCACCCATCGCTTCGCGGACCAGCGCCTCTAGTGCGGTGCGTTCGCCCGGGGCGACCTCGAAGACGAGCTCGTCGTGCACCTGGAGCAGCATCCGCGAGGCGAGGCCCTCAGCGGCCAGCGCCTGGTCGACTCGCAGCATGGCGACCTTGATCAGGTCGGCGGCCGACCCCTGGATAGGCGCATTCAGCGCCATCCGCTCGGCCATCTCGCGACGCTGCCGGTTGTCGGAGGTGAGGTCGGGCAGGTAGCGGCGACGACCCAAGATGGTCTCCGTGTAGCCGGTGTGGCGCGCCTCGTCGACGACACCGGCGAGGTAGTCACGGACTCCGCCGAAGGTCAAGAAGTAGTCGTCCATCAGTTCGCGCGCCTCCGCAGGCTCGATGCGCAACTGCTGGGCCAGTCCGTAGGCGGACAGACCGTAGGCCAGGCCGTAGTTCATCGCCTTGATCTTGGCTCTCATGCCGCCGGTGACGTCGTCCGGAGCGACCTCGAACACCCGGGAAGCGGTGATCGAGTGGAAGTCACGACCGGACCGGAACGCCTCGACGAGGCCCTGGTCCTCCGAGAGGTGGGCCATGATCCGCATCTCGACCTGGCTGTAGTCGGCAGTCATCAGCGACTCGTAGCCCGTGCCGACGACGAACGCCTCCCGGATGCGTCTGCCCTCCTCGGTGCGGATGGGGATGTTCTGGAGGTTGGGGTCGGTGCTGGACAGCCGCCCGGTGGCCGCGATCGTCTGGTTGAAGGTGGTGTGGATCCGGCCGTCCGGGGCCACCGTCTTGAGCAGGCCCTCCAGGGTCTGTCGCAGCCGACTGACGTCACGATGGCGCAGCAGGGCCAGCAGGAACGGATGCTCGGTCTTGTCGAAGAGCTGCTGTAGAGCGTCGGCGTCGGTGGTGTAGCCGGTCTTGGTGCGCTTGGTCTTGGGCATGCCCAACTCGTCGAACAGCACCGTCTGCAGCTGCTTGGGCGAGCCGAGGTTGATCTCCTTGCCGATCACGCTGAACGCCTCGGTCGCGGCCCGCTGCACCTCACCGGCGAAGTGGCGCTCCAGGCTCTCCAGGTGTTCGACGTCGACGGCGATGCCGGTCTGCTCCATGGTGGCGAGCAGGTCGACCAGCGGCAGCTCGACATCGGCCAGCAGCGCGGTGCCGCCATGCTCCTCCACAGCCTGGTCGAGCGCCTCGGCGAGGTCGAGCACCGCACGGGCATGCAGCATGTCGGTGTCGGCCGCCGCCGAGTCGCCGACCGTGTCGAAGCTGAGCTGTCCGTCATCGTGGTCACCCTGCTTGAGCTCACGCTTGAGGTAGCGCAAGGTGAGGTCCGCGAGGTCGTAAGAGCGCTGGTCTGGACGGACCAGATAGGCCGCCAGCGCGGTGTCGCTGACGAGACCGTGCAGGGGCCAGCCGCGCGCGGCGAGGGCGAGGATCGGGCCCTTGGCGTCATGCATCACCTTGGCCGCATCGGGATCGGCCAGCCACGCAGCGAGCGCGGCGTCGTCCTCGGGGGTGACCTCCGCGCTGTCCAGCCAGGCGGCGGTGCCGTCGTCGGCGGCCAGCGCGAGCGAGTGGACCTCGCCGGTCCCCGCCCGCCAGCTGCCCTGGACGGCCATCCCGACGCGCCGGCCCTCCGCGCGGCCGTGGGCTGCCAACCAGCCGCCCACCTCTCCTGCAGCCAACCGGCTGCCCGCCAGCTCGAAGCCCGAGTCGTCGATCTCCTCCTCCGACTCCAGGGTCTCGAACAGCCGGTCCCGCAGCACCCGGAACTCGAGGCCGTCGAAGAGGATGTGCACCTCCTGGCGATCCCAGGGCTGGGACGCCAGGTCGGCTGGGCCCAGACCGAGGTCGAGGTCGCACACCAACGCGTTGAGCTGTCGGTTGCGGATCACATCGCCGAGGTGTGCACGCAGGTTGTCGCCGCGCTTGCCGGTGATCTGGTCGGCATGGGCAATCACGTTGTCGAGACCGTCGAACTGGGTGAGCCACTTGGCCGCCACGCCCGGGCCGACCAGCGGGACCCCGGGCAGGTTGTCGCTGGACTCACCGACCAGGGCAGCGAGCTCGGGATAGCGCGCGGGCGGAACGCCGTACTTCTCCTCGACCGCGGCTGGAGTCATCCGAGCCAACTCGGAGACCCCCCGCATCGGGTAGAGCACGGTGACCCGGTCCGACACGAGTTGGAGTGAGTCGCGGTCGCCGGTCAGGATCAGCACGTCCTGCCCGGCGGCGGCCGCAGCAGTGGCCAGCGTCGCGATGATGTCGTCGGCCTCGTAGCCCTCCTTCTCCAGGTAGGGGATGCGGAGCGCCCCCAGCACCTCCTGGATCAGCGGGAGCTGGCTGCTGAACTCGACCGGGGTCTTGTTGCGCCCGGCCTTGTAGTCGGAGTACTGCTCGAGCCGGAAGGTCTGCCGTGACTTGTCGAAGGCGACCGCGACGTGGGTCGGCTGCTCGTCGCGCAGCACGTTGATCAGCATCGAGGTGAAGCCGTAGACCGCGTTGGTGTGCTGCCCCGTCGTGGTCGAGAAGTTCTCCACCGGCAGGGCGAAGAACGCGCGGTAGGCCAACGAGTGGCCGTCGAGTAGCAACAGCCGCTCGGGGGCGACGGCGGTGGTGCTGGCAGCGGTGCTGGTGGTGGTCTCGGGCACCCTGTGAGCCTATCCGTCACCACCCCCAACCCCTGACCCCCGAACCTCGACCCCTGACAATGGTGCCCATGACTGCACCCGACGACACCGCCGCACCGACCCCGTCGGTCGAGGAGTTCCTGGCCGCCATGCCCCAAGGCATGGGGGCACTGAACGACAAGATGGGCATCGAGATCACCGAGATCTCTCCCGAACGGGTGGTGGCCACCATGCCGGTGGACGGCAACACCCAGCCCTACGGGTTGCTGCATGGCGGTGCGTCGGTGGTGCTGGCGGAGACCCTGGGGTCGGTCGGCTCGGGCCTGCACGGCTACCCCGACCGTTTCTCGGTCGGCGTCGACATCAACGCCACCCACCACCGCTCCGCCACCTCCGGGGTGGTGACCGGAGTGGCGACGGCCATCCACCTCGGGCGGACGATGGCGTCGTACGACGTGGCGATCACCGACGAGCGCGGCAAGCGCGTGTGCACCTCACGGATCACCTGCGCTCTGGTGCCTCGCGAGCGGGTCGCTCCCCCGGCCTGACCAGAGCGTCAGACCCCGGTCCCGGTCGAGTCCCGCTGCCGTTGGGCGCGCCGCGAGGCGAGCACTTGGGCAAGCTGACGCCCGCCGGCGCGAGGTCGGGCACGCTGGGACTCGAGCCGAGCGCGCACCGCTGCCGTGCTGCCGAGCCGCAGCACCGCATGGGGTCCGAACCCGAGCCGAGCGAGGAATCGGCTGGCCTCCCGAGAGGGGCTCAGCGTGCCGCAGCCGACGAATGCGACCGCACGCTCTTCGGCAAAGCTGGTGGCCGCCTCGATCAGCGCACCGCCGAGGCCGTGGCGACGCAGGTGCGAGAAGACCTGGAGCGAGATTGCCTGCACGACCGGCTCGAGGTTGAGCGGGCTGACCGTGCCGACCTTGAGGAGGACCGCACCGCCGACCTCGCCGTCGAACGCGGCCACCACGATGCGCGAACTTGCATCGTCGGCAACATCGTCGATGATGCGGCGCACATCGGCCTCCTGAGCGGCCGGCTCGGCCTTGCGGAGACCATCTCGCCACAACTCCACCAGCCTGTCGACATCTGCCGGGGTGGCATCACGCACCGTCACTGCTGCGCGGATCATCGGTGCCTTTCGAAGGGTGGACGCTCAACGCCACTCCCCCCGGCAGCGGCCTCTCGGACGAGACTACGCTCAAGGGTCCGCGCCCCCTCCAGGGGGCGCACCCGAAGGAGGTCAGGTGTTCCCAGGAATCGGCACCGTCGTCAACATGGCGACGGTCCTGGTCGGTGCGGCGATCGGTCTGCTCCTGGGCAACCGGTTGCCGGCGCGCACCCGCGACCTGGTGACCGACGCCCTCGGCCTGGTGACCCTGCTCATCGCGGCCACCTCCGCCTGGTCGGTGCTCGATCCGGACCTGGCCGCCCACGTCGGCAGCAGTGCGCCCATGCTCATCGTGCTCGGCTCACTCCTGATCGGTGGCATCCTCGGCTCGCTGGTGAGCCTGGAGCGTCGCGTCGAGGGGTTCGGCGGTTGGCTGCAGCGACGCTTGGCCGGTGAAGCCGACTCCGAGGAGCGGCACCGCTTCATCGAGGGCTTCGTGACCTCCTCGCTGGTGTTCTGCACCGGCCCGCTCACCATCCTCGGCGCGCTGAGCGACGGCTTGGGCCACGGCGCCGACCAACTCTTCCTCAAGGCGACCTTGGACGGCTTCGCCGCGATCGCCTTCGCCGCCTCGTTCGGCTGGGGGGTCGCCGCGAGCGCCATCACCGTCTTGGTGGTCCAAGGCTCGCTCACCCTGGTCGGGCTGGCGCTGGGCGACGTCCTCCCCGCCCCTCACCTCGCCGCGATCACCGCTGTCGGCGGGCTGCTGCTGGTCGGGGTAGGCCTCCGGCTGCTACGCATCCGGGAGATCCCGGTGGCCGACCTGCTGCCCGCGCTGCTGGTCGCGCCATTCCTGGTCAGCGCCGTGGCGGCGTTCCGGTAGCGTTTCCTCCGGTCGGATCAGATATTGCCGCCGAGATAGGCCGCCTTGACCGACTCGTCACCGGCAAGTTCGGCGCCCGTGCCGGAACGGACGATCTCGCCGGTCTCCAGGATGTGGGCGTCATCGGCACGCTTGAGGGCTTGGGCGGCGTTCTGCTCGACCAAGAGCACGGTAGTGCCCTGGTCGTTGATCTCGTCGATGATCGAGAAGATCTGCTGGATCAGCTTCGGCGCCAGGCCCATGGACGGCTCATCGAGCAGGATCAACCGCGGCCGGGCCATCAGGGCACGCCCGATGGCCAGCATCTGCTGCTCGCCGCCAGACAGCGTGCCAGCGGCCTGCTCGATGCGCTCCTCGAGACGAGGGAAAAGTTCGAGCACACGCTCCATGTCCTGGTTGTACGCCGCAGACTTGCGATCGGTGCGCACGTAGGCACCCATGTCGAGGTTCTCCCGCACCGTCATACCAGGAAAGCACCCGCGGCCCTCGGGCGACTGCGAGATGCCCATCTTCACCCGGTCGTACGGCGCGGCGTGGGTGATGTCCGTGCCGTCGAAGATCACCTGCCCCGCGCGCACCTTGCGCAGGCCCGAGAGTGTCTTGAGCGTGGTCGACTTGCCGGCGCCGTTGGCGCCGATCAGGGTCGTGATCGAGCCCTCCGGCACGTCGAAAGTGATGTCGCGCACGGCCTCGATGTGGCCGTAGTTGACGCACAGGCCCTTGACCTCAAGAAGCATCTTCTTCGTCCACTCCCAGGTACGCGGCAATGACCGCCGGATTGTCGCGGATCTCGGTCGGGCTGCCTTCGGCGATCTTGCGCCCGAACTCCAGCACCACGATGCGGTCGGTCACGCCCATCACCAGCCGCATGTCGTGCTCGATCAGGAGCACGGTGATTCCTTGGTCGCGCACCTTGCGGATCAACTCCATCAGGCGCTGCTTCTCGGCCGGGTTGAAGCCGGCCGCGGGCTCGTCGAGACACAGGAGCTTCGGCTTGGTCGCCATCGCCCGGGCGATTTCCAATCGGCGCTGGTCGCCGTACGACAGGTTCTGCGCCAGCTCGTCGGCACGGCCGGAGACCCCGACGAAGTCCAGCAACTCGTGGGCCGATTCCTCCGCTTGCGCCTCGGTACGGCGATGCAACGGCGTGCGGAACAGCGCGTTGAGCAGGCCCACCTTGCTGTTGGCGTCCGCACCGACCATGACGTTCTCCAGCGCGGTCATCGACCGGAAGAGACGGATGTTCTGGAAGGTGCGGGCCATGCCCAGTTTGGTGATCTGGTGGCGCTTGAGCTTGCCCAGCTTGGTCCCGTCGAAGCGGATCTCTCCGCTAGTGGGCTGGTAGACCCCGGTCATCACGTTGAAGCAGGTCGTCTTGCCGGCTCCGTTGGGGCCGATCAGGCCGAGGATCTCGCCCTCCATGATGGAGAAGTCAACCTCGTTGAGCGCGGTCACACCGCCGAACCTGATGGTCACATTGTCGACCTCAAGCAGCGCCTTGCGGGTGTCGGCTGGGGCCTCAGACATCGACAGCCTCACCTTCCAATGCCTCGATCTGGGCCTCGGCCTCGAGAGCCCGCTTGGTGCGACGCGGCGGCAGGATCCCTTGTGGTCTGAAGGTGACGATAAGCATCAGCGCCAGACCGAAGACAAGCAGCCGCCAGTCGCTCAGGCCGCGGAACCGCTCGGGCAGGTAGGCGACCAACGCGCCACCGAACACGGCGCCCCAGCGGTTCCCCGCGCCACCGATGATCACTGCGGCGACGAAGAGCATCGATAGCAGCAAGGGGAAGTTGTTCGGGTTGATGTAGCCACCCTGACCCGACGCCAGCATGGAGCCGGCCAGACCGCCGATCGCGGCGCCGAGGGCGAACGCAAGCAGCTTGTAGCGGAACGTCGGCACCCCCATCAACTCGGCCGCGTCCTCGTCCTCACGGGTCGCCTCCCAGGCCCGACCGACCCGGCTCCGCTTCACCAGGAAGTCACCGAGCAGCACGACGAAGAGAGCGGTCAAGATCAGCCAGTAGTACGGGATGGCGTCGAGGACGCCGAAGGTCAAGAACGCCGTGCTGCGATCGGTGTCGATCAGGGGCACCAGTCCGTCCCATGCCAGGTGCGGGATCTGGAAGAGACCGTCGTTGCTGGTGCCCATGTTGTCCGGCCCAATGCTGGGCGGCGGCGGAATGTCCTTGATGCCCGCAGATGCGCCGAGCCACTCGGTGTTAGTCACGGTGATCCGGATAATCTCGCCGAAACCGAGAGTCACGATCGCCAGGTAGTCACCGCGCACCCGCAGCGTCGGAGCTTCCCAGAATCACACCGGTCACCATGGTGACCGCGATGGCGACCGGCAACGCGAAGAAGAACGGCCAGTGCCAATGTTGAGACGTCAACACACCGGTCGTATACGCGCCAGTGGCGTAGAAGCCGACGTAACCAAGGTCGAGCAGGCCGGCGTAGCCGATCACGATGTTCAGCCCGACCGCCACCAAGGCGTACGACGCGGCGGTCACCATGACTCCGCCGAAGTCGGAGTCGGTCGTAGTGATGATCGGCGGCCGCAGCAGCGGCAGCGCGTAGGCCAGCAGGATGCCGCCGACGACGAGCAGCAGCCGGAACCAGCGCTTCCGGAACACCGACCACCTCGTGATCTGGCTGAACCAGGCGCCAGATTGGTGCGTGACCGCAGTCGAACTCACCGGCGAGGTCGTCATGCGCGAGCCTTTCCGAGAGCCTCACCCAGGAGGCCCTGTGGTCGGACGAGCAGGATCAGGACCAGCAGAACGAACGCCACCACATCCTTCCACTCGGTGCCGAACACCGCCGATCCCCAGTTCTCCACGACGCCGAGGACCAAGCCGCCCAGCAACGCCCCCCGCAGGTTGCCGATGCCGCCCATCACGGCAGCAGTGAAGGCCTTGACGCCGAAGATGAATCCCGCGTTCTGCCTGGTGGATCCGATCCGGATCATGTACAAGGTGGCGGCGGCACCTGCCATGATGCCGCCCAACAAGAACGTGAGCTGGATCACCCGGGTCGAGTTCACGCCCATCAGTGCGGCCGACTCGGGGTCCTGAGCGACCGCCCGGATGCCGCGACCCAGCCGCGTGCGGCGCACGAACTGGTCGAGGGCGAACATCATCACCAGGGCCGAGCCCAAGATCAGCAGGTCGACATCGGTGACCCGGTAGCCGCCGATGTTGAAGAGCCCCCGCGGATCGATCGTGACCGGGCTCGAATAGACGTTGCGTGCCTGCGCCACGTAGTCCGACAGCTTGTCGTCCAAGCCGAACCACCCGGCGATCTTGTCGCGCAGGCCCATGATCTCGGCAAGGCTGAACGACGCACCGATCGCCGCGATCAAGATGATGAGCTTCGGCGCACCGCGCTTGATGAGCGGTCGATAGGCGACCCGCTCCAACAGCAGAGCCACCAGAGCGGAGGTGATCATGGCCGCCACCAGCGCGATGCCCATCAAGCCCAGGGTGCTGCCGAGGCTCTGGGTCGCTGAGGAAGTGCCGTGGAAGAAGACCACCACCCACGCCACCGCGAAGGTCCCGTACATGAAGACCTCGGAGTGGGCGAAGTTGATGAGCTGGAGGACGCCGTACACCATCGTGTAGCCGAGGGCGACGAGAGCGTAGACGGCCCCGAGAGTCAGTCCGGTGATCGTCAACTGCGCGAAATTCTGGAACAGGAAGCTGAAATCCAAGAGACGCCCTTTCGAGCCCGGCGGAGCAGCAGTGGCCAGGAGTCCTGGCCACCGCCGCCCCGGAGTTGGATCTATCCTGCCGAAATCAGTCGATCGCGGTCGGGTTGTCCACGTCGAGTTCGCCGTTCTTGACCTCGTAGGCGAAGATCACCGAAGAGGTAATGTCACCGTGCTCGTCGAACTCGATCGGTCCGCTGACCCCATCGCCGGTGTAGGAGTTCACGAACTCGTTGAGGTCCTCGTGGCTGGTCTTCCCATCCTTCAGACCGTCAAGGAAGATGTTCGCCGCGTCGTAGGACTGGGTCGAGTACAGCCCCGAGTCGCTCCCGTTCACTGCCTTGTACTTCTCGTTGAAGTCCGCGGGTGCCGGGCCTGCCGGGGCGGTCAGAATGGCCCCCTCGGCGGCCTGGGCGCCGGCAGCCTTGACGAACGCCGGGTCCTCAGACCCGTCACCGGACATGAACAGGCCCTTGTAGCCAGCCTGGCGCAACTGCTTGACCAGCAGTCCAGCCTCTGCGTAGTAGCCGCCGTAGAACAGCGCGTCGGCGTTGGCGGCGGTCACCTTGGTGACCGTGGCCGAGAAGTCGGTCTGACCGGTCTGCACCGTGTCGGAGCCGACGACCGCGTCCCCGAGTCCGTCGGTGACGAAGCTGGCCAGGCCCTTGCCGTAGTCGGAGCCGTCGTCGACGACGAACACCTTCGAGGCTCCCGCAGTGTCGGTGATGTAGCGAGCCGCGGCCGCACCCTGCGCCGAGTCGTTGCCGATGACGCGGTGCCACGTGGTCCAGCCCTGCTGAGTGATGGTCACGTTGGTCGCCGAGGGAGAGATCGACGGCAGACCGGCGGCGAAGAAGGTCTTGCCGGTCGCGAGCGACTCACCGGAGAAACCCGGACCGATCAGGCCGACGATGGAGTCGTCACCCACAATCTGTGTCGCCAGCGGCGTCGCCTTCTCCGGGTTGCCCTGAGAGTCGAACTCCTTCAGGCCGACCTCGCAGTCGGAGTGGTCCTTGTTGTACTCGTCCAGGGCGAGCTTGATGCCACCGACCATGTTCTGGCCGAGCGCACCGTAGTCACCGGTGGTCGCACCGAGGAATGCCAGGTTGTAGTTCCCGCACTTCGCGGTCTCCCCGCCTTCTGATTTGGTGTCTTCGGTCGTGCCGCAGGCCGAGAGGGCCAGCGCGGTGGCCGCGGTCGCCGCAGCGAGCCGGGCAAGAGTGTGTGGGTGCTTCATCGGTAATCGGGTTCCTAACTGCTGACGAACACCGGCAGCGCCGCCGGCTCCGGCACAACCTAACGCCTCTTTGCGGGACATGCCGAGAGCCAACCCCTGTGAGTTGCCAATTTGTAACCTGCTCCGAATCGGCCGTTTACACGCGCCCTTCGCCGACCCGCAGATCCGGCGCTCACCGGCCGAGCGGCGTCAGGCCTGATCCGGCGGTCCGTGTTGGAGGACGCCTTCGGCCACCTCCCGCATGGAGAGCCGCAGATCCATCGCGGTCTTCTGGATCCACCGGAACGCGTCGGCCTCGGTGAGGCCGAGGCGCTCTTGCAGGATCCCCTTGGCACGGTCGACCACGCGACGGGTGTCCAGGCGCTCGGCCAGATCGGCCACCTCGGCCTCGAGCGCGACGATCTCGGCGAAGCGGCTGAGCGCCATCTCGATGGCGGGCATCAGGTCGGAGACGGAGAAGGGCTTGACGACGTAAGCCATCGCCCCCGCATCCCGGGCCCGCTCGACCAGGTCGCGCTGGGAGTAGGCCGTCAAGATGACCACCGGCGCGATCCGCTTGGCAGCGATCCGCTCGGCGGCAGTGATGCCGTCCAGGACCGGCATCTGCACATCCATCACCACCAGATCGGGGCCAAGCTCCTCGGCCAGTCGGAGCGCCTCGGCCCCGTCTCCTGCCTGCCCGACGACGTCGTACCCCTCCTCGGCGAGCATCTCGGCGAGATCCATCCGGATGAGGGCCTCGTCCTCGGCGATCACGACACGGCGTGAGGAAGTGCTGGCCTCGGTCACGGGCAAAGATTAGCGGTCCACTAGGCTGGCTCCTCGCGGCCCCGGTATCCCAACCGGCAGAGGAAGCGGTCTCAAACACCGTCCAGTGTGGGTTCGAATCCCACCCGGGGCACCCGCGGAAGCCCGCGTCGTCGACCCGTCAGCCGTCCGCGCGATGGTAGGCCGGGGCCACTTCGTTGATCGCGTCGCCCATCTGGTGGATGCGCAGGGCGTTGGTGGAGCCGGGGATGCCTGGGGGGCTGCCTGCAATGATCACGACCTGGTCGCCCTCCTCGACGCGACCGAGCGCGAGCAGAGACTCGTCGACCTGGCGGACCATCTCGTCAGTGTGCTCGACGTCGGCAGTCTTGAAGGCCTCGATCCCCCAACTGATCGAGAGCTGGGAACGGGTCGTGTCGGTCGTCGTGAAGGCGAGGATCGGGATCGGACCCCGATAGCGCGAGAGTCGACGAGCGGAGTCTCCGCTGGAGGTGAAAGCGACGACGTACTTCGCCTCGACACGTTGGGCGACCTCCGCGGCCGCCTTGGCGATGATCCCGCCTCGGGTCAGCGGGTTCCAATCCAGCGCGGTCATGTGCTGAAGGCCGTGGGCCTCGGTCGAGGAGACGATCCGGGCCATCGTGGCGACGGCCTGGATGGGGTACTCCCCCACGCTGGTCTCACCGGAGAGCATCACCGCGTCCGAGCCGTCGAGCACCGCGTTGGCGACGTCGGAGGCCTCGGCGCGAGTGGGCGCGGGCGCCGAGATCATCGACTCAAGCATCTGCGTCGCCACGATCACCGGCTTCGCGTTGCGGCGCGCGACGTCGATGATCCGCTTCTGGTGCACCGGCACGTCCTCCAGCGGGCATTCCACGCCCAGGTCGCCGCGGGCGACCATGATCCCGTCGAAGGCGTCGACGATCGCCTCGAGCTCGTCGAGCGCCTGCGGCTTCTCGATCTTGGCGATGACCGGAAGGCGCACCCCGGCCTCGTCCATCACCCGATGGACGTCCTCGATGTCTCGCGCACTGCGCACGAAGCTGAGCGCGATGAAGTCGACGGTCAGCTCAAGGGCGAAGCGCAGATCCTCCACGTCCTTCTCCGAGAGCGCTGGCACCGAGACAGCGACGCCGGGGAGGTTGATCCCCTTGTGGTTGCTCACCTTCCCACCGACGAGAACGCGAGTGTGCACATCCGGCCCGTCGACCGAGATAACCTCGAGCCGGATCTTGCCGTCGTCAACGAGGATCGGATCGCCGGCTGCGACATCGTTCGGCAGCCCGGCGTACGTCGTGCTCGCCACCTGGTCGTCGCCCAACACGTCTCGGGTGGTGATTGTCCAAGATTGGCCACCCGTCAGGCGGGCCGAGCCCTTCTCGAAGAGACCCAATCGGATCTTGGGGCCTTGCAGATCGGCGAAGATACCGACGCCACGGCCACTCGTGTCGCCCGCCTCGCGGACCATCGTGTAGTAGCGCTGGTGGTCCTCGTAGGTCCCGTGGCTCATATTGAGCCGGGCGACATCCATGCCGGCGTCCACCAGAGCCCGGATCATCTCCGGGCTGTCGACGGCAGGCCCTAGCGTGCTGACGATCTTGGCTCTACGCACTTGCCTGAACCTACCTCTTTTGATCGATCCAACCAAGCCCCCTGGCTGACCCATCTCCCGCGGTGCTGTAGTGGGTCAGGGCCCGGTCTACAGGGCACTTTGCCACCATAGGGCCGCGGCAGAGGCAAGAAGACCGCGGCAGACGCGGGGCCGCCTACACGACCACCGGCCGAGCGGTGGGTGGGATCGGCGCGGGGAGAGTGGTGGATCCGGTCAGGTAGCGGTCGACGGCCGAGGCAGCCGACCGGCCCTCGGCGATCGCCCAGACGATCAGCGACTGGCCACGGCCGGCGTCGCCGGCGACGAAGACGCCCTCGATCGAGGTGGCGTAGGACGCGTCCCGGACGATGTTTCCGCGCTCGTCCAGGGCGACGCCCAGCTGCTCGACCAGACCGGGCTGTTGTGGCCCGACGAAGCCCATCGCGAAGAGCACCAACTGCGCGGGGATCTCCCGCTCGGTGCCGGGCACCGGCTGGAACGAACCGTCCACCTCGCTCAGGCGGAGCGCCCGCACACGGCCCGCGTCGTCCCCGAGGAACTCCCGGGTCGAGACGGCATAGACCCGATCGCCGCCCTCCTCGTGGGCCGAGGAGATCCGGAACGTCATCGGATAGGTCGGCCACGGCTGACCCGCCGGCCGGTCCTGCGGCGGTCGAGGCATGATCTCAAGCTGCGTCACCGAGGCGGCCCCCTGGCGAAGCGCGGTGCCGAGGCAGTCGGCCCCGGTGTCGCCACCGCCGATGATCACGACGTCCTTGCCGCCGGCATGGATCTGATCGGGCACCTCCACGCCCAGTGCCACTCGGTTGGCCTGCGGAAGGTACTCCATCGCCTGGTGGATGCCGTCCAGTTCGCGACCGGACACCGGAAGGTCGCGCGGCACCGTGGAACCGATGGCCAGCACGACGGCGTCGTACCGCTCCCGCAGCTGGTCACCGCGCAACTCGTCGCCGACCTGGACGCCAGTGCGGAAGACGGTGCCCTCCCGACGCATCTGGTCGATCCGACGATCCAGATGCTGCTTCTCCATCTTGAACTCGGGGATGCCGTAGCGGAGCAACCCACCGAGCTTGTCGGCGCGCTCGTAGACGGCGACGGTGTGACCGGCCCTGGTGAGCTGCTGGGCCGCGGCCAGCCCGGACGGACCGGACCCGATGACAGCGACGGTCCGACCCGACAGCCACTCCGGCGGTTGAGGACGCACCTGGCCGGACTCCCAGGCCCGGTCGATGATCGACACCTCGACGTTCTTGATGGTCACCGGATCGGCGTTGATGCCGAGCACGCAGGCGGTCTCGCAGGGTGCCGGGCACAGCCGCCCGGTGAACTCGGGGAAGTTGTTCGTGGCGTGCAGTCGCTCGGTCGCCTCGGACCAGTCGTCACGCCAGACCAGGTCGTTCCACTCCGGGATGAGGTTCCCCAACGGGCAGCCCTGGTGGCAGAAGGGGATGCCGCAGTCCATGCAGCGGCTCGCCTGAGTGGTGACGATGGGCAGCAGCGCGCGCCCGACACCGCCCGGGTAGACCTCCTGCCAGTCGTGGACCCGCTCCGCCACCGGACGGCGGCCGGCCAACTCGCGGCCGTGCTCGAGGAAGCCCTTCGGATCAGCCATAGAGCACCTCCATGATGCGGGCCTCGGCCTGGTCGTCGTCGAGCCCGGCAGCGGTGGCGTCGGCACGCACCTCGAGCACTCGGCGGTAGTCGGTGGGCATCACCAGGGTGAACCTGGCCAGTGCTTCGGGCCAGTGGTCCAACAGACCGGTCGCCACCTCCGAACCGGTCTCCTCGGCGAAGCGGGTGACCAGGTCGAACAGCTCCTCGGCGCGGCCGCCCTCGACGGGCCCGAGCTCGACGAGCTCACCGTTCACACGATGCTGCTTGAGATCGAGCACGAAGGCGTAGCCTCCGCTCATCCCGGCCGCGAAGTTGCGGCCCGTCTTGCCGAGCACGACGACCCGGCCACCGGTCATGTACTCGCAGCCGTGGTCGCCGACGCCTTCGGTGACGACGGTCGCGCCGGAGTTACGCACGCAGCACCGCTCGCCGACACCACCGCGGAGGAAGATCTCGCCGCCGGTGGCGCCGTACGCCGTGGTGTTGCCGGCGATGATCTGTTCGTGCGAGCGGAAGCCCACTCCGGCCGGCGGGACGACGACGAGCCGGCCCCCGGACAGGCCCTTGCCGACGTAGTCGTTGGCGTCGCCGTGCAGCCGCAAGGTGATCCCGCGCGGGAGGAACGCACCGAAGGACTGCCCGGCGGAGCCGGTGAGGCCGACGTCGATGGTGCCGTCGGGCAGACCCGCACCGCGATAACGTTTGGTGACCTCGTGACCCAGCATGGTGCCCACCGTGCGGTTCACGTTGCGGACCGGGAGCTGGATGTGCACCGGCTCCCCGTGCTCGAGCGCCGGTTGCGCCAGCTCGATCAGCTGGTTGTCCAGCGCCTTGTCCAGACCATGGTCCTGCGACTTGGTGCAGCGCAGGTCCTGGTCGGCGAACTGGCCGTCCGACTCGGGTCGGTGCAAGATCGGCTGCAGGTCGAGGCCGGCGGTCTTCCAGTGCTCCACCGCCCTGGTGACATCGAGCGCCTCCGCATGGCCAACCGCCTCGGCCAGCGTTCGGAAGCCCAGGCTCGCCAGGATCTCGCGGACCTCCTCGGCGATGTACTCGAAGAACGTGACCACGAACTCAGGCTTCCCGGAGAACCGCTCGCGGAGCACCGGGTTCTGCGTCGCCACCCCGACCGGGCAGGTGTCCAGGTGACAGACCCGCATCAGCACACACCCCGAGACGACCAGCGGAGCGGTCGCGAAGCCGAACTCCTCCGCACCCAGCAGCGCCGCCACAACCACATCACGACCGGTCTTGAGCTGGCCGTCGGTCTGCACCACGATCCGGTCGCGCAGCCCGTTGAGCAGCAGCGTCTGCTGGGTCTCGGCGAGGCCGAGCTTCCCACGGGCCGCCCGCGTGCTTGAGCGAGGTCAGCGGTGAGGCACCGGTGCCACCATCGTGACCGGAGATGAGCACCACGTCGGCATGCGCCTTGGACACTCCGGCGGCCACCGTGCCGACGCCCACCTCGGAGACGAGCTTGACGTGGATGCGTGCGTCCGGATTGGCGTTCTTGAGGTCGTGGATCAGTTGGGCCAGATCCTCGATCGAGTAGATGTCGTGGTGGGGCGGCGGACTGATCAGGCCGACGCCCGGCGTCGAGTGGCGGGTCCGGGCGATCCACGGATAGACCTTGTTGCCGGGCAGCTGGCCACCCTCCCCCGGCTTGGCCCCCTGGGCCATCTTGATCTGGATGTCGTCGGCGTTGGTGAGGTATTCAGAGGTCACCCCGAAGCGACCCGAGGCGACCTGCTTGATGGCCGAGCGCCGGGCCGGGTCGTGCAGGCGATCCGGCTCCTCGCCGCCCTCGCCGGTGTTGGACTTGGCGCCGATGCTGTTCATCGCGATAGCCAGGGTCTGGTGTGCCTCCAGGCTGATCGAGCCGTAGGACATCGCCCCGGTCGAGAAGCGCTTCAAGATCTCCTCGGCGGGCTCGACCTCGTCGATGTCGATCGGGGTGCGGCCGAGGCTCTCGGCGTCGCGGAAGGCGAACAGCCCGCGCAGTGTCATCAGCCGCTCGGCCTGCTGGTCGATGCGGGAGGTGTACTGCTTGAAGATGTCGTAGCGCTGGTTGCGGGTCGAGTGCTGCAGCCGGAAGACGGTTTCGGGATCGAAGAGGTGCGGTTCGCCGTCCCGACGCCACTGATACTCACCGCCGATGGTCAGTTCGCGGTGCGCGGGCAGGATGCCGCCGCGGGGGTACGCCGTCGCGTGGCGCCGGGCCACCTCCTCGGCGATCGTGTCCAGCTCGATGCCACCGAGCTTGGAGGTCGTGCCGGTGAAGTACTTGTCCACCACCGCCTGGGACAGGCCGATGGCCTCGAAGATCTGGGCCCCGGTGTAGGACGCCACCGTCGAGACGCCCATCTTGGACATCACCTTGAGCACACCCTTGCCGAGTGCCTTGATCAGGTTCGCGACCGCCACCTCGGGGTCGGTCTTCACGTAGAAGCCGTTCCGGGCGAGGTCCTCGACACTCTCCGTGGCGAGGTAGGGGTTGACCGCAGCGGCGCCGTGGCCGATCAGCAGGGCGACGTGGTGCACCTCCCGCACATCGCCCGCCTCGACCACCAGACCGACCTGCGTGCGGGTCTTCTCCCGCACCAGGTGGTGGTGGATCGCGCCGGTGAGGAGCAGCGACGGGATCGGTGCCAGCTCGGCCGTGGAGTGCCGGTCGGAGAGCACGATGATCCGGGCGCCTCCGGCGATGGCCTCGGACACCTCTGCGCAGATCTCCTCGATCCGCTCTGCCATGGCCGGGCCGCCGCCCTCGACGTCGTACAGCCCCCGAGAGACGTGGGTAATGAACCCGGGCATGTCGCCGTCCCGGTTGACGTGCCTGATCTTGGTGAGGTCGTCGTTCGAGATCACCGGGAACGGCAGCACCACCTGACGACAGGCCGCCGGACCGGGGTCGAGCAGATTGGCCTCGGGGCCGATCGAGCCGGACAGCGAGGTCACCAACTCCTCGCGGATCGCGTCCAGCGGTGGGTTGGTGACCTGGGCGAAGAGCTGGCTGAAGTAGTCGAAGAGGAGGCGTGGCCGGTCCGACAGCGCGGCGATCGGAGTGTCGGTGCCCATCGAGCCGATCGGCTCCGCACCGGAGTTGGCCATCGGGGTCAAGATGACCCGCAGCTCCTCCTCGGAGTAGCCGAAGATCTGCTGCCGGCGGGTCACCGACGCGTGCGTGTGGATCACGTGCTCACGCTCGGGCAGGTCGCCGAGCCGGATCATGCCCGCGTGCAGCCACTCGTCGTAGGGATGCTCGGCGGCGAGCTCGGCCTTGATCTCCTCGTCCTCGATGATCCGATGCTCGTCGGTGTCGACGAGGAACATCCGGCCGGGCTGCAGGCGTCCCTTGCGGACCACGGTGGTCGGGTCGAGGTCGAGGACGCCGACCTCGGAGGCGAGCACGACCAGGCCGTCGTCGGTGACCCAGTAGCGCGAGGGCCGCAGCCCGTTGCGATCGAGCACGGCACCGATCTGGGTGCCGTCTGTGAAGACGACCGCGGCAGGTCCGTCCCAAGGCTCCATCATCGCGGCGTGGAAGCCGTAGAAGGCGCGCCGCTTCTCGTCCATCTCGGTGTGGTTCTCCCACGCCTCCGGGATCATCATCAGCACGGCGTGGGGTAGCGACCGGCCGCCGAGGTGCAACAGCTCGAGCACCTCGTCGAAGCTCGCCGAGTCGGACGCGCCCGGGGTGCAGATCGGGAAGAGTCGGTCGAGGTCGCCGGGGATCAGGTCCGACTTGAGCAGCGCTTCTCGGGCACGCATCCAGTTGCGATTGCCCATCACGGTGTTGATCTCGCCGTTGTGGGCGATGAACCGGAACGGGTGGGCCAGCGGCCAGCTCGGGAAGGTGTTGGTGGAGAAGCGGGAGTGCACCACGGCGAGCGCCGAGGTGACTCGGGGGTCGGTCAGGTCGGTGAAGACGTGGTCGAGCTGGGCGGTGGTGAGCATGCCCTTGTAGACCAGGGTCCGCGAGGAGAGTGAGGGGAAGTAGACCTCGGTCTCCTTCTCCGCGCGCTTGCGCAGGCAGAACGCCAGCCGCTCCAAGGCCATCCCGGCCACGCGTGCCCCGGCGCCGGCCACGAACAACTGGCCGAACGTCGGCATCACCGAGCGGGCGGTCGCACCCAGCTCCGACGGGTCGGTCGGCACCTCCCGCCAGCCGAGCACCGACAGGCCCTCCTCGGCCGCGAGCTCCTCGATGCGTCGTCGGGTCTTCTCGACCTGCTCTAAGTCACCGGGCAGAAAGGCGATGCCTGCGGCATAGCTCCCCGGCGGCGGGAGCTCGAAGTCGACCACCTCACGCAGGAAGGCGTCGGGGACCTGGAGCAGGATTCCGGCACCGTCGCCGGAGTTGACCTCGGCGCCGGCGGCGCCGCGGTGGTCGAGGTTGCGGAGCGCCGTCAGCCCCTGCTCCACGATCCGGTGGCTCGCCTCACCCGTCAGAGTCGCGACGAAGGCCACCCCGCAAGCGTCGTGCTCGTGCGCCGGGTCGTAGAGCCCCTGCGGCGCCGGGAATGCGTGCAGCGGTGCCATCGGCGTGCTCCCGTCGTCGTTGTCCCGAGCGGCGACGAGGTCGAGGACCTATCACGCCTTTCGGGACGGGTCTGGCTGGTGCTGGTGACAAGCAGGGGACGACGTTGGCCCGCAGCAGAGCGATCAGGCTACCACCGAGGCCCATGCCCGCTCGGTCATGACTGGGGAGCGGACGCGGGCTCGCGGCCGGGCAGGTAGACGTCGGTCTCCCGACCGGGTTTGGTGCGGCCGGCCCAGACGAAGTACGCCGTCGCGGCGACGAACGCGACGATCGAGACCCAGACGTTGAACCTGAGTCCGTCGACGTCGCTGAGCTGGACCGGATCGATGCGGAGGTCCTCGATCCAGCCTCGGCCGAGCGTGTAGACCATCACGTAGAGCGCGAAGACCCGGCCGTGGCCCAGCCGGAAGCGGCGGTCGGCCCAGATCAAGATGGCGAAGCCGCCCAGGTTCCACAGGCATTCGTACAGGAAGGTCGGGTGGAAGGTGGAGTACTGCTCGTAGCCGAGTGGGCGATGCTCTTCGTCGATGCGCAGTCCCCAGGGCAGCGTGGTCGGCTTGCCGAACAGCTCCTGGTTGAACCAGTTGCCCCACCGTCCGATCGCCTGGGCCACCAGCACTCCCGGCGCCAGCGCGTCGAGCATCGGTGGGAAGCGGATGCCCTGGCGGCGGGCGCCAATGAAGACACCGACGGCGCCGAGCGCGACGGCGCCCCAGATGCCGAGCCCACCACGCCAGATATAGAGCGCCGCCCACGGGTTGCCGACGTCGCCGAAGTAGAGCTTCCAGTCGGTCGCCACGTGGTATAGCCGGCCACCGATCACTCCGAACGGAACCGCCCACAGGGCCAGGTCGGTCACCTGGTTCGGTCGTCCGCCGCGCGCCACCCAGCGACGCTCGCCGATCCAGATGGCCACGATGATGCCGAGGATGATGCACAGCGCGTAGCCGCGGATCGGGAGGGGGCCGAGGTGCCAGACGCCCTGGGCGGGACTGGGGATGCTCAGCGGCAGGATCATCCGTCCACCTCGCCGCGCACTCCCTTGGCCAACTCGGTGGTGAGCTGGGCCAGGCTGCGCAGACCGGCGCCCGAGTCGTCCAGGTGGTCGAGCAGCGGGCGGACGAACGCCGAGCCCACGATCACCGCGTCGGCGTACGTCGCCACCTCGGCGGCCTGGGCCCGCGTGCTGACGCCCAGGCCGACGCCGATCGGCAGATCGGTGGTGCGCCGGGTCCTGGCGACCAGCGGCTCGGCCAGATTGCTCGAGGTCGACCGGGCGCCGGTCACACCCATCACGGCCGCAGCGTAGACGAAGCCCCGACACGCTGTCGTGGTGAGCGCGATCCGCTCGTCGGTGGAGGACGGCGCCACCAGGAAGATCTTGTCCAGCCCGCGCTCGTCAGCGGCGGCGATCCACTCGGCGGCGCTGTCCGGGGTGAGGTCGGGGGTGATCAGACCCGAGCCTCCCGCCGCCGCCAGGTCGGCGGCGAACCGGTCGACGCCGTACCTCTCGATCGGGTTCCAGTAGGTCATCACCAGGACCGGGACGCCGGTGGCCGCCACCGCCTCGACGGTCCGCAGCACGTCGTGGGTGCGGACTCCCCCCTCGAGGGCGAGCTGCGCGGCGGCCTGGATGGTCGGGCCGTCCATGACCGGGTCGGTGTAGGGCAGGCCGATCTCGATGACGTCGCAGCCAGCATCGACCAGCGTGCGGATCGCCTCGATGCCGCCGGCAACGTCGGGGAAGCCGGCCGGCAGGTAGCCGACCAGGGCCGCCCGACCCTCGGCCCGGGCGGTCGCGAATGCGGGTGCCACGCTCACTGGGTGTCCCCCCCGGTCTGCTCGCCGCCGAGTCCGAACCATTCGATCGCGGTGTCCATGTCCTTGTCGCCGCGGCCGCTGAGGTTGACCAGCATCACGGCTTCCGGACCCCGTGTCTCGGCCAGCTCGCGCGCCACCCGCAGCGCGCCGGCCACGGCGTGCGCGGACTCGATGGCAGGGATGATCCCTTCCGTGCGGCTCAGCAGCTCAAGCGCGTCCATCGCCTCGGCGTCGGTCACCGCCTGGTAGGTCGCCCGGCCGGTCTTGGCCAGGTGGGCGTGCTGCGGCCCGACGCCGGGATAGTCCAGGCCCGCCGAGATGGAGTGTGACTCGATGGTCTGGCCGTCCTCGTCCTGCAGGACATAGGTGCGGGCGCCATGCAGGACGCCGCGCTCGCCCGCCACGATAGTGGCGGCGTGCCGGCCGGTCTCCACGCCGTCGCCACCCGCCTCGAAGCCGTAGATGGCCACGTCGTCGTCCTCGAGGAACGCCGTGAACAGGCCGATCGCATTCGACCCCCCGCCCACACATGCTGCGACCGCGTCCGGCAGCCGACCGGTGAGCTCCAGGCATTGGGCCCGAGCCTCGTCGCCGATCCCCCGGGTGAAGTCGCGTACCAAGCTCGGGAAGGGGTGCGGGCCAGCCGCGGTGCCGAAGAGATACGCGGTGTAGTCGACCGAGGCGACCCAGTCACGCAGCGCCTCGTTGATGGCGTCCTTGAGCGTTGCCGACCCGGAGTCGACCGGGACCACCGTGGCTCCGAGCAGGTTCATCCGGGCGACGTTGAGCGCCTGCCGGCGGGTGTCTACCGATCCCATGTAGACGGTGCAGTCGAGGCCGAAGTACGCCGCTGCCGTTGCGCTCGCGACACCATGCTGGCCAGCACCCGTCTCCGCGATCACCCGGGACTTGCCCATCCGCTTGGTCAGCAGCGCCTGACCCATCACGTTGCGGATCTTGTGGGCGCCAGTGTGATTGAGGTCCTCGCGCTTGAGCAGGATCCGGACCCCGGCGACCTCGGAGAGTCGACGAGCGTCGTAGAGCCGGCTCGGGACGCCTGCGTAGTCACGCAGGATGTCGGCGAACTCCTCGACGAAACTGGGGTCGGCCATCGCTTCCTGCCAGGCCGCGGTCAGCTCGTCGAGAGCGGCGACCAGCGCTTCGGGCATGAAGCGCCCCCCGAAGTCGCCGTAGTAGCCGAGCGGATCGGCGTCGTACCGACTCATGGTCTCTCCCTCACCAGCGGTCCCACCAAACCAGTCATCCCCCGCACCGCCGCTTCCGGGTCGCCGTCGCGGACCAGCGCCTCACCCACCAGGACGGCACGGGCACCCTCGTCGACGAAGCGGGCCACGTCGGCGGGACCGGTGATGCCGGACTCGGCAACCAGCACCCGGTCGACCGGCAGCAGCGGGGCCAGCCGTCCGAAGGAGCCGGGGTCGACCTCGAGCGTCTTGAGGTTGCGGGCGTTGACGCCGACCAGCTCGGCGCCCAGGTCGACCGCCCGTTCGGTCTCGGCCTCGTCGTGGAC
The DNA here is from genome assembly GCF_047602075.1 of Nocardioides sp. Classification (GTDB taxonomy): domain Bacteria; phylum Actinomycetota; class Actinomycetes; order Propionibacteriales; family Nocardioidaceae; genus Nocardioides. The sequence goes on from NZ_JASGIF010000001.1 coordinate 1,112,632, forward strand.
CTCGACCAGCGCGGTCATGCCCAGGTCACGGATCAGATCGTGGAGCCGGACGAGCGCGTCACCGTCCAGGGCGGCCACGATGAGCAGCACTAGGTCGGCCCCGGCTGCCCGCGCCTCGAGCACCTGGTAGTCGGTGACGACGAAGTCCTTGCGCAGCAGCGGCACACCCACCGCAGCCCGCACCCGGCGCAGATCCGTCAGGCTGCCGCCGAAGCGCCGCTCCTCGGTCAGCACACTGATGGCTGCGGCACCGCCGCGCACGTAGGCCTGCGCCAGCGCTGCTGGGTCGGGGATCTCGGACAGGTCGCCCTTGCTGGGCGAGCGGCGCTTCACCTCGGCGATGACGCTCGACCCGCTGGCGCGCAGGTGCGGCATCGGGTCGCGGGCCGGGTCGACGTCGGCGAGCTGAGCACGTAGGTCAGTTTCCGAGACCGCCTCCTGACGCGCCGCCAGGTCGATCCGGACGCCCGCGATGATGTCGTCGAGGACGGACACGGGGCCTCCGCTGGTCGGGTCAGGTGGCTGGTCGGGACAGTGCTCGCCAAGCCTCTCACGGTCGCCCAGCGGCGCTGCCACGTCCCTCAGCGGCGAGATCAGGGCCGGACGCCCGCGCTTGGTCGAATCAGGGCGCCAGCCAACTGCCGATCGACAGGTTGCGCAGCACGGTGAAGACGACGATCGCGGTCAGAGACGTCATCCGAAACGCTCGCGTGTTCCACCACGTCCACCTCGCTGGTCGACCGGTCCAGGCCGACCACAGCCAGACCCCGAAAACCCAGGCGATGAGTGGCAGCGCGAGCACGAACAGCAGGTTGGACGACGCGGCGCCGATCAGGTCGCCATGGGTGAGGTCGTTGACCGCGCGCAGGCCGCCGCAGCCCGGGCAGTAGACGCCGAACAGCAGGTACGACGGGCAATAGCCCCAGCTGCCTGACTCGTGGGGGTCCCGCAGCCGCAGCGCTGCCGTGGCCGCACCGAGTGCGCCCAGCGTGGTGAGCGGCACCGACAGCCGCTGCCGACGGCCACGCAGGTCGGTGAGAGAGGACTGCGCGGCCGAGGTCATCAGGTGTTGTAGCCGAGCTTCGCCATGACCAGGTAGACGACCCAGCCGCCCAGCACCAGAACGACGCCGATCCAGAACAGCGGCCAGGCGAACGGGTGGATCATCAGCGCGATCCCGCCGAGCACGAACCCCAGCATCGAGAGGGCCACGCCCGTCCAGGCCGCCGGGGTGTTGCCGTGGTGTGCCATGGATCGCTCCTGGGGTCGCCGTCGTCTGGGATCGATGCTGTCGACAGCATATTGGTCACGAGCCCTCGGTGGGATCGCGACCCTCGTCGAGCGCTTTCCAAAGGTCGAGGCTGTCGGCATCGCCAAGGACGGCGCTATCAGCAGGTACGCCGGGCGCGTCGTAGCGTCTGCCCATCTCCGGCCAGGTCGGAAGCCACCGCCAGGCCAGGCTGAACGCAGCAAGTGAGAGACCGGCGGCGACCACCGCGACGGCGTACCACCAGGTCGGGTGCACGGAGACGTCGTCGAGGCCGCGACCCGCCAGATCATCGCGTACGACCTCACGCACCGACCACCAGGCCCGGACCGTGAGAGCGAGGACGCCGACGGCAGCGAGGACACCGAGCACTGCCGCCAACCGACGCACCTTTCCCCGGGTGACCAGGAGGACTCCCCAGGCGGCCAGCGCGACCAGGCCCAGCGAGACGGCGAGCGGCACCTGGCTGCCTCGGCCGAGCACCAGCGCCACCTCCGATCCCGCCCGGCTGGGTGCCGTCAACCACGGCCGGGAGCCCGCCAGCACGCCGACACCTGCCGCCACGGCTCCGGTGAGAGCGGTCGGAAGGAACGTGCGACGGCTCGATCGGGCCGCTGCACCGGGCTCGTGGTCAGCGACCATCGGCGAACAGCACGTCGGCGTCGAAGCAGGTGCGGTCACCGGTGTGACAGGCGGGGCCCTCTTGGTCGACCCGGACCAGCAGTGTGTCGCCGTCACAGTCGAGTCGGACCTCCTTGACCCACTGGCGGTGGCCGGAGGTGTCGCCCTTGCGCCAGTACTCCCGCCGAGAGCGGCTCCAGTAGGTCACTCGGCCTCCAGCGAGAGTGCGCGCCAGCGCTTCGTCGTCCATCCAGCCGAGCATGAGCACCTCACCGGTGTCGTGCTGCTGCACGACCGCTGGGACCAGTCCGTCAGGGTTGCGCCGCAGGCGTGCCGCGATGTCGGGGGCGAGGTCGCTCACCGTGCGAGTATCCCCGATGACGAGCACGACCGGTCCTCCCCCTTCACTCAGCGTGCTGCCGGCTTCTGGGCTCGGGCTACTGGGCGCCGTGCTGGGCAACCCAGGAGGCGTGCAGCAAGGCGTAGACGCCGTCCTCGGTCAGCAGCCGCGCGTGCGGCCCGCGCTGCACGATCCGGCCGCGGTCGACGACGATCACCTCGTCGGCGTTCTCCGCGGTGGAGAGCCGGTGCGCGATGGTGACCGAGGTGCGGCCTGTCATCAGTCGCTCCAGCGCCCGGCCGATCCGCATCTCCAGGGCCGGGTCCACCGCGCTCGTGGCCTCGTCGAGCACGAGCAGGTCGGGGTCGGCCAGTTGGGCGCGCAGCAGCGCGATCAGCTGCCGCTCCCCCGCCGACATCGACTCACCGCGCTGGCCGACCCGGGTGGCGAGCCCGTGCGGCAGCGCCGCCAGCCAGTCCCCGAGGCCGAGCTGCTCGGCGGCCAGCTCGATGTCGGCGTCGCTGGCGTCGAGTCGCCCGTAGCGTGCGTTCGCCGCCAGGGTGTCGTCGAACAGGAAGCCCTCCTGAGGCACGAGCACCACCGAGCGCCGTAGCGTGTCGGTCGCGATCGAGCGCACGTCGATGCCGTCCAGCCGCACCACTCCACGGGTGGGATCCATCAGTCGAGTCAGCAGCTTGGCGAAGGTCGACTTGCCTGAGCCGGTCTCTCCGACGATCGCGACCCGGGTGCCAGCGGCGATGTCCAGCGACACGTCATGCAGGACCGGCGGGCCGTCAGGGTAGGCGAAGGTGACATCGTCGAACTGCACGTCGATCGGGCCCCGCGGCAGATCCACCCCGTCCTCGCCGGGATCAACCAGGTCCGCCGGCGTGTCCAAGATGCCGATCACTCGTCGCCAGCCGGCGATCGCGTTCTGCGCGTCGGTGAGGATCTGGGTGCCCATCTGCACCGGGCCGACGAAGAGGCTGACCAGGAATGCGAACGCGAGCACGCGGCCAGCGGTGATCTCACCAGCCAGGCCGAGCCAGATGCCGATCACCAGCACTCCGGCGTTCGCGAGGCCCGCGGACACACCGCCCAGCGAGAACGAGAAGGCGGTCAGCCCCTGGGCGCGGGTGCTCGCGGCCTGATAGGCGCCGACCGCCTCGTCGATGCGGTCCTGGGTGCGGGCCTCGACGGCGTACGACCGCACCACGGCCGCTCCGACCACCGGCTCGGAGATGGCCGAGAGCATCACCCCGACCTGCCGTCGCACCACGCCGTAGGCAGCCGAGAGCCGGCGCTGGAAGAAGCGCAGTGACAAGAAGAGCGGCGCGAAGCAGACCCACACCACGATCGCCAGCTGCCAACTGTAGATCGCCATCACGATCGTCGCGATGATCACCTGACCGATGCTGACGATCATCAGCAGACCACCGAAGACGAGGAACTGGCTGACCTGGTCGACGTCGCTGGTCACCCGGGAGACCAGGGCGCCCCTGCGCTCGGTGTTCTGGGTGAGCAGCGGCAGGTCGTGCACGTGGCGGAACGCCTTGATCCGCAACGTCGCCAGTCCACGCTCGGAGCAGGTGAAGAGCCGCTTGGTCATGAAGTACGACGCCAGGCTGGTCAGCGCAATCGCCGCAGCCGCGAGTGCGCCCATCCAGACCGTGAAGCCGACGTCCGGCCCGCCGGAGGAGCGCAGCCCGCGGTCGAGGGTCTGCTGCACGGCCACGGGGACGACGACCTGGCCGACCGAGGCCAGCACGGCGAGGGCAAGGGTGCCGGCGAAGCCCTCCTTGAGCTCCGGGGAGAGCGCCACCCCACGCCGGATCGTGTCGAGCGCACGGATGTCCTCGCCGGAGTCCATCCGGGTGCCGGTCCCCGTGATCGTCGTCATCGGCGCTCCCCTGGTGACTCGGAGACCGGCTCGGCATCCTGCTCGTAGGCGTTCACGAGCCGGGCGTAGTCAGGGTTGCTGACCAGCAACTCCTGGTGGGGGCCGCGATCGACGATCCTGCCGTCCGCGAGCAGGACCACCTCGTCGGCCAGCGCGATGGTGGCCTTGCGGTAGGCCACCACGACCAAGGTGGTGCCGCCACCGGCTCGGCGCAGCCCCGCCAGGATCCGAGCCTCGACCTCGGGGTCCACCGCGGAGGTGGCGTCGTCGAGGATCAGCAGCCGCGGGCGGCGTACCAACGCTCGCGCCAGCGAGATCCGCTGGCGCTGGCCACCGGACAGCGAGGTGCCGCGCTCACCCAGTCGAGTGTCGAGGCCGTGCGGCAACGCAGCCACGAAGCCGTCGGCCTGAGCCACCCGCAGCGCCTCCCACACCTCCTCGTCGGAGACATCCGCCCCGAGAGCGACATTGCCGCGGACGGTGTCGTCGAAGAGGAACGCCGTCTGCGGCACGACCGCGACCGCCTCCGCTAGCCCGCCCTTGCGCAGCTCACGCAGGTCGACCCCGTCGATGCGGATGGCGCCACCGTCGGGGTCGACCAACCGGGTGAGCAGGGTGGTGAGGGTGCTCTTGCCTGACGCGGTGGCGCCGACCACCGCCACCGTGCTGCCCGGCGCGACACTGAAGCTGAGCCCCGCGAGCACCGCCTGCTCGGGCTCGTAGGAGTAGGTCAACCGGTCCACCTCGAGCCAGGCGCCGGGCTCCTCGGCCGGGAGCTGGCCCTCGCCGAACTCCATCTCACCGGTGGCATCCAGCACGTGCTGCACCCGTCGGAAGCCGACGACGCTGCGCGGAAACTCGCCCAGCAGCCAGCCGAAGGATCGGATCGGAAAAGCCACCACCGTGAGGAGGTAGGCGATGGTCACGACGTCGCCGGCAGCCGTCTGGCCATGAAGCACCCGCCCGACTCCCACTGCCAGCACGGCGAGCACGCCGATGTTGGGCAGCGCCGCGAGCACGGGGTCGAAGGCGGCCCGGATCCGGCCGGCCCGGATGTTGACGTCGCGCAGCTCGCATGCGCCGGCCGCGAACCGTGCGGTCTCCTCGCTCTCCCGGCCCAGCGTCTTGACCACCATCGCGCCGTCGAAGGACTCGTGCGCGATCTCGCTGACCTCGGCGCGCAGGGCCTGCGCCCGCGTCATCAACGGCGAGGCGAGCCGCTGGTAGGCCAGGTTGGCGACGACCACCGCCGGGAAGACCAGCAGGCCGACGACCGCCATCACCAGGTCGGCCAGCAGCATCTGGACGATGGCGATGATCATCATGGCCGCGGTGCCCACCGCCATCGGCAGCGGCGCGATCGGCGCCCACGCGGCCTCGACATCGGAGTTGGCGTTGGAGAGCAGCTGGCCGGTGGGATGCCGCTGGTGCCACTCCAGGGGCAGGGAGAGGTACTGCCGGGTGACGGCGCGTCGGTAGTGCGCCTGCATGCGGTACTGCATGATGCCAGCGCCCAACCTGCGGGCCACGATGCCGACGGCTCGAAGCAGGGCGACCCCGACGAACAGCGCCACCACCGCCCAGAGCAGCCCGGGTCGGATCTCTCCGTGACGGAAGGCCGGCAGCACGGCGTGGTCGGTGGACCAGCCGAGGACCCAGGCGTCGGCGACGGTCAGCGCCCCGAAGAGCACACTCCCGAGCGTGGACCACATGAAGATCCACGGCTCCCGTCGGATGGCGACCAGCAGGACGGCGAAGCCTTCGAGGGTGGTGGATCTGCCGACCCGCTGCTCCGCCCGCGCCACCTGGTCTGTCTCTCCTCGCCCGTCCGATCCGATCGCCGATCCGATCGCCCCGTCAGGCTATGCCGCGGGTCCGACAAGTGCGAATCGGCTGCCGGCCGTAGACGCCGCCCGTAGGGCGGCCGGATAGGTTGATCGAGTGAGCGGAACCTACCTGGCGCGCCGGGAGCGAGAGGCACTGTGCGACCTGGCGCTGGAGGTCGGGCCGGATGCCCCCACGCTGTGCGAGGGCTGGACGGTCGTGGATCTGGTGACTCACCTGCTGGTCCGCGAGCGGACCCCGTGGGCCGCGCCGGGCATCGTGTTCCCCGCGCTGTCCGGGCTCACCGACCGCGCCATGGATCGACTGGCCAGGCGCGACTTCGACACCCTCGTCCGTCAACTGCGCGGCCGTGGTCTCACCCCGATGGCGCTGCCACCGATCGACAAGCTGGCCAACACCATGGAGTACGTCGTCCACCACGAGGACATCCGCCGCGCCCAGCCGGACTGGGTGCCCCGCACCCTCGACGAGCGGGATCTGGCGACGATCTGGTCGGGGCTCCGAGCGGCCGGCAAGGGTCTGGTCAAGCGGATCGGAGTCCCGGTCGTCATCCGCCGCAGCGACATCGACTTGAGGGCCGTGCTCGTCGGCGGCGCCGACCCGGTGGTGGTCTCGGGTCTCCCGGTCGAGGTCACCATGTTCCTCTTCGGGCGCGACCGGTATCGCGACCTCGACCTCACCGGCCCCGACGACGCGGTGGCCGCCCTGCGTCAAGCCAAGCTCGGCTTCTGAGCCGTCATCGGCTCTTCGACGCGGTGTGATAGTCACCCGGACCCATCTGCCGCGGTGCTGTGGTGGCTGGGGACCCGGTATACGGGCCACTTTGCCACCATAGAACCGCGGCAGACGCAGTAACACCGCGACTCAGATGGCGAAGGGTCGGGGAAGGGTCGGCGAGCGCAGAGTCAGCGCACGGGGTGCCCGGCCGCAGCGAGGGCCGCCTTGACCTCGGCGATCCGCACGGTGCCGAAGTGGAAGATGCTGGCGGCGAGGACGGCGTCCGCACCGGCGTCGACGGCGGGTGGGAAGTGGTCGGCGGCCCCCGCGCCGCCGGAGGCGATCACAGGCACGGTCACCTCGCGGCGGACCGCCCGGATCAGCTCCAGATCGAAGCCGCCTTGAGTGCCGTCGGCGTCCATCGCGTTGAGCAGGATCTCCCCCGCCCCCAGCCGGCATGCCTCCGCGGCCCACGCCAGCGCGTCGAGACCGGCGGACTTGCGCCCCCCGTGGGTGGTCACCTCGAAGCCCGAGTCGGTGCCGGCCGCACGGCGCGCGTCCACCGACAGCACCAAGACCTGGTTGCCGAACCGGTCGGCGATCTCGGCGACCAGGGCCGGCCGATGGATGGCGGCCGTGTTGATCGCCACCTTGTCCGCACCCGCCCGCAGCAGTCGGTCGACGTCATCGACCGAGGAGACACCGCCACCGACGGTGAGCGGGATGAAGACCTCCTCGGCGGTGCGCGACACGATCTCCATCGTGGTGGCCCGACCCTCGTGGGAGGCGGAGATGTCTAAGAAGGTCAGCTCGTCGGCGCCCTCGGCGTCGTAGGCCCGGGCCAGCTCGACGGGGTCGCCGGCATCACGCAGCTGCTTGAAGTTGACGCCCTTGACCACCCGACCGCCGTCGACGTCCAGGCATGGGATGACCCGCACGGCGAGGCTCACCGGGCGCGCTCCGCAGGCAGGGTCAGTGCGAGCGCCTCGGCGAGCGTGAAGCGCCCCTCGTAGAGGGCAGTCCCGATGATGGCGCCCTCGACACCGTCTGAGACGAGTGCCTGCAACGCGGCCAGGTCGGCCAGCTCGGTGATCCCGCCCGAGGCGACCACTGGCCGGTCGGTGGCGGCGCACACCGAGGAGAGCAGGTCGAGGTTGGGACCTTGCAGCATGCCGTCCTTGTTGACATCGGTGACCACGTAGCGGGCGCAGCCCTCACCGTCGAGGCGGGCCAGCACCTCGAACAGGTCGCCGCCCTCGCGGGTCCAGCCGCGCGCGGCGAGGGTCCGGCCACGGACGTCGAGGCCGACCGCCACCCGGTCGCCGTATTCGGCGATGGCCGCGGCACACCACTCCGGCTGCTCAAGGGCGGCGGTGCCGATGTTGACGCGGCGGCAGCCCGTGGCCATCGCGGCGTGCAGCGACTCGTCGTCGCGGATGCCGCCGCTCATCTCGACGTCGATGTCCAGCGTGCCGACGATCCGGGCTTGCAGCTCGCGGTTGTGTCCGCGGCCGAAGGCGGCGTCGAGGTCGACCAGGTGGATCCACTCGGCGCCGGCCTCCTGCCAGCGCAGCGCAGCCTCGACCGGGTCGCCGAAGCGCTTCTCCGAGCCGGCCACGCCCTGGACCAGCTGGACGGCCTGGCCGTCGGCGATGTCGACGGCTGGCAGCAGCTCGAGGTACGGCGTCACACGTGCGGTCATCAGCGGCCTCTCGTCGGTGCGATCACGGTCTCGACCCAGTTGCGGAGCAGCGCGGCGCCGGCGTCACCGGACTTCTCGGGGTGGAACTGGGTGGCCGTTAACGGGCCGTTCTCGACCGCCGCGACGAACCGATCCCCGCCGTGCTCGGCCCAGGTGACCAGTGGGGCGCGGGTGCGGTCGTTGGTCACCAAGGTCCAGTCGCGGACGCCGTAGGAGTGCACGAAGTAGAAGCGCTGGTCCTCGATCCCCGCGAAGAGCCGCGAGCCCGAGGGAACGGCGACGGTGTTCCAGCCCATGTGCGGGACGACAGGGGCGCGCAGCCGCTCGACCACTCCCGGCCACTCCGCGCAGCCGGCGGTCTCCACCCCGTGCTCCACTCCGCGCTCGAAGAGGATCTGCATGCCCACACAGATCCCCAGCACCGGCCGCCCACCGGCCAGGAACCGGCCGATCAGCTCGGGTCCGTGGACCTGACGCAGGCCAGCCATGCAGGCCGCGAACGCTCCGACGCCCGGCACGACCAACGCGTCGGAGTCTTCGACGGTGTCCCGATCGGCAGTCAGCACCACCTCGGCACGACCCTCCGCAGCGCGCTGCAGCGCGCGGATGGCGGAGCGGAGGTTGCCGGAGCCGTAGTCGAGGACAGCGATCTGCCGGCCGCTCAGAGCGCCCCCTTGGTCGAGGGCACACCGGTCTCCCGCGGGTCGATCGCCACGGCGTCACGGAAGGCGCGGGCGAAGGCCTTGAACTGCGTCTCCACGACGTGGTGCGGATCACGACCGGACAGCACCCGGATGTGCACGGCAAGGTGGGCGTGGAAGGCCAGCGTCTCGAAGACGTGCCGGGTCAACGAGCCGGCGTAGTCGCCGCCGACCACGACGTACTCCTGCCCCTCGGGCTCGCCCACGTGCACGCAGTAGGGTCGCCCGGACACGTCGACCGCACACTGCACCAGCGCCTCGTCGAGGGGCACCAGCGCGTCACCGAACCGTCGGATGCCGCTCTTGTCGCCCAGCGCCTCGCGGAGCGCCTGGCCCAGGACGATGGCGGTGTCCTCGACGGTGTGGTGGGCGTCGATGTGGGTGTCACCCACCGTCTCGACGGTCAGGTCGACCAGAGAGTGGCGTGCGAACGCGGTGAGCATGTGGTCGTAGAACCCGACGCCGGTGGACACCTCGGCCCGGCCGGTCCCGTCCAGGTCGACCTCGACGTGGACCTTGGACTCCCGGGTCTCCCGGTCACAGATCGCGCTGCGGCTCATCGTTGCCCCTTCTCGTGCGGCACCGACGCGGTCACGTCGGTGAGTGCCTGCCTGAATGCTGCCATCTCTTCGGGTGTCCCGACCGAGACCCGCAGCCAACCGTCCGGGCCGGTCTCGCGGATCAGCACGCCGCGGTCGAGCAGACCCTGCCAGATCGCGTGCCGATCGACGAAGGTTCCGAACAGCACGAAGTTCGCGTCGCTGTCGGCCACCGCGAAGCCAGCCCCGCGCAACCAGGCCACCAGGTCGTCCCGTTCGTCCCGAAGCCGGTCGACGTTGGCGAGCAGCTCGTCGGCATGGGCCAGCGCGGTGAGCGCGACCGCCTGGGTGACCGCCGAGAGATGGTAGGGCAGCCGAACCACCCGGAGCGCGTCACAGATCGCCGGATCCGCGGCCAGATAGCCCAGCCGGACGCCGGCGGCCGCGAAGGCCTTGCTCATCGTCCGGGTCACTACCAGGTTGCGATGGCTCGGCAGCAGCTCCAGCGCGCTCGGCGTTCCGCTGCGACGGAACTCGGCGTAGGCCTCGTCGACAATCAGCAGGCCCTCGTCGCCGAGCGCCTCCGCGATCACGACGATGGCCTCCGTCGGCAACGCCGTGCCGGTCGGGTTGTTCGGTGACGGCAAGATCACCACGCTCGGCCGCTCCCGCGCGATCAGCTCGAAGGCGTGGTCCAGGTCGAGGCCGAAGTCCTCCTCGCGCCGACCCGTCAACCAGGCCGTGTGGGTGTCGCGGGCGTACTCGGGATACATGGAGTACGTCGGCGCGAAGGAGACCGCCGTCCGGCCCGGACCACCGAATGCCTGCAACAGATGGAGCATCACCTCGTTCGAGCCGTTGGCGGCCCACACCTGCGCCGGAGCGATCTCTCGACCTGCGTCCTTGCCGAGATAGCCGGCCAGCCCCTCTCGGAGAGCCACGAACTCTCGATCCGGATAGCGATTCAGCCCGGCCGCGGCCCGTCCCGCGGCCGCGGCGATATCGGCGGCGCACGCTGACGAGGGCGGATAGGGGTTCTCGTTGACGTTGAGCTGGACGGGCACGTCGAGCTGCGGGGCGCCGTACGGCTCGATGCCGCGAAGCTCCTCCCGCAGCGGCGGGAAGATCATCGGTCGAGCCGGATCCGGACGGCGGCCCCGTGGCCCGGGAGATCCTCGGCATCGGCCAGGGTCATCACGTGCTCGGCAACCTCGGTCAGTGCCTCTCGGGTGTAGTCGACGACGTGCATGGCCTTGCGGAAGGACCGCACCGACAACCCCGAGGAGTGGCAGGCGCACCCGGCCGTGGGCAGGACGTGGTTCGAGCCCGCGGCGTAGTCGCCGAGCGAGACCGGGGCATATGGTCCGACGAAGACCGCGCCGGCGTTGCGCACCCGCGCCGCCACGGCCGACGCGCCGGCGGTGTGGATCTCCAGGTGCTCGGCGGCGTACCCGTTGACGACGTCGAGGCCTTGGCCGACGTCGTCAACCAGGACGATCGCCGACTGCCGGCCGCCCAGGGCGGTGCGGATCCGCTCGGTGTGCTTGGTGGCGGCGACCTGCTCCTCCAGCTCGGTCTCGACCTGGTCGGCGAGACGGTCGCTCGTGGTGACCAGCACCGAGGCCGCCATCGGGTCGTGCTCGGCTTGGCTGATCAGGTCCGCGGCGACATACGCCGGATCGGCGGTGTCGTCGGCAAGGATCGCGATCTCGGTAGGCCCGGCCTCGGAGTCGATCCCCACCACTCCTCGAAGCAGCCGCTTGGCCGCCACCACGTAGATGTTGCCCGGCCCAGTGACCAGGTCGACCGGCCGACACTCCCCCGCTCCGTAGGCGAACATCGCGATCGCCTGGGCACCGCCGACGGCGTACACCTCCTCGACCCCGAGCAGGGCACAGGCCGCCAGGATGGTCGGCTCGGGCAGGCCACCGCGCGCCTTCTGGGGCGAGCTCGCCAGCGCGATCGAGCCGACCCCGGCCACCTGCGCGGGCACCACATTCATCACCACGCTGGACACGAGCGGCGCCAGACCGCCCGGGACGTAGAGCCCGACCCGGTCCACCGGGACCAGGCGATGGCTCACGGTGGCGCCGTCGGCAAGGGTCGTGGTGACATCCGCCTCGAGCTCGGCCGCGCAGGTGGCCCGCAGGCGCCGGATCGACTCCTCCAGCCCGGCCCGCACACCGGCGTCGAGCTGGTCCAACGCCCGGCGCAGCGCCTCCACCGGCACCCGCAACTGCTCCGGGACGACTCCGTCGAAGCGGGCCGAGAACTCCTCGACCGCCTCGACGCCACGATCGCGCACCGCCTCGCAGATCGGCTGCACCTGATGGGTCGCCGCCTCCACGTCGAGATCGGCCCGCGGCACGACGAACCGGGTGTCGACGGGCCCGGTCGCGCCACGGAGGTCGATACGACGGATCATGGCCGCAAGTCTAGAAGCCGGGGAGCCCACGCCGAGCACGTGGACGTGGCGTGGGATGCCTGGGCCTGGAGCCCGGCTAGCGGTCCTTGGTCGCTAGTGTCGAGGGTGTGACCACGCGGCTGCCGATGTTCCCGCTGAACACCGTCTTGTTCCCCGGGGCCGTGCTCCCGCTGCATGTCTTCGAGCCGCGCTACCGCGCCCTGGTGCAGTCTCTCTTGGAGCAGACCGACCCGAGCCGGCGCCTCTTCGGCACGGTGGCGATCCGCGAGGGCTACGAGGTCGGCGACCACGGCGCCCAGTCGCTCTACCGCGTCGGCTGCCTGCTGCAGCTGGTCGAGGTCGAGGCGGACGACGATGGGACTTTCACCATCGAGGTCGTGGCCCGCGACCGGATCCGCCTGGACCGGCTCGACGGCGACGGGGACTTCCCGGTCGGCGAGGTGGTCGACCTGCCGACCGAGGACGAGGACGTGGACGCGACCCAGGTCGAGGCTGCTCTGACCGCTTTCGACGCCTACCGCCGCACCATCTCCGAGATCGCCGAGGACCCGTTCGAAGGCTCGCTGCCGCGCGACCCGACGTACCTCTCCTGGACACTCGCGGCAGCCGCACCACTCCCGTTGCCGGACCGGCAATCCTTGCTCGAGGCCGACAGCGCCACCGAGCGGCTCGCCCTGGTCACGGATCTGTTGCGTGGCGAGGTGCGCGCAATGCGAGTGTTGCCGTCCCTGCCCGCCACCGAGGTCGCCCGCACCCGCTGGTCTCCCAACTAACGTGGGCCGTGTGCCTGTCTGCCGCGGTGCTGTCGTGGGTCCGGGCCGGGCATACGGGGCACTTCGCCGCCACAGGACCGCAGGAGACGCACAAACACCGCGGCAGAGGGTCAGTTGGTCGTCAGTCGGAACAGCGCGTGGGTGGTGTCGCCGTCGACCCAGGAGGACAGACCCAGGCCGGCGAGTGGCTCGAGGTTCTCCTGCGCCTCGGCGTCGGACTCGGCGAGGTTGGTCAACCAGTCGTTGGCGTCGAAGTTGACGTAGAAGACTGCCACCGCGTCCTCGGCCTGAGGAACCACGTCGCGGAACGTAGCGCTCTTGCCGAGGCCGCCGTCACCGACCAGCTCGCTTCGGTAGTCGTCGTCCGGGCCGACCGCCACCATGTCGCCGGAGACCTCGCTATCCAGCACGGGCATGTCGGGCGGCAGGTTCCCGCGCAACTTGTCCAGCACCGACTCGATCCCGTCGGTGTCGCCGTGGATCTTGATCCCGATCGGCACGCCGCTGCCGTCCGTGCTCTGCTGCAGTGTGTTCACGTCGAAGTCGCTGCCCAGGGCCAGCACAGCGGAGTCGCCGAACAGCGTCTCGATGTCCTCGGGGATCTGCAGCCCCCACCCGGACTCGATCTCACTGATCATGTCGTCGACCCCGGGCTCGGTGGTCTTGACCTGGTCGAGCAGAGTCCCGACCCACCCGTCGGCGAACCGCATCCCGACCGCAGCAGCGGTGTCCTCGGGCAGGGTCGAGATGACGTCCACGCCGTCGGTGCCGTAGATGCCGTCGGTCTGCTTGGCGTCGCTGACGGCCTCGAACTCGAGGCCGCCGTCCTTGAACCGGACGGTGGCGGCCATCCCGGCGAAGTCCTTGAGCATCGCGCGCGCCTCGCCGAGCTCGTCGTCTGTTGCGGAGTCGGTGTGATAGGCCGCGGGCTCGTTGCCCGAGGACTCCACGCCCAGGTCCATCGGCGACAGCCCGGAGCCCAGTCCGGTCAGGTCATCGAGGTGGTCGGCAAGCATCTTGCCGGCGGAGGGGGCGAGGTAGAGATTCACGACGCCCGGGTTGCCGAGTCGGTCGACCCAGTTGGCGTAGGTCTCGTCGTCGACCAGCGAAGCCTTCGCGGCGTCCGCGACGACATCTGCGGCCGTCTCGTCGCTCTCCGCGATGATCGCCCAGCCATCCGAGATCTTCCAACCGACCTCGGCGGCGACGTCACCGGCATCGTCGGCGTTGCCGCTGGCCGCACAGTGGGCGATGCTGGTCAGCCCCTCCTCGGCGGCCTTCTCGTCGCTCACCTGCACGACCAGAACCGGAGCCGGGTCGCCGGAGTCGTCGACGACGGCCACGGCAGCACGGTCTCCCAGCCAAGGCTCGATGTCCTTGTCGTAGTCCAGGTTGTCGCAGGCACCCTCGTCCTGCATCCGGTCGAAGAAGGCGCGGCGCAGATCGTCGTCGGCGTCGAGGTTCAAGGCGTCGTCGAGCGCGGGGAACTTCTTCAGCGTCTTCAGCGCCTCGATCTTCTGGCCGGCCGAGGGGTCCAGGTCGATGCTGGCGTAGGCCACGGCGGAAGACGGCAGGACGGCTGCCGGCTGCGCGCCACCGCCGGACAAGGCGACGAACGCCCAGGTGCCGGCCGCTGCGAGGGCGCCAAGGCCGACCACCGCACCACCGATCAGTCCGATCCGTCGGCCACGGCCACCCGCAGGCTTCGTCGCCGGCAGCAACGGCTGGCCCTCGCCAAAGGAGAGGTACTCGGGCTGCGGGGCACCCGGCTCAGGAGGCAGGGGCGGCTGACCGCCCTGCGGTTGACCCTCACCCGGGTTTGGTGTCGACATAGAACTCCCCCATCGCGCGGGAGGGCTCCCGATGAGCCCTCACTGCATCGTCTCGTCGCCCAGCCTAGTGGAGGGACCCGACGCCTCGCGTAACCGCTGGAAAGCAAAGAGCAACAGATAGCCCGCGCAGAGGCCTGCCAGGCCTCCGGCTGGCAGGGCGAGATAAGCGCTCGAACCGTTGACCCGGAGCTGCTGAGTTAGCTTCGTCAAGTCGTCGGCACGGGCAGCGAGGAGCTGCGGATCGGGCGGCCCGAGCCGGTGCCCGACGGACGCCATCAGCCATGCCGCGAGCAACGAACCGATCACCAGAGCCGTCAGGGTCGCCCACTCGTGCCCCCGCACGATCAGCGCCACGGCCAGGCCGAGGAGGAGTCCGATCGGAATACCCAGCAATGCATAGACGCCGGTGCCGGAGAAGTCGTCGCCCGGGCCGCTGCCGACCAGCACGAACTGGTGTTGGTAGGCAACGCCAGTCGGTGCCGTCCAAGCCCGTTCCCACAGCCACCCACCGATCACACCAGCCAGTGCGGACACGGCCAGCACGAACGCGAACAGGACGAGGATCCGGAGCGGACGGGAGGTCAGCCGGCCAGGCACCCTGGCCCCAGCAGCTGTTTGAGGTCTGCGTAGAGCGCCGGCCCGGGTGTCACTCGGAGTCGATCGTCAAGACGCATCACCGTAGTGGCGCTACGGGCAAGCAGACGCAATCGCACCTCCGTCACCCCAGGATGAGTGCGCAGCACCTCGCGGAGCTGCTCCACCACAGGTCCCGTGCAGCGCGTCGAGGGGAGGCTGATCTCGACCGGACCACTCGGACCGTCGCTCAGGTCGGGGACCGTCACCTCCTGAGCATGCAACTCCGGCTGGTCCTTGCTGCGCGAGAGCCGGCCGCGCACGGTGATGATGGCGTCCTCGGTGAGGTAGGTCGAGGCGAGCTGGTAGGCACTGGGGAACAGCAACACCTCGATGCCGCCGTCCAGGTCCTCCAACGAGATCATCGCCCAGGTGTCGCCGCGCTTGGTGATCTTGCGTTGCACCGAGGTGACCAGGCCGCTGACCGTGACCATCGAGCCGTCTGCACGCTCCTCGTCCAGCATCAACTGGCCGATCGTGCAGTCGGTGCCGGCGGACAGCACATGCTCAAGCCCGAGCAGCGGGTGGTCGGAGACGTAGAGGCCGAGCATGTCCCGCTCGTGACCCAGCAGGGTCATCTTGTCCCACTCATCCAGGTCGGGGATCGCCACCGTCACCCCGAACACGCCGTCGCCGTCCAGGTCGTCGAGGCCGGCGAACAGCGAGTCCTGTCCGATCGCCTCGTTGCGCTTGATGTCGACGTATTGATCGACGGCCGTCTCGTGGATGGCGATCAAGGCACGACGCCGGTGCTTCATCTCGTCGAACGCACCGGCCTTGATCAGCGACTCGATCACCCGCTTGTTGCAGACCAAGGCGGGCACCTTTTGCAGGAAGTCGTTGAAGTCGACGAATCGACCGTGCTCCTGGCGGGCACGGACGACCTCGCCGACCACGTTGGCGCCGACGTTGCGGACGGCGGTGAGGCCGAACCGGATGTCGTGGCCGACCGGGGTGAAAGTGGCCGCCGACTCGTTGACGTCGGGCGGGAGCACATGGATCTTCATCCGACGGCACTCGTTGAGGTAGATCGCCGACTTGTCCTTGTCGTCCTTGACCGAGGTGAGCAGGGCGGCCATGTACTCGGCGGGGTAGTTGGCCTTGAGGTAGGCGGTCCAGTAGGACACCACGCCGTACGCCGCCGAGTGGGCCTTGTTGAAGGCGTAGTCGGAGAACGGGACCAGGATCTCCCAGAGCGTGTCGATGGCGCGCTGCGAGAAGCCGCGCTCGAGCATCCCGGCCTGGAAGCCGGAGTACTGCTTGTCGAGCTCCTCCTTCTTCTTCTTGCCCATCGCCCGGCGCAGATTGTCTGCTTGTCCGAGCGTGAAGCCCGCCAGGACCTGGGCGATCGCCATCACCTGCTCCTGATAGACGATCAGGCCGTAGGTCTCCCCGAGCACCGGCTCGAGTGCCTCGGCGAGCTCGGGGTGGATCGCCTCGATCGGCTCTCGGCCGTTCTTGCGGCGGGCGTACTTGTTGTGGGAGTCCGCACCCATCGGACCGGGACGATAGAGGGCACCGACCGCGGAGATGTCCTCGAAGGTGTCGGGGCGCATGCTGCGCAGCAGCGCCCGCATCGGCCCGCCGTCCAACTGGAAGACACCCAGCGTGTCGCCACGCGACAGCAGCTCATAGGTGGCCGGGTCGTCGAAGGGCAGCTCCTCGAGGACGACCTCCTCGCCACGGTTGGCAGCGATGTTGGCCAGGGTGTCGTCGAGGACGGTGAGGTTGCGCAGACCGAGGAAGTCCATCTTGACCAGCCCGAGCGCCTCGCACATCGGGTAGTCGAACTGGGTGATGATGGCGCCGTCCTGCTCACGGCGCATGATCGGGACGATGTCGACCAACGGCTTGCTCGACATGATCACGCCCGCGGCGTGCACGCCCCACTGGCGGATCTGGCCCTCCAGACCGCAGGCGGTGTCGTAGACCTTGCGGACCATCGGGTCACGATCGTGCAGCGCACGGAACTCGCCGCCCTCGCCGTAGCGCTTGTGCTCCGGGTTGAACAGCTCGGGCAGAGGCACGCCCTTGCCCATCACGTCCGCCGGCAGCGCCTTGGTGATCTGGTCGCTCTCGGCGAAGCTGAGGTCGAGCACCCGGGCGGCGTCCTTGATGGCCGCCTTCGCCTTGAGCCGGCCGAAGGTCGCGATCTGGGCGACCCGGTCGCTGCCGTACTTCTCGGTGACGTAGCGGATCACCTCACCACGCCGACGCTCGTCGAAGTCGAGGTCGAAGTCAGGCATCGAGGGTCGCTCGGGGTTGAGGAAGCGCTCGAAGATCAGGCCGTGCTCGAGGGGGCAGAGGTCGGTGATGCGCAAGGCGTACGCCGCAATGGAGCCCGCACCCGACCCACGCCCCGGCCCGACCCGGATGCCGTTGGCCTTCGCCCAGCCGATGAAGTCGGCGACCACCAGGTAGTAGCCGCAGTAGCCCTTGCTGGCGACGACCTCGAGCTCCATGTCGACCCGGGCCCGCACCTCGGCGGTGAGTCGATCACCGGGGTAGCGCTGCTCGATGCCGCGCCAGACCTCCTTGCGGAACCAGGAATCCTCGGTCTCCCCCGAGGGCACGTCGGCGCGGGCCATGTAGCCGCCGGTCGACTCGGTGAACTCGACGTGGCAGCGCTCGGCGACCAGGAGGGTGTTGTCGCACGCCTCGGGCATGCCGTGCCGGTCGGCCCACAACCCCCGCATCTCGGCCGCAGACTTGATGTAGTAGCCGCCACCGTCGAACTTCAGTCGCTTGGTGTCGGAGAGCCGCTTCCCCGAGGCCACACAGATCAACGCGTCGTGGGCATCGGCGTCGCCGGGGTTGTTGTAGTGGGAGTCGTTGGTCGCAATGGGAGGCAGACCCAGATCGCGGCCCAGCCGAAGCAGGTCGTCTCGCACCCGCTTCTCGACATCGATGTCATGGTCCATCAACTCGAGGAAGTAGTTGTCCGGGCCGAAGATCTCCCGCATCTCCGCCGCGGCCTGACGGGCCTGGTCGTACTGTCCGAGGCGGAGCCGGGTCTGCACCTCACCCGAGGGGCAGCCCGTGGTCGCGATCAGCCCGGGAGCGTATTCGGTGAGCAGCTCCCGGTCGGCGCGAGGCTTGTAGTACTGGCCCTCGAGGCTCGACCGCGACGAGAGCCGGAACAGGTTGTGCATGCCCTCGGTGGTCTCGGCCCAGATCGTCATGTGGGTGTAGGCGCCACCGCCGGCGACATCGTCGCCGCCCTCCTCGGCGGCGTCGCCACTGCCCCAGCGGACCCGGCGCCGGTCACTGCGGTGGGTCTGCGGGGTGATGTAGGCCTCCAGGCCGATGATCGGCCTGACCCCGTGGCGACGGGCCTTGGACCAGAAGTCGTAGGCACCGTGCAGGTTGCCGTGGTCGGTCATCGCGATCGAGGACATGCCCAGCTCGGTCACCCGCTGGAAGAGCCCGTCCAAGAGTGAGGCGCCGTCAAGCATGGAGTACTCGGTGTGGACGTGCAGATGGACGAAGTCATCGGACGACATCTGCAGCGGGGCTCCCAACGGCTCGATCCGGACACGATCAGTCCACGGCCATGACGACCGTGGGACTACCCGGGGAAGGCGACCAGCCTAACCCCGGGCCGACCCCAATCCTGCCGTGGCGCACCGACACATCCTGGATCGCCCGAGACCGGTGGACCGATGCGGTTGGGGCGGCGGTTGGGGCGGCGGTCGAGGCGGCGGTCGAGGCGGCTCTCTGGGGCTGGTAGCGGCGTCCGGCCCGGGAGGGAGGCCCCTTGGGCAACCACCCCTCCGCTCGCTGGCGCTCGCTCCGGGGGGCCAGACCCATCCACGCCCTGCGGGGCCTCCCTCCCGGCCCAGCCGCCGCGGTCAGCCCCGCCGAGCCGCAAGCCCGGGCAGCGAAGCACGCGGTCGCTCGGGTCTGCTCAGGAGCCGGCGTCGAGGCTCTCGGTGATGATCGCGTGCGCGATCCGGGCGAGGCGATCCTCGCCGAGGGCGGGGGCGCGCTCGGCCAGGCGGCGGGCGATCTCATGCTCTCGCTCGGGGTCTCGGTCGGTGCCGATGCCGCTGGTGGCCTTGACGCGTTGGACCGCTGTAGTCAGTGCGACCCGCTCGGCCAGCAAGTCGCCGAGACGGTCGTCGACGTCATCGACAAGCCGCCGCAGGAAGGTGAGCGGATCACGACCCGGCCAGGCCATCTTGATGTCGGGCGCCCGCTCCTCATTGCCCGAACCGTCGGTGCGCTCGAGCTCGAGCAGCCCTCGGTGGGTGTAGAAGTTCCTGGCTGGCCGGTTGCTCTCGAAGACCCACAGGCAGAAGCCCTCGGTGCGCAGTCTCTTCGCGACATCCAGCAATGCACTGCCGATGCCCTGGCCGGCCGCCTCGGGGAGCACGTAGAGGGACTCCAGCCAGCCCGGGTCGACCACCATGAAGGCCACAGCGGTGCCGCGTAGCTCGGCCACCCACACATCCCGCTGGTCGAGCTGCCAGCCGCCGACGTAGGCGTGCACCTCCTCGGCCGTGTGAATCTGCGGCGGCATCGCGGGCACAACGGCCGTGCGGACGCGAAGGTACAGCTCCGCGATGTCTGGCAGGTCGGCTGCGACGGCTGGTCGCAGCGTCATCGAGTCATCCCGGGGGTCAGTCCGAGGCACGGATGACCTCCAGCGCGTGCGCGAGGTCGGCGGGATAGGGCGACTCGAACTCGACGTACTCCCCCGTCTCGGGGTGGGTGAAGCCGAGCTTGACGGCGTGCAGCCATTGCCTCGACAGGCCGACCCGTTGCGCCAACACGGGGTCCGCTCCGTAGTGGAAGTCGGCGACGCACGGGTGCTTCAGCGCTGCCATGTGCACCCGGATCTGGTGGGTCCGGCCGGTCTCCAGCTCCACTTCGAGCAGGCTCGCGAACCGATGCGCCTCCAAGGTGCGGTAGTGCGTCACGCTGTGGCGGCCGTCAGCCATGACAGCGAACTTGTGGTCGTGACGCGGATGCCGCCCGATCGGCGCATCGACGGTCCCCTCCAAGGGATCGGGATGCCCCTGCACCAAGGCGTGGTAGGTCTTGTCGACCGTGCGTTGTCGGAAGGCGTTCTTGAGCACGGAGTAGCCGTGCTCGGACTTGCAGATCACCATCACCCCGGAGGTGCCGACGTCGAGGCGCTGCACGATGCCTTGCCGCTCCGCCGCCCCGCTGGTGGCGATTCGGAACCCGGCGGCGCGGAGGTGGCCGACGACGGTCGGTCCGGACCATCCCGGGGAGGGGTGTACGGCGACGCCGACGGGCTTGTCGACGACCACGATCGCGTCGTCGTCGTGGATGATCGAGATCCCTTCGACCATCTCGGGGACCACCTCGAGTGGGTCGGCGACCGAGGGGATTTCGATCTCCAGCAGCGCCCCGGGGACGACCCGGTCGCTCTTTGCGACGGCGGCGCCGTCGACCTGCACGTGCCCCTCGCTGATCAGGTGGGCGGCGCGGGTGCGGGAGAGCCCGAACAGCCGGGCGATCGCGGCATCGACCCGCTCGCCGGCGAGCCCGTCGGGCACCAGCAGCACACGATGCTCGCCCGTCACGGTGTCTCCCGGGCGGTGTCCTCAGCAGTGCCGTCCGCCGCGCCATCGTCGTGGGGCGATGGCCCTGTTCGGTGGGTGCGGCGTCCGTCCAGGCCCACCCCTCGGACGCTCTGAATCACAATCAGGGCGGCGGCGACGTTGATGCACATGTCGGCGACGTTGAACACCGGCCAGTGTGGCAACTCCAAGAAGTCGACCACGTGGCCCCGGAAGGGGCCAGGATCACGGAAGATCCGGTCGGTGAGGTTGCCGACGATGCCGGCGAAGAGGAGGCCGAACGCCACCGCCCAGAGCCAGTCGCCGACCTTGCGCACCAACACCAGAACGACGATCGCCGCGACGATCGCCAGCAGGCTGAACGCCAGAGTGAATCGGGTGCCGGTGCTGAAGGCGGCCCCCGGGTTGCGGACCAGGTTGAACCGCAGGAGGTCACCGATCAGCGGCACCGGTCCGCGGTCGGCGAGATGGTTCATCGCCCAGACCTTGGTGGCCACGTCGACGACGTACGCCGTCGCGGCGACGCCGACGAACAAGAGATGGTGACGCCCGTTCGTCGGCCGGTCGACTTCGGGGTCGTCGCCGGTCAGCGACGTTCCTCGCGCTGCTTGCACGCCATGCACAGGGTTGCCCGGGGGAAAGCCATCACACGAAGCTTGCCGATCGGTTCTCCGCAGGACTCGCAGATGCCATAGCTGCCGTCCTCGATGCGGGCAAGGGCGCGATCGATCTGGGCGATCATGTCGCGCTCGTTGTTGACCACGGTCAGCTCCTGATCGCGCTCGAAGCTGGTCGCCCCGAGGTCCGCCTGGTCCTGCCCGGCACCGTCTCCGGCGTCGCGCATCAGGCCCGCCAACTCCGACTCCTGGTCGGCGAGCAGCCTGACCAGTCGGTCCCGGTGCTCGTGGAGCTCGGCGAGGACCTCGCCGAGCTCGGCCTTGGTCCACTTCTCCTCGCCCGGTTTGACGGCCAGCGCACCGGCGCGCGCAGCAGTCCTTCGGGTCGAGGTCGTCATCGATGAGGAGCGCACGGGGGCCTTTCTAGCCGAAGGCGCGGCCTTCTTCGCGGTGGTCTTCTTGGCGGGCGTGGTCTTCTTGGCGGGCGCGGCCTTCTTGGCGGTGGTCTTCTTGGCCGGCGCGGCCTTCTTCGCCGCCGCTTTCTTGGCGGGCGCGGCCTTCTTGGCGGGCGCGGCCTTCTTTGCGGTGGTCTTCTTGGCGGGCGCGGCCTTCTTCGCCGCCGCTTTCTTGGCGGGCGCGGCCTTCTTGGCTGTCCGCTGGGCCGGCACGCCGTCGCCGGACGTCGTGGAACGTCGACTGATGACACGCTTCGCCACGGTCGCCGCGGAGGTCGCAAGCGACTTCGGGGTGCTGCGGGTCATCGGGGCCTCCTTGGCGGGGCACTGCAGCGATGGGGTCGCCACGGGCGTGCAGGGTAACGAATGCCCGACACCGACTCAAACCGCCGCGCAGTGGGTGAGAAACATCTGCGGCCGGCTCCGTGAATCCGGAGCCGGCCGCAGCGTGACGATCGGGTGGCGCGGGGCCTCTTAGCCCTCTTCCTCGCCGAGGATGGAACGCAGGCGCTTGGGCGCCGCGGTCGCATCAGCGGTCGGAGTCGGACCGGCCTCGTTGGTGTCGTTGAGCGCGTCGAGCTGCTGGGTGAAGTAGGAGCGCAGCCGGGAGCGGTACTCCCGCTCGAACTGACGCAACCGCTCCACCTCGGTGTTGAGCTTGTCCCGCTCACGCTCCAGTTCGCCGAAGAGCTGCTTGCGACGCTCGGCGGTCTCGGAGTCCAGCATCTGGGACCGGGTGCGAGCGTCGGCCTCGAGCCGGTCGGACTTGCCCTTGGCTTCGTTCTCCAGGCGCTCGGCCTTGGTGCGGGCCTCGCCCACGATGCGGTCGGCCTCGTCCTTGGCCGACTCCACCAACTCGTCGGCGTTGCGGGTGGCGATCTCGAGGAGTCGCGCAGCGGCGTTGGAGGCGTCCGGGACGGTCTCGACACGCAGTGTCTCCACCGGCGGCGCGACGGGTGCGACCGGGACAGGAGCGGGCGCCACAGGCTCGGGGGCGGGAGGCTCGGGAACAGCCTCCTCCACGACCGGGGCGGGCTCCACCACAGGGGCAGGTGCCACGCTCACGCTGGCCGACTGGGCGGCCACGAGCTTGGCCCGTAGGTCCTCGTTCTCCTTGTTCAGTCGGGCCAGTTCAGCCTCGACCTCGTCGAGGAACTGGTCGACCTCGCCCATGTCGTAGCCCTCGCGAAGGCGGACGGGAGTGAACCGCTTGTTGCTCACGTCCTCAGGAGTCAACGGCATGACGTCACCCATTCGTTTCTGAGTTGGGAAGTAGTTCTTTGCGAAACAATAGCGCCTGCGAGCCCCCGTGGCGCACAAGACGGTCAGATTGAACCAGCCACACCTCGCGACACAGCGTCACCGCTAGTCACTCGGGTCCCAGCCACCGACCTCAACTCTGGTTGAAGAATCCGCTGTCGGCAGCGATCCGCTGCTTGTCCTCGGCGGCGACCGTGACGTTGGGGGGCGACAGCAAGAAGACCTTGTTGGTGACCCGCTCGATGGTGCCACGGGTGGCGAAGATCAGCCCGGCCGCGAAGTCGACCAGACGCTTGGCGTCGGCATCCTCCATCTCGGAGAGGTTCATGATCACCGGCGTGCCGTCGCGGTACTGCTCGCCGACGGTGCGCGCCTCGTTGTAGGTCCGGGGGTGGACCGTGGTGATCCGGGACAGCTCGGCCACGACTCCGGCGACGGGGCGCTGCCGACGCTCGGACAGGTCGGAGACCGAAGCCTCGCGGGGACGCTTGGCCGGGGCGCGGTCGGGGACACTGGCCTCGGCGTCGGTGTCATAGGCGTCGTCGTAGTCGTCGTACCGCCCGGTGTCCTCGAGCAGGCCGAGGTACTCACCGATCTTGCGCATGGCGCTCATGCCCTGTCGACCTCCGCTAGGTTCACGTCCCCACGACGGGGTCGTGCTGTGCTCGTGACATTACTTGATCGGGGGCCTCGGACCGAGGATCGCGGAGCCGACACGCACGTGTGTCGCACCGGCCGCAATGCCCTGCTCGAGATCGCCGCTCATCCCTGCCGACAGCCAGGTGGCGTCGGGGTGCTCGGCCAGCAGCCCGGCCCGCACCGGCCCCAGCCGTGCGAAGGCCTCTGCCGGGTCCTCACCCAGGGGCGCGACCGCCATCAGCCCACGCAGTCGGAGCATCCCGGCTCCAGACACCGCGTCCGCGAGCGCGGGGATCTCGGCAGGCAGCGCACCGCTGCGACCGCTGGTCCCGGACGGGTCGAGACTGATCTGGAGCAGGCAGTCGATCGCGTGGCTGCGGGCATGGGCACCGCGGCTGAGCCCTGCGACCAGTTTGGCCCGGTCAACGGACTCGACCACATCGGCGTACGACGCCACGGCGGCGGCCTTGTTGCTCTGCAGGCCGCCGATGAAGTGCCAGGTGAGCCGGAGCCCCGCGCATTCGGCAGCCTTCGCCTGCGCCTCTTGGTGGCGGTTCTCACCGACATCGGTCACTCCCAGGTCGGCGAGGATGGCGACGTCGGAGGACGGGAAGAACTTCGTGACGACCACCAGCGTGACCTCGGCGGGGTTGCGCCCGCAGGACGAGCTGGCGACCTCGATCCGGTCGCGGACTCGGCTCAGACCTTCGGCGATCTCGTCGCTGCGACGTGTCATGGGTCCTCTCCCCTACCCGGCATCTCCCTAGTCGCCCACACCACACCCGCGAGGCGACCGGCCGCTTCGCCGTCCCGACGGAAGGAGTGCAGGCTGCGATCCTCTCGGGTGCAGCCGCCCACGTCGACCACGTCGCAGTCGGCCGCCCGCAGCTGAGCCGTCACCCCGGCCCCGAGATCGAGTGCGGGCGTGCCCCGTCGGGTCTCGGCATAGGTGGCCGGCACCTGGGCAGCGACGTCCGCGCGCATCTCGGTCGGCACCTCGTAGCAGCGCCCGCACACGTGCGGGCCTACCCACGCGGTGATCGCGCTGGCGCCAAGGCTCCGCATCGCCTCGACTGCGGCCGGGACCACGCCTGCTGCCACGCCGGGCCGGCCGGCGTGGACCGCGGCCATCACGCCGACGTCGGGATCGGCCAGGAGGACGGGCACACAGTCCGCGGCCCGGGTCAGCAGCGCTACTCCGGGCTGCGTGGTCACCAGTGCGTCCGCGACGGGAGCGGAGGTGGACCGCCAATCGTCGACCACGACCACATCGGCCCCGTGAACCTGGCGCATGAGCACCGGGGAGGCCGCCGTGACCTCGGTGATCGCTCGCAGGCCAGCGGAGCGGACGGCCTCGGGTGCGTGATCACCCAGGTCGAGTCGTCGGTCGGTGAAGCCGACCTGCACCCGAACCGCGGCCCCTGTCCGAGCGTCCCGGAAGCCGAAGACCGGGTCTGTCCCTGCCGGGGTCGGATGCCCCGGCAGCCGGTCACTTGAGGAAGTCGGGCACATCCAGGTCGTCGTCTCCCTGCACCGTCGCGACACGGGTCTTGGTGGCCACAGCGCCGTCACCGCTCGCCGTCTTCGCTCCAGTCTCGCTCGCCGCGCCCGCCGGGGTCGGAACGGCGGGCGCCCGCACCTCGCCGGAGGTCGTGGCGGGCGCCGTCTCGCCGTGGCCCGCGATCGACTGCGCCGCCGCCCGGGTCTCGGCCTGGGTCTGCTGCTGAGCCGGCCGACGCAGAGTGGATCCAGCGTCGCGCCGCTTGGGCATGCCTCCGTCGAAGCCCGCCGCGATGACGGTCACCCGGACCTCGTCACCGAGGGCGTCGTCGATGGTCGCGCCGAAGATGATGTTGGCCTCGTCGTGTGCGGACTGGGAGACCAGGGCCGCCGCCTCGTTGATCTCGAACAGGCCCAGGTCGGAGCCGCCGGCGATCGAGAGCAGCACGCCGTGCGCACCGTCGATCGAGGCCTCCAGCAACGGGCTGGAGACCGCCATCTCCGCGGCGGCGACCGCGCGGTCCTCGCCCCGAGCCGAGCCGATCCCCATCAGCGCCGAGCCGGCGTTGGCCATCACCGACTTCACGTCGGCGAAGTCGAGGTTGATCAGGCCGGGAGTGGTGATCAGATCCGTAATTCCGGAGACGCCTTGCAGCAGCACCTGGTCGGCCTGCTTGAAGGCATCGAGCACGGACACGCTCCGGTCGCTGATGGAGAGCAGTCGGTCGTTCGGGATCACGATCAGGGTGTCGACCTCTTCGCGGAGCGCCTCGATGCCCTCGTCCGCGGAGGTCGCGCGGCGCTTGCCCTCGAAGGCGAACGGACGGGTCACCACGCCGATAGTGAGGGCTCCGAGCGAGCGCGCGATCCGCGCCACCACCGGAGCGCCACCGGTGCCGGTGCCACCGCCCTCGCCAGCGGTCACGAACACCATGTCGGCGCCCTTGATGACCTCCTCGATCTCGTCGGCGTGGTCCTCCGCGGCCTTGGTGCCGACCTCGGGGTTGGCTCCGGCGCCGAGACCCCGGGTGAGCTCGCGGCCGATGTCGAGCTTGACGTCGGCGTCGCTCATCAACAGCGCCTGAGCGTCGGTGTTGATCGCGATGAACTCCACCCCCTTGAGGCCGACCTCGATCATCCGGTTGACGGCGTTGACGCCGCCGCCGCCGATGCCGACGACCTTGATGATGGCCAGGTAGTTCTGGGCTGCTGCCATGTCAGGTGCCTCTCCTGCTTGGTCGGTGGCGCTGTCTGTGCCGTTGGTCTGTGGGTGTTGCGTTGAGGCCTTGTTCTGTGGCCCTGGCTCGCGAGGTCGCCGTCGCGGTGTGTCGGAGACCTTAACCCTGAACCTGAGGGTTATAGTTATGTCAACCTCGTGATGTCCCACGAACATAGGCAGCCGCGTCGCCGACCTGGTGGAGACACGCGGAGGCGGCCGAGGATTTCCAGCTTGGCGGGGCCTGTCTGCCGCGGTGTTACTGCGTCTGCCGCGGTCTTGTCGTGGCAAGGAGCCCCGCATACCGGCCACCAAGCCACCACAACACCGCACCAGACGGGGTCCGGGCCCACAGACCCAGCGAGCCAGAGCGCGAGGGGAGGTCAGCCGCGGGTGGTCGGCCGGCTGGGCACGCTGACGTCGTACTGCTGCGCGTGGTAGGTCAGCAACGACGCCAGCACCTCCGCCTTCTCCGTGGAGTCGTCCGCACTCCCCCACAACACGGTGCGGCCATCGCGCAGGACCAGCGAGATCTGGTCGACACTGCGCGCCTCGAGGTGGTCGATCCGATTGACCAGGGTGTCCGGCATGGCCGCCAGCACGCCGGCGACCTCGCGACGGGTGTCCACGTCCGCGTCCGCGGAGAGGTCCACCTGCGGCAGCGTCCGTGGGCGGTTGGCGTAGGTCCGGAAGAAGACACCGTCGGCGTCCATCCCTTCCAGTCCACCGTCCACCTCTACGACGGCCACCGCCTCGCGCTCGGTCACTGCGATCGCAACGGCGTGGGGCCACTGTCGAGTCACGTCCACCGCTGCGACCGGGGCGAGCGCCTCGACGCGCGCCTGGATGGCGTCCAGGTCGACGGTGGCCAACGGGTGTCCGGTCGGCACGTCGGCGGCCCGCTCGACCTGCGCGTCGGTGAGGTGATCGGTCCCGGTCACGCTCACCTCGTCGACGGCGAGGACCGAGCTGAAGAAGACCAGCCAGACGCCGGTCGCCACCAGCGCGACACCCAGCACCACGACGAGCACCCGGCGCCACAGCCCCCAGCGACGCGCCCACTGCCGGCGGGCGAACCGACGTCGGGTGCGCTCCTCGGGTGAGGTCCGCTCACGCACGGCCATGGGACCGCTCCTCCAGCAGCGCAAGCAGGTCGGGGCCGACGCTGGTCACCGAGCCCGCACCGAGGGTGAGTACGACGTCGCCGGGCGCGGCCAGGGTTGAGAGCGCTGACGGCACCGCCATCAACTCGGGGACATACTGCACCCGGTCCGCGGCCAGCGGCACCGCCGCTGCGACCAACACCCCGGTGACGTCGGGGTCGGGATCCTCTCGGGCGAGGTAGACATCGAGCACCACAACCTCGTCGGCGGCGCCCAGCGCCTCCCCCATCTCCCGGCCGAACAGACGGGTCCGAGAGACCAGGTGCGGTTGGAAGGCCACGATCAGCCGGCCGGCTCCGACCATGGAGCGGGCGGCCTCCAGGTCACCCACGATCTCGCGAGGGTGGTGGGCATAGGAGTCGTAGACCCGTACTCCCCCGGCCTCTCCCTTGAACTCCATCCGGCGCTGCGTGCCGGTGAAGTCGCGCAGCCCGGCGACCAGCGTGTCCACCGGATAGTCCAGCCGACGTCCCGCGGCAAAGGCCGCCGCCGCATCGACGAGGTAGTGCCGACCCGGGATCCGCAGATCGAGGCTCACTTCGCCGTCCGCGGACACCAGCGTGGTGCTCGAGGCGAATCCATCGCGGCCAGGCAACAGCACCTGGGTGAGGCGTAGGTCGGCGTCCTCCCCCTCACCGACGGTGACCACGTCGAGCCCACGGGTCCGGGCGGCGACAGCAAGGCGAGCGGCGCCAGGATCGTCGACGCAGCAGACGACGAAGCCGGCCGGGTCGAGGCGATCGAGAAAGTCCACGAATGCGGCGGCGTAGGCCTCCTCGGTCCCCCAGATGTCCAGGTGGTCGGCCTCGACGTTGGTCACGATCGCGGCATGCGGCGAATAGACGAGGAAGGCGCCGTCGCTCTCGTCGGCCTCGGCGACGAACACCTCGCCCGCGCCGAGGTCGGCGTTGCGCCCGGTGGACGACAGCACGCCGCCGACCGCATAGGTCGGGTCGCCGCCCGCGGCCCGCAGGGCGACCGTGAGCAGGGCGGTGGTCGTGGTCTTGCCGTGGGTGCCGGTCACGGCGACCACGCGTTGCCGATCCATCACCGCCGCCAGCCCGGCCGAGCGCGGCAGGATTCGCAGGCCGCGGCGACGCGCCTCGACCACCTCCGGGTTGTCTTCTCGCGCCGCCGTCGTCACGACGACCGTGTCGGCATCGTCGAGGTGGTCGGGCGAATAGCCGAGATGACACACCACCCCGAGCTCGCGCAGGGAGGGCAGGAAGGGGGTGTCGTTGTCGTCGCTGCCGCTGACCGGCACGCCACGGCGCGCCATGATCCGCGCGATCCCGGAGAGCGCGGCGCCGCCGATCCCGATGAAGTGGACCTTGCCGAGGGCCTCCGCGGGCAGCAGCACTTCGGGGACCGGGATCCTCATCCGGCGGTCTCCCGGACGATTGCCGCGAGCCGGTCATCCGCGTCCCGCGGGATCAGCGCCGCAGCGGCGGCCCCCATGGCGGCCAGTCGCGGCTCGTCGGTGGCCAGCTCCGGGATGCTGGCAGCCACCCACTCCGCGGTCAGCGCGGAGTCGGACACCAGCAGGCCACCACCGGCGGCCACGACCGGTGCGGCGTTGTGCTCCTGCTCGCCGTTGCCGATGGGCAGCGGCACGAACACCGCGGGCAGCCCGACCGCCGCAGCCTCGCTGACCGACGACGCGCCCGCCCGACACACCACGACATCCGCGGCGGCATAGGCGAGGTCCATCCGATCCACGAACGGCACCACGACGTAGGGCACGTCGGTGTTGGTCGGGGCGGCCTCGCCCTGGGGGCCGACCACGTGCAGCACCTGCACGCCGGCCTCACCGAGCGCCGCGGCTGCGCCGGAGACCGCGTTGTTGAGGTTGCGGGCGCCCTGGGAGCCGCCGGTCACCAGCAGCGTGGGGCGGTCCGGGTCGAGGCCGAAGAACTCCCGTGCCTCGCCTCGCAGCGCGGCGCGGTCGAGGGTGGAGATCATCCGGCGGAGCGGCAGACCGACGTACTCCGCGTGCGGGAGCCGAGTGTCCGGGAAGCTGACCGCCACCCGCCGGGCGAACCGGGCGCCGACTCGGTTGGCCAGCCCAGGCAGGGCGTTCTGCTCGTGGACCACGATCGGCACACGCCGGCGAGCAGCCAGGTAGACCGGGACGGAGACGTAGCCGCCGTAGCCGACCACCACGTCGGGCTGGGTCCGCTCCAGCACGGCGCGCGCCTCCCGCACGGCGCCACGCAGCCGTCCGGGGACGCGGGCCAGCTCCCCGGAGGGGCGCCGAGGCAGCGGCACGGGCGAGATGTGCTCCAAGGGATACCCGGCGGCGGGGACCACGGTGTTCTCCAGGCCGCGGGGGGTGCCGACGCAGACGATCTCGACGTCGGGGTCGAGCCGACACAGTGCGTCGGCGGTGGCCAGCAGGGGCGAGGTGTGGCCGGCGGTCCCTCCGCCGGCAAGCAGGACGCGCATCGTGGTCACAGGCCTTCGGAGTCGAGCTTCCCGGCTGAGAGGCCGACCGCTCGCTGCTGTCGGCGAGCGGCCAGCGCCCGGGCCGCTTCGGGCTCGCGCCGGGCGAAGCCGACCAGCAGCCCGAGCGCCATCATCGTGGGCACCAGGGAGGAGCCGCCATAGGACACCAACGGCAGCGGGATCCCGATCACGGGCAGCAGGGTGAGCACCATGCCGACGTTGATCATCATCTGGCCGAGCAGCCAGACCACGATGCCGAAGGAGGCATAGCGGGTGAACGCGTCGGAGGTGTGCGCGGCGACCCGGAGCGCGGCGAACGCGATGGCGAGGAACAGTACGACGACCAGCAAGGTGCCGACCAGGCCCAACTCCTCCCCCAGCACCGCGAAGATGAAGTCGGTATGCGCACCGGCGAAGTCCGCCCACTTCTGCCTGCTCGCGCCGATCCCCTCACCGAGGATCCCGCCGCTGGAGAGGGCGTAGAGGCCGTGCGCCGGCTGCCAGCCGTGGCCGTAGTAGTCGCGGAACGGGTCGGTGAAGTTGGTGATCCGGGCCAGCCGCTCGGGACTGGTGGCGGCCAGGAAGGTGACCAGCACGCCGACCATCAGCATGCTGAGGAAGAAGAAGCGTCCCGGGACGCCGATCACCCACAGCATCGCCATCAAGATCGCGAAGAGGACCAGGCCGGTGCCGAGATCGTGGCCCGCCACCACCAGGGCGGTGGCGAGCAGCAGCCCGGCCACCACCGGGAAGAACACCTCGTGCATGCTGCCGAGGCGACGGTCCTTGAGGGCGTAGATGTGGGCGGCCCACAGCACCAACGCAAGCTTGGCCAACTCGGACGGCTGGATCGCCAGGGGACCCAGGATCAGCCAGTTCTGGTTGCCGTTGACCGCATGGCCGCTGATGGCCGTCAGCAGGAGCAGCCCGATCGTCACGAAGTAGCCGGGCCAGACCAGCCGCCGGATCCACCGATGCGGAAGTCGGGAGGCGACCCACGCGGCAGGCAGACCGATCGCCACCCAGAGCAGCTGCTTGCGGACGATGGCGTAGGAGTCGTCGAAGGTCCGGTAGGAGTAGACGCTGGAGGAGCTCAGCACCATGATCAAGCCGATGGTCAGCAGCAGGGCCGACGCACCGAGCAGAAGGTAGTACGACGCCAGCGGGCGGCCGAGGGCGTCACGGACGGCGGAGAACCATGCCAAGCGGCGGCCGACCGCGCGGTCGGTGCCGGCCTCGGTGGCAGCGGGCGGCGCCTCCGGGCGAACCGCCGTCATCGCGTCCCTCCCACTCCCGGTGGCGCCCGCGACTCGGGCGCCTGTCCGGCCAAGTCTCCCCGGCCCTAGGGGTCCGGCCGGGCAGATCCGGTGCGTGTCGCCGAACTCGGCTCCGGGTTGGCGGGGTTGGCAGGCCCACCCGTCTCCCGCGGTGCTGTGGTGGCCCTGACCCATCTCCCGCGGTGCTGTAGTGGCTTGGGACCCGGTATGCGGGCCACTTTGCCACCATAGGACCGCGGCAGACGCACAAAGACCGCAGCAGACAACCGTCCTGAAGCGCCGGACCAGCCGCGGGCTCCACCCTCAGGGCAGGCGTTGCACGGCGGCGGCGAAGGCGTCACCGCGGTCGGCGTAGTCACGGAACATGTCCATCGACGCGCAGCCCGGCGCGAGCAGGACGGTGTCACCCGGCCTGGCCAGGCTCGCCGCGGCGCGGGCGGCGCGCAACATGGGCTCGTCGTCGACCGAGTCGCCGATGTCGATCACCGGCACGGCGGGCGCGAGGCGCTGCAACGCGTCGGCGATCACGTGACGGTCCTGGCCCAACAAGACGACCCCGCGCAATCGGTCGGCGACCGCCGAGACGAGGTCGTCGAAGCGAGCTCCCTTGGCCAGCCCGCCGGCGACCCAGACGACCGGGTCGTAGGCCAGCAGGGAAGAGAGCGCAGCGTGCGGGTTGGTCGCCTTGGAGTCGTCGACATAGGCGACCTCGTCGACCGTGCCGACCGATGCGATCCGGTGGCCGTCCGGTTGGAAGCCACGCAGGCCGTCGCGCACCGCGGCCTGACTCACCCCGTGCGCCCGCGCCAAGGCCGCGGCCGCGAGCGCGTTGGCGACCACATGCGGGGCCGGCGAGGCCAGGTCACCCAGCGTGCACAACTCCGCGGCAGAGGTCTGCCGCTCGGTGATGAACGCGCGGTCGACCAGGATGTCGTCGACCACACCCATCATCCCCACGGCCGGAACCTCGAGCGTGAAGCCGATCGCCCGGGCGCCGTCGACCACCTCGGCGTCCCGGACGAGCTGTTCGGTGACGGGGTCGGCGACGTTGTAGACGCAGGCGCGCTGCACGCCGGAGTAGATCCGACCCTTGTCGGCGGCGTAGTCCTGCATCGAGGAGTACCAGTCCAGGTGGTCCTCGGCGACATTGAGCACTGCGGCGGACTCCGCGGTCATCGACCGGGTGTAGTGCAGTTGGAAGCTGGAGAGCTCGACGGCGAAGACGTCGTACGGCGCGGGGTCCATCACCGCTTCCACGATCGGCCGGCCCACGTTGCCGACGGCGGCGCTGCGCAGCCCGGCCGCCCGCAAGATGGCGTCGAGCATCTGCACGGTGGTGGTCTTGCCGTTGGTGCCGGTGACGGCGAGCCATGGCGCGGGGTGCTCGGGGTCGCGGAGCCGCCAGGCCAGCTCGACCTCGCCCCAGACCGGGATGCCTCGGTGCCGCGCCTCGGCGAGCAGAGGTGCGTCTGGGCGCCAGCCCGGCGAGGTGACGACGACGTCGACCGGCTGATCCGGCAGTGCCGCGGTGCTGCCCGGGCCGAGCCGGACGTCCGCGCCGAGGATGCCGAGCAGCTCGGCTCGCTCGGCCTTCTCCTCGGTCGAGACGTCGTCGAGTGCGACGACGTGGGCGCCGAGGTGCGTCAGGTTGTCAGCGGCGGCGAAGCCAGAGACGCCGAAGCCGGCGACCACGGCCTGCACCCCCTCCCAGGAGTCGCGTTGGCCGAGGCCCTCGGGGCTCATCGGGTGATCACGAGCCGGCCACCCACTCGGCGTAGAAGATGCCGAGCCCGGCGGCGACGAACAGGCCCGTGATGAGCCAGAATCGGATCACCACGGTGACCTGCTCCCAGCCGAGCATCTCGAAGTGATGGTGGAGCGGCGTCATCCGGAAGACCCGGTGCCCGGGCTCGACGCGGAACACTCGTCGGAACAGCGCACTCCCACGGCTGGCCTTGAACACGCTGACCTGGATCATCACCGAGAGCGTGACCATCACGAACAGGCCGCCGAGGATCAGCAGCAGCAGTTCGGTGCGGGTGAGGATGGCCAGTCCGCCCAGTGCCCCGCCGAGAGCCAGGGAGCCGGTGTCCCCCATGAAGATCGCGGCGGGAGAGGCGTTCCACCACAAGAATCCGAAGCAGGCGCCGGTGATCGCCGCGGAGACGACGGCCAAGTCGAGCGGATCTCGCACGTCGTAGCACTTGCCGACCGCAAGGTCGCCGCCGCAGGCCTGGTTGCGCTGCCAGATGTTGACCAGGGTGTAGGCCGCGAAGACCAGGATCGAGCACCCGGTGGCGAGGCCGTCGAGGCCGTCGGTGAGGTTGACCGCGTTGCTGAAGCCGGTGACCAGGAACCAGATCAGCAGCAGCACCACCACCGTCGGGAGGGTCCAGCCGAAGTCACGGAGGAAGGACAGGTGGGCGGAGGCCGGTGTGCGGCCGTCCTCGTCCTCGAGCATCGGTGAGAGGGCGAGCAGGCCGAAGACCAACGCGACAACGGTCTGTCCGATCATCTTGGCCTTGCTGCGCAGCCCCAGCGAGCGTTGCTTGACGATCTTGATGAAGTCGTCGAGGAAGCCGACGAAGCCCATCCCGACGAACAAGAACAGCAGCAGCAGCGCCGAGGCGGACGGACGCGACTCGGTGATCAGCTTGGCGAGGAAGTAGCCGAGCAACGTGGACAAGGTGATGACCAGCCCGCCCATCGTCGGCGTGCCACGCTTGGTGTGGTGGCTGGTGGGGCCGTCGTCACGCACCTCTTGGCCGTAGCCGCGGGCCGACAGCGCCGAGATGGCGAACCGGGTGCCGAGCAGCGAGATCAGCAGCGCCAGACCCCCGCTGAGCAGAATCGCTCTCATTGCCCCGTTGCTCCTTCGCCGATCCGGTCGGATCCCTGCTCTGTCTCGGCCAGCAGCCCGGCGACGAGGTGCTCGAGTGCGGCGCCCCGCGAGGCCTTGACCAAGACGACGTCGTCGCCCGTGACATTGTTCCGCACGAACTCCAGCGCGTCGTCGCGCCCCGCCGTGGTCCGAGCAACGCCCCGCCACTGTGGCACCCGACGCGCTCCGGAAACGATCGGGTCGGCCCCCGGACCGACCGTCACCAACAGGTCGATCCCGGCGCCGGCGACGGCCTCGCCCACGGCCAGGTGATCGGCTTCGGCGCTGGCGCCGAGCTCCAGCATCTCGCCGAGCACGGCGACGGTCCGTCGGCCGCTTCGGGAGCCGATCGTGGCCAGCGCGTCGATCGCCGCGGCCATGGAGTCGCGATTGGCATTGTAGGCGTCGTTGACAACGAGCAGGCCGTCGGACCGGGTGACCGGTTCCATCCGCCACCGAGACGTGGCCTCGGCCTGGCCGAGCCGGGTCGCCACGTCGGCCAGGGGGATCCCCACCGCCAGCGCCATCGCGGCGGAGGCAGCGGCGTTTGCGACCTGATGCGCACCGATCTGGCGGAGCCGGACGGGCTGCCACTCACCGGCGTGGCCGAGCTCGAAGGACGGCCTGCCCAGCGGGTCCTGCTCCACGGCTCGCCAGGCGACGTCGCCGGACCGGCCGAAGGTGACCACGCGCGCCGCGGCGCGGTCGGCCATCGATGCGGTCAGCGGGTCGTCGGCGTTGAGGACCGCCGTTCCGGTGGCGGGTAGGGCCTCGATGATCTCGCCCTTGGCCGTCGCGATTGCCGCTCGCGAGCCGAACTCGCCGAGGTGAGCAGTGCCGACGTTGAGCACCGCGGCCACCTGCGGTGGCGCGACCTCGCACAGGTAGGAGATGTGACCGACGCCCCGGGCACCCATCTCTACGACGAGGTACGACGTCTCGGGGGTGACACACAGCACAGTGAGTGGGACGCCCAGCTCGTTGTTGTGGTTGCCACGGGTGGCCACGGTCGATCCGGAAGGGGCCAACAGCTGGGCCAGATAGTCCTTGGTCCCGGTCTTGCCCTGCGAGCCGGTGAGCGCGAGCACGGTCAGATCAGGGAGCCGGTCGATCACCGCCCGCGCCAGTCGGCCGAAGGCAGCCACCGAGTCCTCCACGACGATCGTCGGCACACCGGTTGACCGCTGGCCGAGCACTGCGGCGGCACCCGCCTCCACCGCCGCGACGGCGAAGTCGTGGCCGTCGACCCGCTCCCCCGCGACGGCCACGAACAGGCCACCCGGCTCCGGCGCACGGCTGTCCACGAACGCAGGGCCGGTCACCACGACCTCAGGCCCCTCGGCGGGCTGCCCGTCGACCCGGCCACCCACCAGGTGTGCGATCTCGGCCAGAGACATCGCGATCATCGGGCCGCCAGTTCCTCGGCCGCCACCAGCCGGTCATCGAAGGGGTGCACCACGCCGGCGACCTCCTGGCCCGTCTCGTGCCCCTTCCCTGCGATCAGCACCAGATCCCCGGCGCCCGCACGGCGGATCGCCTCGCGGATGGCCTGGCGTCGGTCGCCGACCTCCAGCACCTCGGCGCGGCCACCGGCCGCACCCTGGAGGACGGCGGCGCGGATCGCTGCCGGATCCTCCGAGCGTGGATTGTCGTCGGTGACCACGAGGACGTCGGCCGCCTCCGCGACAACCTGACCCATCAGCGGCCGCTTGCCGGAGTCACGATCGCCGCCAGCACCCAGCACGACCAGGATCCGTCCCTCGGTCAGCGGACGCAGCGTCCTCAGCGCCGCCACCAGGGCGTCGGGCTTGTGGGCATAGTCGACGATCACCGCGATGTCCTGGCCGGCGCCCCGATCGACCCCCGGGGCGAGCCCGATCCGCTCGAGCCGGCCCGGGACGCCACCGGCCTCGGCCAGCCCACGCGCGACTGCGTCGAGGTCGAGCCCCGCCTCCGCGGCGGCAGCGACCGCGGCCAGCCCGTTGGCGACGTTGAAGTCACCGGGGAGCGCGACCGCGGCCGGGTGGGTCGAGCCGTCGGGCGCGACGACGGTGAACTCGGAGCCCGCGGGTCCCAGCGTCACGTCCTCCGCGCGCCAGTCGGCCTCGGCACCGTGCACCGAGAACGTCCGCACCGGGATCTCGGCCTCGCCGGCCAACCGACGGCCGTGCTCGTCGTCGATGCTGACCAGCGCGCGCCGGGTCCGGTCGGGGGTGAACAGCCGGGCCTTGGCGGAGTAGTAGTCCTCCAGGTCGACATGGAAGTCGAGGTGGTCGCGGCCCAGGTTGGTGAAAACCGCTACGTCGAAGAAGACACCGTCGACGCGTCCCATCACCAGCGCATGACTGGACACCTCCAAGGAGCAGGCGGTCACGCCGTCCTCGACCATCCGGGCGAAGAGGCCGTGCAGGTCCGGCGCCTCCGGGGTAGTCAGCGCGGTCGGCACGTCGTGGCCGTCGATCCGGGTGCCGACGGTGCCGACGACCGCCGACCGGATGCCCGCCGCGAGCAGGGCACCGTCGGCGAGCCGCGTGGTGGTGGTCTTGCCCTGGGTGCCGGTCACTCCGATCATGGTCAGCCGTCGCGCGGGGTCGTCGTACACCCGGGCGGAGAGGGCGCCGAGCACCACCCGTGGCTTCGGCACCACCAGCACGGGCAACCCGGTGGCCGATGCCGCCCCCTCGGGATCGGTGAGGACCGCGCAAGCACCGGCTGCGCGCGCCTGGTCGAGGAAGGAGATGCCGTGGGCGCGGGAGCCCGGCAGAGCGACGTAGAGGTCGCCGGAGAGAACTCGTCGCGAGGTCAACGTGATGCCGGAGATGGCCGCGGACCCGTCGCCCGTCAGCTCGACGGCGACGCCGCCGGCGGCCAGCCAGCCGGCCAGATCGGACAGCAGGCTGAGCTTCGGGTGCCGGGGCCGGGTGGCCGCCAGCGAGTCACTCACCACCACGCGAGGCTATCGGGCCCACTCGACCGGCAGCGTGGACGGCTTCGTGCCGGTCGGCGCGATGCCGTAGCGGTTGAGGGCGAAGCTCATGATCTTGCTGAACGCGGGGCCGCCCACCGACCCACCTCCGGCGCCGCTGATGCCGGGGTCCTGGACGACGACGTAGACAGTGAACCGTGGGTTGTCCGCCGGGGCGAAGCCGGCGAAGGAGACCGTGGTCGAGCCGTCGTAGCACTGGCAGTCCGAGGAGACCCGCTGGGCGGTTCCGGTCTTGCCGGCCACTCGGTAGCCCGGGACGGCAGCGCCCGGGGCGACACCGACCTCGGGGTCGAGAACACGCTCCATCATCAGCATGGTGTCGTGGGCGGCCTTCTTGGAGACGACCCGTCGTTCGACGGTGTGGTCGGTGCCCACCTGCTCACCCCGGTTGGTGGTCGCGCTTCCCTCGACCAGGCTCGGCGAGACGTAGACGCCGCCGTTGGCGATGGTGTTCACGGCTGCGGCCATCTGGACGGCATTGACCGAGAGCGATTGGCCGAAGGTGATCCGGTCCTTGGTCTGCGGAGTCAGCGCGGAGCCGCTCGGGATAATCCCCGCCGACTCGCCGGCGAGGCCGAGGTCGGTCTTCTGGTCACCGAGCCCGAAGCCGTGCAGATAGCGGACCAGCTCGCGAGGCGGCATCTTCCGCGACGCCAGCACGGTGCCGATGTTGGAGGACTTGGCGATCACACCCGTCAGGGTCAGTGGTAGGTCTCCGTGCGGGAACCAGTCGTGGATCGGGTGGACCTGCCCATCGGTCAGCTCGCCGGGGACCAGGATCTTGGTCCGGGGCGTGACCAGTCCGGCATCCATCAGGGACGCGACGGTGAGCACCTTCTCGACCGAGCCCGGCTCGTAGATGTCGCTCAGGGCACGCGAGCCCAAGTCCTGTTTCGAGGCGTCCTGCGGGTCGCTGGCGTCGTATGTCGGGTAGTCGGCGAGCGCCAGGATCTCTCCCGTCCGGGAGTCCATCACCACGGCGACACCCGAGGCAGCCTTGGCATCCTCCACGGTCTGACGCAGCACCCGCGAGGTGTACCAGTCCAGGTCGAGGTCCAAGGTGGTGTGCAGGTCCTTACCGTCGACCGG
Organism: Nocardioides sp.; assembly: GCF_047602075.1. Classification (GTDB taxonomy): domain Bacteria; phylum Actinomycetota; class Actinomycetes; order Propionibacteriales; family Nocardioidaceae; genus Nocardioides. The sequence goes on from NZ_JASGIF010000001.1 coordinate 1,151,007, forward strand.
CTTGGTCAGGGTGCTGTCGGCAAGCGGGATCCGGACTCCCTTGCCGACCTGGTAGGACGAGGTGCCGTCGGTGCCGGCGAGCCGATTGTCGAAGCTGCGCTCGAAGCCGGCCAGCGGCCGGACGCCCTTGCGGGGGTCGGGCGTGCCGAGGAAGCCGACCACGTTGGCGCCGATGTCGTGGGCGGGATAGTCGCGGGCAGGGTCGCGCCGAGTGTCGAGGCCCTCGAAGCCCAGCTTCTCGGCCCGATCGACGACCCGGGTGGCGACCGCGGCCGGGATCCGCCGGGCGAGGTATTGGAAGCGGCACTCGTCCCCGGCCCCGCAGCTGGTCTGACGGAGCCGGGTGAGGGTGTCGAAGTAGTCCAACCCGAGCCGTCGCGCCAAGAAGGTCGCGATCTCGGGCGCCTTGTCACGGGTCTGCTGCGGATCCGCCACGATCATCAGCCCGTCGACCGACTCGGCCAACGGCTTGCCGTTGCGGTCGAGGATGTCGCCGCGCTCGGCGGGCAGCACGACGGTGACCAGGCTGTGCGCCATCGCCTGGGCGGCATAGGACTTGGCGTCCACGCCCTGCAGCTGCACCAGACGAGCGGCGAACAAGGACAGCACCATCGCGATCGTCAAGAAGCCGACGCGCAGCCGGAACTGCGCGGAGCCGCGACGAGACGCCCGTGGCGGGCGGCGGGTGCGGGGCGACGACAACGGCACTCCTGGGTCGGTAGCTGGGTCGGTAGCTGGGTCGGTAGCTGGCTCGATGGGCTGGTTCAGCGGGTGGCCCGGCGGCCACCGTCGTCACGGTGTCCGGTCGAGTCGTCCTGGTGCCCATTCCTACCCTGGTGGTGGGTCCGGTTCGGTGAGGTGCGGTCCGTGTCGCGAGAGGTGTGCTTCACCACGGGCTTGGGATCTAGGGAAGCCGGCTTGACCGGGGGCAGCTCCTCGAGGCGCAGGGGGCTGCCCGCGGTGGCCGCCGGGGCCGTGCACGTCGGCGACTGCTTCGTCAGCTCGAGCGTGCACCAGGTGGTCGGCAACACCATGCCGAGCGCCTGGGCCCGCTCGGCGACCCGCTGCGGGTCGCGCAATCGCTCCAGCTTGAGCGAGAGCCCCTCCTCCTGAGCGGTCAGAGCCGCTGCTCGATCTTCGAGACTGCTGGCCCGGAACGATGCCTGCTGCATCGAGGTGTTGAACAGCAACAGGCCGACCACACCGGCGACCAGGACTGCCGTCACCAGCGCCAGGAACGGGACCCGAGAGGTGGGGGTACGACGTCGCGGGACGACGCTGAGCCGGGCCCGCGCGACTGCGGACTCGGCCATCCGCGACATGCGGGTGCGGGCGGCGCCGGCAACCGGCTGGCGGCTCTCCGGGGCAGGTGCGGCACTGCTCATCAGGCGACTCCCTTGTCGGCGCGGTTCGAGAACGTGCGGGATCGATCGGGACGGACTCGCTCGATGGCGCGCAGCCGGACCGAGGCGGCTCGCGGGTTGAGCCGGATCTCGTCCTCGTCGGCGCGCTCGGCGCCCCGGGTCACCAGCCGGAGGGCGGGCGCCCGCTCGGCCTCCACCACCGGCAGGTCGTCGGGGACATCACTGCGGGTGGCGGCCGCGAACGTGCGCTTGACCACCCGGTCCTCCAGGGAGTGGTAGGACTCGACCACCACGCGCCCACCCACGCTGATCGCGTCGATCGCGGCCGGCAGCGCCCTCCGGAGCACGGCGAGCTCGTCGTTGACCTCCATCCGCAGCGCCTGGAAGGTGCGCTTGGCCGGATGGCCTCCGGTGCGTCGCGCCGGGGCAGGGATCTCTCGGTAGAGCAGGTCGACGAGCTGACGCGACGTGGTGAACGGCCGATCGGCTCGCTCCCGCACGACGGCGGCGGCGATCCGACGCGCGAACCTCTCCTCGCCGTACTCCCGCAGCACCCGGGCCAACTCGGCGGCCGAGTAGATGTTGAGCACGTCGGCGGCGGTGCGGCCGGAGCCTTGATCCATCCGCATGTCCAGCGCGGCGTCCTCGGCGTAGGCGAAGCCTCGCTCCCGCACGTCCAGTTGCATGGAGGAGACACCGAGGTCGAACAGCACGGCGTCCACCTGGTCCAGGCCGAGGTCGGCGAGCACCTCGGGGATCTCGTCGTAGACCGCATGCACGCCCTCGAACCGGTCGCCGAAACCGGCGAGACGCTCGCCGGCCAGGCGAAGCGCCTCCGGGTCGCGGTCGATCCCGACGACGCGGGCCAGCTCGCAGCGGGTGAGCACCGCTTCGGTGTGCCCGCCGAGACCGAGGGTCGCGTCGACCAGGACGGCGTCGGCGCGGGAGAGCGCCGGGTGCAACAAGGCCACGACCCGGTCCAGAAGCACCGGGTCATGTCGGGGGCTGGTCATCAGGTCGGCCTAACGCCCCAGGCTGGTCAGCACCAGGAAGGTCAGTGCCAGGCCACCCGAGGTGGCCGCGGACACCACCATCACCGCGGCAGCCTCCTTGGCCAGGTGGCGGACCCGCACGGTGGCCGCCCCGTCATGGGCGGCGCCGTGGACGGCATGGGTGGTGCTGCTCATCTCGACCCCAGGGGTGACATCAGGCGTGCGGTGGACATCGGGTGGACGGGTGGCACATCGACTGCTGTGCCTCGAACTCGTCCGGCCAGGTCCCCTGCCCGCTCCTGCCGGGGACTGCCTTCTGGCGCCGGGGAAGTTGCCCCAGACGGCGTGACAGCGCGGGCACGAGACCTCGCCTGACGAGTTCGCTGTGTAGTTGTGTTCGGTACGGCGTTGTGATCGGTACGGCGTTGTGATCGGTACGGCGTTGTGATCGGTACGGCGTTGTGATCGGTGTTGAGTTGTGTGTTCGGTCGTTGCGTTCGGTGCGGTGGTGCGCGGTGGGGATCAGATCCCCGGGATGATCTCCTCGGACAGATCGGCGAACCGCTGCTCCTGCTGGGCCAGGTAGGTCTCCCAGGCCCTCGGCTCCCAGATCTCCACCCGGTTGATGGAGCCGATCACCACGACGTCCTTCTCCAGCGACGCGTATTGACGCAGCAGCGGCGCGAGAGTGATCCGGCCCTGCTTGTCCGGCGTCTCCTGGAAGGCCCCCGAGGCGAGCAGCCGGACGTAGTCCCGGGTGTTCTTCTCGGTCAGCGAGGCCTCGCGGAGTCGATCGGTGATCACGGAGAACTCGGCAAGGGAGTAGACGGTGAGGCAGCGCTCCTGCCCTCTGGTCACCATCAGCCCCTCCTCGAGGTCATCCCTGAACTTCGCCGGGAGGAAGAGCCGCCCCTTGTCGTCCAGCTTCGGTGTGTAGGTGCCGACGAACACCCTCGGCACCTCCCTGGCCGGCCGACCCGCGGTGGATCTCCTCCACTTTGCCCCACCATACTCCACTATTCCCCACCGTCAATCGAAATCGCCGCACTCTTTCGCCAGATTTCGCGCCCGTACCCTCCGCTGACCTGCGGCGTTGCCGAGTGGGGCGAAGTGGAGCGCCCATGCATCGGCGTGGTGGTCGGTCAGTTGCGCGTCGGCTGGGTCGGCTGCGCCCGACGGCGGCGCAGCCGGCGCCCCCTTGCCGACCGGGCCGCAACCCGCTGGCAACCGCACCCGACGCGTCCCGAGGCCACCGTCACACCTGGCACACCCCGCGCACGGGTTGACGAGACCGCATACGGTGGTGTGCATCATCCGTGTGCGGGCAGGTGTGTTGGAGGAGGACCACAGGTGGGAACCCCCATGTCGGGAGCCGCTGATCTGGAGACGCTTGCCCGCGTCACCGAGCGCGTCAGGCACAACGTCGAGCAGGTGATCGAGGGCAAACCGGACGTCGTGTCGGCAGCGCTCGTGGTGATGTTGGCCGAGGGGCACCTCCTCATCGAGGACGTGCCCGGGGTGGGCAAGACCATGCTGAGCAAGGCGCTGGCCCGCAGCATCGACTGCACGGTGCGCCGGATCCAGTTCACCCCCGACCTGCTGCCCTCGGACGTGACCGGTGTCTCGGTCTTCAACCAGGACACTCGCGTGTTCGAGTTCCGTCCCGGTGGCGTGTTCGCCAACGTGGTCGTCGGCGACGAGATCAACCGTGCCTCCCCCAAGACCCAGTCGGCGTTGTTGGAGTGCATGGAGGAGCGTCAGGTCACCGTCGACAACACCACCTATCCGCTGGACGCGCCGTTCATGGTCATCGCGACCCAGAACCCGATCGAGATGGAGGGCACCTACGCGCTCCCCGAGGCACAAAGAGACCGGTTCATGGCGCGGGTGTCGATCGGCTACCCGGTCGAGGCCGCGGAGATCGCCATGCTCGACTCCCACACGGGCGGTCGACCGTTGGAGGACCTCGAGGCGGTCACCGATGCGGCCGAGGTGCGCAAGCTGATCGGCATCGTCGGTCAGGTCTACGTCTCCGCCGCGGTCCAGCGCTACGCCGTCGCTCTCACCACCGCAACCCGTCGCTCCAGCGAGCTCCGGCTCGGCGCATCGCCGCGGGCTACCCTGCACCTGGTCCGTGCGGCGAAGGCCAGGGCCGCGATGCAGGGCCGCGACTACGTGCTGCCTGACGACGTACGCCTGCTCGCCACCCCGGTCCTCGCGCACCGACTGCTGCCCAGCGTCGAGGCCACCATGAACGGGCGCTCCAGCGGCGCGATCCTCGACAGCGTGCTGAGTGCCGTGCCCGTCCCCGACGGCCAGCAGGGTGACCCCGTGATCACCGGTGCGTGAGGCCCTCGCGTCACTGACCCTGCGGGGCCGGGCCTTCCTGGCCGCCGGGATCACCGCGGTCGCCTGCGCGGTGGTGCTCGGCCAGCCGATGTTGACCAGGGTCGGCGTGCTGGTGGTCGCCGTTCCCCTGATCACTGCCTTGGTGGTCGGCCGCGGGCGCTACCGGCTGGCGCTGGTCCGCGTCGTGTCTCCCGAGCTGGTCTCAGCCGGCCAGCCGGCCCGAGTGGAGCTGAATCTCACCAACGACGGCCGCACCCCCACCGGAGCGCTGATGCTCGAGGAGCAGGTGCCCTACGTGCTGGGCACTCGGCCGCGGTTCGTGCTGGAGGGTGTCGGGCACGGTTGGCGGCGCCAGGTGACCTACCAGGTCCGCTCCGACGTGCGTGGCCGGTTCGAGATCGGGCCGATGACGGTGCGGGTCGGCGACCCGTTCGGGATGGTCGAGCTCGGGCGGGCCTTCCGCACCACCTCGTCGTTGACGGTCACGCCCCGCACGGTGCGACTGCCCACGATCCCCCTGGGCGGAGCCTGGACCGGCTCCGGCGACAACCGACCACGGGCCTTCGCGATCGGCAGCGCCGAGGACGTGACCGTGCGGGAGTACCGCCACGGTGACGAACTGCGCCGGGTGCACTGGCCGAGCTCGGCGCGGATGGGTGAGTTGATGGTGCGTCGGGAGGAGCAGCCCTGGCAGTCGCGCGCCACCTTGTTCATCGACAACCGAGTGGTCGCCCACCGCGGCCAAGGCGTCGCCTCCTCGCTCGAAGCAGCGGTCTCGTTCGCTGCCTCGATCGCGTTGCATCTGAGCCAGCGCGGCTTCACCGTTCGCCTGGTCACGGCGAAGGGCGAGGAGCCCGGGACGGCGTGGCACTTCCGCGAGGCCGAGCTCAACACCGGGCCCCTCCTGGAGGCGCTGGCCGTGATCCAGCCCACCGTCACCACTGTGCTGGACACCGCCTGGCTGTCCGAGGCCACCCAGGGTGGCCTTCTCGTGGCCGTGCTCGGGGCGGTCGAGGAGGCCGATGTCGACGTCCTGCGCCGGATGCGCCACCACGCGGTGTCCGCGCTGGCGGTGGATCTCGACGTCGCGGCGTGGACGGCACCGCTGGCCCCAGCCTCGGACGCCACACCCCTTCTCACCCGGCAAGGCTGGCGAGCGGTGGCACTGCGGCCAGGTGACCGCTTCGAGAACGCCTGGCAGGAGCTGGGTCGGCTCAGTGGTCGTGGCGCTTCCGGAGGCGGCGAGAGTCAATCGGCAGAGGTGGGCTCACGATGAGCGCGGATCGCGAGGCCCTCGGCCGAGGGATGCGCGCCGCCGGTCTGGCAGCGCTGACCTGTTGGCTCACGATGCTGTCGTGGCGCGGGCTGAGCCTCGACTCCGCCGGCTACCTGGTGCCGCTGTTCGTGGGCGGCCTCCTAGTCGCCGCTTCGGGGGCCCTGCTGCGCTGGAGCCGCTTGGCCGGCGTGGTCGTGGTGGTCGTCCAGGCGGTGCTGCTGATCGCCTACGCCAACCTGGTGCTGGTCGGCTCACCGTTGCCCTGGGGCGAGGGCTGGCAGGAGCTGGCCGAGTCGCTGCGCCTCGCCGTCGAGAGCGCACGCACCTACCCAGCACCGATCCCGCTGCTGGCGCCGAGCATCACCCCACTGCTGGTGCCCCTCGGCCTAGCCCTCCTGCTCGCCGTGGACGCGCTCGCCGGCACCCTGCGGAGGGTGCCGCTGGCGGGGCTCGCCCTGCTGGTCGCCTACACGATCCCCGTCAGCCTGCTCGAGGGCGGCGTCTCCTGGATCGTCTTCCTGTTCGCCGCCACGGGCTTCTTGGCCATGCTGTTCGTCGACGAGCAGGACCAGGTGTCTCGATGGGGTCGGCTGTTCGGACGCACCGAGAGCGGCGCCAACCCGCCCGGCTTCAGTGTCCGGACAGGCACCAGTCAGGCGACCGCCCTGGGGATCGGCAGCGCCGCAGCCGCGGCCGCGCTGATCCTGCCGGCAGCGGTGCCGACCCTGCAGCTCGCGATCTTCTCAGGCGGCGTGGGCGCCGGTGGCAGCGATGTCCACGTCGCCAACCCGATGACCGACCTGCGCCGGGATCTCCGACAGGGCCGCGACGTCCCCTTGATGCGGATCACGACCGACGACCCGCACCCGGCGTACCTTCGGATCTCCGCACTCACCCGATTCACCAACAACGAGTGGAGCACCGGTGATCGGCAGGTGCCGGTCGACCAACGCGCGGATGGCAAGCTGCCGCCGCCCGAGGGCGTTGCGGACCTCTCCGCGGGGAAGCAGTACGACTACCAGGTCTCCGCGTTCCACAACTTCGACTCCATCTGGCTGCCGACCATGGTGCCGGCGACCTCCGTCGAAGCGGCCGGCGACTGGCGCTACGACGACACCACGATGGACTTCTTGTCGGCCAACGACGACACCAACACCGCGGGCCTCGACTACGCCCTCTCAGCGCTCACCTTGGACTACTCCCCCAAGCAGCTCGAAGCCGCGCCCACGCCGCCCGCCAGCCTGTCGACGACCTACACCAAGCTGCCCGAGGACCTGCCCATCGAGGTGAGCCAGCTGGCCGATCAGGTTGCGGGGGCACAGAGCAACAAGTTCTTGAAGGCGGTGGCGTTGCAGCGCTGGTTCCGCGAGGACGGCGGCTTCACCTACGACCTCACCACCCGGGCAGGCAACGGCACCGACGAGCTGGTCCAGTTCCTCGACGACAAGCACGGCTACTGCGAGCAGTTCGCGTCCGCGATGGCCGTGATGGCCAGGGTGGAGGGCATTCCCGCTCGGGTGGCGGTCGGCTTCTTGCGACCCGACTCGATCGGGACGCGGTTGTGGGAGTACTCCTCCCACGATCTGCATGCCTGGGTGGAGCTCTACTTCGCGGGCTCGGGCTGGGTGGTGTTCGACCCCACGCCGGCCGCCCGCAGCGGCGCTGCGCCGGCCTACACCACGGTGCCACTGCCCGACCCGTCGATCGGACCCTCGGCCAGCTCCGCGACGGATCAGCCGAGCGACGAGCTGCCCTCGCGAGACCCCTCCGTGTCAGCCAGGCCCGACCGTGACCAGGAGGCGGACGCCGACACGTCGACCGCCACAACCAAGATCCCGTGGCGAACGATCATGGTCGGTCTGCTTGCCGCCTTGGTGCTCGGCTTCGTCGGCCTCCTGCCACGACTCGTGCGGCGGCTCCGTCGCAATCACCGTTGGAGCTCCTGGACCGCACCCGAGGCAGCCTGGGCGGAACTCGCCGACACCATGGTCGATCTCGGCCGCCCCTGGCCGGGCGGGCTCTCGCCCCGCGCTGCCGCTGAGCGGCTCCTCGACTACTTCGGCAGTCCCCGCGGATCGACGGCTGCAGAGCGACCTCGCCGCGGCCCCGGCCAGGCACCGCAGGCCAGGGAGGCTCTGCACCAGATCGTCGAGGCCGTGGAACTCTCGCGCTACGCCCCACCCGGCACGCCCTACCGAGACTCACTTCGCGAAGAAGCCGAGGCCTGCGCTGCAGCACTGGCCGACGGCGCCACCGCCGCTGCCCGCCGACGCGCCCGCTGGCTCCCCCGCTCCGTGCTCCGCCGCCACCCTCCGGTGACCACCACCGTCGAGGTCGTCGGCCGCGGCGATCTGGTCGACCACGTCAACTGACCTGTGGACAACCGCGCTGGTGCGCGGGCTCCGGGTCAGGAGTCATGGTCGTCGTGGTGACGACGCCAGCGCTCCTCGAGACGGTCACGCAGGCTGACGCGGGGGGCGGGGTCACCGCCCTCGGTGGAGCCGCCGTGCCACGAGCTCACCGCCACCGTGGCGGTCGCCAGCATCACCACGAAGCCGAGGATCCCGACCACCGTCATCCGCAAGATGGCACCGGACATCAGCACGGCGACGCCGATCACGAACCCGAGGACCGCCACGACCACCCGACGGCGGGCGGCGCGCCGCATCGCGGTGCCGCGCAGAGTGGAGGCCAACTTCGGGTCGTCTCGGACGAGGGCGCGCTCCATCTGCTCAAGCAGTCGCAACTCCTCTTCCGAGAGTGGCACGGTTCCCTCCCCAGGTGGTCCAGCCCATGGGCACGACCTTCAGGGCCAGTCTAGGCAGCGACGACCCAACTCGGTAGCGGCCTCGGCGAAATTCGTCGGGTTGTCTTTGACACAGCCGTGACCACCCCTACCCTGTCGGCCCGTCCGAACAGGTCAGCGTCGAGCCACCAGGTGCAGCTGGGTGGCCAGCGGAAGGAACTCCGGCCGCTCGGCCACCGCCCGCTCCAAGTCGACCAGGGCGGGGGCCGCCCCAGGCTCGAGATCCAGCAGCGAGCCGGGAACCAGATCGGCGAAGACCCTGATGCCGTGGATCGCGGTGACCTCCAAACCGGCGGCGGTCACCTGCGCACGGATCTCGTCGACGGTGTAGCGATGGCCCGTCCGAATCGAGTCGTCGCCGGCGTCGAGCAGGTCGCGGGCGGCCTGGAAGTGGCCGGCCATGGCGCGGGCCACGACGGCGGCGTACCGCTGGGCGACGAGCAGCGACAGCAGCCCGCCCGGGCGCAACGCGGCATAGGTGGTCGCCAGTGCCGCAGCCGGGTCGTCGACGACGCCGAGGACGCCGTGACACAGGACCAGATCCGCGCCGGTTCGGAAGTCCGCCTCACCCTGAACCAGCTCCCCCAGGCCGGCGAGATCGCCTTGCACCCCGGTGACCAGGTCGGTGACCCCGCTCTCCGAGGCGCGCCGCGACAGCGCAGCGAGCGCATCCGGGCTCGGGTCGACCACGAGCACCCGATGACCGAGCTCGGCCAGCGAGACGGCGAACCCACCGGTGCCGCCGCCGATGTCGACCACGCGGGCCCGGTCACCCGCGAAGGCGCCCGGCTCGCCGAGTGCAGCCGAGACGGCAGCCCAGACCACGCCGGTGCGCACTGCCCCGCGGCGCTCGGCCGGCCGGTCGGTTCCCGTCGCCATGTCGCAACCCTAGTTGAGGGGCGGCCCGCGCCGAGTAGACCGCCTATTCCGGATGGGAAGCGGGCTCGGGAGGAGGTGGCAGCGCGGCCCGCAAGAAGGCGCTGGTGTCTCGGTGCCACAGCATCACCAGCAGTGCGACGGAGAGCAGGAGCGCGCCCATGGACAAGACGACGAAGAGCGCCGGCAGGTCGCGGCGGATGCCGACCAGGGTCGAGAAGGCCATCAACACCACCGTGGCGGTGAGCACGACCCGCGCCCACCGGTGGCCGGCCCGGAAGAAGGCCACCAACACCCCGGCCAGGGCAGCGAACACCACGAACAGCACGATCGCCACCGCCGCGAAGTGCGGGATGTTGATCGAGCTCTCCTTGAGACCGTCGAGCCCACGCTCCTTCAGGATCGGGGCTGCGGTCGGGTTCCCCTTGGCCCAAGTCGAGACCAGCCGGTCGTCGAACACCACGGTCAGCAGGGCGATCAGACCCGACCAGGCGATCAATGCCCAGACCAACCAGACCGCTCGGACCACCGACGCGGGCACCACTGCCGTCACCTGTCCTCTCTTCAACACACCACCGGTGGGGCCAGTTGGCCGTGCCGCCGCCTCGTCTAGGGTCCCTGCCATGACGAGCGAACACCCCGCCATCGCCAGGTTCCGCGCTGAGCACTCCACCCGGGGCGGCACCGGTGACATCGTGATCCTGCCAGATTCGGTTCACACCGCGGCACTGGCCGCCGAAGCGCTGGGCTGTGAGGTCGGCGCCATCGCCAACAGCCTGCTCTTCGACGCGGACGGAGCCCCGGTGCTGATCCTCACCTCCGGCGGGCACCGCGTCGACGTAGCCAAGACTGCGGCACTGGTCGGCGTGGACGCGCTTCGGCGGGCCGACCCGGAGTTCGTCCGCGAGCACACCGGACAGGTCATCGGTGGTGTCTCCCCGATCGGGCATCCCGCACCGGTGCCGACCTACATCGACTCCTGGCTGCGGAAGTACGACGTGGTCTGGGCCGCTGCAGGTCACCCAGCCGCCGTCTTCTCCACCACCTTCGACGAACTGGTCTCCCTCACCGGCGCCACCGAGATCGACGTCACCTAGGTCGATGGCCCAGACGCGCCGAGGCCCGGTTCCGACCACCCCCGTGACATCGGAACCGGGCCTTGCGCAAGCGGTGCGATGACCGCCGCGCATTACCTTGCCAACACTCGCCCGGGTGCGGCATCCGTACAGGTACTTAGCCCGTCCCCCGCTTGGCGTCCGATGGATCCCCCACTGCGCGGACACCGATCTCTATGCTGAAGCCGTGGACGCGCTCCCCATGGTCTTCTCGAGCGGATGGGCAAGCGGCATCAATGCCTACCTGGTCGTGCTCGTGCTCGGGATCGCCGAGCGGGTCCAGCCCTCCGCGGAGATCCCCGACGTGCTCGGCCGATGGGATGTGCTGGCGGCAGCCGCCTTCCTCTACGTGATGGAGTTCGTGGCCGACAAGATCCCGTTCATCGACTCCACCTGGGACGCGATCTCTACGGCGATCCGGCCGACCGCGGGCGCCGTCATCGGCGTCCTCCTCGCCGGCGACGCCTCCACGCTGCAGCAGGCGGTCCTCGGCGTCGTCGGGGGTGGTACGGCGTTGCTCTCGCACCTGGTGAAGTCCGGCAGCAGGCTCGCCATCAACTCCTCGCCGGAGCCGGTCACCAACGTCGGCGCGAGCGTCGCCGAGGACGTAGCGGTGGTGGGGGTGGTGGCCTTCGCGATCGAGCACCCGCAGGCAGCGGCTGCCATCGCAGCTGTCCTCCTCGTCGCGGGCCTGGTGGTGCTCTACTTCCTCGCCAAGGTGGTGCGACGCGGCTGGCGGCGTTGGAAGGGCAGGAGCACCCCCCAGCCGACGGGCTGACCGCTCCGGCGCGCGGATCGGCACTGAGCCCTCGCCAGCCCTTCGCGCGACGATCGGCCGACGCGCCGTAAGGTCACCCGGGTGGCTCGTGTGGTGGTGATCGGCGGCGGCCTGGGTGGCTTGGCCAGCGCCGCGCGACTGGCCAAGCTCGGCCACGCCGTCGAGCTGGTCGAGGCCAGCGATCAGTTGGGCGGCGCTCTGACCGCGGCGGTCGTGAGCGGAGGCTTCCGCTGGGGACCGTCGACGACCCTGCTGCCTGCGGTGCTGCGCGATCTCTTCCGCAAGACCGGACGGCCACTGGAGCGTGAGATCGAGCTGGTTCCGCTCGAGGTGATCCGGGAGCACCACTTCCCTGACGGGTCGACGGTGCGGTTGCCCGGTGGCTCCCGGGCGGCGCAGTTGCGCGCCGTCGAGGAGTTGGGGACGGGTCTCGGTGAGCGCTGGCTCCGTCACGTCGACGAGCTGGGCGACGACTGGGAACTGGTGCGTCGCGACTATCTGGAGCGTCCCTGGGACGTGACCAGCGGCCCGCCGGCGTTGCGACGACGACTCGCCACCCGACGAAGCATGCACGCCCGGCTCCGTGAACTCGGCGACCCTCGGCTGCGGGCGCTGGCCGCCTATCCCCTGGTGGAGGCCGGGCAGGATCCGCGCCGGGTGCCCGCCTGGATGGCGATCTGGCCCTTCGTCGAGCAGCGCTTCGGCGGCTGGCGCGTGGCTGGCGGATTCCCCGCCCTTGCCGACGCTCTTGTCGCGCGCCTGCAGACCCGCCGCGTCGGCGTCCATCTGTCCACGACGGCGACCGACATCGTGGTGCGGAACGGTCGGGCAGCTGCGGTGGCGACGAGCGCTGGACTGCTGGACGCCGACGTGGTGGTCTGCGCCGTCGACCCCGGCCGGCTACCTGCACTGTCGTCGTACGTCGCCCGGACCCGGCCGGTCGATCCGGCCCACCTGGTTCACCTCGGTCTGGCAGAGGCCTCCGAGCTAGCGGAGGCCGCGACAGGCGTCACCGTCTGGCACGGCGACCCGATGGTCTCCCTGGGGCAGGGGCTCGCGGCAGCATCGGGGCAGGCGGCCGTGACGATCGAGCTGCGCGGAGGCAACGTGGCCGACCCGCTGGCGTTGCTGGCCGAGCGTGGCCTCGAGCTGCGCGACCGTGTGCTCACCCGCATCGAGGTCACTCCTGGAGAGCAGCGCGAGCGCTGGTCCGGCTCACCGTGGGGAGTCCGGTGGCAGGGTCGCGAGACGGTGCGGCATCGGCTCGGGCCACGCACCCCGATCACTGGGGTCTACTGCGCTGGGGCACATGCCACTCCCGGAGCCGGCGTCCCCTTCGTCGGGCTGTCCGCAGCGCTGGTCGCCCAGGTGGTGGGTCCGGCCGACTGACCCACCGCGGAGCCTGCGCTCGGACCGGAGATCGCAGACATGGTTGGCGTCGATGCCCGAGTGGGCGGCCCGGCGCAGGTAGGCTCTCTGCCCGCGTTCGCTGGCCGGATTCAGCGACACCTGCCGTACCTGTTGCGGATGGTCAGGTCAGGGTGGGCGCGCAGCAGCAGTTGGGCCATCGCGACGCTGCCGGTCACACCCGTCACAAGTCACGGCGTGTCGCGCTGACCGTCCAGGGCGTCGGGGCTCAGTCCTCGAGGAGCCAGGTGGCGGTGACCGACGTGGTGATCGATGCCTCGCCAGGCGCGAAGGACGTGTCCTTGGCAGCAGCCATCCGTGCCACGCCGACCGGCACACCCGGCGTGGCTCCGCTCTCCTCGACTGCGCGCAACTCCCCCAGCGTCTTGCCGCCCAGACTGGCAAGGTGGGCGGCCCGGTCGCGGGCATCGGCGTACGCCGCCTCGCGCGCCGCTGTCAGGGCGGCACCGGTCTCCGCGACCTCCAGAGCGACCGACTCGACGATGAGCCGATCACCGACGGCCTCGGCCAAGGCGCCGAGAAACTCGCCAGCGGTGTCCAGGTCCGGCAGCACGACGCGCAGGCCGTGCCGGGCCTCGAAGCCGTCCGGCCGGCCCTGCTGGTCATGCGCCGGCCACACGCTGAAGCCGGACGAGGTGGTGCGTCGCAACTCGGTGTGCTCGCGGGCCACGGCCACCATCGCCTCCGTTGCCGACGCGACGCCGGCTACCGCCTGCGACACCCCCGCGGCGCGATAGCTGGCCGAGACGCTCACCACCGCCGTGTCCGGGGTAGCGGTCGCAGCCCCATGTCCTGTCACCGTCACTGTTCTCTTCACGGCGGCCACGATAGAGAGGCTGGCCGAACCGAGACCCGATCAGCCGGGTCTGAGCTGCAGTCCCTCGAAGATCTCGAGCGTCGCGCGGGAGCGATTGAGGGTGAAGAAGTGCAGACCGGGGGCACCGGCGTCAAGGAGGCGGCGGCACAGCTCGGTGGCCACCGAGACACCGACACGGCGTACGTCGGCGGGTTCCGACAGCCCGTCGAACCGAGCCAGCACCTCGGCCGGGATCACAGCACCGGACAGCTCGGCCATCCGGTTGATCGAGCCGAGATTCGTGATGGGCATGATGCCCGGCAGGATCGGGATGTCCACGCCGAGGGCATGCACCCTCCCCACCAGGGTGAGGTAGTCCTCGACCCGGAAGAACAGTTGGGTCACCGCGAACTCCGCACCCGCAGCGGCCTTCGCAGCGAGCACCCGAGCATCCGCGTCGAGGGACTCCGCCGAGGGATGTCCCTCGGGGAAGGCCGCAACGCCCACGCTGAAGTCCCCCACCTCCCGAACCAGCTCGACCAGCTCACAGGCGCGGGTCAGGCCTCCCTCGGTGGACGTCCACGGCGCCCGCGGCCCCTCCTTCGGGTCGCCGCGTAGCGCCAGGATGTTGTCGACGCCGACAGCGGTATAGGCGTCGAGCACGTCGATCAGCTCGGCTCGAGTGTGGCCGACACAGGTCAGATGACCCATCGCGCGCAGCGAGGTCTCCCGCGCGATCCGCCCGGTGATCTCGACGGTGGTGTCCCGGGTGGTCCCGCCCGCGCCGTACGTCACCGAGACGAACGTCGGCTGCACCCGCTCGAGCTCCTGGATCGCCTGCCAGAGCTGCTCCGCGCCCGCTTGGTCGCGTGGCGGCATGAACTCGAAGGAGATGGAGAGGTCAGGCCCACGGACCAGCTCGCCGATCCGGTCGCCGTGCCCCGCCGTCATGGCCACGAGAGTAGGCGGCGTACTCCCGACGGACCCTCGGTGTCCACTGGATAGGCTCACGCGAGTGAGCATCCCTGCGTCGCACGCGGCCTCCTGGGACCAGGCCGATTTCCGCGAGCGGGTGCAGCGAGCCCTCGATGAGTTCGTCGACGAACAGCAGCAGCGACTGGCTCCGCTCGGCGATGACGCGGCCAGGCTGCTGGAGGAGGCGCGGGTCTCGGTCAAGGGAGGCAAGCGGCTGCGGGCGGCGTTCTGCCAGTGGGGCTATCGCGCCGTCGACCCCACCCCGGGAGGCGACGAGGCGCGGGCGCTCCTGCGCGCGTGTGCCTCGCTGGAGCTCTTGCACGCGAGCGCACTCGTGCATGACGACTACATGGACGCCTCCGACACCCGACGTGGCCGCCCCACCACCCATCGGACCTTCGCCGCACGACACCGCGGGAGCGCCTGGTCCGGCAGGTCCGAGCAGTACGGCGCCGCGGCGGCGATCCTGCTCGGTGATCTGGTGCTCTCGTGGGCCGACGAACTGCTGCGCCGCTGCGGCCTCCCGCTGGATCGAGTCGAGCCGGCGCTCGCGGTCTTCGACCTGACCCGCTCCGAGGTCATCGCCGGGCAGTTCATGGACGTCTCGGTCCAGGCGCGCGGAGCCGCGGACGTCGATGCGGCGATGACGGTGCTGCGCTACAAGTCGGCGAAGTACTCCGTCGAGCGTCCCCTCCACGTCGGCGCCGCCCTTGCCGGCGCAAGCCCCGAGGTGGTTGCCGACCTGGCCGCCTTCGGGCTGCCGCTCGGAGAGGCGTTCCAACTCCGAGACGACCTGCTCGGTGTGTTCGGCGATCCGACCACCACCGGCAAGCCGGCCGGCGACGACCTGGTCGAGGGCAAGCGGACTGTGTTGGTGGCGTTGGCTCTGGACGCTGCTCCCCCGGCGGCGGCCCGGTTGCTGGACGACTCCCTCGGCCACCCCCTCGACGACGCCGCCGTCGCCAGACTGCGCGACATCATCGACTCCTCGGGCGCCCGTGCCCAGGTCGAGCAGGTCATCGACCGGCTGAGCGCCCTCGCCCTCTCCGCCCTCGACCGCGCTCGCATCGACGACGGCGCCCGCTCCGTCCTCCGCGACCTCGCCGCCGCCACCACCCAGCGCGCCGGGTGAGACTGCCGCGGTCTTCGTGCGTCTCCCGCGGTCCTATGGTGGCAAAGTGCCCTGAATACTGGGTCCTAACCCACTACAGCACCGCGGCAGACGGGTCAGCGCCACCACAGCTGCGCGGCGCTAGCGGGTCTCAGTCGAGGCTTTGCAGCCCCGAGATCTCGGGGCCCTCGCCGCGCATCAGGACGGCGAAGGCGCCGCCGTCGGCGATCGCCACCCGCTCGCCGAGGACCTTCACGATCTTGTCGAAGGAGTCCTCCTCGTGGCGGGCGAACGGGCCCCAGCCATCCCAGAGGAGCAGCGTGCCGTGGCCCTCGCCGCAGCTCACACCACGCAGACAGTCGGCCAGCGCATCGAAGTTCTTGCCGAAGTGATCAGGGAAGTGCAGGGCCTCGCCGATGTCCTCCATGAACTCACGCTTGGTGTCGCCATGCCACCCGTCGACGTAGGCGAAGTGCCAGCCGGCATGCTCCACCGTGTGCTTGACGTCGGCGGCGCCGAAGGCGCCGTGCCAGGTGTAGATGCCGGCATCCTTGCGTCCGGCCAGGAGTGCAGCGAGTCCACTCATCGGTCGATCCCCTCCCACGGCTGCTCGTGATCTCTCACGTCCGACACTAGAGCACACTCGGCACTCTGGATATGGACGGTCCAGTCGGGCTTGACGACCCCTACGCGAGCGCCTGGGCTCGACGCTTGACCTCGGAGCCGCGGTTCTCCCGCAGGGCATCGATCGGCCGACCGGGGAGGTCGGCGTCGGTGAAGATCCACTCGATCGCCTCGCGGTCGTCGTACCCGCCATCGTGAAGCACGGTGAGCAGGCCCGGGAGCCCCTTGACCACCAGTCCGTCCTGCAGGAAGGCGGCCGGCACTCTCAGCCCGCTGTCGGAGTGGGGCGCGGCTGCAGCGAGCTCGTGGTCGCGGATCATGGTCCGCACCTTGGCGGGGGTCACCCCGAGCAGCGCCGCTGCCTCGGACCAGTCCAGCCAGTCCTCGACCAGGGCCGCCAGGTCAGGCGATTGAGGTGAATACGTGGTCATGGCCCCACTGTGACACTCTCAGGCCAGGCACCATCGGCAGCCTCGCGAGTCGGACACGGGCCGCAGCCCACGAGGACCACATCGCGCCACGCCGAGACGCTGGCTGGGCCGAAAAGCGCCCCGATCCGTACCATGAGGGGTCCGGAACCCTCCCCGGTCCGGAGCCCGGAGGTCGACAGCGTGCAACGAGACGACGGAGCCCAGCCGCCACACGGCGGCGCTGGGCCGCTCGGTGGTGACTTCAACGACCCCCTGATCGGGCGCATCCTGGACGGGCGCTATCGGATCGGCACGCGCATCGCCCGGGGTGGGATGGCCAGCGTCTACGAGGCTGCCGACCTGCGGTTGGACCGCACCGTGGCCGTCAAGGTGATGCATGCCGGACTCGGCGACAACGGCGAGTTCGCGGAGCGCTTCGTCCGCGAGGCCCATGCCGCCGCCCGGATCTCGCACCCCAACGTGGTCGCCGTCTACGACCAGGGCGACGACAATGGCGTGGTCTTCTTGGCGATGGAACTCATCGAGGGGCACACGCTGCGCGACGTGATCCGTGAGGAGGCGCCTCTCTCTCCGGCCCGGTCGCTGGCATTCTTCGAACCGATCGTGGCCGCGCTGGCCGCCGCGCATCGGGCGGGCCTGATCCACCGCGACATCAAGCCGGAGAACGTCCTGATCGCCGAGGACGGTCGGATCAAGGTCGCCGACTTCGGCTTGGCCAAGGCCGTCTCCGCCGACACCCAGCACACCGCGACCGGCGGCGTCCTGATCGGCACCGTGTCCTACCTCGCCCCCGAGCTGGTGGTCGACGGGCGAGCCGACGCTCGTGCCGACGTGTACGCCGCGGGCGTGATGCTCTACGAAATGCTCACCGGGGTGAAGCCGCATGACGGCGAGACCCCGATCCAGGTGGCCTACAAGCACGTCCACGAAGACGTTCCCCCGCCGTCGGAGCTGGCTCCTCGAGTTCCGGCGTACGTCGACGCGCTGGTCGCGCGCGCCACCAGCCGCGTGCGGACCCTGCGCCCCGCCGATGCCACGGTGCTGCTGCACCAGGTGCGTCGGGTGGCTCAGGCGCTGGCGGAAGGTGTGGTGGACGATCCCGAGTTGGTCGCCGACCTGACGCCGATCAAGAGCCGCGCCGTGTCCGACGAGGCGCCCACACCCGACGACACCCAGCCCTCCCTGCCGATCGTGCCGGAGACTGACGACATCCCTGGCGACGTCTCCGGCGATAGCGATGACCCGCAGGACGCCTGGGCGGACGAGGAGCCCGAAGACGACGGGCACGACGTGGCTCGCGGCGGGTCGGCGCTCGGTGGCGTCGCCACGGGCGCGGCCGTCGCGGCAGCGGCGGCGGCGTACAACCCGGACGTGCCCTACGACCAGGAGAGCGATCACGGAGACGACGCACCGTTCTCCTTCTCCTTCTCAGCCGACGACATCCCCGACGACGAGCTGGCTGCCGCCTTCGTCCCGGTCGAGCAGGCGGGCGCGCAGGCGGGGGCCTACCCGGTGGGGGACGGCGCCAGCGGCAACTATCCGTTGTTCGCCGACGAGGAGGGCATGACCCGACCACGTGACGACCTGGCCCAGTGGGGCGGGCCGAGGCCCGAGACGTGGGACCCGAGCACCGGCCACGCCGAGGCGACCACGCCGATCAGCAACTTCGGTGCGCACCCCGACCCGGACACCTGGGCCAGTGCAACGCCCGCAGCGACCGGGGTGCGCCCGCCCCCGCCGACCGGACCACCGGCTCCTCCCAAGCAGCGCCGCAAGCACCGCTGGCGCGGGCCACTCCTGGTCGCACTCGCGGTCCTGCTCATCGCGGGCGCGGCGACCGGCGCCTGGTGGTTCGGCATCGGGCGCTACACCACCGCCCCCGGAGTGTTGAACCTGCCGGAGGCAGAGGCGATCGCGAAGCTCGAGAAGGCCGGACTCGACGTCGAGCAGACCGACCCGGTCTACTCCGAGGAGGTGCCCAAGGGGCAGGTGGTCGAGAGCGACCCGAAGGCTGGCGCCAAGATCCTGCGCGGCAGCACGATCACCTTGACGATCTCGTTGGGCAAGGAGCGCTACCGCGTGCCGAAGCTGATCGGGTTGACCGAGGACAAGGCCCAGGACCGGATCGCCGAGAGTCACCTCACGTTCGGCAAGAGCAAGTTCGTCTTCAGCGAGACGGTCTCGAAGGGTCGCGTCATCTCGAGCACACCGAAGCGAGGCGTCAAGCTCAAGACGGACAGCGAGGTCGACCTGGTCGTCTCGAAGGGACGCCGGCCGATCAACTTCATCGACTGGACCGGCAAGCCGGCCTCTGACGCCAAGGCGGCACTGACCGAGAAGGGGCTGAAGGTCGACGACAGCGCGGAGGAATACTCCGACACGATCCCGGAGGGCTACGTGATCTCGCAGTCCCCCACCAGCGGCCCGCTCCACCTCGGCGACAAGGTCACCCTGGTCGTCTCCAAGGGCCCGGAGATGATCGAGATCCCTCGCCGCGGCGTGCTGGCGACCCCGGTGGACCAGGCCAAGCAGACGCTGATCGATCTCGGCTTCGAGGTCAAGGTGAAGAAGGCCGACGACTATCTCGGCTGGGATCTGGTCAAGAGCACCGACCCGCCTGCCGGCTCGTCCGCTCCCAAGGGCAGCACGATCACCCTCTACAAGATCTGACTCCTGTCCTGTGGAGATCAGTTCTGTCGTCGTCGTTGCCGCTGTGTGGCCGGACCAGGTCTGATGGCCGGACGGGTCAGCCCTGCCGCTGGTCGCAACCCGATCGGCACCCATGTCCTGGTCGGCCGCGGACTGGTCGCCGGCGCCGTGGCGCAGGCTGAGGAGCTCGACTGCGAAACGCTCCAGATCTTCGCCGGCAATCCGCGGGGCTGGGCGCTGACGGCCGGTGACCCACGGCAGGATCAGGCATTCCGGGATGCCTGCTCCCGGCGAGGTTGGCGAGTCTTCGTGCACGCGCCGTACCTCGTCAATCCCGGCTCGCCCACTCCGGACACCTACCGCCGGTCCGTCGCAAGCGTCGCGCACAACCTGACCAGGGCCGCTGCCCTCGGAGCCGAGGGCGTCGTCGTGCACACAGGTTCGTACGTCGATCCGTCGCCCGGGGACGAAGGTCGCCTCGCGGCGCTGCTGCGCGTGCGCGAGGGGCTTCTGCCGATCCTGGACGGACTGGCCGAGGGCGACCCTTGGCTGCTTCTCGAGCCCACGGCCGGACAGGGCCGCTCCCTGTGCGCAGGCATCACAGACCTCGAGCCCTATCTCGCCGCCCTCGACCACCACCCCAAGGTCGGCATCTGCCTGGACACCTGCCACGCCTTCGCCGCGGGGGCACCGCTGGACGAGCCGGGCGGCGCAACCGCCGCACTCGATCAGCTGGACGAGGTCGCCGGCGCCGGCCGACTGCGCCTCATCCACGCCAACGACTCACTCGACGTGCGCGGGTCTGCACGCGACCGGCACGAGCGGATCGGCGCCGGCCACATCGGCACCGGTGCGTTCATCGAGCTGTTCGCCCACCCGGCCACCGACGGGGTTCCGTTCATCTTGGAGACACCGGGATCGCGGGGCCGCGACGACGGCGACATCCCGGTGCTCAAGCGACTGCGGGCGCGAGCCCGGCGCGGTGCCACCGGCAGAACCGCAGAGACACCGCGTTGACCCGCGAGCGACGGATGGCGCTGCTCGCGACCCTCACCCTGCTCGGCGTGACCGCCGCGTGGGGGTCGACGTTCTTCATGACCAAGGACCTGCTCGAGCGGATGTCCCTGCTGGACTACCTCGCCGTGCGCTTCACCATCGGTGCCTTCTTCGTCGCAGCGTTGGCGCCCCGGTCGTTGACCAGGCTGTCTCGGGAGTCGCTTCGTCACGCGGTGGTGCTGGGGCTGCTCTACGGGGTTGCCCAGATCATCCAGACCGCCGGTCTCGACCTGACCCCGGCGAGCGTGGCTGGGTTCATCACGGGGATGTACGTCGTGCTCACCCCGGTGCTGGCAGCGCTCATCCTGCGCACGCGGATCGGCGGCTGGACCTGGTTCGCGGTAGCCCTGGCCATGGTCGGCCTTGCGGTGCTCACGCTCGACGGGTTCTCCATCGGCTACGGCGAGGCGCTGGTCCTGGTCTCGGCGGTGCTGTACGCCGGTCACATCGTCGGGCTGGGCGCATGGTCCAAGCCGGAGCTGGCGATCGGGATGTCCGTCGTGCAGCTCGCCGTGATCGCGGTGGTTGCTTGGGTGGCAACCGTCCCCGACGGCGTCGCGATGCCGACCCACGCCGCCGACTGGGCGCGGCTGATCTACATGGCCGTCTTCGCCGGAGCGCTCGCCCTCCTCGGACAGACCTGGGCACAGGCGCATCTGCCCGCCACCCGGAGCGCGATCATCATGGCCATGGAGCCCGTCTTCGCGGCCCTCTTCGCCGTCCTGTTCGGCGGCGAGCACGCCACGAGACGGATGCTCGTCGGTGGCGTCCTAGTCCTCGCCGCCATGCTGCTCGTCGAGCTGCTTCCTCGTCGCCGGGTGGAGGCCGAGGTCACCCACCTCACCGTCTGACGCTCCCTACCCGGCTAGGTCCTGTCCGCCGCCGATTCGGACCACTTGGGGGCTTCAGTCCCTTGCCAGACCCCCAGAATGGTCCGGATCGTCGACCGGATCGTGGACGCCGAGGCCGGCGGCAACCACGGAGTGGCTACCGTCTCTGGTGTGCGTCGCAAGGACTACTTTGGCCGCCTGCCGGGAAGCTTCCGGGCAGGGCGGTCGCTGACCACACCCTTCACCCAACGCCCCGGCCGCCGGTCCGGGGCGTTCGTCATGTCCGACTCGGCAGCGGCCGTCGATGAAAGAGGAGAACCATGGTCGTCGTGATGGCCCCCGGGGCCACCGAGGAGGATGTTGCGCGGGTCGTCGCCCGCGTGGAAGAAGTGGGAGGCGAAGCGTTCGTCTCCGCCGGGGTGGTGCGCACCATCATCGGCCTGGTCGGTGACATCGACTCCTTCCACGGGCTCAACCTGCGCGCGCTGCCCGGCGTGGCCGATGTCCATCGGATCTCCGACCCCTACAAGCTGGTCAGCCGTCAACACCATCCGGAGCGGTCGACCGTGTGGGTCGGCACCGATCGGCCGGTGCCGATCGGTCCGGACACCTTCACCTTCATCGCCGGCCCCTGCGCGGTCGAGACGCTCGACCAGACCCTCGAGGCAGCGCGGATGGCTCAGGCGGCCGGCGCGACGTTGATCCGGGGCGGTGCCTACAAGCCGCGCACGTCGCCGTACGCCTTCCAGGGCCTCGGGGTCGCCGGCCTGGAGATCCTTGTCGAGGCTCGGCGGCAGACCGGCCTGCCGGTCGTCACCGAGGTGGTCGACGCGCGCGACGTCGAGGTGGTGGCCGAGCACGCCGACATGCTGCAGGTCGGCACCCGCAACATGGCGAACTTCGGCCTCCTGCAGGCGGTCGGGCGGGCCGGCAAGCCGGTGCTCCTCAAGCGCGGGATGACCGCGACCATCGAGGAGTGGCTGATGGCGGCGGAGTACATCGCCCAGCGCGGCAATCTCGACGTGGTGCTGTGCGAACGCGGGATCCGGACCTTCGAGCCGGCCACCCGCAACACGCTCGACATCTCGGCCGTCCCGGTCGTCCAGGCGACCAGTCATCTGCCCGTGATCATCGATCCCTCCCACGCTGCCGGTCGCAAGGACCTGATCGTGCCGCTGTCTCGGGCCGGGATCGCGGTCGGCGCCGACGGTGTCATCGTCGACGTGCACCCGCACCCGGAGACCGCCCTGGTGGACGGCGCCCAAGCGCTCGTCGACAGCGACCTTCGCGCCCTCGCCCAGGCCGTCCGGCAGCTGCCCGGCATGGTCGGCCGGGTGGACGCCTCGCAGTGGCCAGTGCCGGCGCGGTGACGTGACAGGGTGGCGTGACAAGGTGACCTGAGGGCCTGGCGCCAGCACGCCCGCCCTCGTCTCGTCAGATGCGGACAGCCAGCTGGGTGCGGTTCCGGACACCGAGCTTGCGAAAGATCGAGGACAGATGAGCCTCGACCGTGCGCTCGGACAGCACCAGCAGCTCGGCGACCTCGCGGTTGGAGAGCCCGCCACTGACGGCTTCGGCGACTCGTCGCTCGGCAGGAGTGAGCGTCGCCAGGTCGCCGCGCCGGACCGTCACGCCGTCGGGTCGGTCGATCGGCGCCGTGCACGGATGCTCCAGTTGCGCGATCTCGCGCTCGATGCGTCGGACATAGCCGAGCGCGCCCATCGCCGTGAACCGCTCCCCGGCCGACTCGAGGAGTCGGATCGCGTCGCGGCGGCGACCCTGCCGGGCAGCGTGACTGCCGAGGAGCCAGGCGAGCCGGGCTGCGGTGGACCGCTCTGCGGGCAGCGTCGCGGAGCTGGCGAGGAGTTCCGCTTCCGCGGCCGCCTGGGCAGAGTCCAGGTCGCCGACCCAATCGGCCCACGCGCGAACCAGCGCGGGGACAGGGCGACCGGCGAAGAGAGGATCGTGCAGATCGGCGACCAGCTGCCTCGCCCGGGTGTGATCTCCGGCCACGGCAACGGCGGTGGCCAGTTCGAGCCGATACTCCGGACCCAGCCCGGACAAGCGTCCACGCCCCGGTGTGGCCAGCAGTTCGAGGATCGCCACGAAGCCCTCGTCGTCGCCGACCACGAGCGGCACATAGACAGAACACTCGAGATGACCGTTGCCGAGCTCGACAGCGTCGCTGCCGGCGGCAAGCTCACGCGCCGCCACCAGGTGAAGCCGCGCACCCACGACATCGCCCCGCCAGGCCAGCGCCTTGCCGAGCAGCATGTGAGAGAGCGCGGCGACCACCGGCTGATCCGTCGAGAGAGCCGTGGCCCGTTCCAGCATCGGAATCCCGCGCGGGATATCGCCGATCCAGACATCGGCGACCCCGACGAGCCACGCCAGCTCGGCCAGCGGCACCCCCGGGTCGTCCGCGGCTCCTTCATCGTCGGGGAGGTCGATATGGCTCCCCAGCGCAGGGCGCACGTCCTGGGGGCGGGTCAGACCGAGGGCCACCAGTGCCGCCAGGGCAGACAGGCGCACGTCCTCGTGCAGCCGGACCTCGTCGCGATGCGCCGCCGCTGCGCGCTCCAGTTGATCGACCGCACCAGGCACCCCGCTGCGGATACCTACCACACCTGCCACGGCGTCGGCGACGAACGCTGCCTCGGTCCGCTCCTCGGGTGCAGACCGCTTGAGCAGCGACGCGGCCGCCGCGCAAACCCGCTCGGCCTGGTCGGGTCTCAGCGTGAGCTGCTCACGCAGAAAGGCAGCGGCCAGCACGCCGGCCGCGTCAGAGCCCTCCATGGCATGAGGATAGTGGCCGCAACCGGATCCAGGCCGCTCTCATCCAACGGATCCGCAACGTCTCGTCGCCGAGAAACATCTGCGAGAAGTTAAGGGAAACCACGGATGCGACGAGCAGGTGGCCCTGGGTTTGCTGGTCAGCGAACCCGTAACCCAGAGGAGGGGTCATGTCCGGTGGGTCTACTGCTCGGTCGTTCACCGTTCTTGCCGCCACCGCCGTCCTCGCTGCCACCGCACCACTGGTGGCCGCCGGTGACGCGTCGGCGCACGATGCGAAACCCAGACCGGGCGCTGCCGGGATCGGTGATCCGTACTTCCCGCTTGCGGGCAATGGGGGGTACGACGTCAAGCACTACGACCTGGCGCTCGACTACCGACCGAAGAGCGGAGTTCTCCACGGCAAGGCGAGGATCAGCGCCAAGGCCACTCAGAGCCTGTCCCGGTTCAACCTCGACTTCCACGGACTCAAGATCCGGTCACTGACCGTCGGCGGCCACCCGGCGTCGTACCAGCGACACGGGGACGAGCTCATCGTCACACCGCGCTCGGCGCTGCGCAGGGGACAGCGCTTCACGACGGTCGTGACGTACGACGGCGTACCCCGCCTGATCACCAACGAAGCGCTGGGCGAGGGCGGCTTCTTCCAGACCGATGACGGCGCGCTGGCCTCGGGCCAGCCGTTCGTCGCGTCCACGTGGTTCCCGGTCAACGACCACCCGCTGGACAAGGCGTCGTACGGCATCACGGTCACCGTGCCGAAGGGCGTCGAGGCGATCTCCAACGGCACCCTGCTCGGAAAGCGAACCTCTGCGAAGACGACCACCTGGCGGTGGCGGGCCACCGACCCGATGGCGTCCTACCTGGCGACCGTGGCGATCGGCCAGTTCAACATCTCGCAACGGACCGTCCGCGGCATCCACTACCTCGACGCGGTCGACCCGTCCTTCTACGACCCGGTCGTGACCGCGACCCACGGCTCGAAGTTCGCCTGGTCCCAGAAGGCCGACGCGTCCTACAAGCGGCTGCAGACCACTCTCACCCCCACCCCGGGCGACTCGACGCTGTCGTTCAAGATCAACCGAGACACCGAACCCGACTTCGACTACGTGTTCGTCGAGGCGGCGCCCGTCGGCACCCAGAAGTGGACCACGCAGCCAGAGGCCGGCGGTGCGACCAGCCAAGACACCAGTCTGGAGACGTGCGCGAACGTGCTCTCGGTGGTCCATCCGTTCCTCAAGCACTACCTCACCGACCCCGGCGACGACGCACAGTGCGAGCCTTCGGGGACGACCGGCAAGTGGTGGGCCGCCAGCGGAGCCAGCGACGGCTGGGAGAAGTGGTCCTTCGACCTCTCCGCCTACAACGGACAGTCGGTCAAGGTAGCCATCACCTACGCCTCCGACCCGGGCTGGCAGCTCAACGGCGTCGCCCTCGACCAGGTGAACGCGCCGGGCACCGCCGCCGACACCTCCTTCGAGCACGGGCTCGGCGCTTGGAAGACACCGAAGCCGCCGGACGGGACGAACGAGAACACCTGGATCGCCACCAAGCGGGGGCCGGAGCCGCTCGGCACCACCATCGACGCCACACTGCCACGCCAACCCGAGATCATCTCCGTCCTCTCCTCCTACTTCGGGCCCTACCCGTGGAAGGAAGCGGGCGCGATCGTCGACAACATCGACCTCGGCTGGGCGTTGGAGAACCAGACCCGCCCCTTCTACGCCCCCTGGGTGTTCGAGGACGAGGTCCAGGCCAACTACACCATTGCCCACGAGCTCACCCACCAGTGGTTCGGCAACAGCCTGGCCCTGGGTCGCTGGCAAGACATCTGGCTCAACGAAGGCTTCGCCACCTACGCCGAGTGGCTCTGGCTCGAGCACGAGGGGTTGGAGGATCCCTCCGCCCTCTTCCACAACTCGCTCGACGGCATTCCGGCCGACGATCCGTTCTGGACGCTGGCGATCGGCGCCCCTGGCCCCGCACACCTCTTCGACGGCGAGGTCTACTGGCGAGGCGCCATGACGCTCCAAGCACTGCGCGAGCGGATCGGTGACAAGGCGTTCCTCAAACTGCTCAAGACCTGGCCCGCGCAGCACGCCGGCGGCAACGTCACCACGCCGCAGTTCGTCAAGCTTGCCGAACACATCTCCGGCAAGCACCTCAAGGGATTCTTCAAGAACTGGCTCGGCACCGGCTACCCCGGCAAGGCACCGGCCTCGGCACGCACGCAGCCCAACGTCGGAAAGGCACTCCTCGGGGTGTACTCACCCTCGCAGCGTCACCGGCGCTGACTCCGCTCGGGCGGGCTTCCGGCGAGGCATATGTCTTGCCGGAAGCCCACTCTCGAGTCGTCGTTGATGCGGGCTGCGGCCCGTCATGAACGGGCGGCCCACTTTGCGTCGAACTCTGCGCGCACGACTTCAGCGGGGATCCCGCGCGAGGGGTCTGCCTTGATGGCGTCCTATGCCGCGACCACCTCCGTGCGCAGCCAAGCCTCCGCTGCCCCACCGAAGGCCTCGTCCGGGTCCACCGTTTCAAGCAGGCGGATCGCCAGCCGCCGGCGCGCGTCAGCAGGCAGAGACATCCCCGCCTCGAGAGCCTCCGACTCACTCATGGACACATCCCGAGTCTACGCTCAGTTGGCGACAAGCGCCTTCAGAGTGGCCGCCGAGCCAGGCGGTCATCCAGGCCGAGCCGGGCTGCTGCCACGGTGGCTCACAGGCCGGCGAGGATCGCGGCGGCCCGCTCGGCGCCGGCGCGGGTGATGTCGAGGTGGGTGACCAGCCGGACGGTGGTCGGCCCGACGGTCGCGATCCGGACACCCTGCTCTGCGGCCTTGCCGACGAACGCGGCAGCGTCGGCGCGCTCGAAGACGACGATGTTGGTGTCCACCGTCTGGGGATCCAGGCCGACGGCCTCGGCGAGCAGACGAGCATGCTCGTGGTCGTCGGCCAGGCGGTCCAGGTGGTGATCGAGGGCGTAGAGCCCGGCGGCGGCGAGCACACCGACCTGCCGCATGCCGGCGCCGAGGCGCTTGCGCCAGACTCGCGCCTCGGCGATCGCGTCGGCGGGCCCGAGGACCAGCGAGCCCACCGGGGCACCGAGTCCCTTCGACAGACAGACCGCCATCGCGTCGGCGACGGCGCCGTACTGCTCCAGCGGCACTCCGGTGGCCACGTGCGCGTTCCAGATCCGGGCGCCGTCCAGGTGCACGTGCACGCCGGCCTCGTCGGCGAACCGACGCAGCTCCTGCAGCTCGACCAAGGGCAGGACCGCACCGCCGGCGAAGTTGTGGGTGTTCTCGACCGAGATCGCGGCGGTGCGCACGAAGAAGGGCCCCATGTCGGGGGCAAGCAGGGAACCTACGACGTCCAGGTCGATCTGGCCCCGTGGGTGGATCCAGGTCCGCATGGTCAGCCCGGTCAGGGCGCCATGGGCACCGAGCTCGGCCCGAGCGATGTGGGCGGAGGCCTCGCAGAGCACCTCCTGGCCGGCCGCCACCAGCGATCGGACGGCGAGCAGGTTGGCCAGCGACCCGGTCGGGGTGAACAGGGCCGCCTCGTGGCCGAAGAGCCCGGCGATCCGCTCCTCGAGGGCGCGCACGGTCGGGTCTTCGCCGTACACGTCGTCGCCGACCTCGGCAGAGGCCATCGCGGCCCGCATCCCCTCGGTAGGAGAGGTGAGCGTGTCGGAGCGGAGGTCGATCATCGCAGCCGGGCCAGCGTCGAACGTCTCACGGACGCCGGTCGGCCGAGCGGAGCATCTGCGCGACCAGGAAGGCCAACTCCAGCGACTGGACTCGGTTCAGCCGAGGGTCGCAGACGGTCTCGTAGCGGTTCGCCAGGTCGATCTCGGCCAGCTCCTCACCGCCGCCGACGCACTCGGTGACGTCGTCACCGGTGAGCTCGACGTGCAGACCGCCCGGCCAGGTGCCGAGCGAGCGGTGCACGTCGAAGAAGCCCTGCACCTCGGCGATCACGTCGTCGAACGCACGGGTCTTGTAGCCCGAGGACGCCTCGAAGGTGTTGCCGTGCATCGGGTCGCACACCCAGGCGACCTCGACACCCGCGGCAGTGACCTTCTCGACCAGCTCGGGCAGCAGGTCGCGGATCCGACCGGCACCGAAGCGGGTGACGAAGGTGAGCCGGCCCGCCTGGTTGTCCGGATTGAGCCGGGCGGCGAGCGCCAACGCGTCGTCGGGCGAGACGCCCGGACCGAGTTTGACGCCGATCGGGTTGCGGATGTGGCTGAGCAGCTCGACGTGCGCGTTGTCGATCTGGCGGGTGCGCTCACCGATCCAGACGAAGTGGCCGGAGACGTCGTACGGCAACTGGGTGCGCGAGTCGATGCGGGTCATCGCGTGTTCGTATTCCAGCAGCAACGCCTCGTGGGAGGAGTGCACGTCGACGCGGTGGAACTCGTCCGGGTCGGCGCCGATGGCGGTCATGAAGGTCAGCGCGCGCTCGATCTCGTTGGCCACCGATTCATACTGCTGACCGATCGGCGACTCGCGCACGAAGTCGGTGTTCCAGGTGTGCACCTGGCGCAGGTCGGCGTAGCCGCCGGTGACGAAGGCGCGCACCAGGTTCAGCGTCGCCGCCGAGGCGTTGTAGACGTCGAGAAGCCGCTGGGGGTCGGGGCGGCGCGCCTCCTCGGTGAACTCGAAGCCGTTGACGGCGTCGCCGCGGTAGGCCGGCAGCGAGACACCGTTGCGGGTCTCGACGTCGGAGGACCTGGGCTTGGCGTATTGGCCCGCGAGCCGGCCGACCTTGACCACCGGCACCGACGCGGCATAGGTGAGCACCACCGCCATCTGCAGCAGGACCCGGAGCTTGTTGCGGACGTTGTCCGCGGTCACTCCCGAGAGCGTCTCGGCGCAGTCGCCGCCCTGGAGCAAGAACGCCTCCCCCCGAGCGACGGCGCCGATCTTCTCGGTGAGCTCGTCGCACTCCCCCGCAAACACCAGCGGCGGCATGGTCCGCAGCTTGGCCACCGCCGCGTCCCGCTGGGCGCGGTCGGGGTAGGTCGGCTGCTGGGCGGGACCGAGCGCATGCAGCGTGTCGAGGTCGGGGATGGTCACCGGAACAGGGTACGCGCTGGCGTCCCTCCGAGCGGCATCCGCCGACGGTGCGTCAGAGGACGCGATCAGCCGAAGAAGACGGCCGCTTCGGCGTACTTCTCCGGGGTGACCAGCTTGAGCTCGCTGGTGCCCTCCGCGAGCGGCACCCGCGCGATGTCGGTGCCGCGCAGCGCCATCATCTTGCCGAAGTCGCCCTCGGCGATGGCGTCGCTGGCGTGCAGGCCGAAGCGGGTGGCAAGCCAGCGGTCGAACGCGGTGGGCGTGCCGCCACGCTGGAGGTGGCCCAGCACCACGGAGCGGGACTCCAGACCAGTGCGCGCCTCGAGCTCCTCCGCGACCCGGTCGGCGATCCCGCCGAGGCGAACGTGGCCGAACGCGTCGACCTCGCCCGACTGCAGAGTCATCGCGCCGCCCTCCCGCGGCACAGCGCCCTCGGAGACGACGACGAGCGGTGCGTGCCCGGTCGCGAAGCGGCTCTCGACCAGCCCGGCGACGTCCTCGATGTCGAAGGGGACCTCGGGGATCAGCACCACGTTGGCGCCACTGGCCATGCCGGAGTGCAGCGCGATCCAGCCCGCGTGCCGGCCCATCACCTCGATGACCAGGACGCGGTGGTGGGACTCCGCGGTGGTCCGGACCCGGTCGATCGCCTCGGTGGCGATGCTGACCGCGGTGTCGAAGCCGAAGGTGAAGTCGGTGCCGCTGAGGTCGTTGTCGATCGTCTTCGGGACGCCGACGGCCTTGACGCCCAGCTCGGCCAGCTTGGTGGCGACGCCGAGGGTGTCCTCGCCGCCGATCGCGAGCAGGGCGTCGACCCCGCTCGCCGCCAGGCTGTCCTTGATCCGCTCCACGCCGCCGTCGAGCTTGAACGGGTTCGTGCGGGAGGAGCCGAGGATGGTGCCACCACGGGCCAAGATGTCGTCCACCTGCTCGAGGCCGAGCGGCATGGTGAGGTTCTCCAGCGGGCCCTTCCAGCCGTCGCGGAACCCGACGAACTCGAAGCCGTGGGTGTCGACACCCTTGCGTACGGCGCCGCGGATCACCGCGTTCAGGCCGGGGCAGTCGCCGCCTCCGGTGAGGACTCCCACTCGCATGGTGCGCTCCTGATCATGAAGGTCGATGGGATCGATCTGGGCCTGCGAATCCGAGGGCGTCCGGGATCGTCCGGCTGCTCTCTGGGCCCGCTCACGAGCCTAGTGGTCCCCGTCGACGGCCCGGTCACCCGGTCCGCGTGGTGGCTGGCCGGGTGAGGTCAGCCGGGGAAGCCGGCGTGCACGTGGTCGTGGTGGGTGTCGTCGCTGAAGAACTGCGGCGCAGCGCCGAGCAGGTAGGGGCCTCCGACGTTGTCGGAGCCCGCCTCGGCCGCGGCCCGCATGAAGGCTGTGACCAGACGCTCGGGGGTGTCCGGGTCGACCACCGCGCGGTCGTTGATCCGCCAGGTGTCGAAGGCCAGGCCCTGGGGGTGATCGCTGAGTCGGTCGGTGCCGAAGACGTACGTCGGGTGCCCCGACCGCAGCACCGACACCCCGATCCGATAGGGCTTGGCGAGGACGAGCATGGTCGACAGGACCGCATCGTGGATCTGACCCGACAGCACGTCGGCTCGGGCCGCGGGCGGCAGGTCGATCCGGTCGTGGGTGACCACCTCCTGGGCCAGCGTCGACGGCTTCGCCAAAGGCGGTCCGGGCCGGGACGGGCGCACCCCGGTGACCCGCCAACGAGACGCGCTCACCCGCGTCAGCCTCACGTCGTAGGTCCGGCCGCCCTCGGCCACTCGTCGGCGCAGCAACCGCCAGGACCGGCACGGGACCAGCACACTGGCTGAGTCGGCGAGGAGCCCGCCGTACTGCGCCATGATCACCTGCGTCGCGATGCGCGGCCCGTTGCCGAGCTCCTCCAGGTGGCGGACGGCCGCGAGCTTGCACTCGGGCTCGAGGTCCCCCGGGCTCGGCTGCCAGCGCTCGACAGCTGGCAGCGTCGGTCCTGCTGGGGAGGACTCGGCCGAGGACGGAGATCCGGCCGGAGTGTCCGACGACTCGCTCCCGCCTGGCGATGTCGTCGAGTTCGGACCCCCCTTCCCCGTGCAGCCCACCAGCACGCTCGATCCGGCAGCGAGCAGCACACCCCGCCGCGACAGGGTCCGCGCTCGCTCGTGATCGACCACACCCCATTGTGACGGCGACTTGTGAGGGCGCCAGCCCAACTCCTGCGGGAGGCGGCAGCCCACTACGCTCCGACCAGGGCCGCCCGATCCTGCGCGGAGACCACCTGAGGAGGAGCAATGAGCATCCTGGCCATCGATGCCGGCACGACCGGTGTCACCGCGGTCATCGTCACCGACGAGGGGACGATCGCCGTCAAGGGCTATCAGGAGTTCACTCAGAACTTCCCGCGCCCCGGCTGGGTCGAGCACGAGCCCGAGGAGATCTGGCAGGCGACGCTGGCGGCCACCCGTGAGGCGCTGGCATCGTACGACGCCAGCCAGCTGCGGGCCGTCGGCATCACCAACCAGCGCGAGACGATCGCTCTGTGGGATCGCGAGACGCTGGCCTCGCCGCGTCGCGCGATCGTCTGGCAGGACCGGCGCACGGCTGACATCTGCCTCGGTCTGCGCGAGGCAGGTCACGAGGAGCGGGTCGCGGAGGTGACCGGGCTCCGGCTGGACCCCTACTTCTCCGCCACCAAGCTCACCTGGCTGCGGGAGAACGAGCCGCACACCTGGGCGCTCGTGGAGTCCGGCAGGTATGCGCTCGGCACCGTCGACTCCTACCTGATCGCCCGGATGTCGCGCGGCACCTGGCACGTCACCGATGTGTCCAACGCGTCACGCACGCTGCTGTTCGATCTCGCAGCGGGCGACTGGTCCGACGAGATGTGTGAGCTGTTCGGTGTGCCGCGCGACGCGCTCCCCGAGCTCGTGCCCAGCTGGGGCGAGATCGCCACGACCGACCCGGCGACGTTCTGTGACCTCTCCCTGCCGATCGCGGGCATCGCCGGCGACCAGCAGTCGGCGCTGTTCGGGCAGACCTGCCTCGACCCCGGGGACTCCAAGTGCACCTACGGCACCGGATCGTTCATCTTGACCAACACCGGCACGACCGTGCGCCACTCCCAGGCTGGACTGCTCAGCACCGCTGCATGGCGTTCGCCCGACGGGGTGCCGACCTATGCCGAGGAGGGCTCGATCTTCGTCACCGGGGCGGCGGTCCAGTGGCTGCGGGACGGACTGCAGATCATCGGCTCGGCCCGGGAGACGCAGGCCCTGGCCTCCTCGGTGCCCGACTCCGGCGACGTGGTGTTCGTGCCGGCGCTGACGGGTCTCGGTGCACCGCACTGGGATCCGCAGGCACGCGGGCTGATCATCGGGCTGACCCGCGGCACCACCCGAGCCCACCTGGTGCGCGCGACCTTGGAGGCCATCACCTTCGAGGTGCGTGACGTGCTCGCGACCATGCAGCTCGGCGACACGTTGCGGGTCGACGGTGGCGCCGCCGCCAACGACCTGCTCTGCCAGATCCAGGCCGATCAGCTGGGCGTGCCGGTGGAGCGACCGAAGATCGTGGAGACCACCGCCCTGGGGGCCGCCTTCCTGGCCGGGCTCGGTGTGGGCGTCTGGGGCTCTCCCGACGACCTGCGCCGGACCTGGGCCCTGGATCGGCGCTTCGAGCCCTCGACTGACCGCGCGGCCGCCGATGCCGCCTATGCCCGCTGGACCGACGCCGTCGCCCGCTCCAAGGGCTGGGCACAGTAGGGGCGGCTCTCAGTCGAGTGAGTCGAGGTGCGCCTCGGCCTCGTCTTGAGCCGACTCGGCAGCGGCGAGCTCCTCGTCCGCTCCGGCGAGCGCCTCACGCGCATCGCCCAAGCGCTCGTCGTTGTCCTCGGTCTCTGCTTCGAGCGTGGCAGTACGACGACGCAGCTCGTCGATCTCCGAGGCCAGCCTCAGTGCCGTCGCCTCGAGCTCGTCGACCTCGGCGACGGCTCGCTTTCGGGCACGCTGCGCCCGGGAGAAGGCGGCGCGAGCGTCGAGAAGCGCCTCCTTGGCCTCCCGGCGAGACTGCTCTCGCGCACGGCGCGCGGCCCGAGCCTCACCGGCGTCGTCGCCGGCTCTCCCGTCGATGACGGACAACGTGGGAGCCGAGCCGCGGCCGTCCCCGTCGACTGACCCCTCCGCGCGGGAAGTGGCGGTGAAGCCCAGCGACCCAGGGATGGCAAGCGACGGCCCGACCTCGGCTGCCCCTAGGCCGGTGGCTCGCAGTGGCGCGACCAACAGCCCACTGCGCAGGGTCTGCGCCGCAGTCTCGTCGAGCATCGCCGCAGTGAGGGTCGCCTCGACCTGCTCGGCCACGGTGTCGGTGATCCGCTGCCCGTCCTCGGCAGCGAGCGTCCTGGCCCGCGCGGTCACCGCCGACGTCAACAGTCGACGCTGACGAGTCAGCTCACGCAGCGCCGAGCCGTCGAGGCTCGCCTGCGCCTCACGCAGGGCGGCGCCCACGGTGAGGATCTGCTCCACCTGGTCGCTGTCGCGACGCACCAGCAGGTTCACCACCCAAGCGGCGACGGTCGGCTTGCGGAGTGCCTTCACCGCGGTCGCCAGCGCGGCATCGGTGCCCTTCACCTCCTTGGCGCGGGCGTCGCGGACCGAGGTGAACTCGCCCAGCGGCAGTGCGTAGAGGCCGTCCGCTTCCTCCAGCAGACCCTCGGGCGGCCCCCCGGCGCCGGTCATGGTCGCCTGGCGTCGACCCAGGCGCGGTGGCCCGCCAGCGTGCGATCCCACAGGGCGCCGAGCTCGTCCTGGTCGACATGGTCCAGGTGCAGCCCGAATCGGTCGGCGAGCGTCGCGCGCCATTCGTCGTACGTCGTGAGCTCGGTTCTCCCCGGTTCGGGCCCGCACCGTTGCAGCACGCAGCCACGGAGGCTGTCCCAGCCGGTCAGGTCTCGGCGCTGCACCACGAGGAAGCGGGTGAACGACGTGGAGGAGGCGACCTCGCGGTGCGCCGCCTCGATCTCAAGGGGACGGTGTGAGATCTCGACGCCGTCGAACGACCCCTCCGGGGTGTGCAGGAAGGACCAGCCGTCCTCGGTGACGTCACTCAGCCGGTAGCAGAAGACGCCCTGCCGGTGCTCCCCGTCGACCAGCGGCAGCGGGTCGACGAAACCCTCACCGAGGCCGACATCGGCCCACCATCGCCCGGTCGGGTTGCTGTCGGTGGGCAGGTCCGACACCACGACGACGAGGTGGTTGAGCGAGTGGTCGGCGCGGTCGCCGGCGCCGGAGTAGACATGTCCGTGCCGCAGCTCGATCGAGAAGCCCAACGCCTCGAGCAGCGCCGCAAAAACGCCGTTGTGGTGGAAGCAGTAGCCGGCCAGACCCTGCGACGCCACGCGATCCAGCGTTGCATCGACCGCCACCGAAGGCGGCCGCCCCAGCATGATGCCGAGGTTCTCGTAGGGGACCGTGGCGAGATGCCTGCGATGCAGCGCGACCAGGACCTCCCACGTGGGTGGTGGCGAGCTCTGGTAGCCGAGGATCGAGAGGTACGACGCCAGCCCTGCGCTCAAGCGCGGGGCGCGGTCGGGATGGAACGAGGTGGTCATTCGTCTTGGTCGAGACCCTGCTCGATGGCATACCTGGTCAGCTCCACCCGGTTGTGCATCTGCAGCTTGCGCAGTGTGTTCTGCACGTGGTTCTGCACGGTGCGGTGGGAGAGGAACAGGCGCTCGGCGATCTGCTTGTAGCTCATCCCCTTGGCCACCATCTTGAGCACCTCGGTCTCGCGCTCGGTCAGGCGCGGGGTGTCCGGGTCGGAGGGCGGGCCTTCGGAGAGGCGGCGGTATTCGCCTAGCACCAGGCCGGCCAGGCCGGGGGTGAACACGGTGTCGCCCTGTGCCACCCGGTGCACGGCTCTGATCAGCTCCTCGCGGGAGGCCGACTTGACCAGATAGCCGGTCGCGCCAGCCTTGACCGCGGCCAGCACGTCGGCCTGCTCCCCCGACGCGGACAAGATCAGCACCCGCGAGGAGGGGTCGATGGCGACCACCTCGGTGGTCACCTGCACGCCGTTGGGCTCAGGGATCTGCAGGTCCAGCACGACCACCTGGGGTCGGGCCGCGGGGAACCGAGCCAGCGCCTCCGCCCCGGACGCCGCGACCGCCACGACGTCGAAGTCGGCCTCGATCAGGTCGCGCTCGACCGCATCTCGCCACATGGGGTGGTCGTCGACCACCATCACCCGGATCGCGGCGTCTCCCATGTCGGCCGACCCTACCCGGAGCGGGGGATGGTGAGCTCCCACTCGGTGCCATAGCTGCCGGTGCTCAGCGTGGCGCGGCCGCCGAGGTCGACGATCCGACCGCGGATCGACTGGGACACCCCGAGCCGACCTTCGGCTTCCGCGGCGGCGAGGCGTCCCTCGGGGATGCCGGGGCCCTCGTCACGCACACTGAGCACGATCTCGTCGCCGACCTCCTCCAGCAGCAGCCAGGCGGCGGCATCGTTGCCGACGTGTCGGGCGACGTTGTCGAGGCAGGCCCGGGCGACGGCCACCAGCTCCAGGGCCCGATCGGCCGGGAGCATGACCGGTCCCCCCGGGGTGGCAACCGAGACCACCGGCGGCCGCACCAATGCCAGCCGTTCGAGCTCGGCCGCGAGGTCCACCGGCGCCGCACCAGCAGCATCGCGAGAAGATGCACCGCCAGGAACCCCGACCGCGTCCTGCTGGCGGATCAGCGATCGCAGCGCCTCCTCCTGCTCGCCGGCGAGTCGGCCCAGGTCGGCGAGGTCGCCGCCCTGCTCCCCGCCCCGGCGCTGGATCAAGGAGAGCACCTGGAGCACACCGTCGTGGACAGCACGGGCGAGCCGCGCCCGCTCCGCCGCAGCGGCGGCGCGCCGCTCGGCGAGATCGCGCTCGGCGGCCATCTGCTGCAGCGAGCCGGCCATGTAGCCGACGATCGGTCCGCCGATCATCAGCAAGAACGTGTTGCCGTAGTTGTTCTGGGTGAACTCCGGTCGGACCGACCAGTCGGCCACCGAGAGCACCGTGGCCGCGATCAGGCCGCCCTGCCAGCGCCAGTGGATGGCCCACGCCAGCAGCGCACCCATCACCCAGAAGCCCGGGATGGTGGCGCGCATCGCGTCGCCCTTGACGATCGGGGAGGCGGCGATCGCCGCCACGGCAACAGCGAGGTCGGCGATCAACAGCCAGGAGGCACGACGAGCAGGGGCGCCGTACGCCCACACTACGAACGCCGTCCATGCCACCAGCGCGAGGACCACCACGACACCGGCGGTCGGATGCTCGAAGTTCTGCGCCCGCCACAGGTTGAGCCCGATCGCATTGACCAGGACGACGACACGCAGCACCGCCAGCGCCCGGAACAGGCGATCCGCCACGGCGACCGCCGCTGGCGAGCGCCACACCGACTCGGCCTCCACGCCGGAT
Organism: Nocardioides sp.; assembly: GCF_047602075.1. Lineage (GTDB taxonomy): Bacteria > Actinomycetota > Actinomycetes > Propionibacteriales > Nocardioidaceae > Nocardioides. The sequence continues at coordinate 1,187,778 of NZ_JASGIF010000001.1, forward strand.
AGAGCGCTCAGGATGCCTTCTTCTCCTCGCCGGCGGCCTCCTTCTCTGCAGCCTTCTCGGCGGCGGCTTCCCGCTCGACCCGACGCAGCTCGCTCTTGGCCTTGGCAGCCGACTCCTTGGCGGCCTCCTTCGCCTTGGAGGCGTACTGGTCGACGTACTCCTGACCGGACAGCCGCATGATTTCGTACATGATCTCGTCGGTGACCGAGCGGAGGATGTAGCGATCGCCGGCCATCCCCTCGTAGCGGGAGAAGTCCAGCGGCGCCCCGAAGCGCACCAGCGGCCGGGTCCAGGCACCGAACTTCTTGCCGGGCGGCGCGACCACATCGGTGCCGATCACGGCAATCGGGATCACCGGCACCCCGGTCTCCAGCGCGAGCCGGGCGACTCCCGTCCGCCCCCGGTAGAGCCGCCCGTCGTGGGACCGAGTGCCCTCGGGATAGATGCCGAACAGCTCACCTTGGTCCAAGATCCGCTTGGCGGACGTGAGCGCGCCTTCGGCGGCGGTGGCCCCGGACCGGTCGATGGGAACCTGGCCGGTGCCGGAGAAGAAGCGCCGCTGGAACCAGCCCTTGAGCCCTGGGGTGGTGAAGTACTCCGCCTTGGCTACGAAGGTCACCCGACGCGGCAGGGTCAGCGGCATGAAGAGCCAGTCGGCATAGGACAGGTGGTTGCTGGCCAGGATCGCCGGGCCCTCGACCGGGACGTGCTCGGCGCCCTCGACTCGCGGCCGGAACACCAGCTTGAGCCAGGGGCCCACCGCGATCCACTTCAAGAACCAGTACAACGCCCGCCAAGCCTTCCTCTGCTGGTGACCCTCACCCGAGCCGTCGCACGTTCGGCCGCTCTGGCACGAGACTAGACCGTTCGGCCTGATGGAGGCAGCAGGCACCGCCCGGCCACTCGCCTCGTGACCAGCCAGCGGGCACAATGCCCTCATGGCCGTCTCTCCGCACGCCGCCCCCCTGTCCCGACCGGCGCAGCCCGACCTCACCGGCGGACGCTCGATCGGGGTGCTGCTCAGCCACGGCTTCACGGGCTCGCCGTTCTCGATGCGACCGTGGGGGGAGCATCTGGCCGAGCTGGGGTACGCCGTCGAGGTGCCACGTCTACCCGGCCACGGCACGACCTGGCGGGAGATGAACCAGACCACGTGGAACGACTGGTACGGCGAGATCTCGCGCGCCTACGCCAAGCTCAGCGCCGAGAACGACGCCGTCGTCGCCTGCGGGCTGTCCATGGGCGGCGCGCTAGTGCTCCGCCTGGCAGCCGATCACCCCGACGGCCTTGCTGGCATCGTGGTGGTCAACCCAGCCGTGCGGACACTGCGGAAGGACGTGCTGGCCCTGCCGGTGCTCAAGCATCTGGTGCCGGCCTTCCCTGCGATCGCCAACGACATCAAGAAGCCCGGGATGGACGAGCACGCCTATCCCAAGACGCCGCTGAAGGCTGCCCACTCGATGATGTCGGCCTGGCGACCGCTGGTCGGCGATCTGGGCCGGATCACAGCGCCGATGCTCTACTTCCGCTCGACGGTCGACCACGTGGTCGACGAGTCCTCCGAGCCGCTGATCGTCGAGGGGGTGTCGTCGGAGGTGACCATGCGCCGGCTCGACAACAGCTTCCACGTGGCCACCCTCGACAACGACGCCGAGACGATCTTCGCCGAGTCTGCGGAGTTCATCGCCAAGGTCACGGCAGGCTCGTGAGCGACTCCGACGCCACTCGCGGCGAGGGGCGCCCGGAGGAGGAGACCGGAGCGGAACGGGAGTCCCAGGAGGACGCCCTGTGGCAGGCGATCGTCGAAAACTACGGCGATCGGCCCGACCTGACCGACGAGGATCTCGCGCCGGTGGGCAACCAGGATCCCGCCGCAAGCGCGACGCCCGATGCCGAGTCGGGCTCCGACGACGTGCGGGACGACCCGGATGAGGATCTGAGCAGCGACCGGTTCATGCCACCGAACCCCCCGGCCCTGCCCTGGCCGGAGCCGGCCGTCTTGTTGGCCTGGGTCGGTGTGCTGGGGGCGCCGCTGTGCCTGCTGGCCGTCGTGGTCTTCTCGATCGCCGTGCCGGTCTTCCTCAGCGCCCTGCTGGTGATCTGGTTCCTGGGCGGCTTCGGCTATCTGGTCAGCGCCATGCCCAGCGGGCCCCGCGATCCTTGGGACGACGGCGCCCAGGTCTGAGGCCCGACCGCTCACGACGCAGCAGCTGGCGACGCACCAACACCGCCGCACCGACCAGGCCCGCCTGCGGGCCGAGCTGCGCGGCCACGAGCTCGGGCAGCACTCGGTGGCCGGTGCCGACCAGGGACTGCCCGAGGGCGATCCGGGCGGGAGCCAGCAGCCGCTCCCCCGCGTCCACGACGCCACCGCCGACCACGATCTTCTCCGGATCGAGCGCGGCCGCCAGATTCGCCGCACCGACCCCCAGCCAGGTCCCGACCGTCGCGAATGCGTGCCGGGCGGCCAGATCGCCCGCGGCGGCAGCCTCGGTGACCATCGGCCCGGTGAGCTGATCGGGGCTGCCACCGCACAGTTCCTCGAGCATGGTCGGCCCCTGCCCGAGCATCTCCCGCGCATAGCGCACCAGCGCGCTGCCGCTGCAGTACTCCTCCCAGCAGCCCTGACCGCCACACTCACAGCTCCGCCCGTCGGGCACCACCTGCATGTGGCCGAACTCGCCGGCCGTCCCGTTGATCCCGCGCAGCACCCGACCGCCGAGGAGGATGGCCCCACCGATCCCGGTGCCGAGCGTGACCATCAGGGCGGAGTCGGCGCCGCGCGCCGCGCCGTACGCCCACTCGGCGACGGCGGCGCAGTTCGCGTCGTTGTCCAAGACGACCGGCACGCCCAGCCGCTGGGCGAAGCCGGCCCGCACCTTCTCGCCCTGCCAGGGCAGGTGGGGCGCGAACATGACGCGCTCGTTCTCGGCGTCCACGAAGCCCGCCGCCGCGATGCCCACCCCGCGCAGCGGACGGTCGCCGGCAACATCGAGTACGGCGGCGACGACGGCCTCCTCGACCATCTCTGGGTTGACGCGGCGGCCGGGGGTGGTCCGGTGGGCAACGTCGACGACGCGCCCCCGAGAGTTCACCACACCGGCGAGCACCTTGGTCCCGCCGACGTCGACGCCGACGATGACACCCCTGCGCTGGTTCACGGCCACGGGTTCACGGCCCCTGACACACCGCGGGGCTCACCGCCGGGCCAGGTCGGCCGCGCCGACGATGCCGGCGCGGTTGCCGAGGATGGCGGGTCGGATCTCGAGCATCGGTCGGTGCCCGCGGCCGATCAGGGCATCGGCGAACGCCTCGCGAGCGGGCTCCAGCAGCAGGTCGCCCGCGGCGCTGACGCCACCGCCGACCACCGCGACGGCCGGGTCCAAGACGGCGGTCAGCGCCGCGATCCCTTCACCCAGCCAGCGGCCCAGGGTGGCGAGTTGCTCGATGGCGAATGCGTCACCGTCACGCGCGGCTTGGGTGAAGAGTGGCCCGGTGACTTGGGACAGGTCGCCGCCGGCTCGGTCGAGGACCGTCGACCCCCGCGCATCGCCCGCAGCGATGGCGGCGCGGGCCTCGCGGACCAGGGCGGTGCCGCTGGTGTACTGCTCGAGGCAGCCCCGATTGCCGCAACCACAGGGGCGTCCGTCCGGCACCACCCGCATATGGCCGACCTCGCCAGCGACGCCGAACGCACCGCGATGCAGGTGCCCGTCGAGCACGATCCCGGCTCCGACCCCGGTGCCGATGGTGATCAGCAGGAAGTCGTCGACGTCGGCTCCGGCGCCGAAGGCGAACTCGCCCCAGGCGGCAGCATTCGCGTCGTTCTCCACGACGACGGGGAGGTCCAGCAGCTTCTCCAGGTCGGCCCGGAGGTCGAGGTCTCGGACGGCCATGTTGGCCGTGAACATGACCACCGAGCGGGCCTTGTCGACGTAGCCCGCCACTCCTACGCCGACCGCGGCGATGTCGCGGTCGGCGCGCAGGATGTCGACCAGGTCGACGATCGCCCGCTCGACCTCCTGCGGGTCGCTGGCGGGCGAGCGGACCCGATGCTCCTCCAGGAGAGTGCCGTCCTTGTCGAGCACTCCCCCGGCGATCTTGGTGCCGCCGACGTCGATGCCGATGGTCAGGCTCACGGCTCGCGCTCCCCGGCGTCGCCCGGCGCCGCATCGGCGTCGCCGCCGTTCTCCTCGGCCCAGTCCCCCTCGTCCCCGCTGCCGTGGACGTCGATGTGCTCCACGTCGGGGCCCCGCGACGATCCACCCGACCGCTGGTCGGGCACGGTGGTCGCCAGCAGCGCGGCGGCCGCGTGCATCAGTGAGGTGGTGGCGGTGAGCAGGTGGGCGCGCACCTCGGGCGGGGTGTCCCGGACCAGTTCGATGGCGCGGCAGATCGGGCAGTAGCGGCATTCGGCCGCGTCGGTGGCGAGATGCTCGTTGAGGTCCTGCATGCTCGCGGCGGCGTGGGCCGCCGCGGCGTTGGCACCCGCGCCCAGGTCCGCACCCTGTTCGCGTGCCCAGCCGGCCAGCGCGCCGAGCAGCTTGGCGGTCTCCTCCCCCAGTGAGCCGACCTCGGGTGGCGTCTCCTCGCCTGTCACGATCTCTCCTCGAACCTCACCTGCAGCTCGCCCTGGTCCACCCGGGCGCCTACGACCTGGTGCCTGGCCAGGCCGGCCGGCAGAGTCAGGAGACGACGATAGGCCCCCACGGTCATGACCAGGTCGTCACCGTTCCTGGCGAGATCGACCTCGGCACTCGTCACGTTCGGCAGCGCGAGGTGCAGCACCGAGCCGCCAGCGGTTCGGGTCACTCGGAGCGGGTCCGCTCCGACCGGGGCCGCGACCGGGTCTGCGTCGTCGTACGCCTCTTTGGCGACCTCGGTCAGCACCGCGGCACCGAGCGGCTCGCTGGGCCGATAGGGCGAGGTCCACACGGGGAGTCCGGCGAAGGACTCCGCCATCTGGCCGAGGATCTCGGTCTGGGCGGCCACCCAGCCGGTGAGCCATGGATCGTCACCGCCGGCCGGGAAGACCCGGTTGGCGACGACACCGTCGACGCGGTAGCCGTAGAGGGAGAGGGTGGTATGGGAGCGGCGTGCCTCGGCGAGCACCACGCTCTCCGGGGTGAGCACCAGCCGCACGGAGGCGTCCGGCCCGGTGAGCAGGTCGTGCACCTCGTCGAGCTCTTGGTGGAGCCGCTCGATCGCGTCGAAGACGGTGTTCTCGGGCATCGGCATCCCGGTGGCCCGCGTCAGCACCGGCTTCAGGGCGCGGACGACGCGTCGTTCGACGGGCAGCACGCGGGTCATGTACCACCCGAGCGCCTCGGGGAGGGCGAGCAGTCGCAGCGTCTCGGCAGTCGGCGCGCAGTCGACGACGATGAGGTCGTAGTCACCGGAGCGCGCCTGCACGCGGAGCTCCAGCAGCGCCAGCACCTCCTCGGCGCCCGGGATGACCGTCAGTTCTTCCGCCGCCACCGGATCCACGCCGGCGATGTCGAGGACCGAGAGCAGGTAGCCCTGGATCACCGACCAGGATTGTTGGAAGCGCAGTTGGGCGTCGACTTGCTGCACCCAGAGGCGCTCGGCGACGGGCGTCGGTTCCGGTCCGGCGGGCGTCTGGAGCGCGTCGGCCAGCGAGTGGGCGGCGTCGGTCGAGAGCACCAGCGTGCGCAGGCCACGCTCGGCGGCCAGGGCGGCGGTGCCGGCCGCGATCGTCGACTTGCCTACCCCACCCTTGCCGGTGAACAGGAGCGTGCGCACGTCAGTCACCGGCAGGGTCGCGCGGCTTCGAGCGGCTCACGGTCCCTCGACCCGGCCCTTGAGCCCCTTCAACGCCGAGTCGATGATGATCTTCTCGCCGCGTCGCTTGATCAGGCCGATGAGCGGGATCGCGACGTCCAGCGCCAGCCGATAGGTCACCTCGGTCGTCCCGTCTCCGAGGTCGCGCAAGAGGTAGGCGCCGTCCATATGGGTGAGCACGCGACCCTCGACCAGCCACCAGGCGACGCCCTCGGGACTCCAGCGATATTGCAGGGTGTAGTCGTCCCGGATCGGCGGCATGTCCAGCTGGAAGCGGACCTGTTCGGCTCGGCCGTCGTCGAACTCGGCCACCACGTCCGCCGAGCGCACGCCCTTCGCCCAGAGGGGGTACGCCGAGAAGTCGGCGACCACGTCGAGGATCGCGGCCGGATCGGCGGCAATGACGATCGACGAGGTCGTCTGCTCGGGCATCAGACCTTCGACTCCTGGGTGTGCGGGGTGGACGACGGGGAGGCCCCGGACCGGTGCGCCGGGCGCTCTCGGGGAGCGTACCGGACCGCGTCGGACGGTCCCCGGCCCGAGCGGTACCGTGCAGTGCGGGGTCGGTGATCGCGAAGCCGGAGGAGGAGTCCTTGAGGGAGTACGGCACACCTGCAGCGGACCTCCCGGTGGAGGGCAACCTGACCGACGCCGTGGTGCGCCACGGCTCGACGACACCGGATCGGACGCTCTTCAGCCGCCGCCAGGAGACGGGGTGGGTCGAGGTGAGCGCCGCGGAGTTCCTGACCCAGGTCTCAGCGGTCGCCAAGGGCCTGGTCGCCGCCGGCGTCGGTCCGGGCGACCGCGTCGCGCTGATCTCGCGCACGCGCTATGAGTGGACCCTGGTCGACTACGCGATCTGGTTCGCCGGGGCAGTGACGGTGCCCGTCTATGAGACGTCGTCCGCGGAGCAGATCGGCTGGATCCTGGGCGACTCTGGCGCCTGCGCCGTCGTGGCCGAGGGCGCCGACCACCTGGCCAGGATCGCGGAGGTCCGCGCCGACCTCCCCGAGCTGCACCAGGTGTGGTCGCTGGCCGACAAGGCCGTCGAGGTGCTCACTCGGCTGGGCGCGGACATCGGCGACGACATCCTTGAGGAGCGGCGCACCCAGGCCGGCCCCGAGGACCTGGCGACCCTCATCTACACCTCGGGCACGACCGGTCGCCCGAAGGGATGCACGCTGACCCATGGCAACTTCCAGGCTGAGATCAACGGCGCGGTCACCGAGCTGCACGAGGTCATCGATGCCGACGACGCCTGCACCCTGCTCTTCCTCCCCTTGGCGCATGTGTTCGCCCGAGTGATCCAGGCGGTCGCGGTCCACCACGGGGTGCGGATCGGGCACAGCGCCGATATCGCCCGCCTGCTGCCTGACCTGCAGTCGTTCCGACCGACGTTCATCTTGGCGGTGCCACGGGTCTTCGAGAAGGTCTACAACACCGCCTCGCAGAACGCGACAGCCGACGGCAAGGGGCGGCTTTTCGGTCGGGCCACCGAGGTCGCCGTCGCCTGGTCCCGGGGCATGGAGCGAGGTCGGATCCCGATCTCGGTGCGCGCCCAGCACACGGTGTTCGCCCGTCTGGTCTATGGCCGCTTGGCGGCGGCACTGGGCGGCCGGTGTCGTTACGCCATCTCCGGCGGCGCGCCGCTCGGCCCCCGGCTCGGTCACTTCTACCGCGGCATCGGGCTGGCCGTGCTGGAGGGCTACGGCCTCACCGAGACCACGGCGGCGCTCACCGTCAACTCTCCCGACGCCGTCCAGATCGGCAGCGTCGGCCGCCCCCTGCCCGGAGTCACCGTGCGCGTTGCCGAGGACGGCGAGCTGCTCTTCCACGGTGGCCAGGTCTTCGGTGGCTATTGGAACAACGCCGAGGCGACCGCCGAGACGCTGGATGCCGAGGGCTGGCTGCACACTGGCGACATCGGCGAGGTCGACGACCAGGGCTTCGTGCGGATCACCGGCCGCAAGAAGGAGATCATCGTCACCGCCGGCGGCAAGAACGTGGCACCGGCAGTCCTCGAGGACCGTCTGCGTGCCCACCCGCTGGTCTCGCAGTGCATGGTGGTCGGCGACGGGCGACCGTTCATCGGCGCCCTGGTCACCATCGACCCCGAGGCCTTCGCCTTCTGGGCCGAGAGCAACCAGAAGTCCGGCGCCATCGCTGACCTCGTCGACGACCCCGACCTCCGTGCCGCGATCGACGCAGCCGTCGAGGACGCCAACACCGCCGTGTCGAGGGCCGAGTCGATCCGGAAGTTCGTCATCCTCCCCGGTGAGTGGACCGAGGAGACCGGCCAACTCACACCTAGCCTCAAGCTCCGACGCAACGTGGTGATGCGCGAATGCAAGGACGACATCACCGCCCTCTACCTGCCCTGACCGCGGGTCCGGCTCAAGGGTCCAGTAGCGACTCATGACCGTGGGCCGCGACGGTGGGACTAGACCGGTCTGAGTCAGCGCGGACTCTAACCCCGGAACCCTGAAAAATCCCGGCTTTGGGGACCTCTCCGGGGGCCTCTTTACGTGTTCTTTCATTTCCGGGACAGGCCTCTGACTAGACCATTAGAGTCGCCGCCGAGCGCCGGAAACGGGCCGGGAGGCTACTGCATCTGGTGCTCGCATGACAAGCCCACCAAGGAGCAGCGCGAGTCTGCTCCTCCATCGAAGGGGTGCCGCAGCACCATGAACCGACGCTCAGTCTTGCTGCTCCTGGCGACCGTGGTCGCGCTGATCGGCGCCAGCCTGGTCTTCTTGTATGTCCGCGGTGCCGACAGCCGGGCACAGTCGAAGTACGACACTGTCAAGGTGCTGCGCGCGGTCCAGCAGATCGACCCCGGCGAGACCATCGATGCCGCCGCCGAGAGCGGCAAACTGCAACTGCAGCCGGTGCCGGTGGCCGACAAGCTCCCTGGTGCGCTCAACAGCATCGACTCGCTCAAGGGCTCGGTGGCCATCACGACCATCTACCCCGGCGAGCAGATCATCGCCGACAAGTTCGGCTCCCAGGTGCAGACCAGCGCGCTGGCGATTCCCAAGGGTATGCAGGCCATCTCGGTTCAGCTCAGCGATCCCGGCCGTGTCGCCGGCTTCGTAACGCCGGGCTCTGAGGTCGCGATCTACCACCTCCCGAACAGCAGCGGCGCCGAGGGGACTGGTGGCCCGCCCGACAAGGTTCGGCTCCTGCTCGACCGAGTCCTGGTGCTCGGCGTGGGCTCTACCTCCACCACCACCAAGAAGACCACGGTGGCCGACGACGGCGCCGAGACTACCTCGGAGATTCCGCAGACAGTGCTCACGGTCGCAGTGACCCAGGAGGAGGCCGAGAAGATCCTCTTCGCCACCGACGAGGTCAGCGACCACGGTGACATCGCCTTCGCCCTGCTGACCGGGGATAGCAAGGTGCGCATGGGCCCCGGCACTGGCTGGACCAACCTCTACTGATCGCACCACACCACCACTGACCCAACGGGGAGAGCTCACATGCCAGTCGTCATCGACCCGGATACCAGCACCGTCGGTGCGCTCCTGACGGCGTTGCCGCCAGGCGCCCACGGGCTGGACTCCGCGGAGCGTCTCGCGCTGTGGCTGGACAACCGCCACGACGAATACCTGGTCGTTCTCGGGCCGACCGTTCCGTTCGAGGAGGCGCTCGCGATCAGCGATCACCTCCGCATCAGCAAGCCGACCATCAGCGTGGTCTTGGTGCGCGCCGCGGTGGACACCGAAGTGCTCACCAAAGCGATGCACTCGGGCGCACGCGACGTGGTCGCCAGTCACGACCTGGAAGCTATCGGCGCCGCAGCCGACCGCGCCCAGCAACTCTGGGTCGCGCTGCGCGGCCCGGGTGGACCGCAGCACACCGGCAAGGTGATCTCGGTCTTCTCCCCCAAGGGTGGCGTGGGCAAGACCACGGTCGCGGTGAACTTGGCGATGGCGCTCTCCGACCGCGGGGTGCGGCAGGTCTGCCTGGTCGACCTCGACCTCGCCTTCGGCGACGTGGCGATCACCATGCAACTGTTCCCCTCACACTCGATCGAGCACGCGATCGGCACCGAGGACACCTTGGACTACGGGGCCCTCGACGGCCTGCTCACCCGCCACGACTCGGGCCTGATGGTCCTGGCGGCACCGAGTCTGCCCGATGCCCACGATCGGGTGACCGCCACCTTGGTGACTCGAATGCTGCGCACTCTCCGGGAGAAGTTCGACTACGTCGTGGTCGACACCGCCCCGGCCTTCGACGAGCAGACCCTGACCGCCCTCGACGAGACCGACGAGCTGGTCCTGGTGGCCACCTTGGACGTCCCGACGCTGAAGAACGTCAAGGTAGCGCTCGAGACGCTGGACATGCTGGGGATGGCACACGAGCACCGGCACCTCTTGCTCAACCGGGCCGACGACGCGGTCGGCATCGGCGCTGAGAAGGTCGAGGCCATCCTCAACATGTCCATCGCGGCCCAGATCGCCACGTCTATCGACGTCGCTGCCGCGACGAACGCCGGCCGACCGATCGTCTCGGCCACCCCCGATCATCCCTCCAGCCGCACTCTGCGCGAGCTGGCGGGCCGCCTCGCAGGCCCCTTCGGCGACGAAGCCGACCAGCCCGCGGAGGAGACCACCTCCCGACGACGCAGCAGGAAACGCCGATGAGCTCACTTCGTGATCGCTTGGCCGCCGCTGCGGCCCAGCAGGCAGCCTCCGTCGACCAGGCCGCGCCAGCGGCCGCGGTCCCGGCCGCACCGGCCAGCAAGCATGCTGCCGCACCCGCCACGCCCGCGGCGACAACCACCACCCTCTCGTCGACCTTGGGCGCGGCCAACGGCGCGGCGAGCAACGGCAACGGAGCCAAGCCGCCCGAGAGCAAGCTGTCGAGGCGCGCGCTCGCGACCAGCCAGCACGACCGGATCGAGGAGCTCAAGTCCAGCGTCCACGGTCAGCTGCTCAAGGAGCTGGGTCCCCAGCTCTACGACGCCAACATGGAGCAGGCCGAGCTGGAGTCGCGAGTCCGCGCGGCCCTGCTCGACGTGCTCAGCCACCAGGACCGGCCGCTCAGCGCGAGTGACCGGAGCCGGATCACCCAGGAGATCAGCGACGACATCCTCGGCTACGGCCCGATCCAGCCCTATCTGCTGGACGAGGACGTCAGCGAGGTCATGGTCAACGGGCACCAGAACATCTGGCTGGAGCGGAAGGGCAAGCTGGTCCAGGCGGAGACCCAGTTCGCCGACGAGCCGCACCTGCGTCGCATCATCGACAAGATCGTCTCCCGGGTCGGTCGGCGCGTCGATGAGTCCAGCCCGATGGTGGACGCCCGCCTCCCCGACGGCAGCCGGGTCAACGCGGTGATCCCGCCGCTGGCCATCGACGGCTCGTCGCTGACCATCCGGAAGTTCGCCGCCGATCCGCTGACCGTACACGACCTGGTCCGGTTCGGCTCGCTGAACCCGCAGTCCGCGGAGTTCCTCGACGCCGCCGTCCGTGGTCGGCTGAACATCATCGTCTCCGGCAGCACTGGCGCAGGCAAGACGACGACGCTCAACGTGTTGTCGTCGTTCATCCCGCTCGACGAGCGGATCGTCACCATCGAGGACGCCGCCGAGCTGCAGTTGCACCAGGACCACGTCGTCAGGTTGGAGTCCCGGCCGGCCAACATCGAGGGCAAGGGCGCGGTGACCATCCGCGACCTGGTGAAGAACTCGCTGCGTATGCGCCCCGACCGCATCATCGTCGGCGAGGTTCGTGATGCCTCGGCGCTGGACATGCTGCAGGCCATGAACACCGGTCACGACGGCTCGATCTGTACCGTCCACTCCAACGGTCCTCGCGACACCCTGGCCCGCATCGAGACCATGGTGCTGATGGCCGGCATGGACCTGCCGGTGCGGGCGATCCGCGAGCAGACCGCCGCCGCGGTGGACCTGATCGTGCATCAGTCCCGATTCAAGGACGGATCACGGCACATCACCCACATCACCGAGGTGGAGCGGATGGAGGGTGACGTGATCACCCTGCAGGACATCTTCCTCTACGACCACACCGCCGGCTTCGACGCCGAGGGCCGAGCCCAGGGCTCGTTGAAGGCCACCGGGCTGCGCCCGAAGTTCCTGGAGAAGATGGCCCACGCCAACGTCACCGTGGACCCGATGATGTTCGCGAGGTCGATGTGACCGCCCGTCTCCGCTCCCTGCTGATCGCGCTCGGCGCGGTCCTGGCCGTCATGCTCGGCTTCGCGCCAGCGCACGCGGCCGACGACCAGGTGGCCATCACCCACGTCAAGCCCACCGACAAGGGCGTCCAGGTTCTCGTCTCGGTGCCGGAGGGTGCCAAGGTGGACCTGGACGGCGTCGCGGTGCAGATCGAGGGCAACGACGCGGAGTCCAGCGCCGAGGTGGCCAGCGACGACACCCGGATCAAGCGGACGACCATCCTGGCGATCGACACCAGCAACTCGATGAAGGGTGCACGGTTCGAGGCAGCGCAGGCTGCGGCCAACACCTTCCTCGACACCGTGCCCGACGACATCTACGTCGGCATCACCACCTTCGACGGCGACGTCGAGCAGGCGCTTGCACCGACGTTGGACCGGGACGCCGCGCGAGAGGTCATCTCCGGGCTGACGCTGAGCCTGCACACCCGCCTCTACGACGGCGTCATCGCCGCCGCCCACCAGGCGGGCACGGAGGGCCAGCGCTCGATCCTGGTCCTCTCCGACGGTGCGGACACCAGCCAGACTCCACTAACGAAGGCGACCAAAGCCATCACCAACGGCGACCTGCTGGTCGACGTGGTGGCGCTGGAGCAGTCCGGCGAGTCGTTGGCACCGCTGGAGGCGCTCGCCAACGCCGGCAACGGCCAGGTCATCAACGCCGACACCGAAGCGCTCAAGCAGGCCTTCACCAGCGAGGCCGACGCGCTGAGCCGTCAGATCCTGATCACTGCGAAGATGCCCGATGGAGTGACGAGCACCGAGGGCAACATCGACGTCAGCCTGCCCTCCGCTTCCGGCGACCTGACCGCCTCGGTGTTCGGACCGCTGGCGAAGGCCGCACCTGAGAAGAAGGAGCCTGCACACACCGCCCCCCTGGAGTCTGGCACGACGTCGATGTTCGGCAACTGGGCGATGTGGGGGGGCATCGGAGCGGTAACCGTCGGCCTGGTGTTCATGTTCACCATGCTGGTGCCCAGCAAGCCCAAGGCCGTGCTGACCCCAGAAGACCGGGTCTGGAAGTACGCCGAGGCTGCCACTGCGGGCACTCACGCCGGGCCGACCGCGACGCCGGACAAGGAAGCCGCTCTAGAGAGCGCGAAGCAGGCCGCCGCGCTGATGTTGCGGCGAAACAAGAGTCTCGAGGCCCGCATCGCGGGACGGCTGGAGGCCGCCGGCAGCGAGTTCAAGGCGGCTGAATGGCTGCTGATCCACCTCAGCATCGTCGCCATCGCCGGCACCGTCGGCCTCCTGCTCACCAAGAGCTTCCTCGTCAGCTTCATCTTCGCACTTGGCGGCTTCGTGGTGCCCTGGCTCTACCTCGGCTTCAAGCGCGGTCGTCGGCTCAAGGCGTTCAACCGCTCCCTGCCGGATACCCTGCAGTTGATGGCCGGCTCGCTCCAGGCGGGTCTTTCGTTGGCCCAGTCGGTGGACACCATCGTGCGCGAAGGCAACGAACCGATCGCCGGTGAGTTCAAGCGGGTGCTGATCGAGGCCCGGCTCGGCGTCTCGTTGGAGGACGCGCTGGAGGGGATCACCGAACGTTTCGAGAGCAAGGACTTCGCGTGGATCGTGATGGCGATCAAGATCCAGCGTCAGGTGGGCGGCAACTTGGCGGAGTTGCTCAACACGGTGGCCGACACCATCCGTGAGCGGGAGTACATGCGCCGACAGGTCGCCGCGCTGGCCGCCGAGGGCAAGTTGTCGGCATATGTGATCGGCGGCCTCCCACCTGTGTTCCTCATCTATCTGGTCCTGGTCAACCGCACCTATGTGATGCCGCTCTTCACCGAGCCGATGGGTTGGCTCATGCTCGGCGGCGCCGGACTATTGCTGAGTGTCGGCATCTTCTGGATGAGCCGAGTCGTGAAGGTGGAGGTCTGAGATGGTCATGCTCTTCGTGCTCGGATTGGTGCTTGTCGGCGGCGCCATCATGTTGGTCTCGATGGCGCTGCGTGGCGAGGCGGAGGCGTCCGGCATCAACAAGTCCGTCGCACTCCTGGAGGCCATCAGTGGTGCCCCGAAGGAAGCTCACCGATGACCTTGATGCACCCTTCAGCGAGCGAGTGCTGGACCCGCTGCTCAAGCGCTTCCTCGGCATCGGTCGTCGCCTCAGCGGCGCCGACACCGGGAACCGGATCCATCGCCGACTGGAGCTGGCCGGCAACCCGGCTGGCTGGACGGTGGACCGAGTGGTCTCGGCCAAGGTACTTTGCGCGATCGGTGGCTTCATCGTGGGCGGTGCGTTCGCCGCCCTCCTCAGCCCCGGTAGCACCGCCAGACTAGTGATCGTCGTTGGCGGCATAGTGATCGGCTTCTTCGCGCCGAACTTCTACCTCTACCAAAAGTCCTACGACCGGCAGAACGAGATCCAGAAGGGCTTAGCTGACGCGATCGACCTGCTCACCATCTCGGTGGAGTCAGGCCTCGGGTTTGACGCAGCCCTGCAGCAGGTGGCCCGCAACACCACCGGCCCACTTGCCGAGGAGTTCGCTCGAGTGCTCCGCGAAATGCAGATCGGTCAAGGCCGCACCGAAGCACTCCGCGCGCTGGCTGATCGCACCAACCTGGCCGACCTGCGCAGCTTCGTCAGCGCCCTCACCCAGGCCGACTCGTTCGGCATCCCGATCGGCCAGGTGCTGCGGGTGCAGTCCTCGGAGATGCGCGTCAAGCGCCGCCAGCATGCAGAGGCGAAGGCACAACAGGTGCCGGTCAAGATCACCATCCCGCTGATCTTCTGCATTCTGCCGTGCCTGTTCATCGCGGTGATGGGGCCCGCTGCTATCAGCATCATGCACACCTTCTGATCGCTATGACTCGCTACATTCGACTATCGGTCGCCACCCGCACCTTCGTATTCTTGGCGTTGGCAGTGCCAGTGTTTTGGCAGGGGGACACTTCAGGCTTGCCCTATCTCGGAGCGCTTGCACTCGTATGGATCGGCGCGGGTTGTGCCGATCAACGCAGTGCTGGGTCACCACTGGCCGCATCGATAGCCGAAGCGGGAGCGGTCGGCGTCATCTGCGCACTGGCACTGCCGACCGCTCCTGGCATTCTGCTTGCCTTGGTCGTTCCTCCGTTCCTCGCAGGTCTCCGGCACGGGTACGACGGCACCGGGGACGCACTCGCCGCCGAACTGGTCGTCGTCATCGGAATCGCGCTTGGCCTGCACGGTCCGATGAGTTCGACACAGGGGCTCGCGCTGTTCTCCTCATTCGTGCTGAGTCTCGGGCTTGGCTTGGTCGCCGGATTCTTCCGCGTCGCCGTCGCGGATGACCCAACTCCAGATGCGCCCTACCGTGCGGCCCGCCGCCTCCTCAGCGAGCTTCTCGACATCTCCGGTGGGCTGAGTTCAGGCCTTGACCCGGTCGCGCTCGGCGAGCAACTCGCAAACACCGTGCAAGACGCCGTGCCATGTCGCTCAATCAGCGTGCACGCCCGCTGCAACGATGGCTCCACCACCCTGGTGCGGCATGGCGACGGAGAGGCAGATAGCGTCTTGGAAGACAAGCTCGCAGATGAGGCGGCCCACTCCGAGGCGATCGCCATCGCGGGTGCGACCTTCGCAATCCCTTTGGAGGTTGACGGCCCCATTGTCGGGGTTGTAGCCGGCACCCTCTCCTCAGTTGTGATCCCTGATCAGATCGGGCTCCGATCGCTGCTCACGACGCTGTCCAATACGCTGTCGGGAACCGCCGTGCGGCTGGACACAGCATTGCTGTTCGCCCAGTTGCGTGACACCGCGACAACAGATGAGCGACGCCGCCTCGCCCGCGAAATGCACGACGGGGTCGCCCAGGACATCGCCTCGATGGGCTACCTGATCGACGGGCTCATTGCGACGGCCACTTCAGCCGACCAGACTCGGCAACTGAATCTCCTGCGCGAGCAGGTCACCCAAGTGGTGGCTGAAGTCCGACGCCACGTGCTGACCCTGCGATCGCAGATCGATGACAGCGAGAGCCTAGGCGCCGCTGTCGGCTCGGTCGCTCGTCACCTCAGCGCCCTCTCAGGGATCCCCATCAAGGTCACCGTCGACGAGAGCACGACCCGTCTGCGGCCCGACGTGGAGGCCGAGCTGTTCCGAATCACCCAAGAGGCGCTGAACAACGCCGTCAAGCACGCCCACGCGTCTTCGATCACTGTGGAGTGTTTGATCAACCCACCCGAGGCTCAGATTGTGGTCGAGGACGACGGCCGGGGGCTGCAGCGGCATCGGGTCGATTCCCATGGCCTGGAGATCATGCACGAGCGCGCTCGACTCGTTGGTGGCGACCTGACCATCAACCATCGGTCCGAAAGCGGCACTCGGGTCGCCATTCGCCTTCCCGGGCTGGCCACGAGTGTCGGCCCTCGACTCCCTCGCACCGAGGAGGCTGTTGCCTGATGTCCGAGACACCTGTTCGCGTCCTGCTTGTGGACGACCACGAGCTGATCCGCAAGGGCCTGGCCAACTCCTTCACGCTGGAACCCAACGCCGAAGTGATCGGTGAGGCAGGCACCGTGGCGGAGGCGCTGGCGGTCTTCGAGGCGACCCAGCCCGATGCCGTCGTCACCGATCTACAGCTCCCCGACGGCACCGGCCTGGACATCGTCCGTCGGCTGCGCAAGGAGCACCCGCAGGTCGGATTGGTGGTGCTCACCATGCACGCGGGTGACGACCAGATCTTCGCGGCGATGGAGGCCGGCGCCTCCGGCTTCGTCGGCAAGGACGCTCCGGCAAGCGAGGTGGTCAGGGCCGCGCTGCACGCCGCCGCCTCGCCCCGCACCTTCTTGTGCAGCGGTCTCGCGCAAGCCATGCTGCGCCGCGGCACTGCCGAGTCCACCAGGCTTTCCGAGCGCGAGCACGAAGTGCTGGTGTTGCTCGCCGACGGGCTGGGATCGAGCGCCATTGGGCACGAGCTCTACATGAGTGAGTCGACCGTAAAGTCGCACATCGGCCGGATCTACACCAAGCTCGGAGCGACCAACCGGGCCCAAGCGCTGGTCACCGCGATGCGGATCGGTTTGCTCTCCAGCGTCGCCCAAAGCCCGACGGGGTGAGCGAGGGCGATGAGGTCAATGGGCGGGTTCGGTCAAAAGCCCACGAACACACCGATGCGCGCCGCATCATGGATGCTGGCCGTTCCGGGAATCTGGGTCCACCATCGAGCACGCGAGGCATTCATGTTGACCTACCTGTCGATCCTGCTCCGCTCGCGCTTCACCAGGAGCGAGCGCGGTGCCTCTGCCGTCGAGTACACCCTCCTCGTGGTCGGGATAGCTGCGGCGATGATCGTGACGACCTTCGCACTCGGAGATTCTGTAACCAATTCTTTCGACGAGTCGTGCAAGGCGGTCTCGCAGACAACGTCTTGCAACTGACCAGCACAACGAATCCCTGAACGCCAGGGGCAGGCGCGCATAGTCCGATCGGGCTACCCCAGTCCAACCGAACTCTCGTCCCATGACCGAGCAAGACGTCGGAGACTGATTGCACGGGCGTCGCCACGACCACCGGATCCCCCTAGGAGTTGACGACTCATGCTGTCCCACTTCCACATCACCCTCGTCGGCCGCTTTGCCAGGCCTGATGAGCGGGGCGCGTCAGCGGTCGAATACGGACTCCTGGTGGCTGGCGTCGCCGCCGTGATCGCCGTTGCAGTCTTCGCCTTTGGCGGGAGCGTGCGAGACGTTCTCTTCAGCGGAAGCTGCGACACCATCGCCAGCCACATGGCGCGCTCCTGCGAGTAGCGACGGCACAGAAGCCGTGTCGCGTGGCCGCAGACCTGTCGGTCTGCGGCCACGCGACATTGCCGTGCCCACGGGCAGACTACGCACTGGTGGCGTCAGAGCGCGAGCAGGCCACCTCGAGGGCCAGTCGAAATGGCCCGAATGGACTACCCCCATTCGACCGAATTCCGATCACAAGAAGCTGCCGAAGACGCCAAGATTGAGTCAACGAGGCGCCGAGAGCGATCCTCGGACACCAATCAGGATCGACACCAACACACAGGAGTAAATCAAATGCTGAACTACCTGCGCATCATGCTCGACGCCCGCCTCGCCAAGATGGACGAGCGCGGCGCCTCCGCCGTGGAGTACGGCCTGCTCGTCGCCGGCATCGCCGCGGTCATCGTGGTTGCGGTGTTCGCCTTCGGCGGCATGGTCAGCGACGTGTTCGACAACACCAAGAGCTGCATCGACGGTGGCGGCGGCACCGCCACCGGCTGCAACTCGTGATCTAGCACCACTCCGAGTGGCCGCGGACCGCAAGGTCCGCGGCCACTTGCCATTTCCGGACATCGAATCGGGAGGACACCAGGGCGATGACCAAGGCGCTGCCAAGGCGAAGTGCGCACCCGACCTCCGGTTCCGCGTTACACCGCGATGCGGGACTCCGCATGGCCATGGCGCCCACGGCGGGTCGGTCTCCTCAACCAAATTTGCCCCAGACGGACGAGGGGCTCGTGGCCGATCCGGATGCCGCAGGTCGTAGAGTCTTGTCGGTCCCCGCCCGCCCCTTCCTAGAACGGTCATCCGACGCATGTTGGTGCTTCACGGGCTCTGGTCGCCCGGTGATGGCCTTCGCGTCTGGGCGGAGGACTCCGATCTGGCCGTGAAGAGTCCCAGCCAGGCCGTCCGCTCGGCACGACCGCATCCGTTCGCCGCGTCAGCGGACACCCTGACCGACACGCTGGACGAGCTGCTCGGCGAGATGCCACGCGGCGAGTCCGGTGAGACGACCTTGCTGTTGCCGTCGCTGCGCAGCGCGCCCCTCGACTCACCCCGGTTGCTGCGGCCCAGCCCACGGCCGACGCCGAGGTCGGCACCCGAGCTGCTCGCGTGGACGGTGCCGGTGGTGACCCTGCCCCCGAGCACCGCGCTCGCTGCATTGACCGAAGGCACCACCCAGGTGCGACGCGGCGCCTCCCTGGACTATCTCGGCGAGATCGCACAG
The DNA here is from genome assembly GCF_047602075.1 of Nocardioides sp. Lineage (GTDB taxonomy): Bacteria > Actinomycetota > Actinomycetes > Propionibacteriales > Nocardioidaceae > Nocardioides. The sequence continues at coordinate 1,206,727 of NZ_JASGIF010000001.1, forward strand.
CTGGCAACCGAGCTGGTCCGCGAAGGTCGAGTGATCCCGGCGGTCAAGGTCCGCGAGGGACACGCTCACGCGTGCTGGCGACCCAAGCTCGAAGGACACGATGTCGTGCTCCTGCACAGCCTCGCGCTGGCGATGCCGCCGGTGTGCCGCGCGGTCCCCGGACAGGACGACCCGACCGAACTCGCCACCACGGTGCTCTCTGCACTCGTCGACGCAGCCGCCCGGCGGCGGCTGGAGGACGGCGTACAGCTCACCCCACCACGGCGAGGTCGCCGGCCGCGAGTGTTGCCTGCGCTCGAAGCGTGGCTGACCGCGTTGACGGCGAGCGACGCAGAGTTCCAGGCGGAGCCGACCGACACCGCAGCACTCGCCGAGGCCTTGACACCCTGGGACGGGATCGGTCGCGGCACGGCGGGGCTTGCGCGCGCCAGCTTCCGACTCGTCGAGCCAGGCGCCGAGTCCCTGTCCGAAGACGAGCCTCTCCTCGACGAACCCGACGTCTCCGGAGACACGACGGACGGCTGGCGGCTGGAGTTCCTGCTGCAGGCCAGCGCGGACCCGAGCCTGTTGGTGCCCGCACAGCAGATCTGGGAGGACGACGGCGGCCTGGACCGGTGGCTGCCCCGCCCGCAGGAGTTGCTGTTGAGCGAGCTCGGCCGTGCCAGTCGGCTGTTCCCAGATTTGGCTGCTGGCCTACGCCAGGCACAGCCGCGGTGGCTGGAACTCGACGCCGAAGGTGCCTTCGGCTTCCTCACGACCGTGGCGCCCGCCTTGGACGAAGCCGGCTTCGGGGTGCTGCTTCCGAACTGGTGGGACCACCACCGTGCGCTCGGGCTCCAGCTCTCGGCGTCGACGCCAGTCGACGGAGTGGTGACCAAGACCGCGAAGTTCGGCAAAGACCAGTTGATGGACTTCCGCTGGGATCTTGCCGTGGGCGGAGAAGCACTCACCGCGGATGAGATCGCGGTGCTGGCCGCAACCAAGGCACCGCTGATCCGGTTGCGTGGCCAATGGGTCGCGATCGATCCCGATCAGATCAAGCGTGGTCTCGCGTTCCTCAAGCAGAAGCGCAAGAAGCAGATGACTGCGGCCGAGATCCTTGCCCTGGCTCTCACGCACCCTGACGACTCCGAACTGCCCTTGCCGGTGATGAGCGTGCGCTCCGAAGGCTGGCTCGGCGACCTGCTCGACGGCTCCCTCGGAGCAGCGATCCAGCCCGTCTCACCGCCCGACGGGTTGAACGCCACGTTGCGCCCCTACCAACTCCGAGGCGTTGCCTGGCTGGCGTTCTTGGACTCAGTCGGTCTGGGAGCATGCCTCGCCGACGACATGGGACTGGGCAAGACGATCCAACTGCTTGCCCTCGAACTCACCCGGCGCTCCGAGGAGCCGGACCTGGGTCCGACCTTGTTGCTGTGCCCGATGTCGCTGGTCGGCAACTGGCAGCGTGAGGCGGCCAAGTTCACTCCGGCGCTGCGCGTGTACGCCCACCACGGCCGCGAGCGCCTGAGTGGTGACGACCTGCGGGATCATCTGTCCAGCACCGACCTGGTGGTGACCACCTATGCGACGGCCACCCGCGACATCGACGAGCTGTCCGAGATCGAGTGGGACCGCGTCGTGCTCGATGAGGCACAGGCGATCAAGAACAGCCTGTCCAGATCGGCCAAGGCGGCCAATCAACTGACTGCCCGCAGTCGGGTCGCCCTGACCGGCACGCCGGTCGAGAACCGACTCGCCGAGATGTGGTCGATCCTGAGCTTCGTCAATCCGGGCAGCCTCGGCAGCCCCGAGCAGTTCCGGACGCGCTACGCCATCCCGATCGAGCGGCACGGGGCGACCGAGCCGGCCGAACGGCTGCGTGCCATCACGCGCCCCTACATCCTGCGACGGCTCAAGACCGATCCCACCATCATCGACGACCTGCCCGAGAAGATCGAGATCAAGCAGCACTGCCAGCTGACCGCCGAGCAAGCGTCGCTCTATCAGGCGGTGGTGGACGAGATGATGGAGCGGATTGAGGGCACCAAGGGTATCGAGCGCCGCGGCAACGTCTTGGCGGCGATGACCAAGCTCAAGCAAGTCTGCAACCACCCTGCCCTGCTGCTCCATGACCGATCGTCGATCGGGACGCGATCGGGCAAGGTGAATCGCCTGGAGGAGATCCTCGACGAGCTTCTCGCCGAGGGCGACCGGGCCCTCTGCTTCACCCAGTACACCGAGTTTGCCGAGATGATGCTCCCCCATCTGGCGGCCCGGCTCAGCACCGACGTGGCCTACCTGCACGGCGGCACGTCGAAGAAGCGCCGGGACGAGCTCGTCACCGACTTCCAGTCCGGTGACGGTCCCCCGATCTTCCTGCTCTCGCTGAAGGCAGGAGGAACCGGCTTGAACCTCACGGCCGCCAACCACGTGATCCACCTCGACCGGTGGTGGAACCCGGCGGTGGAGAACCAGGCCACCGATCGCGCCTTCCGGATCGGACAGCACCGCACGGTCCAGGTCCGCAAGTTCATCACCACCGGAACCTTGGAGGAGAAGATCGACGAGATGATCGAGGAGAAGAAGGCCCTCGCGGACCTCGTCGTGCGAGACGGCGAGAGCTGGCTCACCGAACTGTCAGCTCGGGATCTGCGTGAGGTGTTCACGCTCTCTGCGGGTGCCGTCGATGAATAGCTGGTTCCCACAGTCGAGGCCGCGCACGGTGGAGGGTGGCCTGCGGGCGCGGAGTGCGCGTGGCGCGATCGGCCAGACCTGGTGGTCGGAACGGTTCGTCTCCGCGCTCGAGCATCTCGGCCTGGGCAACCGACTGCAGCGAGGCCGCAACTACGCCCGTCGCGGTCAGGTGCTCAACCTGGATGTGGACGCCGGCGCGGTGACTGCGGACGTGCAGGGGAGCCGGCCTCGGCCCTACCGAGTCCGGATCGGCCTGGCTGCCTACGGCAAAGCCAAGTGGGTCGAGCTGGAGGAGGCGCTGGCAGGCGAAGCTTGGTACGCCGCCCAGCTGCTCGCCGGCGAGATGCCCGAGGAGATCGAGGACCTGTTCGCCGCCCACGGTGCTCGGCTCTTCCCCGCCGATGTCGACGAATTGTCACTCGACTGCACTTGCCCCGACCGCGCGGTGCCCTGCAAGCACATCGCTGCCGCGTTCTATCTGCTCGCCGAGGCCTTCGACGACGACCCCTTCGCGATCCTGGCCTGGCGCGGGCGCGATCGCGAGACGCTCCTGGCGGCGCTTCGCTCGCTCCGTTCATCCGCCGCGAGCGCTCAGGCCAGTGTTGCCAGCCGCCCGCTCGAGGAGTGCATGGACAGCTACTTCGACACCGCCGCCCCGATTCCTCCACTCACTCGACCTGCGGCGACCGGTTCAGCGCTGGATGCGCTGCCCGACCCCGGCCTCTCGCTGCGGGACCGACCACTGCTCGATCTGCTCCGTCCGGCCTACCTGGCCTTTGCCGACGAGTAGTTCGACGGCTGCTGGTGCGTACGACGCATGTGCCGACCGTCGGCACCAGCTACTCCAGCATGGCTACGAGCGCATTCACCTCGTCTACCAGCCCTCGCGGCGGCTCCACGCGGCCCGAGCGCTCGGCACGCCGATAGAAGGCCACCAGGCCCGCCTCGCCACGATCGTCGGCGATCGCGACGCAGGCCAGCCAGGACGCTTCGTACGCCGCTTCGAGCCGGAGGCCGGAGGCGGCGAACCAGCGCTCCCCCGGCAGTCGGTCCACCGGCCCGTGTTGCCTCGTCCAGGCGATCAGCTGCTCCGCGCTGCGGCTCATCGACACCCGCATATCGCGGAGCGCCACATAGTCGGCGAACCCTTCGACGAGCCAGATCGGGAGATCGCTCGCGCTGGCATGGGTGGCGACATGGGTGGCCTCGTGCGCGAGCACGACTCTGACGCCGTCACGACCCATGCCGGGGAACACCTCCGGGTTGAGCACGACACGGGCGGGCGCGGAGGCTCGCACCTGCGTGGTCACCGCGGCCAGCTCCTTGCGTTCGCCCACATTGCCGTCGATCGCCGCGGCGTACGTCGCCCGGTCGGCGGGGACCTCGACCACCAGATGTGGCCGCCAGCGCGGCAGCACCCCGGCCACCGTCCGAACGGCCTGCCTCGCGGCACGGAGATAGCCCACGGCCGCATTGGGCGCGCCTGCAGCACGGATCACCACAACTCCCCCGCTGCGCCGGACGGTGACCTGCGTCTGCTCGCGCAACGGGACCGCATGGTCCGTCGACGCCTTCGCGCCGGCGCTTAGTCCTGGCAGGGCGGCGGTCGACGACCCGCTCGGATCCGACCTGGCCAGACGGCCATCCGTCGAGTCCGGTGCGGCCGCTCCCGACGTGGCGACAGCACACGCCGTCGTCAACAGCGCCGATGCTGCAACCGTCGCCCAGACGGGCCGCAGCCCGAGGAGATGCCGAGGCTGATCAGCCAGGGCGGACCGCGCCGACGTACGGCATCGAGTGCAAGGGGGCGACCCGGACGCCCGCGCCCGGGTTGGCCGCGTGGACGATCAGCCCGTTGCCGATGTACATCCCCACGTGGTGGATCGGGCTGTAGTAGAACACCAGGTCGCCGGGGCGGAGGGCGCCTTCGGAGATGTGCGGCCCGGAGCCGAACTGCGCGCTCGAGGAGTGCGGCAGGCCAACGCCGGCCTGCGCCCACGAAGCCATGGTGAGTCCGGAGCAGTCGAAGGCGTTCGGCCCGGCCGCGCCGTAGACATAGGCCTTGCCGACCTGGGCCAGCGCGTAGTGCACGGCGGCGGCCGCGCGGCCGGAAGCGGGAACGTTCGAGGGAGCGACGGTGCTGCCGTCGTTGGAGAGCAGCTCCTGACGCTGCTCCTCCTTGAGCTTGTCCAGCTCGGCCTGGGCCTCGGAGAGCTTCTTGTCCGCGGTCGCCTTTGCCTCGGCCGACTCCTTCTCCGCCGCGGTGATCTGCTTGGTCCGCTTGGCGGTAGCGCTGTGCTTGATGTCGAGCGCCTTGAGCTGGGTGGCGTAGTCGGCGTAGAGCCCGGTCTGCACGTCAGTGACCGCAGACACCGTTGACAGCTCGCCGAGGAATCCGCTCGGGTCGTCGGAGACGACGACCTGGCCGACGGTCGAGAGACCCTCGCCCTGGTATTGGCGCACGATCGAGTCGGCGACCTGGGTCTGCACGACGCTGAGCCGCCGCTGCTGGCGCTGCTCGTCTGCCTGCATCGCAGACAGATCGGCGCGGAGATCTTCCAGCTTGAGCTGGATGTTGTTGTGCCGCTCAGCCGCCTGCTCCGCCTCGTCGTAGAGGCGATCGACGCGCTTCTGCACGTCATCGATGCTGGGGGCGGCGTATCCGGGGGTGCTCTGGATAAGACCGAAACTGGCGAGGGCGGCCACTGCGGCGAATGCCGCGAGGAAGCGCTTCCGACCGTGGGGCACGAGCGGACCTACTCCTTGGGTGTCGTACGTCTACCGGGTGAGCTGACGGGTTCGGGCACGACGTGGCCCTACAGCACCTCCACGTCCGCACGCGGACGTCTTGGACCTGATTCACCCCAGAGTGCGGTGGGTCCCCGGCTCTCGCTCGCGGTCGTCCCCCCGACCGCGTCTCGAGACTCGACGCGGTGCTCGCGCGGGCCGGTCTGACCCACTTCCACGAGCACCATCGCGCCTGACACTAGCCGGGTCCCGGGAAAGGTCACAAATTGGCCACGGCGATTCCTGGGTGACTCGTCTCACGTGCCGAGATTCGCCTTCACGTGCGTCACATCAGACCCATCTGTCTCAGGAGAAACATGGTGGTGCCGTGTCAGGCACGCACCGTCGCGGGGTCGGGGTGCTTGCGCGGTCACGGAGCCGGGCGCAGTCACGCCGATTCGATCTCCGGGCCGGACATCGGCTGGACCATCCGCAGCGGCGGGACCAGTCCGGCTCCGGCCAAGACGTCGAGGGCACGCCGCTCGTCGTCGTCGAAGCTCAGCTCAGGCGGTGGTCCCAGCAGCACTGTCACCACACAGTCGTGACAGCCAGCCCCGCGCACCACACAGGTGTCACAGTCGATTCGCGTCGTCATGCCAACAAGGTTGCCGGAGCCCTCCGACACATCCTCCGCGGAGAACGCGCTACTCCGCTCGCGGGACCAGCTCGATGGCGTCGTCGCGGCCGCACCAACGGCAGCGCACCGACTCGATCGTCTCCCCCAGCACCTCGGTCTCCTCGACACTCGCCTCGCCGCCCAGGTCGAGGTGCCAGAACTCTGCCGTGCGGCGTGTCCGGGTCACGTCGAAACGGGTGAGGTTCCCACATCCCGCACATCGCCAGCGATGAGCCCGATCCGGCAGCAAGGTGATCACCAGACGACCCTATCGGCGCCTCCTCCGCGCGGCACCGCATTCATGTCGGGGGTCGGACATAGCGTCGGTGACCATGACCGAGGCGGTGACCCGAGCTCCGCGGTGGGAGGCGCAGCGCGGCTTCGACGAGATGGGCCGGCTGCTGCGCGAGGTCACCTTCTGCGTGGTCGACCTGGAGACCACCGGCGGGTCGGCCCAGGGTGGGTCGATGATCACCGAGATCGGGGCGGTCCGGGTCGAGGGTGGGAAGATCCTGGGCGAGTTCCAGACGCTGGTGAACCCGGAGGCCGAGATCCCGCCCTTCATCGCGGTGCTGACAGGCATCACCAACTCGATGGTGGCCGACTCCCCGCGCATCGAGGCAGCACTGCCGGCGTTCCTCGAGTTCGCGGCCGGCAGCGTGCTGGTCGCCCACAACGCCCCGTTCGACGTCGGCTTCCTGCAGCACTTCGCCGAGGCGCAGGGCCGTCCGTGGCCAGGCTTCGAGGTCGTCGACACCGTCCGGCTCGCGCGGCGGGTGGTGACCCGCGACGAGGCGCCCGACTGCAAGCTCTCCTCACTCGCACGCACCTTCCGGGCGAGCACCACCCCCAACCACCGAGCACTGGCCGACGCCCGCGCGACCGTGGACGTGCTGCACGGCCTGCTGGAGCGGCTCGGCGCGCTGGGCGTGCACACCCTGGAGGAGCTGCAGGCCTACACCGCGCGGGTCTCGCCGGAGCAGCGCCGCAAACGCCACCTCGCTAAGCCGCTCCCCCACGCCCCCGGCGTCTATCTCTTCCGGGACGGCTCCGGCCACGTGCTCTATGTCGGCACCTCTCGCGATCTGCGCACTCGGGTGCGCAGCTACTTCACCGCCTCGGAGACCCGCAGCCGGATCGGCGAGATGGTCGCCCTGGCCGAGACGGTGGAGGGGATCGAGTGCGCGACTCCTCTGGAGGCGGAGGTGCGTGAGCTGCGGCTGATCGCCCAGCACAAGCCGCGCTACAACCGGCGATCCCGGTTCCCCGAGAAGATGCACTTTCTCAAACTCACCAATGAGCCCTGGCCACGGCTGTCGCTGGTGCGCCGAGTCCTCGACGACGATGCCTGCTATCTCGGCCCGTTCGGGTCCAAGCGGGTCGCCGAGCAGTGCCTGGCCGCCCTGCACGAGACCTTCCCGATCCGGCAGTGCTCGGGCCGGCTGCCTCGCGAGCCGTCCAGATCGGCCTGCGTGCTGGCCGAGATGGGGCGCTGTCTGTCCCCCTGCGACGGCAGCGCCGACCCGGCGTCGTACGCCTCGATCATCGAGGCGCTGCGCCACACCCTGATCCACGACCCCGAGGCGGTGGTCGACGTGATCGGGGCCAAGATGGCCGGCCTGGCCGCGGACGAGCGCTACGAGGAGGCCGGCGTGCACCGCGACCGCCTCGGCGCGTTCCTCCGCGCCGCCTCTCGCACCCAGCGGCTGGCCGCGCTCACCGGGCGCAGTGAGCTGACCGCCATCCGCTGTGACGAGCGCGGCCGCTGGCAGGTCCACGTGATCCGGCACGGCCGCCTCGCGGCGGCCGGGGTGATCCCACCTGGCGGCGATGCCCACGCGTACGTCGCGCAGCTGCGCGCCGCCGCCGAGACCGTGGCGGCAGGGCCTGGACCCGTTCCCGCGGCGAGCGCCGAGGAGACCGAGCGGATCCTGCACTGGCTCGAGCAGCCGGGAGTGCGGCTCGTGGAGGTCGACGGCGCATGGACCTGCCCGGTGCGCGGAGCAGCGCGACATCTCGCCAGACACGACCTCGCGCTGCGTGCTCGCGAGGCCCTGGTCCCGTTCGACGAGCGTCACGAACTGACCACGGCGGCTCGGCCGACGCGTTAGCTGATCGTCAATGAGACCATCGACCGTGCCCGGAAGTGTGCTATCGGAGAGAGCTCCCCAATTGTCCCTGGCGGCGGCCAGCGACCTCGTCGGCGAGACGTGGGGACTGGCGGCACCGCGCGTGACCCCTCTGGCCAGCGAGCGGGACCTCAACATCCTGGTGGACGACAGCCACGTGCTGAAGGTCTCCAACCCGGCCGAGCCCGCCGAGGTCGTGGACATGGAGGTGGCCGCGATGGCTCACGCCGCGCGGTGCGATCCGGACCTGCCGCTGCCCCGCACCGTGCCCACCCTCGCCGGCGACGCGATCCATCCGATCACCGACCAGAGCGGTCGCCGGTGCCTGACTCGGCTCATCACGATCGTGCCCGGAGCTCCGCTGGAGGGCTCTCCGATCACCGAGGACATGGCCGAGCAGGTGGGCAGCGCCGCCGCCCGAGTCAGTGTGGCGCTCCAGGGCTTCTACCACCCCGCTGCGGGCGACCGTGATCTCGATTGGGACCTCCGCCGCCTCCCGCAGGCAGCGCGCACGGCGCAGGACGCCGGCCAATTGAGGCCCAGCGATCCGCTCTGGGAGCTGATCCGACGAGCCACCCCTGCGCTCGGTGCCAGCAGCCACCTGCCCAGCGGCATCCAGCACGCGGACGTCACGCTCACCAACGTGCTCGCCTCGGGCGGTCTCGTCAGCGGCATCATCGACTTCGGCGACATGCACCACACCGCCAACGCCTGCGATCTGGCCGTGTCTCTGACCTCGGTGATCCGCAACACCGCCGAGATCCAGCTAGCCGGGACCTGGGATCTCGCGGCCGCGGTGATCCGCGGCTACCAACGCCATCGGCTGCTCACCGACGCCGAAGTCGATGCGCTCGGCGCCATGGTGCTCGCCCGACTGGCGGTCGGCATCTTGATCTCGCGCACCCGCGCCGCCGTGCACACCGAGAACACCGCCTACATCACGCAGTACGACGCCGCCGCCGACCGCATTCTCACGGTCATGGGAGGGCTCTCGCTAGAGGAGCTCGCGGCGCGCTTCCACCGAATGGCCGGCACCCGTGGCGGCCAGGCGCCCGTCGCCACCGAGCGTCTTGCCGCGCGGCGGGCCGAAGTGATGGGCGGGTCGGTTGCCCCGTTGTTCTACCGCAGCCCGGTCCAGATGGTGGCAGGCGAGGGACCTTGGCTGATCGACGAGACCGGTCGCCGCTACCTCGATGCCTACAACAATGTCGCGGTCGTCGGGCACGCGGACCCCACCGTCGTCGGCCGCGTCGGCCGCCAGCTCGCGAGGCTGAACACCCACTCGCGCTACCTGCACACCGAGATCGTGGAGTTGGCCGAGCGGCTGGTGGCCACCATGCCGGAGGGCCTGGACACCTGCTTGTTCACCACCTCGGGGACCGAGGCCAACGAGTTGGCGTGGCGCCTCGCGACCGAGGCCACCGGGGCCGAAGGCGCGATCATCGTGGAGCACTCCTATCACGGGAGCACCCGATGGATGGCCGACCTGAGCTCGAACGAGTGGCCGCCCGACCACCGACCTGCCGCCGTCGGCACCTTCGAGGCACCTGTCGGCTCGGGTGAGCTCAGTTCCGCAGTCGCCGCGCAGCGCGTGAGGGCCGCCGCCGCCGACCTGGCCGGCCGTGGCTATCGTCCCGCGCTGGTGATTGCCGACAGCGGGTTCACCAGCGAGGGAGTCCTCGACGCACCGGCCTCGTACCTCCAGGGCCTGGTCGCGGGCGCGCATGCCGCGGGCGCGCTCTATGTCGCCGACGAGGTCCAGGTCGGCTATGGCCGGAGCGGGCCGGACCTGTGGCGCTTCCGACAGGCCGGGATCACCCCGGACATCGTCACCTTGGGCAAGCCGATGGGTGCTGGCTATCCGATCGGTGCCGTGATCACCCGCCGAGAACTCGTCGATCGGTTCGCGGGGCGGTATGAGTACTTCTCCACCTTCGCCGCCACTCCCGCGGCCGCAGCGGCGGGCAACGCGGTGCTCGACGTCCTCGAGGACCGTCGGCTCCCTCAGCGGGCCGTCGAGGTGGGCGGCTATCTGAAGTCGCGCCTGCAGGCGTTGGCCGCCGAGTCTGCCGTGATCGGTGAGGTTCGCGGATTCGGCCTGGTGGTCGGCGTCGACATTGTCGGTGACAGCCCTCGCACGACCGCGCGCGATCTCCTCGAGGCACTCGTGGAGCGGGGAGCGCTCGCCGGGCTCACCGGCCCGCGTGGCAACGTCTTGAAGGTCCGGCCGCCGTTGGTCTGGGAGGAGCACCATGTCGATCTCTTCGTCGACCGGCTCGCCGACGCGGTGAAGGCACTCTCGGACTAGGGTGTGCCCATGATCACCGCCATCGTCTTCGTGAAGGCCGACGTCGCTCGGATCCCCGAGGTCGCCGAGGCGATCGCTTCTCTCGACGGCGTCAGCGAGGTCTACTCGGTGACCGGCCAGATCGACCTGATCGCGCTGGTCCGCGTGCGCAACCACGACGACGTCGCGGCGGTGGTGGCCGACCAGCTCAACAAGGTGGACGGCGTGACCGAGACCGAGACCCACATCGCCTTCCGCAGCTACTCCCGCCACGACCTGGAGTCCGCCTTCTCCGTCGGCCTCGACTGAGAACGTGTTTGGGAAACACCTTCTCAGCCGAACAGGCCGCGTGACTCCCGCCGACCAGAGCCACACTCAGTTGCTGGTCGCAGCGATCCAGCGGTCGAGCAGCGCGGCAGCGGCTCCGTCGTCGATGGCCTGCTGGGCCCGGGCGAGCCCGGCGCCGAGCCGTTCGTCGGGCGTCCCGGGTGCTGCGTCGTAGACGGCCAGGGCAGCGCCGGCGTTGAGCACGACGGCGTCGCGGATCGGGCCGGGCTCGCCGCCGACCACACGGCGTACGACGTCGGCGTTGTGTTCGGCGCCGCCCCCACGCAGGTCGTCGACCGTGCTCCGGGCGAGCCCGTGGTCTGCTGGGTCGATGCTGGCGGTGGCTACCTCGCCGTCGTGGACCAACCACACCGTCGAGGTGGTCGTCGTGGTCAACTCGTCCAGCCCGTCGTCGCCACGGAACACCCAGGCATCGACCCCACGGCGTGCGAAGACACCGGCCATCACGGGCGCCATCCGCGTGTCCGCGCAGCCGATCGCCTGGGCAGCGGGCTGCACCGGGTTGGCTAGCGGCCCGAGGAAGTTGAACGTGGTGCCCACGCCCAGCTCTCGGCGCGGCACCGCCGCATGCCGCAGGGCGGGGTGGAAGGCCGCTGCGAAGCAGAAGCTGATGCCGACCTCCTCGACGACCTCCGCCACCCGAGCGGCGGGCAAGTCGAGCCGGATGCCCAATGCCTCCAGCACGTCGGCGCTGCCGGACTGCGAGGACGCAGACCGGTTGCCGTGCTTGACCACCCGGGCGCCGGCCGCGGCGGCCACGATCGCGGCCATCGTCGAGATATTCACCGACATCGAGCGGTCCCCGCCGGTGCCGACCACGTCGAGCAGCCGACCCGGGACGGCGATCGGCGTCGCCTCGGCGAGCATGGCGCAAACGAGTCCGTCGACCTCCTCGACGGTCTCCCCCTTGCCGCGCAGCGCGACCGCGAAGCCAGCGATCTGGGACGGGGTCGCTTCACCGGCCAGCACCTCGCCCATCGCCCAAGCGGTCTGCTCGGCCGTCAGGTCGTGGCCAGCGATCAGCCCGGACAGCACTTCGGGCCAGGAGTGGGTCATCGGATGCTCCCAGGATCGACAGGGCAGGATCGAGCAGACTCAGGCTCAGCTCAGGCGCTGGCGGGCACTCGCGACCGCAGCAGCGAGATCACGGTCTCGGCCAGCTGCACCGGGTCCAGCGGGTGGGGTACGGCGGCGTCGGCACGCGACCAGGTCGCCAGCCACGCGTCCTGCGGGCGTCCGATCAGCACCAGCAGCGGCGGGCAGTGGTAGATCTCGTCCTTCAACTGCTTGGCGATGCCCATGCCCCCGGCCGGCACCGCCTCACCGTCCAAGATCGCCAACGCGATCCCACCGGCGTCCATGTTCTGGATCACCACCGGCTCGGTGGCCACCTCGACGTACTCCACCTCGGGCAGATCAGGGTGGGGGCGGCGCCCCAGCGCCAAAATGACCTGCTGGCGAGTGGTGACATCGTCGCTGTAGACGAGCACCTTCAGCGGCTGGGTCCGGGCAGAGGTCGCGTCGCTCACGGGGGCGATGCTACCGCTCCGCAGCCTCGGAGCGCCCGTAGGTCCCAGGCCGCTCCCACCGGCCTCGCGCACGTTCTCGTGACAATCTGTCTGTTTAACCCGGGGGTCGGGGTGGCGGTCGGCTGAACTACCGACATAATGACTGCGTGGCGACTGCTTCCGCGATACCTGCTTCCCGCTTGCACGGGCATCACGACCGACCCAGCATGGTGAGCGTCGGGACGATCATCTGGCTGGCGAGCGAGCTGATGTTCTTCGCGGCCCTGTTCGCGGCGTACTTCACCGTTCGCGCGGTCAGTCCCGAGCTGTGGGCCGAGCAGAGCGCCAAGTTGGACGTGCCCTTCTCCGCGGTCAACACCATCATCCTGGTCGCCTCCTCGGTGACCTGTCAGATGGGAGTCTTCGCCGCCGAGCGTGGGCAGGTGGGACGCTCCGGCTCGCTGCTGCAAGTCGGCAAGTGGGGACTGCGCGAGTGGTTCGTGCTCACCTATTTGATGGGTGCGGTCTTCATCGCTGGCCAGTCGTTCGAGTACGCCAACCTGGTCCGCGAGGGCTTCACCCTCCCCGACAACGCCTATTCCACTCTGTTCTTCCTCGCGACCGGCTTCCACGGCCTCCACGTGACGGGCGGGCTGATCGCCTTCCTGTTCGTGCTGGGCCGCACCTTCATGGCCCGCCGGTTCACCCATGAGCAAGCGGTGAGCGCGATCGTGGTGTCCTATTACTGGCACTTCGTCGACGTCGTGTGGATCATCTTGTTCTCAGCGATCTACCTCATCAAGTAGTCACGACAAGCAGAGGACCAAACGGTGCGCTTCTTGAATCGATCCGTCGGACGGCTTTCCCGGCATCGCCGGAGCCGACTGGCGGGCCTGCTCGTGATGGCCCTCGGTCTGCTGGCGATGGGCGGCCTGTACGCCGCCTTCGCGCCGGCGCAAGCCGATGAGACGACGAGCACGGACGCCCAGGTCGCCCAGGGCCGAGAGCTCTTCACGGTCAACTGCTCGACCTGCCACGGACTCAACGGGGAGGGCATCAAGCTCACCGATGGCGACGGCCAGGACCAGATGGGGCCGTCCCTGGTCGGCGTCGGCGCCGCTGCGGTCGACTTCCAGGTCGGCACCGGCCGGATGCCCCTGACCCAGCCCGGCCAGCAGGGCCCGGCGAAGCAGACGGTCTTCACCGACGAGGAGCGCGAGGCGATCGCCGCCTTCGTGGCCACCCTGGGCCCAGGCCCGGCCATCCCCAACGAGGAGGACTACTCCACCGCCGGGATGTCGGACGAGGAGCGCGAGAAGGCGATCGTCCTGGGCGGGCAGATCTTCCTCGCCAATTGCACCGCGTGCCACAACTTCGACGGCGCCGGCGGCGCCATGCCGCGCGGCGGCTACGCACCGTCGCTGCACGACACCAGCCCGAAGCACATCTACGAGGCACTGCTCACCGGCCCTGGCCCGATGGACAAGTTCTCCAACGGCAACATCTCGCCCGACGACAAGCGGGCCGTGATCGCCTACATCGAGTCGATCCGCGAGGAGCCTGAGGCCGGCGGCTTCGGACTCGGCGCGGTCGGCCCGGTCGCCGAGGGTCTGTTCACCTGGCTCGGCATCGCCGTCCTGGTCGGCATCGCGACCTGGATCGCCGCCCACACCACGCGCACGAGCAAGAAGAAGGTGGAGGAAGCGTGAGCCACGACGAGTCCACCCTGCCCGTCCTCGATGCCGAGGAGCCGATCGCCAACCCTGGACTCCCCGAGCACCAGTGGCGACCCACCGACGTCGACGAGAAGATGGCGAGGCGGGCCGAGCGCCAGGTCGCCGCCTGGTTCGGCCTCTCGATGGTCTGCGCGGTGCTCTTCTTCGTCTCCTACTTCGTCTTCGCAGTCGGCGACGACCCGTCAACGTTCCTGCACTTCCGCAGCTCCAACATGGCCCTCGGGTTGTGCATGGGTGGCGCGTTCCTCTTCATCGGCATCGGCATCATCCACTGGGCCCGGAAGCTGATGGCCGACCATGAGATCGTCGAGCTCCGCCACCCGGCCGCCTCCAGCGAGGAGGACCGCGAGGCCACCGTGCAGATCCTCCAGCTCGGCCTGGAGGAGTCCGGGATCGGCCGCCGCCCGCTGATCCGCAACACGCTGCTCGGGGCGATCGGGCTCGCCGGGCTCTCCCCCATCCTGCTCTTGCGCGACCTCGGTCCCCTCGACATCAGCGTGCTCAAGCACACCATCTGGGACAAGGGCATGCGCGTGGTCCGCGACGTGGTTGGCACCCCGATCAAGGTCTCCGAGCTCGAGGTCGGCGACCTGGTGAACGCTCAGCCGGCCGCCTTCTTCGAGACAGACGAGGACGGCGAGCCCCTTGTCGAGGGCGCTCAACTGCAGGTCGAGAAGGCCAAGGCCTCGGTGATCCTGCTCCGGATGGACCCCGCCGACAACAAGCCTGGGCCGGGCCGCGATGACTGGGCGGTGGACGGCATCGTCTGCTACTCCAAGATCTGCACCCACGTCGGCTGCCCGATCTCGCTGAACGAGCGCACCACCCACCACCTGCTGTGCCCGTGCCACCAGTCCACCTTCGACCTGGCCGACGCCGGGAAGGTCGTCTTCGGCCCCGCCGCCCGGGCACTACCGCAGTTGCCCCTGATGGAGGACGCAGAGGGCTACCTGGTTGCCCAGAGCGATTTCACCGAACCGGTCGGACCGAGCTTTTGGGAGCGTGACTCGCAGTGAGCATCGACACCAGCAAGGTCGCGGACAGCAACCGCGACGAGCCGGCCACCGCCAAGCCTCCGAGCAAGGTCGGAGCCGCCGCCGGCTGGGCAGACGACCGGCTCGGCCTCGCGGGCATGATGCGGAAGAACCTCCGCAAGGTCTTTCCCGACCACTGGTCCTTCATGCTCGGCGAGATCGCGCTGTGGAGCTTCGTCGTTCTCCTCATCACCGGCACGCTGTTGACCTTCTGGTTCCGACCGAGCATGAGCGAGGTCCTCTACGAAGGCTCCTACAGCCAGCTACGCGGCATCCACATGTCCGAGGCGTACGCCTCCAGCCTGCACATCTCCTTCGACGTGCGCGGCGGCCTGCTGCTGCGGCAGATGCACCACTGGGCAGCCATGCTCTTCGTCGCCGCGATGATGGTGCACATGATGCGGGTGTTCTTCACCGGCGCCTTCCGCAAGCCCCGCGAGCTCAACTGGGTCATCGGCTCCCTGCTTCTGCTGCTCGGCACGCTCGAGGGCTTCACCGGCTACTCGTTGCCCGACGACCTGCTCTCCGGCACCGGCATCCGAGCCGCCGACGGCTTCATGAAGTCGATGCCCATCATCGGCACCTACATGTCCTTCCTGCTGTTCGGTGGCGAGTTCCCGGGCGAGTCGATCATCCCGCGGCTGTATGCCATCCACATCTTGCTGATCCCCGGCATCCTGCTCGCGCTGGTGGCCGCCCACATGCTGCTGCTCGTCTACCACAAGCACACCCAGTGGCCCGGTCCTGGCCGGACGCAGGAGAACGTAGTCGGCTACCCCATGCTGCCGGTCTACATGGCCAAAGCGGGCGGGTTCTTCTTCGTGGTGTTCGGCATGACCGCACTGATGGGAGGTCTCCTCACCATCAACCCGGTCTGGAAGTTCGGACCCTACGACCCGTCCAAGGTCACCGCCGGCTCCCAACCGGACTGGTACATGGGCTGGCCTGACGGTGCCCTGCGCATCATGCCCGGCTGGGAGACCCACATCTGGCACCACACGATCTCGTGGAACATCTTCTTGCCGATCATCGTGCTGCCCGGCGTGATGTTCACCATCCTGCTCATGTTGCCGTTCATCGAGGCTTGGATCACCGGCGACAAGCGCGACCATCACCTGCTCGAGCGGCCACGCAACGCGCCGACCCGCACCGCGACGATGGTCGCCTTGATGACCTTCTACGGCATCTTGTGGGAGGCCGGCGGCAACGACATCATCGCCACCACCTTCCATCTGAGCATCAACCAGATCACCTACATCAACCGGGTTCTCATCTTCGTCGGGCCGCTGGTCGCCTTCTTGATCACCAGGCGCTGGTGCATCTCGCTCCAGCGTCACGACAAGGAGATGCTGCTGCACGGCTACGAGTCCGGTGTGATCATGCGCTCGCCAGAAGGCGGCTACTCCGAGCGGCACCTGCCCGTCTCCGAGGAGCACGCCTACCGGTTGGTCGGTGGTCGTGAGCCGGACGAGGTCTACAGCATCGAGTCCGATGCCGACGAGAACGGCGTGGCAGCCCGCGGGACGCGTCTACAGAACCTGCGCGCCCAGCTCTCCGCGCTCAACTACGCCGACAACGTGCAGCCGCCCACAGCCGAGGAGCTCGACGAGGCGCATCACCACGTCGACCACGAGCTCGAGTTGCAGTCCAGCCTGGCTCACCCGGCCGACGGCCACCAGTTCGATGGCCACAATCTGCACGACGCGGACGAGGAGCCGCTCCGCTAGGAGCGTCGTCGGTCGAGCCCGTCGAGATCATGGCCTGGTCTCGACGGGCTCGTCCCGCGTGAGGTCAGCGCTCGAGCTCCTCGGCCCGCTGTGCGGCGTCGGTGACCTCGTCACTGTCGATCGCATGGGTCCGGTGGAACCAGGTCAGTGCCTCCTGCTCCCGACCGGCCGCGAGCAACGTGTCGGCGTAGGCGTAGCGAAGCCGGGCCACCCACGGCTCTCGACTGCGCGACATCAAGGGTGCGGCCTCCAAGGTGCGCAGCGCGGCGTCCAGGTCCCCCATGTCCCTGCGCGCGCCAGCGGCGACCAGCGTCATCTCCGCCTTCGCAGCCGGGTGGAAGTTGGCCACCGAGGGGCTCCGTGACAGTCGGAGTGCCTCCTGCGGCTTGCCCACCGCGCGCAGACAGTCCGCCATGATCGGCAGATAGGCGGTTGCGCCGTTGATCCGCTTGGCCGCGCGTAGCTCGGTGAGCGCCTCCGCGTAGTGACCCGCGGCGTACGCCGCCTCGCCGGCGGCCTCGCGCACCACCGCCAGCCGAGCGGCTCGAGCCCGCGCGGCCAGAGTGTGCTGATAGGCCGTCTCCGGGTCCTCGTCGATCAGCCGACCGGCGGCCACCAGGTGCCGAGCGACTCGCGCGGCGAGCTTCTCCGGCAGGCCCTTGAGCTGTGCGGCAACCTGCCGGTCCAGCTCTCCGCCGGTGATGTCGTCGGGGATCGGCGGCCCGTCGTAGGTCGCCGCGGACACGCCGCGGACCTCCTTGCGGACCGGCTCGCGCCGGCTCGACTGGCCGCTGCGGCGATCCTCCGACCGGCGCGCGTCCTGTGGCCGGCCCTTACCGCCGCTCGAGCGGTTCCCGCCTCCCTGGCGGCCCTTGTCCTGCCGACCTCGGTCCGGAGCGCGGTCGGAGCCGCCGCTGCGGGACGGACCTGACTTCCGCCCGCCACTCGACGGGCGCTTCCCACGGCTCTGCTCCGCCACGTGCCCTCCTCGGCCGGTTTGGGTGGTAAATGGTGTAGAGGGCCACCGTGGTGGCCCTCTACGGGTGTTTGTTCGGCGGCGTCCTACTCTCCCACAGCCGTGTGGTTGCAGTACCATTGGCGCTGGCAGGCTTAACTTCCGGGTTCGGGATGGGTCCGGGTGTTTCCCTGTCGCTGTGGCCGCCGTAACTCTATGCCACCCCTTTTTGTGCCGGTTGTTGGCTGTTGGGGTGGTTTTGTTGTTATACCGGGGCCCCTGTTGTTTGGGTGGGGTTGTTTGGGTGGGGTTTTGGTTTTTGTGTAGTGGATGCGAGCACCAGTAGTTGTGCGCTGTGGTCCCCTTGGACTGTGTTGTCTGGTGGGGTGTGTGGTGTGGTGGTGTGTGTGGCAAGCCCTCGGCCTATTAGTACCGGTCGGCTGGGCATTGCTGCTGTAGACCTCCGGCCTATCGACCCCATGGTCTGTGGGGGGCCTTACCACCATATGGTGTGGGAAACCTTGTCTTGAAATGTGCTTCCCGCTTAGATGCGTTCAGCGGTTATCACGTCCGGACGTAGCTAACCAGCGGTGCCCCTGGCGGGACAACTGGCATACCAGAGGTTCGTCCATCCCGGTCCTCTCGTACTAGGGACAGCTTTTCTCAAGTTTCCTGCGCGCGCGGCGGATAGGGACCGAACTGTCTCACGACGTTCTAAACCCAGCTCGCGTGCCGCTTTAATGGGCGAACAGCCCAACCCTTGGGACCTGCTCCAGCCCCAGGATGCGACGAGCCGACATCGAGGTGCCAAACCATCCCGTCGATATGGACTCTTGGGGAAGATCAGCCTGTTATCCCCGGGGTACCTTTTATCCGTTGAGTGACCACGCTTCCACATGCCGTGGCCAGATCACTAGTTCCGACTTTCGTCCCTGCTCGACGTGTCTGTCTCACAGTCAAGCTCCCTTGTGCACTTACACTCGCCACCTGATTGCCAACCAGGCTGAGGGAACCTTTGAGCGCCTCCGTTACATTTTAGGAGGCAACCGCCCCAGTTAAACTACCCATCAGGCACTGTCCCTGAACCGGATCACGGTCCGAGGTTAGACATCTAGTACGGCCAGAGTGGTATTTCAACGTTGACTCCACCACCACTGGCGTGGCCGCTTCACAGTCTCCCACCTATCCTACACAAACCGTACCAAACACCAATACCAAACTATAGTAAAGGTCCCGGGGTCTTTCCGTCCTGCCGCGCGTAACGAGCATCTTTACTCGTAGTGCAATTTCGCCGAGCCCATGGTTGAGACAGCGCCCAAGTCGTTACTCCATTCGTGCAGGTCGGAACTTACCCGACAAGGAATTTCGCTACCTTAGGATGGTTATAGTTACCACCGCCGTTTACTGGGGCTTAAATTCTCCGCTTCACACCCGTAGGGTGTTGACGGGTCCTCTTAACCTTCCAGCACCGGGCAGGAGTCAGTCCGTATACATCGTCTTACGACTTCGCACGGACCTGTGTTTTTAGTAAACAGTCGCTTGGGCCTGGTCTCTGCGACCCTCACCGCTACCCACCGCAAAGGGTGTTGACGGGTCGGGTCCCCCTTCTCCCGAAGTTACGGGGGCATTTTGCCGAGTTCCTTAACCATGGTTCGCTCGATCGCCTTGGTATTCTCTACCTGATCACCTGAGTCGGTTTGGGGTACGGGCGGCGCATAGCTCGCTAGAGGTTTTTCTCGACAGCATAGGATCACCCACTTCACCACTATCTGGCTCGGCATCAGATCTCACACCCCCGCCAGTGGCGGGTACAACCCGGATTTGCCTGGGCTGCGTGCTACATCCTTACCCGCGGACAACCATCGCCGCGGCTGGGCTACCTTCCTGTGTCACCCCATCGCTTGACTACTACCCGGTCGGGTCCCACGCAGCCCCACCCCGCCAGCACCCGAAGGCGATGGTCGTGGGTGGCTTTGGGTGGTTAGCATCACGGACCTCGTCAGGGTCGCTACCTTGCCGGTACCAGAATATCAACTGGTTGTCCATCGACTACGCCTGTCGGCCTCGCCTTAGGTCCCGACTTACCCAGGGCAGATGAGCTTGACCCTGGAACCCTTGATCATTCGGCGCGCGTGTTTCTCACACGCGATTCGCTACTCATGCCTGCATTCTCACTCGTGTCGCCTCCACGCCTAGATCACTCCGACGCTTCACCGGCGACACGACGCTCCCCTACCCACCCACACACCTGAACCCACCCCCACAAAGAGAGACAGGCTAGGACAAACGCATGGGTGCCATAGCTTCGGCGGACGACTTGAGCCCCGCTACATTGTCGGCGCGGAATCACTTGACCAGTGAGCTATTACGCACTCTTTCAAGGATGGCTGCTTCCAAGCCAACCTCCTGGTTGTCACTGCGACTCCACATCCTTTTCCACTTAGCCGCCGCTTAGGGGCCTTAGCTGATGGTCTGGGCTGTTTCCCTCTCGACTACGGAGCTTATCCCCCGCAGTCTCACTGCCACGCTATGGCTTGCTCCCATTCGGAGTTTGGCTAACGTCAGTAACCTGGTCGGGCCCATCGGCTATCCAGTGCTCTACCTGGAACAAGAAACACGCAACGCTGCACCTAAATGCATTTCGGGGAGAACCAGCTATCACGGAGTTTGATTGGCCTTTCACCCCTAACCACAGGTCATCCCCTCCATTTTCAACTGAAGTGGGTTCGGTCCTCCACGACGTCTTACCGACGCTTCAACCTGCCCATGGCTAGATCACTCCGCTTCGGGTCTTGATCGCGCTACTACACCACACCCAAAAAGATGCGGCTACGCCCTGTTCGGACTCGCTTTCGCTACGGCTACCCCCCACGGGTTAACCTCGCAACACAACACAAACTCGCAGGCTCATTCTTCAAAAGGCACGCCATCACCCCACCCAAAAGGATGAGGCTCTGACGGATTGTAGGCACATGGTTTCAGGTACTATTTCACTCCCCGCCAGGGGTACTTTTCACCTTTCCCTCACGGTACTCGTCCGCTATCGGTCATCAAGAAGTATTTAGGCTTGACGGGTGGTCCCGCCAGATTCACACAGAATTCCACGAGTTCCGTGCTACTCGGGAACACGACAACGCAGCCACAGGCTTACAACTACGGGACTATCACCCTCTACGGCACCGCTTTCCAACGGCCTCGTCTTCACCCAATGGTTTCTCACTACGCACCCAGTATGGCAGCCCGGGCCCATCGCGTCCCACAACCCCCGCAACACAACACCTGCCAGCTTGAACATGCCACGGGTTTAGCCTCATCCACTTTCGCTCGCCACTACTCACGGAATCACTATTGTTTTCTCTTCCTACCGGTACTGAGATGTTTCACTTCCCGGCGTTCCCTCCCAACACCCTATTTCATTCAGGTGCAGGCGACTGGACATGACTCCAGCCAGGTTACCCCATTCGGACACCCCCGGATCACAGCTCGGTTGCCAACTCCCCAGGGCTTATCGCAGGCTCCTACGTCCTTCATCGGCTCTTGATGCCAAGGCATCCACCATGCGCCCTTCACAGCTTGCCAAACAAACCAACACAACACACACCATGCAGAGCATCAAAAAACAACACCCAACAAAGTGCCATTGCAAACTACACTCAGACAAACACTGCAAAGAACCACAAAACATACACTACAAAGACACTCGCATCCACTATACAAAAACCAAACAACCCACCCACACCCCCACAACCAGAACAAACCGGCCAACCAGAAACCTGGCCAACCAGAAACCTGGCCAGAAGGGGACGGGGCCCTCCAAGCAACCAACCCCCACCACCATCACTGGCAGCACACGGGCTGATTCCTCAGAACCCCAACAGCATGCGACACCCCACACCCCCACCACACCAGCCCAGACGGGCCACCGGGAGGGGCGTGTCCCCCCACTGATTCGGGTGGGGAACACGGGGAACCCCGGGCCGGCCCCAGGGGGGTCGGGCGGGGTTGTCGATGATTCCACTATGAGTTCCACCCAGTAGTGGTCTGCTGCCGTGGTCGGCAGCAGACACTGTAGGGGGTGGTGCTCCTTAGAAAGGAGGTGATCCAGCCGCACCTTCCGGTACGGCTACCTTGTTACGACTTCGTCCCAATCGCCAGCCCCACCTTCGACCACTCCCTCCCCACAAGTGGGGTTGGGCCATGGGCTTCGGGTGTTGCCGACTTTCGTGACGTGACGGGCGGTGTGTACAAGGCCCGGGAACGTATTCACCGCAGCGTTGCTGATCTGCGATTACTAGCGACTCCGACTTCATGGGGTCGAGTTGCAGACCCCAATCCGAACTGAGACCGGCTTTTTCCGATTCGCTCCCCCTCACGGGATCGCAACGGTCTGTACCGGCCATTGTAGCATGCGTGAAGCCCTGGACATAAGGGGCATGATGACTTGACGTCATCCCCACCTTCCTCCGAGTTGACCCCGGCAGTCTCTCATGAGTCCCCACCACCCCGAAGGGCGTGCTGGCAACATAAGACAAGGGTTGCGCTCGTTGCGGGACTTAACCCAACATCTCACGACACGAGCTGACGACAGCCATGCACCACCTGTAGGAAACCCTTACGGACCCACCATCTCTGATGGATTTCTTCCTATGTCAAACCCAGGTAAGGTTCTTCGCGTTGCATCGAATTAATCCGCATGCTCCGCCGCTTGTGCGGGCCCCCGTCAATTCCTTTGAGTTTTAGCCTTGCGGCCGTACTCCCCAGGCGGGGCGCTTAATGCGTTAGCTACGGCACGGAACCCGTGGAATGGATCCCACACCTAGCGCCCAACGTTTACGGTGTGGACTACCAGGGTATCTAATCCTGTTCGCTCCCCACACTTTCGCTCCTCAGCGTCAGGACATGCCCAGAGAACCGCCTTCGCCACCGGTGTTCCTCCTGATATCTGCGCATTTCACCGCTACACCAGGAATTCCGTTCTCCCCTGCATCCCTCTAGTCTGCCCGTATCGAAAGCAAGCCACCAGTTAAGCTGGCGGATTTCACTCCCGACGCGACAAACCGCCTACGAGCCCTTTACGCCCAATAATTCCGGACAACGCTCGCACCCTACGTATTACCGCGGCTGCTGGCACGTAGTTGGCCGGTGCTTCTTCTCCCACTACCGTCACCCCCACCAAAAAGTGAGAACTTCGTCATAGGTGAAAGAGGTTTACAACCCGAAGGCCGTCATCCCCCACGCGGCGTTGCTGGATCAGGCTTCCGCCCATTGTCCAATATTCCCCACTGCTGCCTCCCGCAGGAGTCTGGGCCGTGTCTCAGTCCCAGTGTGGCCGGACACCCTCTCAGGCCGGCTACCCGTCAAAGCCATGGTAGGCCACTACCCCACCATCAAGCTGATAGGCCGCGAGCACATCCCACACCACCCCCGAAGAGGCTTTCCACCACACAACATGCGCCATGTAGTCCTATCCCGTATTAGCCACCGTTTCCGACAGTTATCCGAAAGTGCAGGGCAGATTACTCACGTGTTACTCACCCGTTCGCCGCTCGAGCACCCCAAAAGAGGCCTTTCCGCACGACTTGCATGTGTTAAGCACGCCGCCAGCGTTCGTCCTGAGCCAGGATCAAACTCTCCATCGAAAACCAAAAACCCCAAAACCCCAAACAGGACCCCAGAGCATTCAGCACTAAACAGAAAACCGATCTGGCAACAGACAAGCTAGCCTGTCACAGAATCATCAAAAACATCAACCCAAAAACACCCCAAAAAACAGAGCCCAAGGATCAACGAGTAAACAAATCAATTCATCGACTATCACACACTGTTGAGTTCTCAAAAATCAGACACGCACCATCGCAAATCCCTTGCGGGACTGGCGTGTTGGGGCTGGTCAATGCTACCGGGCTCGATCCTCGCCATCAAATCGACGGCGAACCGATCCCGGTCCCTTCCGCGCACCGTGGACCCAGCCGATCCGGGTCGCCTAGGGGCGCACCGGAAGTCACCGGGTTTGGTGAGGAAGGAGAGTGTCGGTTCGGGGCCGAGAGCCCGTCCGGAAGGACTTGCTCCCCGCCGCACCCGGCGCGACAGGAACAAGATTAGGCGAGTGCTGGGAGAGGGGTCAAATCACGACGCTGTGAGTCGGCGCACAGTCGTCTCCGCGCGACCCTGACCGCCGTACACCTCGCCCGTTTGCGCAGGTCAGCGCCCTGGACAAGGCAACAGCGACCTGAGATCACCCGACGCGGATGCCGGCGAACCGCTTCTTGCCTCGACGTAGCACCAGCCAGGCACCCGCCAGCAGGTCGTCGGCACCTGGCACCAGCTCCGGGTCGGTGACCCGCTGATTGTTCAGGTAGGCGCCCCCCTCGTTGACCGTGCGTCGCGCGTCCCCGCGGCTGTTGGCGAGACCAGCGTCGACCAAGAGATCCACGATCGTCGGCAACGCAACACCTCCGTCGAGGCGGCCTCCCCCCGCCTCGACGAGCGCGGCATCGAGGGTTGCCAACGGGAGGTCGTGCAGATCACCGCCCCCGAAAAGGGCAGCCGAGGCGGCCTTGATCCGCTCGGTCTCCTCGGCGCCGTGCACCAGCGTGGTGACCTCGGCTGCCAGGGCCTTCTGGCCCGCCCGCAGGAACGGCTTCTCAACGGTTTGTGTGTCGAGCGCCTCGATCTCCTCGTGTGACAACTCGGTGAAGATGCGGAGCAGTTCGCCGACCTTCTCGTCCTCGACGTTGAGCCAGAACTGGTAGAAGGCGTAGGGCGTCATCATCTCGGGGTCGAGCCACAGTGCCCCGCCCTCGGTCTTGCCGTACTTCGTCCCGTCGGCCTTGGTGATCAGCGGCGTGGCGAAGGCATGGGCCTGTCCGCCCGTCACCCGCCGGATCAGTTCCGCACCGGCGGTGATGTTGCCCCACTGGTCGGAGCCACCGTGCTGCAGCGTGACGCCGTACAGCCTGTTCAAGGTCAAGAAGTCCATCGACTGCAGCAGCACGTAGCTGAACTCGGTGTAACTGATGCCCGACTCCAGCCTCCGGCGCACGGTGTCGCGAGCCAGCATCCTGTTGATCGGGAAGTGCTTACCGATGTCGCGCAGGAAGTCGATCACCGACATGTCGGCCGTCCAGTCGTGGTTGTTCACCACGGTGGCGGCGTTCTCCCCTTCGAAGGAGACGAAGCCGCTCACCTGGCTGCGCACGCGCTCGGTCCACTCCGCGACCGTGTCTGCGGAGTTCAGGGTCCGCTCGCCGGAGTCCTTCGGGTCACCGATCATGCCGGTCGCTCCGCCAACCAGGATGTACGGCGTGTGCCCGGCCTTCTGCAGGCGCCGGGCCGTCACCAATTGGACCAGGTTGCCCATGTGCAGGCTCGGCGCGGTGGGGTCGAAGCCCACGTAGTACCGAATGCTGCCGCTCGCGAGTGCCTGACGGAGATCGTCGAGGTCGGTCGAGTGGGCGACGAGGCCGCGCCACACGAGGTCGTCGAGAACGTTCGGGCTGAACACGTCGAACTCCTTCGAAGGGGACAGGCGACCGCGAAGCAATCACGAGGACCGGTTGCCGCCGGGTAGGGGTCGCGCTCAGTCTGCCGCATCGGACCGGTCCGCCCGCTCCTCCCCCGATTGCTTGTCTCATTCCGGGGCTACGGTGCGCTAGCGTTCTCGGAGTAGCCAGCGTCAGGTGTGCCGCAGACGCCTTGCGCCTCCGGCACCACGAAGGGGGTACGACCAATGCTGCGCTGTCGGCTCTATCGGTTCTGTCGTCGTGGACGACCTATCTTGGCCGCGAGCGTCGCGAGCACAGTCATAGTCGGCGTCTTCGCCGCACCCGCACTCGGGGTCGCGGCGGCGCCCGACTCCACGGTGGTGAAGGTGCGCTCGCTCCCGATGCGACACCGCGCCCCCGACGTGCCCTGGCTTGCCGGGCGCGTGTTGCACAAGGCAGATGGCGGCGCCACGAGGCTGCCCTGGGGCAAGAGCGCCGCCTTGCAGCACTCACTGCGCCTGATCGGTCGCACTCCGCGCGGATGGTTGGTCAAGGGCTTCTCGGGAGACACCTGGACGGTATGGCTGGTATCCCGGGGCAAGCGCACCCTGCTGTCGACCCACTCGGTGTCCGAAGGCGACGTGGTCGGGTTCCGTCTCGCGGAGGACGGCCAGCACTATGCCGCCCGGGCCTACACCGACGGCGAGGACGGGCAGTTCGTCGGCATCTTCGACCTGACCGGGCACCGACTGGCGAGTCGGCTCTTCGACAGCGACGGCAAGGTGCTGGACCTATCCGGGTCGCAGGCCGTGATCGGGACGACCGACACCGTCATCTGGGACTACGAGGACGGACCCGACGGGACGGTGACCGATCTTGGCGTCAACGCCGCGGGGGCTGACCTGGGCCACGATCTCCTCTTCGTCACCGATCCCGGCACCGGAGAGTCCGGCCCGACTTCCCTCTCTATGCCTGCGACGCCCTCCTGGACCGCTGCCATGGTCGACCCCAGGGTTTCCCCGGACGGGACCAACGTGCTCGCCCGCACCCAGTCGCGCGGGCCGGACCTCGTCGTCAGAGCGGTCGCCACGGGGCTGGTTCGGCACACCTTCCAGGTGCGCTGGATGGCATACCCCACGCCGGTCTGGGGCACACCGCGTGCTTTCGTGCTGATCGGCGCCAACGGCGCTGCCAGCCGTGAGCGGGTGGTGCGCTGCCGTTTGAACGGTCGCTGCGCTGCGCCCAGCGCGCTGGTCCCCGAGGGACGCCTGTCGATCCCTGCCACCTGACCTCCCGGTAGCCTCCACGTCGGAGCACTCGCGCTCCGTGGGGGCGGTAGCTCAGTCGGTTAGAGCAGAGGACTCATAATCCTTGGGTCGTGGGTTCGAGCCCCACCCGCCCCACCCGATGTTCGTCGTTCAGAACGTGTTCCCAGAGGTCCCTTCCCCAATGGTGGCGGAGGGTCAGCCTGTCGCGCCGTCGGGGAAGAAGAGATCCTCGATCGTGCATTCGAACGTGGCCGCGATCCGGAAGGCCAGCGGTAGCGAGGGGTCGTAGCGGCCCTTCTCCAAGGAGATGACGGTCTGTCGGGAGACCCTCAGTTGGTCGGCGAGGTGCTGTTGGGACCAACCGCGCCGGGCGCGCTGCTCAGCCAGCGAGTTGCGCATCAGCCCTCCCTTCGGGAGAGCCACCAGTACCGCAGGCCGAAGCTAGCGCCGGCGATCAGGAAGAGGGCGATCAGAATGATGCTGGGTGCCAGGTCGATCCTGACGAAGCTGAAGACCGCGGTGCCCACGCCGAGGGCGACCAGGAGGTCGGTGAACGCGCCCACGGCCGCGCGGTCGTACCAGTGGCTTTCGATCGAGGATTCCGGGTCGTCGGTGGCACCTGAGATCGTCGACCGATCCACCAGCAGCACCCACACCAGCATGACGGAGATCGGCAAGGTGGCCGCGGCGGCGACGAGGAACAACGCCCAGGTTCTGGCGGGGTCGGGTTCCACGACGGTGGACGCCCAGCCGATGCCGGCCGAGAGCAACAGGCCGAGGGCGATGGACGTGCCGACGAGGAGACCGCCACCGCCGCCGAAGCGGGAGCGGCCCCATCGGGTGCGGAGTCGGGGGTTGGTGGAACTGCTCACGGTGTGCTCCTTGGGGCTGATCTGTGATGTAAAGCAAGCATGACAGTAAAGGTCGCTGTACGTCAAGCGTGCTTTACGCGCTTCGCGTGGCGGCGGCGCCCGTTCCGTCGCTGCCGCGAATCGTCGCCGAACTCGGCGGCAGCCACCTAGACCCGACTCGTGCCACCGGGGTGTGTCAGTGAGCGCTAATCTGCGGCGCGGTCAGGATGATCGGCCCCGTCCGGCGGGATCAGGTCGACGCGATTGAGTCGTACCCGGGGCCGCGGATGGTGATCTGGGGGCTGGCGGGACGATGACCCGGCCTTGTTGCCCGGTACCGACATGCTCAGGGGCGATGTCTCGTCCGTCGCGGGGCTCCGCGAGCTCGGGATCTTGATGCTGCCGGAGCTGCCCGGGGTCTTCCTCACGAACGCCATGAGCAGGCGCTGCCGAGGGGCGGGGTGTGTCAATGAGCGACGACGCAACCCCGTGACCTGCACAGACACCGGCGGGAACGCCGAATCTCGATCAAGTGGCACGAGTCAGGTGGCGGCGGCGCCCGTTCCGTCGCTGCCGCGAATCGTCGCCGAACTCGGCGGCAGCCACCTAGAGGTCCCGCTTAAGGCTTCGCCTGGATCGTCACCGGATGCGCCACCCGCAAATCTCGGCTCTACCAAGATGGTGTGTCATGGCACTTCTAGTCAGGCCAAGTTCTTCGAATGCTGGGACCGCGACTTGGGAAGCTTTGGCTGACCGCGATCGCGGTGACCGCGACCCCAGGCACCGGGGCCTTGTTGGTCAATCTGCCGAACCAGCCTGACATGTGTGTCGTGATGGCTCGGACGGCAGCAGCGTCACGGCGTTCCCGGTGGCGGAGCCGTGGTGAGCGCAGCTGGCGTTCCAGCACACCGGTCTCGATGAGTTCGGCGAGGACGAGCTGGGAAAGCAGGCTCGGCACCCCCGTCACACCGGCAGTGACGATCACGCACCTGGCGTGTCACGGGTACGGCGCCGACGATCGTGCCGTCCCCCGCGGTCTTGGCTCCAGAACCTGTGCCAAGAATGGGTCCCACCGCTAGGGGCTGCCGTCGAGAGACGGCGTTCTGGTTGGCCAGACGTCTCGACCTCGGTGGCACCACGAGGCGGTGATCACACCGTGGTCCTCCACGGATGAGAGGGTGGCTCCGTGCCCACCCGCTCCGACGCGCTGGCCAGCGCCCGCAGCCGGGTCGGCCGTGCGCTGCGGGCGGTGGGACTGCGGAGGGACGACACCGCGGAGACTCCGCCGCCGGCGACCCTGTCGGACCCCGCAGCGGGGGCCCTGGGTCTCGACTGGTTCGTCAACCCGATCGCCGAGGGTGCCGATCCGTTCGTCGTGCGGAGCGGCGAGACCTACCTGTGGTGCCAGAGCGAGGGGGACCGAGGGGTCGCGGTCAGCCGATCGACGCGGCTCACCAGCCGAGGCGAGCGGCGGGTGGTGTGGCGCGCGCCCGAGACCGGGCCGCACTCGCGTGAGGTCTGGGCGCCCGAGCTGCACCACCTCGACGACCGCTGGCACATCTACCTTGCGGCGTCGGACGGGCACAACCGCGAGCACCGGGCCTATGTCCTCGTCGCCGACTCCGACGATCCGCAGGGCTGCTACACCCTGCATGGTCCACTCGCGACGGGCGACGCCGACGGACCAGCTCAGTGGGCGATCGACATGACTGTCCTCGAACTGGGCGGGCAGCGCTACGCCGTGTGGTCGGGCTGGCCCGACGAGCAGACCCCCGTGCAGCACCTCTATATCGCGCCCCTCGCCACGCCGACCGCTCTCGGCGGACCGCGGGTCCAACTCACCTCCCCGTTCGACTATCCCTGGGAGCGGATCGCGGACGACTCCGACGAGGCGATCAACGAGGCGCCGCAGGTGCTGATGCGGGACGGCCGGACCTTCCTCCTCTTCTCCTGCGGCAGCGCCCTGCTGCCGTCGTACAAGCTCGCACTGCTGGAGCTGATCGGCGAGGACCCGCTCGACCCCGCCTGCTGGCACAAGCATCCCGAGCCGGTGTTCACCTCGACGGAGAGCACCTTCGGTGTCGGCCATGGGAGCGCAGTGACCACGCCCGACGGGTCCCAGTGGTGGCTGGCCTTCCACGCCAAGATCAACCGGCGTCGCAACTTCAAGCGGGTCACGCACGTGCAGCCCATGGACTGGACTCCCGACGGTTTGCCCACATTCGGCGAACCCGTCGCGGCGGGCACCCCGCTGGCGCTGCCCGGTGGCACACCGATCAAGCCACGTCGGGACGGGCAGAGCTGGGACCTGCGGAGGGATCTGCGCGGGGAGTTCGACTACTTCGGCCACCAGCAGTACGTCGAGTGGGCCGGGGACGGGCTGCACCTGGGCCGTCCTCCGGCACATCCCGTCAACGTGTTTCGCAGTGCGGAGAAGGTCGTCCTTCGCGACGGCGACTTCACCGATCTGCGCGTCAGCACCGACCTCCGCATGGTCGAGGGTCGGCAGGCGGCCGGCGTGTTGCTGCGCACCAGCGCGCCGGCCGTGGGGGTCGACGCGCATCGTGGCTACTTCGTGGGATGGGTTGCCCGCGGCCGCCTCGTGCTCGGCCGCTCGGACGGCTCGACCTGGACGGTGTTGGACTCGCGGGCCGTCTCGATCGACGGCGCGAAATCCCTGACCGTGATCGCCGAGGCACGCGGCGACCAGATCACGGCCTATCTGGCAGGCGCCCCCGACCAGCGGTTGCAGGCCAGCGATGCGACGTACACCCGCGGCTCGGTCGGCCTGCGCGTCGTCGGCACCACGCACGCGGTGTTCTCGTCCCTGAAGGTCGAACGCCTGGGCTAAGAGGTTCCGCAGGTAGGTCACGGGCGTCGCTTTGGTCGTAGGGCCCATCGGTGGGTTGGCCAGGCTTCGGCGAGTAGCCGGCGGGTGATGATGACGGCGTTGGCCAGGGCGATGAATGCCTCGATGACGCGGGCTCGGCGTTCGGCGCAGATCGTGAGTTTCTTGAAGCCGCGGTTGTGCCAGGAGTTGGTCCGTTCCACGACCCAGCGTTGGTCTGCTTGGAGTGGGGTTCCCTTGGCGCTGATGACGCCGTGGCAGCCCAACTCCTCAAGCAGTTCACGAGTCTTGCCCGAGTCGTAGCCGGCATCCAGATGCACGGTGATGTCCTCGGGTAGCCCGACACCCAGACCCTCATCGAAGCGAGCCAGGCGCTCCAGAGTCGGGCGTAGCAGCGGGGAGTCGTTGCGGTGTGCCCCGGCGACCACGCACCCGATCGGGATGCCGCGGGCCTCGACCATGAGCGAGCGTTTCGTGCCCTGCTTCCCGCGATCTACCGGGGATCTACCTGCGGCTTCACCGCCGCAGGGTGCCTTGACGATGCACCCGTCGACCGTGATGTCGCCCAGGTCAAGGCCCACGATCTTGTCGTAGGCATCCAGGCACATCTGCTCTAGCCGAGCGAAGACCCCGGCCGTGATCCACTCATCGCGCCGGTTGC
Organism: Nocardioides sp.; assembly: GCF_047602075.1. Lineage (GTDB taxonomy): Bacteria > Actinomycetota > Actinomycetes > Propionibacteriales > Nocardioidaceae > Nocardioides. Next base: position 1,237,642 of record NZ_JASGIF010000001.1, read on the forward strand.
GGATCGAGGTCGCCGAACATGTGGAGTCAGCGATGCGTTCGTAGGCGGCGCCCAAGACGAGAACCTGGATCAGTTTGTCGAAGATGACCCGATCCGGGATACGTGGGTTGTGACAGCCCAGAGGGTGGGTGTCGATGTGTTCAGGTAGCAGCGCGGCGAACTGGTCCCAGACCGGTTCGATGACAGAGGATGGCAAGGCAGGCACGAGCACCTCGGGGAAGGAAGGCGGCGTTAGACACCCCTTCTGTTACCGAGGCTCGTGCCTGTTCTTCGGTAACGACACGCGCCTACCTGCGGAACCTCTAAGCCTCGATCCGTGCAGGGGTGCCGCCAGTAGGGGCTCCTGGGTGATGTCGCCGTCAAGTGCGACGCATGACCGTCAAATCGATCAGATGCCAGGCGAACACCGAGGTAGCGACGGCGAAGGATAGCGTAGAAGAGCACTGGATCCGGAGAAGTCGGCGAATTCTCAGATTTTCGTCCGCGGCGTGTCGCGCACCCCTACTGTGTGGGCCTCCCCACTCTCTCGGAGGATGACGTGTTCCGACGCCAGATACATGCCCTTGCCCTGACCGCTGTTGCAGCCACCACGGCTGCCGGTCTGGCCCTCATCGCGACGCCCGCAGCCAATGCAGACTCGCACAAGGACGGCTCGCTGCCGCCAACCGAGCTGATGGGTGACGGTCCAACGCCGATCCCCCTGAAGCACATGGCGCGGCTGACAGTCTCCGACTGGGGGTATCGCTACACCGCCGGCCAGCAGAACAGCAAGCTGACCATCACCGAGGTCGACGGCGGCCTCCTCTATGTCGACACCGGCACCGAGCGGTGGCGCAAGGTCGACGACAAGCCGGAGATCCCCAAGACCTGCGAGGTGCGCTCCGTCAGCAAGGGCATCAGCGCCTGGTGCAGCATCCCCTACCAGTGGAGCGGCGACGAGACGATGTTCCTCGAGGTGTGGACGCGGCTGGGCAACGACACCGTCGACGGGAGCACCCTCTCGGCAAAGTACCGCATGTGGGTGCTGGCCGACTGGGGTAACGACACCGTCTACACCGGCGACGGCGACGACTTCGTCAACGGTGCCCGAGGCAGGGATCGCGTCGACACCGGCGCTGGGGACGACTGGGCGCGGGGAGGCAAGGGACGAGATGTCGTCGACGGCGGTCCCGGCGATGACCGACTCCTCGGCCAGCAGTTGAAGGACGCCTTGCACGGCGGCGACGGGGACGACAAGGTCTACGGCGGACCGGGTCCCGACTCCTTGTGGGCCGACGGCGGCAAAGACCGGCTGGTCTGTGGCACTGGTCCAGACAATGCGTGGGTCGACGACGACGACTCCAGCCCACAGTGTGAGTCCGTCACGCACACCAAGTTCACCACCGGGCGGGTGTCGCACCGGGGCTGATCCGGGTCGAGCCCGCGGGCACGACGATGCCCGCGGGCCCCGCGTGGCATCCTCGTGCCATGGAACCCACCCCGCTCGAACTCCTCCGCGAGGACTGGGAGCGGGCACTGTGCAGCTGCCCACCCCGGTGACATGGAGCTCGGCGCCGCCGCTGCGCCGCGCGATCGCCGAGGCGCTCCGCCGCCATCGGCCGGAGATCGTGATCACCGGCAACTTCGGTGACACCTTCGGCGGGCGCAACCTCAACCAGGCCGATCACATCGCCGTCGGCCGCGCCGTGCTCGACACGGTCCGCGATGCCGCCAACCGGTGGATCTTCGCCGACCAGTTCACCGACGGGTTGGAGCCGTGGCGCGGTGTGGTCGAGGTCTTCCCGATGGCTGGGGCGGCTGACCGAGCCACGGGACGTCATACCTTCTGGTCGCTAGGGTGGTCAGGGTGAGTGGTCGGTCTCCTGACACCGCCGGGAAGGTCGACCGGCGGGCGCTGATCTTGGCGGCAGTGCTCCGCGTGCTGGCCCGCGATGGCATCTCGGGAGTGAGCATGCGAACGGTCTCACGCGAGGCCGGGGTGGCGCTCGGGCTGCTGCACTACTACTTCGACGACAAGACGGCGCTGATCGCCGCCGCCCTGCGCCAGATCGAGGAGCACGACCTCGCCATCATCGAGCCCGAGCCACGACTCTCCCCCGAGAAGCGACTACGCAACGCCCTGCACCGAGTTGCAGATCCCGAGTTCCTGACCAGGGAGTATCTCGCCCTGCGGATGCAGCTCTGGGCGCTCGCCCAGGCACACGACGAGTTCGCCCAGATCAACACCGAGGCCCAGCACCGCTATCGCGTCGGCCTGGCGACCCTGATCGGTGCTGCCCGCCCCGGCCTGAGCCGTGGGGAGTGCGCGCGCCGAGCGGCCGACATCGACATCCTTCAGAACGGCATGTGGCTCACCGCATTGCTGGGTTTGGACAAGACCTCGATCCGCCGTGGCGTCGCGCGGACCGAGGAGATCGCCCTAGCCGACTGAGCTGGGCCGACTGAACTGGGCCGACTGAACTGGGCCGACACCGTCTTCTCCACTCGAACGCAGGCGTTGTCGACCAGCAACGTGATCGTCCCGAATGCCTCGCGCGCCGCGTCGGCCAGACGCTCCACCGGATCCGGATCGGCCACGTCGGCGGCGACCCGGTGCACGGCCGGCGGAAGATCATCGGGTCGCCACCCGCGCCCGCGGGTCACGATCGCGGCGTCGCTCGGATCCCGACGTGCCGACGAGTCTTGAACGATCGTCCAAATCTCCGGTACGTTGCGAGGATGCCTTCGGTCACCGTCGACGACGTCGTCTCCATCGCATCGGGATACAACCCCGACCCCGCCCTGTCCATGTCGCTGCGCGCGCCGGCGTACACCGATCCGAAGTGGCTGCGCGCCGATCTCGAGGGGATCTTCGCCCGGACCTGGCAGTGGGTCTGCCACATCGAGAAGCTCGCGACGCCAGGAAGCTATGTGACCGCCACGGTGGCGGAGATGCCGATCGTGGTGGTGCGTGACCGCGAGGGAGTGCTGCGGGCGTTCTACAACGTCTGCAAGCACCGTGCCCACGAACTGCTGTCCGGCTCGGGCACGACCAGGGTGATGGCCTGCCCCTACCACGCCTGGACCTATGGGCTGGACGGCCAGCTCAGGGGGGCCCGGAAGGCCGACCAGATGGAGACGTTCGACAAGACCCAGATCTGCCTGGACAAGGTGCAGGTCGAGGAGTTCGGCGGCTTCGTCTACGTCAACCTCGACCCGAGCGCCCGCCCGCTCGCCGAGCAGGCCGGGGATCTGGCCGAGGAGATCGCCCGCTGGGCGCCCGATGTCGCCTCCCTGACCCACGCCAAGCGGCTGAGCTACGAGGTGCGCAGCAACTGGAAGAACGTCATCGACAACTTCTTGGAGTGCTACCACTGCCACATCGCGCACAAGGAGTTCGTCGACCTAGTCGACATGGACACCTACGACGTGCAGACCCACGGCATCTGGTCCAGCCACTTCGCCGACGCCGGCAAGCACGAGAACGTCGCGTACGACGTCTCGGGCGCGACTGTCACCCAGCACTCGGTGTGGTGGCTGTGGCCCAACACCTGCCTGTTGCGCTACCCCGGTCGCGGCAACTTCATGGTCTTCCAGATTCTGCCTGCCGGACCGGACCGAACCCTGGAGACCTGGGACTTCTTCCTCGAGACCAGCGAGCTCGAGCCGGCGGAGGTCGAGGCAGCCCGCTACATCGACGAGGTGCTCCAGGTGCAGGACATCACCATCGTCGAGAGCGTCCAGCGCGGGATGAGCACCCCCGCCTTCGACCAGGGCCGGATCGTCTACGACACCACCAGGCAGCCGGGACTCTCCGAGCACGGGGTGCACCACTTCCACGGCCTGATCCTGGAGGCCTATCGCTCCCTGGTCGGCCTCGACGCAGAGGGCGCGGACCGGGTCGCGGCGGCGGACCTGAGCGCGGCAGGAGCCTGACATGAGCAAGTCCGTCATCATCACCTGCGCCCCGACCGGCGGCATCCACACGCCGACCATGTCGCCGCATCTGCCGATCACTCCGGAAGACATCGCCGACGCCGCGATCGAGGCCGCGCAGGCCGGTGCGGCCGTCATCCACCTGCACGCCCGCAACCCCGAGACCGGCCAGCCCGATCCACGTCCAGAGCTCTTCGCCGACTTCATGTCGCGGATCTCCGCCGAGAGCGACGCCGTCCTCAACGTCTCCACCGGCGGCGGCCTGGGGATGAGCCGCGAGGAGCGCCTCCGCGCCGCCGTGGCCACCTCGCCGGAGATGGCGTCGCTCAACGTCGGCTCGCTGAACTTCGGCATCTTCCCGATGGCGGAGAAGCACACCCAGTGGAAGCACGACTGGGAGCCGGAGTTCCTCGAGATGACCCGCGACTTCATCTTCAAGAACACCTTCGCCGACCTCGAGTACGTCGTGAAAGAACTCGCGCACGGGCATGGCACCAAGTTCGAGTTCGAGTGCTACGACCTCGGCCACCTCTACAACCTCGCCTGGCTGATCGACCAGGGCTGGCTCGAGCCGCCGTTCTTCGTGCAGATGGTGTTCGGTGTGCTGGGTGGCGTGGGTGCCGACCTGGACAACCTCCAGCACCTGCACACCATCGCCGAGAAGCTCTTCGGCGACTCCTACGAGTGGTCGGTGCTGGCAGCCGGCAGGCACCAGATGTCCTTCGCCACCCAGGCCGCGATGCTCGGCGGCAACCTGCGAGTGGGCATGGAGGACAGCCTCTACATCGGTCCGGGCGAGCTGACACCGTCCAACGCCGCCCAGGTCACCAAGATCCGCGGCATCATCGAGTCGCTCGGCTATACCGTGGCCACCCCGGACGAGACCAGGCAACGACTCGCCCTCAAGGGAGCCGACCGTGTCACCTTCTGAGCCCGACGCCTCCTCGAGCACCAGGGTCGCGGCGCTCGGGGGCGGGCTCATCGGCCGGAGCTGGGCCGCGCTGTTCCTCGCCGGCGGCCACTCGGTCGCCGTACACGACCCGGACCCGACGGCGGAGGGCCGCGTCCGCGAGGCGGTCGAGGAGGCGTGGCCGGTGCTGACCGCACTCGGGCTCGCCACCGCCGACGCCCCCACCGGCGAGCTCACCTTCCACCGCGACGCCCGGGCCGCGGTCGAGGGCGCCGGGTTCGTGCAGGAGAGCATCCCCGAGCGGGTCGCGCTCAAGCACCAGTTGTACGCCGACATCGAGCCGGCGCTCGACGGCGTCACAGTCGTCGCGTCCTCGGCCTCCGGGCTGACCCTCACCGAGCTCCAGGGCGGTTGGCAGGATCCCGGACGCTTGGTCCTCGGCCATCCTTTCAACCCCCCACATCTCATCCCGCTGGTCGAGGTGATGGGCAACGCGCACACCGATCCCGGTGTCGTCGAGGCGGCCCGCCGGTTCTACGAGTCGGTCGGCAAGGTCACCATCGAGGTGCGCCGCGAGGTGCCGGGACACGTCGCCAACCGCCTGCAAGCTGCGTTGTGGCGTGAGGCCATCCACCTCGTCAACGAAGGCGTGGCCAGTCCGCACGATGTCGACGTCGCCGTGTCGTCCGGACCGGGGCTGCGGTGGGCGGTGATGGGGCCGACTCAGCTGTTCCACCTCGGCGGCGATGACGGCGGGATCGCCACCTTCTGCGAGCGCTACGCCGACAGCTTCCATCGCTGGTGGGACGACCTGGGCGACCCGCGTCTCGACGCCGCGACGATCGAGCGGCTCGCCGACGGGATGAAGCAGGCCACCGACGGGGAGTCGATCCGGTCGCTGGCTACACAGCGCGATGCGACCCTGACCACCGTGGTGGCTGCTACCCAGCCACCGAAGCGCTGACTCCGGCCGTGGCCGGAAGCGTGACCACCTGCGAGGCATAGCTCAGGCCGGCGCCGAACGCGATCAGCAGCGCCGTGTCACCGGGCTTCGCCTCCCCATGGCGGAGCATCGCCTCGATGGCCAGCGGCACCGACGCCGCCGAGGTGTTGCCCGAGTCTTGGATGTCTCGAGCGATCGCGATGCCGTCGGGCAGTTTCAGGTTGCGCACCAGGGTCTCGGTGATCCGCATGTTGGCCTGGTGTGGGATGAATGCATCCAGATCCGACATCGTCAGACCAGCCTCCGCGACGGCCTCGCGGGCAACGTCGGCCATCGCGAACGGCGCCCAACGGAAGACGGCGGTCCCTTCCATGCGCACGGCCATCGGGTGGTCGGCATCGACGTGCTCACAGCCGGGCTCTTGCCTGATCACGTGGGACTGCGAGCCATCCGAGCCCCACGCCACCGGGCCGATGCCGGGCTCGTCGGACTGGCCGACCACCACGGCTCCGGCGCCGTCGCCGAAGATGAAGGCCGTGCCGCGATCCGTGGGGTCCAGGAAACGGCTGAGCATCTCGACCCCGATGACCAGGACATGGCTCGCGTTGCCGCTCCGGACCAGGTCCGAGCCCACCGAGAGGGCATGGCAGAAGCCGGCGCAGCCGGCCGACATGTCGAACGACGCCGCCCGCGAGCCGAGCTCGTGGGCAACCAGCGGCGCCGCCGCCGGCGAGTGCTGAGTATGGGTGGACGTCGCCACGATGACCGTGCCGATCTCGTCGACGCCGACACCCGATGCTTCAAGGGCGCCGCGGGCGGCTCTGGTCGCCATCGCGACCAGGGTCTCGCCCTCACCGGCATACCGCCGCGTCCGGATGCCCGACCTGGTGCGAATCCACTCGTCGCTGGAGTCGAGCACCTCGCAGATCTCGGCGTTCGTCACCACCCGCTCCGGCCGGTAGACCCCGAGCCCGAGCATCGCCGTCGCCGCCGCGCCCGACCGCTGACCGATCCTCGCCATCGCGTCTCCTACGTCTGTGCCGCCGGATAGAACGAAGCGTACGACGACCGGCGTGGTCCTCGCGATCGGCCAGGCCCCACCTCACAGCCAGCGACGCATCCGTCGCGTGTAGTCGTCGTACCTCGCACCGAACCGCGCGCGCAAGAACCGCTCCTCGGGCAGGATCGCGCCCCACCAGATGAGCAGCACCGCGATCGGGAAGAAGGCCAGCCCCAGAACGTGGGGACGAGCAGGGCCAGGCCGACGAGCGAAGGCGGGCCGGAGGCCCGTCGAGTCGAGGAGAACGCCGCCGGTCGAGACGCGGGGCGCCGCGAGCCCGGCACTTCCTCTAGGAACATGCCGTCTAGCGGTCAACTCACAGCTCGGCGAGTCCCCTCGCCCAGGTGCGCATTCCCAGCGGGCCGTCGCCGTCGGCGTACTCTGCGAACAACTCCTGTGACCGCTGTCTACGAATACCGCCGAGGACCTCGTCTGGTCGCTTGAAGAAGGGTTGCTCGATCGGCGGCTCCCACGCCTTGAGGAGTTCGACCGCGCCATCGTTTGGCGATTCGAGGGCATAGACGACGCGCTCGACACCGAGCGTGATGGCTGCACCAAGACACATCACGCAAGGCTCCAGGTTCACCGCCAGCGTCAACGGCTCTTCTCTCGGCGCAAATCCCAGCACCGAGTCGGCACGGAGCATCGCCAGCAGGTCAGCGTGCACGATCCGACGCCGGGAAACCTCTTGGGTGGGTCGGGCGCTCGTGCTACCGTGGAGATGCCTCCCCGGGCTCCGGTGTGAGGAAGAAAGCCCCGGACACGCTGACGGATGTTGGCACCCGGGGCTGACGCTTTTCTCAGCCCAGAAGCCTCGGCAGGATCGTCACGGTCTCCGCCAAGTGGCTCAGCGGCACTGCATCTTCGCCACGCCGATCTGACCCCACAGCCCCGGCAACGGCATCGGGCACCCAGAGCATCAGCTCAGCGAACGGCTGCACGAAGTCCATACGCAGCGTCATGTCGATCAGGCCGGTGCTGCGTACCGCATCGAGCATGCGCAGATCGCGCTGGTCCTGCCGCGCCTTGCGACTCTCAACCCAGACCTGGCTGACACCGAGCCTGTTGAGCTCGAGGATGAGCAACTCCATGCAGAGCCGCCGCGCCCGCTCCTGCTTGTGCTCGTTGAGGGGCACTCCCACCACAACGGTGTGCGCGAGCGAGTGCTCGGCGATCGCCGCAGCGATCGTCCTTCGACGGTCAGGATTCTCTTGATACCAGTGCAGCCTCTGGTTCTTCCGAGCAGAAGGCCACGAAGCGTGTCCCGGATCGGCTCGCACTCCTGCGGACTCACGACAGTCGCTGCCAACAGATAGATGCCCTCCACCAGCAAGCTAGAGGCCGTGTGCATCGACTCGTCGACCCAGGCGTGGAGCACGCGAGGTTGCTCCTCGGGCTGCGAGTCGGGATCGGTCACGGGCGCATCCTGCCAGGGACCCACGACGTTCGCGTCAGGCGGCGTGGAGCCCGGCGGAGGCGATGTGCAGCCCGTGGAGGTCCTCCATCCAGATCGCGCCCGTCAAGCCGGTGACGTCCAGGCTGTCGCGGTTCGTCGGGAGGGTGACCGTGGGAGGGATGCCGTAGATCATCTGCGGGCAGCGCCCGCCCGACCAGACACCAGATCCCGGGCTTGCGAGCCTGCGTCAGTCCTTCCCGAACCGTTGAAACGCGGCCTGTCGGGAGGTGTCGAGGGCGGCGCCGATGATCGCCCAGGAGTCGCCCGCTTCGCGGGCCGCCTTCACGGCATCTCGGAGCTCTTGTTCCGCCTCGGCGACCTGACGACAAGCAGCCAGAATGCGTCGGAAGGGGGTCGCATCTCGGGACGCATGAGTCATGGGATCGACCTCGGCGAGACCGGCCTTGTCGGACTTGGTCGTGGTGTCCATGTCAATCAGCTCATCTCAGAAACTCGAAGAACCGTGGGCGAAGTCGGACCGCGTTCTCCCATGCATGCGTGATGTCGCCATCGGCGATCTCGTGCTCGCGAGCCGAGTCAATGATCTCCACTGTCAAGATTACCTTTACAGATCTGGGTCGTCGAGGTAATCCTGACAGAGCATGGCGCCACGGAGTTCGCCCCTCCACAGCCCCACGTCGGACCCAGGTTGAGTACGCGTATCGAACCCAGGCCGACGTGGCGAGAAAGCACCGATCAAGTCGAGCGAGTGGCGTTTGGCTCCCCCGGTTGGACTCGAACCAACAACCCTTCGGTTAACAGCCGAATGCTCTGCCAGTTGAGCTACAGGGGATCGCTGTGGAGCCCGCACAGACTAGCAAGGACGGCCGAAGGCGGGCGAATCGAGCGGGTCACTCCCCCAGCTGTTCCCGGGCGACGGCCAGGGCGTCGGCCGCGAGGCGGCGGACGTCGGGGTCTTCGGGGTCGATGTCGGCGTCGTACTCGTAGAACCAGGAGATCCCAGGAGCGCCGCCCGGGGCTCGTCGCGCGACCACGCGCAGACCTCTGCGACCGGTGATCGGCACGTGCTGCTGGAAGACCACGCTCGCCGAAACCCGCTCCCGGACCAGCTGCAGCAGGCGGCGGGAGTTCTCCAAGATGACTTGGTGCTCGGGCCGCTGCGCCCCCCAGGTGCCGACCTCGGAGACCCGGAGGGTGCCCGTCTCGCCGTCCCAGTCCGCAGCCTCCACCTGCTCCCAGGCGATTCGGGTCGGCGCGCCACCGCCGGGGTCGGTCAGGTAGAACGCGTCACGGGTGCCACCGACCACGCGGCCGTCGGTAGCTGCGGCCCAGGCGAGCAGTCGCTCGCCGGGAGCAACAACGAGATCGGGGCGGCGTGGGCGGGCGCTCATGCCTCTCCCAGTGCCTGTTCATGCAGAGTCCGGCGCTGCTGCTCTAGCGCGACCAGCTGCCCGAAGAGGGACTGGTACTCCTCCGCTTGCTCGACCGGATTGGTCCGCTGCAGCCGCGACTTGAGGTCCTCGATCCGACGCTGCGCGGTGACCTCACGGAGGCGAGCGACGTGCGAGGCGACGTACGCCTCGTCGACCGCCTTGGTGCTCAGCACCGGCTCGACGCCGAGGCCGCTGACCGCCGAGGCGAGCGCCGGGTCTGTGGTCGCATCGCGCAGCCGGGCGGCCCACTGCGGGTCCTGGGCGCCGACGGACGGCCCGCCCGCGGCGGTGACCAACGCCCACACCGCGCGATAGGTCGGATGGGTGAAGTCCTGCTCGGTGACCTCGGCCATGGTGCGCCCGACTGCGGCAGGGTGCTGAACCACCAGTTTGAGGGTGTCTCGCTCGATGGCGAACCGTGGATGGAGCAGTGGGGGTACGTCGACCGCGGGTGCCGCCGGTGGATCCTCCTGGGTCGGGCGGCGAGTGGTCTGCGGGCGGTTGTTGCCCCGGGCGACAGCTCGGCGGACCTCTGCTCGGGCCTCCTCGATATCGACCCCCACCATCCGCGCAATCTCGCGAGCAAAGGCGTCGACCTTCGAGCGGTCGCGGATGCTCGAGACCAGGCCGGCGCCCGCCCGCAGCGCGTCCACCCGCCCGTCAGCGCGGTCCAGGTCGTAGCGGCCCACGACGTTGCCGAGCACGAAGCGGTAGAGCGGAAGCCGCGAGCCGACCAGGTCCCGGACGGCCTGGTCACCCTGCTGCAGGCGCAGGTCGCACGGGTCCAGACCGGCCGGTGCAACCGCGACGTAGGTCTGCGACGCGAAGTTCTGATCGCCCTGGAAGGCCCGCAGCGCCGCCTTCTGGCCAGCCTCGTCGCCGTCGAAGGTGAAGATGACCTCCCCATGCCCGTCGGCTTGATCGAGCAGGAAGCGGCGCAGCACTCGGGCATGGTCGTCGCCGAAGGCGGTGCCGCAGGTGGCGACCGCGGTCGGCACGCCGGCGAGGTGGCAGGCCATCACATCGGTGTAGCCCTCCACCACCACCGCCTGGGAGGACTTGGCGATCTCGCGGCGGGCCAGGTCGATGCCGTAGAGGACCTGACTCTTCTTGTAGATCGGTGTCTCGGGAGTGTTGAGGTATTTCGCCTCGATGCGGTCGTCGTCGAAGATCCGGCGAGCTCCGAAACCGATCGTGTCGCCGGTGGCGTCCCTGATCGGCCAGAGCAGGCGGCCTCGGAAGCGGTCGTACGCCGAGCGGCCGATCGCTACCAGGCCTGCGGCGACCGTCTCTTCGTCGGCGAAGCCCTTCTGCCGCAGATGGATCAGCAGGGCCTCACCGTCTCGCGGCGCGAAGCCGATGCCGAATCGCCCGGCTGCGTCCTGGTCGAAGCCACGCTCGTGCAGGAACTGGCGGGCCGCCAGCGCATCCGCCCCGGACAACTGGTCGGCGTAGAACTCCTGAGCCAACCGGTGCGCCTCGATCAGTCGGGACCGCTGCGGTCCTCGCGGCCGCTCCGGGCGATGGTCACCCTCCTCGCGGCGCAGCTGGACGCCGTACTTCTCCGCCAGCCGCTCGACCGCCTCGACGAAGGTGAGCCCGTCGATCTTCATCAAGAACGTGAACACGTCACCGCCTTCGCCGCACCCGAAGCAGTGCCAGAACTGGCGGGCGGGGGTGACGTGGAAGGACGGCGACTTCTCGTCGTGGAAGGGACACAGTCCCTTCTGGGAGCCGCCGCCGGCGTTGCGGAGCGTGACATAGCCGGAGATGACCTCGTCGATGCGCGCCTTCTCGCGCACCTCGGCGATGTCCTCATCGCGGATCCGTCCGGCCACGCCCGGAGTCTACGGGCGACCGGTCGTGGGTCGCCTGGCCCTCAACAGGCAGGCACTAGCCGGGTGGGATCACGTTGACGAGCGCCTCGCCGGCGACATAGCGACGCAACTGGGCGCGGACCAGCCGGTGCGCCCGCGGCCACATCGCCGCGCTTGCGCCACCCACATGGGGAGTGAGCAGGAGATTGGGGGCGCGCCACAGTGGGTGGTCGGCTGGCAGCGGCTCCGGGTCGGTCACGTCCAGCGCGGCCGAGATGCGGCCGTCCTCGAGCGCGTCGACCAGCGCGTCGGTGTCGACGATGCTGCCGCGGGCGACGTTGACCAGCAGAGCGCCGGGCTTCATGGCCGCCAAGAAGCCGGCGTTCACCAGGCCCCGGCTCTCCGCCGTCGCGGGCAGGATCAGGACGACCACGTCCGCGGCGGGCAGCAGATCGGGCAGGTCCGCCACGGCGTGGACCCCGGTCCGCGCCGATCGGGCCACCCGGGTGATGTCGACCTGGAAGGGCCGCAGCCGGTCCTCGATCGCGGCGCCGATCCGGCCGTAGCCCACGATCAACACCCGCCGATCGGCGAGGGCATCGCGCCAGAGCGAGCGCCACTGGTGCTCCTCTTGGCGCCGCAAGAAACCGGGCATCCCGTTGAGGCTGGACAGGATCAGAGTCAGCGCGAGCTCGGCCGTCGAGTCGTCGTGGATGCCGGCGCCGTTGCAGAGGGTGACACCCGGCGGGACGGCGTCGACGATGTGCTCGATGCCCGCGGTCAGCGTCTGAGCCACCCTGAGCCGGGGCATCTGGGCCATCACCTCGTTGTCCTTCGGGGAGAACTGATAGGGCAGGACGTAAAACTCCACCTCGGCCGCAGAGTCCGGCAACACGTCGACCTCGTTGGGTAACACCATGTCGAAGCGCAGCCCCTCCGGGACCTCACCGAGGTCCTCGGGGTCGAAGGGCAGCCACACCATCGGCTCTGTCATCGGCTCGTCCTCCCCATCAGCAGCCGATGGCGCGCCACGGCACTCGCGTCGGTCAGCGAGGCCACCTGGTCGATCACCGCCCGAGTCCGCCCAGCCTCGTCCGGCGAGGCCAGCCAGTCGTCGGCGAACTGTCGATCCAGCGCCTCCGGGCCCCGCACTAGCATCGCCTCGACCAGCTCACCTAGCAGCTCGCGCTGCTGCTTCATCAGGGCCACCCGGTCGTCGGCTCGCATCACATAGTGCGCCGCGATCCCCTTGAGCACCGCGATCTCCTGTCGGGTTCGCTCGGGCACCACCAGGTCGGCCTGATAGCGCACGAACGGCCCCCGCCCCTCGGCGAAGGTCGCCGCCTGGACGCTTCCGCAGAACCGCCCGATCACGTCGGAGGTCAGGTTCTTCAAGGCGGCCAGGGCGCGCCGAGTGCCGTCGTACGGCGTGTGCGGCCAACCATCGATCGCTGCCAGTCCGGCCAGCGCGCCCTCCAGCTCCTCGTCGGTGGCAGCCGGGAGATACCACTCCCGCACGGTCTCCCAGATCGCGGCCCGACCGAGTCGCGTCAGGTCGATCCGGCCGGCGACCACGCCGTCCTCGACATCGTGGACGGAGTAGGCGACGTCGTCAGCGAGGTCCATCACCTGCGCCTCCAAACAGCGGCGGGTGCCGGAGACGCCGCGACGCATCCAGGTGAAGACCGGGAGATCGGCGTCATAGACCCCGAACTTCAGCACCGTCCGCGGGGACCCGTCGGCGTGGACGCCACCCGGTGGTTCTGCCTGGGCGAGGGTCCAGGGGTACTTCGTGCAGGCGTCCAGGGTCGCCCGGGTCAGGTTGAGGCCGACCGATCGGCCGTCGCCGTCGAAGGTCTTGGACTCGAGCCGAGTCAGCAGGCGCAGGGTCTGGGCATTGCCCTCGAAGCCGCCACAAGGCTCGCTCAACTCGGCCAGCACCCGCTCGCCGTTGTGGCCGAACGGCGGGTGACCCAGATCGTGTGCCAGGGCGGCCGTCTCGACGATGTCGGGGTGGCAGCCGAGTGCTCGCGCCAGATCACGGGCGACCTGGGCAACCTCCAGGCTGTGGGTCAGACGGTTCCGCACGAAGTCGTCGGTCTGCGGGCCGACCACCTGCGTCTTGGCGGCAAGGCGGCGCGACGAGGCGGCGTGCACAACCCTGGCTCGGTCACGCTCGAACGGAGTCCGGATCGGTGCGTCGACCCGCTTCGGGGGCTCGGCGACCAGCCGCTCGGCGGCAGCGTCGTCGTACCCCTCGGCTGTGGTGTCGATTGCACGGGTGTCCATCTGAGCCGAGGTTAGCGCCGATGGCTCCCGCTCCCGGCAGGTCGCCGCTGGTCGAGCGGGCCATCAACGAGATCTCAGTACGTGTTTAAGAAGCCCATGGCCTGCTGCGCGACGGCCGAGACTTCTTAAACACGTACTCAGAGCCAACCGGAGTCGTCGGCGATCCGGACCGCCTCGGCGCGGTTGGCGGCGCCGGTCTTGCCGATCGCGGCGGAGAGGTGGTTGCGAACCGTGCCGGTGCTCAAGAAGAGGGTGCGGGCGATCACCGACACCGGCGCTCCGTCGCGAGCAGCCCGGAGCACCTCGGTCTCCCGGTCCGTGAGCGGAGACTCCCCCATCAGCATGCTGTCGGCAGCCAAATCCGGGTCGACCACGCGCAGCCCCTGGTGCACGCGGCGAACCGCATCGGCGAGCTGACGGGCGGGCGTGTCCTTGACCACGAAGCCATCCGCACCTGCCCGCAGCGCACGCCGGACGAAGCCCGGGCGACCGAAGGTGGTCACGATCAACACGCGCGTCGACGGCCGAACCACCTTCACGGCCTCGGTGGCGGCAATGCCGTCCAGGCCCGGCATCTCGACGTCGAGCAGTGCGACGTCGACGTCATGCTCGACCGCGGCGGCGACGACCTCGTCGCCGCGACCCACCTCGGCGACGACCTGCAAGTCCCGCTCCAGATCGAGCAGAGCGGCCAACGCCCCCCGCACCAGCGCCTGGTCGTCGGCCAGCAACAACCGGATCACGCGAGGCTGACCTCCAACACGAAGCCTCGCGGCTCCACCAGCGAGGTCACCAAGACGGCGCCCGACGCAGCCGCTCGCTCGCGCAGGCCCGCCAGCCCATGGCCGCCGACGAACCCGCTCCCGACCTGCGCCGGCCCACGCCCGTCGTCCTCGATCCGCACACCGTGCGGCTCCAACCGGACCAGACAGCGAGTCGCACCGCTGTGCCGGATCACGTTGGTGACCCCCTCCCGGACCGCCCACGCGAACAGCTCGCGGAACTCGCTCGGCACGTCGTCGACGGTGGTCGGCAGGTCGGGTTTGATGCCGGCAGCCTCCAGCGCCTTGCTGGCCCGAGCCAGCTCGCCGGCCAATGACGGGGCGCTGTAGCCGCCGACCGCACGGCGTACGTCGGCCAGGGCGTCGCGTCCGAGCCGCTGGACCTCCTCCAACTCGGTCTTCGCGCGCTCGGGATCCTGGTCGACCAGTCGTTCGGCGAGCTCTGCCTTCACCGTGATCACGGTGAGGGTGTGGCCGAGGATGTCGTGCAGGTCGCGAGCGAACCGACCGCGTTCGTCGGCGACCGCGAGGCGGGCGTTCTCCTCCTTGGCCCGAACCAGCTCGACGTTGCGGTTGAGGAGCTGGGTGAAGCCATACATCGCAAACGCCGACATGGCGACCGCGAACGACAGCGAGGGCTCCTCGGTCCAGGCCGGCACCGACGCAGTCGCCACCTGCAACCCGAGCAGAATGCTCACCACCACGCACACAGACACCGCAAACGGGAACCAGTGGACTGCGCACACGCCGACGAAGACCCAGGTTGCCGTGCCCGGCTGGCCCGTCGTGACGCACACCAGCGTGGCGAGCACGGCCAGCGCGCCCACGATGAGGACGCCTTCCGCAGGGATCTCATCGGGCCGGCGGCTCATCCGTCCGCGCATGCCCAGCGGGAAGGACACCAGATAGACCAGCACGAACAGGGTGAGCGAGAGCAGACCGACCACCCGCTCGACACCGGTCCGCTGGGTCAATGCGACCGTGAACGGCTCTTGGAGGAAGAACAGCCAGATGGCCGACATGACCAAGCCGATCCACATCCGGCGATGCGGTCGCTCCGGCCTGGTCGAGGCCCAGGCTTCCGAGCCGCGCACGCTCGCCGACGGGCCGGACGGTGATGGGCCGGGGGCGGGCAGACCCCCCGTCAGTCCACCCGCCTCCGGCTCCACACGAGAGTCGGACGACGCCATAGTTCCCAACCTATCCGTGGGTCGCGTCGTGGACATTGATCCGATCCGGCTCTCGAGTCTGTTGCCCTGCATCCGCCGTCAGACTCGGCTGGTGTCCTTGCTCATCCGCCAAGCGGCACCACCGAGGAAGATCGCCAGCCAGGCGACGGCGTTGACCAGGGAGTACCAGTCCAGCTGCTGGGTCAGCGGCCAGCGAGAGATCTCGGCCACTCCGAACATCGGGGTGAAGGACGCCGCCCACCACATCGTGGTGCCCTCGGTGATCGGGATGAAGACGTTGCCGAGGAAGGCCAGCGCGGCGAGTCCCGGTCCGAGGATCTGCATCGCGTTCTCCCCCGGGACCAGGTAGCCCACGAAGACGCCTAGGGCGGCGAAGACCAGGGTGCACCCCACAGCGAGCAGCGCGCAGCCGATCCAGGCTGACACCGGCATGTCCGGCTTGCCCTGGATGAGTCCGCAGATGTTCACCACCGTCACGGCGATCGCGCCGAGAACCAACGCGACCAGTGCCTTGAGAACGACATAGGCCACCGGCGACAACGGCGTCAGCCGCAGCTGACGCGACCAGCCCTGCGCCCGCTCGATGGCGACCGATGCTCCCGCGCTCGCCGCGGTGAGCGCGGCGCCGTAGAGCGCCATCGAGGCCATGATGTACGCCGCTACGTTGCCGACGCCGACCCGCTCGGTGGCGTAGGACTGCGAGGAGCCGATCGCGAAGAACATCGCTCCCGGGAAGATGAGCGCGAAGATGATCGTGCGCCGGTTGCGCAGCATCCGGCGCAGCTCGATGCCGAACAGCGTCGGGCTGATGGCACCGAAGCGCGGCACGCTGCGGGTGCTGGGATCGAAGGTAGTCATGGCGCTCATCGCAGGCTCTCCGTCTCGTTCGCGTCGTCGGCCGTGCTTCGCGCGTCGCCGGTCAGGCTGAGGAAGGCCTCCTCGAGACCTTGGGCGGTGATCTCGAGGTCGCGAGCCGGGGTGGCCGAGAGCAGGTGTCTCGCCACGTCGTCACTTGCGCGGGAGTGGATCAGCACGGTGTCGCCGCGCACCTCGACCGAGTCGACGCCCGGCAGCCGGTGGAGGTCGTAGCTCTCGGCGTCGGTCAGGGTGGCGCGGATGGTGCGGCCGCTGGCGAGTGCCTTGATCTCGGCTCCCGAACCGTCGGCCACGATGCGCCCATGGCTGATCAGCACGATGCGGTCGGCGTACTGATCAGCCTCCTCGAGGTAGTGGGTGGCGAAGACCACCGTGCGGCCCCGCTCGGCGTCCTCGCGGATCGCCGACCAGAAGGAGCGACGGCCCTCGACATCCATCCCGGTGGTGGGCTCGTCCAACAAGAGGACGGCCGGATCTGGCAACAGCGCGAGCGCGAACCGCAACCGCTGCTGCTCGCCGCCCGAGCACTTGCCGACCTTGCGGTCGGCGATCTCGGCGATGCCGGCGCCGCGGAGCACGTCGTCGACGGCCTGGGTGTTGGCGAACACGCTCGCCATGTAGGCCACCGTCTCGCGCACACTCAGGTCCTTGAGCAGGCCACCGGTCTGCATCACCGCCGAGACCAGGCCACGCTCGATGGCGGCCCGTGGCCTCATCCCGAGGAGAGCCACCTCACCCCGGTTGGGCGAGGCGAGCCCGAGCATCATGTCGATGGTCGAGGTCTTGCCGGCGCCGTTGGGGCCGAGGAAGGCGACCACCTCGCCCTGCTCGATGCTCAGGTCGACGTTGTCGACGGCCACCACCTTGCCGTAGGTGCGGGTCACCCCGGACAGCTCGATCGCTGCCGCGGCCGCCGATCGGGACGACGTACGCCGTCCACTCGCCGCGCTCGCCGGGCCGGCGTCCGTTGCGCCCGTAGTCGTCGTGCTCGGAGTTGTCATGACTCCACCCTGGCGGCCATCGGCGCGAGGCCCCTGGTCGTCCTGTCACCGATCACCCGTGACAAATGTCAGTGCCTGCCGCCGAACGTCATCGGAGTCGGTCGCCCAGGCGACCAGAAGGAATGACGTCTCGGCAGCCTGTGGACCGCCATCACCATGCGCGAAGCGCAGGTACCATAGGTGGCATGCAGAAGACGACCGTCTATCTCCCCGTCGAGCTTGATCTTCGCCTGGAGGCGGAGGCCAAAGCCGAGGGGGTGAGCAAGGCCGAGCTGATCCGACGGGGCGTGGCAAGGCTGCTCGACGACAGTCAGCGCACGCGACGCGCCAAACCCCTACCCGTCTTCCACGGCAAGCGGACTCGCACGATGGACGAGATCGACCGCGACCTCGTCGACCAGATCAGCCAGCGAGCTGCGCGACGTTGATCGTTGTCGCGGATACCTCGGCGCTCCTCGCAGCCTTCGACGATGGGGAGGCCGAGCACACGAGGGCTCTCGCCGTCATGTCGAGCGAACGGCTGGTGATCTCGCCGTTGGTGCTGGCAGAACTGGATCATCTGGTGCATCGCGACTTCGGATTCCGTGCGGCCACCGAGGCGATCGAGGCCCTGACCGACCGGATCACCGACGGCGACTACACCCTGGCCACGGTGTCCAACGACGATCTGCTCTCGGCCGGTCAGGTGCGGTTGGCGTACCGCAGTCTCGAACTCGACCTTGCGGACGGCATCGGGGTGGTGATCGCCGACCGCTACCGCACCAACAGGATCTTCACGCTCGACCAACGCGACTTCAGGGTGGTCAAGCCGCTCACGCGTGGCTTCGCCAGCTTCACGATCTTGCCCGCCGACGGCTGAGCGGCCAACTCCGACCTCCGGCGGAGGCCGACGCTACTGGGCCGGCTCTCCCTCCGAAGGCCGGTAATCTCCGATCAGGCGGTCGATGACGGGCAGGGAGGAGACGCCCACGATGTCTGAGCAGGCCATGCTGGGCGACGACGAGCGGACCTCCTGGTTCCTGACGGTCGACGAGCGGGGAAATCCGTCGACAAGGCTGGGCAGCGGTCATGGCAGCGGGCGGCAAGGGCGCGTGGCGTGGACCCGCGGGAACCGGGCCAGACCACTGATCCACGGCGCGACCTACTTCTCCGTGCTCTACGAACGGATCGAGGCCACCGGCTCCGGCGACCTCATCCTCTTCACTGACTGGCAAGGCGATGCCGACGAGCGCCTCACCGGACAGCCCGGAAGCGAGCTGGTCGAGGTGCTCGGCCGCGCGCTGGACCGGGGCGTCGACGTCCGTGCCCTGGTGTGGCGCTCACACAGTCGACTGCTGGGCTACTCGACCGAGTCCCATCACCGCCTCGGCGAGCTGCTGCAGGAGCGCGGTGCCGATATCCAGCTCGACATGCGGGTGCGGCCGGGCGGCGCCCACCACCAGAAGTTCCTGGTCATCCGACATGCCGCCGATTCGACCCGGGACGTGGCCTTCGTCGGCGGCATCGACCTGTGCCACGGGCGCCGCGACGATGCTCGCCACCTCGGCGATCCCCAGGCCGATCCGATCGCCTCGGAGTACGGCGAGCGCCCGCCCTGGCACGACGTACAACTGGAGCTGACCGGGCCGGTCGTCTACGACGTCGAGACGGTCTTCCGCGAGCGCTGGGAGGACACCGGGCCACGCACCCGGAACCCGGTCCGACGCCTTCAGGACAGGCTGCGCGGCCTCGACGAGCCGCGCCGCCCGCTCCCCCCGCAGCAGCCGGCGCCGCCGGCCACCGACCATGACCACGCCGTGCAGCTGCTCCGCACCTATCCGGCTCTTGGCGTCGGCTGGTCCTATGACTTCGCGCCCGCGGGCGAGCGCTCGGTTGCCCGCGGCTACACCAAGGCGTTGGAGCGTGCCCGCGACCTGATCTACCTGGAGGACCAGTTCCTGTGGGGTCGGGAGACGAGCACGATGCTGGTCAAGGCCCTCCGCGACCACCCGGGACTCCACCTGATCGCGGTGCTGCCCCGGGTGCCCGACCAGGACGGCTGGTTCGCGCGCGATCCGCAGACGCTCGGCCGGATTCAGGCGGTCCGCCGAGTCATCGAGACAGCCCCGGACCGGGTCGCCATCTACGCCCCGGAGAACCATGCCGGCACACCGGTCTACGTCCACGCCAAGGTCTGCGTGATCGACGACCGGTGGGCGACCATCGGCTCCGACAACTTCTGCCGACGGTCGTGGACCAACGACTCCGAGCTCTCGGCCGCCGTCGTCGACCTCGGCTCCCTCGACCGGACCGGCTACCCGCGCCAGCTCCGGCTCACCCTCGCCGCCGAGCACCTCGACCGGATCGATCCGGACCGGCCGATCGATCCGGACGAACCGGCCGAGGACGCCCTGATCGAGGCGATGACCGACTGCGTCGACGCCCGCGGGATGTTCGAGACCGTCGCTGCCGCCGCGGATGCCCTGGACGAGTGGCATGCCGCCGGGCAGGCGGGCCCCCGACCGCCGGGTCGCCTGCGGTTGCTCCCGTTGCCATCGCTTCCGCCGCCGCGACAGGTGATCGCCGCCCCTTCCTACCGCTTCCTGCACGATCCGGACGGGCGTCCCTGGCGGATGCGGCGGCGGCACGCCTACTGAGCGTGGAATTCAGGCCGCTCCTCCAACCTCCGCCCGGGGAAGATTCCGCACCGAGGGAGCGGTGAGGGTCGCGAGCGCGATCACCACGTAGGCCACCCCCGCGACCACCAGCACCTCACGAATGCCAAAGACAACCGCCAACGGCCCGAAGGCGAGCTGCCCGACAGGGATGGCGATGAAGGATCCGAGCGCGTCGTAGGAGTAGGCACGCGAGAGCATCTCGTCAGGGACGTTCTCCTGCATCGCGATGTCCCACCCGAGCATGAAGAGCTCGATCCCCGCACCAGCAGCGAAGGCAGCGATCATCACCGGCACCAGGCTGGGATGCACGCCCAGCACGATCATCGGCACTCCGAAGAACGAGCAACCGATCATGCCCCACATCAGTGGTCGCTGAAGTCGCACTCGGAGCAGGACCAGTGTGGTGGCCAGCAGCCCAACAGCCTGAGAGGACATGATCACGCCCCATCCACCCTCGCCGATGGCGGTGTCCTTGGCGAGCACGGGACCCAGCGTGTACATGCCACCACTCTGGAGTGCGTTGAGCACGCAGAAGGCGATCACGACGACCAAGAGCCAGGTGGTCGACACGAAGAACGTCCACCCCTCACGCAACTCGACCACCATCGACGGCTTGTCGACCCGAGCCGGCGGGGGCGGCACCCGAACCCGAACGAGTAGGGCTGCGGCAACCAGGTAGGTCGCGCCGTCGACCACGACTGCCCAACCAGCACCGACACCGACGACGAGCAGGCCGGCGATTGTCGGGCCGAGAATGGTGAGCACGTTGCGCATCATCGACATCAACACGTTGGCTGGCTGGAGCTGGTCACGCGGAACCAGCTGAGGAAGCAGGCTGGCCAAGGCGGGGAAGCTGATCGAGGCGACTACTCCGTTGACCGCCGAGAGGACGACCAGTTGCCATAACTGAGCGGTGCCGGTCACCACTAGAAACCCGACCGTGAGCTGGGTCAAGCCGGCCACCACGTTGGACACCTGGATAACCAATGCCCGGCCGAATCGGTCCGCGATCACTCCGCCGGCTAGGAGGAAGAGCACCATCGGGATACTGCGACCGGCAAGCACAACACCCAGCGCGCTCGGGGAATCGCTCACCTCAAGAACGGCGAACGCGAGCGCCAGCCCGCCCATGGCCGAGCCAGCGAGGTTCACCATGCGCGAGAGGAAGTAGTAGCGGAAGTTGGGTTCGCGCAGCGGCGCGAGGGAGCCCGACACAGTCACGCCTGAGGCTGATGGATGCCGAGGGCACCGAGGAGATCGGTCCGTCCTTCTCGGACGAACCCATGAGCCTCCAGAATCGGTCCACCATGCTCGACCACAAACGACCGCCACCGACTAGGACCCACCACCATCTCCTTTGCCAGCCGGCTGAAGCGAGCGACCTCAGCCAAGACAGAATAGGAAGTATGCGCGCAGTAGTGGTGGACGCGGTCCGGGGACATCCGGAGGTTCGCTCGGTGCCAGTGCCGACCACCCCCGCCAACGGCGTACTGGTCGAGGTGAGGGCCACCGGGATGTGCCGCAGCGACTGGCACGGTTGGGCCGGGCACGAGGACATCGCCTTCCCGCACGTCCCCGGCCACGAGCTGGCCGGCGTCATTGTCGACGTCGGATCACAGGTGCGGCGCTGGACGCCGGGCGAACGGGTGACGGTGCCGTTCGTGTGCGGCTGTGGGCGTTGCGACTGGTGCCGGAGCGGGCAGGCGCAGGTGTGTCCCGATCAACAGCAGCCCGGCTTTACCTACTGGGGCTCGTTCGCCGAATACGTCGCCCTGCCGGCCGCCGATGTGAACCTCGTGTCGGTCCCCGAGCAGGTCGACCTCACGACTGCGGCCAGCCTCGGCTGTCGATTCGCCACCGCCTATCGCGCCCTGGCGGCGCGCGCCCGTCTCCGTGAGGGTGAGTGGGTCACCGTCGTCGGCGCCGGCGGGGTCGGGCTCAGCGCGATCATGATCGCCCGGGCGTTGGGTGCGCGGGTGGTCGCGGTCGACCGCAATCTCGAGGCCCTCGCCGCGGCTCGAGAGCTGGGGGCCGAGCACACCGTCCTCGCCGACGGCACCGACGTCCCAGCCGTGATCAGCGAGCTGACCGACGGCGGCAGTCATGTCGCCGTCGACGCCGTCGGCAGTGAGCGGACGGCGTCTGACGCCATCCTGGGGCTACGGCGACAGGGACGGCACGTCCAGGTCGGCTTGCTCCCTCCCGTCGAGGGACATCCGCGGGTGCCGATGGCCCGGGTGATCGGGTGGGAGCTCGATCTTCTCGGCAGCCACGGCATGGCCGCGGCGGACTACCCGGAGATGATGAGCCTGATCCGAGAGGGCGCGTTGCAGCCACAGCACCTGATCGAGCGCACGATCGGCCTCGACGAGGCCGCCGAGCTGCTGCCGGTGTTCGACCAGGCCACCGTCGCCGGGATGACGATGATCGACCCGTCACACTGAGGCTGCGGAGGAGCGGCGCGAGCGTTCGGATGCCTCAACCAGAGTGAAGGCTCTCGATATCGATGAGGTCCGCGAACCGGGAGAAGTGTCGCGTGTTGTCGGTCACGATGGTGCTGGCTTGACGGGTCAGGGCCACTGCGACGACGTTCGCATCATGG
This sequence comes from Nocardioides sp., assembly GCF_047602075.1. Classification (GTDB taxonomy): domain Bacteria; phylum Actinomycetota; class Actinomycetes; order Propionibacteriales; family Nocardioidaceae; genus Nocardioides. Next base: position 1,260,534 of record NZ_JASGIF010000001.1, read on the forward strand.
ATCTGCTTGCCCGTCACGGCGCGTTCGCCGACGAGAGCCAGGAGGCGCCGTGTCGTGGAGATGTTCTCCGGCAGGAGCACCATGTCGTCGAGGAACTGCTGCACGTTCGCCACGGCGTCCTTGCCCGGGAGACCGAACCCGCTGGCCTCGACGGGTCGCGTGGTCACCGCGACGTACTCCCTGATGATCTGCGGAGTCAACGCCAGGCGGCGCCCGTCGTTGTTGAGGAATCCGGTCGCCGCGTCGTGGGCCGCGCGACTCCGGTCGGTCGCAGCGAGCAACACGTTGGTGTCGACGACGACGAACTCGTTCGGATCAGCGCTCGTCGTCATCGTAGAAACTGCCGCGATCAAATGATCCGACGTGGCCAGTTGCCACCGTCCGCAGACTCAGTCGGCGTGCGCGTCCGCCAGGAACCGGCTCTGCCGCCAACCTCTCGAGCGCCTCTCGCAACTCCTGCTGCACCGAGTGACCGCGCCGAGCAGCGCGCCGCTTGAGAGCAGCCACCGTCTCCTCCGGAACGTCCCTGATGTGGAGAGCAGCCATAGCATTGATGCTAGCACCTCGTGCTAGCATCAAGTTCCCGCTGTGACAACCACCCGCGTCGGCCGCGTCGTGAGAGATAGCCTCTCCCGATGGAGGAAGTCCTCGCCCTCACCGCCGACCACACGCACCTGTATCCCGGCGCTCGCCTCACCGTCCCCGAGACCTCGGCACTGCCGAGCGAGTCGGCCGACGTCATCGTCTTGTTCCGGGACCATTCCACGGCCGAAGCGGTGCTGACCCGGTCGGGCGAAGGATTCGAGCTGCGGGTCGAGCCCTACTCGACCGTCGCGGGCACCGCTATCGACACGAAGACGTGGCGGCTTGCGGCGACCGAGGACGGCTCCCTTGTCGTACGGCGGCGCTAGGCGGCCATATGCGGAACCTCAGCCGCACCCTGCAGCGTCTGATGACCACAGGGCTGCACCAAGGCTGAGGATGGTGGCGTGGACGAGGACGGCGGCAACGCCGAGTTCAGCGAGTACGTCGCCGCGCGCTGGGCTCGCTTGGTGGACCAGGGAGCGCCCGGTGGCCGACGTCCCAGACCTGGGGCATGACGACGCCACGACGACGCCGACGCGATCGCCCGCTCACTGCGACGGCTGACCCCGGAGCATCGAACTGCAGTCGTGCTGCGCGCTACTACGCCCACCTGACCGAGCAGCAGATGGCGGCCGTGCTCGGGATCGCGCCCGGCACGGTGAAGTCCCGCCTGTCCCGGGCGCTGAAGCTGCTCGCCGACGACCCCGACCTCTCCGACCTGCGAGGCGCACGATGACCGACCACGACCTTGCCGACCTGCTGGAGCGCTCCGCGGAGCGCATCCCGATCGGGACTCCCCCACTGCCGGAGATGGTGGCCGGCGCCGACCACCTGCGTCGGCGCCGGAGGGCGAGGCGTGCGGCGGTGTCCTCGGCGGCGGTGGCCGTGGTCATCGCAGGCACCGCTCTCGTGTCCACCCACATCGCGAGGCCGTCCTTGAACAAGGTCGACAAGCCTGTTGCCACCCAGAGCGCGACCCCGATCCCGGCAGGGACGCGCCTGGTCGGCATCGGCCACCCCGCGATCGCCGTGCCGGAGGACTGGGCCACGAACGCGCTCCGCTGTGGCACGGCGACCGGATCACCAGGACGACGACGCGGGTGAGCACTACCGCACCGAGCTCGAGGCCGCAGGGCTCCAGGTCGAGGTGCGCACCAAGCTCCGGCCCGGATCCAAGCCCGGCTGGGTGCTCGGAGTGAGCCCGGAGCCGGGAACGATGGTCGAGCCGGGCCAGGTCGTCACCATGACCGAGACCGCCGAGCCCCGGGCATCGATGTCTACACTGTAGACATGAGCTCTCCCGTGCCGGTGCGCTTCCCTGCTGACCTAGACCGCCGGGTGTCGTCACGCGCACGCCAATCAGGCCGTCCGAAGTCCAACGTGGTCCTCGTCGCGGTCGACGAGTGGTTGCGGATGCAAGACCACCCACGGGTCACCTTCACGGCCAACAACCTTGGCGAGCGCGTCCCGCGCGTCGGCGGCAGGATGGACGTGCGCGTGGTCGTGGAGTCATGGCTCGCCCATGACGCCGACGAGCGAACTGTCGCAAGCGTTGCCGATGCGACCGGGCTCGACCCGATCGAGGTGTCGGCGGCATTGGCCTATTGGGCCGACTACCCCGATGAGATCGACCGCGCCATCGCGCTGCAAGAAGAGGCGACCCAGACTGCCTATGCCTCATGGGAGCGCCGACGGTCCCTGGGCATCGTGTGACGGTCGCGTTGCTCTTCGATGAGCACTATCCGTTCTGGGTTGTCGATCAGGTCTCGGCCCGGGGCATCGATGCTGTCGGCCTGACCCGTGACCGTGCCCACCTCGTCGGAGCTGACGACACCGAGGTCCTGCGGGCCGCCACGGCCGAGGGCAGAGTCGTGGTCACCGAAGACGTCCGCACCTTTCCGGTCGCGATCGCGGAAGTGCCCACTCACCTGGGCGTGGTCTTCGTGCGGGCGACCGCCTATCCCCGCACCCGAGCCGGGATGACCCGCTTGGCGGAAGCTCTCGTTGCCCTGCTCGCCGACCCGCCCGAGGGGCTCGGCGGCCAACCAGTCGAATGGTGGCTGTGACCGTCTTTCCTCGACCGGCTCTGGATGGGTTCAACTGGGCGACCTGACCTCGGCGTCACAGACAGCTCGGTCGCCATGGCCCATGGTTGGTGCAAAACTACGTGCATGGGGCGGTCGAGGACCAATATCGAGATCGAGAACGACTACCTCGATGCGATCATGAGCCGCTACGCCATCTCGACGAAGACCGAGGCCGTCGACCTCGCGCTGAGGAGCCTCGCGGGTCAGCCGATGTCGAGGGCGGAGGCACTCGCCATGGAGGGTGCGCAGGCAATCGATGAGATCCCGACAGGTGCGCCGCCGCCAGAGGTCGCGTGACCCTCGCTGACACCTCGGCGTGGAACCAGGCGAGTGGCCTCACGCCCGGCGTGGGTTCAGCCAGCGCAGGTCGGGGAAGCGGGCGAAGTCGCTGTCGAAGGAGCAGATGCCCGTCCCGTGCTCCAGCGCGAGCGCGGCCAGATGGGCGTCGGTGACCAGATTCCCTCGCAGATCATCACTGACAAGGAGCCTGCCGAGGATTTCGCGATGGCGCGCGCCCGGCGATGGAATCCACGCCCGCTCTGCGTCGAGCCAATCGGTGACATAGCCCCAGGCATCCTTGGCGGTCAGCGGGGTCGCTGTCGCGCGCGGGTGGGTAATGATGCGCTGGAACGCCATCAACGACGCCCATGGAAGCCCGACTCTTTCGACGCCGTTCAACGCGGAGTCCATCCAGGTCCGCGCGCTCTCATGAAAGGGTGACTGGTCGTCGACCGCGTAGAGCAGGACGTTGGCATCGACAATCAACGGGCGTGCTCCGCGTCATACTGATCGAGCAACTCCAGTGTTTCGGCAATGTTGGTGACGTCCATCTTCAGACCCACGCTCGCCGTCCGCTGCCGAAACTGCGCGGTCTCCTCGCGCCGCGCCAGGCCTGCGCGAGCGAGTTCGTTGACGGCCTCACCGAGCCCGATATGACGTTCTCGGCGCAGTTGCTCAGCCGCCGCTGCCACTTCAGGATCAAGACGCACCGTCGTCCGCATGCCGCCAGCGTAGCATCACTGATGCACCTTCTATGCACCTCTGGTTCGACACGATGGTCCAGCTCACGGAGCAGCGCAGCGGAAACCGCTCAGCTGTCGCGAGCCTGAGCGGGCATCGTGCCGTGCCGGACAAGCCGCCGTTCGCCAGCCCTGCAAGGCGCCGTTCGCCAGACCTCGAACAGTGTTTACCGGCGACGGTTGATATCCGAACTGCGTGAATGCCTTCACGACGTGTAGGTGCGCTGGACGGCACCTCGGGTGTCAGCGGCGGCGGATCGCGCGTAGCCAGCGCCGGCGACCCGTGGCCTGAGGAGCCGACCCCACTGCGTGGTCGGGACTGTTCGACGACCGTTTGATACCAGCGTGGAACGCGACGATCCGGGCTTGCTCGGGGTTGATGTCCGCTGTGTCGAGGAGGTCAGCGAGTCGGCTTCGCTGTTCGTCGGGGAGGCGGTCCCAGGTGGTGGCGGCGCTGACGGCGAGCCAGTTCGAGATGCCTGCTTGACCGAGTGAAGCCAGGTGCGCGTCTGGGTCGCCTGCCGCGCGAAGGTCTGCTTCGACGCGGTGCCATCCACCACCGGCTCGTGTGAGTCGCCAGGCAGCTCGTCTTGTCGCTGGCCGCTCGGACGTCCACGCTTCGTCGGCGAGTGATGGCGGGGCACTCAGTCGGGCGAGAGCGCGGGCAGCGGTTGAGCTCACACGTGGGCTGGGGTCGAGGAGCACGGGGGCCAGGAGAGGGATGACTTCGTCGCTGGTCGCACGGCCGAGGATGGCGTTGACGGCGGCAGCGCGGATGCGTGCGTTGGGGTGGCCGAGGTGCTCGATGCAGGTGGGCATATCTGATTCGTCGCCGAGGACCGCGATGCCGTCGAGGCATGCTGCGTGCAGGCGTGGTGCGGCGGACGCAACAGCGAGCTGGCCGCGGTAGTGACCGATGATGTCGAGTCCGCGGCGGCGTGCCCGCCACCGAGCTTGCTCCCGGACCCTGGGGGCGCGGTCGGTCAGGAGGGTGTGGAGCTGTTCGTCGGAGAGTCGGTCATCGGGCAAGCGGGTGAGCGCGACGAGACGGCCGTCAACGCTGTTGGCGTCGAGCAGCTGCGCGATGTGGCTTGAATCGCCGATCGACATCAGCCAGTCGGCACAGGTGGCGCGGAGCCACTGGTCAGGATCGTTGCGTGCGGCGCCAACGAGTTGGTCGGCAGTCAGCAGGCTCTCCCGGTGACCGAGCTCGAATGCCCACCGGCGGACATTTCGTCTGTTGCTCGTGAGGAATGCTTGGACGACGCCTTCAGCACCGAGGTCGGCCGTCAGCGCCTCCTCAACCTGCCTGAGAGTCAGGGCTGCGTGCTGACGACCGCGGCCGGACAGGATGATGTCCAGCACGACGGGGGCGGTGTTGGCGTCGAGGTTCGGTTTCAGGCTCGTCCATGCGGCTGCGCGGACCTGTGGGACGTGGTCGAGGAGGCGTACTGCGAGCGCCGCGATCGCTATGCCGGTTCGCTTCGTCGCCAGAATCTGCGTTGCTCGTTCCCGGAAGCGGCCGTCGACGTGGAGGCTGGTGATGGTGGCGACGAACGCGGTCTGCTCGTCAGCGTTGGAGCCGAGCCAGCCACGAATGCCGCTGACCGGTGTTCCCGTGGCGTAGGTGAAGGTGCGTGCTGCTTGGTCGAGGAGGAGCCAGGAGCGGCTGTCGAGTGACTCAAGCTCGGTGGCTCCGGTGCGCCAGTCTTCAGGGCCACCGTCGGTGACCTTTGATGCCAGGCTGACGGCGAGCTCGCGGGCTTCCATCGACGGCATCATGGGTTCATCTTCTCGCGACGCTGCTTGGAGCCCCTACGGATTTGTTCAGCCGGTCACGTTGGGCTCTGTGGGTGGCGAGGGAGCCATGTGAGGAGTTCGGCGCCGAGAGTGGCGATGAGGTCGTTGCCCCAGATGGTGAGTGTCTGCTGCCACGGGTGACCGAAGGTGCCCCAGCGGAGGTCGGGCGTCATGTGCGCGTAGTAGTCGCCGTTCGGGAAGACAGGGATGGCTGGGATGTCGTCGGAGAGCGCCTGGCGTCCTGGCGAGTAGCGGTAGGCGGGGTGCTGCCAGTCGAGGGCGACGAGCTCATCGCCTTCGACGAGCCAGACGAAGGCACGCAGTGCGGCGGCGTTGATCCCTGCTTCCCCGGCAGCGAACCGTGGCCCGTTGTGCTCGAACACCGGGCTCAGGTCGATGACGAGAGAGTCGGGCGGGAGCTGAACCGCGGGGCGATCGCGTTCGTAATAGTTGGCGACGAACCCGAAGCGTTCGTTGAAGGGCGTCCACGCTGAGTCGTAGTCGACCTCGCGCCACACGTCGCTCGCCTCCTCCACGTCCACGACGTTAGCGGCTTCGTTCGGCGGCATAGCCGGTCCAGTTGCCGCCCGCGTGTCCGGCCCAGCGGGTTGCGGTGGCGACGTCGATTCCGATGAGGCTGGCGAACACGGCAGGCGGGACGCTCGCGGCAAGGTGCAGCATCGCGGTGTTCCTGCCAGCGCGTGTGATGATCCCGAGTCGGTTGAGGCGGCCCATCAGCGACGTCGGGTGCTGGTGGTGGCCGGCCCGCTTACCGGGGAACAGCCACTTCGGGTCGGCCAGGGTGCGTGCCGCGCCGAAGGGCTTGGCGATGGGCAGCGCGGTGATCAGGTCAGCAACGGCTGGGAGGAGTTGGACCGGCTCGCGCCCAAGCTTGAGGTAGATCCCGTGGCTGGCGATGGTGATGTCGTCGACGGTGAGGGCGGCGATGGTCGTGACGTGTTGGGCGTAGAGCAGGACCAGACATGCGGCGGCGCGGTCCTCGATGCTGGCGGTCGTGGGGTCGTGGAGCATCCGGCGGACGATCGTCCACTGTTCGTCTTGGTCGATCCGGTCGCCGGGTCCCTCCGGCCGAGCGACCACGGGCAACGTCAGCCCCGTGAGTTCGCCGTCGCCCTGGAGCCAGGTCAGGAATCGGGTCTTCATGCCGTGTCGTTCTGTGAGCCAGGTGTCGATGTCGTATTGCCGACAGGATTCGAGGCTGACGCCTCGCTCATCGAGGTGGGTGAGGAATCGTTGGGCTGTGCGGATCTCTTGGCGACACCTGTCGGCGACGGTGGGGCGGAGTTGGCCGTGCCGGTCGGGTCGTGCTCGGGCGATGACGTGCCAGCGGGCGTAGCGGGTCAGGAGCTTGCGTTGGTCGGGGTCCTCGACGTTGGCCAGCAGTGCGGTCGTCCAGCGGTCGAGCCGGGCGGCCTGTTCGTCGCGTTCGGGGAGGACGCCGGTGGCGACGAGGAGCGCGCGGAGGTAGCCGACGGAGAAGCGGTCGCCTTGGGCATCAAGGACCTCGTGTGTGAGGTCGTCGTTCTCGTTGATCAGCTGGGCGAAGAGATTGAGCGCGACAGTCGAGTTCCAGTTGCTCAGGATCGAGCGCGGTCGGTAGGTGCTGGCCAACGCGTCCCGCACGGGCTTGAGTTGTGGCGGCATCGTGCCGGTCGGGGCGAGGAGCTGGTCTATGCGTTCGGTGGCCTGGCAACCGAAGCACCACGGTCGTCCGTTCTTCGTCGTGCGTCTGCCCAGCGCCTGCTGCCCGCAGACGGAGCACTCGACGACTGGTGCCTGGAAGCAGGTGGGGCAGATGTCCGGGGAGTCGGCAGTGGCTTTCAGCGCGACACGTCGGGTGCGGCCGCAGATGCCGCAGGGGCGTCTGGGGTTGCGGTAGCACCGTGCGCAGAGGTCCTGGGTGTGGCCACCCTTGCCACCGGCGCGTGCGGCAAGCGGTCCGACGGTCGCGCATCCGTCGCAGCGGTCGTCGGCGTTGCGCGTGCGGGCGTAGCAGGTGACACAGAGAGCTGCCCCATCAGCGCGGCGGGCATTGACGCGCATCGGGCGTCCGCACTCACCGCAGGGCTCCTTGGGGGCGGCTCGTGCTCGGCAGGCGCGACATCGACCTTGGTTGAGTTCGCTGTTCCAGCGGACCGTCTTGACTCGGCCGCAGTCGACGCAGGCGGCTTCGACCCAGGTGTCTGCCATCGGGTCAGTCGTTGGCGGTCTTGATCACGGCGCGCGTTGGCCGGCCCCTACCACCCGACTTGGCCGGCGTCTTCGCGTCGCCCGAGGCCGCCTTGCGGCCGCGGGTCGAGGCGGTGACGACGTAGGGCTCGATCAGGTCGTTGGGGGTGCAGTCGAAGATGTCGCACAGCGCCGCCAGGAGCTGCATGTTGAGCCGCTCGGGCTCGCCTGTGACGATCCGGTAGACCTGCGTCGAGGTCATCACCACGCCCCGGTCCGCCAGTAGTGGGACAAGCTTGGTGGTGCTGTGGATGTCGTTGTCGGTCATCACCTTCCGCAGGTGCCAGTGGTAAGCCACAGTCTTGGTCATGCGGTTGGTCCTTCCTCTGCTGGAGCTTGAAGTGCTTGGTCGAGGGCCCGGCGCAGGACGCGGTTGCGATAGTCGCCCGAGACGCCGGTGTAGAGCGCGGTGGTCGATCCCCAGCGGTGGCCGACCTGCTGCTGGACGAAGAGCGGGTCGAAGCCGTCCTCGATCAGGTGGGTGACGTAGGAGTGCCGCAGGCAGTGCGGATGCAGGGCTCGGTCCAGACCGAGTTCGTCGCGGTACTCGGCGAACTTCAGCCCGATGTGGTTACCAGTCACTCGCGACTGGCGCTCGGTCGGCCACAGCATCGCGCGGTCGGCCATGTCGAACATCGGCAGGACGTCGGTGACGTACTCCTCCAGCACGGGGCGGGTCCAGTCGAAGACCGCGAGCACCGCTCGACGTCGTGGCTGAGAGCCACGGGTGGCCTTGGCCCAGCGCACGTTGCAGACCCCGTACCTGCCGAACTCGGCGGCGTCGGGGTTGCGGGTGAAGTCGTGCAGGTCGAGCATCGCAACCTCACGTCGACGCAGCCCGAAGGCGTAGATCATCTTGAACAAGGTCGCGTCGCGGAACACTGACTTCCAGCCCTTGCGGTGACGAGCGCGGGCGCGCTCGACGCGGTAGTCGGCGTAGTCGAAGAACTGCTGCAACTCCGCCCGGGTCAGCGGCCGGACGGCGGGGTTGGCTTCGTGATCGCTGACGTGGATCGCGGTGTTCCACTCGTGGCAGACCTGGACCGGATGCGTGCCGAACAGCTCCATGCACTGCTCGCCCCAGTCGTAGCGCCGGTCGGTCAGGTAGGTGCAGAACAGCTCGACCGCGTTCTGGTAGCCACGGATGGACGACGGCGCCAACGGTCGTGGCCCTGACAACAGTTGAGTGGTCCACTCCTCGACGTCGCCCGGCGTCCAGTCCCACGGGTACGAGCCGCAGAACTCCGCGAACCGCCGAATGTGTCGCTCCCGAGCCCGGATCGTCTTCGTCGAGAGCAGACGGGAGGACTGCTGGCCAGACCATCCCGCCAGCATGTCCTCGAAGACCTGCTCAGCTGGATGTAGCAGCGCGACCTTGCCCGACCGCAGCAGCGACACCGCCACGGGTGCGTCTTCGTCGCGGTCGTCCACACAGACAGTCTTACATCAAATGTAGGATCCGTACATCTGATGTAATCACGGTCGCGTTCGTGCAGGTCAGCGAGCCAGAGACCCCGGCGGGAGCCGTCGTACGCTATCCCTTGGCACGCTCAGGACACGCACCAACCCCTTACATCTAATGTAATAAAGGCTGGTTTCAGTAGACCGCGACGTGCACGTGGTCGTAGTGGTTGGCGGTGGCGGAGCCCCGGCTAGACATCGCCCGCCAGCCTTCGGAGGCGCGCTCGGGGGTCCAGATGTGCTGGCGCCAGAGAATGTCGTAGAGGTGCAGCTCGGCGGCGTGGCTCTGGAGGAACTCGGCGATCGCGTTGCCGAGCTCCACGTCGCTGGTCATGATGTCGAGGGCGCGACCGGAGGCGTGTTCGCCGTGGTTGTCCCAGCCGCCGTACGACGTGATCTGCGGGAACGCGTGACACACCGAGCGGTAGACGTAGACCGCACCATCCGTCAGCCCATTCTCCACCGACGGATCCGGGCACGGCTCCATCGACAGGCCCGCCGCCGCGGCGATCGGCTTCTCGTCGGTCAGGTAGCCAGCCGTCACCCACAGCGCCTTGCCGTCGAGGACGATCTCGACGCGGCCTTCGGCCGAGCGGCCGGTGACGACGACCTTCTTGCCCTCGGTCAGCTCACCCGACTGCTCGGCGTCCTTGTCGGCGGCGGTCCAGAGATCGAGATCGGTGGTCGTCCAGCGCTGCACGTTGCGATCCAGCGCGGCGGTCACGATCTGCCGCAGGCGCTTCCGCTCGGCTTGAGCCAGCTCACGGTCGTAGGCCTGCTGCTTGTCGCCGAGCGCCTGGAGGGTCTGCCGGTCCATCCTCGTGCTGGAGCGGGACACCTGGTCGGGCCGCTGGATGGCGGACGACAGGTCCTGCAGGGCGCTGCTAGCGACGAGACCGCCGTCCTTGTCAGGCGTGTGCAAGGCGACGCCGGTCGCTACGGTCGCCGCGGTCACGAGGGCGGCGGTGGGCACGCCGACGACGACTGCCCTAGGAAAACGGCGAGCGGTGGTCTCCCGCTTGTGGCGGCCTTGTGCCACTGCGCTGGGTCCTTGCTTTCGGCTGACAACGGGGGTGGTGCATCCGGCGCGTTTGATAACGAAACGGATACGGCCATGTAGTCAACCACAGGTCCAGACCAGGTCGCGAATCCCTCTATGGATGGGCGAGGCGGTACGCCGCCCCGGCTGGCACCTCGCGCAACCCCGCCTGGCACCTCGCGCAACCCCGGCTGGCACCTCGCGCAACCCCGGCTGGCACCTCGCGGGTCAGGGGCGGCGGGCCACCATCACGTCGCGCACGATCGCCTGGTCGACCCGGTGCTCGAGATCCAGATAGCCAGGAGTGTCGACGACCTCCAGGCCGGCATCACGGAGGAGATCGGCGAGGCTGTCTCGAGAGGCCACCTTGGTGTTCCAGGCGATCCCTAACGCTCCCCCGCGTCGCAACAGCGGGATCCACACCGGCAGCGCCTCGGCGACCAGGTCGAGGGGGCGCCGCGCCAGTCCACCGGAGGTCGAGCGACTGCCGTGCTGGACGCCGTACGGCGCGTCCGCGACGACCACGTCGAAGGAGCGCGGCCGGAAGAACTCGCCCGCCCGGAGCGTGTCGGCGTGGACGACCTCCACCCGCTGCGCAGCACCGGAGCGGAGAGCCGCCTTATCGCGGGCGAAGGTCGCCTCCAGACGAGTGGCGCGTGGCTTCCCCTGGTGCCGCACCGGGTGCTTGGCGAGGGTGTGTTTGAGCCGCTTGTGTTCGAGCCAGTAGCGCAAGAAGGCCACGTAGGCGTCGAAGTCCTTGCCGTCGACGTCGACGCCGGCCGCGTCCCAGCCATACATCAGCGCCTGGTTGAGGGTGGTGCCGCGGCCGCAGAGCGGGTCGAGCACCCGGAGCCGGTCTTCGAGCATCCGATCGGCCGTCGACGAGGCCAGCACGGTCACGTTGAGCAGGAGCTTGGTGAAGGTCTCGTTGGTCTTGCCGGAGTACTTCAACGTGCTCAGCAGGTCGTCGTCGTGCCGGTCGAGCGGGGTCAGGGCCAGCGGCCGGAGCAGGTCTCCTTCCCGCTCGAAGAGGGCGTACGTCGTCGACACGTTGGCCAGGTGACGCAGGTCCTGGTCGGTGAGGTCCTCGACCTCGAAGACGAGATAGGGCACCCCGGCGATGACCTCGGGCCTCGGCTCGGCGAGCCGTCCCCCGAGCACGCGCTCGCCGAGGATGGTGAGCTCGGCCACCGTCAGCGCCACCGACGCCTCGGCGTAGACGCGATTGGCCGACGGGTGCAGCAGCAGGGCGAGCGAGCTAGCCACCGGTGGTCTCGCTGGCGTCTTCGCGGACGTGTCGGTCGCGCCCGTCGGTGTCGTCGAGCCAGCCCTCCGGCAACACGACATGACGCCGTGGGGAGCCCTGCCTGCCCCGTGGTGCGCCGAGCTCGCCAACGGGGAAGGGCTCGTCGGGGTCGAGCTCGTCGAGCAGATCGTCCAGCGCTGCGAGCGAGTCGACCAGGGCGAGCTCATGACGCAGTTGGCCGCCGGCACGGAACCCCTTGAGATACCACGACACGTGCTTGCGGAACTCGGTGCAGCCGCGCTCCTCGCCCATGTGCTCACTGAGCAGCTCGGCATGCCGGCGCATCATCGCTCGCACCTCACCGAGGGTGGGCAGAGTGGTTCGTTGGTCCGGCGAGGCCTGGCCGGAAAAGGCCGCGGCCAGATCCCGGAAAAGCCACGGCCGGCCCAGGCAACCGCGCCCGACCACGACTCCCGCGGCGCCGGTCTGCTCGACCATCCGGAGCGCATCGGCGGCCTCCCAGATGTCGCCGTTGCCGAGCACCGGGATGTCCACGTGCTCGACCAGCCGGGCGATGGCGTCCCAGTCGGCCACGCCCGAGTAGGCCTGGTCCACGGTCCGCCCATGCAGGGCGATCGCCGCACAACCGGTCTCCTGGGCGATCCGGCCGGCGTCGAGATAGGTCAGGTGGTCCTCGTCGAGTCCCTTGCGGGTCTTGATCGTCACCGGCACGTCGTACGGCGTCGCCGCGCCGACCGCGGCCGTCAGAATCTCGGCCAGCAGGCCGCGCTTCCAAGGCAGCGCGCCGCCACCGCCCTTGCGGGTCACCTTCGGGACCGGGCAGCCGAAGTTCAAGTCGATGTGGCGGACGCCGTACTCCGCGCAGAGGATCTCGGCGGCCTTGCCGACGTAGGCCGGATCAGTGCCGTAGAGCTGGACCGACCGGATCTCCTCGGCCGGGTCGAAGACCAGCATCCGCCGCGTCGTGGCGTCACCCTCCACCAAGCCGCGCGAGGTGATCATCTCGCACACGTAGAGACCAGCACCCTGCTCGGCACAGAGCCGTCGATAGGCGGCATTGGTGATCCCCGCCATCGGCGCCAGCACCACCGGCGTCGGCACGCGCAGCGAGCCGAGGCTCAGAGCGGTGGGCAGGGCGGACATGGCTCGATTGTCCGGCTTCGCAGGCGCCGGCTCCAAACCAGTGGAGCGTTCCGTAGCAGGATGACAGCACAGCATCACTCTTGATGCTATGCTGTCACTATGCGTACCACTGTGACGCTCGATCCCGACACGGAGCAGATCGTCCGTGAGCGGATGAAGACGAAGGGGCTCTCCTTCAAGCAGGCGCTCAACGACAGCATTCGCGACGGCGCGCACGCTCGACCGGACTACATCTTCCAGACGCCGACGGCCCCCATCGGATTCACCATCGACCTCACCAAGGCCAATCAGGTCGCGGCGGAACTGGAGAACGAGGAGATCCTCGCCCAAATGCGAGCCGGGCAATGAAGATCGTCGATCTCAATGTGCTGCTCTACGCCGTCGATGAGACGTCGATTCATCATCGCGCCGCGCGCGGCTGGCTGGATCGCGCCCTGACCGGCGGCGCGCCGGTTGGCTTCGCCTGGCTGGTGCTCGTCGGCTTCATCCGGCTCTCGACCCATCCCTCGCTCTCTGCCGCGCCGGCCACCGTCACCACAGCGATGGACATCGTCGACGGCTGGCTCGGTGCCCGGACCGCGCAAGTTCTGCATCCCGGCCCGGGTCACGCCACGCTCGTCCGTGAACTGCTCGCGGCCGCCGGTGCCGCGGGCAACCTCGCCAACGACGCGCACCTCGCCGCTCTGGCGCGAGAGCACAAGGCGACGGTGGTCAGCTTCGACAGCGACTTCGGTCGCTTCCTCGGGGTGCGTTGGGAGCGGCCGGCCTGACCCGCGGGCCCCTCTGCTCGATGGTCTCAGGAGCCGAGGAGCCGCTCGGCGAAGTACGCCGAGATGCCGGCCAGCGAGATCCGCTCCTGCGCCATCGAGTCCCGCTCCCGCACGGTGACCGCGTCATCCTCGAGCGTCTCGAAGTCGACCGTCACGCAGTAGGGCGTGCCGATCTCGTCCTGCCGCCGATAGCGGCGGCCGATGGCCCCGGAGTCGTCGAACTCGACGTTCCAGTTGCGCCGCAGCTCGGCGGCCAGGTCGCGCGCCTTCGGCGAGAGGTCGGCGTTGCGAGACAGCGGCAGCACGGCCACCTTCACCGGGGCGAGCCGGTGGTCGAGCCTGAGTACGGTGCGCTTGTCCACGCCGCCCCTGGTGTTGGGCGCTTCGTCCTCGTCGTAGGAGTCGATCAGGAACGCCATCAGCGACCGGGTCAACCCCGCCGCGGGCTCGACGACATACGGCATGTAGCGCTCGTCGGCGGCCTGGTCGTAGTAGGACAGGTCCTGACCGGAGAACCGGCTGTGCTGGGTCAGGTCGAAGTCCGTCCGGTTGGCGATGCCCTCGAGCTCCTCGAAGTCGCGCCCGGAGAAGCCGAAGCGGTATTCGATGTCGACCGTGCGCTTGGCATAGTGACTGAGCTTCTCTTGGGGGTGCTCGTAGTGGCGCAGGTTCGCGGGGTCGATGCCGAGGTCGACGTACCACCGGGTGCGTTCGTCGATCCAGTACTGGTGCCACTCCTCGTCCTCACCCGGCTTGACGAAGAACTCCATCTCCATCTGCTCGAACTCCCGGGTCCGGAAGATGAAGTTGCCGGGCGTGATCTCGTTGCGGAAGCTCTTGCCGGTCTGGGCGATGCCGAACGGCGGCTTCTTGCGGCTCGAGGTCACCACGTTGGCGAAGTTCAGGAAGATGCCCTGCGCGGTCTCCGGGCGCAGGTAGTGCAGCCCCGACGCGTCCTCGATGACGCCCAGGTAGGTCTTCAGCATCATGTTGAAGGCGCGCGGCTCGGTCCACGCGCCACGGGTGCCGCAGTTGGGGCAGGGCACCGACTCGTTGATGTCGACCGTGTCGGGGTCGGCGATGCCCTTCTTGTTCGCGTAGTCCTCTTGGAGGTGGTCCTCGCGAAAGCGCTTGTGGCAGGACTGGCACTCGGTCAGCGGGTCGGAGAACGTCGCCAGGTGGCCGCTGGCCTCCCAGGTCTTGGTCGGGAGGATCACGCTCGAGTCGAGGCCGACCACGTCGTCTCGACCGGTGACCATCGAGCGCCACCACTGGCGCTTGATGTTCTCCTTCAGCTCCACACCGAGCGGGCCGTAGTCCCACGCCGAGCGGGTGCCGCCGTAGATCTCGCCGCACGGGTAGACGAGTCCTCGGCGCTTGGCCAAGGAGACGACACTGTCGAGGGCGGACGGGGGCTTCTTGGCCACGACGAAGGTCCTTTGAGGTTCTGCGGGTCTGCTGGGCTGGATCTGCTGCGATCGAAGGGTCAGCCTAACGATCGGGGCAACGCGACGTTGAGGTCGGTCCGCGGGTCGACGATCTGGTAGGCGCTGGGCTCGTCGAGCGCTCGGCTCAGAAGCGGGACAGCCGCCACCTTGACGTCGTACGACGACAGCGCGCGGCGATAGCTCCCCACCGACTCCCAACGCGTCGTCAGCACCCATAGGCCGGGGTCGTCGACATTGTGACCGAGCATGCCGTCGACGTACCCGGGCCGCTCAGCCAACGCCCTCAGCGCCTGGTCGACCTCGGCGCGGAACCGCTCCCCCTCCGACTCGGCGACCCGGAATCGGGTGACCACCAACATGCTCGGCACGCTACCCCAGGGGAAGAGCCGGGCCGATTTGGAGATGACCACCCCACGGATGAAAATGATTCTCATGAGTGACGGGCGGCGCGGGCGATCACGTCGGGCGCTGCTGTCGTTGCTCGTCGCGGCGACCCTGGGGCTGTCCTCCCTGGGGCTGTCCTCCTGTGCGGCGTTCACCGACGACAGCCCCGCGGCGTCGGGCAAGGTCTCGGTGGTGGCGGCGTTCTACCCGCTGCAGTTCGTCGCGGAGACTGTCGGCGGATCGGCGGTGGTCGTCACCAACCTGACCCAGCCGGGCGCCGAGCCGCACGATCTCGAGCTCTCCATCGCCGAGACCGCCGAGGTGAGCCAGGCCGACGTGGTGGTCTACCTGAACGGCTTCCAGGCCGCCGTGGACGCTGCTGCCGGCCAGGCCACCGGTGAGATCCTCGACGTCGGCCCCGTCGCAGGATTGGAAGAGACCGGACACCACGGCCACGACCACGAGGGCGGTGAGGAGCACGAGTCGTCCGGGGAAGCCGGGCTGGGCGACCTCGACCCGCACTTCTGGCAGGACCCGCTCAAGCTGGCGGCGGTCGCAGACGCGGTCGCTGATCGGCTGGCCACGGTCGATCCCGACCACGCCGCGGACTACCGCGCCCGGGCCACCGACCTGCGCGCCGATCTGGAGCGCCTGGACGGCGACTTCGCCGCCGGTCTCCGCTCCTGCAAGCGGCACACGGTGGTGGTCTCGCACGATGCGTTCGGCTACCTGACTCGCTATGGCTTGGAGTTCGAGTCCATCGCCGGCCTCTCCCCCGATGCCGAGCCGACGCCGGCCGATCTCGCCCGGCTCCAGGATCTGATCCGCTCCGACCAGATCACGACGGTCTTCGGTGAGCGGCTCGCCTCACCGAAGATGGCGCAAACGCTGGCCGACGACCTCGGCATCTCGATGCGGGTGCTCGATCCGATCGAGGGGCTCGACAAGTCGACCGCGGACGAGGACTACCTTTCCTTGATGAGACAGAATCTCGCGGAGCTGCAGGAGGCCAACCAGTGTCGCTGACCTCGGCCGCGCCCGACGCCGGCAGCGCTCCTGATTCGGCTGACCCGGTCGTGGTCGCCAACGCCTCGGTCGCTCTCCGAGGGCGGCCCGTCCTCCGCGGGGTCGAGTTGCGGGTGCGTGCCGGCCAGTTCGTGGCGCTGATGGGCGCCAACGGCTCTGGAAAGTCCACCCTGGTCCGGGCGATGACCGGACTGCTGCCGTTGGCCAGCGGTCAGATCGACCTCTTCGGGACACCTTTGGCGCGCTTCGAGGACTGGCAGCGGATCGGCTTCGTGCCCCAACGCATCGGCGCCGCCTCGGGCGTGCCGGCCTCGGTGTGGGAGGTGGTCGCCTCGGGGCGGCTCACCAGACGGCGGCTGCTGCATCGGCTGACCCGAGCCGACCGGGCCGCCATCGACGCGGCTATCGAGGAAGTGGGGCTGACCGATCGGGCCAGCGACGGCGTGGCCACGCTCTCCGGCGGCCAGCAGCAGAGGGTGCTGATCGCTCGGGCGCTGGCCGGACAGCCCGACCTGTTCTTCCTTGACGAGCCCACCGCCGGGGTGGATCTGCCCAATCAGCAGACGTTGACCGAGGCACTCGACCGTCTCAAGGCTGGCGGCGCCACGGTGGTGCTGGTCGCCCACGAGCTGGGCCCACTGCGACCGCTCGTCGACCGGGCCATCGTGCTCCGCGACGGTCGGGTGGCCTACGACGGGCCCGCGCTTGAGGACCACCAGGTGCATCACCCACTCTTCGGGGAAGCGCACAGCCACCACCATCACGTCGGCGACCACGCACCGGACCATGCCCCGCAGGTCACCGCGCCCTGGGAAGACCAGCGATGACCTTCTGGGACCTGTTCGGACTGGGCTTCATGCAGCGCGCCCTGATCGCCGCTGTGGTCACCGGTCTGGCCGCACCGGCGGTCGGCACCTATCTCGTCCAGCGCCGGTTGTCCCTGCTCGGCGACGGGATCGGTCACGTCGCGGTCACCGGCGTCGCACTCGGCCTCGTCACCGGCACCTCACCTACCTGGATGGCCGTCATCGTCGCCGTCTTGGGCGCGCTGCTGATCGAGGTGATCCGGGAGCGTGGGCACACCAACGGCGATGTCGCGCTCGCGCTGCTGTTCTACGGCGGCCTTGCGGGCGGCGTACTCCTCACTGGCCTGGCCGGCGAGAGCGCGGCCTCCCTGCAGGAGTATCTCTTCGGCTCCATCGCCACCCTCACCGTCTCCGACATCATCGCCACGATCGTGCTTGCGGCAGTGGTCATCGTGGCCGGGATCGGACTCGCCCCCCAGCTGTTCGCGGTCGCCCAGGACCCCGAGTTCGCTCGCGTGGCGGGCCTGCGGGTGCCGGTCTACAACGTGCTGATCGCCGTCCTCGCCGCGGTGAGCGTCTCCGTGGCCATGCGCACCGTAGGCCTGCTTCTGGTCTCGGCACTGATGGTCGTCCCGGTCGCCACCGCCCAGCAGGTCACCCGCTCGTTCCGCTCCACACTCGCCGTCGCGATGGCCTGCGGCGCGGCCGCCTCACTCGGTGGCCTGCTGCTGGCTTCCTGGGCCTCGTTCCACGCTCGGGTCGCTCCCGGCCCGACCATCGTGCTGCTGTCGTTGGCGGGCTTCCTGCTCACCTGGCCGCTGGGTGCGCTGCTGCGCCGCCGCCTGCGCCGCCGCGAGCCCTTCCCCACTGGCGCCCCAGCCGCCCACGAGCCCGCCGCTGAGCACCCCCACGAGCACGGCCCCGACTGCGGCCACCCCGCCATCCCCCACGACGACCACATCGACTACGTCCACGACGGCCACCGCCACGCCGCCCACGGCGCCCACTACGACGAGCACTGACCGTTGGGCAGGTAGTACGGTCCCGATTGGCTGGTCTGAGTGCCGAGGGCCAGCCAATCGGGGCGTACTACCGCGACAGCCTGTGGATAGCGAGCGGTGGGCTAGGCAGAGGGGTTGGGCAGCGCGCCGCCGTAGCGGCGGTCGCGGGAGGCATAGAGCTCGATGGCCCGCCAGAGGTCACGGCGGTCGACGTCGGGCCAGAGGACGTCGGTGAAGACCAACTCGGAGTAGGCCGCCTGCCAGAGCATGAAGTTGGACAGCCGCATCTCTCCCGAGGTGCGCCAGACCAGGTCGGCGTCGGGGAGCTCGGGGACGTAGAGGTGGCGAGCGAGGGTGCGCTCGGTGACACGGTCCGGGTCGAGCCGACCGGCGGCGACCTCCTGGGCGATGGCACGCGCGGCATCCGCGAGCTCGGCACGACCGCCGTAGTTGACGCACATGGTCAGTGTGAAAACAGAGTTGTCGCGGGTCATCTCCTCGGCGATCTGCAGCTCCTTGATCACCGACCGCCACAGTCGGGGCGCGCGGCCGGCCCAGCGGACCCGCACCCCGAGCTCGTGCATCTCGTCGCGACGGCGGCGGATCACGTCTCGGTTGAAGCCCATCAAGAAACGGACCTCGTCGGGGCTGCGCGACCAGTTCTCGGTCGAGAAGGCATAGGCGGAGATCGCCTTGACCCCGATCTCGATCGCGCCCTCCACGACGTCGAAGAGCGAGTGCTCACCCTGCTCGTGACCCGCTGTGCGGGGCAGCCCCCGCTCCTTGGCCCAGCGTCCGTTGCCGTCCATCACGATGGCGACGTGGCGAGGCACCAGTCGGGCGGGTACGGCGGGGGGCCGAGCACCCGACGGATGCGGGGTGGGTGGCCGAGGCTCACGCTGGGAGGGCCGAGGTGTCATCGCTCACCGCTCCACATAGGCCAGCGAGCGGAGGCCACGCTCGAGGTGCCAGGCGACGTAGGCGGCGACAATGCCGCTGGCTTCCTTCAAGTGCCGCGGCTCGGCAGCCGAGACGGTCGCCCAGTCCCCCGCCAGCAGGGCGCCCAGCACCGTGACGGTCTCGACGGCCGGCGTGGCCGAGCCGGGCAAGCGACAATCGGCGCACAGCACACCACCAGCCGACGGGTTCAGCCAGCGGTGCGGGCCGGGGTCGCCACACCGGGTGCAGTGCTCGAACGACGGCGCATAGCCGGCGACCGCCATCGACCGGAGCAGATAGGAGTCCAGCACCTGGCTCGCGGTGCGCTCCCCCGCGACCAATGCACGCAGCCCGCCGACGAGCAGCAGGAACTGCTGCAAGGCCGGCTGCTTGTCCTCGGTCGCCAGCCGCTCCGCCGTCTCGAGCATCACCGTCCCGGAGGTGTAGCGCTCGTAGTCGCCGCCCAGCGCACCCGAGAACGGCGTCAGCGTGTCCGCCTGGGTGACGACGTCGAGGGTGCGGCCCTCGGCGATCATCAAGTCGACGTGGGTGAACGGCTCGAGCCGCGAGCCCCACCGTGACGACGTACGCCGCACGCCGCGTGCCACCGCCCGCACTCGCCCGTGGTGGCGGGTCAGCAGGGTGATGATGCGGTCGGCCTCACCCAGCTTGTGGGTGCGCAGCACGATCGCCTCGTCACGGTAGAGGGGCACCTGGCCATTCTGCCGTGCAGAAGGTCAAGAACCCGTTCGACGCCTCGACCGGCGCGTGTCGTCGTCCCAGCAGGTCTGCGCGAACTCGACGGCAGCCTGGTTGAGCCGCTCCGGCGCGACCCGCCACTCCACGACGCTGCGCGCCTGGAGGTACGTCGCCTGCGGCAGCTCGTCGGCGACCATCTCGGCATCCACGTCCGGATGGATCGGGTCGCTGGGGTGCCCGACCACCAGAGCCGGGATCTCGATCGTGCGCCGCTGGGACGACGGCGGCGCCAGCCGCCCGAAGATCAGCCCGTGCAGCACCGCGGCCGCCGAATCGGCCTGCTGGTTGAGGGTGTCCAGGCCGATGCCCGCCCAGAAGGGCACCAGCCCGCGCGGGATGCGTCGGCTCAGCCGCCGCATCGTGTCGACCGTGAACGGTGCGTAGCGGGCAGCGAACAGCAGCGGCACGAACGCCACGATGGTGGCCTCGAGGGCGTGGTCGAGGACCGGCATCTCCAGCAGCAGGCCGGCGACCCGCTCCGGCGCCGACACCGCGGTCTCCAAGGCGACGTTGGCGCCCAGGCTGAGCCCGCCCACCACCGCCCGATCGGCCCCGAGATGGTCGAGCAGGGCCACCACCTGGTCAGCGAACGCGGTCATCGAGTAGGCGCGCGAGTCCGCCGGCCGGTCCGAGCGACCGTGCCCGAGCAGGTCGAGAGTGACCACGTGCAGGCCGTTGGCCGCGAGCGCCCTGGCCAACGGCTGCTGCATGCGGCGCGGCATCAGCAGGCCGTGCATGAGCACGACCCAGCGGTCGCCACCGCCGTACTCGGTGTACTCCAGCCGCGCACCATCGTGCGCGGAGTCCAGGTGCAGCTCGCCGACGCGTTCGGAGACCAACATGGCCGCAGGGTAACCCCGCAGGCGGTGTCGGGTATGGGAGGCTGACGCGATCGCCGCCCCATCTGCCGCGGTGCTGTGGTGGCTGAGGACCCGGAATACGAGGCACTTTGCCACTACAAGACCGCGGCAGACACCAGGATCCAGCCTAGGAACGGTTCACCGCGCTGATGACCGCCTTGAGGCTGGCGGTGACGATGTTGGCGTCGAGGCCGACACCCCACAGGATCTTGTCGCCGATCCCGCACTCGACGTACGCCGCCGCGATGGCGTCGCCGCCCGCGGAGAGCGCGTGCTCGGCGTAGTCGAGGACGCGGATCTCGTTGCGGGTCTGCCAGACCGGGTCGGTGCCCTCGGCCTGCTTCTCGACGAGCAGATCGTTGAGCGCGTTCACGAACGCGGCGATCGGGCCGTTGCCGGTGCCCGCCAGGGTGCGCAGCTCGCCGTCGACGTACACGTTGACGGTGAGCGCGTCCTTCTCGCCGGCCGCGGAGGAGGTGTGCACGGAGTTGAGCCGCAGCGGCTCGTCTCGAGTGAGGTACTCCCCCGAGAACACCGCCCAGATCTCCTCCGGCGTGATCTCGCCGCCCTCGACGTCGGTGTGGTGCTGCACGACCCGGCTGAACTCGATCTGCGCGCGCCGCGGCAGGTCCAGTTTGTGCTCGGTCTTCAAGACGTAGGCCACGCCGCCCTTGCCGGACTGGCTGTTGACCCGGATGACGGCCTCGTAGCTGCGGCCGACGTCATGCGGGTCGATGGGGAGGTACGGCGCCGCCCAGGGCAGTTGGGACACCGGGACGCCCCGCTCCTCGGCCTGGCGGTCGAGGTCCTCCAACCCCTTCTTGATGGCGTCTTGGTGGGAGCCGGAGAAGGCGGTGTAGACCAGGTCGCCCGCGTAGGGGTGGCGCGGGTGGACCGGCAGCTGGGTGCAGTACTCCACCGTGCGACGGATCTCGTCGATGTCGGAGAAGTTGATCTGCGGGTCGATGCCCTGGCTGAACAGGTTGAGTCCCAGCGTCACCAGGCAGACGTTGCCGGTGCGCTCGCCGTGGCCGAACAGGCAGCCCTCGACGCGATCGGCGCCGGCCATCATGGCCAGCTCGGTGGCGGCGACGGCCGTGCCACGGTCGTTGTGCGGGTGCAGGCTGATCGTGGTGAACTCGCGCCGCGACAGCTGCCGAGAGAACCATTCGATCTGGTCGGCGTAGACGTTGGGCGTCGCCATCTCCACCGTGGCGGGCAGGTTGAGGATGATCTCGCGGCCGTCGTCGGGCTGCCACACGTCGGAGACCGCTTCGCAGACCTCGACCGAGAAGGGCAACTCGGTGCCGGTGAAGATCTCCGGGGAGTATTCGTAGCCGATCACGGTCTTGTCGAGGTAGCTCTCGGAGTGCTTCATCACCAGCGCCGTGCCGCGCACGGCGATGTCCTTGATCTCGTCCTTGCTGGCGTGGAAGACCACCCGCCGGAACAGCGGGGCCAGCGCGTTGTAGAGGTGGATGTTGGCGTGGTGGATGCCGACCAGGCTCTGCACGGTTCGCTCGATGAGGTCCTCGCGCGCCTGGGTCAGCACCGAGATGGTGACGTCCTCGGGCACCTTGTCGGACTCGATCAGTTGCCGGACGAAGTCGAAGTCCGTCTGGCTCGCCGCTGGGAAGCCGACCTCGATCTCCTTGTAGCCCATCCGGACCAGCAGATCGAACATCTTCATCTTGCGCGCCGGCGTCATCGGATCGATGAGCGCCTGGTTGCCGTCGCGCAGGTCGGTGGAGAGCCAACGCGGCGCCTTGGTGATCTGGTTGGTGGGCCAGGTCCGGTCGGCCAGGTCGATCGGCGGGAAGGGCGCGTAGCGCTGGATCGGCATGCCGCTCGGGCGCTGGGTATTGGTGAAGCCGGAGTGTTGCAGAGTCATGGGTCCTCGTTCGCTGGTTGCGGTCTCGCAGATGGGGCCGGCGCGCAGCACACTCTCCGCAGCGAGGGGTCCGGCGGTCAGACCTCGCTGCGGCAGCCAAGGAGCCCGGTGAGACGGGCGATCGGACTGTGCCACATGACGGGCACACCCTACCGCATCTGCGCGGGACCGATGCGCCCGGATCGCGCCCGCGGGCCACCCGGGCGGCGGTACGATCGCGGCACTGCCCAGCCCGTCCTCAGCGGGTGATCCGGTCTGCGAGGAGGTCGCACGTGCGCACCAGCGCCGCTGGCGCTCCGGCGTACCATCTCCTACGGTTCCTGGCGGGTCTCATCTCGCTGGGCCTGGTCGCCACGCTGACCGGCTGCGGCGGCTCCGCGCAAGGCAGCAACTCCGACCCCGACCAGGTCGACACCACCACCGCCCCCGAATCGGGCGCCTGTCGGATGCTGACTCCCGACGACGTGGCACTGACCAGCAACGCGACGGGGACAGTGCCCTGCACCGAGCCACACACCGCGCAGACCTTCCTGGTCGACAGCTTCCCGACCTCGCTCGCGGACGCGACGCACGATGATCCGGAGCTGGCTGCCCACGCCTACCCGCAGTGCCGCGACGCGTTCGCCAGCTTCACCGGCGGCGACGAGAGCCTGGTGATGCGGAGCGTGGTCAGCTGGGTGTGGTTCGGGCCATCCGAGCAGGCCTGGGAGGACGGTGCACGCTGGTTCCGCTGCGACCTGGTCGGTGGTGGGCCACAGAGCAAGAAGTTCGTCACGCTGCCGACGGAGGCCGAGGGCTTGCTGTCCGGGCGTCCCGAGGACGAATGGCTCGCCTGTGCTCACGGCGAGTCGTTCGACGGATCGGTCAAGGTGCCTTGTTCGGAGGACCACAACTGGCGCGCGGTGACCACCATCAAGCTCGGCGAGCCCGACGACCCCTATCCCGGCGACAAGGTCGCCCGCGCCCGCACCCAGGACTACTGCTCGGACTCGGTCGGCGCCTGGCTCGGCTATCCGGTGCAGTACGACTTCGCCTACACCTGGTTCCACGAGACCGAGTGGAAGGCAGGCAACCGCCGTTCGGTCTGCTGGGCGGCGACCGACCAGTGAGGCGCTGGCAGGGGAGCCGGGTGATCTCGTTGACGCGAGTGCTTCTCGCCGTCGTGACGGTGTGGGCGGTCGCTGGTTGCAGCGGGGACAACGTCGACTCCGCAAGCAAGGAATCGGCTGCCGCAGACAGCTCGGCGGCGGCCTCGCCGTCAGCGTCCTCGGCGCGTCCTTCCGCCGCACCCGAACCAGCTCGGCCGAAGGTCGGCAGCTGCTATCGGCTCGCCTATCGCCAGGCCTTGGCGCCCACCAACACCAGCGCCCCCCGACCGTGCGAAAAGCCACACACCGCGGTGACCTATGCGGTCGGCGACCTCGACACGGTGGTCGACGGACACCTCCTCGCTGTCGATGCCACCCGCGTGCGCGACCAGGTCGCGGCCGCCTGCCCAGGCCGGCTGCTGCGCTTCCTCGGCGGGAGCGAGGAGCAACTCCGGCTGACCTCGCTGCATGCCGTCTGGTTCTCCCCCACCCTGAAGCAGGCCGACCGCGGCCAGAACTGGTTCCGCTGCGACCTCATCGCCCTCGGTGGGGATCGGCGACTTGCCCCTCTACCCGACCGGCTCAAGGGCGTGCTCACCACCGAAGCGGGTCGTCGTGCCGTCGGAGTCTGCGGGACGACCGAACCCGGCACCCCGACGTTCACTCGAGTCATCTGCTCGGCGCCACACACCTGGCGCGCGATCTCGTCGTACGACGTCCGCGGCGACGCCTTCCCCGGCACCGCGAAACTCCAGGCCGAGGCGCAGAGCAGGTGCAAGCCGGCCGTCAAGGCGCAGGCCGACGACCCCCTCGACTTCCAGTGGGGCTACGACTGGCCCACCCGTGAGCAGTGGCGCGCCGGTCAGCACTACGGCCTCTGCTGGGCACCGGAAGGATAGGGTCTCTAGACTCTCACCACCCGTCGACAAGGAGTGCCCGTGAGCAAGGACCCAGCCGGCCAAGAGCAGTCACGCTCACTGTCACCGAAGATGGTCATCGCGCTGGTGGTCGCGGTGCTCGCGCTCATCTTCGTGCTGCAGAACAGCGGCCGCGGGCAGGTGACGCTGTTCTTCTTCGAGCTCAGCGCCCCGGCCTGGCTCTGGTTCGTCGGGCTCTTCCTCGCCGGCCTGGTGGTCGGCTCCATCTTCCCCTGGTTCGGCCGCAGCTCTCGGAAGTCGCGCGGCTAGTCCGGCCGGGCCCGCTATCCGCGGTGGATGCGCGGGCCGAACCTTTCGACGTCACCGTGTTGGCGAGGCATCTCGTCGACCCAGTAGGTCGAGGCTCCCCGATCCCAGGTGAAGCTCCTCGCCGCGGTCCTCACCCACTTCGGGGAGCCGATGCACGTGGCCGGGAACGACACGCGGATCCGGTTGTCCCGATAGTCGACGTGGTGGCGGGGCTTGCAACGTTTCGGATCCCCGTCCGCCCATAGCTTGGCCTTGCCACGCCAGTGACCCTTGCTGACTTTGACCACCACGTCGGAGTAGCGGAACTGGATCTTGTCGCGATATTGGATCGGGAGGACGACGACGATCGTGTCTCGACTGTGATCCAGCTCGCGCAACCGGATCACTGCGGTGATCCGGTGCTCGCTGTAGGTGATGCGACTCGCCTTGAGGTCGCCCACCGCGACACTCGGCATCGGTGTCTGATCGTCTGCGTCGTCGGTCGCCACCTGGACGACGTCACGCCGGGCATCGCGCGCCACCTTGGTCTCTGCGTGGGCTACCGCTGGTGTCAGCGCACCGAGTAGGCCGAGAACAGCGACCAGCGCCAGGCGTCGCGCGGCGGATGAGCGTCCCATCGACCCATCAGATCACAACTGTAGGCACTCCGGAGCGATCTCCCACCGAAACCCAGGTCGGCGGAGGATCAGAAGCCGAGCTTGCGGAGCTGGCGTGGGTCGCGTTGCCAGTCCTTGGCGACCTTGACGTGCAGGTCGAGGTGGACGGGGACGCCGAAGAACGCGGTGAGCTGGGCGCGGGCGCTGGTGCCGATCTCCTTGAGACGGGCGGCTTTGCGGCCGATGATGATGCCCTTCTGGGAGTCCCGCTCGACGTAGACATTGGCGTGGATGTCGAGCAGCGGCTTGTCCTCGGGGCGTCCCTCGCGCAACTCCATCTCGTCGACGACCACGGCCAGCGAGTGAGGCAGCTCGTCGTGCAGGCCCTCCAGGGCCGCCTCCCGCACCAGGTCGGCCGCGATCACCTCCTCGGGGGCGTCGGTCAGGTCACCGTCGGGGTAGAGCTGTGGCCCGACCGGCATCAGCCCGACCAGCAGGTCGGCCAGCAGCCCGACCTGGTCACCCGAGACCGCGGAGACCGGCACGATCTCGGTCCAGGTGGTCGACGTCTCGCGACCCAGCTCGGCGATGTCGAGCAGGTGCTCGGCGATCCGCTCCGGGCCTGCTAGGTCGGTCTTGGTCGCCAGGGCGATCTTGGTGGTGTGCCGGACCTTGGCCAGCTCCCCCACCAAGAACCGGTCGCCCGGACCGATCTTCTCGTCGGCCGGGAAGCAGACCGCGACCACGTCGACCTCGGCCCAGGTCGTCTTGACCAGGTCGTTGAGCCGCTCCCCCAACAAGGTCCGCGGTCGGTGCAGGCCAGGGGTGTCGACCAGGATCAACTGGGCGTCCGGCCGGTGCACGATGCCGCGGACCACGGTCCGGGTGGTCTGCGGCCGCGAACTGGTGATCACGATCTTGCTGCCGACCAACGCATTGGTCAGGGTCGACTTGCCGGTGTTGGGGCGGCCCACGAAGCAGACGAAGCCGCTGCGGAACTCGCCCGCCGGACCACCGTCCGCGCCGGTCCCACTCTCGATCATCGAGCCTCCTCGGCTGGGCCGGCATCGACCCGGTCGCGCGCGGCGTCGTACCGCTCCCAGATCTCCTCGTCGCTGAGCCCCTCGGCCTTGCCACGCCGCCAGATCGGCTCCGGGTCGACGGTGCGCGGCTGACGCCGGAGGGCGCCGCGCCAGTAGCCCATCACGTCGTACGCCGTGCTCGGCAGGCCCCGCACCCGCATCAGATGCTTGCGGATCGCGCGCATCGCAGCGGATTCACCGGCCATCCAGAAGTAGCCGTCACCCTCCGGCCAGTCGATCGACTCGACGACCCGCGCGAGCCCGCTGTGGGCGTCGACCGGCGGAGCGAGCCAGGTGGTTTCGGCGGTCTCGGGAAGATAGCCGGTCAGCTGGTCGGGCACCTCGGCCCAGACCCGCAGCGGCAGGTCGCGCACCGTCTCCGCGATCCGGGCCATGGCCGGCAGGCCGGTGAGGTCACCGACCAGGATCAGCCAGCGTGCGCCCTCGGGGAGCGCGAAGGAGCCCCGCGGAGCGGTGATGGTCACCTCGTCGCCGACGCAGTCGCGACTGGCCCATTCGGTGACCAGCCCGTGCTCGTGGATGACGACATCGAGGGTGAGCCGCGCGCCGTCCCAGGCCCGCACCGTGTAGTAGCGGCTCTGGAACTGGCCCGGCGCGACCAGGCCGACCCACTCGTCCGGCACGCCGGTGCTGGCGAAACCGGCCAGCCCGGCGCCGCCGAGGGTGAGCCGGAGCAGGTGATCGGACAGCCGTTCGCGCCCCTCGACGACGGCCGTGTGCCTCCGCGCCGGCGTGCTCACCAGGTGGGTCGCAGCGCGAAGCCGTCGTTGCCCTGCTCGTCGGTCTTGGCCGCCAGCACGTGGTGCAACTGGATGTTGTTGCGCTCGAAGCCGAGTCGCGAGCCGGCCATGTAGAGCCCCCAGACCCGCGCGGTACCCTCGCCGACCTCGGCGACACACTCGTCCCAGTTCTCCTGGAGGTTGTGGCACCAGCCGGCCAGCGTCATCGCGTAGTGGCGCCGGAAGTTCTCCTCGTGCATCACCTCGAAGCCGACGTCCTGGGCGGCCGAGATGATCCGGCCCGATCCGGTCAGCTCCCCGTCGGGGAAGACGTAGCGGTCGATGAACGCTCCGGTGTCCTGGTCTTGGTTGTGCGGCCGGGTGATGCAGTGGTTGAGCAGCCGACCCTCCGGGCGCAGGCGGTCACGGAGGAAGCCGAAGTACGACGGGTAGTTGCGCACGCCGATGTGCTCGGTGAGCCCGATCGAGCTGACGGCGTCGAAGCCGGACTCCATCACGTCGCGGTAGTCCAGGTGGCGCACCTCGGCAAGGTCGCCCAGCCCCTCGCGGTCGATGGCCTCCTTGGCCCACTGGGCCTGCTGAAGGGAGAGGGTGACGCCGAGCGCTCGGACGCCGTACTCCTTGGCGGCGTGACGGACCATGCCGCCCCACCCGCAGCCGACGTCGAGCAGCCGCTCCCCCGACTTGAGGTCGAGCTTGCGCGCGACCAGGTCGTACTTGTAGGTCTGCGCTTCCTCCAGCGTGGCGTCCTTGGTGGGGAACACCGCGCAGGTGTAGGTCATCGAGGGGCCGAGCACCATCTCGTAGAACCGGTTCGAGACGTCGTAGTGGTGCGAGATGGCCGAGGCGTCGCGGTGCTGAGAGTGCCGCAGGCCCTCCAGGGTGCGCCGCCAGCGCGGCAGCTTCTCCTGGGGCGGCGGGGCCGGCGGTCGCAGGTTGCCGATGCCGAGGCCGCGCACGAGGGCGACCGCCTCGCTCGGGGTCGGCCGGCGGATGCGCATGCGGTCCAGCAGCAGGACCAGCGCCTCGTAGGGATCGCCGGGGTGCACGCCGTCGATGTCCATGTCACCGGCCACGTAGGCGCGGGCCAGACCGAGGTCGCCCGGCGCGGTGAGCAGGTAGGAGAGCCCGCGAGGATTGAGCAGACGCAGCCCGATGCCGGCGTCGCTCGGGCCGGCGGCGCTGCCGTCGTAGGCCGAGACGCGAACGGGGAGGTCCGTGGCCAGGGTCTCGAGCGCCGTGCCGATGGACATCTTGCTCATTGTCGTCGCACCGCCTTGTCATAGAGCGTGGTGAGTCGGTCGTGGGGGTCGTAGCGGCCCTTGACGGCCGCGAGGTTGGCTCCGTCGTAGAGCCGGTCGAAGGTCTCGGCGTCGTAGAACGCCTCGGAGTAGAGCGATTTGTGGCCGCCGAGCTCGGCCACCTTCGCCTCCACCGCCCGGTTGCGCGGTGACTGCGGTGCCTCGGGGCCGACGAAGACGGTGCCCCAGAAGCCGATGTTGACATAGGTGGTGCCGGGAGCGAGGGGGTAGGACGGCCAGGAGCGTTCGCCGTCCGCGGTGCCCTCCCGCAGCCGGAGTGGGCACAGCCACACCGGCCGCATGCCGACTTCGTCGTCGAACCAGTCGAGGAACTCGCGCAGCCGGTCGACCGGCACCTCGACGTCTTGGATGACCCGCTCCCGCTCCGGCCGACCCGCCCGACGATCCAGCCGCTCCATGATGTCGAAGCGGCGGTCCAGGCGGATCAGCCGGTAGTAGACGTCGGAACGGCGCAGGCGGCGCGGCCAGATCCGGCGTACGACGGGGTGCTGGGCGCCGAACGCGCCGGAGCACCAGAACCAGTCGGTGTCCCAGCGCCACAGGTAGTCGTAGGCGGTGAGCAGGTCGGTCTCCCGTTCGCGGATGGAGCGGTAGTAGATCTGCTGACCGGCGTAGTCGCTGGGCGCGCCGGCAGGCCGGTCGGTCCAGCGGGCCAGAGTCAGGTAGTACTCCCCCGGCTCGAACGCAACACCGTCCAGCCCGTCGACCCGCTGACCGTCCCACTCCCGGGTCTCGGTGATCTCCGCGATCTGCTTGGCGAGCAGGTCGGCGTCGTCGAAGCGGAGGTGGCGCAGCGCGACGTAGGGCTTGATCGGCTCGAGCTCGATCTTGAGCCGGGTGGCGTAGCCCAGCGAGCCGTAGGCGTTGGGGAAGGTCCGGAACAGGTCGGCGTGCTCGTTGTCCGCGGTGGCGGTGATCACCTCGCCGGCGCCCGTGAACACGTCCATCTCGAGGACCGACTCATGCGGAAGGCCGTTGCGGAAGCTGGTCGACTCGATGCCGAGCCCGGTCACCGCGCCACCGAGCGTGATGGTCCGCAGCTGCGGCACCACCAACGGGATCAGCCCGTGCGGCAAGGTGGCGTCGACGAGGTGCTCGTAGGTGCACATCCCCTGCACGTCGGCGGCGCGGGCCACCGGATCGACGGCGATCACGCCGTCCAGCCCGGCCACGTCGAGCCCAGGCGCCGTGGTGGCCTGGCGAGCCCGGAAAAGGTTGGAGGTGCGTTTGGCCAGCCGGACGGGTGAGCCCGGCGGGATAGCGGCGTACGACGCACGCAGGCGCTCGACGGCGCGCTCGTGCTCTGCCCAGCCGACAGAAGTCACCCGGATAATCTACTCGCCGCCCCGACATCGAGAAGTGCCCGCCCCGACGACCGTCGCCATGCGCAGGTTTGCCTAGGCAACTCGCTTGTGAGGGCGGGACGAGGGAACCTAAGGTTCTCGCTATGGCAACGGGCCACCTCGCCGGTGGGACGGCGGGCGAGAACGGTTCGCTGGCCGGTCTGCGAGCAGAGGTTGCCGAGAGTTGGCACCGGTCGGCGGCCGCTGGCGTGCGCGCCGACGTCTCCGAGGCGCCGATCACGCTGCCCGCCGACCAGCTCCAGGACTACCGCGCGGCGCATCCACTGGCGGCAGTCTTCCCGCTCTTGGACGACATTCTCGGCCAGGCCGCGCGCGACACCGGTGCGGTGATGGCCGTCTCCGACGCCGGCGGACAGCTGCTCTGGGTCTGCGGCGCGTCGGCCGCGCTGCGCGGAGCGGAGTCGATCGGCTTCGTGGAGGGCAGCAACTGGGACGAACGGCTCGCCGGCACCAACGCCCCGGGCCTGGCCCTGCAGCTCGACCGCCCGGCCGTCGTCCTCGGCGCGGAGCACTTCCGCTCCTCGGTGCAGGCCTGGAGCTGCGCCGCCGCCCCCATTCACGACCCCAGCACGGCCGGCTTGCTGGGCGTCCTCGACGTGACCGGCGGGAGCGAGGTCGCGCTGCCACAGACCATGGCGATGGTGCGGGCCGCCGCCCGGATGGCCGAGTCCGAGCTGGCCCGCGAGGCGGGCGCCCGCCGGCGGACCGAGCCGCCCATGCGGGGGACCCACGTCCAGATCGAGGCGCTCGGCCGGGCCGAGGCCCTAGTCACGGTGTGGTCCGAAGGGGTCTCCTCGCCCCCGCTGCGCCTCTCCCGCCGACATAGCGAGGTCCTGGTCCTCCTGGCCGGAGCCGACCGAGGGCTGACCGGCGACGAGCTGGCTCTGCTGCTCTACGACGAAGACGGTGGCTCCTCCACGCTGCGGGCCGAGGTCAACCGGCTCCGCGGGCTGCTCGGCGGGGAGCTGTTGCTCTCCCGGCCCTACCGACTGGCCGCCGACCTCGCGGCCGATTGGCTGGCCGTCGAGGCGCGCGCGGCCAGTGGCGACGTGCGCCGCGCGCTGCGCGGCTACCGCGGACCGTTGCTGCCGCAGTCCATCGCCCCCGGGGTCGCGGCGCTGCGCGACGGTGTTCATGGCGCGGTCCGTCAGGCCGTCCTCAACTCCGGCGCCGCCGACCTGATGTCCACCTGGACGCGATCGGCGTGGGGTGCCGACGACTACGAGATGTGGGTAGCGCAGCGTGCGTCACTCACACCCGGCTCGCCGATGCGGGCTCTCGTCGACGGTCAGCTGGCCCGGCTGGACCGCGAGTTCGGCTGACCTTGCTCTTCGATCGCCCACACTCCCCGTGCGCGTCGTCGTACGCCGTGCAACGTGGCTGCAACGTCGGCGACCCTAGCGTGTGATCGAAGTCACCCCTTCGACCCGATCGGAGTCACCCTATGACTGTCTTCGCACCTCCCGGATCTGCCGAATCCCCCATTGCCGTCCAGCCCCGCTATGGCCACTACATCGGCGGGGAGTGGGTCGAGCCACGTCGTGGCAACTACTTCGAGAACGTCTCGCCGGTCACCGGTCTGGCGTTCACCGAGATCGCGCGCGGCACGGCAGAGGACATCGACGCGGCCCTCGATGCCGCCCACAACGCCGCGCCGGGCTGGGGTCGCACGGCCGCGAGCGAGCGCTCCAACATCCTGCTCCAGATCGCCGACTTAATGGAGGCGAACCTCCAAGACCTCGCCGTGATCGAGGCCTGGGACAACGGCAAGGCCGTCCGCGAGACGCTTGCCGCCGACCTGCCGCTGGCCGTCGACCACTTCCGCTACTTCGCTGGTGTGCTGCGCGGCCAGGAGGGCACGATCTCCGAGATCGACGAGGACACCATCGCCTACCACTTCCACGAGCCGCTCGGAGTGGTCGGTCAGATCATCCCGTGGAACTTCCCGATCCTGATGGCCGTCTGGAAGCTCGCCCCCGCGCTGGCCGCCGGCAACGCCGTGGTCCTCAAGCCCGCCGAGCAGACTCCCTGGTCGATCCTGAAGCTGATGGAGCTGGTCGGTCACCTGCTGCCGCCCGGTGTGGTCAACGTGGTGAACGGGTTCGGCGTCGAGGCCGGCAAGCCGCTCGCCTCCAGCCCGCGGATCGCGAAGATCGCCTTCACCGGCGAGACCACCACGGGTCGCCTGATCATGCAGTACGCCAGCGAGAACATCATCCCGGTCACCCTCGAGCTGGGCGGGAAGAGCCCGAACATCTTCTTCGAGGACATCTGCGCCGCCCACGACGCGTTCTACGACAAGGCGCTCGAGGGCTTTGCGATGTTCGCGCTCAACCAGGGCGAGGTCTGCACCTGCCCGTCGAGGGCCTTGGTCCAGCGGTCGATCTACAACGAGTTCGTGCCTGCTGCCATCGCACGCGTCGAGCAGATCATCCAGGGCAACCCGCTCGACACCGACACCACGATGGGTGCGCAGGCCTCCAACGACCAGTTGGAGAAGATCTTGTCCTACATCGACATCGGTCAGCAGGAGGGCGCCAAGGTGCTGACCGGCGGCCACCGCAAGATCTTGGAGGGCGATCTCGCCGGCGGCTACTACGTGGAGCCGACCATCTTCGAAGGCGACAACTCGATGCGGATCTTCCAGGAGGAGATCTTCGGGCCGGTCGTCGCGCTGACCTCCTTCGACGACGAGGCCGACGCCCTCAAGATCGCCAACGACACGTTGTACGGTCTCGGCGCCGGGGTCTGGTCGCGAGACGGCTCTCGCGCGTTCCGAGCCGGGCGCGGCATCCAGGCCGGCCGGGTGTGGACCAACTGCTACCACGCCTATCCCGCACACGCGGCCTTCGGCGGCTACAAGGGATCGGGCATCGGTCGGGAGACCCACAAGATGATGCTCGACCACTACCAGCAGACGAAGAACCTGCTGGTGTCCTACTCCCCCAACGCGCTCGGCTTCTTCTGATGGAGCCCGCGCTCGACGAGGCCGTCGAGCGGGTCGCAGTCACCGGTGAGGCGGCGGAGCTTCTCCGTCGCCTCACCGGCCTCCATGGCCCGCTGATGTTCCACCAGTCCGGCGGCTGCTGCGACGGATCGTCACCCATGTGCTATCCGGACGGCGAGTTCCGGCTCGGTGCCGCCGACGTCCACCTCGGGGACCTCGATGTCGGCTTGGACCGGGCCGTCCCGGTGTGGATGTCCCGCTCCCAGTTCGAGTACTGGTCGCACACCCACCTGACCATCGACGTCGTGCCCGGTCGCGGGGCCGGCTTCTCCGTCGAGGCGCCGGAGGGCGTTCGGTTCGTGATCCGGTCGCGGCTCTTGGAGGCCTGAGGCGCCCCGGGAGGTCCTACGAACTGGCCGCTAGAGCCGACCGGAGCGTATGACGTCCTCAGCGACCGCGGTGGATCACGACGCCCGCTCCGCCGAACTCCTCGACGACCGCCCGGTCGGCGGGCGCCACCTCGTCGGCCGCCGTGAGCACGACCGCCGCCTCCAGCCCCTTCGAACCCGACGACACCGCCATCGCCACGCAGACCTGCACCGCACTCACCTGCAGTGACGGGAGGTCCACCGTCGCGCCGGCGTAGGTCCGGCCGTCCGTGTCTCGCACCGCCGCACCCTCCACCGCGCCCACTCGGGCCCGGGCTGCCCTGGCCAGGGTGACCAGCTTGGCGTCCTCGGGTGACAGAGTGTCCGGTGCTAGGGCGTCGGGCATGGGCTCAGGCTAATCCCTCGTCCGGGCCCTGGGTCGGAGTGGGGGCGGCCGGGTGAGGGTCGAGCTTGCTGATCAGGACGGTGCCGATCTGGTTGCGACGCCCGGTGGCCTCCTCGGCTTGGAAGCGCAGGCCGTGCACCTTGACCGTGGAGCCCGCGATGGGGACCTTGCCGAGGTGCTTGGCCAGCAACCCGAGCACGCTGTCCACGTCGTCGTCCACGACGTTGATCCCCACCAGCTCGTCGAGGTCGTCGACGGAGAACCGGGACGAGACCCGGAAGACGCCGTCGGGGAGCACCTCGACCTCGACCTCCTCGGGGTCGTACTCGTCGGTGATCTCCCCGACGATCTCCTCGAGGATGTCCTCGATGGTGATCAGGCCGGCAGTGCCGCCGTACTCGTCGACCACGACCGCGATGTGCTGGCGCCGCGCCTGCATCTCCGAGAGGAGCTCGTCGACCGGCTTGGTGTCGGGGACGTAGTACGCCGGCCGCATCACCTCCTCGACCCGCTGGGTGGTCTCGACATCGGGAGCCTCGAAGTCGCGGCGGACCAGATCCTTGAGATAGGCGAAGCCGAGCACCTCGTCGAGGTTCTCCCCGATCACCGGGATCCGGGAGAAGCCGCTGCGCAAGAAGAGTGACATCGTCTGGCGGAGGTTCTTGGTGCCCTCGATGTAGACGACGTCGGTGTTGGGCACCATCACCTCGCGAGCGATGGTGTCGCCGAGCTCGAAGACGGAGTGGATCATCTTCCGCTCCCCCTCCTCGATGACGGCAGTCGCCTCGGCCAGGTCGACCAGCTCGCGCAGCTCGGTCTCGGTCGAGAACGGGCCCTCCCGGAAGCCGCGGCCCGGCGTGATCGCGTTGCCGACCAGGATGAGCAGCTTGGGCAGCGGACCCAGGATCGCGGTGATCGCGGTCAGCGGGGCAGCCGACATCAGGGCCACCCGCTCGGAGTGCTGACGGCCGAGGGTGCGCGGCGCGACGCCGATGACCACGAACGAGATCACCAGCATCACGCCGACAGCGGTCAGCACGGACGGCCACCAGGCGTGCCCCCACAGGTCGTCGGTCAACATGGCGACCAGCACGATCGCCGAGATCTCACAGAGCAGCCGGAGGAACAGGGCGGTGTTGAGGTAGCGCGGTCCGTCGTTGAGCAGCCGCACCAGGGCTCGCGCACCCGGGCGGCGCTCCTCGACGAGCTCTTCGGCCCGAGCCCGGGAGAACGGCGCCAACGCCGCGTCCGCAGCGGAGAAGACGCCCGCGGCCAGCACCAGTGCGGCCGCGGCGATGAGCACCACCAGATCGTCGCCGGTCACGTGGCTTCGGCGCGCCACTGCTCCAGCAACTGCGCCTGGAGGCCGAACATCTCGCGATGCTCCTCGGGCTCGGCGTGGTCGTAGCCGAGCAGATGCAAGATGCCGTGCACGGTGAGCAGCTCGATCTCGGCCGACTCGGAGTGGCCGGCCGTCTCGGCCTGCCGAGCCGCGACCGCCGGGCACAACATCAGGTCGCCGAGCACACCCTCCTCCGGCTCCTCGCCGACCAGGCCCGGCCGGAGCTCGTCCATCGGGAAGGCCAGCACGTCGGTCGGCCCCTCCTTGTCCATCCAGCGCTGGTTGAGCTCGGCGATGGTCGCCTCGTCGACAGCCTTGACGCACAACTCGGCGAGCGGATGGACGCGCATCCGATCCATCACGAAGCGCGCCAACCGGCTCAGTTTGGCCACGTCGATCTCGTGCCCGGACTCGTCGATGATCTCGATGCTCACGAGCGTCGCCCGCGCCCCGACTCGCCCCGGCGGTCCAGGTCATTGCGGCGGTCCAGGTCGCCTCGGCGGTCCAGGCGGGCGTCGTACTCGTCGTACGCCGCCACGATCCGACCGACCAGCTTGTGTCGCACCACGTCGTGGGCGGTCAATCTGTTGAACACGACGTCTCGAACTCCATCGAGGATCTCCTCGACGACCTTGAGCCCCGACTTGGTGCCCCCCGGCAGGTCGATCTGGGTGACGTCGCCGGTGACGACGATCTTGGAGCCGAAGCCGAGCCGGGTGAGGAACATCTTCATCTGCTCGGGCGAGGTGTTCTGCGCCTCGTCGAGGATGATAAACGCGTCGTTAAGCGTCCTACCCCGCATGTAGGCCAGCGGCGCGACCTCGATGGTGCCCGCGGCGAGCAGCTTGGGGATCGTCTCGGGGTCGATCATGTCGTGCAGGGCGTCGTACAGCGGTCGCAGGTAGGGATCGATCTTCTCGCTGAGCGTCCCGGGCAGGAAGCCGAGCCGCTCCCCTGCCTCGACGGCGGGGCGGGTGAGGATGATCCGGTTGACCTCCTTGGCCTGCAGGGCCTGAACGGCCTTGGCCATCGCCAGATAGGTCTTGCCGGTGCCGGCCGGGCCGATGCCGAAGGTGATGGTGTGCTTGTCGATGGAGTCGACGTAGCGCTTCTGGTTCAGTGTCTTGGGCCGGATCGTGCGGCCGCGGTTGGAGAGGATGTTGAGGGAGAGCACATCGGCCGGCCGCTCGCTGGTCTCGGCTCGGAGCATGGCGACGATCCGCTCGACGGTCTCGCCGGTCACCCCCTGGCCGGTGCGGACGATGGTGACGATCTCGTCGAGAAGTCGCTCGACGAGGGCCACTTCGGCGGGGGCGCCGCGCAGGGTGATCCGGTTGCCGCGCACGTGGACATCGGCGACGAAGGCGTCCTCGATGAGAGACAGGTGCTCGTCGCCCGGACCGAGGACACTGACCATGTCGACGCTGTTGGGGACGACGACCACGTGCTTGGTCTGCGGAGTGGTGTCGGATTGGTGCGTGTCGGTCATGGATGCCCTGCCGGGCGGCCTTTCGGTCGGTGACTGTTGCTCATCCATGCTACGGGAGCCCGCCGACGCCGCCCAGCGGATAGATCCTCGTCCGCAGGTCAAGCGAAGGCGCGGGACCCGAGGCGGCAGCCAACAGGCCGCTGTGCCTGGATCCCGCGCCGGCCTCACCTGGGTGAGACCCCCCACGTCACTCCCCGCCGGCACGATCGGCGTCAGCGGGCCCGTCCCCCCACGGTCCTCGCCAAGCACCTGGCACGTGTCACCGCCGGCCGGGCCGACCGAGGGAGCGACCGGGAGCTAGGGCCTACCCTCCGGCGGCTGGCCACCCGCCGCGGTGGCATCCTGCTCGGGCAGGTACCAACCACGCTCGGGATCCCACACCGGCTGTGGGGGTGGGCTGGTCGGGGCCTCGACCGGTGGAGCCGCCGTTGCATCCTCCGGATCCCTTGCGGGGTATGCCGGGGGCATCCCACCGCCTGCGTAGGGCGACGGCATTCCGTTGGCGGCGTACGTCGGCGACATGGCGCCAGCCGGAATAGTCTTGCGACGCCGAGCCAGCAGCCAGGTCCCGCCACCGCCCAACAACACCACCAGCAGACCAGCGGCGACCAGGCCGACCAACAGGGCGACATTCGTCGACTTCGGCTCCGGAGTCTTGTCCCGACCCTCGTCGATCGCCGTCTTGGAGTCGGTGATGAACTTCTTCGCGAACGGGTGCGCCGGATAGAGCACCTCCACCTTCTCGAACAACGGCACCGCGGCGCTGTAGTGCTCCTGGTAGAACTCGTCGATGGCCTTGGAATAGGCCGCGGTGGTGTCACTCTCCTCGGGAGTCACCCCGTTGCGCTCGAGCATGTCCTTGATCTCACTGGCCGGGATCACGAAGTTCTGTCCCTGCGCGGCCACGCCGTCGCTGCCGATCGCGCTGGCGACGAGAACGCCGACCGAAGATCCGTTGTCGGTCAGCACCGGGCCACCGGAGTTGCCCGGACTGGCTGGAGCCTGGGTCTGGATCACCGGCATTCCGCCCCGGGTGCTCTTCACGGCCGTCACCGGCCCCTCGGTCACCGTCGGCTGCACCTGCGCGTCACGCGACAGCCCGGGTGAGAACGTCGAAGCGGCTGGAAAGCCCACCACGTGCACGATCGAGCCGGGCGAGACGTCGTCGTTGTTGCCGACCGCGATCGTCGGCAGATGATCTTGACCGTCGATCTTGAGCAGAGCGACGTCGTTGCCCGGGTAGGGCTTGCCCCGGTCGACCACTTCGGCGGCCACCGACTTCTGATCCTTGCCGAGGCCGTCGAAGCCGAGCGCCAACTCCGCAGACACCGACACCCGAAGGCGGTTCACGCTCATGTGCGCCGCCAACCAACCGAGGATCGCGGTCCGCAGGCGATCCACCTGGTCGTTGGTGAGCGTGGTGCCGCTCCGTTGCAGGCCGCGGACGAACTGCTGGCCGAGCTTGTCGAGGCTGGTGACGGCGAACTCGCGGCGGAGTTGGGCATCGGGAGTGTGCACCACATGCGCGGCCGTGATCATGTAGCCGTCCGGGGTGATCACCCACCCGGTACCCACCCCGGTCAGGCTGTTGCGCCGGCTGTAGGTCTGCGCGCCGGGAAGGAAGTAGGTGCTCGGCGACTTCACGACCGCGTCCACGATCTCCTCGGTGATCGCCTCCTCGGTCGTGTCGATGGCGCCGCTGAGCGCCTGCTGCGCCAGCCGCTGAGCGAGCGTGTTGATCGCAGCCTGGTTGATCACCGGCACACGGACCGTCACGGTCGCGGTATAGGTCGTCGCGATCAGCTGGACGCCGGGATAGGACTTCGCGGCCAAAATGGTGGCGCCGCTCGGCGTCGCCGCTGACGACGGGCTCGAAGAGCTGTCCTCCGCCTGCGCCGGCGCGATCACAGTCGTCAGGAGGAAGGAGGTGACCAGCGCGCCGAGCAGGAGTCGCACGCGGGAGGTGAGTCGAGGCATGGGTCGGCCCCTTTCGTGCTGATGTCGTCCCGCCGCCTGACGGCGGCGGTACGACGTGAGTGCCGCTCGGCCCGGGATCGTCGTCGATCAAGGGTCGACCGGTCCTCATGGCCAGGTACGCCCACGAATCTCGCAGTCGGCCGCTAACGCGCCACTAACAGCGCAACGTCATCCGTCGCTACGACGGCTCGCGCTCCGGGACGAGCAACGCCAACCGCGAGCGGAGTGTCTCCGCCCGGGGGTGGCCGATCTCGTCGAAGAGCGCCAGCGCCACCACCCAGGCCTCGTGCGCCTCGGTCAGGTGGCCGGCCGCGTGGTGGGCCTCACCGAGATGGGTCAGGCCGACCGCCTGGTTGTAGAACTGGCCGAGCGACCGCGAGACCGCCGCCGCCTCGGCGAAGGAGTCGATCGCGCGGGGCAGGTCGCCGAGACCGACGTAGGCGCGACCCATGCTGTCCAGGGCGAAGGACTGACCGGGCAGGTCACCGTCCTCGCGATAGAGCGCCAGGGCCTCTTGGCAGCGCACCAAGGCGTCGTCGTAGTCGCCGACGAGCGCGTGCATCCATCCGAGGTTGTTGAGGGAGACCGCCTCGCCGCTGCGGTCACCGATCCGGCGATAGAGCTCAAGCGCCTCACGGGTGGGCCGGAGGCCCTCCCTCGGCCTACCCTGCATCTCCATCGTCCGACCCACCGTGCACAGCGCGTCGCTCTCCCCCATCTGGTCTCCGACCGCGATGTAGAGCTCGAGGGCACGGTCGAGCTCGTCCCGCGACTCCGCCCATCGTCCGAGACCCGCGTAGGCATCGCCGAGACCGTGGCGCGCATCGGCCTCACCGGCTCGATCCGCGACGCGCAGGCAGGCTGTGAGGGCGCGCTCGTGCAATTGCGCGATGTCTGCCCAGGCACATCGGTCCCACAGATAGCCGCTCACCGCGCGTGCCAGCCGCCACGGATGACCCTCGATCCCCGGCGTCGCGGCGACCAGGTCGACCACCTTCCCGAGCGCTGGCAGCTCGGCCTGCAACCAGGCGGAGCCCTCTTCGGGACCGGCGAACCTCTCCGGCTCGACTCCGTCGACGACCTGGTCGAGGGCGAACGGCAGCGGCGTGTGGAAGAGCGTCCGGGTGGCGGCATAGGCCGAGTGCAGATAGTGGTCGGCGAGGCGGCGTACGACGTCGAGCCGCTCGGCCGGCGCCAGCGACGCCTCGAACAGCTCGCGGGCGTGATCGCGCACCAGGTCGTGCATCGCGAACCGACCCGGCTCCCGCTCGGCGACGAGGTGCGCCCGCGCGAGCTCCTCCAGAGTCGCACGCGCCTCCCGTGGCTGGATCCCGGCCAGGCTGGCCAGCACGAGTACGCCGATCTCCGGGCCGGGGTGCAGACCCACCAAGGCAAGCGATCGGGCAGCGCGGATGCTGAGCGCGTCGACCGACCAGGAGAGCACGGCGCGCAGGTCGGTGCTGGCGTCGCCGAGGTTGAGCACGTCGAGCGACGAGCTCTCCCGCAACTGGGCGGCGAGCGCAGCCAGCGACAGGTCGGTCCGTGCCGCGACCCGGGCAGCCACCAAGGCCAGTGCGAGTGGCAGCCCGCCGCAGTGGCGCAGGATCTCGGCGACCGCCTCGGGCTCGGCGGCCAGCCGGGCCTGCCCCAGCCGCTCCGCGAGCAACTCCTCGGCGTCCTCGATCGACAGCAGCTCGAGCGAGACCAGGCGAGCGCCGTGGGTGACGGCGAGCGAGGACAGGTCGCGCCGGCTTGTCACCAGAGCGAAGCTGCCCGGGCCAGTGGGAAGCAGCGAGCGCACCTGCCCTGCTTCGCGTGCGTTGTCCAACACGACGAGCAGCCGCCGGTCGGCCAGCAGGCTCCGGTAGAGATCAGCCGCTGCCTCGACGTCGATCGGGATCTCGTCGGCGGCCACCCCCAACGCGCCGAGGAACCGGCGCAGCACCTGTTCGGTGGTCAGCGGTGTGCCGTCCTGGTCGAAGCCGCGCAGGTTGACCCAGAGCTGACCGTCGGGGAACGCCTTGGCGACCCGCTGTGCCCATTGCGCGGCCACGGTGGTCTTGCCGACGCCGGCCGGTCCGGACACCACACTGACCAGCGGATCCCCGGCCGCCGCGTCGGCAAGGACGCCGTCGAGCAACGACAGTTCAGCCTCCCGGCCGACGACCCGAGTGCGCACTGCCGGCAGCTGCGCTGGTCTCACCACCGGCAGCGCCCGACCGGACCCGGTCTGCGCGTCGTCGAGTCGGAGCACCTCCGCGTGCGCCTTGCTCAGCACCGGCCCCGGCTCGACACCCAGCTCGGCGACCAGCAGCTGACGGGCAGCGAGATACTGCTCCAGCGCCTCGGCGGTGCGGCCGGCCGCCTGGAGGGCGAGCATCAGCCGGGCGCGCACGCTCTCGCGGAGGGGCCAGGCCTCGGCAAGTGGCGCGAGCCGCTCCAGAGCGCGCTCGGGCCGTCCCGCTGCCCGCTCGAGGTCGGCCCACTCCTCGATGGCAACGACACGCTGCTCGACCAGCTGGTCGACCAGGCCGGTCAACCAACCGGCATTGACCAGGTCGGGCACCGGCTCACCACGCCAGAGCCCCAGCGCCGCGTCGTACGACGTCAAGGCGGCGGCCGCCTCTCCGCTCTCGACCTCCCGCCGCGCATCGACCAGCAGGCGGCCGAAGCGGATCGCATCCACGGCATCGGGGTCGACGTCGAGCTGATAGCCCTCCGGGCCGGTGTGGATCAGCTCGCCCGCTCCAGCTGCGGCCAACAGTGTGCGCAGCCTGCGTATGGTGTTGTGCAGCGAGGTCCGCGCGGTGTTCGGGATCCGCTCTGGCCACAGGGTGTCGCAGAGCGTGTCTGCCGTCACCGGCGCACCTCCGGCCAGCGCCAGCGCGACCAAGACCACCCGCTGCTGCGCCGCCGTCACCGTGATCGGAGTGACTCCGACGCGCACCTCGAGCGCCCCGAGCAGCCGCACCTCGGCTCTCGGCGTCGCCTCTCCCGTCTCACCCGCCATCGACACGAACCTAACGAGTCTGTTCGGGCTCCGGCTCGGGGTCTCAGCGCAGTGCCCCCGGGGGCCGGCTCAGGGTGGGTGACCTGGAGGATGCCCAGGCACATCTCGTCGGTGGTGCCGTTGCCCCAGACGACGTAGCGGTCCGGCTGACCGGAGAAGGCGGGCAGCTTGTCCCGCAGCCATTGGACGTGCCGACAGGTGACTCGGACCGTGTCGGCAGGTGTCAAGTGGACGGGCTTGATCGGCTTGGCGCCTTGGTTGTCGAAGTCCTACAGTGGGATCGACAACACGGTGCGGGCGCGCGGGGTGTCGGGGTTGACCTCGATGGCGATCGAGCGACCCAGCATGTGCCCGGCGACGGCACGGATCGTGGTGGGCTGGGTGGTGGAGTGCCAGCGCGGCAGCACCGGCAGCGCTGCACCACGATCTCACCGACGTGGATCTCAGCCACGTGGATCTCACCCGGGCGGCCAGGTCATCGGGCGCCCGCCGAGCAGGTGCAGGTGAGTGTGGAAGACGGTCTGGCCGGCGCCGACGCCGGTGTTGAAGACGAGCCGGTAGTCCCCGCCCAGGCCGTCGGTCTCGGCGACCGTCTGCGCAGCCGTGACGAGGTCGGCAACCGTGGTGGGTGAGG
The DNA here is from genome assembly GCF_047602075.1 of Nocardioides sp. GTDB lineage: Bacteria > Actinomycetota > Actinomycetes > Propionibacteriales > Nocardioidaceae > Nocardioides. The sequence continues at coordinate 1,302,642 of NZ_JASGIF010000001.1, forward strand.
CGCTGGCCAGCGCGGCCGCATCGGGCTGATGCTCGCGTGGCACCACCAGCACATGCGTCGGAGCCTGCGGCGCCACATCTCGGAAGGCCACCACCGACGGCGTCTGGTGAACGATCTCGGCCGGGATGTCACCGGTGACGATCTTGCAGAAGAGGCAGTCAGGGTCGGGCGCGCTCATCTCACCAGGGTAGGGCTCCAAATCTCTCGATCACATCCCGGCGTTGCTCCTCGATCTCTTGAGAACACTGCTCATCGGCACGACCGTGCTCGGGGCTGGCCGCCCCTCGGACATCTGGTGTGCCTGGCGCGTCAACCTCCGGTGGATGGTGCGCGTCCAACTAGCGTGATGACCCGTGCGGCGATCCTGGAGACACCAGTGACCCGGCGCGCTCGCGGCTGGGATGCCGACGAGGCGCTGGAGCAGCTGTACGCCGCCCATTGGCGCTCGCTCGTCCGGCTCGCCGTCCTCCTGCTGCATGATCAGGCGGCCGCCGAGGAGGTGGTCCAGGACTCCTTCATCGCCGTCCATGGCCGGTGGGGCCAGTTGCGTGACCCGGACCGGGCTTTGGCCTACCTGCGCCAGACGGTGGTCAACCGGGCCAGGTCGGCGCTGCGTCGTCGTACCGTCGCCGATCGATACCTCACGGCTCAGCGGCAGGTGGTCGCCTCGGAGCAGGCCGGCACACACCTGCCGGACGACCATGCCCGTCGCGACCTGGTGCTGTCGGCGCTCCGCGAACTGCCCGACCGACAGCGAGAGGTGATCGCGCTGCGCTACTACCTCGACCTGAGCGAGGCCCAGATCGCGGACACCCTCGGCATCTCGTGCGGCGCGGTCAAGAGCCACGCGTCGCGTGGCGTCGCGGCACTGCGCGAGCAACTGGCCGAGGTGTGGGAGGAACAGCCATGAACGATCCCCGCGACCCGCGGCTGCGGGCGCTGATCGACGACGCCGCCGCCGACATCGAACCGCACGACCGTCTCCACCAGATCCGCACTCACCCGAAGGTGTCCACCATGTCCAACCGTCGCCCCTGGCTCCTCACCGCCGGCGCTGCCGCTGTGGCCGCAGCCGCCGTCGTCGTCGCCGTGGCCGTCGTCACGCAACGCGACTCCGACCCCGACGGGTCTGGTCCCGTCGCGTCTGCCGGCTCTCCGTCTCAGACGGCCGACTCACCGAGCCCGTCGGAGACCTCCAGCGCGCCGTCGACCGACCAGGTGGCCGTGCCGGTCTACTACGTCGGCGACACCGCGATGGGTGACCGGCTGTTCCGCGAGTTCCACCGGGTCGACGCTGGCACGCGACTGCTCGCAGCCGCTCAACTGGCGACCGACGGCCCTCCGCAGGATCCCGACTACCGCACTCTGTGGCCTTCTGGCGCGGTCGCTGCGGTGAGCTTCGACGGGGTTGGCGCGACGGGGTCGTTCTCGGTCGAGCTGGCCGACTCCTCGTTGGAGCAGCGTCCAGCCGGAATGTCTTCCGCGGAGGCCAAGCTGGCCGTGCAGGGGCTGGTGTTCACCCTGCAGGGCACCGGGAAGGTCCGGGCGCCGCTCACGGCGTACTTCGACGGCGAGGTGGTCCCGCTGCTAGGCATCGACACTGCCAAGGGAGTGCAGCACAACCCCGACCTGCTGTCTCTGGTCAACATCACCCAGCCCGAGGAGGGACAACAGGTCACCGGATCGACGTTGAAGGTCGAGGGCGTCGCGAACTCGTTCGAGGCCACCGTGCCTTGGGAGATCCAGGACGCTGGCGGGAAGGTCGTGCTCAAGGGGTTCGTGACCGCGGAGGGCTGGATGGACAAGCTCTACCCGTGGAGCGACCAGATCGACATCTCCTCGCTGTCCCCCGGCACCTACACCTTCATCGCCCGCACCGACGACCCGTCGGACGGCGAGGGCGCCGGCCCGTTCGAGGACACCCGCAGCTTCACGGTGGGGTGAGGCCCGCCTGCTTCTGGCGCAGGTGTGCGGCTCGGGCGGTGCCCCCAAGATTCGTTGCCGGGTTGCTGGTCGTCGGTGGTCGCGACCGACAGTGCGGCGACCGGAGAAGGCAGTCGGTGGTTCCGGTTGGGTGACCGGGTCGCTGGTGTCCTGCGGTCATCGGTCTGCCGCTGTGTTCTTGCGTCTCCTGCGGTCTTGTGGTGGCAAAGTGGCCCGTATACCGGGTCCTCAGCCACCACAGCACCGCGGGAGACGGGGCAGCAGGCCCCACCGACGACCAGCAACCCGGCCGACGACCTCAAACGTCGGCGGTGCTCACCCGGCGTCGTCGGCCCGTGGGGCAAGCACGCCAGACAGGCGAGTGCCGACGAGCCTCACGACCTCCAGCGCGGGGTCCGGGAGAGCAGGGCAGCACAGGCTGCGACGCCCGCTGTCGAGGTGCGCAGCACCTCCCGGCCGAGCCGGACCGACCTCGCGCCATGGCCGGCGAGCTCCTCGATCTCGCCCTCGGTGAGACCGCCCTCGGGACCGACGACCAGCACGATCCGCTGCGCGTCGGTGAGGTCCAGGTCGGCGAGAGCCTCATCGGCGGACTCATGGAGCACGACGGCGAGATCTGCTGCTTCAACGACCTGCGCCGCACCGGAGGTGGTGACCGGCTCGAGCACCTCGGGGAACCAGCAGCGGCGAGCCTGCTTGGCCGCCTCCCTGACGGTGGAGCGCCACCGTGCCAGAGCCTTCTCACGGCGCTCCGCGCGCCAGACCGTCACACTCCGCGATGCCGCCCAGGGCACGATCACGTCGACACCGATCTCGGTCAGCACCTCGACGGCGAGCTCGCCGCGCTCCCCCTTCGGGATGGCCTGCACCACCGTGAGCGTCGGAGTTGGACGCTCCTCGTGCTGGACCGAGCCGACCTGCACCTCGAGCAGGCGGCGATCAGCGGTCGCCACGGCGCCGGTGGCCCGGGTCCCACGGCCATCGGTGAGCTGGACCTGCTCGCCAGGCCGCAGTCGTCGCACGGCGACGGCGTGGTGGGCCTCAGCGCCCGTCACGTCGACGACGTCGCCGACGCGCACGTCGACCAGCGAGTCGACCAGGTGGACCGGCAGCGACATCGCTGTCAGACGTTGAAGGCGTCGCGGAAGCGGCTGAAGACCGACTTGTGGCTCGCCTTCACCGCACCGTCGGGAGACTCCTCGTCGCGGATCGCCGCCAGCTCGCGCAGCAGCTCCTCTTGACGTGGGTCGAGCTTGGTCGGGGTGTCCACCAGGACCGTCACCACCAGGTTGCCGCGTCCACCACGCAGCCCCGGGACGCCCCGGCCGCGGAGGACCTGTTCGGCGCCCGACTGGGTGCCCGGGACGATCTGCAGATCCACCGAGCGCTCGGCCTCCTCGACGGCGTCGCCTAGGTCCGCCTCCAGCGTCGGCAGCGGAATCACCGTGCCCAGCGCGGCCGCGGTCATCGGGATCGTGACCGTGCAGTGCAGGTCGGCGCCGTCTCGGGTGAAGGTGGGGTGCGGGTGGACGTGCACCTCGACGTACAGATCCCCTGGTGGCCCGCCACCAGGGCCGACCTCACCCTGACCGGCGAGTTGCACACGGGTGCCAGTGTCGACGCCGGCCGGGATCTTGACCTTCAGCGAGGTGCGCGAGCGGACCCGACCGTCTCCGGAGCACTCCCGGCACGGGTCGGGGATCACGGTGCCGTAGCCACGGCAGGCCGGACAGGGTCGCAGCGTGCGGATCTCGCCGAGCAGCGAGCGCTGCACATGGGCGACCTCGCCGCTCCCCCGGCAGGTCTCGCAGGGCACCGGGCTGCTGCCGGGAGCGGCCCCGCCACCATGGCAGGCGGGGCAGACGACCGCGGTGTCGACCTTGAGCTTCTCGGGTCACCCCGAACGCCGCTTCGGCCAGATCCACGTCGAGTCGGATCAGCGCATCCTGCCCACGGCGCACTCGTGGTCTCGGGCCGCGGCTCTGAGCCGCACCGCCGCCGAAGAAGGCGTCCATGATGTCGGTGAACGAGAAGCCGGCGCCCTGGCCGCCGAAGCCGCCGGCGCCGAACACATCGCCGCCTCGGTCGTACGCCGCCCGCTTCTGCGGGTCGGACAGCACCTCGTAGGCCTGGGTCACCTGCTTGAACTGCTCCTGCGTCTCCGGATCCGGATTGACGTCGGGGTGCAGCTGCCTGGCCAGGCGTCGATAGGCCTTCTTGATCGTGTCGGGGTCCGCGTCGCGGGCGACCCCGAGCAGTTCGTACAGGTCCTGACTCACCTACTGGTCCTTCGTCATCTCTTGAAGTCTCACGCTTCGTCCAGGATCCGCGAGACGTAGCGCGCCACGGCGCGCACCGCGGCCATCGTGGTCGGATAGTCCATCCGGGTCGGGCCGACGATGCCTAGGGTGGCCAGAGTCTGGTCGCCGGGGCCATAGCCGGTTGCGACGACACTGGTCGACGCGAGCTCCTCCACCGGGCCCTCGTGGCCGATCCGCACGGTGACCGCACCTCCGGTGGTGGCCTCGCCCAGCAGTCGCAGGAGCACGACATGCTCCTCGAGCGCCTCCAGCAGTGGGCGGACCGCGGTGTCGAAGCTGTCGCCGAAGCGCGCCAGGTTAGCTGCCCCGCCCACGGCGACCCGTTCGTCGGAGCGGTGGTCGGAGATCGCCTCCACCATGGCAGCGGCGACCTCGGCGGCCACCTGGGCATCGGCCCGCCCCGATGCGGCCGCAGCGTCGACGAGGCTCTGCAGATTGCTGGCCGAGTCGGCGATGGACTGCCCGATCGTCGCGTGCCCGATGCGCTGACGCAGGTCGGCCAGCTGCTCCTCGGTGAGCGCCACCTGCATCTCGACCAGACGCTGCTCGACCCGGCCGGTGCTCAAGATGATCACCAGGAGCAGCCGGATCTCCGACAGTGCGATCAGGTCGAGATGGCGGATGGTCGAGCGGGAAAGCACGGGATACTGCACGACGGCGACCTGGCGAGTGAGCTGGGCCAGCAGCCGCACCGAGCGATGGACCACGTCATCGAGGTCCATCGCGCCGTCCAGGAACGTCGCGATCGCCCGCTTCTCCGCCGCACTCATCGGCTTGACGGTCGTCAACCGGTCGACGAACAGCCGATAGCCCTTGTCAGTGGGGACCCGGCCGGCGCTGGTGTGAGGTTGGGCGATGTAGCCCTCTTCCTCGAGCACCGCCATGTCGTTGCGGACGGTGGCCGGGGAGACCCCGAGCCGGTGCCGCTCGACCAGCGCCTTGGAGCCCACCGGCTCCTCCGTGGCGACGTAGTCCTCCACGATGGCGCGCAGCACGTCGAGTCGTCGATCCTCGACCATGCCGCGCCTCCTCTTCTCGCCGGCGACTGCCTCGTCCAATGGTGACAACGCTGGTCATCACGGTCGTCTTGGCACTCGGCAGTCGCGAGTGCCAAGTCTACAGGCCACGCGGTCCACCGCAGAGCCACCGCGTCTCGCGGCGTCGTACCCTCAGGGGTCATGGCTGGCAGCTCCCACAGCTTCATCGAGGTCGCCGATCGAATCTGGGTCGCGCGCTACGAGTGGTTCGACGTCAACGTGACGCTGGTGGGCGGATCGACCGGACTGGCCGTGGTCGACACGCACAGCTCCACGCGAGCGGCGGGCGAGGTGATCGACGACATCCGCCGCCTCGGCGTCGGCCCGGTCACGACCGTGGTCAACACCCACGACCACTTCGACCACGTCTTCGGCAACGATGCGTTCCGCACGGCGTACGGCGACCTGCCGATCCATGCCCACGAGGTCGCCGCGGAGGCCACACCGGAGACCGGGCTCGCGGTCCAACGACGCTACGAGGCCGACCCGGACGACCCGCACCGCGACGAGATCTTGGAGACCCGGATCGTGCCCGCCGACGTCACCTTCTCCTCGGCCCGGGTGCTCGACCTCGGCGACCGACGGGTGGAGCTGTTGCACCCCGGACGGGGTCACACGGGCGGCGATCTGGTCGTGTCGGTCCCGGACGCCGACGTGCTGCTGGCCGGTGACCTGGTCGAGGAGTCGGGCGCACCGATGTATGGCGAGGACAGCTTCCCGCTCGACTGGCCGGCCACCCTGGACAACCTGCTCGGCATGACGACCGCCGACTCCGTGATCGTTCCCGGCCACGGTGCACCCGTCGATCGCAACTTCGTCGAGCAGCAGCGACTCGACGTCGGCCAGGTCGCCTTCACCATCGAGGAGCTCGCCGGTCACGGCGTCTCTGTCAACGAGGCCCTGGCCGCGGGTGAGTGGCCGTTCCCCGCCACTGGGCTGACCGATGCCGTCCGCCGTGGCTACGCCCACCTCCCGGCCAACGCTCGCCGCCTCCCGCTCGCCTGAACCGTCACGCGCCTCGGCGCGCCATCGGACAGCAGGCACCGGCGCCGCCTACCGTGGCTGGCGATGTCCACCCATGCCCACGACCGTTACGGCAGCGACGTGCTGGCCACCGACTGGCGCGCGCCCCGACGCGGGCGGGCCGTGGAGCGTCCGGTCGAGCTCGGCATGGTGGTCGAGGAGGTGACCACGGACTGGTGCGGCGAGGTGGTGGCCGTCGACAGCGACCTGCGCACGGTGACCTTGGAGGATCGGCGCGGCAAGCGACGCAGCTTCCCCCTCGGCCCCGGCTTCCTCCTCGAAGGCCGTCCGACCATCCTGACCCGCCCGGTCTCGACACTGACCGCTCCCCGCCCGCCGACCCGCACCGCATCCGGCTCGGTCGCGGTGCCCGACGCACACGCACGGGTGGCCCGGGCCAGCCGGATCTTCGTGGAGGGGCGACACGACGCCGAGCTGATCGAGAAGGTGTGGGGCGACGACCTGCGCATCGAGGGGGTGGTGGTCGAGCTGCTCGGCGGCGCCGACGACCTGGTCGGAGCGCTGACGGAGTTCGGCCCCGCACCCGGGCGTCGGGTCGGCGTGCTGCTCGACCACCTGGTCGAGGGCAGCAAGGAGACCCGGATCGCGGCGGCGGTGACCACGTCGTCGTACGCCGCACACGTGCGCGTCGTCGGCCATCCCTTCGTCGACATCTGGCAGGCGGTGCGACCCGAGCGTCTCGGGCTGGCGGTCTGGCCGAGCGTGCCGCGCACCGAGGACTGGAAGAAGGGCATCTGCCGCCACCTCGGCTGGCCGCACGAGGAGCAGGCGGACCTCGCCCGCGCCTGGCAGCACATCTTGTCCAGGGTCGGATCGTGGCACGACCTTGAGCCCGCACTCCTGGGCCGGGTCGAAGAGCTGATCGACTTCGTGACGACGACCTGATCACCGACACCGACCGTCGTCAAGATCACTGCCTGGTGACCACGCCATCGGCCTCGCGTCTGGATAGGGTCGAAGTGGCACCTCGACGACACCCCGGGAGGGTGACTGCGATGACCGACCAGACTCCGCCGACCGGCGACCAGCCGGACCCGAACCCAACTCCACCACCGGCTGCCCAGCCGGGCCCTCCCGCGGGCTACCAGCCGCCGGCCGCGGGGCAGCCGCCTTATGTGGGCCAGGCGCCGTACGGCCAGCCGGGCTACCCGCAGCCGGCTGCGGGCCTCAGTCCGGGCGACGAGCGCACCTGGGGTGCGGCGGCGCACTGGAGCGCGCTGCTCGCCATGCTGGTCGGCCTGTCCTTCCTCGGACCGCTGATCGTGATGGTCACCCAGGGCACCAAGTCGGCGTGGGTGCGTCGCCAGGCTGTGGAGTCCCTGAACTTCCAGCTCTCGATGCTGATCTACGGCATCGTGTCGGTCGTCCTGGTCCTGGTCGTGATCGGCATCGTGCTGCTGCTCGTGGTCGCTGCGCTGGCGATCATCCTGCCGATCATCGCCTCGGTGAAGGCCAGCAACGGCGAGGACTACCGCTACCCGCTGACCATCCGGCTGGTCTCCTAGAGGCCTGCCATCTAAAGGACCCGACGTCGTCAGGGAAGGAGCGCCCGGACGACCGCGTCGGCGAGCAGCCGCCCGTCGGGGGTGAGCACCAGGCGCTCGCCGTGCCGGTCGATCAGGCCGCGCTCGGCCAGGTCGGCCACCACCGCCAGACCGGCATCGTCGAGCAGCGCCAGCGGTAGGCCGGCGCGCAGACGAGACTCCAACAGCACCTGCTCGATCCGACGAGTCTCGGGATCGAGCACCTCTCGCGCGTGAGCAGGCGACCTGCGAGCAGCCAAGCGTTCGGCGTACGCCGCTGGATGCTTGACGTTCCACCAGCGGGTGCCGCCGACGTGCGAGTGTGCCCCGGGGCCGACGCCCCACCAGTCCGCACCGGTCCAGTAGAGCTCGTTGTGCCGACAGCGCGCGGCCGACGAGGTCGCCCAGTTCGAGAGCTCGTACCACTCCAGGCCCGCAGTGGTGAGCAGCCGATCCGCGAGCAGATACTTGTCGGCGAGGTCGTCGTCATTAGGAGCCGGCACCTCACCGCGCCGCACCTTGCGGGCGAGCGCGGTGCCCTCTTCGACGATCAAGGCGTACGCCGACACGTGGTCCGGCGCGCACGCCAACGCGGCGGTCAGCGACCGCTCCCAGTCAGCCAGAGTCTCGCCGGGGGTGCCGTAGATGAGGTCGAGGCTCACCTGCTCGAAGCAGGCCGCGCGGGCTTCGGCCACGGCCAGCGGCACCCGGTCGGGATCGTGGGTGCGGTCCAGGGTCGCCAACACGTGCGGGACGGCGGACTGCATGCCGAAGGAGAGGCGGGTGAACCCCGCCTCTCGGAGAGCGGCCAGACTCCGTGCGTCGACGCTGTCGGGGTTCGCCTCAGCCGTGATCTCGGCATCGGCGGTGAGCCCGAGGTGCTGTCGGATGGCAGCCAGGACCCTGGCCAGATCCGCGGCAGGCAGGAGCGTCGGTGTGCCGCCTCCGAAGAACACCGTCGAGGCCGGTGGCGCCGAGTCCCCGAGCACCTCTCGGGCCAGCGCGACCTCGGCGATGGCCGCAGCGACGTACGACGCCGTCGATGTGCTGCCGCCGAGCTCGCCGGCGGTGTAGGTGTTGAAGTCGCAGTAGCCGCACCGCACCCGGCAGAAGGGGACGTGCACGTAGACACCGAACGGGCGCTCCCCCAGCCCGGCCATCGCCGACCCGGGGAGCGAGCCGTCCGCAGGGACCGGGTCGCCGTCAGGCAGGGCGGAGGGCACGCCCCCATCCAACCACCGGTTCGGTACGCCGGGTCGGCGGCGTCACCGAGCCGGCGCCCAGCCGCAATCAGGGGCTAATCAGTGAGTGAGCGCATCGTCGATGCCCTGCCTATTGGCAGCGGCCAGGAGCTCAGTCCAACCGTTCTCCGCGTTCGTGAGCTCGGACTGGTGATTCTGCTCGAACTCGTCGAGGAGCGGCGCGAGAAGCGCTAGTCCTTGGGCGTACTTCTGTGCGCGGCAATCAGCGTCGGCATTAATCGCCGATCCTTCGAACTGCAGATATTCTTGCCATTCCACCGTCGGTTCCTCTCCCGGCAGCGGCGGGAGGGGCTGTCGCGCAGGGCCCCGGAAAGGTCGTATCTCAGCAGGTCAGGGTGCATGTGAGGGCTCGTTCTGGGTCGCGTGAGTGATGTCTGGTCGCGGCGGCGATGTCGTCGTACCCGGTCAGGCGCAGCAGGTTGAGCGCGGTGTTGCGCAGCGTGGCCATGACGCGGGGAAGGACGCCGGTGCGGACCTGGGAGCGGTCTTCGTCGTAGGTCACGTCGCGGACCCAGTGGAGCTTGTTCTCGATGGCCCAGTGGCCTTGGACCCAGGCGGCCAGGAGAGCGGGCGCGGCATCGCGAGCGTGGGCGGAAGTGATCAGGTAGACGACCTCGACGCTCTTCTTCCCTGCCTTGGTCACGGTGCGCCGGAGTTGAGCGACTTGAGAGACGCCGGTGAACTCGGGCCAGCCTGGCAGTGTCGGTGCGTCGATGACCTTGATGGTCCGGGTCGCGCGCCGTCCGTGACCACGGTCGGTCGAGCGGGCGCCGGCCGGGACCTTGTTCCAGGGCAGCTTCTTCAACGCTGCCAGGAGCTTGGGACGGTTCGCCTTGACCGTGAAGACGTAGTCCGCGCCCGCGTCGAGGATGACCTTCGCGGTGTCGTCTTGAGTGTGCATCGCGTCAAGGGTGATCACGCATCCGCGCAGGTCAGAGGGCGTGAAGGCAGCGAGCAAGTCGCGCACGGCCGGGATCTCGTTGGACTTCGCTTCGACCTGATGTTGGCCCACCACGACACCGGTGGCATGGTCGAGCGCTGCGATCAGATGAGGCGCCGAGGTCGCTGCCGACCTCGCGCCACGCACGGTCTTGCCGTCGATCGCGATCACCCGACGACCAGTGCTGTGACGGACTCGGCACCAGGCGTAGAGCGCCAGGGCAGCATCGAGTGCGGCCGCGTCCAGGCGAGCAAAGAGCTTGCGCAACGTCGACTCCACCGGTGCCGCATCCATACCGAACCGGGCGAGTTGGCCGGTGTCGAGGTCGGCAGCGAACTCGCCGATCGCGGCGAACGACTTCGCGCCCGCGACCACCGCGCACACTGCGACGGCGAGCATCCCGGCCAGGGGGAACCTGACTCCGCGAGGGTCACGCGGGTCGGGCACACGGGCAAGAGCGGTGAGCAGATCGGCGCGTTCATCGATGTTCGCGCCGGCCATTGGGGAAGATGGCATCGACGGGTGGGGCTCTCTGGTCCGGACGGTTGTGTGAGAACTCCCATCCCAGTCCCGCCGGCCCCATCCGTCACAGCCGCCACGCCGGTCTCACCCACACGTTTCCCCAGGTCACAGCCCCGCCAGCCGACCTTTCCGGGGCCCTGGGCTGTCGCGAGCTTAGGAGGTCATACAGGGCGTTCCATCCTTCGAGGTCTCCATCATCTCGCGATGTTACATCGAAACCAGCTTGCTTCATGCACTCGTTGTATGGGTCTATGGGTCCAAGGCTCTGGTCCACATCCTCGATGAGCATGTGGAACTCGGCATTTAGTTCGCCCGTCGCCGGCTTCCCCAGCGCTTCGTCATCCACGACGACTTCCTGATTCTTCTGAAGACAGGAGCGCATCGTGTTCTGAAATTCCTCTGTTGCCTCACGGGAATCTGGAGGAGGTGGGGGCTCGTGCTCCAGGTGCGCCGCCTCGGAGTTGGCGAGGGCCATCACTGACGGACGGACGTCCAGACGTCCCATCCATCGTCCGGCGGACGGGTTCGGCGAGAATCCGCTCCATAAGGTTACGAACTTCAACTGCATGGGCTCACCGTTACTGGCCATGCAGTCGAGGTATCCCGCGTTGAGCTCCTTCTCCTCAAGGAAGTGCAGGGCCTCACGTTGCGCGGCTGTGCCTCCGATCGCCGTGTAGATACGGGTCAATTGAGACTCAACGGATACATCGATGGCTGCCTCGTTACCAGACGACCGCTGTTCCCCGCAGCCTGACATACCCAGGGCCCCGGAAAGGTCGGCTGGCGGGGCTGTGACCTGGGGAAACGTGTGGGTGAGACCGGCGTGGCGGCTGTGACGGATGGGGCCGGCGGGACTGGGATGGGAGTTCTCACACAACCGTCCGGACCAGAGAGCCCCACCCGTCGATGCCATCTTCCCCAATGGCCGGCGCGAACATCGATGAACGCGCCGATCTGCTCACCGCTCTTGCCCGTGTGCCCGACCCGCGTGACCCTCGCGGAGTCAGGTTCCCCCTGGCCGGGATGCTCGCCGTCGCAGTGTGCGCGGTGGTCGCGGGCGCGAAGTCGTTCGCCGCGATCGGCGAGTTCGCTGCCGACCTCGACACCGGCCAACTCGCCCGGTTCGGTATGGATGCGGCACCGGTGGAGTCGACGTTGTGCAAGCTCTTTGCTCGCCTGGACGCGGCCGCACTCGATGCTGCCCTGGCGCTCTACGCCTGGTGCCGAGTCCGTCACAGCACTGGTCGTCGGGTGATCGCGATCGACGGCAAGACCGTGCGTGGCGCGAGGTCGGCAGCGACCTCGGCGCCTCATCTGATCGCAGCGCTCGACCATGCCACCGGTGTCGTGGTGGGCCAACATCAGGTCGAAGCGAAGTCCAACGAGATCCCGGCCGTGCGCGACTTGCTCGCTGCCTTCACGCCCTCTGACCTGCGCGGATGCGTGATCACCCTTGACGCGATGCACACTCAAGACGACACCGCGAAGGTCATCCTCGACGCGGGCGCGGACTACGTCTTCACGGTCAAGGCGAACCGTCCCAAGCTCCTGGCAGCGTTGAAGAAGCTGCCCTGGAACAAGGTCCCGGCCGGCGCCCGCTCGACCGACCGTGGTCACGGACGGCGCGCGACCCGGACCATCAAGGTCATCGACGCACCGACACTGCCAGGCTGGCCCGAGTTCACCGGCGTCTCTCAAGTCGCTCAACTCCGGCGCACCGTGACCAAGGCAGGGAAGAAGAGCGTCGAGGTCGTCTACCTGATCACTTCCGCCCACGCTCGCGATGCCGCGCCCGCTCTCCTGGCCGCCTGGGTCCAAGGCCACTGGGCCATCGAGAACAAGCTCCACTGGGTCCGCGACGTGACCTACGACGAAGACCGCTCCCAGGTCCGCACCGGCGTCCTTCCCCGCGTCATGGCCACGCTGCGCAACACCGCGCTCAACCTGCTGCGCCTGACCGGGTACGACGACATCGCCGCCGCGACCAGACATCACTCACGCGACCCAGAACGAGCCCTCACATGCACCCTGACCTGCTGAGATACGACCTTTCCGGGGCCCTGGTTGGCTGCGGTCGCTATCGGCCCGCCGCGGAGGTCCTCGTAAAGGTCAACGAGATTCGGATTCGGGGAGGTTAGCGAGGTCGAGTTTCGCCACGTGTTGGTGCATGGCTCGGGGAGACTTAGCCCCGGAGGTCGCGTTCGCGGGCCGCGGCAGCGGGCCGGACCATCGTGCGCAACGACACCGTCAAGACGCCGATCTCATGAAGGATCCGCGCCGAGTCGGCTGAACGCCTCGTCGCCGATGATGTTAAACCTCGAGTCGAGGCTTCAATCTCAAAGCCCAACGCCTGGCATGTCGAGAGCCCCCTGTCTCTCATGCTCACGGCGCCGGAGCCCGGCGCCAGCAGCACCGCTAACTCGGCATTGGTTCCGCCCGTCCCGATTTGCTCCACAACGACATCACGGTGCAGCGAGCTAGACCTCAATGCTGCCCGAGCGGCCGGAAACCCTACACACGAACACCACCAGCAGACCCTACCGAGTAGACGGGTGTGTCAATCAGCGTCACTGCAACGCTGTGACCTGCGAGAAGGAGGGGCCGCTGCGACCAACAAGAACGTGCTCATCTTGTCGTCGCACACCAACAAGGGGTCCCCCGAAGACAGCCCCAGAACCCATCCCCACCGTCGATGTCGCTACACCGGCACGACGTCCTCACCCAGGACGTCGCTCAACAGCTCGCTACGAGCACGCAGCCTCAGCTTCTTCCATCGCCTGGCGACCACTCGCAGTGCCGAAGCGCACATCCGCACGCCCAATGGCCAAAGCGAAGGCAGCAACAGCGTCTTCTTCGTCGCTCCCAGCGGCGTCCTCGGCAGCCGGCTCTGTCCAACTCCAGGCACGGGAGACCTCGCTCTTCGCCTTCTTCGAGTCACCATCGTCAAGGGCATCGATTGCAGCATGCAGGTGATCGCAGGCGGTCTGAAACCCTGGCGCATGCCGACCGCAGGCGGTTAGAAGCAACACCAGGCTGACGGAAATCACGAGCCACGCAAGGCCTTCGGCCCGTCGTTGGCCGAATGACGCGACGCTGAGCATGGCCCGCCCCCTCACCAGTGCGCTGTCAGTGTGGGCGACCCGAAGTGATCCTGACAAGGGGTATTACAAGATCTTCACAGACCATACCCAGACCTTCCACCAAGCGATTCTGCCGTTAGCCGCGGAAGGGTCCGAGTCCATGCCCTGTCACACCACTGAGGGCACACGCGTCACCCGCCTGGTTGGCCGTCCACCGTCCCAGCCCACCTTGCGATCGGCACGCTCCGCGTGACGATCGGCCCACGGCAACGCTGGTTTGGGGACGCGGCTGAGGTGCTACTTCATCCGTTCAGCAAGCTGAGCGAAGGAGTTCTGAACATGGCTGCGCTGTTCTGCTTCTGGGTGAGCTCGTAGCCGCCGAAGCGGTACATTTCGTGCCCGGCCAGCCTGCCGGATGTGCGGGGTCGTTGCCGAGAGCCACGGCCGTCGTGAGGTGCGGCTGGCGACACCCCGGTGCTTCGGTCGCCCGGTGGAGTTGGTGTGGCGCAAGCGCACCTGGCGCTGCGACGAACCAGCCTGTCCGGCCGGGGCGTTCACCGAGCGGGACGAGAACCTGGCCACATCGCGTGCACTGCTGACCACCCGGGGCGTGCTGGTGGGCGATCGAGCAGCTACGTCGCGAACATGCCTCCGTGCAAGGGCTGGCGCGGCAACTGGGTGCCGCGTGGCGCACGGTATGGAACTCGGTCAGCCGATCCTGGAGCCCTCGCTGCTGATGAGTCCCGGTTCGACGGCGTCCACACCCTCGGGGTCGATGAGCACATCTGGCATCACGTGTCCACGAAACCGATCGAGTACGGCGGCCGGGGGCCGAAGGAGCTGACCGGGATGGTCGACCTGGCCCGTCACCGCGACGCCAAGGGCAAGACTCGGGTCCGAGCACGTCTGCTCGACCTGGTGCCCGGCCGGTCCGGTGCCGCCTACGCCGAGTGGCTCAGGGCCCGCAGCGAGGAGTTCCGTACCGGCATCGGCGTGGCCACGTTGGATCCGTTCCACGGCTACAAGAACGCCATCGATGACCAGCTCGAGGACGCCGCGCGGTGCTCGATGCCCTCCACGTCACCAAACTGGGTACCGACGCGGTTGACCAGGTCCGCCGTCGCGTGCAGCAGACCATCCACAGCCACGCGGCCGCAAGGGCGACCTCCTGTACGGGATCCGGCTGATCCTGCGGTGCGGAGCCGAGCGACTCACCGACACGCAGAAGGCCCGCCTCGACAAGGCGATCACCGCCGACGAACGCCACGACGAGGTCTACATCGCCTGGCAGTGCGCCCAACAACTCCGCGCCGCCTGCAAAGGGCCGAGTCCCTGGCCGAAGGGCGACAGATCGCCGAGAAGGTCCTCGCCTCGTTCCCGACCTGCCCGATCCTCGAGATCCGCCGGCCCGGCCGGAGACTGCGACAGTGGCAGACCGCGTTCCTCGCCTACTTCACCACCAACCGCGCCTCGAACTGCGGCACGGAAGCGATCAACGGCCTCATCGAGTTCCACCGCCGTACCGCCCGCGGCTTCCGCAACCGTGACAACTACCCACTACGGATGCTCCTCATCGGAGGCGGACTCGACCAGGTCATCCTCACCTGAAGTACGAAGAGCCTGCAATCGCTAGGCGTAGAACGCGTCGAGGGTCTCCTTGTAATTGTCCTCGACCACGTTGCGCTTCACCTTGAGCGACGGGGTGAGCTCGCCGGACTCGACGCTGAGGTCGTGGTCGAGCAGCTCCCACTTCTTGACGGTCTCCCAGCGGTTGAGCTGCCGGTTGAGCTCCTCGACATAGCCACCGACCATCTCGCGGCACTTCTCGGAGTTGATGATCGCGGTGTAGTCGCCCGAGACGTCGTTCTCCTTCGCCCACGCGGCGATCGCATCCTCGTCGAGGGTGACCAGCGCGACGCAGAAGTTCCGCTCGTTGCCGAACACCATGAACTGGCTGGCGTAGGGGCAGACCGCCTTGAACTTCGCCTCGATCAGGGGCGGGGCGATGTACTTGCCGCCGGAGGTCTTGAACAGCTCCTTGATGCGGCCGGTGATGCGGAGGTAGCCGTCCTCGTCGAGGTGGCCCTTGTCGCCGGTGCGCAGCCACCCGTCGGCCAGTGCCTTGGTGGTCTCGTCGGGCAGGTTGTGGTAGCCCTCCATCACGCCGGGGCCCTTGATCATGACCTCGTCGCCCTCGCCCAGCTTGACCTCGCTGCCCGGGAAGACCGGACCGACGCTGCCGAACTTGTAGAGCGACGGGAGGTTCACGAACGATCCGGCGGCAGACTCGGTGAGACCGTAGCCCTCCAAGATCACGATGCCGGCGGCATGGAACCACTCCGCGATGTCCTGGTTGAGGGCGGCTGCGCCGGAGATGAAGAAGCGCACCCGACCGCCGAAGCGTTCGCGCACTTTGGCGAAGACCAGCTTGTCGAAGAGACCGTGCTGCAGCTTCAGCGGCAGCGGGATCGACTTGCCCTCGCGGTTCAGCTGGTCGACCTTCGTGCCGACGGCGAAGGCCTGGTTGAAGATCTTCTCCTTCACGCCGCCCTCGGACTGCTGCATGGTGACGATGCGGGCGTGCGCCTTCTCGAAGATCCGTGGTGCAGCGCCCATGAAGGTCGGCTTGACGACAGCCAGGTTGTCCACGATCTTGTCGACCCGGCCGTCGACCGCGGTCGGGAAGCCGCAGGCCAACTGGGTCGACAGCAGCACCTTGCCGAACGAGTGCGCCATCGGCAGCCACAAGAACTGCAGGTCCGTCTCGTCGAGGAAGCCCTGGGCTTCGATGGCGGCACCCTCGTAGACCCACGACCGGTGCTGGAGACGGACGCCCTTGGGGCGGCCGGTGGTCCCGGAGGTGTAGATCAAGGTGGCGAGCTGCTCGGGCTTGATCCCCGCAGCCACGTCCTCGATGGCGCTCGGGTGCTCGGCGAGATAGTCGTCACCCAGCTTGGCGAGGTCGGCCAGTCCGATCACCCAGTCGCCGTCGGCGGTGCCGTCGAAGGTGACGATCTTCTCCAGCTTGGGCAGCTCGGACCGGCGGGCCACCAGCTTGGCGATCTGGGTGTCGTCCTCGGCGAAGGCGACCTTCGAGTCCGAGTCACCGAGGATGTAGGCGGTGTCCTCTTCGTTGGTGGAGGGGTAGACCGTCGTCGTCGCGGCGCCGGCACACATCACCGCGAGGTCGGCGAGGATCCACTCGTAGCGGGTGCCGGCGGCGATGCCGACCCGCTCCTCGGGCTCGACGCCCAGCGCCATCAGGCCCGCGGCCAGGCGATGCACCTCGCGGCCGGTGTCCTGCCAGGACACCGACTTCCAGGTCTCGCCGACCGGGTAGCGGTATGCCTCCGCGTGCGGGGTGCGCTCGACGCGCTCGAGGAACTGGACGGCCACGTTGGCCGGCATGGTGTCGACAAAGCTGGGATCTGGCTTGGTGCGCATGGTCTCGTCGTGCTCCTCGGACGTCGGCGGGGCCCTGGCCGCGGCCCGAAGGCCACGGTGAATCGGAAGGATACCGAGTAACGTAGATCACGTTCCTACCGATGGGTAGCCGTACCCTCGGTCGGAAGGCGGATCGCAGCGAGGTCGGACCGGTCAGGAGGCCGTGCCGGCGACGTACTCCTCCGCCCGCCGCCGAGCCTGCGCGGGCAGCCGGCCGACTCGCAGCAGCAACGGCAGCAGGGCGTGGTCGGTGGTGAGGGCGCGGAACATGGTCGACACGGTGACGCCGTGGCCGGGTCGGTGCACCACCTCCAACTCGTCACCTGTCTGGAGCAGACCCTCCTCGACCACTCGCAGGTAGGGGCCGGGACGCCCTTCGGCGGTGAACCGCTTGACCCAGCCGCGATTGTCGTAGCCCGTCGCGCCGAGCCAGCCCTTGAAGTCGTTGCACGGGATTCGCACCGAGGCGACCTCGAAGATCGTCGAGCCGACCCGCCACCGCTCGCCGACCTCCGCCTCGTTGACGTCGATCCCGAGAGTGGTGAGGTTCTCCCCGAAGTGCCCGTTGACCAGCGGCTGACCGAGCAGCTCCTCCCACCGGTCGAGGTCCTCTCGCGCGAACGCGTAGACCGCCTGGTCGATCCCGCCGTGGTGCTTCGTGTCGGCCACCTGATCGCCGGTCAGGCCCAGCGTGCTGACCAGCACCGGCTCCAGCACCGGGGTCTTGTGGATGGCTGTCCGCCTGATCCCGGCCCACTCGTGCGGCTCGGGACGGCCGACGTTCACGGAGATCACGCTCGGGGTCACCGGGCCATTCTCCATCGCAGCGCCGGGCCGAGCCACCGAGTTCTCACTCGTGACTGCTAGTCCTGGACCGCTTTGGCGATCGCGATGCATCGGGTGATCCACTCGCGATCGTCGGCGTCGAGAGGTCGGCCGAGGCGCTGGGCGTCCTCGATGCTCCAGTGGGCGTTGAGGATCATGCGTACGACGACCCAGTCGCGGGCCCGCTCCTCGTCGAGACCGGCCACGTCGACCAAGGTGTGGAACCGCCTGCGGACACCGCTGCGGACGTCGTCGTGCACCTGCGTCCAGTCGTTCCACAGCACCGGCGCGATCTCGTAGTGGGGGTCGCCGCTCATCGGCTTCGGGTCGATCGCCAGCCATGGCGCCCGATCAGCTGTCAACACGTTCTCCTGGTGGAGGTCGCCGTGAATCATCGTGCCGACACTGGCGGGATCCGAGACCAGGCCGTCGGCCAGCGACAGAGTCTGTTCGACCAGCCGGCGAGGGATCGGCGCGCCGCGAGGCATGTCGGAGAGCGCGGCGGCCCAGCGCGCGACGTACGTCGTCACCAGCCGCAGCTGTGGCGAGGCGGGGACGTGCAGGTCGGCATAGAGACCGGCGATCACCTCGCACGCCTCGACATCCCAGCGCCCGACCAGGTTCTCGGTGTGCAGCCGCTCCAGGAGCAGCGCCCGGCGCCGCGGATCCGCGCGCAGCAGGCGGACGGCTCCGACGCCGCCCCAGCGCTGCAGCGCAAGGTGCTCGTGCTCGGACTCGTCGTCACCGTCGAAGGTGATCTTGAGCACCGCCGCCTCGTCGGTCTCGGTCCGGACCGGCAACGCCACCGAGCAGGCGCCGTGCATCGCCGCACCGTCAACGGTCAGCGCCCACTCCTCGACCAGCTCGGCCGTCAGGCGTGGCAGGCGATCGAGCCACGCGGCCCAGCCCGGGCCGCCGTCACGCTGCTCGTCCAGCCCCGGTGGAATCTCGATGCGCAACGGCCTACTCCGCGCTGGACTGGTCGGCGAGGTAACTGCCCGGTGTAATGCCCGTGACCGCACGGAAGTCGTGGGTGAAGTGCGCCTGGTCGGCGTACCCGAGCTCGACGGCAAGGTCGGCCAGGGTCGGCCCGCCACCCTTCTTGAGCTGCTCGACCGCGTCGTGCAGCCGCCGTCGCTGGATCAACCACTTCGGGGTCAGTCCGACGCGGCTCTCCACCAGGCGCTGCAGGGCCCGCTCGGAGAGCCCGAAGGCGGCAGCAACGTCGGCGACCCGGGTGACGGCGGGGTGGTGGTGCAGCCAGTCGATCACCTCGTTGATGAGCTGCCCCTGCTCGTCGACCGGGAGCAGTGACCGCAGCCTGGCCTCGTAGGCCGCGATGGCTCGGCGGTGGCCACCTTCCCCGTGCGGGTCGGGGGTCATCGCCGCCCGCAGCTCGGCCGTCAGTGCCGCCCCGTCGAGCGAGTCGAGCTCGGTCAGGTCGAGATAGGAGTCGGCGACCACGGTGACCGATCGGCCGAGCAGCAGCCGTCCCGCCGCCGGTCGGAACATCACGCCGACGGCCCAACCCTCCCCCTCCAAGGTGACCGTCGAGAGTCCGCGCACGACGCCGTAGAAGCGGGCATAGGTGTTGCTCACCACGATCAGACAGACCGGGTGTTGCAGGGTGCTCTGGCTGGACGGCTCCGTCAATGACCACACCGGCAGCCAGTAGCGCTCGACCAGGTCGGCCAGCTCCGGGGCGGGGGCATAGCGATAGATGGGCGGCGACGGACGGGTGGCCCCGGTCAGATGCGCCCGGTCGATCGGGTCGACACGACGCAACTCCTCCATGTGTCGGATTATCACAATCGTCCGGGCAGACCGGGCTTCTAGCCTCTACTTCATGAACAGCAACATCATCGTCTTCCGCGACCGAGCCGACCGATTCAGCCAGATCCTGCGCGGTGTCGGCGACAGGTGGGATGCGCCGAGCCCGTGCGTCGGCTGGAGCGTCCGCGACGTCGCGGACCATGTCCTCACCACCCAGCGCGACTTCCTGGCCCAGCACGATCTCGATCTCGGTCCGGTGCCCGCCACCGACGACCTGGTGCAGCGGTGGGAACAGCACCGGGCCGCCGCGGTCGCCGTACTCGAGGGCGACGGAGTCGCCGAGCGTGAGTACGACGGCTACTTCGGCCGCACCACCCTGGGCGACACGATCGCCGACTTCTACGGCTGGGACCTGGTCATCCATGGGTGGGACATCGCCCGGGCGACCGGCCAGGAGTGGGAGCTCAGCGACGCTGAGGCCGCGTCGATGGGCCGCACTGCGGACGGCTGGGGTCCGGCGCTCTACTCCGAAGGTGTCTGCGGGCCCGCGGTCGCGGTGCCCGAGGACGCCTCTGCCGCCGACCGGCTGCTCGGGCGGCTCGGCCGTGATCCGCAATGGACGCCGGCCTGATCCGGCTCGCTACTTCTTCGTCTTCTCGGCAGGCGAGCCGGTGGAGAGGGCGGCGATGAAGGCCTCCTGGGGGACCTCGACGCGGCCGACCATCTTCATCCGCTTCTTGCCCTCCTTCTGCTTCTCCAGCAGCTTGCGCTTGCGGGTGATGTCGCCGCCGTAGCACTTGGCGAGCACGTCCTTGCGGATCGCCCGGATCGTCTCGCGGGCGATCACACGCGAGCCGATCGCGGCCTGGATGGGCACCTCGAACTGCTGCCGGGGAATCAGCTCCTTGAGCTTGCCCGCGAGCATCACTCCGTAGGAGTACGCCGCGTCCCGGTGCACGATCGCGGAGAAGGCGTCCACCGGGTCGCCGTGCAGCAAGATGTCGACCTTGACCAGGTCGGCGACCTGCTCGCCCGAGGTCTCGTAGTCGAGCGAGGCGTAGCCCTTGGTGCGCGACTTCAGTTGGTCGAAGAAGTCGAAGACGATCTCGGCCAGGGGCAGTGTGTAGCGCATCTCGACACGGTCCTCGGAGAGGTAGTCCATGCCGAGCAGCGAGCCGCGCTTGCCTTGGCAGAGCTCCATGATGGTGCCGATGTAGTCGGACGGGGTCAGGATCGTCGCCCGGACGACGGGCTCACGGACCTCGGCCACCTTGCCGGCGGGGAACTCCGAGGGGTTGGTGACCTCGTGGACGGTGCCGTCCTCCATCGTGACGGAGTAGACGACGTTCGGCGCGGTCGAGATCAGGTCGAGGCCGGACTCCCGCTCCAGCCGCTCACGCACGATCTCCATGTGCAGCAGGCCGAGGAAGCCACAGCGGAATCCGAAGCCGAGGGCGCCGGAGGTCTCCGGCTCGTAGGTCAGCGCCGCGTCGTTGAGCTGGAGTTTGTCGAGCGCCTCGCGCAGGTCGGGGTAGTCGTCGCCGTCGATCGGGTAGAGGCCCGCGAACACCATCGGGTTCGGGTGCTGGTAGCCGCCCAGCGCCTCGGTGGCACCGTCGTGCTGAGCGGTGACGGTGTCGCCGACGCGAGACTGGCGGACGTCCTTGACGCCGGTGATCAGGTAGCCGACCTCGCCGACACCGATCCGGCCGGCCTTCACCGGCTCCGGGCTGATCACGCCGACCTCGAGCATCTCGTGGACCGCCCCGGTCGACATCATCTTGATCCGGTCGCGGTGGCTCAGATGGCCGTCGACGACACGGACGTAGGTGACCACGCCCCGATAGGTGTCGTAGACCGAGTCGAAGATCAGTGCCCGCGGTGGCGCGGAGGCGTCGCCCACCGGTGCCGGGGTCTGCTTGACGATCTCGTTGAGCACGGCGGGCACACCGACTCCGGTCTTGGCTGAGACCTGGAGCACCTCGCCGGGGTCGCAGCCGATGATGCCGGCGAGCTCGGCGGCGTACTTCTCCGGGTTAGCCGACGGCAGGTCGATCTTGTTCAGCACCGGGATGATGTGCAGGTCCGCGGCCAACGCCAGATAGAGGTTGGCCAGGGTCTGGGCCTCGATGCCTTGGGCAGCGTCGACCAGGAGGACCGCCGCTTCGCAGGCCTCCAAGGAGCGGGACACCTCGTAGGTGAAGTCCACGTGGCCAGGCGTGTCGATCATGTTGAGGATGTAGGTGCCCGGGTCGGCACCCTGCTCGTTGTCGGGCGGCACCGTCCACGGCATCCGCACGGCCTGGCTCTTGATGGTGATGCCGCGCTCGCGCTCGATCTCCATCCGGTCGAGGTACTGCGCGCGGGCCGACCGCTCGTCGACCACCCCGGTCAACTGCAGCATCCGGTCGGCCAGCGTCGACTTGCCGTGGTCGATGTGCGCGATGATGCAGAAGTTGCGGATGATCGCGGGATCGGTGTGGCCGGGCTGGGGCGCGGTCATGGCGGTGACAGATGGCTTTCGAGAGGCTGCGGGCCGGCGCGAGCTCGGCGCTGGCGGGATGACCTCATTGTTCCATGCCGACCGCGGGTGCTGTCGAAACGTGAGCGGTCCGCAGCCTCGTCCACCATGAGGTCTGCGCTGCGGAATCGACTGGCCGCGGCGCGAGCCGTCGGGGAGGATCGAGCCATGCCGTCGCCCACCTCCGCAGTCGAGCCGGTTCCTGCCGGTCGCACCGCCCGCAGACTCGAGTGGCAGCACCTGCCTCCCCTGCTGCGTCGGCAGATCGAGGACCGCTGCGGCTCCCCTGTCGTCGAGGCGATCTCACAGGGCGGTGGGTTCACCCCCGGCTTCGCGTCGGTGCTGGTCTGCGCCGACGACTCCCGCCACTTCGTCAAGGCGGCCTCGACCAAGGCGCAACGGCCGTTCGCGGAGTCCTATCGCGAGGAGGCCCGAACGCTCGCGGCGCTCCCACCGGAGGCACCGGCGGCTCGGCTGCGCTGGCTGATCGAGGACGAGTGGGTGGTGCTCGGTCTGGAGTACGTCGACGGTCGCATGCCCAAGCGCCCGTGGCGCAGCACCGACCTCGACCTCGTGCTGGACACCGTGGAGGAGATGACCCTGCTGCTGACGCCTCCACCGAGCGGCCTCGCCGTGGCCAGCATCGAGGAGGAGCTCAGCGGCTTCGTCGACGCCTGGGAGCACGTGCGCACCACCCGGCCAGATCTGCCCCATCTCGAGGAGGCCGCTGAGCTGGCCGCCGGCTTCGCCGAGGCGGCCGCGGGGACGAGCCTGGTGCACACCGATCTGCGCGACGACAACATCCTGCTCGGCAAGGACGGCCGGGTCTGGATCTGCGACTGGAACTGGCCGGTCGTCGGCGCACCCTGGGTGGACATCGTCTTCCTGCTCGTCCAGGCGCGCGGCGACGGCCTCGATGTGGACGCGATCCTGGCCGAGCGTCCGTCGACCCGCGAGGTCCCAGCGGAGCACGTGGACCGGGTGCTCGCCCTGCTGGCGGGCTACTTCTTCCGCCAGGCTGCCGAGCCGCCGCCCCCGGCATCGCCGTACCTGCGCCAACACCAGGCTTGGTGCGCGCAGGCCGTCTGGGGCTGGCTCGGCGAACGGCGCGGCTGGACGGCGGCGGATTTGGCCGGCTGAGACGGCCGCTGGTAGCGTTGCCCTTTGCGTGTCCGGCGTCAGCCTGCCCGTTTCGGGTGGCGACTCCGTGGCCCATCCAGACATCTGAGCAGGCAGTGCACCCCGACCAGAAGGCATCGTAGTGGCGAACATCAAGTCCCAGATCAAGCGCAACAAGCAGAACGAGAAGCGTCACGAACGCAACAAGGCTGTGAAGTCCAGCGTGAAGACCGCTGTGCGCAAGTTCCGCGAGGCCGCGGCGGCCGGCGACAAGGACGCCGCCGTCGAGCTCGGCCGCGACGCCTGCAAGCGCCTCGACAAGGCCGCCTCGAAGGGCGTCATCCACAAGAACCAGGCCGCCAACCGCAAGTCCGCGATCGCGAAGGCCACCAACGCCCTCTGATCGCTTCCGCACTGCCTTCTCGGCTGACCCGGCGTTGACCAACGCCGGGTCAGCTGCATTTCCCGGGGCCGATCTACCCTCGGCTAGCGGGGCTCGCGGAGGCCGGCGATGGTGAGCACGAGCCGTTCCAGGGTGTAGGCCGGGTCGGTGGCGGCGCCCTTGATGTCGGCGTCGGCGCGAGCGATGACCATGATGGCGTGGGCGATGCCGCCGTCGGACCAGGCCCGGGACTGGTCGCGGATGGTGCGCAGCTTCCAAGGCGGGACGCCCACCTCACGCGCCAGGTCGGCCTCACGCAGACCGCGGGCCGCCGCCTTGTAACGCGCCACTCCGCGAGCGCTGCCCGCGAAGGCGGAGGTCACCAGCACCGGCGGCGTGCCTCCGTCGAGTGCCCAGCGCAGCTCCTCCAACGCGATCTCGCAGCGCCCCCAGAAGGCGGCGTCGGCGACAGCGAAGGACTTGGCCTCGGCACGACCGCCGAAGTACTTCTTCACCTTCTCGGCGGTAAGGGTCTCTCCCGGGAAGTCGTTGGTCAGCTGATGCGCGGCCCCGGCCAGTGCCCGTAGATCGTGGCCGACCGCCTGCACCAAGGTCTCGGCGGCACCCTCGTCGATCGACGAGCCCAGCGAGCGGACCTCGTTCGCGACGAACGAGGCGAACTCCGAGGGCCTGACCTCTGCCGACTTGTGCTCGTCGACGGTGGGCAGCTTGCGCAGCTTGTTCAGCACGCCCGAGCCCTTCTGCCCGCCGCCATGGACCAGCACCAGCGCGACGTCCTCGGCGGGCGCCTCGGCGTAGGCCACCAGGCCGGCCACCGAGTCGTCGGGCAGATTCTCCAGCTGACGCACCACCACACAGCGAGTGCTGGTGAACAGCGACGGCGCGGACAACTCGCCGAGCGTGCCTGCGGTGAGGTCGCCGGCGGCCGCCTCCGACAGCTCGGCCTCCGGATCATGGGAGCGCACGGCGGAGCGGACCGCCGCGACGGTGCGCTCACCGAGGAACTCCTCCTTGCCGGTGACCAAGGTGACCCGACCGAGGACGTCGGCGGCGCGGGGTGTGCTCATGGTGGCGCCCAGCCTGCCACAGACCACCGACGGGCACGCCGTTAGCGGTGGGAGGTGACGGTGTAGAGCTGCCCGTTGCGCTCCACCACCGCCAGATCACCGCCGAGGTCGGTGCGCAGCACGCGGGCGCCGGCGGCGGTCAGTGCGTCCACAGTGCGCTCCGCCGGGTGACCGTAGTCGTTGTCGGCGCCGACCGAGATCAGCGCCACTCGGGCGTGGAGCGAGGTGAGGAAGGGTAGGTCCTGGGAGGGGCTGCCGTGGTGTGGCACCTTGAGGATGTCCACCGCCAGCCCCGGCAGCTCCCGGGCGACGGCCTCCTGCCCAAGAGGCTCGAGGTCGCCGGTCAGCAGGAGTCGGATCCCTCGCACTTCCGCGACCAGGACGACGCTTGCGTCGTTGGCGGTGCTGCCGTCTCCTGGCCCCACGGTGGGCTCGTCCGCGGGCGGCCAGACGGCCCGCACGGTGACCTCGCCGTAGTGTTCCACGGCACCGTAGGGCGCCCGCACCGGCTCCAGACCAGCCGATCGAGCCTGGTCCGCGACCTGACGGGCGGCCTCGGGCGGGTCGGCGAGCGGGGTCACCTCGATCCGGCCCACCGTGCGGCCATCGAGCACGCCGGGCAGCCCAGTGACGTGGTCGGCGTGGTAGTGGGTGAGCACCACGAGCGGAACGCGATCGACGTGCAGTCGCGTCAGACACCGATCCACCGAGGCCGGCTCCGGCCCAGCGTCGATCACGACCGCCTGACCAGGCCCGGCGTTCAACAGCACCGCGTCACCCTGGCCGACGTCGCAAGCGACGATGATCCACCCCTCCGGCGGCCAGCCGTGCTGAGGGAGCCAACCCCACAGGGAGGGCCGCACCAGGACCGTCATCACCAGCCCGACGCAGAGCAGCACACCAACGAGGCGGCGACGGAGCAGACGGGGTGCCGCCACCAGGGCGAGCACGCTCAGCACGGTCAGCAGGGCCAACGCGAGCGGGCCGGTTCCCCACCCGACGGCGGGCAGGGGAAGGCTCGCGCCGTGGTGCGCCACGGCCACGATCCAGGCCACGCACCACCCAGCCAGACGACCGATCACCCCGCCTGCCCAACCCCAGACCAGGCCGACCAGTCCCCCGCCGAGACCGAGCACGGTCGCAGGTCCGACCACCGGTGCCGCGAACAGGTTGGCGCCGATCGCCACCAGGCTCACCTGACCGGAGAGCGCCGCGACCACCGGGGTGCAAGCCCACTGAGCAGCGGCTGGGACGGCCACGGCCTCTGCCGCCCAGCCAGGCAGCCAGCCGGCCAGCGCGTCACGCCAGCCGGGTGCCCAGAAGACGATGCCGGCGGTAGCCAGCGCGGAGAGCGCGAAGCCGGGACTCATCACCAACCACGGATCAACCAACAACAGCGCCGTCACCGCAACGCCGAGCGCCCGGCCGGCCGAGCGACTGCCCGCCGGCCCCAGCGCGACGAGCCCCACCGCGCCCATCACCGCGGCGCGCAGCACGCTCGGCTCCGGCCGGGCGAGCAGAACGAAGCCGACGATGCCGAGCGCACCGACGAGATAGGAACCACGCCCGCGCACGCCCACCCATCGAGCGATCCAAAGCAGGAAGCCGATCAACAGGGTGAGGTTGGTGCCTGACACGGCGAGCAAGTGAGTCAGGCCCGTGGTCCTGAACTCCTCGGCCAGGTGATCGTCGAGTCGCGAGTCGTCACCCACGACGAGCGCAGGCACCAACGCACGCTGATGATCGGGGAGATCCGCGACCGATCTGTTCAGCGAGGCCCGGACGACCTCGGCACCGCGCCACCACCAGCGCGGCGGCACGACCGGTCGCGGGTCGCCGGTGGCACGCAGCACCGCAGCAAGGTCCTCGCCCTCGGCCGACTCGAGTCGGCCACTCGCACGCACGGTCGAACCGAGGGCCACCTCCGCCCACGATTCGTCGCCGAGCACCAGCACCGGCGCAGACAGCTGGTACGACGCAGCGCGCGTGCTCACCTGCACCATCCGCGCCCGGATGACCACCAGATTGGAGTACCGCCCCCGCGAGATCCGAGGGTCACCGGAGACCACCATGGTCGCGGTGACCGAGGACGATCGGGCACCGAGCGCGGTCACCGGGCTGCCGGCCACCTCGCCGACCCGAATCATCGCGACCCCGGCAACCGAACCGGCGACCATCACCACGGCGGCGCAGAAGCGCCACCACGGGCGCGGCAGTCGTCGCCTTGCCCACCACAACGCCGCGGCAGCCACGGCCAGAGTGACACCAACGCCGACGGGCGGCCCCAACAATCCGGCCAGACCACCGGTCCACGCGGCGGCACCGAGCATCGGCATCCGCAGGTCCTGCCACGCCCGCCGGGAAGCTGACGATGCTGGTGGCCCTTCGGCGGTGGCCACTCATGCCCGCAAGCCGAGGGTCACAAGGTCACCAGTGGCGCGAGCTGGCTCAAGGTGGCCTCGCCGATGCCGTCCACGTCGAGGAGCTGGTCGATGGCGGTGAAGCCGCCATGTTCCTGCCGCCACGACAAGATGGCCTGCGCGGTCACCGGACCGACCTGGGGCAGCTCCTCCAGCCGAGCCTGATCGGCGGTGTTGATGTTGACCAGGTCACCGGGCGCGACGCTGCCCGGCGGGGCTGATGCACTCGCCGCCACTCCCCCGGGCACCGGACGACCGACCACGATCTGCTCGCCATCCACGAGCACCCGAGCAAGGTTGAGCGCGCTCAGATCCACCCCCTTCCGTGCGCCGCCCGCAGCCTTGAGCGCGTCGATCACTCGCGCGCCGGAGACGAGGACGACGATCCCTGGTCGCCGCACCTTGCCCGTCACGTCGACCACGACCGACCCGCTGCCGTCCGTCCCTGCCGTGACCGGCTCGGCCGCACCCGAGGCACCGTCCGATCGGGCGCCCGGCGACGAGGCATCCGGCGATGATCCAGCCGCCGGCGAGGGCAGCTCCTGGGCGCTGACCGGCGACGCGACCGAGCCGGCCGGATCGGCCGGCACCTGGTCCAGCCGCTGGGATCGAGCGTCGAGCACCCACCAACAGGTCACGGCCAACGCCGCGGCTACCAGCAACGCCACGACGGTCAGCTGGGCCGGCGCCAACACCAGCCGACCGGGCAGCCCCGCGCCGGGGGCGGTGGGGACCGCCCGGGGGATCCGGCGCGCGGCGTGTCGGCCCGGGACCGGGACGGCGACGCCCCGGGCGGAGTCGACCGACGGGGCGGCGTCAGACTCGACGTAGGGGTCGGGCGCCACGTCTCCCCCACCCGTGGCGCCCGTGCGCACCTCCGCCGACCCGGCCTGGGCCGCGAGCTCGGCACCGAGGAGGGACAGCCGACGGGAGACGGCTTCCTGGTGCTCGGTGCTCCATCGGTGCGTGCGCATGCCACCGACCCTAGGAATCCGAAGAGACCACCGATAGAGCGGATTCCGAGCCTGTGGAGAACGCTCTCCCGCCCGCGCTTGTGAGCTTCACGTGGGCCGACCGAGGGGGCCGGGGCTCAGCCCGCCACGGGTGACACGCAGACGGCGACCATGCCGGGCCCGACGTGCGCGCCGACCACCGCGCCGAGCTCGCCGCACCAGATCGTCCGGCCGTCGAGCTGATCCTCCAGCCGCTGTGCGAGATGCTCGGCGAGCGCCCCCGCCCGGTCGGGGCTGGCCAGGTGCGCGACGCAGACGTCGACCTGACCGGTGCCCGCAGCAGCCACCGCGAGGTCCTCCAGGCGGGCGAGTGCTCGACTCGCGGTGCGCACCTTCTCCCACGTCGCCACCCGGCCGTCGGTGATCGTCAGCAGGGGCTTGACCGCAAGCGCGCCACCCAGGATCGCGCTCGCGGCTCCGATCCGACCACCGCGACGGAGATACTCCAGGGTGTCCACATAGAAGTACGACGACGCGGCGTCGGCCCGTGCCCGCGCCGCCGCGACGGCTCCCTCGGGGGTTGCTCCACCCGCGAGCGCGTCGGCGGCCCCGATCGCGGCATAGCCGGTCGCGGGGCCTACCTGTCGGCTGTCGACAGGGATCACCGGAATCGAGGCCGCCCGGGCAGCAAGCTGCGCGGACTCGAAGGTGCCGCTCATCTCACCGGAGAGGTGGATCGAGATGACCCGCGTCGCCCCAGCCTCCGCCGCGTCGTCGTACACCTGCTGCAGGGCGGCCGGTGTCGGCCGGGACGTGCTCACCGGAAGGAATTCGCGCAGCGCCTCGGCAACCCGTTCGGGGGTCGCACCCGGTGAGCCCTCGTCGTGCACCTCGGAGCCGATCACCACCTGGAGTGGCACCACGATGATCCCGTGTTCGGCAGCCACCTCGGCCGGGAGCATCGCCGTGGAGTCGGTGACAACGACGGTGCGACCGGCCATGGAGCGCAGGCTACCGCCCCGACCAGCGAGCCGCACCGCAGTGGTCGAGCAGTTCCAGCGGGACCTTCTCCCGGTCGCGCCGCACGGACTGCTGCGAAGACGTGCTCGTCGTCGAGCATCGTCAGAACGAGGACCCGGACGCTCGAGCGACTGCTGCCAGATCACGGGTCAAGCTCACCCCGTCTGCGCCGGGAAGGCTGAGATCGACGACGGCGACATCGGGAAGCACATCGCCAATGAGGGGCAATGCCTCCTCGGCAATGGCGGCCTCACCGCCGACGACGACGATGTCCTCCTCGAGGTCGAGCCGTGCCCTGATCCCCAACCGAGACGCCGGGTGGTGTTCAACGATCACGATCTCGATCGGCTCTGTCACAGGGGAACCCATGCACGCTCGACGACCGAGATCATTGACTGCCGCATATGTACGTCTGACTGCGGAGACGTTCGGATCGGTGATGAGCGCTGACGGTCGGTGATGATCGTGCTGTGCGCGGTACGTGCACAGTAGCGGTTGCCCCGAACCAGGCGCCTTCCTCCTCCCTGTCAGCGTCCGGGTCGACGTGCAGCCGTGGATCCATGGCGTTATGGAGGACTCGGCCGATCGCCAATTGTTCGCTTCCCGGGGTCCCCGTCCCCCCGGACGGGCACTGGACGACACGGCGTATGCGACCGGCCGCCGGGCCAGCCCTCCGTGTAACGCCTCGACACTCCGGAGGTGACAGCATCGTTGAAGGAGGGAGCTTGGTGATGCCGCACAAGGAGTGGTCGGACAGCTACAGCAAGGTCGTTCGTGAGGCTGCGCCCGAAGTTCCTCCGTTCGACGCCAACGACCGAAGCGCCCTGTGGGAGCAGATCCAGACAGCTGCGGCGGTCAGCGCGCCACGTCGGAGGCGCTGGAGGGTGGCCATTGCCGGCGCCGCGGCCGCCTGCATGGTTGGCGTTGCAGGCGTTGCGACCGCGGGGGTCTTCAGTGCCCACACGGGGAAGGGGCCCTCGGATGCGGAGGACCTTGGACTCGGCGGCCCCGGCGAGAAGCTCAACCCCGCGGCGCCGGACTTCGCGGCCGTCTTCGACCAGGTAACCGGTGACATCCGCTTCCCAACGGTCGACGCACGCAAGCGGGCGATGGCGTGGGAGACCGAGAGTCTGGTCACAGGCGATGCGCTGGTCTCGACGGGAGCGCTGCGCCTGTGGATGGCGGGCCACGCGGTCTGTTCGTGGACGAACACCTGGGCCGTCGCCCTCCATACCGGCGACGGGGCGGCGGAGCGGCAGGCAGCTGGAGTCATTCTCGGCGCCCACACTTGGACCTCGATCACCGACACCGCCCCGTACATCCCGGCCTCTGAACTCGACTACCTGGGCGGCGTGGAGCGAGCGGTCAGGTCCTCAGACGCGCCAGCGGCAAAGAACGCGCTTGTGAACAGCGGGGCGTGTGCGCCGGGACTCGCCCCTGAGCTCGGGATTGCGCCGTGGTGAGGAAGGGGGCTTCGGTTGCGGACGTCGAGGAGCTGTACTGCCGCCACGCGGACGAGCTTCGCGGCTACCTGTACCGGCGTGCCGGTCAGAGCGGGATCGACGTCCTACAGGAGGTGTTCGTGGTCGCCCTGCGTCGCCGAGGCGACCTGCCCGCCCCGGAACTGCGGCGGGCATGGCTGTTCGGCACCGCACGAAGGCTGCTCATGGCGAAACAACGAGACACCCGCCGCCGCACAACAGCTGAACGTGAAGCTGCCACGCGTGACACCGACCCCCGCGAACCCGATCGCGCTGACCGAGACGCGTGCCGCGACGCTGTACGCGCGGCGCTGGGCTCACTGAACGAGAAGGACCGTGAGCTGATCCGGCTCACTGAGTGGGAAGGTCTCCAGATCTCAGAAGCCGCAGCAGTACTCGGGATCAAGGCGGGGACGGCTCGCGTCCGCCTGCATCGAGCACGACGGATGCTCGCGTCACATCCCTTGCTCAAGGACGTCCCCGATCCTGACGCCGACCCTGGACGACCTCCACTCACGTTCAGCCAAGCGGAGGCCGGGGTCTCTAGTCACGTTTGAGCTCGGGATGGACATCTCACGGTACGAAAGCACTGAAGGATCTGCGATGCCGGACGACCTTGAGGTCTTGCTCGCCGCTGCCCGCACCGATCTCGACCGCGATCGGGTGGTCGGCGAGTCGGTGAGGCTAGTTTGGAAGGTGGCGGCGCTGTTCGGCGCCATCGCAGGCATCGCGCTCCTCTGCTTCGGCATCGCTGCACTGATCTACTTCCCCCGGCGCAACGTTGCCTAACGACCTGTGCCCCGAGGTGGGTGGGCTCAACCCTCGCCCTCCGGGCGGGAAAGGATCTTGACGAGCGTGGCGCGCAATTTGCGGTAGTCGCGCTCGCCGAGCAGGTCGACCAGGCGCTCCTCGATGTCTTGGATGGTCGTCGCACCCTGCTGCGCGACCTTGGCGCCGTCCTTGGTGAGCTTGATCAGCTTGGCCCGCCGATCGACCGGGTCGGGGGTCCGCACGACGTATCCCAACTGTTCGAGCTCGTCGACGATCTTCCCCATCGACTGCGGCGTGATGTTCGCGCCACGGGCCAGGTCCGTCAGCCGCATCCCCTCTGGCCTGATCTGGCCGAACACGGCCGAGTGGTGGGGCTTGATCGGGAACCCCGAGCCGACCACGCCGTCCACGATGTCGAACCCGAGCAGGCTGTACGCCGCGCCGAGCATGGAGACGGTGTTCATTTCCGGAGGTCCGGGGTCTTGCGGAGGCGGCAAGTAATATCCTAAGTTCAACTGATAATAATTCAGGCTGAATTATATCCAGTGGGGGGCCATGACCGGCAGCGACACGCAGACCAGCACGTCCACACGTTCGCTCGGGCTCGCGTGCGCAGCCTCGGGTGTGTTGGCCGCGCCGCTGGCTGTCCTGGCTGGGATCCGCATCGGCGACGTCTCCGACACCCAGTGGAGCTACCCGCACCCGACCGGACTGTTTCTTGCCGAGGCGCTGCTGCTCGTGGTCGTCCACCTCTTGCAGGCGGCCGGGTTCATCGGCGCCCTCCGGCTCGAAGCAGCCGGCAACAGCGGTGTCGGACGCCTCGCACTGTGGGCCGGTGTCGTCGGGCTCCTCGGGCTGTCCGTCGCGGAGCTGTGGAGCGGCCTGATCGGCGGCAAGGCAAACGACTCATCCATCGCGACGACGGTCAGCACCGTCTTCGGCATCACCTCGATGGTTTTCGCTCTCGGTGCGATCGTGGGCGGGATCGCCGTCGTGCGCGCAGGTGTGTGGCGGGGCCCGTGGAAGTGGACCATCCTCGCAACCGGGGTGGCCATCATCGCGCTGGTGACGCCCGC
Source organism: Nocardioides sp. (assembly GCF_047602075.1). Taxonomy (GTDB): domain Bacteria; phylum Actinomycetota; class Actinomycetes; order Propionibacteriales; family Nocardioidaceae; genus Nocardioides. Next base: position 1,335,188 of record NZ_JASGIF010000001.1, read on the forward strand.
CAACATCTCGGGCAGTCTTCCCTTCCGTCAGATCGCGCTGCTGATCTGGAGCGTGCTGTTCATCCCGCTCGGCCTCGACATCGCCCGCGGGCTGGCCCGGCAAGCAGAGCGATGAGCGGATCCGACGACCCCGCACGACTCCGGGCGGGGCGGATCGCCGCCGTCGTGACTGCTACCCGCAGCAGCGGTCAGCCGACGACCACGTTGACCAGCTTGGGCGCACGGACGATCACCTTGCGCACCGGCTGGTCTCCGATCGCACGCTGCACCGCCGGATCGGCCATCGCGGCCGCCTCCAGGTCCGCCTCGGTGATGTCCGGGGAGACCTCCAGCCGGGAGCGGACCTTGCCCTGGATCTGCACAACCGCAGTCACCGAGTCCTCGACCAGCAGCGCCGGCTCGACCGTCGGCCACCCCACGCGGGCCACGGTGGGCTCGTGCCCCAACCGCTCCCACATCTCCTCGGCGGTGTACGGCGCCACCAGGGACAGCAGGATCGCGACCGCCTCGGCCGCCTCACGCACGGCAGGGTCAGCCGGGCCGACGCCAGCGTCGATCGCCTTGCGGGTGGCGTTCACCAGCTCCATAGTCCGGGCCACCATCACGTTGAAGCGGAAGCCCTCGATCAGCTGCTCGGCGTCACGCAGTGTCTTGTGGGTGACCTTGCGCAGGGCGACGTCGCCGCTGGCGGGATCGGCCTCCGGTGCCGAGGTCACGTCGCCGGCCAATCGCCAGGCGCGCTGCAGGAAGCGCAACGACCCGGCCGGCGATACGTCGGCCCAGTCGATGTCGTCCTCGGGCGGGCCGGCGAAGACCAGCGTCAGACGAACCGCGTCAACTCCGAACTCCGCAAGTTGATCCCCCAAACTGACGCCGTTGCCCAGCGACTTGCTCATCTTCTTGCCGCGGTTGATGACGAAGCCCTGGTTCAGCTGGGCCGAGAACGGCTCTCTGAAGTCCAACATCCCCATGTCGGCCAGCACCTTGGTGAAGAACCGCGCGTACAGCAGGTGCAGCACCGCGTGCTCGACCCCGCCGACGTAGATGTCACACGGCATCCAGGCATTGGCTCGGGCCGAGTCGAACGCCTGGGTCTGGTCGCCGGGCGAGCAGTAGCGCAGGAAGTACCACGACGAGTCCACGAAGGTGTCCATCGTGTCGCTGTCCCGCTTGGCCGGTCCGCCGCACCGCGGGCAGGTGACGTTGATCCACTGCTCGGCGGCTGCCAGCGGCGAGACGCCCTTCGGCTTCAAGTCTGCGCCGCGCAGCTCGGGCAGGGTGACCGGCAGCTGGTCGTCGGGTACGGCGACCTCGCCGCACGTGGCGCAGTGCACGATCGGGATCGGCACGCCCCAGTAGCGCTGACGAGATAGCAGCCAGTCACGCAGCCGGAAGTTGACCGCACCGGTGCCGGTCCCCTCGGCCTCCAGCCGCTCCACGATGCGGGTGATGCCGGCGGCCTTGTCGCTCAAGCCGTCCAGGGGACCGGAGTTCACATAGACGCCGTCCCCGGTGGTGGCGACGTAGGTCTCCTCCGGGTTGTCCTCGCCGGTGTCGACCACCCGGCGGACCGGCAGACCCATGGCGTGGGCGAAGTCCAGGTCGCGCTGGTCGTGGGCGGGCACCGCCATGATCGCGCCGGTGCCGTAGTCGGCCAGCACGTAGTCCGACGCCCAGACCGGGAGCTGCTCGCCGTTGACCGGGTTGGTGGCCGTGATGCCCAGATCGACGCCGGTCTTGGGCCGATCGGTCGCCAGCCGCTCGATGTCGGAGGCCTTCCGGGTCTCGGCCAGATAGTCCGTCAGAGCCTCCTGCTGGTCGGGCGCACAGACCTCGGCGGCCATCGCGGCATCGGCCGCGACCACCATGAACGTCGCGCCGTACAGGGTGTCCGGCCGGGTGGTGTAGACGGTCGTACGCCGGGTCGTCCCATCGGCCAGGTTCACCTCGAAGTCGACGTGCGCTCCCTCGGAGCGGCCGATCCAGTTCCGCTGGGCGGTCACCACCCGCTCGGGCCAGGTCGGCGCCAGCACGTCCAGGTCGTCCAGCAGCTCCTGGGCGTAGTCGGTGATCTTGAAGTACCACTGCGTCAGCTCACGCTTGGTGACTTCCGCTCCGCACCGCTCACAGCGCCCGTCGACCACCTGCTCGTTGGCCAGTACGGTCTGGTCCTGTGGGCACCAGTTCACCGGCGAGTTCTTGCGGTAGGCCAACCCACGCTCGAAGAAGCGCAGGAACAGCCACTGGGTCCAGTGGTAGTACTCCGGGTCGGAGGTGTTCAGCGTGCGGCTCCAGTCGAAGCTGGCGGCGTACTGTCGGCACGACTCGATCGAGCGGGCGATGTTGGCGTAGGTGAAGACCGCGGGGTGCTCGTCGTTGCGGATGGCTGCGTTCTCCGCCGGCAGCCCGAACGAGTCGAAGCCCATCGGGTTCAACACCTCGTAGCCACGCTGCCACCAATAGCGGGCGATCACGTCATGCAGCGCGAACACCTCCGCGTGACCCATATGCAGGTCGCCACTCGGGTAGGGGAACATCGTCAGCGCATAGCGCTTCTCCCGCGGAGAGTCGTCATCGGCGCGGAAGGGGTCCAGCTTCTCCCAGACCGGCAACCATTTGGCCTGCGTCGCCTGGACGTCGTACTGCTCGCGCTCGACCGCACTCGACGGTGCCGCATCGGCTGGAGGCTGCTGCTCGCTCATCTCGTCTCTCTCGCTGTCTGCTCCGGGACTGGTTCGGACATGAAAAAGCCCCTCGGGCACGAGGGGCAGCCGCGTCGCTGGTGGTCACATGAACGCACCCGACGCGGCTAGATAAGAAGCAGTGTCCTGCACATGGCGACAGTCTACCGCTTCGCGCGAGTAGGGTCAGCCGACATGCGTCGTCCTGCTCACCTCCCCCGCTCAGCCGCGCCCGTCGGCCTTGCGCTCCTCCTCGTCGGCGGCTGCGGGACCGGGCCGGTCGGCGACACCGCCGTCGATGCACCCGCCGAAGCTCCGGCCGCGGCGGCGTGTGTGGCTGCGGGCGGCTCGGCGCCGGTGCACAAGCCCCGCCATGTGCGCCGGATCGACACCGGCGAGACCGGCTGGTTCTCCTCCCCCGGACTGGTCGATCTCGACCACGACGGGCGCCTGGAGATCGTGGCGCCCTTCTACTCCACCTTCGTCTTCGACGCGCTGGGGCACCGGCTGGGCAGAGGTACGGCGACCAAGGGGCGGGTCTATGCCCCGTCGGTGGTGGCCGACCTTGATGGCGACGGGCGTCAGGAGATCGTGGTGGCCGGCAACGAGGGCACCGTGGCGGCGTACCAACTCCGCAAGGGCCGGCTGCGGACGGTGTGGAAAGCATCCACCCGCAGCGGCGGGCAGAGCCCCGAGGCCCGCGGGATGGCGGCGGCCGACCTCGATGGCAACGGCACCGTCGAAGTGGTGGTCACCACCACGAACACCTCGAGCACCGGAGCCCAGGTGTTCGTCTTCAACTCACGGGGCAAGCTCTACCAGCCCAAGGACGGGCACCAACCCGCCTGGCCGCGCTACAACCAGCTCAAGGGCCGCGGCAACGATCGCAACTTCAACAGGGTCGGCAACCACGGATACGGCGCCTACGGCGAGAACGTCGGCATCGGCAACATCGACGACGACCCCGAGCTGGAGATCATCACCACCTTCGACAACCACCAGATCAACGCCTTCAACAACGACGGCACCTCGATCCTGGCGTCGCCCTGGTTCACCAACCGGGAGTCTGGCGCCGAAGGCCGACGGATGGGTTGGGGCCAGTTCATCAGGTGGGCCAGCCCCAAGGTGGAGCGACGGCACTACCACGCCCACCAGGGTCCCTGGCCGAGCGTGCGCAAGACGATGTGGCTGCAGTGGACCGCCTCGCCACCCTCGGTCGCCGATCTCGACGGCGACGGTCGCAACGAGGTGATCGGGCTGCCCAACGCGGAGAAGCACGAGCCCTACCGGACCCAGGGCTATGCGTTCATGGCCCTCGACGGCGCCTACGGCGACGGCTCCCGCTCGGCACGTCGGCATCGGGGCTTCGAGAAGCTGGTGATGACCAACAAGCCGGTCCACCGACGCAGTGGCGACTGGTATCCCCCGTCCGGCATCCCGGCACCTACCGTCGTCGACCTCCTCGGTGACCAGCGTCCGGAGATCGTCGCGGCCGTGCCCGGCGGCCGGGTGTACGCCGTCGGACCGACCGGCAAGCGACTGTGGAGCTATCGCTACGCCCCGCGGAAGGCGAAGACCTTCGCTTCCGAGGTGGTCGCCGCAGACTTGAACAAGGACGGCGTGCCGGAGCTGGTCTTCGGCACCTACTCCCTCAAGCCGCGCTCCGGCCGGCTGGTGGTGCTCTCTGCCCACGGCAAACGGCTGTTCTCGATCCGCCTGCCCCACCAGGGTCGCAACGGCAACGGGATCGGCATCCCGGCGGCGCCCTCGATCGGCGACCTCACCGGCAACGGTTCGTTGGAGATCGTGGCCAGCACCCTCGACCACGGCCTGGACGTCTTCAACGTCCCCGGCTCGGGCACGAACTGCCTGCCCTGGCCCACCGGTCGCGGCAACCTGCTCCGCAACGGGATGGGTCCCGCTACCGCCGGATGAGGGCGTCGTACACCCGCTCGAAGTTGGCGAGCCGCTCCGCGTAGTACTGCTCACGGCCAGCGACCGGCTCACAAGTGTGACCGGGTGGGAACTGGTAGCGCTCACGGCCAGGCGCAAGCGTGTCGAGCGCGAGGTGGGCAGTGCCCAGCAGCGTGGACCGTTTGGCGTCGACAATCTTGATCGGCACCCCGATCACATCGCTGACGATCTGGAACAACTCTGGCCTAGCGACCGCGACCCGTCCACCGGCGGCAACTCCCTCCGCACGAGGCGAGGCAGCTCGAAGCTCGGCGGCAACGCGGGCAAAGCTCAGCGCAATCCCCTCGGCCATACCGCGATAGAGCTCGATCGCACCAGTCGCGGCGGTCACGCCGATCAGGATCCCGCGCGCGTCGCTTGCCCAACCCGTACTGCGCTCACCGGTCAGGAAAGGCAGCACCAGGGGCGTGCCCGGCACCGGATCGGCGAGCAACGCCGCACTCACCCGCTCGTCAGCGAGCCGCGCCGGGTCGAGGTTGGCGTCCAGCCAGTCGGTGGCCCGGCCCACGTCGTTGAGCGCTCCCCCGAGCAGCCATCGGTCCCGGGAGACCGCGTAGCACCACAGCCCCGTCGGCAGGTCGGCCGGCAACCGGTCGACGAGCACCCGCAGGGCGCCACTGGTGGCACCGCTCGCCCCGATCATGGTGGCGTCGCTGGCGCCGAGGCCGACGTTGGCGGAGAGCCCGTCCGCGACGGGTGCGAACCACTGGGCGCCGGCAAGGGCCGGCCACCGCTGGGCGACCCGCCGAGCGCTCTCGCCGGTCGGTTCGAACGGTTCGTCGAGGTGCCGGATGGGTGGCAGCTGATCCACCTCGATGCCGCTGAGCCGGACCATTTCTGGTGACCAGTCACAGCTGCGCCGGTCGATCAGCCCCGTCCACGCCGCCGTCGAGGTGCCGGTGAAGGTCTCGCCGAGGACACGCCGGTAGACGTAGTCACCGAGCGACAGGTACTGCCGAGCGCGCAGACCCGGCTCCGTGCGGGTCAGCCAACGCAGCCGGGCCGGCCAGTAGCTGCTGTGGATGCGAGTCCCGGTGCGCTGCTGGAGCTCCAGCTCGTCGACCTCCTCGCGAAGCCCGTCGACCTCGGCGGCGCAGCGACCGTCGGCGTAGGTGAAGCACGGCGTGAGTGCCCGGCCGTCGTCGTCGACCGCGACCAGCGACGAGGCAAAGGTGTCGAAAGCGATCCCACCCACGGTCCCGGGCTCGACCCGAGCAGCGAGCTGGTCGAGCAGCCCGATGATCTCGCTCGCCACCTGGTCCGGATCGATGACCGACGTGCCATCGGGCGCGGAGGTGAACGTGTGCGGCATCTTCACCCGCTTGTCCACCGGCCTGCCGGCGGCGTCGTACAACGCTCCCCGGCAGGCGGTCGAGCCGACGTCGAGGGCGAGCACCAAGGGAGGTACGGCGTCCTCCAAGGCGATCCCGCGTGTCATGTGCGCGACACTCCTCTCTGACGGCTCCTGCTCCGGTCCTCACCGAGCAAGAGCTAGGTGACCAGGCTCAGCAGCATCACCAGCACGAAGCCGACCACCGAGATCGCGGTCTCCATCAGCGACCAAGACCTGATCGTCTGACCAACCGTCATCCCGAAGTACTCCTTCACCAGCCAGAAGCCCGCGTCGTTGACGTGGGAGAAGAACAGCGAGCCACAGCCGATCGCCAACACCAGCAGTGCGAGGTGGTTGGCCGAGAGGTCGGCGCCCAGGCCGCTGACGATGCCGGCTGCGGTCACCGTGGCGACCGTTGCCGAGCCGGTGGCCAGTCGGATGCCGACCGCGACCAGCCAGCCCAGCACCAACACGCTGATGTTCTGGTCGGTGGCCCAGTCCGCGATCACGTTGCCGACGCCCGCGTCGACCAGCACCTGCTTGAAGCCGCCGCCAGCGCAGACGATCAACATGATGCCGGCAATGCCGGGAAGGCCGCGGCCCAGCGCGTCACTGGCCTGGGCGCTGCTCATGCCACTACCCAGGCCGAGCACGAAGTAGGCCACGCACACGGTGATCAGCAGGGCGACCGACGGGGTGCCGATCACGTCGAGGATCTGCCGGACCTGGTTCTCGGGGTCATGGACGGACAGGTTGATGATCGCCGCCGGGAGCATCAGGACGACCGGCAGCAGCAGCATCGCGACCGAGCGGCCGAACCCGGGACGACGGGTCGCGCCGGTGTGCAGATCGGCGTTGTCCTCCGCACCCTCCGGCAGCGGCGGCGCCTCCAGCGGCACCAGTCGGTCGATGAACCGTGCCAGCAACGGGCCACAGATGATCAGGGTGGGCACGGCGACGATCAGCCCGAACAGCAGCGTGCGACCCTGGTCGGCGTTCAACGACGAGATGGCGACCTCGGGGCCGGGGTGCGGTGGCACCAGGCCATGCAGCACCGAGAGGCCGGCCAGAGCCGGAATGCCGATCAGCATCAGCCGCTGCCCCGACCGGCGGGCGACCATCAGCACGATCGGCACCAAGATGACCACGCCGATCTCGAAGAACATCGGCAGGCCGATCAGGGCGGCCATCAGCGCCATCCCCCAGGGCAGCACCGAGCCGCTCAGTCGATCGCTGATGGTGTCGACGACGCGGTTGGCGCCGCCGGAGTCGATCAGGATCTGGCCGAGCATGGCGCCCAGCGCGATCAGCAGCGCGACCGAGCCTGCCGTGCCGGCGAAGCCGCCGTTGGGGTTGATCGCCCCGAAGGTGAAACTCTGCACCGCCTCCGCACCCGGGATCCAGGCAACCAGCGCGACCACCGCGGCGCCGAGGATTAGCGAGACGAACGGATGCAGCTTGACCACCGTGATCAAGACGACCACGGTGGCGATGCCCGCCAGCGCAGCCAGGGTGAGCTGCAGGTTGGAAGCGTCGGAAAGCTGGGGCGTTGCAGCGAGAGGTAGAACCGAGATCATGTTCGGAGGTTAGCGGGGTTCGGCCCCGACCGGAACCCCGCAGCCCTGACCGCGGGCGCTGGCTCTTCCGCCCCCGGGGCCGAGCGTGCTACATGGTGCTACGCTTGGTGAGTGGAGACGATCAGCCAGCGCGAGATGCGCAACAACAGCGGAGAGTACCTCCGCCGCACCGCGGCAGGCGAGACCTTCGCAGTCACCAACAACGGCACGGTGGTCGCCTGGCTCACTCCACCACCCGTCCGATCCGGCCTCGACGACGCGGCGGCTCGCGGAGAGCTCCGCCGGGCAACGGCCTCGCCCTCCGCCCTGCGTGACGTCAGACGAAGCAAGTCCGCCGTCTCGACAGCTCAGATTCTCGAGGACAGTCGAGGGCGCTGGTGAGCGTCCCCTTCGCCGCGGCGACCGTGTGCTACCTCGATGCCTCGGCAGCCATGAAATTGCTGATCGAGGAATCCGAGTCGGCCGCCTTCGCCGCCACCCTGATCGGCAATGACCCCGACCGGCGTCTGGTCTCCTCGTTCCTGTTGCACGCCGAGCTTCACTGCGCCGCTGGACGACACCCCTCGGTGCTCGTCGTCACCGAGGTCAACCAGGTGCTCGCGGCTGTTGACCTCTTCGATCTCACCCGAGGCGACATGCTCGGCGCCGGTATGCATTCACCGTTGCGATCAAACGATGCGATCCATCTCGAGGTCGCACTCCGCTTGGGCGTCGACGAGATCGCCACGTATGACCAAGAACTGCAGGATGCCGCGCGTCGTGCTGGCCTCAGGATCCTCGCACCGGCGGGTTAGGGAACCACTGATCGATTCCGCCTGCTGCGCGCCGCGATCCTCGGTCGCTAGAGTCCGCACCATGATCAGCGACCTGTTCAGGCTTGATGACAAGGTGGCCATCGTGACCGGCGCCTCGAGCGGTCTTGGCGTGGCCTTTGCCCAGGCGCTCGCCGAGGCCGGCGCCGATGTGGCCCTGGGCGCCCGTCGGGTGGACCGGCTCGCCGACACCCAGGAGCTGGTCAGGGCGGCCGGCCGGGAGGCGATCGCCGTAGCCACCGACGTCGCCGACCCCGCGCAGTGCCAGACGCTGGTGGACGCGACGATGGAGCGCTTCGGCAGGGTGGACATCCTGGTCAACAACGCCGGCATCGGCACCGCCGTCCCGGCCACTCGCGAGACGCCCGAACAGTTCCGCCAAGTCATCGACGTCAACCTCAACGGCTGCTACTGGATGGCGCAGGCCTGCGGCCGGGTGATGGGTGAGGGCGCCAGCATCGTCAACATCTCCTCGATCCTCGCGATCACCACAGCGGGACTGCCGCAGGCGGCGTACGCCGCCAGCAAGGCGGCTCTGATCGGACTGACCCGCGACCTCGCTCAGCAGTGGACCGGCCGCAAGGGCATCCGCGTCAACGCGCTGGCGCCTGGCTTCTTCGCCTCCGAGATGACCGATCAGTACCCCGCTGGCTATCTGGACGCGATGGGCGCGCGGATTCCGGCCGCGCGCAAAGGCGAGGCGCAGGAGCTCGCCGCCACCTTGGTCTGGTTGGTCTCGCCCGCAGGTGGCTACGTCACCGGTCAGACCATCCCGGTCGACGGTGGGCTGACCATCACCTGACGGGACTCACCGTTGAGCTCAGACCGGCTCGAGAAGGGCGTCTGCGATCCCGGCGATCTGCTCGGGCCCGACCCGGCAGCAGCCGCCGACCAGGCGCGCGCCGTCACGCACCCAGTCCCGCGCCGCCGTGGGCTTGAAGTCGCCCTCGCCGATCCAGGATCGCGACGAGTCGTCCCAACCCTCGCCACTGTTGGGGTAGACGACCACAGGCTTCCCGGACAGTCGAGCAGCCTGTGACACCAACGCCCGCGCGGCGATGGCCTCACAGCAGTTGACTCCCACAGCAATGACCTCGGGCACGTCGCCGGCCATCGCAAACGCCTCGGCGATCGGCTCGCCCCGACGCGTGGTGTCCTCGTCGGCCGTCATGGACAGCCAACAGGGGACGCCCGTGCCCGCGATCTCGGTCAGCAGAGCCTCCGCCTCTGCCAGCGATGGCAGCGTCTCCAGCGCGAGCACGTCCGCTCCCCCCTCGGCAAGCACCGCCAGTCGCGGCCGGTGCCAGGCCCGCAGCTGCTGCACGGTCAGCCCGTAGTCACCGGTGTACTCCGAACCGTCCGCCAGCGCCGCGCCGTACGGCCCTACCGAAGCAGCCACCCATCGCGGCCTGTCGTCGTCGAAGGTCAGCGCTGCCTCTCTGGCGAGGGCGATGCTGCGTTGCAGCAGACGGTTGGCCCCGGCTCGATCAACGCCGCGCTGGGACATCCCCTCGTAGGAGACCTGGTACGACGCCGTCGTCGCGACCTGAGCACCAGCGGCAAAGTAGTCAAGGTGGGCGGCCACGATCTCGGCTGGGTCGTCGACCAACAGGCGAGCTGACCACAGATCGTCAGTCAACTCGTGGCCGCGCTCCTCGAGCCTGGTCGCCAGCCCGCCGTCGAGGATCACCGGGCCGGCTCGCATGACCTCGAGCAGGCTGGCGCACATCCGCCCATCATCAACCCAGAGCGCGGCCGAGGCAATGTCGCGATCTGCTGCGGTGTTCTTGCGCCTCCTGCGCCCCTGTGGGTGCTGCGTGCCGGGTCTACCTGGCACTCACCCCCCACAACCGCGCACCAGACGGGCCGAGATGCAGTTTCGGCCCAAGCGGCGGACCCTATCCCTGCTGCGATCCCGCCAGTCACACCCGTCGCTGGTTCATCAAGTTAGGTGGGGAAGACGTCACCTCTCACGGCGCATACGCAATGAGAAGTGCGGGCATACCGAGATACCTTGTGAAAGCGGTGACCGGAGCGACCACCAGCGCCCGGCAACCCGGCGAGCACCCGGACCCGAGCCTTGGAGGCGGACGCCCGGTAGCGCTCGGGGTCGGGTCGTCGGGCAGGATGCCCGGGTAGACCCGACCCGAGGGGACGACCTCCATGTCCGAGCAGACGCTGCCCGCCGATCCGGTGACCCCGGCGAACTGGCAGGGCAACGGCGCTCTGGCGATGTTCGACGCCATCAGCGACCAGGTCGCCAGCCAGGCGTCGTTCGGCGGACCAGACACCAAGGAGTGAGCGTGGCCGACATTCTCGGACCTGAGGACTCCTCCCGGGTCCCACGCTTCGCAGGCACACCGACCTTCGCCCGGTTGCCTCGCCTGGACCAGGTCTCGCACGCAGATATCGCAGTGGTCGGTGTCCCGTTCGACAGTGGGGTCAGCTATCGACCAGGCGCCCGGTTCGGCCCGGCCCATATCCGAGCAGCCTCCAAGTTGCTACGCCCCTTCAACCCCGCGCTGGGGCTGGCACCCTTCGCCCACCAGCAAGTCGCCGACGCCGGCGACATCGCGGTCAACCCCTTCGACATCGACGCCGCGATCACCGAGGTGCAAGCGGGCGCAGGCGACCTCTCCTCGGGAGGAACGCGACTGCTCACCCTGGGCGGCGACCACACCATCGCGCTGCCGCTCCTGCGTGCTGCGGCCTCGGCACATGGCCCGATCGGCGTGCTTCACTTCGATGCTCACCTGGACACCTGGGACACCTACTTCGGGGCGCCGTACACCCACGGGACGCCGTTCCGCAGGGCGAGCGAGGAGGGCCTCCTCGACCCTGAGCGGTGCCTGCACGTGGGCATTCGCGGTCCTCTGTACGCCGCTGACGACTTGGTCCAAGACGGTGCCCTGGGCTTCCAGATCATCACCGCCGACAGCCTGCTCACCCTGCCGGTATCGACGCTGGTGGAGCGGATGCGAGCCCGGCTCGGATCGGGACCAATCTACGTGTCGGTTGACATCGACGTGCTCGATCCCGGCTTTGCGCCCGGCACGGGCACACCAGAGGCGGGCGGGCTCGCCTCACGCGAGTTGCTCGCCTTCCTGCGCGGCTTGGCCGGGCTGCGCCTCGTGGGTGCCGACATCGTCGAGGTCGCGCCGGCGTACGACCACGCCGAGATCACCGGCATCGCTGCCGCACGCGTGGCCTACGAGTTGATCTCGGTGATGGCACCCCAACTGATGGCCCCTTCGTGAGACCAACGTCGTCCACCGGAAGCGCCGGGGAGGGCCGGATTCACCGATGGGCGCCGATGATCGCAGCCCTGGTCTTCCTGGTGACCCTGAATCTGCGGCCCTCGCTCACCGTGGTCGGACCGCTGCTGCCGCACATCGGCGACGACGAGGGACTCAGCGAGGGGATGTTGGGCCTGCTCGGGGCGCTGCCACTGGTCGCGTTCGCCATGGTCTCCCCGCTCGTGCACCAGCTCTCCACTAGGTGGGGCGCCGACCGCGCCATGTTGGCCGGGCTGCTGGTCCTCGCCGGCGGCATCGGACTCCGCTCCTACACCGGCTCGGTCGGTCTGTGGCTCGGCACCCTCGTGATCGGATCCGCGATCGCGGTCGGCAACGTGCTGGTGCCGGCGATCGTGAAGCAGGACTACGCCTCGAACGTCTCCCGCGCCACCGGCATCTACTCGGCCTGCATGGGAGTCGGCGCGGCCGTCGCCTCCGCGGTGGCGGTGCCGCTGGCCGCTGCGACGGATTGGCGAGGGGCGCTCGGCTTCTGGGCGTTGCCGGCGCTCGTTGTTGCGGTGTTGTGGTTGCCTCGAGCCCGCTCGGGCGCGAGCGTGGTGGAGCCCCAGCCGAGCGATGGCCACCCGCCGGTCAGCGTGTGGCGACAGCCGATGGCGTGGCTTCTGACCGCGTTCATGGGTCTGCAGTCCACGATCTTCTACGTGATGGTGACCTGGCTGCCCACCATCGAGACCTCGGCCGGCCTCTCCGCGGGAGAGGCCGGGCTGCACCTGTTCAGCTACCAGCTTGTCGGACTGCTGGCTGGCCTGGCGATCCCCCGGCTGATGCGGCGCCCCGACAACCAGGTCGTGGCTGCCGTGACATCGAGTGTCCCGGTTGTCATCGCTGCGCTGGGTCTACTGTTCGTGCCCGATTTGGCGCTGCTGTGGGTGGTCGTGGCCGGATTCGGCAGCGGGTCCTCGCTGGTGCTGGCACTCTCCTTGATCAGTCTGCGCGGGCGCAACCACCAGGAGACCACCCAACTGTCCGGCATGACCCAGTCGCTGGGCTACCTGTTCGCCGCGGCGGGGCCGGTCGTCGCCGGCTACCTCGGTCAGCGCACCGGGAGCTGGCAGGCCACCTTGATCCTGATCGCCGCGCTGGCTGTCGCCCAGACCGCGGTCGCGATCCCCGCTGGCCGGGACCGAACGGTCCACTCGGGCGTGATGCCCTAGGTTCCCTGGAGATCGCGAGTTCTCTTCACCACGATGACCGGACAGGAGGTCAGCCGGACGACCTTGTCCGCCACCGAGCCGAGCAGGAGGCCCTCGAGCCGGCCCTGACCACAGGCGCCGACGACCAGCACGGTAGCGGTGTCACCGGCGGAGATCAGCGTCTGGGCGGCGGGCGCGGCGACGACATGCACCTCGACACTGGGTGCGGCCAGGCCCGCCCATTGCTTCTCGAGGAAGGCGCGAAGCGACTCTCCGAGCTCGGCCTCGGAGGGGACGTAGCCGAACGGCAGGCCGTCGGGCCGCGGCGCGGTCGACATCGAGTAGCAGCGGATGACATGCAGAGGCAGGCCACGCCTGGTTGCCTCCTCCGCCGCGAACTCGACGGCCGCTCGCGCGTTGGCCGACCCGTCGTCTCCCACCACCACGCCCGACGGCGCGAGCTCCGCTGTCTCACTCATGCCTCGATCATGTCATCGACATGCGGGGCCCCGGACCTCCAGGCTCGACCTCCAGGCTCGCTCCTACAACCCCGTCGAGCCGGGTCGGCGTTATCCGATGATGACGGTCTGCAGCTCGGAGAACGCTTCTAGGACGTGGGCACCGCCGACTCGGCCGCGGCCGCTGTCGGTGCCGGAGCGACCGCCGAACGGCAAGTGGCTCTCCCAGTAGTTCGACGACTCGTTGATATTGACCCAACCCGTCCGCACCGCGTCCGCGAAGGCCATCCCGGTGGCGAGGTCGCGCGTGTAGATGCCGGCCAACAGGCCGTACGGCGAGGCATTCGTCAGCGCGATCGCCTCGTCCAGAGACGAGATCGAGACCACCGGAGCGATCGGTCCGAAGGTCTCCTCGGTGGCGGCGACGGCGTCGGCCGGGACGCCGCTGAGCACCGTGGGCTCCCAGTAGAGGTCCGTCGGGCGGCCGGCCTCGCGTGCACCGCCGGTGACGACCGTGGCGCCACGGTCGATGGCGTCCGCCACGTGCTCGTCCATCTTCACCGCCACGCCGGCGTTGTTCAGCGGACCCATCGTGGTGGCGTCGTCGAACGGGTCACCCAGGTGCACCTGGGCCTGAACGGCGGCGGCGAGCCGGTCGGTGAACTCCTCGCGCACCCGCTCGTGCACCAAGAGCCGCTCCCCGGCCGTGCAGGACTGCCCTGCGCACAAGAAGCAAGCCCCGACGACTCCTTCGACCGCCCGGTCGAGGTCGGCGTCGTCCATCACGACGATGGGACCGTTGCCGCCCATCTCGAGCACGGCAGGCTTCCCTGCCGCCGCAGCGGCGACCAGTCGACCGGTAGCGGTGGAGCCGATGAAGGCCACCGCATCGGTGTCCGCACTGCGGGCGATCTCGTCACCCACGACCGGGCCGGGGCCGGTGACCAGATTGAACACACCCGCCGGCAGGTCCGCCTCGGCCACACACTCGGCCAGCGCGACGGCACACACCGATGTTGACGGCGCCGGTGTCCAGACCACGGTGTTGCCCGCACCGAGCGCTGGCGCGACGAGCTCCGAGGGCATCGTGTAGGGCCAGTTCCACGGCGAGATCACCCCCACCACACCCAGCGGCCGACGCACCAGGAGAGCACGCTTGCCGGTGCTCGCCGAGTTGGGGAGGAAACCGCCCAGGCGCTTGCCGTCCTCGGCCGCCATCCGCCAGTAGAGCACCAGCTCGGCCACCTCGTCGTACGCCTCGGTCCGCAGCGGCTTGCCCTGGTCCAGGGTGAGGGTGCGCGCCAGATGGTCGCGGCGACTCTCGATGACGTCCGCGACCCGGTGCAGCATGGTGGCCCGATCGAAGGCGGACAACCGCTCCCACACAGGCGCAGCCCGCCTGGCGGCGGCGATCGCCGTCCGAGCATCGTCGCGATCGCCGTCGGGGACGGTGCCGATCACCTCTCCGGTCGCCGGGCTCCACGCCTGCGCGGTCGCTCCCGCCGCCGCTGCCTGCCACCTCCCATCGACGAACATCTGGTAGTCGTGCGACTCGACTGAAGTCGTGGACTCGGACACGTCGTCCTCCTTGTCGACCGGACCCCTGCCGGGGTCACCGGGGCAGCCTAGTCACTCTTGCGTCGCCGGGATCCTGGGCAGGCCAGTCGCCTGCAATGATCGTCATTGATGCCCGCTCCGATCGAAGACTATGCGCTCCTGAGTGACTGCCGAACCGCCGCGCTCGTCTCCCGCGACGGCAGCATCGACTGGCTGTGTCTCCCCCGGTTCGACGCTGGCTCTGTCTTCGGTGGCCTTCTGGGCGACGACGGGCACGGCCACTGGGGCCTTCGCCCGGCCGAGATCGAGGCGACCTGCACTCGGCACTACGAAGGCGACAGCTTCGAACTCGTCACCCGGTGGGAGACGGCGTCCGGCGTTGCCGAGGTGCATGATGTGATGCCGATCGATCAGCGACGTCTCGACGTGGTCCGCCGCATCGACCTCGTCCGCCGGATCGTGGGAATCAGCGGCACGGTGGACTTCACTCACCGACTGCAGCTGCGCTTCGACTATGCCCGCGCACTCCCGTGGGTTCGCCAGGTCGGCAGCGCCCACTCGCCGGAGCTGCATGCGATCGCCGGACCAGATGCGCTGGTCATCCGCGGGGCAAGGCTCGATGCGGACAACCACGCGCGCAGTAGAGCGGTGACCGTGAGGGCCGGTCAGACTGTCGACATCACTCTGACCTGGTATGCCGCTCACCACGACGCGGCCGACCCACTCCCCTGCGACGCCGCCATCGCCCAGATGCAGATCGTCTACGGCGTCGACGGCGAGCGGGATCTGTGGGAACGGGAGCTGGCCAGCCTGCCCGGATACGACGGCGCCAGCCCGGTGCGAATCGGGAACGGCGCGGCGGAGCAGTATCAAGCAGATGTCGTCGGTGAAGTGCTCGTGGCGCTGAGCGCCGCCCGCGCGGCCGGCCTTCAGGAGTCGGCATTCTCCTGGCCGCTGGAGTGCGCCCTGCTCTCCCACGTCCACGATCAGCTGGAGCGGCCCGACAACGGCATCTGGGAGATCCGCGGGGATCCGCGGATGTTCACCCACTCCCGAGTCATGGTGTGGGCGGCCTTCGACCGGGCCGTCCGCGCGGTCCGCGATCACGGCCTCGACGGCCCGGTCGAGCTATGGGAGCAGTTGCGCGACCAGCTCCACGCAGAGATCGACGAGCAGGGCTACAACGCCGCCCGCGGCCATTTCACACAGTCCTACGGATCGACCGAGGTTGATGCGGCCTTGTTGATCTTGCCGCAGGTCGGCTTCTGCGCAGCGAATGACCCGCGGATGCTCGGCACCGTCGCTGAGATCGAGCGCGTGTTGTTGGCAGACGGGCTAGTGCACCGCTACCGCACTGAGGCAGGCGTGGACGGACTGGCCGGGGCTGAGCATCGTTCCTCGCCTGTTCGTTCTGGCTGGTCCAGCAGTATGCGGCGACGGGGTGAACGCCCGAGGCGAGGAGACTCATGGATCGACTGTGCGGGCTCGCCAATGATGTGGGCATGCTCTCGGAGGAGTACGACGTCGAGGGTCATCGGCATGTCGGCAACACTCCGCAAGCCTTCTCACATCTCGCCCTGGTGCGCGCGGCCGACGCTCTGGTCCGGGCCGCCGACCAGGAGAGCCTTGCGCCGCCGGCATCACACTGACGCTACAGACGCGCCGACCACCATGCGGTCACGAGCTGCGACGGGTTGCGCTCGTCGTCATCCTGACCGAATCACGTCCACCCCCGACGGAAGGATCCACTATGGCTGCCCCCACCAAGGATCCGGACAAGCCCACACCGCGCCGACGGGCGAGCGCGGCGCAGAAGCGCGGCGTGGCGAAGAAGGCTGCGTCGACCAAGAAAACCGCCGCGAAGAAGACCGCGCCGAGGAAGCGCGCAGCGGCACCCGAGAGCTCGGTCGCTATGCCAACGGGGTCAGAGCCGGTCGCAACGATGGCGATGGACGCCGCCTTCGCTCCAGCCGCCCCCCGCGGCACCGGCCGTCGCCCACTGCGGAACATCTCCGAGGTTCGCCACTTCTTCCGCACCAACGACGTGCCGATCTACTTCGTGGGGGCGACGCCCTTCAACCTCCTCGGCCTGGACCGCTGGGTCCGCAACTTCAGCTACATCACCTACTACGACGCCTGGGACGGCGCGCATCCGCGGGTCTTCACGCCGAGGTACAAGCCGTACGTCGAGTTCGAGAGCGGCGAACACATCAACAACTGGCTGTTGGAGAATCCCGAGGTGCGCGCCTTCATCAGCGCCCGCGCCAAGCCGGGCGTGCGGCCGAAGATCGCGATGGTCTTCTTCGACCAGGAGACCGAGCGGATCTGTGACGAGCTCGGCTATGACCTGATCCTGCCATCCGCAGAACTGCGGGCCCACCTCGACTCCAAGTTGGTGACCACCCGCCTAGGCAACGAGGTCGGGGTGCCCAGCGTGCCCAACGTGCTGGCGACCGTCGAGGACTTCGAGGGCCTCATGAAGGCTGCCAAGGGGGCCGGGCTCGGCAACGACCTAGTCGTGCAGACGGCGTACGGCGACTCCGGCAAGACCACCTTCTTCATCGCCTCCGAGAGCGACTGGCGCAAGCACCGCAAGGACATCGTGGGCCACGAGGTCAAGGTGATGAAGCGGATCAACAATCGACCGGTAGCCGTCGAGGCCGTCCTCACCAGCTCCGGCACGATCGTTGGTCCTTTCATGTCGGAGCTGACCGGACACCGCAAGCTCACGCCGTACCGCGGTGGTTGGTGTGGCAACGAGATGTTCCCCGAGGTGCTCACCGGCGACCTGCGGAGCCGGGCGGCAACGCTGGTGCGCCGCCTCGGCGACAGGCTCGGCCAGGAAGGCTACCGCGGCTTCTTCGAGGTCGACGTGCTGGTCGATGTCGACGCCGACGAGGTCTATCTCGGAGAGCTCAACCCACGCATCAGCGGCGCCTCCTCGATCACCAACGTGACAGCGGGCGCCTACGCCGATGTGCCCCTGTTCCTCTTCCACCTCCTGGAGTTCCTCGACGTCGACTTTGACCTCGACGCTGAAGAGATCAACCAGCGCTGGCAGGAGTTGGCGGCTGTCGACCTGTGGTCGCAGATGATCATCAAGGAGACGGCACCCGAGGTGGAGCAGATCCTCACCGCCGCGCCGACCGGCGCCTACACCCTCGACGGCAACGGCACCCTGATCTACCAACGGGCCGCCCTCGACTGGCACCAGCTCCAGAACGACAACGAGGCGTTCTTCTTGCGGATCTACGGGGCCGGCGACTATCGCTGGAAGGGTGCCGACCTCGGCGTCCTGGTCACCAAGGGGCGGCTGCAGACCGGGAAGCCCGGTCGACCCACTCGGCTCACCATCAGGGCCAAGCACCTGATCGACTCAGTGCGCGCCTACTACACCGGCGTTCCGCTTGCTGCTCCGGCCGAGGTCGCCGAGGCACCCCTCCCCGAGCAGACCGTCGAGCCCGTCGAGGAGGTCGCAGCATCGGTCACCGAACGGCCCGGGGCGGTCAAGGGAAGTGCCGTTGCTGCGAGTTAGACTCGGTCGCCGTTGGGCCGGGTGACATCCGTCTGGTGGGATCCACGGGTCAGGCCCCAAACAAAGGAGGTCGGGAAGCACCGTGGGGCCCGGAGAGCAGGCTGGCCAGTCGGACGGCCCGGTGATCCTCGACAGACCGGTCACTCTGGAGAACTGGCAGACAGCGCCGCAACTGCACTGGGCCTTCCAGCACATCGAGGACCTCTTCCCCACCGCGGTGATCTCCCGAGGAGTCGGTCCGGTCGCTACGCTCGCGCATGCCGTCTCTGACCTGACCGCGATCCAGGTGACGCTCTACGACGGCACCGTGCTCGAGGTCGGCGAGATCATGGCCGCGACCGACACCGACGGCTGGATCGTGACGCGACACCGCGAGGTCGTCGCCGAGCACTATCCGCAAGGCATGGACCCCGACCGACGGCATCTGCTGATGTCGGTGAGCAAGTCCCTGATCGGGACCGTCGCCGGCGCCCTGGTGGACCGCGGCCTCCTCGACCCGACCGCCCCACTCACGACCT
Source organism: Nocardioides sp. (assembly GCF_047602075.1). Lineage (GTDB taxonomy): Bacteria > Actinomycetota > Actinomycetes > Propionibacteriales > Nocardioidaceae > Nocardioides. The sequence goes on from NZ_JASGIF010000001.1 coordinate 1,354,083, forward strand.
ATGTGCCCGATCTGGGACGAAGCGGGTACGCCGGCGCGACGGTGCGCCATCTGCTCGACATGCGCTCGGGGATCCGGTTCTCCGAGGAGTACCTCGACCCCGATGCCGAGGTGCGAGTCCTCGAGCAGGCGATCGGCTGGGCGCCACGCAGGGACCCGACGGTCCCCCACACGATGTATGACTTCCTGCTCACCTTGGAGCAGAAGGATGCCCACGGCGGCCCCTTCGAGTACCGCAGCGGTGAGACCGACGTCCTCGGCTGGATCTGCGAGGCCGCTGCCGGAGAGCGGATGCCCACCTTGATGTCTCGGCTGCTCTGGAGCCCCTTGGGCGCCGAGCACGACGCGACGATTGCCGTCGACTCGGCCGGCGCGGGCATGTTCGACGGCGGCATCTGCGCCACCCTGCGGGATCTGGTCCGCTTCGGGGCCATGCTCGCGCGGGGCGGCACCTCCCTGACCGGAGAGCAGGTCGTCTCCCCGGGTTGGCTCCACGACACCTTCCGCGGCGATCCCGACTCGCGCGAGGCGTTCGCCGCCAGCCCGAGCGAGACGCTGATGCCCGGTGGGATGTATCGCAACCAGTTCTGGCTTCCCTACCCTGACCGCGACATCCTCGTCTGCCTCGGCATCCACGGCCAGATGATCTACGTCAACCCCGCCACCGGAGTCGTCGGCGCCAAGCTGTCCAGTTGGCCCGAGCCACAGCACGCCTGGAAGCTCTTCTCCACCCTGCGTGCCTTCGACGCGATCTCACAAGCCATCCGCTGACCCAGGCGATCGGACGCGTCGCCTCGGCGGCCGCGACCGAGCCGCGCTCATCCACGACGAGGTCGCGCCGTTGGGGGCTGCCGTGCCCTCTCAACCTGCTCGGACTCTTCTGACGATTGCGGTGACCCGGTCGTATGCCTCTCTCCACTTCATGATATTAATGATTCTCATTTTCATTACGATCACAGGAGGAACCATGCGAGTCCCGTCTTGGCGACCGGCAGCTGCCATGCTGGCCGGCGCCCTGACCATCGCCGCACTCACCCCGACAAGCGCGGTCGCCCAGCCGGCTCAGGATCGACAACGTGGCGCCGCGCAGGAGTGGTTGCTCGTCGCCGACACTGTGGCCGAGCAGGTCTATGTCGTCGGCGCCGACTCCGGCCAGGTCACCGGCACGCTGAGCAACGTGGAGCTTGGCACGCACGCGGGCACCCTGCAGCTCGGTGGCGGCAAGGTGGCGTTCATGGACGAGTCGAAGCCGGAGCTCGACGTGGTGAAGGTCAACTCGGCCGGCGTCCCGCGCATCATCGCGCACTACCCGATCCCGAACCCCGACGGAGAGTGGGAGCGCGCGGGCTGGATGGCCGCCGACCCGACTCACCGTTACGTCGCCGTCGGCTCGGACTTCGACGGCTCCACGACCCAGCAGGCGACCATCGTTGACCTGCGCACCGGCCGCAGTCACACCGCCGAGCTCACGGTCTCCGCAGTCCAGACACCTTCCGGCCTCTCCAACGAGGAGATGGAGGTCTTCCTCGTCGGCCAGCCGCTGCGGCTCGTGGTCAGTGCAGGCGGGCACCTGGACGCCTACCGAGTCTCCGACATCATGGCCGGGCGGAGCCACCCGAAGGCCTTCGCAAGGACCGCACTGTCCGCCTACCCGCACGGCCCGATCGTCTCCGCGGACGGCACCGTGGTGGGGAGCACCGTCGCCCTCGGCCACCAGACCGTGCGCATCACCAAGAGTGGATTCGGCGCCTCGGCCTTCTCGCTCTACCCGCGACCGAGCGTCGAGAGTTACCGACCGGCGATGGCTCCCGATGGCACCACGGCCCTGGGCTCGCACGCCGGAGCCACCGAGGTCGGCACGACCTGGGACCAGACCCCGGCCTACCTCACCATCGGCTCCACCCGTCGGGCTGGCCTGCGGACCGTAGTGCTCGGGGAGGGCAGCGCCACCCGCGTGACCCCCACCGACGACTACGCCGCGGTGGCTCTCACCAGCGGCTCGGGCGACAAACTGCTGCTGCTCAAGCGCAACACCCGCACCGACGCCTACACCGGCGGCCTGAAGAGTGTGGCCCTCGAGCCTCTCGAGAATGGGCCCGTCGCCGGGGAGCCGACGACCGGGAAGGCCACCCGCTACCTCACCGCCACTCCTGACGGGGACCACGTCTTCGTGACCCGTGGTGGCGAAGGCACCATCACCGAGATCGACGTGACCGGGACCAAGCCGGTCAGCACCCGCACCATCACGGTGCCGTCGGCACTCTCCAACGGTGGCTATCTCATCACCATCGACGCGAACCAGAAGCCCTACGACCTGGTGGCTCGCTGATCGGTTGATGCCGGGGGAAACCTACTGGTGTGTACGGCGCGCCTGGCGCGTCGTACACACCAGTAGCCATGCTTCTGCGCGGCGACCGGTACTAGGCTGGCTCAGATGGATCGGACGCCGGGCGGGTCCGTCGCGCGCACCAGCGAGGCGCTCGACGCCGCCCGCGCCCAGGGCTTCGTGGGGCGTCACGAGGAGGTGGCCGCCGTACGGCGGTCTCTCGAGGGCCGGTCGCCCGCGCGGGTTCACCTGGTCCACGGTCCCGGCGGCATCGGGAAGTCGACGCTGCTGGACGCCCTCGCCCGAGAGGCGAGGACGCTCGATCGCTCCGCGGTCTATCTCGACGCGCGCGAGCTCGAGGGGACGGCCGAGTCCGTGCTCGCGGCGCTCCGAGCGCAGGCCGTGGGTGACGACCCCGATCTGCTGCTGGTCGACGGCTACGAGCTGCTGGCGCCGATCGACCGCTGGTTCCGCGACGTGCTGTTGCCGTCGCGACCCGCCGGCGCCGTCACCGTGCTCGCCGGCCGCGACGCTCCCTCATCCGAGTGGTGGCTGGACCCCGGCTGGCGACAGCTGGCGACCGTCCACGAGCTCACCGGGCTGACCGACGAGGAGGCGCTGGCCCTGCTCGACCGGCTCGGAGTGTCCGGTCCGGCTGGCGCCACCGTGACGCGGCTCGGCCGTGGCTTTCCGCTCGCTCTGGCGATGCTTGCGGAGGCGGTGGCCGAGGGTGCTGAGCCCGACGTGCTGGCGCAGGCGCCCGGCGTGGTCGAGGCGTTGTGTGCACGGATCGTGGACGACGTGCCCGACGAGGCCTGCCGGACCGGGCTCGCGACCTGCGCGCACGCGTGCCGGATGACCCAGGATCTCCTCGCGCACATCGTGGGCCGGCGCGCGCCGGAGGTCTGGGCCTGGTTGGAGTCGCGGCCCTACGTCCGCCGCGGCGAGGTCGGTCTTTTCCTGCACGACGTGGTGCGGGAGGCCTTCGAGGCCGAGTTCGCGCAGCGGGCGCCCGAGGCGTACGCCGACCTGCACACCAGCGTGCGGTGGTACTTCGTCGGCCTCCTGCTCGACTCCGCCACGAGCCGGCCAGACCGCGCCGCCGCCGAGCTGCTGCTCATGCATCGCGCCGGGCCGCTCGCCCCGCAGACGGCCTTGCTGCGCGACGCCGGTGTGCTCGCCGTGCGGCGTGCCGAGGACGAGGACATGTCCCAGGTGCTCTCTCTGATCGAGCATGGCGAGAGTCCCCGCTCGGCGGCGTTGGCACAGCAGTATCTGGCCACGCAGCCGGAGGGTCTGTCCGTGGTCCGCTCCGACGAGGGTGTGGCGGCGTTTGCCATGCACGTGTATCTGCCCACCGGCGACGCCCTCGACTCCGACGACCCGGTGGCCGCTGCTGTGCTGGCCGTGGTGGCCGAGCACGGCCCGCTTCGTCCGGGCGAACGGATCAACGTCAACCGGTTCGGGGGCGGAGCCGACCCCTACCAGGGGTCACCGGCGCAGCTGCTCGCCAACGGCATCTGCTGCATCCTGGAGTGGCTCCGCCAACCGGCGGCCTGGACCTTCATCGCCACCACTGGGGATGAGTTCTACGGCCGCTACTTCGAGTACCTCGGCCTGCGTCGGATGGTCGAGGTGGAGGACGACGGCCTCCGGACCGTCTGCTACGGCTGGGACCGGCGGCGCTTCCCGCTTCCTGCCTTCCTCGAACTGATGGCGCGGCGCGAGCTGACCGGCGAGACGGGCCCGCCGCCGGCCGACCTGCTCCGGCCGGCCCCGCTGGGCGAGGAGGAGTTCGCGCGCGAGGTCAAGGCCGCGCTCGCCGTCTTCCCCTTCCCCGACCAGTTGGCGCAGTGTCGGCTCGCCGACAGCGCGCTCACCGCCCAAGGCCCGCCCCTGGCCGCCGTGCTTCCGGCAGCCCTCGATGCTCTGGCCGACGAGCCGGGCGGTGAGGCGTATCGCCGCGTGCTGGAGCGCACCTATCTCAAGGGCAGCCCTTCGCAAGAAGCCGCCGCCGAAGTCCTCGGGCTCCCCTTCAGCACCTATCGGCGGCACCTCGCCAAGGCACTGGACCGGTTCACGGCCGTGTTGTGGTCGGTGGAGGTCGGGGAGCGGATCCTCCCGCTGCCACCTCCCCCGACGGACAGCGAGTGAGCAGCCGATGACCTGGTAGGTGAGCAGGCATCGGCCGCACGGTGGGGCACTGCCCAGCCGAGGAGGCGACCATGCCCACCGCTCGATCTCATCCATATCAGCCGGCATCCACACCAGCCACGGCGTCCGACCCGATCGTCGCGGTCGGCGGTGGACTGGTCGGCCTCCTGGCCGCCCTTCTGCTGGTCCGCGCCGGCCACCGCGTCGTCGTACTCGAGCGGGATCCGATGCCGCCTCCGAGCCTGCCGCGCCAGGCCTGGGCCGACTGGGAGCGGCCCGGCGTCAGCCAGTTCCGTCACCCGCACGTCATGCTGCCGCGCTGGTGGGAGATCGTCCGCGAAGAGCTGCCGAGCCTGGCCGAGTCGCTCACCGAGGCCGGGCTGCCGCGGACGAATCTCCTGCATCTGCAGTCCTCCGCAGTGACCCACGGATGGAGGCCGGGCGACGAGGAGTTCGACACGATCGCCGTACGCCGACCGGTGCTGGAGGCCGCGTTGGCGACCATCGCCGACCGGACTCCAGGACTCGAGGTGCGCCGAGGTGTCCACGTCACCGGGCTGGTCACTGCCACCGGGACCGTTCCACACGTGCGCGGGGTGCGCACGAACGTCGGCAAGGTCGAGGGGGCCCTCGTCGTGGACGCCGGAGGGCGCCACACCCGACTCCCGCGCATGGTGGCCGAGATCGCGAGGCGGCCGGCCTCGGCTCGCGAGGCGACCGGCCTGGTCTACTGGAGCCGGCACTACCGTACGACCTCGGGGCACCTGCCCGGCGGCGCCGGACCGGCGCTCAGCCACCACGGCGGGCTCAGTGTGCTCACGCTCCCCGGCGACGACCGGACCTGGTCGGTCGTCCTCGCGACTCGCAGCGACGACCGGGTGCTGCGACCGCTGCGCGAAGTCGCCTCGTGGGAGGCCGTCGCGGACCTCTGCCCGACCTCGCGAGAGTGGACGCGCCACGGCGAGCCGCTGACCGACGTCATCCCGATCGCGGGCACGGCCGATGTCACCCGGTCCTACCTCCGCGACGGCCGTCCCGTAGTGACCGGCCTGGTCGGGCTCGGAGACGCGGCGGTGTCGACCGACCCGTCGCTGGGACGGGGTGCGACGCTGGGCTTGCTGCAGGCGAGGGTGCTGCGAGACGTGCTCGTCGATCTGCCGCCCGACGATCCCGCCGTGCTGGAGGTGCATGCAGCGCAGATCGAGACGCGGGTCGGTCCGTGGCTGGAGGCGACCCGCTGGTTCGGCCACCAGCGGCTCGCGGAGATGAGCGCGGAGATATCGGGCTCGCCGATCCCCGACGATCCCCGTTGGATGATGTCGCGGGCCCTGCGCCATGGCGCGGGAGCAGACCCGGACCTCGCGCGGGCCGCCTGCCGGATCGCGGCGCTGCACGCCCTCCCGCACGAGGTTCTCGGCGCCCCGACGGTCCAAGAGCGCCTCGAACCGTGGCTGGCGGCGGGTCGTGCCCCGTCCGGGGAGGTCGGGCGGAGGGAGATCGTCGCGGCCGCGGTCGGCGCCTCGGCTGCCCTAGAGCTGGCCGTCGCCGGATCGGACGTGGTGCTCCCGGGCGCACCCGCATGACCACGAAAGCGCCAGGTGTCTTCGCCCGTCTCGGCGCCTCGTCGCGGTGGCTGGTCTCGATCGTCGCCACCGTCGCGTCGACGTACGCACTCGATCTGGTCGCGACCGCTGCCGGTGTCCTGCTCGTCGGGACGGGCCTGTTCACCGGCGTCGATCTGCGCGTCCTGCTGGTGGTGCTCGTGCTCAGCTACCTCGCTTGGGCGGCTGGGCTGCGCACCGGCCTCGCCGGCAACGCGCAACTGCTCGAGCGCACGGGGACCAGCACGAACGTCGTGTCCAAGGCGGCCTTCGACCTGGCTCGGCGGCGCTCTCCTCGGGTACGCCGCCTGGCCGGCTCAGCTGGCTACGTCCTCACCGAGGTCGCCAAGGAGCTGCCCTACTATGTCGGCGCCTTCGGGGCGAGCGGCCTCAGCGAGGCGGTCTCGACCTCCGACGCCGTGGTGTTCCTCGCCGGCGCCAACCTGGGCGCAGCGGCCTACGAGATGGCCCTCGGTCGGGGCACCCTCGCGCTGCTACGTCCGCGCGACGCCGACCGATACCGCTGACTGGCTACTGGTGTGTACGACACGCCTGGTGCGTCGTACACACCAGTAGCCACAGAGAACCGCTAGCGTCGGTGCCGATGAGCTCCTATGGCGTGCGCTCGATGACCGCTCCCCTACGTCGCGCAGCACTGCGCGTCCCCGCGACCACGGGCGACTTCGCCAGCGCCGGCTGGCCCGAGGATCCTGATCCGGGACTACTCCTCGCCGAGCACGCTGCCTACACAGAGCTGCTGCGTGGACTCGGTGTCGAGGTCGAGTTGCTCGAAGCAATGCCCACCGCGGTGGACGCGACCTTCGCCTACGACCCCGTCTTCGTGACCGGCCGCGGCGTGATCGTGCTCGACCAGATCAAGCCGGTCCGCACTTGCGAGCCGCCGGTCCTCGCACGCGAGTTGGAGGCACTCGGCCTGCCGATCATCGGTGCACTCTCCGGAGGTGCGCACGCCGACGGCGGCGACCTGATGTGGCTCGACGAAGACACCCTGGCCTTGGGCCGCGGCTATCGAACCAACACCGAGGCACACCGACAGCTCACCGAGATCATGGCCGCGGAGGGCGTGCACACCGTCTCGTTCGACCTCCCGCATGCTGGCGGCCGCGACGAGGTGCTCCACCTGATGTCGGTGGTCTCGCTCGTGAACGAGCACCTGGCCGTGGTCTACGAGCCGCTGACCCCCGTCCCGCTGATGGAGGCACTAGAGGAGCGCGGCATCGACCGGGTGCCGGTCTCGGCCGAGGAGTACGACCTGCTCGGGAGCAACGTCCTTGCCGTCAGCCCGGACCACGCCGTCATCTTCGCCGGCGCCCCTGCCGTGGTGGCCGGCCTGGAGGAGGCAGGTGTCGAGGTCACCGTCGTCAGCGCCGACCAGATCGCGCTCGGCACCGGCGGGCCCACCTGTCTGACCCGACCACTCCACCGCGACTGATCCGACCCGGACCCACCGTCACAGGTGCGCGCCGCAGCGGCGAGCCGCTAGGAGCAGCAAAGCACGGGTGACCTCGATCAACTCGGTCAACGACACCTGCTCGCGAGGCGCATGCGCCATCCGCACATCACCCGGCCCGAAGTGCAGTGCGGGGATCTTGCCGATCCCGGTGTAGAGCCGCAGGTCACTGCCGTACGGCGCCGCGGCGAGGGCCGGCGTACCACCGCCCGTGGCGTCGGCCACCGCCGTCGCCATCTCGGCGATGATCTGGTGGCCCTCCGGTGTCCGCCCGCTGGCGAACTGACCACCCGGCCAGGTCACGGCTGGCGGATGGGTCCGCAGCCAGGGGTCTCTGGCAGCCGCGACGGCAATGCAGTCCTCGAAGGCGCGACGCGCCGCAGCCGGGTCCTCGTCGAGGAGCACACCAAGTCGGCCCTCGGCGACCAGCAGATCGGGCACGCTGGAGGCCCAGTCACCGGCCGAGAGCATGCCGATCGAGATCGGATAGGGCAGCTGGTTGCCAGCGAAGATCTCGGGTGGACTCTGGTTCCGAGTCTTCTCCAACTCGGCAATCGCCCGATGGATCGGGAGAAAGACCTCGAACGCGCTCACTCCCTCGGTGCGGGTGCTGCCATGCGCCGCGCGGCCCTCGACCTCGATCCGGAAGGTCAGCGCGCCGGCGTTGGCGACCACGATCCGACCGCTGGTCGGCTCGGTGATCACCGCCGCCTCACCACCGTGGCCACGCAGCATCGTGGCCAGCGCACCGAGGCCCCCGTCCTCCTCGCTGACCACCCAGTGCACCGCCAGCGGTCGCTCAAGCTGGACACCGGCGGCCAGTAGGGTGCGCAGCACCGCGGCGTTGGCGGCGACGCCCGCCTTCATGTCGCAAGCACCTCGGCCGTGCAGAATGCCGTCCTCGATGCGGGCGCCGAACGGATCCACGGCTCCCCAACGCGCCGGGTCGCCGATGGGCACCACGTCGACATGGCCCTGCAGCACCAGCGCGGGTGCATCGGCACCCGGAGTGGTCGCCACCAAGCCGTACGCCTCCTGCCGTGGCGCCTCGGTGCCCGGGAAGTCCGGATGCGCAGCGAGCGCCTTGAGGTCGATCTTCCAGTGGTCGACCTTGAGGTCGCGGCGCTCCGCGTCGCCTGCGGCCCACGCCATCAGCTCGGACTCTGCCGCACTGCCAGTCACGCTCGGGACCCGCACCAGCCGGACCAAGTCGTCGACCAACGCCTGTTCGTCAAGCGCGTCGAGGAGCCGTGCCTCCGCCGGCGACATCAGATCGGTCACGGCGCCACCCAATCACGCCGGCAAGGCAGCGCAGCGGCCGATCTCACTCCCGGCGGTGGTCCCAAGATCTCCTGGCCGCCCTGGACCGAGGTTGGAAGCGGCGAGAAGTTCGATATCGCCTGATGCATTGGCGAGGCAGTGCGCACGACACTGAGAGGTCCCGCCAGGAGGGGCCTCTGAATCTCACGCAAGCCGCTCGAGCACCATCGCCATTCCTTGCCCGCCGCCGACGCACATGGTCTCCAGGCCGAACTGCTTGTCGTGGAACTGCAGTGAGTTGATCAGCGTCGCGGTGATCCGCGCTCCGGTCATTCCGAAGGGATGCCCGACGGCGATCGCCCCACCGTTGACGTTGAGCCGATCCAGATCAACGCCGAGATCCTGGTACGACGGGATCACCTGCGCCGCGAACGCCTCGTTGATCTCAACGAGGTCTATGTCGTCGACGCTCATGCCGGCCAGCGCCAGTGCCCGTTGGGACGCCTCCACCGGACCCAGGCCCATGATCTCGGGCGACAGCGCCGAGAGGCCCGTCGACACAATCCTGGCGAGCGGGGTGATGTCTAGTTCGCGCGCCTTGACATCTGACATGATCACCAGGGCGGCCGCGCCGTCGTTGAGCGGGCAGCAATTGCCAGCCGTTACCCGACCACCGGGCCGGAAGGCTGGATCGAGTGAGGCGACCTTCTGCAGGGTCGTGCCCGGGCGAGGCCCGTCATCGGCATCGACCACCCGGCCGTCCGGCAGCGTGACCGGGACGATCTCGCGCGCCCAGAACCCGTTGCTGATCGCCTTCTCTGCCAGGTTGTGCGAACGAACACCGAACTGGTCCATCTCCTCCCGGGTCACTCCCCTGGCCAGAGCGAGATTCTCGGCAGTCTGGCCGGCACGGATGTAGATGTCCGGCAGCTTCCCGTCCTCGCGTGGGTCGTGCCAGGACACCGCACCGTGCTCTGCTGCGGCGGCCGTCCGCTCGCGCGCTTCATCGTAGATCGGGTTCTTGGTGCTGGGCCACGAGTCGGAGTTGCCGGTGACGTAGCGGGAGACGGACTCGACTCCCGCGGACACGAAGACGTCGCCCTCGCCGGCCCTGATCGCGTGGTGGGCCATCCTCGTAGTCTGCAGGCTGGATGCGCAGTAGCGAGTCACGGTGCATCCAGGCAGTTGGTCGTACCCGAGCATGGTGGCTACCACCCGCGCCATATTGAAGCCGTGCTCGCCGCCAGGCCTTCCGCAGCCCAGGATCAAGTCGTCGATCTCGACAGGATCGAGCGCTGGCACCTTGTCGAGCGCAGCTCGCACCATCTGCGCGGCCAGGTCGTCTGGGCGGACGTCGACCAACGAGCCCTTCCCTGCACGGCCGATCGGGGAACGGGCGGTCGCAACAATCACTGCTTCAGGCATGGGATGGACCTTCGGTCGAGGGAATTGCCGGCCTAGCGACGCATCGGGCGTGCGCTCGATCCAGACGACCGGCACCGTGCGGTGCCCCTCGGACCCGCGTGCGTCTCCGCACGAGAACCTCGGTCACCGCCGATGCAGTCCGCCCATGAGCACGGCTTCTAGCGCTCCCTCGTGATTATACAATATTATGCTTGCGACCGACTCAGACCCCCGGGCGGTCTCGATGTCTGCGAAGGGGACTGCGAATGGCCACACTCAGTGACGAGGAGCAATTGCTCGTCGACACGGTCCGCGCGTTCGTCGACGACCAAGTCAAGCCGACGGTCCGAGAAGTCGAGCACGCGAATGAGTATCCCGAGCGCTGGATCGAGCAGATGAAGGCGATGGGCATCTATGGTCTTGCGGTGCCCGAGGAGTACGGCGGGACCCCAGCGTCGATGCCCTGCTACGCCCGAGTCTGCGAGGAGCTCGCACGTGGATGGATGTCGCTGACCGGCGCGATCGGGGGTCACACCGTCGTGGCCAAGCTTCTCGTCGAGTTCGGGACCGAGACACAGAAGCGGGCTTACCTTCCGCGGCTGGCCACCGGCGAGTTGCGTGCCACCATGGCGCTCACCGAGCCCGGGGGGGGCTCGGATCTGCAGGCGATGACGACCGTCGCTCGTGAGGACGGTGATGATCTCGTCATCAACGGCTCGAAGACCTGGATCTCCAACGCCCGCATGGCAGGGCTCATGGCTGTCCTCTGCAAGACGGACCCAACGGCCGAGCCTCGGCACCGAGGCATCTCCGTCGTGCTGATCGAGAAGGTTCCGGGTGTCGCCGTCGGTCGCGACCTTCCCAAGCTCGGCTACAAGGGAATCGAGAGTTGCGAGGTCATCTTCACCGATGTGCGTGTACCCCACGCGCAGATCCTCGGAGAGACACCGGGTCGAGGTTTCGGTCAGATGATGCGTGGCCTGGAGGCAGGTCGAATCAATGTGGCAGCCCGCGCCCTCGGCGTTGGCTCCGCCGCCCTCGAGGACGCCTTGAGGTACTCCCAGGAGCGCGAGAGTTTCGGTGTGCCGATTTGGAAGCACCAAGCGATCGGCCATCACCTCGCCAACATGGCCACCAAGCTCACCGCAGCCCGGCAGCTCACCCAGTTCGCCGCGGAGAAGTACGACAGCGGGCAGCGCGCTGACCTCGAAGCGGGTATGGCCAAGCTCTTCTCCTCCGAGGTCGCGATGGAGATCGCGCTCGACGCAGTCCGCATCCACGGCGGCTACGGCTATTCGACCGAGTTCGACGTCGAGCGCTACTTCCGCGACGCACCTTTGATGATCGTTGGCGAGGGCACCAACGAGATCCAGCGCAACGTCATCGCACAACAACTGGTGGAGCGCGGCGGTGTCTGAGAACGTGGCGGGAAAGCCCGTGGCCTGCTGCGCGACGGCCGAGACTTCACATACCCGCTCTGAGCGGCAGCCATCTCGTGACCATCGGAACCCACGGCAACCAGCCACCTGCCCGCCCGACAAGGCCGACGTTCCCGGTGCCACGGTCAGCGCTGTCGCGCGGACCACTCCCATGCTCCCGCCTGGGGCCGGACAACCGCCGTCGAGAGAGGACCACTGAACATGAACGAGGAAGACTTCAACGACATTCTCAAGACGGTGCGTGACTATGTGAGCACGCGCATTGTCCCGCTTGAGGAGCAGATCGAGGAGACCGACCGCATTCCCGACGACGTGATATCCGAGGCGCGCACGATGGGTCTGTTCGGTTGGGCCATTCCTGAGGAGTACGGCGGGATCGGTCTCGACGCCGTCCAGGACGTGCGCCTGGCCATGGAGCTCGGCTACACGACGCCGTCGTTTCGCTCGCTCTTCGGCACCAACAACGGCATTGCGGGCCAAACCCTAGTCAACTTCGGCACCGACCAGCAGAAGCGGGAGTGGCTGCCCCGCTTGGCGTCCGGTGAGGTCGTCTCATCCTTCGCGCTGACCGAGCCGGAGGCAGGGTCTGACCCCAGTGGCTTGCGCACTACGGCCGTCAAAGACGGCGACCGTTACCGCATCAACGGAGCAAAGCGCTTCATCACCAATGCCGCGCTGGCAGACGTTCTGGTGGTCTTCGCACGCACCGACCTCAGCAAGGCAGGGACCACGAAGGGCATCTCGGCCTTCCTCGTCGACACCAGCGACCCGGGTGTGACCGTCGGTCCCCAGGACAAGAAGATGGGGCAGGCTGGCGCATGGACGAGCGAGGTCTTCTTCGAAGACGTCGTGGTCGGTCCGGATCGCCTGATCGGCGGTCAGGAGGAGGTTGGGTTCCGTGCGGCGATGGCGTCCCTGGCCAAGGGGCGACTGCACATCTCTGGCATCTGCGTCGGCCAGGCGCAGCGTATTCTCGACGAGTCCGTCGCCCACGCGGCGGTAGCGACGCAGGGAGGCAAGCCGATCGGCACCTTCCAGCTCATCCAAGCCATGATCGCCGAGTCGTATGCCGAGTTGCGTGCGGCGCGAGCGCTCACCCTCGATGCGGCCCGCGATTTCGAAGACGGCACCGACCGCAAGCTCGGTCCATCGGCATCGAAGCTCTTCGCGAGCGAGATGCTCGGGCGCGTCGCCGATCGCGGTGTGCAGATCCACGGTGGACTCGGCTACATGCGCGAAGTGCCGGTCGAGCGGTTCTATCGTGCTGCGCGCGTCTTCCGCATCTACGAAGGGACCAGCGAGGTGCAGAAGCTGGTCATCGCTCGTCGTCTCTTGAAGGCACAGGGGCTGTAGCCGCTCGCGGGCCGTCCGTCCTTCCGTATCCGTTCGAACGCCGATCGGCGGTGCCACCGATCCCAGGACACTCGGATCGGGAGGTCACTCCTTCACATGAACCGGCCGCCGGTGACCTCGGCGACGGTCCCGGTCATGTACGACGCGAGCGGGCTGGCATAGAACAGCGCCACCGAGGCGATCTCCGCGACCTCACCGGGTCGTCCCATGGGGATCTCCGCCAACTTCTGGTTCCACACATGCTCGGGCATCGCCTCGGTCATCGCCGATCGGATCAGACCTGGCTGGATCGCGTTGACCCGCACACCGTGGTGTGCCATCTCCTTCGCCGCTGCCTTGGTCAGCCCGACGATGCCCGCCTTGGCGGCCGAATAGTTGGTCTGACCGACCATGCCGACCTTCCCGGAGATTGAGGAGACGTTGACGATGGCGCCCGACCTCTGCCGACGCATGACCGCGGCGGCGAGGCGGGTGCCGTTCCAACAGCCCTTGAGGTGGACCGCGATGACCTGGTCGAACTGTTCCTCGGTCATGGTGCGCATCGTCGCGTCCCGGGTGATGCCTGCATTGTTCACCATGATGTCGAGTGATCCGAAGATCGAGACAGCAGTCTGTATGGACCGGTCGACGTCATCCGCCGAGACCACGTCGCAAGTGACGCCAACGGCGACATCGCAACCACCGAGGCGCTCAGCCCCAGCCTGAGCAGCCTTGCCATCGACGTCAGCCAACACTACCTTGGCGCCCTCGGAGACGAGGGCTTCGGCGATTGCCCAGCCTATTCCCTGCGCACCACCGGTGACAACGGCCGTCCTACCCTCCACGATTCCCATCGAATCTCCCCTTCGTTGTGCCCAACAGAACCGAACGACTACGTCGAGCTAGATCTCTGAGAACGTGTGTGGGAAGCCCATAGCCTGCTGCGCGGCGCCCCGAGGGCGCTCCGCGGAGGGGCGCACCGCAGCCTCTCCAGTACGACGGAGCCTCTTCGCCCGAGCGATGACCGGGGCATCCACCATGCGGCCGTCAAGGAGGACCACGCCCTGCCCACCGCCTTCGCTCACCGCGGCGAGCACCTTCGCTGCCCACGCGACCTCCTCGGCTGTGGGGGCCAGTGCAGATGCCGCCGGCGATACCTGTGTGGGGTGAACGCAGAGTTTGCCAGCAAAGCCGAGAGCTACTGCAGCCTCTACGTCGGCGACAAGCCGGTCGTGGTCGTAGACGTCACCGGTTACCCCGTCGACCGGGCCTTCGAGCTGAGCGACAGCGGAGGCAAGCACCAGCATGCTGCGCGCGGCGGCGAGAGCCGGGGGATGGTCCGGGTCGACTCCGAGTCCAGCTGCGAAGTCGTAGCTACCGAATGCGAGTCTCACCACCCCTGGGGACTGGGCGATATCTGTGGCCCGGATGACGCCCAGCGCCGTCTCGATGAGCGCAACCACCGCCGAGCCCACCGGCAGTGCCGCTAGGACAGCGGCAACGGTGCCCGGATCCTCGGCCTTCGGCAACATCACGACCGTGGGTCGGCCTAGGCCCGCTAGCGTCGCCAGATCGTCCTTATGTCCTGGCCTGTCGACGGCGTTGATCCGGACCGCGAAGGGCGTCCGCGCACCCCCGACCCAGGTCACCACGGCGTCGCGCGCGAATTGCTTCGCCCCAGGGGAGACCGCGTCCTCAAGGTCGAGAATGACGATGTCCGCCCCCGCGGCGGCCGCCTTGTCGAATCGTTCCGGACGGTCCCCCGGAACAAACAGCCAGGTTCTGGCCACCTCGGCGATCTCTCGCATCGACCTCATCCGACTCTCCTGGTGGCCGTCACCTGGTGGCGGGCCGGTGAGGACGGAGCTCGTGTCGCGCGACCGTGCGGGCATGCACCTCATCAGGCCCATCTGCGATAGCGATCCAGCGTGCATAGGAGTACATCGCGGGAAGGCCGGGGTCGTGATGCAGCCCCTCGGCGCCGAACGCCTGAATCGCTCGATCGATCACCCGCTGCGCCGTGCCCGGAACGGCCACCTTGGCCATCGCGATCTCTCTGGATGCGCGACGGTCGCCCACCTCGTCCATCCGAGTCGCAGCATGGAGGACCAGGAGCCGCGCGGATTCGATCTCGATACGACACCGGCCGATGACCTGCTGCCAGTGTGCGTTGTCGGCCAGACGCTGTCCGAAGGTCGATCGCTCCGAGAGCCGGGCGCAGGTCAACTCCAGCGCGCGTTCGGCCAGTCCGAGGACCCGCATGCAGTGATGCATCCGGCCGCGCGCGAGCCGCGCCTGCGCGACCTCGAAACCGCCGCCCTCGACGTGCACGATATTCGTCATCGGAACCCGTACTCCCTCGAACCGCACCTGGGCGTGACCGCCCGGGGCGTGTGTCTCGGTGAACACCGTCTGGCACGGGCCGACCGTGATTCCCGGGGCGCTTGGGTCGACCAGCACGACGCTCTGTCGGCGATGTGGCTCACCGTCGGGATCGGTGGCACCCATGACCAGCCAGACTGCGCAGTCAGGATGCATCACTCCGGTGCCAAACCACTTGAGCCCGTCAATGACGTAGTGGTCGCCATCTCTCCGAATTCGGGTGGTGAGGTTGGTCGGGTCGGAGGACGACACCCCGGGCTCGGTGACCAGGAAGGCGGAGCGCACTGAGCCATCGAGGAGACCGGGCAACCACCGATCCTGCTGCTCGGCGGTGCCGAAGTCCACGAAAACGTCGATGTTTCCGGCGTCCGGCGGGGCGCAGTTGAAAACCTCTGACGCCCAGACGACCCTGCCCATCTCCTCGGCGATGGGCACATAGTCCCTGTTCGACAGCCCCGGTCCACCCCATCGCGCATCGGGGAGGAACAGGTTCCACAGCCCGAGCTCCTTCGCCTGTCGCTGGAAGCTCGGGCAGCATCTCGGGGACCGTCCAGGTGCGCCCGTCACTCGGCTGCGCCAGACGCACCCACTCTTGCTCGCGCGGAACCACCTCCTCCTCCATGAAGTGGGTCAACGTCTCCAAGATCGCCGAGGCCGTCGACGAGAGCGCCGGAACTGCGTATGTCCCAGGTCGCCTCCCCGAGCCGACGGACGGCAACCGCGACGGCGAACTCATCGCGGCCCCATCCGCGCAAAACCTTCCGACGTGGCGGATGGAAACACCGCGGGCCTCTTGGCCAGCACGGCCTCACGGCCCTCGACCACGTCTTCGCCGAAGAAGTTGAGCATCTCCAGGGCAAGCGAGGACTCGAAGATGGGGCCGGCCTGGATCAGCCATTGGTTGAGGGACCGCTTCGTCCATCGGAGGGCGACCTGTGGCCCACGAGCCAGATTCCCGGCGACCCGCAGTGCCTCAGTCATCAACTCCTCTCGGGGAACCGCCTTGCTGACCAACCCGATCCGCTCAGCCTCAGCGCCGTCGATGAACTCGGAGGTCATCAGGTAGTACTTCGCCTTGGACATCCCACACAGCAGCGGCCAGATGATCGCCGCATGGTCGCCGGCACCGACTCCGATCCTGAGGTGCCCATCGGTGAAGCGCGCGTCCTCGGCGATGATGCTGATGTCGGCGATGATCGCGACCGCGAGCCCGGCGCCCACCGCGACCCCGTTGATGGCGGCCACGATCGGCTTGCGGCAGTGGATCATGTTGTAGACGATCGACCCGGCCTCCTCCAGCAGGTGCGAGATCGCCTCATAGTTCTGCGTCTGGCGGCCCAGCATGTCCATGTCGCCGCCGGCACTGAACGCTTTGCCCGCTCCGGTGACGACGACTATCCGGGTCTCGGGATCGGCGTCGACATCCTTCCAAACCCGCGCCAACTCCGTGTGCATGCGCTCGTCGGTGGCGTTGAGTCGCTCCGGAGCGTTCAGCGTCACGAGCAACACGCCATCTTCGAGTCGTTCGAAGCTCAGCCCGTGATAGTCGTCGAAGTACACCGTGATCCTTTCGTCCAAGGAAGAAGAACTGTGAGTGATGGGGCCTGGGAACTCTCACCGCGCAATGGTTCATCCATGCATGGTCAGACCACCGCTGACCGAGAGCACCTGTCCAGTGATGAACGACGCTTCGTCGGAGGCGAAGAACGTGATCGCGCTGGCAACCTCTTCGGGCTGGCCCAAACGCCTGAACGGGATCGCGCGCTCCAGCGCCGTCTTCATCTTCTCCGGCTGCACAGCGAACAACGGGGTGTCCGTCGGGCCAGGGGACACACAGTTCACCGTGATCTGATACCGAGCCATCTCCCGCGCCAGCGACTTGGTGAAGGCGATGATGCCCCCCTTGGCGCCCGCATAGACCGTCTCGCCGGTGCTGCCCACCCTCCCCGCGTCGCTGGCGACCGTGACGATGCGACCGCCCTCGCCTGCCTCGATCATGCCGTCGAGAAATGCGCGGATCATCGTGATCGGCCCGAGGAGATTGATATCGAGAACCTTCTCCCACTGTTCGCGGCTGTTCTGCAGGAACGGCTCGATACGGTCCCAGCCCGCAACATTGACCACGATCCGAGGTACGCCCAGCCGCTCGCGGATCTCGTCGCGAGCCTTCTCGATCGAATCGGGATCGGTCAGGTCCAGCGCGACCGGGACGATCACCCCACCGTCGAAGCTCGCGGCGGTCTCCTGAGCACCTTCAAGGTTGACGTCCGCCGCTACGACATGGGCACCGACCCGCGCCAGCGAATGAGCAGACGAACGGCCGATGCCAGAACCAGCACCGACGACCACTGCCACTCGACCCGACAAATCAATCACAAGAACACATCCTTCTCTAGGGTTTCATCACGCGCTCGAACGAGCCGGATCCAAGGTGCTTCGGCCCGACGCCGTCCACCAGCGCCCCATCGCCACCTCTGGCGGGCTCAGCGGACGGCGTCCTGGCGCAGACCGGCGTCGCTCTCATATCGACCGGCCGCCAAGGGGTGCCCCTGCTCGAGCACGTCGGGATACTGCCGAGCCCAGCCAGCCAGTCGTGCGAGATCGGGATAGTCGTGCAGGTCCGGCCTCACCAGGGGCAGGACTCCGTCATACACCCGCCCGGTGGTGCCATCAACCGTCACCCGACGTCCGGCGATGGCAGAGATCAGGCCCTCGCCACAACCGACGACCGCCGGCCGGCCCAACTCGCGCGACACCACGGCCGCGTGGCTGGTGCGTCCGCCGACCTCGGTGCAAATGCCGGACGCAAGAATCATGCCCTCGATATCGTCGGGGCTGGTGGAGCGCCGCGCGAGAACCACGTCTTCGCCCTCGGCGGCCTTCCGCATTGCCTCGTCACAGTCCACCACCGCAAGGCCGGTGCCGACCCCCGGGCACGCGGGCTCGCCCTCGGCTAGGACGATCGCGCTCTGCGCCGCAGCCGGGTCCACGACGGGCTGGAGCAGACTCTCCACGTGAGCTGGCTTCACTCGCGTCAGTGCCTCGCGCTCGTCCACCAGCCCCTCGTCGACGAGCGCGGTCGCGAAACGGACCGCGGCTACCGGCGATCGCTTCGCGTTACGGGTCTGAAGAAGGAACAGCTTCCCCCGCTCGACGGTGAACTCGACGTCCTGCACGTCCGCCGCATTTCGCTCCAGCAGCCGCCCGGCCTCGAGCAGTTCCTGGTGCACCTCGGGTAGCAGGGTCGCCAGCGCGGCGATGTCCACCGGGTCGACCTCCCCCGAGACAACATCCTCCCCCTGCCCGCGCACGAGAAACTCGCCGAGCGGCCCGGGTGTACCGTCGTGCGGATTCCGGGTGAAGAGCACACCCGTTCCCGACAGGTCGTCGAGGTTCCCGTAGACCATCCGCTGCACCGTCACCGCGGTACCGCCATGATCGCCATGATTCCAGTGCTTGCGATAGGCGACTGCTCGGCGGGAGTTCCACGAGGCGAAGACGGCCTCGACCGCCCCACGCAGCTGGGACAGCGGATCCTCAGGAACCTCGTGACCACACTCCTGGCGGGTCCGGGCCCGGAGGGTGGCCGGCGTGTCCTCGTCTCCCCGAACCACGCGTGCACCGAACACGGCGCGAGCGTAGGACTCCACGAACCTCAGGTGAGTCTCCCGAGCAAACTCCGGATCACCCGAGGCACGAGCGAGAGCGGCCTCGACCTCCTCGTTGACGCCGAGGTCGAGGATCGTGTCCATCATGCCCGGCATGCTGACCGCCGCGCCGGAACGGACCGAGACCAGCAGCGGATGGTCCCCACCACCGAACCGCAGGCCAGTGTCACGCTCCATCGCGGCCACCCCCACCTGAAGGGCCTGCCAGGCCTCATCGGGAAGCTTTCCCGTTCTCGCCGTAGAGACGACCGACCGATACGGGGAGGACGAATGCCTGGGGAACGTTGAGACCAAGGGACCGCATCAGCGCGATGCTCCTCGCCTTGTTCCCGACGGCCTCCTTCGCCAACTCGACCGTGCCGTCGAGTTGAATGCACCACTGCTCCATCTCGTCACTCCTCACGGGTGCGGCCGAGCATCCGCAGCAGATCCTCGTGCAGCTCGAACCAGACTGTGTGATAGCTCTGAATCCGAGCCCCGCTCACGAACTCGTGCTCGCCGGCCAGGATCCGCTCCTGTGCGTTCTCCAAAGCACTGATGTAGGCCGACAGGCGGACCTCATGATCGGCGAACGTCTGGAGAACGGGGAGTGCTTGCTCATGCAGGTCGCCGAGCTCATCCACCAGCGCCGCGTCGTAAGCCTCGTCCGTATGGTCATTCGGCAGCGACTGCCCACGGACCGTCATGGTCTGCCAGCGCGTCATCAATCCGAGCAACTCTCGGTTGACGACCTCGAAACGCTCGTAGGCGTCCGCGAGGATCTGATTGGCCCGGTGCTCGGCGAAGACAACCGGATACTGCTCGTCGAGCCACGTGCGCCCCGCTGGCGTGACCATGTACTTGCCGCGGGCCGCAAGCACCTGGCCCAACTCCGCGGCTGCGTCGAGTGCGGCGGTCGCATCCTCGACTGCCACACCGGTCACGACAGCGACGTCTTCAGCCGTCCCTGCCTTCTTTACGACCAAGCCGTGGACCGCCAAGAAGGTGGTCTGCTCCGTTGCCGTCATCTCGACGCCTCCCGTTGAGCTGTTGTTTGTCGAATCTGGTCACGCACGTCACGACGCAGGATCTTGCCCGCTGCACTCTTGGGGAGGTTGTCCCAGACGTGATAGGCACGCGGACGCTTGTAGCCGGCGACCCGATCACGCATGAACTCGTCCAAATCGCGCGAGTCGACCTCGGCACTGACCGCGACGACGGCCTGGACGATCTCGCCCCACTTCTCGTCCTGCACCGAGACCACCGCCGCCTCGATCACGGCGGGATGACTGGTCAGGGCATCCTCGACCTCGCGGGGGTACACGTTGAAACCACCACTGATAATGACGTCGTTCTCGCGGTCGAGGAGATAGACGAAGCCCTCCTCGTCCAGGTAGCCGAGGTCCCCGGTGTGCAGCCATCCGTCGCGGAGAGTCTCGGCGGTTGCCTCGGGGCGATTCCAATAGCCGTCCGAGACGATGGCGCCCCGGCAGGCGATCTCCCCACTATCACCCGTGGCCATCTCTCGGCCTTCGGCATCGACGATCCGAACCGCGGTCATCGCGTACGCGCGTCCGGCGGAGCCGATCCTGTCGTGCTCAGATGGCCGCAGGTGCGTGATCGTCATGGGCGCCTCGGCCTGCCCGTAGGTCTGCGACAGGACCTCTCCGAAGACCTTGCGGCAACCCTCCGCAACGCTCGGGGCGATTGGCGATGCGCTGTAGGCAATCTGCTTGAGGTTCGGCGTCTTGACGTCGGCGACATTCGGCTCTTGTAGGAGCGCGGCCATCATGGTGGGGACCAGGAAGGTTCGCTGCGCTCCGGTGCGCTCCAGCGCCTCAAGGAAGGCACCTGGACGGAAGGCAGACAGCAGAACATTGGTGGCACCCGAGGTGAGGTGCGGCAGGAAGTACGATCCTCCCGCGTGTGAGACCGGTGCCGCGTGCAGCATCACGTCGCCCACCTCGATCCCCGGCACGTGCTCAAGGAGGTAGTTCGTCACCTGCGCCTGCAGGGTGCGCAGTGGCAAGATGACTCCCTTGGGCCGGCCCGTGGTGCCGCCGGTATAGGCGAGGCGGTACGTCCGTGAGGGGTCGAGCGGGACGTCACACACTCCTCCGGGCCCGGTCAGAGACATCTCATCGATGTCCTCTTTCGTAAAGTGCAGCTCGGTCTCCGGCAGGTCCACTCCGTCAGTGATCACTGCCCGGCTCTGTGAGTCGGCGACCTTGAATGCGTGATCAGCAGGCGTGTCCCGCGCATTGAGGCCTACCCGTATCAGCCCGGTCCGGGCTAGGGCCACGTAGGTCAGCAGCTCCTCGATGCAGTTCGGAAGAACACAACTCACCGCGTCGCCCGGCTGCAGGCCACGCGCCAACAGTGCGTTGCCGAGCCGAATGGTGCGCTCTTCGAACTCCCTGAAGCCGAGAGTACGGTCGCCTTCGATGATCGCGGGCCGATCGCCGTACCGCGCGGCGGCGTGGCGCACCAGATCTTGCACGAACATCGAGACATTTCCTCCTGCTCAGAACTGCCTGGCCCGGGAATTCGTCAGCGCATGCATCAGCGACCTAGGTCCAGATACGGAACGAGGTCTTGCCAGCTTCTGCGGTATGGGCGCCGACTCTCGGCGCGGAGTCAACCAAGATTTATTTTATATTTTACATGGTTGACATTGAATGTCAACGGTCCCCGGGGCCTGCCTTTGGCTCGTCAGACCACATGCCCGCGTCCTCCAGGTGCCTGACCAGGAGCGAGCCTGCCCCGAGGATGTGCTCGCGCATAGCGATTCGAGCCGCCTCCGCGTCACCGACGCGAAGCGCGTCAAGAATGTCGTGGTGATCCCGATGAGTGACCTTCATCCAGCCTTCGATCTCGCCGAAGTAGCTCAATGGGGCATATCGAACCGTGCTCGAGAGGAACCACCTGAGTTTGCTCGCCTCCGAGACAGTGTTGATGGTCTTGTGAAACTCGTCGTTGAGCTGTTGGATCAGCGCAGAGTCCCCGGCCTCGAGAGCCGAGTCGAGCTCGCTCTGGATCTTCTCAAGTTGCGCCACGAACTCGGGGGTCACGAACTCGACCGCACGCGCAGCCAACTCTCCCGCGAGGTCTGCCTGCAGCCCGAAGACATCGACCACATCTCGCGCCGACAACGGCGCCACGACGAAGCCGCGGCGGGGCAGCTGCCGGACGAATCCCTGACCTCGGAGCATGAGCAGGCCCTCCCGCACGGGAGTGACGCTGATGCCGAGATCACGTGCGATAGCATCGGTGCGCAGCGGCGCGTTGGGCCGGAGGTGCCCCGACATGATCCGCTGGCGGAGTTCGTCAGCAACCGCTGCTGGTAGCTGCTTTCCGAATCGAGACACCTCTTGACTCACCAACGCATTCTAACTTGCCGAGCAGTTCTGGTGCCCCGCTCGACCACATCACCGAGTTGACGCCGGACTCCTGTCACCTCTCGGATCCGAGCCGAGCTGTTGCCTCCAGGCAGGCAGGAAGACATCCTCGACCCACCGCGTGTTGATCCGGTCCAGCTGAAAGTCCGCGCTGGCGACGACGTCGGAAAGGAAATCTCCCGTGTGTTCGACGCCGTCGACCTTGACGGCCGCCAGCACGCGACGAATACGGCGTACCGCCTGGGCACGGTCTTCTCCCCAGCAGATCACTTTGGCAATCAGCGAGTCGTAGTGCGGGCTGACGCGATAACCATCGTGGCAGTGTGTGTCGACCCTGATGCCCTCCCCGGCAGGAACGGTCCAGGCCTTGACGAGTCCCGGGCTCGGCAGGAAGTCATCGCTCGGATTCTCTGCGTTCAGGCGACACTCGATCGCGTGACCGACCAGACGCACGTCTTGCTGCTCGATGTCCAGCTCGGCCCCAGCCGCGACGCGTAGTTGTGCCCGCACGATATCGACCCCGGTGACCATCTCGGTCACCGGATGCTCGACCTGAACCCGCGTGTTGACCTCGAGGAAGGCGTACTCCTCGCGATCAACGTCGACCAAGAACTCCACTGTCCCCGCCCCGACGTAGTCGAGTGCACGACCGAGGGCGACTGCACTGTCCCAGATGCGCTGGCGAAGTTCCCTCGTCAACACGGTCGACGGCGACTCCTCGACGAGCTTCTGGTACCGCCGCTGCACCGAGCAGTCCCTCTCGCCCAAGTGAATGACGTGGCCGTGGCGATCCGCCAGGATCTGGACCTCCACGTGGCGCGCGTTCTCGATGTAGCGCTCGACGAAGAGGCTGCCGTCGCCGAACGCGCTCGCAGCCTCCGTCGAAGCCGTTGCGAAACTCGTCTCGATATCTTCGAGGCGGCCGACCTTCACCATGCCGCGTCCGCCGCCCCCGGCCGCTGCCTTCAGCAGCAGCGGCAACCCGACACGATCCGCGACGTCGCGAGCCTGCGTCGCGGACTCGACGAGATCTGATCCCTCACCGACCGGAATGCCGACGGCGGCGGCCACCTGTCGTGCCACGATCTTGTCGCCCCCCCGGCGGATCACGTCGGCTGGAGGGCCCACGAAGACGATGCCTTGGCGCTCGCACTCCTCAGCCAAGTCCGGCCGCTCCGACAAGAACCCGTAGCCCGGATGAATCGCGTCGCAACCGGTGGCGATGGCTGCACCGACAATGCGCGGCACCGACAGGTAGCTCTTCGTCGCAGCCGCAGGGCCGATGACCACCGAAGTGGTCGCCAACCGGGCGGCCATGCTGTCCCGGTCCGCCTCCGATACGACGGCGACGGACTCGATGCCCTCGTCAAAACAAGCGCGGATGATCCGGACCGCGATCTCGCCGCGGTTTGCGACGAGTACTCGTCGCAGGCGGAGTCCATGTCCCGGGTTCAGGCTCCTCACTACCCCAACTCCGTGGGGATCAGTCATCCTCTGCCACCCGGATCAGCACGGCGCCCTGCTCCACCTGTTGGCCGTTGTTGGCGACGATGGCGACGACGACACCCCTGGTGCCGGCGGTGACCCGGTTCATCAGCTTCATCACCTCGACGATGCCGATCGGTGTATCTGGCCCGACTCGGTCGCCGACCTCGACGAACGGAGGCGCATCCGGTGCGGGCGCACGGTAGAAGATGCCCGGTGTCGCCGACAGCACGGGAACGCCGACGGCGGGGTCGTCGGTGCTGGCCTCAGGACCAACGGCTGGCACATTGCTCGGCTCCTCGTTTGGCACCGCGACTTCGGCCTCCGCGGCTTCGGCCTCCGCCGAAGGCGCCGCTGCGGGACCCGGTATCGCCGTGCTGGGCGGAGGCGCCGCGACGGCTCCGGTGCTCAGCCGGATCTCCACACCGTCAGAGACAAAGTGGACTTCGTCCCAATCCGACTTCTCGAAGGTATCGGCAAGGCGCTTCAGATCAGACAGCTTCACGACGAGCCCTTCCCGCTCGTCACCTCGGACGAGCGCGTGTAGGAGAAGGTCCCGAACGAGCCGGACAGCGACACCGACTTCGGCCGCTTGAGCGTCAGGAGATGATCGATCAGGTCTGTGACTGCCATTTGATCGTCGAAGCAGTACGTCGGGTTCAACGGGCCGGCGGCACGGGCCTTGGCGAAGTCCTCCTCCGGAACGAGGTACCGCATGATCAGCTCCTCGTCGGAGACCCGAGTGCCTCCGTACTCCTCCCGAATCTCCTCCAGGGAAGGCTGCGGACGCTCCCAGTCGAGGAAGCGCTGACCGTTCGGGGTCGACAACGCCTTGTCCTTGACGTTCTGGTCGATCGGGGCCGGAGGATCGCCGAAGTGTCCACCGAGATAGATGCACACTTCGTCGGGCACCACCGACCAGCGGTCACCCGTCACGATATTCAGGACGGACTGGATTCCGATGAGCTGGCTGAAGGGAGTGGCTGAGACCGGATGTCCCAACTCTCCTCGAACGGTCACACACTCCTCGAGCACTTCCGGTAGCCGGTGGCTCATGTCGTACTGAGCCAACTGTGCCTTGAGCGTTCCCGTCATCCCACCTGGCAGCTGATGGGAGTAGGCGAAGACGTTGTACTCGTTCGGAACGCCGACCGCCCAGCCCTCCTGGTGCGCGATCCGCTCGACGTGATCAGCGATTCCCGGCAGCGACTCGAGATCGATGTTGTGCTCGTATCCGAGCCACTGCAGGTTCTCTAGCGTCTGCTCTGTCGACGGCAGCGAAGGTCCGTTGGCCAATGGCCGGGATGCCGTGTGCAGGACTCGCGCGCCGGCCTTGATCGCCTCCATGTAGTTAGCCGCCCCGAGGCCGGTGTTGTTATGGAAATGGAACTCGACCGGCTTCTCGCCTCCGGCCTCGATCAGAGCCGGGACGAGCGTGCGAGTGCGGTCCATCGTCAAGATCCCGGGGGCGTCCTCGACGTAGATGCCGACGGTCGACGACCACGAGGCCATCTCCCGCACGCGCGAAGCAAACCACTCGTCGGTGTGAACCGGCGAGATGCCGTACATCACCGCGCCCAGGGCCTTTCCACCCGCGGCCGCGATCGTCTCCGTCACGCGCCTCATCTGGTCCAGGTTGTAGAGGCAGTCGTAGACCCAGAAGGTGTCGATCCCGTGCTTGATCAACGTCTGCACGAACAAGTCCACGAGCGCATCGGGCGTCAGCCCGAAGGTGCCGATCCGGTTCTGGCACACCCCGGAGCGCAACTCGTTGTTTGGCAGCAACCGACGCCACAGATCCAGGCTCTCCCAGGGATCCTCGTGGGAGTAACGCATCGCGCACTCCATCAACGAACTCCCGGTGACCTCGATCGCGCGGAATCCGGCTCGGTCCAGTCTCTCCGCCGCACCCGTGACCATCCCCCCGCGCATTCGCATTCCCCATAGGCTCTGCTGCCCATCGCGAAAGGTCTGGTCGACGAACTCGATCTCACCCATCCCTGCTCTCCTCCGAGGTGTTCTCTGGTGAACGCCCCGAGTACTGGGCCCGAGGTCCGGGCGCCGAGATCATGTGGTGACGGTCTCGTGCTCAGCGCGAATCTGGTCGAGGTCCGCACGGGTGAGCCCGGCACCGCGACCACGCAGGTTCTTGGACGTGCGCTGCTCGTACTCGTAGAGATCGCGCGCCAAGTCTGACGTGTAGTTGTGCTGCACCCATCCGTCGTCGAGGAAACGGTAGGGCTCAGTAGCGAAGCCCGGGGTGAATCCCTTCGCTGCGGCGTTGTACTCGTCTTGCGACAACTTGCCTCGCGTAGTCAGGTACTTCTCGGTCTTCGGTGGCAGGCTCGTGGTGAGGCCCGGCGGCATCTCCGGGAGCCGGAGCGTGTAGTCGTCGGTGGTCAGCACCGAGTAGGGAATCGGCGTCCACATCGAGGCGGGCATGTCGTTCCACTTGCTCATCACATAGGGACTGCGCTGTTGGGTCGTCAGACTCAGTGTTCCCAGCATCTCACCGATGACCCCGTTGCCGTATTCGTCGTTGAAGATCGGCCGGAACTCCTCGAGCCGGGGATCCATGGTGAACCAGTCGTCCTGATCGTAGATGCCCGCGAGGTGGAAGATGTCCTTGAGGCACGCGGCGTAGGTCAACGCACCAGCGTCGAGCATCTGCTCGCGGGTCCATCCCGACATCACCTGCCATAGGTCCCGGGTGGCCTTCTGCAGGACATCGGTCTGCTGCTCGAGGAAGTCCGCCATCGTGGCAGCGTTGTCCATCGCGACCGGGATGTGTCCGTCGGAGAGGAAGTCCGAGGTATACAGGCCCGCAGCGATCACCTTGTCGTGGTCGTAGCTAGGTGTCGCCTCAAAGCTCGACCAGTCATCGACGATGTGGAAGTGAGTGTCTTTGACGATGACCGGAATGGTCAGGTTGTTGTGGATGACGTCGCTGGTGACTCCGTCCAGCCAGGGCAGGTCGCCCTCACCGAGGTCGGCGAACCCGCGCACGAGCATCTCTTCGTTGGGGCGGGTCCGGTACGGACCATCGTTGAAGATGCCGGGACGCGACTCGCAGTGCGAAAGGAAGGCAAACTGGCTCGCCGTTGCCATGAACTTCTTGAGCGCGGTATGGAGCCGGTCACCGGGTCGCATCGGGATCGCATCGGCTTCGTAGACCTGCAGTCGTCGCTCGGGCAGCATCTGGGCGCGCATGTTGGCATCCGAGGGCAGGGCGTGGCTGTGCTGGCGGTGGAAAGAAAGGTGTAGGCGCTCGAAAAAGTCCTCGACGAAGTACACGTCCTCGACGGCGTCAGTCGGCTTGATCAGCCCCATGTCGATGAATAGCTCCCGACCACCGAGGAAGAAACCCGCCGCAACCGAGAGGTTGAGAACGCTGCTCTTGGTGTGAACCTCGCGAATGCGGTCCCCGACCTCCTCGGGCGACATGTGTTCGCTCAGTCGTCGGAGCAACGTCGGGTAGCGCAGGAACGACAGGGCGTACCCGTACATCATGTACGCCGACACAGGGAACAGCTTCGACTCCTGGGTCGTGCGGGTCGTACAAAGCCGATACCACGCGTCGGCGTGCTTCTGCATCCAGGCATTCAGCCTCAGCAGGTCGGTGTAAGAAACAGGCGCTGGCATTGTCAGATCTCCCAATTCGGTCGGGCAGCAGGGTCGGTTGGTGGTTTCGCAGGCGCTCAGCGCAGCTTCCAGATGGCCGCGACAGTCTGGTCGTCGTCCTCGTACAGCCCCTTTGCCGGGCTGCTGTACTCGACCTCAACCCGGTCGCCATTAGCCAGGCCGGCGACCTTCGCGTTCATCAGGCAGGGGACGCCGTACTCGCGGGTCAGAATCGCCAGGTGCGAACGGACCGAGCCTCCCTTGCACAGAACTGCTGTGAACTCTTCAAGGACAGGGGCCGTCAACGTGCCCCCGGCGTCGTCAATGACCGCCACCGTGTTCGGCGGCACTCCGTCGGTGAGCATCTCCATCACCTCTTCGACGCCCGAGATCAGTCGCACGATGCCCGTCACGTTGGCCGCGGTGAAGACGTTGTCGCCCTCGCCGGCCCGCGCCCGGCCGTCGCTGTCGTACTGCAGCTCGACCGCACCTTCCTCGCCGCCGAGCGGCAGGTACTTCTCTGGGTCCTGCGCCACCGAACTGGCCGCCGAGGGCACAAACCGCTCACCGGTCGCCAGAAACTCGGCCTCGATCGCAGCAAAGTCCGCCTTGGTCAGGGCGAAAGCCGGATCGAACACGACCTCGTTCCACGACTTGCCGCTGGCCGCCACCCGCGCGGCGAAGGCCTCGCCGATCCTACGGTGGAAAAACTCGACCGTGCGGGTGCTCCGCGTGCTGCCCCACTTGTTCTCCATCTATTCCCACTCCCACCTGCATGTAGCCGAAATCACAGGCCGGGCGGCCCTCATGCACAATGCACGATATTTGATTCGCTTGTCAAGGGTGCTGAGACAACTGCGCAAACCCACCCATGCACCGGTCGTCCGGACATCGAGGGCAGGCCCCGAGGGACGGCCCTCGGGCCTGCCGAGCACGGTCTGAACCCGGCAGCTCGCCCCGCTCCCGTCTCACAGAACCTCGAAGATCGCGGCCATCCCCTGACCACCGCCGACGCACATGGTCTCCAAGCCCAAGCCGCCACCGCGACGGTGCAGTTCGTGCACGAGGGTCGTCATGATCCGCAGACCCGTCGCACCGACAGGGTGGCCCAAGGAGATGCCGGAACCATTGACGTTGAGATTGTCGATGCTCTCCAGGCCCCACCCCCTGATCACGCCGAGTGCCTGGACCGCGAAGGCCTCGTTGAGTTCGATCAGATCGACGTCCGACCAGGTTCTTCCAGTACGGCCGAAGAGCTTCTCCACTGCCGGCACCGGGCCTAGCCCCATGGTCGCCGGCTCACAGCCGACCGCGGTCCAACCTTCGAGGAACGCAATCGGTTCCAGACCGTACTGGTCAAGCTTGTCCTCGGCGACCACCAGACACGCTGCAGCGGCATCGTTCTGCTGGCTCGCGTTGCCGGCGGTGGTGACACCCTCCTTCATGAGGGGACGGAGCGTCGCGAGGGACTCAACCGTCGTGTCGGGCCGCACGCCCTCGTCGCGCGCGAAGACAATCGGTTCACCCGTACGCTGGGGCACCTCGACGGGCACGATCTCGTCATCGAATGCTCCGCGCGCCTGGGCTGCTGCAGCGTTCTGCTGGCTGCGCGCTGCGAAAGCATCCGCTTCCTCGCGCGTGATGTCCCACTGCTTCGCGACGTTCTCGGCGGTCTCGATCATTCCGGAGATGTAGCCGAAACGCTCGACAGGCTGGGAGCGCTCCCGCCCACGATCGAGCCGATCATAGAACGTGACGTTCCCGCCGCGCTTTCCCCAGCGCAGATCAGTCGTGTAGTACTCGATGTTGCTCATGCTCTCCACGCCGCCGGCGATCACAACGTCGGCGGCGCCGGTCTGCACCATCATCGAAGCGACGGCGAGCGCTTGCAGGCCGCTCCCGCAGCGCCGATCGAGCTGCATGCCTGCCGTGTGGACGGGGAGGCCTGCCTCAAGTGCGATCCAGCGACCTGGGCACGGCGTTTCACTGTTCGAGTACGACTGGGCAAAGATCACCTCCTCGATGACTCCCGGATCGACGCCCGACCGCTGGACAAGCGCCCGCACGACTGTCGAACCGAGCGTTCCGACGGATACCGGTCGGAGGGACTTGCCATAGGCTCCGACTGCGGAACGAACAGGGGCGACGATGGCTGCTCTGGTCATGGGCCTCTCACTTGGTGGTAGGGATTCAGCGGTAAACGATGCGGGCCGCAACCGCGACGCCGCCTCCTGGAGCGATCAGCGCGAGTTCCTCCGTACCGGATCCCGAAGGTCGGCCGACGATATGGATCCGCTCACCCGCGAAGACCGGCGAGCGCGCCGAGAACTCGAAGCGGGTGACTGCGGCATCCGGATGGTGATCAAGGAAAGCCGAGACGATGAGGGTCGCCGACAGCGGCCCCTGGACAACCAGCCCGGGATAACCCTCCACGTCGGTCGCGTAGCGGAGGTCGTAGTGGATCCGGTGTGCGTTGAACGTCGCGGCGGAGTAGCGAAACAGGGCACGTTCGTCGGGCACGGCGGCCTCTACCCAGGCCCAACCCTGAGGTTCTTCGGTCGGGACACGAGGGGGTTGCCACGGCAAGGTCGGTCGCGCAGCGACGGGGAGAGCCGCCTGGTAGACGATGGTCTGCCACTCCACGAGGGCGTGAACGTCGTCGGCGCTGACATCGTGACGAAGCTCGACGAAGCACAGCTGTCCCGCCGAACCGACTTTCGGCGTGATGGACTCGATCCTCGTCGTCTTGCACAACCGCTGACCGACCCGGATCGGCGTGGAATACTCGATCGCGCTGCCCGCCCACATGCGGCGCGGAAGATCCAGCTGCGGCATGAAGGCCCCGAGCCTGGGATGCCCGTCATCGCCGAGCTCGCCTTGAGGAACTGTCGGCGTGAACTGGAGCCAGTGTCCGGTCGGCGCGAGAATCGCCGTGTCGACCAGAGCTGGAGCGAGGGTTCGATCCAACAACGCCGCCAGTCGGAGCACCGCCGAACGGGATGCGACGTCCTCGACGGTCTCGCTTCGGCCAATCCAGTCGCTGTAGTCAGACACCGAGGTCGGGCACATCAGGGTTCTCCTTGAGACCGCGTGGGCAGACGAACCCGCCGATCGCCAATGTATAAGATATATGGGGAGCGGGCTGACTGTCGCCACTTCTCGGTTGCCCCCCGAGAACAGGCCCGGATCGCGTGCTCGCGGGGCCAGGGGTGTTCCCCCAGCACTCCGTCATACGCTCACGGGCTCGTGAGGCGCCGCTCCAACTCGCCCAGGCGACCGCGATCCCATCCATGGTCCTGCGCATATCCATGAACACCCTCGCGATGACCGCGCCACACCCCCATGACGGCCATCAGATCCTCTGGATCGGCGGGCGGCAGGTCCTCCGGATCCTTCCCTTGCGCAAGTAGATGCCGATGGGTGACTGCGCGCCCCACCTCGTCAGAGCGCAAGAAGTCGGTGACGATCTCCTCGTCGCTGACTCCCAGCAGGTCCAGGAGGAACGCGACCGCAATCCCGGTGCGGTCTTTGCCAGCCGAGCAGTGGATCAGGGCAGCACCCGGCGCACCGGCCACCGCGGTAACCACCCGAACCAGGCCCGCTCCGCTCTCCTCAGCGACGAGGCAATACAGGCCACGCCGCATCTCGAGATAGCCGGCCTCCGTCGCTAGCTTCGTCGGATCCAGGTCAGCCAACAACGGCACGGAGAGGTGACGTGTCGGCGTACCCCACACGACGTCTTCGACGGTGCGCGCCCGTTCGTCCTCGGAGCGCAGGTCAATCACCACGGCCGGAGGCCACACCGACGTGTCGGGCGCGCCGTCCGTCGTCAGTGGAACGTCGCTGCGCAGGACTCGGCCAGCGCGAATGGGACCGACCCTGGTGTTGATTCCCTGCAGGTCACGGAAGTTCAACACGAGAAGCCCCTCGGGTGGACGGCGGAGTCGGAAATAGACGTTGCGGAGTCAGGCGAAACTGCGGCATGTCGCCGACCTCATTCGGACGGCGTGACGCGCTCACTGATCGGCAGCCACAGGTGGGCGATGCGCTGGGTCTGCATGGCATCGGAGATCACCATGCCGTTCTCCTTGCCATGCTGGATACCGTCGAACACCTCGCGCGGATCGCCACCGAGTTCGTAGATGGCGATGTACTCATATGGGTACGGACCGTCCTTGCCGCGCTGGGTGTCGGCAAACCTGAACCGCTGAGCCGCGTCGACACCGGGGAGTGCAGTGATATCACCCAGATGCACGTCGTTGTACCAGGTGTTGTACTCGTCCTCTCGGCCGGGCACCGCATTCGACTGGACGATGAAGATGCTCTTCGGCATAGTCAGCATAATACATTATGCTGAAGTTTCACTGCGTGGCCGGGAGGCGACAACCTGCCGAGGGGGTCGAGCGACGGGCGTGGAAGCAGCATGGTGGATGCCACGGCCGGGAAGTGTCGGGGCGGACCGACCCTCGAACGATGCGGGGATATCGGCCCCGCCGCCCAGCGGGGCAGAAGCGATCCCGCGGGCAGGAGTCCGACGATAGGAACGCGCGCCCGCTGTGAGCATGTGTCTGGAGTAGTGCGCGGTCACCTCAAGCTCGGTCGAGCAGATGTCGGTCAGTCCCGCTCCGGTCAACAGCGCCGCCAGCTCGGCCGTGACTCCGCCCGACCCGCAGCCGACCTGGCGCAGCAAGCGATCCAGACCGCGTTGGGCGGCTACCAGTCGATCAACGAACTGATCGTGCCAGGCGGCCGGTTCTACGAGCAGTCCAACCTGGCCCGAACCCGACCACTTCCGGCTCGTCACCCTGCCAGATGTCACTCGGCCTCAGCTCAGGCCGAGCTGGTCTCGTCCAGAGCGTCCACAATGGCCAGAGTGGCACCCTGCTCCACCTGCTGGCCGACGACAACCGGCAGCTCGCTCACCACTCCCGCGCATGGTGCGACAACGGCATGCTCCATCTTCATCGCCTCCAACCACAACAGCGGTTGACCCGCCTCTACGGTGTCCCCGAGCTCCACACCGAGCCGTTGGATGCTCCCCGGCATCGGCGCGGTCAGCGCACCGGCTGGCAGCTCGGTCGACGGGTCGACATACCGAGGGACCCCGGCCAGGGTGACCGAGCCATCGGCACCGTCGACCACAACCTGCGGCGTGTCGCCGACCATGAAGCGTGCGATGCGCCACGACTTCTGGACACCGTCGATCCGGAGGGCCACCCGGTCGGCATCTGCCTGGATCTCGTCGACCTGGCCGAGCTCGGTATCGGCTCCGAGCTCCAGGCCGTCGCGGCCGTAGCGGTAGTCGACGCGGATCTCCTCCCCGCGGTGTGCGTAACTGCGCACCTGGTAGTCGCCCGGGACGTTGCGGAAGCCACTGGCGACCGTCGGCAGCGGTGAGGACGAGCGGGCGACCGCAGCGTCGCTGAGGGCCGCGACCACGGCAGCGAGTCGTGGTTCAAGGCCACCACTTGCGCCAAGCTGCTCGGGAGGGTGCTCGGTGTAGAAGCTGGTGTCCGCGGTGCCGGCGAGGAACTCGGGGTGCCTCAGGCTCGCGACCAGGAGATCACGGTTGGTGACGAGGCCGTGGATGCGGGATCGTCGCAAGGTGGAGGCAAGCTCTCGGGCTGCTTCCTGCCGAGTCGGCGCGAAAGCGATCACCTTGGCGAGCATCGCGTCGTAGTGGGTGCCGATCCGAGAGCCCGCCTCGAAGCCCGAGTCGAGCCGGATGCCTGGTCGAGGGGGGAGAGCGAACTCCGCTTGGACGTCTGGGATGTCGAAGGTCTCGATCGTGCCGGTCTGCGGCAGCCAGCCGTCGAGTGCGTCCTCGGCATAGAGCCTCGCCTCGATCGCATGGCCGCTCATCGTCGGCTCGTCACCGGTCAGCGGCAGACCCTCGGCAACGTCGATCTGCAGGTCGACCAGGTCGCGGCCGGTCACGCACTCGGTGACCGGGTGCTCGACCTGCAGCCGAGTGTTCATCTCCAGGAACCAGAATCCGCCTCGGTCGTCGGCAAGGAACTCCACGGTCCCCGCGCCGAGGTAGCCGATCGCGCCGGCGGCGCGTCGGCCGGCGTCGAGAAGCCGGGTGCGCATCTCTTCACCGAGGCGCTCCACCAGCGGCGAAGGTGCCTCTTCGATCACCTTCTGGTGGCGGCGCTGCAACGAGCACTCTCGCTCTCCCAGCGCCCAGACCGTGCCGCGGGCGTCCGCGAGGACCTGGACCTCGACATGGTGGCCGGACTCCAGATACCGCTCGCAGAAGACCGTGGGGTCGCCGAAGGCGCTGGCGGCCTCGCGGGCCGCAGCCTCCATCGCTTCGGGCAGTTCGTCCAGTGTCCGGACGATCCGCATGCCGCGACCGCCGCCGCCCGCCGACGCCTTGACCAGGACCGGCAGCTCGTCGGCCGTGATCGCCTCGGGGTCGAGACGTCCGAGGACCGGCACGCCGACCTCGGCCATCATCTCCTTCGAGGCGACCTTGCTGCCCATCACCTCGATCGCCTCAGCACTCGGCCCGATCCATCTCAGCCCGGCGTCGGTGACGGCGCGGGCAAACTCGGCATTCTCGGAGAGGAACCCGTAGCCGGGGTGGATCGCGTCGGCGCCCGTGCGGCGCGCCGCCTCCAAGATCAGGTCGGCCCGCAGGTAGGTCTCTGCGGGGATGTTGCCCGGTAGCCAGACAGACTGGTCCGCCTCGGCGACGTGCGGGCTGTCGGCGTCGGCATCGGAGAAGACCGCGACCGTGCCGAGGTCTCGGCGCCGGCAGGTCGCGAAGACACGCCGGGCGATCTCCCCGCGATTGGCAACGAGGACGCAGGTGATGGCGTTTCCCTGATTCATCGCAGTCCTTACATCCGGAACATGCCGAAGCTGTCGGTGCCGCTGACCGGGGCGTTGTAGATGGCGGAGACGGCGATCCCGAGCACGTCGCGAGTGTCACGCGGATCGATGATCCCGTCGTCGTAGACCATCCCCGAGAGCACCATCGGCATCGCCTCGTTGGTGATCTGCATCTCGATCTTGGCGCGGGTCAACAAGGCGGCCTCCTCGTCGAAGTCGCGGCCCTGCGAGAGCGCCGACGCCTTCGACACGTTGTAGGTGACGTCGGCCAGCTGTTGGGCACCCATCACCGAGGAGCGGGCGCTCGGCCACGAGAAGACGAAGCGGGGGTTGTACGCCCGCCCGCACATGCC
Organism: Nocardioides sp.; assembly: GCF_047602075.1. Lineage (GTDB taxonomy): Bacteria > Actinomycetota > Actinomycetes > Propionibacteriales > Nocardioidaceae > Nocardioides. The sequence continues at coordinate 1,388,795 of NZ_JASGIF010000001.1, forward strand.
GTAGTGGCCGGCGCCGTAGGAGTTGCCGACCAGGAGCGAGATGTGCGGCACGGTCGAGTTCGACACCGCGTTGATCATCATCGAGCCGTGCTTGATGATGCCGCCCTGTTCGTACTCGCGGCCGACCATGTAGCCGGTGGTGTTGTGCAGGAACAGCAAAGGGGTGTTGGCGCGGTTGGCCATCTGGATGAACTGGGTGGCCTTCTGCGCCTCGGCGCTGAACAGCACGCCGCGGGCGTTGGCGAGGATGCCCAACGGATAGCCGTGGACCCGCAGCCAGCCGACCACGAGCGAAGAACCGTAGAGCGGCTTGACCTCGTCGAAGTCGGAGGCGTCGGCGATCCTGGCGATGATCTCGCGTGGGTCGAACGGCTGCTTGAGGTCGGGGGGCACGATCCCGAGCAGGCCGTCGGCGGGATAGCGGGGCGCGACGACCGGCGCGCGGGCGGGGTCGTCTTTGGTCCAGTTCAGCCGAGCGACGATGCGGCGGCCGATCCGGATGGCATCCTGCTCGTCCTGAGCGAAGTGGTCGGCGAGGCCGGAGGTGCGCGCGTGCATCTCGGCACCGCCGAGAGACTCGTCGTCGGACTCCTCGCCGGTGGCTGCCTTGACCAGGGGCGGGCCGGCGAGGAACACCTTGGAGCGCTCCTTGATCATCACGACGTGGTCGCTCAGACCAGGCAGGTAGGCACCGCCAGCGGTGGAGTTGCCGAACACCAGCGCGATCGTCGGGATGTTCGCCTTGGAGAGCTGAGTGAGGTTGCGGTAGATCGCCCCGCCCGGGATGAAGATCTCCTTCTGCGTCGGCAGGTCCGCGCCTCCGGACTCGACCAGGAGCACCAGGGGGATGCGGTTCTCGCGGGCGATGTCGTGCAGGCGCAGCATCTTCTTCACCGACCACGGGTTCAACGCCCCGCCGCGCACCGTCGGATCGTTGGCGAGGACCAGGCATTCGACGCCCTCGATCACACCGATGCCACCGACGAGACTGCCGCCGACAGCGAAGTCGGTGCCGTAGCCAGCCAACGCGCACAGCTCGAGGAAGGGGGTGTCGCGGTCGAGCAGCAACGCGATCCGTTCACGCGCGGTCAACTTGCCGCGCTCGTGGTGGCGTTCGACGTATCGCGGCCCACCACCCGCCACTGCCTTGACGGTCTCGCTGGCGACCTCCTCCAGCGAGGCGAGCATGGCAGAGCGGGCCTCCTGGGCCGCCTCGGAGGCGGGGTCGAGTTGCGTGCCGAGCGTGGTCACGAGGGGCTCCCTTCTCCGAGCAGTTCGGTGGGTAGGTCGAGATGCCGGGCGCGCAGCCACTCTCCGAGGCCCTTGGCCTGGGCATCGAACCGCGCGTTGTAGGCGACGCCGCGGCCGAGTATCCCCTCGATCACGATGTTGATCGCCCTGATGTTCGGCAGCCAGATCAGGTGGATCGGCAACTCCCGGGCCTCAGGGAGCAGGTCGCGGAGCCGTTGCTCGGTCAGGGTGGCGCAGAGCCAGCGGTACGCCGCGTCGCCGCGGGTCCAGAGACCGACGTTGGCGTTGCCGCCCTTGTCGCCGGAGCGGGCGGCCACCAGCCGCCCTAGGGGCGCCCGCGTGGTGGGACCGGACGCAACCGCGCCGCTTGCCGGCGTCCCCGTGAGCGGCTCCAGCGCCAGGGTGGCTTCGGGTGGGGTGATCCCGACCACCGCGCCGCTGTCGAGCACCACCTCGTGGGTGATTGCCGCCTGCGGCACATAGCCCGGGGTGAACACGCCGTACGGCGCCGCTGGGGTCGGCGGCGTGGTGATCCAATAGCCCGGGAAACACCCCAGCGCCACCTCGACAGCCGCGGAGGAGAAGGATCGACCGACGACCACCGGGTCGGGGTCTCGGGCAACCACGGTCACCAACGAGGCCGCCTGCTGCTCGGTCTCCGCGTCGGCAACGCCAAGTCGAGCGATCCGCCACTCCAGCTCTGCCGGCTCTCGGTCGTAGGCATCGGCGAACTGGCGTTGGAACAGCTCGACCTTGGCGTCGACATCGAGGCCGGTAACCACTGCGGTCATCTCGTTGCGGTAGCCGCCCACGGAGGTGACCGAGACCTTGACCTCGGGCGGCGGCGGCTCGCCGCGTGCGCCGCTGATCCGGACGCGGTCCGTGCCGACCTGGCTCAGCTGGACGGAGTCGAGTCGGGTGGTGACGTCGGGCCCGCCGTACCTAGCGTCACCAATCTCGTAGACGAGCTGGGCGGTGACGGTGTCGACAGTCACCGCACCGCCAGTGCCGGGATGCTTGGTGATCACGCTGGACCCGTCGGCGGCGATCTCGGCGATCGGGAAGCCTGGACGGGTCAGGTCGTCGATCTCGGTGAAGAAGGGATAGTTGCCCCCGGTGGCTTGGGTGCCGCACTCGATCACGTGGCCGGCGACGGTGGCACCGGCCAAGGCGTCGAGGTCGGAACGGCTCCATCCGAAGTGCGCGATCGCCGGGCCGATCACCAGCGAGGCATCCGTTACCCGACCGGTGACGACGATATCGGCGCCCGAGCGGAGCGCCTCGGCGATCCCGAAGGCGCCGAGGTAGGCGTGCACTCCCAGCGCATCGCGGAACCCGTGGCGCCCTTGCTCGGCGGTGAGGTCATCCCCGCGGACATGGGCAACCTTGACCTCGAGACCGGCCTGGTCAGCCACCTGGCGGATGGCCGCAACCAGACCGGGAGTGTTGACCCCACCGGCGTTCGCGACGATCCGAACACCCCGCTCCAGCACAAGGCCGAGGCAGTCGCGCAGCTGGGTGAGGAAGGTCCTGGCGTAGCCGAGCTCCTGGTCCTTGGCGCGGTCGCGACCCAAGATGTGCATGGTGAGCTCGGCCAGGTAGTCGCCGGTGAGGACATCGAGCTCACCGCCCGTCAACATCTCCCGCATCGCGGATAGACGGTCGCCGTAGAACCCCGAGCAGTTCCCGACTCTCACCACCCCCGACGACGCAACCGGCGGGGATGGGGACGGTCGTTCGATGGCGCCGCCACTCGACACTGGATCCATGGTGGCTCCGACTCCTGTTCAGCACATGATGCTCCGCGAACGGCTGGCGTGCCCACACCGTAGCGAAACTTGACGTCGATATCAATATCGGAAAGCGCGGGTGACGGTCGTTAGTCGACTCCCTGATCGGCATCGAGCGCCCGCAGCCAGATCGCGTCCAAGGTGTCCAGATCAGCCTCCGCGAGTGATCCGTCGGAGGCGATCATGGACGAGGCGACGAAATCGATCATGCCGGCGAGCGCAGCGGCGGTGAAGCGCAGGCTCATGCCCTCGAGGCGCACCTGTCCCTTGCGCTCCATCCATCGGATCGCACGCTCCACCCGACGCACCAGGCGACCTCGCAGGTCCTCGCGCATCTTCTTGAAGTAGGGGTCAGAGGTGCCCACCTGCTCGATCAGCGCCAGCATCCGGGCATGCTCCTGATACATGTTGAGGAACATCAGGTTGCCGGCACGCACCACCTCTCGCGGATCGTGGCTCGTGCTCACTGTCGCATCGAGGGCGAGCTTGATGTCGTCGACGGTCGCGACAGCGGCTTCACGAAAGACATCGTCCTTGGAGTCGAAGTAGGTGTAGAAGCTGCCATGCGACACCCCCGCCTCGGCCACGATGTCGGCGACCCGGGTGCCGAGATAGCCGTCCCGCTCGAACACGATGGTGGCCGCCTCCAACAGGCGCTTGCGAGTGCGATGACCCTTCCGATGCACCGGTGCCTTGTCGTCGGGCTCTATTGCGGCGATGGCGTAGCCGCTTGTTCGACGCTCCGTCATCTGGTCACCGCCCCACCTCGTCGGACGCCGGCGCCGTCGGACGCACCCCCTGGGGCCGGGTGGCGCCCGACACCGACCCGTCCCCACAGTGAGTTCAGTGCTGCCTGATACTGCCGGTCCCACTCGTCGACCAGATCCGCCACTGGCCGTGCCTGCGTCAGGGCGCCGATGCCGTGGCCTGCGCTCCAGACGTCACGCCACACCTTGACCGCCGTGGTCCCAGAGGAGCCGAAGTTCATCGTCGACTGCTCGCCTCCGGGAAGCCGGTCGGGGTCGTAGCCCGCCGCCTCGATGCTTCCGCGCAGGAAGTTGGCGTGCACCCCGGTGAAGAAGTTGCTGTAGATCACGTCGATGGCGCGCGAGTCCAGCACCATCTCGCGATAGCGGGCGTCGACGTTCGCCTCGGGGGTGGACAGGAAGTCCGAGCCGATGTACGCGAGGTCGGCTCCGGCTGCCTGGGCCGCCAGGATGGACCGGCCGTGCGCGATCGCGCCCGAGAGCAGGAGCGGTCCGTCGAACCAGCTCCCGGATCTCCTGGACCAGGGCGAAGGGCGACAACGTGCCGGCATGGCCGCCCGCCCCTGCGGCAACGGCGATGATGCCGTCCGCGCCCCGCTCGACCGCCTTGCGGGCGAAGCGATCGTTGATGACGTCGTGGAACGCGATGCCGCCATAGGAGTGGATGGCCTCGAAGACCTCGGCACGAGCACCGAGGCCGGTGATCACGATCGGCACCTTCCTGGACACGATCAGGTCGAGGTCGGCCTCGAACCGGTCGTTGGACTTGTGCACGATCTGGTTGACGGCGTACGGCGCCACCACCCGGTCGGGATGGGCACGCCGAAACCTCTCGGTCTCCTCCTCGATCTGGTCGAGCCAGTCACGCAGCATGCTCTGCGGACGGGCATTGAGAGCAGGGAACGAGCCGACCACGCCTGCGGTGCACTGGGCGATCACCAACTCGGGGCCCGAGGCGATCAGCATCGGCGCCCCGACGACCGGGAGTCGCAGGGTCTGGAGGATGGGAGGCAGGCTCATGACACGATCACTCCTTGTTGGCGGAGTTGCTCGCAGGCATCCGCGTCCATCGCCCATCGCGACAGCAAGCGCGCGGGCTCGGTCTGTCGAGCGGGAGGGCCTGGTGGCGCCGTCGGGGTGCCGCTGAACCGGGGGGCCGGGGCCGGCTGGATCCGGCCGTCGACCTCGACGAAGGCGGTGCGGGCGACATTGTGCGGCGTGAGGTGCTCGGTGCCGGCCTCGACCACGGGCGACACACACGCCTGGCGACCCTCGAAGGCGTCGCACCACTCCTGCTGGGTGCGGGTCGCAAAGCGGTCGGCGACCAACGCTCGGAGCCTCCGGCCACCGCGACCGGTCCCATTGCGGCATGGTCTCGGCATCGAAGCCCAGGCCCTCCATGAGAGCGGCGTAGAACTCTGGCTCGACCGCGCCAGTCGCCATGAAGCGGCCGTCGGCGCAAAGCCACGCGCCGTAGAAGTGGCTTCCACCATCGAGGAAGTGACGGCCGGGCTCACCGGTCCAGGTGAACGGCTCGGGAGTGTGTCGCAGCATGTAGACGAGCATCGCCAGCAGGGCGGACCCGTCGGTCATCGCCACGTCGACGACCTGACCGTGACCGGACGCGCGCGCCTGCAGGACTCCGGCTAGCACTCCGACAGCGAGCATCATCCCGCCGCCGCCCATGTCCCCGACGAGATTCAGCGGCGCCGTCGGCACCCCGTCGGCGCGCGGGAGAGCGTCCAAGACGCCCGCAGCGGCGAGGTAGTTGATGTCGTGGCCGGCTTCGGCGGCCAACGGCCCCTCCTGCCCGTAGCCGGTCATCCGGGCATAGACGAGGGCAGGCGCCCGGGCGAGGACGACGTCGGGGCCGAGGCCCAGACGCTCCATGACGCCGGGTCGATATCCCTCGACGAGGACATCGGCTTGTTCGCACAGCCCCAGCACGAACTCGGCCGCCCCGACCGCCTTGAGGTCGACGGCAATGCTGTCGCGGCCACGATTGAGCAGGTTCGCCTCACCCGCACCGAGCGGGTGGGTCCGCGGCTGCTCGATGCGGACGATCTCCGCACCCAGGTCGGCCAGGATCATCGCCCCGAACGGGCCGGGACCGAGGCTGGCCACCTCGACCACACGGAGCCCCGCCAGTGGCCCCTGTCGCACACGTGCCTCCATGTCGTCCACTCCTCGAGCCGGATCACCGACATCTCGATATTGATATCAACATCAATAATGGCTACTGTACCAGCGTCTGATCCACAGCAGGCCAAGGTGCCGGGACCCCAGGGGGACACGTGACGACGACCGAGAGCTTCACCAACATCGAGATCGAGCGGTTCGACCTTGCCGACGCCCCTGGTGTCTTCGCGCTGGTCAGACTCAACCGGCCAGATGACATGAACCCGCTGGATTTCCAGACCGCGCGCGAGATGCGGGCGGCCTTCGACGCACTCGACCTCGATCCCGAGGTCCGCACCATCGGCATTACTGGCAACGGTCGGGCCTTCAGCGCGGGTGGCGACATGAAGGGCTACGTGAAGATGCAGCACGACATTCCCTACTTCACCGAGTTCCTCACGCACATGCACGAGATGTTCCTGCAGATGGGCAGGTACGACACCCCGGTGATCGCGTTGGTCAACGGCGTCGCCGTGGCTGGCGGGTTCGAGACGGTGATCTTCTCCGACGTCGCGATCATGGCCGAGTCCGCGCGAATCGGCGACGCGCACCTGCCCTACGGGATGATGGGCGGCGGCGGCGTGCTGACCTGGCTGCCTCGGCTTATCGGCCCCAGTCGGGCCCGCGAGCTGATCTTCTCCGGGCGCCTGCTCTCCTCAGCCGAGGCCCTGGAGTGGGGTCTGGTGTCCAAGGTGGTGCCCGACGACGAGCTGATCGCGGCCGGCATCGAGTTCGCCACCAGCGTCGCCAAGAAGTCCCCGTTGGCGATCAAGAACGCCAAGCGGGTGATGAACTCCTCGCTCTACGACGGCCACTCGGTGGTCTCGTCGATCCGCTTCGAGCGCGAGGCCACGGTGCTCTACTGCGGCACCAGCGAGGACGCCCAGGAGGGCCTGGCCGCCTTCAACGAGAAGCGCAGCCCGCGCTACACCGGACGCTGAGGCGGGCCGATGACCACCGACGCCCCGATCGCCGTGCCGGCGCCCGCCTCGGACCCGGATAGCCTGCCCTACTGGGAGGGCCTGAAGCGGCACCAGATCCTCTTCCAACAGTGCACCGACTGCGCGCGCATCCAGTGGCCCCCGATGCCGGCGTGCGGCACGTGCCAGTGCACGGACCTGGCGCAGGTGGAGTCCCCCGGTGTCGGCTCGGTCTACTCCTGGATCGTTGTGCACCGCCCGTTCCTGCCCGAGTTCGCGACCGAGGTGCCCTACACGCTGGCCACCATCGACTTCGACGAAGGTCCACGGATGGTCGCCCGGATCGAGAACCCGCCGCCCGACTTCGGCGGCAGGGTGGAGCCACGCTTCCACGACCATCCGGACTGGACCGAGCTCCGGTTCGCGATCAGCGACTCCCCCACCGACAGCGAAGGTGCGTGAGACATGAGAACCGCTGCCATCACCGGCGTCGGCTACACCGCCTTCACCAAGGAGTCGGGCACCAGCGTGCTGAGCCTCGCCCGCGAGGCGTGTGCCACCGCGATCGAGGATGCCGGCATCGACCGCGCCCGCGTGGACGGCGTCTCGACCTATCAGGTCATGGGCGACTCCGTGTCTCCGGAAGCCACCGCCACCGCCCTAGGCCTGGGCAACACCCGCTACATCTTGGACTTCAACCAGGGCGGCCAGTCGCCGAGCTGGATGGTCTGGCTGGCCGCGCTGGCCGTCCAGAACGGCGTAGCCGACAACGTCCTCGTCTACCGCGCGCTCAACGGGCGCTCCGGCTTCCGGGTCGGCAGCGCGGTGCGCGGCGGCGCTTCGCAGTACCGCGTGCCGATCGGGTACGACGCCTACCTGATGTACATCGCGATGTGGGTCAAGCGCTTCATGCACGAGACCGGCGCCACTCAAGACGACCTGGCCGCCGTGGCGATCACCCAGCGCGCGTACGCCCAAGCCAATCCCCGCGCGATCCTGAAGCGACCGCTCGACGCCGACTCCTATGCGGCCTCCCCGTGGGTGGCCGAGCCGTTCAAGGTCGCGGACTGCACCACCGAGGTCGACGGCGGCTGCGCGGTCCTGGTGTCCGCGATCGACGAGGCCCGCGACTTGCGGCACGCCCCGGTGATCGTGGCCAGTGGCGGCTACGTCGCCGGCGCGGGCGCCGGTCTCGACATCGGCGACCAGCTGAACTACCGCGACTACGGCAGCAACTTCACCAACCTGCTGCGCGACGATCTGTTCGGACGGGCCGGGCTGACTCCGGCCGATGTCGACTTCGCCGAGATCTACGACTGCTTCTCCGCAGTCCCTCTGATGAGCCTCGAGGGCCTCGGGCTCGTCGAGCGCGGCGGGGCCGGCGAGCTCGTCCGCTCCGGTGGGACCGAGCTGGGCGGCCGGCTGCCGGTCAACACCCACGGCGGGCTTCTCGCCGAGGGCTACCTGCATGGCATGAACACCGTCGCCGAGGCGGTGCTCCAGATGCGAGGAGATCAGGGGGACCGCCAGGTTCCGCGCCGCGAGGTTGCCGCCGTCACCAGCGGCGCGCTGAACAACGGCTCTGCGCTCCTGCTCACCCAGGACCACTGACATGTCCGTGAACGCCTGGCAGACCGAGGAGCGCAAGGCGCTCGTCCAGCTCACGGCCGACTTCACCAAGTCGGAGATCCTCCCCTTTGCCGACGAATGGGAGCGCACTGGCATGGTGCCTCTCGACTTGCACAAGAAGGCCGCGGCACTCGGGCTGCTCGGCATCGGCGTGCCGGAGGAGGTCGGCGGGAGCGGTGGCGACCTGATCGACACACTGATCTTCCACGACACCATGCTTCGTGCCGGGGCCCCGGCCGGAACCCTGGTCGCCCTCACCCCCCATGTCATCGCCCTTCCGTCTGTGATCAAGCACGGGACGTCCGATCAGATCGACCGGTTCGTGCGGCCGGTGCTCGCTGGCGAGAAGGTCTGCGCCCTCGCCGTGACCGAGCCCTCCGGCGGCTCCGATGTCGGCAGCCTGCGCACCCGCGGGGTCGCCGACGGAGACGAGTGGGTGATCTCCGGCCCCAAGACCTTCATCTCCTCCGGCCACCGCGCAGACTTCGTCACGGTGGCCGCGCGGACGTCGCCCGAGGGCAAGGGCGCGATCTCACTCTTCGTGGTGGAGACCGACCGCCCCGGCTTCACCCTGGGCCGCAAGCTGGAGAAGATGGGCTGGCTCAGCTCGGACACCGCCGAGCTCCACTTCGACGACGTCCGGGTGCCCCAGGACAACCTGATCGGCACCGTCCACCGTGGCTTCCCTCAGCTCATGGTCCAGTTCCAGTCCGAGCGCCTGCTGTTGGCGCAACAGTGCTGCGCGCTCGGCCGCCGCGCCCTCGACCTCACCATCGACTGGGTGCGTCAGCGAGACACCTTCGGCGCCCCGCTGGCCAGCCGTCAGGTCGTCGCCCACCGAGTTGCCCAGATGTGGGAGCGCCTCGAGGCCGCCGAGGCGCTGGTCCGCCAATGCGCGCTCGCCATGGTTGAGGGCGACGATGTCGCCACCCAGGCCGCCGCCGCCAAGAACGTCGCCGTCGCGGCCGCAGAGTGGGCCGCCTATCAGGCCGTCCAGCTCTTCGGCGGGATGGGCTACATGCGCGAGTCGGAGGTGGAGCGCATCTATCGTGACGTCCGCCTCTACGGCATCGGCGGCGGGACCACCGAGATCATGCGCGAGATCATCTCCAGGGAGTTGCTATGACCAGCCCGCATGCTGCCGAGCCGGAGCCCCCGGGTCACGCTCTCCTCGTGCGCCGGCACCGCGTGGGGATGGAAGACTCCGACGCCTCGCGGCACATCTTCTTCGGTGCTGTGCAACGGTGGCACTCGACCCTGTTCAGCAACTGGCTCGCCGAGGTGGGGCACGGCATCCTCGACGGGCTGGAGGACGGCAGCAGCACCTACCCCGTGGTCGTTACCCAGGCGGAGTACCTCTCCCCCCTGTGGCTCGACGACGAGGTCGACCTCGGGCTCTACACCGACCAGATCGGCACCACGTCCTTCCAGGTGATCATGCTCGGCTACCGCGTCCGTGATCACACCCTTGCCGTCAAGAGCACCACGACCCACGTGTTCGTGGCCAACCGCGATCGCAAGCTGTCGGCACAACCGTTCCCCGACGACGTCCGGACGATCCTCGAGCGTGGTCGCCTCGAGGAGAGCGTTTCGTCGTGAGCGAGACCACCGCCGCGCTGGTCACCGAGGGCGAGGACCTGGATCGGCTGGTGGCCGACCTTCCGGCCGGGGACTGGCAGCGGCCGACCCCTGCTGCAGGGTGGTCGATCGCCCACCAGATCGGCCACTTGGCCTGGACCGACGACGTCGCCGTCCTGGCAATCCGTGACGAGGACGGGTTCGACTCGGTGCTGGCCGCGGCGGCCAGCAACCCGTTCGGACTGGCGAGCAGCGAAGCCGAAAGGTGGAGCAGCCGCAGCCCGGACGAACTGGTGCAAGCCTGGCGTTCGGGGCGCCGACTCCTCGCCGACCTACTCGACCAGATCGATCCGGAAACCCGGATCCGTTGGTTCGGGCCATCGATGGGTGTGCGCTCGATGGCTACCGCCAGGCTGATGGAGACCTGGGCGCACGGGCAGGACGTCGCCGACGCACTGGGCGTGCAGCGTCGCCCGACCCAGCGGCTGCGGGACATCGCGTTCCTCGGTGTCCGCACCCGCGACTTCGCCTACCAGCTGCACGGCCACCCGGTCCCGGACGCGGAGTTCCGGATCGAGCTCACCGGGCCCGATGGCGAGGTCTGGGCCTGGGGCGAGCCGGGCGGCGACACCGTCACCGGCACCGCGCTGGACTTCTGCCTGGTCGTCACCCAACGCCGCGGCGCCGCCGAGACCGACCTGGTCGCGACCGGCGAGGCTCGGCACTGGCTCGAGTTCGCCCAGATCTTCGCGCCCCCGGCGACCACCTTCGGGCACGGCCGCAACGACGGCTGACACTGCGCATGGGGGAATCGCTAGCCGCCAACTCACATGACGAGGCGCCTTGGCGCGAACGATCGGTTCGTGCCAAGGCGCCCCGTGTCGCACTAGCGTCGACGGCTCGCGTCAGGACGCCACGAAGGCGTTCTGCTTCTGGATGATCTCGGCCGCTTCCTTGGCCATGGCCGGCACGAACTCGGCGACGTTGACGATGTCGTGGATGCCGGTGGCAACCTGGCCGCAGGCGACGATGCCGGTCTCGAAGTCGGCGTCGCGCTGGGCGGCGGTGAGCGCGGCCGTCTTGTACTCGCCCAGCTCCTCGCCGCTCATCTTGCCCTCGTCGACCAGCGCCATCAACTTGTCGATGCCGGGCCCCTTGAGCGCACGGGCGACGCTGAACCACATCGGGACCAGGGTGTCGTCGCCCTCCTTGGACTCGACGATGCGCTGCTTGTACTCCTCGCACCAATCGTTGGCGTCGGCGGCGATGAAGCGGGTGCCCATGCCCACGCCCTCGGCCCCCATTGCCAGCGCCGCGACCAGACCGCGGGCGTCCTTGACCCCGCCGGAGATCATCACCGGGATGTTCACAGCCTCGGTGACGTTGGGGCCGAGCACGAAGGTGTGCACCGGCTTCATGTGCGTGTGGCCGCCCATCTCGTAGCCGGAGGCGAACAGCGCGTCTGCACCGGCCTCCTGTGCCTTGAGCGCCTGGCGGGTCGCGCCGACCTTCTGGATGTGCACCAACGGGGATGCCTTGATGTCGTCGACGAACGGTCCCGGGAAGCCACCACTGGTGGTCAGCGCCGTGAGCGTGCCGCCGATGGACTTGTCGTTGGCGGCTTCGATCACGGTCTCGATCATCGCCGCGCACACCGGCACCATCTGCTTGGTGGTCTTGTCGATGCCGACGCCGACATTGACCGCAAATGGCTTGTCGGTCATCCCGGCGACCGTCTTGATGTGCTCGCGCAGGGTCTTCCTGGCCCAGTCCGGGTCCCCGGACATGGTGGGCATGCTCACCGTGCCCATGCCGCCGGCGTTAGAGACCGCCGCGGCCAGCTTGACCGTGTTGAACGGCCCCATGCCGTCTTGGACGATCGGGTGCTCGATGCCGAGCATGTCAGTGATCTTCGTCTTGAGGTACTGCATGGGAGCTCTCCTCGTTCGGTGGGGTTCGGTGTGCGTGGGCCGAAGCGGTCGACGTCGAGACACATTACCCATTATTGACACCGACATCAACGTCAATTTATTGTTCGGGTCACACCCCGACCACAGGAGCACTGATGACAGCCTCAGCCGAAGCGCAGTCGACCGGTCCCGGCCGACCCACGCGCACCTCGAAGTTGACGTCGATAGAGGATGCCGCCGCCCTCATCGGCGACGGCACCACGCTCGCGCTGGGCGGCATCCACGCGCACAACGGGCCGATGGCCCTGATCCGCGAGATCATCCGCCAAGGGCCGCGCGAGCTGACGTTGATTCCCAATGTGTCGGCGGGCATGCCCGCCGAGTTGCTCATCGCGGCCAACCTGGTCAAGACCGTCTACGCCTGCTACGTCGGCCTCGAGCACCACGGGCTAGCGCCCGCGTTCCGCAAGGCGGGCCAGGAGCGCACCATCGAGATCCGCGACTCCGACGAGCCGTTCCAGGTCTACGGCATGAAGGCCGGCGCCGCGACGCTGCCCTTCATGCCCTTCCCGTTCGGCCACGAGGCGGTCGACGTCACCCGACTCAACCCCGACGACTACCGCACCGTCACCGACCCGTTCACCGGACGTGAGGTCGTCGTCTGCCGCCCGTTGCAGGCCGACTTCGGTCTCATCCACGTGCAGAAGGCCGATGTGTACGGCAACGTCCAGATCGAGGGGTCGGTGGTGGGCGACTCCCTGATCGCCCGCTCCTCGACGCACGTGATCGTCACGGCGGAGGAGATCATCCCGCTCGAGGAGACCCAGCGGAACCCGAAGCTCACCACGATCCCCGGCTTCTTCGTCGACAGCGTGGTGCACGCGCCGTACGGCGCCCACCCCACGTCCTCGCACGGCCGCTACCGCACCGACGAGGACCACATCGAGATCTACAAGGCGCTCGGCGCCGAGGCCTACCTCGACGAGTGGATCCGCCAGCGCCCGACCAACGACGACTATCTCGACAAGGTCGGCGCACGCCAGCTGATCAGCCTCCTGGAGGGAATGTCCAATCATGGCAACTGACGCAACCCCCGCCGAGTTCATGGCGGTCGAGCTCTCCCGCTACCTGCGCGACGACGAGTGGGGCGCCTGCGGCGCCTACTCCGAGATCCCGATGGCCGCCTTCCTGCTGGCCCGCGCCCAACACGCCCCCAACCTGTGGTGGATGAGCGGCGGCGGCGGCGCGATCAACTCCAGTTGCACGCTGGTCGAGTCCTCGTCTTCCTACAACACCCACTACCGAGCCGAGGCGATCTTCGACATCGAGGACATCGTCGACTACGAGTTCGGCGGCTGGCGCCGCAAGCCCAACGTGGGCCTGTTCGGCGGCATCCAGGTGGACCGACGCGGGGCCGCCAACATGGTCGGCATCGGGCCCTACGACAACCTCGCCCTGCGTGGTCCGGGCACCGTCGGCCTGGCCTTCGCCGCCCACTTCAGTCGGATCATGATCTACCTGCACGACCACAACTCCAGGGTCCTCTGCGAGAAGGTCGACTACGTGTGCGCCACCGGCCACGGTGAGCTGCGCGACACCTACGCCCGACCGCACTCCAAGGGCGGCGAGCGGATCGTCACTCCGCAGGCGGTGTTCACCTTCAACCCGGACGGCTACGCCCAACTCCAGCACGTGATGCCGGGCTACAGCGTCGACGACGTCCGCCAGCACACCGGCTTCGAGTTCGACGTGGCCGAGGGCTTCAGCGAGACACCAGCGCCCACGTCGGAGCAGCTCGACCTCATCCGCGGCCAGATCGATCCGGAGGGCCGACTGAACCAGATCACGCTCGGGAGTTGGTGAGGTGATGGCACTGGTGCCGGGCTGCGGTTTCGCGGTCAACAACTTCTTCCCCCGCGAGAGCAAGGAGGAGATCGACCGGGTCATGGAGCTGCCGGCCCTGGTCGAGGAGCGCGGCTTCGACTCTGTCTGGCTCGGCGACCATGTGCTGTTCCATATGCCGATCATCGATGCGACCGTCCTCCTGGGGGCGTTCGCGGCCACGACGAGGACCGTCACCCTCGGCACCTCGATCTACCTGCTGGGTTTGCGCCAGCCCGGGATCGCCGCAAAGTTCTTCACCTCGCTCAACGCCGTGGTCGACGGACGCTTGGCCCTCGGGGTCGGCGCCGGTGGCGAATACCCACCCGAGTTCGAGTTCGCGGGGGTGCCGCACGAGCGTCGAGGGGCGCTTCTCGACGAGGCGCTCGACGTCCTGCTCACCCAGTGGCGGGCAGAGCACGGCGGTCCTCGCCCCGAGCCGCGCGGCAGCACTCCCCCGACCCTGCTGGTCGGCGGACGCTCGAACCCCGCGCGACGGAGGATCATCCGGCTCGGGGCCGGCTGGCTCGGCGCCTGGGTGAGCCCTCAGCGGATCGCCCAAGAGGTGACGACGCTGGCCGAGATGGCGGGGCAGCCGGTGCCGGTGGCGTTGAACATCTACCTACGAACTGGCGACGACAGCGATGAGGCCCACCGGAAGGCGAGCGACTTCCTCGGCTCCTTCTACAACATGCCGTCCGAGCCGCTGATGCGCTACTCGGTCGCCGGAACCGCTGAGGAGTGCCTCGAGCAGCTACTCGAGTACGCCGACGCGGGCGTGGAGCACTTCGTGCTTCGTCCGGCCGCCTGGGATCAGCACGACCAGCTCGACCGCTGGGCCGAGGTGATCCGCCCCGCTCTGCAGCGCCGAGTGCGGGGAGAAGATCGCTAAGTACGTGCTAACTGGCGCCGTCGGGGTTCTTGATGCCTAGCGCACGCAGCCAGATCTCGTCGAGGGTGTCGACCATCACCTCGCGATCCAAGGGCTCCTTCAACACAAAGGTGTTGTAGGCGATGTTCTCCACCATGCCCGCAAGGGCGTAGGAGAGCACATGCGCATCGAGGCCGTCCAGTCGGGTGTCACCGCGCGCGGTCATGTTGTTCACCGCTGTCTCGACACGCCGAGTCAACCGGTGTCGCAGGTCCAGACGCATCTCGCGGAAGTGGTCGTCGGTGGTGGCCAGCTGCTCGATCAGAGCCAGCATCGCCGCGTGTGCCTCGTACATATCCAGGAACATCTGGTTGCGCGAGCGCAAGAGTTCACGCGTTTCCATGCTGCCGGCCATGTCGTCGAGCCCCGCGTGGATCTCGTCGATGACCGCGCCGGCCGCCTCCCGGAACACGTGGTCCTTGGAGTCGAAGTAGGTATAGAAACTGCCGTGGGCGACACCGGCCTCCTTGGCAATGTCGGCCACCCGCGTGGCGGCGTACCCATCCCGCTCGAAGACCCGAATGGCCGCGGTGAGGATCCGCTCGCGGGTGCGCCATCCCTTCGCACGCACCGGTTCTTTGCCGCCCGACCTGCTCCCCCGCTGCGCGACCGACTCCTCGCTCATGGACCGCATGATCCCAGACACCGCCGCTCTGCCGGTATCGACGCGCGAGCGGGCGTGATCAGAAACCGTAGCTCCGTCCGATCACCTCGAGCATGATCTCGTCAGTGCCGGCACCGATCCGATGCAGCCGCAGGTCGCGATAGGCACGCTCGACCTTGAACTCACGGGTGTAGCCGTAGCCGCCGTGGATCTGGATGCACTCGTCGGCGACCTCGCAAGCGATCTGGGTAGCGAACAGCTTCGCCATGGTCGCCTCCCGCACCGCATAGTCGCCCTGCTGGAACCGCCAGGCCGTGCTGTAGGTCAACTGTTTGGCCGCCTCAAGCTTGGTGGCCATCGCAGCGAACTTGTGCCGGATCGCCTGGAAGTTGCCGATCTTCTGACCGAACGCCTCCCGCTGCTTGGCATACTCCACGGTGAGCTCGAACGCCCGCTCGGCTTGCGAGTAGGCCAATGCCGCTCCGGCCAGGCGCTCGCCCTGGAGCTTCCCAGGAGATCTGGTAGAAGCCCTTGCCCTCCTCGCCGAGCAGATTCTCGACAGGCACCTGCACGTCCTCGAAGCGGATCTCCGCGGTGTCCGAAGCGTGCATGCCCATCTTGTCCAGGGTGCGGGTCACGGTGACGCCAGGGCTGTCCATGTCGAGCAGGAACAGGGAGATTCCGCCGTGCTTCTGGCTCGGGTCGGTCTTGGCCACCAGGAGCATGAAGTCGGCACGAGCACCATTGGTGATGAAGGTCTTGGATCCGTTGACGACATAGTGATCGCCGTCGCGGATCGCGCGGGTGGCGATGTTGGCGACGTCCGAGCCTGCACCGGGCTCGGAGATCCCGATGCAAGCGATCTTGGTGCCCGCGATCGCTGGCGCCAGGTAGCGCTGCTTGAGGTCCTCGGTGCCGAACTCCAGGATCGGGGGTGTCACCATGTCGGTGTGCACGAGCAGGCCCAAGCTCATGCCGCCGGAGAGTGCATGGGTCAGTGTCTCGGTCCGCACCAGGGAGCAGAAGTAGTCACCGCCCTGGCCGCCGTACTCCTCGGGGTAGCACAGCCCGAGGAAGCCGAGCTCGCCCGCGCGACGAAACACGCTGTCGGGGAAGCGGGTCTCTTCCCACTCGTCGGCGTGTGGCGCCAGCTCGGCGTCGACCCACGAGCGCATCGACTCGCGCAGGGCCTGGTGCTCGTCGGTGAAGACGTAGTCGGAACGTCGCCGGTCGAAGTCGGGCTTGAGAGCGGTCATGTTCTGCTCTCCTCTGCACATAGTCTTGATATTGACGTCAATGTCAATATACCATCTCGGTAGCACCCGCGCACAAGGAGATCAGATGAGCACCCACCCCGCCCGGGCCGCGTTCGATCGCGTAGAGCGACTCGTCGGGCGCCCCCTGGAGCGCATGGTCGGCGCCGCTGACTCGTCTTACCACATCATGGCCGTCAGCAGGACGTGGCTGTTCTGTATGCGCCGGGTCGGGGATCTTCGCAGCGGCATCGTGCACATGGCAGCGCTCCCGTCCGAGCGCGACATCCGCATGCTGTCCGCCCAGATCACCCGCCTGCAGCGCAATGTCGAAGAGGTCGAGCAGCGGCTGGACGACCAGGAGATGCAGTCTCGTGGCATCGACGCTGACTGACCCGCTCAGCCGGCTGCGCCGCGAGGTCGAGCGCAATGCGGCCCGAGCCAAGAACGGGATCAAGTATCTCGCCGGCACCGACTGGACCCCTCCGGCGCCCACCCCTCGCGACCTGATCTGGCAGCAAGGCACGGCAACGCTGTGGCGCTACCGCAGCGACCAGGTGACGATCCAGCCACCGGCGCTGATGATGATCGGACTGGTCTCTCGTAGCTACATCTTCGATCTGCACGAGAAGGCCAGCCTCGTCCGCGCGCTGCGCGACCATGGGTTCGACGTCTACGTCTTGGACTGGGGCATCGCCACTGCGGCAGATGCCGACAACACCCTCGAGACCTATCTGTGTCGCTACTTCGCGCGGGCGGTCCGGGCAGTGCTGCGCACGTCGTCCACCTCTGACGTCTCCCTGGTGGGCTACTGCATGGGCGGCGCGATGGCGCTCCAGGGGATGGCCGGCATGCCGGACCTGCCGATCCGCAACCTGGTCACCATGGCGGCGCCGCTCGACTTCACCCAGCTGCCGTCCCATGTGAACGCACTGCGGGACCCTGACGTGGACTTCGAGTCCTTCATCGATCCGCAGACCGGCTGCATCCCGCCCGATCTGGTCGACTCGTTCTTCCGCATCCGCAAGCCCACCGCCGCGGCAACCCAGTACGCCAACCTCCTCGAGAACCTCTGGAACGATGCCTACGTGGAGGGCCACCAGGCCATCACGCGGTGGACCGCCGACCATGTGCCGATGCCCGGAGGCGTCGCGCGTCAGGTGGTGACGACCTGGCTGCGTGGCAATGCGTTCATGAACGGCACCTTGCGACTGGCCGGTCGCGCTGCGGACCTCTCCTCGATCCGATGCCCCGTGCTTGGAATCTTGACCTTGCAGGACGAGATCGTCCCGCCCGATGTCGCCCGGCCCATCGGCGACCTGGTCGGGTCCTCCGATGTCGAGATGCACGAGCTCGACGCCGGCCATATCGGCCTCTTGGTCGGACGCGCCGCGCACAAAGTGACGCTCCCGAAGCTCGTGGGCTGGCTTCACGAGCACAGCGACCGGAAGGAAGACTGAGGTGACCATCCGAGAAGTCGAGTCCAGCGACCGCGAGGCGCTGCGAGCGTTTTTCCATGCCGTCCCCGCACAGGACGCGGCGTTTCTCAAGGAGGATCTGACCGACGATGCGGTGATCGATGCCTGGTTGACCGCTGGTCGCGTCACCCGACTGATCTACGTCGACGAGGACGACACCATCACGGGCGTAGCGTCGCTGACTCCCGGACTCGGGCGCAGCGATCACGTCGTCGAGCTGCGGGTGGTCGTGGACTCCCGGCGCCGCCGCGGCGGAGTCGGCCGCAAACTGGCGCAACAGGCGATCTTGACCGCGGTGCGATCCGGCTGCCGCAAGCTCACCGTAGAGGTCGGCGCCACCCAGGACGGCACCATCAACCTCTTCCGCGAGCTGGGGTTCACCCCGGAGGCGCTGCACCTCAATCAGGTGCGCGCCGACGACGGCGAGTTCCTCGACATCGTCGTCCTCGCCCACAGCATCGATGACAACCTGTCGTCCTTCAGCACCCTCGGCCAGGCAGCTGCCCAGTGACCGCAGAGGAGATCCGCGTGAACGCGACGGAAGGACCGATGCGGGTCGGTGGCCTGACCTTGCATGTGCGCGACGTGGGGTCGGGCCCTCCCCTGTTGCTCATCAATGGGCTCGGCGCGCATACCGCGATGTGGGCGCCCGTGGAGCGTCGCCTTCCGGGCATGCGCCTGATCTCGTTCGACGCACCCGGGATCGGAGACTCCCCGAGAGTGTGGCCGCCGCCGTCGATCCCCATGCTGGCCGATCGGATCACGCTCTTGCTCGACCAGCTCGGGCTCGACCGGGTCGATGTGCTGGGTTACTCCTTCGGCGGCGCTGTCGCCCAGGAACTCGCCGGGCGGCACCCGGATCGGGTGCACCGGCTCGTGCTCGTCGCGACCACGCTCGGGCGAGGCGCACTCGTCGGCGACTTCAAGAGCGTGGCGCACATCTGCAACCCGATCCGCTACTACTCGCGTCGCTACTACGAGCGCTCCATCGGCGACCTGGCGGGCGGTCAAGCCCGCTGGGACGAGGACTTCCGCCGCCGACACGGAGCCGAGCGGAGGGCCAAGCGACCGCACCCGTTGCCCTACTACCACCAGATCGGGGCCCTGACGGCCTGGTCGAGCCTGCCGTGGCTGGACCGGGTGGCGACGCCGACCCTCGTCGTCTCCGGCGACGACGACCCGCTAGTGCCCTTGGCCAACAGCATGCTGATCGCGTCCCGGCTGCGAAAGGCCCGGCTGTTCGTTGCCCCCGGCGAGGGGCACCTGCTGCTCTTCGACGACAACGGCGTCGTCCACGACCCGATCCGCGAGTTCCTCCTCGCGCCCACGCTCGCCGAGTCGACCACGTGGCAGGAGGCGACAAGGGTCGACGAGGAGATGGCCGAGGCCGCGATTGCCGAGCGGGGCATGCGCCCGCTCCCCTGGGGGCCGATCAATGCGGTCCTGCGGCATCGCCTCAGCCCGCCCGGCAGCCCTTCCTGACGCGAGGACGGCTACTCGGACCGCCTGGATCCGTGGAGGG
Organism: Nocardioides sp.; assembly: GCF_047602075.1. Classification (GTDB taxonomy): domain Bacteria; phylum Actinomycetota; class Actinomycetes; order Propionibacteriales; family Nocardioidaceae; genus Nocardioides. The sequence continues at coordinate 1,408,487 of NZ_JASGIF010000001.1, forward strand.
GCCGCGACGGCGGCGCCCTCCACGGATCGAGGCCCTAAGCGGTGACGTTCTTCCGCAGTAGGTCCTTGCGGGTCTTGCCGGTGCTGGTCTTGGGCAGCTGGTCGACGACGACGAACTCCTTGGGCACCTTGTAGCCCGCGAGGTGCTCCTTCGCGTAGGCGCGCAGGTTGTCCGGCGTGGGCGTGCTCCCGGGCGCCGGAAGGACCACCGCGACGATCCGCTCGCCCCACCGGTCGTCCGGCTGCCCGATCACGGCACAGTCGGCCACCTCGGGATGTCCCAACATCGCGCGCTCGACCTCGACGGACGAGACGTTCTCACCGCCGGTCTTCACGATGTCCTTGATCCGGTCGGTGAACCACACCACGCCGTCGTCATCGAGGTAGCCGACGTCGCCACTGTGGAACCAGCCGTGCGCGAACTGCTCGGAGTTGGCCCGGCCACTCCCCTCGCCGCCGTAGCCCTGCAACCCCTGCGGCCCGCGGTAGACGATCTCGCCGTCCTCGCCCGGAGGCAGCAAGCTGCCGTCGGGTGCCATGATCCGTACGTCGGTGGTCATGGTCGGCGAGCCCCAAGAGGCGTACTTGTCGTCCTGGTGTGAGGGCCACTGCATGGTGTTGGGCGGAGTGAACTCCGTCTGACCCGAGCCGAGCACGATGTCGGCGTGAGGCAGCACCGCGCGCACCTCTGCCTGGCGCTGCTCGTTCATCGGCGCCATCGCGTAGATCGCCATCCGCACGTTCTCGCCGCCAGGCACACTCTGGTGGCCGGCCCGCTCGGCGAAGGCCCCCCACATGATCGGCAGCAGCAGCATGTGCGTCACCCGGCGAGTCGCGAGGTCACGCAACAGGGCATCGGCGTCGAAGCCGCGATGCAGCACGACGGTGCCGCCCGTGAAGAGCACCGGTAGCGTCAGTGAGTTGAGCGCGGTGACGTGAAAGAGCGGCAGCACGATCGGGAACACCGAGTAGTCGTCGCCTCGCACGTGACCGAACTGCACGGCCGTGCTCAGCGCCGAGATCTCCACCGCGATATGGCTGGCCATGACTGCCTTTGGTCGCGAGGTCGTGCCCGAGGTGTAGAGGATCTGCGCGATGTCGCGGTCGTCGACGAACGTCTCGACCAACGGCACCGGCTTCTCCACCAGATCGTCGAAGGAGGACACCGGGAAGCTCCGTGGCGCTGGTGTCGCCATCTCTGTCGATCACGATCAACCGCTCGGGGCTGCAACTCTCCGCGAACGCGGCCACCAGAAGCGGCAGGTAGGTCGACTCGGTGATCACGACCCGGGGTTTGGCGTGACCGAACTGGTAGGCCAAGTCTTCGGGCGACAGGCCCAGGTTGAGCGGAAGGATGGCGGCCCCGATGCGGGAGGACCCGAACAGGCAGGCCAGGAACTGCCAGCAGTTGGGCAGCATCAGGGCGACCGCATCACCGCGCTCGACACCGAGGTCGAGCAGCGACTGGCCCAGGCTGTTCGACCGCTCCTCCAACTCACGGTAGGTCAGCTCGAGCTCACCGTCGATAATCGCGGTCCGGTCGCGGAAGTGGCGGGCGGTGCGCGTCGCCATGTCGCCGACACAGACCCGGCGGACCAGATTGAGGGTGAGTGGATCGACTCCGTCGAGATCCGGTTGGATGGCCACGATCTCTCCCTTCAGTGTGTTGAGGCCGGGAAGACTCAAGCGGGCAGCCCGAGACCGCGGGCGATGAGCATCCGCTGGACGTGCGAGGTGCCCTCACCGATGGCCAGCACCCGGGCGTCGCGGTAGTGACGGGTCACCGGCGACTCGTCCATGAAGCCGTAGCCGCCGTGCAGCTGGGTCGCCTGGTAGCCGACCTTGTTGACCAACTCGCCGGCGACCAACTTGACCACGGCACACGCCTGCTCGGCGCCCGGCAGACCCCGGTCGAACTTGAAACAGCCGTCGTAGGTCAACGTGCGGGCGACCGCCACCTCGGCGGCGATGTCCGCAACGTCGAAGGCCACCGCCTGGTGTTCGGCGAGGGTCCTCCCGAACGACTCGCGTTCCTGGACGAACCGCACGGTCTCCTCCAGGCACCCCTGCGCAAGACCGGTCGACATCGCGCCGATCGGCAACCGCGCCCAGGTCAGGGTGTTGAGCGCCTGGGCATAGCCGCGCCCCTCGTCACCCACCATCGCCGAGGACGGGACCCGGACGTCGTCGAAGGAGATGGCCCGGGTGTCGCTGGATCGCCAGCCGAGCTTGTGGAAGTGGCCGGACACCGTGACCCCGGGAGCGTCCAGCGGGATCAAGAACATGCTCGCCGAGGGCCGCCCTGGACGGCCCTCGCCCGTGGCGACGATGGTCAGCACATGGCTGGAGATCGGCGTGCCGGCGTTGGTGATGAACATCTTGGCGCCGTTGACCACCCAGTCGTCGCCGTCGCGGCGCGCGTAGGTCTTGAGGTTGCCGGCATCCGAGCCACCTTGCGGCTCCGTCAGACCGAAGGCCACCAACTTCTCACCGTTGACGGCAGGCACCAGGATCTCGCGCTTCTGCTCCTCGGTGGCGAACGCGTCGAGCAGGGTGCAGGTCATGTACTGGGCGTGGACGCCGCCGGCAAAGGACCCGTCGACCCGGGCCAACTGCTCGGCGGCCACGCAGACGCTGGTGACGTCGCTGGCGCTACCGCCGTACTCCTCGGCGACCCGGAGCCCGAAGACACCGAGCTCACCGACCTGACGCTGCAGGTCGAGTGCGAACTCCTCGTTGATCGAGCGCTCGGTGGCACCGGGGGCCACGACCTCGTCGGCGAAGGTTCGCACGACGGCCTGCCACTGACGGTGCTCCTCGGCCAGTGCCCAGGGCACATCGTCAGCGGGATCGTGGAAGGTCGAACGAGAGTTCATCGGAGGTCACTTCCTGTGATCGAGGCAGCCGCGCCTGCGGGTGGCATCAACGATAGGGAATATTGACATCGATGTCAATATCAATTAATTTCCACTCGGGGACTCCCTCCACTCCGACAACCTCGAGGACTGGTGACATGACCACACAAAAGGCAGCCCTAGTGACCGGCGCATCGAGTGGGATCGGCCTCGCCATCGCCGAGATGCTCGCCGAGGAGGGTCATGGAGTGACCCTCACCGCGCGCCGAGTCGAGAAGCTCGACGACGCCGTGGCCGGCCTACGCGACAAGGGCTACGACGTCCAGGCGGCCAGCGGCCGGATCGGCGGCGAGGAAGGTATCGAGAAGCGACTCGTCGATGCCCATCTGGAGCAGTACGGCCGCCTTGACGTGCTGGTGAACAACGCCGGTCTCGCCACCGAGGTGCCGCTGGAAGAGATGCCGGACAATCGGATCGAACTCCAGATCTCGGTCAATCTGCGCTCGGTGATGTCGTTCTACCGTGCCGCGCTCCCGGCCTTGCGGGCCGCGGCCGCGGACAGGGGCAATGCCCTGGTCGTCAACACCTCGTCGGTCTCCGCGCACGACCCCAAGCCGGGGCTGGCCGTCTACGGCGCCACCAAGGCCGCCCTGGCGACGCTCACGCGCGCGATGAACACCGAGGTCAGCCAGGACGGCATCAGGTCCTGCTCCCTTGCTCCCGGCTACGTCGCCACGCCGATGACCGATCACATCGACAACATCCCGCGCGACCAGATGATCCAGCCGAGCGACCTCGCCGAGATCGTCCGCGCCCTGCTGCGCCTCTCCCCCGCCTGCGTGATCCCCGAGGTGACCTTCCAACGGGCTGGCGGACTCAACTGGTGACCGGACTCACTTTTCGATATTGACATCAATGTCAGCTTGTGATTCTGTAGCACCACCATGTGACAGACGACACGAAGGGTGAGTCACGATGACCGAGACCATGCGAGAGCTGTTCCGGTGGGGCTTCCAGCACGCCGATCCCAACCGCGTAGCGATCGTCGTCCCCCAGAACGGCACCCGGCGCACCTTCGCCGAGGTGCAAGAGCGCACCACGCGCCTCGCCAAGGGCCTGCAGGACGCCGGGTTGCGTCAGGGTGATCGCGCCATCATCCTGCTCTCCAACTGTGCGGAGTTCTTGGAGATCGACATCGCCCTCACCACGATCGGCGCGGTCAAGGTGCCGGTCATGTACGCCTCGACAGATGCCGATATCGAGCACTTCGTCGGCGACACCGGCGCCACCACGATCTTCCACCGCGGCGAGGTCAGCGGGCGGCTGCTAGCGCTGCGCGAATCCGGCCGGGCACCCGTCGAGCGGATGATCTGCGTCGACGGCGGAGACCAGTCCGATCTCGACTACGAGACCCTCATCGCCGAAGCCGAGGGCGACCCGGTTCTCGAGGAGATCTCCCCCGACGATCTCTACTCGATCCGGTTCTCGGCCGGCACCACCGGCAAGGGCAAGGGTGTGATGCACACTCACAACGCCTGGGCCAACATCATCACGTTGCTGATGCGCAACGTGAACCAGGGCCAGTACATCCGCCCCGGCCAGGAGGTGCACCTCAACGTCCACCCACTGTCACACGGTGCCGGCATGGAGGTTGAGCGCTACTTCGTGGCCGGCTGCACCAACGTCATCCTCGACGGATTGGACCCCGAGCTCTACTGCAAGACTGTCCAGGAGGAGGGCGTCACCGCTACCTGGCTGGTGCCGACCGGGGTCAACAAGCTGATCTCGTCCGAGGCGTTCCAGAAGTACGACCTGAGCACCCTCCAGACCGTCTACTACGGCGCCTCCCCCATGCCGGAAGGCATCCTGCGCCGCGCGCTGGAGGCACTCGGCCCGATCTTCGTCCAGGACTACGGCTCCAGCGAAGTCCCCGAGGCGTCGGTTGTCCTGCACAAGTGGGAGCACGACCTGAGCACCCCGGAGGGCGAGAAGCGAATCCGATCCGCCGGTCGGGCCGTCCTGGGTGTCGAGATCAAGATCATCGATATCGACGGCAACATTCTCCCGCCGGGGGAAACCGGCGAGGTCTGCATGCGCGCTCCGTCGATGATGAAGGGCTACCTGAACCGCGAAAAGCTCACCGCGCAGAAGCTTGCCAACGGCTGGGTCCATCAAGGCGATCTCGGCTATCTCGACAAGGACGGCTACCTGTTCATCCAGGACCGCAAGGAAGACATGATCATCACCGGCGGCTTCAACGTCTACCCGGCCGAGATCGAGAGCGTGCTCTCACGGCACCCCGCGATCCGTGACGTCGTCGTCTTCGGTGTGCCCCATGAGCACTGGGGCGAGTCGGTCCATGCCGTGGTGGTGCGAAAGGAAGGCGCCGACATCGCCCTGGAGGAGCTCCAGGAGTTCTGCACTCAGACGCTCCCCTCCTACATGAAGCCGACCGGCCTCGACTACGCCGACGACATCCCTCTCAGCGCTGCTGGCAAGGCGCTGCGCCGCGTGCTCCGCGCGCCGCACTGGGAAGGTCAAGAGCGCGCGGTGAACTGAGGTGGGTGACTCCAACCGCGACATCCGGGTCACGCTGCCGTCCGGCCTGTGCATCGCCGGAAGCATCTGGGCGGGGCAGGACGACCGGCTCCCGGTCGTCCTGCTCCACGGCGGCGGCCAGACTCGCCGGGCCTGGCGGCATACGGCACGCCGGGTGGCCGAGGCCGGCTACCCGGCGTACACCTTCGACGCGCGCGGCCACGGCGAGTCGGACTGGGCGTCGGACGGGGACTACTCCCTCGACGCGTTCGTGGCCGACCTCCAGTTCCTCCTGACCACGATCGACCAACCTCCAGTGTTGGTCGGCGCCTCCTTGGGTGGCACCACCTCGATCCTTGCCGAGCACGACACTCCAGGCCTCACCAGCGGCATCGTCCTTGCCGACGTGGCGTTCGAGCCCCACCCCGACGGCAAGCAGCGGATCTACGACTTCCTCAATGCGAACCTCGACGGATTCGACACGATCGAGGAAGCGGCCGCCGCCATCACGGGCTACAACGCCGCCGAGCGGCGTGAGACCGGCGGCAACCTCGACGGCCTCAAGCGCAGCCTCCGACAGACCGCGGACGGTCGCTGGCACTGGCACTGGGATCCAAGGTTCGCCCGGACCAGCGACGGTGAGCTCCTCGACCACACCGATCCGGCACGGATGCGCAGGGCGGCGCCGACCATCAAGCCTCCGGTCCTGGTGGTTCGCGGCGACCGCTCGGACGTGGTCAGCGAGACCGAGGCCGAGGAGATGGCGTCGACCTTTCCTCATGCCCGCGCCGTCGCCGTCGACTCCGGTCACATGATCACCGGCGATGACAACCACGTCTTCAGCGCCGAGCTACTCCACTTCCTCGCCGTGCTCTGGCCATCCAGCCGGAACCGACTGGATGGCCAGGCTCCATCGTGACTCACTTCTTGTAGAGCACGACCTTCGCGTTGGGTGACGGCGGCGGAGCACTCGGGTCCTCCGCGGTGAGGACGCTCGGCGACAGAGCAGCGACCAGACCCTTGGCGGACCAGGTCAGGGCCGCGACCCCGTTCGCATGGGCGTGGGGCTTGAGCGTGGTCGAGCCTGCCTTGATCCGACCGATCATGCCCGGGAAGAGCTGCGAGACATAGACATCTCCATTGGGCCTGACCGCGACTCCAGTCGGCGAGACCAGACCCGAGACGACGACCTTCGTCTTTCCCGTCTTCGGGTTGATCGAATACAGCGACCCAGCCGGTCCGCCGAGACCCAGCCCACCCGGCAGAGTGGTGACGTAGAGCTTGCCGTGCGAGCCGACCTGAACACCGGTAGGCACCGGCTCGGAGACATAGGTGTGTCCGATCAGGCAAGCAGGCAGATCGTCGTCGGTCGTGCTCGGGTCGCCCGCGACATCGTCGGCGGTGATCTTCTTGGTGAACGGTGGCAGCACCGCCACCGCCGAGACCTTCCCCGACTTGGTGACCTTCACGATGTCGTTGGCGGCCGCGTCCGCGACGTAGTAGGCCTTCTTGGTGGCCGCGATGGCGTAGGGGTGCGACTCCACGATCCCCTTGTACGGCAACACGAACGCCGCAGCTGGATGTCCGGCAACCTGGTCCCGGCAGGCCTTCGGCAGGCCCTTGGTGCCGTAGGTGACCTTGCCGTCGGGGTTCTTGGCCTTCTCGAACGCCAACAGGTCGGCGACCCTCTCGGCCTTGCCAGGTGCGGTGAGCCGCATCAGGAACGACATCGCCGACGGCTTCCCCTGGTTCTTGTCCATCCCGAAGACCACCTCGCCATGGCGATAGGCGACTCCCTCCGCGGCGAACGGCGCCTTTGGCGCATACAACACCTTGGGCCTCTTCTTGCCCGGCTGGCTGACATACAGCGGGCCGGCGAAGTTGTCGGTGAAGTAGGCCTTGCCGCCGCCGTACGCAACGGACAGGACACCGACCAGCCCGCCCTTGGCGAGCACCTTGGGTTTGGGTGGGTCCGCGTGCGCGGTGGACGTCCCGAGCAGGGCCAGGGCTGCAGCGGCAGCGGTGACGGCGAGCGTCTTCTTCGGTAGTGACATGGTGGTCCTTCCTTCTGCTCCAACGACTCGGACAGTTCGAATCTGTTGCCATGCGCGTCCCACCCGACAGAGGCTGACCTCACGCAACGGCGGTGAAGTGTTCCTGAGGGGTCGGGAACTGTTTCCCGAGGCTTCGGGAGTCGCTGGCGCTCCGCGCCTGAGCCATCCGGACGGCGCTGCCGCCGAAGAGCCAGGCGGGCTTGCCGATCGATGAGCTCGCCCCACACGAGCCCATCCCCGCTGGTCCACCAGCCCCCCATCACTGAGGTTGGACGACTGCCCCATACCTGCACTGTCGCGCGAACGACGCCCTGCGGATCACTCTCGTCGACCAGAAGTCGGAGAGCTGCTCGGCGAGCGCGTGGCCCTGCCCGGTAGCCGCCGTTGATCGCGGGAGGGCAGGGCAGGCAAATGGAAACAGGCGACGCGGAGCCACCTCGATAGCATCGAACATCGCGATCGCCACCAACCTGTCGAGCGCGCAGACCCTCATTCGGCAGGCCGCGAGCAGCGGGTCCGTGTGGTGACCAAGGTCGATGCGGACGAGTTCGCCCGCATCGTGGCGCCCTACCGTTACGAACTCTCGGTGCACGCGTACCGGCTCACCGGCGGGTCGTCGGATGCCGAGGACGCCCTGCTGGAAGGCATGATCGCCGCCTGGCGCGGACTCGCCGGCCTCCGCGAGCAGACAGCGCTGCGGGCTTGGCTGTACCGGGTGACCACGAATGCCGCGCTCCGGCTGGTCGAACGGCGCGGACCCTGCCTGCTGTCCTGGGACAGTGCCACCGCGGCTGACCCCGTAGCCGAGTTGGGGCCACCCCGCGAGGACGCGCCCTGGGTCGAGCCGTTCCGCGGGATCAGCGACCCGGCCGATGCCACGGAACGGCGCGAGCACCTTGAGTTGGCGTGGATCGCTGCGTTGCAGCACCTGCCCGCGACCCAGCGCGCCGTGCTCGTGCTACGGGAGGCGCTGGGCTACTCGGCCGACGAGACCGCGAGCATCCTCGACACCACGCGGGCATCCGTGAACAGCGCTCTCCAACGAGCCCGCGCCACGCTCGCGCAGCAGATGCCGCAGCCCGGCGATGCCAGCGACCCCGATCTCGATCGCGCTGCCGTGCAGACCTTCGTCGAGGCTTTCACCGCCGGCGACGTCGAGCGGGTGATCGAGCTGCTAGCCGAGGACGCCCGGTTCACGATGCCGCCGCTGCCGGCCTGGTTCGACGGCCGCGCGGACGTCGCCGCCTTCCTCCGCACCAGCGTCTTCGCCACCCCGTCGCAGGTGCGCGAGGTCGGTGTGGTCGATGGCCACCCGGCGGTGCTCGGGGAGCAGCTGTGGGAGGGCGAGTGGCGGCCCGGTGCGCTGATGATCCTGCACCTGCACGACGGACGGATCGGTTGGCTGGCGACCTTCGTCGGCCCGATGTGTGTGGCCTAGAGGATCTTCCGCCCGACCGATGAATCAGCCGCTCCGTGCGTATCCACCGTGGTTCCCCGCAGCCAGGTTGCCGAGTGGATCACGGAGGCGAAGCAGGCCGGCGACGCCGACATTGTCATCTTCGGCAGCCGCCGCACCTGGAACGGACTCCTCGCCGACGGTCTAGTCGATGAGCTGCACCTCATGGTCAGTCCGACCGTGGTCGGCGACGGTGTACGCCCGTTCGGCGCCCTGGTGGGCCTCGACCTCGTCGAGTGCCGTCGCTACGAGAACTCCCCGAACGTCCAGCTCCACTACCGCGTAGCCCCCGCTGCGGTCCTGACCATGCTCGGAACCGTGTAGCTCCCCCGCCTCCTGGGCACGATTGTCGTTGAAGGCTCCCAGGAGGCGTTTCAGGAAACCGGTGTCGCCCTCGACGGTTGCGTCGCCAGTGTGGACGGCATCTTCAAGGGGGCGTGCGTCGAAGACCAAGCCCTGGACCGTGCGGACCGAGCAGATCAGGGTGGCGTCAGCGGTGACCTGTCCGCGAGCAACGTCCAACTGACCGTCATGGGCGGTCAGCAGGAAGGCGTCGGTCGGCAGCTCGGGTCCTCCCCGAGGCTCGCCGCTTGCCACCACGGGTTCGAGTCGATGAGGTGCTGGCAGCGCTGGTCGTCTCTCACCTGCCCATCCTATCGGTCGACCTGAAAGAAATAGAGGGGTCTGGCACATGCCGACCCGAAAGAAGGGGAGGGGTCCCAGACATCCCGACCTGAAAGACCGGGAGGGGTCCCGGACATCCCGACCTGAAAGACTGGCGAGGCGCAGGGGTGCAAGCCTTGCCCCGTCACAGGGACGGGCCCGCCCGCCGCCTTGGCCAAAGCACCTTGAATCGTTCATGGGATGCCCACTTCCCGCATCAACGAGTCCCTCACGCCCCTCCGAGCAGCGGGTGGGCTGGCACTCCCGCAGTCACGCCTCTCGACTGTTCCGCCAGTACGTGGGCCTGACACCCGGCGACTACCGTCGGCTCCGCGCACGAGCGGCCTGACGAGGTGAGCCGGATCTGCCAGTTCTGGGCCGGTTCTTCCAGACCATCAGCTTCTCGGGGGCCGATCGTGGGTGCTGTTGGGAAAGTTCAAACATTTCTGACCCCAGCCCAGATCGAGGCTCTGGTGGCGGCGTACCGTGCTGGCGCGAGCACGACCGAACTGAGCAGGTCGTACGGAATCCACCGCAGGACCGTCGTCGTACACCTGCATCGGCAAGAAGTTCCGCTCCGGCGTGACGGGCTGGCGGAGAAACACGCCGAGGCCGCCACGCGGCTCTACGATAATGGTTGGTCGCTGGCCCAGGTCGCCACCAAGTACGGGACCACGGCGAATACCGTCAGGGCTGTCCTGCTCGCGCTCGGAGTCGAGATGCGGAAGCCTTGGCAGCACTTGCAGGACACCGAGCCGCCGGGCTGAAAAGAACGCGCCCACGACGGGGCCAGGGTTTGGCTCAATCAAACGCGGGGTATCACGTCCCCGCAGGCTACGCTAGTTCACGAACGCTCGCAGCATCAGTGTGCGAGTTTCCGGGGGTCGGGGAATCCGAGGCTGACGTAGCCGGGTGCTCGTTTGGTGAGTGCTGCGGCGAGCACCGGGACCTCGGTGTCGTGGTAGTCGTGGACTTCGGCGGTCTGTTTGCCCGGGTGGGCGCGGAGTATGCGGCCGACGTACTGAACGAGGCGTCCTTTGAAGGAGACCGGTCCGGCGAGGAAGAGGGTGTTGAGGGCAGGGCAGTCGAACCCTTCGCCGACGAAGTGTCCGGTGGCGACGACCAGGAGCGGCGGGCAGTCCTCGATTGGGGCGAGTCGTTGGTTGGCGGCGGCGCGTTGTTTGGCACCCATGCCGCCTTTGAGGACAACTGGATCGTGCCCTCGATCGGTCAGTGCCGCAGCGAGGTGGTCGACGTGTCCGGTGCGTTGCGCGAGCACGAGACAGTGCCTACCTCGTCCGAGAGCCTCGATCACATCGGCGAGGATCTGCTCGTTTCGCGTCTCATCTTCGGCCAGGGCACTGTGTACTCCTGCGATCGCCCCCGGGACGGAGAAGTCGACCGGCTCGTCGAGTTGGAACGCGGTGGGATGGACGGCGAGCACCGGGCGTGGTCGCTCGCTGGCTGCTCCTTCGAGGGTTTCGGGGTCGGCCGGGGTGAGGCTGTGGCGGACTGGGCCGAGTTGGAAACCGATCAGGTCGTCGAGGCCGTCTCGGCGGTAGGGGGTGGCGGTGAGCCCCAGCCAGTACCGAGCCGGGATGGCGCGGATGGCAGTCTCGAACGCTGCGGCTGGGATGTGGTGGCACTCGTCGACGATGACATGCCCGTAGGCGCTCAGCTTGCCGGCGATATCGGTGCGGCGGGCGAGGGTCTGCAAGGTGGCGATGTCGATGATTCCGGTGAGCTTGGAGCGGCCGCCGCCAAGTTGACCGGGCTTGTGGCCGAGAAGGTCGGTGATCTGGCGTCGCCACTGGTCGGCCAGCGTCTTGCGGTCCACCAAGACGAGCGTGGGGACGGCTCGCTGTGCGATGACGGCACAGGCCATCACGGTCTTGCCCGAACCCGGCGGTGCGACCAGGAGTCCCAGGTCGTGCGGGAGCACGGCCTCGACGGCTTCGCGCTGTAGTGACCTGAGCTCGAAGGCGGGCGAGAGGCTTAGCGTGTCGCCGGCGACGCGGTGGTCGTCGATCTCGATCTTGCTGCCAGCGTGCTCGATGAGTTTGGTGACGGTGTCGTGCAGGCCGCGCGGGAGGACGAGGTGGTCATCGAAGGTCTCGTCGTAGGAGGTGATGATGCGCGGGATGTTCCACGTCGACTGCCGCCGTCGCTGCCTGTCATAGAACTCGGGGTTGTACGTCGAGGCCGCGTGCTTCAACGTCGCATACAGCGAGGGTGGCAGCTCGCTGCCGGGAATCAGGATGGTTCCGTCGAGCCGCAGATGCACGATGGGTGCCGGGTTCGGCTGGGTCTTGGTGGACCGGGCGGGCTGAGCGCGGTCGACTCGGGCACCGACAGTCGGCTCCCGAAGAGCCGAGGCGAGCTTGGTGACCTGTCTCGGGGTGAGGCGCTCCAGGGTGGAGAGGTAGTCCCACTGGTCCTCGAACGGCTCCAGTGTGGCCAGGTCGAGGAACACCGTGGTGCCGAGTTTGCGGGACTTGCCGTGCAGCGGTGCTGCGATCAGGTTGCCGGGGCCTTGACCCGGCAGCACGTCTTGGGACGGGAACAAGCGGTCATAGGCGCTCAGGCTCATCCGCCCACGGATCGCGATCGCCTCGCGGACCAGCGCGGTGCCAAGTTGACGGGCGGTGGCCGCTGGAACGGGATCGGTGAAGAAGATCCACACATGCGCGCCGATCCCCGAGCGGGACACCTCCAGAGCGGCTGGCGCACCCACGGCTCGTGCAGCCTTGAGATAGGCGAGGGCATCGAGCACGGCAGCCTGCCCGTCAAAGTCGGCAGCGAGCCAGCAGGTCTGGTCGCCCCGAAGCATCGGGTACAGGCCGATGTGCACGTCTCCGGTCAGATGGGCCGCGAGCACCTCCGGAGTCAACTGCAGATACCGGACATCGGTAGCGGGGCGGCCCTTCCGCCATCCCCCGGCCACGGCTGGAAACCACCATGACTTGCCGGTGCGGGCATTCTCCGACCGGACGCCATAGATGTCGCGTCGTGCACCGAACAGCGCGGCGTAGAACTCGACTTTTGCCTGTGCGGACGAGCGCGCGTCTACCCTCCCCGGTGCCTTGTCGAACCACGCCGCCTGGGTGCCACGCGCAGGAGCAGCCTCAGCGTCGGTGAGTTTGAGGAGCTTGCGCAGGCGTGCGTTCTCGGCCCGCAGACTCTCCAGTTCGGCATGCAGATCGCTCACGGCCCCATCCTGCCCGGGTCGGACCCCGCAGCCGTGGCCGGGTTACACTAGGAACAGTTAGATTCCACTTACTCCACCTAGGAGGCTGGTCGTGTCCGAGCCGCTTGTAGACGACATCGAGACGCTGCGCGCTGCCCTGGACAGGTCGCCAGATGACGTGAAGGTTACGCTGAGCCTTCCCCGCAAGAGCGCCGAGAAGGTGCTCGCCCTGCTGGACGCTGAACGCACCACGGGGGCGGTCGTGATTCCGATCAAAGAGGTGTTCACGACCACCGAGGCGGCCACCATACTGGGCTTGTCAAGACCGACGCTGATGAAGCTCATCGAGGCCGGCGAGATCGCCCACGTGAAGGTTGGCACCCACCACCGCATCCCCGCGCAGGCGATCCTCGACTTCCAACGAGCACGCCAAGCGCGCCGCGAGAAGGCGGCAGAGGCACTCGCGGGCTTCTCCAACCAGATCGGGCTTGTCGATTGACGATCTCCGTCGTCTTGGCCGACGCGAACATCCTCTTCTCGCGCACCTTGCGTGACTACTTCCTCTACGCCGCCGATGCCGGTGCCATCGAGATCCGCTGGAGCCAGCAGATCCTCGACGAGATGTCGCGGAACCTCCGCTTACGGCTGAGTCTCGATCACGCCGACACGGCTCGCCTCGAAGAGTTGATGAACGACTACATCGAGTACGCGTTGGTCGACGTCGATCCGACGGACATCACCACGGCCGAAGGCGTCGACATGGACGCAAGCGACCGCCATGTGCTTGCCGCCGCGCTCTCTGCCGATGCCGACATCCTTCTGACCGACAACACCAGACACTTCCCGCGCGACTGGATGACCGAGCACGGCATCGAGCTTTTCAACTCGGGGGAACTGCTCGTCCGGCTCGCCGACCAGTACCCCGACGAGGTACGGACAGCACATGCGAAGACGCTTCAGTTCTCCCCCAAGTCCGAGACCGAGGTTCTCTCGACGCTTGCGCTGAGCGCGGGCGCTGCTGCCGTGGACGCGATCCGCCGCGTACTCGCGACCTGACCGACGAGCAGGGGTGGTACTGCGGTCCGTCGTCCGCTCACAGCACCGACCGTCTCAATTGATCGACCTTCGCACTACTGTCAGGTGCCGTGGATCTTGACCGGAAGCAACGTGACGCCGTGCGGTTGGCCGGAGTGGTCAAGGAAACGATGGTCGACTTCGCGACCTCACCGCCGTTCGAGCGGCACCTGCGCCGCCTGCTCCGCGAGAGCGTGGACAGGGACCCCCACCTGCCCGATCCGGACGTGCGGGCCGTAGAGCGCCTTCTCTTCGAGTTCCGGTACGACGACGACTCCACCGTCATCGACCGCTTCGTCCGGCTACCCGCACTCACCCCGGCCGAGCGTGACATGGCTACCGGCTTCGCTCAGGGGGTCGAGGGCTTCTTCGAGGTCGTCGCGGAGACGCCGTCAGGGGCTTCAGCATTCGAGGTCCGCTGCTGCCTGTCCGATCTGGAGCATGTCGTCGCGCCGACCGAGCCCGCCGGAGTCCCTGCGCTCTCGCCGGGAGCATTCCTGGCTGGTCGCCTCAACCGGTCGCCGGGACCGACCTGTGGACGCCCAGCGGAGTCCTGGAAGTGCTGCCACCATCTCGGCGGGAGTTGGTCGCTGAAGTGGTGATGGAGATGGCCCTCCAGGCACCGTGGCTCACCCATCGCAACCCCGAGAAGGCGCGCGCCGCCGCCGAGCAGGTGGCCCAGATGCACGAGCGCTTCGTCGATAGGCACGGTAGTGACCTGATACTCGTCGAAGGAAAGAACCTTCCAGCCGTCTACGCCGAGGCAGTCGCGCCCACCGAGGGCCGTGACCCCGACGTGGTGGCGCGTGCGCAAGCCATCGCCCGTCAGACGATCGTGGACTCCGAGCTGATCCACGCCAGCCACGTGGCTTTGCTGAGCCACCCCGTTGCAGGATTTGGCTTCTATCAGGACTTCGCCCATGTCACGCGCGCGCTGGACAACGGTGACGGGGCCGACTCCGACAACCTCGCTGTCCTGCGCGGCTACCTCGATGACGAGGGTGTGCCCGTCTGGCTGCTGCGGCGCATCATCGAAGAGCGACTGCCGTCCAGCTCGGCGGCCCTCGCAAGAGCTCTCGAACAACCCGGCTTCGGCTGGGAACGAGACGGAGACCAACTACTGACATCGACCACCGGCGACCAAGAGCCGGCCGTAACCCTGGCCATCGTGCCGAGCATGTGCAGTGAACTCAGCTAACGCGCACGCCTCTGCCAATCTGACAACACGGTGGTGACGGCAAGGTCAGCTGGACGTCACGGCACCCTGAATCGTTGGCGGGATGCCTACTTCCCGCATCAACGAGTCCCTCACGCCCCTCCGAGCCGTGTCATACCTCCGCGTCTCCACCCTCGAACAAGCCGAGAAAGCCGGCCAACCCGAAGGTCTGTCCATCCCTGCCCAGCGGGAAGCCTGCAAGCGCCGCGCGATAGAACTCGGTGCGCTGGTCGTGGCCGAGTTCGTCGAGCGCGGCCACTCAGGACGGACATTGGAGCGGCCAGCGTTGAAGCGGATGCTGGACTACATCGAAACCAGCCCGGTGGACTTCGTGATCGTCCACAAGATCGACCGGCTCGCCCGAAACCGGGCCGACGACGCGACACTGACGAACCAGATCTTGGCGACGGGCGCGCACCTGGTGTCGACGACCGAGGCGATCAACAGCACCCCGTCCGGCAGATTGCTGCATGGGATCATGGCCTCGATCGCCGAGTTCTACTCACAGAACCTGGCTACCGAGGTGATGAAAGGGATGCGACAGAAGGCAATCCACGGAGGAACCCAGGCCGCGCGCCATTGGGGTATCTCAACAAGCGCCTCCACATCCGCGACAGCGAGGTCCGCACTGTGGTCGTCGACCCAGATCGTGGCCCGCACATCACGTGGGCGTTCAAGCCTACGCAACCGGGGAGTGGAGCATCAGCCAGATCGTCGCCGAGCTCAACGCACGCGGGATGACCACGCGACCCGGCCCAAACACGCCCGCTCGTCCACTGACGATCCGCAGCGTCCACCACTTGCTGCGCAACCCGTACTACGCCGGCATCGTCACCTTCAACGAGGTCGAACACCCCGGCACCCACGAGCCGCTCACCGACCCGGTGACGTGGGCGACGGTCCAAGACATGCTCACTGCCCGGCGCAACGGCGAACGCTCCCGCACCCACGACCACTACTTGAAAGGCACCGTGTTCTGCATCGAGTGCGGGCGACGCCTGATTGTGCAGCACACCCGCCGAGGCGACAGGGTCTACGAGTACTTCGTCTGCCACCGGCGGGGCAACGACGACTGCACCCAGCGCAAGGCACTCCCCGTCGCCCAGGTCGAGCAGCGCGTCGCAGACTGCTACCGCACCATCGCGCTCACCGGCGACCAGCGCGAACAGGTCGAAGGTATCGCGCTCGCTCGCCTACGTCGCCAGCACGAACTCGACGCCGAACGACTCGACAAGCTCAACCAACAGACCGCAACCGTCGAGACCAGCCGAGGAAAGCTCCTCGACGCCTACTACGCCGACGCGGTCCCCCGCAGCCTCTTCCTGAGCGAACAGCGCAGACTCAAAGCCGAACCCGCCAACATCCGCATCGAACTCAACGCGCCCTATTAACACCCTCGCAGCGCGCGAGAAGTGGGCAAACGTTGCCAAGCGAACGCAAACCCGCGTGCAGTGAGTCACTGCACGCGGTTTTGATAACGCCTCCAACGTGGACGCAATGGAGCACTACGGGAACAGGCGACCACGGGTTGAGAGGCTTGTTTCCGCGTGGAATCAAGGCATCCGCGAGGATGCCGAGTCTGAGGACGGGGCCGATGACCCGTTGATCGGGGCGTCGGCGGAACCAAGTAAACGATCTCGAACACGTCTCACTCACGAGGAAGTGGACGCTATGCGAGCAGCCCGCGCGCAGGGCGTGAGCGTGAACGCGCTGGCGAAGCAGTTCAGCGTTCACCGGGGCACGGTGTGGGCGAAGACACGCCCGAGCGTAATCGGCTACAACTCGCGGAGCGAGTAGTCGTAGGTGTCGCGCACCGCTGTGAAGTCGGTCTCGTTCAGGTGGTGGCACCATGGCTGCTGGGTGCCGGGGAAGCGGATGCGGTGGGCACCTGACCAGGAAGCCACCTCCACGTGGCACTGTGGCATCGCCCAGAGCACCTCGACGGCGGGCATGAGGTCGTTGTCGGAGGAGAACAAGATCGCGGCATCCATGTAGCCGGACATGCCCAAGCGGATCATGTCCACCGCGATCGCCACGTCGATGCCCTTCTCCGAGGCTCGGGACCCGGGATAGTTGGAGGGATACTGGAGGTTGCGGCGGATCACGGTGACCTGATCCGAGCGTTCCCAGATGGCAGCCTGCCGGTCGTTCGCGGCCGCAGCACCGGGCTGGCGTTCCGGATTTGGTCGGCCGCGGAAGACGCGGACCTCCATCAGTTCGCTCTCGCGGCGTCGTCGCCCGGTGAGCAGTTCGCCGATCTTGAGTGGGAAGACGTGCCCGTCGCTGGGGTCGGCGCCGAACGGGAGGAACTGGCGGCGTGCCCAGCCGTGGACGTTCTGGTAGTCCATGAAGACCACCACGCGATCCGGGTCGGCGCTCATCCATCCCTCCGGTGGGTAAGAAAAATCCCCGCCAATCCCTGAGGACGGCGGGGCGGAATACAACAAGTTTATCGCATCTCGGGCGGAGCTGCCGCGTCTGCCACGTTCACCTCGCGCATGACTCCACTCCCACTGGCCACAAGACGGAACCCGGTGCGCGCGAAGACGCGCTGACAACACCCGCGCCGGGCACTCACACGTCGTGCCAGGTAGCCCGTAGGCGCTGCTACGGGATCGGTGTCCCGAGACTCAGAAGCCGAGCCCTGGACGGCCGAAGTAGGGATCGCTTCGAGTGGTGTCCAGCGCAGACGGCGCGTGGAGTCGCCGTGCTCGTTCATCGGCAAGCCGTCGAGTCTGTTCTGCCGCTGCCCGCTTCGTCTCGATCCGCGCGGCGGCTTCTGCGGGGGTGAGCGCGCGGAGTTCTCCGACTTCTCTACGAGCCTGCGCGTCGCGGGCTTCGCGTTCGGGGCGGATGAGCCGTACTCGGATCGGGTCACGGCGCACTCGTTCGGCCCCCAACTCTTGCGCGAGTAGCGTGAGACGTCCCCGGTCGTGCCGGTCTTTGAGTGCCGCCTGCTCGATCTGCGCAGCGGCGAGAGTGCGGGCGGCGTCGAGCACGCGAGGGTCGACTTCCGCGTGCCGCTCCGCTTGACGCGACGCCCACTCGGGCAGCGTCGCGGCGTTGCGGGGTGGCTCGCCCCACCTCTGGCGTATCCGCGCTCGAACCGCCTGGGCGTGCTTGCCCGTAGCGCGGCACTCGGCGCGGGCCTTGCGCCTGCTGAATCGTCCGGCATTGTCGAATCGAGCACGGGCGACGGTCTCGCTCGCGACGGCGGAGAGGTAGGCCGTGCCGTCTGCCTCGGCTTGGACAGCGAGGGCTTGGACGACTTCGGAACGGGTGCGGTCGGTCTCGTCCTCGGCCCGTCGGAGCACATCGGATTGCTCGTCGCCCTCCGCCTTGTGCCTGGCGCGCTGCTGGTCGAGGCGTTCCGCGATCTGCTCCCACTTCGCCGCTGTTCGCTCGGCGCGCTCGGCCTCGCGCACGAGTCGGGCAACCTCGTCGTTAACCATGCTCACCGGGCCGTCGTTTACGAGGCCGCGCACGGCTTCTGCTGCGCGCTCGGTCGCGTCTGCGAGTCCACGGTCTGCCCGGTCGCGTTCCATCGCCTCGATGAACTGTGCCCGTGCGTCGGCCATGTCCTCCGCGACGACATGCAGGGTGTTTGTCTCGCGTCCTCGGGTCATTCCGACATAGACGGCCGCTCCGCCCATCTGATCGCCGAGAACGGTGTGCGAGGCGGGCACGGTGACGCCCTGCACCCCGTAAGCGGTCGCGGCGTAGGAAAGGTGGGCGTGCTCGCGCACATACTCAGCAGGCAGACGCAGCGAGTGTTCGCGCTTGCGGTCGCTGTGCGCGTCACGCACCCACAGCGAACCATCGGCCTCGACCCGTTGGACGATCCACTGTTGCCGGTTCGCCACCCCCAAGTCGGTGCTGTTCTTGCGGGTCTGGATCAAGTCACCCCATCCGATGCTCAGACCGTCGCTGCCGCTCGATGTGGTGGTGCCGTCGACGACGCCCATGCGGGTGCGTTCGTCTCGGATACGGTCATTCAGCCGCGCCGCCTCGTCGTTGGATGCGACGGTGACGGCCTCGCCGTCTCGTCTGCTGGTGGCGAGGTGTTCGCGCAGTTTGTCGGCGTCGCCGTGGAGCCGGATCAACCCGAGGTCGCGCAGCCGGTGGAACACGTCGCCGGGGTTGCGGCGGTCGCGCATCTGCACGGTGACCTCGGCATAGGCGGGGTCGGTGAAGCGGTGTACCTCGGCCATGTCGAATGTGCGGCGACGGAGCTGCGCTGCCATGTCGAGCACGCCGCCGCGTCCGACTGCGGGGAGCTGGGCGCGATCCCCGACGAGCGCGAGCGTTGCACCCGTTTCGGCGGCGACGGTGAACAGTGCGAGGGCGGTGTCTTGGTCGAGCATCCCCGCCTCATCGACCACGATCCGCTCGCCACGACGCAACTGTGCTGCTCGCGGTGGGCCGGTGAACGTTGCGCCGGTCACCGGGTCGGTGTCGCCTACGGCGAGGCGAGTCCATACGCCGTCAGCGTTCCACCGCCACCCGTGCGCGTAGACGAGTGCGGCGACCGATTCGGCGGGCACGCCGAGTTCTTGGTGCGCGACCTCAGCGGCACGCTTGGTCGGCGCAACCACCCGCACACTCCCGCCGCTCTGCTCAGCGGCACGGATCGCGGTGGCGAGCATGGTCGTCTTGCCTGCGCCTGCGGCACCTTCCACGATCACCAACGGATCAGGCGAGGCGACCGCTGCGGCCGCGCCGAGCTGACCCGAATCGAGCTGCTGCCCGAGTGCGGCCGCGTGCTCGCGCACATCGCCGTGCTCCGGCTCGCGCTCGGGGGTTCGGACGGTGATGCGGTCGCGCAGTTCCGTCTCGACCTGCACCACTCGCAGGCTCGTGAGGTGCGCGATATGCTCCGGTGTCACGGTGTCGGGTGGCAGGGCTGAGAGGCAATCCTGAAGCGCAAGAGTGGTTGCTACCGCGATCAGTTCGCGCAACTCTGCCGGGGTGCCGCGCACGCCTGCTTCGGTGATGATCTGGGTGGCGTGTTCCTGCACGGTGTGACGAGCCCACGCCGACTCCGCGGCGGCGCACCGATCCAGCGCCCGTGATGCGATTCGTTGCACGGACAGGTCATCGGTCGATGCCGGAGCACGCGCCGGCCGACGGGCGAGGTGTTCGGGGTCGTAGCCGGCCTCTCGCAACTCGCCCAGCCACGGCGCTTCTTCTCGGAGGGTGGTGGGCTTCTTCGCTGGCCGCTGATACGCCCATGCCTCGGCGCGTAGGCGAGAGGCGACGACCGGCCCGATGCTCTCGCCGGGGTGTGCGGCGTTCCATTCGGCTTCGAGCCGGTCGAGGTTGCGGTGTACCTGCTCGCCCCGCTTGCTCATGAGCGTGTTGAATGGTTCGAGTTCGGCCACCTCACCGCTCACAGGGTCGAGGGTGAGGCCGTGCCGATCCAGCACTTCGGCAAGCTCGGGATGCGCCGCGATCACAGCGGTACCGAGGGCGCGGATCGCACCCTGCTGTTTGAACAGGGCTGCGGTGTCCAGGCCCCGCCACTTCCCAGCAGCGCGCCGCTTCTGAGATAACTAACCAGTTCGGGTTTCTAAATGTCCTCATCCGGGCTGGTGGATTGTGATGGATCCTGCCGCATGCTGCGGCGGGTGGCAATACGGTTGGCTCGGGCGGCGCTCTGGCCGGTTTGGCGGGCCCTGCGGATCGCTTCGCCGCGGCCGTGGTGCTCGTCGTCGGTCGCGGAACGTCTGGTCGCGGACTCCTACGCCAACATCACCATCAGCGACGCCACCTACCGCGACCTCGCCGCAAAGGTCGATGCCGCGTTCGACACACGCACGGCCGGCCACGACCAAGAAATCTCCGACCTCATGGCCAACCGCACCAAACTCGAAGCCGAGAGCGACAAACTCCTCGCCGCGCACTTCGCCGACGCCATCGACCTACCCACGCTGAAGCGGCATCAAGACCGCATCCGCGCGGGCTTGGCCGACGTGAACCGGCGTCTCGCGGAACACGACGAGCACCACACCGGCGGCCGGGCATTCCTCCACGACTCCCTGCGGCTACTCACCGACGCGCACCACGCCTACGCCCGATCCGGCGACGCCGACCGGCGCTTGTCGAATCAGGCGTTCTACACCCGCCTCGACATCACCGACGACGAACGACTACGCCCACGCCTCGCGGAACCCTTCGCAACTATCATCCGCGAAGCGAGTAAGCACAGCGACGGCGGAGGCGAGAAACCCTTACGGGAACACGACACGCCTACGCATGTCGCGTGTTCCCGTAAGACACTTTGGGTGGAGCTGAGGGGACTCGAACCCCTGACCCCCTGCATGCCATGCAGGTGCGCTACCAGCTGCGCCACAGCCCCATTTGCCCACCGGGTGGGCAACCTGAGGAATCCTAGCCAACGCGCTCATCGGATGCGAAATCGGGCATGGTCGGGTCCTCGGACGAGCGGCAGCGCTTCGCCCGGTGGTTGTAGCCGGCCAGTCGCGGGGTGGGGTGCGCGAGCTCCGACTCGAGGATCGCCCAGGCACAGTTGTCGATCCCGCAGAGGCTCTGGCGTGCCGCCGGGTCCCAGCCGAGGGCCGCCATCAGACCGACCTTGAGGGAGGCACCGTGGCCGACCAGGATGCCGGTCTCCCCTGGCGCGAGCTGCGCGAAGCACTCGGTGATCGCCTCGACCATCCGGACGCTGACGGCGCTCACGGGCTCCTCACCGGGCACGAGCGGGTGCGGGTGACCTGCGGCCGAGGCGGCGTACTCCTCCGGGAACCGCTCTGCGAACTCGGCCTGGGTCAGCCCCGACCGGGCGCCCACGTCGAACTCCCGCAGCCGCGAGTCGGTGACGGCGGTCAGGCCGGTCTCCTTCTCCAGGTACGACGCGGTCTCGCGGGCACGGGCCAGGTCGCTGGTCCAGAGCCGGACGGGCTCCTCGAGGGCGAGCACTCGGGCGGCGGCCTCGGACTGGTCCCGACCGCAGTCGTCGAGTTGTACGTCCGTGTGGCCCTGCATGCGGACCAGTGCATTCCACGGCGTCCGGCCGTGCCGCAGCAAGACGAGCCGGCGGATCCCGGACCCGATCGCGTCATCGGCCGTCACGCCAGGTCCCCGTCGTCGGACTCGCCGTCGCGGACAAGAGCCTCGAAGTCGGGGACGTCGATGCGCCGGGGGTCGTCGTCCGCCGGATCGGCGGGGACGGCACCGGGTGGCTCGATGCCGGGCAGCGCGATCACCGGGCAGTCGCGCCAGAGCCGCTCCAGGGCATAGAACCGCCGCTCCTCCTCGTGCTGAACGTGCACGACGACGTCGCCGTAGTCGAGCAGCACCCAGCGCCCTTCCCGCTGCCCCTCTCGACGCAGCGGCCGGACATCGAGGTCACGCAGCTTCTCCTCGACGGCGTCCACGATCGCGTTGACCTGGCGGTCGTTGCTGCCGGACACCAGCAAGAAGACATCGGTGATCGCGAGCTGGTCGCTCACGTCGAAGGCGAGGATGTTCTCCCCCAGCTTGTCCGAGGCCGCGGCGGCGGCGACCCGGACCAGCTCGAGGGCGTGGTCGGTGGCGGTCATCCGGTGATTTCCTGGTGGTCGTCGGCTGGGTGATCGTCGGTGGCGTGATCGTCGGTGTGGTCGAGGCGGGGATAGAGGCCGTGCTTGGCGATGTATTGCACCACGCCGTCCGGCACGAGATACCAGACCGGCTCACCGCGCTGGGAGCGGGTGCGCACGTCGCTGGAGGAGATCGCCAACGCCGGGATCTCGACCATGGTGACCCGGTCCGACGGGATCCGGGCGATGTCCTCGGGGTCCATCTCATAGCCCGGCCGCGTGCAGCCCACGAACTGTGCGAGCCCGAACAGCTCGTCGGCGTCGCGCCAGGTGAAGATGTCGGCCAACGCATCCGCGCCGGTGATGAAGTAGAGCCCGGTGTCGGGCATCAGCGCATGCAGGTCGCGCAGCGTGTCGATGGTGTACGTCGGTCCGGGTCGGTCGATGTCCACCCGCGACACGGTGAACCGTGGGTTGGCGGCGGTGGCGATCACCGTCATCAGGTAGCGGTGCTCGGCCGGCGAGACGGCCCGGTCGGACTTCTGCCAGGGGTCCCCCGTCGGGACGAACACGACCTCGTCGAGGTCGAACCACGACTGGACCTCGGAGGCCGCCACCAGGTGGCCATGGTGGATGGGGTCGAACGTGCCACCCATCACGCCGACACGGCGACCACGGGTGAGCTCAGCGATGGGCGCGGTGGTCAGCTGTGCTCGCGTCCCTTGCCGAACATCAGCAGCCCGGCCATCAAAGCGAACAGGATGAACAGCACCCCGAGCCCGATGATCGCCGGCCACGGCGAGGACTCGTGGGCCTCCTCGGCCGCCAGCGTGATGAGGTCGATCATGGCGGACAGCCTAGCGGGCCGCCATGCGGAGGCCGGTCAGGGGCGCGGTCACCGGATGTGACCGTCGCCGGTGACGACGAACTTGGTCGAGGTCATCTCGGTCAGCCCCATCGGTCCGCGCGCATGCAGCTTCTGCGTGCTGATCCCGATCTCGGCGCCGAACCCGAACTCGCCTCCGTCGGTGAATCGGGTCGAGGCGTTGACCAGCACGGCGGCGGAGTCGACGGCGGCGGTGAACTGCCGCGCCGCGGAAAGGTCCTCGGTCACGATCGCGTCGGAGTGCTGGCTGGAGAAGCGACGGATGTGTTGGATCGCCTCGTCCAGGGAGGGCACGACGCGCGCGGAGATGTCCAGCGAGAGGTACTCCTTGGCGTAGTCGTCGTCGGTGGCAGGCACGACGTCGTCGTACGCCGCGAAGCGCTCGTCCCCATGCACCGTCACGCCGGCTCCCTGGAGCGCCGGAACCACCTGCGACAGGAACTCTTCGGCGACATCGGCGTGCACGAGCAGTGACTCGGCGGCATTGCAGACGCTGCTGCGATGAGTCTTGGCGTTCAGCACGATCGCGAGCGCCTTGTCGAGGTCGGCCGCACGGTCGACGTAGACATGACAGTTGCCCACCCCGGTCTCGATCACCGGCACCGTCGACTCCTCGACGACCGAGCGGATCAGGGAGGCGCCACCGCGCGGGATGAGTACGTCGACCAGACCGCGCGCCCGCATCAGCACCTTCACGCTGTCATGGGAGTCGCCGGGGACGAGCTGGACCACATCCGCTTCTAGACCGACGTCAGTCACGGCGCCTCGGAGCGCGTCCACGATTGCCGCGTTGCTCGACCGCGCGCTGGAGCTGCCTCGAAGCAGCACCGCGTTGCCGGACTTCAGGCAGATCCCGGCGGCATCGGCGGTGACGTTGGGGCGGGCCTCGTAGATCATGCCCACGACCCCGAACGGCACCCGGACCTGGCGCAGCTCCAGTCCGTTGGCGAGGGTGCTGCCACGGACCACCTCGCCCACCGGATCGGGCAGTCCGGCCACGTCGCGGAGCCCCTGCGCCATCCCGGCCAGCCGTTCGGGCGTCAACCGGAGCCGGTCGATCAGGTTGCTCGGTGTGCCCGCCGCCTCGGCACGTGCGATGTCCTCGGCGTTCGCTGCCAGGATCGTGTCGGAGTCGGTCTCGAGCGCCTCAGCCATCGCTACGAGGGCGCGGTCCTTCTGCTCCCTCGTGGCGAGCGCCAGGCCGTGGCTCGCTGCCCGCGCCCGCTCCGCTGCCGCGATCACCGGATCCACACTGCTCATGCCAGCCAGCCTAACCGGATAGCGTCATCGTCTTTGGTCGCTCAAGCGACCGGAGTGAATGACGTCCCGGGGCCCGTTGGGCGGGTCACCCCTTGCGGGCTTGGACCTTCTCGGTGGTGGCGGGCAGGACGGTGTGGAGGTCGCCGACGACACCGAAGTCGACGAGCTCGAAGATGGGTGCTTCGGCGTCCTTGTTGACCGCGACGATGGTCTTGGAGGTCTGCATCCCGGCGCGGTGCTGGATGGCTCCGGAGATGCCGGCGGCGAGGTAGAGCTGCGGAGAGACGGTCTTCCCGGTCTGTCCGACCTGCAGCCCGTGCGGCACCCAACCGGAGTCGACCGCAGCCCGCGACGCACCCACCGCAGCGCCGAGCGCGTCGGCCAGGGCCTCGATCGGCGCGAAGTCACCACCGGTGCCCCGGCCACCAGAGACCACGATCGCGGCCTCGGTCAGCTCGGGACGACCCGAGGCGACCCGGGGTTGGGCGGCCACGATCTGCGCGGTCTTGGCCGCATCCGAGATCGTCACGGTGACCTGCTCGGCCACACCGGCACCCGCAGCCTCTTCCGGGGTCGCGGCGTTGGGCTTGACGGTGATGATCGGGGTGCCGTGGGTGACCCGCCCGGTCAACGTGTAGTTCCCCGAGAACACCGACTGGGTCGCCACCGGCCCCTCGGGCCCGGCTTGCACGTCCACCGCGTCGGTGATCACCCCCGAGGACAGCTTGATCGCAAGCCGTCCCGCGATCTCCTTGCCCTCCACACCGGAGGTGATCAACACCGCGCCCGGGTTTGCCTGCCCGGCGACGTGAGCGAGCACCTCCGCCTTCGGCGCGACCAGATAGCCCCGCACCGCGGCGTCGTCGACCAGGTAGACCTTCTCCGCGCCGTACCCCTTCACCGCCTCCACCACCACGCCAGCAGCGGCGGCCGGGCCGATGAACACCGCCGATGGCTCACCGAGCCGCCGCGCGATCGTCAACAGCTCGAAGGTCGGCTTACGGACCACACCATCGGCGTGGTCGACCAGAACCAAGATCTCAGACACCACAACGCTCCCTCTAGACGAACTTCTTGCCAGCAAGGAAGTCCACCAGCGCTTGGGCGCCCGAACCATCCTCGTCGTTCACGATCTCCCCAGCACTGCGCGGCGGACGCGCCGAGGTGCCCTCCACCGTCGTCCAGGCCGCGGCCAGACCCACCTGCGAGGCATCGACACCCAAGTCGGCCAACGCATAGGTGGTCACCGGCTTCTTCTTGGCCGCCATGATGCCCTTGAACGACGGATACCGAGCCTCACCGGTCCGGTCGGTCACCGACAACACCAGCGGCATCGTGCCACCGATCACCTCGGTGGCCACGTCGCCGTCCCGCTTGATCCGGACCTGGTCGCCCTGGGTCTCCACCACGTCGGCAAACGTCACCTGCGGCAACCCCAACCGCTCGGCCAGCATCGCCGGCACCACACTCATCGCACCATCGGTCGAGGACATCCCGCACACCACCAGGTCCGCCGGGCCCGCCTTCTTGACCGCCTCGGCCAACACCAGCGACGTCGCCACCGCGTCCGAGCCCGCGACCGCGTCGTCGATCACGTGCACACCGTCATCGGCGCCCATCTGCAGGGCCTTGCGGATCGCGTCAGCCGCCTTCTCCGGACCCACGCACACCGCCGTGACCGTGACGTCCTCACCCTCACGCTTCTCCCGGATCTGCAACGCCTGCTCGACCGCATACTCGTCCAACTCCGACAACAGACCGTCCACACCAGCCCGGTCGACGGTGTTGTCCGCCTCGAACCCGATGCTCGCCGTCGCGTCCGGCACATGCTTCACACACACGACAATCTTCATAGCGCTCGGCCTCGCGGCCCCTCCTCAACGCAGTGGACACTCAACGCAGTGGACACGGGCCACCGCCAGGCAACGACCCGGATGTGCCCGAGGCTACCCGTCACCGTGCCGGGCCCGGAACTCGTCCACGGGTGGAGTGGGTCACAGGCCGGACGCTTCCCGGCCCCGTGCTCAGCGGCCGACGAAGGTCGCCTTGCCGGGACCGTTCTCGATGAAGGACTGCATGCCAACGGCCCGGTCCTCGGTGGCGAACAGGGCGGCGAACTGCTGACGCTCGATCTCCAGCCCGGTCTCCAGGTCCGTCTCCACCCCCCGGTCGATGGACTCCTTGGCCGCGCGCAGCGCGTACGACGCCGCGCCGACGAACTGTCCTGCCCAAGCCAGCGCCTCGGCGTAGACCTGGTCTGCGGGGAGCACCCGGTCGACCAAGCCGATGGCGAGCGCTTCGTCGGCCTTGACGAAGCGGCCGGTGAAGATCAGGTCCTTGGCCTTGCTGGGGCCGACGAGCCGGGTCAGCCGCTGGGTCGCGCCGGCACCTGGGATGATGCCGAGCAGGACCTCCGGCTGCCCGAGCACGGCGTCCTCGGCAGCGAACCTGACATCCGCGCACAGGGCCAGCTCGCAGCCGCCGCCGAGCGCATATCCGATCACCGCGGCCACCACCGGCTTCGGGATCTTCGCCACCGCGGTGAAGGAGGACTGGAGTGCTCCGGATCGGCGCACCATGTCGGTGTAGGACATCTCGGCCATCTCCTTGATGTCCGCGCCGGCGGCGAAGACGCGTTCCCCGCCGTAGACGACGACTGCCTTGACGTCGTCGCGCTCGGTGGCCTCGGTGGCCGCGGCCCGGATCTCCTCTTGGACCGCCGCGCTGAGGGCATTCATCTTCGGCCGATCCAGTCGGATCGTGCCGACGCCGTCGGCCACCTCGAGCCGCACGAACTCACCCATCTGCTCCTCCTCGACACCCGGTGCCGTGCTGATCGCCTACCTCGGCTCCGACCCTAGACGACATACTCCAGCGGGGGGTGCCGGGGCAGCACAGGGTGCCATCGGCGTCCGGCAGGGCGTCGTACACAATGACCCGGTGAACCAACGCGCCTGGCACTGGACGACCCGTGACGAGGTCGCTCCCGTCTGGCCGGGCTCGCACCAGAGTCTGGGTGCGACGTGGGCGCCGGACGCGACCAACTTCGCGGTCTGGGCACCGGCGGCGAGCCGGATCTGGGTCAGCGTCTTCGATGAGCGCGGTTCGGAGACCAAGCACCAGCTGACCGAGCACACGCTCGGCGTGTGGCACGGACAGATCCCGGACGTGGCGATCGGCCAGCGCTATGGCTTCCGGGCCGACGGGCCGTGGGACCCCGCCCGCGGCCTGCGCTTCAACCGACACAAGCTGCTGCTTGACCCGTATGCCCGCGCGATCTCGGGCTCGCTGCGCCACGGCACCAGGACGCTGCCCTATGACGCCAAGGATCCGGCGAAGCCGAGTCGGCAGGGCTCCGGCCCGGTGATGCCGCGCTCGGTCGTGGTGCACGACACCTTCGACTGGGACGACGACGTGCACCTGCGCACCCGTTGGCGCGACACCGTGATCTACGAGCTGCACGTGAAGGGCTACACGCGGCTGCACAACGAGATCCCGCCCGAGTTGCGCGGCACGTACGCCGGCCTCGGCTCACCCACCGTGATCCGCTACCTGCGCGACCTCGGCGTGACCGCTGTCGAGCTGATGCCGGTGCACCACTTCTTCACCGAGCCGGCGGTCGCGGCACGCGGGGTGGAGAACTACTGGGGCTACAACTCGATCGGCTTCTTCGCACCGCACGCCGCCTACTCCTCCAGCGGCGACCGGGGTCAGCAGGTCACCGAGTTCAAGGAGATGGTCCGCAACTTCCACCGGGCCGGCATCGAGGTGTTCCTCGACGTGGTCTACAACCACACCGCTGAAGGCGGCCAGGACGGGCCGGCGTACTCCTTCCGGGGATTGGACGACCTCGGCTACTACAAGCGGGCAGGCACCGGCGGGGACGCCTACTGGGACGTCAGCGGATGCGGGAACACCGTCGACAGCGGCAACCTGGCGGCGCTGCGGATGATCCTCGACTCGCTGCGCTACTGGGCGACGGAGATGCACGTGGACGGCTTCCGGTTCGATCTCGCGTCGGCCCTGTCCCGCACGGGGCACAACATCGACATGCGCAGCGCCTTCCTGACCACGATCAGCCAGGATCCGGTGCTGCGCTACGTCAAGCTCATCGCAGAGCCGTGGGACGCCTCCATGGACGGCTACCGGGTCGGCTCGTTCCCGCCGCCCTGGGTGGAGTGGAACGACCGCTATCGCGACGCCATCCGGGACTTCTGGCGCGGCCGCTCCGACGGTGTGCGGGAGGTGGCCTCACGGCTCGCCGGCTCCTCGGACCTGTACGCCGACGACGGCCGGTCGCCGTACGCCTCGGTCAACTTCGTCACCGCCCACGACGGGTTCACCGTGCGAGACGTGGTGTCCTACGACGTCAAGCACAACGAGCCCAACGGCGAGCACAACCGTGACGGCACCGACAACAACCGGTCCTGGAACCACGGCGTCGAGGGCGAGACCGACGACGAGGCCATCAAGGCGCTGCGACGTCGGCAGGCGGCCAACATGATGATCACGCTGTGCCTGTCCAGTGGCTCCCCGATGATCACCGCCGGTGACGAGCGGGGCCGCACCCAGCGCGGCAACAACAACGCCTACGTCCAGGACAACGAGGTGTCCTGGGTGGACTGGCGTCCTGACGACGCCTGGCTCGACCTCTACGAGCAGGTCAAGACGGCGCTGCGGCTGCGCCGCGACCACCCGGCCCTCCGCCAGCGCCACCACTTCGTGGGAGCGCCGACCATCGAGGGCGGACCCAAGGACCTGGCCTGGATCCATCCGAACGGTCGCGAGATGACCGAGCAGGACTGGTACGACACCAGCCTCGCCACCATCGGCATGTTCGTCTCCGGCAACCCGCTCCGCTCACCGGGCCCGCGCGGAGAGCAGCAGCACGACTCCTCGTTCCTGCTGTGGCTCAACAGCAGCCCCGGCGACGTGGAGCTGACCCTCCCCGAGAACGAATGGGTCAACCACGGCGAAGTGGTGCTGTCCACCGACCCCCACCACCAGATCGGCGACCCCGTCGCCGCCGGTCAGGTGCTGCCGATCGAGGGCCGCTCGGCGCTGGTGCTGCGCCAGACCGAGATCTACTGACGGATCCGCGCTCCAACTCAACAGTCGGACCACCGGTGGCGTTGAGAGTGGTGTGGGAGAAGAGGTGACAGCGCTGACCGAACCGATGAGCTATGCCCAGTTGGCGGCCGCTCGACGCCCTGCGCTATTGAGGCTTGCGGTCATGCTGAGCGGCGATGCGGAACAGGCCGAGGACCTGGTCCAGTCGACCCTTCTCCGGACCCAACGGCACGCCTCGCGCATCATCGCGATGGAGAGCCCAGCGGCGTATCTGCGACGTGCCCTGGTCAACGAATACCTCTCCTGGCGCCGATCGCTGCGCCGGCGACCGCCACCTCTCGCACTCTCCGCGGCCCTGCCCACAGACCAGGACCCAGTCGTGCGGATCGGCCAGCGCGACCTCGTCTGGAGGCTGCTCGCCGAACTCCCACGCCGCCAGCGGGCCGTGCTGGCGCTGCGCTACTACGAGGATCTCCCAGATGCCGAGATCGCCAAGGTGCTCGGCTGCTCCGAGGGAACGGTCCGCTCCCACGCTTCCCGCGCGTTCGCCACTCTGCGCGCCCGGCTCTCCGACCCGGAGGTGAATCCATGACCGGTAGTCGCCAACCCGTGGACGACTGGACCGACGATCAGCTCAGCGATCTGGTGCGCGACGCCTTCGCTTCTCGCGAGGCACTCGCCGAACAGGCGATCCACGTCAGCCAGGCGGAGTCGTCCCTCCACCGCCGGCGATGGGCCGTCCCTCTCGTTGCCGCGGGCGTATCCCTAGCTACCTTGGCGGGCGCCTTCCTGATCGGTCACCTCCCCCAGCCCCGACGGTCAGACCCAATCTCGACCGGCTCACCCAGCGTGACAACATCACCCTCTCCAGACGGGCTGCGCACCACTGCCGACAATCGAGCCGACGCACTCAGGCTCCTCGATCGCACCGAGGCGAGCTTCCGCGATCGCCTCGCCCACGCGCCCGGGTCGCCGCATTCTGCATCTGTCCGCGAGATGCCAACCGCGTTGAGCGAGCCCACTATGGGCATCGCCGGAGCGGTCACGTCCCGCTCCCGAGTCCGCTTCTGGCTGACCAGGTCGAGCGCCCACGATCTGGCCCGCTGGCTGGTCGCGCACCCGCCGGTGGGCTTCGCCGCCGATGGTGCTGACGAGATCGGGGATCCCGAGGCTGGGATCGGCGAGAGCGGCGGAGCCCAGGGGCACAGCTACTACGTTGACTTCGAGCAGACCACTACAGACCCCACCGCGCCCGCTGCCGCCTCCGCGCTCGTCCAGACTGCCACCACGCCGGACGGCAGCGGTGTGCGAGTCACCATCACCGGCATCTGGCGACCTGCACGCCCCGAGACGTCGTACCTCCACGACAAGGTCACCCGGGTCGACGCCACGCGCGTCGACTCGCAGGGCCAGCGCTCGACGATCACGGTGTCCGACCCAGGGACCATCGCAGGCCTCGTCGAGGCATACAACGCGCTGCCCGGTTGGCCACCCAGCTATCACAGCTGTCCGTTGAGGATCGCTCCGACCTACCGGCTCGTTTTCCACCAGGTCGACCGCATCGTCGTCGTCGGCCAGCCCGGCTACTGCGACCCGGTCTGGAAGGTCCGGCAACAGACATCCCCCGAGAGCGGCCTCCAGCGGTTGGGCCCGATCCTGGACGACCGGGTCGGCGACCTCACCTCCCTGACCTCCGCGCTCTTCGACTAGCTCCGGAGTGCCCCGGGACTAGGCAGCTTGCGGGTGATTCGGGCTGCGGTCGTCGGGTTGCTGGTGGTCCGGGGTGCTGGTCGACGGGGCAGCGATGCGGGGGATGAGCGCCGCCGTGGTTTCGACCCGCAGCCGGGTTGCTGGCTTGCCGGGGTTGCGACCGACAGGCACCTACCCGGAGAAGTGGGCCGTCGGGCCGGGTCGGCGGCCGGGTTGCTGGTTCGCGGTGGTCACTCTGGTCGCTGCTTCATCAAGGTATGTAGGTGGGCCTGCACTTCTCATGGCGTATACGCCATGAGAAGTGACGCTTGACCCACTTACCTTGATGAAGCAGCAACCCGAGTGACCCCCGGGGCCCCAGGAGCCGCGCCAGAGACCGGGGATGGGTGCACCGATTGGGCTGAAGCTGCACTCGGTCCCGTCTGCTGCGGTGCTGTGGCGGCCCGGACCCATCTGGTGCGCCGCTGTGGTGGGTTGGGACCCGGTATGCCAGGCACTCGGCCCCCACAAGGGCGCGGCAGACGCAACCAGACCGCAGCAGACGCCCACCCCGACGCGAGAGACTGGGCAGTACCAGAGACCCGGAAAGCAATCTCGTCCCTGCGCCGCTCACCCGGCGTAGCTGCCTGTCGGCGAGCACCCCAGACCGCCAGCGACCCGAGCCCAGCGGAGCCCACCGGAGCCCGCCATCTGGGACCCAGCTACCGCTCCCCCGGCACGGCGGGGACGGCGACCAGGCCGAGCTCGGCGACGGTCGCGAGGGCCGGGTTGCTGGGCACCACCCGGACGGTGTAGCCGAAGGCGCCGGCGCGCTCGAGGGTGACGTCGGCGTCGAACCGGTAGCGGCCGCCCTCGTAGGACTCGGCGAGCGACATCGAGGTCTCACCTGCCACGTTCAGCACGTCGTCCGCGCTGGCCGTGCCGAAGACGACCTGGACATCGACATCGTCGGCGGTGAGGTCGCCCAGGGCGACGAAGGCCCGCACCTGCATGGTCAGGCCGACTTCGGGGGCGTCGCCGACCCCGCTGGACTCGACGTGCTCGACGCGGACCGACGGCCAGGCCGCGCGGACCCGCTTCTTCCAGGCCGCCAGCTTCTCCGCGCCGCGGAAGTCGCTGTTCAGCGAGCGTGCGGTCCCCGCAGCGGGCGTGTACAGCTGACGGACGTAGTCGCGCACCATCCGGGTTGCCAGCACCTTGGGACCGAGCGACTTCAGCGTGTGCCGGACCATCTCCAGCCACCGCGTCGGCACCCCGTCGGCGTCCACGTCGTAGAACCGCGGGGCGACCTCGTTCTCGATCAGGTCGTAGAGCGCGGTGGCCTCCAGGTCGTCGCGGCGGTCGGGGTCCTCGACGCCGTCGGCGGACGGGATCGCCCAGCCGTTGTTGCCGTCGTACCACTCGTCCCACCAACCGTCGAGGATGGACAGGTTGAGGCCGCCGTTGAGCGCGGCCTTCATCCCGGAGGTGCCGCAGGCCTCGTAGGGACGCAGTGGGTTGTTCAGCCAGACGTCGCAGCCGGGGTAGAGCGGCTGCGCCATGGCGATGTCGTAGTTGGGCAGGAACACGATCCGGTGCCGCACCTCCGGGTCGTCGGCGAAGCGGACCATCTCCTGGATCAGCTTCTTGCCGCCGTCGTCGGCGGGGTGCGACTTGCCGGCGATGACCAGCTGGATCGGCCGCTCCGGGTCGAGCAGCAGGCGCTTGAGTCGCTCGGGGTCGCGCAGCATCAGCGTCAACCTCTTGTACGACGGCACTCGCCGCGCGAAGCCGATGGTGAGCACGTCGGGGTCGAGGGCGTTGTCGATCCAGCCGAGCTCGGCTGCGGCGAACCCCCGCTTGAGCGAGGAGCGGACCATCCTACGGCGCGCGTCCTCCACCAGCGTGGTGCGCAACTGCCGCTTGAGGTCCCACAGCTCGCCGCCGTCGACGGAGTCGACCAGATCCCAGTAGGCAGACACGTCCTCGGTCGGCGGCGCGACGCCATACCGCGCGGCAAGGTCGAACACCTCTCGCGCCACCCAGGTCGGCCCGTGCACGCCGTTGGTGACCGAGGTGATCGGCACCTCGGCCTCGTCGAAGGCCGGCCAGAGGCCGTTGAACATCTCTCGCGAGACGTGGCCGTGCAGCTGGGAGACGCCGTTGGCGCGCTGGGCGAGCCGGAAACCCATCACCGCCATGTTGAACACGGCCGGGTCGCCGCCCGCGAAGTCCTCGGCGCCGAGCGCCAGGACGCGATCGACCGGGACACCGGGGACCGGGCTGTTGCCACCGCCGAAATACTGCTCCACGAGCTCGCGCGGGAAACGGTCGATGCCGGCCGGCACCGGCGTGTGAGTGGTGAACAGCGTGCCGGCTCGAGAGAGCTCGAGGGCGGTGTCGAAGTCGAGGCGCGGACCCTCCGGGGCGACGGTCAGCTCGCGGATGCGCTCCAGGCCGAGGAACCCGGCGTGGCCCTCGTTGGTGTGGTAGACCTCCGGCTCCGGCGCCCCGGTCAGCCGGGAGTAGGTGCGCAGCGCGCGCACCCCGCCGACACCGAGCAGCAGCTCCTGACGGAGCCGGTGCTCCGAGGTGCCGCCGTAGAGCCGGTCGGTGACGTCGCGGTAGTGCTGCGGGTTCTCCTCGACGTCGGAGTCGAGCAACAGCAGCGGCACCCGCCCGACGCTCGCGACGAAGATGCGGGCGATCAGGTCCGGGCCGTCGGGCAGGCTGATCGAGATCTGGGCACGAGTGCCGTCGGCCTCCCGCAGCGGGCTGAGGGGCAACTCGTCGGGGTCGAGGACGGGGTAGGTCTCCTCCTGCCAGCCCTCGCGCGACAAGGACTGCTTGAAGTAGCCGTGCCGGTAGAGCAGACCCACGGCGACGAGCGGGACGCCCAGGTCGGAGGCCGCCTTGAGGTGGTCGCCGGCGAGGATGCCGAGCCCGCCGGAGTATTGCGGGAGCACGGCGGTGATGCCGTACTCCGGTGAGAAGTAGGCGATCGACCGGGGCGCGTTCCGGCCGGCCTCACGCTGATACCACCGGTCCTCGGAGAGGTACGACGACAGGCTGGCCTGCGCGGTCTCCAACAGCGCCAGGAAGTCGTCGTCCTGCGCCAGTTCCTTGAGCCGTTCACGACCCACGGCACCGAGCAGGCGGACCGGGTCGCCGTGGACGGCCTCCCACAGCTCGAGGTCGACGGCGCGGAAGACGTCGTGGGCCTCGGGATTCCACGACCAGCGCAGGTTGCCGGCGAGCTCGGCCAAGGGGGCCAGCGGCTCGGGAAGGACTGGACGGACGGTGAAGCGACGGATGGCACGCACCAGAGGAACCTAGCCCGTGATGTTGGATCGATCCAAGCCCGGGTCCGCTGTCGGCTGTCCGAACCAAGACGACGCCCTTGCACGCGGCCGCCGCGGTGGGCGAGTGTTGCCCCATGGTCGGACGCATCCCCATCATGGACGTGAGGCCCGTGGTCGACGGCGGGCGCCCCGCGAAGGCGACCGTGGGCGAGGCGTTCCCCGTCTCCGCGACCGTCTTCCGGGAGGGTCACGACCAGCTCGGCACCGAGGTGGTGCTGACCGGCCCCGACCGCAAGCGGCGCGCACCGGTGCCGATGCAGACTCGCCCCGAGACCCCCGACCGCTACACCGCCTGGGTCACCCCCGATCAGGCCGGCGCCTGGTCGTTCGAGGTGCAGTCGTGGTCCGACCCGCTCGGCACCTGGCACCACGACGCGCCCCTGAAGATCCGGGCAGGCGTCGACGTCGAGCTGATGTTCACCGAGGGCCGGCTGCTGCTCCAGCAGGTGCACCGCCGTCTGCCGCGCGGTGACAAGAGGTCCCGCGAGATCGTCAAGGCCGCCACCGCCGCCGCCAAGGACACCCGCCGGCCGGTCGAGGCCAGGCTCGCAGCCCTTGAGGACACCGAGCTGTGGCGGGTGCTCTCGGCCTACCCACTCCGCGAGATGCTCACCACGGCCGGCCCCTTCCCGGCGTACGCCGACCGCGAGCGCGCCCTCTTCAGCAGCTGGTATGAGTTCTTCCCCCGCTCCGAGGGCGCCCACCTCGCCGCCGACGGCACGGTGGTGAGCGGCACCCTCACCACCGCGGCGAAGCGGCTCGACGCGGTCGCGGCGATGGGCTTCGACGTGGTCTACCTACCGCCCATCCACCCGATCGGCGAGGTCAACCGCAAGGGCCCCAACAACACCCTCGACCCAAGCCCTGCCGACCCCGGGTCGCCATGGGCGATCGGCAGCCGGTTCGGTGGGCACGACGCGATCCATCCCGACCTGGGCGACTTCGACGACTTCGACGGCTTCGTCGCACACGCACGTGAGCTGGGCCTGGAGGTCGCCCTCGACCTGGCCCTGCAGTGCGCGCCCGACCATCCCTGGGTGGCCAGCCATCCGGAGTGGTTCACCACCCGCGCCGACGGCACCATCGCCTACGCGGAGAACCCGCCGAAGAAGTATCAGGACATCTACCCCCTCAACTTCGACAACGACCCCGAGGGGATCAGCCGCGAGATCCTGCGGGTGGTCCGGCTCTGGATGGCGCACGGCGTGCGGATCTTCCGGGTCGACAACCCGCACACCAAGCCGGTGCCGTTTTGGGAGTGGCTGCTCGGCGAGATCCGCCGCACCGACCCCGACGTGCTGTTCCTCGCCGAAGCGTTCACCCGGCCGGCCATGATGCGCGGGCTCGGCTCGGTCGGCTTCCACCAGTCCTACACCTACTTCACCTGGCGCAACGGCAAGGACGAGCTGGCCGACTACCTCGTCGAGCTCGCCGCCGAGACCGACCACCTGATGCGGCCGAACTTCTTCGTCAACACCCCCGACATCCTGCACGCCTACCTGCAGTACGGCGGCCCTGCCGCGTTCAAGATCCGCGCCGTCCTCGCGGCCACCAGCTCCCCGAACTGGGGCGTCTACGCCGGCTACGAGCTGTTCGAGCACGTCGCCGTCCGACCCGGCAGCGAGGAGTATCTCGACTCGGAGAAATACCAGATCCGCATCCGCGACTGGGCCGAGGCGGAGACGTCGGGCCACACGCTGGCGGCGTACCTCACCCGGCTCAACGAGATCCGCCGCGAGCACCCTGCCCTGCAGCGACTGCGCAACCTCACCGTCCACGCGACCGACGACCCGGCCATCCT
The DNA here is from genome assembly GCF_047602075.1 of Nocardioides sp. Lineage (GTDB taxonomy): Bacteria > Actinomycetota > Actinomycetes > Propionibacteriales > Nocardioidaceae > Nocardioides. Next base: position 1,445,138 of record NZ_JASGIF010000001.1, read on the forward strand.
GGCCTACAGCAAGACCACGCCGGACGGCGCCGGCGGCACCGACACCGTCATCGTCGTGGTCAACGTCGACCCCCACGCCACCCGGGAGACCACCGTGCACCTGGACCTGCCCGCGCTCGGCCTGGAGTGGGGTGACTCGTTCCAGGTCACCGACCAGTTCACCGGCGACAGCTGGACCTGGCACGTCGACAACTACGTCCGGCTCGGCCCGGGCGGCGAGCCCGCCCACGTGCTCAGCGTGCGGAAGGCGGGCCACGGGTGAGCACGACTGACGCGGAGTGGTATCGCTCCGCGGTGTTCTACGAGGTGCTGGTCCGCTCCTACCACGACGGCAACGGTGACGGCACCGGAGACTTCGAGGGCCTCGTCGACAAGCTCGACTATCTCGCCTGGCTAGGCGTCGACTGCCTGTGGGTGCCGCCGTTCTTCACCTCTCCCCTGCGCGACGGCGGCTACGACGTCGCCGACTACACCTCGGTGCTGCCCGAGTTCGGCACGGTGGAGGACTTCCGGACCTTCGTCGCGGCGGCCCACGAGCGCGGCATGCGGGTGATCATCGACTTCGTCATGAATCACACCAGCGACGCCCATCCGTGGTTCCAGGCGTCACGGTCCGACCCGGAGGGACCGTACGGCGACTTCTACGTCTGGTCCGACACCGACGACCTCTACGCCGAGGCCCGCGTCATCTTCGTCGACACCGAACCGTCCAACTGGACCTGGGACCCGGTGCGCCAGCAGTACTTCTGGCACCGGTTCTTCTCCCACCAGCCCGACCTCAACTACGACAACCCGCGGGTGCACGACGCGATCTTGGAGGCGTTGTCGTTCTGGCTCGAGATGGGGCTGGACGGCTTCCGGCTGGATGCGGTGCCCTACCTCTACGAGCGCCCCGGCACCAACGGCGAGAACCTCCCCGAGACGCACGCGTTCCTGGCCAAGGTGCGCTCCTACGTCGACGAGCACTATCCCGGTCGGGTGCTGCTCGCCGAGGCCAACCAGTGGCCCTCCGACGTGGTCGACTACTTCGGTGGTCGCCACGACGAGTCGGGTGCCTGGGTGGGCACGGAATGCCACATGTGCTTCCACTTCCCGGTGATGCCCCGCATCTTCATGGCGGTGCGGCGCGAGTCGCGCTATCCCATTTCGGAGATCCTCGAGCAGACCCCGCCCATCCCCCAGGGCTGTCAGTGGGGCATCTTCTTGCGCAACCACGACGAGCTGACCCTGGAGATGGTCACCGACGAGGACCGCGACTACATGTGGGCGGAGTATGCCCAAGATCCCCGGATGAAGGCCAACATCGGCATCCGGCGCCGGCTCGCTCCACTGTTGGAGAACGACACCAACCAGATGGAGCTCTTCACCGCCCTGCTGCTGTCGCTGCCGGGATCACCGGTGCTCTACTACGGCGACGAGATCGGGATGGGCGACAACATCTGGCTGGGCGACCGGGACGGGGTGCGCACGCCGATGCAGTGGACGCCGGATCGCAACGCCGGCTTCTCCTCCGCCAACCCTGGTCGACTGGCGCTGCCGCCGATCCAAGATCCCGTGTTCGGCTATCAGAGCGTCAACGTGGAGGCTCAGCTCGCCGACTCGTCGTCCTTGCTGCAGTGGACCCGACGGATGATCCACGCACGCAAGCAGCACGAGGCCTTCGGGCTGGGCAACTTCACCGACCTCGGTGGCTCCAACCCGTCGGTGCTCTCCTACGTGCGTGACCACACCCGCGCGGACGGCAGCTCCGACACGATCTTGTGCGTCAACAACCTCTCCCGCTTCCCGCAACCCGTGGAGCTGGACCTGCGCCGCTGGGAGGGCTTCCACCCCGTCGAGCTGCTCGGCGGGGTGCCGTTCCCACGCATCGGCGAGCTGCCCTACCTGCTCACCATCGGCGGCTACGGCTTCTACTGGTTCCGGCTGACCGAGCTTCCCGGGGAGGGCGCGCCGTGACCGCCTCCGGCCCCAGCGTCTCGAGCCGAGCCGACCTGGTCGAGCCCTTCCTGTCCGGGCAGCGCTGGTTCGGCGGCAAGGGGCGACCGTTCCGGGTGTCGGCGGTGCACCGGGTCGGCGCCGTACCAGCGTCGGCCGACCCGCTCCCGCCGGTCGTCTACCTTGCCGTCGTGGAGTACGCCGACCCCGAGGGCGGCAGCGAGCTCTACCAACTCCCGCTTGCGCTCTACGAGCGCCCGGAGGAGCGGCTGTCCCACGCCCACCTGGGGCTGTGGGAGGACGAGCAGTTCGGGTCGGTGCATGCCTACGACGCGGTCCACGATCGGTCCGCCATGGCCTGCTGGCTGCGGGCCTTCGTCGACCCGGCTGCTGGGGCTGGCGCTGGACCGTTGTCCTTCCACTCCCTGCCCAGCCTCGAGCTCGACCCGGAGGCGCTGTCGACGCCGTTCACCGGCGAGCAGTCCAACTCCACGGTGCTCTTCGGCGAGGAGTGCCTGCTCAAGCTGTTCCGCCGGCTGACGCCGGGGCGCAACCCCGACATCGAGATCCACGAGCGCCTCACCCGGGCCGGCTCCGACCACATCGCCCGGCTCTACGGGTGGGTGGAGACCTCTGTTCCAGCCGACGGGGCCTCGACGAACGGGGCCTCGACGAACGGGGAGGTCGTGCAACTCGGCATGCTGCAGGAGCTGCTCCGGACGGCGAGCGACGGCTGGGACCTGGCCCAGGCCAGCGTGCGGAACCTGTTCGCCGAGGCCGACCTGCACGCCGAAGAGGTCGGCGGCGATTTCGCCGGCGAGTCCGCGCGGCTGGGCGAGGCGGTCGCCGCGGTGCACCGCGACCTGCGCGAGCAGTTCGGCACCGGCACCGTCGACCTGGGCTTCGTCGCCGACCAGATGACCGAGCGACTCGAGGCGGCAGTGGCCGCGGTCCCCGAACTCGCCGACCACGCGCCCAATCTGCGGTCGCTCTTCGACCGGCTCGCCGACCTGGGCACGGCACCTGTGCAGCGCGTCCACGGAGACCTCCACCTCGGCCAGACCCTGCGCACCGTGCACGGGTGGAAGCTGGTCGACTTCGAGGGCGAGCCGGCCAAGTCGCTGGCTGAGCGCTCGCAGCCAGACTCCGTGTGGCGCGACGTGGCCGGGATGGTGCGCTCCTTCGACTACGCGGCGCGGGTCGTGGAGCGGACGATGGGCGCGGACAGCCCGGCCAGTGCCAACCAGCTCGCCTTCCGTGGCGACGAGTGGGTCGGCCTCAACGGCGACGCCTTCGTGACGTCGTACGTCGGCGACCGCGCGGTCACCGACACCGAGCGGGTCCTGCTTGCGGCGTACCTCGCGGACAAGGCTGTCTACGAAGCCGTCTACGAAGCACGCAACAGGCCGGCCTGGGTCGACATCCCGCTGTCCGCGATCACGACTCTCACCATCCAACAGTCCGAGGTCTAGGTTCGAGGTCTAGGAGGCCATATGTCGCCGCAGGCGCCAGCAGTCCAGCCCGTGGAGAGGCGCGAGCTCGACCTGCTCATCGAGGGTCGCCACGGCCAACCGCATGCCATCCTCGGCCCACATCCCTACGACGGGGGGGTGACGGTGCGGGTCTACAAGCCGCTCGCCTCACGCGTGGCGGTCAGATACGCCGACGCGTCGGTCGAGCTGGAGCACGAGTACTCCGGCATCTGGGCCGGCGTGCTCCCGGTGGCCGACGTGCCCGACTATCGCATCGAGGTGACCTACACCGCCGATCCGCTGGTGCTCGACGACCCCTACCGCTTCCTGCCCACTCTCGGGCCGACGGACCTGCACCTGATCAACGAGGGCCGACACGAGCGGCTGTGGGACGTCCTCGGCGCACACGTGCACCACTACGCCGACCAAGTGTCCGGCACCTCCTTCGCCGTCTGGGCGCCCGGGGCGCGGGGCGTGCGGGTGAAGGCCGACTTCAACAACTGGGACGGCCGCGAGCACCCGCTGCGACAGCTCGGCACCTCCGGAGTCTGGGAGCTGTTCGTGCCGGGGGTGGGTTCCGGGGCCAAGTACAAGTTCCTCCTCCTCGGCGCCGACGGCGAGTGGCGGGAGAAGGCCGACCCGATGGCGTTCCACACCGAGGTGCCGCCCGCGACGTCGTCGGTGGTCTTCGAGTCCCACTACGAGTGGGGCGACCAGGACTGGCTCTCCGCACGTCGGGAACGGCAGCCGGTCGAGTCGCCGATGTCGGTCTACGAGGTGCACCTCGGCTCGTGGCGCAAGCCCTACGGGCAGACCCTGGGCTATCACCAGCTCGCCGACGAGCTGGTCGGCTACGTCGGCGACTTGGGCTTCACCCATGTGGAGTTCCTGCCGGTGATGGAGCATCCGTTCGGCGGATCCTGGGGTTACCAGGTGACGTCGTACTTCGCCCCCACCGCGCGCTTCGGCGACCCCGACGGCTTCCGCTACCTCGTCGACCGGCTGCACCAGGCCGGCATCGGGGTGATCGTGGACTGGGTGCCCGCCCACTTCCCGAAGGACTCCTTCGCGCTGGCCCGCTTCGACGGCACGCCGCTCTACGAGGACCCCAACCCGTCTCGCGGCGAGCACCCCGACTGGGGGACGTTCGTCTTCAACTTCGGGCGTCGGGAGGTGCGCAACTTCCTGGTCGCCAACGCGCTGTACTGGCTCGAGGAGTTCCACGTCGACGGGCTCCGGGTCGACGCGGTCGCGTCGATGCTCTACCTCGACTACTCCCGCGAGGACGGCCAGTGGCAGCCGAACAAGTACGGCGGTCGCGAGAACCTCGAGGCCGTGCAGTTCCTGCAAGAGATGAACGGCACGGTCTACAAGCGGGTCCCCGGTGCCATCACCATCGCCGAGGAGTCGACGTCCTGGGAGGGGGTCACCCGGCCCACCTCCTCGGGTGGGCTCGGCTTCGGCTTCAAGTGGAACATGGGCTGGATGCACGACTCGTTGGCCTATCTGGCACACGACCCGGTGCATCGTGCCTACCACCACAACGAAATGACCTTCTCGATGGTCTATGCCTACTCGGAGAACTACGTCCTCCCGCTCAGCCACGACGAAGTGGTGCACGGCAAGGGGTCGCTGCTGCGCAAGATGCCCGGCGACCGGTGGCAGCAACTCGCGAACCTGCGCGCCTATCTCGCGCTGATGTGGGCACACCCCGGCAAGCAGCTCATCTTCATGGGGATCGAGCTCGGCCAGGAGGCCGAGTGGGCCGAAGCACGCGAACTCGACTGGTGGCTGCTCGACCATCCCGAACACAGCGGCGTGCAGGCCCTGGTCCGCGACCTCAATCGGGTCTACCTCGACTCTCCGGCACTGTGGAGCCGCGACAGCGACTCCGCCGGCTTCGCCTGGATCGACGCCAACGACGCCGCCCGCAACGTGTTCTCCTTCCTGCGACGCGGGGGCGGATCGGAGAGTCCGGACGGATCGACCGGGTCGGTCGGCAGTGGGGACGGCTCCGCTGACCTCGTCTGCATCGCCAACTTCGCCGCGCTCCCCCACCAGGGCTTCCGGATCGGCCTGCCATCGACTGGGCGATGGGAAGAGGTGCTCAACACCGACGCCACCACCTACACCGGCTCCGGAGTCGGCAACCTCGGCGCCGTCGAAGCAGTCCCCGGCGAGTGGTCCGGCCAACCCGCCCACGCCGACCTCGTCGTACCCCCCCTCGCCACCATCTGGCTCCGCCGGGCGGACTGAACCGGGCGGGCGGGGGCGCCGGCCGTGGACCTAGCCCGACGATCTGCCGCTGTCCCCGCGCCGGCGTCACTCTGGTCGCGTGTGTTGCTGCTTCATCAAGGTAAGTGGGCGAGCCTGCACCTACCACGGCGTATACACCATGAGAAGTGCAGCGCCATCCACTTACCTTGATGAAGCAGCAACGGGAGGGGACCCGCGGAGCCTCAGGCGGACTGGCGGAGCAGTCGTCGAACCCGCGCAGCGGTCAACTCGGGTCGACTCAGGTCGTCCCAGATGATTCGAACCATCGCGCAGCCGCTTGCCTCGCGGATGAGGTCCTCACGGTGCTTCTCGGCGAACACGACCTCGCCGGCCGACATCCCCGGCTTGAGCAGGCGGCCGTATTTGGTCCGGCCGTCGAATTCGCCGAGGAGGCCGTGCTGCGGCCATCCCCAATCGCAGGTCCCGATCAGCCTTCCGTCGAGGGCGCGCACCTCGAACTGTGTCGCCGGCGCGGGCAGACCACCGATACGGAACAGCCAGCGCCCTCGAGACTCACCTGCACTGGCAGATCCGCCATCGGCCATCCGGACTGGGATGTGGAGGTGCCGCGTGTGCGGCCACCTGGCCATCATCTCGAATCGGGCGAACAGTCCCTCGTGCGTGTCCAGCTCAAGGTGCAGCAACGAGTCGAGGTGGACCAGCGCTGACTCTGGGGTGCCGAGAGTGCCCGCTTCCAGTGCGCTGCGGGTGGGACTTGTCACGAGCTTGCCCCCTCGCTCGACGACCTCACCGTCTAGTCCCACTCCCACGTGATGGACGACGTCCCCTTCAAGACGACCCGCGCCACCGTCGAGCCTGGTCACGTGCACTCGATCCAGCGGGACACCCCACGTCTGCAGTCCGTGCTCCAAGGCAGCCGAGACATGGGAGAGTGCCACGACATCCCCGAGGGCGTGAAAGACCGCAGCTGCTCGAACGCGGTGCTGGGCGACCGCGTCGCGCGCCGGCCACAAGTCGGGGAACGTGTAGTAGCCCCGCCTGATCCGGAGCCAGATATCGGATCGCATGATCGCGGCCATGGCGCGGTCGTCGTACCCGAGTTCGCGGGCCTCAGCGCGCGTGAAGAAGCCGCGTGTCTCGGCGAGGATTCTCAGTGGGTCCACATCATGGAGCATGCCCAGCCTGGCGGCTGCTTACGCTGACCATCGGGAATCTGTGGATGACGGCTAATCATCCCCTCGGCTGAGGTCGACTCGTACGTGGGCACCTCGTGCGCTGACGTCTCATCCGTTGCTGCTTCATCAAGGTAAGTGGGCGAGCCTGCACCTACCACGGCGTACACACCATGAGAAGTACAGCGCCATGCACTTACCTTGATGAAGCAGCGACCCACGTGTGACCCGGGCAGTCCACTGTTCGGCTCCAGATGGCCCTTGACACCGGCGCGAATCCGCGCAACCCCCAGCTCCACCCCGACCCGTTGCGGACCCCGGAACATCGCAACACCACGTGTCCTAAGGTGATCCGGTGACCGACCAGCCCACGCTGACCGATGGCGTGGTCACCTTGCGCCCGTGGCGAGACGAAGACATCGCGCGCGCGGTGGCGGGGCATGACGAGGAGATCGCACACTGGTTCGGCCGGGCCGAGCCTCCGTCGGAGAACGACTGGCGCCTGCTGGTGGCGGAGTGGCGGTCTGCCCGGGAGCAGGGCCGCACGGTCGCGGCGTACGTCGTCGAACACGCCGGCGAGGCTGTCGGCAACGTGGAGGTCACGCCGGAAGGGGATGTCGGCGGAAGCCTTTCCTGGGCCCTGTGGGCCGGACACCGCGGACACGGCCTGGCCACCCGCGCGGTGCGAGTGCTGGCCGACTGGGCCCTCACCGAGAGCTCGCTGGGTGGCCTCGGCCTGCGTCGGATCGAAGCTCGGGTCGACCCGAGCAACGAGGCGTCTCTGCGGATCGCGACCAGAGCCGGTCTACGGCGGGAGGGCATCCAGCGAGTAGAGGCCGGGATGGGTGACCGACCGGACGCGACCGGGTACGTCGTCCATGCCCGGCTGGCCTCCGATCCTCCGCTCACCGACCCGCAGAGCTTCCGGGCCATGCTCAACTCCTTCCTCCCCCGCAAGCGGGCGATCGCGCAGTTGTTGGTGCGCGACCAGGCCGATCGGGTGCTGCTCTGCGAGCTCACCTACAAGCCCGACTGGGATCTGCCCGGCGGTGTGGTCGAGGTCGGTGAGTCGCCGCGGCTGGCCAGCGAACGCGAGATCGCCGAGGAGCTCGGCCTGGAACTGACCGTAGGCGACCTCCTCCTCACCGACTGGCTGCCGCCCTGGAGTGGCTGGGACGACGCCGTCTGCCTGGTCTTCGACGGCGGCGTCCATCCGGCGAGCCTGATCGACTCCGCCGTGCACCAGGAGCGCGAGATCCGCGGTGCGGAGTTCTGCACCCTCGACCAGGTCCGGGCCAGAGCGCGGGACTTCACCGCACGCCGGATCGAGGCGGCGTGGAGGCGAGCCCGGGGCGACCAGGCAGCGCCTGCGTTCACCGAGTCAGGGCGCACCGATCCTGCGACGTGAACCCGCGATGTGACCCGCACCCCATCAGCGAGACACGGTCTGCCTCACCGCTCGGATGAGTGCCAGTATCAGACTCGTGACCACCTACGTGTACGACTTCGCTGAAGGCAACAAGGATCTCAAAGACCTGCTCGGCGGAAAGGGCGCGAACCTCGCCGAGATGACCAACCTGGGTCTCCCGGTGCCACCCGGCTTCACGATCAGCACCGAGGCCTGCAAGGCCTACCTGGCGCAGGGCACCGTCCCCACAGAGCTCGCGGAGGAGGTCACCGAGCACTTGGGCCGCCTCGAGCAGGCGATGGGTCGCCGGCTAGGCGACCCTGAGGACCCGCTGCTCGTCTCGGTGCGCTCCGGCGCCAAGTTCTCCATGCCCGGGATGATGGAGACCGTCCTCAACATCGGGCTGAACGACGCCTCGGTGGCCGGCCTCGCCGCGCGGGGGGGCAACGAGCGCTTTGCGTGGGACTCCTACCGTCGGCTGCTGCAGATGTTCGGCGCGACCGTGCTCCACATCGACTCCGAGCACTTCTCCGACGCCCTCGACGCGGCGAAGCAGGCCAAGGGCACCGCCGCCGATCTCGACCTCGACGTCGAGGACCTGAGGGCGCTGGTCGGCACCTACAAGAAGATCATCGTCCACCACGCCGCGCGCGAGTTCCCCCAAGATCCGCGAGAGCAGCTCGACCTCGCCGTGAAGGCAGTCTTCGACTCCTGGAACGGCGAGCGCGCGGTGCTCTACCGCCGCAGCGAGCGCATCCCGGAGGACCTCGGCACGGCCGTCAACGTGCAGGCCATGGTCTTCGGCAACCAGGGCGTGTCCTCCGGTTCCGGTGTCGCCTTCACCCGTGACCCGGCCAGCGGCGAGAGCGGCGTCTACGGTGACTACCTGCAGAACGCTCAAGGCGAGGACGTCGTCGCTGGCATCCGCAACACCATGTCGTTGCAGGAGCTCGAGGGCGTCGACAAGACGTCGTACGACGGCCTGCTCCACATCATGAGCGCACTGGAAGACCACTACGCCGACATGTGTGACATCGAGTTCACCATCGAGCGCGGCAAACTGTGGATGCTGCAGACCCGGGTCGGCAAGCGCACTCCGGAGGCCGCCTTCCGGATCGCACACCACATGGTCGACGACGGATTGATCGACGACAACGAAGCCGTGCTGCGGGTGACCGGTGGCCAGCTGGCCCAGTTGATGTTCCCACGCTTCGACGAAGCGGCCGAGCGCAGGCTCATCGCCAGAGGCATGAACGCCTCACCGGGCGCCGCGGTCGGCAAGGTCGTCTTCGACTCCGACACCGCCGTCGAGTGGTCGGACCGGGGCGAAGAGGTGATCTTGGTCCGCAAGGAGACCAACCCCGACGACCTGCGCGGCATGATGGTCAGCCGCGGAGTCCTCACCAGTCGCGGCGGCAAGACCTCGCACGCCGCGGTGGTCGCGCGTGGCATGGGCCGCACCTGCGTGTGCGGCGCCGACGACCTCGACGTCGACGTCAAGACCAGGCAGTTCCGGATCCGCGGAGGCGGGGTCGTGCACGAGGGCGACCTGATCTCGATCGACGGTTCGACCGGCGAAGTGTTCGACGGCGCCGTCCCGGTGGCCGACTCCCACGTGGTGCGCTACTTCGAGGGTGAGGCCTTCGCCGACGACGACCTGGTCGACTCGGTCGCTGCCATCATGGGCCGCGCCGACGGCGTACGCCGCCTCCAGGTGCGCGCCAACGCCGACAATCCCGAGGACGCCGCCCGGGCCCGTCGGTTCGGCGCCCAGGGCATCGGCCTGTGCCGCACCGAGCACATGTTCCTCGGTGATCGCCGCGAGCTGGTCGAGCACCTGATCGTGGCCGAGGACGAGCCCGCTCAGGCCAAGGCACTGGACGCGCTGCTCCCCCTGCAGAGACAGGACTTCGTCGAGATCCTCGAGGCCATGGACGGCCTCCCGGTCACCATCCGGCTGATCGACCCGCCCCTGCACGAGTTCCTCCCCGACATGACCGAGCTCTCGGTCAAGGTGGCCATCGAGGATGCGCACGGCAAGCACGACATGCGCCAGATCCGTCTGCTCGACGCCGTGAAGCGGCTGCACGAGATGAACCCCATGCTGGGTCTGCGCGGCGTCCGCCTCGGCATCGTGATCCCGGGGCTCTTCGAGATGCAGGCCCGAGCCATCCTCGAGGCGGCCGCCCGACGGCTCCGCGCCGGCGGGGACCCGCACCCCGAGATCATGATCCCGCTGGTCGCTTCGATCCGCGAGCTCAACGTGGTCAAGGAGCACATCATCGAAGTCGCCAAGAAGATCCAGGAGCGGGAGGGCGTCGAGATCCCGTTCAAGATCGGCACCATGATCGAGCTCCCGAGGGCGGCGATGACGGCGGGCCAGATCGCGGAGGCGGCGGAGTTCTTCTCCTTCGGCACCAACGACCTGACCCAGATGACCTGGGGCTTCTCGCGTGACGACGTGGAGGCATCGTTCTTCTCCGAATACCTCGACGCCGGCATCTTCCCCGTCTCCCCGTTCGAGTCCCTCGACACCGAGGGCGTCGGGGCGCTGGTCCGCAAGGCCTCCGAGGACGGCCGAGCCACCCGGCCCGAGCTGCACCTCGGTGTCTGCGGCGAGCATGGCGGCGACCCCGACTCGATCCACTTCTTCAACGCCGTGGGTCTGGACTACGTCTCCTGCTCGCCCTTCCGGGTCCCCGTCGCCCGCCTGGAGGCCGCCCGCGCCACCCTCGAGCAGTCCAGCTGACGCCTGAGGTAGTACGGTCCCGATTGGCTGGTTTGCCGCACGGGAACCAGCCAATCGGGACCGTACTACCCGAAACTGCTGTGGACAACGACCTCAGAAGAGGGCGGAGGCGAGGTTCTGTCGGCCCTTGAGGACTCGGGGGTCGTCGTTGCCGACGGCGGCGAAGAGCTCGAGAAGGTGCTGGCGAGCGGTGTCGCGGTCGTCGCCGACGGTGCGGCGGACCACGTCGACCAAGCGGGCGAAGGCGTCCTCCACATGGCCGCCGACCAGGTCGAGGTCGGCCACCAGCATCTGAGCGGCCACGTCGTCGGGGCGGTCGGCGGCGGCAGCGCGCGCCGCGGTGGCGTCCACGTCGAGCGTGCGCTTGAGCAGGGTGGCCATCGCGAGCCCGGCAGCGGCCTCGGTGTCGGCGGGGTTTGCGTCGACCAGCTTCTGATACTCGGCGACCGCGCCGTCGATGTCGTTGGCGGCGAGCGCGTCCTCGGCCGCGGCGTACCGCGGATCGGCCACCGGCTCCTCCCCCTCCGCAGCGGCGACCGTGCGGGGTTGGTGGCGACCGGTGACACCCTGGGCGGTGAGGGACTGGAGCACCTGGGTCAGCGCGGTCCGCAGCTGATCGATCGGGATCGCGTCCTGCAGCAGCGGCATCGGCCGCCCCTCGAGCACCACGACCACGAGCGGCACCGACGGGATCTGCATCGCCTGCGCGATGGCGGGGCTCTGGTCGACATCGACCAGGCCGGCCAGGAAGCGACCCTCGAACTCGCCCGACAAGGTCGCGGCGTCGTCCGCGAGCTGGCCGCTCTGCGGCGCCCTGCTCCGGGAGTAGAACACCAACACGACGGGAGCCGTCATCGACGACTCGAGGACCGACTGGAAGTTCTCCTCGGTCAGTTGCACGGCGTACGCCGACCCTGCAGGAGCACCACCAGCGCCTGCAGAAGGGGTCTGTTGCAGGCCGGAGAGGTCGATGGCGCCGGGACGGCTGAAGGGCTGCTCGCTCACGTGGACAAATGATAGAGGTCGAGGCGACGAGGTCTACGCCAGGCCGAGGGCCGCGGCCTCCTCCCAGAGCTCCTCGCGCACCCGGGGGTGGGCTGCATCGCGGATCAGGTGGCGGGCCTGGGCCTGTTGGTCGTAGCCGAAGACCTCGGCCACTCCCTGTTCAGTGATCACCGCGGTCGGCTGGAAGGAGGTCACCGGCTCGTCCACCAGCGGCACGATCGTGGAGACGTCCGCCTTAGGGTGCCAAGAGCGCAGCGCCAGGATCGACTGGCCGCCCTGACTGTGCAGGGCGCCGACGATGAAGTCGGTCTGCCCGCCGAAGCCGGAGTGGATCCGAGCGTTGATCCGCGACGCGTTGGCCTGACCGAACAGGTCGACCTGGAGCGCGGTGTTGACGCTGACCATCGCCGGGTTGCGCGCGATCCGGGCCGGGTCGTTGGTGACCTCGGTGCGCACCATCTCGATGCGGTCGTTGTCGTGGACCCACTCCATCAGGTCGGGCGACCCGAACAGGAAGGACGCGCTGATCGGCACCGTGCGGTCCAGGGCTCCGGCCCGCTCCAGCGCGAGGACGCTGTCGCTGAACATCTCCGTCCAGACCCGCAGCCCGCGCCTGGTGGTGAGCCCGTGCAGCGCCGCGTCAGGCACCGCGCCGATCCCGGCCTGCAGGGTGGCCCCGTCGGCGACCCGGGCAGCGACCATCGACCCGATCAGCGCGGACTCCTCGTCGACCGCGCCCGCCGGCGCGGTCGGCAACTCGATGTCTGCCTCGAGCATCACGTCGACGATGTCCTCGGAGATGATCGCGTCGCCGAAGGTCCAGGGCATGTTGCGGTTCACCTGCGCGACCACCAGGCCGCCGCGGCGGCGCACCGCCTCGAGGGCGGCAGGCAGGATGTTGACCTCGGTCCCGAGCGACAGCTTGCCGTCCCGGGGCCTGGTGGTGTGCAGGACGACGACGTCGGGCGGCTGCGGGCCGCCGAACAGCGACGGCACCAACGACAGTCGGCAGGGTGTATAGCTGAGCCGGCTGCTCCGACGCATGCCTGGCCCGACGAACGCGGTCTCCAAGATCACTCCGTCGCGATCGGGCACGCCGCGCTGGGCGTTGAGGAGCCAGAGACGGTACGCCGGCACGGCCTCGTCCAGCAGTCCGAGCGTGTGCCATGGGCTGACATGGTTGCCCGTCGCGACGATCCGCGGCTCCTCGGGCAGGTCACGCAGGCGCTGGCGAAGCCGTTCTTCCGCGTCGGTCATGCTCCCACCCAACCACCGGTTCGGGGCGGGCAGTCAACGGGGTGTGTGAAGCGTCTCCTGCACCACACTGTCGGCCGCAGAGTAGGGGTCGAGCACGCCCGAGGCGACCTCGGCGGCGAGCTTCTCGAGGCCGACCGGGTCGCCCGGCGCGCTCCACCGCTCCCGCAGCGTGGCCACGGCGAGCGCGGTCACCTCCTCGCGAGCGCGTCGAGCACGACGCCGGTCCAGCTCGCCGTGCGCCACCTGCCAGGCGTGATGCGCGTCCAGCTCGGCAACGACCTCGGCCAACCCCTCACCGCGAAGACCGACGGTGCTGAGCACCGGCGGCACCCAACGGTTCTCCTCACGAGGCGCGAGCCGCACCATCGAACGCAGATCGCGGACCACCTTGCGGGCGCCCTCTCGATCGGCCTTGTTGACCACGAAGACGTCACCGATCTCGAGGATCCCGGCCTTGGCCGCCTGGATGCCGTCGCCCATCCCCGGCGCGAGCAGCACCACGGTGGTGTCCGCCAGGCCCGCGATCTCGACCTCGCTCTGGCCGACGCCCACCGTCTCGACCAGGATCACCTCGCAACCGGCGGCGTCGAGCACTCGGATGGCCTGCGGCGTGGCCCAGGACAACCCACCGAGATGGCCGCGCGAGGCCATCGATCGGATGTAGACCTCCGGGTCCAGCGCATGCTCCTGCATCCGGATCCGGTCCCCGAGCAGCGCACCACCGGAGAACGGCGACGAGGGGTCCACGGCGAGCACTCCGACTCGCCGCCCCTCCCGACGCAGCTCGCCGACCAGAGCCGAGGTGACCGTGGACTTGCCGACCCCGGGCGCGCCGGTGATGCCCACCACGCGGGCACGACCGACGTACGGCGTCAACCGGGCCATCACCTCTCGCAGCAGCGGTGAGGCGTCCTCGACCAGCGAGATCAGCCGGGCCACCGCCCGCGCATCGCCGACCCGGGCCCGCGCGACGAGGTTGTCCAGATCCACAGCTAGTCCGCTGGAGAGCGAGTCTGTCGGGCGGCCCGTCAGGGCACCCGCACGATCAGGGCGTCACCCTGACCACCGCCACCGCACAACGCCGCGGCGCCGACTCCTCCGCCGCGTCGCTTGAGCTCCAACGCCAGGTGCAGCACGATGCGCGCGCCGGACATGCCGACCGGGTGGCCCAGCGCGATCGCGCCTCCGTTGACGTTCACCTTGTCGTCGTCGATGCCGAGGTCGCGGGCCGACTCGATGCCGACTGCGGCGAACGCCTCGTTCAGCTCGAACAGGTCGATGTCCTCGATCGCGATGCCCTCCTTGGCGGCCGCCGCGCGGATCGCCCGGGCAGGTTGCATCTGAAGGGTGGAGTCCGGACCGGCCACCTGGCCGGAGGCGCCGATCTCGGCGAGCCAGGTCAGCCCGAGCTCCTCCGCCTTGGCCTTGCTCATCACCACCACCGCGGCCGCGCCGTCGGAGATCTGCGAGGCGGACCCAGCGGTGATGGTGCCGTCCTTGCTGAAGGCCGGCCGCAGCCCGCCGAGGGACTCCGCCGTGGTGTCCCCGCGGACACCCTCGTCGGTGGAGACGACCACCTCGCCACGGCGGGACTTGATCACCACCGGCACGACCTCGTCATCGAAGACGCCGTTCTTCCAGGCCTCTGCGGCGCGCTGATGCGACCGTGCCGAGAACGCGTCCTGCTCCTCACGGGTCAGCTGAGCGCCAGCCGCGTTGCAGGCCTCTGTCAGCGAGCCCATGGCCTGGTCGGTGAACTGGTCGTAGAGGGCGTCGTAGGCCATCGAGTCGACCAGCGTGGTGTCGCCGTACTTGAACCCCTCCCGGGACTTCGGCAGCAGGTGCGGCGCCCGGGTCATCGACTCCATGCCGCCCGCAACGATGATCTCGTGCTCGCCCGCACGGATCAGCTGGTCGGCCATCGCGATGGCGTTGATGCCCGAGAGACAGACCTTGTTGATCGTGATCGACGGCACCGTCATCGGGATGCCCGCCTTGACCGCTGCCTGGCGCGCGGTGATCTGGCCGGCACCAGCCTGGATGACCTGGCCCATGATCACGTACTCCACCTGCTCAGGGGCCACGCCGCTCTTCTCGAGCGCGGCCTTGATGGCCACGCCGCCCAGGTCGGCAGCGGTCTGGTCCTTCAGGCCACCCAGCAGACGCCCGATCGGGGTGCGAGCTCCCGCAACGATGACGGATCCGGACATGGTGGCCTCCAGCTAGATCGGAACGGGCCCAGGGACGATCCGGGCCGGCTGGAAAGGCTTCCTCCAGCTAGGCCGAGAGTACCCATCCGCCGATCCGGCGGCGAGAGCCCGCGAGGTCGTACTCATGAGGAACATGTCACAAGCGGTCGCCCGCTCCCCACGCGATCGGAGACGATGGAGCCATGACCTCAGTCCCTCTCGACATTCCGACGCCACTGTTCACCGCGATCGATCATGTGGGCATCGCCGTGCGGGATCTGGACGAGGCGATGGCCTTCTATCGAGACACCTATGGCATGAAGGTCGTCCACGAGGAGACCAACGAGGAGCAGGGTGTCCGCGAGGCGATGGTCGCGGTCGGTGACTCCGGGTCGTGCATCCAACTGCTCGCGCCGCTTTCGGAGAGCTCCGCGATCGCGAAGTTCCTGGAGCGGTCCGGACCCGGCATCCAGCAGATGGCGTTGCGGGTGACCGATGTGGCGGCCGTGGGCGAGGTGCTGCGCGAGCGCGGCATGCGGCTGTTGTACGACGCCCCGCGCCGTGGCACCGCGGACTCTCGGATCAACTTCATCCACCCCAAGGACGCCGGTGGTGTCCTCGTCGAACTCGTCGAGCCGGCCCCCTCCGCCTGAGCCCCGATCGCCCACCACACCACTGGAGATCTCGTGCAGCAGATCGTCGACGCCATCACCGCCGGGGACACCTCAGCCGAGGCCTTCGCGGCACTGGACCTGCCCGACCGTTACCGAGCCGTCACGGTCCACAAGGACGAGGTGGACATGTTCGCGGGCATGCCCAGCCGGGAGAAGGACCCCCGCAAGTCGCTTCACCTCGACGAGGTGCCGGTCCCCGAGCTCGGCCCCGGCGAGGCGCTGGTCGCGGTGATGGCGAGCGCGATCAACTACAACACGGTGTGGACCTCGATCTTCGAGCCGCTGCCGACCTTCGGCTTTCTCGAGCGCTATGGGAGGGTCTCGCCGCTGGCGAAGCGGCACGACCTGCCCTACCACATCGTCGGCTCCGACCTGGCCGGCGTCGTGCTCAAGACCGGGCCCGGAGTGCACCTCTGGAGGGCCGGCGACGAGGTGGTCGCGCACTGCCTGTCGGTGGAGCTGGAGTCCCCCGACGGCCACAACGACACCATGCTCGACCCCGAGCAGCGGATCTGGGGCTTCGAGACCAACTTCGGTGGTCTGGCCGAGATCGCCCTGGTCAAGTCCAACCAGCTGATGCCCAAGCCGGCGCACCTGACCTGGGAGGAGGCCGCGTCGCCCGGCCTGGTGAACTCCACCGCCTACCGCCAGCTGGTCTCTCGCAACGGCGCCGGCATGAAGCAGGGCGACTTCGTGCTGATCTGGGGTGCCTCGGGTGGGCTCGGCGGCTTCGCGACGCAGTACGCCGTCAACGGCGGCGCCATCCCCGTCTGCGTGGTCTCCAGCGAGGAGAAGGCCGAGATCTGCAAGTCGATGGGCGCGGACCTCATCATCAACCGCTCCACTGAGGGCTACCACTTCTGGAAGGACGAGCAGACCCAGGACCCTCGGGAGTGGCGCCGCTTCGGCGCCCGGATCCGCGAGCTCACCGGTGGCGACGACGTGGACATCGTCTTCGAGCACCCTGGCCGGGAGACCTTCGGAGCCTCTGTCTTCGCCGCGCGCAAGGGCGGCACGATCGTCACCTGCGCCTCGACCAGCGGCTTCATGCATGAGTACGACAACCGCTACCTGTGGATGAACCTCAAGCGGATCGTCGGTTCCCACTTCGCGAACTACCGCGAGTCGTGGGAGGCGAACCGGCTCATCTCGCGAGGGATGATCCACCCCACCCTGTCGCGCACCTATCCCTTGACCGAGACCGGTCAGGCCGCCCTCGACGTCCACCACAACACCCACCAGGGCAAGGTCGGCGTGCTCTGTCTCGCGCCCGAGGAGGGCCTCGGCGTGCGCGACCCCGAGAAGCGGGCCCGGCACCTCACCGCGATCAACCGGTTCCGCGGCGTCTGAGCCCACTGCCTCGCTCCCGGCGGGACGTCAACGCGTCGGACCCGGGGTGTTGCGGCATTGACTCATCCGCCACACTGGTACCCACGGATCGGGCCCATCTCTTCCCGCGGCCGATCTGCTGTCCACGGCCAGGAACAGGAGCCCACGCATGACCGACGAGGGTTTGTCCATCTTCTCCGACGTCGAGAGCGACACGGTCGACGAGGCCGCTGCCGAGGCGAGCGACGCCGCGGCGGAACCGGCCACCACAGCGAGCGGCGCGCCACGACCTGCGTCCACCGACGCCGCGCCGCCGACCACCGCAGGGTCCGCTGGCCCCACGCCCTCGGCTGCGCCCGCGCCGACCCCCACCGCTCCCCCAGCCCCCGCGGCCCAGCCCGCCTTCGACTCCGCGTCAGCCCTGGCCGGGCTGCCGCTGGTCCGCCGGGGTGGCTACGACAAGGACAGTGTGGACGCTCGCATCCGTCAGCTGGCCACGGATCGGGCTGGCCTGTCCGCCAGGGTGACCGAGCACGAGCAGACGATCAGGGGCCTGCAGGGCGAGCTTCGAGAGCCTGCGCGCCGAGCTCGCCGAGAACAAGACGCCCTCCTATGCCGGCCTGGGCGGCCGGGCCAGCGCCATGCTCCGCCTGGCCGAGGAGGAGGCCGCCGACATCAGGGCCGTGGCTCGCCGGGAGGCCGACGAGGCGCGCGAGCAGGCCGCCCGCGAGGCGAAGGCCATCCGGACCGACGCGATCCGCGAGGTCGAGGACATGAAGACCGTGCAGCTGAAGGAGATCGACGATCACCGACAGCGTGTCCTCGCCGACGCCGAGCAGGAGCGCACGATCGCGCGGGCGGAGGCCGACGATCTGCGCGCCGCAGCGCAGAACGAGGCCCAACAGCACAAGCTCGTCGCCGAGCAAGAGGCCACCGAGCTGCGCACCAACGCCAAGCGTGAGGCCGAGCAGCTCCGGGCTGGCGCCGATCGCGAGGTGCAAGAAGCACGTCGCACGCTCGCGGTCGAGAAGGAGCGACTCGCTCGCGAGGCGAGCGACCACCACACGGCCGCCGTCGCGGAGACCAAGCGCATCGTGGAGGAGTCCGAGCAGCGTGCGGTCACCGCCGAGCAGCGTGCCCGTGAGGTCACCCAGGCCGCGACCCAGCAACGGCAGTCGGCCCAGACCGAGGCCGAGTCCGTGGTCGCCAGGGCTCGGCGCGAGGCCGAGCAGATCGTGTCCGCGGCGCAGAGCCAAGCCGACTCCATCCGCGAGTCCAGCGAGACCGAGGCGGCCAAGAAGCTCACCCAGATGCAGACCGAGGTCGACCAGCTCACCCGACGGCGTGATGCCATCTCGGCGCAGTTGGCCTCCCTACGCGACGTCGTCTCCGGGTTCGGCGACCAGTCCGAGTGAGCGACTCGACCGAGTCGGGCGAGGCGGCCGAGTCCGCCACAGCGACCGGGCCCGCCGTACCAGGAGAAGCCGCCGAGCCGACCGACCCGGAGAGTCCCCTCGGCACGCCGGGCAAGCCGTTCGATCACCACTCGCCGTTCCTGTGGGGCCTCGCGGTCGGTGCCGGCGCGCTGGTGGCGTGGTGGCTCGGCGGACTGCTGCTGCAGATCGGCTCGGTGCTGCTCCTGATCGTGGTCTCGCTGTTCCTCGCCGTCGGTCTCAACCCGCTGGTCGAGTTGCTGATGCGACGCGGCCTGAAGCGCCCCTGGGCGGTCCTCGTGGTCACGCTCGGCGTGCTGGTAGCACTGGCCCTGTTCATCGTCGCCATCGCGCCGATCGTCAACGAGCAGGTCCAGGCGATCATCGACAAGGTCCCGCACTGGGTCGACGACCTGCAGCACAACCGGACCGTCGAGGATCTAGACCGGCAATACGACATCCTGGACAAGATCCAGGACTATCTCACCAGCGGGGACCTGGCTCAGAACGTCTTCGGCGGCGTGCTCGGCTTCGGGCTCGCGGTGGTGTCCTTTCTCGGCAACGTCTTCGTCGTCACCGTGCTCACGCTGTACTTCCTGGCCTCCCTGCCGAACGTCAAGAAGGGGCTCTACCGCCTCGCGCCCGCGTCGCGGCGGGAGCGGGTGAGCCTGCTGGGCGATCGGGTGCTGCGCAACATCGGCGGTTACGTGTCCGGTGCCTTCATCGTGGCCAGCTGTGCCGGAGTGTCGACGCTGGTGTTCTTGTTCGCCGTCGGCATGGGCGAGTACGCCGTCGCATTGGCGTTGGTCGTCGCCCTGCTCGACGTCATCCCGATGATCGGCGCGACCCTGGGCGCGGTGATCGTCAGCGCGATCGGCTTCGCCACCGACTTCCGCGTCGGCGTGTTCTGCGTGATCTTCTACATCGTCTATCAGCAGGTGGAGAACTACTTGATCTATCCCCGGGTGATGTCCCGGTCGGTCAACGTCCCGGGCGCTGTCACGGTCATCGCCGCCTTGGTCGGTGCCAGCCTGCTCGGTGTCATCGGGGCTCTGCTCGCCATCCCGGCCGCGGCCTCGATCCTTCTCCTGGTCGACGAGATCCTCATCCCCCGCCAGGACAGACGCTGAGCGAGACACCCTAGTCGGCGACGACCCGAGCCTCCCCGAGCTTGACCACCACCACGCCGGCCAGGATGAGCACGCCGCCGAGGAGCTGGACGGCAGCGGGCATCTGACCTAGGAGCAGCCAAGCGAAGAGCAGGGCGAAGAGCACCTCGAGCAGCGCCACGAAGGAGGCTAGCCGGGAGCCGAGTCGCCTGCTGGCCGCGACCCCACTCGCGTAGGGCACCGCGGCGGTGATCACGCCGAGGCCGAGCACGGAGACCCACCAGCCGACACGAACACCGGCGTACGTCGCCGACCCGGTGGTGAAGTCCATCGGCACCAGGCCGACCAGCCCGACGAGCCCCAGGACCAGGCCGCCGACCGCCAGACCACCACAGGCGAGGGCCAGCGGCGGCAGGCCATCGGCCTGGTGAGCACCGAGCACGAAGTAGGTCGCGGCACCGATCATCGCGCCCATCGCCCACAGCACACCGACCGTGTTGACCGACACCCCGCCCAGCAGGTTCAGCACCAGCAATAGGCCGACCGCGGCCACCGCAGCGCCGACGATGGTCAACCGACCAGGACGGATCCCGTGGCGCAGCCACAGCCAGGTGACCACGGCGACCGGGGCGGTGTACTCGAGAAGCAACGCCACGCCGACCTGCATCCGGTCGATCGCCTGGAAGAACGCAAACTGGGTGCCAGCCACCCCCAGCACGCCGAAGACGGTGATCATCGTCAGATTGCGGCGCACCAGCCACCACCGGCCGGCCAGGCTTCGCCACGCGGGGAGAGCCAGCGCCAGGGCACCGACGAAGACTCGGGCGAGGACTGCCGCGCCACTGGTCCAGCCGCTGTCGAGGAGGCCCTTCCCGAGGGTGCCTGCCAGGCCGAAGGACAACGCGGACAGGAGTGCGAACATGAGCCCGACGACGACCGGGGATCGATCCGACGCCCCGACGACTGTCTCGACGTCATCGGTCACCGCTGCCATGCCTCGCACACTAGTAGTCACCGGCGGAGGATCCCTAGCGGGTCTACTGGTGTGTACGGCACACCAGGCGTGTCGTACACACCAGTAGCCGTCGCCGGCTCAGCTCAGCGGGCCGGGCACCGGCACGTCGCGGTAGGCGTCCAGGTTGTGGGCGTTGTAGGCGGAGGTGTCGGCGGTCTCCATCGGCCCGTCCCAGGTCCGCGGCAACGGTACGACGACGGCGGGGTTCACCCGTCGCACGATCTCGTCGAGGACCCGCTCGGTGTCGCCCACCCACAGGTGCTTGGATCCGGCCATCGCGACGACCTCGGCCTGCGGCACCGCCGCGAAGCGCTCGGTCGCCTCCGGCGGCTGCAGGTAGTCGTCGTGCTCGGGCACCAGCGCGGTCACGGGCTTGCCGGACTCTGCCCAGCGTGCCAGGTCCTCCGGCCCGGAGTAGCGCAGCGGTGGCGAGAGCAGGATGGCGCCGGTCACGTGCGGGTCGAGGCCGTGCATCAGGGTCAGGTCGGTGCCGAACGACCAGCCGACCAGCCAGAGGTCGGGGAGGTCGTGGAACTCGGCATACTCGATCGCCGCCGCGACGTCGTACCGCTCCCCCGCCGCATTGTCGAACTCCCCCTGGCTGCGACCCTGCACGCTCCAGGTGCCTCGGGTGTTGAAGCGCAGCACGGCGAGGCCGGCCAGGGCGGGGAGTCGGAAGGCGGCCTTGCGGAAGACGTGGCTGTCCATCATGCCGCCGTGCGTCGGGAGCGGGTGCAGGCAGACCAGGGTGGCGACCGGCTCGCTATCCGCTGGCAACGCCAGCTCGCCGACCAGGTCGAGGCCGTCGGCGGTGTGCAGTGTGATCGGCTCGCGGCGGGCCGGGAGCACGGAGTTGGCCCGGATCTTGGCGGTCACGTTCGCCAGGCTACTGCGCTTCCGGGACAACGCGGCGGCGTGGCTCAGCAGTAGTCGTGGACCCCGTCGGGAGTCAGGTCGAGGTCGCGGAGCACGACAGCCAACCGGTCACCCCAGTGGCGGCAGGTGAAGCGGAAATCCTTGCGGCGATACTCGACCACCAGCACCTGGTCACCGTAGTCGTCGACGTAGGCTCGACATTCCCGCCACCGCCCGCACTCCTCGGCGATGGCGAAGTCGTAGCCGACCGTCGTCCCGTCCCAGCCGGCCCGGTTCTTCTGCGCCACCGCCAGACCGTTCCGATGCGCGGCGCGCACCAGCAGGCGGGCGTACTTCTTCGCGTGCCTGGCCTTCAGCAGGTGGTGGCTGCGGGTGAAGGAGTCGAGATTGTCGAACTCCACGCCCTGATACCCATCGTTGGCGCAGCCCTTGACCCATCGGCCCATGATCGCGGCCAACGCCTTGCGCTTGGCGGGGGTGCGGATGTCGAGCAGCCACTCGCCCCAGGCGTCGTCCTGCACTGGTCGACCGTGGTCACGCAGCAGCAGCCGCGGGTGGCGATGCCGCCAGAAGCGCTTCTCGTCGGGCTGGGTCTGGAAGCCGTTGACGTAGCAGATCGAGTAGGCGTGCTTCGCCGGTTTGGCCGACCGATCGCGGACCACGATGCCGACGTTGGCCGGGAGCGGCGCCTTGCCACCCAGCTGATAGTCGAAGTCGGTCCCCGTCGGCGGCAGCGTCGGGGCACTCGCCGTGGCCGGCGCGACTCCGGACAGCAACAGACCCATGACCACCGCGAGAACCGCCCACCCCGTGCGACGCATCGCCCCATCATGCCGGAGGCGAGCATGCCTCACCGGAAACGCGCCATCCCCCGCTCAAGCGCCTCGATCACCCAGGGCCGCAGGTCGGCGGGGGCGATGATCCGGTCCACCGAGCCGACCTGGAGGGCACGGTCGATGGTGTGGATGGAATCGAACTCGTCGGCGACCTCACCGAGCTTCTCCGAGCGCACCTCGGCGGTGATCTCCGCGATCCGAGCCCGGGCGCGAGCGACCTGCTTGTCGGTCGCCGACGCCGCCTCCTCCCGAGCGGCCATCACCCGGGGGTCGGCCTCGGTGCGCTGCTTGGTCTCGCGGGCGAAGACGGTGGCGGCGGCGGGGGCACCGCCGATCACCGAGGCATAGGAGCCCTCGACCGCGGCGATCTCCATGGACTCCGTCAGCGCCTTGGAGAACACCACGAACGCACCGCCGTGGTAGCGCGAGACCACCACGAAGACGATCGGTCCGTCGAAGTTGGTGACCGCGCGGCCGATCTCCGCGCCGTACTCCAGCTGCCAGTTGCGCATCGACTCCGGGGAGCCGTCGAAGCCGGAGAGGTTCGCGAGCACGACCAGCGGTCGGTTGCCGCTGCAGGCGTTGATCGCCCGTGCGGTCTTGCGCGAGGACTGCGGGAAGAGCGTGCCCGAGGTCCACGATGGCGGGCCGTACGACGGCACGAAGCCGCGCCGCGGGACGGTCCGGGACTCGAGCCCCAGCAGGCAGACGGGGATGCCGCCCACGGTGGCGTCCCACACGATCGAGGTGTCGCTGTCGGCCCACGCCTTCCACCGCTCGAGCGGCGCACAGTCGGCGTCGGCGACGGCCGCCATCACCGACCGCATGTCGAAGGGCATCTTGCGGTCGGGGTTGGTGTCGGCACCGAACACCTCGCCCACGGTCTCGAAGGACGAGCCCGGCACGGTGGCGTGCGGCGCCGTCCGCACGTCGCGGTCGAGTGGGTCCGCGGTCGGCCGCCGGCGGGGGAATCGCTCCCCCGGCACCACATAGGCATAGTCGTAGTGCTGAAGCAGCAGTGCGCAGGCATCGGCGAAGCTGGGCGCCCAGTACTGCCCTTGACCGTTGGGACCCATGATCCGGTCGTAGCCACCGATGCCGAAGTTGTCGTCCGCCGACACCGCACCGGAGAAGTCCAGCGCCTGCTTGCCGGTGAGCACCATCGCGCTGGCCGGCGTCATCACCAAGATGCCCTTGGTGTGCATCAGCATGGTCGCCTCGGCGTTCCAGTAGGGCTGGCCGCCGACGTTGATGCCAGTGACGATGATGTTGATCTCCCCGCCGGCCTGGGTGAACTCGATGATGCGCCGCAGCGTGAGCGCGATCCAGTCCATGTTCTCGGTGCCGGAGTCCATCGCGATGAGCGCGCCGGACGAGACGGCGTACCACTCGATCGGCAGCCGGTGCTCGGCGGCGTAGGCGAGCGCGGCGTTGATCAGCCGGCACTCCGGCTCGGCCAGGTTGCCCAGGCCCTGGGTCGGGTCGGACAGCAGTGCGACCCGAGTCATCCCCTCGGGGACCACGTCGGTGTAGTTGGTCAGCAGTCCCACGACCAGGTGCGCGGTGTTCTGTCCGGGCTCGCGGTCGACGCGCACCAGCGACTCGCCGTCCTCGGCGAGGTCGAGCTCGACGAAGTCGCCCGGCGGGAAGCCCGAGGCGGCGTCCGCGCCACCGGTGGTGAGCAGCCGGACGATCTCGTAGGGATAGGGCACACCGAACCGCTCCGAGGTGAGCACCTTCTGGGCGTACGGCGTGCGCGGCCGCACCGGGTTAGGCCCGGGATCACCGAGGCGGATCGTCATCAGCCCCTTGCCGATGCCCTCCAGATAGACCACCTTGTCGAGCAGACCGCCGTCGGCCTCGGGATCGGGGATCTGCACGTGCAGCACGAGCTTCTCCAGCCCGGCGCCGCGGGCGAGGCTCTCGTAGGACAGGGCTAGGTCGTTCCAGTCCTCGGGCGGGATGTCCCAGGTCGGCCGCACCGACAGCACCAGCCGGTTGGAGACGGGCCGCTCGCGTGGCTGGAACTGGGCCAGGGCGGCCCGCATCGCAGCCAACGCCTCCAGACCGATCCGGCCCAGAGCGGGGTACGACGTCTGTCCGGTGGCCGGATCCTCCACCCGCACCAGGTCTCGCACCTCGGCCAGCGCGAAGAGCCGGTGGTCGCGGGGGTTCTCCTTGGCCACGCCGTGGAAGAGATAGACATCCTCCGGCGAGGGCAGCCGGGTCAGGTCGAAGTTGGACAGCCGCCACAGGTCTAGGCGCTTGCCCAGCATCGGGTGCAGGTTGCGGTAGAGCAGGTCCTCCTCCAGCCGGCCGGCGTCGCCAGGGCGGAAGGTGAGGTGCTGCGTGCGCTCCCGCTCCGGACGGTCCCCCATCAGGCTGG
The DNA here is from genome assembly GCF_047602075.1 of Nocardioides sp. GTDB lineage: Bacteria > Actinomycetota > Actinomycetes > Propionibacteriales > Nocardioidaceae > Nocardioides. The sequence continues at coordinate 1,470,221 of NZ_JASGIF010000001.1, forward strand.
TGATGGTCAGGTCGAGACGATGCAGGGGCCGTCCGAAGTCACAGTCGGCAAGGACCTGCTGGACGGTCTCGCTGAGCTCCTCAATGGGCGACCGCAACTCTTCTCGCCAACAGACCAGGTCCACCACGACCGCGTGGTCGGCGGGGACACTCGCGAGGTGCTCGGCGACCGCACGGGCCAGGGCCGGTAGGTCGTCGAGGGCGAGGTAGGAGGTGACCAGGTGGAACTGGCGGCCCTCGAAGCGATAGTCGGCGAAGCCGAGGAGTCGGCCGTCGACGGTCGCATGGTCCAGCTCGGTCAGGTCACGCAGGCGATAGAAGCGCTGGGTGTAGCTCTCCAGGATCGCCGATTGGAAGCCCTCGACGTCTGCGGCACTGCCACTCTCGAGCCAGGCCGCCAGCAGTTGGCCGCGGACCGGTTGTGGGCAGTTCACCAACTGGTCCACGTGCTCGGCGCGGTCGGCACGCGTCGGGTCCTCCCGGAGGGCGGCCAGATGGCGGGCCATCTCCTCGCGCACCTGGGCCTTGGAGGCGGACATCACCGGCTCGTCGAAGTACTGGAACTCGACATCTCGGGCAAGGTCGGCGACCTGTTGCTGACGACCCTGTGCCGCGGCGGCCAGTCGGCCGAGCCGCTCTCGCATGTCGGCGTCGGCCGAGTCCCGCAGGGTGGGCAGTGCAACCAGCCGACGCTGCAGCAGCGTCATCACGAACGGGGCGACGGCTGGGACCCGCTCGAAGGAGCAGAACATCCACAGCATCGCCTCTTCGAGTTCGTCGGTGTGCTCGAGCCCGTGCACGCCGTAGCGCTCCAGGGCGGCGAACAGGCGCTGCCGGTAGCGCTCCGGAAGCCCGGCCCGGTCGGCGTCCAGCCACTGCAGGAAGGCCAGGAGGTACTCCTGGGTGTTGCCGGCCAGCTCGCTTTCGGCGTAGCCGGGCTCGGCCTCGGTGCGCGGTCGATAGAGGCCACCCAGCTCGGCGAACAGGTCGACGAACGCGTCCTCCTCGGCCAGCAGCGCCGAGTCACCCGGGTCGCCGTCGGCCAAGGCCCTCTGATCGGCCGCCAACGTGCGCAGACCGGCGGGATCGAGGTCGTAGCCGAGCAGATAGTCGGTGAGTCGGCGATAGACGTCATGCGGTCCGCTCGCGCGGTCGCCACCGGTCGTGGCCAGCGAGTCGAGGCTCACCTCCGCCTCCCCGGCTGCGGCAGGGGCATCGGCTTCGGCGCGCAGCCGGAAGAGCGGTGCGTTGCGCTCGACCTGCGCGTTGGCGACCACGTCGACGCCGAGCACCTCCCCGGCGAAGGGCGCGGTGACGGTGGAGATCATCTTCATCGACTCCAACACGGCCACCGGCTCGCCCTCGGTCACCCGCTGACCCGGGGTGACCAGGATCTGCGACACCAGCGCCGGCCACGCTGCGCGCACGGGGGCACCGTCCACTCGGGTGACCAGGTGGGCGACGCCGTCGACCTCGACCCGGAAGATGCTGCCCTGCGCCACCGTCACGACCCGGTGTTTGCGGCCTCGACAGGTGATCCGGCGCTCGTAGGGACCGACCCGGTCCACTCGGGCGACGACCTCGCTGCCGTCGTGGATCCGATAGGCATCCGGTCCGATCCGGTCCACGCGCACCCGATGGTGGGCACCTCGGTACTCCAGATGCACCCGGGTGCCGACCGCCTCCGGGTTCTGCGGCCGGCCTCGCCGGGCCGAGCCGAGGAAGGCCGCTCGCACCAGCGACAGGTCGGCCTCGTAGGACTCGATCGCCGCCGCGATCAGGGCCATCGGGTCGGCTGCGGGCACCAGACCCCCGGCGGTCTGGAGGTCGGCGTACCACCCCAGGGTGACCGGCCCGGCGGCCAGCTCGGGTCGGGCCAGCAGCGCCAGCAACTCGGATCGGTTGCTGGTGCCGGGCTGGAGCACGACGACGGTGCGCTCCAGCGCGCGCCGGATCCGGCGGAACGCCTCGCTGCGATCGCGGCCCCAGGCACTCATTGTCGCGATCATCGGGTCCGTGACCGCGTCGACCAGGTCGCCGACGCGCAAGCTGGCGTCGACCCGCACGCCGGTCCCGACCGGCAGGTCGATGACCTCGACCCGGCCGCCGCTCGGGGCGTGGTCGGCATCGGGGTCGAGTGCGAGGAGGCGCACCTCGACGGCCCAGCCGTCGGCCGCGGGCGGCTCGGGGTCGAGCTGCTCCCCGGTGGCGACCCTGATCCGGAGTCCCATGAAGCTGGCTCCGGTGGCATCCTCGACCAGCGCATGCTCGGGGCGTGCGTAGGGATCGACCGAGGACAGCCAGCACTCCTGGTTGGCCTCGTCGACGCAGAACCTCACCACCACGGCGCCGACCAGACTCACCGACCCGGCGAGTGCCACCGCGGCAGACCTGACCTGTCGCACCAGGTCTCCGCTGAGGAAGGGTGGGGGCGACTCGGCCAGCAGCAGATGCCCGTCGTGGGCGACCGTGACCTCCCGCATCCCGTGCGCCCAGATCACGCCGTGGGAGTCCGCGAGCAGGTCGACCTCCATCAGCCGGAGGTCGGGAGTCGGCGCCTGCGGGCGACAGGTGACACCGACCTCCGCGGCGGCGGCCACCAGGAGCTCCGGCTCGGTGAGCGTGCGCAGCGTCGCGCTGGTGGGGCCGACGACGGCCAGCCCCGCCTCCTCGCAGGCAGCCACGACGTCCGCCGCGGGAATCTCACCCCACGGTCCCGGCCAGACCATGTCGGCCTCGGCGCCGCGCAGCGCGTCGATCAGGGTCTTCAGGTCGTGGCCGCCGGTCGCGACCTCCTCGTCGGCCTCACGGCCCCACCACGGTCTTCCGGGCTCGGCATGGACCAGCACGGTGGCCACCCGCGCGTCACCGCCGCGCTCGAGGTTGCCCACCGCAGCGATCACGCGGACGGCCGGCTCACCCGACTCGAGGACCGCGAGACGCCTGATCTCCACCATGCTCTCCTCCTGCTGGTCAGTCTGCTGCTCAGTCCCCGTGGGTGTGGTCCGCAGCGTGCGCCCCTCGATGCGACGCCAACCGTCTCATCCAAGCGCACCCCGCTCCGTCCGTCACGACACCACGGCGCCCGCGTCGCTGAGCAGCGCGCCGAGTCTGGCGGCGGCCGCACGCAGCTCCGGCGGGTCGAGCACGTGCCAGGGGTGCCCGAGCACGGCCAGGTGACAGGCCAGCCAAGTCAGGTCGTCCGCCCCGGCGACCAGCTCACATGATCCCTCGTCGACCGGCGTGACGGTGGCGGCGCGGGCCGAGAGCTGCCCACGCACCATCTCGGCCGGAGCAGCGACCAGGACCCGAGCGACGAAGCGGTACGGCGCCGCCGTCACCGACCGCTGCACGTAGGCCGCGGGATCGGGGTGCTCCCTGGCCGGGAAGCGCCACGTCGAGGCGGTCACCGCACGGGCGCGGTCGAGCCGGAAGGTGCGCCAGTCCTCTCGGTCGACATCCCAGGCGAGCAGATACCACCGCCGCTCCGCGGTCACCATCCCCACCGGCTCGACCGTCCGCTCCGAGGCGACGCCGCCGCGGTCGGCGTACCCGAATCGCACCCGCACCCGGTCCCGGCAGGCCCGCGCAATGGTCATCAGCGCCTCGCCGTCGACGCCGCGCGCGCCGTATGACGGCAACGAGTCGGTAGCGTCGTGAAGCGCGCGGATGCTGTGCCGCAGGCGCGGGGGCAGCACCTGATCCAGCTTGGCCAGGGTGCGCACCGCGGCGTCGCTGGCACCACTGACCGTGTCCGTCGCCAGTTGCAGCGACACCGCCACCGCGATCGCTTCTTCGTCGTCGAGCAGCAGCGGCGGCAGCGCTCGCCCCGCCCGCAACCGGTAGCCGCCCGCCGGCCCCTGGACGGCGTCGACCGGATAGCCCCAATGCCGCGCAGTTAAGGATCTTGGCTCGGGTCAAGGGTCGGCAGTAGGTGTGTCGTGATCCGGGTCTGGTAGTTCGTCCGGTCGATGGGGCCTTTGGCGCGGTGTTTGGAGATCGCGCGTTTGGTCACTCGGGGGCTGGAGCGGGCTCGGCGGGCGGGCAGAACTGTGTCCAGGACCGCTGCCCCGATCCGGCCGGTCAGGTCGGTGCCGGCCTCGGCGAGGACGTCTGCTGCGCGGTGGATCGTGTCGCGGGCGGTGGTCAGTGCGATGGTGAAGCTGAGCCGGTCGGGTGCGATGCCACCGTGAGCCAGGGAAGCGTCGGCGATCGCGGTCCGCAGAGCCTGATGGACGATCAGGACGGCGTAGACCTCCTGGGCGATCCCGGCGGGTGTGCGCGCCCGTAGGACCCTCCCGTCCAAGATCGTGGACTTGGTCTCGCGGAAGCCAGTCTCGATCTCCCACCGCTGGTGGTAGAGCTCGACGATCTCCCGTGCCGGGTACCGCTGCGGGTTGGTCAGGGTCGTGATCAGGCGGTAGGTGCCGGTGCGCTGGGTGCCTGAGTCTTTCAGGTCCACGATGATCTGGGCGTCGATGATCCGCACCCGGATGCCACCGAGGACAGCGATGCGGGTGCCATCGCCCAGGCGGTCCACGAGGGCGAACCTACGGTTGTCCTTGCACCGGATGAGCAGGTCCGCGCCGGTGGCGGCGAACTGCTCGATCAGGGCCGCGGCAGCGAAGTTGCGGTCACCGAGCAGCACCGTCCCGGGCCGCAGACAGCGCGCCAGGCGGGATGCGTAGGTAGTCTCCCCGACCCGGTAGGACCCGAACACGGCGTCGATGAGGGTGCGTGAGCCGCACGCGAGGATGCTCACCAGCCGCAGCATCGGGTAGCCGCCCGGGGCGTCCGGGCGGCCGGTGGCCCGACCGAACGCCGCAGCGTTGACGTCGGTGTCCGGCACACACATCGTGGTCCCGTCGATGGCGCACACCAGCAACCCACGCCAACGGGCAGCACCGGCCGCCGGGCCGCGGACCAGGTCGAACAACTCCCGCAGTGGACCCACTCCGATCCGCCGGAAGGCCTGGGACAACGCCGAGCTGCCCGGCACCCGGATGCTCAGGTCCGCGCCGGCGGCCAGACGCCGCAGGACCTGGCGATAACCCACGTCGGCGAACAGCACCCCGGCCAGCAGCACGTACACCACCACCCGGGTGGGCAGGCGCCGCAGCCGCTTCTGCGTCGCCCCCGCGGCGCTGATCGCCGCGTCGACCAGATCGAAGGAGACGATCCGCGTCAACTCGCCCAGATGGCCAGCAGAGAACGGATCCACCGGATCAGACGTGACAGACTGAGAACGCAACAGAACTCCATCGGTAGCAGGGCGTCTTGTCAGGACATCCCCTGCCTATCGAGGAGTTCTGTTGCTCTACCCGACGACACGCCGACGCCACACTCGCCACACCAGTCACATCGCTAACTGCGCGGCATTGCGGATAGCCCAGGTCGCGCAGCCGCTGGATGTCGCGTCGAATGCTCCGCGTCGTCACCTCGAGCCGGTCGGCCAGCTCCGGCCCGGTCCACACCGGTCGGGACTGGAGCAGTCCGAGCAGGGTGAGCAGACGCTGGGTGGTCTCAGCCATCGCACCATCCTCGCGCATATAGCGGACAGAATCAGTCCTATATGACTGCCAGACTGGTGGCATGACTCTCCACATCGACTGGAACGCCCAAGTCCGCGTGCAGTTCACCTGGCACTGGCAGCACCAGCTGCGGCCCCGGCTGGACGGCCTCACCGACGAGGAGTACTTCTGGGAGCCCGTGGCCGACTGCTGGAACGTGCATCCTCGCGGCCAGTCGAAGGCGTCGGTTCAGGCCGGATCCGGCGCCTTCGTCATCGACTTCGCGATGCCGAAGCCCGTGCCGCCGCCCGTCACCACCATCGCCTGGCGGCTGGGCCACATCATCGTCGGCTGCCTCGCCATCCGGAACGCCGGACACTTCGACGCCCCGCCTGCCGACTACGAGTCCTGGGACTACGCCGGCACCGCCGCCCAGGCGCTCGCGCAGCTCGATGAGCAGGTCGCCATCTGGCTGGCCGGTGTCGAGGCGCTCGGCGAGGAGGGTCTCGCCCAGCCGTGCGGCCCCGCCGAGGGTCCCTACGCCGAGGAGTCGATGGCCACCCTCGTGCTGCACATCAACCGTGAGCTGATCCATCACGGGGCGGAGCTCGCCCTGCTCCGCGACCTCTACGCCCACCGCCCGCTCAGCCGCACTGTCGAGGAGTCCTGATGCCCTTCCATGCCCCACTTGCACCGACCGAGCAGGACGCCATCGCCGGCTTCCTGGCCCAGCAGCAAGACGCGTTCCGAGCCGCGATCTTCGGTCTCACCGACGCCGAGGCCGGCCGTCAAGGTGCGGCGAGCACGCTCACGGTCGGCACCCTGGTCAAGCCCGGCGCCGGCGTTCAGCGCAGCTGGCTTGCGTCCGCTGTGGCCGCTCCGGAGCGACCTGTCGACGCGCGGAGCCAGGAGCAGCAGATGGCGGACTACGCCGCCGAGTTCAGCTGGCTGGAGGGCGACACCGTCGATGCCGCCATCGCCGCCTTCGACGAGGTCAGCGCCACCGTGCTCCACGCCGTCCGCGACCTCGACCTGGACACATCGGTGCCGGTGCCGCAGGCGCCCTGGTTTCCCCAAGACGTCGAGGCCTGGAACGTCCGCTGGGTCTGGTTCCACCTGCTCGAGGAGCTCGCCCGCCACGCCGGCCACGCCGACATCATCCGCGAGGGCGTCGACGGCGCCACGATGTATGCCCTGGTCGCCGCTCGGGAGGAGATGCCGGCCACGCCCTGGCTAACCCCCTGGCAGCGCGCCGAAGGCTGAGTTTGGCTGCCCGGGTCGGCGTCTGCCGCGGTCTTGTGTCGTCTGCCGCGGTCTTGTGATGGCAAAGTGCCCTGGATTTCGGGTCCTCAGCCACCACAGCACCGCGGGAGATGGGCTAGGCGGTGCGGTAGTCGCGGAAGCCGCGTTGGGTCTTGCGGCCGAGGTAGCCGGCGGTGACCAGGTGCTCTAGGAGGGGGGCGGGGGCGAAGCCGGGCTCACGGAACTCCAGGTAGAGCTCACGCTGGATCGCCAGCGAGACGTCGTTGCCCACGACATCGAGCAGCTCGAAGGGACCCATCGGCAGCGCACAGCCCAACTTCATGGCCGTGTCGATCTCGTCGGCGGAGGCGTAGTGCGCCTCGAGCATCTTGACCGCGTCGTTGAGGTAGGGGAAGAGCAGCGCGTTGACGATGAAGCCCGCCCGGTCGCCACAGGAGACCGCATGCTTGCCGATCGCGGCGCACAGCGCCCGAGTCGTCTCGGCCACGTCGTCGTCGGTCGCCACAGTGGAGACCACCTCGACCAGGCGCATGACGGGCGCCGGGTTGAAGAAGTGCATCCCGACCACGTCCTGCGGGCGCAAGGTCGCCTGAGCGAGGGCGATGATCGGCAGCGACGACGTCGTCGTCGCCAAGATCACGCCTGGCTTGCAGATGTCGTCGAGGTTGGCGAACAGCGTGCTCTTGACCTGCAGGTCCTCCGCGATCGCCTCGACCACGAGGTCGGCGTCCTTCAGCTCATCCAGGGAGCTCGAGCCGTGCAGCCTGGCCAGCACTGCGTCCTTGTCGGCGGCGTCCATCTTGCCGCGGCCGATGGCCTTGTCCACGGAGCGCTCGATGCTCGCCCGAACCCCGTCGACCTTGGCCTGGGAGCGGCCCACGTAGGTGACGTCGTACCCCGCCTTGGCGAACACCTCGATGATGCCGGACGCCATCGTGCCCGTGCCGACCACGCCGACCCGATTGATCTCACGCTTGAGCCGGGGCGCGTCGTCGGCCGACGGCGTCAGGTGGTCGGGCACGACGACCGAACTGTCCGGCCCCTCGTAGGTGTAGAAGCCCCGGCCAGACTTCCGACCGAGCAGGCCCGCGGTCACCATCTGCTTCAGGATCGGGGCGGGTGCGTGCAGTCGGTCGCGGCCCTGGCGGTACATCGTGTCGAGAATCTCGTACGCCGTGTCGAGACCGATCAGGTCGAGCAGCGCGAGCGGACCCATCGGGTAGCCGCAGCCCAGCCGCATCGCGGCATCGATGTCCTCGCGGCTGGCATACCGGCCTTCGTACATCGCGACGGCGTGGTTGAGGTAGCCGAAGAGCAGGGTGTTGGCGATGAAGCCCGCCTTGTCGCCGCAGATGACCGGGCTCTTGCCGAGCGCCGTGATCAAGGACTCGACCTCAGCAAGCACCTCCGGCTCGGTGACCACGGTGCGCACCACCTCGACCAGGTTCTGCACCGGCGCGGGGTTGAAGAAGTGCACTCCGACGATCCGGCCGGGCCGGGAGTTGGCCGTGGAGATCTCGGTCACCGACAGCGACGAGGTGTTCGTCGCCAAGATGGTGTCGGGCTTCACCACTTCGTCGAGGCGGCGGAAGATCTCCTTCTTGAGCTCCAGCGACTCCACCACAGCTTCCACCACGACGTCGGCCTCGGCCAGCTCGGCCATGTCGGTGGTGAGCCGGATCCGACCAAGCAGGGCAGCCTGCTCGTCTTCGGTCAGCTTGCCGCGCTTGACCGCACGCTCGGTGGAGTGCTGAAGGTGTTGGCGGCCACGCTCGACACCCTCGTTGTTCTGCTCGACGCCGATGACGGCATACCCGTTGCGGGCGAACACCTCGGCGATGCCGGCGCCCATGGTGCCGAGGCCGACGACGCCGACCGTGCTGACGGTGCGCCCAGACGGCGCGGCCGAGCTCTCCTGGAGGGTGGTCATGGCGGGCATCATGCCACGCGGACCGGGAGCTGTGCCGTGAGGCATTTCACCACCGACCGCAGGTAGATTGCCTCCCCGTGAGACTCGTCGTCGCGCGCTGCCAGGTCGACTATGCCGGCCGGCTGACCGCCCACCTACCGATGGCCACCCGGGTGTTGATGATCAAGGCCGACGGCTCGGTGCTCGTGCACTCCGACGGTGGCTCCTACAAGCCGCTGAACTGGATGTCACCGCCGTGCATCCTGCACGAGGGCAGCACCGAGGACGGCCAGGTCGAGTGGACGGTGACCAGCCGTGGCTCGGGCAAGGGCCCGGACGACACCCTGCGGATCCTGATCGAGGAGATCCACCACGACTCCCTCCACGAGCTCGGCGCCGACCCCGGTCTGCAGAAGGACGGCGTCGAGAAGCACCTCCAAGGCTCCTCGCCGAGCACCCGGCCACACTTGCCGACGGGCTGACGTTAGTACGCCGGGAGTACCCCACCGCCATTGGCCCGGTCGACCTGATGTGCCGCGACGCCTCCGGCCACTCCGTTGCAGTCGAGATCAAGCGACGCGGGGAGATCGACGGCGTGGAGCAGCTCACCCGCTACCTCGAGCTGCTCAACCGCGACCCCCTGCTGACCGGCAAGGGCGCCGTGCGCGGCATCTTTGCCGCGCAGGAGATCAAGCCCCAGGCCCGTGTCCTCGCCGAGGATCGCGGCATCGTATGCGCCGTCGTGGACTACGACGCCCTCCGCGGGCTCGACGACCCGACGGAACGTCTGTTCTGAGCTGTTCAGCCAGCAGGTGGACGGGTCTTCGGGCGCTGTCCACAGGTCCTCGCTGCGCGCTGGCGGTTCTCGCTGGCCCGGCATACGGTGGCAGGCATGACGAGCGATCCCAACCTGAGTCGCCGCGGCCTGAGCCGCCGCGTGGATCGGCTGGAGAACGACACAGAGTCGATCTACGAGCTCATCACCGAGGTCAGGTCCACCCAAGGCGAGCACACCCGCCGCTTCGAGGGCATGCAGAAGACCCTCGCCACGCTCACCACCACCCAAGACGAGCACACCCGCCGCTTCGAGGGCATGCAGAAGACCCTCGCCACGCTCACCACCACCCAAGGCGAACACACCCGCCGCTTCGAGGGCATGCAGAAGACCCTCGCCACGCTCACCACCACCCAAGACGAGCACACCCGCCGCCTCGACCAGGTCGAGAACTCGCTCACCAAAGTCAACGCCACCTTGGACCAGCACACCCGCCGCCTCGACCAGGTCGAGAACTCGCTCACCAAAGTCAACGCCACCTTGGACCAGCACACCCGCCGCCTCGACCAGGTCGAGAACTCGCTCACCAAAGTCAACGCCACCTTGGACCAGCACACCCGCCGGTTCGACCGAATCGAGAGCACCCTCAACGAGGTGGTCCGGCGCCTGCCGGAGCCTTCCTGAACAGCGTGCGGGTCGGCGACAGACGCTCTCCGGCGACTCGGCGACCTGTGACACCATCGCCAGCAATGCGCATCTACCACATTGCGACGGCGGCGGACTGGGCCGAAGCGCGCCGTACGACGACGTACGCCACCTCGACGCTGGGCCGGAGTCTGGCCGAGGAGGGATTCATCCACGCTTCCCGCCGGGAGCAGGTCTCGGCCGCCTTCGAGGCCTTCTACCGCCCCGTCCGGGAGCCGTTGGTGCTGCTGACCATCGATACCGACAAGTTGAGCGCACCGTGGCGAGAAGACCCCGTTGGCGATCAGTCGTTCCCGCATATCTACGGCCCGCTGAACACCTCGGCAGTCATCAGCGTGGAACCACTCGATCGGCGCGGACGACCGGAGCCGTTCACCAAGGCCTTCCTCTCCGAGATGCTGCTGCGGATCGGTCTGGCGTTGGCCGCCATGACGCTCTCGGTGATCGGCTCGACCATCGGTCACCAACTGAGTCCCGAGTTGGGCGGCCTGATCGGCGCCCTGCTCGGCCTCGCGGTCGGCGCCGCGGTGTTCTGGTGGGTGCTACGCCGGCGGAGCCGTGGCCGGGATGAGCTTGCGCAACGCTAGACCGACGAAGAAGAGCACGGCACCGACGCCGATGGCCATCAGACACACCCCGAAGGACAGCACCGAGGTGAACAGCGGGGCCTGCAGGAAGGATCCGGTCGTCGCCGTCTCGCGCGCCGGGTCGTCGCGGTCCAGTTGGGCATAGGTCTTGCCGCCGGTGCCCTCCACGGTGTGGTGGTCGATGAGCTTGTTGGAGGCTCCGCCCATAGGGGCTACTTCTGAGCTAGGCGCCGGCCTGCTTCGGAGCGGTGGGGTCGGTGTCGCCGGCGGACTGCTCACGGAGGACGTACTCCTCGATGTCCTCGACATCGTCGGCGTTGCGGGTGACGACGGCGAGCAGGTCGGTCATCGTGGCAACCTCTTCGACCTGCTCCTTGATGAACCACTGCATGAACTGCTCGGAGGCGAAGTCGGACTCCTCGCGGGCGATCCGGAGCAGGGTGTTGATCTGCTCGGTGACCCGCTTCTCCTGGTCGAGTGCCAACTGGACCGGCTCGACCACGTCGGCGAACGACGACTGGGGTGCCTCGACCCCGGGGATGACCACGTCGGTGTCGGTGTCGACGAGGTACTGCACCATCATCAGCGCGTGCCCGCGCTCCTCCAGCGCCTGGCTGTAGAAGAAGGCAGCCATCTGCGGCATCGTCAGCGCGTCGTAGTAGACCGCGCAGGAGAGGTATTGGTTGTGTGCGGAGAGCTCGTTGCCGATCTGGACGTTGAGCTGGTCGACGAAGCGGGCTGCGGGCAAGGGTGGGTCCTTCCTCAGGCGGCTTTCTTGCGGCCGGACTTCTTTCCGGCACCGGTCTTGACGAGCTTGCGCTTCTTGACCGTATACCCCTCGGGGAGGGTGCCCTCCTTCAGCATGCGGATCGGGCAGCGGCCGCAGCGCGTCTTGGACACGCAGCACTTCTTCTTCGGAAGCTTCGCCACCTTGGCCACACGAGGATGGTACACGAAGGTGAGGCTTGCCTTACCCTCGCCGACCGCGGCGGGCCCCTCGACGGCTGCCTCCTCGACGGAGGGCTACTCGGCGGTGAGCCCGTGCGCGGCTCGGATCACCTCGACGATGCCGCCCATGATCTCGGTGAGGCCGAAGTCCTTGGGGGTGTAGACCGCGGCGACGCCCAGCGACCGCAGCTCCCGGCCGTCGGACTCGGGGATGATGCCGCCGACGATCACGGGTACGTCGGTCAGGCCGGCCCGGCGCAAACCCTCGAGCACCGCCGGCACCAGCTCCATGTGCGACCCGGAGAGGATGGACAGGCCGACACAGTGGACGTCCTCGGCGACGGCGGCAGCGACGATCTGCTCCGGGGTGAGCCGGATGCCCTGATAGATGACCTCGAAGCCGGCGTCTCGGGCACGCACGGCGACCTGCTCGGCGCCGTTGGAGTGGCCGTCCAGGCCGGGCTTGCCGACCAGCAGCCGCAGCCGAGTGCCCAGCTCGGCACCCGTGGAACGCACGCGCTCCCGCACCGCGGCGAGGTCGGCGCCCGCCTCGGCGACGCCCACCGCACCGCCGACCCCGGTCGGCGCCCGGAACTCGCCGAACACCTCCCGCAGGGTCGCCGCCCACTCCCCCGTGGTCGCCCCGGCGCGGGCACAGGCCAGGGTGGACTCCATCAGGTTGACCTCGGACTTGGCGTCCTCGCCGAGTCGGGCCAGCGCCTCGGCCACAGCCGCATCGTCGCGCTGCTCCTTCCACGCCCGGACGGACTCGATCGCAGCCTGCTCGGCGGCCCGATCGACAGTCTGGATGGCGGCGTCGAGGTCGGCGGTCAACGGCGACGGCTCGGTCGTGGTGAACACGTTCACACCGACCACCTTCTCCTCGCCCGACTCGATCCGGGCCCGCCGCGCGGCGTGCGCGGCGACCAGCTCGCCCTTCATGTAACCGGAGTCCACCGCGGCGATCGCCCCGCCCATCGCCTGAACACGGTCGACCTCGGCCCGGGCGCCGTCGACCAACTCGGCGACTTTCGCCTCGACGACGTGCGAGCCGTCGAAGAGGTCGTCGTACTCCAACAGGTCGGACTCGTAGGCCAACACCTGCTGCAGGCGCAGCGACCACTGCTGATCCCACGGGCGGGGCAGCCCGAGCGCCTCGTTCCAGGCGGGCAGTTGCACGGCGCGGGCGCGGGCGTTCTTCGAGAGCGTCACACCGAGCATCTCCAGCACGATGCGCTGGACGTTGTTCTCCGGCTGGGCCTCGGTCAGCCCCAGCGAGTTGACCTGGACGCCGTAGCGGAAGCGCCGCATCTTGTCGTCGACAACCCCATACCGGTCGCGGGTCAGCTCATCCCAGAGCTCGACGAACGCCCGCATCTTGCACATCTCCTCGACGAATCGCACCCCGGCGTTGACGAAGAAGGAGATGCGTCCGACCACCTGGCCGAAGTCCGCTTCGGCGACCTGACCGGACGCCCTGACCTGGTCGAGCACCGCGATCGCGGTGCAGATCGAGTAGGCGAGCTCCTGAACCGGGGTGGCGCCGGCCTCTTGCAGGTGATAGCTGCAGATGTTGATCGGGTTCCACGTCGGCATCGCGCGCACGGTGTAGGCGATCACGTCGCTGATCAGCCGCAGCGAGTGCTCGGGCGGGAAGACGTAGGTGCCGCGGGAGAGATACTCCTTGATGATGTCGTTCTGGGTCGTGCCAGCCAGCTGGGCAGCCACCTCCGCCGGGTCGAGATCGGGGTTCTGCTCCTCTGCCGCGACCTGATAGAGCGCGAGCAGCCACATCGCGGTGGCGTTGATCGTCATCGAGGTGTTCATCTCGGTGAGCGGGATCTGGTCGAACAGCCGCCTCATCTCGCCAAGATGCGGGATCGGTACGCCGACCTTGCCCACCTCGCCGTGCGCCAGCGGACTGTCGGGGTCGTAGCCCGTCTGGGTAGGCAGATCGAAGGCGACGGAGAGTCCGGTCTGCCCCTTGGCCAGGTTGGTGCGGTAGAGCTCGTTCGACGCCGCCGCCGTGGAGTGGCCAGCGTAGGTGCGCATCACCCACGGTCGGTCCTTCTGCGGCCGATCCTGCGACAGCCGCTCGTTCTCGGTCATGGCGACGAGGGTAGGCCGGAGGCTACCCGCTGGTCACCAGTCCGAAGGTGTGGGACATCCAACACTCCCACCAGCACGCCACGGTCAGGCGGGCACCGGCTCCAACTCGAGCGCACGCCTGAAATGGGAGAGATAGAGGAATCGGCGCACCGTCGGGCCGCAACCGCGCAAGACCACTTGTCCGCCGCCCAGACCGGCGCGACGAGTAGCCACGACCAAGAGCTTGACCGCGGTCAGGTCGATGCTGGTCACCTCGGTGCAGTCGATGACGACCACTTGGTGGCGGGCGATCAGCCCATAGATCGCGTTGCGGACCTCGTGAGTCGAGCGCCCGTCGAGATCACCGCGCAACACCAGCATCGGACCGTCGATCCTGATCTCCATCGCTCACCTCGTCCCCCGACAGCAGCGATCTCTCACACCCACTATGACGCACTTCACAAGCAGACAATTGCGTTGAGCGCCCCGCGAGTTTGCACCGGACAGCCGGTGGCTCGACGTCGTGCCGGTGAGCCGGGCACTACGCTCGCTGCCATGGTCAACCTCACCCGGATCTACACCCGCACCGGCGATGGCGGCTGCACCCGACTCGGCGACTTCAGTGAGACCAGCAAGACTGATCTTCGGCTGGCTGCCTATGCCGATGTCGACGAGGCCAACGCCCATCTCGGGGTGGCACTCGCCATGGGTGACCTGGCCGAGGACGTCGTCGCCGTGCTGACCCGAGTGCAGAACGACCTATTCGACGTGGGCGCCGACTTCGCAACCCCGGTCATCGAGGCGCCCGAGCACCCGCCGCTGCGGATCCTGCAGGAGTACGTCGACCGGCTGGAGGGCTGGTGCGACACCTACAACGAGGACCTGGCGCCGCTGCGCTCGTTCGTGCTCAACGGTGGCACGCCGGGGGCGGCTCTGCTGCACGTCGCGCGCACCGTCGTACGACGCGCGGAGCGGTCGGCCTGGGCGGCGCACGCCGAGCATGCGGACACCATGAACCCGCTCGCGATCACCTATCTCAACAGGCTCTCCGACCTGCTGTTCATCCTCGCGCGGCACGCCAACCAGGAGTCGGGCGACGTGTTGTGGATACCCGGCGGAGATCGCTAGAAGGGCGGAGTCACGAGCGCCGCTCGCGAGCGGCAGGAACGACCATGGCCGAGGGGATGAGCAGGAGCGCGACGACCAGCAAGGCATGCAGTGTGCCCACCCGGTCGCCGACGAAGCCGAGCAGGGGCGGCCCCGCCAGGAACGCGGTGTAGGCGATCGAGGTGACCACGCTGACTCGGGCCGCGGCATGGACCGGATCGTCCGAGGCAGCGCTGACGCCGACCGGAAAGCCCAGGGAGGCACCGAGTCCCCAGGCGACGATCCCGACGACCACGAGCGGGAGCGCGCCACCGAACACGATGAGCAGGACGCCGCAACCGGCCACCGCCATGGTCACCCACAGCACCGGCACCCGGCCGTGCCGATCCAAGATAAGCGGGCCGAAGAAGCGACCGGCAGTCATCGAGGTGACGAACAGACCGAAGCCCGCCACGCCGACCCAGTGTGGCACCTGGTAGCCGTCGATCAGCGCGACGGCCAGCCAGTCGTTGGCGACGCCCTCGGTCAGCGCGAGGGCGAGCATCATCAGCCCGATCAGCAGGGTGCGCGGCTCCAGCCAAGCAGCCAGCATCGACCGGCTCGGGGCGGGCCCGTCGGGCTCCTCGATCCGCGGCAGGTAGCGTCCGGTCGCGGCCGTGCCGACGAGCAGCACCACCAGCGCCGCCGAGCCCAGATGCACCGACAAGGGAACGCCGAGTGCCACCAGCACTGCGGCATAGGCAGCGCCCACCACGCTGCCGATGCTCCAACCGGCGTGGAACCGCGGCATGATGCTGCGCCCGAGCCCCCGCTCCACGCCGGCGCCCTCCACGTTCATCCCGACCTCCCACAGCGCCACTCCGACGCCGTAGGTGACGAAGGCGAACCCGGTGACCAGCACCGACTCGAGCCAGCCGGTGCCTAGACCGCAGGCCAGCAGTCCGAGCGCGTCGAGGAGGACACCCACGCGGACCACCGATGCCGCCCCCCACCGATGCACGAGGACGCCGGTGGTCGGCAGCGCGACCATCGAGCCTGCCGAAAGGGTCAGCAGCAACAAGCCAAGTTCGCTGTTGGTCAGCTCAAGGCTCGACCGGATCTCGGGGATCCGGGAAGCGTAGGACGCGAAGCCGAAGCCGTTCAGCATGAACGTGAGCAGCACAGCAGTGCGTGCGCGCAGCACATCGGTCACCAGGAGTGCTCCGGTCATCGTCGAGGTGGGATCAGATCAGGGAGAAGACAGCGAGATCGAGGAGAGGGTCGCGACACCACGCTAACCCGACCGGGACGGTCGAGTCAGATCAGGTCCGGCGCATCTCCCGGCCGGACCCCACGGGTGCCGGGAGGCATCGCCTCCAACCAGGCCTGGAAGCCGAGCAGCGAGGCGGGGCTCATCGCCAGCTCGATCCGATCGTCGGCGGTCTGACAGGTGACCACCACGTGGTCGGAGTAGAGCGAGAGCGCCTCGACTCCTTCTGGCCGGCGCTGCTCGACGTACTCCAGGCTGGCGCGCTCCCACGAGCGCTTCGGACGGATCGACAGCGAGAAGATGCGGAACCACTCGAGGTAGTCCCCCGCATACCGACCCATGCCCAACAGCCAGCCGTGCTCGGCCCGCCCGGACCGAGCTCGAAAGCCAGCTCGAAGGTGCCCCCGTGCCGGGACAACAGCCGCCGGCGGATGACCAGCAAGATCGCATAGAGCAGGACCAGGAGCAGGACAACACCGATCGAGTCGAGCACGATCGCCCAGTCCGGCAAACCCGGTCTCCCCTCTCGGTCGGCTAGATCTGGTCAGCGTGCCTGTTCTGCGGCTCGGATGCGTGCCTCGGCGAGCCGGACGACCTCGATGGCCTGGTCGCTGTGCTCACCCGCGGCCTTGGCTCGTTCGAGGTCGGCGCGCGCCTTCTCCAAGTCGATGTCGTGGGAGGCCTCGGCAAACTCAGCCAGGATCGAGACCCGGTTGCCGGCAACCGACAAGAACCCGTCACTGACCGCGGCCACCCAGGTCTCACCCTCGTCGGTGAGGACGTCGACGACGCCATGCACCATCAGCGACAGGATCGGCGCGTGGTCGGGCAGGATGCCGACGTCGCCCTCGGTGGTGCGCGCGATCACACGGGTCGCCTCGCCCGACCAGACGACCCGGTCGGCCGAGACGACCTCGACGTGAAGGAGCTGGTCGCTCATCGCAGGCTCTTCTGGATCTCGTTCCAGTTCCGCTCGACGTCCTCGAGTCCACCGCACATGAAGAACGCCTGCTCGGCGACGTGGTCGTACTCCCCGTCGGCGATCTTGTTGAACGCCTCGATGGTCTCGTTCACGGGAACCGTCGAGCCTTCGATGCCGGTGAACTGCTTGGCGACGTAGGTGTTCTGTGACAAGAACCGCTGGATCCGGCGCGCGCGGTGAACGATGGTCTTGTCCTCTTCGGAGAGCTCGTCCACACCGAGGATCGCGATGATGTCCTGCAGCTCCTTGTTGCGCTGCAGGATCTGCTTGACCCGGATCGCCGCGTTGTAGTGCTCCTCGCCGATGTACTGCGGGTCGAGGATCCGCGAGGTCGAGGTCAGCGGGTCCACCGCCGGGTAGATGCCGAGCGAAGCGATCTCACGCGACAGTTCGGTAGTGGCGTCCAGGTGGGCGAAGGTGGTGGCGGGCGCCGGGTCGGTGTAGTCGTCCGCGGGCACGTAGATCGCCTGCATCGAGGTGATCGAGTGGCCGCGCGTCGAGGTGATCCGCTCCTGCAACTGACCCATCTCGTCGGCCAGGTTGGGCTGGTAGCCCACCGCGGACGGCATCCGGCCCAGCAGCGTGGAGACCTCCGAGCCGGCCTGGGTGAACCGGAAGATGTTGTCGATGAACAGGAGCACGTCCTGCTTTTGGACGTCGCGGAAGTACTCCGCCATGGTCAGCGCGGATAGCGCCACCCGGAGGCGGGTGCCCGGCGGCTCGTCCATCTGGCCGAAGACGAGCGCGGTCTGGCCGATGACGCCCGCCTCGTCCATCTCCTGGATGAGGTCGTTACCTTCACGGGTGCGCTCGCCGACGCCGGCGAACACCGACACACCGCCGTGGTCCTTGGCGACTCGGGCGATCATCTCCTGGATGAGCACCGTCTTGCCCACGCCGGCGCCGCCGAAGAGGCCGATCTTGCCACCTTGGACGTAGGGGGTGAGCAGGTCGATGACCTTGATCCCGGTCTCGAACATCTGGGTCTTCGACTCCAGTTGGTCGAAGGCCGGGGCCTTGCGGTGGATGCCCCACCGCTCCTTGACCTCGAACTTCTCGTCCTCCTTGAGGTTGAGGCAGTCGCCGGTCACGTTGAAGACGTGGCCGAGCGTCGCGTCGCCCACGGGGACGGTGATCGAGTCGCCGGTGTCCTTGACCTGGGCGCCCCGGACCAGTCCGTCGGTCGGCTTCATCGAGATGGCGCGCACCATGCCGTCGCCGATGTGCTGGGCGACCTCGAGGGTGATCTCCCTGGTCTCGCCCTCGATGGTCAACTCGCAGGTGAGGGCGTTGTAGATCTCCGGCATCGCGTCCACGGGGAACTCGATGTCGACGACCGGGCCGATCACCCGGGCGATCCGGCCAACGCCACCAGCGGTCTCGATGGTCTCTGTCACAGTCGCGGTCATATCTGTCTCACTCACTCCCCGCTTGGGCGTCGGCAAGGGCGTTGACGCCACCGACGATCTCGCTGATTTCCTGGGTAATACCGGCCTGGCGGGCCTGGTTGGCGATTCGGGTGTACTTCTTGATGAGCTCGTCGGCGTTGTCTGTCGCCGACTTCATCGCGCTCTGTCGGGCCGCGAGCTCGGAGGCCGCCGCTTGGAGCAGGGCGAAGTAGATCCGGCTCTGCACGTAGCGCGGCAGCAGCGTGTCGAGCACCTCTACCGGCGACGGCTCGAACTCGTAGAGCGGCAGCAGGTCATCGGGTTCCGGCGGCTCCTCGCCCTCCACGACCTCCAGCGGCAGCAGCCGAACGGCGGCCGGCTCCTGGTTCAGCATCGACTTGAACCGGGTGTAGACGACGTGCACCTCGTCGACCGCTGGGGCCTGCTCGGTGGCGTTGTCCTCCTGCTCGCCGGCCAGGAACGCCGCGATCAGGGTGCTGCCGATGTCGGCGGCCACGTCGTAGGTCGGCTGGTCCGAGAAGCCGGTCCACGCCTGAGTCACCGGCCGCTGCCGGAAGTGGAAGTAGGCCTCCCCCTTCCGACCCGTGACGTAGGCGTCCACCGCCTTGCCCTCGGCGCGGAGCTTCTCGATCAGGCGCTCCGCCTCCTTGAGCACGTTAGAGGAGTAGGCGCCGGCCAAGCCTCGGTCGGAGGTGACGATCAGCACCGCTGCCCGGTCCGGGCTCTCCGGCTCGGTGGTCAGCGCATGGTCGACGTTGGAGTAGGTCACCAGCGCCGACACCGCCCGCGTCAACTCTCGGGCGTACGGCGCGGCGGCCTGGGCCCGCTGCTGCGCCTTGATGATGCGCGAAGCAGCGATGAGCTCCATCGCCCGCGTGATCTTCTTCATCGACTCCGTCGACTTGATCCGCGCGCGGTACTCACGCAGCGATACAGCCATGGAGGGTCAGCCCCGCTTCTGCTTGACGATCTGCTCCTGCTCGAGCTCCTCGGCGGGCAGCGCCTCGTGCTCCTCCTTGCCGGCCTTGATCGACCGGCCGTCGGAGGTCTCGAACTGGTTGAGGAACTCGTCGTACGCCGCCGCGAGCTCGGCCTCGGCGTCGTCGCCGAACTTCAGCGACTCCCGGATGCCGGCGAGGATCCCCTCGTGTGAGCGCCGCAGGAACTCGAGGAACTCGTGCTCGAAGCGCAGCACGTCGTCGGTCGGCACCACGTCGAGACGACCCGAGGTGCCGGTCCACAGCGACACCGTCATCTCCTCGACCGGGTACGGCGTGTACTGCGGCTGCCGAAGCAGCGCCATCAGTCGCTGACCGCGGTCCAACTGCTGGCGGGAGGCTGCGTCGAGGTCGGAGGCGAACATCGCGAACGCCTCCATCGCGCGGAACTGCGCGAGGTCGACCTTGAGCGAACCGGTGACGCTCCGCATCGCCTTGGTCATCGCGGCGCCGCCGACGCGGGAGACCGAGATGCCGACGTCGATGGCCGGCCGCTGGTTGGCGGCGAACAGGTCGGACTGAAGGAAGATCTGCCCGTCGGTGATGGAGATGACGTTGGTCGGGATGAACGCCGAGACGTCGTTGGCCTTGGTCTCGATGATCGGCAGCCCGGTCATCGACCCAGCGCCCATGTCGTCGGACAGCTTCGCGCAGCGCTCGAGCAGGCGGCTGTGTAGGTAGAAGACGTCACCGGGGTAGGCCTCACGGCCGGGAGGACGGCGCAGCAGTAGCGACACCGCGCGGTAGGCCTCGGCCTGCTTGGTGAGGTCGTCGAAGATGATCAGCACGTGCTTGCTGTCGTACATCCAGTGTTGGCCGATGGCCGAGCCGGTGTACGGCGCGAGGTACTTGAAGCCGGCGGAGTCGGAGGCGGGCGCCGCCACGATGGTGGTGTATTCCAGCGCGCCGGCCTCCTCGAGCGCGCCACGCACCGACGCGATCGTAGAGCCCTTCTGACCGATCGCGACGTAGATGCAGCGGACCTGCTTGGTCGGGTCGCCGGACTCCCAGTTCTGCTTCTGGTTGATGATCGTGTCGATGGCGATGGTGGTCTTGCCGGTCGCCCGGTCACCGATGATCAGCTGGCGTTGGCCGCGACCGATCGGGGTCATCGAGTCGATCGCCTTGATGCCGGTCGCCAGCGGCTCGTGCACCGACTGGCGCTGCACCACGGTCGGCGCCTGGAGCTCCAGCGCGCGCCGCTCGGTGGTCTCGATGTCGCCGAGACCGTCGATGGCGACACCGAGCGGGTCCACCACCCGACCGAGGTAGGCGTCGCCGACCGGCACGGAGAGGATCTCCCCGGTGCGCCGGACCGTCTGGCCCTCTTCGATCTTCTCGAAGTCACCGAGGACGACGACACCGATCTCACGGGTGTCGAGGTTGAGCGCGAGGCCGAGCGTGCCGTCCTCGAACTCCAGCAGCTCGTTGGCCATCGCGGAGGGCAGGCCACTGACGCGAGCGATGCCATCGGCGGCCTCGGCGACCGTGCCGACCTCCTCCTTGGTGGCGGTGTCGGGCTGGTAGTCCGACACGAAGCGCGCGAGCGCGTCCCGGATCTCGTCGGGACGGATGGACAGCTCCGTCATTTCCTCATCCTTACTTGTTCGAAGTGTGGGTGCGCCGGTCAGCCGGCGAGCTTGCGTTGGGCATCTGCGAGACGGCTGGAGATGGTGCCGTCGATGACGTCGTCGCCGATCTCGACCCGGATGCCGCCGACGACTTCTGGGTCGACGACCACGTCGAGGTGCACGTCACGGCCGTACTGGCGGGCCAGCGCCCGACCGAGCCGGCTGCGGTCGTCCTCGGACAGCGGCGTGGCCACGCGGACGACGGCGGCGTTCTTGTCGTGCTCGTCGGCGGCGACCTTCTGGTAGGCCGCCAGCGCCGCGCTCACGGTGCGGTAGGTGCCGGCCAGCGCCTGCTTGGCGAGCGTCAGAGTAGCGGGCAGTGCCTTGTCGGCCAGCAGCCGATCGAGCAGTGCGGACTTGTCCTCCACCGAGCGCACCGGGTCGCCGAGCGCGTCTCGCAGGTCGGGTGTGTGCCGCACCAGCTGGGTCAGTGAGAAGAGCTCGTCAGAGAGTCGCTCGCTGTCGTCGCCGGCCGAGCGAACCGAGGCGACGACGCTGAAGTGCTCGAGCGTGTCGCTCAGGTCGCGTACGGCGGTCCACCGCTCGCCGAACGCCGCCTCGATGATCTGCTGCGAGGCGGGGTCGACCCGACTGGAGAACAGTTGCCGGGCGAGGTCGACCTGCGCCGCCGCGGCGACCCGCTGGTCGGTCACCACCCGGCGCAGCGCGGGCTCGTGGCGCAGCACCTGTGCCACCGAGAACAGGTCGCCGCCGACGCGCCTGTCGAGGTCGAGCGAGGTCGACCCCACAGCGTCGTCGAACACACGGCGCACGACCGTGAACGCCTCGGCGGAGGCACCGCGGTAGGCCATCAGTTGACCCCACTCGTGGAGCCGTCGGCCTCGAGCTCGGCGAGGAACCGCTCGACCACGCGGCTCTGGCGAGCCTCGTCGTCCAGACTCTCACCGACGATGCGGCCGGCCAGTCCGGTGGCGAGGGTGCCGACCTCGGCGCGCAGTGAGGTGATGGCCTGCTGACGCTCGGCCTCGATCTGCACCTTGCCGTGCTCGACGATGCGGCTGGCCTCGGACTGCGCCTGCTCGCGCATCTCCGCGACGATCTGCGCGCCCTGCTGGCGCGCCTCCTCGCGGATCCGGGCAGCCTCGTGACGGGCCTCGGACAGCTGCTGCTCGAGCTGGGCGAGTTTGGCGTCGGCCTCGGCCTGCTTGGTCTCGGCCGCAGCCAGACCACCCTCGATCGCCGCGGTGCGGTCGGCGAAGGTCTTCTCGAAGTTCGGCACGACCCACTTGCGGACCGCCCAGTAGAGCAGCCCGAACACGATCACCGAGAGCACGATCTCGATCGGGTGCGGGATGAGAGGGTTGAGTTTCTCCTCCGACGCCAAGATGTTGACACTCTGCATGGGGCAGGTCCTTCGTCAGGCGGGCGTCAGAGGACGAACGCGAGGGCGATACCGATGATGGCGAGCGCCTCGGCAAGGGCGAAGCCCAAGATGGCGATCGACTGCAGCCGGCTCTGGGCCTCGGGCTGCCGAGCCACGCCGGAGATGTAGGCCGCGAAGATCAGGCCGATGCCGACGCCGGGGCCGATGGCCGCCAGACCGTAGCCGACCATGTTGAGCGAGCCGTCCATTGTTCTTCCTTTCGGTTGGTACTGCGTGTCGTTTTCTGCTCTGGTGCCCGCGGAGGGCGTTGGGCTCAGTGCTCGTCTGCGAGAGCCCCAGAGATGTACATGGCGTTGAGCAAGGTGAAGACGTAGGCCTGCAGGAACTGCACCAACATCTCCAAGAACGCGATGGCGATGAACAGCAGCCAGGCGAGGATGCCGACCGGCTTGACCATGACGGCGCCGTGGACGAGGAGATACTCCCCGCCTAGCGCGAACAGGATCAGCAGCAGGTGGCCGGCCAGCATGTTGGCGAACAGACGGAGGGCCAGCGTGACCGGGCGGACCAAGATGTTCGACAAGAACTCCAACGGCACCAAGAGCACCAGCATCGGGCCGGAGATCCCGCTCGGGACCGACTGGAAGCTTGAGATAGCCCACGAAGCCGTGCTTCTTGATGCCCACCCAGTTGTAGATGATCCAGCTCATCGCGGCCAGGCCGTAGACCATTCCCGAGCGGGACAGCGTCGGGAACTGGATGAACGGGATGGTCGCGAAGAGGTTGTTGAGCAAGATGAAGAAGAAGAGCGCGAAGAGGTAGGGCACGAACCGCATGAAGTCGTGGCTGCCGATGAGGTCGCGGCCCATCGAGTTTCGGACGAATCCGTAGGCCTGCTCCCCGACGTACTGCAGCTTGCCGGGCACCATCGCGCGATGCCGAGACGCGGCGTAGAAGAACCCGAAGACCAAGATGGCGGAGAGAACCAGCTGGAGCATCGGCTTGGTCACACCGAGATACATCTCCTGGCCACCGAAGTCGAAGGTGCCGCCACCGAAGATCGCCGGGAGGTTGAAGTCACCGGGTCCGGGCGGGGTGAAGCTGTCCGCTCGCACGATCATCCCCGTCATGCCCGCCTCTCCCAATTCGTCTGTTGGGCCCGCCTGGTCTGTTCGCTCATCTGTCGGCTTCCCGCCTGATCTGCTCGCCGGCAGCTGGCTCCCCGATGGTTGGCTCCGGCTCCGCCAGGCCGGGACGGAACCTCACCCAGGTGAGGTAGAGCCCCAGCAGCGCGCCACCGAGGATCCCGACCACGACCAGGAAGGACGTGTCGAGCCACCGGTCCAGCGCCCATCCGACGACGCCGTAGAACCCCACTCCGGCCCCCAGATATCCCACCGCGTGCCAGGGGTCGCCCTGTTGAGCGGTGGTAGAGGACGGGGGTGTCGAGGATGCCATCGCGCTCCGGAGCGTAGCAGCAGCCACGGGTCACCGTTCACCCCCAACCGAGGGGTGGAGAGTGCGGTCCGAGGCAAGGTCGTAGAGCGGGATGCGAGCTCGCGCGGTGAGCGCCACCTGACCGACCAACCAGCCGAGGGTGACCACGATGACGGCGCCGGCGAGCCACCCTGCCGAGAGCGCATCGTCGAGCAGTCCTGACCCGGCGAGACGCCAGAAGATCAGGCCGAGGACGAGCACCTCGAGGGTATAGGTGAGCAGGGCCACCAGCATCGAAGCCGCCGGCATCGTCGTAGCGACAAGGTCGACGGTGAGTGCACCGAAGGCGAAGACGCCGAGCGCCGTCGCCGCTCCGACAGCGGCACCTCGGACGGCCGACGCATCGGCCGAGACAGCGGCCGCGGCGACCGTTCCGAGCCCGACGATCAGCGCCACTGCCGCCGATCCGAGGAGCACGCGCACACCCGCCCGAAGGGTGTGGGTCGTCGTCTCGGTCGTCATGTCGGCGGCCTTGATCTGTCGTGGGCTGGCGGGTGCGAAAGACCCTGGTCAGGGGGTCTGGCGACTGCTCGTGAAAGTTATCACCAAGTCCGCGGGGGCTCTAAATCGGTGCCTTCGGGCACCTCGCTGATCACCGGTCCGGCATCCGCCGGTGGCTCCTTCGGCCGGTGCACGATCGGCAAGATGAAGGTCGCCGCGATGGTGATCAGGACGGCCGAGCCGATCCCGGTCCACATCAGCGGACCGGTGTAGAGACTGATCACCACCGCACCGAAGGAGAGCAACGCAGCCCACAGCCACAAGATCAGCACGGCACGACGGTGCGAGTGGCCGATCTCGAGCATGCGGTGGTGGAGGTGCTGCTTGTCGGGTGCGAACGGCGAGCGGCCGGCGCGCGTGCGGCGGACCACCGCCAGCACCAGGTCCAGCAGCGGCAGCAGCATGATCGCCAAGGGCAGCGCGAGTGGCAGCAGCATCACCACCCAGTTCACGTCGGTGCCCATCGCGCCCTTGCTGATCGCGCCGGCGGGAAACTGGCTGGTGAGGGTGAACTCCGACGCCGCCAGGGTGAGTCCGAGCAGCATCGAGCCGCTGTCGCCCATGAACAGGCGGGCCGGGTGGACGTTATGTGGGAGGAATCCGGCGCAGGCGCCCGCGACCGACGCCGTCAACAGGGCACCGGTAGTGGCCAGGGTGACCTTGTTGAGATAGGAGAGCTGATAGCAGAACAAGAAGAAGGCCAGTGCACCGATGCCGATGACGCCGGCAGCCAAGCCGTCCAGCCCGTCCATGAAGTTCACCGCGTTGACCGCCGCCACGATGATGAACACGGTGAGCAGCGCCGCCTGCGTGGTCTGCAGGCTGAACTGACCGCCGTCGGGCTTGATAAAGAAGCTGAGCTGGATGCCCTGCCAGACCAAGAAGCCGGCCGCGATCAACTGGCCGCCGAACTTGGTGAGTGCATCGAGCTCGAAGATGTCGTCGAGGACACCGACCGCACAGATCATGGCGCCCGCGATGAGCACGGTGCCGGCGTCATGGAAGACGTCGGGGTTGCTCTGGGACAGGAACGGCAGCTCCCGCGCGACGAAGTACGCCGCGACCAGCCCGCCCAGCATCGCCAACCCACCAAGGTAGGGAATCGGCTCGTCGTGCACGTCTCGGTCCCGGACCGCGGCCACCGCCCCGGTGCGGATCGCGATCTCCCGGGCGATCACGGTGAGGAGGTACGTCGCGGCCGCGGCGACCAGGAAGACCAGGGCGTACTCGCGCACTGAGTTCAGCCCTCTTCCAACACCGTCAGGTCGTGGTCCTCCAGCAGCGTGTTCAGCTCGGAAACCGCCAGTGCCCCCCTGCGGAGCAAGCGGGGCCGCTCGGTCGTGACGTCGATAATCGTCGACGGGGTCACACCTGGTGCCGGGCCCGCGTCGATCAATGCTCTCACCCGGTCGCCGAGCATCTCCTCGGCATCCTCGGCCGTCGTCGCTGCCGGCTGCCCGGTGAGGTTGGCCGAGCTGACCGCGAGCGGTCCGGTGCGGCGCAGGAGGTCGCGGGCGAGGTCGTGGCGGGGGACGCGGACCGCGACCGTGCCGAACGTGTCGCCGAGGTCCCACTGCAGGGACTCCTGCTGCTTGCCGACGATCGTCAGCGGGCCCGGCCAGCACTTCTGGATCAAGGTGCGCGCATAGTCTGGCAGTCCGACCATCAGGGCGTCCACCGTGTCGATCTCTCCGATCAGCACCGGTGGCGGCATGTCGCGCTCACGGCCCTTGGCGGCGAGCAGACGGCGTACGGCGTCGGCGTCGAACGCGTCCGCCGCGATGCCGTAGACCGTGTCGGTCGGCATCACGAGCAGCAGACCCTTGCTGATCGCCCGAGCGGCAGCATCGATGGCCTTCTCTTGTTCCTCGGTCGTCCGAGCCGGCCACATCGTGCTCACGGCTGCCTCCTCACCGGGTCATCCTGCCAGCCGCGCGGTCACGAAGCGCGGCCGGTTCGCGAGGTCGAGATGATCGACCACTTCGGTCCACCGCTGGGTGCGGGTGAAGACCTGCGGCGCGGCCTCGCCCTGGGCGTCGGCATGCTCCGCGCCGACGCGGCCGCCGGGCCTGAGCAGGCACGCGGCCCGGCGCTCGAGCACTCGGAACGCATCCAGTCCGTCGACCCCGGAGAAGAGCGCCACCTCCGGGTCGTGGTCGCGGGCCTCCGGGGCCACCGACTCCCAGGCGTCGAGGGGAATGTAGGGCGGATTGCAGGCGATCACGTCGACCTGGCCGAGGAGCTCGTCGAAGGCGGTGGCCATGTCGCCGTGGCGCAGGTCCACGGGCGTGTCGGCGAGGTTGCGGCGGGCCCAGACCAGGGCGCGCTCGTCGAGCTCGACGGCATACACCCTCGCTTGGGGAGCCTCCTGGGCGACGGCCTTCGCGATCGCGCCCGACCCGGTGCACAGGTCGACCACGATCGGTTCCAGGTCGGTCGCGTTGGTCGAGATCGCCCGCACCGCGTCGATCGCCCAGCCCGCCAGCAGCTCGGTCTCGGGGCGGGGGATGAAGACTCCGGGGCCGACCAGGAGCTCCGTGTGTCGGAACGCCGCGGTGCCGGTGAGATGTTGCAGCGGGATCCGGTCGGCGCGCTGGTCGATCAGGGCGAGGTAGGTCCTCGCCTCCCCCTCGGTGAGCTCCTCGACAACCGGCAGCTGGCTGCGCTGTGCGCCCAGCACGTGGACGAGCAGCTCGTCGGCGTCCCACTCGGGCGACGGCACCCCCGCAGTCCGGAGTCGTGCGGCGGCGGCTCGGCGGACGTCGGCTGCGGCGAGGGTGGTCGTCATGACTCGAGGGCTTCGAGCCGCGCCGCCAGGTCGGTCTCGACGCAGGAGTCCAGCACCGGGCCGAGATCACCGTCGAGCACGTGGTCGAGGTTGTAGGCCTTGTAGCCGGTGCGGTGGTCGGAGATCCGGTTCTCCGAGAAGTTGTAGGTCCGGATCCGCTCGGAGCGGTCGACGGTGCGCACCTGGCTGCGGCGCGCCTCACTGGCCTCCGCGTCGGCTGCCTCCTGAGCGGCGGCGAGCAGCCTGGCCCGCAGGATGCGCAGCGCCTGATCCTTGTTCTGCAGTTGACTCTTCTCGTTCTGACAGCTGACCACGATCCCGGTCGGCAGGTGGGTGATTCGCACCGCCGAGTCGGTGGTGTTCACGCTCTGCCCGCCGGGTCCGGAGGAACGGAAGACGTCGATCCGCAGGTCGTTCTCGTCGATCGACACGTCGACCTGCTCTGCCTCGGGCATGACCAGGACACCGGCCGCCGAGGTGTGCACGCGACCCTGGGACTCGGTGACGGGGACCCGCTGCACACGGTGCACGCCGCCTTCGAACTTCAACAGTGCGTACGGCGCCTCCCCCGGCTCGGAGGTTCCCTTCGCCTTGACCGCCACGGTGACCGACTTGTAGCCGCCGAGGTCGGACTCGGTGGCGTCGAGGACCTCGGTGCGCCAGCCCCGCCGCTCGGCGTACCGCTGATACATCCGCAACAGGTCACCAGCGAACAGAGCCGACTCCTCGCCCCCCTCCCCCGACTTGACCTCGAGGATGGCGTCCTTGGCGTCCGCCGGGTCGCGCGGGACGAGCAACTGCCGCAGCCGGTCCTCGGCCGCGGCACGACGCTGGTCGAGCTCGTCGGCCTCCTGGGCGAACGAGGCGTCCTCGTGCGCAAGCTCGCGGGCCGCCTCCACGTCGTCGCCGAGCTGTTGCCACTCGGTGTAGGTGGTGACGATCGCCGTCAGCTCGGCGTAGCGCTGATTGAGCTCTCGGGCCACCCGCTGGTCTGCATGCACCGACGGGTCCGCCAGCCGAGTCTCCAACTCACTCCGCTCGGCGACCAGACCCTCCACCGCCTCGAACACCGCGTCCTCCTCGTCTCCGATGTTGCGGTTTGGGCCGCCGAATGCACGACGCCGGCTCCGCCGCGAGGACGGAAGCCGGCGTCGGAGGGACCTAGGAGTCGGTCTTGGCCTTCTCGTCGTCCTTCTTGGCCATCTTGGCGTAGCGGGCCTCGAAGCGGGCCACCCGGCCACCGGTGTCGAGGATCTTCTGCTTGCCGGTGTAGAACGGGTGGCACTGCGAGCAGACGTCGGCGTGGATGACGCCGGAGGTCGCGGTGCTGCGGGTGGTGAACGTGTTGCCACAGGTGCACGTCACCTCGGTGGCGACGTACTCCGGGTGGATGTCCTTCTTCATGGTGTCCTCAGATCTTTCCTGGGGGCACCGGGTCCCTGGCGGCTCGACCCTCGGATCGGCCGCACCGGGTGAACCGGGGCCTAGATGTGCCTGCCGCACGGTCGCGCAGGCCGCGGCAATTGTGCCACTGGTCGCAACGCGCGATCCAATCCTCACATTCCCGCCGGCGCGACGCCATGCGTCCCGCGGGCGGCTACTCCTCGCCGAGGGAGCCTGGGGTGGTCTTTTGGACCTGCATCAGGAACTCGATGTTGGTGTGCGCCTTCTTCAACCGCTCCAACAGCACCTCGAGGGCCTGCTGGCCGTCGAGCGCGGACAGCACCCGGCGCAGCTTCCAGACGATGGCGAGTTCCTCCTTGCTCATCAACAGCTCCTCCCGGCGAGTGCCGGACTGAACCACGTCGATGGCCGGGAAGAGTCGCTTGTCGGCGAAGTCCCGGCGCAGCCGGATCTCCATGTTGCCGGTGCCCTTGAACTCCTCGAAGATCACCTCGTCCATCTTCGAGCCGGACTCGATGAGTGCCGTCGCGAGGATGGTGAGCGAGCCGCCGTTCTCGATGTTGCGGGCGGCGCCGAAGAACTTCTTCGGCGGGTAGAGCGCCGCGGAGTCGACCCCACCGGACAGGATCCGGCCGGACGCAGGCGCCGCCAGGTTGTAGGCGCGGCCCAGCCTGGTGATGCCGTCGAGCAGCACCACGACATCGTGGCCGAGCTCGACCAGGCGCTTGGCCCGCTCGATGGCGAGCTCTGCCACCGTGGTGTGGTCGGAGGCGGGCCGGTCGAAGGTCGAGGAGATGACCTCGCCCTTGACCGAGCGCTCGAAGTCGGTGACCTCCTCGGGGCGCTCGTCGACCAGCACCACCATCAGGTGGCACTCGGGGTTGTTGGTGGTGATCGAGTTGGCGATCGACTGCATGATCATCGTCTTGCCAGCCTTCGCCGGGGAGACGATCAGGCCGCGCTGGCCCTTGCCGATCGGGGCCGCGATGTCGATGACACGACCGATCAGGTTGCCCGGCTCTGTCTCCAGCCGGAGCCGCTCGCTGGGGTAGAGCGGGGTGAGCTTGGCGAACTCCACCCGGTTGCGGGCCGACTCCGGGTCGGCGCCGTTGACGGAGTCGATGCGCACCATCGGGTTGAACTTCTCCCGGCGCTCACCTTCGCGGGGCTGACGGACCTGTCCGACGATCGCGTCACCGCGGCGTAGGCCGTACTTGCGGACGATCGACAGCGAGACGTAGACGTCGTCGGTGCCCGGCAGGTAGCCGCTGGTGCGCACGAACGCGTAGTTGTCGAGCACGTCGAGGATGCCGGCCGCCGGCACCAGCACGTCGTCCTCGAGGATCTGCGTGTCCGGCTCGCTGCGCGACCCGGACATTCGGTCGCGGTTGCGGTCGCGACCACGGCGCCGACGGTTGCGGCTCCGACCGGTGCCCTCGTCGTCGCGCTGGCCCTGCTGCTGAGCCCCTTGCTGCTGAGTGCCCTGCTGCGGCTTGTCCTGCTTGTCCGCGCTCTGCTTGTCGTCTGTGTGCCCGTCGCTCTGTCTGCCTGACCCCTGCTTGCCGGCGTCCTTCTGGTTGCCGTGCTTGTTGGAGCCCTGCTTCTTGTTGTCCTTCTTGTTGCGCTTCTTGCCGTCCTGTTTCTCGCTGGCGGCCTTGTCGGCGCCCTGCTGGGTGTCCTGGCGATCGGCGCCCCCGGCGTCGGACCGATCTGAACGATCCTGGCCCGAACGGCTCTGCTCTGGACGCTCTTGGTCGGCTCGCCCCTGGTTTGGGCGTCCCTCCTCGCGGGGCGGGGCCATGGCCCGGGCAGTGCCCGACTGGCCACCCGATTGGGCCGCCTTGATGGCCTCGACCAGCTGGGCCTTCTTCATCGAGCTGATGCCGCGGATGCCGAGGCCGCCGGCCATCGACTTCAGATCGGCGAGAAGCATGGAGTTGAGTCCGCCGGCGCGCTTCCTCGTGCCGTTCTCAGCAGCGTTGGGCGCGGCTGCGGCGGATTCGGTGGTTTCGGTCACGTGAGTCCTTCCCACGTATCAATGCCGACCGGTGAACCCGTCGGCCTTCACTCATCGGTATTCCTCGACCTCCGGGTGCTGCCTGGTGGGCACGGACCGCAGGTGCTGACGCGCGAAACGCCGAGCAGAGGGATGGCTTCGCACCCGGACGAATGTCGGTGTGGGGTGCGTACGCCGAATGGCGCGCGACCAGCCTAACACCAGCACGTCCCCGAGGTGGCATCGCCGGGATCCAGCACCCGACCGGACGAGGTATTCCCCTCGCCCCGCGAAGACTCCTACCCTCAAGAGGGGTTCGATCACACGGCGACGCCCGGTCGCCGGCGCGGGATCCCCGAGGGGTCAGCATGGTCCGCATCAGTGCGAGAACGGGTCTGCTCAGCCACCTGACCGACCACCCGGTGCCGCCAGAAGAGGTCCGTTTCGCGGTCGTCCTCAACGGCGGGGTGTCTCTCGCGGTCTGGATGGGCGGTGTCGTCCTCGAGCTCGATCGGCTCACCAAGGCCGAACTAGCAGCCGACACCGACACGGCGTACTCCCTGCTCAAGCTGCTCACCGGCTGCTCGGCCCGAGTCGACGTCATCACCGGCACGTCGGCGGGCGGCATCAACGGCGCGGCGTTGGCACTGACCCAGGTCAACCGCCACAAGGACCCGGCGATGTTGCGGGACCTGTGGATCGACCAGGGCAGGATCGAGTCGCTGCTGCGGCAGCCGTTCCAGGGCGAGCCGACCTCGCTGCTGCGCGGCGATGAGTACTTCCTGCCCCGCCTGCACAGCGCCCTCGAGATGCTGGCCACGCCCGCCGACACCGACACCGTGACCGATCCGCGTGAGGCGCCTATCGATCTGTCCATCACCACCACGGTCCTGCGCGGCAACCAGGCGGTGTCGGTCGACTCGACGGGACAGCTCCTTCCGCAGAGTCTGCACGCGGCCCGCTTCCACTGGCAACGGCTGCCTGGGCGGCCTGCCGAGGACGATCCGTTCTCCCGCGAGCACCTGCCGCGCACGGCGCACCGTCTGGCCCTGGCGTCTCGATCCTCGGCGAGCTTCCCGGTGGCATTCGAGCCGTCCTTCGTGCCGGTCGGGTCGCCGGACCACCGAGAGCCCGCTGCGGATCACGCGCTCAGCGCGGAGGTGCGACTCCGCCCGGACATGGGCGACCTGGTCGAGTCCTGGGGCACCGGCCGGGTCGGCTCTGACCGCTCCCGCTTCTGCGTGGACGGCGGCGTGCTCGCCAACACTCCGACTCTGGCTGCATTGCAGGCCTGTGAGGCGATGCCGGCGGCCGGTCCGGTACGACGACTGGTGCTGCTGGTCTTCCCCCATGCTCCGGCTCCGGGCCTCGACCCGGCCGACAAGCAGGGTGCCCCTCCGACGGTGACGGGCGCGCTCAGCGGCCTGCTGGGCGCGCTGACCGCCCAGGGTGGCCGCTCCTACGTGGAGGCCCTGGAGCGCCACAACCTCGCCGCGGCCGGTCGGCGGGGAGCCCGAGGCGACATCCTCGAGCAGATCAAGACGCCAGCGGGACTGACCAGCCTGGTCCGCTCGATCTACCCGCAGTATGAGCGCTTGCGCCGCTGGCGGGCGGGGCGCGACCTCGCCGCACGACGGACCGGCACCGCCATCGAGGCAGAGTTCTCCGTCAGCGACCTGCCGCCGGACTGGGGATTCGAACGGGTCCGCGCCGCTGCCGCCGGCGCCCAGGAGAAGTGGGCGAAGTCGGCTCCCGCCGAGGGACGCGCCGCCTTGCCCTACGTCCCGAGCAATCCACCGACACCCGACACCGTCAACGAGAGTGGCTGGCGCTGGGGCATCACCACCGCGCTGGGCGTGACCGAGGTGGTCAACGATCTGCTCCGGCGCCTGGTGTGGGTGCTCCCACCCGGTCCCGACTACGAGGCGGTCGAGCAGGCCCGCAACGGCGTCCTCCAGCTCGCCGAGAAGATCCGACAGGCGCGCGATCTCACCGACGCCTGCTGGCGCGACCAGCCCGCGCTGCTCGGGCTGGCGCCAGACCAGTCCTACTGGCAGCTCCGGTTGGCGAGCTATGACTACCTGATGTGTGGCGACGTCGCCCTCGACGAGGTGCGTGCAGCGGCCGGCAAGGTCCACCCACAGGGGGACACCGATCTGATCATGAGCGCGCTCACGCCCACCTTGAAGCCGGACATGGCGCCCGGCCACGCCGGTCGGCAGGTGCGCATCATGGTGAATGCGGTGATCCGGCTGCTCCGCCCCGCCCTCGGCGTGCTGGCCGATCGAGCCGACGAGCTCGCCGCACTCGACGAGGACCTCGCGCACTGGCGGCGAGCACTGTTCCCTGGGAGCCAGCCCGAGCGCCTGAGCACCGCCGTACTCCTCACCCGGCTGCTTCAGCTCGAGGTGGCCAGCACCACGCTCGGCGACGAGGTCAGCACCGGTGCCACTCTCCCGGTCGAGCTGGTGCAGGTGTCAGCGCAGACCCAGAACCCATTCGCGGTCTACAGCACCACCGCGCACGACAAGCTCGGCGGCGACGCGATCAACCGGTTCGGTGGGTTCCTCAAGCGCTCCTGGCGGGTCAACGACTGGATCTGGGGTCGGGCCGACGGGGCCACCGCACTGAGTCGAGCCATGCTCGATCCGCGCCGGATCCGTCGAGCGGCGCGACTCTCCGGCTATCTCACCGAGCAGTCCGATCGGGCCGAGGCCACTCTGCTGGCCACCGCCACGGCCGACGAGATCCTCGACCGCCTGCAGGTCACCCAGGAGGCGGCCGACCTGCGCCCAGCCGTGATCAAGGAGCTGACCGACGTCTTCGACCTGACCGGGGTCGAGGACGGTGACCTCCCTGCCGCGCTGTCCAAGCTGGGTGCCGTGTTCGCCTGGGCCCTGCACCTGGACGCGCTGCCCGGCGAGCTGCCCGCCCTCGCACAGGCGATCGCTGCGGACCGGGTCGACGGCGCGAACCCGCGCTCGCGGGGCGAGCTCTTCCTGGCTCAGCAGACCGACCTGATCCGTCGCCTGGACACGCCGTCAGCCAAGGGCGCCGGGCCGTCCCCGCAGGATCGGCGGGACGCACTGGACGCCTTCGACCGGGCCGGCATCGGCTGGGAGCCGCTGCGCGAGGAGGCCAGCAGCGACCTGATGATCCGCACGGCTGCCTCGGCCGCCGCGGTCGCCTCGACGGTGGCCGACTCCAAGCGATCCGGGCTCTCCGCGGCCAAGCCGGTGACCCGGGCGCTGCGCGGCACGATGCTGCTCCCCTATTGGGCGATCTGGGGACTCAGCTCCCGGCAGACGATCGCCCGTGGTCTGTCGCTGTTGGCGTTGGCGCTCGGTGGCACGGCGCTCGCACTGGCGCTCTTCGGTGTGCTCTCCACTGGTCTGCAGCCGATCGCCGCCGCGCTCGGGGCCGGAGCGCTGCTGGCGGGGTTCGCCTACGGCGCGTTGCGCACCGGCTCGCTGCTGCACAGTGTGGTGCTGCTGACCCCGGTGATCCCGCTGACGGCGTACGCCGTCACGGCCGGCCATGCCGACGCGACCGGTGTCTCCACCGTCGTCATCGTGGCTGCGCTGGCGCTCGGGTTGATCGGGCTGGGCAGCATCGGTGTCGCCAGTGGCAGTGTGTGGGCGGCTCTGGACACGATGGCCGATCGGCAAGGCTTCATCCGGCCACGCCCGGCCGGGTCGGCGCCATCGAGTCGGACTCGCTACGCCCTGCAGGTCTGGCTGCGTCGGCTGGCGTCCGTGCTCTGGGCGCTCTCGACCTTGGTCGGGCTGGCGCTGCTGGCGCTGTTGGTGGCCCTGTTGGCCTGGCGGTTGGTCGACCCCTCGGTGATCGAGTTCGCCCAGGCGAACCACCGGTGGCTGTGGCTGCCGGCACTCGCGGCGGTCGCACTCGGCGGCTTCGTCGCCAACCAAGAGTCGCGCTGGTTCTCGGTCCTTACCCGCCGGCCGGGCGCGCCGGCCTCCGCCGGCTGGGAGTACGCCGCTGTGGTTGCGCCGCGCGCCACCGGCGCCGGCTGGTCGGTCGTCTACGGGAGCATCTATCTTGTCGTCGCCTGGGTGGCCAGCCTGGAGGCGCTCGGCGCGGAGAACCCGCTCTGGCGCCGCGTCGTCTTTGCCACCGCGGTGACCTTCGCCTTGACCCTGTTGATCGTGGTCCCCGTCGTGATGCCGCTGGTCGGTCTGCTCGAGATCGCCCGGGCCGAGATCGACCGGGCCGACACCACCTCCGGATCGGCCGACCCGGAGGCGTCAGCCCGCCAGCGGCTGTTCGCCGACGACCTGCTGGCCCGCGGCACGTCGTACCGCCGATTCGTCGGCTTCGACGACACCGGTGCCGTGCTCACCAAGGCAGGCGGGATGCTCGAGCAACGGGTCAGCGACGCCCGCGCCGCCGTAGCCCTGGTCCGCGCTTGGAACGCTCCGCGGGTGCTCTCGCCCGATGACGTCGCCCGCCTCCCAGCCGTGTTGGCACAGTGGAGCGACGGCCCCGGCGCCGTCATCTCGCCTGCTGCACGCAAGCGACTCACCGACGTCCACGCCGTCCTGGCCAGCGACTCCCCCGACCCCGCTCGACTCCGGCACGCCGTCGACCGGTTGGTCGCCACGCTGCACCGGGCTTGACTCGGGGCCATCTGCCGCGGGCCTATGGGTGCTCGCCGACAGAGTAGTGACGCGGAGAGACGTGCCGGTGGTCTGGGTCGTTGGCCGGGTTGCTGGTCCGCGGTGGTCACTCCTGTCGCTGCTTCATCAAGGTATCTCGATGTGCCTGCACTTCTCATGGCGTGCACGCAATGAGAAGTGACGCCTGACCCACTTACCTTGATGAAGCAGCAACCCGGATGACCCATGGGGTCAGACAGGCGTGGACTCCGGGGACTGGCGCACCGATTGGCCCGAAACGACAGGCCATCGTCCGGCTACTGGTGCGTACGGTCGGCATATGTGTCCTACACACCAGTAACCGTTCTCACGACGCCGCAGGATTCGCCGATGGGGCCGAAACTGCATCCCGACCCCGTCTGCCGCGGTGCTGTGGTGGCCCGGACCCAACTCCCGCGGCGCTGTAGTGGGTTGGGGCCTGGTATACGAGGCACTTTGCCACCATAGGACCGCGGGAGACGCAAGAAGACCGCGGCAGATGCCGACCGGACGCGAGACGCCGGGCAGCACCAGCAACCCCGCCGCCGAGCAAGACCAACCCGGCTCAGCGGACCAGCACGCCGTCCCGCTCGACGGTGAGGTGCAGCGCGGTCCAGCCGTCGGGGCAGCGGGCTCGGAGCTCGGTCTGACAGGCAGCACCCCGATGACCGGCGGAGAAGGCGAGCACGGTGGGGCCTGCCCCGGAGACCACGGCGGCGATCCCGTCGGCACGGAGCCGGTGCATCAACCGGAGCGACTCGGGCATCGCCTGCGTCCGATAGTCCTGGTGCAGAAGGTCCTGCGTGGCGAGCAGAAGGTGCTCGGGGTGTGCGCCGAGCGCCGCGACGAGGAGCGCAGCCCGGCCGGAGTTGGCGGCCGCGTCGTCGTGCGGGACCGTCTCCGGCAACAGTTTGCGGGCCAGCGTGGTCGGCACGCCTGCGGGCGGCACGAAGACCACGGTGCTGACCCGCGGGTCGACACCAGAGGGTACGGCGAAGAAGCGGCTGCCGTCGGACCCCGACTCCGCCAACTCTCCAGAGGGCCCAGATGGCCCGGAGGCGCCGGAGATGACGAAGCCGCCGTACACAGCGGCGGCGACGTTGTCCGGGTGACCCTCCAGAGCAGTGGCGAGCTGGAAGCAGGCGTCGTCGTCCATCAGCAGCCGGCCGCCGGCGACCAGCGCCCGGGCCAGCCAGATCCCGCCGACGATCGCCGCCGACGAGGAGCCGAGCCCTCGCGAGTGAGGCACAGCGTTGACACACGACAGGGACAGGCCGGGTGGCGTGCACCCCATCGCGTCGAAGGCGGCCCGCATCGCACGGACCACCAGATGTGACTCGTCGGCGGGCACAGTGGAGGCCCCCTCGCCCTCGGTCGACACCGACAATCCGGAGGAGACGACCTCGCCGACCAGCTCGTCGCGCAGCGAGAGCGCCAGGCCGAGTGCGTCGAAACCCGGACCGAGGTTGGCCGACGTGGCGGGCACCGAGACCCGGACCGGGCCGTGGACGAAGGTGACCACGTCAGCCTCAGGCCAGCCCGGCCGCGCGGGCAGCCGCCTCGACGTCGGCGTCGATGACGACGGTGGGCATGGCGACCGACTCCAATGCGGTCTGGGTGTCCTTCAACCCGTGGCCGGTCACGGTGACGACCACGGTGGTGCCGGCATAGGACTCGCCGCCGGCCAGCTCCGCGAGCAGTCCTGCGACGCCGGCGGCCGAGGCGGGCTCGACGAACACCCCGTCGCGGCGGGCCAGCTCGGCCTGCGCGGCCAGGATCTGCGCGTCGGAGACGGCGGCAAACCGACCGCCCGACTCTTCCGCAGCCGCCTCGGCGAGCTTCCACGAAGCGGGGTTGCCGATCCGGATCGCGGTCGCCTTCGTCTCGGGGTCGGGGAAGGGCTCACCGGTCACGAGAGGCGCCGCGCCCTCGGCCTGGAATCCCCGCATCACGGGCTTCTTCGAGGCCAGCCCGAGGGCGTGGTACTGCTCGTAGCCCAGCCAGTACGCCGAGATGTTGCCGGCGTTGCCGACCGGCAGCAGGTGGAAGTCCGGGGCATCGCCGAGGAAGTCCACGATCTCGAAGGCCGCGGTCTTCTGGCCCTGCAACCGCACCGGGTTCACCGAGTTCACCAGCGCGACGGGGTAGTCCCACGAGAGCGCCTTGGCCATCGTCAGGCAATGGTCGAAGTTGCCCCGCACCATCAGGATCTGAGCGCCGTGCATGATCGCCTGCGCCATCTTCCCGGCCGCGATCTTGCCCTCGGGGATGAGCACCAGCGGCTTGAGGCCGGCCTTGGCGGCGTACGCCGCCATCGACGCCGACGTGTTGCCCGTCGACGCGCAGACCACCGCGGCAGCGCCGTCATGTTTGGCGACCGAGATCGCCGTGGTCATGCCGCGATCCTTGAACGACCCGGTCGGGTTGACGCCCTCGATTTTGAGCCAGACCGCCGCCCCGGTCAGCCCGGAGAGCCACTCCGAGCGCACCAACGGGGTGCCACCCTCACGCAGGGTGACAGGCTCAAGCGACTCCGGCAACAGGTCGATGAGCGGGCGATACTCCTCGATGACCCCGCGCCACTGCGGCCGATGCGCCAACCCGCGCGGGTTGTGCGGCGGGGCGGACCCAGCCTGGATCTCATCCGTGCTCATCGGACTCCCCTTCGACCCGCATCACCGAGGAGACGGCGCGCACGATGTCCATCCCGCGCAGGGCCTCGACGGTCGCGTCCAGCTGCGCGTCGGTGGCCTGGTGCGAGACCACCACCAGCTGCGCGTCCTCGCCACGACCCTCCTGCCGCACGGTCTTGATCGAGACCCCGTGCTCGGCGAACGCCGTAGCCACCGCGGCCAGCACACCGGCACGGTCGTCGACGTCGATCGCCACGGCATAGCGGGTGAGCGTCTCGCCCATGGGCAGCACCTCGCGGTCGGCGTACGACGACTCGCCCGCGCCGCGAGTGCCGGCGAGGCGGTGTCGGGCGACGGTGACCAGGTCGCCGAGGACCGCGGACGCGGTAGGTGAGCCGCCGGCGCCGGGGCCGTAGAACATCAGCTGGCCGGCCGCCTCGGACTCGACGAAGACTGCGTTGTAGGCCTCCCGCACCGACGCCAGCGGGTGCGACCTCGGGATCATCGCCGGGTGCACCCGCACGGACACGGCGCCGTCGTTGAGCTCGGCGATGGCCAGCAGCTTGACCACCGAGCCCATCTCCCGAGCCGAGGCGACGTCGGCGGCGGTCACGTCGGAGATCCCCTCGCGATAGACGTCCGCTGCGGTGACCCGCGTGTGGAAGGCCAGCGAGGCGAGGATCGCCGCCTTGGCCGCGGCGTCGAACCCCTCGACGTCGGCGGTCGGGTCGGCCTCGGCGTAGCCGAGCTCCTGGGCCTCCTCGAGCGCCTCGGTGAAACCGGCCCCGGAGGTGTCCATCTTGTCGAGGATGAAGTTGGTGGTCCCGTTGACGATGCCGAGGACGCGGGTCACCCGGTCACCGGCCAGCGACTCGCGCAGCGGGCGCAGGATAGGGATTGCGCCGGCGACGGCCGCCTCGTAGTAAAGGTCGCGGCCCTCCCCGCCGGCGGCCTTGTCCGCGGCGGCGTACAGCGTCGCCCCGTCCTCCGCCAGCAGCGCCTTGTTGGCGGTGACGACCGAGGCGCCGTGCTTGAGGGCGGCCAGGATCAACGACCGGGCTGGCTCGATCCCCCCGATCACCTCGATCACCAGGTCGACGTCGTCCCGGGTGGCCAGGCCCATCGCGTCGGTCGTGAGCAGCCCCGCGGGCACCTCGACCTCGCGTGGTGCGTCGATGCGGCGGACGGCGACGCCGACAAGCTCGAGCGGCGCTCCGATCCGCGCGCCGAGGTCGTCGGCCTGCTCCTCGAGCAGCCGGACGACCTGGGAGCCCACCGAGCCGCAGCCGAGAACGGCCACCTTCAGTGGCTTCTCACCGTCACTCATTCGACACCCACGTCCGTCGCCAAGAGGTCGTCCACAGTCTCCCGCCGTACGACGACGCGCGAGGCGCCGTCCCGCACCGCGATCACGGGCGGTCGCAGGGCGTGGTTGTAGTTGGAGGCCATCGAGCGACAGTAGGCGCCCGTGCCCGGCACCGCGAGCAGGTCGCCCGCCTCCAGGTCGGCCGGCAAGAAC
Organism: Nocardioides sp.; assembly: GCF_047602075.1. GTDB lineage: Bacteria > Actinomycetota > Actinomycetes > Propionibacteriales > Nocardioidaceae > Nocardioides. The sequence goes on from NZ_JASGIF010000001.1 coordinate 1,509,719, forward strand.
TCGTCCTTGACCACGATGTCGCCGGCCTCGCAGTGCTTGCCGACCACTCGAGCGAGCATCGGCGGTGCGGCCGAGCGCCGTGAGGCGAGGGTGCACGAGTAGTCCGCGCCGTACAACGCGGTGCGGATGTTGTCGCTCATCCCGCCGTCGACCGAGACATAGGTGCGCCGCGCACCGCCGTCCAGCGCGACCTGCTTGACGGTGCCGACCGTGTAGACCGTGCACATGGCCGGGCCGACGATCGCTCGGCCGGGCTCGATGGAGAGCCGGGGTTCGGGGATGCCGAGAGCCGCGCACTCGTGCTCGACGATCTTGCCCATCTCGGTGACTAGTTGGCTCGGGTCGGACGGGTCGTCGACGGTCGTGTAGGCGATGCCGAAGCCGCCACCGAGATCCATCTCGGGTGGCGTGACACCGAGCTCGTCAGAGATCCGAGCATGGAGCGCCAGCACCCGACGCGCGGCGACCTCGAACCCGCTGGAGTCGAAGATCTGGCTGCCGATGTGCGAGTGCAGCCCGAGCAGCTCCAGGCCCGGCGCCGCGAGGACGCGCCGCGCCGCTTCGAACGCGTCGCCTCCGGTGATCGAGAAGCCGAACTTCTGGTCCTCGTGGGCGGTGGCGATGTACTCGTGAGTGTGCGCCTCCACTCCGGGAGTCACCCGCACCATCACCTGCACAGCGCGGCCGGCCGAGTCGTCCGCCAGGCCGATGTCCGCGGCGACCATGGCGAGCCGCTCGATCTCGGCGAAGGAGTCCACGATGATCCGGCCGACGCCGAGGTCGACGGCTCGACGCAGCTCGGTCACGGTCTTGTTGTTGCCGTGATAGCCGATCCGGGCAGGGTCGAAGCCGGCCCGGAGCGCGACGGTCAGCTCACCGTCGGAGGCGACGTCGAGCGAAAGACCCTCCTCGGCGACCCACCGCGCGACCGCCGTACACAAGAAGGCCTTGGCGGCGTAGAACACCGTCCAGCCCGCGAAGGCGTCCCGGAAGGCGCGGGCGCGAGCGCGGAAGTCCTCCTCGTCGAGGAGGAAGGCGGGGGTGTTGACGTTGGCGACCACGTCGGCGACCGCGAGACCACCGACCCGCAGCTGTCCGTGCTCGTCCTTGTGAGCCGTGGTCGACCACAGCGAGGGCACCAACGCGTTGACGTCGGTCGGCTCGCGCAGCCAGACGGGCCCCTTGAGGGCACCCTCGGCGTGCGCCCATCCAGCTTCGTGCGTGGTCACTCGTGATCAGCTCCGGTCGGTCCGATGTCACATCCGCTCGGGGGCGGTCACCCCGAGCAGGCCGAGACCGTTGGCGAAGACCTGACGTGTCGCCGCGACGAGCATCAGTCGCGCACGATGCAGGTCGCCGGGCTCCTCGTCGCCTTGCGGCAACACCCGGCAGGAATCGTAGAACCGGTGGAACGCCCCGGCTGTGTTCTCCAGGTAGCGGGCCACCCGGTGCGGCTCTCGCAGCTGGGCGGCGGCGGCCACGATCCGGGGATACTCCGCGAGGGCGCGCAGCAGCTCGCCCTCCTTCTCGTGCACCAGCAGCTCGGCCCGGAAATCGGTCGAGCCCGCGTCGGTGGAGCCCCCGTCGATCGAGATCCCCAGGTCCGCGGCGTTGCGCAGGATCGAGGCGGTCCGGGCGGCGACGTACTGCACGTAGTAGACCGGGTTGTCGTTGCCGGCCTTGGCCCACAGGTCCAGGTCGATGTCGATGTTGGAGTCCGCGCTGTAGCGGGTCAGCGCGTAGCGGGCTGCGTCGACCCCGATCGCGCCGACCAGGTCGTCGATGGTCACCACGGTGCCGGCCCGCTTGGACATCCGCATCGGCTGGCCGTCCTTGAGCAGGTTGACCATCTGGCCGATCATGATCTCGAGGTTGACGTGTGGGGTGTCGCCGTACGCCGCGCACATCGCCATCATCCGGCCGATATAGCCGTGATGGTCCGCCCCGAGCATGATGAAGCAGCGGTCGAAGCCCCGCTCCCGCTTGTCGAGGTAGTAGGCGAGGTCGCCGGAGAAGTAGGCACCGGCGCCGTCGGACTTGATGATGACCCGGTCCTTGTCGTCACCGAACTGCTCGCTGGCGAGCCAGATCGCGCCGTCCTTCTCGTAGGTGACGCCGAGCGAGCCGAGCCGTTCGACGGCCTTCGCGACCGCGCCTGAGGCATGCAGGTCGTCCTCGTGGAAGTAGACGTCGAAGTCGACCCCGAAGTCGTGCAGCGACTTCTTGATCTCGTCGAACATCATCTCCACGCCGAGTTCGCGGAAGACCTCCTGCGCCTCGTCGTCGGGCAGGCTCGCCGCGTCCGGCCGCTCGGCGAGGACGGCGGTCGCGATGTCGGCGATGTACTCGCCGCCGTACCCGTCGTCCGGCACCGCCTGACCGCGCGCACTGGCCAGCAGGGACCGGGAGAACCGGTCGATCTGGGCGCCGTGGTCGTTGAAGTAGTACTCCCGGGTGACCTCCGCGCCGGCGGCCTCGAAGACCTTGCCGAGCGAGTCACCGACCGCGGCCCAACGCACGCCGCCGAGGTGCAGCGGGCCGGTCGGGTTGGCGGAGACGAACTCGAGGTTGATCCTCTCCCCCGCGAACTCCTGGTTGGTGCCGTACGACGACCCGGCGGCGACGATCTCACCGGCGACCTGGCCCTGGGCTCCGGCGGCGACGGTGATGTTGAGGAAGCCGGGGCCGGCGATGTCGACCGCAGCCACCCCGTCGCTCGCCCGCAGGCCCGCGGCGATCAGCTCGGCCAGCTCCCGCGGGTTGGTCCCGGCCTTCTTGGCCAGCTGCAGCGCCACGTTGGTGGCGTAGTCCCCGTGCTCCTTGTTGCGCGGCCGCTCCACGTTGATCCGCGCCGGCAGCCCGTCCGCGAGCGTCAGATCCCCGCGTCGCACCAGCGCGTCGAGGACGTCGCTGATGGACTGGCTGAGCTGCTCGGGGGTCACCGGCCAAGCCTAGCCGCGGCCCCTTCCGCACTTCGAACCGGTTTCGACTCGCGGATCGCCTGCGACGCCAGGCTCCCGCGTCAACCGATTGGTCGCGCTCCGCCCGGCCCGGGTAAGGTCGTCATCGCACCGCTCGTCGGTGTGCAGGCCCCCGTAGCTCAGGGGATAGAGCACCGCCCTCCGGAGGCGGGAGCGTAGGTTCGAATCCTACCGGGGGTACGCGCAGAAAGGGGCCTGACCACCGAGAGCCTCGGGTTCCCGTCGAGTTGAGGGCTGCTATCCCCTCGACTCGGTATCGTTGAGCCATGTCCCGCCTCGACCGCATCACCTCCGACCCGGAGATCTGCCATGGACAGCCCGTCGTGCGTGGCCTGCGCTATCCCGTGTCGATGTTGCTGGAGTTGCTCTCGTCGGGCATGACCCACGAGGAGATTCTCGATGACTACGAGGACCTGGAGCGTGACGACCTCCTCGCCGCGCTTGAGTTCGGCGCACTGACCGTCAGCGGCCAGCGCCTCCCACTCGGCGTGGCGTGAAGTTCCTCGTCGACGCACAGCTCCCCCGCCGCCTCACCCGCGCACTCGCCAAGGCGGGACACGACGCGGTCCACACTCTCAACCTCCCCGATCGCAACCGGGCCAAGGACGGCAGGATCAACCAGGTTGCCGACGCCGAGGAGCGTGTCGTCGTCAGCAAGGACACCGACTTCCGCGACAGCCATCTGCTCCGGGGCACGCCCCATCAGTTGCTCGAAGTGACAACCGGCAACATACGCAACGCCGAACTGCTCACACTCCTCGACACCCACCTGCCGGCCATCGAGGCTGCGTTCGAGCACGCCGACCGCGTCGAGTTCGCGAACCAGCTCGTCATCCATGCCCGCCGCGACACCTAGCCTCGCCGTCGCCATCGGAGCCGACCTCAAGGCCGTCCAGCAGATGTTCGGCGACGTGAGCTCGACGACGGTCCGCCGGCTGAGGAGGGCTAGGTCAGTCGCCTTCTGGCTCGTCGTGGTAGGCGAACTGCCCGAGCGCGGAGTTGTCGGTGAATCCGAGATAGTCGACGCCGAGACTCTCGCAGGCGCCCGTGCTCGTCGTACAGAGCCATGTCTGCAACATCGAGTCGGCCATCTGGCCGACGACCGCCAACCGGTCATCAGCGGTCCAGGAGAGTGCCGCCGGAAAGAAGACGTTGTGGTTGCGCAACGGCAGGTCGAGCGGGACCGGTTTCATGGTGCGCACATCAAGGAGCTTGGCCAAGCCGTAGCCCTCCAGCACGACTTGGGTGGCGTCGCTGTTGAACTGTCCGAAGCCGAAGCTGCCGATCTTGGTCACTATGCCCGTAGGTCCGACCACCCGCGATGGCCCGTCGAAGGACAGCAGCACTCGACTCTCGGTCTCCTGGTCGAAATCGGTGATCGTGATGCGATCGTCGGACCGGGCATCGGTGAACTCAACCAGGTCCCCGGTCTTGGGGTTCCATCTGTAGTTCCTGGACCAGTAAGCGTCCTGGGAGTCCTGCACGGCCTCCACGACGACGGTGGGATCGTTCACGGCCATGACCCACAGGTAGTTGCCCGGTAGCTTCGCTCCGTCGAGCTCACCTGCGACCTTGTCCGCCGCGGTGTCGTAGGCAACGATCTTCGCGCTCTTGCGGTTCTCGGCGTTCTTTCCGGCCCCTTGGACCCAGGCAACGAGGTGGCCGGTGACATCCGCGAGGGCGATCTTGGGCAAGCCCGATCCGATCTGTTGCCAGTCGCCCTCGGCCGTGAGGTCCCACACCTCAGACTCCCCGCCGGGTGGAGTGAGTTGGAAGATGGCGGCATCCGCGGTCGCGCCCGCGGTGGACAGTTCCAGCCGAGGAGTGTCCTCGCCGGGCTTGAGGGTGACCGCCTTCGTCCAATCCGGGTTGGTCGTGGAAAGTGACACCGCGTGTTCCCGATAGCTGAGCCGCAGGGTTCTCCCGTTGTCCTCGCGGGCACCGTAGGGCAAGCCGGTGGGGGCCCACGGACTATCCGGAGCCTCCTCGACCTCGACGGCGAGCGGATTGGCCGAGGTTGACGTGTCACATCCGCTCAGTGTCAGGGCAGCGAGGCCGACCAACGCCCCGCCGGCGTAGCGCCGCGTCGCAGCCCGCACAGCCGCCGCCTCGATGAACCCCTCCCCGGAGTGTGCCCTACCTCACCCAGGTGCCGATGGAATCTGACCATCCAAGTGGTGGTGATGACCGCGGCTACCCAACGATTCCGCACCAGATCGACAGAGCACCCACGGATGGGGACTCACCTCGATACCGTGACCAGCCAGCGAGAGGGAGCGACGAACCCACCCACGCCGTCGTGCGCGGCAGCTGCGGTGAAGGAGGTGACGTGCCGAAGTTCCCAGCCCGAACCGGCGTGGTTGTGGTCGCCGTTGTCCTGATCCTGGTTGCCGTTGTGATCATCTGGCGGCACGCCTCTCGTGACGACATCGATGGTTGGCGCGGTGACGGCCCTGTACGCATGCCGTTCACGCACGGCTATGTCGTGCGCTATGACGTGGGTGACGTCTTCACAGACGGGATGGAGCGGATCCTGCTCAGCGGGGATCAACCAGGAGTTCTGCGTCGGGTCGAGATGACGGGACCCGATGCGGATCACTTCCGGGTAGTCGGCATCCTCCTAGCGGGGCCACACCGAAAGGTTGGCTCCTACCAGGTCGTCAGCGGCTTTCCGCCCGACGTCAAAGGCCTCGGAACACTGGTGTCTGCTGAGGGCGCGGATCTCGCGACCGGCAAGGTCGGCAGTCTGCTGCTGATCGGGCTCGAAGTCGTCAAGCCTGGCCTGGCAATCCGCACGGGCGTCCGCCTCTACTACACCGTGGGTGACGAGAAGTACACGCTCGAGTACCAGGCCGCGATCGCCAACTGTCCTCGCGAGATGACGATCGGACGCTGCCAGCGTGCCTACCGGGCCCAACAACACGCATAGGCGGGCGAATTGCTCCGAGCGGGATGTGCTGAGGTAAACCGTCGGGCCCGGCTGTCACAAGGAGTGGGTGATCTCGTGGGCGACGTGGGCATTAGCGCGGTCGACCTGATGATCATCGGAAATGTCAGGTCCGGGCTCCCCTTCGCATGTTCGCCGATCGGGCCGGAGCGCCGGTTGTCCGCAGATGGCGCCGGCTGATCCAGATGGCCTCACCTCGATCGGTACACGTCTGCGCGATGGTCGATCCGGATGACGAGGACTTCGTGGAGCTGTTCGTTGATCCGGTAGAGCACCCGGTAGGTGCCCCGGCGGGCTGCATGGATGCCGCCCAGGTCGCCGCGCAGCGGCTTGCCGACGCGTTGGGGATTTTCGATCAGCGCACCGGTGAGGAACTCGATGACCGCGGCCGCCACCGCTTCTGGCAGTCCGGACTGCAGCACCCGGACCGCCGGCGGCGCGAGCACCAATTCGTAGGGCTCACGCACATTCACGAGCGCAGAGCGCGCACCGAGTCAACGCCGCGGATCACGTCACCGGCCCGATAGGCCCTATCTGCTTCGCGGATGTCTGCCAAAGCCTCGGGATCGCTGAGCACGGAGAGGGTCTCTTCAAGCTCGGCGAGATCATCCGGGCTGATGATGACCGCGGCGGCCCTGCCGTTGCGCGTGACCGTGACCCGCTCATGCTCACGCTCAACCCGATCGATCACATCACTGAAGTGGTTGCGCACGTCGCGTAGCGGTTCGATGGTCATGTACACAATTGTGGCGCGGCCAGTCCGAGAGGGCAAGCAGACTCGCAGCTTGGCGGACAGACGCCAGGGACGCTCCGGTCGGCAGCCGACTCGCCGCGCTCAGGTTGGGTTCCGTTCCGCGTGCCTAGCCCGTCCGGCTGTCGGTGTGGATGTGGCCGTCTCGGATGGTGATGGTGCGGTCGCAGCGGGCGGCGAAGTCGGGGTCGTGGGTGGCGATGACCAGGGTGGTGCCGTGGGTGTCGCGGAGTCCGAGGAGGAGATCGATGATCTGGGCCGCGGTGATGGAGTCGAGGTTGCCGGTGGGTTCGTCGGCCAGGACTAGGCGGGGCTGGTTGATGAGTGCCTGGGCGATCGCGACCCGCTGCTGTTGACCGCCGGACAGTCGGGTGGCCAGGGTGTGGTCGCGGTCGGGGAGCCCCACATCGGCGAGCAGCTGCCGCGCCCGCTCGCGGGCCTGGGTGCTGGGTTTGCCGAGCGGGATCAACGGGACGGTGACGTTGTCGATCACGGTTAGGGTCGGCAGCAGGTTGAACTGTTGGAACACGAACCCGATCCCACGCCGGTAGGCCGCCAGCTGTTTGCGGTTCAGCTTCGTCAGGTCGTGGTCGCCAGCAGAGCCGCCGGTCACGGTGATGGTGCCCGCATCAGGCTTGTCGGGCGCACCGAGCAGGTGCAGCAGCGTCGATTTGCCCGACCCCGATGCACCGGTGAGCGCGACGATCGAGCCCGCCTCGATCTCCAGCGACACGTCATCGACCGCGGTGATCACGGTGTCGAGGGTGGCGAACTGCTTGGTCACGCCCTGGACTCGGACCAGCACCCCGGCGGCATCCTCCTCTTTTCCTCGGGGTGTGGTGTCCATTAGTAGTCCTCGCTGAGCACGGTGACGGTGTCGAGTCTGGTGATCGACAGCGCCGGTGCCAGGGCTGCGGCGGGTGCGATGAGGATGCCGGCGGCCCAGCACCAGCCCGCAGCAGCAGCGATGTCGTGGAGGGGGAGCCCGAGGCCGTAGCCCAGCCCCAGTACGCCGAGGCCGGCGCCGAGGGTGGCGGCGATCAGGCCGATGAAGGCGGCCTCGATGAGCAGCAGCCGGGTCAGAGTGCCCTCGCCCCAGCCCAAGGCCCGCAGGGTGGCCAGCTCTCCGGCTCGTTCGCGCAGGTTGAGGAAGGTGACGTTGGCGACCCCGATCCCGGCCAGCAGGCAGATTCCGGCGACGGCGGCGATGTCGGCGCCGCGGACCTGGATGGTGACCGCGTCGCCGAGCAGGGTGCCGACCACCGCGCCCTGGAAGACCGCCTGGATCCCGGTGACCAACACCAGGGCAGCCACCGCCACCGTCAGCGCGACGCCGGCGAGGATCGCGCGTTGCGGCACTCGGCGCAGGTTGACCCAGGCCAGCCCGGTCACCGTGCGTGGCTCGAACGCGCGGTTCGGCAACCGGGCCGTGCGGCGGGCAGCCTCCATCGGCGCCGCCCGGGCCGCGGCCCACGCCGGCGAGCAGGACGACCGCGACCGCGACCGGGATCGCTATCAGGGCACGGCCCAGCCCGACCGGGATGTCGAAGACCGTCCCGGTCACGAGCGCGAGCACCGCCCCCACGCTGCCGGCCGCCACCGCGGTCAGACCCAGTTCCAGGGCGACCAGTCTGAACAGATTGCCCGGTGCCCAGCCCAGACAGGCCAGCACCCCGAGTTCGACCCGGCGGGCCTGGACCGACGCGGTCGCGGCGTTGGCGACAAACAGCCCGCAGGTGACCGAACCAGCAAGAACAGGGCCAGCGACTTCTTGTCGACCGCCTTCAAGATCACCAGCGCGGTGCCCTTCTTCACCCAGTTCTCATGCAGCAACAACTCCGGGCGGCCGTACCTCCCGGCCGCCAGCTCGATCTTCTGCGGGGACGGGGAGGACCCGATCGTCACATCGACCTGCAACCCGGTGCGGTCCCGGATCCGCTGCGCCACCAGCCGCACCCGCGCCCGGGAGACCTCATCGACCCCGGTGACCCCGGCCACCCGCACCCGCACCCGCACCGACGACAACGGCGCCTCCTGAGCCACCGGCGCAATAGGCGTGCCTCCGACAACGACGAGAACCCCGGCAACTTGGTCGGGTCGAACCGGCCGACGACGTGCATCGACGGGGACCAGTTGTTGCGGGGGTTCTTCAGCGACCACTGATAGCCCGCCATCGTGCGGAACCCGGTGTCGTCCCCGCCGGCAGGCACGGTCGGACCGTACGGCTCGGTCGAGGGCCGGTTCCCCCAGGTGCCCAGCTTGTTGCGCACCACCGCCGGCACCCGCACCGCCCCGTCAGGGCCCGCACGGGTCTGGAATCGCGCCTGTCCGACGGTGAACAGTTGGGTGAAGTGGGTCGCATAGCGGCTGGAAGCCGGCGAGCGGGGCCCCACCTGAGGTCCTTTGAGGAATCTCTCGAAGGCCACGCTCTGGTTGGCCTGGCCGCGCAGCATCAAGGTCCCTGGTGCGGTAGCGGCGCCGGTCAGGCCGTGCCCGTTGCCGAACGCCTCGGCGTACTCGGCCGGGAGCCTGTCCACCCGGTAGGAGGCCCTCACCTTCGTCGAGGACTCGGTCGGGACCAGCACCGGCACCTGTTGTGAGTCGTGGCGGGTCTTGACCGGCGCGTTGGTCAAGTAGTCACCCTGCGGTCCGACCTCGAAGTACCGCCCGAACACCAAGCGCGGCGCGACCAGCTCGTGGGCCGTCACATACTGATACCGCGGAGCCGACCGAACCACTGTCGCACCGTTGTCGAGGTGCCACGTTGAGCGGATCCGAAACAGCGTCCGATCACCAGTCAACGCGAACCGATGCTTCTCCAGCACCGGAACCTGCACCTTGGGCACCACATACCCAATCACTGCAACCGGAGCAGCGACCTCGACATCAGGAATCCGGCGGATCTGGTGCAGTTGCTTCATCGAGATCCCACCCTGGATCCCCGACAAGAACTGCGCCTGCACCAGGCCATCCGACGCCTCAGCCTGCGAGACCGACCCCGTCGGCCGCACCAACACGTCGTACGCCGACCGCGCGTTGGCGTTGACCGTGCCCCGCACCGCCAACGTCTCAGCCCTCGTCTGCGCAGTCAACACACTGAACCCCGCCGAGGCGACCACCAGACCCACCAGCATCGCCACCGTCCGGGATCGGCGGCGCCACAACTGTGTCCACGCCAACCCCAGCAGCGGATACATCCATGCACCTCCCCCGGCGCACCGACGCTAAACCTCCCATCGCTCTCTGCGCCACCGACGAGGCTCCGCGGCGACCGTGGATACATTAGAAACGATTGCGGATATAGGTGCTATCGTTGCCGTGGAGGTGCGACGTGACCACGATCGAGATCGACGTTCCCGCCAAGCTTGCCGACAACGCGGAGGACTTGCGCGGCGCGATCAGCGAGTTGCTCGAGTACACCTCCCGCAACCCGGCTGGACTCAGCGCGGTTGCCGGGCTTCTCGAGACCCTGACGGTCCGCGAGGGCGTCCTCCGTCACATCACAGACACCGTCGCCAATCAGCCTGTCCCCATCGGCCCCGGCACGGCTGGACAGATCGCCCTCGTCGACCAGAGGTGGCGCTGCATCGAGTCTCGCTACGGCGTGCTCGATGCCGGCCAATATGCCCAGCTCGTCGGGGCCTCCCCCACCTCCAGATCGGTGGCCAGCAAGGCCAAGGCGAAGGGGCTGGTCGGCTATCGACGGGGGCGACGACTCCTCTACCCGGGATTCCAGTTCGATGAGCGCGGTCTGCGCGCGGGCTGGAACGAGATCGTCGCTCCACTGCGTGACACAGGCTGGGATGACGAGGACATCATCTTGTGGTTGGCGGCGCCCAACGGACGCCTCGGGGGGCGCAGCCCCGTCGAGGCACTCGACCAGGGCCACCGGGAGCTCGTGCTCGGTCTGGTCGAGAACGAGACCGCGGGAGTCTGGTGACCGACCGCAGGGTTCCAGATCCGCCTGACCCGTTCGATCCGCTGTGGGAGCCGCTGCCGACGGGCACCCGCATCTTTCGAGTCCATGAGCCTCGATTGCCGGACGGGACAGTCGACGACGGCAGACGGTTCAACCCGGGATTCGGCTCTGCACTGCGCTGGTCGTTCTTCGGAGACCCTCCGATGCCGGTCCACTACTCCGCGGCAACACCGGAGGCGGCCGTCCATGAGTCGGTCCTGCACGACGCCGTACCGCACGCGCACCTGCCAAGAAGCCGCTGGATCCAGAAGGTGCTGACTCCGCTCGCCGGCAAGCGCACCCTGAACTTGGCGCAACTGCACTCCGACGGCTTGCGCCGGTTCGACCTCCACCCGCGCGATCTCACCGACACCGACTCCGATCAATACCTCTTCACCGTCGAGTGGGCGCACGCCGCCCACGCGGCAGGTGCGGACGGTGTGGTCTGGATGTCGCGAAAGCTCAACAGCGTTCGCGCCTACTGCCTCTTCGCGGACCGTGTCGCCGCAGCCGACCTCACACCACTTCCAGATGATCCCGACTCACGCATCTTCGCCACTCCAGCAGACAGCGAGTGGCTCTACGACATCGCTCTCCGCATGAGGGTCACCGTTCGTCCGACCGCGTAGCTTCCCGAGAGACTCTGGCCGCCGTACTCGGGGCCCAGGCACCTAATCGGCGGCTCTCATCGCTGTCGCCAGCCCATGCGGGAGAACACAATCGACGGGATACCGTGCGAGTGCACGCCCAGCGGCTAGGGACGTTCGCAGGAGCGAGGGGATCCCATGACAAGGGCACCGCAGGTCCGGGTGCGGCGAGCGTATGACCCGCCGAAGGAAGCAGACGGCCAGCGGGTGCTGGTCGACCACCTCTGGCCGCGCGGGCTGAGCAAGGACCGAGCCCACTTCGACGAGTGGTGCAAACAGGTCGCACCCTCGACCGAGCTGCTCAACACGTCCGACTGACCGGGTCCGCGCAGAAGGAGGGAACCCGTTTGCCGAAGGTCGGCGTCTGACAAGGTGACCAGGACCGCCCGACCCGGGAGTTCGCATGCGCGACGTCGCTGACTTCGCCTCCTATATGCGTGCCCGGTGGGTCTCGATGGTGCGGTCGTTGGTGGTCCTGGGATGCGCGGTCGACGAGGCAGAGGACGTTGCCCAGACAGCGCTGGTGCGTTGCTACGCCTCTTGGGACCGCGTCGAGCGCGCGAATGACCGAGACGCATATGTGTACCGGATACTCCTGAACACCTGGGCCAGCAGCCGACGTCGACGCTGGTGGGGCGAACGGCCAACAGCAGAGCCGTTCGACCATCCGGCACCGGACCACGCTGCGGAAGCTCGATCTCCGGATGACGCTGACCCGCGCTCTGCAGCAGCTCAGCGCCGAACATCGCGAAGTGCTCGTGTTGCGGTTCGTGGCAGACCTGTCGGAGGCCCAGGTCGCGGCCGTGCTCGGCGTCCCAGCCGGAACCGTCAAGAGCAGGGTTGCCAGGGCGATCGCTCGGATCGACACCGAAGCGCTGAGGAGGGCGATCTCGTGAGCAAAGCAGACGTGGTGCGGGCCATCCGCGCGGCCTCGGCCGACGTCAGGGTCGGCCCACCGCCGGTCGACACGGTTGTGCGGCAGGGGCAACAGCGAGTACGCCGGCGCCGAACCACCACGATCGGCGGGACAGTGGCACTAGTGGGCGCGCTCCTCATGACCGGGTCGATCGTCATCCGGCAGGATTCGTCGATCGCGCCCGTGGGACCGGTTGAACGCGACAACCCACTGCCCCTTCCGTGGTGGGGCGACGACACTCTGCACCTCACTCACATCGAGCTGCCGGTGTCCCAACCCACCGAGGTGGTCGCCCTGTACGACGGAGCGGCGTACGGCACTGAGGCCGGACAGGTGGTCGTGGTCAACGCCGAAGGTGATCGCACCACAGTGGGAAGCAAGGTGCCAGGTGCGCCGATGGCGGCGGGAGATGCGGAGCGCTGGCTGGCCTGGGTCGACCCAGGTGACCAGGCCCCGGAGCTGGTCGTCTATGACCTCGCCCAGGAAGCCGAGGTTGGCCGTTTGGCGCTGCCCTACCGCGGGCCACGATGGGGCCGGCTCGATGACGGCAGCTATCCCATCTCCATCGACCACGGTCGCGTCTACTACGCCACGCAGAACGGGGACTGGTCGTGGACACCCGACACACCCGACCCGCAGCGTGAGACATCAGTCAACACCGACATGGTCGATCGGCGGGCAGGAGTAGAGATCACGCGCACCTGGTCGCCAGGTCAGGGGTGGTCGCACCGGCTCAGAGTCACCCCCGCGACAAACGATGTCTTCTCCGACTACCGGGGAGAAGACGCCCGCCTCTCACCCGGCGGCACCTACGTCGCGGTGTCGACTGGCGACCGCACCAAACTGTTCAGGGTCGGATCCGGGAGCTCGCTCGACCTCGACCTCTCCCGCACATCCGAGCGGTCCATCCTCGGCGTCGCCTTCGCCGATGACAAGACCGTCGTCCTCGTGTCCGGTGGGCGGCCAGCGCCGAGTCCATCGCCACCGGTCTCTGGATTCATCCCTAACACCACGACGATGTTCGACACCTGGGACGTCACCACCTGCGACCTCGACACCGGGGCCTGCCGCACACATCAAGACTTCACCACCGAGACGGCCCCGATGCTGGCGGGAGACTGAGCCTGTCGCACGGCTACTGGTGTGTACGACACATATACCGACCGTGCGCACCAACTAAGCTCGGCACGGAGCCTGACCGAAATGTCGCGGCGGCGTACCACTGTCAGTGCCGCGCTCATGACCGACGACAGCGGCACGACGAGCAGCGCGAAGTAAGACCACGAGAGTCCCCAGGGCCCGGGCGCGTCGAATGCCATGAATAGATCTTCGCCTGCGTCGCCGCATCGTCTCGGACGACCGCAGTCGGCGCCGGCGCACCTGGCCCTCCACTTTCAATCTATAGCCGAGCGGGGGGCTTGTGGCAAGACCCCCTCGGCGGTGGAGAATCGCCGGCCGAAGAGACTCCGCGGCCGAGCCGTTCTTCGCGGCCACCCACGCGCAGCCGATGGGCCTGGTCAGCCGCCGGAGATACCGCTGGACCGACGGCCGGATCACCGACTACTGGGACGAGGCCTTCACCGCCGACGGCCTGGCAAACCGCGCTGCGCTCGACGACCAGTCGGCCTTCATCGCGAGCCTCGGCGACAGCCGCTCACCTCGGATGCGAGACGTGCTCGGCACCATCCAGGCCGACCAGGACGCGATCATCCGAGCGGGGTCGCCCGGCGCGCTGGTCGTCGACGGCGGGCCGGGCACCGGCAAGACGGTGGTGGCGCTGCACCGGGCGGCGTACCTGCTGTACGCCGATCCGCGGCTCGGCCACCATCGCGGAGGCGTCCTCTTCGTCGGGCCGCGCCAGCCCAATCTGGCCTACGTCCCCGACGTGCTGCCCAGTCTCGGCGAGGAGGGCGTGCAGACCTGCACCCTGCGGACCTGGTCCCCGAAGGCAGTACAGCCGAGCCGGAGGCCGACCCCGAGGTGGCGAGGCTGAAGGCCACGGCCGACATGGTGGGCGCCATCGAGCCGGCCGTCAGGCTCTACGAGGAGGCACCCACCGAGGGGATGGTGGTGGAGACGTCGTACGCCGACCTGTGGCTCAGCCCGGCCGACTGGGCCGAGGCGTTCGAGGCCACCGAGCCGGACATGCCGCACAACGAGGCGCGTGAGGACATCTGGCAGGCGCTGCTCACCATCCTGGTCGACGAGTCGGCGCTGCCGACCCAAGACCCAGACCTGCTCGTGGGGCCGTTCGCCCACGTCGTCGTCGACGAAGCCCAAGAGCTGACCGACGCCGAGTGGCAGATCCTGCTGCGGCGCAGCCCGGCCCGCAGCCTCACCATCGTCGGGGACCGTGCCCAGGCACGGCACGGCTTCACCGAATCGTGGGAGGAGCGGCTCCGACGAATCGGGCTGGACCGGATCGAGCTGGCCACGCTCAGCATCAACTACCGCACACCGGAGGAGGTGATGGTCGAGGCCGAGCCGGTCATCCGGGCGGAGCGGCCCGACGCCAACGTGCCGACCTCGATCCGCAGCACGGGTGTCCCGGTCCGGCATGGCGAGCGCTCGCAGCTTCACGCGATCCTCGACTCCTGGCTCACCGAGCACGGCGACGGGATCGCCTGCGTGATCAGTGTCGTCGACGTCGAGGACGACGCACTGCCCGCGAACCCACAGGTCCGCTGGCTCACGCCAGAACTGGCCAAGGGGCTCGAGTTCGACCTGGTCGTCCTCGTCGATCCGGCAGACTTCGGCGAGGGCATCGAGGGCGCGGTGGACCGCTATGTCGCGATGACCCGCGCGACCCAGCAACTGGTCGTGCTGACCAGCAGCTGAGTCCACCCGCCGCTGGACCGAGACCGGGAGGCCACCGATGGAACCAGACCCCGGCCTCGCGCGTGTCAGAGGTGTGAGGTCGCGCTGGGACACCGAGGTGGCGGAGGTCTACGCGTCGTCGGCGCGCGGCCTGGTCGGCTACCTCACGGTGCTCACCGGCAGCCGCACGGACGCCGAGGAGCTCACCCAGGACGCTTTCGTGAAGCTGCTGCAGCACTGGCCGAAGGTTCGTGAGTACGACGACCCGGTGGCGTGGCTGCGTCAGGTCGCGACCCGGGCTGCGATCTCCCGAGCGCGTCGGCGCCAGGTCGCAACGTTGGGCCTGCGCCGACTGTCCACGACCGCGCCGCTGACCACTCCGGGCCCCAGCGCCACGGTCGAGCACTCGGTCGACGTCGACGCCGCGCTGGCGACATTGCCGCTGACGCACCGTGCGGTCGTGCTCTTGCACTACCTCCACGATCTGTCCGTCGCCGAGATCGCCAGCCTGCTCGGTGTCGCGCCCGGGACGGTCAAGTCCCGGCTGAGCCGCGCTCGATCAGCGCTGGCACCACTGTTGGAGGAAGACCATGAGCTTCGCTGAGAATCTGCGCGACCGCGTAGCCGACCAGACACCCGACTCGGTCACGCCGTTCGAGGAGGTCGTGGCGCGCGCACGTCGACGCCGGCGACGGCAGGTCTCGGCAGTGGTCGCAGCCACCGGCGCCGTAGCAGCGATCGCCATCGTCGTGCCCGCCCTGACCGGAGGCGGAGCGCCCCACCAGGTGACCGGATCGGGCCAGACCTCCGAGCCGACCACTTCGACCACGCCGACGACGGACAGCACGCCCGGGACGCCGACCAGCGTGCCCACCTCGACCGACGGCCCGACGGGCGAGATGCCGAATCTCGTTCTGCAATTGGAGGATCGCGAGGTGGCCTTGCGTGCGTGGACGGCCTGCTGGGGGAACGGCTGCGTCGACGGCTTCCCGCCGCCGGACCTCGCCCAGGTAGGCAGCCCCGACCAGGTGATCGCCTGGTCACCGGAGGCAGACATGCGCTGGTCGGTCACCTTCGTCGAGACCGGGGTCAAAGACAAGTGCGCGCGGTCGATCAGCTACTCAGCCAAGCCCTACGACGGTCACCATGTGCTCCTCGAGCCCGCCGGACCCGCCGGGAGCTATCGGGTGGACGTCTTCGGCCGCGCTCCCAGCGGCGGCGACGTCGTCTACAGCTTCGGCTGGACCACGCCGACCGCTGGCCGAGCACCGAAGCCCGCCGCCGGTATCGCAGCCGTCCTCGCCGACCACGACGGGAAGCTCGACTCCTACGGCGTCGAGTTGTCGATCAGCGACCTCGCGACCCAGCCCGCTTCCGCCGAGGCCACCATCACCGTGACCAGCAGCACCGGCGAGTCCGTCCAGTTCGTGCCCCGAGGCCCCGGGGCGTGCACCGACGCCGGCAACCTCTTCTTCACCCTCCGCGACGGATCGGCGGCCACCCGCATCGGTCCCGGCCCGTTCACCTACTCCGTCGACCTGGTGCTCGACGGCACGCACTACACCGGCACCGGCCGCTATCCCGACGACGTGCAGAAGGGCAACGAGCCGAGCGTCAGGCTCACCTGGGATCCGCCGCTGCCGTCCTACACCGTGAAGTGACCCACACGGACGGCGCCCGAAGGACGGTTCGGCCAAACCCACCTCGTGTGGACCCGCCCGATGCGACACTGCCGGGATGGAAACGGATCTGATCCGCCACCCGGAGGGGCCACCCGAGAGTGCCTCCACAGAGAGCGACCTCCCGGTCGCTCTGCTGGCCGTGGCCGTGACGACCGCGGTGATCGCCGTGCCCTACTGGGCGAGCAGCTATGCAAGCGTCCAGGACGACGGGATCTTCGGCTCCTTCTTCCTCGTCCAAGGGGCCCTCGTGGTCGGCACGGTCGTCGCGTGCTCCCTGATGCGGAGCCAGATCTGGCTGGTGCTCGGCGCCATGTTCGCCTGCACGCCCATCGCCGTTCTCGGCCGCGTGCTGGTGGACCCGGCCGCCGATCCGACCTCCCACAACCTGTGGCCGCTGGAGGTGATCCTCGCCGTCATCATCAGCGTGCCGCCGATCGGCGTGGGCGCCCTGATCGCCTGGCCGATCCGCCGGGCCAGGCGGCCCGCCCTGACACAAGGGCCTGGCCTTCACCCTCCGCTGCCATAGTCGACCAAAGTGGTCCACTATGATCGCCGCATGACCGTGGACACGCTGCCGCCCCTGCCGTCGTACGACGACGCTGTCGAGATCGTCGCGCCGGCACCCGGCGCCGGGCCGGGCAACTGGTCGGGCGCAGCGAGCGCGGTGCTCGTGGAGGGCACGATCTGGTTGACCTATCGCGTCCGCCGCCCGCTCGACGAAGGGCGCGGAGTGTCGGTGGTCGTCGCCCGATCCACCGACGGAGTCAGCTTCGAGCAGGTCACGGAGATCGGCCGCGACACCTTCGGCTGCGAGTCGTTCGAGCGCCCGGTGCTGGTGCCGGTGCCCGGCCTCGGCTGGCGCCTGTATCTCTCGTGCGCGACCCCCGGGTCCAAGCATTGGTGGGTCGACTCACTGACCGCCCCGACCCCCGAGACGCTCGCCGACGGTCACCGGCAGGTGGTGCTGCCAGGCAATGATCGGGTCGCCGTGAAGGACCCCGTCATCGAGCGCACCGGCGACGGCTGGCGGATGTGGCTGTGCTGCCATCCGCTCACCGAGTCCGGTCACGAGGACCGGATGACGACTCGCCTGCTCACCAGCGCCGATGGGCTGACTTGGGCCGACCAGGGCGAGGTGCTCGCCGGCCGACCCGGCGAGTGGGACGCACGTGGCGCCCGGGTCACGACGGTGCTCAGCCAGGAGCCGCTGGTGGTGCTGTACGACGGACGGCCGGACGCCGCCTCCAACTGGCACGAGAGGACCGGCGTCGCTCGGTGGGATGGCGAACGCCTGGTCGCCGACGACGAGGCACCCCTCGCCTCGCCGTACTCCGACGGCGCCTGGCGCTACGCCAGCGCCGTCCCCCTCCCCGACGGTCGCACCCGCTTCTACGTCGAGGCCGCCCGCCCCGACGGCGCCCACGACCTGGTCACCCTGGTCCGCTGATCTCCGCGGGCGCGAAGGCTACTGGTGCGTACGACGCATATACCGACCGCTGGCACCAGCTAGTCCTTGTCGACCCGAGAGACTAAGAACGCGTCAGCCGCTGACAAGCTTGCGGAGCTCCACGTGGTCACCGCCCTCGGCGAGCTCTCGGACGACGGCGAGCAGGTCTTCCTCGTCGGTGGTCTCGATCAGGTAGAACCCGACGATCTGCTCGGCGGTCTCCGTGAACGGCCCGTCGGTGACGACCGCCGAGCCGCGGCCGGTGTTGCGCATCGACACCGCCCGGTCGGAGGGCTCGAGCGGGCTGGCCGTCACCACCCGGTGTCCGCGTGCAGCCAGGGCCTGGTTGAACCGTCGATGGTTCTCCATGCCGAGCTCGTGCTCGGACTCCGGCAGCGCTGCCCATTCCTCCTCGGGTGCGGGCAGCAGGAGCAGATAGCGGTGGGGCGATAGCATGGAACCTCCTGTGGGATGTCTTCACTCTCACTGACGAACGAGCCGGTCGAGAATCGACAGCGTCACCACACAGAGGGCCGCCGAGAACTTGAGGTGATCTACGCGACGCTCGCCAGCACGCACCATGCCCGCGCCCGCAGGGTGAACGGCGGCTCGGGGAGCCGCTCGGCACAGTGCGCGCGCAATGCTTCACGACGGACGGCGTCCAGTCCGGCGACGTAGGCGCCTGCGGGCCCCACACCGAGCGTGAACGGCGTCCACCACTCTTCGAAGGTGTCGAAGCCGACCTCGATCCACAGCTCGCGCTCGTCGACGTCGCTCAGTCCGGCCGCGACGGCGAGCTCGGCGAGCTGGCCGGGTCGGGCCCCAGCCAGTGCGCCCTCGTCCTCGGCAGTGGGATCCAGATCGAGCACCGCGCGCCAGAAGCCCACCAACGGGCCCTCTCCCCCACCGTGGTCCCAGACCGACGCAGCCACCGTGCCGCCGGGACGCAGCACTCGACCCATCTCACGCAGCCCACCGGCCGGGTCGGCCATGAAGTGCACCACCAACTGGGCGAGCACCAGGTCGAAGGAGTTATCAGGGAAGGGCAGCTGCTCGGCCCGCCCGTGCCGGACGTCGACGCCGGGGAAGCGGGAGCGCATCGCCTCGACGAACGACTCCGACGGGTCGATCGCACTGACCTGCTCCGCACCGAGGGCGCTCACCAATGCTGCGGTCAGCGCTCCCGTGCCGCAGCCCACGTCGAGGGCCCGATCACCGGGGGTGAGGGTGAAGTCGTCGAGCAGTGCCGCCGAGAGGGGTCGGGAGAAGCGACCCATGAACTGGTCGTAGGAGTCTGCGGCTACTGCAAAGCTCATTCGGCGAGACTACCCCCGTCGCAGCCAGTCAGCCGAGCACCCACCGCAGCCCGTCAGCCAGGTCGCCTCGCCACCAGGCGTAGTCATGGCCGCCGTTGTGCAGGGCCTCGTGCACCACCCAGCCGCCAGCATCGAGCCGGTGGGCCAGCGCCTCGTGCGGCGGTGCCAGCACCCACTCCTGGGCTCCCCAGGCGAGATGGATCCGAGGCCCACGTCCCGCTGCGGATCCGACCCGATCGACGAGCGGGTCCTGCCACAGGCTCGCCGACTCGCTCACCACACCGGACACGACCTCGGGCCGAAGCAGCCCGCAGCGCAGCGCGGTCAGCCCGCCGAGGCTCTGCCCGGCGACGACCACGCGATCCCTCGCCACCCCACGCACAGTCCCCGCCCACGGCACCAGTTCGTCGACCACGAAGCCGACGCCGCCGGCACCGGAGCCCAACTCGGCCCACCGCGCCTCCCGCCCGCCCGAGGCGGGCAGCACCGCTCGCACGGGCGGCAGGGCAGCGTCCGCGATCAGGTTGTCCAGGATGGTCGGCAGCGACTGCGTCGACACCCAGACCTCGCCATCGAGCGCGACCAGCAGGGGCAGTGCCGCACCCGGATCGAGGCCGGCCGGATCGTAGAGCCAGACCGGCCGCCCATCGGGGCCGGTCACCTCGGTCACCCGACCAGCCGGAACATCCGGGCGAGGCGCCAGCCACGGCTGCGGAGGAGCATCCGGCAAGGAGACGACCGACTGCACGACGCCGGCCCGGTTGCGGCAGGTCGCCGGGTTGAGCGGATCTGGGTGGCCACGGTCGAGGGCAGCCCGCAAGGCGACCTGCCCGTCGGTCTCCCACGGGGCGAAGCTCGCCGTGTCGCCGGACCAGGAAGGAGTACGACGCCCGCCAGTCGTCGTCCATCAAGAAGGAGACGTGCCACAAGTCGGAGCCGGGGAGTCGCTCGAGCATGGTGTCGGCGAGGCTGGTCTCGTCGGTGAGGCGGTTGGCAAAGAGCAACACGTCAGCGGCCGAGGGATCGCGCCAGCAGAAGGTCACGATCGACCGTCCATCTCCGGTCGGCGCTACCAAGGGCAGGGCTGACAGGTCCTGCCAGAACCGATCGACGTCAACAGCGGCGAGCGCATCGATCGCCGCCGAGCGCACCCGAGGCACCGGGGTCGGGCGCGGGACCTTCGGTGGCCGGTTCATCGCGGCCGCTCCTCGGGGATCACCAAAGGCGTGCCCGAGACCGGATCGCTCAGGATCCGACAGGGCAGGTCGTAGACCTGTTCGATCAACTCCGCGGTCACCACCTCGCCCGGCGCTCCCTGGACGACGATGCGGCCCCGCGACATCACGATGAGGTGCTCGGCGTAGCGGAACGCCAGGTGCAGGTCGTGCAGCACCGCCACCACGGTGCGACCTCCCTCGACCAGCCGTCGGGTCAAGTCGAGCACCTCGAGCTGGTGGGAGAGGTCCAGATAGGTGGTGGGCTCGTCGAGCAGCAGCAGCGGCGTCTCCTGCGCGAGCGTCATCGCGAGCCAGACCCGCTGGCGTTGGCCACCGGAGAGCTCGTCGATCCCGCGGTCGGCCAGGTCGGCGACGTCGGCTGCCGCCAAGGCAGCCGCCACGGCGGTCTCGTCCGCCTCCGACCACTGCCGGAGCAGGCCCTGGTGGGGGTAGCGACCCCTGGCGACCAGCTCCTCCACCGTCATCCCGTCGGGGGCGTGCGGGCTCTGCGGCAGCATGCCGAGGACCCGGGCGTAGGCCTTGGCGGGCCACTCGGCTGCCGCTGTCTCGTCGAGCAGCACGGCTCCGTCGGCCGGTTTGAGCATTCGACCCAGGCAGCGCAGCAGCGTTGACTTGCCGCACGCGTTGGGGCCGACGATGACCGTCAACCGGCCGTCCGGCACCTGTAGGTCCAGGTCGGCGAGCACCAGGCGGCCGTCGTACGCCGCGGCCAGTCCCTCGACAGTGAGTCGGCTCATCGAGACTTCCTCCACTCCAGCGCCAACAGGGCGACCAGATAGGCACCGCCGAGGGTGCCGGTGACGACTCCGACGGCCAGCTCCGTCGGCGAGAACAGATGCTGGGCGAGCAGGTCGCTGACCAGCACCAGCAAGGCGCCGGTGATCCCGGAGCCGATCGGGCCGGGGCTGGGGACACCGATTAGTCGGCGTGAGACCTGGGGCGCAGCGAGCGCGACGAAGCCGATCGGACCCGTCGCCGCTGTCGCCACCGACACCAGACCGACAGCGAGCAGCACCAAGGCGGTGCGCAGCCTCTGCACGGGCACACCCGAGGCGATCGCAACGTCCTCGCCCAGCGGGAGCATCGACAGCGGCCGGGAGAGCCAGCACAGCGGCACGACCAGCAGGAGCACGGCGACCGCGGTCCAGCCGGTCCGTGGCCAGAGCACCGCATTGAGGGAGCCAGCGAGCCACTGTGCCGCCGTCTGCGCGGCGACCAGCGAGGCACGGGCGACCAGCAGGGTGTTGAGAGCGGCCAGGCCGACGCCGACGCCGAGCCCGACCAGGACGAGTCGCTGCCCGGTCAGCCCGGTGCGTCGGGTGAGCAACCAGACGAGTGCGGCCGTGCCCAGCCCACCCAGCAGCGCACCGAACGCGACGGCCGTCGGACCACCGCCTACCACGATGATCAACACCAGGGCCCCGGTGGCGGCACCAGTCGTGAAGCCGATGACGTCCGGGCTTCCGAGCGGATTGCCGGTCAGATTCTGGAACACCGCACCGGCGATCCCGAGTGCCGCACCGACCACCAGCGCGGTCACCACTCGGGGCAGCCGGACCTCGGTGACGAAGTAGGTCGCCAACGGATCGCTGGAGCGACCGGTCAGGGCGCGCAACACCTCGGCGAAGGAGAGGTCCAGGTCGCCCAGCAGCAGTCCAATCACCGCGGCGGCGGCGATCGCCGCCACGCTCGCCAGCAGCACCAGCACGCTGCGGATCCGGAACCGAAGCGACCAGCCCCGCCAGCGCAGGGTCACCCGACCAGCCCTCCGGCCCGGTGCGGTCATGGCCCTCTCCAGTCCCACGGTCACAGTGCCGGCACCTTCCGTCGGCTGACGACCGCCACGAAGACGGGTGCACCGGCGATGGCGGCGACGACGCCGGCGGCCAACTCCTGCGGTGCGACCAAGATCCGCGCCACGATGTCGGCACCCAACAGCCAACACGCGCCGAGCACGAGTGAGCAGACCGCCACCCAGCGCTGGTTGTGGCCGACCAGGTGCCGCGCGATCATCGGCACTGCCAGACCGACGAACACGATCGGCCCGACCGCTGCCGTGGCCGCCCCGCACAGCACGGTGATCGCGACCGTCGCGAGCACGCGAGTGCGCGGCACGCGGACGCCCAGCCCGTGCGCAGCGTCCTCGCCGAGGACGAGCGCGCCAAGCGCCGGGGAGATCGCCAGAGCGACCACCGCCCCGACCACGAGCACGGGGGCGACGGTGAGCAGCACGTCCCAACCCCGCCCCTCCAGGGAGCCGGTCACCCAGAAGCGGAACTCGTTGAAGGCCTCCTGGTCCAGCAAGATCACGGTCTGTGTCGACGCCGTGAGTGCCGCGCTGACGGCGACGCCCGCGAGCGCGAGTCGCGTCGGTGTCGCGCTCTGACGCCCGGCGCCAGCCAGCACGTAGACCCCGATGGCGGTGATCGCGGCACCCGCGAAGGCGAACCAGAGATAGAACCCGATCCCGGTCACTCCGACCAGCGCGACGGCCACGACCACCAGGAGGCTCGCGCCGGCATTGACGCCCAAGATGCCGGGGTCGGCGAGCAGGTTGCGGGTCAGTGCCTGCATCTGGGCGCCCGCGAGCCCCAAGGCCGCGCCGACGGCCGCGGCCAACAGGGTCCGGGGCAGCCGCTGTCCCCGGATCACCGCGGCCTCGGTGCTCCCGTCGTCGTGCAGCAGCAGGTCGAGGACTCGGTTCGGGGCCAGCGCGTGCGAGCCGAGCAGAAGGCTGGCGAGGAGGGCGAGCGCCAACACGATCAAC
Source organism: Nocardioides sp. (assembly GCF_047602075.1). Taxonomy (GTDB): domain Bacteria; phylum Actinomycetota; class Actinomycetes; order Propionibacteriales; family Nocardioidaceae; genus Nocardioides. Next base: position 1,533,186 of record NZ_JASGIF010000001.1, read on the forward strand.
GAGCCGAGCAACACGAGCAGGCGTCGGCGTCGGGCCTCACTCACGGGCCCGGCGACCGGTGACCAACACCAGCAGGGCCAGACCGACCAGCACCGCGAGACCGACGACCCCCACGACGGGGAAGCTCGCAGCCGTCGTCTCGTCGGCGGCGGCGGTGACCTGTTCGGTCGCGGGGTCGCTCTCCGCGGGCCGCTCACCAGCCGGGTCGCCGGCCGTGGGACCCGACGAGGTCTCGGCGGCCGGCGACACCGACAAGGTGGCGCCGGCTTCGGGGATCCCCGCGTCGCCCTGGTCAGCAGCCGAGGCGGACTGGCTTGGCGCGGTCGAGGAGCCGGGCGACTGGGTCGAAGAGCCTGGATTGGTCGAGCCCGACAGCACGGTGAAGTCGCTGTTGCCGCGCAGCGTGTAGCCCTTGACGCCCTGATAGTCGCCGTTGGCGTCGTAAACCTTCTTGCTGGCGAGGAACCGCAACCAGTGCGCACCCGGCTTCAGGTCCCCGGGCAGGACCAGCGAGCCGGACACCGCTCCGGAGGAAGGGATCCGCTGCTGGGCCACCACGCAGGCGCCATGGACGCCCGACTGGCTGCACACCTTGCCGTCGTCGATCTTGATGTAGACGATCTCGCCGCCGGGGAACCCGCTGATCCGAAAGCTCAGCGTCTGCCCGGCCCGGAGCGACCGGGGGCTGACCGATCCACTCGTGCCGGGAGTGTCCGGTCCCGGACCGGTTGGCGGCACCGCCATCGCGACCCAGCCCACTCCGACGAGGAGGGCAGCGGCGGCCACGGCGCCCAGCAGGCGAACGACTAGCGTCACTGGGCCGGCACGGCGTGCCGGGCCAGGCTGCCGCCCCTCCGGCCGGTCAGCAGCGCCGCGGCCACTAACAGCAGGGCTCCCGTGGCGAGCAGCAGCCCATCGGTCGTCCCGACCCACACGCGCTGAGCGGTCGATGCTGCCGCGGGAGCCACCGCCGCGGACGACGCCGTGGTGGCGACCGTGGCCGTGTCATCCGCAGTCGAGGCCGTGGCCGGCAGGGCCACCGGGGCCCAGCCGAGCAGCGCACCCGCCGAGTCCTGCACGGTCACGCCCGCATAGCTCGCACCAAGGCTGCCCAGGTCGAGGGCGACGGTGTGCTTGTCGTCGACCGTGGCCCAGCCGACTGGCAGCGTGTCGGTGGGGGTGTAGACGTAGAGGTAGACCAGGCTTCCCGCTGCGGCGTCGCCCACCTTCACGGTGAGCACACCATCGGCAAGGCGGCCCTTGACGGAGCCGTGGTCGCCCGGGTCGAGGGCGTCGTACGACGCCAGCGGCGGCTCTGGCGCCGTAGGTGTGGCCGTGGTGGCCCCGCTGCCGTCGGTCGGTGTGGTGGAGCCGGGAGCGGCGGGGGCTGGCGGCTTGCCGCACGAGCCGACGCAGCCGGGGGTGGTCTTGGCCTTGCCGAGCTTCACCTTGGTCCAGCCGAGGAGCTTGCCGACTCGACCGGCATCGCCGCTCTGGACGACGAGCCGAGCCTTGCCGGTCAGCCCCTTGCCCTTGAGCGACAAGGTGACCTTGTGTCCCTTGCCGAGGCGCTGCCAGGACGGCCAGGGGTAGCGCGGGGAGCCGTCCTTGGCATAGAGGCTGACGTAGACCCAGGAGCCGACCTTCGTCTGCGGCGCCTTGACCGTCAGCTTCTTGCCCTTCTTCGTGGCGGTCACGCCGTGCTTGTTGGCCTTGCGGAGCTTCTTCGCGTTGATCGGGTCGGGCGTGCCGTTGGGCCGGTAGGCACCGACGGTGAACGGGTCGGACTGCACGGTGCGCACCGCGTCACCGTCCTTGAGCGATCCGGTGAGCAACCTCAGCGTGTGCGATCCCTTCGGGAAGGCCGGCGTCGATGTCTTGGTGGTGCCGTCCGGCAGCTTGACGGTCGCGGCAAAGGCGCCGTCCTCGGGATCGGCGTCGACGATCGCCCACACCGTGAGGTTGGGATGCACGCTGTCGTCGACGTGGCTGTAGGCACCGTCGTCGAGCTTGATCGCGATCCGCGACCCACCGTTGGTCGGATGGCACCAACCGGTGCCGGTGATCTTGAGCTTGCCGCCCATCGCCACCTTCGTCGAGCCGAGGCTCACGGTGGCGTCGGGCGTGGTGGGCTCGCAGCCGGCGACGGTCGGAGTCGACGGTTTCGAGACGGTGAAGGCCGCGGACTGCACGGTGCGTGCGGGGTCGTCCTCCTTGAGCGAGCCCGTCAGCAGTCGCAGCGTGTGCTCGCCGGTCGGGAAGGCCGGAGTGGAGGTCTTGGTGGTGCCGTCGGGAAGAGTGATGCTGGCGCTGAAGGTGCCGTCGTCCGCGGCAGCGTCGACGATCGCCCACACGGTCAGGTTGGCGTGCACACTGTCATCGACGTGGCTGTAGGCACCGTCGTCGACCTTGACCGCGATCCGCGACCCGCCGTCGACCGAGTTGCACCAGCCGGTGCCGGTGAAACGGAGCTTGCCGCCCAGCGTGGCGGTGGTGTCGGTCAACGTCACCGTCGGCGACTCCGAGGTGGGTGTGCAGGCGACGGCCGCGGCGGCCGGGCCGGCCGGGGCGAGACCCACGAGAGCGGCTGCCGCCGTCACGGCCAGTGCGACCAGTCCCGCGGTCCAGCGGCCCGAGCGGATGGGAGTGAAGGGGTTCATCGGAGTGCCTCCGTGACTGAGGTGACGATGCGTGACATGAGCAGCGGCCCGCCCGTCGAGGTCCACAGCGACCCGTCGACCGGGATGATGTGGTCGTCTCGATAGGCCTGCAGGCCGGTGAAGCCGGGCACCTGCTCGGCTTGGGCCAGGGCCTGTTCGGCGGCGGCGACGTCGCTGTCACCACCCGCGTTGGTGTTGTCCACCGACGAGCCGCCGAGGGTGCCGAAGAAGATGTAGTCGGCGTCGATCCGGTCCAGGTTCTCCAGCGACACCGGGTCGCTGTGACCCCGACCCGGGTGGTCCTGAGACGGAGGCCGCTTCAGGCCGAGGTCGGTGAGCGCCACCCCGGCCGGCAGTTCGGTGAGGATCAGGGAGGCCGAGCCGCCCTGCCAGCGGACGATGGAGAAGGTGTCCTTGGCGTAGGCCGTCAACTGGCGCCGGGCGTCGGCGACCTGGTCGTCGTACTCCTCGAGGACCTTCGCCCCCTCGCCGACCCGATTGAGCGAGTCGGCGACGAGCGTGAAGTTCGCCCGCCAGTCTCCGCCCGCGAAGCCGGTGGAGACGGTCGGTGCGATCTTGGCGAGGATCTTCAGTGCGTCCGGGTTGTTGTTGATGCTGGTGCCGTCGACCAGGATCAGGTCGGGCTTGGCCGCGGCGATCGCCTCGTAGTCCGGCTGAGCCACCCCGCCCAGCAACGGGATGTCCGAGGCCAGGTCGGAGAGGTAGCCGGGCGCCGTCGACTGGCCCCTGCCCGCCACGGTGCCCACCGGGGTGACCCCGAGCGCGAGCGCACCGTCCAACGTCGGCTCGCTCAGCGTCACCACCCGCTTCGGGCGCTCCGGCACGGTGACGGAGACACCATCCGCGTCGGTGACGGTCCGCGTCTCGGCGGACCGCTCGGTCGACTCGCCACCGTCGGCGCACCCGCCGAGCAGGACGAGGGTGGCGACCACCCCGAAGACCGCGCGCCGCGGCCATCGGACGACCATCACAGACACCTCTCGCACGACACCGGATCGCTGTGAGTCGGAAGACTCACGAAACATTAGGTTAGACAACCCTAATCTAGATCGGATCTTTGCCCGAATCCCGGGCGCCCCATGTCCCGATGCATGGGGCGCCCGAGCAGCTCGACTCAGCGGCGAGCGATCACCGCTTGACCGCGCTGGTCCTCTTCGACGCCTTGGTCGCGGTGGCGTAGCCAGCCTTGGCGCCGATCACCTTCACCTGGATCTTCGTGCCGACCAGGGCCCGGGTGAGCTTCAGCGACTTGCTGTTCGCACCCTTGATCGCCTTGCCATCGGCGAACCACCTGAAGGTGAAGGTGGTGCCCGCGGTCCACGTGCCCGGCTTGGCCGTCAGCGTCTTTCCGACCCGAGCCTTCCCGGTGACCGTGGGCTTCGCGGCCTTCAGCTTGCCCTTGGCCACGGTCTTGGCGGCCGAGGTCTCGGCGACCGCTTCCGCGCCGGGCAGGGTGCCGGTGACCGTGACGGTCAGCTTCTTGCCCGCGTCGGCTGCGACCGGGGTATACGTCACCTTGGTCGCGCCGTCGATCGCCTTCCCGTTGCGGTTCCACTGGTAGGACAGCTCGGTGCCCTCACCCCATGCGCCCGGCTTCGCAGTCGCCTTCACCCCAACCCGCACGGTCCCTGAGATCGTCGGCGTGCCGGCCTCGACAGTCACGTTCGGCGTGATCTTCCAGACCCGGTTGCTGGCAGCCTTGTCGACCACGAACACATTGCCCTTGCCATCGGTCGAGACATGGTTGGCCGTGGCGATCGGCAGCGAGGCGACCTTGTCGCCATCGGTGTCGAGCACGGTCACCGAGGTGCCGCCGAAGTTGGCGACGTAGACCCATTCGTGCACCGGGTCGAGCACCACGTTGAGCGCCTGCCGACCGGTGGGCACCTCGTTGATCGTCGCCCCGGTGGTGGCGTTGGCGATGGTGACATCGTGGCTGTTCTGGCTCGCCACGAAGATTCGGTTGTGCGCAGCGTCGTAGGCGATGCCCGAGGCGCCGCGCCCACCGACGCTGATCCCGTCGACGGTGAGGAACGTCGGCTCGTAGCCGTCCTCGGTGGCGTGGGCTGTCTCGATGCGCACCACCTTGTTGCTGCCCAGGCTGGGCGAGAAGAGGGTGCCGTCCGCGAGCGAGAGCGACACCGGGTTGAACACGTCACGGGTGCCGGTCTCGATGTCGGTGATCTTCTCGTACGGCGTGCCGTCACCGTCCTTGTCCGCGGCCTCGAACACCGAGATGTAGCCGGTCGACGTGGCCGACGAGCCCTCGCTCGCCGAGCTGACGAAGACCTGGTCGGTCGAGGGGTCGTAGACCACGTCTCGAGGGTGGCTGATCGTGCTCGCCGGGAACTGCTTGACCAGGCTGAGATCGCTCGCCTGGTAGACGGCCACCGAGCCCGACCCGGTGTTGCTGACCCAGATGTTGCCGTTCACGTCGTCCACGCCGATACCGAACGCGCCGGTCTTGGTGAAGCCGTCGTGGTCCACCGTCTGGTAGCTCGTCTCGACCTCGAGAGTGTCCGGGTCGAGCTTGTAGATGAAGCCGTTGTTGCCCGTCCCGCGGTCCGAAGCCGTGACGTAGAGCGCGTCCTGTGTGGCGCTGTAGGCCGACTGGTAGAAGCCCTGGTAGAGGCCCTGGTCCGCAGCGGTGGAGATGATCGTGAACTTGTCCGCGCCGACCGTGCTCTCGTCGGGGTAGACGGCCTGGCTGAGGGTGTAGGTCTCCTGCGACGGTGCGGTCTGGCTGATCACCAGCGACTGCACGGTGGGTGGCGTGCCGACCGGAATCGCGTACGCCGCCGTGGCGTTGCCGGTCGAGTCGGCGGTCAGGTCGGTGGCCAGCACCGTGTCGCCGAGCTCCACCGAGGAGATCGTCGCTCCGTCGGCCAGGTTGCCGAGGGTGAGCGTGCCGCTGGCGCCGATGGCGGTGCCGTTGTCGAAGCTCACCGAGGGCGGGACCTGCACGGTGACGCTCTGGTGCGTGCCGCCGTCGCCGGTGATCGTCAGCGTGACTCGGCCAGCTGGAGCCGTCCCGGCGGGCAGCACGACCCTGGCCGAGATGACGCCCGAGTCCGGCACGGTCAACGTGTCGGAGGTGGTCGAGGTGCGCCCCGAGGTGGTCGTCCACTGCAGCGGGGTCTCGCCGTGGGCGACCGAGAGGATCTCGCCCGGAGTGAAGTCGCCGCCCGAGACGCTCACTGTCACGACACCGGTGGTCGCCGTGGTGGCGCTGGCCACCAGGCCCTCGCCGACGGTGAAGGTGAGCAGCACGCTGCGACCGGTGTCGCCGCTCCTCATCGAGCCGCTCAGCAGTCGCAGCGTGTGCGTGGTGCCCACTGCCCACGGCGACGACAGTGCGGGATTGGTGTTGTCCGTGGTCGGGAAGGTGATGTCGGCGCTGAAGGTGCCGTCGTCGTTGGCCTGGATCGCGTCCCAGATGTTGAAGTCGTCGGCAGACGTGCCGGTCGCCGGGTTGACCACCGGACCCGAAGCCGGCTCGGTGGTGAGCGCGTCGCCGAGCTTCACCGCGATCGTCGAGCCGACGCCCGAGCCGGGCGCGGTGGTCCAGCCGCTGCCCTCGAGGTGGATCGCACTGTCGGACAGCACCACGTCGGAGACGGTCGCCGTCGCGCCGTCGGCAGCTGTCCCGGTGTCGGCACTGGCCGGCGCCACGGCGCCGAGCGTCAGCGAGCCGAGGCCGACCACGACCGCGGCGCACAGTCCGACCGTGCGGCGCGCTGCGCCGCGGCGGACAAGGATCTTCTTCACGAGTCTCTCCTGGATCACGGAGCCGGGCCTTCGGCCAAGCAGGTCATATTTAGGAAAGGCAACCCTAACTTAGATCAGATGATTGCTTCCACGATGGGTCCGCGGGCCAAGACGAGGGTGGTTCGGGCTGGATCCGGTAGCCCGAGCACGTGCCTAGACGACGACCAGATCCTCGTCGGCGTGCGAGGCGGCCAGGGCGGCTGCGGCAGTGGGGTTGTTGGCCGAGATCGCGGCCAACAACGCCTCGTGGTCGCGGCGGCGCCGAGCGTCGTCGAGGTCGTTGCGCACCGCACCGGATCGCAAGCCCCTGCGCAGCGCGCTCATCAGTCCTGCGTAGAGCTCGGCGAGCAGTTGGTTCTCCGCGAGCTCGATGATCGTCGCGTGGAACTGGCCCGGACTGCGCAGGCACTCAGCCGGGCTGCCGTTCTCGGTGTCCAGCGCATGGGCGGCACGGAGCCGTTCGATGCCGGCGTGGTCCGCACGTCGCGCGGCCAGCGCTGCTGCCTGCACCTCCAGGGCCCGACGCACGGCCAAGATGTCGGGCCAGGAGTGCTCCGCGGCGAAGTCGGCCAGCACGCCGCGGACCGGGTTCAGCGATCGGACGAAGGTGCCTCGGCCCGGGGCGGGCTCGAGCATGCCGAGGTGGGCCAGGCTGCGCACCGCCTCCCGGATCGTGCTCCGACCCACTCCGAGCTCGGCCGCCAGGTCGGCTTCGTTCGGGATCTTGGTGTTGACCGGCCACCGCCCCGAGGTGATCGCCCGCTGGAGCTGCTGGGTGGTCCTACGCACCCGGGGGCTGCCCATCGCCGTCACGCCAGCCGAGCCTACTGGTCGCGATCCCGGGCCGGATCTCTAAGCCGCTGCAGACCCTGAGTCGGAGCCTCGGAACTCACCCTTCGCGGGCGAGGGCCTTCGCCTTGAGGGCGTCGTACTCCTCCTGCGTGATCGCCCCGGCAGTGAGCAGCTGGTGCGCGGAGGCGATCTGGTCGGCGGCCGACTGACCGGCGACATCTCGGATGTAGGCGTCGGTCTCTGCCTTGGCGTGCTGCGCCTGCGCGGCCGCCCTCGCTGCCATCCCGTCGCCCCGCACGATCAGGTAGACCAGCGCTGTCAAGGCGGGCAGGAAGATCAAGAACAGGACCCAGACCGCCTTGGCCAGGCCGGACATGCCGCGGTCGCGGAACAGGTCGATCAGCACGTTGAAGAGGACCATCAGGTAGGCCATCAACAAGAAGACGGACAGAGTGAGCCAGAAGAAGTCCCAGAAGCTATCCACGACGATTCCTTGTCTATGAGCGGATCGGCGGTGTCAACCGCCACGCAGACATCGTGCCAGTGCCGTCACCCCGCTCTCGACCGCGGGTCCCATGTCAGGCGGCAGACCGGACGCGGAATCACCCCACGCGGGTGATCGGCCCGGATCAACTCAGCGGTGTGGCCAGAGCAGGCGCCGTTTGGCCGAGGGGTCGTCGATGACCGTGGCCCGGTCGGCCTCGGTCGAGAACCGCCGGGTCCTGCGACCGGTCCCGTAGGCGGGCCAGCCCGGGTGGCCGTCCTTGACGAAGGCAACCCAGGCCGCGTGCATCTGGTCGGCGAGCTCCTGCGGTGCCTCAGGACCGGTCAGCCAGTCCGCCCCGGGCGCAGTCAACGTGTCGAAGGCGAAGCCGATCTCCAGGGCATGGGTCGACCCCAAGACACCGTCCAGGACCGGCGTCTTCCAGCCGAACTCGTAGACGAAGGTGTCCAGACCGAGCGCCAACCGCGCCTCGGCCAGACGAAGTGCAGGCACACGGAAGAACCAGTCGGTCAGGCCGGCGACCAGGATGTCGCCCGGACGCGAGCCGACCAGGGCGACATACGTGTCGTACGCCGCGGGCTCCGCGCCGAGTGCCGCGAGCAGCGTCGCGACGGTGGCCTGGTCGAATAGATCGAGCACCGGATAGAGGAACAAGGTGTGCTCGTCGTCGTTGGTGCCCACCAGCAGGTCGACGTCGGCGACCTGACCGGCGGCGACCAGCTCGATCGGCAGGGCCGGCAACGTGTCGCCGTCGACGACGGGCTCCCAGAGCATGCCGTTGACGGCGCACTCTCCCCACACGCTCGGGTCCGGGTTGAGGGCGAGCTCGGCCGCGAGCTCGCTGTGTGCGGCCAGCAGCACGGGCAAGTCGACGTTCGCCAGGGGAGCTGGCGGTGGGCTCCACCCCGAGCTTGGCGGCGAGCGCCGCGGTGATCAGCGTCGCGGTCGCGGGTGTGATGGCGTAGTGGGCACCACCACTCTGAGCGATGACCCGTCGGAAGAGTCCTCGCGCCCCGGGCATGGCGGTGAGCACGTTGACACTCATCGCGCCGGCGGACTCGCCAGCGATCGTCACGCGCTCCGGATCGCCGCCGAACTCCGCGATGTTCTCGCGCACCCATGCCAGCGCCGCGATCTGGTCCAGCAGGCCGCGGTTGTCCGGGCAGCCGGCAAGGTGGGCGAAGCCGTCCACGCCGAGGCGGTAGTTGATGCTGACGAAGACCACGCCGTCCCGGGCGAAGGCGGCGCCGTCGTAGACCGACACGGCGCTGGAGCCGTTCTGGAAGGCGCCGCCATGGATCCAGACCAGCACCGGTGCCGAGCCGGCCAGATCCGGCGACCACACGTTGAGGTTCAGGCAGTCCTCGCCGTCGATGTCGGGCTCGGGCAGCAGGTCGGCCACCTGCTCGCGGTAGGGACTCTTCGGCACCGTCGGCCCGAAGGCGAAGCACTCCCGCGCCTCTGGCCAGGGCTGGGGTGGCGCCGGCGCCTGGAAGCGGAACTCGCCGAACGGGGGCGCTGCATAGGGGATGCCACAAAACACCGGTCGACCGCTCTCGATCAGGCCGAGCACCGGACCGTAGGTCGTGGACACCAGGGCGGTCGCCTCGGGGGAGTTCATGGCGACATTCAACCCCATGCCAGACTCAACCCGACCAGTCGAGCCTCACCCAGCGTGGAGCCCGATTAGCAGTGCTCGATGGTGGCGTCCTTGAGCGCCTGCTCCCCGTAGGAGCGCGCCTGATCGACGTACGGCAGCACCACCGAGGCGCCGCCGACATCGCCGATGCCGCCTTGGACCACACAATTGGTGACCTTCTTGGGATCGACGTGCGCGACGGCCTGGGCCAGCTGGAACAGCTCCGCGGGCGACAGGTCGGTGTGCATGTCCTTCATCGCCGTCAGCACTCCCTTCTCCAAGAAGCCGGGCCGGTCGGCGCGAGCCGCGACCTTGGCTTGGATCGCCTTGAGCACCCGCTGCTGATTGGCGGACCGGTCGAAATCCCCCCGCAAGAGGTCGTGCCGGATCCGGGAGAAGGCGAGCGCGTCGTAGGCGCCTAGATGGATCTTCCCGGCCGGGAACCCCTTCGGCTTCAGGTAAGTGTCGGAGAAGGCCACCGGGTTCTTGACGTCCACGCCACCGATCGTGCCGACGGCATCCTCGAAGTACTGGAATCGTGTGACGAAGACATAGTCCGGCTGGATCCCGACGAGGTCGCCGATCGCCTTGCCCAGCGCTTGTGGACCGCCGAAGTACAACGCGGCGTTGATCTTGTTGCTGCCGTAGCCCGGGATGTTCACCCAGGAGTCACGCGGGACGCCGATGTCCGCCGCGGCGCCGGTCTTGGTGTTGATGCCCACGAGCTGCAGCGCATCGCCTCGCACATGGGTCATGTCTTCACCCGGGCGGGCATCCGAGCCCACACACAGGATCCAGACCACATCCGGGGACAGGTCGACGCCGCTTGCCGTGTCGACCTTGACCAACTCCATCTGGGTGGGCGCGACACCGGCGTTGGGCACCACCAGGGAGGTGACGCCGAGCACCACGGCCAGGCCGAGCAGGCGCAGCAGCCTGGGATGCAGGAGACGGGTCATCACTTCTTCCCCTTCGCGACGTCGAAACCGAAGATCTGCCAGGTGCCCGACGAGTCCGGGGTGAGCATCAGCCGACCGGTTACCGCTACCTTCCGCTCGACGTCACCGGTGGTGTCGAACACCAGCCGGACCCGCGCGGTCGCACCCTCCGGCTTCTTCTTCACCCCGAGCAGATCGACCGCGACGGCTCGCTTGTCGACGGTGACCCCGTCGATGCGCGACCCGATGTCCGCATTGCTCATCAGCTTGAGCGATTGGCTGGCCTGCGCGGCCGCGCCCTTGGTGAAGCCTGGGAAGGCATCGGCGAAGTCGTCTCGGGGGTAGTCGCCGCCGACGAAGGCGGCGTCGAGCCAGCCGTCGACCACCGCTGCTACGGAATCGGCGGCCTGCTTGGCATCCTTGGCGGGGAGGGCACCCTCGACGGCCCCCACTTTGACGGTCGTGGAGATCGGCGCGGGAGCTGAGGAGGACGGACCCGGCGGGGAGTCGTCGTCCCCGCCGCTGCAGGCGGTCGCAACCAGGGCGACCCCCAAGGTCACGGCGGCGGCAAGGTAGCCGCGAGTCGGGCGGGACATGCTGGGTTGACTCCGTTTCGTCGAGTGCTGGTGACACTGGTCCATCGGGGTGCTAGCGACACTGGCCGCACCGGGTGGGCAGGTGCCTGCGAGGCTGGGGTCCAGCGACTAGCCTTAGTGCTTGGACCCATTGTCCTCACACGCAACCGTAGAGAAGGCAACCGAAGCCGTGTCGCAGCCCCCCGATCAACCCCCGTCAGACACCTCCACGATCGGCGAGCCCGCCGGCTTCGGGGCCAACGAGTGGCTGGTCGACGAGATGTACGAGCGCTACCAGTCCGATCCGGCCAGTGTGCCGAGCGAGTGGGCCGCCTACTTCGCACCCGGCAGCAACGGCACCTCCTCGTCGGCCGAGGCTTCTCCCTCGGCCGAGGCCGCCCCGTCGGTCGAGGCGCGCCCGCCCGCGGAGCCCAGCCGACCCGCCCCGGTGGCTCGGCCCCGACCCGCGGCGGCCGCCGCCGAACCGGCCCGCGGAACGAGTCAGCCGGTTGCCAAGGAGGCCGCCCCGACGGCGACTTCCGAGGCCAACGACGAGCCGACCTTCACCATCTTGCGCGGCGCCCCGGCGCGCACCGTGCAGAACATGGACGCCTCGCTGGCCGTCCCCACCGCAACCTCGGTGCGCAGCGTGCCGGTCAAGTTGCTGTGGGACAACCGGATCGTCATCAACAACCACCTGGCCCGGGCCCGCGGCGGCAAGGTGTCCTTCACCCACATCATCGGCTATGCGATGGTCAAGGCGCTCCGCGCGATGCCGGAGATGAACGTCGGCTTCCAGGTCGTCGACGGCAAGCCAACCCTGGTCAACCCGGCCCACGTCAACCTGGGTCTCGCCATTGACATGCCGAAGCCGGACGGCACCCGCCAACTGCTGGTGCCGGCGATCAAGGCCGCCGAGGCGATGGACTTCGCGGCCTTCTGGACGGCGTACGAAACGCTGGTGACGAGGGCCCGCGACGGCAAGCTCGCCGTGGCCGACTTCCAAGGCACCACGATCTCGCTGACCAACCCCGGCACCATCGGCACCAACCACTCCGTGCCCCGGCTGATGCCGGGCCAGGGCGCGATCATCGGCGTCGGCGCCATGGAGTATCCCCCCGAATGGCAGGGCGCCTCCGAGGACACCTTGACCCGGCAGGCCGTGAGCAAGGTGATGACGCTCACCTCGACCTACGACCACCGAGTCATCCAGGGTGCCCAGTCTGGGGAGTATCTCCGGCGCCTCCACGATCTGCTGCTCGGCGAGGACGAGTTCTACGACGAGATCTTCCGGTCGCTGCGGATCCCCTACGAGCCGATCCGGTGGGCGCGAGACATCGCGACCTCCCACGATGACGAGATCGGCAAGCAGGCCCGCACCGTCGAGTTGATCCACGCCTACCGCGTGCGTGGCCACATGATGGCCGACACCGACCCGTTGGAGTACAAGCAGCGATCGCACCCCGACCTCGAGGTCGAGACGCACGGGCTGACCCTGTGGGACCTGGACCGCGAGTTCGCGACCGGATCCTTCGGTGGCGAGGACCGCCGCTTCATGAAGTTGCGCGACATCCTCGGCATCCTGCGCGACTCCTACTGCCGCACCGTCGGCATCGAGTACATGCACATCATGGATCCGGCCCAGCGCAAGTGGATCCAGCAACGCGTCGAGCAGCCGCATGTGAAGCCGCCTCGCGAGGAGCAGCTGCGGATCCTGCTCAAGCTGAACCAGGCCGAGGCCTTCGAGACGTTCCTGCAGACCAAGTTCGTCGGGCAGAAGCGCTTCTCGCTCGAGGGCGCCGAGACGACCGTCCCCGTCATCGACGAGATCTGCGAGGCGGCGGCGGAGGCCAGCCTCGACGAGGTGACCATCGGGATGGCTCACCGCGGCCGACTCAACGTGCTTGCCAACATCGTCGGGAAGAAGTACTCCCAGATCTTCCGGGAGTTCGAGGGCAACATCGACCCTCGCACCGTGCAGGGCTCCGGCGACGTGAAGTACCACCTCGGCGCCGAGGGGGCGTTCACCGCCGGATCAGGAGCCCGGATCAAGGTCTCCGTCGCCGCGAACCCGTCCCATCTCGAGGCCGTCGACCCGGTGCTGGAAGGCATCGCTCGAGCCAAGCAGGACGTGCTCGACCGCGGGATCGAGTATCCCGTGCTGCCGCTGCTGGTGCATGGCGACGCCGCCTTCGCCGGCCAGGGCGTGGTCGCCGAGACCCTCAACCTGTCCCAGCTCCGCGGCTACCGCACGGGTGGCACCATCCACCTTGTCGTCAACAACCAGGTGGGCTTCACCACCTCTCCCGGCTCCTCGCGCTCCTCGCTCTACTGCACCGACGTCGCGCGGATGGTGCAGGCGCCGATCTTCCACGTCAACGGCGACGACCCCGAGGCCTGCATCCGGGTCGCCCGGCTCGCCTTCGAATACCGCCAGGCGTTCAACAAGGACGTCGTCATCGACCTGGTCTGCTACCGACGCCGCGGGCACAACGAGGGCGACGACCCGTCGTACACCCAGCCGCTGATGTATGACCTGATCGAGCAGAAGCGCTCGGTCCGCAAGCTCTACACCGAGTCGCTGGTCGGCCGTGGCGACATCACCATGACCGAGGCGGAGGAGGTGCTCCGCAACTACCAGCAGCAGTTGGAGCGCGTCTTCACCGAGGTCCGCGAGGCCGACTCGCAGCCCTCGGAGTGGACCACGGTCCCCGACTACCCGGACAAGCCGGCGGGCGAGGCGCGCACGGCAGTCACCCCAGAGGTGCTCAAGATCATCGCCGACGCCTACGTCACACCGCCGGCGGGGTTCACCGTGCACCCCAAGGTGATGCCGCAGCTCGAGCGGCGCGCCACCGCGATCGCCGACGGCCCGATCGACTGGGGCACCGGCGAGATCCTGGCGTTCGGCTCACTGTTGATGGAGGGGCGGCCGGTGCGCCTGGCCGGCCAGGACTCACGCCGCGGCACCTTCGTGCAGCGGTTCGCCACCATCATCGACCGGGTCAACGCCGACGAGTGGACGCCGTTGTCCTCGCTGGCCGAGGACCAGGCGAAGTTCTTCGTCTACGACTCGCTGCTCTCGGAGTACGCCGCCCTCGGGTTCGAGTACGGCTACTCCGTGGCCAGGCCCGATGCACTCGTCCTCTGGGAGGCGCAGTTCGGCGACTTCGTCAACGGCGCCCAGACGATCATCGACGAGTTCATCAGCGCCGGAGAGACCAAGTGGCGCCAGCAGTCCGGCGTGGTGCTGCTGCTCCCGCACGGCTACGAGGGACAGGGGCCCGACCACTCCTCGGCGCGGATCGAGCGCTTCCTCACCCTCTGCGCCGAGGACACCATCACGGTGGCCCAGCCGTCGACGCCGGCGTCGTACTTCCACCTGCTCCGTCGGCACTCGCTCGGCGAGGAGCACCGGCCGCTGATCGTCTTCACGCCGAAGTCGATGCTCAAGCGCAAGGAGGCCGCCTCGCTGCCGGCCGACTTCACCAGCGGGTCCTTCCGGCCGCTCATCGGCGACGCCACCACGGACCCGGAGGCGGTCGAGGTGCTGCTGTTGTGCTCGGGTCGGGTCACCTGGGACCTGATGACGGCCCGCGGCAAGCTCGAGGATCCCGAACGGTTCGCCATCGCACGGATCGAGCAGCTCTATCCGCACCCGAGCCCGGAGCTGCGCGCCGAGCTGGATCGCTATCCGAACCTGAAGGCCATCCGGTGGGTGCAGGACGAGCCCGCCAACATGGGCCCCTGGCCGCACTACCAGCTGACCGTCTGGCCGACGATGCCGTTGCCCGTCGAGCTGGTCTCCCGATCCGCGAGCGCCTCGCCCTCCGTCGGCACGCTGAAGCGGCACACGCAGGAGCAGGGGTCGCTGCTCGAGGGGGCCTTCGGACCGGTCGAGGCCTAAGCGATGTACTTCACCGACCGTGGCGTCGAGGAGCTCCAGTCCCGGCGCGGCGAGGAGGAGGTCACCCTCGCCTGGCTCGCCGACCGACTCAGCGAGTTCACCGACGTCCACCCCGAGTTCGAGACCGCCGTCGAGCGGTTCGCCACCTGGTTGGCCCGCCTGGACGACCCTGAGGACTGAGCTGCAGTCAGCGGGGGCGGATGCTGAGGTCGCCGATGGTGGCGTTGTCGGGCAGGTCGAGGACGTGCAGGATCGCCTCGGCCACCGTGTCTGGTGCGACGAACGCGGCGGGGTCGTAGGCGCGGCCCTCCTGCTCGTGGACCCGAGCCTGCATCGGAGTCGCCGTGCGCCCCGGGAACACCGAGGTCACCCGGATCCCGTGCTCGGCCTCCTCGGCGCGAAGTGCCTCGGCGAGGGCGCGTAGGCCGAACTTCGACGCGGCATACGCCGACCAGTTGGCGTGCGCGGTCAGGCCGGCACTGGAGTTGACGAACACCACCGTCCCCCGGGCGCGCCGCAGCTGGGGCAGCAGCGCCGTGGTCAGCACGGCCGGCGCGGTGAGATTGACGTCGAGCTGATGACGCCAGGACGCCAGGTCCTGCTCCGCCACCGGCCCGAGGTCCAGCACCCCGGCGACGTGCAGCAGGGAGTCGATCGGGTCGGTGATCCTCGCGCCGAGGTCGGTCAGCGACTCCGGGGTCGCCAGATCGGCGACGACGAACTCGGCCTCGGGGAAGTCCGGGCGGAGCTGGTCGACGCGGTCCTGGTCGCGCGCCAGCAGCACGAGGCGGTCGCCGCGGTCGCGCAGCCTCTCAGCCAGCACCTGGCCGATCCCGGAGCCAGCTCCGGTGAGCACATGGGTCTTCACCGGGTGAAGACGATCTTGCCGAACTGTTCGCCGGCCGCCATCGCCGCGAAGCCCTCACGCGCCTCCGTCATCGGCAGAACTCGGTCGATGAGGGGCCGAACGCCGGTCGCGTCGAGCATGGTGACCAGCGAGGCGAGGTCGCCGCGGGTGCCCATCGTCGACCCGATGATCTGGAGCTGCAGGAAGAAGACCCGCGTCAGCTCAGCGTCGGCCACGTCCGGGCCCGAGGTCGTGCCCGAGATGACGATCTTGCCGCCCAGTCGCAGCGACCTGATCGAGTGTGACCAGGTGGCCTTGCCGACCGTCTCCATGACGGCATCGACGCGCACCGGCAACCTGGCGCCGGACTCGAAAACCTCGTGCGCACCCAGCTGCAAGGCACGCTCGCGCTTCCTCTCGTCTCGAGAGGTGGCCAGCACCTTGAGCCCACCGGCCCTCCCCAACGAGATCAGCGCGGTGGCGACACCGCCGCCCGCACCCTGCACCAGGACGGTGTCTCCCGGCTTGAGGCCACCTTGGACGAACAGCATCCGGTAGGCCGTCAGCCACGCGGTCGGCAGGCAGGCCGCCTCCTCGAAGGACAGCGACGCCGGCTTGGGCACCACGTTCCCTCGGGGCACCATCACCTTGTCGGCGAAGGTCCCTTGGAACCGCTCCGAGAGCAGCGACCGCTTCGGGTCCAGCGTCTCGTCGCCCACCCAGCCGGGTTCGCTGATCACGGCGTGGACGACCACCTCGTTGCCGTCCTCGTCATATCCCGCCGCATCACAGCCCAGGATCATCGGGAGCGCTTCCTGCCGCAGGCCGACCCCACGCAGGCTCCACAGGTCGTGGTGGTTCAGCGAGGCGGCCTCGACGGTGACCGTCGTCCAGCCCTCCGGTGGCTCCGGGTCCGGCCGCTCCCCCACCACCAGGCCGGACAGCGGGTCGTCAGCGGAGAAGGAGTCGGCATAGACAGCGAACATGGGGCCAACCTATCGAGTGGCCTCAGGTGCTGACCGACCTCCGACCCATCTCCCGCGGTCCTATGGTGGCTGAGGACCCGGAATACGAGGCACTTTGCCACTACAAGACCGCGGCAGACGCACGAACACCGCGGCAGACGCCCACCCAGCAACCGACCAGATCCTCAGCGGCGAGCGACACCGTCACGACGAGCGGCGGCGGCGACGGCGGTGGAGACGGCGGGGCCGACGCGAGGGTCGAAGGGCGAGGGGATGACGTAGTCCTCGCGCAGCTCGTCGCCCACCAGGTCCGCCAGAGCGTTGGCGGCGGCCACCTTCATGCCCTCGGTGATCGCGGTGGCGTGGACGTCGAACGCGCCGCGGAAGATGCCCGGGAAGGCGAGCACGTTGTTGATCTGGTTGGGGTAGTCGGAGCGACCGGTTGCCACGACGCGGGCATGCCGGCTGGCCAGGTCGGGGTGCACCTCCGGAGTCGGGTTGGCCAACCCGAAGATGATCGCGTCGGGAGCCATCGAGGCCACCACCTCCTCGGGCACCGTGCCACCGGAGACGCCGATGTAGACATCCGCGCCGGCCATCACGTCGGCCAGCGAGCCGCGGCGATCGAACCGGTCGGCGGTCACCCGCGCCAGGGCCCGCTTGACAGCATTGAGGTCGGGGCGCTCGGAGTTGAGCACGCCTTGCCGGTCGAGCACAGCGATGTCGGAGATGCCGGCCTCCAACAGGATCTTGGCGACCGCGACCCCGGCCGCACCCGCGCCGGAGATGACGACCCGGGTCGTCTCCGCCGATCGGCCGGTCAGACGCAGCGCGTTCTGCAGTGCCGCCAGCGCCACCACCGCGGTGCCGTGCTGGTCGTCGTGGAAGACCGGGATGTCCAGCCGCTGCTTGAGCCGCTCCTCGATCTCGAAACAGCGTGGTGCCGAGATGTCCTCGAGGTTGATGCCACCGAAGCTGGGCGCCAGCCGCACGACCGTCTCGATGATCTCCTCGACGTCGGTGGTGCTGAGGCAGATGGGCACCGCGTCCACGCCACCGAACTGCTTGAAGAGCACCGCCTTGCCCTCCATCACCGGCATCGCAGCGGCAGGGCCGATGTCACCCAGCCCCAGGACCGCGGTGCCATCGGTCACGACGGCGACGGTGTTGGGCACCCAGGTGTAGTGCTGGGTCAGTGTGGGGTCATCGGCGATCGCCGTGCAGACCCTTGCTACACCGGGCGTGTAGGCGAGCGAGAGATCGTCGCGCCCGGTCAGTGGCACGGTCGAGGTGAGCTGCATCTTGCCGCCCACATGCAGGTCGAACACCGGGTCACCGGCGAACGGATGATCCATCAACGAGTCTTTCAGGTCAGCACCAGCGAGCACCGGTGCACGGGATGCGGCTCGACACGATCGGGTGGCTCGCGGAACCTGGCGAACTGGGGTTGTCCCGGTCCACGATCCTCTCACATCTGTGACGATCAGCCCCGCGCGACCCGTCCGGGCCGAGGCCATGCCCGGAAGAGGACGACGGCCAACACGTCGTCCGCTGGCACCGGCCCGCGATGGCGTGAGTCCACCCCGGCGTCGGTGTTGTCGCTGAGCAGCCACCAGCCCGGGGCGCCGGAGGCGGTGGTCCGGGGCTCGATGGCGCGCTTGACCGCCACCGTGCCGTCGGGGAACCGCGCCAGGACGAGTACGCCGGGGCGCGCCGCGGCGGCGTACCGCACCACCAGACGATCGCCGGGGTGCAGCGTCGGGCGCATCGAGTCGCCGTGGACCCGGGCAAGCCCGATCGCCATCGGTGAACTCCTCGCTGACGCTTCCCCCACCGACCGGTAGTGTCGCAGGTGGAACCGAATCCACCTCCGTTGAGTCTCGAGAGGACATCCATGCTCACGCGACTGTTCGCACCCACCATCGACGTCTCCGCCCACTGCGACCTGCCCTGCGGCGTCTACGACCCGGCCCAGGCCCGCATCGAGGCGGAGTCGATCAAGGCCCTCATCGGCAAGGTCGCTGCGAATGACGACCCCGACTTCCGCACTCGCGCCGTGATCATCAAGGAGCAGCGTGCAGAGCTGGTCAAGCACCACCTGTGGGTGCTGTGGACCGACTACTTCAAGCCCGAGCACTTCGAGAAGTACCCCAACCTCCACGAGCTGGTGAACCAGGCGACCAAGCTGGCTGGCGCCGGCGGCGTCAAGGGTTCTCTCGACGAGGCCAAGGCCGACGAGCTGCTCGCCAAGATCGACGAGATCGCCGACATCTTCTGGCAGACGAAGAAGGGCTAGCAGGCTCCGTGGACGCTGTCGGCGGCAGCCGTCGGGCCGACGTCGAGTTGCGGCTGCCCGCAGACAGCGCCTACGCGTCGGTGCTGCGGACCACGACGGCCGGCCTGGCGGCTCGGCTCGACTTCACCATCGACGACATCGAGGATCTGCGCATCGCCGCGAGCGAGGCCAGCGCCCTGATGCTCGATCAGGCGGATCCTGGAGCCGACCTGCTGTGCTGCTTCTTCTTGGACCCGGGTCGCCTCGCGTTGCGCCTGACCGTCCAGGCCGCGGCGGCCGCACCGCCCGACCAGGACGGCTTCGCCTGGCAGGTGCTCAGCACGCTGGCCAGCGAGGTCGACAGCGAGGTCGGTGACGGGCGACTCACCATCGCATTGGCCATGCAGCCGGAACCGGTCACCGACGGCGGCTGAGATGACGCCCTCCGGTCTTGGCCCTCGGGGGCCCGAGGAGACCAGGCGACGCACGGCTGAGCTGTTCGCCCGGCTGGGTGACACGCGAGCGGACGGCGAGGTGGGCGACCCGGGGGCCCGAGACGAGTTGGTGACCCTGCACCTGCCACTCGTGGAGCACGCGGCGCGACGCTTCCGTGACCGCGGCGAGCCCCATGACGATCTCGTCCAGGTCGGCACGATCGGTCTGATCAACGCGATCGACCGGTTCGACCCGGAGCGCGGCGTGGAGTTCTCGACGTTCGCGACGCCGACCATCGTCGGCGAGATCCAGCGCCACTTCCGCGACCGCAGCCGAGCCATCCGGCTCCCGCGGCGTGTGCACGAGCTGCAGACCGCGATCGCCGCCGCCACCGGTGACCTCACCCAGTCACTCGGCCGTTCACCGACTCCGCGCGAGCTCGCCGAGGTCGTCGGCTGCTCGGTCGAGGAGATCGTGGAGGGCCTGGAGTCACGGTTGCGATCCACCACGTTCCCCCTCCACACGCCGACCGACGAGGCGGCCCTGGCCCGCAGCGACGGCAGCTTGGAGCACGTGGAGATCCGCGAATCGGTCCGCCCACTCCTGGAGAGTCTCGACCCGCGAGACCGACGGATCGTGGTGATGCGCTTCTTCAAGAACATGACCCAGTCCCAGATCGCCGCCGAGCTCGGCGTCTCCCAGATGCAGGTCTCCCGCCTGCTCACCCGCACTCTGGACCGGCTGCGCAGCTCCTGGCAGGAGCCGGGCTGACCACTCCGCCGGATCAGCGGTCGTCGGATTGACCCTCGAGCAGCCAGGTCATGCTGCGCGGGTGCAGCACGCCGACCAGCCCGACCACGGCAGCGAGCGCGAGGAGCGCGGCAATCCAGGTGGTCTGGCCTCCGCGGAAGCTCCAGGCCAGCCCGAGCGCCATCAGCTGACTCAGCGCCAGCGGGCTGCGGGCCCAGGTCTGGCGGCGGCGGGCCGCCCAGGCACAGCCCGCCAGACCGGCACCGACGACGGCGAAGAAGCCGGCCGTGCTGAGGCCCATCACCACCCGACCGGAGGTGAGCGAGAAGAGCTCGAGGACGGCGTACACCACCAGCACCACGGCCTCCAGCGCCACCACCACGACAGCAGCCAGCAGCGGCCGCGGCACGCCCTCACTCGTCGACACGGACTCCGTCACCGGTCCAGGCTAGGCCAGAGCCCCTGACCACCAGATGGACCATGTGACGCAAGAAACCTGGTCAGGGTCTTGTATCGATCCAGCAAGGTTGGCACCCTAGCGGGGTGAACTCGTGAATCAGTTCACATGGTCCGCCACCGGCGACCAGGTAGACTTGCCCGGTTTGGGCATCCCGCACGCACCAGAAAGAAAGTAGGTAGCCCCCACCCATGGATTGGCGGCACCGCTCCGCATGTCTCGATGAGGACCCGGAGCTGTTCTTCCCGATCGGCAACACCGGTCCTGCCATCCTCCAGATCGAGGAGGCCAAGGCGGTCTGCCGACGCTGCGAGGTGCGCGAACAGTGCCTGCAGTGGGCCCTGGAAGCCGGTCAGGACCATGGTGTCTGGGGTGGGCTCAGCGAGGACGAGCGGCGGGCACTGAAACGGCGCAACGCTCGGTCCCGGGTGCGCGCCGGGGTCTAGGACCGGAGGTCCTGTCAGGGCTAGTCGGCGGGCAGTTCGACGACGGCCTTGGTGCCGTGACCGTCCGGACCGCGAGCGACGGAGAACCGGCCGCCCAGCTCGGACTCCACCAGGGTCCGCACGATGGACAGGCCGAGGTGAGTCGTCGTGTCGAGATCGAAGTCCTCGACGACACCGACGCCGTCGTCGGTGACCGTGACCCGGAGCTGTCCGCGGCGCCGGCGGGCGGACACCACGATGGTGCCCGTCGCCTCGTCGGGGAAGCCGTGCTCCACCGCGTTCTGAAGGAGCTCGGTGAGCACCATGGCGAGCGCGGTCGCCATCTCGGAGGGAAGCTCACCCACCGAGCCCTGTCGGGAGACTCTGACCGCGGCGCCGACCACGCTGACCTCGCTCACCATCCGGCCGAGTCGGTCGACGATCTCGTCGAAGTCGACTAGGCCCTCGGCCGACTGGCTCAACGTCTCGTGCACGATCGCGATCGAGCCGACGCGGCGTACTGCTTCCTCCAAGGCGCCTTTGGCGGCCGGCTCGTCGATGCGGCGGGCTTGCAGGCGCAGCAGGGCGGCGACGGTCTGCAGGTTGTTCTTCACCCGATGGTGGATCTCACGGATGGTGGCGTCCTTCGTCACGAGCTCGCGATCACGGCGACGGAGGTCGGTGACGTCTCGGACCAGCACCAGCGCACCGATCCGCTCGCCGTGCGGACGCAGCGGGATCGATCGCACGATCACTGCGATGTCGGCCGAGGTGACCTCGGTGTCGCGGGCCTGGGTGCCGCCGAGCACCGCGCTCAGGCTCTCCTCGTCGGCCCGACGGCGGGCCGGGATGAGCTGGCGGGTGACATCGGCGAGCACCAGCCCGGTCAGGTCGCCGGAGTGGCCGAGGCGTCGGTAGACCGAGAGCGCGTTGGGACTGGCATAGACCACTGCCCCGGTGCTGTCCACCCGGACGAACCCGTCACCGACCCGCGGTGAGTCGGCGTGGTCGCTGCGCTGCCCCGGCGCCGGCAGGTAGCCGCCCGCGATCATCTGGGTCAGGTCGGCGGCGGTCTGCAGGTAGGACAGCTCCAACCGGCTAGGGGTGCGCACACCCAGCAGGTTGGTGTTGCGCCCGATCACCGCGATCACCCGGTCGTTGCGGCGCACCGGGATGGTCTCCACCCGCACGGGCACGTCGTCGCGCCACTCCGGATCGCCCTCTCGGACCAGGCGGCCTTCGCGGTACGCCGCATCGAGCAGCGGCCGCCGGCCCACCGGGATGAAGGTCCCCACCACGTCGTCGACGTGGGCGGTAGGCCCCGTTGTGGGGCGCATCTGCGCCCCCGCCCAGAAACCCTTGCCCTCGCGGTCGGGCAGCCAGAGCACCAGGTCGGCGAAGGACAGGTCGGCGATGATCTGCCAGTCGGCGAGCAACAGATGGAGCCACGCGACGTCCTCGGCGCCCAGGTCGGTGTGCGCACGCACGAGTTCGCTCATCGAGGGCACGGCCTCAGCGTATATTCGGCACAGACCGGGCCCTGCCGCGCCGGTCTGTGTGAGCGGTTGTCGACGAAGGAGGGTCATGGGGGCTGGCTACTGGCAGCACGTGAGAGCTGCCGGGCTGACGGTTCCCGCCGACCGGCCCCTCGATGAGCTCACCGCCGAGCTGACCACCCTGCTCGGCTCCGTCGATCCCGACGAGCGGGACCGGACGGCGTACCCCACGTTGGCGACCTGGATCGACCGGGGGGTGTACGACGACCTGCTCGCCGGCCTGGGCGACGGGATGGCCGCCGGGCTCAGCGTCGGCCTCGGCGAGCGGGGCACCGACACCGTCTTCCGGCGCAGTTTCTCGGCGTTGATCCTCGCCGAGTGCATCGAGCGGGACAGCCGGCTTCGGCTGTTGCCCACCGGCAAGGTGTTGGAGTGGGGTGACCGGATCACGACGTGGTACCTCCGCGAGCAGGATCTGCGCGGCTTCGTCCCCGGCAAGGGTTGGGCGCACGCGCTGGCCCACGGCGCCGACGCGATCGGCCGACTGGCCCGGTCACCGCACCTCAGCGGTCCTGAGCTCACCGTGCTGCTCGACGTGATCGCCGACCGCGTGCTGCTGCACGGCGACACGCTGCTGGTCTCGGGAGAGCCCGACCGGATGGCCCTGGCCACCATGGAGGTGCTGCGGCGCGACCTGCTGCCGTTGACAGTCGTCGAGCCCTGGGTGGCTCGGCTGGCCGGTGCCGCCCGACAACATGCCGCCGACACCGACCGCGACCCGTTCTTGGACAGCGGCAACGCGGAGGCCTTCCTGCGTGCCCTCTACCTCCAGCTGGCGATCGGGCCCCAGCCTCCGGCGGTCCGCTCCGACCTGCTGCTGGCGCTGGTGGACACCCTGCGGACCACCAACCCACACACCCTCGGGGCCACTCATGACTCGTGAGTAGCATGCGCGCATGACCTCCTCCGGTGAGCCCATGTCCGGTGAGCCCATGTCCGGTGAGCCCATGTCCGGTGAGCCCACGTCCGGTGAGCACAGTCCCGACCTCCTCACCGGTCACGCGGGCGAGCTCGCCGTGGCCGTCGCACGCGGCCACGGCGTGCAGACGATGTTCACCTTGTCGGGTGCGCACGTGTTCCCGATGTATGACGGAGCGGTCAAGGCCGATCCACCGATGCGCATCCTCGATGTGCGCCACGAGCAGACCGCGGCCTTCGCGGCGGAAGCGACCGGCAAGCTCACCCGAGTCCCCGGCCTGGCCGTGCTCACCGCCGGCCCGGGCGTGACGAACGGGGTGAGCGCGATCGCACAGGCCTCCTTCGCCGGCTCACCGATGGTCGTCGTCGGCGGCCGCGCCCCCAACAACCGCTGGGGCACCGGAAGCCTGCAGGAGCTCGACCAGCCGCCGATCCTGGCCCCGGTGACCAAGGTGGCTCGCACCCTGCCGACCGCCGACGCCGTGCTCGGCGGGATGGACGAGGCGTTCACCGCGGCGGGCTCGGCTCACCGTGGCCCGGTGTTCGTCGACGTGCCCATGGACGAGTTCTTCAACACCGCCAGCGGCCCGCGGCCTACGCCTCCCACGCAGGTCCGCCTCGAGCCGGACTCGGACGCGCTGGTCGAGATCGCCGAGCTGGTCGGGGCCGCTCAACGCCCGGTCCTGGTGCTCGGCACCGATGTGTGGGCCGATGGCGCGGAGGACGCCGCCGCCAGGTTCGCCGAGGAGCTGGGCATGCCCACCCTCACCAACGGCATGGGACGAGGGATCCTGCCCGGCGGGCATCCGCTGTTGGTGACCAAGGCTCGGAGTCAGGCGTTCGGGGCCGCCGACCTGGTGATCGTGGTCGGCACACCGCTGGACTTCAGGCTGGGGTACGGCGTCTTCGGCGGCAAGGACGGCGCCCCGCCCGCGCAGGTGGTCCACCTCGCCGACTCGCCGGACCAGGTCTCCAGGCATGCCACGCTGGCCGGGTCGGCCAGCGGTGACCTCACCTCGGTGCTCGACGGCGTACTCGCCGCCTGCCAGGGGTTGGTCCGCCGGCCGGACTGGTCCGGCTGGCTGGGCGAGCTCCAGGCGACCGTTGCGGCCGCCGCCGAGCGCGATCGAGCCCTGCTCACCGCCGAGGCCGACCCCATCCATCCGGCCAGGATCTACGGCGAGCTGCTCCCCCGGCTGGCCGACGACGCCGTGGTGATCGGCGACGGGGGCGACTTCGTCTCCTTCGCCGGCAAGTTCGTCGAGCCGCAGCGGCCCGGCGGCTGGCTCGACCCCGGCCCCTACGGCTGCCTAGGCGCCGGGCTCGGTGCCGCCATCGCCGCCCGCCTGGCCCGGCCGTCGGCGCAGGTAGCGCTGCTCTTCGGCGACGGCGCCGCCGGCTTCTCACTGATGGACGTCGACACCCTGGTCCGTCACCAGCTGCCCGTGGTCATGGTCGTCGGCAACAACTCCGCCTGGGGCTTGGAGAAGGGTCCGATGCAGATGCTCTACGGCTACGACGTCGCCGCCGACCTGGGCCAGCGGACCGGCTACGACACGGTGGTCAGCGCGCTGGGTGGTGCCGGGGAGACCGTGGCCGACCCGCGGCAGATCGGACCGGCCCTCGACCGGGCGTTCGCCTCAGGGGTGCCCTATCTCGTCAATGTGATCACCGATGTCGCTGCTGCCTATCCGCGCAACACCTTCGGGATCTGATTGCCGGTGAGCGACGAGCTAGAGGTTCGACCGGCCCGGTCGGAGGAGTACGACGCCATCGGCGAGCTGGCCGCGTCGGCGTACGTCGCCGGTGGCCACCTGCCACCCGGCCACGGCTACCTGGACATCCTGCGCGACGTGCGAGGTCGCGCGACGGAGGCGGTGCTCCTGGTCGCCGCGGTCGACGGGCAGGTCCTCGGCACGGTGACCTACTGCCCGCACGGCTCGGCGTGGCGAGAGCTCGGCGCCGACGACGAGGGTGAGTTCCGCAGCCTGGCCGTGGCCCCGGAGGCTCAGGGTCGAGGTGTCGGCACTGCCCTTGTCCGGGAGTGTGTGCGCCGGTCGGTGGCCGACGGCGACCGAGGGATGGTGCTGTCCTCCCTGCCCGACCAGACGAGCGCCCACCGGGTCTACCAGCGGCTCGGTTTCACGCGCGCCCCGGAGCGGGACTGGCAGCCCCAGCCCGGGACCGCGCTGATCGCCTTCGCGATGCGGCACCCTGCGGACAAAGAGGGATCGAGTTGATGGAGGCGAGACCGGCAGAGGCTGAGCTGACCTTCCTCGTCACCGAGGCGGACACCGCCGCTGCGGTCGGCTCGGGCAGCCTGCCGGTGCTCGGCACGCCACGGCTGCTCGCCTGGTGCGAGGCGGCCACCTGCGTGGCTCTTGCAGATGTGGTGGCGGACGGGTCGACCAGCGTCGGCACGGAGGTGGCCCTCCGTCATCTCGCCGCGAGCCCGATCGGTGAACAGGTCACCGTCACCGCGCATCCCGACGGCCAGGACGGCCGGCTACACCACTTCGAGGTCACCGCCACCCGAGCGGACGGCACCGTGCTCGGCACCGGTCAGATCACCCGCGCCGTGGTCGACGTCGAGCGGTTCCTCGGCCGGCTCCGCTGACCCAGTGCGGCGGAGAAGGAGTCAGGCGTTGGGGCGCTTGCCGTGGTTGGCGGCCTTCTTCTTGCGCCCGCGACGCTTGCGACCGGTCTTGCCCATGGTGTCCTCCTGGATCGAGTGCTGAGCCCGAGGGAGTCCGTCGGGACCCGTGGGCAGCGAGCATCCTCTCAAATGCGCGGGACAGGCGCGAATCAGCGTGGCCCACCGCTGGGAGCTGCGAGCCGCTCAGGCTTCGTGGATCTCGATCTCGACCTCGCGGATCGAGAGCATCACCCGCTGACGAAGGGTGTCGGGCGCCGACTCCGAGCAGGAGCGGGCGACCAACGCCTTGATGGTGCGCTGCACGTCGTACCGTTCCAGGCAGGGACGACACCCGTCGAGATGTGCCTGCACCGCCTCGATGTCGGTCGCGCACAGCTCGTTGTCGAGGAAGTAGACGATGCGCTCGATGAAGTCGGCGCACGAGTCGTCGTTGCCCATCAGTCCCCCTCCCCCACGCGCAGCAGATCGTTGTCGCGCACATAGTCCGAGAGCATGTCGCGCAGCTGCCGGCGGCCCCGGTGCAGCCGAGACATCACGGTGCCGATGGGGGTGCCCATGATCTCGGCGATCTCCTTGTAGGGGAACCCTTCGACATCGGCGAGATAGACCGCGAGGCGGAACTCCTCCGGCAGTCGCTGCAGGGCAGCCTTGACCTGGGAGTCGGGCAGGTGCTCCAGCGCCTGCATCTCCGCCGACTTCAGGCCGGAGGAGGTGTGCGACTCGGCGCGGGCCAACTGCCAGTCCTCGACGTCCTCCGACATCGACTGCTGCGGCTCCCGCTGCTTCTTGCGGTAGGAGTTGATGAAGGTGTTGGTCAAGATGCGGTAGAGCCACGCCTTGAGGTTGGTGCCGGGGCGGAACTGGTGGAAGGAGGCGTAGGCTTTCGCGAAGGTCTCCTGCACCAGGTCCTCGGCGTCCTGCGGGTTGCGCGTCATCCGCATCGCCGCGGAGTAGAGCTGGTCCAAGAAGGGCAGGGCGTCGCGTTCGAAGCGGGCGGTGCGCTGCTCGTCGGTCTCGGTGGCTACGTCGGGAAGCTCGGCCACCTCGGTGTCGAAGTCGTCAGTCATCGCATCCCACAGTAGTGCCCGGGGGGTCGCCGGCGGCGTCGGCCGCACGAGCCCGGAGCCGGACGGCGGCGGAGGTGAGAGCAGCGCGAGCACGTCGGGTGAACGCGCTATCGCCGCGGCTGATTCCCGGTCACCTCGCGGATGATCCACTCCAGCGTCGTCTCGACGATGATGCCGAGCGCCTCCTCGGCGGTGATCTCGGCAGAGGCCGGCACCCGCAGGGAGTGGTCGGCGGACGGGATCACGGTCATCTCGACCCCGGCTGGGAACTCCTCGGGCCGCCCCATCGGATCTCGTTCACCCTGGATGACCAAGGTGGGGAGGCGGGTGCCGAGCAGCTCGTCGACCCGGGACGACTCCGGGCGTCCGGGTGGGTGCAGGGGGAAGGAGAGGCACAGGCACCCGGAGGCACCCAACGACTTCGCGGTGCGGGCTGCCGACCGCGCGCCCGCTGAGCGGCCACCCACCACCAGTGGTGTGCGGGTGCGCAGCGCCGACGCGGCGGCCATCGTGCCGGCATCCAAGGTGGCCGGCGAGGACGCCACCTTGCGGCCGGCGACCCGCCAGGGCTGTTCGAAGCGGACCACCGTCACGTCGTTCTTGGGCAGACTGCGGGCGAGCGCCTCGAGGTCGGCGGTGTCGATCCCCGCGCCCGCCCCGTGCCCCAGCAGGAGGGTCGCCACCGGGCTGGTCGCCCGGTCGGTGACCAGCCTGCCCTCGCCGTACGGCGTGCGGATCATCCGTTCGCGGCTCACTCCCGCATCATGCCAGTCCTTCGTCGAGGGGGATGGGCGCGATCAGCTCCGGACCGTTGTTGCGCACGTTGCCGACCAGCGCAGAGACCGGATAGGCCTCCAGCCGCCCCGGCGCCGCCGGCACGAGCAGGTCGAGCAGGTCACCGGTGCTCCCGGGATTCAACCAGCGCCCCCAGCTTCTCGGGCTCCACCATCAGCGGCATCCGGTCGTGGATCTGCCCCAGCGAGTCCTCGGCCTGGGTGGTCAGCACCGTGCAGGTCCAGCGGAACCGGTGCGGGTCGTCCTCCGAGCGGTCGGGGTCTCGCCAGATCTCGTAGAGCCCGGCCATCGCCAACACTCCGTGGTCGATCGGGCGGATGAAGAAGGGCTGCTTGCGCGGCTTGCCGGCCTTGGTCAACTGCGCGGTGGGATACCACTCGTAGTAGCCGTCCGCGGGCAGCAGGCAGCGCCGGGCAGCGAAGGCGCGCCGGAAGGCCGGCTTCTCGGCAACCGTCTCCATCCGCGCGTTGATCAGTCGAGTGCCGATCGAGGCGTCCTTGGCCCAGGACGGCACCAGTCCCCAGGTCAGCACCCGCAGTTGCCGCTGTGGCGGCTCCGGGCTGTCCTTGCGCGGTGGTCGCTCGACGACGGCGTAGACCGGCTTGGTGGGCGCGACGTTGTAGTCGGCCTCGAGGTGCTCACCGATCCTGCTCTCGGAGATCTCGAACTCCTCGACCAGGTCGTCCGGACTTCGGCTGGAGGCGTAGCGACCACACATGTCAGCAGCCTAGGACCCCGCCTGTGGGTCGAGCTGGCGTCAGCGGGCGAGCTCGTCGAGCAGCAGTGCAGCGGTCGCGTCGGAGCCGGGCAGACCCTCGATCCAGACTCGGCCGGCCTCGCCGCCCCCCTGCAGGGTGCGGACCATCCGGCGCAGCAGCGCGACGCGCTGACCGAGACGGTCGTCGCGCTCGGCGATCACCACGATCCGCTCGGGTCCGAGCTTGCCGATGGTTTCGGTGCCCGAGAACACCGTCCGGGCAGCATCGCCGAGCGAGCTGAGCCGCATCGCCCGAGTCAGCACATGCCGGGCCCGCTGGTCTGCGGGGTCGACGTGCCGGTCCTGGGGCAACTCGGCCACCACCAGGGCGAAGGTGTCGCGCACGCGCGTCGGGTGTCGGAGCTCTCCCCTGTACAGCTCCGACAGTCTGCTCCGAACGTGCGCGAGGCTGGCCAGACCCGTCAACGGGTCCTCACAGGCCAGCTGATGGAGGTAGGTCAAGGTGGTGTCGCTCCACGAGCGAGACACCGCGCGAACATCCTCGAAGGTCGGCTCCAGGTCCAGCACCAGCCGGTAGGTGGTTGCCAGCGCCTCGAGCGTCTCGTCCAACGAGGCGCCGTCCTTGGCCATCTGGGTGCCGGCGACGGCACATGCGTCGGTAGAGCCGGACCCCGAGGCGAGCGTCTCTCCCACGGCCTCGAAGCGTGGCGGCAACCCCAACCGCACCTGCTCCAAGCGTCCGTCGCTCGCCTCGGAGTCCGCTGTGGACAGGCCACGCGAACGTAGGCTGAATCTGCCCACAAGCACCCCCTCGGCGTCTCTATTCACCGATGAGACGACCAACCCGACGGGTCATGACGCGAGTTGCGGAGATCATTTTGGTTCCCGGTTTCCTCGGTGGATACCGGACTGCGGAGCCTAGACTGACGTCATTCCTGATCCCTTCCCCCGTTGAAGTGATATGAGCAGCACGCAGCCACTGGTCGACACCCGAGCGGACGCCGAACTGATTTCGGCCGTCCGTGGTGGCGACCTGAACGCCTACGGCGAGTTGTTCGCGCGCCACGCGGACGCCGCCCGACGGCTCGCCCGGCAGCTGGTCTCCTCGGCTGACGCCGACGACCTGGTCTCCGAGTCGTTCGCCAAGGTGCTCACCGTGCTGCAGCGGGGCGGCGGCCCAGATATCGCCTTCCGGGCCTACCTGCTGACCGCCGTACGCCGTCTGCACGTGGACCGCATCCGCGCGACCTCACGGGTCCAGACCACCGATGACCTCGAACCGTTCGACCCGGGGACCCCGTTCGAGGACACCGCCGTCGCCGGATTCGAGAACGAGGCGGCGGCCAAGGCGTTCGCCTCGCTCCCCGAGCGCTGGCAACTGGTGCTGTGGCACTTGGAGGTGGAGGGCCAGAAGCCCGGTGACATCGCGCCGATGCTGGGCATGAGCGCCAACTCGGTGTCCGCCCTGGCCTATCGGGCTCGCGAGGGCCTCCGACAGGCCTTCCTCAACCAGCATGCGCAAGATCTCGACAACGACACCTGCGAGTGGACCCACCAGCACCTGGGCGCCTATATCCGCAACGGCATCTCCCGCCGCGACGCCGCGAAGGTGGAGGAGCACCTCGACGAGTGCCGCAAGTGCATGGCGATCTACCTGGAGTTGAGCGAGGTCAACTCCAACCTGGCCGGCATCTTGGGACCTCTGCTCCTCGGTGCGGCGGCGACCGGTTATCTCGCGACAGCCGGCGGGCTGGCCGCGAAGGGTGGGCTGCTGTTGTTGGTCGGCCGCGCCAAGGAAGCCGTGGTGGGGAACCTCGCCACGGCCGCCGTCGCGGGTGTCGCAGCGACCGCGGTGATCGCGGGCACGGCGGTCGCCGTCCTCACCCACCAGAACGACCAGGACCTCAGCACTGCCGACAACCAGATCGGGGCGGTCAGTCCCGGCAACGCCGGTCAGGGCGGTGACCCGGGGACGAACAACGGTGACCGGGGCGGGGATCAGGGCAAGGGCGGCCCGACGGTCACCCCGTCGGAGTCCACCAATCCGAGTGACCCGGTCACCAGCCCCACCGACCCGAGCTCCACCCCTACGGACCCGAGTTCGACACCCACCGATCCGACCGACCCGACGTCTAGCCCGTCGGATCCGACCTCCGCCCCCACCGATCCGACGTCCACCCCCACCGACCCGACCTCCACCCCCACGGACCCGACCTCTAGCCCGTCAGACCCGACGTCCACCCCCACCGACCCGACCTCCACCCCCACGGACCCGACCTCTAGCCCGTCAGACCCGAGTTCGACCCCCACCGACCCGACCTCTAGCCCGTCAGACCCGACGTCGACCCCCACCGACCCGACCTCTAGCCCGTCAGACCCGACCTCCACCCCCACCGACCCGACCTCTAGCCCGTCAGACCCGACCTCCACCCCCACCGACCCGACCTCTAGCCCGTCAGACCCGACCTCCACCCCCACCGACCCGACCTCTAGCCCGTCAGACCCCACGTCGACCCCCACCGACCCCACGTCAACGCCGGCGGTCTTCACCGACGTGAGCGTGTCGGCCGCGGCGAAGCGGACCACTCTCGTCTCTTGGGATGTCGTCGGCACGGTGTCCGGGCTCAACCCGGGCAATGGAGTGACGGTGACGGTCACCGTGTCGAACAACCTGTCCTTCAGCCGCGACCTCGGGTCCCGCTGCACCTATGTCAACAGCCGGACCGCCCGCTGCCACCTCTCGACCCCAGACTCCGCCGGCGACGAGACCCTCGGCTTCACGGTCCCGGCGACGATCGGCGACGCCTGGATGCAGTTCAGCATCGTCCCCGACACCGGCACGCCCAACAGCTCGACCGACAACGACGTGGCACGAATCGACCTCGACGGCGTGCTCGGCAAGTCTGCGGTCCCCGGTGGGGACCTCTCCGCCCGGCCCTGAGCACCCGCTGGCGCCGATAGGCTGCGCAGGTGAGTGATTCGTCCGAGCTGTGGCCGGCGCCGAGCGCCCGGGGCCTAATCGAGGCGGAGCTCACCCTGCCCGGGAGCAAGTCGCTGACCAATCGGGCGCTGGTGCTGGCGGCGCTCGCCGACGGTCCATCGGTGGTGGGACGCGCACTGCGTTCCCGTGACACCCTGCTGATGGCCCAGGCGCTCACCGGCCTGGGGGCGCTGGTGGGCACCAGCGGACCCGATTGGTCGGTGTCGCCAGCCGCCTTCGATCGGGACGCGAAGGTCGACTGTGGCCTAGCCGGCACCGTGATGCGATTCGTGCCGCCGGTCGCGGGCCTGTCCACCGGACGAATCGACTTCGATGGCGACCCGCACATGCGGAACCGGCCGGTGGGCGAGGTTCTGCTCGCGCTCCGTGCGCTGGGAGTGCGGATCGAGGACGACGGCCGCGGCGCACTGCCGTTCGCCGTGCTCGGTCAAGGGTCGGTCAAGGGCGGATGCGTGGTCATCGACGCTTCGGCTTCCTCCCAGTTCGTCTCCGCTCTTCTGCTGGCGGGGGCTCGCTACGACGAGGGCATCGACATCCGCCACGACGGCAAGCCGGTGCCGTCACTTCCCCACATCGACATGACCGTGGCGATGCTGCGAGCGCGCGGGGTCGAGGTCGACGACGCAGACGCCAACCGGTGGGCGGTGGCACCGGGTCCGATCGCCGCTGTCGAGGAGACCATCGAGCCAGACCTGTCCAACGCGGCGCCGTTCCTCGGCCTCGCCGCGGTCACGGGCGGCAGGGTGCTGATCCGAGACTGGCCCACCGAGACCACTCAGCCGGGCGACGCACTCCGCGACATCCTCGAGCAGATGGGCTGCACGGTCAGTCTCGACGACGACGGACTAGAGGTGCGCGGACCGGACGCCCTGCGCGGGGTCGACCTCGACCTGCACGACGTGGGCGAGCTGACCCCCGCCATCGCGGCGCTCTGCGCACTGGCGGAGTCGCCGTCCCACCTGCGCGGCGTCGGTCACATCCGCGGTCACGAGACCGACCGTCTGGCCGCCCTGGCCACCGAGCTCAACGCCCTCGGAGCCGCCGTGACAGAGCGTGCCGACGGCCTCTCCTTCCGCCCGGCGGCGCTGCACGGCGGGGTCTTCCACACCTACGCCGACCATCGGATGGCCCACGCCGCCGCATTGGTCGGGCTGGCCGTGCCCGGCGTCCTGATCGAAGACGTCGCCACGACCGCGAAGACGTTCCCCGGCTTCGCCGACGTCTGGGCTGGTCTGCTGTCGTGACTCGGCGCTACACCGAGGAAGACCAGGAACACTACGAACGCCCGCGCCGCCACACGCGACCGCGCACCAAGGACAGGCCCAGCTATGACGACGCCGTCGACGGCACCGTGGTGACCGTCGACCGAGGTCGCTTCACGCTGGCGGTCGACGGGGTCCGGGTCATGGCGATGAAGTCCCGACCGCTGGGACGCAAGGGCGTCGTGGTCGGGGACCGGGTCCGCGTCGTGGGCGACGTGTCCGGTGCCGAGGGCTCTCTGGCAAGGATCGTGGAGGTCGCCGATCGGGCCACGGTGCTGCGGCGTACCGCCGACGATGACGACCCCGTCGAGCGCATCGTGGTCGCCAACGCCGACCAGTTGGTGGTGGTCTGCGCTCTGGCCGACCCCGAGCCGCGGCCCCGGCTGATCGACCGGGCGCTCGTGGCGGCGTACGACGCGGGCATGGCGCCGCTGCTCTGCCTGACCAAGTCCGATCTCGCCGACCCCGAGTCGCTGCTGTCGACCTACCGTTCGCTGGGGGTGCCCTGGGTGGTCACCCACAAGGGCGGAAACCTCGACGAGTTGAGGGAGCGGCTGTCCGACCGGACCAGCGTGCTGGTCGGTCACAGCGGGGTCGGCAAGTCCACCCTGGTCAATGCACTGGTGCCGGAGGCCAATCGAGAAGTGGGCCGGGTCAACGCCGTCACTGGCCGCGGCCGGCACACCTCCACCAGCGCATGGATGCTGGAACTCCCCGGTGGCGGCTGGATCGTCGATACCCCTGGCATCCGTTCGTTCGGCCTGGCACACGTCCAGCCCGAGCACCTGATCGAGGCATTCCCCGACCTGGACGAGATGACCGAGGACTGTCCACGGGGTTGCACCCACGGTGCCGACGAGCCCGAGTGTGGCCTGGACGAGGCCATCGCCGAGGGTCAGGCCGATCCCGAGCGGGTGGAGTCCTTCCGGCGTCTGCTCGCGGCGCGGTACGACGCCACGGCGCTCTGATCCCGCCAGACAGTCCCTACCCCGACGCCCCCTCCATCAGCCCCACACCGCCCGGGCTCCGGTGTCGCCGGCGCGGAACGCCGCGTAGAGCACCATGACCGAGGCGGTCGCTAGGAGGCCGGCCACCACCCAGCTCAACGCACCCCGAGAGTCTCGGGCGCCACGGCCGGACGCCAGCGCGGTGCGTCCACCGAGCAGCCACGCGGCCAGCGCCACCACCACGACATTGCCGAGCAACACGTTGCGCAACAGCTCACCAGCCTCCTCGTGCGTGTGCACCGCTGGCAGCACATCCAGGCCCCGCGCCTCGGCGAGATCCTTCCCCGACGATGCGGCGAGCACCGCGGCCCCGGCCGCCAGCACAGCGGCGATCACCAGCGGCCACCGCAGCCACCACCGCCAGCGTGGCACCGCGGCGTACACCAGCCCGGCCACACCGGTCAGCGGCGCGAAGACCACCACGGCATGCACGATCAGGGGGTGGAGGGGCAAGCCGTCGAGCTCCATACGGCGAGAGGCTAGTCGGCTTCCCTATGAGCGCGCCCACACCGCCCTTTGGCCGCGACAGGGCACTAGCCTGTGCCCATGGCCTCCTTGCCCGACTACACCGACGACCTGCGGCTGGCCCATGTGCTCGCAGACGACGCGGACTCGTTGACCGAAGCCAGGTTCCGGGCCCTGGACCTCCACGTCATGAACAAGCCAGACCTGACACCGGTCACGGAGGCCGACCTGGCCGTCGAGGAGGCGCTGCGGCGTACTCTCTCGCGGGTGCGCTCCCGCGACGCCGTGATCGGCGAGGAGCACGGCAGCAGCGGGCACAGCCAACGCCAGTGGATCATCGACCCGATCGACGGCACCAAGAACTTCGTGCGCGGCGTCCCAGTCTGGGCCACTCTGATCGCTTTGGCCGTCGACGGCGAGGTCGTGGTCGGTGTGGTCTCGGCGCCCGCCCTGCAACGGCGCTGGTGGGCATCGACCGGCGCCGGCGCCTGGACCGGCAGATCGCTGGTCAAGGCGACCCGCTGCCAGGTGTCCGATGTGCGCAGGCTCGAGGACGCCTCGCTGTCCTACGCCTCGCTCGGCGGCTGGGACGAACGTGACCGGCTCGACGACTTCCTGGCCCTGGCGCGGCGCTGCTGGCGCACGCGTGCGTACGGCGACTTCTGGTCCTACATGCTGCTCGCCGAGGGAGCCGTCGACCTAGCGGCCGAGCCGGAACTGTTCGTCTACGACATGGCCGCGCTCGATGTGATCGTGCGGGAGGCCGGTGGGCGCTTCACCGCCCTCGACGGCAGCGACGGCCCCTGGGGCGGCAACGCGATCGCCTCGAACGGTCACCTGCACGAAGCGGCGCTGTCTTTCCTCGGCACCGCACGCGGAGACGGCCGACCAGACCCCGACGACCATCCGCGCGGCCCCGGATCGGTGAGCGAGTTGAGGGCGCGCCGGATGCGCTCCGTCGAGAGCCCCGAGGTCTGAGGCCGCCGATCCGACCGCTCACGTGACGTCGGCCACTCTTCCTCGGCACCCGCCGATCCGGATAGCGTGGAGGTCAGCAGCCGACTGATCTCGCGTAGGTCCGGACTTCGACTCGAAAGGCGACGCCGATGCGCATCCACGAGGTGATCTCGGGAAAGCCGAGCCAGCAGGTGATCACCATCAATCCCGACGCGAGTGTGCGCGAGTTGCTCGCCCTCCTCGCCGAGCACAACGTCGGCGCCCTCATCGTCAGCTCCGACGGCACCAGTGTGGACGGCATCGTCTCCGAGCGCGACGTCGTGCGGCGTCTGCACACCGACGAGAGCGCGCTGGAGGGCCCCGTGTCGGGGATCATGACCGTCGGCGTCTTCACCTGCGATCCGGACAACTCCCTCGACGACCTGATGGCGCTGATGACCGAGCGCCGGATCCGCCACGTCCCGGTCGTCACCGAGGGGCGGCTCGCCGGGATCGTGAGCATCGGCGACATCGTCAAGCACCGCATCGGCGAGCTGGAGTTCGAGCGCGACCAGTTGGACTCCTACATCCAGTCCTGATCCACCCGGCGCCTCGCGCCGGCAGGGACCATGCACCCTAGGGTGTTCCTATGGACAAGCCTGAGATCGACTTTGTCGACCCCACTCCCCCGGCCGACCTCGTGGTCACCGACCTGACCGTCGGCGACGGTGACGAGGCGGCGACCGGCCAGACCGTGAGCGTGCACTACGTCGGGGTGGCGTTGTCCTCCGGCGAGGAGTTCGACGCGTCGTACAACCGCGGCGCGCCGCTGCAGTTCCGACTCGGCATCGGCCAGGTCATCGCCGGTTGGGACCAAGGTGTGCAGGGCATGAAGGTCGGCGGTCGACGTCAACTGGTGATTCCCCCGCATCTGGGGTACGGCGACCGCGGCGCGGGCGGGGTGATCAAGCCCGGCGAGACGCTCGTCTTCGTGGTGGACCTGCTCGGCGTCAGCTGACGCCGACCCGGCAGCTCTCACCGGCCACGGTGACCTCGTCTCCCGGTGCCAGTCGTCGACCGCGTCGGGTCTCCACCTCGCCGTTGACCCGGACCTCCCCGGCAAGCAGCAGCGGCTTGGCCTGAGCCCCCGACTCCACCAGGTCGGCCAGCTTGAGGAACTGCCCGAGCCGGATCGACTCGTCCGCGATCACTACCTCCCGCATGCGCAGATCCTCGCACAGGAGGCGATGAGTGGCCGAGGCCGTCGGCCGGGTTGCTGGTCGCCTGGGGTGCTCGCCGGGCAGCGACACGGGAAGGCCGCCGGTGGTCCTGGTCGTCGTCCGGGTTGCTGGTCTGCGGTGGTGGCCCGGACCCAACTCCCGCGGTGCTGTAGTGGCTGAGGACCCGGAACACAGGGCACTTTGCCACAACAAGACCGCGGCAGACACAAGAACACCGCGGCAGACGCCCACCCGGGCAGACCAGCCGACCAGCGACCCGGCCAGCAACCCCAGCCACCGGCGGCGCCCATCCGTCGTCGTTGCCCTGTCGGTCGTCACCACGGACAACCAGACACCCGCTGGCGACCCCGACCGCGGCGGCGCCCACCCGCAGACCCAGCCCCTACGGGACGAGCAGACTCACGGCGTGGATGAGGACGCCGACCAGGCCGCCCACGATGGTCCCGTTGATCCGGATGAACTGCAGGTCCCGGCCCACGTGCAGCTCGATGCGGCGGGCTGCCTCCTTGCCGTCCCAGCGCTGCACGGTGTGGGTGATGACGGCGGTGACCTCGGCGCCGTACCGCTGCACCGCGAACACCGCCAGATCGGCAGCCCAGCCGTCGAGGCGCTCGCGGAGCGCTGGGTCCGCCAGCAGCCGGTCGGCAAAGCGGGCCAGCTCCAGGGCGAGGCGCTGTCGCACCGCTCCCGTCGGGTCTTCCAGCGAGGCAAGAAGGGCGCGTCGGAGGGCGTTCCAGACCGAGACGGCCGACTCCAGCACGGCGGGGTGATCCAGCACCCGCTCCTTGAGCCGCTCCGCCCGCTCCTGGGTCGCGGGGTCGGAGAGCAGGTCGGTGGCGAGCTGGGCGAGCATGGAGTCCACGGCCTCGCGGGCATGGTGGTGCGGGTCGTTGCGGATGTCGGCCACCCACTTGATCGCCTCGGTGTGCAGCCGACCCGTGACCGCGGTGTTGAGGCGGGGTGGCGCCCACCAGGGCGCACGCTCGGCGAGGACCTCGGTGAAGGTATCGGGGTTATGCACCAGCCAGCGCAGCAGCTCGTCGAGACCGAGGTCGACCAGTCCGTGATGGAGGTCGTCGCGCACGGTCTCGGCCAACAGCCCACCCAGCAGCGACGCGATCGGCTCCTCGCGAAGTCGCGGCACGATCGCCTCGGAGATCAAGTCGGCGACGTGCTGGTCGGTGACCCGGGCCAGTCCGATCGCGGCAACGTCGGCGATCTCGCCCACTGCCCGATCCCGGTTCTCCGGCTCGGCCAGCCAACGGCCGAGTCGCAGCGAGATGGCAGCCGTTGCGACCCGGTCCCGGATGATGGCTTCCTGGAGGAAGTTCTCCCCCACGAACTCCTCCAGGCTGCGGCCCAGATCGTCCTTGCGCCGCGGGATCAGCGCGGTGTGTGGGACAGGCAGCCCGAGTGGGTGCTTGAAGAGCGCCGTCACCGCGAACCAGTCCGCGATCGCTCCCACCATGGAGGCCTCGGCACCGGCGTTGACGAACCCCCACCAGCCGGTCATCCCCTGGGTCGCGACATAGACCACCGCGGCGAAGACGAGCAGCGCGACGGCGAGCGAGCGCATCCGGCGCAGACCCCGCCGGCGGGCCGCATCGGTGGCCGGATCAGAGCTGGGCAGAGAGAACGACGTCGCCATCGCGTGTGATTCTCTCCTACCGTCCCAGCGCCGAGACCGGTGGAGGCAGGCTTGGGGTCGGCCGACTGGCCGGGTTACGGTGGATCGGCACGGGGGTCTCGGAGTCTGCTCGGATCAATTTCTGCATTCCTGAGTCACCGATGGCCCTCGGCCGACATGATGACACTGCAGAGGTAGGCCGGATCCGCCGCGAGCCCGTCGCCACCTCCGCGCCGGACCACGAGATCGATCGCCGAGACCGCCCTGGAGAGAGCATGCGCCGCCTGTTCGCCGTCAGGCCCGCCACCCTGACGACGGCTGCCGCTCTGGCGGTGGCCCTGCTACTTCCCCTCGCTTCGCCCGCCACCGCCGCCCCGACCAAGCAGGCCTCGCCTTCCACAGCGGCCGCTCGGCCGACCAATCCCGACGACCCACGGGGCGACGCCTACACCACCAAGAAGGTGAAGTCGAAGTGCTCCACGCACGTGTGCGTGCACTGGGTCAATACGACCGTCGACAAGCCCCCCGCCGGACAGCCCGACGTGGTGCTCACCCAGATGAACAAGATCTGGAAGTTCGAGGTCGACAAGCTCGGCTTCCGGTCGCCGCTTCCTGACGGCAAGCGCGGAGGAAACAAGAAGCTCGACGTCTATCTGAAGGACGTCGGCTCGAAGGGGTACGCCGGCTACTGCACCAAGGACAAGAAGGTCGGCAACGGCTATCTGGCGTCGGCGTACTGCGTCCTCGACAACGACTTCCAGCCCGACCAGTTCGACGGACACAAGGCGCTCAACACGCTGCGGGCCACCGCCGCCCACGAACTCTTCCACGCTATCCAGCTCGCCTACGACAGCGACGAGGATGCCTGGCTGGTGGAGTCCACCGCGACGTGGATGGAGGAGCGGTACGCCGACAAGGTCAACGACAACCGCAAGTACCTCCCCTCCAGCCAGATCGCACTCCCGTGGAGCCCGCTGGACATGGCGGGCAGCGGCGGCACCACCCAGTTCGGCAACTGGATCTGGTGGGAATACCTCACCAAGAGCCGCAAGCTCGGCGACAAGATCGTCCGCACCGTGTGGGAGAACGCCGGGGAGTACAACGGCGGCGGCAGCATGTACTCCACCCGAGCCGTGGTCAAGGCGTTGGAGAAGAAGGGCACCTTCAACAAGCTCTACCGCGACTTCGCCGCCGCGAACACCACACCCGCCAAGACCTACGAAGAGGGCGCAGCCTGGTCGGTCAGCGCCCCGATGGACGCCGATCCCGTCCTCACCAGCGGGAAGTCCACCGGAGGCAGCCTCGAAGTCGACCACCTGGCCTCCCGCCATGTGCGGATCCGGCCGGGCAGTTCGGTCACCGGCGCCAACCAGCGCCTCCTGGTGAAGATCGACGGCCCGTCCTCCAAGTCGGCGCCCGCCGCCGTGGTCCAGGTCCGCTACAAGAGCGGCAAGGTCACCCGCAAGGTGCTGGCACTGGATGCCGCCGGCAAGGGCAAGGGCACCGTGCTCTTCGACGCGAGCCAGATCTCCAACGTCATCGTGACCGTGGTGAACGCCTCCACCCGCTTCGACTGCTGGACCCGCCCCAGCGCCGACCCGGCGTACTCCTGCACCGGCAGCCCGCGAGACGACAACCGGGTCTTCACCTGGTCCGCCACCAGCACCACCGCCTGACCGACCCCGCCTGACCGACCCCGCCTGACCGACCCCGCCTGACCGACCCCGCCTGACCGACCCCGCCTGACCGACCCCGCCTGATCAGTGCGGCAGGCAGCGGACACACCTACTCGACTCGGCCGTGATGCGGCAGAGTGGGGCCATGAGAAGCCGTCGCCTCGCCTTGGTCCGTCGCCCCAGCCCGCGGATGGCCGAGGGCCTCCTGACCCACCTCGAACGGCAGCCGGTCGACGCCAACCTGGCGCTCCAGCAATGGGAGTCCTACGTCGCCGCCCTGCAGGAGAACGACTGGGAGGTCCGCGAGGCCCCGCCCGCGCCGGAGTGCCCCGACTCGGCGTTCATCGAGGACACCGTCGTGGTGTACGGCGATCTCGCCGTGATGACTCGTCCCGGCGCGCCGGAGCGGCAGCCCGAGCCGGTCGAGGTGGAGCCGGTGCTCCGCGATCTCGGCTACCGGATCGAGCGGATCGAGGACCCCGGCACCCTCGACGGCGGCGACGTGCTCAAGCACAACGGCACCGTCTGGGTGGGCATCGGCGGCCGCACGTCGTGGGACGGCTTCGACCAGTTCGCCACCCATCTACGCGGGCTCGCCGACGAGGTCGTGCCCGTCCCGCTCAGCCTGGTTCTGCACCTGAAGTCCGCCGTCACGGCGCTGCCGGACGGCACTGTGGTCGGCCACCCCGACTTCGTCGACGACTCGTCGGTCTACCCCTCCTTCCTCGCGGTGCCCGAGGAGCACGGCGGCCACGTGGTCCTGCTCGGGGACAACCGGGTGCTGATGAGCACCTCCGCCCCCCGCACCGCCGAGCTCTACCGGGAGCGCGGACTCGACGTGGTCGCCGTCGACATCTCGGAGTACGAGAAGCTCGAGGGCTGCGTCACCTGCCTCTCGGTGCGGCTGCGCGGCATCTAGACGCCGCCACGACCCCAAATCTCAGCCGCGCCACTCCACTAGCCGACCATTGGATCGTGCCAAGTGTGGATTTCCGCCAATTGAGGTGGAATGACCGCAGCAGCACACGAGATGGCCGCGCGAGCTGTTCCTCAGCGTCGAGGATTCCCCGCGCACACCTCACACGACAGAGAGGAACGCCCGTGGTCGA
Organism: Nocardioides sp.; assembly: GCF_047602075.1. Taxonomy (GTDB): domain Bacteria; phylum Actinomycetota; class Actinomycetes; order Propionibacteriales; family Nocardioidaceae; genus Nocardioides. The sequence goes on from NZ_JASGIF010000001.1 coordinate 1,574,179, forward strand.
CGTGGACAAGGTGCTCGACGAAGCAGGACTGCACAACCCCAGAGTGAGGGAGTACGTCCAGCACTGGGCCGAGCACACCGGTGCTGCCCGGATCGAGGTCGTCAGCGCGGCCGACGACGCCCGGCTGGTCCGGGAGTCGCTGGACGCGGGCGAGATCCTTCCGGCCGGAGAGGGCCTCTACTACTCGCGCAGCTACTTCAAGGACACCGCGCGCTCCGAGGAGCGCACCATCGTCGCGACCAGCCGCCCGGAGGACAAGGGCGTCTACAACAACTGGCGACACAGCGACGAGATCCGCCCCGTGGTCGAGGGCCACATGAAGGGTGCGATGGCGGGCAAGACGATGTACGTCATCCCCTACCTGATGTCACCCCCGGGATCGCCGCTCGAGGCCTACGCGGCGGGCGTCGAGCTGACCGACCACCGCACGGTCGTGCTGCACATGATCCGGATGGCCCGCGTCGACGTCTCCTTCATCGAGAACCTCGCCGACCCCGACTCCTTCGTCCGAGCCGTGCACGTGACCGGCGACCTGGAGAACCTCGGCCAGGGCACGCCGGACGACAAGCGCTACTTCGTGACGGTCGCCGACGAGCGGACGATCCTGCACTTCGGGTCGTCGTACGGCGGCAACGCGCTGCTCGGCAAGATCGCCCACGGCCTGCGCCAGGCGGCGTACGACGGCTGGGCGTCCGGCAAGTTCCTCGCCGAGCAGTTCATGCTGCTCGGCATCACCGACAAGGAGACCGGTCGGGTCTACCACATCTGCGGCGGCTTCCCGAGCGCGTCGGGGAAGACCAACCTGGCCATGACGCTGGCCCCGGACGCCCTCGGCGACCGCTACCACGTGTCGTTCTACGGCGACGACATCACCTGGCTGTGGGTCGACCCAGAAGACGGCAAGCTCTACGGGATGAACCCCGAGTTCGGCGTCTTCGGGGTCGCCAAGGACACCAACGAACTGACCAACCCGACGGCCCTGGACTCCATCCGGGCCGACTCCCACGCGCTGTTCACCAACATCGCCTACAACGAGCTCACCCACGAGGTCTGGTGGGAGGGCCGCACCAAGCAGGCGCCCGCCGACCTCACCGGCTGGCGGGACTGGAAGGGCGAGCTGATCTCCGAGCGCTCCCCCGAGCAGGCCGGTGACCCCTGGGCGCACCCCAACAGCCGCTTCACGACCACGCTCGCCAACGTGCCCAACGTGGCCGCCGACTTCGAGCGCCCCGAGGGGGTCGCCATCGACGGCATCATCTTCGGTGGCCGCACCCGTGATCGCGAGCCGCTGGTCCGGGCGATCACCGACCTGGCCGAGGGCGTCTACGACGGCCTGACCCTGGGCGCGGAGGCCACCTTCGCGGCCGAGGGCGTCGACGGACAGCTGCGCTACGACCCGATGTCGATGCGGCCGTTCATGTCCTACCCCGAGGGCCCCTACGCCGCGCACTGGCTCAAGATCGTCGGAGCCGCCTCCGAGCAGCCCATCTTCGCCCACGTCAACTGGTTCCAGCGTGACCCGGAGGACGGCCACTTCCTATGGCCGGGCTACCGCGAGAACCTGCGGGCCCTGCTCTGGCTGATGCAGCTCAAGAACGGCGAGGTCAAGGGCCGCGAGACCGCGGTCGGCATCCTGCCTACCGAGGACGAGCTCGACCTGACCGGCCTGGACCTGCCCCAGCACGACCTCGACCGGGTGCTCACCATCGACGTGGAGCGCTGGAAGCAGGAGCTCGACAACCGGCAGGCCCACCTGGAGCAGTTCCCCGGCCTCCCCGAGGAGATCTGGGCCGCGCACCGCCGCATCGTGGCCACCCTGGCTGAACAGCCTGAACAGCGCGTCGAATGAACAGGGCGTCGAAGAGTCGAGTTCCCGTCCTGGCAGAGACCTCGACCGCCCCGCGTCTCGCAATATGTTTGCGGGCGCGTCGGTAGCCTGAACGCGTGCGCAAACCAGTGATCGTGGTGATCGGGGCCGGTCCCGGCGTGGGTGGGCAGGTGGCCGGCCGCTTCGGGCGAGAAGGGTACGACGTCGCGCTGGTCTCGCGCGGCGCGGACCAGCTGGAGACGCTCGCCGACTCCCTGGCAGCGGACGGCATCACCACGGTCTGGGACGCGTTGGACGTGACCGATGCGCCGGCACTGACCGAGGCGGTGGCGTCGTACGGCCGTCGCTTCGGCCAGATCGACGTGCTGCACTTCAACCCGAGCGCGTTTCGGGCTCGGGATCCGCTCGTGCTCAGCGTGCCGGAACTGCTCGCCGACGTCGCGCTCGGCGTCGGCGCCCTGCTCACTGCCGTCCAGGCGGCCCGGCCCTTCATGACGGCCGGCGGCCGGGTCACCGTCACCGGCAGCTCGGCAGCCGACCACCCCTCCCATGTGGCGCCGTCGTTGGGGGTGCAGAAGGCCGGCTTGCGCAATCTCGTTCTGAGCCTGGATCAGGCGCTCGCGCCCGACGGGATCCGCGCCGTCTCGGTCACCGTCCGCGGCGTGCTGGCCGAGGAGGGTCCGCTCAGCCCGCCTCATGTCGCCGAGGCGATCTTCGCCGCCTCCCGCCAGCCCGAGGGCGACTGGCAGGCCGAGGTGTCCTACCCGGCCTGATCGAGGCTGCCAACTGCCGCGGTCTTCTTGCGTCTGCCGCGGTCTTGTCGTGGCAAATTGCCCTGGATACCGGGTCCTCACCCACCACAGCACCGCGGGAGATGGGTCCGAGCACCGGCAGCCGGCGTCGCCCATCCCGATAGGAGACGCGCGGTCAGCGGTGCCGCGGGAGCCGGGGCAGTTGCGGAAGACTGGCCGGGGCGGTCCGGTGCGACGGGGGACGCTGACAACCCCACGGGTCAGCCAGTCGTCCTAGTGGTGTCAGCAGCCCCCGCCAGCCAGCCCCGCCAGCCAGCCCCGCCAGTGCCGATCGACGACAAAGAGGAGTGTCAGGGTGCCCCGACCAGTCGGTGAGGAGCGGAGCTACCTGCCGGGCCTGGATGGCATCCGGGCACTGGCCGTGCTGGCTGTGCTCGGCTTCCATCTGGGCTTCCCGCAGATGGCCGGTGGGTTGCTCGGGGTCGGGGTGTTCTTCACCCTCAGCGGCTTCCTGATCACTCGCATTCTGCTGTCCAGCTGGCAGCGCACCGGCACGCTCGAGCTGCGTCGGTTCTGGCTCGCCCGGGCACGACGGCTGCTGCCAGCGCTCGCCGTGGTGTTGACGGTGGTGCTGGCGTGGACGGCGCTCAGCGAGCGGCCGCTGCTGGCCCAGCGCGGCGAGCAGGCCGCCGCCGCGGCGGCGTACGTCGCCAACTGGCACACGATCGCCGTCGGGGAGACCTACTTCCAGCGGTTCACCGGCCCGGGTCCACTGGACCACCTGTGGTCGCTCTCGGTCGAGGAGCAGTTCTACGTCGTCTGGCCGCTGTTGCTGCTGCTCGCCTTCGGCGTCTTCCGGCTTCGCCGCCGCACCCTGGTCATGCTCACGCTCCTGGCGGCGAGCCTGTCGTTCGTGCTGCTGGCGGTGCTGGTCAGCCCCGGTTTCGACCACACCCGCGCCTACGAAGGCACCGACACCCGCGCCGGCGGCATCTTGGTGGGCGCGCTGCTGGCGCTGGTCTGGGACCGCCTCGGCCCTGCTCTCGGGTCGAGCCGCGTGCGCCGCTTCGGCGTGGACCTGCTCGGCGTGGCCGGCCTGGTCGGGATCGGTTGGCTGGTCGCCCACACCGACGACTACTCCCTGGGCATCTACCGCGGTGGGATCCTGCTGCTGTCGGTGTGTACGGCGGCCGTCGTCGCCGCCGTGGCCGTGCCGCGGACGGGCCTCGGCTTCCTGCTCGGCCGAGAGCCGCTGCGCTGGCTCGGTGAGCGGTCCTATGCGATCTACCTGTGGCAGCTGCCTGTGATCGTCGCCGTCTCCTCGGCGACGCTGGACGCGCACCGCTACCTTTGGGGAGCCCTCGTGACGGCTACCGTGCTGGTGCTCGCCGAGCTTCTCCTGGCGGCTGGTCGAGGATCCGATCCGTCGCTACGGACTCGTCGGTGCCTTGCGACGGGTGCGGCTCCAGATCGCCGAGGTGCAGAGCCCCGCTGTGCAGAGCCCCGCTGTGCAGGGCGCCGAGGTGCCGGGCGAGGGCCGGCGGCTGACGCATGTTCCCCTGCTCCCCATCGGGCTCGCCACGATGTTGGTGGCAGGGACGTTTGCGCTCATGTCGGCGCAGACCGCCGACGGGAGCCGGGCCAGTGCGGCGACGGTGATCGCTCCGGGTGTCGACGAGCCGCCCATCCCACCTGACGTGGCCGACTTCGCCGGCCAGAGCGGGGATTCCGACGCGGCTGGTTCGGGGATCACCGGTCATCGTGGGCTCGACGAGTTCCCGGACCGCACCTCCACCGCGCAGGGTCACTCGGGAGACGGCCAGTCGGGTGACTCGGGCGCTCAGCTGGCTGCCGCCCCGTTGCGCAACGCCCACCGGCATCGCCACCGGACGCGGACGTCGGCGACCGCCACGTCCTGCTCCAGCGTGGTCGTGATCGGGGAGTCGACCTCACTCGGTCTGGTCAGCCCGGCCTACCTGCCCGACGCGTCGCTGCGGCTGCCGGCGCAGCTCCGTCGGCACGGGGTCAGCGACATCCGCACCGACATCCTCGGTGCTCGCTCCATCGTGGAGCGCTGGCACAACCAGCCCAACGCCCAAGACGCCGTGCAGGCCCAGCTCAAGCGTGGCTATCGGGGCTGCTGGATCATCGCGATGGGCACCAACGACTCGGCCAACCAGGCCGTCGGCGGCGTCTACTCCTCGACGCAGCGGATCGACCTGCTCATGAAGAAGCTGTCCGGCCAGCCGGTGCTCTGGTTGACGGTGAAGTCACGGAACAAATCGGGCGCCTACGCCGACAGCCACATGCAGGCCTTCGACCAGGCCCTGCTCAAGGCCTGCAGTCGCTATCCGGACCTGCGGATCTACGACTGGCGGGCCGAGGTGCAGGACTCCTGGTTCGTCGATGACGGCATCCACTTCACCAGCGCCGGCTATGCCCAACGATCCCGCCGGATCGCCGACGCCCTCGCCAACGCCTTCCCCGCCGAGGGCGCCGCATCCTCCGCCTGCGTCGTCTCCTCCGGCTGAGCGCTCAGCGGAGGAAGACGCAGCTGTCGCCGAACTCGTGCCACAGGTAGCCGCCGCGCTCCGCCGCGTCGTACGCCGCCCGGGTGAGGTCCGCGCCCGCCACCGCCTCGACGAGCAGGAGGTGAGAGGCCTGTGGGTCGGTCCAGTCGCGTCGCCCGACCACCAGTCCCGAGGGGTCCACAGCGGACGCCAGGGCTCGAGTGACGGTGGTGCCCACGGCGACGATCCGCCCGCCGGCGACACGAGCGGCGTTCAGCAGGCGAGCGGTCGTCTCGGGGACCTCGAACCACTCAGGCGGCGGCCCCTCGCCAACCTCCTGCGAGGACAGACCCGTGTGCAACGTGACCGGCGCGATCGCGATTCCTCGGCTGACCAGGAGGGTGACCAGTTCGGTGGTGAACGGACGACCGGCGGATGGCATCTCCGCGCTCCCGGGTCGAGTGGCGAACACCGTCTGGTAGGCCGACAGCGGGAATCGCTCGTCGAGGTAGCCGTAGGCGATCGGTCGACCAGCTCGGGCGAGTTCGGCTGTCAACGGGCCGCGGGACCGGGCGCGCCAGAATCGGTTGCCGGCGCCGGTCGGTGACGCTTCGACGGGGTACGCCGCCAGCGGGGTCAGCTCGGCGGAGCCGGCGACGAGCTGGACCGCTCCCGACGCCCCCGGTGCTGCCTACTTGCCCGCGGTGCTGCGCAGGCCACATCGCCTACGCTGACCTCGCCTGGTCAGGCGGACTCGGGCCGATGGGCTGGGCACCGGACCAGCTAACGGAACCACTGAGTTAGGGTTGCCTAACTCAGTCGCCTGCGAAGGATCGCCCATGCATGCTCGTGTCGTCACTGCCGCCCCACTCACGCCGACCCTGGTCCGCGTGGTGCTCGGGGGCGGCGATCTGGACCACCTCGAGATGCCGGAGGCGACGGACACCTATATCAACCTGGCCTTCCCGCCCGAGGGCGCCGGCTACGACGGCGTGTTCGATCCGGGAGAGGTCCGCAAGACTCACCCCCGCGAGCAGCAGCCGGCCCGTCGGCGCTACACCGTGCGCAGTTGGGATCCGGCCAGCCGGCAGATGACGGTCGACTTCGTCGTGCACGGCGATGTCGGGGTCGCGGGCCGCTGGGCCAGCCACGCCCAGCCCGGTGACGTGCTGGTCTTCGAGGGTCCCGGCAGCGGCTACCTGCCCGACCCCGCCGCCGATTGGCACCTCCTCGTCGGTGACGAGTCCGCGCTTCCCGCCATCGCCGCCGCCTTGGAGAGCATGCCCAGCGAAGCCCGGGTCATCGTGCGGCTGGTCTGCGACGGTCCCGATCACGAGATCCCGCTCACCGCGCCCGACGAGGCCGACATCGGCTGGCTGCACCGCAGCGGTGGACCGGACGATGTCGACCTCCTGCCGGACGCGGTCGCCGACCTGCGGTTTCCGGTGGGCCGCGGGCAGGCTTTCGTGCATGGCGAGGCCGACGAGATCCGGCAGGTCCGCCGTCATCTGCTCTCCGACCGTGGCCTGGCCCGCTCCGACATGTCGTGCTCGCCGTACTGGCGCCGCACGATGACCGACGAGGCCTGGCGGCAGATCAAGCGCGACTACGTCGCCGCGATGGAGGCGGACGTCTCCTAGGAGGCCTCACGATCGCCCGATGGTCAGCTCCATGCCGGCCGCCCAGTGGGTCAACCCTCGGTGCGCGCGCGTCCGGATCGCGGCCAGCAGGGTCACCGCCACCTGGGCGATGAGCAGCAACCGGCTGCCCGGGAAGTCCAGCACCAGCAGCACGGCAAAGCCGCCGACCCCCAAGGTCAGCTTGATCAACCGAGCCAGCGGCACGGGAACCCGACCAGTGACCGGCTCCACGGAGATCACCCACTCCCCCACCGTCCGGCCCGCGATCAGCACCATCGCGGCCTCGAGCGCTAGCGGCACGCCGAGTTGCCAGGCTGTGGTGGCGTGGGTGCTCACCTGATCGAACGGGAGGTCCCGGCCGTAGAGACTCCATGCACGGTAGGCGATCGCCGCAGCGAGCCCCGCGGTCATCACCACGATCGCGTCGCTGAGGAAGCCGACCCATCGGCGACCGAGAGTGATCGTGGTCGGCAGCGCCTCGGGGGCGCGCCGATGCCGGTGCAGCAGCAGCCACGCCAACACGCCTCCGAGGAAGGCGCCGAAGGTGTTGACGATCAGGTCGTCCACGTCGAACACGCGATAGGCGCAGTGGTAGAGCCCCCAGATGCCACTGAGCTGCGTCGTCTCGATCGCCAGTGAGATCAGCAGGCCGAGGATGGTGGTGACCACCACTCCGCGATGCAGCACCAGCCTGACGAAGAAGCCGAGCGGCACGAACAGCAGCACGTTCAACGCCAGTTGCATGAAGGCGGCGTCGTGGAGCAGCACCGACGGCGCCACCAGACCGCGCTCGATCACCGGCCGGAACGAGCCCAGGATCTCCAGCTGGGTGCGCTGACAGGCGAAGGTGTCGTCAACGGGAAACGGCAGCAGCGTGTAGGTCCATAGCGCCAACCCGTACACCGCCGCACCGACCAAGGTGAGCAGGTCGCCCGGGCCGAGTCGCCCGTCCCGGCGATACTGCACGGCGGCGGTCGGGGCGAGCAGCAGCACGGCCAGCACGGCACCGAGCGCGGTGGCGAAGATGCCGTTGACTACCTGATCGGACACGGCGTCAATCTAGTGGTGGGTCGCCCTCACCTGCCGGCCGGCACCGATGGATCAGGTCAACCCACCGGCACCGAAGAGCGAGCCGACGGCGTACGTCGCTGCTGCCGCCAGGGCACCGAACACCAGCTGTCGGGTCGCGCCTCGCCACCAGGGCACGGCGGTGAACCGCGCGGCCACACCGCCGGCCGCCAGCAGGCCGAGTGCCCCCGCGATGAGTCCGGTCAGCACCGAGCCGAAGCCGAGCAGGTAGGGGAGCAGCGGGATCAGCGCACCGACCGAGAACATCGCGAACGACGAGCCCGCCGCGACGAGCGGCGATGGCTGCTCGTCGGGGTCGACACCCAGCTCCTGGGCGACATGGACCATGGTCGCGTGCTCGGGGTCGCGGTGCACGTCCTGTGCGGCCAGCAGGGCGACCTCGTAACGCATGCCCATGTCGACGAACATCTCCGAGAGCTCGGCAACCTCGGCCTCGGCGTTCTCTGCAATCTCCCTGCGCTCGACCGCCACCTCGCGCTCGACCTGCTCGTTCTGCGTCGACACGGAGGTGTACTCGCCCATCGCCATCGAGAATGCCCCGGCCACCAGACCCGCCGTTCCCGTCAGCAGCACGACCCGATCCGAAGCCCCTGCCGCCCCGATCCCGACGACGAGGCTGATGTTGGTGACCAACCCGTCCATGGCGCCGAACACGGCCGCGCGCAGCCAGCCACCGGACACGTCGGCGTGGACATGGCCGATCTCGTCCGCCCCTGCGAAATCCTCGTCATCTGTCTGCATCGACCCCGATGGAACACCGTTCATCGAGTTGCCGCAAGCGAGGAAAGGCTGCGCTGATCTCCTCTGGATGGGGCCGATTTCGTCACCTCCGACGGATGAGATCGCGGCGCCACGCCGGTCCAGGAGGCGCCCCCGAGGTACGGGCTCGCTAGGGTGAGCCCATGGTGCGACTTCTCCTGCGACTTGCCGTCTTCTTGTTGTCCGCCGCAGTCGGCCTCATCGTCGCCTCGCTGATCGTTCCGGGCATGACGTTGCATCCCTCGGGCTTCGTCTTGGTCGTGATCATCTATGCCGCGATCCAGGCGATTCTCTCGCCCTTCATCACCAAGGTCGCAGCCAAGAACGCTCCCGCGTTCCTCGGCGGCACGGGCCTCGTGGCGAGCTTCGTGGCGCTCCTCGGAGCCAAGGTGTTCGGAAGCGGACTGACCATCAACGGGGTCGGCTCCTGGATCGCAGCCACTGTGCTGGTCTGGCTGGTCACTGCGGTGGCCACCTTGTTGCTGCCCGCTCTGATCATCAAGGAGAAGGTGAGCAGCGACGGCGCTGCTCGCAGTTGACGTCTGAGCCTGTCGTGGGTCCCGAAAGGGGAGCTCGTGCCTGGCTGCTACTCCTGCGACCAGCAGACGAACCCGGCCCCACCTCCGCGCGAGAGCATCGTCAGCACCGAGCACTGGCGGGTCGCTCACGCCTTCAACAGCACCCTGCCCGGCTGGCTGGTGATCCTGTCGACCCGGCATGTCTTGGCGTTCACCGATCTGACAACTGACGCCGCCGATGAGCTGGGCGGGCTGGTGCAGCGGCTGAGCGCCGCCCTGGAGCAGGTCACCGGGTGCGCGAAGACCTACCTGATGCAGTTCTCCGAGGCCGAGGGCTTCTCCCACCTGCACCTCCACCTGGTGCCCCGCCTGCCCGACCAACCCGATCACACCCTCGGGCCCCGCGTCTTCGCCTATCTCGTCGACGACGAGGCCCGATGGGTGTCACCCACCCGACAGGACCACCTCGCCCTCGCCCTCCGCAGTGCGTTCGAGGAGCGGTAGTCCTCATGCATCACTGAGCCGGACCAGCACGGATACGTTCCGGGGCCTCCTCATCACCTCTCGACGCCGATCGACGTCCAGAGTCGGCTCGGTGGTCGCGATGATGGGAGCCGGGGCCACGGGGCACGCTCGCCTTCCGTCTACCTGCGCTGCTTCGCCCGGGCCTGACGGCACAACCGTCTGACAGAACACCCGGCTCAGGCGCCAGGAGACCTCAGCCGGCAGTGGCGTGCTGCTTGTCGCCCAGACTTCGCCGCCAGATGGCCACGGCGATCACGCCGAGCAGAACTGGTCCGCCGATGGTGAAGATGCGCCACACACCGAGCGCCGCCACAGCCGCCGCCTCGATGCCCTGGCCACCCGATCCGACCAGGGCGGCGAGCAGGATCGCGTCCACGACGCCGATGCCGGCGAAGGGGAAGACGGTGAAGGGGTAGGCGAACAGGTAGGCGATCGCGATCTCCAGCAGGCTCACGTCGGCGGCACTCACCCCGACGAACCGCAGACAGCACACCAGCAGGGTGAGGTCCGCGACGACCATGCCCACCAGGGCCAGCATCGAGCGCGGGAAGCCCTGTCGGAAGCGGAGCGCCGTCTCGGCGCGGAAGCGGACACAGGCCTCGGCCCAAGACTCGGGCTTGACGCTGGACCGCACCTTCCGCACGACCAGGGCGGACCGGGTGCCCACCGTGCGGGCCAGTGCCTCACTGCGGATGACCAGCACGATGCCCACGAAGATCGCGACCGCGATCGCGATGCTCAAGATCTCCAGGTAGCGCAATCCAGCCGGCTGTCCGGTCACCAGCAACAGCACGAACCCGAGCACCGGCACGCCGAACCTGACGACGTAGAACGTGAGCGTGTTCATCACCGCGCCCGCCAGGCCGGTGCTGGTGGAGATGCCCCACGAGCTGAACATGGCGGTGCGCAGCGCGATGTCGCTAGGCGGTGGCGCGAAGAGCGACATCAGCATCGCGCCCAGATCGTTGATCGTGGCGCGATAGATGGTCACACCAGGGATGTAGATCTTCAGCGGCAGCGCATTCATCACCTGTCGTGTCAGCAGGACCGCCAGCAGCACGAACGGCTGCCACCAGGTCAGGTGCGACAGCGCCCGCCCGACAGCCGGCCAGTCCACCCTGCCGACCAGGCGAACCGTCAACACCGTAATGACTGCGGCCACCGCCAGCCAGATCATCCGGTTCACCCAGGCCGGCCGCCGCATCGCACGACCACTCGCCTCGACTTCCGCCAACTCCGGGTCGGCCGCTGAGTCGCTCATGCTCGCTCGATGACGGTGGTTGACACGGGACTATCGTAGCCCGGCGGATCGGGACGGCTCCGCTCGGCCAGGGCCCGACCAAACCACCCGGTCAGCCACAGATCGACGCCGACCGCACCCAGCCACCCGTCCAACTCGTCGTCACCGGGCCGTCGGATATGAGTTCCGCCGAGAGGGGCTGCCCGTCCTCGGTCAGTGCCCGAGGTAGCGCTGCGCGAGCAGCGTGACGAAGTGGTAGACGCCGTCCTCGTCGGGTGCCAACGGGCCTGGCTCGTAGCCAGGAGTCTTGATCCCCCGCTGCACCGACTCGCAGGCACCCCAGTCTTGACGGTTGGTGATGTCCCAGAAGTCGACGGCGTACGCCGGGTCGAAGCCCTCCCGCTCCACCACCGCCCGCGGGAAGGCCCACGAACAGGTGATCTGGGTCCGGTCGGGGGTGATCGGCGTCAGCAGGTGCGTCATCACGTAGTCGGGGTGCAGGCTGAGAAGCAGGTTGGGCATCACCGCGACGTACATCACGGTGTGCTGCTCCTCCTCAGACAACCGCGCCATCACGGTGCCGTCGCTGTGACCGTCCAAGGACATGGTGGCGGCACCGTCGCGCAGGTCCATCCAGCCGCCGACCCAGTTGCCCTCGCGCTCGATGTTCTCGCCACTCTGTGGCGGGCTGACCGCGCACAGCTCGGGATGGATCGACGAGCAGTGGTAGCACTCCTGGTAGTTCTCGATGATCACCTTCCAGTTCGCCGCCACGTCGTAGGTGTGCGACTCGGCAGTGACGAGATCCTCGCCGTCGTAGTTGGCAATGATCCCCTCGAGCTCACCGATGTGAGCCGCGAAGTCGCCGTGCTCGTCCACGGGCGCAACGAACAGCCAGCCATGCCACTCCTGTACGTCGAGCTTCTTCAGGCTGTACTGACTCCTGTCGAAGGAGTCGTCGTCGCGCGAGTAGCCAGGCGCCGCCCGGAGGTCACCCTCGTGCCGATAGGTCCAGGCGTGGTAGGGACAGACGACCATCCGGGTCTCCGAGCTGCCGCCGCACGGCAGCAGCTCGTGGCCACGGTGCCGGCACGCATTCTCGAACGCACGCAGTGAGCCGTCCTTGGTTCGGGTCACCAGCACACCGACCTCGCCCCAGGCGAACGCGGCGGCGGACTGTGGTTTGCGCAGTTGCTCCGCGCGCCCCACACAGACCCAGCCGCCGAAGATGTGCTTCTTCTCCCAACCCAGCACCGCTTCGTCGAGGTACGCCGCCACCGGCAGCATCCGACTCGAGCCGAACGGCGCCAGCGACAGTCGCACCTCGTCATGATCCAGTGGCGCGGCGTCCGCGGTCGCGGTCAGCTGCTGTGGGCTCACGTCGATGCTCATGGTGCGTGTCCGTCCGATCTCGAGGTCGATTGAATCCTGATTGAACGCACAGTCAGGATATCTGGGGCCCCTTACCCCGTCCAGCACCAGCCGCGCCGGCTGCGCCGCTCTGGTTGCACCTCTCGCGCAACCCGGATCGTGGCTCGCCGCCAATTCGGACCGGTTCGGGGGTCCCGACCTTGGCGGGACCCCAATCTGGTCCGAATCGACGACCCAGCACGGGCCGAAGGCCGGTTAGAGCTCGGCGGCGAACGATTGGACGCCGACACCCTTCTCGCCTCGGCTGAACCACTTGTAGGCCAAGAAGCCGACGGTCACCACGATCAGCGAAGCAAGGAGGACCAGGGTGGCCAGGGCGTTGAGCGCAGGAGTGGGGGCGGCACGGGCGGTGTTGTAGATCTTCACCGAGACCGGCTCGGTGGAGGCGTCGCCGGAGAGGTAGCGGACCAGCACGAAGTTGTCGATCACGTCGGCGAAGACCAGCACGGTGCTGGCGAAGATCGCCGGGATGAGCATCGGGATGAGCACCCGCCAGACGGCGCCCCAGCGGCTGGCGCCGAGGTCGACGGCCGCCTGTTCGTACTGCGGCCCGATCGCGAGCATCCGGCCGCGCACGATGATGACCGGATAGGACAGCTGATAGGTGACCAGCCCGAGGACCTGGCCGAAGGTGCCCAGCTGGAGCGGCGTCGAGACGGTGGTCGCGACGAACAGCAGGGCGACGGCGAGCAGCACTTCGGGCAGCACGAAGGACAGCAGCACCAAGAAGCTGACTCCGCTCGGCAACCGGCCGCGCCACCGGTCCAGACCGAGTGCGAGCAGCACCCCAAGCGGGACGGTGACAAGGGTGACGATGACGCCGAGCCGCATGGTGTGCAGCAGGGCGGTGTGCATGCTGGCGTCGTGCCAGACCGAGCGCTCGGGCTCGGTGAAGTACCACTGCAGCGAGAAGCCGGTCCACTCGGTGCGAGAGCGGCCGGCGTTGAAGGAGAACAGGACGGCGATGAGCACCGGGAGCAGGGACCAGGCGATGTAGAGCACCGTGATCGTGGCCAGCACGGTCGGTCGACGGCGGGAACTCATCAAGACGCCACCCCCTCTCGGTCACGAGACACCCAGACGTAGAGCATCATCGGCACCAGCGAGACCAGCGAGACGATCACCACGAAGGCGGCGGCCTGGCCGGTCTGGCCCGGGGTGAGCACGGCGTTGTTGATCAGGTTGCCGACCATCGAGTTCCCCGGCGTGCCGGCGAGCAGGTCGGTGGTGAAGTAGTCACCGAGCATCGGCAGACAGGTAAGCAGCGAGGCGGTCACGATCGCGGGCATGGACAGCCGGAGGGTGACTCTGCGGAACGTCTCGAACCGGCCGGCGCCTAGGTCGCGGGCCGCCTCCAACGTCTGTTGGGGGATCCGATCGAGGCCGGCGAAGAGCGGCAGGATCATGTAGGGCACGTAGCCGTAGGCGAGGCCGAGGATGACGGTCACGGCGTGCCCTGAGAGCCAGTTGACCTGCCAGGAGGGGTTCACCAGGCCGATCACCTGGTTGACCAGGCCGTCGTTCTGTAACAGGTTGATCCAGGCCAGCATCCGCATCATGTAACTGATCCAGAACGGCGCAACGAGCAGGATCAGGAGGACGCCCTGCCAGCGGCCCGCGAACCGCGCCACGAAATAGGCCACCGGATAGGAGATCAGCAGGCACAGGAGGCTGGCGATGCCGACGTAGACCGCAGTGCGCAGCAGCGGCGGACCGAAGTAGCCCTGGTCGCCGACGATGTGCTCGATGACGAAGCGGAACTGGATCGTGTTCCACTCGATCGGGTTCCACACCGGCACCGGCTGGCGCAGGATCGGGTCGATCTGGCCGAACAAGATGGCGAGCACGACGTAGAGCGGGGCGACGAACAGCAGAAGCAGCCAGAGGGTGCCCGGAGCGGCGACCAGCGGCCAGACCCAGCCACCCGCCTGCTTCTTGGCCCGGCGGGTGCGTGCGTCTCGCCCTGGATCAGCCATTGGCCTTGTACTCCTGCCAGATGTTGTGCCACTGCGCGTCGACGACGGGGTTGAGCTCGAGCAGTCGGGGGCTGTCGCGGAAGTACGCCGGCTGCACGGCTGCGGTCGAGAGCTGCTCGGGGAGGAAACCGTCCTCGACCAAGGTGTCGGGGTTGATCGATCGCTGTGGCGGCTGATACCCGGTGTAGGAGAAGTTCTTGCTCGCGATGTCGGCGTCGAGCATGAAGTTGAGGAAGTGGTGGGCGGCGACCGGGTTCTTCCCGGAGGCGAGGAGCACCATCAGGTCGTTGTCGACGGTGCCGTAGCCGTCGGAGTTGAACCAGTAGCGCAGGACTTCCGGGGAGACGCCCTTGGGCAGGTAGTACTGCGCGTTGACCAGGTCACCGCTCCACATCATCGACACGTCGAACTGTCCTGCGGGCAGGTCGTTGTACATCGTGATCGTGACGCGCGGGTCGGTGGCGTCGGTCATCTGCTTGAGCTGGGTGCGGATCAGGTCTAGGTCGGCGACCTTGCCGGTGTTGACGTCGCGGATCCCGTTGCGGAGCAGCACCATCGCCATCGTGGTGTGGAAGTCGTCGATGACGGCGGTGCGACCGCGGAACTGGGAGTCCCAGAAGACGTCGTAGGGATTGTCCAGCGTCGCGATGTCGAGGTCGACCCGGTCGGCCCGCCAGCCGATCCCGGTGGTGTAGACGGTGTAGGGCACGGAGTACTGCCAACCCTGGTCGTACCACGGGTTGCGGAACATCGGCCACAGGTTGCCGACGTTGGTGATGTAGTCGTGGGTCAGTGGCCGCAGCAGGTCACCGGCGACCATCTTCCCGATCTGGTCGTAGCTCGGGAAGTAGATGTCGAACTCGACTGCACCGGAGGCGATCTTGGTGAGCGCCTCGTCGGTGCTGTTGAAGGTCGAGACGCTGACGTCGACGTCGTACTTGGCTTTGAAGGCCTTGAGGACCGCCGGTCCGATGTAGTCGGCGTAGTTGTAGAGCCGCAGCGTGCTGCCCGGCTCCGGGATCTGGCCAGCCTCGATCGGCGGGTTCTTCGTGCTCAACGGCCACTTCACCGGATGCTCGGGGGAGGCGATGACCAAGTCGCCGGAGGTGTAGAGCTGGTTGCCGCAGCCGCTGAGCAGCGACCCCGTCGCCGGGACGACCATCGAAGCCGACAGCCCTCTCAGGAAGGAGCGGCGAGAGATGCTCCGGCGAACCCGCAGCCGCGCGGCAGCACCGCGTGGTGAGCCTCCGGAACTGTCAGTCATGCCACCTCGAACTTCCGCGTCGACCCTTGCCAACCGGGGCGGATAAGTGACACCGTCACATAGACTGAACGATCAGTCAATGAATCACAACGATGAATCGCACGTGTGGAGGACACCGTGACCAGCACCGCCAGCCCCGCTTCCAGCACGATCGCCGCGCCCTCGCGCGAGGCGATCGCCGAGGTCATCGAGACCGAGAGCGAGGCCTTCTTGGACCGCCAGCCACGCAGCCGTGAGCTGATCGACCGGGCCCGCCGCTCGCTCGCCGGAGGAGCGACCTCGAACTGGCAGATCGCCGAGCCGCAAGCCGTCTGGCTCAGCCACGGCGCCGGCTCGAAGATCTACGACGTCGACGGCAACGAGTACTCCGACTTCCATGGGGGGTACGGCGTCTCGATCGTCGGCCACGCCCATCCGGCGATCGTCAAGGCGGTCTCCGAGCGGGTCGCCCGCGGCACCCACTTCGCGCAGCCCACCGAGGACGCCATCGCGGTCGCCGAGGAACTGTCCCGGCGCTGGGGCCTGCCCGAGTGGCGCTTCGCCAACTCCGGCACCGAGGCCACCATGGACTGCATCCACCTGATGCGGGCGGCGACCGGTCGCGACGTGATCATCAAGGTGGAGGGGGGCTACCACGGCCACCACGACTCGGTCGAGGTCTCCGTGCTCCCCGAGGACGAGGAGATCGGCCCGGCCACTCGGCCGATCGCCGTGGCGGGCAATAGCGGCATCCCGCAGGCGATCCGGGACCTAACGGTCATCGTCGCGTTCAACGACCTGGTCAGCCTTGAGCAGATCCTGAAGGAGTACGACGGCCAGGTCGCCGGCATGATCGTCGAGCCGATCATGATGAACGCGGGCATCATCCACCCGCTGCCGGGCTATCTGGCCGGGCTGAAGGAGCTGCTGCATGCCCACGGCGCGCTGCTCGCCTTCGACGAGGTGAAGACGGGTCTCACCGCCGGCCCGGCCGGCGCCACCGGCGTCTACGGTGTGACGCCCGACCTGGTCGCCGTCGCCAAGGCGATCGGCGGTGGGGTCTCGACCGCGGCGATCGGCGGCACCGAGGAGTTGATGGAGCTCATCGCGGACGGCTCCTACGAGCAGGTGGGCACCTTCAACGGCAACCCGCTGGCCATGGCTGCGGCGTTGGCGACGTTGACGGAGGTCCTCACCCCCGCGGCGTACGAACACATCGATCGCCTGCGCCGCCGGATGGTCGACGGCATCGAGGGCGTGATCGCGCGACACGGCCTGCCTTGGCACGTGGTGACCGCCGGCGCCAAGGGCTGCATCGCCTTCCGCTCCGAACCCTGCCACGACTTCCGCGACTTCCTCGACGTGGACGCGGAGCTCGGTCAGGCGCACTGGCTGGTGCAGCACAACGGTGGTGTGTTCCTGCCTCCGTGGGGCAAGATCGAGCAATGGCTGATCTCGGTGCAGCACACCGACGAGGACGTGGACAGGTTCGTGGCCAACGTGGCCAGGCTCGCTGAGCTGGTCGCCGCTCCGGTCGCGGACGACGAGACCGGGGAGGCCTGAGGCTGATGACGGAGAGCGCGGCGGGTGCCCTGAGCCTGCAGGGCCTGGTGAAGCGGTACGCCGACGCCGTCGCGGTCAACGGCCTCGACCTCGAGATCGCGTCAGGTGAGTTCTTCTCGCTGCTGGGCGCCTCCGGCTGCGGGAAGACCACCACGCTGCGCATGCTCGCGGGGTTCGAGTACCCCGACGAGGGCGAGATCCTGCTCGACGGGCGCAGCATCGTCGACATCGCGCCCAACAAGCGACCGGTCAACACCGTGTTCCAGTCCTATGCCCTCTTCCCCTTCATGTCGGTGGAGGACAACGTCGCCTTCGGCCTGAAGTATCAGAAGACCTCGAAGCAGGAGACCCGCCGGCGTGTCGCCGAGGCGATCGAGCTGGTCGAGATGTCTCGCTACGCCACCCGGCGGCCGGCCCAGCTGTCCGGCGGCCAACAACAGCGGGTGGCCCTCGCCCGGGCACTCGTGCTCGAGCCGACGGTGCTGCTGCTCGACGAGCCGCTCGGCGCGCTGGACGCGAAGCTGCGGCGTCAGCTCCAGGTCGACCTGCGCGCGCTGCAGAAGCGGATCGGCACCACCTTCGTCTACGTCACCCACGACCAGGAGGAGGCGCTGACGATGTCGGACCGCCTCGCGATCCTGGTCGACGGGAAGGTCGAGCAGCAGGGCACGCCCAGCGAGATCTACGCCAACCCCGCGTCGGCGTACGTCGCCGGGTTCCTCGGCAGCGCCAACCTCTACCAGGGCAAGGTGACCGAGACCGCAGCCGACCTGGTGACCACCGAGATCGAGGGCCTTGCCCTGGTCGCGCACGCCACCCGCACCGTGACCTTGGGCCAGGAGGTGACCTTGGTGCTGCGACCGGAGCGGGTCGAGTTGAGCCCGATCGAGGGGATCTGCGCCGACGACGAGGCCAACGTCTTCCCCTCCCGGATCGAGCACCTGGTCTTCCGCGGCGGCCACACCCACGTGATCACCCGAGCCGCCGGCTGTCGGCTGACCGCCGAGGTCGCCAACGTGCACGGCGAGCTTGCCGGCCTGGCTGGTGGAGGGTCAGGAGGTGTGCACGCGCGTCTCACACCGGGCCGCCCAGCTGCTGCCGGAGTCGGCCGTGGGATCCGCGGAGGCTATCGCCGACCCCGCGACGCCGGAGGGAGCGACAGCGCCTTAGTTGCGAAGTCCATCGCGATCGCGAACGCGCGGTCGGAGTCGACATCGGGGTCCCGCAACGCCACCTGAATGCACAGCCCGTCGAGAAGAGCCGCGAAGGTGATCGCGAACTGCGCGGTGTCGACGGTGCCGATCTCGCCCGCGGCCATGCCGTCCTCGAGCACCCCGACGATGGTGTCTCGCCAACGTCGATCCGCCACGATCCGGTCCTCGGCCACTTGCGGGTGCCGGAAGGCCTGCGCCCACAGGTCGAACCACAGCCCCCAGGCGCCGGGGATGTCGTCCTCACCGTCGGGGTCGCAGGTCATTCGCACCAGCGTCTCGAGCCGGTCGCGGAGGCCGGGGGTCTCGGCAAGCATGCGGTCGGCCGCGTCGTAGAAATGCGCCTCGGAGTAGGTCAGCGCCTCGGTGAGCAGTTTGTCCTTGGTGCCGAAGTAGTAGACGACCAGCGCTGAGGAGGCGCCCACCCGCTTGGCCACATCGGCGATCCGGGTCTCGGAGAAACCACGCTCGGCGATCAGCGCAGCGGCCGCGGCCAGCATCTGATCGCGACGCTGGTCCGCCCCGGCGAGCGGCGCACTGCCTGAGGCGCCTGCCGTGCTGGTCATCGACTCCGAGCTCCCCTTCGCCACGCTGGCCCGCGCGCCTGCGCCGAGGGTCAGCGGGAAACCTGCCTGCCTTGCCGCTCACGATATCAGGCGCTTAGACTGAACAGTCAGTCAGCAACGGCCGGTCGAGCGGAAGGACTCTGGTGGGCGAGGATCCGCGTCGCGCCGCCGTGCGTCGCCTTCTGGAGCCCCGGTCCATCGCGGTCGTCGGAGCGAGCGCCCGACCCGGCTCATTCGGTGCGCGGCTGAGCACCGAGGCCCTGCGCAGCCCCGGCGTCGAGCGGGTCCACCTGGTTCACCCCCACCACCCGGAGGTGCAGGGTCAACCCACCGTGCCCAGCCTCGCCGACCTCGACGAAGCCGTCGACCTGGTCCTGCTCGGAGTGCCGGACGCAGCGCTGGTCGACCAGGTCTCCCTGGCGGCCAAGCGCGGCGACGGCGGCGCGGTCGTCTTCGGCTCGGCGACCGGACTCGCCGAGCCGTTGCGAGCCGCGGCCGGCGACCTGCCGATGGTCGGCGGAGGCTGCATGGGCTACCTCAACCTGGCCCGGGGAGTCCGGGCGATGGGCTATCTGGAGCGCGACGACCTGACGCCGGGACCGATCGCGTTCGTGACCCATTCCGGCTCGGTCTTCTCCGCGATGCTGCGCACGCATCGACGGCTGGACTACTCCCTGGTCGTCTCCTCCGGCCAGGAGCTGGTCACCACCACTGCCGACTATCTGCACTATGCGCTGGACCTGCCGCAGACCCGCGTGATCGGCCTCTTCCTCGAGACGATGCGGTCGATCGACTCGCTGCGAGCAGCGCTCGCCCGGGCGGCCGATCAGGACGTGGCCGTGGTCGCTCTCACCGTCGGGACCTCCGAGGTCGGCCAGTCCCTGGTCGCTGCTCACTCGGGTGCCATTGCCGGCGGTGATGCCGCGTGGGAGGCGCTGCTGCGGGCCTACGGCGTGCACCGGGCCCGCTCCCTCGACGAGCTGATCGACACCCTCGAGCTGTTCGCCATCGGCCGGCGGCCCGTCCGGCCCGGGCTCGGTGTCGCCTCGATCCACGACTCGGGCGGCGAGCGCACCTACACCGCCGACGTGGCGGAGCGGCTCGGCGTCTCGTTCACCCAGCTCTCCGAGGCCACCCTCGGCGCGCTCTCCGCACGCATCGACGACGGCCTGGCGGCTGGAAATCCGCTCGACGTGTGGAGCACTGGGGCCGACACCGAGGAGCTGTTCGCCGATTGTTTGGCGATGCTGGCTGCGGACGACTCGGTGGGCGTGACTGCGCTCGCCGTCGACCTGGTCGAGGAGTTCGACGGGGACGACTCCTATCCCGAGGCGCTGCTGCGCGTCCAGGCCGAGATCGATGCGCCGTTCGTCGCGCTCGCCCCTTCCTCGGCCGCGGTCCATCAGCCGACGGCGGCCCGGCTCCGGGCCGCCGGGATCCCCGTGCTGGAGGGGCTGGAGCCCGGCCTGCGGGCATTGCGTCACCTGGTCACGCATCGTCGGGTCACTCCCCCGCCCCTGACCACCGGGTCCGCCAGCGGGACTGCCGAGGTGGGTGACGGCTTCGCGCTGCTGTCGTCGTACGGCATTCCGGTCGCGGGCTCCCGCGTGGTGACCTCCCCCGACGACTCCGTGCTGACCGCCGAGGCCGTCGGCTGGCCGGTCGCGCTGAAGACCGCCGCCGCGGTCGCTCACAAGGTCGACGTCGGCGGGGTGGTGCTGGGGCTGACGGATGCCGCGCAGGTGCAGGCGGCGTACGACGACCTGGCCGCTCGACTCGGTCCCGCCGTGCTGGTGCAGGCGATGGCGCCGGCGGGCGTGGAGCTCGCGTTGGGCGTCGTGCGCGATCCCCACCTCGGGCCACTGGTCGTGCTCGCCGCCGGCGGCACCCTGGTGGAGCTGGTCGCCCAGCGGGTGGTGGCGCTGCCACCCTTCGACGAATCGGCCGCGCTCGCGCTGCTGGGCGAGGTGCCCCTCATCTCCCGTCTGCTGGACGGCGTCCGCGGCGCGCCGCCGGCCGACCGGACTGCCGTCGCCGGCGCCCTCGCCGCCCTCTCTCGCCTCGCCCTCGACCTCCCCGACCA
Source organism: Nocardioides sp. (assembly GCF_047602075.1). Classification (GTDB taxonomy): domain Bacteria; phylum Actinomycetota; class Actinomycetes; order Propionibacteriales; family Nocardioidaceae; genus Nocardioides. The sequence continues at coordinate 1,595,113 of NZ_JASGIF010000001.1, forward strand.
CGTGGACGCCTTGGACATCAATCCGCTGATCTGCACCCCCGACGGCGTGCTCGCCGTGGATGTATTGGTCTGCTGAGGGCGACGCGATCCACGCGCGCCGAGATCGGGCTGGATTGGCCGGCGTCCATCACGCACGATCGGGCCTGACCAGGTCTGGCCAACCAGGTATGATGGTGCCATGACCACTGTCAACATCTACGACGCGAAGAGCTCGTTCAGTCGGCTGATCGCGGCCGCGGAGGCTGGGGAGACCGTGGTGATCGCGCGGAACGGCAAGCCGGTTGCGCAACTCGGCCCTGTGGTCCGTCGAAGCGAGCCCCGCCGGCTCGGCGACCTCGCCGAGAGTCCACTGACCGTCGCCGACGACTTCGACTCCTGGACGCCCCAAGACGAGCGCGACTGGTACGGCGCATGAGGTTGCTGCTCGACACCCACACCTACCTCTGGGCGCGCCATTCGCCGAACCGACTCACCACCTCGCAGCGGGAGGCGATCATCGACCCGGGCAACGACGTCCTCGTCTCTGCGGTAGTGGTAGCCGAGCTCGCCATCAAGTCCTCGGTCGGCGAACTCCACGGCGTCGAGCCGTTCCTGGCCGACCCCACGGCAGGCGGGACCTACACCGATCTCCCGCTGACCTCAGGCCACGCCGCGCTGCTCCGTGAGCTTCCCTTCCACCACCGTGACCCGTTCGACAGGATGCTCATCGCGCAGACGATCAGTGAGGGGGGAACGTTGGTCACGGTTGACCAGGCGATCGCTCAGTACGACGTGCCCGTGCTCTGACGACTCAGCGCAGCAACCCGCGACAGGATGCACCTCAGACCGGCGACCGGGGCGCATCCGTCGCGGTCGCCCGCGCTCCTACGGGGACGTCGGGAAGGGCAGCGCGATCGGGTCCGGGTCGAGGCGGCTGCGACCTTGGTCATCGAAACGGTCCAGACCCAGATCGGCGACGTCCACGACATCGGTCGTGCCAGCGGTGGCCAGGTCGGCCGCGACCCGAGACACGGCAGGACCCCACATCATCCCGTGTCCTCCGGCCGCGGCCACCGTGGTCCCTCCGACCGGCCCGTCCGCAGTGAGCAACGGTCCGAGGATTGGCAGGTGGTCCGGCGTGAAGTCGATGGTGGCGGCCCAGGCACGGCGTAGGCCCAGCCGGTCGGTGGCCGGCAGAAGTTTGGCGATCCGCGCCCGCATGGACTCGAAGTAGGCCCAGTCGAAGTCCACCGCCACCCCAGCGGGTTCGTCGGGATTGCTCATCCCCCACAGCGCTCCGCCGTACCCGTCGGGCCGCCAGTAGATCCCCGACATCAGGTCGAAGACCATCGGCAGCCGATCAGCGGCCAGGTCGGGGTGGGCCGCGGTGGTGACGACCTGGTGCCGCACGCCGGCGGAGGGGATGAGCACGCCGAGTTGCTCACCGATCGTCTTCAGGTGCGGGCCGCCGGTCAGCACCAGCCGATCCGTAGCGACCTCGCCGGCGGTCGTCTGCACTGCAGTGATCCGCCCGCCGGCCGTGCGCACGCCAGTGAACGCGGTCCGCTCGGCGACGTGCACGCCCGCGGTGAACAGGGCCGCGGTGTAGGCGAGCACGTTCAACGGCGGCTCGATGTAGCCGTCGCCGGGGGCGTACGACGCACCGAGCGTCTCCCCCGGCGCCACCGACGGGTTCATCGCGTCGAACTCGTCCGGCCCGACCCACCGCACGTCCAGCCCGAGGGACTGTTGCATCGCGATGCGCGCGTGCGCGGTCGTCACCTCCGGCTCGGTGAAGCACGGCATGAAGTAGCCCTGCGCGACGAACCCGGCATCAATGCCGACCCGCTCCCCGAGCTGGGCGTAGAAGTCACGGCTGAACATGCCGAGCCGGACAGCCGCCTCAGTGCCGCCTTGGGCCCGGACCATCCCGGCCGCGCGGGTGCTGGCACCTTGACCAAGCCGGTCGGCCTCGACCAGCACGACATCGGCCAGTCCGGACTGCTTGAGAAACCAGGCCGCCCAGGCTCCGATCGTCCCGCCACCGACCACGACGGCGTCGGCACTCCGAGGGAGACACCGTGTGCTGGCCACTCGCCCACGCTGGCACAGACTGAACCGTCAGTCAATGTCCGGGAAGCCCCCTCGGTGCCTTCGTCGCCCTGTGCCACGCGAGTGGTGGCTGACGGCGTACGCCGGGTGCTGGTCACCGCGCCCGACCCTGATCTAGACTGAACAGTCAGTCAATGAGCCTGGGAGAGGTGCGGGATGTACGGCTTGACCGAGCAGGACCTAGAGCTGCAAGCGCGGGCACGGGCCTTCACCGACGAGCTCATCCCCCTCGAGGTCGAGGCCGAGATGGCCGGCGGCGCACTCCCCGCCGGCGCCACCGAGAAGCATCGCGACCGAGCCATCGAGCTCGGCCTCTACGCCACCAACATCCCGGCCTCCGTCGGCGGCCCCGGGCTGCCCTTCCTCCAACAGGTGCTGGTCCAAGAGCAGGCCGGCCGGGTGACCAACGCCCTCGCCTGGATCATGCACACTCCCCCAGCCTGGTGGGCCGAGGTCGCGACCGACTATCAGCGGGAGCGGTGGCTGCTGCCGGCCGTGCGCGGAGAGAACGAGGAGTGCTACGCCATCACCGAGGAGTTCGCCGGGACCGACGTCTCAGCACTCGAGGCGACCGTCCGGCGCGACGGCGACGAATACGTCCTCAACGGCGTGAAGTGGCACGTGACCTCCTTCAACTCCTCGACCTACTGCTTCTTCCAAGGCGTGCTCACCGAGGGAGACCAGGCAGGTGAGCATGCCCTGGTGGTGGTGGACCTCCCGTCGCCCGGGGTGCGCGTGGTCCGCACGCCGGCGTACTCCCACACAACCACCCACCATCACCCGATCGTCGCCTTCGAAGACGTGCGGGTGCCGGTCTCGCACCTGATCGGTGCCGAGGGCGAGGGGATGACCTTCGCGCACGAGTGGTTCCGGTTCGAGCGGATGATGATCGCCGCGCGCTGTCTCGGTGCCGCCGAGCGGCTCATCGAGGAGGCCACCGCCTTCGCCCAGGACCGGGTGATCGGCGACGAGCGGCTGATCGACAAGCAGCTCGTCCAAGCCATGCTCTCCGACAGCCTCACCGAACTGTTCGCCGCCCGATCAATGGTCTACGAGACGGCCCGCTCCATCGACGCGGGCACCGACCGCAAGGTGCTGCACGCACGGGCATCGATGGTCAAGCTCTACGCCTCCGAGATGGCCGGCCGGGTCGCCGATCGGGCCGTGCAGATCTTCGGCGGCCGCGGCTACATGCGGGAGAACGTCGCCGAGCGGTTCACCCGCGAGCTGCGGGTCGAGCGGATCTGGGAGGGCGCCTCGGAGATCCACCGGGTGATCATCGCCGACCAGCTCGCCAAGCGGGGTCTGCGCGCCCTGGTCTGAGCGTTCCGAGAAGGACCGCCGGGGTCAGAGCACCTTGGAGAGGAACGCCTTGGTGCGGTCGTGCTGCGGGTTGGCGATCATCTCCCGGGGCTCACCCTCCTCGACGATGAGGCCGTCGTCCATGAAGATGAGCCGGTCGGCAACCTCGCGCGCGAAGCCCATCTCATGGGTGACCACGATCATCGTCATGCCACTCTCGGCGAGCTGCTTCATCACCTCGAGCACCTCACCGACCAATTCCGGGTCCAGGGCCGAGGTCGGCTCGTCGAAGAGCATCAGCTTGGGCTCCATCGCCAGTGACCGGGCGATCGCCACCCGCTGCTGCTGACCACCCGACAGCGAGCCCGGGTAGGCCTTCGCCTTCTCGGCCAGACCGACCCGGGCCAGGAGCTCGGTCGCCCGGGCCTCGGCCTCGGCCTTCGGCACCCGCTTGACTCGCCGGGGGGACTCGGTGATGTTCTCCATCACGGTGAGGTGCGGGAAGAGGTTGAAGCGCTGGAACACCATGCCGATGTCTCGACGTTGGGCCGACGCCTCCCGCGGCTTGAGCTCGTAGACCTTGTCCCCGTGCTGGCGGTAGCCGATCAGTGAGCCATCGACGAACAGGCGGCCACCGTCGATCTTCTCCAGGTGATTGATGCAGCGCAGGAACGTCGACTTGCCCGAGCCGGACGGGCCGATGATGCAGAGCACCTGCCCCTTCTCGACGGTGGCACTGCAACCCTTGAGCACGGTGTGGGAGCCGAACTTCTTGACCACCCGCTCGGCGTTGACCATGGGCGTGATCGTCATGCCGGCCCTCCCTGGTGGTTCGGCGCGATGATCGGGTTGGGTTCACCCTGGACGCCGCCGAGTTCCACGTGTCGGGTCCCGCGTGCGTAGTGCCGCTCGAGGAAGTACTGCCCGATCATCAGGATCGAGGTGAAGAAGACGTACCAGATCGAGGCCACGATCAGCATCGACACCGGGGCGAAGTTCTCACCGGAGATGTCCCGGGTGCGGGTGTAGAGATCCATCGAGTAGGGCACCGCAGTCACCAGGGAGGTGGTCTTCAGCATCGAGATCACCTCGTTGCCCGTCGGCGGGATGATGACCCGCATCGCCTGGGGCAGGATGATCCGTCGCATGGTCTGCCACCAGGACAGACCCAGGGCGGTCGCCGCCTCCTCCTGGCCCGGGTCGACCGAGAGCAGTCCGGCGCGGACGATCTCGGCCATGTAGGCAGCCTCGTTGAGGGCGAGACCGATGACCGCCCACCAATAAAGGCTGATCGCGCTCTGCGGTGAGATGTCGAACCCGATGTGAGTAAGCGGGATGCCGAGGAAGATGCTCTGGTAGATGGTCGGGAAGAGCCCCCAGAACACCAACTGCACGTAGACCGGTGTCCCTCTGAAGATCCAGAGGTAACCCCACGCCACCGACTTCAGCACCGGGTTGGGCGAGAGCCGCATGATGGCCAGCGCGACGGCCAGCAGGATCGCGAAGAACATCGAGAGCGCCGTCAGCGACAGGGTGATCATCGCGGCCCGGGAGATCCGGCGGTCGAAGACGTACTTCCCGACGATGTCCCACTGATAGGCCGGGCGGTTGGTCGCTGCGTCGTAGAGGAAGATGGCCACGGCGGCCAGGACGAGGATGGCGCACAGGAGCCGCACCGGGTGCCGCAGCGGAATCGCCTTGATGACGTCCTCGTCATCCGGGGTCGACCCCGGGGGCTGAACCCCCGGGGTCGTCGCCGAGGAGTTCATGGCTACCGCTCGGCCCCGTTGATCTTGAACTCGGACAGTGCGCCGCTCTCGACGCCCCACTTCTTCAGGATCGCCTCGTAGGTGCCGTCGGCCTTGAGCGAGTCGAGCGCCGCCACCAGCGCCTCGTCAAGGGCAGTGTCACCCTTCGCGGTGGGCATGCCGTAGAGGAAGACGTCGTAGACGTCACCAGACAGCTCCAACTTGCCGTCGGACTGCTTGACGGCGTACTGGATCACCGGCGAGTCGGCAGAGACGGCCTGCGCGCGGCCGAGGGTGACGGCGGCCGTGGCGTCGTCTTGGGTGTCGAAGCCGAGCAGGGTGATCTTTTCCTTGCCCGCGTCGGTGCAGGCCTTGGACTTCGCCGGGCCGTCCTCGAGCTGTTGAGTGGTGCCGTTCTGCACGGCGAGGGTGATGCCGCAGGCGTCGTCCGGGTCCACCGTCTTGCCCTTCAAGGTGGCCCACTGGATGCCGGCGGTGTAGTAGTCGACCATGTCGACCTGCTTCTCCCGCTCCTTGGTGTCGAAGAAGGAGGACAGACCCATGTCGTACTTGCCGCCGGTGATGCCGGGGATGATGTTGTCGAACTTGGCGACGGTGTACTCCGTCTTCACGCCGAGCTTGGCCGCCATCGCGTCCATCAACTCGACCTCCCAGCCGACCGGCTGCCCCTGCGCGTCCTTCGACTCGTTGGGTGGATAGGTCGGGTCGATCCCGATCGCGATCACGCCCTTGTCGGCGATCTCCGACGGCAGCTTGGCGGCGGCGTCGGCGTCCTTGGACACCTCCACGCTCTCGCTGCTCTTCGCGGGTGAGGACGTCTCGTTGTTGGCACATCCGGCCAGCGACAACGCGGCGACAGCCACGATGGCGAAAGGCGACAGGACCGACCGCAGCGACGGCTTGCGCATGTGGATCTCTTCTCCTTCTGGGGTGCTCCCGCGACCATCCGGCCACGGTTCGGCGTGATGTTACTCCTCGAGGGTCGGCTCAGCCTCTGAGCCTCGACCTAGTCGTGTATCGCTTTGGTATCGATCGTCTCGACAGCAGAGAGATCCCGAGCGCCGGGCGCTCGATGATGGGCCAACAACGTCGCGGCGACTTCGGGACCCGCGGCGACCAACCGGGCCGGGTCGAGCACCCGCGCCCGGGGTCCGGAGACGAGCAGCAGCCGGCCGATCCGCTCCCGCACCGGTGGCAACAGGTCCAGGTCGAGCACGACGCTGTGTTCGTCGTCGTCGATCACCTCGACCCGCTCGGCGTACACATCCGCGGCCCAGCGCGCCGTGTGGGGCACCTCGACCCGCACGGTGGTGGTCGCCCGTTGCTCCTTGAGGAGACGGTCCAGATCGGCGGGCGGGTCGAAGGTCCGGTCGGTCAGCTCGGCGGAGCGCACATGGGAGAGCAGGAAGGTGCGCAGCCCGGTCTCCTCGTCGGGCGGGCCGGCATCGACCTCCCAGCCGCGCCGGGTCTGCACCAGCAGGTAGGGGTCGATGTCTCGCTCGGTCACCCCCGGCTGCCAGGCCCGTGAGTAGTAGATCCGCACCCGGCGGTGTTCCCTGACAGCCTGTTGCAGGACCGCCAACGGCTCGACATCCGGCGTGGTCTGGTCAGGCGATCCATCGACGGCGCCGAGGTCGGCTGCGCCCGCACTGCCTCCGAAGAGCGTCTCGGCGATCACGTCGACCGCGCCGGCCAGGTCGTCGTTCATGGGCTCGATCTCCAGCAGGGCCTGGGCGGCGGCGTAGATCAGGGCGAGCTCGGAGGCGTCGACATGCTCGACGCCGAGCTCCTCGGTGGGTCGCTCGTCGACCAGGCGAAGAACATCGGCCGTCGCTGGATCCTCCTCCTCGCCATCCGAGCCGAGGAACTCGAAGGATGCCGGGCCGGAAAGACCGAGCAGGACGCCGACGTCGGCGGCGAAGAAGGCGAGCAGGTCCTCTCGCAGCTCGTCAGGCGGGAGGCCGAGCGTGTCGGCGACGGAGGCGAGCGGGAGTCCGTCCGGGTGCGCGGCGAGCACCTCGAAGACCTCCGGCAGCCGAGCGATGCGCTGGACGTACTTGGCTGGTGGCATCACTCACCTGCCATCTCGGCGAGCTCGTCGAGCAACTCGCGGCGGACGTCCTCGGGTCCGACCAGCTCCACCCGTGGGCCAAGCTCACACAGCCGGTGGCGCAGCGCGGCGCGATGGGTCACCCGATAGACCATCTCCACGACGCCGTCGGTCGCGGTCTCCGAGTGCGGGGGGCCGAGCGAGCGGCGTACGTCGGGTGCGAACTCGTCGGACGCCCGCAGCGTCACCTCGGTGGGCTCGTCGATCTCCCACGTCATCGGGTGCAGGCCGGTGTGACGTGTCGTCGGCGTGGGAGTCGCGGTGCCGGGTGGGTCGGAGCGGACGTCTTGCATCCGACTCACCACGAACCACTTTGCTAGGTCGGAGCCGTCCTCGTGGCCCAGGAGATACCAGGTGCCGTGCTGCGTGCGCACCGAGTCGGGATGCACCACGCGGTCGACGCCGGAGTAGCGATAGCGCAGGATGCACCGCAGGCGTACGGCGCGCATCACCGCCGCGAGCGCCGGATCGGCAGGCCCGGTCGGCACCGCTGCCGAGAGGTCGGCGGGCCGCTCGCTGTCGGGAAGCCCGAGTCGCTCGACCAGGCCGTCGCGGTCGGCGAGCAGCACGGCACGACGTAGGGCGGTCTGCTGGGCAGGGGTGAGCCGGAGTCGCAGGCGGTTGTCGACGGTGGTCATCCGGTAGCGGCCCAACTCGCCGCTGCCGCCGATGTTGTCGATCTGCCAGCCGAGCGTGCGCATCTGCCGGAACTCGCGGGCGAGTTGGCTGGCACCGTCCTTGCGACCCTCGAAGCCGGCGACCGTCAGCAACGTCGGTGTCTCGACGCCGACCTTGCCTGCGTGGTGCAACACCCTGGCCAGCCGCACCAGTCGCTCCATCGGCTCGCGCTGGTCGCGCCCCGCTGACTTGGCCACCGTCGTCCCTCCACCCGCTGGTCGTCGGTCCGCTCCGAGCCCGGACCACCCGCCTCAGTCTGCCCGACCAGGCGCCGCGGCCTCGACAGGCTCGGCCGACGGCACGGGCTCGACCAATCGGCGTCGAGCGCCATGGACGCACGCCCTCGACTCCGACGGACATCGCTACGCTCCGAACATGGGTCGCAGCGTCTATGTCGCCTCGTTGGAGGGCAACACCGGCAAGTCGGCAGTGGCGCTGGGCGTCCTCAATGCCCTGTCTCGTCGGGTCGAGCGGGTCGGTGTCTTCCGCCCGGTGATCCGCACCGAACCCAGTCACCCGGAACATCACGATGCGGTGCTGGATCTGCTGGTCGCCCAGGACGCTGTACACCTCGACTACGACTCGTGTGTCGGGGTGACCTACGACCAGGCCCACGCCGATCCGGCTGCGGCGCTCGACCTGGTGGTCGAGCGCTACCACCGCGTTGCCGATGCCAGCGACGCGGTCGTCGTGGTGGGCAGCGACTACACCGATGTGGGGACGCCGACGGAGTTCTCCTACAACGCCCGGATCGCGGCGAACCTGGGTGCGCCGGTGCTGCTGGTGCTCAATGGTCGCGGCCGGACGCCGGCCGAGCTCAACGCGATGGCCGATCTCGCCGCCACCGAGCTCAGTGCCAGCCACGGCAGCCTGTTCGCGGTGATCGCCAACCGGGTGCAGCCGGACGACCTTGATGAGACGAGGGCGACGCTCGCGGGCAAGGACGTGCTGGCGGCCGTTCTGCCCGAGGAGCCGATCTTGTCGGCGCCGTCGGTCGAGGACCTGGTGGCGGCCTGCGACGGCTGGCTGGTGCGCGGCGAGGATGCTCTGCTCACCCGTGAGGCCACCGGTGTGATCGTGGCCGCGATGACGATGCCCCACGTGCTGGACCGGCTCTTCGACGGCGCCGTGGTGATCGTGCCCGGCGACCGTCCGGAGGTCGTGCTCGGTGTGCTGATGGCGCACCACTCGACGAGCTTCCCGCAGGTCTCCGGCATCGTGCTCAACGGCGGCTTCGCTCTTCCCGATCAGGTGAGTCGGCTGCTCGAGGGCACCGGCGCCCGACTGCCGATGATCGCCACCGAGCACGGGACTCACGAGACGGCCGCCCGACTCTCCTCGGTCCGTGGACGGTTGGATCCCGATTCGCCCCGCAAGGTGGGTGTTGCCCTGAACCTCTTCGAGGAGCACGTCGACACCGACACCCTCCTGGACCGGCTCGAGGTGGCGCCCACCAGCGCCGTCACTCCCCTGATGTTCGAACACCAGCTGCTCGACACGGCCAGGAGTGGCCGCCGGCACATCGTGCTGCCCGAGGGTGAGGAGGAGCGCATCCTCCAGGCAGCCGACCTGCTGCTGCGGCGCGGGGTGGCCGACCTGACCCTGCTCGGCGACCCGGTGACGATCACCAACCGGGCCGCGGGGATCGGCGCAGACATCACGGCAGCAACGCTGCTCGACCCGCGCGAGAGCGATCTGAAGGAGCGCTTCGCGGAGGAGTATCACCAACGTCGCCAGCACAAGGGCGTCGACCTCGAGGAGGCGCGCAGCACCGTCTTGGACGTGTCCTACTTCGGCACCATGATGGTCGAGCTCGGGCTGGCCGACGGCATGGTCTCCGGCGCCGTGCACACCACCGCCCACACGATCCGACCGGCCCTCGAGCTGGTGAAGACCGTGCCGGGCGTCTCCGTCGTGTCGTCGGTCTTCTTCATGTGCTTGGACCACCAGGTGTTGGTCTACGGCGACTGTGCGGTCAACCCGGAGCCGACCGCGGAACAGCTCGCCGACATCGCGATCTCCTCGGCCGGCACCGCCGCCGCGTTCGGGGTCGAGCCGCGGGTGGCGATGCTGTCCTACTCGACAGGCAGCTCCGGCAGCGGCGCCGAGGTCGAGAAGGTGTCGGCAGCGACCGCTCTGGTCAAGCAGAAGGCGCCCGACCTGCTGGTCGAGGGCCCGATCCAGTACGACGCCGCGATCGACGCCGCCGTCGCCCGGACCAAGCTCCCGGACTCGCAGGTGGCCGGTCGGGCGACCGTGTTCGTCTTCCCAGATCTCAACACCGGCAACAACACCTACAAGGCCGTGCAGCGCTCGGCCGGCGCGGTCGCGATCGGGCCGGTGCTGCAAGGGCTGCGCAAGCCGGTCAACGACCTGTCCCGGGGAGCCACCGTGCGCGACATCGTCAACACCGTCGCGATCACCGCGATCCAGGCCCAAGCCCCGACCGAGGCCCAGCAGCAATGACCGCCCACGTGCTGGTGGTCAACGCCGGCTCCTCGTCGCTGAAGTACAGCCTCGTCGATGCCGACACCGGCGTCGCCCTGGCGACCGGGCTCGTCGAGCGGATCGGTGAGGAGTCGGGCGGCAGCCACACCCACACCGGCCCCGATGGCACGAAGCACCGAGAGGATCGGCAGTGTCGCAGCCACGAGGAGGCGCTGCGCACCGCGGTCGATGCCTTCGGCCGGATCGGGCCCTCCCTCACCGAGACCCCGATCACCGCCGTCGGCCATCGGGTGGTCCACGGCGGCGCACGCTTCGCCGATCCGGTCGTCGTCGACGACCAGGTGCTGGCAGCGGTGGCCGACCTGGTGCCGCTCGCCCCGCTGCACAACCCGGCGAACCTGGAGGGGCTGACCGTCGCACGCCGGCTCTTCCCCGACCTGCCCCACGTGGCGGTGTTCGACACCGCGTTCCACCAGACCATCCCACCCCGGGCCTACACCTACGCCGTCCCGCTCGCCTGGCGCGACGAGCACCGCATCCGCCGCTACGGCTTCCACGGCACCTCTCATCAGTTCGTCTCGGGCGAGGCCGCCCGGATGCTGGGCCGCGATCCGGCCGAGGTCAACGTGATCGTGCTGCACCTCGGCAACGGCGCGTCGGCGACCGCCGTACGTGCTGGCGAGTCGGTCGACACGTCGATGGGGCTGACCCCGCTGGAGGGGCTGGTGATGGGCACCCGCTCCGGTGACATCGACCCGGCCCTCCATGCCCACCTCGCTCGGCAGTTCGGCTGGACACTCGAGCAGATCGACACCGCACTCAACCGCGACTCGGGTCTGAAGGGGATCGCTGGCCAGAACGACTTCCGTGAGGTGGTGCGGCTGCGGGCGGAGGGCGATCCCGCGGCGGAGCTGGCCTTCGACGTCTACGCCTACCGCATCCGCAAGTACGTCGGCGCCTACTACGCCGTGCTCGGCTCCGTGGATGCCATCGTCTTCACCGCAGGTGTCGGCGAGCACAATCCCGACCTGCGGGAGGCCGCACTGGCCGGCCTCGACCGTCTCGGCATCCGGCTGGACCTGGAGCGCAACCGGGGTGAGGTCGACGGTCCCACCCTCGTCTCGCCCGCCGGCGCCGACGTCGCCGTGCTCGTCATCCCCACCAACGAGGAGTGGGAGATCGCCCGCCAGACCCTCACCGCCCTCGGCCGCTAACCGCGGCGTCAGTCGGTGGCGAGGCTGGCGGCCTCGCGGACCTGGTCGATGCTCCACCCAGGACCGGGGACGCTGGCCCGGAGTCGCTTGGTGTAGGCCTCCTGCGGATCGTCCAGCACGCTCGTCGTGGTGCCGGACTCGACGATGCGGCCGTTCCGCATCACCACCACTTCCTCGGTGAGTTGGCGGACGACGGCCAGGTCGTGGCTGATCAGCACGAAGGAGACACCGACGTCGTCGCGCACGTCAGCCAGGAGGTTGAGGATCTGAGCCTGGATCGAGACGTCCAGCGCGGCTACCGACTCGTCGAGGATGATCACCTCGGGCTGGGCGGCGAGCGCTCGGGCGATGGCGGCGCGCTGGCGTTGCCCTCCAGAGAGCGCTCGCGGCAGCGCCTGTCCCTGCCGCTCGTCGAGCCCGACCAGGTCGACCAACTCGACCACCCGAGCTCGTCGATCGGCCTGCGACATCTCGTGGTGCAGTCGGAGCACCTCGTCCAGCATTGCGGCGATCGGCTGGCGCGGGTCGAGGCTGGAGTAGGGATCCTGGAAGACGATCTGCACCTCGCGCCCACGGCGCCGACGCTCCGCCCCGCCTCGCGCGGGCTTGGAGCGATCGTGGCCAGCGGCGTAGATCTCGCCGGAGGTGGGTCGCTCCAGCCCGACGATCATCTTCGCGACGGTGGTCTTGCCCGATCCCGACTCACCCACGATGCCGAGCGAGCCTCCGCGCGGCACCGTGAAGCTCACGTCGTCGACGGCGGTCACCTCACCGAAGTCCTTGCGCAGGTTGCGCACGGCGAGTACGGCGTCGCTGGGCGCACCGCTCGACGGGGTGGTGTGCGAGGGCTCAGTCATGGCTCACCCCCAGTCGTCCACGCAGATCGTCGGCGCGCACACATCGAGTGAGGCCGCCGTCGATCGCAACCAGGTCGGGGTGGCTGCTGTCGCAGACCTCCTCGTGATGCTGGCAGCGGGCCGCGAAGGCGCAGGCGTCGAGTGGCGCCTCGAGCGCGGACAGCGGTCGGCCGGCGATGGCCTGCAGTCGATGCGCCGACTCGCTGATATCCGGTCGAGCGGCTCCCAGCGCCGAGGTGTAGGGATGCAGCGGATCGGTGTGCAGCAGCGATGACTGGCGGACCTCGACGATCTCCCCGGCATACATCACCGCAGTCCGGTTGCAGACCGCGGAGGCCAGATCCAGGTCGTGGGTGATGAACAGCACCGCGAGCTGGAAGTCGCGGCGCAGGTCGTCGAGGATCGCCATGATCTCGGCCTGGGTCGTCACATCCAGCGCGGTAGTAGGCTCATCGGCCAGCAGCAGCCGCGGCTCGGTGAGCAGAGCACTGGCGATCATCACCCGCTGGAGCAGTCCGCCCGAGAGCTCGTGGGGATACTGATCCAGCCGGCGCGCACCGTCGGGGATGCCGACCCGAGCCAGCATCTCCACCGCTCGCTCCGCCGCGGCCTTCGGCTTCACCCCGAGGTTGGTGCGCAGCACCTCGGTCATGAAGTCACCGACCCGGCGCACCGGGTTGATGTGCGCGCGTGGATCCTGGAAGACCATCGCGACCTCGCCGCGATACTTCTTCAGCGCCGCGCCGGACAGGTCGGCCACCGTCTGGCCGTCGAAACGGATCGTGCCCTCCAGTCGAGCGCGCGGCGGGAGGATCCGGTCGATCGCGCGCACCGTCATCGACTTGCCCGAGCCCGACTCACCGACCAGGCCGAGCGCCTCACCAGCGGCCAGGGTGAAGGAGACCCCTCGCAGGATGGGCCGATACTCGCCGTCCACGGGCAACTGGAGCGCCAGTGAGTCCACCTCGAGCAGTGGTGACCCCGCGCCGGCGGGCTGTGGCTGGGTCTCGATCGTCGTCGCGGTCATCGTCCACTCGCATTCGATCGCTCGAGCAGTCGCTCGCCGAGCAGGTTCATCGCCACCACGACCGCCACGATGCAGGCACCCGCAGTGAGCGCGGGCATCGGGTAGTGCTGCAGGATGCCGGACTGGTTCTCGGAGATCATCACGCCCCAGTCGGGGTTCGGCGGCTGGACGCCGAGCCCCAGATAGGAGATGACGGCGAGGTCGAGGACGGCGTACCCGAACAGGATGGTGGCCTGGGCGACCATCAGCGGCATCACGTTCGGCAGCAGGTGTCGGATGCAGATCGAGGTCGCTCCACTGCCCTGCACCTCGAGCGCCGCGATGTAGGGCTGGTTGCGCTCGCGCAGCATGGCGCCGCGCAGCACGCGAGCGACGTACGGCGTGTAGGCCACCGACAGTGCGGCCACCGCGGCCCACAGGCCGGGGCTGAAGACGACCGCGGACAGTGCCGCCAACAAGATGGCCGGGAAGGCGAACAGGATGTCCAGGCCGGAGGAGATCGCCGAATCGGTGAAGCCCCGTCGCCAGGCGGAGGTCACCGCCAGGGACGAGCCGAGGACCATGCAGACCACGACCACCAGGAGCGGCCCGAGCATGGAGGATCGGGCGCCAGCGAGCAGACGCGACAGCACGTCGCGACCCTGGACGTCCTGACCCAGCAAGTGGTCGGCGCTGGGAGCGAGCCACGCCTGAGACAGGTTGGCGATGGTGGGGTCGTGTGGTGCGATCCAGGGGCCGATCACCGCGACCAGAGAAGCGATCGCGACGATGGTCGCCGCAATGGCGCCCGAGACTCCGAGCCTCGATCGCAGTCCCCGTCGGCGCGGCCTCTCCTGGGTCGCCGTCGTGGTCACCATCGCGGTCATGACGCACGCTGCCCAAGGGTGACACGGGGATCGAGCACCGCGTAGAGGATGTCGACCACGACGTTGACCACGACGAAGGCGATCACCAGCAACAGCGAGATCCCCTGGACGACAGCGAGGTCCTTCGACGCGGCGGCTCTGACCAGCCACTGCCCCAACCCGTTGAGGCCGAAGGCCTGCTCGACGACCGCCGACCCGGCGATCAGCGAGGCGATGGTGATGCCGGTGACGGTGGTGATCGGGATGGACGCGTTGCGCAACACGTGCCGGGTGATCACGAAGTGTCGTGGGATGCCACGGGAGACGGCGGTCTGCACGTGCTCCTTTCCGGCCTCCTCCCGGATCGCCGCCCGGGTCACCCGGGCCACGATCGCTATCGCCGAGATCGCCAGCGAGATGGCGGGCAGAGTCAACGCTCGCAGGTTGCCGAAGAAGCCCTCCCCTGTGCCCATCGTCGGGAACCAACCCAGCGTCACCGCGAAGACCAGCGCCAGCACGATCGCCGCCACGAAGGCCGGGATCGCCGCGCAGAACGACGACACCACCAGGATCGAGGTGTCCAGCCAGCCGGACTTGAGCCCCGCCACGATGCCCAACCCGACCCCGATCAGCACGATCAGGATCGAGGCGTAGAGCACCAGCGACATGGTGATCCACGCGCGTTGGGCGATCAGGGACGAGACGTCCTGCTTGAGCGTGATGGAGATCCCCAGGTCACCGTGCACGGCGCCGCTGAGCCAGTACCAGTACTGCTTGAAGAACGGCTGGTCCAGGTGGTAGCGCTGCTCGAGCGCCGCCTGCGCCTCCGGCGAGAGTGACCGACCACCGGAGAGGGCCGCCAGCGGGTTGCCGGGTGCGGCGTACATCGCGGCGAAGATCAAGAAGCTGGCCACCAGGAGGCTGGCCACCAGCATGGCCAGCCTCCGCAGCAGGAACCGCACGCGAGTCACCCCCGGCTCAGCTACCGCCGAGCTGGTTCGCCCAGGGGGCGAACATGTAGGCGAAGGACGAGACTGCTCCGCTGAACTCCTTGTTGAGGATCAGCACCGTGGTGGGCTGCACGTTGGGGATCCATGGGAGCTGCTCGGTGATCCGCTCCTCCACCTTGACCATGATCTCGGCTCGCTTGTCCGGATCCATCTCGCTGCGCGCCTGGTTCATCAGTTTGGTCGTCTCCGCGTCGCTGTAGCCGGAGAAGTTCTGCGATCCGTCCGGCAGCACGATGGTGGCGAGCAGGGCGGCCGGGTCGGCATAGTCACCGTAGTTGACGGTGAGGAAGCCGTCGACGCTGGCGCGAGCCTTGGGGTCGATGAAGAAGTTGATGTAGTTGTTGGCCGACACCGACTTCAGCTTGACGTCGAGTCCGATCGCCTTGCCCGCGGTCTGATACTCGCTGGCCACTGCGGAGATGTTGGCGAGCTCACTCGACATGCCGATGGTGACCGTCTTGCCCTCGGCGCCGGCCTCCTTGACCAGCTCCTTGGCCTTGTCGATGTCCTGCGACATCGGGTCGGTCGCGTCGTAGGCATCCTGGAAGGTGGAGACGCCGTAGCCGAAGGTGCCGGGGTTGGAGAACCAGCGCGGCATCAACGCAGCGCCCTTGTAGACCGTGTCGATGATGCCCTGTCGGTCGATGGCCATCGAGAGCGCCTGGCGGACCTTCAGATCGCCGAGCGCACCGTCGAGGTTGCTGATCACGAAGGCATCGGTCGAGTAGCCGGGGCCCTGGACGACGTTGACCTTGTCGGAGTCCTCGAGCTGCTTGAGCGTCGAGAGTGCGAACACGTAGGAGCCCTGGATCTCACCAGTCGTCAAGGAGTTGGTGAACGCCGCCTCGTCGGGGGCGCCCTTCAAGACGATCTCGCTCGTCTTCGGAGCACCAGTGCTGCCCCAGTAGTCCGTGTTGGCCTCGGCGACCACGCCGGTGGCGGGCTCCCAGGACTTCAGCTTGTAGGCACCGGTGCACATGATGGAGCCATCCGGGGTGCCGTACTTGGCTCCCTGGGCCTCGGTGAAGCTCTTCTCCAAGATGATGCCGGGGAACGACGCCAGCTCGCCCTGCAGCCAGGCGTCCGGCTCCTTCAGCTTCACCGTCACCTGCTCGTCGCCGGTTGCCTCGATCGAGTCGACGCGGCTGAAGGTGGCGCCGTAGAAGCCACCGAGGTTCGGATCGGTCTGCCGCTTGAGGCTGAAGACCACGTCCTCCGCGGTCACCTTGTTGCCGTCCCAGAACGTCGCTGCCGGGTCGATGTCGAACACCAAGGTGGAGTCGTCGGGCTGGCTCATCTTGGCAAGGCCGTCGGCGATCTGACCGTCGGGCTGCATGCGCAGCAACGACTCGCACATGAGCGAGACGGCCGTGTTGTCCGGGTAGTCGAAGGCGTAGATCGGGTCAAGGGTCTGCACGTCGCGGTAGACCGTCCAGGTGATCGGTCCCGCTTCGGAGGTGCCGGCGGGAGTGATCGTGGTCAGCTTGGTGTCCTCGCTGACGTTGTTGTTCTGGTTGTCATCTTCGTCGGCGGAGCGACCGCATCCGGCGATGAACAAGAGAGCGACCGTAGCGACGGCGGTCAGGACACGGGTGCGGCCAACTCGGGACATGGGCCTCTCCTTCGCCGGTCTTGCCGGCTCTGTGTGGTGCGATGGTTGGAACAGTAGTCGTGAATGGATTGCTCAGGTGTGGCTGCTCGGATGGCGTCTGGTCATGCCGGGTCGACCTCCGGGGCGCGGTGGACGATCCGACCCGCCTGCACGGTGAGCAGCACAGGGAGGTCGGGCACGTCGACCGGATTGCAGGTGGCGATGTCGTCGGCCCAGGCAACCACGTCAGCGCGGTAGCCGGGGCGCAGCATCCCGGCGACGTCGCCCTCTCCGACGGCGCGGGCAGCGTTGATTGTGTAGCCGGCGAGAGTCTCCTCCCCGGTCAGCGGCCGGGATGCGCCGACCGGCGCGGGGTCGTCCACGTCAGGCGAGCGCCGCAGTTGGGCGGCGAAGATGCCGAGCCGAGGGTCGTACGGCGCCACCGGCCAGTCCGACCCCAAGACGACCAGTGCACCGGCCGCGGAGAGATCACCCGAGGGCATCGCGTGCTGACACTGGTCGTGGTCGAGCCGCTGCGACCACGGATCGGAGAAGTCGGCGGCGATCCAGCGCATGTGGATCGGCTGCACCGAAGCGGTGATTCCCTCCGGCCGGAAGCGACCGACGATCTGGTCGGGCGCGGTCTCGATGTGCTCGATCCGGTGCCGTCCGGCGGCACCGTCGATCCGGCTGTAGACATCCAAGGTCTCGCGGACCGCGCGGTCCCCGATCGCGTGGGTGGCGATCCGCCGACCGGCGTCGTGGCAGCGACGCACCAGCACCTCCCAGTCGGGCAGGGAGGGCCAGTTGGGCTCGGTGCCGCCGCCGCGGTCGTCGGCATGCTCCAACCACGCGGTCCCCGTCTCGACGACACCGTCGAGCCAGAACTTGACGCCGTCGGAGCGCCACCGGCGACCGCTGCGCGGCGGTGTGGCGAGCAGCTCGTCGATGTAGTCGCTCTCCATGGTCGGGGTCAAGATGTTGTGGACCGCGACCGTCATGGTGAGCGCGTCCTCGGCCTCCAGCGCCTCGAACGCGTCGAGCGCGTCCGGGTCACCGTCCATCTGGTGGATCGCGGTGAGGCCGACGGCGTTCTGCCGCCGCAGCGCCTCGATCTGCAGAGCTCGGGTCTGCGCGGGGGTGCGCGGCGGGATCGCAGCGAGCACCACCTCCACCGCTGACCGCTCCCGCAGCTCCCCGGTCGGCTTGCCCTCGTCGTCGACCACGATGGAGGAGGAGTCCGGGAAGTCCCGGGCGCCGGTCACTCCGGCCAGCCGCAGCGCCTCCGCGTTCGCGAAGCCGGTGTGCAGGTCGAGCGCGAAGACGAACATCGGTCGCCCACCGGACACGTCGTCGAACATGGTGTGGTGGTAGGGGCGGCCACCGAACGTGGAGTACTCCAGCGCGTAGCCGTAGAGCCACGACCCGGGCCCGACCCGATCCCGCTCCGCCGCCACCAGGGTCCGAGCCCGGTCGAGGGTGCCGACCCGGTCGAAGTCGATGCCCTGCGCGATGGTCGCGCCCTCGAGCAGGTGCTGGTGCCCGTCGGTCAGGCCCGGGGTCAGGTGCCACCCCCGGCCGTCGAGGATCTCGGTGGCGCCGTCGCAGACCTCACGGATCTCGGCATCGTCGCCGACGGCGACGATCGTGTCGCCGTCGAGGGCGACGGCGCTCGCGCGTGGACGCTGCGGATCCATGGTGCGGATGTCCGCACCGATGATGGCCAGGGTGGCGCTCATAGAGCCTCCGTCCAGAAACGAATGGTCTTCGTTATTGCCTCGCACGACCTTAGCGATATCTCCGGCCGAGGTGAAGGGGTGATCGGACCGGGACAGGTCTCGATCAGCACCTCGACCGGTGACACCTCTCGCGCGCGATATCGGGCAACCACGTCGAGCACGCTTCCGTAGCTGTCATCAGCCATCATCGGGCTCCTTGCGGGTGGTGGCAGTGGGTCGAGACGTTGTGGTGCGAGCGGAACGGCCGGTGTTCGCGGCTAGGTGACTGTCGAGCTCGGCAGCAAGCCCGTCGAGCAGGGCGGCGAGGCCGAGCTCGAAGGACAGCTCGCTCAATCGCAAGCCGGTCTCCTCGGCGTGGGTGTCTCGGGCTTGGACGGCGGCGGCAAACCGCGGCACCTCGGCAGCGTCGCGACCGGGCTGCCACTGGGCGGGTGCGGCCCAGGCATCCAGCGCGGACCCGAGCAGGAACGACTCGATGGCGACCAGCGCCGAGATGATCGTGTGCTGCGGCCAGCCTGCGCGCTCGAATCCGGCGACGACCTGCTCGTACATGTGCATCGTGCGCGCGGCCCCCATCACCGGCGAGATCGCGAACAGCGTGATCGCGTTGGGATGGGCGATGAAGGCGTTGCGATAGCTGTGCGCCCAGGCGCTGGTGGCCTCCCGCCAGGGCAGCTCGGTGAACATGGTGGCGCCGATGGCATCGGTGACCAGCTCCTGGACACCGGCGAGGATGTCGTCCTTCCCCGAGGTGTGGTTGTAGAACGACGACGGTCGCACCGACAGTCGCTGCGCCAGCGCATCGAGAGAGAAGCGGTCCGGGCCCACCTCGTCGAGGAGCTCGAAGAGCACCGGTGACGATCCGCTCCCGGTCGAGGACCGGGCTGCTCGGTCGACCGGCGCGACGCCGCGGTGTCACAGTCTGATCCAGGCGTCTTGCTCGGGTGCGCAGACGCCGCCGTCCCGGCAGACCAGTTCGCCACGATCCACGTCGAGCCCGACGACCAACAGGGTCTCCCACTGCTCGCCGAGAGGTGAATCGGGGACCGGGTGGCAGCACAGTGCGGCGCCGTCCTCGCGGTGGACGTGCAGCGCCTCGGCTCGCGCGGCCAGGGACCGGTCCTGCAGCGCCTCTTGGCGCCGGACCATCTCGTCGTGACGGAAGTTGGTGTCCGGGTCCACCGGCGTCAGCCGCTCCCCCTTGGCCAGCTCGGGGTCCAAGAAGTGGTTGGTGTGGAGCAGTTGACCGCCATCCTCGATGTGCTGGATCCCCAGTCCGGCCGGGGAGAAGCTCGAAGGTGGTCGCCCCCGAGCGCCGTGCGCCTGAGTCGTCGAAGGTCGTCGTGACGACGGTGATGGCCGTCGACGCGGACACCCGTGCCGAGCGCACGATGGCCTCCGCGGCGTCCAGATCGGCGGCCTCCTCGAGGATCCGCCGCGCCACCAGGTGGACCGGCACCCCCAGCTCCTCCCCGTCCTGCTCGTGCTGCAGCAGGTTGAAGTGGAGCCCGAGGCCTGCGTCGTTCACGCCGATCTTGCCGAGCACGCCGAACTCGGTGAACGTCGTCACCCGCCGCCCGGCGTCTGTGCGCAGCTGCCAGAGCAGCTTCACGTTCCGCAGATGCGCATACCAGTCCCAGGTCTGCAGGGTCCGGGGCAGCTCGCCGATCGGCAGATAGACCGCCGTCGAGCACTCACCGACCGTCGCCGGTCGGTAGCGTGCCAAGATCTCGGTGCGGGCGTTCAGCGCCGCGCCCTGCCACGGCTCGAGGCCGGCGCCCTCGGCGATGCCGATGATCTCCTCGGCCAGACCCGGCGCCCACTCGCCCACGACGTCGAGCGTGCGTCGTCCGATCGTGCCGACCTCCTCGCGGGAGATACCACAGTCGTCGAACAGCCGGGAGTAGCCCTCCCAGCCGGCGGCGACGTCGGCGGCGAACCGCTCGCCGAGGGCGAGGCCCCGCTGCCGCCGGCCGGTCTCGGCGGACGCGTGGATGGTGATGGTCATGGCTGGGTCCTCACGCTCTCGGGTGAATGGTTGTTCGACGGAGTCAGCTCGGGGGCAGCGGCGTCGTGGCCGATCGCATGGGCGGCGAGGCAGGCGTAGACGCGGTCGTAGAGCCGCTCGCCTCCGGCGGGCTGCTGGACGACAGCGGCTGGGACCGATCCGGGCGCGACGTCGACCAGGCAGGTGCCGCAACTGCCAGACAGGCAGGAGAACGGGTGATCGATGCCTCCACGTCGCATCGCCACCAGCAAGGTTTCGCCGGGCAGCAGCTGCACGGTCCTGGTGCCACTGGGCAGGCGTACGACGAGTTCGCCGCCTGGTCGCGGCACCTCCACGTGGGCCAGTCGATCGGAGGTGAAGCTTCTCCCGCTGGACGCGGTCATCGAAGCCCAGATCGGCAAGGGCCTCGACCGCCAGGTCGGCCACCTCGTCCGGGCCGCAGACATAGACGGCCGGATCATCACCCAGCGCGTCGGCCAGGACCGCAAGCTCGGCGCGCAAGCGCGCCCGGTCGGGTCGCCCGTCTCCGGCGCGCGTCCACAGCCCCTGCCAAGTGAGAGTTGCCGGGAAGCGCGCGGCGAGCTCGGCCACCAGCTCCCCCAACACCACGTCCTCTACCCGTCGCTCGACGATCAGCAGGCCGACTTGTCGACCGGCCTCCAGCGCAGCCGCTGCAATGGCCAGGACCGGCGTGATGCCACTGCCTACGGCGACGAGCAGCACCTTTCCGGTGTCGACGCCGTCGGGAGCATCGCCCCGGCCCGGCCAGCACATCTCCCCCTCCGGTGGCCCCAGCTCCAGTAGGTCTCCGGGCGCTGTCGCGCACAGCGCAGGTGACGCGAGCCCGGCTGCGGTGGCTCGGACCGCGATCGCGAGCCGCCCCTCCTCGAGGGCCGACGGCGGCAGGCACACCGAGTAGTGCCGCTCGAGCTCCACGCCGGCGACGTCGACGATCACCGTGACGTGCTCACCTGCTCGCCATCGATAGGTCGACCGGAGCCCGGGCGGGACGTCGAAGGTGAGCATGGCCGCATCGCGACCGGTCGGCTGCACCGCGCTTACCCGCAGCAGGTGTGCGCGCCGTGCCGCCGCCACGCCCGATGCCTGCGGAGGCGTGGCGCGGGCCAGCGCACGCTCGGCCGCTCTGGCGAGAGCGGCAACACCGAGGTCGTCGGACAGGACCAGCCTCCGCAAGGTCCCGAGAGGGTCCTCGCACGTGGGTCGAGCTTCGTCCGTGTGCACGCCCTCGGCTGGCACCCGGTCCAGATAGTCAGTCAGGCGGGCCATGACGGGCCTCAGCGCGGTAGCTTGGTCGCTGTCGTCCCCGGTCAGGGAGGAGAGCGCGACGGCCAGCTCGGCAGCGTCCGTCCGATCGGTGCCACTCATGGCTCCACCCCAACCGGTGGCTCCACCCCGACCTCAAGCCGGCCACCCTGACGGACGGTCACATAGACCCCGAGGGCACCGTCGCGGCGCTCGGTGAGCAGGTCGAGCAGGGCGGCTCGGGGCACACCGGGCTGGGCCCGGTCGACCATCATGCAGCGGCCCGTCCGACCGACCACCCTGAGCACGACCTCGCCGACCATGAGCGTCGACCCAGCCGGCTGATCTTCGGCGAACGGCTCGGGGCCGAGATCCACGACGAGGTTCGGCCGAGTCCTGCGCACCGCCTCGGCAGGGGTGATGCCGGGCACCAGGTCACCGAGTGCTCGCAAGGTGGCCGTCGAGACCAGGTGCAGCACGTTGCCGGAGTCGCCGTAGCTCCGTGAGCCCAGGTCCACGCGGAAGCCGAAGTCGAAGGTCGTCTCCGGGCGCAGCGACGACGTGTCGCACATCGAGACGCGTCGCCCCAACCACGCGCTCAGCGTGGGTCCCGCCTGCGCGACCGGCATTGGGCTCGCCAACCCAGGGACCGACACCGACACGCCGTCGTCGTGGGTCGTCGCCCACGCATACAGGATCCGTGGGTCACGCTTCGCGGAGATGATCTCGCCGGTGGCGTCGTCACGGATCGCCCACGCCCGGTCACCCGGCAAGGGCTCCTCCGGCCGCACATCGGCGCCAGTCAGTCGCTCACCCCCGAGCGACTTCACCGGATAGCGCCACAACGCACACAGAGTCACCACTTCAGGCGCCCCTGGGCACCGGCTGATACGTCACTGACGGCCCGTCCTAAACGAACATGATTCGTTTTGAGCCACCCTAGGGCGAACCCACCCGCCTGTCGAGGCCCTGCGGCCCCCGTGGGTGCTCGGACCCGTCTGGTGCGCCGAACGGCTGCCCAGCGGCGGCCAAACTAGATGCCGAGGATATGCGCCTTCTTGGCGCTGAACTCTTCCTCGGTGAGGACGCCCGCGTCACGCAGCTCACCGAGTTGGCGCAGCTGGGCGATCATCGGGTCCTCGGCTGGCGCCGCCGACACCGGGGCCGCGACCGGAGCCGGGGCCGGTGCAGCCGGGGGCGGCTGAGGCGTCGCAGCGGTAGCGTCTTGGGCGGCCCAGCGCTGCTGCTGGCGACGCTGCACCCGCCCGTGCACTGAGCTCGCGACGGCGGCCCGACCAGCGGTGCGCAACAGACTCATAGTTGTCTCCTCAACTCTGTCCAGTTCGATCCTGCCCAGTTCAACCCTGCCCAGTTCAACCCTGCCCAGTTCAACCCTGCTCGGTCGCGTCGATCGACTCGACCAGGTCCTCGACCAGGATCGGACCCTCCGAGACCACGGTGGCGCCCTCGCCCTCCCACGCCTTCAGCGCAGGCAAGAGAGTCAGGTCCTCGTAGACCACGACGATGCCGACGCCACCGGGGACGAGCTTGTCGGCGACCACGGCGATGTCGTCGTTGTCGATCAGTCCAGACGACGCACCCGCGAAGGTCGGTGCGCCCACCTCGGCCGCGTCGACCGTGGTCACCGATCCGTCGGCCGACTTCGCGACGAACTCCACGTCGAGCACCAGGATCCGCCCGGTGTCGACGAGCGCGGCGAGCTGGTCGAGCCCCGCCGATGGAACGGGGGTGGATGCGAAGGCCACGACCACGTAGTTGATCGGCCCTAGGTCACTGTCGAAGCTCATGGCGAGATGGTATCCGCCACGCCGTTCGCGCTGCGCGGCGCCCATCCACCAGCGATCTGTGGGATGTGGCCCATCCCCGGCGGCCACATCCCACAGATCCCCACAGTCTCGCGGGTCAGCCGGTGCGACGCCGCCGTCCGGCGTACACCCCGGCGGCACCGAGGGCCAACAGCAGACCACCGACCCACAGCATCCACGGCGAGATGTCCGAGCCCGTGCCCGGCAGGTGACCGTCGTTGCCATGGTGATGGCCGTTGTTGGTGTCCGACTCGTCGACGAAGCGGTTGGTGAACAGCACGCTCACGCCACCGGTCTGCGTGCCCGCCAGGTCGACGTTCACACTCGTGCCGGACTTGACCGCACCGTCGTCGCCGCCCTTGACCCGGACGGTCGTGCTATCGGCCCCTCCGGTGTCGGTCTCCTTGACGGTGCACCGCGCCGAGGACGGCAGGTGGTGATAGCTGGCGTGGTAGTCGTTGCGCGCCGAGAGGACACGATCGGCACCACCGGGGACGTCGAACGCGACGCGATCACCGTCGACCAGCCAGGTGCAGGTGGCGCGGACCGTGAACGGCCCATGCGCACCGGGCGCGTCCAGCGCACCGACGATCTTCTTGTCCACCTCGAACCCGGTCAGGTCGAAGGTGTTGGTCGCCGTGACCGCCACCTGGGTGGTTCCGCCGTCCTGATCCGGAGCAGGGATGACCACCGTGCCGTCCTCGGGGTCGAGGACGCTGGCCGACGCTCCACCAGTGCCGGTCTCGCTCACCACACAGGTCGTGCCCACCGGGTAGGGACCAAGGGTGCTACTACCGCCCCGGGCCAACTCGATGGAGTCGTCGAAAACGTCCTGGCCCTGGTAGGTGCACAGCACATCGAAGGTGAAGGGACCGGCACCGTACAGGTCCGCGCCTTGACCGTCGACGACCTTGGTCAGGGTCAGCGTGCCGGCGTCGTAGGCGTTCGTGACGACGACCTCGGCGGGCTCGGTCCCCGGGGTCACCGTGGCCGTGCCGTCGCCGTTGTCGACCACGTTGTCACCGGTGATCACGATGTTGTCGGCGAAGAAGCTGTCGGTCTCCGCCAGGTCGCAGGTCGCGCCGACCGGGATCGTGTTTTCCGGCGCCGTGAACGTCTCGTCGGCGTCCAGGCTGAACTCCAGCAGAGTCGTCCCATCACCATCGAAGTCGATCGGGTCGCCGGCGCCATCGGTGCAGGCGAGCGTGAACTGGAACGGGCCGAAACTGGCTCCGGTGGCCTCGGTGTCGACGTGCTTGGTGACCGACAGGCCGCTGAACTGGTAGTCGTTCGTGATCGTTGCGATCTGTGCCGACGGGACATCCTGCTCGTCAACCGGCTGAGTCGGATCGGTGGGTTCGGTCACCTGGAGGGTGGTCGGCGTGCCGTCGCGGCTCGTCTCGCCGAACTCTCCGACGTCGCCCTGCTCGGCCACGGTGCACTCCGAGCCGAGCGGGATGCCGTCGATCCGATGGCTGTAGCCATTGCCGTCGTTCAACTCGACCACCGCGTCGTCACCCAAGTCGAGTGGAACCTGATCGGCGCCGCTGCCGAAGGTGCACGCCACGTCGACCAGGAACTGGTCTGGTGCATGCGAGGCGGCGGCTCCGGTCACCCTCTTGTCGATCTGGATCGAACCGAACCGGAGGTGGACGCCGACCCTGCTCGGGGCGATCTTGCTGTCGTTCGCCGCGTTGGCGTTGTGGTACTTCACGCCGAACTGGTTCCACGCGAACTCGTCGGTGCCGGGAACCTCCGTCGACGCGCCGCTGGGGTCCCCGGCGGTCATCGGGACATTGATCGTGGAGAAGTTCACGTCCACAGTCTGTCCGGGAGCCAGTGCCCCTGCCGCGGTCGGCCCGAAGTCCATGGTGATCCGAAGACCGGTCACCTGGCTCCAGTCCGTGCTGCCCGAGGCCGCGGTCCAGACCTCGCCGTTCTGTTCGCACGGGGCCTGGTTCTGCAGGTTGGCCCAGGTGCCCACACAGACGTTGGGACTGCTGGTGGTCTCGATGGTGTAGCCCGCCAGGTTGGGGGCGGTCACCTTCAGCGAGCCCGGCACGATCTGCGGGCGGTACTGCGATCCGCGCGCGGCGCCGGAGATCAGCGAACTGTCACCGGCCACCGGGAGCTGATCGAAGATGATCATCCGATCCACGTTCACCGTGCCGGCATTCGCCGCGTGCAGCACCCAGTCGTCGGTGCCGCCAAGGGTGCTGTGCGACACGCAGGGCGCCCGGTAGAAGCGGCCATCGGCCGCGACCGTGTCACCCGGCGTGGCTGTCAAGGTCGGGGCACAGCTCGCGCCGCTGTTCGGGTTGTAGGCACCGCCGTCGGCCGTGCTGTCCAACGACCCGCGGACACCCTTGACGGTGAACAGGTTGGGCCCGGTGATGACGCCGACATAGTCGGTCGTGCCGCAGGTGTGCGGATCAGTTGCGTAGTCTTCGGTCGTGCTGCCACCGGCCTGGATGTTGGTGCAGCGACTGAGTTCCTCTTCGGTCTGCACGGTCATGGTGTTGGTGGCCGTCTCGCCGGCGCTCAGGCCTGGCTGCAACTCGAGCGGGAGGATGATCTCGAAAGTCTCACCCGGCTGCATCGTCCGCCCGCCGGTCGGCCAGGTGAAGGTCAGCGTCCTTCCGTCGGCAGAACTGCTCACGGTGACGTTCTCCGACAGCGTGCCGCTGGGCTCAGCGGTATAGGTCGGCTCGGTGCTGCCGGTGTAGACGAGCTCGGGTGGCAGCACGTCGCGCAATTCGGTCACCGTGAGCACGCCAGTTCCCGTGTTCTCGAAGGTGAGCGCGAAGGGAACGGTGTCACCCACGCTGGCCAGCCGGTTGCCCTCGTTGGTCAACTTGTGGACGGCTATCTCGCGGGTGCCGTGCGACAGCTCGATCTGGGCACCAGTGGCCTTCTCCTCGGAGTTGTTGCCGTCTCGACGGATCGCCTGCGAGGTCTGGCTGTTCTGGTAGGTGCCCTCGAACTCGACCGGGTCGCCGGAATCCAGGTAGGTGTCGCGCACTTCGACGGTGAAGACCGCGGACGCCGACCAGTTAGCCGCCGGGACGCCGCTGAAGTAGCCGCCGTCAGCCCGGGTGTAGGTGATCCGGATGCCCTGGATGTCGGGATACGACGCCTCGGCCACGGGCACCTCCGGGGTGCTCGCCGCCGGGGTGCCGGTTGCCCAGCCGAGTGCTCCGCCGGCACCGAACGGACCGTAGACGTCAACCTGGACACGGTCGGCACCGGCCGGCAGGGTGATCGCCCCCAAACCGGTGAACTGGAAGGTGTTCCAGAAGCCGACCGAGTCGGCTTGGTCCTCGATCACCACCGAGGACGGCGGCAGGGTGCTGCGGGGGTTGGAGCCCTGGTTGGCGCCCAGGGTCACCGTGACGGGAGCGTCCGGGTCGGCTTCGTAGACCACGCCCGGCGAGACCGACTTGGTCGGGGTGATGTTGATGTCCCCACCGGTCAGGTTGACCTGAGCGTCATCGACGTCACCGGTCACGGTGCCGGGCGAGGTAACCGGGTCGTAGGACTGGGCGAAGACGCGGTTCGGCACCTCGACGTTCTGACCCGCCGACAGCACCTGATCCGCACCAGAACTGCGCAGCGTGGTGCGCAGTTGGGTGCTCATGGTGACGCTCAGCAGGTTGTCCTGGGTGATGGTGCCACCAGTCGACGCCGGGTCGGCACCCTGGAAGGTCACGCTGATCCCGACGATCGTCTCCGGGTTGGTCAGCATGGCGTTGACCGCGGCAGCAGTGGTCTGCTCGGCGGTGTAGGTGCCACCTTGGTAGCGCAACAGCCACACGACGCTCTGGGAGAGGTCGACCTGCCCGGGGATGCTGGCGGCGATGTTGATGCCGGTGAGGTTGAACCGATCGAACGGCGTGCCCATGGCCGAGTCGGTCAGGTAGTCGACGCTGCCGTCGGTCACGAACGGGTTGCCGGTGGCGCCCGCTGCGGTCGCGGCGGTCTGGCAGTCACCGAGAGCGGTGTCGCTGCAGGTTGCCGGGTCGGTGACCCGGACATAGGAGGCCCGAGCAGTCGAGGTGTTGTGGGCGACCATCTGCCACGAGGCGGTCGGGTAATCGGCCGCCGAGGTTCCCGGGTCCGGCATGGGCACGAAGATCGGGTCCGCCGCGGTCACCGACTTGTCCACCGCGACACCGGGCTCGGGGTCGAGGATCTGGATGGTGTCGTTGTCTGTGTCACGCACCGCGGCGCTGCCGTCCAGTGGCACACCGTCGAGGGAGGTGGTGTTGTCGACGATCCCTTCGTCAGCGGTGTTGTACTGCTCATCGCCGACCACGAACGACCCGTCGGAGCGCTTCTGGTCCCGCACCTGCCAGGTCAACGAGAACGTGCGGTCCGCGCTACCCCAGCCCACACCCGAGCCAGGAGCCGGCGCGAACGGGTCGAAGGACGCGCCGGTCTGCTGAGCCGCGGTCCGGGCTGCGTCGTTGGGCTCGAGCACCAGGCGGACTCCAGTGGTCCGGGACCGCTCAGCGGCGCTCAGCGTGTAGCCGACGAACGCGCCGCTCGCATTGATCCAGCCGGCCGCCGGGGTGGTGACCGTCTCCCAACTGCCGGTGATCGAGTTGAAGAGTTGAACAGCGGTGATGGTGTCGTACTTGAGATACCAGCCGTTCGAGTACGGCTCGCTGCTGGCCGCGATCGGGTTGATCTGGACCAGGTCGAAGGCGTCGAACACCGTCCCGGCCGGGCTGGCGTATCCGCTGGCCGGGTCGCTGATCGTCACCGAGCCGAGGCCCTCCGCGACGTTCCAGGTCAGGTTGCTGGTGGCCTGCTGACTCGACTGGGCATTGACCGACGACTCCACCCAGTTCTTGGTGATGTCGGCCGGGCCAGGTCCGCCTTCGTGGGTGATCACGGTGCCCTGGCCGACATCGGTGTCGTCGTCGTCGAGACTCTTGCCTCCGGCCGACTCACCCTCGACCTGAGCAGTGGCGGTGTTCTGGTAGGAGGTCGCTTGGTCGTCGCCGGGTGTCACCGCACCGCCGTCGCGCTGCGTACTACGAGCGGAGTAGACGATGTTGGGTGTGACGGTGACGTCGGCCGGGAAGTCGGCGTTGGTGTAGGTGAACCGGATGCCTTGGGCCTGTTCCGGGGTCAGCCCGAACGCGTCGAGCGCGGTCGCCAACTCGGCATTGGTCATCTGGAAGACGGTCGCGCCCGTCTGCGGACCGTACGCCGGAAGGTCGTGCCAGACGCCGTCAGGTCCCTGCACAGCCACCACGAGCGTGGTGCCGCCAGGCACCTGCGTTGGCGCGATGGCCTGGAGGTCGAAGGCGTTCCAGAACTCGTTCGCACCGTCGGCCCAGGAGTCCTCCACCACGATGGTGTCGAGAGTGACGCCGTCACCCTGTGCGGTGGCGTTGGTCTCCAGGGAGGCGATCACCTGCTCGCCCGGCTCGACCGCGGTGGACGGGCGCACACTCTTGTTGAGAGTGACATCGACGCTCGGGTTGATGATCGTCAGGGTGTCGGTGTCACTGTCTTCGCCGGTCAGCCCGTTGGCGGCGGTGACCTCGGCGTCGACGGTGTTGCTCAGGTCGCCGACGGCATCCTCGGTGGTGTCGATATCGAAGACGATCTGGCTGGGCGCGTTGGCCTGGATGGCATCGCCTGTCCAGGTGATCGCGAAGCCGGAGATCGGCATGCCCGGCGCATTCGGAGTCGCCCCGTCGGCAAACGACGTAGTGACCGAGGCACCACCGTCGAGCGGGTAGTAGGTGATGGTCGCGGCGGTCGCGCCAGCTGGCCAACTCGGTGCCGAAGTGAACCCGCCGAAGGTCACCTCGTCGGTGAAGAAGTCCAGGTCGGACACGGTCATCTCGGTGACCGGGACGGCACCGTTGCTGACGCTCAGCGTCGCCACCGAGGTCTGGCCGGCGGTGATGCGGTTCGGGGAGATGTCCTTGGTGGCCTCGACCGACGGGACCGACGGGAGGACGGTGTAGTCGTCGGTGGCGTCCCCGGTGACCGGGGCGTCCCCGCCAGTGACCGACACCGAGCCGACCGCGACGTTGTTGACCCGGTGTTGGGCAGTGGACAGATCCGACCCGTCGTTGCGGTGGGTCGCACGTTGGGCTAGACCCACGTCGACGCTCATCTGCGCATTGGGCGCCATGGTGCCCGTGCAGGTGATCCGGATGCCGCCGACATCGTCATTGGCCACCCCAGCGGGCAGGTTGAGAGTCGGCGCTGCGACGGAGTTGCCCTCGACCCAACTCCACGTCCCGCCGCTGAGCACGTAGGCGTCGACTTGGACGTTGGTGCAGCCAGCAGGGAGCGAAACTCCGCTGAATCCGGTGAAGTTCGTGATCGTGAAGGGGTTGGTCGCATCCAGGTTCGCCGCACCGTCGGGCGCCGCCTTCGGATCCTGGATAGCCATCGTGTTGACGGCTGCGTTCGAGGTGTTGGTGACGCCGAGCGCCATGTTCGACGCCGCTCCCGGGTTGAACGCCTGGCTCGCCGGGGTCCACGTCTTGGTGGTGTTGACCGCGATCTCGGTGGGGGACTGGATGTTGACTGTCGCGCTGTCTTGGACCGGATTGGCGTTGGACGCCGTGGCGTGCGCGGTATTCACGATGTCGGCGCTGACCCCTGCCGGATAGTCGTCGGGCACCCGGAGACTGATCTGCACCGTGAGTGTCTGGCCGTTGATCAGCCCAACGCCGACCGGGTCATCGGTCACCTGGGCCATGTCGACGACGAAGCCGGTGTCGGTGCCAACCTCCGTCGGCGGCACCGAGGTGCCGCCGGGGTTCCAGGTGACTGTCCGAGGAATGGTCCCGGTGCTCGGGGTCATCACGACATTGACGATGTCGAAGCCGGCTAGCTCCGTCGGCAACGTGTCGGTCAGCTGGGCGTCGAGACAGTCCGCCTCGGAGCACGTGACCTGGATGGTGTAGGTGAACGTCTGCCCGGGCTCTGGCTGCGACTCGTCAACGGTCTTGGTGATCTGTAGGTAGTCTTCCGCAGCGTGGGCAGGAGTGCCGAGAATCGGCAAACCGAGGACGACCAAGAGGCCGACGAATGCCGCTCTGATCCACATCTGTCCAAGCGAGGGCGTGCGTCGAACTCCGAGCAGTCTCATCAGTCCCCCAGATCTCAGGTCTGTTTAGGTAGAGGGCAAACGGGCCCATGGCCCGCGCTGCCCGGTCGTAAGCGGCAAACGCGCGCATAGTACTACACACTGGGGCTTCCTGATGCGGCCCGACCAAGCAGCGACGAGCGTGGGTCCAAACTGCCCGTGGGATATCCAGCCGAAACGATTCAGCCCCCAGTGGCATGGACTCTGCCGCACCAGACCGCCGGAGCGGAAGGCCCCATGCTCCCCAATTCATCCGCGAGGACGCACACTTGGTCCCGGGACCAGCGGAGCCTCGACCAGGCCGAGTTCGCGCGCGACGATCAGAGCGGACTGGCGCGAGGAGACGCCGAGTTTGCGGTAGATGCTCTGTAGTTGTGTCTTGACGGTGTGCGGAGACACGAAGAGTGCCTCGGCCACCTCGCGGATCCCTTCGTGTTCTGCGAGCGCGGCGAGCACCACCGTTTCGCGCCGAGTCAGGCTCGCCGTGGCACGCCCGACAGATTGGACGGACGACAAAGGGATGTCGAGATAGCGGCGCAGGGCCGCCGACCTCCGTTCGCAAGCGAACTCCCACAGCGCTCGCCGGTCCCGGGGGTCGAGCAGAGCAACGTGCATCCGCGGCCCAGAGGTCTCCCATGCCACGGCAGCGGAGTTCAGCCACAACCAGGCCGGTTCGGCCTCACCCTGTCGGAGCGCTGCCACCGCGCCGACCGTCTGGGTCTCGACGCGTGAACGAATCGTGTGGCCGGGGAGGTCGAGGAGGAGGCGAGTCTGCTGCAGCGCCTCGCCGTCACGTCGCGCCCCGAGCAGCCACGTCACCCTGGCCGACGCCAGAAAGGGGCTGTCCTCGGGTTGCGCCTCGAGCAGCCGCCGGGCCGCGCGATGATCACCGCTGGCCATCCACGCGCTCGCGAGGACGGCATGCAGTTGGGCGGTGGCGACGTTGTCGCCCGCGCCAGGCGGAGGGGTCGTTCCGGCAAGCTCCCTGGTGACCCGCTCGGCCTCTGCGTGCGCTTGGCCGAGTCCGTGCTTGGCTAGCACCCAGGCCGAGGTGACAAACGGCCAGTACTCGTTGGTGCGCATGTATGCGTGGGTGTCCCGAAGAACCGCTGCCGCTCGCTCGAAGTCGTGTCGGTCGAGGCACACGTAGGCTTCGGCCAGCAGACCCAGACCGTTCAGCGAGGTCTGGCGCATCTCGGGTGGCCAGGCGCTTCCATCGATCGAGGTGACGATGGCCTCGGCCGCCATGGTCTCCCCGGCGAACGCATGGATCGCCGCGGCATAGACCGTCGAGTAGTTGCGCGGGGCAGGCGCGGAGCACAGGGCCACCGAGCGGTTGGCGGTCGCGAGAGCCTCCTCGACCAAGCCGCCCTGCCAGATCGAGAAACTCAACTGCCGAAGGATCGTCCCCACGTGCTCGCTGAAGCTGCCGAGCACGGCAGCCGGGATCTCATCGACCAACCGCAGCGCCTCCAGGCACTCGGTGGACGACCCGTGCCAGTCCCCGGCAAGGCGCTGGGCGACGGCTCGCATGCTGAGGTGTGAGAACGCATCGATCGACGGCTCGATGTACGGCGGTCGCGTGGATGAGTCGACCGCAATCTGGAAGACGCGAGGCGCTTCGAGGCGTCGCAGGGGGTTCGCCATCAGCGCTAGGCCGAGCCCGAATGCCAGCATCGGGTGCTCGCTCAGCCTGGTCTCGGGAACCTTCTCCAACACCGGAAGGAACCGGTCGGTGATGTAGCTGTGCGGATTGCTGATCAGAAGCGAGATGACCACGCGGTCGGCGAGGGCGTAGTCCTCGCCGTCAACAGCGAACCGCAGCGCTTGGTCGACGACCTCCTCGTTCTCGAGCAACCACAGTGCGGTGGTCGTGCAGGACCGCCGAAAACGCTCGGCGTCATCGAGGGCGCGGGCCCGGAACGTGTCGCGGATGGTTTCGGCGTACTGAAAGACCGGCCGGTTCCGGGCGTAGGGAATCCACCGACCGAAGCCGTTGCGCTCAAGCATCTCCAAGAGTTCCAGCGGGGCTGGGTGTCCGCTCAACTGCTGGGCTAGCTCAAGGTCGACATAGGGCGGCACGCTGGTGTCGGTGACGAACTGGACCGCGACCGGGTCGGGCAACAGGGACTCGAGCCTGGCCGCCACGACCGCGTCCCACTCCATCGAGTCGACTCGCGGGATCCGACCAAGCTGCGCCAGCGCGAGCACGACGGCACGCACTGTCAAGGGGAACCCACGGGTCGCGTCCCCGACCGACACAGCCAAGTCCCCATCGTCGATCCCGGTCTGGGCGGCGACCAAGGTGGCGATCTCGCCGGTGGTCAAGGCCAGCTCGGCCAGCGTGATCACGCGGACCAGCCCGCCGCCTGGCAGATCCAGGTCCACCAGATCGGTGCGCCCCCGGGTGGTGATCACGACCCGTAGCTCGGGCACAGCGGCGAGGAGCCGCGCAAGGTCGGCGTCAATCGCCGACGTCAGGTCCGCCAGATGCTCGTAGGCGTCCAGGATCACCGCGACGGGGCCGACGTCAGCAAGCAACCTGGTCGCGATCCGAACCGGATCGCCAGCCAGGCTGAGCTCCTCCCCCGCTTGAGCAGCCGCCTCCTTCGAGAGATCGCCGTGACGCGTTGCGCTGCTCGCGACATGTCGCCAGAAGGCGTCCCGGGTCGTGAAACCGCCTCCGAGCGAGACCCACAGGGTCGCTCCGCAGCGGTCCGGCTGGAGCGCCCAGCTGCGAAGCAGGGTGGTCTTGCCCGAACCACTCGGACCCTGGACGACACAGACCCGGAGCAATGGCGAGTCGAGGATTCGGAACAGCCGGGGTCGGTCCACCACTCCAGCGATCGCCGCAGTGCCGGTGCTACTCGTCGAGGCCACCTGCCCAGTATCCATGGAAGTGCGATCCATCGCGCCCCCGCCAGATGGCGCGGGGTAGCGTGAGACGCCCGTCCCAGCAGCCGCCCGTCCCAGCAGCCTTGAGGAGCAAAGCATGGATCTCGCCCTGACCGCCGAGGAGCAGGCGTTCCGCGAGGAGATGCGGATCTTCTTCACCACCGAGGTTCCCGCAGAGATCCGGGACCAGACCCTCGCCGGCTGGCACACCAGCAAGGAGGACGTGGTCACCACCCAGCGGATCCTCAACGCCCACGGTCTGGCCGTGCCGAACTGGCCGGTCGAGTGGGGCGGGCGCGACTGGACGCCCCTGCAGCGCCACATCTGGCACGAGGAGCTGCAGCTCGCGGGGGTGATCCCGCCACTCGCCTTCAACGCGAACATGATCGGTCCGGTGATCGCGAACTTCGGCAGCCAGCAGATGAAGGAGCGCTTCCTACCGCCCACCGCCAACCTCGACATCTGGTGGTGTCAGGGGTTCTCAGAGCCCAACGCGGGGTCGGATCTTGCGTCGCTGACCACCCGGGCGGTGCGCGACGGCGACGAGTGGGTGATCAACGGACAGAAGACCTGGACGACCCTGGGGCAGCACGCCGACTGGATCTTCGTGCTCTGCCGCACCGACCCGGAGGCCAAGAAGCAGGCCGGCATCTCGATGCTCCTGGTGCCGATGGATGCCGACGGCGTCACGCTGCGCCCGATCCAGCTGATCGACGGCTCCTTCGAGGTCAACGAGGTCTTCTTCGAAGACGTCCGAGTGCCAGCCGACCTTCTCGTCGGCGAGCTCAACCAAGGCTGGACCTATGCCAAGTTCCTTCTCGGCAACGAGCGGGTGGGGGTCGCACCAGTCGGCTCCACCAAGCGCAACCTGACTCGGGTCAAGAAGGTCGCCGCCGGCAACGGCAAGCTCGCCGACCCGCTCTTCGCGGCACGCGTCGTGGAGGTCGAGAACCAGCTGCTCGCCTTGGAGCTGACCGCGTTGCGCGTGGTCGCGAACTCCGCCGACGGCAAGCCCGATCCCGCCTCCTCGGTGCTCAAACTCAAGGGCACCGAGCTGCAGCAGGCGGTCACCGAGCTCCTGGTCGAGGCCGCCGGCCCACTCTCGGTGGCGTCGGGGGGTGGCGACGGCTCCGACGTTCCTGTCTGGGCCCGGCTGGCCGGGCCGACCTACCTCAACTTCCGCAAAGCCTCGATCTACGGCGGCTCCAACGAGGTGCAGCGGCAGATCATCGCCGGCACCATCCTCGGGCTGTAAAGGAGCACATCCATGGACTTCCTGCGCGACCACGAGCAAGAAGCGCTGGCCGATGCGGTCCGCTCACTGCTGAAGGGGTACGACGCCGAACGGCGCCGCACCGTCACCGAGACCGACCCCGGCTTCGACGAGGAGATCTGGCAGGGCCTCGCCGAGATGGGCGTGCTCGGCCTGCCCTTCCCCGAGGATGTGGGCGGCAGCGGCGGCGGCCCGGTCGACGTGGCTGTCGTCGCCGAGGAGATCGGTGCGGTGATCGCGCCCGAGCCGTTCGTGGAGGCGGTCGTGCTCACCGGCAGCCTGATCGCCGCTTGCGGCTCACCCGAGCAGCAGACAGAGCTGCTCGGGTCGCTGGCATCCGGTGAGATGGTGCCGGCGTTCGCCTGGCTCACCACGCGTGGCCACGAACTGCACGTGAACGACGGTCGGGTCACGGGCGTCGCGGAACCAGTCCTCAACGGCGGACGCGCCGACGTCTTCGTGGTGCTGGCCGACGACACCCTTCACCTGGTGGATGCCGCGAACACCGAGCGGACGTCGTACCGCACTCTGGACGGCGGCCGCGCCGCGCGGGTCGCCTTCGACGCGGCTCCTGCTCGGCCTCTCGGCGCAGGCGGCGACGCCACCGAGGCTGTCGAGCAGGTGCTGGCGGCGACACGGATCGCCTCCTGCCACGAGTCACTGGGCGCGATGGAGACGGCCCTGCGGCTGACGACCGGCTACCTCACCACGCGCAAGCAGTTCGGCGTCACCCTCAACCACTTCCAGGCCCTCACCTTCCGGGCCGCCGACATGTACACCTCGCTCGAGCTCACCCGCAGCATCGTTACCTGGGCCACCATGGTGCTGGCCGACCCCCGCTCGACCCCCGCGCAGGTGCGCGACGCCGCCGCCCGCGCGAAGCTGCAGGTGAGCCG
Organism: Nocardioides sp.; assembly: GCF_047602075.1. Classification (GTDB taxonomy): domain Bacteria; phylum Actinomycetota; class Actinomycetes; order Propionibacteriales; family Nocardioidaceae; genus Nocardioides. The sequence continues at coordinate 1,631,078 of NZ_JASGIF010000001.1, forward strand.
GGCCGGTCGACACATCGGCCAGGAGGCGATCCAACTGCACGGTGGCATCGGGATGACGATGGAGTACGCCGTCGGCCACCTGGTCGCCCGACTGACCACCCTGGACCACCTGCTCGGCGACGGCGATGCCCAGGTGGCGGCGCTCGCACCCAGGCTCGGCGACTACGAGGTGCTCGAGCCGCTCCCGTAGCCGCCGGTCGATCGGCAAGATCAGCGGACGGTGAAGGTGGCCGAGCCAGCGCTGGCGTACTGATCGGTGAGCAGGTAGCGCACGACGTAGCGTCCACGCGGCAGGGGCCAGGGCCTGCCCTGCTGGTCCCGACCGAGGACCAGCTCGCCGTCCGTCGTCGGCGGGAGTGCGCCGGCGTCGTGGCCGCCGGTGTAGGCCCAGACCAGGTAGTCGTCACTCTCCGGGTCCGCCGCACCGGCGCGGTAGACCCCGATCCAGTCCCACCGGTTGGCCGGCCCGTCGGTCCAGCTCACCGTGATCGGGTCGCCCACCGCGTAGGTCGATCGATCAGTGGTGAGACTGACCTGCGCATCACGCGGCCGGACGTAGAGCTCGTTGCTGGCGACGACCTGGCCGTCCGCATCGACCAGGTCCACCTGGTAGGAGCCCGGCTCGAGATCGCGCGTGCCGAATCTCTCCGATCCAGCGGCATCGGACAGGTCGCGTGACATGGTGCTAGGCCCGGTCAGGGTGATCCTGCCGCCCGAGGCATCGTCTCGACCGTCGACCGCTGCGGGCAGGCGATAGGTCACCGTCACGGTGTCACCCACGGTCAGCATCCGGCTGGACAGCGCCACCGTCGTCGGGATGGGGACTGGGGTGACACTGAGGTCGGACAGCACGGCCCGGTGGTCGGAGGTCCATCGCGGATAATCTCGGTCGACGCCTTCTCCCCCGCGCTCGCCGACCACCTGGCTGTCGTGGACGGTGATCGGGCCGCCGACATAGGCGAAGTCGATCCGACGCGGCATGCTGTGGCCCCGACCCGCGACCTGGCCCCAGGTGTTGCCCGGGTCGGTGCGCGGATCCGGGTGCGCGACGCGGTAGGAGTCGCGCAGCCCGGCGCCGACGAGCGCCTCACTGACCGGCCACGCCACCGGGCCGATCCCGTCGTGCTGGTCCGCTGTCTGCCCGGTCCAGTCCAGGTGGGAGGGCTCGTTCAGGTCTCCGGTGAACAGCACCGGCCAGCCTTGGTCCAGCAGCCGGGTCGCCGATGGCAGCAGCTTGTCGATCGAGGAGAGTCTGATCTCCTGCTCGTCAGCGAGCACCTTGGCCACGGGCACCCCACGCTGGAGCCGGTTGGGGCCGTCCTTGACGTAGTCGAGGTGGGTGTTGATCATCGCGATCGCCTCGCCCGGCCGCACCTCGAGGTAGGCGTAGAGCCCGTCGGCGCCCGACGGCTCGAGGATGGGGTACTTCGAGAGAATCTGCAGACCGACGTCGTAGTAGGGATAGTCGGCAGCGGCCGCGATCTCTGGCAACCGGTTGTAGGACTCGAGCACACCGACGACATCGGCGTCGAGGTCGGCCAGGACGGCGTCGGTGGCGGCCGTGCCGCCGTACTCGACGTTGAAGACCGCCAACGACAAGGACATCGGGTCCTCCGTCGCGGCTGAGGACGGCGTGCCGGCGGCCGTCGCCAGCGGAGGTCCCGCGCCCAGATCCTCGGTCGACGTGCTGCATGCGGCTAGCGCCGCAGCGACGAGCAGGGCCGCGAGATGGGCCCATCGGATCTTCATCGTCGACCTGCCTGTCTGGCTTGTTCATCGGACCTTACTGAATGTTCAGTCAGGCTGTCGATAGCCGTCCGGACTCGCCATCTCGGGGGAGATGTGCAAAGGTCGAGGACCCCCACAGCCAGGAGATTCTCTTGACTCGCTTGTTCGTAGCACTCTGTCTTGCCCTCGGAACCATCCTCGCGATCGGTGCCAGTCCGGCCTCCGCGAAGGGTCTGCCGCCGCTCATGCTGGGCCCCGGAGACGCCGGCGTCCACGACGTGAAGGACAAGGCGATCATTCGGATGTCGAAGTTCGGATTTGTCTACATCGCCGGGCAGCAGCACTCCCATCTCACCGTCAAGTACGTGGAGAAGACCGACAGCCTGCGCTATCGCGACACCCGCACCAAGCACGCTTCTCGGATCGCCAAGGGCTGCCACCGCGAGAAGGTCAAGAAGGGCATCTCGGTGGTGTGCAAGATCCCGAAGAAGTTCAACCACCGCAAGATGTTCGTCCAGGTCTGGCCGCGGTTGGGCAACGACTTCGTCGACGGCCACACCCTGCCCGCTCGCTTCCGCCTCTGGGTGCTGGCCGACGCCGGCAACGACATCGTCAAGTGCGGCAAGGGCGCCGACTTCGTCAATGGCGCCAAGGGCAACGATCGTGTCTGGGGCGGCCCGGGCAACGACTGGCTGCGCACCGGGCCGGGTCGCGACTACATCAACGGCGGTCCGGGCAAGGACCGGATCGCTCCGGGCTGAGTCGGAGGGCTAGGCCGGCGCGGGCTACAGCACCGCCTCGAGGAACTGTCGGGTCTCCGGGTTCTGACTCTGACCGAAGATCTGGGCAGGTGGGCCCTGCTCCAAGATGACGCCCTCGTGGAAGAACGCCATCCGGTCGGCGACCTCGCGCGCAAAACCCATCTCGTGGGTCACCACGAGCATGGGCATGTGTCGCTCGATCGCCAACCGCTTCATCACCGCCAGCACCTCGCCGGTGAGCTCGGGGTCCAGCGCCGAGGTGGGCTCGTCGAAGAGCATCACCTCGGGCTGCATCGCGAGCGCCCGGGCGATCGCCACCCGCTGCTGCTGACCGCCGGAGAGCCGGATCGGGTGCTCCTCGGCCCGGTCCGCGAGGCCGACCTCGGCAAGCAGATCCATCGCTCGGGCCCGCACCGCTTCTTTCTCCATCGAGGTGCCGGTGAGCTCGGCCTGCGCTTTCCGGTCCCCGCGGCTCAGCGCCAACGGGCCGGCCATCACGTTCTCGACGGCGGTCATGTGCGGGAACAGGTTGAACTGCTGGAACACCATGCCGGCAAACAGTCGCACTCGACGGATGCGCTCGCGCTTGGCCCGGGTGCGATGGCCGCCGCCGAGGTGTTGTCCGGCGATCTCGATCGTCCCTCCACTGGGATCCTCGAGGAAGTTGACGCAGCGCAACAGCGTCGACTTCCCCGAGCCGGACCGGCCGAAGATGACGATCACTTCGCCCTTGTGCAGGTCGAGGGAGACGCCACGCAAGACTTCATTGTGGCCGTAGACCTTGCGCAGATCGCTGATCCGGACGATCACGTCGCGGTTCAACACCTCAGGCAGATGGGCCGCCTCCGGCATGGCTACCTCCTAACACCATCGGCTCTACGAACCGCCCGCCCTTGGCGTCCCGGACGTAGCCGCTCTCGAGCCGCTTCTCCATCCGCCGCTGGAAGAACGAGAACACGGCGGTCAGCGCCCAATAGAGACCAGCCGCGACGATGTACGCCTCGAGGTTCTTCAAGTCGGCCTTGCCGACCAATTGGGCCCGGCGGAAGATCTCGGCGCTCTCCACGGTCACACCGAGGAAGGAGACCAGCGCGGTGTCCTTCATCATCGCGATGAACTCGTTGCCGGTCGGCGGGATGATCACCCGCAGCGCCTGCGGGAGGACCACCCGGCGCATCTTGGTCCAATAGCGCATGCCCAGCGCGTCGGCGGCCTCGCCCTGCCCGTGCGCGACCGATTGGATGCCGGCGCGGAAGATCTCGGTCATGTAGGCGCCGTAGTTCAGCCCGAGCGCCAACGTGCCGGCCTGGAGGGACGAGAGGGTCAGCGTGTGCGAGAAGTTCGTGCCGAGGCCGGGATACCGATCGACCAGGTTGTTGGCGATCTGCGGCAGCGCCAGGTAGATCAAGAACATCTGCACGATGAGCGGCGTGCCCCGGAAGAAGGAGACGTAGAACCCGGAGACGCCGTAGGCGATCGGATTGCTCGACAGGCGTCCCAGCGCGCCGAACAGGGCCAGGATCACCGCGAGAACGATGCCGCCGATCGCCATCTGCATGGTGAAGCGGACGCCCTTGGCGATGAACCCTGTGTTCTGCTTCATCCAGTCGGTGTCGAACTGGGAGAGCGCGAAGAACGTCGCCACCACCGCGAACAGCAGCAGCCAGACCACGGCGACCTTGAGATTGAACGGGACCCGGGCGCTGGCGAGAGCGGCCCGCTCTCGCCAGCCCGGGGCTTCGTCGATCACGACAAGATCAGTTCTGGACGGTCAGGTCGAGCCCGTCGTACCACTTCTTCGACATGTTGCTGAGCGTGCCGTCAGCGTGCATGTCGGCGACGATCTTGTTCGCAGCCTCGGCCAGGCTGGTCGAGTCCTTCTCGGAGCTCTTGTCGAAGGCAGCCGACAACGGCTCGTAGAACACCGGGTCGCCGACGATCTTGACCGGGTTGCCCGCGTCGACGTAGCCCTGCGCGGTGGTCGATGAGGTGATCACCGCATCGAGACGGTTGCCGTCACCGAGGGCGAGGTCCTGCAGCGCGGTGGTGTCGGTGTCGTAGCCCTTGATGACGGCGTCATCGATGATGAAGTCGAACGTGAAGCCCTTGATGGCCAGGGTCTTCTGCAAGTACTGGTCGTAGGTGCAGCCGCTGCAGACGCCGATCGTCTTGCCGTCCAGGTCCGTGGAGAGATCCTGCACCGAGGTGTTGTCCTGGTGGACCACGACGACGGCCGGCGTGTAGTAGTAGGGATCGGTGAAGTAGAGCACCTTCTGCCGGTCGTTGGTCGGCGTCATCGAGCCCACGCTCATGTCCCAGCGGCCGTTCCAGCTGCCTGCGGTGATGACGTCCCAGGAGGGCGCCTCCCAAGCGATGTCCACCCCGAGTCGCTTGGCGATCTCCGTGGCCACGTCGATGTCGAAGCCTTCGTACTCCCCCGTCTTCGCGTTCAGCTTGGACTGCGGTGGGTACGCCGGGTCCGTCGACACCGTGAGCACTCCCTTGTCGCAGATCTCAGCCAGCAGGTCGTCGGCGGCATCCGTGGTCGAGCAGACGGTCCCGGTGCCGGCCTCCGTCTTCGATGAGGAACCGCTGGAATCGGTCTTGGCGTCCCCGCACGACACCAGCATCAGGCTGGACAGCACAGCGGCGGACGCGACGAGCAGTGCTCGGCGCATATCACTTCTCCCTCGGCAGACAACGTCCCAGATGGTGGACGTGCAGAGAATCGCACGCCATCCCCGTCAGCGGAAGGCGTCACACGCGAAAATGACCGTTCGGTAACCACTCTGCAACCAAATCGGTCGCCACAGGTCGCACCGACCGCAAATCCGTGGACTCAGCCGACGAGGCCGACCATCTCCGCCAGCGCGTAGAAGGCGAGCAGCCAGCAGGCCACGGCAACGACGGCATAGGGCACCCGGAACCGGTGTCCGAGCCGCCACAGCCGCAGCGCACCGAAGGTCGCGGTCACCGTGCCGAGGACCTGCAGCACGAACCCGATCGGACCGAGCACGACGCCGAATGCTCCGACGGCAGGCGCGACGACGTACTGCAGCATGCACCGCAGGCCGGAGACATAGAGCCCTACGTGGACGGCGGCGCGCGCGTCGCCGACGGGATCGGCAAGCGGATCCGCCTCGGGCGCCGACGAGTCGCCCGCAGGGAGGTCAACCGAGGCCATGACGGAAGGCTAACCCACTGCGCCGCAGCCGGTCGGGCTGCTCACTCCGCCACCGCGGTGTGCGTGTGCATCCGCATGCCGTCGTCGTTGAAGATGCTGAGCACCTGGGCGGGCCGGGAGCCGACGGCGGACATGCTGTGCGGGACGCGAGTGTCGAACTCGGCTGCCTCGCCCCGGGTGAGGACGAGGTCCTGGTCACCCAGGATCAGCCGGAGCCGCCCCGAGATCACATAGAGCCATTCATAGCCGTCGTGGACGCGCGGCTCGGGAGGCGTAGTCGCCGGCGGATAGGTGATCTTGTAGGTGCGGATCGGCGCACCCTCGGGCGCGAGTGGGGCGATGACCAGTCCGTCCCTGCGGATCACCGGCCTGCGCACGCGAGGGTCGGTCTGCTCCGGTGGGATCAGGTCGTCAATCCGCACCCCGAGCTGACGGGTCAACGGCAGCAGCAGCTCCAGGCTCGCCTGCCGTTTGCCGGACTCCAGCCGAGACAGGGTGCTGACCGAGATGTCCGCCCGTGAAGCGAGCTCGGCCAGGGTCAGCCCGCGGGCATGCCGCAGACTGCGCAACCGCGCACCGATCTGCTTCAACTCCTCGACCATGGGGCCTCCCCTCAACGCACTCACGGCGAAGAGATCTTTGCGAATACCGCAAGAATGTTTGTCATTATCGCAGATTGCGACTGGACTGTGTCCATGACTGACGCGCCCATGACCAGACCGCAGGCACCCGAGCGTGACGACCGCTGGGATGCCATCGTGATCGGCGGTGGCCCGGCCGGGCTGTCTGCCGCGCTGATGCTGGGGCGGGCACGCCGTCGCGTGCTCGTGCTGGACGCAGGGAGCCCCCGCAACCGCTTCGCCACGCACATGCACGGCGTCTTGGGCCGAGAGGGCACCAACCCGCTCGAGCTTCTCGAGAGCGGCCGGGCCGAGTGCGCGTCGTACGGCGTCGAGATCCGATCCGGCGCCGCGGAGCGCGTCGACGACGGCGAGGACGGCCTGACCGTCACCCTGGCCGAGCCGCTCGACGTCGACCCTGCCAGCAGGGATCTCTCCACCAGGGCGCTCCAGGCACGTGCAGTGATCGTCGCCAGCGGGATGACCGACGAGTTGCCGGAGATCCCCGGGCTGGCCGAGCAGTGGGGCACGCGGGTCCTGCACTGTCCCTACTGCCACGGCTGGGAGGTGCGCGACCAGCGCCTGGGGCTGCTCGCCACCTCACCGTTCGGCCTGCATCTGGCGCAGCTGGTGCGGCAGTGGAGCAACCGCTTCGTCGTCTTCACCGCCGGGATCGGCGAGCTCGACGAGTCGACCGAGCGGCGCCTGCGATCGCGCCACGTCGAGCTGGTCGACTCCCCCGTCACCGAGATCGTCGACCAAGGCTCGTCCCTCGGTGTGCGCACCGCTGATGGCCAGGTGACCACGGTCGACGCCCTGTTCACCGGCGCCAGCGGTCGACCCCACGACGGCTTCCTCGCTCACCTCGACCTCGCCCGCACCGACACTCCGATGGGCAGCTTCCTCGCGACCGACCGAGTCGGCCAGACCAGCCATCCGCGCATCTGGGCGGTCGGCAACGTCGCCGACCCGTCCGCGAACGTCCCAGCCTCGATCGGCACCGCCTCGTTCACCGGCGCGATGGTGAATGCTGTCCTCGTGGAGGAAGACTTCGACGCCGCCGTCGAGAGCACCTGGCCGACGGTCGCGCCCGTGGACTTCTGGGAGGAGCGGTACGCCGACGCCGCCGACCGGGTCTGGTCGGGACGGGCGAACCAGACCCTCGCCGACATCGCCGGTGGCCTCTCGGTCGGCCGTGCGCTCGACCTGGGCTGCGGGGAAGGGGCGGACGTGGTCTGGCTCGCCCAGCAGGGCTGGTCGGCTACCGGCATCGACATCTCGCCCACGGCGATCCGGCGGGCGACCGCTGCCGCCGAGGCTGCGGGGCTCCCCCCGGGCCGGGCTCGTTTCGTCGCCGGAGACCTCTCCACGCTGGCCGACGACGGCCCCTACGACCTGGTCACCGCGAGCTTCCTGCACTCACCGGTGGAGCTGCCGCGCAGCGAGATCCTGCGCCGGGCGGCCGACCTGGTCGTGCCCGGCGGGCACCTGCTGATCACCTCCCACGCAGCGGCACCGCCGTGGGCCGATGCCTCGGCCCACGAGCACCGGTTCCTCACCCCGGCCGAGGAGCTCGAGGAGCTGGCCCTGGACACCAACGCTTGGAAGACCATGCTCGCCGAGATCCGCACCAAGCAGGTCACCTCACCTGACGGCGAGCCGGCCGAGCTCGACGATGCCGTCCTCCTGCTACGTCGACTCTGATCTGCAGGCGCCACTTCGAGGTCTGGCATCACTTCTCCGAAAGCCACCAGCAGCCGATCTCCCCGCGGCCCGGTAAGTTGGGGCCGAGCCAACGAGTGGAGGACCGATGCCAGCCAGCGAGCCGGGGCCGACCGTGCGTGCGGGGACCCGTGAGCGCTCGACTCGCCAGTTCAACGCGATCATCGAGGAACTGGAGAAGTCCCCCGACTTCCGCAGTGCCCAGGACATCCACGCGACCATGCGGGCAGGCGGGAACACCGTCGGGCTCGCCACGGTCTACCGCGCCCTCCAGTCACTCGTCGACTCGGGTCAGGCCGACGTGTTGAAGACCGACTCGGGCGAGTCGGCGTACCGCTCCTGCAGCCAGACCCACCATCACCACCTCGTCTGCCGCTGGTGTGGTCGCGCGGTCGAGATCCAAGGCCCGGCGGTCGAGCGCTGGGCGGACGCGATGGCCGAGAAGCACGGCTACACCGAGGTCAGCCATACCCTCGAGCTCTTCGGCACCTGTGCCGACTGCGCTCGGCAGCGCGCGTAGGCCGGCTACCCGTAGGGGTTCTTCGGCGGTGGCAGGTCGACCACCTCCGTCGCGGTCATCTCGGGCGGTGTTGCCGGGTCGGCGCCGGTGCCTGCGACCCAGACACCGGTGACCCGCACCCACTGGTCCCGGGGCGGTGCGGGATGTCCGAGGATCTTGATCCGCTCGACGACCGCATCAGCGGCGCAGCAGAAGATCACCAGCCGGGTGAGATACCACCCTCCCTGGTGATCGGTGCTCACGAAGCCTTCGATCCGGACGGTGGCGTCGGTCAGCCCCATCACGTCGTCCGGCTGAGCGGCTCCCCAGGTGAACTCGTCCAGGCCGAGGTCGACCGGTCCCCTGCCGTGGTGGACCCGAACCACCGATGGACTGGCAGGGCGCGGAGGCGGCTGTGCGGACCGACGCTCGGCGAGGTAGGCGCCGAGCGGTGGCGGCGCGACCGCGAACACGATCAGCACCGGCAAGACCAGCAACCAGGTCGGCCACGGAACCCGCTCGGCGCTGCCGCCCAGCCCGAGCGCGGGGCGGATCGCCATCACGAGCAACACCAGGCCGGTGACGAGCAGCGGCCACCGCATCCAGGGCAGCACGAAGCGGAGGTACTCCCCGGTCAGGGCCAGCCGCACCAGGACGGCGGCAAGCAGCGCCACCACGATGCCTTGCGTCTTCGCAGTCATAGCAGGATCCACCCCGCGGTCAGTGCCGTGAGCACGGCCACCACCAAGACGACCGGGACGAACTCGCGCGCGAAGCCGATCCCGAACTGGCCGGACTCCATCGAGGCGAGCTTGATGTCCATCGCCGGGCCGACGACGAGGAAGACCAACTTCGCCGAGTCGGAGAACGACGTCAGGCTCGCGGCGACGAAGGCGTCGGACTCCGAGCAGAGAGCTGCGACGAAGGCGAAGGCGCCCAAGGCGAGCGCGCCGAGCAACGCATGCCCGGCGACGGCATCCAGGATGCGTGGCGGCACGAAGGTGTTGATCGCCGCGGCCGCCATCGCCCCGATCACCAGGAAGCCTCCCGCATAGAGGAAGTCGTGCAGCGCCGCGCCGAGGAAGGTCTCCTCGTGCTCGTGCACGCGTGCTCGCTGCTCCAGACGCAGGCGGTCGCCGCGCGCCAGGCACCACCAACCCACCAGGATGGCGGTCACCAGGGACGCGCCCACCCGGGCGAACACCATCGCGTGGTTGCCCCGGAAGGCGACCGCCGTCGAGACGATCACCGCTGGATTCACCGCGGGGGCGGCCAGCAGGAAGGTCAGCGCAGCGGCCTGGTGGAGCCCGCGGCGCATCAGCCCGTCGGCGACGGGGACCGCGGCGCACTCGCACCCAGGCAGACCGACACCGGCGATCCCGGCAACCGGCACCGCCAGCACCGGATTCTCCGGGATCAGCCGACGCAGAGCGCCCTCGGAGAGGAACCGAGAGATCGATGCGGACAGGAGCACACCCGCGACCAGGAAGGGCGTGGACTGGACGACCACAGCGACGAACATCGTGCACCAGGTGCGCAAGGCCTCGCCATCGAGCGCCTGTCGGACCCAGTGCTGGCCGAGCATGACCGCGAGCGCCGCGAGCGCGACGAGCTCGGCCTGGCCGATCCATCGCCTCCTCGGCGTCGTGTCGAGCTGTGTCATCGCTCCCTCCCTCCCGGTAGCGATTATGATTATCGTCTACGTTAGGTTGTACGACGACACGACAGTCGCGGACGAAATCAGAGAGGGACCGAGAAATGCGGTGGAGGAAGACCGGCACGGTGGGCGCCGGATTGATGCTGGCGGGCGTGCTCGCGCTGTCCGCCTGTGGCTCGAGCGACGACGGTGCGAGCAAGGACGCCACCAGCAGTGGCGGGCAGAGCGCGCCGATCGGCATCGTCGCGTCGACCAATGTGTGGGGCGACGTGGCCAAGCAGGTCGGCGGAGACGCTGTCGAGGTGACCTCGATCATCTCCGACCCCGATCAGGACCCGCACTCCTACGAGGCCGACGCGAACACCGCGCTGGCCATCTCCAAGGCGAGCATCGTGATCGAGAACGGTGGCGGCTACGACGACTTCGTGGACCAGCTCCTCGACGCCAACAGCTCCGACGCCACCGTGCTCAATGCCGTGGACATCTCCGGCAAGACCGCGCCGGCGGACGGTGAGCTCAACGAACACGTGTGGTACGACTTCCCGACGGTCCAGAAGGTGGCCGACGAGATCGCTGCCGAGCTGGGCAAGGCCGATCCCGACGACGCCGCCACCTTCACCAGCAACGCCAGCGCCTTCAAGGACAAGGTGGACGGTCTGATCAGCGAGACGGACGATCTCAAGTCCTCCCACGCCGGCGAGGGCGTCGGCATCACCGAGCCGGTTCCGCTCTACCTGACCGAGGCGGCTGGCCTGGTCAACAAGACGCCGGAGGCCTTCAGCGAGGCGATCGAGGAGGGCGAGGACGTCTCCGCGGCGACGTTGAAGGAGACCCTGGACCTCTACACCAACCACGAGGTGAAGGTGCTGGTCTACAACGAGCAGACCAGTGGACCGATCACCGAGCAGATCGAGAAGGCAGCGAAGAAGGCGGGCATCCCGGTCGTGCCAGTGACCGAGACGCTCCCCAGCGGGCTGGACTACGTCGGCTGGATGCAGCAGAACATCGACGCCCTGCGCTCGGCCCTCGGCTGAGCCGATGACGGCGGTCGTCGAGCTGCGTGACGCCCGACTCTCGTTCGGCACCAGGACGCTGTGGTCCGGGCTCGATCTCACGGTCGAGCCCGGACAGTTCATCACCGTGCTGGGCTCGAACGGGTCGGGCAAGTCCAGCCTGCTCAAAGCCATCCTGGGCACCCTGTCGCTGACCGAGGGCGAGGTCCGTGTCTGCGGGCAGCCAGCACGCCGGGGCAGCAGTCGGATCGGCTACATCCCCCAACATCACGGGTATGCCATCGACGTCCCGCTGCGCGGCCGCGACCTGGTCCAGCTCGGTCTGGACGGAACCCACTGGGGTCCTCCCCTGCCCTGGCGGAACCGAGAGCAGCGGCGCCAGGTCGACGAGTTGATCGAGCGGGTCGGCGCCGGCGCCTTCGCGAATCGGCCGATCGGTCGACTCTCCGGCGGGGAGCAGCAGCAGCTCCGTGCCGCCCAGGCGCTGGCAACCGAACCCGCCGTGCTCCTCTGCGACGAGCCGCTCCTCTCCTTGGACCTGCGCCACCAGCGAGGCGTGGTGGACCTGCTCGACAAGCAGCGCCGCGACCGCGACACCGCCGTACTCTTCGTGACCCACGAGATCAACCCGGTGCTGCCGGTCACCGACCAGGTGCTCTATCTCAACGACGGCCGCTTCCGGATCGGACCTCCCGACGAGGTGATGACCAGTGCGGTGCTCAGCGAGCTCTACCGCTCGCCGATCGAGGTGATCCGCCGGGGCGACCAGATCGTCGTCCTCGGCGCCGACGACGTGGCCCACACCCACCCCCACACGACCTCTCATCCGACGAAGGCAACGGCGTGAGCATCGCAGCGATCGACTGGCACCAGATCGTCAACTTCGACAACTACGGCGAGCTGCTCCCCCTGGTCCGCAACTCGCTGATCGCCGGAGCGGTGCTCGGTGTCGTCGGCGGGTTGGTCAGTGTCTTCGTGATGACGCGAGACCTGCCCTTCGCGGTGCACGGGATCAGCGAGCTTCTCCTTCGCCGGCGCCTCCGGCGCGCTGCTCTTGGGGGTGAGTGTCGTCGCGGGCTCCTTCGCCGGCTCCCTGCTCGCAGCACTCGCGCTGGGCGTCCTCGGCATGCGAGCACGCGATCGCAACTCGATCATCGGCGTGTTGATGCCGTTCGGACTCGGGCTCGGCATCTTGTTCCTCGCCCTCTACAAGGGCCGAGCGGCCAACAAGTTCGGTCTGCTCACCGGCCAGATCGTGGCCATCGACGACACCTCCCTCACCGTCCTGCTGGTCACCTCACTGGTCGTGCTGATCGTGCTCGCGGCCATCTGGCGTCCGTTGATGTTCGCCAGCGTCGATCCCGAGGTCGCTGCCGCCCGCGGAGTGCCGGTGCGCTTCCTTGGCCCGTTCTTCGTGATCCTGCTCGGCTGCACGGTCGCGGTGTCGATCCAGGTCATCGGCGCACTGCTCATCCTCACCCTGCTGTGTACGCCGGCGGCCGCAGCCCTGCAGGTGACCTCGTCACCCAGCCTGGTGCCGGTGTTGTCGGTGGTCTTCGCCTTCAGCTCGATGGTGGGCGGCATCCTGCTCGCGCTCGGCACCACCATCCCGATCAGTCCCTATGTCACCACCATCTCGTTCGCCATCTACCTCGTCTGCCGTCTCCTCGGTCAGCTGCAGGGCCGGGGCCATAGCGCGCGCCTGGTGGCTGCGCCTGGAGGTCAGTGATGCAGGCCGAGCACAGACAAGCGCTGGCCCAGCTGTGGGCGATGGGCGACTACGCCCGCCTGGCCGAGCGGTTGCGTCCTGCAGCAGGTGCCCTGGCCGGAGCCCTCGGCGAGGGCCACGGGCGCCGTGCGCTGGACCTGGCCACCGGCACCGGGTCGGTCGCCCTCGCGCTGGCCGCCGACGGCTGGGCGGTCAGCGCGGTCGACGTCTGCGCTCCGCTTCTCTCTCAGGCCCGTGAGGCAGCGGATCGCGAAGACCTGGTCGTCGACTGGCGGGAGGAACCGCTCGAGGAGCTCCCCTTCCGAGACGAGACCTTCGCCGTGGTCGCCTCGTCGTTCGGCCTGATCTTCACCAACGATCCCTCGGCCACCCTCCGAGAGGTGGCCCGCTGTCTGCGCCCTGACGGCATCCTCGCCTTCACCGCCTGGACTCCGGCGGGCTACCTGGGTCAGATGTCGGCGTTGATGGCCCGCCACCTGCCGCAGCCGGGCGCCGCGACTGCACCGCTGAGGTGGGGCGATGCCGAGCAGGTGGCGGGTCTCTTGGGCCAAGCGTTCGCCGAGGTCGAGATCGAGGTCCGCACCCTCCCCTGGCGGTTCGCGAGCAGCGAGGCCGCCGTGGACTTCTACTTCACCTGTTCTCCCGCACACATCGCAGCCGGCGCCATGCTCGGCCCGCGGGCCGACCAGATGCGCACCGACCTCGGTGATCAGCTGGCCGCTCTCGCCCACCCCGGCGGCTCGATCGACATCGACGCGGAGTACCTCCTAGTGCGGGCCCACCGCGACTGCTAGTCGCCCTCCCGGCCTTCGCGGCTGTGCCGATAGGCGTCGAGGAAGATGTGCGCCACGTGCTCGTCGACTAGGCGGTAGACCAGGACGCGTCCGTTGCGATCGGCTTGCACGAGGCCGGCTCCACGCAGGGTGCGCAGATGCTGGGACACCAGCGGCTGCGAGATGCCCAACTCCTCCACCAGCTCGGTCACCGAGTGCTCCCGGACCGTCAGCCGGTGCACGATCGCCGCACGCACCGGTGCTGCCAAGGCGCTGAAGAGTTCGCCGACCGCGCGGTAGCGGGCGTCCAGGTCGCGCCGGCCACCAGGGTCCTCACGCGAACCGGCCATGGCCAGATCTTGCTGGAGGGCGCCACCCGGCTTCAACCTGACACGCGTCCCGGATCAGTGCTCGTCATAGTGGTCGCCGTGCGCGGCGTGCCGGTGCTCTCCGTGGACGTAGTCGACGTGGTCGCCGTGCTGAACCGTCCCGTGGCCACAGTCGGCACCGTGCTCATGCTCGTGCACCTCTGCGGTGACATGCGCATCGAGCGCGTGCTCGTCGTAGTGGCCGTCGTGCTCGTGGTGGGCGTGTCCGTCGTGGAGGTAGTCCACATGGCCCTCGTGCTCGACGGCGACGTGGCCGCAGTCCGGTGCGTGGGTGTGCTCGTGGGCTGCGTGCACCTCATGGGTAGTCGACATGATGTTGCCTCCCTGGCTGGTATCGGGAGGGCAGCTCTTCGCCGGCTGCCCAGAGGCCGCTGCGGGGCCCTTGCTCCATATATAAACACATGCGCATGTATTAATGCCACTCGCCGAGCCGCTGCACCAGCGATCGCGCACACGAGGCGGCGTCGCCATGCGCGAGGGGGCGGCGTACGCTTGTTGAGAAGATTTCTCATTAGTTGCCCGGAGGACTTTGGCGATGACCACCGCCTGGATCCGCGAGCCCGGCTTCCGGGACTTCCTCGCCGCTCGCACCGTCTCCTGGGCGGGCAACGTGATGAGCCTGGTCGCCATGCCCGTGCTGGTCTACCAGCGCACCTCGAGCGCGACCCTGACCGGGCTGTTGGCCGCCCTCGAGGCGTTGCCCTATCTGGTCTTGGGCCTACCTGCCGGTGCCCTCGCGGACCGATGGAACAACCGGCGGGTGATGACATGGACGAGCATCCTGGCCGGAGCGACGATGCTCACGATCCCGGCCGCCCATCTGGCCGGGATCCTCACCGTGCCACAGATCTTCGCTGTCGCGCTGACGGTCGGCATCGCCTTCGTGTTCTCTGACGCCTCCGCCTTCGGCGCACTGCCGGTGCTGGTCGGCCGCGACCGCATCGGATCGGCCATGGCAACGATGACGGCCATCAACACCGTGCTCAGCATCGCCGGCCCCGGCATCGCCGGTGTGCTGATCGCCTCGGTCGGGGCACCCTGGGTGGTGGCGATCGACGGCGTCGCCTATGCCATCGCCGCGCTCCTGCTCGCCCGGATGCCGTGGGATCCGGGCGCCATCGAGAAGTCGGACGCCCCCACCTCGCTGCGCGCCGAGATCGCCGAGGGCCTGGCGTTCGTGTGGGCACATCCGGTGATCCGCCAGCTGACCTTCATGGGCATCGGCCTCTCGGTGACCGGAGGGGCGGTGGCCGGACTCACGGTCGTCCTCGCAGTCGAACAGCTCGGCTTCGCAGACGACGACGGCCGACTCGGACTGCTCTACGTCGCCGCCTCCATCGGCGCCTTCCTCGGCAGCGTCGCCCTCGGCTGGCTGCAACGGAACTGGACCGTCGGCGCAGTCACGGTGATCGGCTATGCGGCCGTGTCGCTGCTGACCATCGCACTCGGGGCAACGACGTCGTGGGTGCTCGCGGCCGCGGTCATGATCGGGTTCAACCTGGTGTCGACGGTGGTCATCTTGAACGGCATCGTCGTCCGCCAGACGCTGACCCCGATGCGACTGCAGTCGCGCGTGAACACGACCGCCCGCATGATCGCCTGGGGCGGCTCCCCGGCCGGCGCGGCGATCGGCGGCGTGCTGGCCGGGGCCTGGGGCGTGGACGTCGCGTTCTTCGTGTGCGCGGGGAGTACGGCGGTCGCGCTGGCCGTCGGCCTCTTCACCAGGGTCCGCCTGATCGGCCGCCTCGCCAGCCTCACCGACGCCGTCCCGGCCGAGACGAGGTGATCCGGGAGAGCCCGTCACTACAGGCGAGGGAGCGCCTGGAGTCTGATCGCGCGGTCGCCGCGTTGACCGAGTTGATCGCCGACGAGCTGGCGGCCGCTCCCGGCGACCTGCGCCCGTTCGTGCACGCCTCGGCGCTGGTCAACGTCAGCCGGGCGATGTCTCGGGCCGTCCAGGACGGCGCCATCGCGGGCCACGCCGCTCCCAAGGTGGCTCGGCAGGTCATGGCCGCCGGTGCCGCCGCGTTCGACTCGCTCGAGCGCGGCCTGTCCTAGCCCGCGGCAGCCGGGCCAGGGAGATCGACCAGGGCAGCCAGTCGGGCGCGATGGACGCCGGGGGTGCCGAGCGCGATCTGATCGGCCTTGGCGCGCTTGAGGTAGAGGTGGGCCGGGTGCTCCCAGGTCATCCCGATGCCACCATGGAGCTGGATCGCCTCCTCGGCGGCATGGACCGCGACCTCGCTGCAGTAGGACTGCGCCACACTGACGGCGACGGCCACGTCGGGATCGTCGGCGGCCAACGCGGCGACGGCGTAGGCAGCTGCTGCCGAGGCCGACTCGACCTGCGCGTAGAGGTCCGCGAACCGGTGCTTGAGCGCCTGGAAGCCGCCGACGACTCGGCCGAACTGGGTGCGCACCTTGAGGTAGGCGAGGGTCTCCTCGAGGCACCAGCGAGCCAGACCCACCTGCTCGGAGGCAAGCAATGCGGCGCCGACGAGCAGGGCCCGCCTCACCGCGGGCTCGCCGGCCTCGACGACGATGGTGACCGGCGCGCCGTCGAGGGTGACGTCGGCGAGCTGACGGGACATGTCGAGAGACGCCACCGGGAGGACGGTCGCATCCGCTGCCGCAACCACACCCAGCGCGGGACCCTCGTCCGCGGCCACCAGCACGAGGAACGTGTCCGCCTCCAGTGCACCGGCCGCGCTGGTCACCAACCCACTCACCCGACCGCCGCCGTCTCGAGACAGGGCCGGGAGCGGATCGTCAGGGCCGGTCGACAGCGGCAGCAGCAACGCCGCCGTGCGCTCCCCGGTGGCGAGACCGGCCAGCAGTTCGGCGGCGGGGCCGGTGGAATCGGCGGAGTCGAGGAGCGCTGTCGTGGCGATCACGGCGCTGGTCAGATAGGGCACCGGCGCGACGGCCCGACCGAGCTCCTCCAACACCGCAGCAGCCTCCCGAGCGGTGGCACCCGCTCCCCCACGCTCGTCTGGGATCAGCAGCCCCGCAAGTCCGAGCTCGGCGGCGAGGGCGGTCCAGAGGGGCGCGACCACGGATCGGTCGCCGTCGTACGCCGCGGCGATCGCGGCTGCCTGACAGCGGTCGGCGAGCAGCTGGCCGACCACCGCCCGAAGATCCGTCTCGACGTCGGAGGGCAGCAGATCGAGGCTCACTTGACGGTCTCCTTCCACGGCCGGTCCTTGTCGACCCGGTGCTCGGCGGGCAGGCCGAGGACGCGTTCGGCGACGATGTTGCGCAGGATCTCCGAGGTGCCGCCCTCGATCGAGTTGCCCTTGGCGCGCAGGTAGCGATAGCCGGCGTCACGGCCGGTGAAGTCGACCCGGTCCGGTCGCCGCATCGTCCACTCGGAGTAGCGCAGTCCCTCCTCACCCAGCAGCTCCAGCTCCAGCCCGGACGCCTGCTGGGCTACCCGCGCGAAGCCGAGCTTCATCGCCGCCCCTTCCGGACCCGGCTGGCCCTGGGCGAGCTTCTGCTGCAGCCGCTGGCCGGTGAGCCGGAGCACTTCGGCGTCCACCCAGAGGCGCAGCAGGCGGTCGTGCAACTCGGGCGTACGCCGGTCCGGGTGCTCGCGCCAGGTCCGGGCGACGACCCCGATCATCGCGGATTCACGCTCGGCGGACCTGCCGATCGAGACCCGCTCGTTGTTGAGCGTCGCGTTGGCGACCCGCCAGCCCTGGCCTTCGGCGCCGAGCCGCTGGCTGTCCGGGATGCGCACGTCGGTGAGGAAGACCTCGTTGAACTCTGCCTCGCCGGTGATCTGCCGCAGCGGCCGGACGTCCACGCCGGCGTCGGTCATGTCGCAGAGGAAGTAGGTCAGCCCCGCGTGCTTGGGCTGGTCGGGATCGGTGCGGGCGACCAGAATCGCGAACCGGGCGGTTTGCGCACCCGAGGTCCACACCTTCTGCCCGTTGACCACCCAGCCGTCACCGTCACGGACCGCACGGGTCGATACGTTCGCGAGGTCGCTGCCGGCACCAGGCTCGCTGAACAGCTGGCACCAGATCTCCTCACCGGTCCACAGGGGTCGGAGGAAGCGGCGCTTCTGCTCGTCAGTGCCGACCGCGAGGATCGTCGGTGCGGCCATGCCGAGACCGATGCCGTTCTTCTCCGGTGCGTTGGTCGGCGCACCGGCCCGCTCGAGCAGCGTGTCGACCACGCCCTGCAGACTGCGCGGGAGGTCGAGTCCGCCGAGCCCGACGGGACACCACACCCAGGCGAGGCCGGCGTCGAACTGGGCACGCAGAAAGTCCAGTCGGTCGGTCTCGGCGGGGGCGTGCTCGGTGAGGAAGGTCGTGACCCGTTGCTCCAGCTCGCTGACGGCATCGGCGGCGAGTGCGTCGCTCACGAGCGTGCCTCGCGGGCTGCGGCTTGGCGACGCAGCTCGGCGCGGGCAAGGGCGTTCTTGTGGACCTCGTCGGGACCGTCGGCGAACCGCAGCGTGCGAACCCCGGCGATCATGCTGGCCAGCGGGAAGTCCTGGGAGAGGCCGCCGGCGCCGTGGGTCTGGATCGCCTTGTCCAAGATCCACTCCACGGTGGCCGGGGTGGCGATCTTGATCGCCTGGATCTCGGTGTGGGCGGCCTTGTTGCCGACGGTGTCCATCAGCCAGGCTGCTTTGAGCACCAGCAGCCGGAGCTGCTCCAGTCGCACCCGCGACTCGGCGATCCAGTCCCGGATGACGCCCTGGTCGGCGAGCGGCTTGCCGAAGGCGACCCGCTCCTGAGCGCGGGCGCACATCAGCTCGATGGCCCGCTCGGCGATGCCGATCGCCCGCATGCAGTGGTGGATGCGGCCGGGGCCGAGCCGGGCCTGGGCGATCGCGAAGCCGTCGCCCTCCCCGCCGATCAGGTTGGTGGCCGGCACTCGGACGTCGGTGAACGACAGCTCCGCGTGGCCGCCGTGCTCGTGGTCGTCGTAGCCGAGCACCCGCATGCCGCGATGGATCTCGAACCCGGGAGTGTCTCGCTCCACGAGGATCATCGACTGCTGCCGGTGCCGATCCGCGGTCGGGTCGGTCTTGCCCATCACGATGAAGATCTTCGCGTGGGGGTTCATCGCACCGGTGATCCACCACTTGCGACCGTTCAGCACGTACTCGTCGCCGTCTCGCTCGATGCGGGTGGCGATGTTGGTCGCGTCGGAGGAGGCCACCGCCGGCTCGGTCATCGCGAAGGCAGACCTGATCTCGGCGTCGAGCAACGGCCGGAGCCAGCGCTCCTTCTGCTCGGGCGTGCCGAACTGGGCGAGCACCTCCATATTGCCGGTGTCCGGGGCCGCGCAGTTCATCGCCGCGGGCGCAAGGTGCCCGCTACGGCCGGAGATCTCCGCCAGCGGCGCGTACTGCAGGTTCGTCAGACCACCGCCCTCGTCGCCGGGCAGGAAGAGGTTCCACAGGTCCCGCTCGCGTGCGGAGGCGCGCAGGTCGTCCAGGATCGGCACCGAGTCCCACGCCCACCGGTCATCGAGCTGCTCCAGCTGCTCGGCGAAGACCTGCTCGGCCGGATGGACGTGGCTGTCCATCCACGCGAGCATGGTGGCGCGCATCTCCTCGGTGCGCGCGTCGAAGGCGAAGTCCATCAGCGGTTCTCCTCCACTGCTCTCAGTCCCACGTCCAGCAGCACGTCGACGCCTTCGCCGACGCGGTCGAAGCCTTCACCGACCGTCTGACCGTGCAGATGCCGGTAGTAGATGCCCTCAAGGACCACGGCGAGCTTGAACGCCGCCAGCCCGAGGTAGAAGCCGAATCGGGCGAGGTCACGCGCACTGCCGGCGGCATAGCGCGCGACGATCTCGTCCTCGGTGAGGAACCCCGGCGCCGCACTCACTGTGCTCACTGCCAGAGCGCTGTCGGCGGCCCCGAGCCTGCCGTAGACGAGCATCAACGCCAGGTCGGTGAGCGGGTCGCCGAGGGTCGCCATCTCCCAGTCGAGCACAGCGGCGATCTGGTCCTGATCGTCGACGAGCACGTTGTCGAGGCGGAAGTCGCCGTGCACGATGCCCGCGGCCGACTCCGTCGGGACGTCTGCGGCGAGCCGCCGATGAAGCTCGTCGGCAGCCGGCAGATCTCGGCTGTGGGAGGCGTCCAGCTGCTTCTTCCACCGGCTCACCTGGCGGGCGAGAAACCCGGCGGGCCGACCGAAGTCGCTCAGCCCTACGACGACAGGGTCGACCGCGTGCAAGGCCGCCAGGGTGTCGACGAGCTGCTCGGAGATCGCGCGGGTGCGCTCGGCTCCGAGGGCCTCCAGCTCTGTGGCGAAGCGGTATGGCGTCCCGGCGCAGCGCTGCATCACATAGAACGGCGCACCGATGACGTCGACGTCTTCGCACAAGCCATAGGTGGTGGGCACCGGGACCGCGGTCCCGCGCAGGGCCGTGATGACGCGGTGCTCCCGAGCCATGTCGTGCGCGGTCGCGAGCACGTGACCCAGAGGAGGTCGACGGACGATCCATTCGTGATCACCGTCTGCGACCAGATAGGTCAGGTTGGACTTGCCGCCTGCGACGAGGGTGGCGGTGAACTCCGGGCCTGCGCCGGGGAGATGGCCGGCGAGCCATCTGCCGAGCCGACCCAGGTCGAGGCCGGGAACGGCGTCCGCTGCATCCGTCATCACGGCACGACGACGGCGAGCATGTCGACCACGCAGGCCGGCTTGTCGCCGCCCTCGCGCTCGATGGTCACCCGGCTGGCGACCTGGTAGCCGAGCGAGTTGGGGACGACCCCGAGCAGCTCCACACCGGCCCGCACTCGGGAGCCGACCGGCACGGGCGAGGGGAAGCGCACCTTGTTCGCGCCATAGTTGATCGCCATCTTCACCCCGTCGACCCGGTAGATCCCCGAGACGAGCATCGGCAGCAGGGAGAGGGTGAGGAAGCCGTGCGCGATGGTGGTGCCGAACGGGCCGGCCGCCGCCTTCTCGGGGTCGACATGGATCCACTGGTGGTCCCCGGTAGCCTCGGCGAACTTGTCGATCTGCTCCTGGGTCACGGTGTGCCACTCCGAATACCCCAGCTGCGACCCCACGGCCGCCTCCAGCTCGGGGATCCCGTTGAAGATCCTCATCTCTCCTCCTCGCTCTCTAGGTGGCGCTGCAGCTTGTTCATCCCGCTCAGCCACCGGTCGGTGTCCTCGGCACGGCGACGGTAGTAGCCGGCGACCTGCGCGTGCGGCAGCGCCAGGAAGCGATCCTCGCGGATCGCCGTCATGGTCGCCTCCGCGACGTCGTCGGCTGTGAGCGCGCCGTCGGCAACGAGCAGTTGCTCCATCGGCCCCGAGTTGGTGAGCATCTCGGTCTGCACGCCCTGTGGGCAGACCGCGTGCACCGCGATGCCGCGGTGTCGGTAGGTCGCTGCGAGCCACTCCGCGAAGGCGACCGCGCCGTGCTTGGTGACGGAGTACGGCGCCGCGCCGAGCGCCGTCAGGAGTCCGGCAGCCGATGCGGTCACCACGAAGCGCCCCTGGCCGCGCTCGAGCCAGTGCGGCACCAGCAGCCGCGCCGCCCGGACGTGCGCCATCGTGTTGACCTCCCAGCTGGCCGACCACTCCGCTTCGGTCGCGTCGAGACCGAAACCACGCACGATGCCGGCGTTGGCGAACCAGGCGTCGATCGTGCCCAGCTGCTCGTCGGCCGCGGCGACGAGCGCCGCTGATCCGGCTTCGCTCGCGGCATCGCCAGGGACGGCCGTCGCGCCGATGTCCGCGGCGGTCGCGCGGGTGCGCGCGGGGTCCAGATCGTTGATGACGACCCGCGCGCCCTCGATGACGAGTCGGGCCGCCAACGCTCGGCCGATGCCGCCGGCCGCACCGGTGACGACGACGCCCTGCCCGGCGAAGAGCCGCCCGGCGGGGGCCTGTCCAGCGACGGGGTCGGTCATCGTGGCGGGTCGCTCAGCTCAGCCGCTCGATGACCATCGCCATGCCCATCCCGCCGCCCACACACATCGACTCGACGCCGAACTGCTTGTCGTGCCACTGCAGGGAGTTGATCAGCGTGGCGGTGATCCGGGCACCGGTCATGCCGAACGGGTGCCCGACGGCGATCGCGCCGCCGTTGACGTTCAACTTGTCGAGCGGGATGCCCAGTTGCTGCGCCGATCCGAGCGCCTGCACCGCGAACGCCTCGTTGATCTCCACCAGGTCGATGTCCTCGAGAGTCATCCCCGCGCTACGCAGCGCGGCCGGGATAGCCGTGACCGGACCGAGGCCCATGATCTCCGGCGACAGGCCGGTGACCGAGGTGGACACGATGCGCGCCAGCGGCACCAGACCGAGTTCACGGGCCTTGGCGTCGCTCATCACGACCAGCGCCGCGGCGCCGTCGTTCAGAGGGCAGGCGTTGCCGGCGGTGATGGTCCCGTCAGGCCGGAAGACCGGCTTGAGCTCGCTGACGGCCTCCAGGGTGACCCCGGCTCGCGGTCCGTCGTCTGCTGACACCACAGTCCCGTCCGGCATGGTGGCTGGGCTGATCTCGCGCGCCCAGAAGCCCTCGGCGATCCGCTGCTCGGTGAGGTTCTGACTGCGCACGGCGAACTCGTCCTGCTCGCGGCGGCTCATCCCGAGGACCTGCTGAGCGTTCTCGGCCGTCTGGCCCATCGCGATGTAGACGTCGGGAAGGGCTCCGTCCTCGCGTGGGTCGGTCCAGGTCGGGGCTCCGCCCGCGGCGCGCCCTGCGGTGCGCTGCTCCGCCGCGCCGAAGGCGGGGTTCTTCAGGTCGCGCCCCTCGATGTGGTCGCTGTTGCCCTTGGCGAACCGGCTGACCGTCTCCACGCCGGCGGAGATGAAGGCATCGCCCTCACCGGACTTGATGGCGTGGAAGGCCATCCGGGTCGTCTGCAGAGAAGAGGAGCAGTAGCGGGTGACCGTCGTACCAGGAAGGTGGTCGTAGCCCGCCCGCACCGCGACGACCCGGCCCATGTTGAAGCCCTGCTCACCGCCCGGCAGTCCGCAGCCGAGGATCAGGTCGACGAGGTCGTTCGGATCGAGCTCCGGCACCTTCGCCAGCGCAGCCTGGACCATCTGAAGGGCTAGGTCGTCGGGTCGGATGTCCTTGAGTGACCCCTTGAACGCCCGACCGATCGGGGACCGGGCCGCTGAGACGATGACTGCTTCGGGCACCGCTGCTCCTTCGTGGCCTGGGCGCTACTAAGCGGTTGCTTAGTAGGCTTGGCGCTTACTATGCCCGAGGCCCGAGCCTCGGTCAACGGCCGAGCAGGAGGGAGCGAGATGAGCACGAGCCAGCCGCCGACGGGCGAGGACAGCCGCAGCCGGCTGCTGCGAGCCGCCGCGGGGGCCTTCGCCCAGCGCGGCTTCCACGGCACCACGACCCGTGACATCGCCGCCGCCGCGGGGATGAGTCCGGCTGCGGTCTACGTGCACCACCGCTCCAAGGAGGAGCTGCTCTACCAGATCTCACGCTCCGGCCACGAGCGCACTCTCCTGTTGCTGCGGGAGGCGGTCGCTCGCGGCGGCTCGACCGTCGAGCAACTCTGCAACGCCGTGCGCGAGTTCGCTCGTCACCACGCAATGGAGAGCACCAGCGCCCGGGTCGTGAACTACGAGTTGGCTGCGCTCACCCCCGCGCACTGGGCCGAGGTCCGCGAGCTCCGCCGACAGATCAGCAACGAGGTGCACGTCCTCGTCGAGCGCGGTGTCGCCGACGGCTCCTTCGACTGTCCTCAGCCGCGGATCGCGGCCACCGCGCTGCTCTCGCTCGGTGTCGACATCGCACGCTGGTACAGCACCGAAGGCCCGTCCTCGCCCGAGGAGCTCGCCGACGCTTACGTCGACATCGCGCTGCGGATCGTCGGGGCGTCGTAGAGATGCCGCACTATCTCTCCTTGAGACGAGCAGGATCTTCACCGCCAGCGTCGTCGACGCTCGGGCCCGCTGATCGCCCACAAGGCACGTCATGACACATCTCCCTGAGCCACCCCGTCGAGGAGGATGAGGAGGAACAACCATGCGGGCAGCCCAGCGGGCCGAGTTCGAGGAGTTCGCGCGAGCGCGATCCGGTGAGCTGTTTCGTACTGCCTGGCTGCTGGCGGGCGATCGGCACTCCGCAGACGACCTGGTCCAAGAGACGCTGACCCGAATCTACGTCCGCTGGGGGCGGGTCCGGGAGGCCGGCAACGTGGCGGCGTACGCCCGCACCGTCTTGGTCCGCACCTTCATCGACGGCCGCAGACGGAAGAGTTCTGGCGAACGACCGATGGCGGAGCCGCCCGAGCAGGCGGCTACCGACGGGGTCGACGTCGAACTGCGGCACAGCCTGGTCGAGGCGCTGCGTTCGCTGGCGCCGTTGGACCGGACCGTGGTGGTACAGCGCTACCTGCTCGACCAGGACGTCGCGTCGGTGGCGGCTGATCTCCAGCTGACCAACCAGGCTGTGCGCAGCCGCTCCAGCCGAGCGCTGGCGCGGCTGCGCGATCAGCTGGGCGAGGAGTTCCTCACCGTGCCCACACTCGAGGAAGGACAACACCGATGACCCACGACACCGAGGGCCGACTCGCCGTGCTGATGCACAACGTCACCGACGAGCTCGTCCCCGACGACCACCTGATCACGTCTGCCATGGCGGTCGGCGATCGCCGCCGACGCCGCCGTGGGCTGGCCATGGGCGGTGCCGCGCTCGCCACCGTGGCCGTGCTCGGCACCACCTGGGCCACGACTCTGCAGCCCGCTGCTCCCGATCGGACGGCGACCCCGGCACGAGGCGACCTCGACACGACGTCGTACGCCGCCGGCGAGCAGAACCCGCCGACGGTCAGGATCGCGACTCCGACGGAGTTGTCCACGATCCTCGCCGACGCCCTTCCCGGCCCGAGCACGGAGGTCAGCCTCGAGCGGGTCGCCCAGCGGAGCCAGGCGGAGCGGCTGTTCCAGGGCGGGGCGGTGGACGCGATGGCCTACGACTACGACGCGGTCCTCGGACAGTCGATCGATCCCGACCTGATGCAGCAGCGCTGCATGCAGATGCAGGAGAGTCGGCGGACCGGTTGCGTCTCCACCGACGACGGTTGGGCCGTGTGGACCATCGGTCGCCCCGACGTCGCCGGCGCCGACCCGGGGGTGGTTACCGCGCGGGTGACCTACTTCCGCAGGGACGGCAAGGTGATCGACCTGAGGGCTTCCAACGGCCCGGCGGTGGATGCCGATCCAGTCGCCGCCAGCCCCGTCGTCTCTCGCGGCGACCTGGTCGACCTGGCCATCCACGGGAACTGGTTCCCGGTGGAGTGAGGGCTAGGAACTGAAGCGGCGCTGCAGGTCGGCATAGCCGATCGCGCCGTCGAGGAAGCCGAGTGTCCCCGCGTCGAGCAGTTCCCGGCCGGCACGCTCCAATCCGCTGAGGGCGGCTCGAGCCAGGCTGCCACCCAAGCTGACCCGTCGGACGCCGAGAGAGAAGAGGGTCGGCGCGGGGATGGTGTTGGACAGCCCGGCCACGATGTTGAGCGGGGCCGGGATGGCCTCGGCGAGCTGGTGGATCGTGTCCGCTTCGACGACCCCGGGCACGAAGACGCAGTCGGCGCCTGCATCGACGTAGCGCCGTGCTCGCTCGACGGTCTCGGCGAAGACTTCGCCGCTGGTGCCGGCGAAGTAGGTGTCGGTGCGAGCGTTCAACACGAACGTGCCCCGGGGCGCCGCCTGCCTGGCTGCCGTGATCCGCTCGACGGCCTTCTCGACCTCGAACAGGCCGTCGCTGTCGGCGTCCTCCAGGTTGGCGCCAACCGCTCCGAGCTTCCGCGGCCCGGGCAATGGTGTCGGCGACATCGTCCGCCGTGTCGCCGTACCCGGCTTCCAGGTCCGCGGTCACCGGCACGCTCACCGCGGCCACGATCCGGCCGACCTGGTCGAGCATCTCGTCGCGGTCGAGCGTGCCTCCGTCCGGCACACCGCGCGACCAGGCGATGCCGGCGCTGGTCGTGGCGATCGCGGGAAAGCCGACCTGTTCGAGGATGCTGGCGGAGCCGGCGTCCCAGGCGTTGGGGAGCACGAAGCCGGGGCCGGCGTGCAGGGCAAGGAGGGCGGCCGCCTTGTCGGCGGGAGTGGTGGTGGGCACAAACCTCATCATCGGTGTTGGCGGACTCCCGCGATACCCCCAACCCGCAGCCGTCGGCGAGGCCCCCGTCGACCGAGCCGGGGACTACCCCGGGGTCGGTTCAGGGTCGAGCCGGGGGCGCTCCCGGATGTGGTGACGGTGGTGGAGCGGGCAGGCTCGCAGCCATGATCAATGTCTCTCATCTGACCCGGGTCTACGGCGGCTACCGCGCCGTCGACGACGTCTCGTTCACCGCTCAACCCGGCCTCGTCACGGGCTTTCTCGGTCCCAACGGCGCCGGAAAGTCCACGACCATGCGAGTGCTGGTCGGACTCACTCCGGCCACGTCGGGCACCGCGACGATCGCAGGTGAGCAGTACGCCGATCTGCCGAACCCGGCCCGCGAGGTCGGTGTCCTCCTCGACGCCTCCGCCCAGCATGCCGGCCGCACCGGCCGCGAGATCCTTGCGATCGCCGCCCAGACCATCGGACTCCCCCGCACCCGCGTGCAGGAGATGCTCGACCTGGTGTCGCTGACCGACGAGGAGGCGGACCGTCGGGTGCGCAACTACTCACTCGGCATGCGGCAGCGGCTCGGGATCGCGGCCGCGCTGATCGGTGACCCACACACGCTGATCCTCGACGAGCCGGCCAACGGTCTCGACCCCGCCGGCATCCGCTGGATGCGCGACCTGCTTCGCGAGTTCGCCGGCGCTGGCGGCTCGGTGTTGTTGTCCTCGCACCTACTCGGCGAGATCGAGGTCATCGCCGACGAGATCGTGGTCATCGGCCAGGGCCGCATCGTCGCGCAGGGCTCGAAGGCCGACCTGCTGGCCGGCGCCGGGTCGTACGTCGCTCCCGCCCACTCCGCCGACCAACCCCGGCTCGCCGACGCACTCATCCGTGCCGGCCACGACGCCACCCCGGTCGAGGGCGGCCTGCGGGTCGACACCGACACCCGTGCCATCGGACTGGTCGCCCACGCGACCGGCGTACCCCTCACCACCCTCAGGCCCGCCGACGGTGGCGGTCTGGAGGACATCTTCCTCGATCTGACCGCCGAGACCCAGCGCGACAGCGCCCCGACCTCTGGAGCAGCAGCATGACCACCACGACCCTGCCAGCCACCGACGCCGCACCGAGCCGCGTGCGCGCGACGTACTCCCCGCCATCCTTCGCCCGACTCGTCGGCGTCGAGCTGCGCAAGACCTTCGACACCCGGGCTGGCTGGTGGCTGTGTGCCAGCGTCGTGGTGCTCTCGGTCATCGCGACCGGGGCGATCATCGCCTTCGCGCCCGACGACCAGATCACGTTCGAGGCGTTCGCCAGCGCGATCGGCATCCCGACCTGAGTTGGGCCAAACGCGTTAGTGCGTGACGCCGGGCGAGTTCAGTGCGTCGAGGATCTCTTGGTGCCCTGAGGTGACTTCGGGCCTGAAGGTCTGCCGGGCACCGTTGATCGCGATGGTCGCGCTGCGCAGCGGGCGTAGCTGTCGGACGATGTTGCCGATCGCCAGCCCGGTGCGGTTCTGGGCCTCGCGGGCGACGGCCAGTGCGGTAAACACGACGGTGAGGTGGGCCTCGATCGCGTCGCGGGTGTGGTGGAAGATCGGCCTGGCGCGCAGGTCGGTTT
This sequence comes from Nocardioides sp., assembly GCF_047602075.1. Taxonomy (GTDB): domain Bacteria; phylum Actinomycetota; class Actinomycetes; order Propionibacteriales; family Nocardioidaceae; genus Nocardioides. The sequence continues at coordinate 1,658,841 of NZ_JASGIF010000001.1, forward strand.
TGGACATGCGGAAGGACTGCTCGACGTGCCACAGGTCGTGGTACTTCGCGATGACCTCGGCGGCGGGCATCGTCGTGGCGTCGAGGTTGGTGACGTAGCCCTTCAACCCGACCAGCCGGCGAGCCCGTGCCAGTGATGCCTCGTCCAGGGTGGGTTTGCCCTTGCTGGTTTTGACGAACCGGGTGGCCTTCGCCTTCTTCTCACCGGCGATGACGTCCTTGGCCCGGTTCTCCTGAATGGTGAGCGTCTTGTTGTCACGCGCCGCGCGTTTGGCCGAGTAGGCCCACACCACCCGCCACGATCCCGGATGCTGCTGCCGGTCCCAGATCGGTTCGACCCTTTCCAGTTCGTCGTTGTCGATGACCCGGGCGTTCTTGGGTGTGGTGGTGTCGATGATCTGCCCGTCGGTGAACGCGTCCCCATGCCAGCGGAAGTGGGAGGCCAGGTCGATGGGTGCCTTCGTGGTGCGGGAGCCGACGATGAACCTCAAGTTAGCCCCGTCCAGAGCGGTGAGGTTCTTCGCCGAGAGCATCCCGGCATCGGCGACGATGACCATGTCAGCGATGCCATGCCGGTCAGCGAACTGTTCGATGATCGGGACGATCGTGGTCGTCTCTGCCGTGTCGCCCTCGAAACAGCCGATCTCCAGGGGGAATCCCTGCCGGTCGACCAATAGGCCGACCACGATTTGTGGGTCGATGCGACGCTCCTTGGAGTAGCCTACTTTGCGAAACGCGTCCTCGTTCTCGGCCTCGAAGTAGAGCGTCGTCACGTCGTACAGGCACAGTGAGACGTCCCCGGCCGAGAGGGCATGGGCAAAGCACCTGGCGGCGATCTGGTCGCGGTACTTGGCGGTCTTGACCCGTCGCAGGGTGCGTTTCATCGTCGAATACGACGACGCAGCAACACCCAGGTCGGCCAGCACCCGGGCACTGTCAAGCAGCGAGGTCGGCTCCACGATCCGCGCCACCACCAGGCTCCGGAACGTCTCGTCGCCCAGCACGTCGAATCCCAGCTCGTCGTAGACCGCCGTGAGAGCCTCGTACAGCAGCCGTGACCCCGTCGCCACCACCCGGCCGGGCCGGTCCCTGCCAGCACCCCGAGCAACACGGTCCTCCTCGATACCCGAGTCACGCCCGGCAACGTCGAACAGGAGCGGCTCGCCGACCTCGGGCACCAGCCCAGCCACCGCCGGCGTTGGCTCGACCTCGAGCGGCAGCAGTCCTTGTGACGGATCGGCCAGCAGTTCGCGGGCCTGCTCCAGCAACAGCCCGAGCTCGGCTTCGGTATGGGCCGAGCCGAGGTGCTTCACGATCCGCTGACGGCCCTGGCCGGCGTACTCCGCGACCTGCACCGCCGTCGCGCCCGACGCCGTTCGGACCCGTCGGATGAACGCCATCCAGTGACCCTAAACCGACCCCGTTAGTGCGTGGAAACCCACCAAACCCACCGCATCACCACAGGTCACAGGCCTACGACCCGACACAACCCAAGCGCGTGACCCAAGTCAGGTGCGCGCGACGTACTCCCCGCCATCCTTCGCCCGACTCGTCGGCGTCGAGCTGCGCAAGACCTTCGACACCCGGGCTGGCTGGTGGCTGTGTGCCAGCGTCGTGGTGCTCTCGGTCATCGCGACCGGGGCGATCATCGCCTTCGCGCCCGACGACCAGATCACGTTCGAGGCGTTCGCCAGCGCGATCGGCATCCCGATGACGATCATCTTGCCGATGCTCGCGATCTTGTCGGTGACGAGTGAGTGGACCCAGCGCAGTGGGCTGGCGACGTTCACGATGGTGCCGCACCGCGGTCGGATCATCCGCGCCAAGGCCGTGGTCGCCGCGATCATCGGCGTGGTGTCGATGCTGATCGCGCTGGCCGTCGGTGCCCTCGGCAACCTCGTCGGCTCCGCTCTGGTGGGCGTCGACACGGTGTGGAACGTCAGCGTCGGCGAGTTCAGTTCGATCGTGATCGCCAACCTGCTCGGCATGGCGGTCGGCTTCATGCTCGGCGTGGTGCTGCGCAACTCACCGGCCGCGATCGTCGCCTACTTCGTCTACGGCTTCGTGCTCGGCGGACTCTCGGCGATGCTGGCCGCCTACCAGCAATGGTGGCGCGACCTCCAGCCGTGGCTGGACTTCAACTTCGCCCAGAGCGCGCTCTTCGAAGGCTGGCCGACCGGTGAGCAGTGGGCTCATGTCGCCGTCGCCTCGCTCCCCTGGCTGGTGATCCCGATGGCCATCGGGCTGTGGGCGCTGCGTCGGGCCGAGGTGAGGTAGCGCCCGCCTGGGTCAGGACGATCCCGCGTCCGGGTCAACATGGGCCACCACCGTCAGCCCTTCTCTGGACGGCGGCCTCCCGAAGGCGACGCCTCGCGGTCGCGCCGACGCTGTCGATGTCCCCCGCTGCCGCAGCGGGGGCATCGATCAGCGATCGCCCGACACATACTGCGTGCGAGCCAACATCCAGATACTCCGCGATGTCGGACAGCTTGACGCCGCCCGATACGACGGTCGCCAGATCGGGAATCGGTTCGAGAAGCGTCGTGATGAAGGCGGTGCCCCCGACCGCATTGATCGGGAACACCTTCACGGCGGGCGCGCCGAGACTCCGTGCCGTGAGTGCTTCGGTTGGAGTCATCACTCCAGGCGCGAACGGAACCCCATGCCTCCGCGCTCGATCGATCACACGCGCGTCTGTGACCGGGCTAGCCATGAACGTCGCGCCGGCCTGCACACATTCATCAACCTCGGCGACACCGAGCACCGTTCCGGCTCCCACCCGCGCCCCCATGGAGCTGAGTTCGCGAATGACACTCGACGCCCCTGGCGTCGTCAGGGTCACTTCGATGGCAATGCCGTCGACCTGCGCAAGGCCGAGGCAGACCGTTCTGCCGAGGGCTTCGTCGGTCGTACGGACAACAGCAACCACGCCCTCCGGAAAGGAAATCTCGACCAACTTATCCAGCTCCCAACGCGACAGCCACAGCGCGGCTGTACTTCTCATAGGCGACCTGCCCAGCTGCCACATCCTCTACAGACGGTCTGACGACCGTGGCACGGGCCAACACGCCGGTTGCCAGACCACGGAGGCTGCATCCCGTTGCGGCGCGAGCGAGCAGAGCGGCTCCCAAGGCGGACAGCTCGGACTCGGCGAGCACCTCGACAGGACGTCCAAGCACTGCTGCTCTCAAGTACGACCAGTGTTGGTTGCGGCTAGGTCCCCCTCCCAAGCGGACCATGCCTGAAGTGGGCAGGGACCGTCCGCCCGACTCGAGGACGTGACGCGCGCTGCACGCCACGCCCAGTAAGACCGCGCGAATAAATGCGCCGCGGTCATGCCGACCTCGCACGCCCTCAAAGATCGCCGCTACATCATGTCGCCAGATCGGCGCTCGCTCACCTTCTAGATAGGGGAGGAACGTCGGCACATCCCAGTCAACGATCTCACCGACTCGCCGCAGGCACTCGTCGACCGTCAGTCCCAAGAGGCTCGCCAACCACGCAAGGGACCCCCCACTTGACTGCGTCGGTCCATAACGCACGGTCAATGTCCCGGTGGCAGCAGCCGGAACCTCAAGGAGTCCCTCGCCACCAGACAGGGGCGGTCCTGAGAATGAGAACCCAACAATGTCGGAAGTCCCCGTTGCGACGAACTCCATTTCGTCATCGAACACTCCAAGGGGAACCATGGCGGCGAGGGCATCACTCCAGCCGACGCCAACAACGGTCCCTTGCGCAATGCCGGACCACTCCGACCCGGCCCGGGAGACCTCGCCGGCCGTGGACCAAGGGTCCCTCACCGGAGGCAAGACGTCCTGCGAGAGCCCCGCAACTTCAAGAACCGGCAGGGCCGGTTCGGGCCGGTCGACCCGCGTCAGTCCCTTCGACGACCAGCTATCGGTGCACGGTTGTCCAGTGAGGAGCGCCGCGATGTAGTCCTTTAGCTGAAGCACCCAGCGCGCCGAATCAAGGACATCAGCCTCGTGCCTTCGCAACCACAGCAGCTTCGCTGGCAGGTTCGCGGCGGCCCAGGGCAACGAAGTCCCCACTGTCGCGATCGGATCCCCAAGTCGCTCGCTTAGCATCGCCGCCTCCGTCACGGCGCGTGCGTCCATCCAACTCAATGCTGGCCGCACCGGCCGCAACAACGAGTCGGCCAGAACCATGGTCGGGGTCTGACCCACTATCGCCACGCCGTCAATGACGCCGACCTCCGCGATGCAGGACTGTATGACCTCGCGCACCAGGTCCGCGTAGGCCCTTGCATCAAGTTCCACGCGACCGGCTGAATCCTGGCCCGGCTTCGGAACAGAACGACCTGATCTGACGATGATCTCATCGCCCTCGACGATCACCGCCTTCAGCGACGATGTTCCCAAGTCGATGCCGAGGGTAGCCATCGGCTCCGCTAACCCCTCGCCACACTGATCCGGTACCTCTCCAGTCCATCCGGATTTAGCTCCAGGCCTAGTCCGGGACGTTCTGGAAGTTGGTAGACCCCGAGGTCATGAGGGAAGCGAGGGTTCAACACGATCTCGTCACGGAGCGGATTCGGCTGCCCATCGAACTCCAGTGGCCCTGCGTTGGGGCAGGACGCGAGCAGATGTGAGTTCGCGGCCAGCGCGACGGCAGATGAAAAGACGTGCGGCGCGAACTTCTGGTGCCACGAATCCGCCAGTCCAGCGATCTTGCGAACGTTCGTCACGCCGCCTGCCCAAATGCAGTCAGCCTGAACGACACTCACCGCGCCCCGAACGATGAGATCTCGGAAGACGAACCTGGATGACTGGGACTCATACCCGGCGATCGGCACGGCTGAGCGCCGAGCCACCTCGACGGCACCATCGAGATCGTCCGCTCGAACCGGTTCCTCAAGCCAAGCCAGACCGACGTCAGCCGCAGCCCGAGAGAAGTCGACCGCCTCCTGAACGGAGTAGCCACAGTTCGCATCCACCATGAGGTCGAAAGCGTCGCCGACGGCTGCCCGAACAGCCTCCACGCGAGCGAGGTCATCCTTCAAGTCGGCGCCCGCAACCTTCACCTTCGCTCCGGTGAAACCCCTCTCCGCATAGGCGACGACCTCTCCGGCCACATGTTCGGGCGACGAACCCCGTTCATAGAGACCACCACTCGCGTAGCAGGGGAGCCTCCCGGTCACCGCACCGAGCATCTTGTACAGCGGGAGGCCCGCCACCTTGCCTGCAATGTCCCAGAGTGCGATGTCGATGCCGCTCATCGCCGCCATCACGATGCCCGATCTGCCCAGGTGGATCGTCGCGTCGTACATCCTCCGCCAGATGCCTTCGATCCGCAGGGGGTCCTCTCCTACCACCAGCGGCGACAACTGATCGCGGATGACCGACGAGACCGCCCCCATGGCCGATCCGAAAGCGGCGGCCTCGCCGATCCCTTCAACTCCCTCATCGGTATGGACCTTGACAAGGAGGCAGTCTCGAAAGCGGATATCAAGATGGGCATCCCACTTCGGCGTGTCTAGATGCCACCTCAGGGGCACTAGCTCGATTCGTTCGATCTTCACAGATCTCCTCCCGGGTTCACGTCAACCTAGTCCTTCACTGCACCGAAGGTGATGCCACGCACCAGGTAGCGCTGAATTAACAATGTGAACAAAATCGTCGGAACAATGCTGACTACGATCGTCGCTCCAAGTTGCCCCCAAAGCACCTCTGACGCATCTCGATTGAAACCCGCGATCCGAACCGGCAGAGTCTGGCTGTCAGGGCCTGCTAAGGTGTTAGCGAGCAAGAATTCGCTCCACGAATAAAAGGCACTCAAGGTCGCTGTCGCGATGATTCCGGGGCGGACCAGAGGGAGAGCGATGTAGATGAAGGTCCTCCACGTCGACGCGCCATCTATCTGGGCCGACTCTTCGATCGCAATGGGGACGTCTTCGAAGAACGACCGCATCATCCATACGACCATCGGCGTGTTGAACAGCGCCTGCGCGAGCGCGACTGCGAGCAGGGTTCCCTGCGTTCCGGTTTCGATGGCTAGCAGATACAGCGGGATAGCGATCACGATCGGAGGCACCATCAGCGTCACCAAGATCGCGAACATGAATCCCTCTCGGCCTCGAATCCCGAACCGAGCGATCGCATAGGCAGCCAAGCATCCGGCGGCCATGGACAGTGTCGTGGAGGCCACTGCTACGACAATGCTGTGACTCGCATACGGCCACAGGGTGGGCAGGGCGGCGTCATAGTTCTGCAGGGTCGGCCTGAAAATGAAGTCTGGCGACTGCGAGAGCTCCATCCCGGGCGGCTTGAAGGACAACATGAGCGCCCAGTAGGTCGGGAAGACAGAGAACACGACGACCACCCCTAGGGCGGCCGCTAGCCCCATCCGCATCCACGCGTGACCACGCCTCATCTGCTCAACCTCCGCGAAACGCCGAGGAACGTCGAGGCGAACATCAGTGCGATGATGGTGATCAGCAGGCCCGATACTCCCACGGCGCCGAAGTCGAACTCACGAAGTCCATCGACGTAGATCCGATAGGAGACCAACTCAGTCGACGACCCCGGTCCACCCCCCGTCATGATGAAGATCTTGTCGAACTCCTTGAAGGCCGTCATCGAACGCAACAGGACGGCTACGAGCAGTCCCGGAGTCATCAGGGGCAAGATGATCCGCCTGATGAGTTGCCACGTTCCCGCGCCATCGATGCGAGCGGCTTCGATCACCTCCTCGGGAATCGCAGCCAAGTTCGCCAGCGCAAGCAGCATCATGAAGGGAGTCCACTGCCACACGTCGACGATCATCACAGAGGCGAAGGAGAGCCACGGTGGATCGACAGACTGCAACCACACAGGGCCCGCGATTCCAACACTCTCAAGGAGTGCATTGATGATTCCACCATCGGCGTCGAACATGTAGCGCCAGATGTATGCCACGGCGACTGGAGTCAGCATCATCGGGAGCGCCAAGACCGCCACGACAGCGGCCTTCATCTTGAAGTCCCGATAGAGAAGAAGGGCGATCAGCACACCGAGAATGGTCTCGACGCTGACTGTGATGCCGACGAACACCAACGATCGGATCAGCGCTGGGACGAAGGTCCCAGCTGAGTCAAGTTGCTGCGTGAAGTTGTCTGTTCCCGCAAACGAGATGCCGAGGTCCGGTCGGTTGAACCGCCAGTTGAGAACGCTGGTGACACCGAGGAACACGACGGGATAGATCGCCGTCAGGACGAGGGCGGTGAGCGCGGGGGCTAGAAATCCGGCCCTTGCCCACCAGCGTGGCGCACCCGCGCGCCGTGCGCGCCGTCGTCGTGGCGCACCCGCGCGCTGCTGACGCATCGTCCAGCTCACGACGTGCGCCACGCGTCCTTAGCGCGACCAACCACGTCCCAGTGGACATGCTTAACCTGTCGGAACTGATCCAGCCCCTCGACACCGAGCTCACGGCCCAGACCACTCGACTTCATCCCGCCGAATGGGGCGGCGTAGTTTGGCGTGAGGGGGTCGTTGATGTAGATCGTTCCCGCATCCACTTCCTCGTAGAATCTCTTCGCAAGAGCGGCGTCTCGCGTCAACAAGGAGGCTGCGAGACCGAACTCGCTGTCGTTCGCCATCGCGATCACGTGGTCGAAGTCGTCATACGGGGATATCGGAAGGACGGGACCAAAGATCTCTTCTCTCATCAGCCGAGAGCTTGGGTCGACGTGGGCAAGCACAGTGGGCGCGTAGAAGCTCCCACCTTCCACGCCCTCCCGCCTGCCACCGGTCACGAGTCGGGCCCCGCCGATGACGGCCTCGTCGACCTGGCTTGCCACCCGGTCGACAGCATCGTTGTTGATCAGTGGCCCCATGTCGGTCGTCGAGTCCATCCCAGGGCCGAGGCGCATGACACTCACGAACGCGGCCAGCGCCTCGGTGAACTCCTCGAATGAGGCCCTGGGGACATAGACCCGCTCGGTGCTGGTGCAGCACTGGCCAGCATGGAGGAGCCCAGCGAAGGCGATCGGCGGCACCGCCTCGTCGACGCTCATGTCTGGAGCGACCACGAGCGGATCCTTGCCACCGAGTTCAAGGGTGAGCTTCTTCAGACGCTTCGCCGCCTGAGCCATCACGACCTGTCCGGTCTGCACGGATCCAGTGAGCGCGATGTGCGGGACATCGCGGTGAAGGACGAGCGCCTCGCCGACCTCCGGGCCGAAGCCGGTGAGCACGCTGACGACGCCCGGCGGAAGGTGGCCTGTCGCAACCTCGGCGAACTTCAGGGTTGCCAGCGGTGTCAGCGGCGAGGGCAAGACGACGACCGGATTGCCGGCCGCGAGGGCTGGCGCCATCTTCCACGCCAAGAGCTGGAGGGGAAAGTTCCAGGGCGTGATGCAGGCGGTGACGCCGTACGGCTCATACCTGGTGAAGTCGATCTGATCGGGATCCCCAGGGGCAATCATCCTGCCAACATCAGTCCGACCCACTTCGGCATAGAAGTCGAAGGTCTCTGCAGCCAGATCGAGCTCTGCGACGCTATCGCGCAGCGGCTTTCCGCTCTCCAGGGTGAGCAACCGGGCGAGCGAGTCCTGATGACTTCGGATTCCGGAGGCGACGCCGTGGAGGAGCCCTGCGCGTTCCCCGGTGGGCAGACGCCGCCAGGTCGCGAAAGCGTCCACCGCACGCGAGACCGCATCCTCGACGTCCTCGACAGTGCCACGCGGGACGTCGTCGATCGCGTTCCCCGTCGCCGGATCGCGCACATCGATTCGCTCACGCTCCCTGGGGTCGTACACGCCACCAAGCCATTGATCGGGCACACCGCTTCCTTTCGTCTAACAAGCTGCAGGAGATTCGGGCTTCCCCCCGGAGGGTGAGCCGACCACGCTTCAGTCGGCCCACCCCAGGAGGCCCATCGCTAGTGACCGGCCTTCTCCATGGCCTTCTCAACCTCCGAATTGGCCTGGTTGAGGGCATCGGTCACGCTGGCCTGGCCCGTCAGCGCCTGGTTCAGCGCCAGACCGAGGGCGTCCTGGATGCTCGACCACTCAGGCAGCGTGGGTCGCCACGCGAAGTTCATCGGGTTGGAGTTTCCGTTGATCTCTTCGATGAAGCCCAGGTAGGCGTTCGGTCCGGAGTCCGACTTCAACTCACCGATGAGATCGTCGCGAACCGGAACGGTGCCAGGGAGGTTCGCGACCATCTGGCGCTGCATCTCCTTGCTGAGTCCGAATGCCAAGAAGTTGAACGCCGCATTGGTCGAGTCGCCGGCACCGTTCACCGAGATCCCCCAGAAACCGCGCGGGTCAAAGCGATCGATTCCAGGAGAGTTGGGGAGCCGAGCCCAGCCGACGTTGTCCGCGATGGGTGAGCCATCAGCAAAAGCCTGCGCCGCGGTGCCGTCGTTCCACGAACAGATCATCGCGACCTTGCCGCTGGCGAAGGCCGCCTGGGTCTTGTTCCAGTCATAGGTCAAGACATCGCCAGGAGCGTACTGGCGCATGTCCATGAGAAGTTGAAGCGCCTGGACGGCGGCATCGCTGTTCAGTTGGGGCTTGTAGTTCGTCGCTTCGGTGTCGGGCCAGTTGTCGAAGACCTGACCGCCCATGGCCGCGAAGTATCCGAGCCAGTCATGGGCCACCGGCGCACCGCGGACACAGTTCATCGCGACGCCGTAATGATCCTTGCCGTCACCTGCCCAGTCGTGGGTCAATTCCTTCGCGATCCCTAGGAAATCGTCCCAGTTCTCGGGCGGCTGAAGGCCCTGCTTCTCGAAAACGTCCTTGCGGTAGAACAGATTCCAACTCTGATTGGTGGCGGGTAGGCCGACCAGATCGCCCTGCCACCGAACGCCGTCCAGGAGGACTTTATTCACATTCTTGCTGAGGTCCGCATCCTTCGCGACCATATCGTCGAGGAACTCCACCGACCCACCAACGGCGAACTGTCCGGTCCACAGGAGGTCGAGACCAAAGACGTCGTACTCGCCGCTGCGACTGGTGAGGTCACGCACGACGTTCTGGTAGAGGGAGTCGTAGTCGGTGAGCGAGAGGTTCATCGTTGAGCCGACGCTCTTGTCCCAAGCCGGCGCTACCACGGTCTTGTACTGGTTGCCCGGCAGTGGAGCATCTTGAAGCGTGCCGCTCAACTTGAGGCCCTTCAAGCCGCCACCCCCTGATCCTCCGCTGGATCCACCGTTCTTGCTCCCACACGCGCCAAGCATCATGAGCCCGAGAACTGAGGCGCCTCCCGCGATGAGACCCCTACGAGAAGGGCGCAACTGTGCGCCCAACGGCTGTTGGTTCATTACTCTTTCCTCGCTTCTTCTGGCATTGTTCGAACATCCCAGCGGGACGGCCGTGGCTGTATTCAGTTGTCTTTCGAGGAATCGGATCACTCTCAGTTGGTGAGATCGCCGTAGAGATCGGGCCGACGGTCGCGCAGCCAACCAAGTTCTTCACGCGCACGCTTCATAGCCATGAGGTCCAGGTCAGCCACGACGACGTCTTGGGTCGATTCAGAGCCCGACGCAAGGATCGAGCCGTCGTGAGCCGCAATGAGACTTGCTCCGTAGTAGAAAGGTCGATCGACGTCGTGGTCATCGAACCCCACCCGATTGACGCCGGCCACGTAGCAGATATTCGCGATCGCGTGGGCTCGGAGCTCGACATCCCACCACTTGCGCGATGGCCCTCCCGTTGCGGCAGGAACCAGGATGAGATCGGCACCTCGCAACGCCAGGACTCGGGCCGCTTCGGGAAAGTGTCTGTCGTAGCAGATCATGATGCCCACCCGGATCCCGCTCGGGTCATCAAAGACTCGGAAGCCGGTGTCACCCGGAGCGAAATAGTCTTGTTCGACGCTCACCCAATCGCTCATCACTGACCTGGGGATGCTGGACTTCCGATACACCCCGGCGAGAGTGCCATCCCCATGGATGACCGCCGCCGTGTTGTAGTTCTTTCCATCAGGAGCGCATTCATAGATGGGAGCGACGATGGTGACACCGTGTCGCTTCGCTACTGTTCTCATCGTCTCGACCGTCTGCCCATCGAGTCGTTCCGCATAGGCGAAGTTGGCCGGGTCGACGTCATGGCAGAAGTAGGGCGTGGCGAAGAGCTCCGGCAGACACACGATCCGCGCTCCCGCCTGCGCTGCCTTGCTGACCAAGACGGCCGCATTGGCGAGATTGGCGGGCACTGAGTCCACGGCTTGCATCTGCAGAAGGCCAACCCGGATCGGGGGGTCAGCTGGGGCCACTGTCCAACTCCTGCTCGGGACGCTGCGACCGGCGATCAGAACGTTCACCGGTGTCGATCTGCATGGCCCGGGTCGTTTCAGCAACGGTGGTCATGTGTGCTGCCATCGCGGCCCTCGCTGCTGCAGGGTTCCGTGCAAGTACGGCCTCGAAAACCCGTCTATGCTCCTCGGCGGCGCGCTCGGTGGTGCCTGGCACCGCGGCGGTCCGTTCACGTGCCACTCGAAGGAGGTCTCCGAGCGCATCGAGGGCGTTGACGAAGACCTGGTTCTGGGAAGCGTGCGCCACAGCCTTGTGAAACTCGATGTCAGAGTCGTAGACCGACTCGTGCGCTTCAAGCGCAGCCTCGAAGGACTCCAGCGCTGATTGCATCGCCTCGATGTCCTCGGGTTCCGCTCGCGCCGCGGCCTTCTCCGCGATCTCGACCTCGATCACCTGGCGAAACTCGGCCAGGTCGAGGATGGCCTGGTTCTCCAGCAGAGCTGCAACGGTGTCGGGCCCCAGAGCTCGATCGGAGGAGACGCCGACCACCGTTGACCCGCGCCCAGGTCGAACGTCTAACACACCTGCCATGACGAGCATCTGGCACGCCTCGCGCACCACGTTGGCGCCCACCCCATAGGTCTCCATCAACTGCCGCTGGGCGGGCAGTTTGGTGCCTGGGGCAAACGCTCCAGCCTGGATCTGCGACAGCAGGTCCTCCGCCACAGTCTGAGCGAGCGTCTTGCGCTGACTCGAAAGGTCGACCATGTTGACATGGTAGGAACCTCCGCCTATCGTGTCAACATATCTTCCGAATATGGGAGGTTAGGAAGGATAGGACGCCCAGTGCCTGAGCTCGACCTCCTCGTCACCGACGGGACGGTGGTGACCGCCGATTGGGCTGCAGCAGCTTCCGTCGGAATCTCGAGTGGAAAGATCGTCTACCTCGGCACAGCCCGGCTGGCTCCGTCCGCACGGGTGGTTCTGCCCGTGCCGGGACTCACCGTCCTGCCCGGCGTGATCGATGCCCACGTGCACTATCGCGACCCGGGCATGCCCAGGAAGGAATCCTTCCGGACTGGGTCGCTCGCCTCCGCAGTCGGTGGCGTCACGAGCATCGTTGACATGCCGAACACCGACCCACCGCCGGTGGACGACGCTTCGCTGCGGGCGAAACTCGAGCAGATCGAGGAGCGGGGTTCCTTCGTCGACTATGGCGTTTGCGGACTTATCCAACATGGAACCACGCCTCGACAGGTCGACGCCATGCTGGCAGCGGGCGCGTGCGGACTCAACGTGTTCACCGACGTCGCGATCTTCGGTGCCGAGCCGCCGGACACCGGCGAGTTCTTCCATCTGCTTAAGTCCACCTCGACAACCGCTCCGATCGGCTTCCTTCCCGAGACCCAGGCGCTGGTCTCAGCCGAACGGACGATCAGAGCCACCGATTGTGCTCGCGAGCGCTGGCTGGGCAGTCGCGTGGTCGAGGCGGAGAACCACTCGATCTCCAGCTTCTTGGCGCTCGCGAACGGTGCCAAGAAGCCACTACACGTCAACCACCTCTCCTCCGGGGAGGGGCTGAACTCCATCCGCCGATCTCGTGGGCTTGGCACCCGCGTCTCGTGCGAAACCAGTCCGCACTACCTCTACTTCGGGCGCCACGACATAGATTCCCGTCATCGGCTCGCCCCGATCTCTCCTCCGCTGAGAACAGCAGGAGACCAGCAGGTCCTATGGGCCGGAGTTCGCGATGGCTCCGTCGACATCGTTGTTTCGGATCATGCGCCACATGAGTCAGCAGAGCTCGATCGCGCCGACCTTTGGCATCCGAGCGTCACCGGATTCTCGGGGGCCGAACTACTGGTGCCGACGCTGTTGAATGCTGTGCACCGCGGCGACCTAGATCTGCATCAATTGGTGAGAGCCACCTCCGCCAACCCGTCCCGTCTTTTCGGATGGTCGCCTTGCAAGGGCTCGATAGCACCTGGCGCCGACGGCGACCTGACCATCGTTGATCTTCAATGGACCAAGGTGGTCGACTCCCGCGACCTTCACAGTCAGGGCAAACTCACGCCCTTCGATGGCATGCAGTTGACGGGATGGCCCCGCTTCACCATCGTGCGCGGAGAGATCGTCGTCGCCGAGGGCGAAGTGCGTGTCGCGCAGCCAACGGGTCGAAACATTCTTAGTCACGCAACGAACACATCCGGCCGAGTTGCAGAAAGAGTGGTCCAGTCGTCTCATGGCAGTTGACCTAATTATTGAGGGCGGAGAGGTAGCAACCGTCGAAGGCATCTCGCGGCAGTCCATCGCCGTCGATGGCGGCCGCATCGTCGCGGTCGGAGAGTCCGGGGCAATGCCGCGGGCCGAGCAGGTGATCGACGTTGCCGGCAAGGTCATTCTTCCCGGAGCTATTGATGCTCACACGCACTTCTGCGAGGACCTCGGGATCCTCGCAGAGCCGTACGAGACAGGGACGCAGGCTGCTGCAGCCGGGGGCGTGACGACGGTGCTGCTCATGCCGTGGGACACGCCACCGATCGACAGTCTCGAGCACTTCGAGTATCGCCGGAAGTACGCCGAGGGTCGGTGCTACGTCGACTACACCTTCCACGGGACCGTTCTCGGAAGTGCCGCTAGCGACGCATGGCGCAACCTGCCCGAGCTCGCCTCGGCCGGGATCACGGCCGTGAAGGTGTTGATGGTCACCGACGATCCGCACTTCCCGCACCTAGACGACGGCGACCTGGTCGGTGTCCTTCGGATCATGAAGGACCTTGACCTGCCTCTGATCGTCCATGCCGAGAACCACGAGATGATCGTGGCGAATCGCGACAGGCTCGTTGCCGAGGGTCGGATAGATCCGCTAGCGCACGAAGAGTTTCGCTCCAGCCTCTCGGAGAACGAAGCGGTGCGTCGGCTCACCTACTTCGCCGAGCAGGTGGGGGCCCGGGTCGTGGTTGCGCACATGTCGACTGCCGAAGGGGTGCTCCACACCCGCGATGCCCGCGACCGCGGCAGTGAGATCTATGCAGAGATCTGCCCGAGGAACCTGTGGCTCAGCACGGTCGACCTCGCAGAGCGAGGACCCTGGGTCAAGACCGGGCCACCAGTCCGAGACCCCGCCGAAGTCGAGGCACTCTGGCCTTTGCTGCGTGATGGAAGCATCTCCATCATCTCCTCGGATCACGCCGCGTGGACCAAAGAGAACAAACAAGCTGGCGAAGAGAACATCTGGATGGCCGACGGGGGGATTCCTTCGGTACAAGAGATGTTGCCCCTAGCGCTGGATGCCGTCAGTCGGGGCAGGATCTCCCTCGCTGACGTCGTACGCCTGAGCTCCTACAACCCTTCCCGCATCTTCGGTCTTCGACCACGCAAGGGCCTTCTGGAACCCGGCTACGACGCTGACCTCGTCGTCGTCGACATGGAACGCACGGAGACGCTCACCTCTGACCTGATCAAGGCCTACGTCGGCTACAGCGCCTTTGAGGGTCGAGAAATCAAGGGATGGCCGGTGATGACGTTCGTGCGCGGCCAGCTCGTCATGGAAAACAACCAGATCGTCGGCGCACCTGCAGGACGGTTGGTGCGCCGCACACCACACAACAACAAGAACGGAGAATCGCAGTGATTCGAAAGGTCTTCACTTTCGTCGAGGAAACTCTCATCGAGGGCGGCCAGAATGTAGAGGGACCATGTCGGGCGGCTGTCGGAGCGGCCATCATCGACAATCCATTCGCGGGTGGATTCACCGAGGACCTCACGCCGCTTCGTGCGCAGTACTCCAAGGCTCTGGCCGAACTCCTCGTGCCCCGCGCCCTCAATGCCATCGGCTTTGGGCTCGATTCGATCGAGACTGCCTGCTTCGGCAAGGCCGCACTCGTCGGCCTCAACGGAGAAATCGAGCATGGATCTGCGATCATCCACAACATGGACTTCGGCGGGACCGTTCGCGATCTCCTCGGAGGAGGTGACGCCATGATTCCGTCCGTCGAGAAGCGCGGGCCAGCTGGGTCCAGCCTGGATATCCCGCTCAAGAACCGCCACGATGCTGCCCTCGCTGCATTCCACCAGACAGTGCAGATCTACGTTCCAGACGGTCCGGGCGCGGACGAGATCCTGATCGCGGCCGGCATCAGCCTCGGCCCCCGCCCGCACCCCCGCATCGGTGTCAAGGAAAAGTGACCCTCTAGGAAAGGATTCAGTTCGTTGCCGGTCGACCTGGTCATCGAGAATGCGGAAGTCGCGTCAATTGAGGGCGTCTCGCAGACATCATTCGCAATCGACGGTGGCGTGATTGTCGCCGTTGGTGATCGCTCCGCCATGCCATCGGCGCGGCGCGAGATCGATGCGACCGGGCGAGTAGTCCTTCCTGGAGTCATCGATGCGCATACCCACTTCTGCGAGGACGCGAACATCCTGGCGGAACCGCTCGAGACCGGCACACGGGCTGCCGCAGCTGGCGGGGTGACCACGGTACTGCTCATGCCGTGGGACACCCCGCCGCTCGACAGCGTCGACCACTTTGACTACCGGAGGGGCTACGCAGAAGGTCGCTGCTTCGTTGACTACGGGCTGCACGGTGGCGTCACCGGACTCACCGCACACACCGCAGCGGACACCTTGCCGGCGCTGTATGAGCGGGGTGTGACCGGGGTCAAGGTCCTGATGGTGTCAACAGATCCACACTTCCCGCACCTCAACGATGCTCAACTGGTCGACGTCCTGACCATCATGAAGCGGCTCAATGCAACCCTTATCGTGCACGCCGAAAACCAAGCGATCCTCTCCCGCAATCGCGAGCGCCTACTCGCTGCGGGCAGGAAGGATCCACTGGCTCACGAGGAGTACCGATCCAAACTCTCTGAGAATGAAGCAGTACGACGCATCACCTACCTTGCCAGTCGGATAGGTACCCGAGTTGTTGTCGCCCACATGTCCACGGCAGAGGGAGTGAAACACACACGTCACGCACGAGATCGCGGCGCGGAGATCTACGCAGAGGTCTGCCCCCGCAACCTATGGTTAAGCACTGTCGATCTCGCAAAGCGTGGCTCTTGGGTCAAGACAGGACCACCAGTCCGAGACCCCGCCGAAGTCGAGGCACTCTGGCCTTTGCTACGGGACGGAAGCGTCTCCATCCTCTCCTCGGATCATGCGGCGTGGACCAAAGAGGCCAGGCTCCAGGGTCAAGACAACATTTGGCATGCCTACGACGGCATCCCGCAAGTTCAAGAGATGCTGCCACTTGCACTCGACGCCGTGAACCGGGGTGCCCTCACCTTGCCCGACGTGGTGCGGCTCACCTCCTACAACCCGTCCGATATCTTCGGTCTCCGGCCACGCAAGGGCCTTCTCGAGCCAGGCTATGACGCCGACCTTGTCCTCGTTGATATGGAACGCGAGGTCATCCTTGGTCCCGAGCACGTCAAGTCGTACGTCGGGTACAGCTCGTTCGAGGGACGTCGATTCGTGGGTTGGCCGGTCATGACGCTGGTTCGCGGCCAGGTAGTCATGGAGGACGGCCAGGTCCCAGAATCCCCCTGCGGCCGTTTCATTCCCGGCGCCTTAGCCCGGCGGTAAAACTGTAGGGAGGGGCATAGCTCCTCGGATTGGGGCGGCACGAGCCGATCGGCCCGTACAGGTTAGGCGCCGCTGAAGCCGTTCAGAAGCAGGAAGAACAACCCCACCGCGACGAGGGCCATCACTAGGCCAACGGCACCACTTACCAAGGCACGGCGGCCCCGCGAGGTGCCGGTTCTTGCCAAGCCGGGAATCGCGAGCCAGGCCAGCGCGCCGGCCAGCACCATCACCAGGAGGTGCGCCGGCAAGATCAGGTTCTCGTCCCAACGGTCCAAGATGGCAGCAGCCAGCGGCAAAGTGACGACGCCCAAGGCGGCCAGGCCGACCACCGCGAGCACCCAGCGAAGACCGCGGGTAGGGGCGGCGTCCTCTGACATGGCGTCACCGTACCGGTCCGAAAGGGAGCAGCGGGGTTCACAGCAGCGCGCCATTGGGTGCGCCCCAACCGGGGCAAGCGAGACCAGGGCAGGGCGCCTACACCCGGCCCTTCCTGTGGGCCTCGCAGTGGTCATGCTTCTTGGCGTAGGCCCTCTGGACATACATCCAGCAGGTGCGGTGGGGAAACTTGCGGACGTAGAACGAGTGGCCTTGGCCGTCGCCTTGCTCACCTGCGTTCCAGTAGCAGTTCGCCGAGTCCTCGTAGGCGCACGGAGTGCGCATCCACCACGGCGTGCGCGGCGGGTTGGGCTCCGGTGCGACACCAGCCGAGATCACTGCGGTGCCGCCGAGGATCAGGGCCGCAGCGATGGTGGCGACTGGCTTCTTCATGAGAGGGATCCTGCCTCGGCCAAGGCGTTGCTGCATCCCTGCTCGCGCAGGGATGTGGATAACCGCCGTACCGATGGCGGACCTGGCGGGTGAGCTAGACCCACCACAGGTATCGGCGCACGAACGGGTGCGCCGGCAGCACAAGGCCCTGCCACACCGCACGATCGCGCAGGGTCCAGCGCACCCACAGGTTGTCCCGGTTGAGCAGCCCAAGCTCGACGGCGGTCCCGCGACGCGAGCGCACTCCATGGGCGACCCGGGCCATGATCTCGACAGCCGGCTGGTTGACAAGCACGCGGATCCAGACCGGCTGCCCCATGTGCTCGAGGACGAAGTCGCCGTCGTCGTCGACGGTCGGCTCGTCGTCGTACTTCTCCCCGAGCAGTCGCCTGACCAGGTCGCGCAACTCGTCGTGATCAGCAGCCTTGATGGCCATCTGCTCGAGCACCGGCCGCCGCACCCTGCCCGGAGCCGTCCGCGGTGCGGTCGGCTCATCAGCCGGGACGTCCGAGGTAGCACACAGGCCGAGCAGACCGGCACCCTCCGCTGCGGGCCCCCATGCGTCGTAGGTCAACAGGTGCGGGTGGGCGATGCCGAAGTAGTGCCGCAGCGCGATCACCACCTCGGCAGCGATCTGGCCGACATCCGCGATCGGGCACATGGCAAACCAGTTCTGCTCGTCGGCGTCGCCGGCAGCGTCGTTGCCCGACCAACCCATCAGATCGAGGAACTCACAACCCGCAGGATCCAACTGGTGCCGCGGCCGCAGGTGGGCGTTGCCGGAGATCTCCGCACGGATCGCCTCCCCGTCACCGAACGAGGCGAATTGGGCGTACGGCGCACAGCCGGCGCCGTCGAAGGGAGTCGGATCCGTGAGCTCGACCAACAAGTGATCGCCCTCCTCCGGGTCGACCATCGTGGCCAGGTAGGCGGCGAGGTTGCCCTCGAACTCCTCCCAGGCTGCGTCGGGGTCATGGCTCGCGGTGTTCGGCTCACGCGGGGTGTCGGTGGGTGTCCCACCGTGGTTCGTGTCGGTCACATCTGGAACGTATCGGCGGCGTCCGACACAACCCCGAGCCGCGTCCCGTCCCTCTTCGACGGACCGAACCGTGATCACCGCCCCGGCCAATCGCGCGTGGCCGCCAACCGTCGGCGCTCAAGCGATCGTTATCGTTTCGTTATCTGAATCCTGTGGGTAACTCCCGGATCCAGGGCCTGGCTGTCGGTGGTCACGTGTTGAGTGACATGTATGGCAGCAGGAACGGTCGAGCAAGCCGACGCGATGGGGTTGGACCCCGGGGTGGCGTCGCTGCGCGCGATGATGGCCGACCTCGCTGATCTGGATGGACGGCCCACCGATACCGGTGCCGATCCTGGGCCCGATCCGGATGCGGTGCGGATCGAGCAGCTCGCGCTGCTGGAGCGGGTCAAGGCCGCCACTGCCGCGGCACAGGCCAGGATCACCGACACCTTCGCTGCCTCCCAACGCGAGCAGCAGCGTGCGGCGGGTGTGCCGGCTCGGCGGCTAGGCCGCGGGATCGGCGACCAGGTCGCGTTGGCCTGCGCGCTACCAGCCTCACAAGGCTCGCGGCGGCTCGGCCTGGCGGCCGCGTTGACTCGCGAGATGCCACACACCCAGGTCCTGCTCACCGGCGGGGAGATCAGCGAGTGGACCGCGACCCTGCTGGTCCGCGAGACCGCATGCCTGACCCGCGAAGGCCGCGGCCGGGTCGACGCACTGCTGTGCGCCACCCGCCTCGATGACCACGGCAACCTGATACAGCCGCCGGTGACGTCGATGACACCCCGCCGTGTGGTCGCCGCAGCCCAGGCCGCTGCTGCCCGCCTCGACGTCGAGGCGGTCGTGCGCCGCCGCGCGCACGCTGAGTCCGAGCGGCGAGTCTCAGTGCGTCCCGCACCAGAATCGATGGCCTGGTTGACCGCACTGGTGCCGATGGGCCAAGGCGTCGCCTGCTACGCCAACCTGAAGAAGTCAGCCGAAGCCATCCACGCCGGCGGCGACCAACGCACCACCCGCCAGATCATGGCCGACCTCATGGTCGAACGCCTCACCGGCCAGACCACCGCCACCGCAGTCCCGGTCGAGATCGGCCTAGTGCTGACTCCCGACGCCCTGCTCGGCAACTCCGAGCAGCCCGGACGCTTCACCCACACCAACACACCCTGCCCCGCATCGACCGCGCGAGACCTCGCTACCCAGCCCGACGCACCGGTATGGCTCCGCCGCTGGTTCACCGACCCCGCCACCGACGTGGTCACCACCGTCGACCGGGCCCGCAAACGGTTCTACAGCGGACCCGAGCTGCGCGTCATCCACGCCCGTGACCAGCACTGTCGACACCCCCGATGCGACGCCCCCATCGCCCACGCCGACCACGTGGTCCCCGTCGCCGCCGGCGGACCAACCACCATCGCCGACGGTCAAGGCCTCTGCGCGGCGCACAACCAAACCAAGGAGACCCCCGGCTGGACCAGCCACGTCACCGATCCCCGACCAGGACACCACACCGTCCAGATCACCACCCCCACCGGCCACACCTACCACAGCCACGCACCACCAGCCCTGCCACCGTGAGCGCCTCGTATCCTCGTGACTGATGGAGCCTTATGCCGACGTCGCGGAGTCCTACCTCAGCTTCGCGGCGTACGCCGCTCCGGACTCTCCGACCTTCGCCGAGTGGGCTACTCACCTAGCGGATGATCCTGAGGTCAGCGCGTGGGTCGCATCCCTGCCAGGGCCCAAGCAGCAACCCAACCTCGTTTTCGCCGCGGCACGCTGGCACGGCGTCCCAGCACCCGGGCCGTATTCGAATCTGCGCGAGGCACTACTGCGCGACGACGGTGCCATCCGAGCGACGATCTTGAGAAGAGCAACTCAGACCAACGAGGTCGGCCGCCTGGCCACGCTCGTCCCGGCATTCGCTCAGGTCCCCGGCCCCCTGGCGCTCGTCGAGGTCGGCGCCTCTGCGGGCTTGTGCCTCTTCCCAGATCGATGGGGGTATAGATGGGAGTCAGAATCCGACATCACATCCCTCGGAGGCGATCCGGTCCTCCCCTGCCGAGTCTCGGGCCCGGTTCCACTCCCACCGAGACTTCCGGAGATCGCATGGCGGGGCGGGATCGACATCAGCCCTCTCGACGTACGAGACGCCGACCAGATGGCCTGGCTGGCGCAGTTGGTCTGGCCAGAACAACAGAGACGACTAGTGACTCTCGCCCACGCGATCGAGATCGCCAGTGCCGCACCTCCCCATCTCGTTCGTGGCGACCTGCTGGAGGAGCTGACCGGACAAGTCGAGATCGCTCGGGGGTTCGGGACCGTGGTCGTGTTTCACAGCGCCGTCATCGCCTACCTAGAACCAACCGACCGGCTCCGGTTCGACGCGATGATGCGGCAACTGGTTGCTCAAGGTGAGTGTCACTGGGTGAGCAACGAGGGAAAGAATGTCCTGCCCTCGATCACCGCGACCGGACCGGCGATCCCTGCCGACAGGCAGACGTTCGTGCTCGGGATCGACGGGCAGATGGTCGCCGAGACTCACGGCCACGGTCGCGCGATGCGCTGGACCGCCGAGCCGTTCTCACGATGACGGCCCCTGCCGCGGCGGCCTGATCGCCGACCACAGCCTCGTCGTCGGCGTCGAGGAGTCCGACGGTGGCTACTACCTGCCACTGTTCGTCGTACCAGCGCCCGGCGTCGTAGTCGATCACTCACCCCGAGATGCTGACCTGGTTCGAGGAGCACTACTGGCAGCGGAAAGAACCCAGTCGGCCCGCGACGTCCTCGGGTGCAAGACTCGGGGGATGGCGGTGTTGGAGGATGTCCTGCCGCTGGGCAGTGAGCTCGAGCGGTCGTACCCCGTGTATGTGCGCGGCCGATTGAAGTTCCGCGTCAAGCAGATCGTCTACGTCGCGTTCTCACGCGATGAGGCGATGATGGGCTTCGGGTTCCCGAAGGAGGAGCGTGAGGCTCTCGTCGAGAGCGAGCCCCACAAGTTCCTGATGCCCTCGGCCTCCGACATGCGCTTCAACTGGGTCGAGTCGAACCTCGCGGCGCTGGACCCGACCGAAGCCCGCGAGCTGGTCGTCGATGCGTGGCGGATGGTCGTGCCCAAGAAGCTCTCCCGCGCCTACGACCTGCTCCATCCTGACGGGCCAGGTGACCCCACCGTCGACATCCAGTGATGCCCGCGGCCAAGGAACACGAGGGCCGTCCGATGACCAGGAGTGCAAGACTCTGGGTATGTCGGTGCCGGAGGACGCTCGATGAGCCAGAGCCTGACCGTGCTGTTCATGCCCGAGTCCGCCCACGGGCCCACCAACCAGTGCATCGGGCTGGCCAAGGTGCTGTACGACCGTGGCCACAAGATCGTCTTTGCTGCCGAACGCTCCTGGGAAGGGAAACTCGCGCCACTCGGTTTCGTGGAAGCACTGGTCGACCTCGCCGAGCCGGACCCGGATGCGACCGAGGAAGCAGCCGGCCAGTTCTGGATCGATTTCATCAACGAAACCGCGCCGGAGTTCCGCAAGCCCACGATTGAGCAGTTGCGCTCGTTCGTCCAGCCCACCTACCAGGCATTGATCGACGGCGCGAAGTACGTCGAGCCGCAGCTGAAGGCCACCATCGCCGAGCACCGACCCGATGTCCTCGTCGAGGACAACGTGATCAGCTTCCCGGCCCTGCTCACCTCGGGCGCCCCATTCGTGCGCATCGTCTCCTGCAATCCGTTGGAGGTGCGCGGCGCGGACATCCCGCCGGTCTTCTCCGGATACGCGGCTGCGGACCGCAGTGGCTGGGCGGAGTTCCTCGCGGAGTTCGATCGAACCCACCACGAGACCTGGGCGGCGTACGACGCCTGGATGCAGGAGCAGGGCGCTCCCCCGCTGCCCGAGCGCGACTTCGTGCACACCTCAGAGGTGGCGAACCTCTACGTCTTCCCTGAGGAGCTCGACTACGTCGCCGCTCGCCCCTTGGGTCCCACCTGGCATCGGATGGACTCCAGCCTGCGCGAGACCGACGCCGACTTCACCCTGCCGGCCGAGCTCGCCAACCGGCCGGACGGGTCGGCACTGATCTATCTGTCACTCGGCTCCTTGGGCAGCGCCGACATCGGGCTGATGCAGCGCCTGATCGACGTGCTTGGCACCACCGAGCACCGGGTCCTCGTGAGCATGGGGCCCCGGGCCGACGAGATCCGCCTGGCCGACAACATGGTCGGCGCCCCGATCGTGCCGCAGACGAACGTCCTCCCCCTCGTCGACCTGGTGATCAGCCACGGTGGGAACAACACCACCACTGAGTCCCTCCACTTCGGCAAGCCGATGATCGTGCTTCCGCTGTTCTGGGACCAATACGACAACGCTCAGCGCGTGGACGAGACCGGCTATGGGATCCGCCTCTCGACCTACGGCTTCACCGACGAGGAGCTGCTGGGCGCGGTCGATCGGTTGCTGACCGACCAGACCGTCCGGAGGCGGGCAGCCGCCACCGGGGAGGCGATCCGGGCCCGCAACGGCCTCTATGTCGGCGCCAATGTGATCGAGCAGGTCGGGCTGGCCCACCTGGCTCCCTAGCTCGACGAGCCGGCCAGACCACCTCGTCAGATGACGGTCAGTACGTCTACTCCGCCGGCCGACCGCGGAGGTGCCACGGGAGGAGAGCGGGGACGCGTGTCGCATAGTCGTCGTACGCCGCTCCGAAGGTGCGCCGGAGGTCGCGCTCCTCGAAGCGGATGCCGATAGCGATGTAGCCGGTCACGGCGGCGGCGAGGAAGAGATGCGACGCACTCATCCGCGGCGTTGCCCGGAACGCGAGACGCCGCCCCCGCCCACGAGCCGCGCCGTCCCCATCTCTTGGACCTGCGCCACCACCGCTCTATTGAACTACAGGCGCGGATCGACGGGTTCCGACTCCAGTGCCAGAACCGCGAAGACCGACTGGTGCACCTTCCACAACGGCTCGTGGTCGACGAAGGCGGTCAGCGCGGCGAGTCCGAGGCCGTGCTCGCGCTGGGCGAGTTGCCGCTTCTTGCCGAGGTGGCGCTCACCGAGCACGTCGAGGGAGTCGGTGTAGTCGGGGCCGTAGATGATCCGCAGATACTCCCGGCCGCGGACCTTGATCCCGGGCTGGATGCGCCCCTCGGTGAGGTGGGCCGGTTTGACGACCATGCCCTCTCCCCCGCTGGCGGTCAGGTCGAGCCACCACTGGGTCGCTGCCTCGCGCTCGTCGGCCGACGAAAGGTCGACGAAGCGGTGCCGAGTGGGCGTGATGAGGCTGCCGTCGAGCTTGGCGAGCTCGGCGAGGTGCCACTCGTGGGGTTCGGTGAGTGCGAGCGCGCGGCCCTCGGCGGCGAGGATCTGGAACGGGGCGAGCGTAACGCCGTCGAGCCCGTCGGTGGGGGCGACGTACGCCGCATACGCGTCGCGGAAAGCCTCCGCGTTCGCCAGCCGCTGCTGCGACCGGTCGATGAGACCGCCGACGTCGAGGCCCCTGGACGCGGCCTGCTCGAGCACGGTGATCGCCTCGGGCAGCACGTGCCGCGCGGCGGCCCCGACCGAGGCATACTGCGCCTTGACCAGGTCGAGGGCCTTGGCAGACCACGGCAGAAGTTCGCAGTCGAGGGCGAGCCAGTCAGTGTCCAGCGACTCGAACAGCGGGGCTGCGGCCACCCGCAGCCGGTCGACGAGCTCGCTGATGTCGGCGAAGAAGGGCCGTCCGGTGCGGGTGTAGATCACGCCGGTGCTGCCATCGGCGACTCCGAAGCGGCGCTCGGCAGCATCGGTGTCCGCGGTGATGACCGCAACAGCACGGGAGCCCATGTGCTTCTCTTCGCAGACGACCCGGGTGACGCCCCAGCCGGCGTACTCCTCGAACGCCTGCTCGGGGTGCTCGAGGTAGCCGTCGAGCTTGGCAGTAGCAACCGGTGACATGGTGGGCGGGAGGTAGACGAGCCAGCGCGGGTCGACGGCAAAGCGGCTCATGATCTCCAGGGCCGCGGCGGCGCTCTCCTCGGGGATCTTCACCTTGCCGGCGTGGGTCGTCTCCAACCAGCGGGTGCCCGCGACGTCACTGATCTGGAGGACCGAGGGTTCCCGGTCCGCCGAGGTCGGGACGAGCGGGCGGACCGGTTCGTACCACTCCTGCTCTGCCGGGACGGAGACGATCTCCCGCTCGGGGTAGCGGAGTGCGGTCAGCTCGCCGCCGAAGACGACGCCGGTGTCGAGGCAGATGGTGTTGTTGATCCACTCGGCCTTGGGCACCGGGGTATGTCCGTAGACGACCATCGCCTGACCGCGATACTCCTGGGCCCACGGATAGCGAACCGGAAGGCCGTAGTCGTCGGTCTCGCCGGTCGTGTCGCCGTAGAGCGCGAACGCACGCACGCGACCGGAGGATCGTCCGTGGTAGGACTCCTTCAGCCCGGCGTGGGCGACGACGAGCTTGCCGTCGTCGAGGACGTAGTGGCTGATCAGCCCGTCCATGAAGGACAACGCCGCCTTCTGGAAGTCCTCGGACTCGTTGCCGAGCTGCTCGAGCGACTCGGCCAGTCCGTGCGAGACGGTCACCTTCGCGCCCTTGAGGGCACGCACCAGCTTGGCCTCGTGGTTGCCCGACACACAGAGCGCCGTCCCGGCCGCAACCATGCCCATGACGAGGCGGAGCACACCGGGGGTGTCGGGGCCGCGGTCGACGAGGTCGCCGACGAAGACGGCTCGGCGTCCCTCCGGGTGGGTGGCTCCGACGGCCCGGCCGTCGTCGTACTCCAGCGTCCAGCCGAGCTCGGTGAGCAGGCTGCACAGCTCGGAGGCACAGCCGTGGACGTCGCCGATGATGTCGAACGGGCCTCGGATGTCCGTGCGGTCGTTCCACGGGCGCTCGCGGACGATCTCGGCACCGTCGATCTGATCGGTGCCCCGGAGCACGTGGACGCGACGGAAGCCCTCCTTCTTCAACCGCCCCAAGGACCGCTTGAGGTCGCGCTGCTGCCGAGCAATCACATGGCTGCCGAAGTTGCGATCAGAGCGCTGCGCATTGCGCTCGATCGCGAGGGACTCGGGGACGTCGAGGACGATCGCGTCCACGAGCACGTCGTGGCTCTTGGCGAGCTTGACCAGCGCGGCGCGCGAAGCCTGCTGGACATTGGTGGCGTCGACGACCGTGAGCAGGCCTCGGCGCAGCCGGGTGCCGACGATGTAGTGGAGGACGTCGAAGGCGTCCGGAGTGGCCGACTGGTCGTTCTCGTCGTCGGCGACCAGGCCACGGCAGAAATCGCTGGAGACGATCTCGGTGGGCTTGAAGTGGGCGCGCGCGAAAGTGGACTTGCCGCTCCCGGAGACGCCGACGAGGACGACGAGTCCCATGGCGGGGACGGTGACTTGCCGACTCCCGGTTGCTGTCTCAGTCATCGGATCCCTCCCTCCGGGTGAAGATCGCCATCTGCGTCGGGTGACCGAGGTTGTCGTCGTGCTCGCCGATGCCTCGGCGCTCGATGGCATAGTCGTACGTCGCGGCGACGCGATCGCTCCACGCCGCGAACTCCTTGCGGCTCCACTCGAACCGGTGGTCGGGGTGCCGCATACCGACGAGCCCGTCGTAGAGCGCGTTGTACTCCCGATTCGGCGTCGTGACGACGACTGCTCCCGGCCGAGCGGCCCCGAAGACGACGCGTTCGAGTGCTTCGAGCCGGGGCGGGTCGACGTGCTCGACGACCTCCATCAGCACGGCGGCGTCGAAGCCGGAGTACCGGTCGTCCTCGTAGGTGAGAGCGCTTTGGAAGAGTACGACGCGCGCGGCCTGGCGTTCACTCATCCGGTCGAGATGCAGGCGCCTTGCGGCGTACTGGAGTGAGCGGGTGGACACGTCGCAGCCGGCAACTCGGGTGAACGTGGGGGTCTTGACCAGACGGTCCAGGAACTGGCCCGGGCCGCAGCCGAGATCGATCACCGACCGTGCGCCGAGGTCGAGCAGCGTCTGGTGGACGGCGTCGTGCCGCTGGGTGTTGAGCGGGACCCGCTTCTCCTCCGGCTGGGCGATCTCCTCGTCCGCGACCGGGTCGAGGGTCTCCTCCACGTCGTCGCCGAGCTCGGCCAGCCGTGCGAGCGCGGTGCGCGTCAGGCTGCCGCGGCGGCCGAGGTAGCGACGTGTGATCAGGCTGGCATCGGGGTGGCTCGCCAGCCAGCCCCCACCCGACCGGAGCAGCTTGTCGACCTCGTCGAGTCCCTGCCAGTAGTGCTTGGACTCGTCCAGCACAGGCAGCAGGACGTGCAGCTGGTTGAGCGCGTCCGCGAGCCTGACCACTCCGGTCAAGCGGAGGCGAACGTAGCGCGAGTCGCCCCAGTCGACGAAGGCATCGTCGAGCGGGATGGGCTCTGCCTCGACCGTCCAGCCGAGCGGCTCGAAGAGTCGGTGCGCGATGTCCGGTCCGCCACGGCATGGCAGCACCGGGATCACGATCTCGAGCGGGATCGCCGAGTCGGCCAGATCCTGCCGGGAGTTGCACCGGCCACTGCGGGCCGTGCTGAACACGTCGGCCATCGCCACCCCGAGCAGGGACGAGGCGGCGTAGGACCGATCGTTGACGTACTGCGCCAGGCTGAAGTCGGGAGCGTTCTTCGCGCGCGAGCGCGCCAGCCGGACCGGGTCCACGGACAGCATCAGCGCGACGGTGCACCGCTCGTCGGTGGCCTCGGGGTAGAAGACCGTTGCCGTGCCGAACGACTGCTTGAACTCCTGCACGCGGTCGGGGTGCTTGTGCAGGAGGTAGCCCAGGTCGGTCGCCGGGTGGTGAGTGGTGGAGACGGTCAGCAGCACGGCGTTCATCCTGCCTGAAGCTCGGTGACCGCCGCCGCACCGAGCCGGCATTCGCCCTGCTGGGGTCTCAGCCTTCGAGCTGGTCGATGAACTCCACAGCGGGCATCGGAGTGGAGAACATCGGGTAGTCGTACTTCAGTGCGTTCTCATGCTCATCGGGCGACGTCGCGGCCACGCAGTCGCTGAGCGCGATCACTTGGTAGCCATTCTCGTAGCCCGACCGCATCGTCGACTCGACACAGCAGTTCGTGAGGAACCCGCCGAGCACCAATGTCTTGATGCCCTTGCTGCGCAGCATGAAGTCGAGGTTCGTGCTGGCGAAGGTGTCGAGACCACGCTTACACTCGATCACGATGTCGCCCTCGGCCCGCGCTGCGTCGACGACGTCCTTGGTCTTGGACAGCATCTTCGTCGAGTCCATCGCCTCGGAGACGGCGTCATGCAGGACGCCACCCTCGGAAGTGAAGTCGTTTTGGTATTCGATCAGCACCACCGCAGTGGTCTTCGGATCGATCGGCATGTCTGCATCCCTTCGTCGGCTCCTATGTCGGGGCGCTAGCCCCGGGCTCGGCCCGAGGCAAACCAACCCAGCCGCAGCATGCCCGCACAGTTCGCGGTGCTGCACACCACCCACGCAACGAAGTGCCCGCCGAAAAGACGGGACACTCGACGCATCCGTCGACGAACGGCCATGAGTCTAGGACAAGTGCGGGTTCGAGGCTGCTTCAGCCTGGCTCTCCAGCTCCGAGGTCTGCAGCAAGTCGGACTCGCTGGCCACGGCACGCTCGCCGCCACGCGCGAGGTAGACCACGGCGCCGAGGACGATCGGGATGCCGACCATCCAGTACGCCGCTCGCATGCCCCACACCTCGGGGTTGGTGTCGTCACGAGGCCACACCAGCGTGAGCAGCGACGCGGCGCCGAGGACGAGGGCCATCAGGTTGGCTGGGATCCCCCAACCACCCAGCTTGAAGGGGGCATCGCGCTTCGGCCAGCCCCTGAGGCGAGCGATCAGCAGGACCAGAAGCAGCAGCACGTAGGCAACGTAGATCCCGGCTGTCGCTCCGCCGGCAAGTACGGACATCTGCTGGGCGATGAGCAGAGGCAGCGCTGTGAAGACACCAACAGTCAGGATGGCGGCGTACGGCGTGCCGTTGCGTGTCTTGGACAGCGTCCGAGCGGCGGGCAGCTGACCAGCCCGAGCCATGCCGAAGAGCTGGCGAGACACCGCAGTGAAGAAGGCGTTGCAGCCGAGGATCTCGATGCCGAGCAGCAGAGCGAGGTAGAAATCGGCCGTCCAGTGCGGGAGCCAAGCCTTGAAGATGTACGGGCGCTGGTGGTCCCACGCCTTCGCATGCAACCTCGCCCGCACGACCGGCCCCGGTTCCTGACCGGGGTGGGCGTTCTCCCACTCGGCGGCGAAGCGGGCGAGGTTCCGCTCCACCTGTGCAGCGCGCTTCGACAGCACCGCGTTGAACTGCTCCAGCTCGGTGACTTCGCCGGTCACCGGGTCGAGTGTCAGGCCATGGGCATCCAGTACGGCCGCCAACTTCGGGTGCGCGGCGATGACCGCCGTCCCAAGCGCTCGGATTGCGCCCTGCTGCTTGAACGACGCCGCCGTGTCCAACGCCCGCCACTTCCCGGCCGCGCGGACCCGAGTGCCGATCTGGATGAATGTGACGGTGGGGATCACCCGCGCGGGAGGTCTTGTGCATCACGGCCACCGTCTGCAAACCCTCGACCGGCACCACCTCCTGCAACCCACGCGGCCCCACCCGAGTCACCGAATGCGCCGAGAGCCAGCGGCGAATCTCAGCAGCCGCGTCCCGCTGCGCCTCGTCCAGAGCCTCAGACACCTCCGAGTGCAGAGCCGCGGCCACCGACAGGGACTTCGGGGTATTGACCACCATCTCCGCGAACCGGGGCGAACCCTTCCGCCCCTCACCCGGGAGGCGCGGTGTGCCCATCGAAGTCCCGGTCACAGGGTCGATCCAGTCCACCCAGTCGGCGTACTCCTCCGGCGTGAGCGAGCGCTCGGCCACGACCTCGCCGGAGGAGTCGGTGAGCGTGAACTCGGCGAGCGCGGTGCCGCCCTCCAAGTAGTAGTCATCAGCCGTCGAACGATCCGACTCCAGATACCGGCACTCAGCCGCACCCGTGCCACGAAACAGGGTCACGCCACCCTTCACCGACCGCTCCTCTCTCACGTCTTCGTGAGACAGGTGTGCAGCCACTACCACCGGTAGCATGCGTCCATTCGTTTGCGGGCGGGCGGAGCCCGGGGACGGGCGCTGGGACTCGTGAGCAGGGCGACAGGTGCGGTACGTCGAGTCGGGAGAAAATGGCTTCGCCGTCGGCGGTGGGTTCGGTCAGGCTTGAGTAATGCGGTACTTCACCTCAGACACCCACTACGGACACCAGAACATCATCCGGTTCTGCGACCGCCCGTACGCGCACGTCGACCACATGAACGTGGACCTGGTGAACCGCGCCGCGACCCTGTTCGAGCTGGGCGACGAACTGTGGCACCTCGGCGACGTGGCACTCGGCACGCTCGACCACACGCTCACACATCTCGCCCGGATTCCGGTCGACGTGACGCTCGTGGCCGGGAACCACGATCGCTGCCACCCCTACAACGGCAAGCGCGCCGAGCGGTTCGTCGAGGTCTACCGCGAGCGCTGCCAGCTCGCTGATCTGGTGCTGACCAACACGTCACTCACGCTGAGCAACGGCATCGACGTGCACGTCTCGCACTTCCCGTATGTCGACCCCTCACTGGCGGGCCAGGAGGATCGTCACGGCGAGGTCATCTCCGACAAGTTCGCCCCGTGGCGTGTTGTCGACGACGGCTCGTGGCTTCTGTGCGGCCATGTCCACGACTCGTGGCGGCAGAAGGGCCGGATGATCAACGTCGGTGTCGATGCCTGGGGCGGCCGACCGGTCAGCGAAGCCGATGTCATCGAGCTGATCGAAGCCGGGCCGCGCGACCTCGGCGTACTGCCGTGGGTAACGTCATGAGTGGTCTGCGGATCGGCGTGGCAGGCGACTGGCACGGCGGCGAGTGAGCAACCTCGACCTTCCCCATAGTCAGGATGAGTCTCTCAGCTATGGGGAAGGTCTTCGCGCACCGTCGACCGCAGCGATCCGTTCTTCGCGGTCGGCACGCCTTTGCCTTGCCGCGTCCGCTTGGAGCCCGGACAGGATCGACTCGACCTCGCGCCATGCCGCGAGCGCCAGCAGCGCGTCGGTACCTGCGTCGTGCTCGGCTTCTTCCCGCCCCAGCAGTTGGACCTTCCTCAGTCCCACCCGCCGCAGGTAACGACGCCACGAGGTCGGAGAAGGGCTGCCTCCCGAGAGAGAAACCGCATGCCCGAGCGCGAAGCACAAGGGATTGAGATCACCGTATCTACGGGAGAACAGACTGAATGAGCGCGGGAGCGCTTGGGAGATGAACGGCGCATCGAAAGCACCGACGTTGAAGCCGACCATGACCTGATCGGCACGCCAGTCCTCGTGCGCCCCGTGCTCGACCAACCAATCGTGGAGGCGAGCGTCCACGACGTCGGCTCTCGGCGCGGCGAGCACGTCAGCGCGAGGGATGCGATGGATCGAAGCAGCGCGGTCATCCCACGGAAGTTCGCCTTCTGACCAGCCGACCAGCGAGGCGAACAACTCCGGCACGTCGAGACGACTGCCGTCGGGCGTCGTATCGACCGCAACGCCAATCTGAATCAGCCGGTGACCATCGGCGATGGTGTTGCTGGACATCTCACCGTCGACACCGAAGAATCTCTCGGCCACCGGCCCATCCCCTCTCGCTCCCGTCGTCACCCACTCTGTTCGTCCAGCCTGCCACCGAAGGATGGCCCTGGCCGAACGCTTTTCTGGTCATGTGCGCCAGACTGAGCTGTTCGCCGCGCCACGTCGATCAGGATGTGCGATTTTGTAGTTCGCATCCGTGTATTTTGTTGGTTGAAGGAGGTGATTTCTGATGGTCGAAACCCAGGATGGAGCGCTGGCGTACCTGCCGCGTCTGGCCGATGCTGCTCTCCAAGCGGAGTTGGACGCGATGGGCGCGGTCCTCATCGAAGGCGTCAAGGGATGCGGCAAGACACAGACCGCTCGCCAGCGAGCAGCGAGCGAGGTCCTGCTCGACTCCGACCCGTCCGCCATCGAGTTGGCCGGGCTCGACCCGCGCCTCCTGCTCGACGGCACACCTCCTCGGCTACTTGACGAGTGGCAGCGTGTTCCTCGCCTCTGGGATGTCGTGAGGCGTGCCGTGGACGACCGCAGGCAACGCGGCCAGTTCATCCTCACCGGGTCAGCCACTCCCGACGACAGCATTCCCCGCCACTCCGGCGCGGGAAGATTCGGCACCTTGCGGATGCGGACCATGACGTTGACCGAGAAGCAGGCAACGACACCGACCGTCTCGGTGTCCGGTCTGATGAGCGGTACAACGGTCAGCCCAACGAACTCGCCGGTCGAGATCCGCGACTACCTCAACCACATCGCTGTCGGCGGCTGGCCCGCTCTTGTGGGTGGCAGCGAGACCGATGCCACCCGATTCCTGGAGGGCTACCTCAACGTCATCATCGACCACGACATCGACGAGGTGTCCGGCGCCGAACGCAATCCCCGCATGGTGCGCCGCTTCCTGCAGGCATACGCCCAAGTCATCTCGCAACCGGCGACACTGGCGGCAATCGTCAAACGCGCCCGTGACGATCACGACGCCGAAGGGCCGAGCCGTTACGCGGCGGAGCCCTACCTCGAAGCGTTGCGCCGGATGATGGTCGTTGACGAAGTGCCTGCCTGGGACCCGTCAGTCCGCTCCTCGAAGCGGCTGACCACCACGCCGAAGCGACAGTTGGCCGACCCATCCCTGGCCGCCGCGCTGCTGGGCATGACCCCGACCCGGATGCTCACCGATCTGGAGACCACCGGCTTCCTGTTCGAGAGCCTCGTCGCCCACGACCTGCGTGTCTACGCCGAGGCTGCCCAAGCCTGGATCTTCCACTACCGCGAAGCCGCAGGACGTCTCGAAGTCGACTACGTCCTGGAAACCCGTGACGGCGAATGGATCGGCGTCGAAGTCAAACTCGGTCGCAACGAGATCGACAAGGCCGCCGCATCGCTGCTCAAACTCGCCGACCGCGTCAACCGCAAGCCCAAGGCTCTCGTCATCGTCACCGGCACCTCGCTGGCCTACACCCGCGACGACGGCGTCCAGGTCGTCCCCCTCGGCCTGCTCGGCCCCTGACCGCTGGGTGGGACACCGTCCGGCCGAGTCTCAGCGAAAGTCGTTTGGCCGACCATCTGGACGTCTCCTACGCTGGGAATGTCCGGCAACATCGCCGGGCTGATCTGGAGGGACGAGCAGTGGGCATCCATCACAGGCACACGTACGCGAGTCGCTGTGCGACCCGCGCGCTCGCTGCTGCCCACCTTTATTGGCTCTCCTGACTGTTCCGTGGGTCATTTCCGGCCGGGGAGGGTGGGGCGGTGGCCGCCGAGGTTGAGGATGGCCAGGGTGATGAGGGCTTCGGGTGACTTGAACCCGAACGCGACGCGGGTGATGAGGCGGATCTTTGTGTTGACCGACTCGATGCGTCCGTTGGACAGGCCGTGCTCGATCGCGGCGAGGATCGAGGCTTGGTGGCTGGTGATGGTCCTGGCGGGCTTCACGAAGACGGGTATGCGGCAGCGACGTGCCCACGACAGCCATCGTTCCAAAGCTTCGGTGGCCTGCTTCAGCGGCAGCTTGAACACGGTTCGCAGGCCCTCTTTGAGCAGGTAGGCGCGGTAGAGCCTGGGGTTGGTCTTGACGATCCACTCCGGTTGCGCGGTCTGGCCGGGGGTGAGGTCCTCGGGGTTTTTCCACAACGCGAACCGGGCGCCCTTGAGGTCTTTGGCGAGGCCGGTCGCACGGCCCGCGCGGCGCTGATGGACCGCGCCCCGGGCCTGGTTCCACGCTTCGCGGCGGACCTCGTCCAAAGCGTCGGTCGCCCACTTCACGACATGGAACGGGTCAGCACAGCGGACCGCGTTCGGGCATCGGTCGGCGACCACTGCGCTGATCCACTCCGCACCGTCAGCGGTGACGTGAGTGATGAGCGAACACCGGTCCTGTCCAGCAAGAACACCGGATTCGGCGAGGGCGTCGAAGAACGAGTTCAAAGTGGCCTTGTCGCGTCCCGGAGCGGCCCACACCAGGCGCCCAGAGTCGTGGTCGACCACGACGGTGAGGTACTTGTGGCCGCGTTTGTAGTTGGGTCGGCCCGGGGCGCGGTGGCGGCATTGCTGCCGTTCCGTTTCCCCGGGCCGCCCGCCGAACCCGGCGTGCGATTCTCACCGCACCGGGCTCTCCACGAGGTGGCTGCTGTTCAGGCGGCGTTGCCTGTCGGTGTCCACGGTGTCGGGATGCGGTAGCCGCGGTAGCGGTACCTGACTACGGGGACGCTGGCTGCGCCCTTGAACCTGACACCATCGACGGCGAGCCTCCAGGTCCCGGGCAGGCAGAACCTGCGCCGGAGTTCTGGCCACCCGATGCGGTGCTTCTTCCGTAGCCATGCCGTGATCCGCTCCCACGCGTAGGAGTCGATCCCGGCGAAGATCGCTTTGGACACACCGTGTCGGAAGTAGTTGGCCCACCCCCGTAGCACCCGGCCGAGGTAGTCGATGAGATACCCGGGCTCGCGGTGCAGGGTCGCTCTGTAGGTCATCGCCTTCACCTTGCCCTTGACCGTGGCGATCGCCTTGGCCGAGGGCTTGGTGTACACGAACCACTTGTTGCTGCCCCGCTTCCGCATCCGTCGGATGTGGAAACCGAGGAAGTCGAACCCGTGGTCGATGTGGACCACGCGGGTCTTCTCCGGCGATAGCCGCAACCCCAGTGGGGCGATCACGGCCGCCACCTCCTCACGCAACGACTCGGCATCCTCCCGTTCCCCGGTCACGACGATGACGAAGTCATCGGCGTACCGGATCAGTCGGTAGTTCGCCTCGCCGTGCTTGCGGCGCCGTTGCCGGTGAACCTCGGTGGCCATCTGCTCGCGCCACTTCGTCATGAAGTGCTCATCGAGCGCTGACAACGCAATGTTCGCCAACAACGGGGACAAGATCCCGCCCTGCGGGGTGCCGGTGTGCGTCGCCTCGCGGGTGCCGGTGGTGGTCATCACCCCGGCCTTGAGGAACGCCTTGACCAGCCCCAGCACGCGTTTGTCGCCG
This sequence comes from Nocardioides sp., assembly GCF_047602075.1. Taxonomy (GTDB): domain Bacteria; phylum Actinomycetota; class Actinomycetes; order Propionibacteriales; family Nocardioidaceae; genus Nocardioides. The sequence continues at coordinate 1,693,458 of NZ_JASGIF010000001.1, forward strand.
ATCCTGCGCCGGACGCGGTCCATCAAGGCGACGTGGTCGATCATGTCGAAACACGCCTCGATGTCGGCCTCCAACACCCACTTGTACGACTTGGACGCGAAGTGGTGGATCTCAGCGACCGCGTCATGCGCGCGCCGGTTCGGTCGGAACCCGTAGGAGCACGGCTCGAAGTCCGCCTCGAAGATCGGTTCCAACACCAGTTTCAAGGCGGCCTGCACGACCCGATCAGTCACGGTCGGGATGCCCAGAGCGCGGACCTTGCCGCTGGCCTTGGGGATCATCACCTGCCGCACCTCAACCGGTGTGAAGGTCCGCGCCTTCAACTGCTCGCGGACCTCGCTCAGGAACGCCTCCACCCCATCCCGGTAACGGATCTGGGCCACAGTAGCCCGATCCACCCCGGGCGTCCGCGACCCCTTGTTCTGTGCGACGCGTTCCCACGCCACCATCAAGAACGCCGGGTCACAGACCAGGTTGTACAGATCATCAAACCGGCGGTCGACGTCGTCGACCGCCCAGCAGTGCAGTTTGGTCTGCATCCTCCGTACCGCCCACCACGCGTGGTCTGGCTCGGGCCAGACACCCGCATCGAGGACGGCGCCGATATTCACCGACGCATCTTCAGACATCACAGTCCCTCCTTGCTTCCTCTCGCTGCCGCCCTTCCCCATGTGACCGGCTCTCCCGGCCTCGGAGTACTACGACGGCTCCGCCCCATCTACGCCCTTCAGCAGACGACGTGCCTATCCCGGACCGCCAGGACTGCTGACGGCCGCGGGAACAGATGCAGACGGTTCCCACGTTCACTGTTGTTCGGTCGAGGGGTGAGGTGCCCGGCTTTGCCCCTGCGGCCTCGTCGTGGTTACATCCACGGATTGCTCCGCGGACGCCGTAGGCCCACACCACGACCTACCGGACGCGACACTCCGCACCGTTCCGGTAGTTCCCCGTCGGTCCCAGCGCCTGGCTGGCGCCGTCCCGGACGGGGTACGCACCGCTGACCAGCCCGAATCCACCGGGTTAGAGCTGGGCGACGATCAAGAGGCTTTACGACACCGGTTCCTCGCGTACACCTTCCCCTCTCGCTCACCAGGCACGGCCCCGTCCGGTAGTACCGAACCGCCCTGACTTCACCGCGGCTGCTCCCACCCTCACCGGCGCCTCCCGGTTCAGGCTGCCGCCAGCTTCACCCAGCCACTACGACAACCAGGCGATGAAGGTCTCTCACCTCCATCCGAAACAACAGCGCCTCGTGGCGCACGGAGATCTCATCGACACCGATCTTCCGCAGCCCAGCGAACGCATCGACCGCAGCCGCGGTGTCTGCCCAGAACCTGGTGATGATCGCTCCCACAGTGCGCCACGCGATCCGCATCAACACCGTGATCGCGGTCTTCGACGCCTGGGTGGCCAGCCAGGCGACCTGCTGGTCGAACCCGCGGGTATGACCAGCGTTGTGACGAGCCCACGGCACCGCCGCCACGACCACTCCGTGGACCCCGCACCGGACCCGTGGCGCGTCGGCCTCGAGAAAGACCATCACCTCCCCGAAGTCCAGGCCACGCCACCGCCGGCGTCCCTCACCAGCGTCGTAACGCCCGGATCTGCGGCCACACAATCCGCACCGCGACGCCGCCCTCGACGTCGGCCGGACATAGGCCACCAGCCTGACCGTGCCGACGAGTTCCTCCTCAAACTCCACGCCCTCGACCACCGTCTTCTCGACCCCGAGGAGCCGCCGCCATAGAGTCCGTGATTGCGCGCCGTTCCTTGCTCAGCAGTTCTGATCCTTCGCAAGACCAGAACCTAGGCAGGAACGGCGTGTTCTCACCCAAAGGCGCGCTCAGACACCCACGGAAGGGTCAGGAGAGCCCGATTTCGTCTCTCGGCTCAACTTCCGGGTCGCCTGCAGGGTCCTCGCCGAACTCGAAGGGTGCGAGCGCCATGCGCAGACAAAGCCACCATGCATAGATGCTCGGAGCACCCCACAACACGCCATCAGTGACGAGTCCGTGCGCGAGTTCGTTGCGCAGGTTGGGTCCGACCTGTTCGAGCAACAGGGCGCGCAACTCGAAGCACAGGTTCGGCCCGAGATAGGCAATGGCTTGCTCTATGTCTAGGAGCGCGCCGAGCGCCTTTTCAGTCTCAACTCCGCCGTCACCGATGTAGAGCGTGTGGACGCCTTCGTTCTTCAGACGCAAGCGCACCATCTGTTCGATCTGCGGGATGAGGATCGAGACCGCGGACGGGAAGTCACCGCTGAGGCCGTGCCAGAGACCACGAGCCCAGAGACCGGCGTGTCGCATCGGTACTGTCGAGGATTCACGGCAGATGGTTTCAACGAACGCGAGGTCGAATCGATGCTCGTCGCTGAGCGTTTCGACCGCAGGCACGATGAGTGCCTGCACAATCAGCCCGATGCGGAAAGTGTTGCGGCGCACCAGCTCCTCGAGGACTTCATCGTCCATGGGGGCCATCGTCGCGTCGCCGGTGCGGGCACCAACCTTGCGCGCATCTGAACTCAAGGTCGTGCGGGAGAACAGCCGCATGAGGCTGTCAGCGAGGTACTCACGCACCGCTTCGGTTTGCTCGTCGAGGTCGATCATCGGCGAGACTCCCGTCAACGCGACCAGGGCGGCGAAGCGTTCGCGGCCGGAGACATGTTGGCGGGCTCTCTCCACCCACTCGTAGATGTCGTCCAGTTCTTGGCTACGGATAGGTGTCATCTCTTCGAGCGAGTGCTGGCGCAGTTCACGCAGCCGGGATCGCCTGGTGGCGAGACCCTCCTCGAGTCCATGAGCGTCTCGGTATGTGCGGGGTAGTTCCCTGAGGACTTCAATGGACTGTTCCAACGGTCCACTCGCGGCCATCGCCCCCCTGTCGCCATGCATTCGTTGCTCTGCCTCTGCGGCGTAGGAGTTGGCGATGCGGACCTGACACGTAAGGGCTCCGTCGTCTTCGCCGGCGCGGTGATACCAGGCAGCGGCCTCCCGCAGGAGGGCACGTTCGGGCTGGCTGCCGGCAGGGTTGTCGGCGGCGAGCTCGGAGAGTCGCTTGCCAAGGTCAAGGGACTGAGCCTTGGTGACCTTCCCGGTGGTTCGAAGGACTTGGGAAACCTGCGCGCGAAAGTGTCCCTGTTCGTCACCCGTCGAGATGAACGCGACAAGGCGGGCAGTAAGGGTGTCGAGCACGGCGCCGCCTGGCTTACCTTGGCTGCGGGCCAGCTGCACGACTCGGCGGTAGCTGTCATGGCCAGTGCGTACCCACGTATCCCAGGTGAGTGGGATCGCGAGGTAACCGTCGGTGGCGGCCACTGCGGTAGCCGGATCGCGCGGGACTCGGTAGGTCCACACCACATCTGCGAGCCGGGCTTTGAGGACGGCCTGTTCCACGAAAGGAAGGGCATCGGCGAGCAATTTCAGCTCGTCGTCGTCGAGGTCGCTAGGAACGACTGTTCTCCGTCCGGACCACCGCATTGCAGGGGCGAACGGATCGTCCCGCGAGTCGGGGTTCAGCATCGCGGACGTCACCCGAGCCATCGCCGTCAGTGTGCGGGCGCGCAGAGACTCAATGCCAAACTCGTCGCCGGAGGCCTCTGCCAGGTTCCGCAGAATCTCGTGCAGTAGTTCTGCCGGCTCGAAGTTACGGGCGTCGGCGCTGTCCGTTAGCCTCTGCCCACCATGACGGGTCGACCGCTTCACCGCCGTCGGTCGAGTTGTCATCTTCATGGTCCGAGATCTCGTCATCCTGTTCTTGCACGTTTCGACTCTAGGGCGTCACACGCAGCCGTCCCGTGGAGCGTTGCCAGATCCACCTCGGCGTGGGCCGACGCCCTGATTTGCTTCACGAGCGCATCCTCGGGGTCCACCCATTGCTTCGACGTCCGGACGACTGGGTTGACCTCGATGCCGAGGCGGCTCGACGCCCGGTCGGCCGCCTCGTAGACATCGGCGCGGTCGACCTTGCCGACCACCAGCACGTCGATGTCGTTCGGGGGCGGGCCGGCCTCGCCGGCATGGCGGGCAGCCCAGGACCCGAAGACGACCTTCTTCACGCCGGGGATCGCGAACTCCTCGGCGATGACCACGCGGGGGCCGAAGGTGACCTCCAAGAGCTGGGCGAGCGCCTTCGCCGCTGGGTGGTCGGTGTTGGCGCGGACGAGTCGGTTGCGGCCGAGAGTTCGGCTGGCGATGAGGCCGGCGGCGTCGAGACGAACGACCTCGCGGTGCAGGGTCGACAGTGGCACCCCGAGACGCTCGGCGAGATCGCTCACGCCGTACTCGGCGTCGGGATGGAGGTAGAGCCACATCAGCAGCTCCGCCTGATGCTGCGACCGGAAGATCGGAAGCAGGGCCGGACCATCACTACGCATAACTGGAAAATACATCCCACTTATAGGGATAGTCACTGAGTGTCTGGCCTGCGACCGCGATCCGGTCGACTTCGACTCCTGGGGAGGCCGGCCGTGGCGTGGCTGCACACGGGAGCGACCGCGTCAGCGCCGACGTCTCTTTGATTAGATCTATTGCCTCGACCGCACCTGATCACACTTTGATAAGATCTATTCGCTAGTCATCACACTTATCAATGGAGGTGCGGTGTGGCTCGTGGGCGTCCGTCACGCGCGACGGTCTACGCGCGCCTCGACCATGCGATCACCGAGTTCCACGAGCGGCTCGGCGGCCTGCCCACGCCTGCCCAGGCGGAACTGATCTGGGCGGACATCTGGCACCTGGAGGCCCACCACTCGACCGCGCTCGAAGGCAACACCCTCGTGTTGCGAGAGGTCGAGCAACTCCTCGACCGGGGGCAGGCGGTGGGCGCGAAGCCGCTCAAGGAGTACATGGAGGTCCGCGGGTATGCCGATGCCGCGCAGTGGGTCTACGCCCAGGCCCTCGACCCGGGCGATTGGAAGACTGACGGGTTGATCTCGCTGTCCGAGCTGCGCCACGTCCACGAGCTGGCGATGAGCCCGGTCTGGCAGGTCGAGCCTCACCCGGAGGCGACTCCGAACGAGGCGCCGGGACGGTTCCGTGAGCACGACATCCGCCCCTTCGGGGGTGGTATGACCCCGCCGACGTGGCCGCTGGTGGCTGCGAGGGTCCAGGACTGGATCGACGTCGTGAACTCATCGACCGATGCACTGACCGGTCAGACGGAGGCGCCGCTCCCGGAGACCCTCGCGAGGCTGCATGTGGAGTTCGAGCGGGTCCACCCCTTCATCGACGGCAACGGCCGCGCGGGACGGCTCGTGCTGAACCTGATCTTGGTGCGGCTCGGGTATCCGCCGGTGATCATTCTCAAGCGGCAGCGCGCGGCGTACTTGTCGGCGTTGGATCGCGGTGACAACGGTGACTACGGCCCGTTGGGGGAGATCCTGGCTCGTGCCATGTATGACAATCTCAACCGGTTCATCGTTCCTGCGCTCGCCGAACCCGACCGGCTCGTGCCGTTGGCCGCCTTGGTGGATGAGGAGTTCTCGTTGGCAGCCCTTCGGCAGGCAGCCCAGCGAGGACGCCTCGAGGCCATGCAGACTCCCGACGGCGTCTGGCACGCGACCAAGGAAGCCGTTGAGGAGTACCGGCGCACCAAGCGCCGCCCCCGCACCTGAAGCTCCTCGGGACGGCGGCTTCAGCGAGTCAGCCCGGGACCCGGGTGATGCTCGTCAATGAACACTGTTTTCTCGAATCGACATGTTTCCCATGAGCGGAGACAGCTCATTCCAAGAAACGGGACATGGTCTTGTCATAGGCCGAGGTGCGTGCTGGAGGTGTTGGCCAGGGTCTCGATGGGGCGGATGTAGCAGTTGACCAGGACGGAGAGGTCCTTGTGTCTGGTCTGTGCCGCGATCCGGTCGACCGGGACTCCGGCGAGTGCCGCGGTGGTGGCGTGGCCGGCTCGCAGGGAGTGGGCGGTGAGTCGGGTGGCGTCGATCCCGACGGCCTCGGCGCGGCCGCGGAGAACCCGCAGGACAGCACGACCGTCGAGTGGCTTGTCGCTGATCGTGCTGCCCCACAGTCGGGTGAAGAGGGCGCCGGGTTGCTCTCCGCGCAGGGCGCGCCAGGCGGCGAGGGCGGCGACGGGGTCGGTCTCGGGCCTGGCGCCGCGTGCCACCGCGACGATGGCACCGTGACCCTCTTGGTCTGTCTTCGAGTGCCGGATGGCGAGCAGGAGTCCGGTGGGCTCGTAGGTGATGTCGGCCAACCTCAGGGCGACCAGCTCGGAGCGTCGCAGTGCCGAGGCGTAGCCGAGCAGGATCATGGCGGCGTCACGGACCCCGATGACGGTGGTGCGGTCGATCGCCTCGATGATCTGACGCAGCTCGTCCACGCCCAGTGGGCGGGCCTGCCGACGGGGCGTGACGCCGTAGGTCCGGCGCAGGCCGCGTCTGACCTGGTCCACCACGTCGGTGTCGACCGGGTCCTCGGCCGAGGCGGCGCGGTGGACGTGACGGATGACGGTGCAGGCCATGTCCAAGGTGCGCATGGCGCGTCCGGCTTCGGCGCGCTCGGTGAGGTAGGCCGCCAGCGCGTAGGGGTTGCCGGGCATCGCGGTCAGGGCCCGGTCGGCACACCAGCGTTCCCACTGGCTCCACGCGAGGGCGTAGGTCTTGCGTGTCGAGCTGGCGCGGGCGGCGGTGACCGCCGTCTGGATGCGGTCGACATCGACGCTGGTGAGGCCAGCGGGAAGGTCCGTCAGGTCGGTGAGGAAGGGATCAGGCGTGATCGAGAGAGGCAGGTTCATGGTCGCTTTGTAGCGAGCACGTCGGCCTCTGGAGACACTGGCCCGGGACCTGCGCTTCCATGGCGCAAAATATCGAATCTCGGCCATGGTCGGACTCCCGGTCGACTCGGCGAGGTCGCGGAGCAGGAGGAGGTCGACGACGTCACGCGCGCGGTCGTTGATCGAGTCCGGCGGCTCGTGCGGATCGGAGACTGCGTGGAGCTTCTGCGCGATCTGGAAGCGCATGGCGATCCCGACGAGGGCGTCCGGATCAGGCAGCCCGAAACCGCCAAGCGGCGGCGGCTCGATGGCCTCGTGCTCATCGCTCACGCCGGCCTCGTCGGGTGACACCTCGAACTGGATGCGGCGCCAGGTCACACCTCGGAGTTCAAGGATGATGTCGAAGCGACGCGGCTTGATGATCTTGGTCGGCACGTTGACCACCTCGACCTCGCCCCTGCGCAAGGTGAGCGGACCCCATGGCTCATCGAGCGCTTCATCCAAGGCGAGGATGAACTGATCGAGGTCGCCACGGATCAGACCGTCGACATCCTTGGTCGTCCGGGCCGTGGCCGGCAGCCGATGCTGGAGCAGGGTGCCGCCCTTGAGTAGGAACAGGTGCCGGCCCTTGGCATCGATGGCACGTTGGACCGCGGCGATCGCGACGGAGGACGCGATGAGCCAGCCGAGCCGTCCGCCCTTCGCCTCGTCGCCGAGTTTGCCCTCGGCTTGGGCGATCCAGGTGTTGAGGACCTTGGCGGAGACCGGCTCCTTGGCCTTCGGCTTCAGCGTGCGGAGGAGTGCGGCCAGCCGTGAGCCGAGGTGCTCATCGCTCATGGCGAGCCTCCAACGCTGCCGCGAGCTCGTCGCGCTCAGCCGCCTTCAGGTAGCCCTGCGCGTGTCCGCGCTCGATCGCCTGACGCAGCACGTACGTCGGCGTGCCGAACTCGATGCACTGCGCGATGGCGGTCGCCGGAGTCACGGCCGGGATCTCCTGCCACCAGCCGATCTGCTTCGGGGCCAGGTCCTCGTAGTGCACGACGTAGTCGTCTCCACCGGCCCGGCGGAAGCGGCGCTGCTTGGCCACGGTGAGATGGATGCGGTTGGGGTTCACGTCGCTGATGCCGTACGCGTCCAGCGCCGTCTCGTGCGACAGAGCGGCTTCGGGCACCCTCGCCCACAGAACCGCGAGCATGAGGTTGTCGTGCTCGCCGACCGGATACTGCGGGAACCTGTAGACGCCGTGGGCAGCCCTGCTGAGCGTGCCCCGGTGGACGAGCATCTGGAGTGCGTGCTTGTCGATCCCGATCTCGGTGGCCTGTTGAGCGGTCACGAAGCCATGCTGTGTGTTCGCGATATCCCACAGCTCGTCACGCGCGAGAGCCTTCCCTGCCATGGCAGAAGTATAACGGAAACGTGACACTATTGCCGCGCTCGTCATGAGGTCCCGCTCCCGGCATCGCGCACGGGCTCGAAGTTCATACTCGCTGCGCACTTCGGGCAGAGGGTCTTGTACCAACCGTGCTTTCCGCGGCGCGAGAGTTGCCCAGGCTGACCGCAGCACTCGCAGATCTCGAAGGACTTCGTCTCGGCTTCATGAATCAGGTCGTAGAACCGCTTCGAGGTCTCCGCGTTCACGTCGCCTGCATTCGCGTAGTAACGCAGCCCGCCGAACTTCTCCTTCACCTGGCTGATCGTGTAGTCCGGGGACAGCGCCTTCAGTCTGGTCTCCAGCTCGGCGATCAACGCGCCCCAGCCGTCGTCGCATTCGAACCAGGTGGCCTGCTCAACGTCGCGGGCCTCCTGGCTCTGGCTCGTCTCGTCGTTCATCGTTGCTCCTTCCCATCAGGTCGACCCGCCCTCGACGCTACGGACGAGGTCCGACAACGGCCAACCCGATTACTCGTGATCCGTGCGGGCGAACGCCTGGTCGAGCAGCTCGGCGGTCAGCGGGTTCACCTGCTCGTTGCGGCGGATGTAGTGCTCGATCGTCACCTTGGGATCGGTGTGGCCGAGCAACTCGGAGGCCAAGTTGAGGCTGGCCTGCTCGTTGATCACGGTCGCGACGGTACGGCGGAACATGTGTGGGCTGACGCCTTCGACGCCGGCGTCGCCGAGGACCTTGCGGAGCTGGCGGCGCACATTGGCCGTGGTCAGCGGCGTCCCCTCCCGGCTGCGGAAGACGAGAGCATCCAGCGAATGGTCGGCCATGATCGCCAGCCGACGGCGCAGCGCTTCGGCCGTGAACGACGGCAGCGCGATCACCCGGTTGGAGCGGTCGGTCTTCGGGTGCTCCTGGCGGTAGGTCCCGACGCCGCGCTCGGAGATCACCGTGCCGCAGATCCGCAGCGTGGCTGGTGTCGTCGTCAGGTCCAGGTCACGCCGCCGGATCGCGAGCACCTCCCCGATCCTGGCCGATGTGCCGAGCATGACCTCCACGATCTGGCCCAGCTGCCCGTCAGGGTTTGGGCCCGACGTGCCCCGCGACTGCTCCCACGCCTTGATGACTGCCCGGATCGCGTTGACCTCGGTTGCCGTGAGCGCGGTCGGGGTCCGCTTCGGTTTGTGCAGGCGCGCGACGCCGTCGATTGGGTTGCGGTGGATCACCTCGTGGCGGACTGCGAGACCGAACGCGAGGCGCAGCACGGTCTTGGCGCGCTTGGACCTCGCGTACGACTGCTTGCCGAGCTCCTTGAGCAGGGCGTCGCAGCGGGCGACGCCGATCTCGCGTAGGGCGTAGCCGTGGAAAGCGGGTAGCACGAGCCGGGTCATGTCGCGCTCGTAGTTGAACCGGGTTGCCGGGGCGATCCGGGCCTCCAGGTCGAGGTCCGCCAGCCAGTAGTCGACGAGTGCCGGGAACGGGCTGTCCGGCGTCAGTGTCGTGTCGACCGGCTGGAAGGCGTTGCGCTCGGCTAGGCGCCGCTTCAACTCGACCTCGGCCGCCGGCCGCGACGCCGCGGTTGCCTGCACCAGCCTGGTCTGCCCGTCCCAGTCGCGGAAGCGGGTTCGGGCCTCGACCTTGCCTTTCGAGCGCTGGATGAAGGCGATCTCGCCGTACCCGCCGATGGGGATGCGTGGCCTACTCATGGGAGCCGCCCTCGTGCCGCTCCTCCAGCCACGCGGCGATGTCGCTGGCCGCGAACCGAAGGTGCTTGCCGAGCTTGAAGGCTCGCGGCGCCCGGCCGGACAGCCGCCAGTCGTAGATGGTCTGCACGGGGACACCGAGGTACTCAGCGAGCTCCTCGACCCCGATGAGGGGCTCCAGCCCCAGTTCCGTGGTCTTCATGCCAAGCAGGTGTGCAAGGCGAACCAAGCCGCCCCGAACCGACCGGAGGCAACGCCGCCGCGCCTGCGCGGTCTGAGCGGCACACCTGCTCAATGTGATGGGAAAACGATGGGATCGCATGTCGCCCCCAAAGCGAAAGTCCAGGACAACCATGGGCTGACCTGGACTTTCTTCGTAGCGGGGGCAGGATTTGAACCTGCGACCTCTGGACGAGATCAGGTCTCCTGCGACGACTACGGAGTCGAGACGGTTGCTACGGAGTTCCTCGGTCTCACGAGGAAAGCCTTCGTGCTTCCAGTCTCAGGATACCCGTTAGGTACGGAGTCGCAGCGATCGAATCTGGACCTTTGATGGACATGGGTCGAATCCATCCGAGCGCAGGCCGGCGTGCCCAACCCAGGACCTGCACGCCGTGCGGGAGGGGGTGCCTTCGGCGATGTCACGTACGCCCCCAGGCACACCGGCTGGAACCATAGAGGCGTGGACAGTAGCGAGTTCTTCATCACCGAGACGGACAGCAGCCCGTGGGGAACGAGCGAGACAACCCGGCTTCACACGGAGTTGCTCGATCAACTCGTCGTCGGGCCGTCCTCCACCTGGTCCGACATTGAAGTCGCAAAGGCGTTGGCCGAGCTCACTCACGATGAGTACCAGAAGTACGGCACGAGCGGCAGCGAGCTCGACAACGCCGAGGCACGAAAGCTGCTCACCAGCATGAAGGCCGTCCTGGCGCGCATCGGGATGCGCAACGTTGAGTTCGGGTTCCGAGACTTCGATAGCTTCCGAAGCTACTGGATTCGCAAGGGCGCTTCCGGCGGCGGCGGATGGCAGGCACGTCGCGACCTGCTTGCCGAGCTGTTCAACCCGATCCACGATCGCATCGAAGCTCTCGTTGCCGGAGGGTCCTGGCCGAAGGTTACTGAGGAGGCTCTTTCCACACTGGAAGACCCCGGTGCGATCCGGGACCACCTCGAACGGATCGAACGCAACCTCGACGACGACCCCAGGCTGGCGGTCGGCTCGGCAAAGGAGCTTGTCGAATCCACCGCGAAACTGGTGCTGAAGCGTTCGGGCGTCGATTACGGCAAGAGCGACGACCTGCCCAGCCTCGTGGCCAAAGCGCACACTGCGCTCGGCATCAACGCCAAGCAGGTCGAAGACAGCGCAGAGAACGCGGTAGGCATCCGCACTTTGCTGGGCGCGGTGTCCCGGATCGGCGTGGGGATGGCCGAGTTGCGCAATCAGGTCGGAACCGGGCACGGGCAGGCCGAAGTGCCCACCTGGGTGACGCCGCGCCACGCCCGACTCGCGGTCGGGTCAGCGCATGTGTGGTGCCAGTTCGTTCTGGAGACGTTGGAGCAGCGCTCGTCGTAGACGACCGCCATCCGAGCCTCCGTCGACCGCTCAGCTCGATGCAACTGCGCGGCCGGACCTGCACACCTGCATGGCATGACACTCTCCATCAGTTCGCCCGACGAGTTGGTCGCAGTCATCCCGCACCTGCTTGGCTTCAAGCTTCTCTGGACTACGGGGCGAGGGGCTTTCGGATGGACATCACGTGCCAATGTGAAACCGGCGGGCAAGACCAGAGTTGAGCGACTCAGGAAGAAGCCCCAATAGTCGTTCGTGTTTGAGCCGCGATGGCCGGCGCGTTCCCGATGGTGACGACCCGTGCGTACCCCGATGACGGCCTCCGCGCATTGGTGAAGTGGCTCACCGACAAGTCACGCCCAGGGCGAGGCCCCCTCACACGGGCAACGCTGCTGGGTGGGGGGCGATCCACCGCGCGAAACGTGACGTTGTCTTGGCCTGTCGGCGCCTATGCGGGCGGTTGTCAGGCGGCGTTGGAACGCAACGCGTCCAGGGCGCTGCTGAACCAGGCGTCCCACCGACCGGTGACGCGTCGTGGAAGACGGTTCAGATGCGGAAGGTTGGACACGACGTAGTGTTGCATCGACATGTTCGCCAGGGCCGAACTCGCCTTTCCCTGCAGCAGCTGTGCCAGGTCCGGGCCACCCGCTTCGATGGCACCCTCGGCTATATCGACGTCATCGGCTTCCATGATCTCAAGAGGCGCCACGTCGGCACCCTGTAGTAGGTTCTCCGACTCGAAACGCTGCCGGAGCATCACCATGGTGGCTGGGTTCACCGGGAACGACGAGGCCACAACAAGGACTGGATGGAACTTGCGCCCAACCACGGCAGGACGTCCGGTGACCTTGGTTTCGTCCGCACGGATGTTGACGATCGCGGCGTCCAGCTGGCGGACCTTCTTCACGGCGCCTTCGATGTCTTTCACGATCGCTGTCTGGTCAACGCCCGCAGCCGAATGTGCATTGAGCCCGGTGATCGTGACCTCGACCACGACCCACGCGCCCGGGTATTCGAGCGCGGCATCGCACACCTTGGACTTCTTTCCGTACGCGGCCCGGAGGTCGTCTTCGCTGTAGTAGCGGCTGGTGTCACCGACGATGTTGGAGAACGCCTCCAGCACCCAGGTCTCCATCGCGAGCGTGAACGCGTTCGTCGCCCTGCCAGCGCGGGCGTTCTCTCCGCGGTCGGTGAAGTAGCGGCGAATCTCGAACAGCGGCCACAGCCCGGTGCAACGCTCCACGAGCCAATGTGGTGAGAGCACTGTCAGGTGGTTCGGCCACCGAACGACCGGGTACTCCCGGAACGTGCGACGCGACCATGTGTCTCCGTAGTCCCGTGCCTCGTCGTCGAGCATCTGCCGCATCTGCTCCGGTGTCGCCGCCACCAGGCCGAGGACGGCGTCGATCCGTTCGCGGTCCCAGCCGAGATTGTCGAAGTACGACAGCTCGACCGTGCAGGTGCCGTTCGCTGCCGAGGCCCACAATGCGGAGCAAACGGTGACCATGTCGTCGAGAGGCAGGCCTGTCGCGTCCGCATACTCGGCCGGCAGGTCCACCATCTGTGGATGCTGCGCCAGCTCGATGGGGAGTTCTCTCCAGCAGCGTTGGAATGTCGCGAGTGCGCCACGCAGGTCTTGGTGGCTGTTGTATGCCTGGTTCGCGACCAGCTCCCCGACGAGCTCGCTGGGTTCGTCGATCGTGATGATGTCATTGGGTGGGGGCGTGACGCGGTTGCCGAGGTGTCCAGGAATACCCAGTGTCACGATCACGGCAGGTTTCTCGTCGAACGGTCCGGTGATCGGGCCGGCGGGGACGTTATGGCGCAGCGCCAGCACCATCAGCAGGGTGAGCGCCTGGGGGACGATCAGGGTCCGTTCGGGACGAAGGCCGGGCTGTCGCGGATGCTGGACGTGGTGAAGTGCCGCGGTTCGTGCGGAACCAGCGAGGTGGCTTGTGATGAACGAGATGTCCACATCGAGGTGGGATGCCGACGGGTGCTCGAGCCGGGCGAGCCAGGTCGCAGCGAAGTGCACAGCCTCCTCCATGCTCAGCTTCGCAAGGTTCTCCACCAGCATCTGGCCGGTGATCGGGACGCCGAGGTACTCCTCGGGCGTCAGATAGGTACGCATCTGGTCGAGCGGCCCCACTGACTGCGTCGCGTGCTCGGGAACCAGGAGCCGGCTGGGCAGTTGCACGTAGCGCACACCAAGTTGTTGGACAGTCGTCCCGGGGATGAACCCCTGGCCGCTGGTCACCGCGGTGAGGTATTGGCCTGTGTCGGGCAGGAAGCCATTGACGAGCTGTTGGGCAGTCTCAAGGCGAGCACGTAGGTCGCGCTGTTCGGCCATCCCAACACCTCCCGCCCGTCGTCAAGGTAGAGCATCCGATGCCGGTGAACGGCTCCTCAGGTCCGGCATGTTGAACGCACCTCCATGAGACCACAGTGCGCCGACGTTCAGCCGATTCGTTTCCCGGCTATCGCTCACACCGAGATGCCCTGGATCGGTCTCGTTGGCTTCTACGGGTCGGGGAGACCGAAAGTGCGTCGCCGCCGAGCAGGAAGATGAACCGCTCGATGTCGTTGCGGAGGTCGTCGAGGTTGTAGGCGTCGCTGCCGATGTAGGCGGCCAGGGCGGGGTCGAGCGTCTGGTGGTGGACGGCTATCCAGCCTGAGATGAGTTCGAGCATCCCAACGAGTTCGGCGGCGTCGACCGGGTCGAGGGAGCTCCTCGTCATCAGCGGCCTCCGGGCAGTGTCGGGTAGCCGAGCAGCACGGTGGGGTCGCGGGGTGGAGCGGTGGCCAGGATCTTGTCTTGAGCGGCACGCAGGCTGATCGTGAGCTGTTCGACCTCTCCGGCCCAGCCGCGCTCGTCGGCTTCGGCGATGCGTTGCTGGAGACTGGTTGCGATCGCTTCGAGTCTGTCGAGCTGGGCGGGGTCGACACGCAGGACGGGGCAACGGATGCAGGCGTGCTCGTGCTCGCAGCTCGATCCGTAGGGCCGGGCACACGAGCCGAGCTCGACGCGGCGTAGCGCGAAGTGCTCCTCGAACTCGTCCCACTCTTCGGGGGTGGGCTCGCGGTACTCCTCGACCGGGCGGGTTGATCGGCGACGGTCGATAAAGGAGCGGTAGGTGCGGATGAGGTCGTCTTGGAAGACGGCGGTGTAGGGCTGGGTGCTGTTGAGGTGGCGGTGGCCGAGGATCCGCGAGGCGATGTGCAGCGGCAGTCCGTCTTGGACGGCGGTGGTGGTGAAGACGCGTCGGAAGTCGTGCGGTGCCAGCCACACAGGGTTGCCCGCGCTGTCGGTCAAGCCCATCCGCTCGGCCGTGGCGCGCAGCATCTCGCGGACGGTGGTGGGGCTGATGGCGGTCGGCCCGGAGCCGTAGTCGCGCTGGAACGGTGCGGCAGCCGTGGCCTGGTGGTGGCCTCGTAGTGGTCGTAGCGCGCCACCAGCGGAACGGCTCCGCTGTAGCGGTTGCGCAGTCTGCTGATGACCTCAGCCAAGACCCGGGCAAGGTCGGGAGTGACCAGCAGGAGTCGCTCCTCGTTCGTCTTCGACGGCACGATCTGCAACAGCGGGACGAGCTCGCCGGTGGTGGACAGCCGGTGGGACACCAGTGCCAGGTGGGTGAGCTCGAGGAGCTCCTCCACACGCACGCCGCTGTGGCGCAGGGTCTCCACGATCGCCCAGATCCAGAACGCGTCCTCCTCGATCCGGCCGACGCTGGAACGGTCTCCTGTCTCGACGCAGATCACGTCGTAGGCCAGTTCGGGAGGAAGGCCGCGGCCGGCACGGACCCGGGTGCTGGTCCGCTGATAGGTGCGCCCCTTGAAGCCGAAGGTGGCCTCGAGGGGTGTCTGCTTGGCCAGGGCCAGCATCGCCTCGGCGTCGCGGCGGTCTTGCTCGAGCTGGGCGAGCATCCGCGGGACCAGCGGCACCCGCTCGCGGATGCGTTGGTGGATGCGTGCCTGGTGGGCCAGCTTCCGCTTCTTGTTGCCGGCCACGTCCGCGCGCGTGACCGGCGGGGCCACGACCCAGGGCGCGAGCGTGGCGTCGTAGAGCGCCCAGTCGCGTAGGTCGAGGTAGAGGGACCGCACGGTGAGCAGCACGTCGAGGAAGTCGGCTCGTGGCCTCCTCGATCCGTCGGGGGCGACGATGACGGCCAGGCGCTCCTTCCAGGCGGTCACCATCGTCTTGGGCAGGGCCAGGGTGTCGGTGCCGGCGAGTTCGGGATGGTGGCGCTCCAGGTCGGCCCAGAAGTTGCCGGCCAGCATCCGCGCGAGTGACTTGATGGTGGTGTAGTCGACGTTGGTCTTGCGTTCGCTCAGGTAGCGCACCAGCAGGTCACGCACCGGCCCAGGCGCGACCCCGTAGCGGTCGACCAGCTCGGCCGGGGTGCGTTGACCCACCCGCAGCGCGGCACGCAGGGAGGAGTCCTTGGGAAAGATCCCGGCCCCGGCCAGCATGGTCCACGTCCACCCCAGTCCCTGGGCCGGGACGCCGTGCTTCTCCCGGTAGTGGGCCCGCAGCTCGAAGATGTCCTCCGCAGCCACGTCAGGGAGGTCCTTGCCGGTGTGGAGCATGATCCGGGCCAGCACCGCCCATGCGTCGCGCCGCGTGCGCTGGCTGATCTGGTGCTGATCGGCGAAGGCCTCAATCCGGGCGATGAGCGCGGCGTCTTGCTGGTCGAGGATCTGCTGGTAGCCCTTGGTCTTCCAGGTCACGAAGAACTCGTGGCCAGGCAAGATCACCCGCGCCACGATCAAGGTGCGCATCCCTTCGACGGCGATCTGGCGCACCGTCGTCGGGTCGCGGTGGTCCTTGCCGCAACGCTCTGGCAGCCAGCTCAGCGGGTTCACATCGGCGCCGGATGCGACCCAGCGGTCGCGCCAGCCGGCCCCGGGGAAGGTGAGCAGCCAGTCGAGCACCCATCCGGCTCCTTCCAGCAGCCTGTTGCTCCCGTTCACGGTCGCCGGCCAGTCCGGGAAGCTTGGTCACCAGCCGCAGCACCTCGTCCGTCGCGGCGGTGTCGTGTGGCCCGGCGAAGACCTGGTCCACCAGCTCGGGATGCTCGCGATAGTAGGGTCCGGCGACCTTGATCTGCTCGCTGGTCAACACGCTCTTCACGACAGCACCCCATCCCCGGGCCCGGCGTCACCGAGCACGCCGTCCCCGAACAGCACTGCCAGGTCGGCGGTCCGGTAGCCGCGGTCGACCGGCTCGGGCTCTGGTCTGGGCTCGGCCAGACGGGCCAGATGCTCAGCAACCCGCTCCACGGTGTGGCGCTCGTCCTCGACGAGATAGATCTCCGCAGTTGTCTCCAGGTGCGCGTGGCCCAGGATCGTCTGGACATCGCGCAGCGAGACGTGCTCATCAGCGGCCATCCGCAGCGCGCAGGTGTGGCGCAGGTCGTGCATGGACCAGTTGGTGCCTAGCTTCGCGTTCGCGCGGCGCAGCACCGCCCGCAGCGCCTCATAGGTCAGCGGGCGCCGGGCCAGCTTCCCGTCGGCGCCGCGTCGCCGGCGCAGCGTCACCCACAACGGGTCAGCCGGACCCACGCCACCAGCCCCGTCGCCGATCTCGGCCAGGTAGAGCCGTAGCCACACGAACGCGTCGTTGCTGCCGGGCAGCCACTGCTCGGCCCGGCTGCCCTTGCGGATCACCCGGACCTGCTGGTTGCCCCAGTCCACGTCGCTGCCGCGCAGGCCGAGGACCTCCGCCGCGCGGGCGCCGTTGCTGATCGTCAGGGCTAGCAGCGCGCGGTCCCGGTTCGAGCCCATCGCGTCGAACAGATCCGCCCAAGCTTGCTCCGGCAGCGCCCGCGGCCGCCGGCGCGGGACCTTCGGGTTGTGCCGCACCCGGCCCTCGGGACGGAACCGCTCCATCGGGTTGTGATGCGCGTTCGGACGGCCCCGGCCGCGGTGGTCACGCGCTACTGGGTTCACCAGCGGTCCCGGACCCTGCTCGGCCCAGAACTCGTAGAACGAGGAGACCACCGCGTTGCTGTGCCGGATCGTGCGTGCCGCGTAGTGGTCGTCCAGATAGCGCTTCCCGGTCACCTGGTTCACCGTGCCGGCCGTCGCCGCCGAGGCCGTCCTCACCGCACGCCGCTGCTTGGGATGCAGTTGCAGCCACAACGTCAGGTCGCGCACCTCAGCCGCGCTCGCCCGGTCCCAGGACACCTCGACAGCGGTGAGCCAGCGCCACCAGCGAAGCAGCCCGTAGGCATACGACCTGACGCTGCTCGGGCTGTTGCCACGGGCTGCGAAGTCCCTCAGGAACTCCGCGACCGGCGTGACAGGATCGCCGGCCTCGTCGTAGACCAGCCACGCGACCCCAGATGCGCCAGGGCCGACACGCCCCCAGCGGGCCACCTCCAGATGCTCAAGATCACGCGACAAGCCCAGACTCCCAACGACGACTGCTCATGGGCGCCTACATCTACCAACCACCCTCCCGCTGGTAGTCCGGTCAACATGGCTCGAGGAGTCCAGCGTGTTCCTGCCGATGGGTTCCGACCTTCCCGTGGCGCGCGTCGACCTGCCGACCACTACCCGCGACCGCGAGCTGGTGTGGCGATCCATCCGCGACGCCTACGGCCGCTACTCCCAACCCGGCTCCAGCCTCGCCATCGTCTGCCTGACCGCGGACCGCGAGATGGCCACCGACGTCAGCCACGAGTTCGCCGAACGGGTTCGACTCCATCGGCATCGACACCCGCGTCCTGCTGTGGGCCGACGACACCCGATGGGCCGACCTCGACGCCGGCGACATGGGCCTCCAGACTGACGCAGCCCGAGACCGAATCGCCGTTGCGACCGTCCTGACCGGTCGGCCCCAGCCGGCCGCCACCCGTGACTCGCTCGCGACCTCCTTCGTCGGCGACCGCGAGTCCGTCGCTCGGCTCCTTCCCGAGACTCGCGATGCGGCACGCGAGAACACCGCGAAGCTGGAGGGACGGTGGGCGCTGAGCCGGATGCAGCGGTTCCACCGCGACGGCGTACGCCTCTCCGACGCCGACGCAGCGGGACTGCTCGTCGCTGTTGAGTCGATCCCGACCCGAGACCGGCTCTGGCTCGACGTGAACCGCAGCAACGCCTCCACTAACGTCGCACTTTGGACGGACTCAACGGGCGCCCGATTAGGTCAGAGCCGCTCCTGCGTCACTGCTCGCCTTCGCGAGTTGGCTGAGCGGACACGGATCTTTGGCGTGGTGTGCACTCGACCAGGTGCCCAAGGACAAGCCATACGCCCTAGCCAACCTCGTGGCCGCCGCTGTACAGAGCGGGATGCACCCGCGCGAGTGGGAGGCATCGAAGACCCTGTCGAGCAGCCGGGACGTAGGGACGTTCGCCCCTACCGTACAACCATCCAACAGGGTGCCTTCCGGCCAGTGCCTGGAATGTGATGGGGCGGGCAATGGACCTCTCGTACCGACGTCGCTCATCGACGAGCCCGATCGAAGCCGTTCTGAAGGTGCCACCTCGCGGACAAAATAAAACGCCATTCACCGTGATGACCTCGTGCGTGGCCACGGAGGAGTCGAAGTGATTTCCGCCAGACCGACCCACGACATCGATCAGAGTCAGGACTCTCCGGTGGAGCGAACCGCTCCTGCGGCCCGTGGCAACGGGAAGCTTCGGCGGCTTCATCTGGCTGACATTGCGCCGTTTGGTAAGGCGCTGGCCTACTGGCGACAACTG
Organism: Nocardioides sp.; assembly: GCF_047602075.1. Lineage (GTDB taxonomy): Bacteria > Actinomycetota > Actinomycetes > Propionibacteriales > Nocardioidaceae > Nocardioides. The sequence continues at coordinate 1,712,545 of NZ_JASGIF010000001.1, forward strand.
AAGACTGCGCGCGTTTTAACGCACCACAGCAGGGCTCACATCCTCTTTCGACGGGAAGCTTCGCCTGTCCTTGATGCGCGTCGCGACAATAGCCTCGCAGCGTGTACAGCGATGATCCTCGACCGACTGGAATGGTCGATCCCAGAAGCTTGAACCAGGTGACGGTCGACAGACCGCACATCGTCATCAGGGTCCCGGCCTCTTTGGCGTGCACCTCTGAGATGGGCTCACGAATCATCTCCCCCGCCACGATTCGGGTCATCGAAAATTGAGACGTGGACTAGAAGTGAGTCCACGCGCGAGATGTCGGAGACGTTGCCACTGTCGTCACCGCCTTCGACGGCGACCATCGAGCAAACTCCGCACCATCCCGAGTGCCGGCCGCAGCGGGGTCTCGGGCGCGCTTGGTTGCAGAGTCACATCGAGATCCCGCCATCGACGGGCAGCACGGCGCCAGTGATGTAGGAGGCTTCTGCCGAAGCCAGGAACGCAACCGCTGCTGCCATCTCACTGGCCAGTGCGAATCGTCTAGCCGGAATCTGGGCAAGCAACTCCTCGCGACGCTCCTTCGGTATCGCGGCAATCATCCTCGTCTCAGCGTTCGGAGAGATCGCATTCACCGTGACGCCGAAGCCAGCCAATTCCTTGGCCGCCGTCTTCGTGAATCCGATGATGCCCGCCTTCGCCATCGCGTAGTTCGACTGGCCCCAATTGCCATGGAGACCCGTGTATGACGTCACGTTGATGACTCGACCAAAGCCCTGCTCCCGGAACTGAGTCACGGCGGCACGAGTCATCCTGAAAGTCCCGCCTGCATGTACAGCCAACACCTGGTCGAAGTCCTCATCGGACAGCTTCCACAGGACCCTGTCGCGAAGAACGCCCGCATTGTTGACCAAGATGTCGAGACGTCCACTCATCTCAACGGCCGCCTCGATCACCCGCTTGGCGTCGTCGGTCTTGCTCACATCCGCGGTGATGGCGTTGCATGCGAGGTCTGAGGCAGCCTGGTCCAGTGCCGCCTCGTCGAGGTCGACAAGGAGCACGGCGGCCCCAGAGTCCATGAACAGTCGCGCGATCTCCAGTCCAATTCCTTGCGCAGCGCCAGTGACGACAGCGGTGCGCCCGACGAAGTCAAACGCGATGTTCGACGAGTCGTAGTTCTCGATCACGGTCACGATGTCTGGCCGCCCTCAGCTAAGACGCTCGAGGATCATCGCCATGCCCTGCCCGCCACCGACACACATCGTCTCAAGGCCAAGTTCCTTGTCGTGGAAGCTCAAGGAGTTGATCAGTGTGGCCGTGATCCGCGCGCCCGTCATGCCAAACGGGTGACCGATGGCGATTGCTCCGCCATTGACGTTGAGCTTGTCGATCGGGATGTTCAACTCACGGGCCGAGCCGATCACCTGGACGGCGAACGCCTCGTTGATCTCCACCAGGTCGATGTCGCCCATCGTGAGACCCGCCCGAGCAAGCGCCGTCCGCGAAGCGTCGATCGGACCGAGGCCCATGATCTCGGGCGAGAGCCCTGAGACCGCAGTCGAGACGACACGCGCCAGCGGCGTAAGGCCAAGCTCTCTTGCGCGCTGGTCACTCATGATGACGAGCGCTGCAGCACCGTCGTTGAGCGGACAGGCGTTGCCAGCAGTAACGGTGCCGTCTGGTCGAAATACCGGCCGAAGACTGGCGACACCCTCCAGCGTGGTGCCTACTCGAGGACCGTCATCCGAGCCGATGGTCCGCCCGTCAGGGGTGCAAACCGGAGTGATTTCGCGTGCCCAGAACCCGTTCGCCATGCTGAGCTCAGCCAAGTTCTGGCTACGGACCGCGAACTCGTCCTGTTCGAGTCGCGTGATACCCATCAGTTGGGCAACGTTCTCTGCCGTTTGACCCATCTCGAGATAGATATCGGGGAGCTCATCAACCGAGCGGGGATCGGTCCACGCGGCCGCTCCTTCCCCTGCACGCACTCGGCTCCGGGCGACAGCCTCATCAACTCGAGGATTGGCCGTGCCGGGCATGCCGTCCGCCATACCCGATCCGAACCTACTCACCGTTTCAACGCCGGCAGAGATGAAGACCTCCCCTTCGCCTGCGCGGATCGCGTGGGTCGCCATACGTGTCGTCTGCAAGCTTGACGAGCAGTACCTGTTGACGGTGGTTCCGGGAAGTGAGTCAAACCCGGCGAGCACGGCGACGGCCCGCGCCAGGTTGTATCCGGCTTCTCCGGCTGGTTGGGCGCATCCGAGGATCAGATCCTCGACCTCCACCGGGTCAAGCTCGGGGACCTGGCGAAGTGCGGCCAGGACCATCTCAACGGCTAGGTCGTCTGGACGCATGTCGACCAGGGAGCCCTTTACCGCACGGCCAATCGGCGACCGTACTGCTGACACGATCACGGCCTCAGGCATCGACCACTCCGAGCGCGATAGTCCGAGTCGCGCGGGGCACCGCGCGGCGTGCTTGGTTCGGATGCGACATCAACACTTTTGATTCACCTATCAGTTTGTAAGGACGCCGCCGTCTACGGGGAGGACGACGCCTGAGATGTAGGAACTTGCGGGCGTGGAGAGGAAGCAGACCGCAGAAACAAGCTCGGCGATCGAGCCCAGGCGACCTGCCAAGACCCGCTGGTCGACGATGCCTCGCAGCATGTCGTCGGACATTTCGGCCGTCATTTCCGTGCCGAACCAACCGGGCGCGACTGCGTTCACGCGGATTCCCTTGCGGCCGGTCCACTGGTGGGCCAGGTCGCGCGTAAGGCCCAGAACGCCGGCCTTGCTAGACGCGTATGCCGCTTGGGGAAGGACGGCCGAGGTGAGCGCAAGCACGCTCGAAATGTTGACGATCGCGGATCCTGGCGCCATGACGCGACCGACTGCTTGGCACATCCAGTAGGTGCCGTGCAGGTTGGTCTCGACAATCACGCGAAAATGGTCGGAGGACTCTCGAGTCGCGGGCGCCGCTCCGGAGCGGCCAGCGTTGTTCACCAGGACGTCAACACTGCCGAATGAGTCGAGCGTCTGCTCCACGACTGTGTGGGCGTGGTCTTCTCGCGAGACGTCAGCGACCACGTAGCGACCCATGGCCCCAACAGCCGAGATCTCCTCAACCGTGCGCACAAGCTGCGGCTCTCTGCGACCGGTCACGCACACGTTGGCCCCAAGTTTCGCCAGACCTAGAGCAATCCCGACGCCCAAGCCCGACGAGCCTCCAGTAACCACGGCCGTCTTGCCGGTTAGGTCAAGAAGGTCTCGTGGGTCCTGGATATCGTCAGCTCGAGGAGCGCCGAAGGTGTCAGTCACTCTGTGGGCCTCGAGACCTCTGCGGACAGTGCAGCAACGATGCCGATCCTTGCGTCCGGGTTCTGGAGCGTTGACAGGTCGCCGCCCGAGCCGCCAACGCACCAGTCGCGCACCGCCCGGCGGACGATCTTTCCCGAGGCTGTAACTGGCAACTCGGGTACGACACGAACAACGGCTGGCTTGATCGCCTTACCGAGGCCGGCAGCGATCCTCGATGACACCAGCGCTTCGAGGTCGTCGTTCGACTGGTCCGTCTCGTGTCGAGTGATCACCACTACGAGAGCCTCCCCCTTTATTGGATCCGGGAGGCCCACGGCCGCCGACGCTTTGACACCGCGAACGGACATCGCGATTGCCTCGACCTCGCTTGGGCCGACGCGCTTGCCCGAAAGCTTCATGACGTCGTCGGAGCGCCCGACGATCTCCCAGCTTCCGTCCGCGTGTTCGATTGCCCTGTCACCGTTTCGCCACATGCCAGGGAAGGTCGACCAGTACGTCGATTCGAACCGGTTGTCGTTGCCCCACAGACCGCGGGTCATCGAAGGCCACGGTTGCCTGACGACCAGCTCGCCAACCTCATCAACGAGGCGATGGCCGTCATCTCCAAGGACCGCAGCGTCAATTCCGAGATTTGGCCCGGCGAAGCGTCCGCCGGCCACAGGGCTCGCCGGCGACCCGGCAAGGATTCCGCACCCGACCTCCGTCCCACCGCTGTAGTTGATCAGTGGGACTGCTCCGGATCGCACATGATCGCGGACCCACTCCCAAGACGATGTCGTTAGAACCTCGCCGGTTGTCGCCATGAGTCGGAGGCTCGCGTCCTTTGAAAGCGATGGTGCGACCCCGAGATCGGCCTGGCTTCGAAGGAAGCTCGGAGATACGCCAAGCTGACTAATCTGCTCAGCCTCGACGAGGCGCCACATCCGGTCCGGCGAGGGGAAGGATGGCAGTCCATCGACGAGCACAGTCGTCGCCCCGAGCGTCATGGGAGCCATCACGAGGAAGGGGCCCATGATCCAGCCCATGTCGGTGACCCAGCAGACTCGGTCAGCCGGCCCGACATCAAAGAGCAATGCCATGTCAATGGCGCCCCGGTAGGGCAAGCCGCCATGCGTATGAATGGCGCCCTTGGGGCGACCGCTCGTGCCAGACGTGAACGCAATGAGGAGCGGATGGTCTGGGTCGAACAACGGTGGTTGACTGCCTGGACCCCGGTCACCAGCGAGTACTTGGAGTTCGTCCCAACCCACCCTGTTCTGTCCGGTCGCGAGCTCCGGTTGTGAACCTGAGACGTCGCCGATCACAACCACCGTGCGAAGGTGCACGGCCCGTCGCGCGGCCTGGGCGGCAGTTGAGTACATCGGGATGCGCCGCCCGCCGCGCATAGCGCCGCCAGCGCAGATCATCACCTTGGCGCGGGAGAGGTTGAGGCGCTCCTCGATTGCCTGCGCACCGTAGCCCGAGAAGCACGGCACCGCGACGGCGCCCATCCGCGCAATCGCGAGGAGGCCGACGGCGGCCTCTTCAATCATGGGAGCGAAGAGCGCGACGCGGTCTCCAGGCTCAACCCCGATTGCTTCCAGACCGGCCGCCGTTCGCGCGACCTTGGCGGCCAGCTGCCGGAAACTCAATCTGCTCGCGGACCCATCCTCGCTCGAACAGATCAAGGCGGGGTCGTCCGCGCGGTCCGTCGCGAGCCATCGATCAACCGCGAGCCAAGTGGCGTTGGTCTTTCCGCCCGTGAACCATCGTGCTGCCGACGGACCAGAGCTGAGGTCAACGACTTGCTCAAACGGCACCGGCCACTCGAGATCGAGGTGCTCCAGGATCTTTGGGTAGAACCACTCGTGATCCATGCTTCGGTCGACGAGCGTCCCGTAGTCAGATACACCGGCAGCGCGCATGAATCGATAGACCTGAAGCGCATCCGTACCGTCCGCGATGGCTGCGCGGACTTCGTGAGAGTTATTCACGCTCCGGGCCTTCCGCATTGCTCGGTCCCTGAAGACCCAGAAGCCACCGCGCCTCGGTAGTCGTTGCAACCCGGCGCCCAGCGCTTCGCGCGAGACCCACTACCTGCGATACGAGGTCGATGTTGTCGGGACCGCCGGAGCTGACCAGATTGTCCTCCATCCCGACCCTGATGCCGCTCGCGCTGACCAGCCCGAAGAGCCAAGCTTCGGTCGGATCCGCGCCGACTCCGCTCACCGACACGTGAGAGTTAGCCGGAAGCTCCTGGAGGCATGCGAGGAGAGCGAGTGTGCTGCTCGGCATTCCACCCTCGGTCCCAGCGATGATCTCGAAGAGCGGAGACTCTTGCGCCAACTCGCCGCGGAGTAGGCGTGCTGCGGCGGTCGCGTGTCCGAGGTCCATGATCTCGAACGAGGGCACGATGCCCAGCCTGCGGATCTCGCGATACAACTCGCCATAGAACTCCCGGGTGTTGATGAATACGCCATCCGCCAGGTTCACCGATCCGCACGAGATTGTCGCGACCTCGGGTCGGATCTCCAGCACCTGCAAGCGTTCTGCCTGCAGGTGCTGGAGATTTCCACCTGTGGACAACTCAAAGATCAGGTTCGAGCTGTCACGAACCGCAGCCATGAACTCCTCGGCGCGGGCTGGGTTGAGCGTGGAGCCGCCATGGACGTCGCGCACGTGCACATGGATGACGGAGGCGCCAGCCTTTTCAGCCTTCGCCGCGACATCTGCGACTTCTTCAGGGGTGAGGGGTATCCCCGAGTGGCTATCCTTGGTGTGTTTCCCACCAGTTGGAGCCACCGTGACGATCAACGGCTCAATTGGCACGCTGCTTCTCCTACTTGAGAGCGGACTGTTGGGTTGCAGTGCGAGTCGGTCTGGACACCGCCTCGCTTGGGAGCAGGGCTTCAGCCGATGAAGCCCTGCTCCTTCATCCAGTCCTCCGCGACCTGGTCGACGGTCTCGCCGTCCACGTCCACCTTGGCGTTCAGGGCCGTCTGGACATCAGCCGTCCACTTCGCCTGGATCGGTGCCATTAAGTCCTCGATCTCCGGGTACTTCTCGAAGAGCGAGTTCTTCATGGTGAGCGCCGGGTTGTAGATCGGGAAGAAGCCCTTGTCGTCGTCGAGCACGGTCAGCCCCAGGCCCTTCACGCGGCCATCCGTCGAGTAGATCTCGCCGAAGTTGCAGGTGTCCGCCTTCGCCACCTCGGTATAGACGACGCCGGCGTCGACGACCTTGACGTTGTCCGAGGGGAAGTCCATGCCGTAGGCCTTCGACATCCCAGGAAGGCCGTCGTTGCGCGTCTGGAACTCCGTCTCGATGCAGATGGTGGCCTCGTCCGGATTCGTCTTCGTTAGATTGGCGAGGTCGGAGAGGGAGTGAACGCCAAGGTCGTCTGCGGTCTCCGACTTCGCGGCGATCGCGTAAGTGTCGTTGAACGGCGCCGGAGGAAGCCACTTGATGCCGTTCTCCTCCAAGTCCTGCTTGGACAGAGCCGCGTACATCGCGTCCACAGTGTCGAACGGCTCACTATTTCCGAGGTATCCGACCCAACCGGAGGCCATCCCTTCCCAGTACATGTCGATCTGGCCGGCGACCAGCGCCTGCCGAGCGGCTTCCGCTGCTGCGAAGCTTGGAAGGTAGTCCACCTTCGCGCCGGCGGCCTCCAGTGCCAGGGCGGTCATCTTCTCGTTCAGCGCGTTCTCGGTGTAGGTCTTATCGCTGAGCTTGAAGGTGACGCCTTCGAGCGCCGGAATCTTCTTGATCGAGCCGCCACCGGCGGAGGCTCCGCTGTCGTCAGAACCTCCTCCGCATGCGGCCAAGGCGGCGAACAGACCCACCGCGGCGAACGCCCCGAGGAGCCGTCGATATCTTCCAGTCATTGCACACTCCATGTTGTTCGGATGGTCAACTACTTCTTCGGCGGACCGAGCGCCTATCCCCACGCCATATGCGCTGCGAGTGCCTCTGCGCGACCCGCAAGCCAGTCAAACGACACTGCTAGGAGCGCCACGGTCACGCCGCCAACGATGAGCACGGGCGTGCGCTGGAGCTGGATGCCGTTCACGATCAACGCGCCCATCCCGCCTGCGTTTACGAAGGTCGCAATAGTCGCGTTGGCGACGTTCAAGACGATGGTGATTCGAAGGCCGGCGATGATGATCGGGAGGGCGAGTGGGAACTCGACCCGCGTGAGCGTGCGGAAGCCGCTCATTCCCATCCCGTGTGCGGCCTCAAGGATGCTTGGGTCGACCTGGCTGAAGCCGACGATGGTGTTCCGAAGCGCAGGCAGGAACGCGTAGATCGCGAGCCCGACGACCGCCACTTCGAATCCGATTCCAATCCAGAAACTCAACAGCACGATCACGCCGAGGGTCGGAACGGCTTGACCCGCATTCGCAAACGCGACGACTGCTGGCGCAAACGCGCGCAACCGGCCGCGCGTGAGCAAGGTGCCGATCGGAATCGCTGTCACGGCAACGACGGCAGTGGCAACGATCACGAGTTTGATGTGCTGTTCGAGCGAGGTCACGATGAAGTCGCGGTTGAGCGTGCGCTGCTCGATCTCGTCAAGATCCTGACCCTGCGCCCATACGTAGAGCGCGACTGCTGCGGCCAAGATCACGGCCGGAACTAGGACGTTCGCCGCTAGCCCGCCTACGCGAGGCCGACGAAGCCGTGGGGACCGGACGTCGGTCGCAATCGTCGCCATCAGTCGTCACCCGCGACCCGCCCCGGGGCGTCGGATGTCCCGTCCAAGTCGCCCTCGGCCAAAGTGCTGCTGATCAGCTGGATGTCAGCAATGCCGAGATATCGGCCTTCATCATCAACGACAACGATGGGCACGTGCGGTTGCCGCAGCATCCGTCCAACCGCATCGGCGAGGTTTGTGCCCACGGGCATGGTTGCCACAATCGGAACCTTGCCCGCACCCTGCCAGCAGATAGGGCGCCCGTCCTCTGTGATCAGGGACATGCCCCCGAACGAGACTTGGCCACCCACCATGTCGACCGGAGCGAGAAGCTTCACGTCCCCAAAGTGCTGGAGCTGCAGGTGGCGGAGCACCGGTGATCCACCGATGAACCGTTGAACCCACTCAGTCGAAGGGCGGTTGAGAAGATCGGCAGGGGTGCTGATCTGCTTCAACTCCGCGTTCGGTCCGAAGACGGCGATTCGGTCGCCCAGCTTGAGGGCTTCGTCGACGTCATGAGTGACGAGGACGATCGTCTTCGCGACCTTCTTCTGGAGCGCGATCAGCTCAAGTTGGAGAGCCTGACGAGTCTGTGGGTCTGTTGCTCCGAAGGGTTCGTCCATGAGCACGATGGCCGGGTCTGCTGCGAGCGCGCGTGCCACACCGACCCGTTGCTGCTGGCCGCCGGAGAGATCCCGCGGGCGTCGTCCCGCGAACTCGGCCGGATCGAGATCAACCAGGGTCAGCACTTCCTCAATCCTCTGGCCGATTCGGTCCTTCTTCCAACCAAGGATCTTGGGAACGACCGCGATGTTTCCTGCGACGCTCATGTGCGGAAACAGTCCGACGTGCTGGATCACGTAGCCGATGTGACGCCTCAGGTCGACCGCCTTGAGGTCCCGCAGGTTTCGACCGTCGACCATGATCTCGCCTGACGTCGGCTCAATGAGCCGGTTGATCATCTTGAGACTGGTCGTCTTGCCGCAACCGGACGGTCCCACAAGAGTTAGCAGTTCGCCCCGACCCACGGTCAGGTTCAAGTTCCTGACGGCCGGCGCACTCCCCCGGCCGTACTCCTTCGAGACTCCGCGGAACTCGATCATTGGATGTGCCGAGTTCTCGCTAGTCGGGTTGAAGCTCACTTGAACACCCTTTCCGGTGCGGCGAGTCGCCCGACCCCCGCGATAACGACGTCGAAGAGAACCGCAACAAGAACGACTCCGAGGGTTCCTGCTAGTGCGGCGTTGAAGGAGTTGACGGCCCCAAAGCGTGCAAGTCCTTCAAATATCTGATTTCCGAAGCCCGGGCATCCGATGTAGGCCGCGACCGCTGCCACCGAGATGGCGATTTGGGCGCCGACCCGCACACCTCCGATGACGATCGGCCACGCCACGGGCAACTGCACAAGGAACAGAAGTTCGAGTCGGCTCATCCCCATGCCGACGCCAGCATCCGTAAGCGAGGCAGGCACGCTGCCAAGACCGACGAGCGTGTTTCGCAAAATCGGCAGCACTGAATACATGACGAGTGCAATGACCGAGGGCCGGAAACCGAGCCCGACGGGTGCAATCAACAGACTGAGAAGAGCGAGCGGCGGCACCGTGAAGAGGATGACGAACAGTCCAACAAGCACTCCTCTGGTCCAAGCCGCCAAATGACCGAGGATCCCTAGTCCTATACCAAGGACGATTGCGATCCCCAGAGCCGCCGCCGTTACTTCGATGTGTCCCCAGGCAGATTCCTGCAGCTCAGGTGATCTTGAGTTGAGATAATCCCAGAAGCTCATGAGAACGCTCCTTCGTTGCCGGTCCTCACGCGATCACGCGATGGCGATCGGACGGATCATGGCCCCGGTGGCTCCCCTGATCTTTAGCGGAGCGCAGAAGAAGACGAACTCCGATACCTGCGCTTCGTGGAGGTCCTCGAGGTAGAGGTTCTCCATGATTTGGCGACCGAGCTCGATGAGCACCAGTTCGTGAACCGGGTGTGGGTGTCCTGGGCGGACCGAAGGCATCACTTCGACTGCTGCACTGTCGCTTCCAAGTGCTGAGGCACCTCGACTCATGCAGTACTCGGCGACTTCGAGCGTGATCCCTGCGCCAAAGGTCTTGTCCATCTCATCGCCGTCTGGCCAGGCGGACATCTGGCCCGTGCGGACGAGAACCACGTCGTGCGACTGGATTGAGAGTCCTTGCGCGCGCAGGGCTCCGTCGAACTCGTCCAGCGAGATCGCATACCCGCCCGGGAGGCGATCGCGACCGAGATGAGCTGCGATGTCCACGAGAATTCCCCGACCGATCATCACCGGCAGAGTGGCGGCGTCGCCGTGCTGCGGTCCGAAGTCGCCTAGGTGGTCGGCCGCGTTGCCGCCGCCATGCCAGTGGTCGTCAGGACCGATGGTGGCGTGGGCTGGGGCGTCTACGTGAGCGCCGGTGTGGACCGTGCAACTGATCACCTCTGAGGTGAAGTTGAAGTTGACCTCATTCCCGTCGGCGAGCCACGCCTCGTCGCCGGCCTGTTGGATGCCACGCGGAGATCGGTAGGTCAGAACTGTGAACGGGAAATGGCCCGCGTACTGGGGCATTCCAGGGAAACGGACAGTCTCAAGGTCGAACACCCGAAGGCCGCGGATGTTCGAGAGCGCTGCGACTTCGGCGTCAATGAGTGGCCTGGACAGACTTTCGGGCACGGTCATTCCTTTGGAGGTCGGGTGCTTTCACTACGACTGATCGAGGACCGTCTTCGCGTCCAGCGGCGCGTTGATGTCGATCCCGCAGTAGACGTATCCGCGCTTAAAGTCGCGCATATGGCGGTGCATCGCTGCTTCCGCGGCCTCGCTGTCTCGTCGGCGCAGGGCCTCGACGATGTCGCGGTGCGCCTCGAGCATCCGGGACCCAGCGTTCACAGCCTTTGGGTGCGAGAACAGGTTCTTCAGGCCGGGGTACAACAGGAGGCTGATCGGCTCACGGGCCAGCTCCATGGCCTTGTTGTCGCAGCTGAAGCCGATGATGTTGTGAAACTCGATGTCGAGGGTGATGATCTCGCGGCCCCCTTCCAGGTTCTCCCGCATTGCCTCAACGTTGCGGTCCAGTTCGAGGAGTAGGTCGTCGGAGATTCGCGGTGCAGCCATAGCCGCAGATCCGGCTTCTAGTAGGAGCGAGACCTCCCAGAGCTCGCGGAAAGTGACCGCGTGCATGACGAGAGCCTTGGATGCGATGTGCGACTGTCCGGTGTAGTGCGGGCGCGTGACGACCAGGCGCTTTCCGGTCTGCCTGGTCACATAGCCGCTCTGCTCTAGAAGTCGGATCCCTTCGCGAAGCGTGTTTCGCGTGACCCCGAACGCAGCTGCCAGCTCAGTCTCCGATGGCAACTCCTCTCCGTCACGGAGGGAGCCCTCGACGATCTGGCGTTCGATCGCTTCGTAGATGAGCCGGTACGCGGGCGCAATGTTCAACGGCTCAAACGGGCGGCGAGATCCACCTGTCCCCGCGGCTGCAATCGACCCTGACTTCGCGACCACTTGCACCCCTCCTTCCCAACTTCCCTACTACTGTGTTGTTGAACAACACTGCATGTGACGGGCATCATGTGTCAAGCGCCACTTCGTATGGCCCACCGCTTCGAACCGAGGGAGAGCTAGACGTGTCGGAGAAGTCCCGAGAGCTCCAAGGCAAGACCGCGATCGTCACTGGGGCCGCGGCCGGCATCGGACGAGCAACCGCGCTCAAGCTAGTTGCCAACGGCGCCGATATCGTCGCTGTTGACCGGGATCTCACCGGTCTCGAGGCGTTGGTTCAGGCAGTCCAGGAGTCCGGCGGCCGCGCAACATCGATCGCAGCTGACCTGTCGGAGCTGGAGTCGGCGGACGAGATCGTCGGGCACGCCGTGGAACAGCCAGGTGAACTGTGGGCTCTCGTGAATAGTGCCGGGATCAACACACCGGGCACGCTGGTCGACACCACTGCAGCGGACTTCGACCGGATCTATCGCGTCAACCTGAGGGCGCCCTTCATCGTGACCCAGGCCGTCGCCAACCGCCTAGTCGCCCAAGGACGTGGCGGTCGCGTCGTGAACGTCAGCTCCAGCGCCGCATTCCGGGCGACGGACGCGACGCCAGCCTACGCCGCGTCCAAGGGCGGCCTCCAGGCGCTCACCAGGATCGCGGCCGGTGAACTCGGCAGATTCGACATCAACGTGAACTGCGTTGTACCTGGACTCACAAGGACCGAGATCGCCCGCCAGATCGTCGGCGACGACGAGACCCTCGAAAGAAGCGTGCGCGAGGGGCCAACCGCCAACCTCCTGGGGCGCCTGTCCGAGCCGGAGGACGTCGCGAACGTCATCGCCTTTCTGTGCCTTCGTGCAAGTCGACAGATCACCGGACAGCTAATTCACACCAGCGCGGGGGCTGTGGTCTGACGTGCCGACCAATCGTCGCGTCGCCGCTCCAACTGCGACACAAGGCGCCCCACAAGCGCCGTTCACCTAGGAGCAGCATGCAGATCTTCACAAGCATCGACGATCTGGTCGACGCAGCTGGCGTTCACCTCGGCTATTCCGAATGGCACGACATGACGCAGGAGATGATTGACAGATTCGCGCTGGCGACTGGCGATCACCAATGGATTCACGTCGATCGCGAGAGGTCCGCGGAGGGGCCGTTCGGTACGACCATCGCACACGGATACCTGACGCTCTCTATGGTCTCAATGCTCGCCTGGGAGGTCTACCGGGTCGAGGGCGTGCGGATGGTCATCAATTACGGCGCGAATCGACTTCGCTTTCCAGCGCCCGTGCCTGCTGGATCCCGAGTACGCGCCGGCGTGCAACTGCAGTCGGTCACTGAGCGAGACCCAGGCTTGGACGTGCGGACATTAGTCATCGTCGAACTGGCGGCCAGCGCCAAGCCCGCATGCGTCGCGGAATGCCTGACCCTTGTTGTGCCGTGATCGAGTTCGCGACGGCGGACGCCCTCGGCGGGAGTCGAGTTCTCCCGGCTGAGTCGAAGATTCTCTCAGCCAGAGGTGTCGGTCAGGAGGCTTTGTCGAGGGTGACGTGGTAGCCCATGGCCTCCAGCTGGTGGATGGCGCGTTTCTTGGTGTTCTCGGGGTGGAGGCGGGTGTAGAAGTCGGGGCCGGGGTCGTCGTAGAGGGCGCCGGTGCGGGCCATGTGCCATATCGCGGTGAGGATAGAGTGTTCGATGGCGACGATGGCTTTGGTCTTGCCTCGCCGGGCCGTGATGCGTCGGTAGCGGGCGGCCAGGTAGGTGCTCTTGCTGCGTCCGGCGGCCATGGCTGCGGTGCCGAGGGCTCCTTTGAGGTGTCGGTTCCCGGGACGGGTCCGGGTCGACTTGACCCGGCCTGCGGATTCGTGATGTCCGGGACAGACCCCGGCCCAGGACGCGAGGTGACCCGGGGTGGGGAATCGGGTGAAGTCGCCGCCGGTCTCGGCGATCACCACTTCAGCGACTGTGGTGCCTCTGCTGCTCGCACTCGACGAGATCGGCAACCTCTCACCGCTGCCGTCACTCCCGGTCCTCATGGCCGAAGGCGGCGGCACCGGGATCACCACCGTGCCGGTGCTTCAGTCGCTCTCCCAGGCACGGGACAAGTGGGGCGACCACGCCGCCGGTGCTATCTGGGACGCCAGCATCGTCAAGGTCGTCCTTGGCGGTACGTCTTCAGCCAAGGATCTCCAAGATCTCTCCGCGTTGATCGGCGAGCGGGACGAGAAGACCGACACGATCTCGGTCGGCGACTACGGCTCCCGCTCGTTGCAGCGCTCCATCCGGCGGGTTCCGGTCATGCCGCCCGAGGTCATCCGCACCCTGCCGTTCGGCACCGCCCTCGTGCTGCTCCGAAGCGCCCCGCCGCTGGTCACCGACCTGCGCCCCTGGACCGGCCGCAAGAACGCCGACCAGATCCGCGAGCACCGCACCCAAGTTGAAGCGGCACTCCGCCGTAGATAAACCAGCCGAGAGGAAGCGCCATGCACAACCCCTATGGCCTCACCGCCGAAACCCCGGATTCCGAGTGGGTCACGCACGTCAACGCCGAGAGCGTCGGAACTGCCCTCAAGCACCTGCTGGGGATCGCCGCTGAGAAGCTCTGCTGGCTCGATGAGGCCAGCAGCGACCCCATTCTGGAGGTCCTGGAACTGGCCAGCGCGCTCGCTTCGGTCGTGACCGAGGGATCGCAGTCCCAAGCAGCCCTGCCGGTGCCCGTGCGCGTCGCGGTGCGCGCGGCCCGCGAGATCGACGCCGGCGCCGACAAGTTCGAGAGCGACGTGCTGTTTGACCCCTGGACCGGCGACTTCATCGAAGGCGGCCGATACGTCATCACCAACATGCGTCACACCGCCGGGGACCTCCGCAACGCAGCCGGAGCCCTCTAGGAGACCAGGCCCGGAAGGTCGTGGCTTCACCAGCCTCGACCCTTCTGGCGTGTGACGTGCCAGCAGCCAGGGTGGTTCTCGAAGCAGGGATGAACCGAGCGGACCGTCCAACCGGACGCTCGAAGAGCCGTGAGGGCCTGGCGCGCGAGCCAGCGGTTCGCGTACGGGACCTTGGTGCACATGGCGACCTCCAACAGAAGTGACTGATTGGAGTGACGCCTCGCCTCTATCGACGAACGGCACGGCGGCGGTATGCGCTGATGCGCCCGGCTCACCCGCATTGTGACGTCCACGGAGCCGGAGGGACGCCTCAAGGCTAACAGCGCGGCACCGCCGTCACACCTGACTCCTGAGAGCGGTTGCCGTCCGGGCGACTGCGCGATGTCAGGAGCCAGACGATGACGATTCCCACCCAGATGAGCCTCCAGGGCTACATCGCGACCGCGCCGGAACTGACCTTCACCGGCAAGGGCCACCCGCGGTTGTTCTGCCGGGTCGGTATCGAGCAGCACCGCAAGGAGGTCGACGGGTCGAACACCTTGCTCGACCCGGTCTACTGCGACCTGGTGCTGTTCGACCGCGCGGCCGAGCGGGCCTACCCGAGGTTCAAGCCCGGCGACCAGATCGTCGCGTCGGGCTACATCCACGAGTACGAGCAGGACCGCCCCGGCGGTCCCCGCCAGATCCGGGAGCAGTTCGTCGCCCGTCGCATCGGGCACGACTGCGCCCGCACCCGCTACGTCGTGGACCGGACCCCGGCCCAGCAGCCCGACCCGCCGAACGGCGAGCTCAACCTGGTCAACGAGCCGGCGCAGTCCGTCAGCCTCTGAGGACGCAGCGGTGAGTACCGACGTCGAATCCGGTCAGCAGACGCTGGAGTTCGAGCGCGGCGACCTGTTCGAGTTCGGCGGTCCCGACACCGTCTTTGGGGCCGCCGACTTCGACGACGAGCGCCCGCTGCGCCCTGTCGACTGGAACGTGCTGAGTGCGGACGAAGCGCTCCTGGAGTGGGACGACCTGAACAGGTTCGTGAAGTGGCTATGCCACTCGTACGGGCTCCCGCCGGCTGTGGTTCCTCCCTTGTGGCACCGCCACGACGAGCTGATCTGGGAGCTCTCGGCGCTCCACATCGCCCGGGTCAACGCGTATGACCCCGAAGGCTCCCCGGCGGGCCCGCTGGCATGGCACCGCGAGTTCCACAAGGCCAAGCAGCGACTTCGGGAGTGGGTGTCGCTCAGTGGCACACGGCTGGACCGCGACCGGCCGACGCGGCAGACCGCGTGGCCGGGTGAGGCGCCGTACGAGCCCGCACCGGAGGTCGAGATTCTCGACCGCGACGCCGACTTCGCGGCATTCGTGGCCGAGGACGTGGCCGCCCGGCGAGCTATCGAGGAACAGGTCCGAGCCGCCTCGTAGCGCCTACACACCCATTCCGTTGCGGCGGGTTGTCCACACCCACGCCAGCTTCTGCCGGAGTCAGCGGCTTCCGGCTCCACGGTGGACGTTCCGCCACCCCTCTTGTCGAAAGGCACCGTCACATGTTGCTTGCCCACGCGGTCACCCTCGCCGAGGCCCGCTCCTACCTTGCCGCGTTGGCCGACAACGCCGTCACCATCGACGCCTCCATCGAGTACGACCGCGTCCTGCTCCAGATCGACTTCATCCACGGCGACCTCATCCCCGCCATCAGCCCGGTCGCGGCCACCGACCGCGGCGTGCTGTTCACGGTCGCGGAGTCGGCCATCGAGGACCTCGCCACGCATGGGATCGATGGTCTGACCGTCGAGCTGGTCTTGGACATGCTGCATTCCGCCCGCGAGCTGGATGCCCCGTGATGTACGGCGAGAACACGCGGCTGCTGCGGGACTCGCTGCGTGAGTTGCTGACCCAGCACCGCATCCAGCAACGCATTGGCGGTGCCGGGCTCCACAGCGTCCCGGCGACCACCACCGTCACCGAACGCGAACAGATCGGCGAACAGATCGCCCGCTACCGCCACGCCGTGCTCACCTGGTGCCACCAAGCCATGCGGGCCGCGAACCCGCGGATCAACCTGACCGGCACCAGCGCCCGCACCCGCGGCCCGGCCGAGGAACTGCGCTACCGCCTCGACGCTGCCATCGACGCCGACCCCGCCGGGTTGCCGACGACCGACGAACTCGTCTCGGGCCAACGGTTCGAGATGGTCGACCTGTGGCGGCAAGCCGCCCGCGCGTGTGCCCTCGCAGAGCACGACTTCGACGCCGGAGTCGGCTACGGACGGCTCTCCGAAGCTGAGTGCATGACCGTGATCCACGACGCCGCCGAGATCACCCGCGCCCTGGTCGGCCTGGACCGGCGCTACTCCAACATCCCGGGCTGGAAGCAGCTGAAGGACCCAGGACGCCTCGGCCGCGCGGCCGAGGTCTGCGCGGCGTACTCCGGCTACGGCAACCCCGACTACTCCGTCGACCGACGCGGCTGGAAACCACCCACACGCCCCATCGAGGGACCAGGCCTGCCGGGCACCACCGGTGTGCTCCAGGCCCAACACAACCTGCTGCTCCACCTGATCAAGTTCCCCGACGCCCAAAGCCTCCGCGTCGTCATGGACTCCCAACGCATCGTCTCCCTCGAAGCCGCTCGACGACTCACCGACAGCAGCCCCGAGCTCGCAGCCCGGTGGCAGCGGCGTGCCGAGACCTACGGGCACCTCGTCCATCAGACCCGCGACGTCGGCGGGCTCTACGGCAAAGGCGGACTCGCCGCCGGCGAAGGCTCAGTCGCGGCAGCCCGGATGCAGAAGCTGCCCAACGACGGTCTCAGCGATACCGGGCAGCTCCGGCGACTCGAACGCATCAGCGCCGGCATCGACGAACGCGTCTGCACCGCCGTCGAACTCGGCATCAAAGAACGCCTCTACCTCCAGCGCGTTATCGTCTCCGCGATCGAGAACGACAACGGCGACCTGGTCAAAGGCCCACGACGCAAGTGGCTGCCCATCACCGGTCCCGTTCAGACCGAACTGCTCGCGATCGTGCACCACGACCTGCGCCCGATGCCGGTCCAACGAAAGCCTCCGAAAGGTGCCGCGCAGCACCGCCTCGACTTCGAGGCAGCGATCGAACATCGTCCGGAGCCCCGAGGCACCGCGATCGGGCGTTAGCCGAAGTCGACGGTCCCGTCCTCGTCGACCCACCACACAGAGATTCCCGCAGCGGACAACGACCCCTGCGTTTCAGTGAAGAGGTCGCGGTACCGATTGAAGTCGGGAAGTGCGATCACGCTCTTCCACCCTGGCTCCTTGCCGCGCAGTCTCATCGCGGCGAGGGCGGCGGCGGCGAACCAGTGGCCGGCCTGGGTGCTTGGCTGGGTCTTCTTGCGTTCGCTGGGCCTAGCTGGGTCGGCGTAGTTCCTGCTCGGGTAACCCTTGACCTCAACCCCGACGGTTGCGCCGTCGCGGGAGGCGACCACGTCGACACCGTGTTCCCTGGTCGCGGTGTTAGCCACCGAAAGAACGCGATAGCCGCGCGCGGCCAGCGCAGTCACGACTGATGCCTGCACGTTGGCTTCGGTGTGCCACTCCTCACCGCCAAAGTCGCGGACGACCGTCAAGTCGGGCTTGGCTGTCGCCGTCGCGGCTGCTGCCTCGTCCCGGCCCTCGACCCTTCCCTGAAGCGGGAAGCCGAGCGTCGCCAAGTGTCGCCGTGCCGTGTGGGAGATGAACTCTGAGCGCGGCACGCCCACGGCGACCTCGAAGGCTTGCATCACGGGATACCAGACCCCGTTCACCTGGGCGGCGTGCTCGCGGATGGGCTCCGGCACAACGCCGACCAACCGCGCCTCCACGACGTCGCTCGACAACTCGTACCGGGTGCCGTTGAGAGTGAACGCCGCGAGTGCCACGAACTGAACCTACCGGCGGTCAGGCGCTGAGGGCCTTGCGCCGCACTGCCGCGAGGTCGGTCTCCAGCTTGTCCAGTGCGGACTTGAGGTCATCGGCGGGAGCGATCGCCTGGAGCACGAGTGAGCGCACCACCGTCGAGACAGGTAGACCGCGCTGTTCGGCGTACTGCGTCAGCTCGTCGAACTCGTCGTCGCGGAAGCGGACCTGGAGGTTGCGTGCGCGCGGGTGTCCGCGCGTGACCTTGACGTGGGCCGGCAACGGCTCGTTCGGGTCGCTTCTTGCCTCGGCCTCCTCGACCGCCTTGGCCTCGGCGGCGAGCAGGTCGTCGATCTTCTTGCTCATCGGGCTTCTCCTTCCTCGCCGGCGTAGCTGCCTTCGTTGTAGATGCGGCGGTCCTTCTCGTTGGCTGACCACCCGTTGACGCCGTACTCGGTTCCGTCGTGCTGAAGCACGATGACCGTGACGATGTCGTCGGCGATGGTCGAGAAGCCGATGATTCGGACACTCTCGCCGCTTGTGCTGTTGTAGTCGGGGTCGATGACGATCCGGTTTGGGTCGTCGAGCACGTCATCGGCCACCTGGGGTGTGATGCCGTGCTTGCGCTGCATGTACTCGCCGCGCTTCGACCAGTCGACGCGCTCGAACACACGCTTATCGTAATGCATTTCATTACGCAATGGTAGTGCCGTGACCTCTGCCCGGTCCTTTGCGGCTTCCTCATGGTCAGACGGCATCCTGGCCACCTCCCCGCCGAGGAGCCAGCGCTTCCAGGATGTCTGCTGTGACCGGGTCGACCCGCTCGTCAGGCTGGATGTAGTGCTCCTTGGTGATCTTGGTCGAACTGTGTCCCAGCATCTCGGCCGCGAGGTCCGGGCCGCTGGCCCGGTCCAGGAACGTCGCCACCGTCCGGCGGAACGAATGCGGAGTGACACCCTCGATCTCGACATCTTCCAGAACCGACCTGAGCCGACGTCGGATGTTGTTGGTCGTCAACGGGGTGCGGTTGCGGCTGAAGAAGATCAGGTGCTCGGAGTGTTCCTCTGCGATGAGCACGAGGCGCTGACGGAGCACCTCCGCAGCAAAGGGCGGCACGGAAACGGTCCGGGGCGACTTCTGCGTCTTGGGGTGATGTTGACGATGTGTGGGCTTGCCTTTTGGGGAGACGATGGTTCCGCAGATGCGCACCGTCGCCGGAGAGACCGTGACGTCGACATCGCATTTGCGGATCGCCAAGACCTCGCCGATGCGGGCGGACGTGCCGAGCATGACCTCGATGATCTGCTCCAACTGCCCGTCCGGCGGTGGCCCTGCGAAACCCGAGCCACGTCGCCAACCGCGTGCGGCTTCGCGGATGACCTCGATCTCCTCGACCGTCAGAGCCTTGGCCTGCGACGGAGGCTTGCGGAGCTTCGCGGTCTCCCGCACGGGGTTCTCGCGCAAGGCGTCGTAGCGCACCGCCAGACCGAGAGCGAGGCTGAGCACGGTCTTGGCTTGCTTCGCGGTGCTGTAACTCTTCGCCTTCGCCATCGCCTTCAGGAAGCGATCGACTCGGCCAGTTGTGATCTCACGGAGTGTGTAGTTCTCGAAGGCCGGCATCACCAGTTGGCGCATGTTGCGCTCATAGAGCGCTCGCGTGCTCTCCGCGATCTTGCCCTCCAGGTCCAGGTCGTCAAGCCACAGCTCGACCAACCTGGCGAACGAACTGTCCGGCGTGACTTCGGCGTACGTCGTCCGACTCGCACGCGCAGCCAGTGCCTCTTTGAGATTGCGCTCGGCCGCCCTCTGCGTCGCACCCACCGTCGACACTCGACGGAGGCTGCCGTCGTCGTCGCGGTAGCGCGTGCGCGCCCGGATCTGGCCGCTGGGCAGCTTCTCGTAGTGAACGGCCCCGAAGGTTCCGATGGCTGTGCGTCGCCTACCAGCCATGACCGCTCACCCCGCCTCGGTCCGGGTCGACGTTCGCTGCTCCAAGAGCCAGTCCTGCACGTCGCTGACGAAGTACCGGACGTGACGCCCGACCCGGACCGAGGCCGGGCCGACGCCCTCCTGACGCCACTTGTAAAGCGTCTTCACAGGCAGGTCGAGGTACTCGGCGAGCTCCTCGATCCCGATCAGCGGCGCAAGGCCGCTCAACGCGGTGTGGGTGTCCATGCACGCTAGGTGTGCCGTGCTCCCCGCCTGAGCGAGCAACAACGTGCAGTAGCGGGCATAGATCTCGCGGCGAGGCCTCGATCACCGCTGCGGAGCGGCAAGAGTGGCCCATTTCTGGCCCATGCATCAAATCTCTAAACCTTTCAGGCCCGAGATTCACTGAATCTCGGGCCTGAAACGAGTAGCGGGGGCAGGATTTGAACCTGCGACCTCTGGGTTATGAGCCCAGCGAGCTACCGAACTGCTCCACCCCGCGTCGGTGATGAGAAGGCTACCCGGCGGGGGCGGGGGTTCCAAATCGGCCGAGGAGGGTGTGGGAGAGGTGGGTGAGCATGGCGATGAACGTGACAGCCCAGACGGCGAGGGCGAACCACGCCTCCCCGGCGCCGATGGCGCGGATGATGGGGAGGTGGTCGACCTCGCCGAGAAAGCGGGAGCCGACGCCGTACATCCCGATCGGGAACACCACGCTCCACATCGCGGCCTCGTAGCGCAGCGGGATGCCGTTGCTGAAGTGGCGCCAGTAGCCGGCAGCCAGCAGCGGCGGGATCAGCCAAGTGCCGAAGGCCCAGAAGAACGCTGACGCGCCAGCGATCAGGCCGCGGGTGGCGTCGACCATCGGGGCGTCGGCCATCCCGACGATGCGGGCGCCGGTGACGACGGTGATGGCGGTGGCGCGCCCATGGCCACCCAAATGAACCAGGTGCCGTTGGCGGTCTGCATGATCGGCCGCTTCGCCTGGCCGAGTACGGCGGTCCACGGGATCACCTAGGCGAGCAGCAACCAGGCCAGTGTTGCGACGACGAGCATCACCAGGGCCACACCGTGGCGCTGCTCGACCAGCCTGCTGCCGAGCACGCAAGTGGCCGCGACGAACATGAAGAAGCCGAAGGCGCGGGCCGGGTCGGCGAAGTCGTCGGCCATCGCGTCGCGATGCCGGACGATGCGCAGCAGCTAGAGCACCACCAGCACGACGTACGCCGCCAGCGCGATCGCCAGCAACAGACCCGACAGCACGGGCTGGTCTGCGTTGTTCATCGCGACCGACACGATGCCGGTCGCCATCACCAAAGCGAAGTAGCCCGGCGCCAGCGGGCGCACCGCATCGTCGGCGCGGGCGCTCGTCGCGACGGAAGAGTTCATGGGTCCTTCCTATCGGGTCCTCGCCCCCGGCGCTCGGCCCGTGGCCCGGAATGCACCGCGAAACGTTCACAGTTGACCCTCACGAGACCCTCACGAGACGCTGTCTACAGTTTCAGAACTGGTAGTCGTAAAATGTCGGAAGTCTGCTCTAGCGTGGATGCATGTCCAGGTCAGCAGTGGTGCCATAGGGGAACCCGATCGTGGCGCGCCTCGACGACCTCGAGGCCCTGGTCGACGAGGCGGTCTCGGGCAACCCGGTGTTCATGAGCATCCGCGAGAAGAACGAGGCGGTGACCCGACTGTTCCGACTGCGGGATCGGATCGACGGCCTGGCGATGGCGGTAGTCGCCGTCTCCGAAGACGTCGCGGCGGAGCATGGCGCGCGCTCCTCGGCCGACTGGCTCGCCCACGCGACCCGATCTGACTATCGCTCCGCAGTCCGGTCAGCCCGCCTGGGCGAGGCACTCGTCGATCGCTGGCACCAGCTCCACGACGCCCTGCTCCACGGGCGGTGACTGCGGACCAGGCTGAGACGATCGCCGACCGACTGCGCATCTATCTCGAGTCCTTCGCCTCGCCCCGGCAGCGCCCCGGGGACGCCGATCCCGACCCCGAGCCCAGCTGGGACCCTCACGCCGACTCCCACATGGGTCGCGAGCGGCGCTGGCCCTACTCCAAGCGTCTGGGCGAGGCGTTCTGCGCCCTGCTCGAGCGGATCCTGCCGAGCTGCTCCCCCAGCACGGCGACAGCTCGACGACGATGGTGGTCACCATCGACTACGAGCAGCTCCGCGACGGTCTCGGCGCAGCCGAGATCTCCGGAGGTGGCCGGATCAGCGCCGGCGAGGCCAGACGACTGGCCTGCATGGCCACCATCATCCCGGCGGTGCTCGGCGGCCCGTCACAAGTCCTCGATGTCGGCAGGGCAAGCCGCCTGTTCACACCAGCGCAGCGACTTGCGATGACGTTGCGCGACCGAGAATGCCGCGCCGAGGGCTGCACCATCCCCGCGACCTGGTGCGAGGCCCACCACCTTGAGAGACCGTGGGCGGCCGGTGGCCGGACCGACCTCGCCGATGGTGCCCTGCTCTGCTCCCGTCACCATCACCGCGCCCACGACCCGGGCTACCAGCATCAGGTGCTGCCCAACGGTCAGCTCCGCTTCCAGCGATTGCGGACCTGATGCGTGCACTCGCAGCCCCCGAGTGTGATGCTTCTCGACATGCCTGACCGCATTCGCACCCGCTGGATCGCGCTCGGCGCGTTCGCACTGCTGGTCATGACCACGCAGCTGCTCTGGCTGACCTTCGCCTCCGTCACCGAGCAGACCCAGGTCCAACTCGGCGTCTCCGAGGGTGCGGTGGGCGATCTGGCGGTCATCAACCCGGCCATGTTCGTGCTGCTTGCCATCCCGACCGGCCGATGGATGGACCGGCGCTACACCCACGCCCTGATCGCCGGAGCCATCTTCACCGCTAGTGGTGCGCTGCTCCGCCTGGTCGACCCGACGTCCTACGCCTGGGTGTTCGCCGGCCAGGCCGTCATGTCGATCGGCCAGCCGCTGGTCCTCAACGCCAGCACCAAGATCGCCGCACGCTACTTCCCACCCGAGGAGCAGACCACCGCGATCTCGATCGCCTCCGGCGCCCAGTTCCTCGGCATCCTGGGCGCGGTGCTGGCGTCGTCGTGGCTGCTCGACCTCGGTGGATTCCGCCTGCTGCTCGGTGTGCACGCGGCGTTCGCGGTCCTAGCCGCGCTTGCAGTGATCGCCTCGCTGCGACTCCCCCACCACGCTACCGACACTCACGGCCAGGCCGGGCTGGGGTGGCTGCGGCGCGACCCGTTGATCTGGAAGCTGGCCGGCATGCTCTTCATCGGCTTCGGCGCCTACAACGCCCTGGCCACCTGGCTGGACGCGATCATGAACGACTTCGGTCACAGCGGCGTCGCCGGCGGCACCATCGCGGTGATGACGGTGGCGGGCGTTGCCGGCGCAGCGGTCATCCCCGGCTTCGTCGCCGCCCGCGAACTGCGCCGTGCACTCGGCATCGTGACCACGCTCATGCTCGCCGCCGCGCTACTCGTCATCGCGGTCGTCCATCCACCGGCACTCGTCGGTGCGCTGCTCACCGCCGTCGGCTTCACCCTCCTCGGCACGCTCCCGGTCGTGCTCGACTGGTCGGAGATCCACGTCGGACCGGAGCGCGCCGGCACCGCCACCGGCGTGCTGCTGATGGCGGGCAACCTCGGCGGCGTGATCGTGGTGCTGTCGGTGCAGGCCGCCATCGGCCACCCCGTCGCCGCGCTGACCGTGCTCGCGCTCTGGGCAGTGCCCGGCTTCCTCGTCGCGCTGTCGCTCCCCCGCCGCGCCGGGCACCACACAGCCGATTCAGCCCTCGAAGCGAGCTGACAGCGCATAGCGCAGCAGCACCACGTCCCCGATCCGGCGTACGTCGGCCAGCGTCGCCCGCCGTTCCCCGTCGAAGGGGAACCTCCCGTCGTCGACGAAGCGCCGCGCCCGCGAGTCGCCAACGAAGAACGGGGCCACCACGAGCTGGAGCTCGTCGGCGAGATCCCCGGTGAGGAACGGCGTGTGCACGCTGGCACCCCCCTCCACCATCAGGTGCTGCGCCCCGCGCTCGTGCAGGTCACCCTCGCGACGACCGTGACGATGTCGTCGACCCCGGTGGCGGTGGCGGCGGTCAGCCGCATCGGCTTGCCTGGCACGGCACGCCAGGTGGCCACCCGCTCCTGGTCGCCGTCGGCGGTTCGGACATACCTGGCGAAGGTCTCGTCCGGCCCCTCGGACCGCGCGCCGCCGCCGGCGTACTCGCAGACCAGGTCCAACCGTGTGCCCCACACCACGCTGGTCATCGAGAGGTCGGCTGCCAGCGGAGGAGACGGTTCAGCCTCCCGAACGGTTCACCCGCCCCGACGATCCGCCGCCTTCTCGTCGGCAAGCCGCAGTGCTCGGGAGACGTACTCCTGTGCCTTCTGGGCGTGGTCGGCATAGCCCTGCAGGTCGCCGGTCCGCAGCGCATCGTCGGCGAGCTGGAACTCCCGGTCGGCACGGGAGAGCAGGTTGCGGACCTGGCTGGCGACCGAGCCGTCACCCTTCCCGCCGTTGCCGTTGCCGTTGCCGTTCCCGTTGCCAGTCCCATTGCCGGTCTCGGTGGAACCGCTGAGGCCGAGCAGATCGAAGATCGCCCGATCGAAGGTGGTGCCGATGCCGACCGCCTCCTTGCCGAGCGAGACGGCGACGAACTGCAGCACCGGGTAGTTGCCCTCGCCGCCGGACCGCTGGACATAGATCGGCTGCACATAGAGCAGCCCACCGTTGATCGGCAGCGTCAGCAGGTTGCCGGGCAGCACCTTCGAGTCGCCCTGGCGATAGCTGAGCAGAGCCTCCTTGACGTCCTCGTCGGCACCGATCTGGTTGGCGATCTGACCCGGCCCGGCGATCTGCTCGTTGGACCCGAGCCGCAGGATCTGCAAGGTGCCGTAGCCGTCGGTGTTGGCCTCGGAGTCCGCCGACAAGAAGGCGGCCAGGTTGCTGCGGTTGGTGGGCACGAACACCGAGGTCAGGGAGTACGCCGGCGCCTCCTCCCCACCCAACGGCGACACGGTGAGCCGGTAGGGCGGCTGCAGGCTGTCGTGCTGGTCGGGATCGGCCGGCACCGACCACTGGTCGTTGCGCTCGTAGAAGTCGGCGGCGTCGGTGACGTGGTAGGACGCCAGCTGATAGCGCTGCACCTTGAAGAGGTCCTCGGGGTAGCGCAAGTGCGGCAACAGCTCGTCGGGGATCTCGCTGCGATCCTTCACCGTGCCGGGGAAGGCCGACCGCCAGGCCTGCAGCAACGGGTCCGACTCGTCCCAGGCATAGAGCGTGACGGTGCCGTCGTAGGCGTCCACGGTGGCCTTCACCGCGTTGCGCATGTAGTTGATCTCGTCGGTGGGCAGGGTCTGGAAGCCACTGTTCTGCGCCAACGCGTCGTTGGTCATCGACTCGAAGGACTCCAGCTCACCGTTCGGGTATCCGTCGCTGGTGGTGTAGCCGTCCATCACCCACACGATCCGGTGGTCCACCACCGCCGGGAACGGATCCTCGTCGACGGTCAGCCAGGGCGCGACGTTCTCGACCATCGAGCGCGGGTCGCGGTTGAACAGGATCTTGGAGTTGTCGTGCACCCGCTGCGACAGCACCAGGTTGGCGTCACCGAAGCGCACCGCGAACATCAGCTTGTTGAGCAGGTTGGAGATCGGCACGCCGGCCTGGCCGTCGTACGTCGTCGTGGTCTGCTCGTCGTCCGACTCCGCGCCACCGGGCAGGTCGAGCTCGACGTCGGCCGAGGAGCTGGAGGCCTTGCCCACGACGGAGTAGTCGGGGCTCTGCTCGCCGAAGTAGATCCGGCCCTCGTAGCCGCCGGACTCGTCGGTGATCTCACCGCGCGGCGGGATGTCCTTCTCCGCCCAGGCCGGGTCGGTGCCGGTCGCCTGCTTGCCGTTGTCGGCGGGGCGCTGGTTGCCGTAGGCGGCGATGACACCGTAGCCGTGGGTGTAGACGGTGTGCAGGTTCGACCAGTTCTTGGAGTTGTCGGGCAGGCCGTTCTGGTTCAGCTCGCGCACACCGAGCACGAGATCCCGCTCCCGGCCCAGGATCTGGTAGCGATCGACGTCGAGGATCGGTGCGGTGGAGTAGTAGCCGCGGACCTGCTGCTTCTGCTCGAACAGTTGCTGTACCAGGCGCGGGTCGACCAGCCGAACGCCGGGGTTGTCGACCGCCTTCGCGGCCAGCTGCTCGTTGTTCAGTGAGGAGACCCCGTTGTAGTCGGTCACCTTGGTGTCGGCGATGCCGTAGGAGTCGCGGGTCGCCTCGATGTTGCGCTCGATGTACGGCGCTTCCTTGTCCGCCTCGGTCGGCTCCACCTGGAAGCGCTGCACCACCGCGGGCCAGATCATCCCGAGCAGGACCGAGGAGAGCCCCATCAGGCCCAGCCCGACCAGAGGCAGTCGCCAGGTGCGTCGCCAGGTGTTGAGGAAGAAGAGCAGCGCGCAGATCAGCGCGATGCCGGTGAGGATGTTCTTGGCCGGCAGATCGGCATGCTCACCGGTGAAGTTCATCCCGGTGAAGCGGGCGCCTTGGTGGGTGAGCAGGTCGAAGCGGCTCAGCCAGTAGCCCACCGCTTTGGCGAGCAGGAAGATCCCGGCCAGCACGGACAGATGGGCCTGCGCGGCCGGGGTGAATCGATCCCGCCGGGCGGCCAGCTGGATGCCACCGAAGAGGTAGTGCACCACGGTCGCCGCCAGCAGGGAGACCACGGCCACCGCGGTCACCACGTCGACCAGGAAGTGCAGCCACGGCAA
Organism: Nocardioides sp.; assembly: GCF_047602075.1. Taxonomy (GTDB): domain Bacteria; phylum Actinomycetota; class Actinomycetes; order Propionibacteriales; family Nocardioidaceae; genus Nocardioides. The sequence goes on from NZ_JASGIF010000001.1 coordinate 1,739,464, forward strand.
CTGGAAGAGGTAGAAGCCGATGTCTCGATGCAGGAACGGGTCGGACTGGCCGATAGAGACCGAGTTGCGCCAGAGCAGGAAGCTGCGCCACTGGCCGCCCGCCGACGCACCGGTGAACACTCCCACCAGGAGCGAGAAGCCGAGCAGCAGCCACTTGCGGATCGGGTTGACAGCCTCCCGGTAGCGGTCGAGACCGACCTGTTCGGGCGAGGTGGGCCGGAAGATCGGCCGCAGCCGGTAGGCGATCAGCATGTTCGCACCGACGGTGACCGCCATCAGCAGCCCGAAGACCACGAACAGCAGGATGCGGGCTCCGACCAGCGTGCCGAAGACACGGGTGTAGCCCACCGAGTCGAACCACAGCTTCTGGGTCCACAGCGCGGAGAACATCATGAAGCCGAGCAAGAGGGCCGCCAGGATCAGGACGGTCAGCAGCAGAGCCCGGCGACGCGCTGGTCTCGGCGGGCGTGCGAGCGGGGCCTCGTCACCCTCGTCGTCGAACAGCTCACTCATCGCGTGGACTCCTCCTGCAGTGTCTCTGCCAGCAGCTCCAGCAGTCCCGGCACCAGGTCGGGTCCGCTGAGCACCGAGTCGGGGTCGTCGTGGGCACGCATCCGCAGCGCGCAGTAGGACGCCCCGGTCCGTGTGATGGCAGCGACGATACGCACCTCTTGGCGGTCGGGGTGCTGGCGTGCGTACGACGTCGCCGACGCACTGTCGTCGGGAAGTTCCTCGTCGGCACCCGGTGGCAGCACCAGTCTCTCGACGACGGCGGCGCAGCCGAGGACCTCGTCGGGCCAGCTGATCGTCTGCAGGAGCCGCTCCAGCTGCTCGTCGGTGACCTCTTGCTCGATCGGGGTCAGCGCTCCCGGGGCCTCTCCGTCCATGAGGCCTAGCGCTGCCGCCAGCGTCGGCTCGCGGCGCACCAGGTCGGCGGTGGGCACCAGTGCGAACAGGCGCGCCGGCTGATCCCAGCCGCTCTCGGCGGCGTGGGCCTCGAGCTCACGCACCGCCGAGGCCAGCCCCAGGTCGGTCAGCGGATCGCTCATCCCGCTCCCTTCGCGGCGCAGGTCGGCAAGGTGGCGTCGTGATCCTTCGTCCAGGCCTCGACCGAGTCGATCGCGTCGTCGAGCTTGCGGACCCGGACCAGGCGCATGTCGCCGTTCGGCGCGCCCCGGGCTTCGCCGCAGTTGGTGGACGGCACCAAGAACAGCCGGGCACCGGCGTCACGCGCGGCGACGATCTTCTGCTGGATGCCCCCGATCGGGCCGACCTTGCCGTGGTCGGTGATCGTCCCAGTGCCGGCTACGTTCTGGCCATCGGTGAGGGAGCCGGGGGTGAGCGTGTCGTAGATGCCGAGGGAGAACATCAGGCCAGCGCTCGGACCGCCGATGTTCGGGCCGACATTGAGGCTCACCCGGAACGGGAACTTGTAGCCCACCACTCCAGGCTGGATGCCGACTCGGGTCTGCCCGTCGACGGTCGTGGGGGTGACCTCGACGCTCACCCGCTTGCCACCACGCCGGACCACGAAGTTCAGTGGCTGCCCGGGCGCGACGGCGGTCACGGCGTCGACCACGTCCTGCGCCGTCTTGAGCCGAGTGTCGCCGATGCGGAGGAGGACATCGTGGACCTTCAGCTTGCCCTCGGCCGGCAGCCCCTCCTGAACAGCGAGCACCTGGATGATCGGAGTGACCTCGAAGCCGAGCTCGGTGAGCGCAGCGGCCACAGCGGTGTCTTGGGAGCTGGCCATCTGGGCGGCCGACTCCTGGTTGGACTGCTCGGCGGTCTCGCCCGCGGGATACTGCACCTCGCGCGGATAGACCGCCTCCTCGGGGCTGAGCCAGGCCTCCATCGCCCTCCACAGGCTGACGCTGCCGTCGGCGGGCGTGACCAGGACGGTAGTCATCCTCAGCTCGCCGTCGTCGCGAAACGTCTTGTGCCCGCTGACCCGGATCACTTCCTTGCCGTCCTTCTCGCCGAGCACGTTCACCGTTGGCCCCGGTGAGTAGGTGACGTAGGGCACCGGCAGCAACGTCGCTGCCAAGAACAGGCCGACCAACAGCGCCACCGCCACCAAGGTGACGTTGAGCCGCTGATTCATGCGGCCAAGCCTCTCATCCGCCCCCACCAGTGCCGGTCAGGAGGCCCGTCGACCAGTCTCCGGCTCGGAGTCCACCGTGCTCGGAGGGCGGATCGCCACCCCGTTGCTCTCGGTGTGCGGGGCCGGTCGGGGCGCATAGCGGACCGGCCGGTCACTGGCCAGCGCCCGGCCCAGCCGCGCGGCGGTGCGCACCCGATCCTCGTCGTGGTTGCTCTGGTCGCGGCCGACCCACGCCGCCCACACCATGGCGGCCGTCGTCACGACGGCCGCAGGCACCAGCCAGAGCAGGATCTCCATCGCCCCAGGGTAGGTGGCGTCAACGGCCCAGCAGGCCGGACACGCGCATCAGCCGGAGATGGGCGTCAGGGAGTGCCGACCCACTCCTCCGAGCCGTCGCCGAAGCGCTGGTGCTTCCAGATCGGCACCTCGGCCTTGAGCGTGTCGATCAGCGCCCGGGAGGACGTGAAGGCGTCACCCCGATGCGCCGCCGCGGTGGCGGTGACGACGGCGATGTCGCCGACGTCGAGGTGTCCGACCCGGTGGATCGCCACCACGGCACGGACATCGTGCTCCTCGGCAATCCGCTCGCAGACCTCGCGCATCCGGTCCAGAGCGGTCGGATGCGCGGAGTAGTCCAGCGAGGTCACGCCACGACCGCCGTCGTGGTCGCGCACCCGACCGACGAAGAGACTGAGCCCTCCGCTGCTGGCGTCGGCCATCGCCGCGAGCGCCTCGTCCACGCTCAGCGGCTCGTCCCGCAAGGCCACCAACCGGACCCGCTCGGCGACGGTGCCCCCTTCTGCCCCGCCGTCATCTGTGGTCACCAGGCGAGCCTATGGGATCGCGTCCGCGACGTCGTACGACGGCCGCCAGGTACCTTGGAGACATGAGCAACGACCCCGCCGACCCGTCCGACGAAAGTGGCCCGGCGGACCAGAACCCCTTCCGAGGCACCCCGTTCGAGCAGTTCTTCAGCGGATCGGGCATGCCCGACCTGACCATCCTGTTCAGCCAGATGCAGTCCCTGATGCAGCCGCACGACGGCCCGATCAACTGGGACCTGGCCATCGACACCTCACGCAAACTGGTCGCGCAGCAGCCCGACCCCTCACCCACCCAGCGCCAGAAGGACGCCATCGCGGACGCCGTCCAGTTGGCCGACCACTGGCTCGACGGCGCCACCGGCTTCCCGTCGGGCGTGCAGACGACGGCGGCGTGGAGCCGGGCCGAATGGATCGTCAACACTCAGCAGGTCTGGAAGGTGCTGGTGGACCCGGTCGTCGGTCATCTTGTCTCGGCGATGGGCAATGCCCTCCCCGCCGAGGCGCAGTCCATGGCCGGCCCGCTGCTCGGCATGCTGGAGAAGGTCACCGACCTGATGGTCGCGACGCAGGTCGGTCAGGCGCTGGGCGGACTGGCCGGCGAGGTGTTGTCGGCCTCCGACATCGGACTGCCGCTAGGTCCGACCGGCCAGGCGGCGCTGCTGTCCACCAACATCACCACGTGGGCCGAGGGGATGGACCTCGAGCAGAGCGACGTACTCCTCTATCTCGCCCTGCGCGAGGCGGCCCACCAGCGGCTCTTCGCCCATGTGCCCTGGCTGCGCGACCACCTGATCGGGGCGGTCGCGGACTACGCCGGTGGCATCGAGATCGACGTGACGGGGCTGGAGGACCAGATGCGCGGGCTGGACCTCAACAACCCGGCGGCGCTGCAGGACGCCATGCAGGGCGGTCTGTTCGAGCCCAAGCCCACCCCCGCCCAGCAGGCTGCGCTGTCGAGGCTGGAGGTCACCCTGGCGCTGGTCGAGGGCTGGGTCGATGAGGTCGTCGGGCAGGCGACCGAGGGCCGGATGCCCACCGCCACCCGACTGCAGGAGACCATCCGCCGACGGCGTGCCGCTGGCGGACCGGCGGAGGAGACCTTCGCCGCCCTGGTCGGCCTCGAGCTCCGGCCGCGGCGGCTGCGCGACGCCTCCACCCTGTGGGGCTCGTTGCGCTCCCGGCAAGGCGCCGAGGCGCGGGACGGGGTCTGGATGCACCCCGACCTGCTGCCGTCCGCGGACGACCTGGACGACCCGCTCGGCTTCCGCGAGGGGGCGAGCGCCCCGGCGACGATGACCGCCGAGGAGTTCGACGCCGAGCTGCAGAATCTCCTCGATGGGGGTCTGGGCAGCGACGACGACGCGTGACTCTCGCGCTGTGACGCTGCACGCCGACGCGCTGTCCACGCTCGAGGCCTGGTCCGCGCCGACGCCGGAGCAGGAGCGGCTACGCGAGCGGTACGTCGAGCATCTGGTCGCGCACCCCGATGGCCTGCGCCGCAGCTGCTATCCCGATCACCTCACCGCGAGCACGCTGGTCGTCTCCGCGGACCGTTCGGAGGTGCTGCTGACCCTGCATGCGAAGGCCCGGCGGTGGTTCCAGCTCGGCGGTCACTGCGAGGCCGACGACGGCACGCTGGTCGGCGCCGCACGGCGTGAGGCCACCGAGGAGTCCGGCCTGTCCGGCCTCGTGTTGGATCCGACGCCCGTGCAGCTGAGCGAGCACGCCGTGCCATTCTGCGATCCGCGGGGCGGCAGCCGCCACCTCGACGTACGTTTCCTAGCCATCGCTCCCGAGGACGCCGATCATCGGGCAAGCGAGGAGTCACTCCGACTGGGCTGGTTCCCGGTCGACGCCCTGCCGAACCCCGAGCTAGAAGAGCTGGTCCGGCTCGCTCTCGTCCGCTGACTCGTCGGTGGCCAACCCATCGGCCAGATCCGGACTCTTCAGGCGAGCGGCGTCCGAGAAGCCGTCCAGATAGCCCTTGGCGCGCTCGGCCTGGGGGTAGCGGTCGACCCACGCCCAGAACTCGGCGTCGTGACCGGCGACGAGGAGGTGGGCGAGCTCGTGCACCAACACGTAGTCGACGACCCACGCCGGCATCGGCTGCAGCCGGCTGGATAGCCGGATGGACCGGTCCGCGGGAGTGCAGGAGCCCCACCTGGCCTGCTGGTTGTCCACCCACCGCACGGTGGCCGGCCGGGCCCGGCCGTCGAGGTGCTTGCGGCTCAACTGCTGGGCACGCTGCATCAGGTCGTCGTCGGAGGGACGCCGACGAGCCTCGCTGCGCTCGACGCGCTTGACCATCGTCTCCACCCACTCGGCCTCCTGGGCGCGGGTGAGCGAGGCGGGCACGAGCACGACGATCTTCTCGCCATCACGATAGGCCGACACCGTCCGGCGCCGGCGGCGCGAGCGCCGCACCTCTACCTCCTGGCTCGTCATATCGGCGACGCTACCCAGGACCACCGACGCCGCCTGCCGCCCAGTCGAGGAGACGTTCTTGGGGCCAGGTGTTGACGATCCGGTCGGCATCGATGCCGGCCGCCTCGGCGCGAGCACAGCCGAAGCCGAGCAGGTCGAGCTGTCCGGGGGCATGGGCGTCGGAGTCGATGGAGAACAGGCAGCCGAGGTCGCGGGCCAGCTCGAGCAGGCGGGTGGGCGGGTCGCGACGTTCGGGCCGCGAGTTGATCTCCACGGCGACGTCGTGCTCGACGCAGGCGGTGAAGACCGCTTCGGCGTCGAAGCGGCTCGGTGGTCGGGTGCCTCGGTTGCCGGTGACCAGTCGACCGGTGCAGTGGCCGAGCACGTTGGTGAACGGGTTGGCGATCGCGCTCACCATCCGGCGCGTCATCGCCTCTCGCTCCATCGCCAGCTTGGAGTGCACGCTGGCCACCCGCACGTCCAATCGCTCCAGCATCCGGTCGGTCTGGTCGAGACGGCCGTCCTCGAGGATGTCCACCTCGATCCCTTTGAGCAGCGTGAAGCCACCATCGAGGTGCTCGTTGACCGCATCGACCACCCCGAGCTGGCGGGTGAGCCGCTCGGCCGAGAGCCCCCTGGCGACCTTGAGCCGAGGCGAGTGGTCAGTCAGCACGAGGTATTCGTGGCCCAGCTCGATCGCCGTGAAGGCCATCTCCTCGATCGGTGAGCCGCCGTCGGACCAGTCCGAGTGTGAGTGCAGGTCGCCCCGCAGCCGCGCGCGCAGCTCGGCGCCGGCCGCGGTGACCGGACCGCCGTACTGCTCCTCCAGCTCGACCAGCCGCGTCGGCGTGATCCCCGAAACGGCCTCCTCGACCACGCGCGCCGTGCTGGCCCCGATGCCGGGCAGGGTGGTCAGGGTGCCCGCCTCGACATGGTCACGAAGCTCCTCGTCCGACAGCGGCAGCAAGGTGGCGGCAGCTGCGCGGAAGGCCTTCACCTTGTAGGTGTCCTCGCGCGCACGCTCCAACAAGAACGCCATCCGGCGCAGCGCGACGACGGGGTGCACTTCTGGTCCGGACTCTGACACGTTGGGCGACTTTCTTTCTTCCACAACCGGTGGACTCCATTGTGGCTGGTCATCGCGGCGTACGGCGGATCCGTCGCCGCGGTTTCCACAGTTGCGGGCCGCTCATCCCCCGCTCTTCCACCGGTTGTCGGGGGTTCTACACAGGCTCTCCACAGGTCTCTCCACAGCGCCGTCGGGAGCCGGACGACCCGCAGTTGACCGGCGACCGACCGACCTCCTAGCGTTGCCGCCAGATGGGGCCCCGGCCGCACAAAGAGACGCTCGCAAGGGGAAGGCAAGTGTCTCGATGAGCGGCGGGGGCCTCCTCTCTTGTTGGGGGCCGCGGCGGTGTGCCTCCCACGTGTCGCGACGGGCGTGGGTTAGGGTTCAAGACGGTCCGAATGGCGCAGCCGTTCGGGCTCCGACGGGCTTCCCCGGACACCCCGTCGCGACGACCGAACGAGTAACTAGGCAAGGAGGCCGTCATGGCGGAGACCTGGAGCGGCGAGTTCTACTGCGTGAAGTGCAAGGAGAAGCGCCAGGCTGACGGTGAGGTCAGGGTGAACGACAAGGGCACCAGGATGGCCAAGGCCGTCTGCCCGGTGTGCGGCACCAACCTCAACCGCATCCTCGGCAAGGCGTGATCGCCTCACGCTGACCCATGAACTCTCAGCGGCGTCGGCTGGCCGGTCAACGGCCAGGCGGCGCCGCTGTGCATGTGGTGGGCAAGTTGGACTCGGAGCATTGGTAGGCCACTCCGATGCCACCCGTCAACCGACGTCGAGCAGCTCGTCCCAGCCGCATCCGCAGTGCGGGTGTCGGCCGAATCTCCTGATCGGCATCCGCAGCGAGCGATCCACGTCGATGACACGCGACCAGGTGGCTGGCTCTTCTCCTCCCGCGAAGGTCGCCAGGTCTCGCACCGCCATCGCCTGGGCCAGCGAGAGCAGGAGCGGGTCCACCGGCTCGGGCACCAGCCGGTCGGCGACCGGGTCGGCGTACTGCTCCGAGACGAGCGGCCTCCGCGGATCGATGTCGGCCAGGTGCGCGTCCACGCACCGCAGGCAGGCCGTCCGGCCCGCAAGCACGAACGGTCCGACCGTGACCCGGCCCTCCACGACGGTGAGGAGCAGGTGCGGGGCGCCTGCGCGGATCAGCGGGTCGAGCGACTCGCGACGGATCTCACCGAGCGAGCCGATCAGTCGGGCGAGCGGCGGGCGACGGCTGTGTGGCTTCGTCACCCGCATCCCCGCATCGCCTAGGAGTTTGGTCAGCGCCGGACGCCACGGTGTCGGCACACTCAGCGCGACAGCGTCGATCATGCGGCTCTCCAGCCGGTCGGTGGCTCCGGGGCCGTGAGTGAACTCGTCGGCGACGACCGCGTCGGTGACACCGCGGGCCCGCCAACGGCGTACGGCGGACCAGAAGTCGGCGCCGTCCACCAGCAGACCTGCCTCGGCGAGCCGGATCCCGTGTGGCAGCACGGCCTCGTCCCAGCTCACCTGGTCGCGCCCGTCGATCATCGCGGCGAGGAGGGCGCGCACCTCGGGTCGGTCGGGAAGCACCACTGCGCCGGGGCCGAGGCCGATGCGCAGGTGGTGGTCGTCGTTGCGGACCGCCCGCACGCCGGGGCGCAGCATCGGGCGAAGCGGCAACCCACTCGAGTCGATCATGGCGGCACCCTGACACAGCACGCCGCCTCCGCGTCGTTCGCCGTCCACAGCTTTCGAAATGAGAGGGAGCCGGACACGACCTCACGTGGTCGTGCCCGGCTCCGGGTGTTGCCCGCGATCAGGGCTGTTCGGTGAATCCGTTACAGCGCGCGGGCGAGGGCGAGTCGCGCCTGCTGCGCTGCCTGCTCGGCCTTGCGGCTCAAGCGGCGAGAGCGGGCCAACTGGTGGCCACGCCGCAACTGACGCGCCTCTCCCAGGCGCGCGGACATCTGTGCGCGCGCGAGGTCCTCGTTCATGAGATTCATTGTCTTCTCCACTTCTCGATTCATGTCTGTGTTCGTGCTTGCTGCTGGATCTGTCGAGTCACGCCGCATGGCGTCAGGCCGCCTCGACGGCGTCCTTCCGCGGCCGGCCACGGGGCCGCTTGCGGGGGATGACGACGCCTTGCAGGAAGAGCTCCCCACCCCACACGCCCCACGGCTCGCGACGCTCGAGAGCGCCCTGCAGGCACAGTGCACGGACCGGGCAGTCCAGGCAGAGCGCCTTGGCGAGCTCCACGTCGCTCGGGGACTCGGCGAACCACAGCTCCGGGTCACCGGCACGGCACGGCAGCAGCTCCGTGGCGGAGCAGGTGACGGTGTCGTGCAGGCCTCCCAGAGACTGCGGACCCAGTAGGGACCGTTCGGCGGTCTCGTCGGCTCGATCGAGAACGCTGATGGACATCGGTTCTCCTCCTCATACTGATCGCTGGCTGGTGGTGCGAAACAGGTGTTGCGAAAACAAAAGGCCGCGGAACCCTTCGTGTGGGTTCCGCGGCCTGGAGGTGCCGACATGTTGGTCTCAACAGATCGGTGGTCTCCAGGCAGAGGTTCCCCAGAAGTCGCCCCGGGCAACGCCGGTGGCAGTCGGCTTCACGAAGGTGTGCTCGCCCGTGATGCCCCGCAGGTCGCTGACCTCGAGGACATCCGCACGCAAGCGGGCAGACATGCCGAAGGCGCGGCCATACGTGGGCACGCAGATGGAAGACGGGTTCGCCGCCAGGATCGCGATGTTGCTCATGTGGGCCACCTCCTTCGGTGATCGGGCGCAGAGTTTGTCAGGCTCCTGATGCGCACAGTGGTTTGCTGCCTCGGATAACTTACCGTCCGCCCAGCAGGCAGGCAATTCTTTTAAGAGGGTTTCGCGGATTCGTCGCCGAGCAGGGCCAAGACGTCGTCGCCGTAGCGGTCCAGCTTGGCTCGACCGATGCCGCTGATCGCGAGTAGAGCGGCCTCGGTGGTCGGGCAGTGCTCGGCGATGAGTTGCAAGGTGGCGTCGGTGAAGACGACGAAGGCGGGCACCCCGTCGGCCTGGGAGCGTCCGAGCCGCCACGCTCGTAGCCGCTCGTAGAGCTCCTCGTCGTAGGAAGCCGGGCAGTCGCCGCACCGGCCGACCTTCTTCTCGCGGGCGGTCGCGAGCGGCTTGCCGCACTCGCGGCACATGACTGCCCGCCGCTGCTTGGAGCGTCGAGCGTTGGCACCCCCCTGACCCCAGCTGTCGTCGGCGGGGCGCAGGCCGTCCAGGAAGCGGGAGGGGCGGCGCTGGGCGCGGCCGCCGGGGTTGCGGGCCAGCGCCCACGACATGGCCAGGTGCTGACGGGCCCGGGTGACTCCGACGTAGAGCAGGCGGCGCTCCTCCTCGATGGCGGTGGGCGTGTCGGCGTACACGATCGGCAGGGTGCCCTCCTGCAGTCCGCAGAGGAACACCGCGTCCCACTCCAGCCCCTTGGCGGCGTGCAGCGTGGCCAGGGTGACCCCGTCGGCGACGGGCGCATGCTGCTCGGCGGCGCGCCGGTCGAGGTCGTCGACGAACATGGCGAGCGTCGTCGACTTCTGCTCGGCTGCCTGGTCGACCAGTGCCTGCAGCGACTCCCACCGATCGCGGGTCTGTCCGCGACCGGCCGGCGCCTCGGGCGTCCAGCCCATGCCGGCCAACACCCCACTCACCGCGGCGACCAGATCGTCGCCACCTTCACCGGCGCGGGCGGCACCGCGCAAGAGGGTCACCGCCTGGCGCACCTCGGGTCGGTCGAAGAAGCGGGCCGCCCCGCGGACGACGTAGGGCAGTCCGCGGCCGGCAAGCGCCTCCTCGAACGGTTCGGTCTGCGCGTTGATCCGCAAGAGTACGGCGATCTCGGCGGCCGGTGTCCCGCTGTCGCGCAGCCGCTCGACCGCCGCGGCGACTGCCTCGGCCTCGGCCACTTCGTCGGGATAGGACGCGTAGGTCACCTCGGGACCGGCGGGCTCGACCGCCCGCAGCTCGACGCTGCGGCTCGGTGTGCCCGCCAGCATCCGGTTGGCGACCGAGACGACCTGAGGAGTGGAGCGATAGTTGCGGACCAGCTCGATGGAGGTCGTGCCCGGATGGCGGGTCGGGAAGTCGGTGAGGTAGCGGGCGTTGGCGCCCGCGAAGGAGTAGATCGTCTGCGCGGGATCGCCCACCACGCAGATCTCGTCGCGGCCGCCGAGCCACAGGTCCAGCAGCGCCGACTGGATCGGCGAGACGTCTTGGAACTCGTCGACGACGAACCATTGGTACTGCCGGCGCACCTGGGCAGCGACCCGCTCCTCCTCGGCCAGCAGACCAGCGGTGAGCAGCAGCACGTCCTCCATGTCCATCCGGGACTGGGCGCGCTTGACCTCCTCGTAGGCCTCGAAGACCTTGGCCACCGTCGCATGGTCGAGCGCCGCGACCAGCCGGCCCCGCCCGGGTGCGATCCGGGCGTAGTCCTCAGGGCCGACGTTGCTCACCTTGGCCCATTCGACCTCCGCGGCGAGGTCGCGCAGCAGAGCCTGATCGGTCTTCACCCGCAGCCCCCGGGCCGCGGCCACCAGCATCCCGATCTTCGACTCGGTCAGCGTCGGCAGCTCACCGCCCCGCGTCAACGGCCAGAAGTAGCGCAGCTGGCGCAGCGCCGCGGAGTGGAACGTGCGGGCCTGCACCCCGCCGGCGCCGAGGCGGCGCAGACGACCCCGCATCTCACCGGCCGCCCGGGTGGTGAAGGTGACCGCAAGCACCTCGGTCGGCACGTAGACGCCCGTCGCGACGCCGTAGGCGATCCGGTGGGTGATCGCCCGGGTCTTGCCGGTGCCCGCCCCGGCCAGCACCCGGACCGGTCCCCGCAACGCCTCGGCCACCTGCCGCTGCTCGGGATCGAGCGCGCCCAGCAGGGCGACTTCCGTGGGTGCGGACGTGGACACAGGGAACAACTCCGGGACCGAGGTGGTTAGCGTGATTGGCTCGCAGGCAACCCTAGATGGCGGAGGCGACAGTTCTCGATGTTCACGATGTACAGCACCCCCTGGTGCGGCTATTGCCACCGGTTGAAGTCGCAGCTCGACCGCGAGGGCATTGCCTACGAGGTCGTCGACATCGAGCAGCACCCCGAGGCCGCCGCCATCGTGGAGCAGGTCAACGACGGCAACCAGGTGGTCCCGACCCTGGTCTTCTCCGACGGCTCGGCCGTCACCAACCCGTCGCTGATCATGGTCAAGGAGAAGCTGGCCAGCCTGGCCGAGGCCTGAGTTTGACCACGCCGGGCCTGATCACCAACGGCCCGGGAGCGGGCCGCCGTACCACGTCTCGATCAGCGACCGGCTGATCGAGATCGGCGCCGGCAACGCGACCTCGCCGGACTCGGCGTGTGCCAGCAGCTCGGCGCGGGTGAACCAGCGCGCCTCCTCGATCTCGTGCTGGTCGACCACGATCTCGGTGCTCAGCGCGCGGCCGGTGAAGCCCAGCATCAGGCTCGCCGGCAGCGGCCAGGCCTGGTTGCCCTGGTAGGTCACCTCGCCTACAGGGACACCGACCTCCTCCAACACCTCGCGGCGGACGGCGTCCTCGAGCGACTCACCCGGCTCCAGGAATCCCGCGAGCGTAGAGAAGCGACCAACCGGCCAGACGGCCTGGTGGCCGAGCAGGATCTGCTCGTCGGGTGAACCGGGGTCACCGTGGGCGATCGCCATGATCACGGCCGGGTCGGTGCGGGGGAACTGCGATCGGCCGCAGTCGGGGCAGTCGAGCTGGTGGCCGGCAGCGCCCGGCACCAGTCGCCCGCCGCAGCGTGGACAGAAGCAGGTCACCAACAGCCACTCGGCGAGCCCGAGCGCGTGCAGCACCAGGGGCGCGTCCTCGACGTCGACCGAGGCCAGCTGCGGCAGCAGCGCCCGCAGACCGAGCCACTCGGTCCGGTCGCCCGGCGCGGTCGCCGGGTCGATCACCAGCGCGAACCAGGTCCGCCCGTCCCGCTCGCCGAGAAGCACCCGCAGGCCGTCGCCGGCCTGCTCCGCGACGCTCGGCTCGACCCAAGGCACCCGGTCGCCGACGGTTCGGATCCGAGATCCAGCGACCACCAGCACGCGGGTCCGCGGATCTGCCCAGCGGGCCTCGAGCCAGGCCTGATCGGTGCGGCGTGCGGCGGTCCGGTCGTGCGCGGGGACGGCGAGATGGAGATGCGGCTGTGTCACGTCCGCCGAGGTTACCTACGCTGTGCCCTCATGAGCACCCATATCGGCGCAGCGCCCGGCGAGATCGCACCTACCGTCTTGATGCCGGGCGATCCGCTCCGGGCGCGCTGGATCGCGGAGACCTTCCTCGACGATGCCCGTTGCTACAGCGAGATCCGCGGCATGTACGGCTTCACGGGCACCTGGCGAGGGCACCCCGTCTCGGTGCAGGGCTCGGGGATGGGCCAGCCGTCGTTCGCGATCTACGCCAACGAGCTCTTCGAGGAGTACGACGTCTCGACGATCATCCGAGTCGGCTCCTGCGGCGCGCTCACGGAGCGGCTCGCGCTGCGCGACATCGTGCTGGCCATCGGTGCCTGCACCGACTCCTCGATGAACCGGATCCGCTTCGAGGGGCTCGACTACGCCCCGGTCGCGGACTTCGGCCTGCTGCGGGCGGCGTACGACGTCAGCCAGGCGCTGCAGCACGACCACGAGATCCGGGTCGGCCTGATCCTCTCCTCCGACTCCTTCTACCACCCGCGCCCCGAGCTGTCGGCAAGGATGGCGGAGTACGGCGTCCTCGCCGTCGAGATGGAGGCCGCCGCGCTCTACACCCTTGCCGCCCAGCACGGTCGGCGCGCGCTGTGCGTGTGCACCGTCTCCGACCACATCCTCACCGGCGAGGAGACCACGTCCGGCGAACGGGAGCAGACCTTCGGCACCATGATCGAGATCGCCCTCGGCGCCGCCTTCAGCTGACCGCGGCCGTCAGCTGACCAGGGCTTCCAGGGCCGCACGGTCAGGGAGGTCGGCTTGCTCGATGGTCTGCTGGGTGCGCACGTAGTGGAAAGCCGCCCGGACCCGGTCGAGCGGGACACCTTGGAGCTCGGCCCAGGCGAGTCGATAGATGGCCAGCTGGAGCGGATCGGCGTCGGCGGCGCGGTTGGTCTTCCAGTCCACGATCAAGAAGGAGCCGTCCGGCTCGCGGTAGACCGCGTCGATCCGGCCGCGGATGACCTGTCCGGCCAGCACCAGGGAGAACGGCGCCTCGATCCGGTGCGGGGGCCGGTCGGCGAAGGGACCCTGCTCGAACCGCTCGATCAGCGCGTCCAGGTCGGCGTCGTCGTCGATGCCCGCGTCGGCCCGGCCCGGCAGCTCGTCGGGGTCGATCAGGTCCTGCTGACCGAAGCGTGCTTCGAGCCAGGCATGGAAGCGGGTGCCGAACCGGGCCGCTGGTGACGGGCGACGAGGCATCGGGCGGACCAGCTCGGCGGCGAACGCGGCAGGGTCTTCACGGAGCCGACCCAGCGCGGTCGCGGAGAGGGTCGGCGGCAGCGGAACCGCCACCTCGGTGGCGACCTCGCGGCGCGCCTCGGCGAGCAACCGGTCCAGCTCCTCGTCCCACTCGGCGACCTGGGCGGCCTGCACCGTGTCCAGCTCCGGGTCTTCGGTCGTGGGGTCGACCGACCGCACCAACTCGGCAGCGGCGAGTCGGCGCAGGGCCTCGGCGGTCTGCTCGGTCACCGGCCACGGCACCTCGCGCACGCTGGCCTGCAGTGGGTTCGGGGTGCCCTTCTCGGGCTTGTCGCGCCAGGCCAGCGGCTGGTTATCCCAGCCGGCGAGGACCTCGCGCAGGGTCTGCTGATAGGGCGAGGGACCGAGCGGACTCTTGCGTCCCTCGGTCCACAGGAACGACGACACCACCAGGGCATGCCGGGCGCGGGTCAGGGCGACGTACCCCAACCGCAGCTCCTCGGTCTGCTCGTGCTGCTTGGTGTCGAGGCGGAGTCGTTCGATCGCCGCCTTGTCGTGACCGCCGAGTGCGGGCAGGTCGCGTCGGTCGCCGCGCAGCGGGGTGGGCAGCAGTTCGACACGGTTGGGCCAGATGCCACGGCTGCGGGTGTTGGGGAAGCGTTCCTCGCAGGCCCCGACCAGAAAGACCTGGTCCCACTCCAGGCCCTTGGCCCGATGGACGGTGAGCAGCTTGACCGAGTCGGCCTCGGACGGGGTGGCGATGTCGAGGCCCTGGCCGTCCTGCTCGGCCTCCAGCCAGGCCAGCAGCGCCGGCAGGGTGACCGCACCGTCGACGGCTTGGAACTCCGCGACCGCCTTGACGAAGAGGTCGAGGTTCTCCCGACGGGCTCGGGTCGCCTCACTCACCGACGAGGCGAGCTCCACATCGATGCCGCAGACGTCGATGATCCGCCGGACCAGCTCCAACAGCGGCTCGCCTGCGTGGGCACGCAACATCCGCAGCTCCGCGGCCAGCAGACCGAACCGCTCCCGCGCCTCGGTGGAATAGGACAGCCCGCCAGGATCCTCCAGCGCGTCGGAGAGAGCAGGCACCTCGGTCGGGTCGGCGCCGGCGACCGCGGCGGCGAGTGCCTCGTCGAGGGTCGCGCTCTCGACCCGGCCCCTTCGGCCGGCGGCCAGCTCCTCGGCCCGCCGGCCCAGCAGCGCCAGGTCACGGGGGCCGACCGCCCAGCGCGGCCCGGTGAGCAGCGCGAGCAGCTCGCTGTTGGCGGTCAGGTCGGACACCAGGGTCAGCGTGGCGAGCACCTCGCCGACCTCCGGCAGCCGCAGCAGCCCCTTCAGGCCGACGATCTCGACCGGGATCTCGGCAGCGGTGAGCGCGTCGAACACGTCGGCCGCGTGCGCGTTGTCGCGGGTCAGCACGCCGATCTCGCGCCACCGCTCCCCCACCTCGCGAGTCGAGCCGTCGTGGGCGGCCTGCACCGCCGTGGTCAGCCAGTCCAGCTCGTCGGCGTACGTCTCGTGCACGACGACCTGCACCGAGCCGATCCCGTCGCCACCCGGCTCCAACGGCTGCACCTGGGCGAAGCCGTCCAGCAGCGGCCGGGCGAGCGCGTTGGCCGCCTCGAGCACCCGGCGATCGGAGCGGCGGTTGACGGTGAGGGGGTACGCCGCCACGTCGGGGCTGCCGGCAGCGGTCGAGAAGTCCTCTCCGAAGCGCAAGATGTTGGACACCGAGGCGCCCCGCCAGCCGTAGATCGCCTGGTTGGGATCGCCGACCGCGGTGACCGGGTGGCCTCGCCCCGCGGCCGCCGTCGCGCCGGAGAAGAGCCCGCGTAGCATCAGCGCCTGCGCCACCGAGGTGTCCTGGTATTCGTCCAGCAGCACGATCCGGAACTTCTCCCGCTCGAGGGCACCCACCGCCGGATGCTCCTCCGCGAGCCGGGCCGCCAGTGCGATCTGGTCGGAGAAGTCCATCAGGCCGAGCGCCGCCTTGAGAGAGCGGTACTCCTCGACCAGATCGAGGGCCTCCGCGCGACGCCCGAACGCGCGAGCCACGTCGGCCTTGACCGCACCGGTGAGCTCGGCGTCGAAGAGTGGCGCCTCGCGGGCGTCGAAGGCCCGCAACTGCACGGGAGTGACCAGGTGCTCGGCCAGCGAGCCGTCGAGCGCCAGCACGTAGTCGATGACGTGCTTGGGACTGTCCGACAGCAGCCGGACCGGTGTGTCGTGACGGTCGATCACCCGGCCGGCGAGCTGATAGCGAGCGGCGTCCGCGATCACCCGGGTGTCCGGCTCGTGACCGATCCGGAGCCCGTGCTCGGCGAGCAGGGCAGAGGCATAGGCGTTGTACGTCGCCACCACCGGCTCGAGGATCTCCTCGGCGCCGTCGTCGGTGAGGTCACCTCGCGAGAAACCGGCCCGATCGAGGGCGGAGCGGATACGGGTGCGCAGCTCGGCCGCAGCCTTGGTGGTGAAGGTGAGACCCAGGACCTGGTCGGGGCGCACCTGCCCGGTGACGACGAGGTAGACGACCCGGGCTGCCATCACCGAGGTCTTGCCGGACCCGGCGCCGGCGATGACGACCGCTGGCTCCAGCGGGGCGCTGATCGCCGCCCACTGCTGGTCGCTGACCTGGTAGTCGGTGTGCATCACCGCCTGCAGGTCGGCGGGCGTCTTCAGTGTTCGAGACGAGCTCACGACAGCGCCGTCCCGGAGCTGAGGGCCGGGCAGAACCGGGCGAAGGTGCAGTAGTCGCAGTGCGATCCGGGCCGGGTGGGGAAGTCTTCGGTGCGCAGCCGGCCCACCGCATCCATCAGCTGTCGCTCGACCATGCGCACCCCCTCCTCGTCGGGTGCCTGCGGCGGCTGAACCTGCACGCGCATGCCGGTCCGCAGCTCCTGGCGCAACTGCCAGAGCTCGGCGCCACCGGCCTGCACCGGACGTGCCACCTCGGTCTCTTCAGCCAGCACCTCCTCCAATGCACCGCTCTCGACGGCGAGTTGGTAGAGCCCGAGCTGCGGATGCTCGGCGACCTCGGCCTGGGTCGGCGCGCCCTTGCCGGTCTTGAGGTCGACCACGACGACTCGGCCCTCGTGGTCGATCTCGATGCGGTCGGCGTACCCCTGCAAGATCACCCGCTGCCCGTCCGGCAGGTCGACGGTGGTGCGGAAGCGCTGTTCGGTCGCGATGAGTCGACGGGCGTCGGCGCGGTCGTGGTGGGCGAGGAAGCGCCGCAACGCTGCTTCGACTTCGGCGCGCTCGCGCTCGCCGGACCACGGGGTTCGGAACGGCACCTGTCCCCAGATCTGGTCCACGTGCTCCATGAGTCGGTCGACCAGGTCGTCGGTGACGGGCTCATCGCCTCCGCCGATCCGGTCGGCGAGTGCGTGCACGACGTTGCCGAAGCCTTGGGCCTGCGTGGTCAGCCGCGCTCCCCCGGCCTCGGCCTGCAAGAACCACTGCGCCGGACAGGTGCCGATGGCGGTCAGCTCGCTGGCGCTGATCGGCAGGGGCTCGTCGGGGTCGCGGACGGGCGTCTCCGACCGGCTCCAGGCGCGGGTGCCCCACCAGGTGGCCGGGTCGGCAGCCGGCACCCGCACGGCTGCCTGCCCCTCGGCCAGCCGCGCGAGACGGATGGCCGCGGCCTGCCGCAGCGGCTCGGCGGCGTCGGTGTCGGAGACAGTACGCCGCAGCTCGGCGACCAGACCGGCCAGGGACAGCGGTCGGCGTGGCCGGCCGGCGACATGGCTGATCCGGTGCCCGTCGTCGTCGGGATAGAGCTCCTCGAGGAACCTGGACTGCTGCTCGCCCTCGTCGTCGGTGGAGGCGACCGCGGTGACCACCAGTCGCTCACGTGCGCGGGTGCAGGCGACGTAGAACAGCCGTCGCTCGTCGGCCAGCAGGTCGCGCACCGACACCGGCGGGACCAGGCCGTGGGGCCCGATCCGGTCCGCCCGGAGCAGCGTGGCGCGGCGACGGAGGTCGGGCCAGCTGTCTTCCTGGACGTGCGCGACGACGACCAACGGCCACTCCAGGCCCTTGGCCCGGTGGGCGGTGAGCAGCCGCACCGAGTCGTCGCGGACGCCGCGCTCGGCCAGCGTGTCGGCGGGGATCTGCTGGGCGCGCAGGGTGTCCAAGAACGCCGCCGCCGCGGTGTGACCACGCTGGCCCTCGGTCCGCGCGGCGGCGTCGAAGAGCGCCACGATCGCATCAAGATCGCGGTGCGCCAACCGTGCGGTCAGCCCGCCGCGACCGACCGCGGCGCGCAACCGATCCGGCCAGGCGGTGCCGTCCCAGAGCAGCCAGAGCAGCTCCTCGACCGAGGCTCCGGCCTCCAGCGCGGCCCGGGTGTCGGCGAGCAGCCGCGCCAGTGCACCTGCCCGTCGCTCTCCTGAGGACGGGTCGGGGATCGCGCCGAGCACGTCCGGATCCACGAGTGCCTCGCGGAGCAGCTCGGTCGAGCTGCGCGGTGGACGGCCGGCCTGGGTCGCCTCCGCCAGCTCACGGGTGCGCAGCCGACGAGACACCACCCGCACGTCGGTGGCGTCCAGACCGGCCAGCGGTGAGGTGAACAGGGCCTGCGCGCGCTGCGCGTCGACGTACGCCGTCTCCTGCGGATCGGCCTCGTCGAGAGCGGTGACGGCGGCCAGCGCATCCAGCAGCGGGACCACGGCGGGCTCACGCACCAGTGGGGTGTCGTCGGAGGCGACGTCGACCGGCACCCCTGCGGCGGCCAGCGCCCGCCGCAGCGGCGGGATGGTGGTGCGGCCGGAGCGGACCAGGACCGCCATGTCCGACCAGGCGACGCCGTCCTCGAGGTGGGCGCGGCGGAGCAGGTCGGCGAGGTGCTCGGCCTCGGCCCGCTCGGTGTCGAAGGTGAGCAGCTCCACCCGACCCGGGTTGGGACTGGCCGACTCGGGGTCGAGAAAGCGGCGCAGCGTCTCGTCTGGGACGCCTGCCGGCACCGGGAGTCGCGCGGCGACCGCCTGGGTGGCACGCAGGATGCGGGGGCCGAAGCGCCGGGTGGTGCCCAGCACGACGGTGTCCGCGCGGCTGCCGTCGGCCCTCGCGAAGCGCTCGGGAAACTGCAAGATCCCGCGCACCTCGGCGCCGCGGAAGGCGTAGATCGACTGGTGCGGGTCGCCGACCACGACCAGGTTGCGTCCGTCGCCCGCGATCGCCCGCAACATCGCGACCTGGGCGGGGTCGGTGTCTTGGTACTCGTCGACGAAGACGTGGGAGTACTGCGCGCGCAGCTCGTCGCGCAGCGGCAGCTCCGGGTCCTGCAGCATCCGGACTGCGGTAGCGACCAGGCCGGGGTAGTCCAGTTGGTTCTCCTCTGCGGTGACGATGTCGTACTGCTCCATCAACGCCGCGGCGGCCACCAGCTCCGGCACCCCTTCGGCCTCCCCCAGCCGTCGCAGCGCCTCCGAGCCGAGCCCCTTCTCCTGGGTCCGGGCCAGCACCCGAGCCACCTCGCCGGCGAAGCCGCGGGTGCCCAGCGCGCCACGCACCGACTCCGGCCAGACCACCGACTCCTCGTGCGCGGTCAGCAGCCGCTGCAGCACCACGTCCTGCTCGGGCGCGGTCAGCAGCCGCAACGGGGCGTCGTACAGCTCCGGCGACGAATGCTGACGGACCAGGCCGTAGGCGAAGGAGTGGAACGTCGACCCCAACGAGGCCGCGGTGGTCCGGCCGACCCGGGCGGTCACCTGGGCGCGCAGCTGCTCGGCGGCCTTGCGGGAGAAGGTGAGCGCGAGGACCTGGTCGGGCCGGACGCCCTCCTCGATCCGGTGAGCGATCGCCTCGACCAGGGTCGTGGTCTTCCCGGTGCCGGGCCCCGCCAGCACCAGCAGCGGCCCACCCTCGTGCTCGACCACGCGCCGCTGATCCGCATCCAGGACTGGTGGCTCCGGCGCCTCTCCGCTGCGGCGCACCAGGTGGTACGTCGGCTCCGCTGCGGTCATGGCCCCAGCCAATCACGAGCCTCCGTCAATATGTGGGGTCAATACGGGGGCCGATACGGGGCCAGTACGGTCGGCGTGTGGAGGACACGACACAGCAAGCCGATGGACCGCTGACCGACGTGCTGGTGGTCGACCTGACCAGGGCGCTGGCGGGGCCGCAGGCCGCGATGATGCTCGGCGACCTCGGCGCCCGGGTGATCAAGGTCGAGAGCCCGACCGGTGACGACACCCGGGCCTGGGGTCCGCCCTGGGCTGGAGACGCCGACGGCGAGACCGGACGGGGGCGCGACTCGACCTACTTCATGGCCGCCAACCGCAACAAGGAGTCGATCGTCCTCGACCTCAAGGAAGCTGACGACCTCGATCTGCTCACCCAGCTGCTCCGTCGCGCCGACGTGCTGCTGGAGAACTTCCGGATCGGCGTGCTCGATCGGATCGGCCTCACCGAGGAGGGGCTGCACGCGATCAACCCACGCCTCGTGATCGGCCGCATCACCGGCTTCGGCCACGACGGCCCGGAGGCGCATCGGGCCGGCTACGACCAGATCGCGCAGGGCGAGGGCGGCCTGATGAGCGTGACCGGTGTCGACCTGCCGACCAAGGTCGGTGTCCCGGTCGCGGACCTCGCGGCGGGGATGAACCTGGCCTACGGCGTGGTGGCCGCGCTCTACGAGCGCGAGCGCACCGGGCGTGGTCGGGTGGTGCGCACCTCGCTGCTGGCCAGCGTGGTCGGCCTGCACGCCTTCCAAGGCACCCGGTGGACCATCGCCGGCGAGGTGCCGGGGCTGTCGGGGTCCCACCACCCCGCCATCGCGCCATACGGCCTGTTCCGCACCGCTACCGCCCCCGTCCAGGTGGCGGTGGGCTCCGAAGGCATCTGGCGCAGCTTCGCTGTCGCCGTCGGTCTCGATCCCGACGACGTCAGATTCCGCACCAACCGCGAGCGCGTCGCCACCGGCCCAGAGCTGATCGAGGCGATCGAGCGGATCTTTGCCACCGCTCCCGCCGAGCACTGGCTGGACCTGCTGCTCGCCGCCGGCGTCCCCGCCGGCAAGGTGCGCTCCGTCGACGACGTCTACGACTGGGCACAGACCCGGTCCCAGGGACTGCTGATGGAGCTGACCCATCCGACGTACGGCGACCTGGTCGTGCCCGGCTCCCCCTTGCGGTTCGACGACCAGCCCCACTCCGGCGGCCGCTCTCGCAACGACCCGCCACCCCTGCTCGACGAGCACGGCGCAGCGCTCCGGGCCTGGCTGGCGGACCAGTAGGCCGCGGTCTCGGGTATTCGGGGATGCTTGGGCTGCTCCTCTACGCTGAGCGTCGGCCCCGGCATTCGGCTCTGGACGTCGGTCGGCCCCACCCAGCCCAACCAGACCCAGCGCAACCAGACCCAGCGGAACCACACCCAGGCGAAGGGGACCTATGTCTCAGCGGACCATCTCTCGGGGCAGCATCCGCGTCTTGACCACCGCCCTCGCGGCCGGAGCTGTCCTGTTCGCGGGCCAGGCGGCGGCGCCAGCGACGGCCGCCCTCCCAGCGAGCGGGCTCGCCACCCAGGACACGGCCTCGGTGCCGGACGGACTGCGCGAGGTGCAGAGCCTGTCCTCCCTGCTGGGGGTGCACACCTGGTATCAGCAGGTCTCCGACGGCCATCCGGTCGTGGGTGGGTGGTATGTCCTGCATCGCGACTTCGACGGGACCAGCACCGCCGACGACGGCCGGGTCCCGGACTCCCGCCTGCAGGTCCCCGCCAGTGTGGACAGCGACGACTTCATCAGCGCCCGACGCGCCGTCACGGCCGCGACCGAGGCAGCCCCAGAGCTGACCGACGACAAGCAGTCCGCCGAGGCCGACGAGCCGACACCAGCAGAGACCGAGAGCACCCCAGCGGACGCGGACACCGAGTCTGCAGAGTCCGAGGGCGTGTGGATCCTGCCGGCCACCTCCTCACGACCGGCCCGATACGTCTACTCGGTGCTGACCGTGAGCGGGCGCGGGTCGGCCTACCACTACGTCGACGCGGTGACCGCCCGCGTGCTGTCCACCGACAAGATCTCCCAGCACGCCCGGGCCAAGGGCCGGGTGCTGGACCCCAATCCGGTCGTCAAGCTGCAGGACGAGAGCCTGCGCGACAAGCGGAACAGCAAGGCCGCGCTGCCGAAGCGCGCCTACACCGAGGTCCGGTTGCGCCACCTGCGGGGCAAGAGCCTCACCGGCAAGTGGGTCACGATCATCAACAAGGACGCTCCGGTGAGCAAGAAGCACCGGTTCATGTACTTCCGCAACGACGCTCGGTTCGAGATGGTCAACGCCTACCAGGCCGTCGACCGCGCGCAGACCTACCTGCACAAGCTCGGATTCAAGCACGTCAACGCCGAGTCCCAGAAGGTCAAGACCAACGCCTTCGCCGACGACAACTCCTTCTACGAGCCGGGCCGCGACCGGATCCTGTTCGGCTCCGGAGGCGTCGACGACGCCGAGGACATGGAGGTCATCTGGCACGAGTATGGCCACGCCATCCAGGACGCCCAGGTGCCCGGCTTCGGCGCGAGCCTGCAGGCCGGCTCGATCGGCGAGGGCTTCGGTGACTACTGGGCCGTGACGATGAGCCAGGCCAACAGCCCGGACACGACCACCACGCCGCTGCCCTGCGTCGCCGACTGGGACGCCACCTCCTACACCACCGACAAGCCGCACTGCCTGCGTCGGACCGACACCGACAAGATCTTCCCCGACGACATCGTCCACGAGGTCCACAGTGACGGCGAGATCTGGTCTCGCGCGCTGTGGGACATCAACCAGGCGCTGGGCCGCAAGGCCGCCAACATGGTGATTATCGAGGCGCAGTTCGACTTCACCCCGAAGATCGGGTTCAAGGTGGCCGCCGAGCGCACCGTCGAGACCGCTCAGGCGTTGTACGGCGACACCGCGGCCGCCTCGGTCCGCCAGGCGTTCGTGGACCGAGGGATCCTGGCCGACGCCTAGCCGCAAAGGGGTCTAGATTTCGAGGGGCCGGTCGTTGTAGACGCCGGCGTACTCCTGACCGCTCAGTTCGCGGATGGTGGCAATGATCTCGTCGGTGGCCTCACGTCGGGCCCGACCGGTGGGCAGCTTGTCGTAGCGGCCGGCGAAGTCGATCGGCGGGCCGAAGGACACCGTGACCTTGACCAGTCGCGGCAGGTTGGAGCCCACCGGCTGTAGGTGCTCGGTGCCGATCAGGCCGACCGGCACCACCGGCACGCCGGCGGTCAGGGCGAGGTGGGCGACGCCGGTCCGGCCGCGGTAGAGCCGGCCGTCTCGGGAGCGGGTGCCCTCGGGGTAGATGCCGAACGCACCTCCGTCGGCCAGCACGCCCAGCGCGGTGTCCAGACTGTCCAGCGCCGACTTGGTGTCGTCGCGGTCGACCGGCAGCATGCCGAGGCTCTCGAACCAGGCCTTGCTCAGGGCTCCTTTGATGCCGGTGCCGGTGAAGTAGTCGGCCTTGGCCAAGAAGGCGACGCGACGCGGCACGATCGAGGGGATCACCACGCTGTCGGCGAAGCTGAGGTGGTTGCTGGCCAAGATCACCGGCCCCGTGCGCGGCACGTTGTCCAGCCCTCGCACGGTCGGACGCCAGATGGCCTTGAGCACCGGGGGCACGACCGCATGCATGAGGCTGTAGAGCTGCATGGTTCATTGTCGCGCCGCCGATCGGCGGACGGCATGCCGGTCCGAAATAGGTGAAGGGCCCTCATAGGTATGAGCTACAAGGGCCCTTCTGGTGACCGGATCATGGTGACGCCTCCGGCCGATCACTCGTCCACTCCGACCCCGGCGAGGTCGTCACCCTCTCGCCGCCTCAAGGCGAACCCTGAGGTCTGGATCCTCGTCTCCGAGCCATCCCGCCTCCCCCGAAGGGGCTGCGTGAGGAAAGTTCTATGCCCCCGACGGGACCTCGCGCAAGGGGGTAGCGCCAACTATTTCGAGCAGTTCTCCCCTACCGGCGTGTCGTCCACAACGCCGTCGTCATCATCCACAACAGGCGCCCCATTTCCACAGCCGAGGGGCCCGGCTGTGGACGACTATGGTCGCTGGGCTCGAACTCCTTCTCCGGGCCTGCGCCGTGCTCCGGAATCCATCCCCGGAGCGTGGGGTCGGCGAGGAGGATCAGTACGACGGCTGGCTGGGGTCGATCTGGTTGACCCAGGCGACCACGCCGCCACCGACGTGGACGGCGTCGGAGTAGCCGGCTCCCTTGAGGATCGCGAGCACTTCGGCCGAGCGGACGCCCGACTTGCAGTGCAGGACTACCTGCTGACCGGCGTCCACGCTCGGCAGGTCGGCCAGCGCGTTGCCGTTGATGAACTCGCCCTTGGGGATCAGCACGGAGCCGGGGATCCGGTTGATCTCGAACTCGTTGAGCTCACGGACGTCGACGAGAACGAAGTCGCGCTCACCGTTCTCGCGCTCCTTGAGCATGTGCTCAAGCGTGGTGACCGAGATGGTGGACCCGGCGGCCGCCTCGGCGGCGCTCTGCGACACCGCGCCACAGAAGGTCTCGTAGTCGATCAGGCCGGTGACCGTCGGGTGCTCGCCGCACAGCGCGCAGTTCGGATCCTTGCGCACCCGAAGCTTGCGCCACTCCAGCTCAAGGGCGTCGTAGATGACCAGCTTGCCGATCGCGGGGTCACCGATGCCGGCGAGCAGCTTGATGGCCTCGTTGACCTGGATCGAGCCGATCGCGGCGCACAGCACGCCCAACACGCCGCCCTCGGCGCAGGAGGGCACCATCCCGGGCGGTGGCGGCTCCGGGTAGAGGCAGCGGTAGCACGGGGCGTCCTCGGCGAGCGTCGGCGCGAAGACCGAGGCCTGTCCGTCGAAGCGGTAGATCGAGCCCCAGACGTAGGGGATGCCGAGGAAGTACGCCGCGTCGTTGACCATGTAGCGGGTGGCGAAGTTGTCGGTCCCGTCGACGATGAGGTCGTAGCCCTCGAACACCGACATCACGTTGTCGTTGTCGAGGCGCTCCTCGTGCAGCACCACCTCGACCAGCGGGTTGACCTCCAGGATCGAGTCCCGGGCGGACGCGGCCTTGGACCGGCCGACGTCGGACTGGCCGTGGATGACTTGGCGCTGCAGATTGGACTCGTCGACCTCGTCGAACTCCGCGATGCCGATCGTGCCCACGCCGGCGGCAGCGAGGTAGAGCAAGGCGGGACTGCCGAGGCCGCCCGCGCCGATCACCAGCACCTTGGCGTTCTTGAGCCGCTTCTGCCCGGTCATGCCGACGTCGGGGATGATCAGGTGGCGGCTGTAGCGGCGCACCTCGTCGACGGTCAGCTCGGCGGCTGGCTCCACCAGCGGGGGAAGCTCACGACTCAAACTCCTGGACAGGCCGGTAGGCGGGTTTCGCAGACGGTTTCGGATGGGTCAACACCTGCGACGCCTGCCATGTTCCCGGCCCGTCGGCGCCGCCACCTCGCAGGTCCGCGATCCGGACCCGCGTGGGTGCCGGGGGTAGGCTGCCGTGCGCCGTGGGCGACGCGCCCGCAAGGCGGCACGGAGTGAGGAGCAACAGGTGACCGCAGGTCGGTACGACGAGGACGTCCGTCCTCGTGGCGGCCGGATGCCCCGTCAGGAGCGTCGGGCCCAACTCCTGCAGTCGGCGTTGGAGGTGTTCGCCGCGCAGGGCTACCACGCGGCTGCGATGGACGACATCGCCGACCGGGCCGGCGTCTCCAAGCCGGTGCTCTATCAGCATTTCCCGGGGAAGCTGGATCTCTACCTGGCCCTGCTCGACGCCTCCTGCGACACCGTCATCGACCAGTGCCGGAAGGCCTTGGCGAGCACGACGGACAACAAGCAGCGGGTGGCCGCGACGATGGCGGCCTTCTACGAGTACGTCGCCAGCGACACCGGCGCCTTCCGTCTGGTCTTCGAGTCCGACCTGACCAACGAGCCGGCCGTGCGCGAGCATGTCGACCGGGTCACCGCCCAGTGCGCGGACATGATCGCCGCGGTGATCCACGAGGACACCGGACTCCCCCAGGAGGCCTCCCGCCTGCTCGCGGTGTCCCTGGTGGGAATGGGTCAGGTGAGTGCGCGGTTCTGGCTGGCCGAGCGCAGCGGCATCCCGCGCGCGGACGCGGCCGCCCTGGTCGCCGGGCTCGCGTGGCGGGGCATCCGGGGCTACCCGCTCACCGACGAGCACTGACCAGCACCGACCACACCAGCCCCGGCCAGCACAGCACCGGACCAACGAGACTGCATCAGGAACGAGACTGCATCAGGAAAGAGGGACGACGTGGAGGTCAAGATCGGCGTACAGAACGCCGCACGGGAGTTGATCTTGGAGACCAGCGGATCGGTCGAGGACATCGAGAAGCAGATCGCCGAGGCGATCAGCTCCGGCGGTGTGCTCGGTCTCAGCGACACCAAAGGGCGCCGGATCGTGGTGCCCGCCGAGAGGCTGGCCTACATTGAGATCGGCGGCGGCGTGGCCGGACAGGTCGGCTTCCGACACTAATTCGGAAAGGAACCTCATGATCAGCGCAATCTTGTGGGCACTCATCGGCGGCACCATCATCGGCTTCCTCGGCAAGTGGGTGGCCCCGGGCGACCGGGACAACGTCCCGCTGTGGCTCACCATCATCTGCGGCATCGGCGGCGTGTTGATCGGCACCTGGCTCTACAGCCTCTTCTTCAACCCGCACACCAACGGCATCGACTGGTGGCGACACATCTGGCAGGTCGCCGTGGCGGCGGTCCTGGTCGTCGTCGCAGCGGGCGTCACCGGCCGCTCGAAGAGCTAGCGACCTAGGCTCGGCCTGGATCCGGCGCCAGAGGCGTCTCAGGCGTCCAGGCCGAGTTTGGTCATCCGGTCGGCATGCCGCTCGGTGAGCCGGGTGAACATCTGTCCGATGGCCAGCAGGTCCATGCCTGGGCGGCCGACGCCGCCGGCCAGCAGCAGGGTGAGTGAGTCGCGATCGGCGGCCACCCGCTGTGCCTGGGTGAGCGCCTCCCCCATCAGTCGCCTGCCCCACAGCGCGAGCCGCCCACCAAGTCGCGGGTCGGCGACGATGCCTGCTCGCACCCGGTCGACCACGAACTCCGCGTGCCCCGAGTCGGCGAGAGACGCCACGATGACGTCCCGCGTCTCGTGGTCGAGTTGGGCCGCGATCTCCCGATAGAAGTCCCTGGCGAGCCCGTCACCGACGTACGCCTTGACCAGGCCTTCGTACCAATCGGCCGGGCTGGTGTGGACATGGAAGTCGTCCAGGGCGGTCCGGAAGGGCGCCATCGCCTCCGCCGGATCGCTGCCCAGGGCTCGGATCCGCTCCTCCAGGGCGGCCAGATGGCTGAACTCCGCGGCGGCCATGGCCGCCATGGCGAGCTTGTCGTCCAAAGTCGGCGCGAGCCGGGCATCCTCCGCTAGGCGGTCGAAGGCGGCGAGCTCGCCGTAGCCGATCACGCCCAGCAGGTCGACGACCGCCTCGCGGTAGAGCGGGTCGCCCATCGGATCGGCAGCCGGCGCGCCGTCCGGCGATTCCGTCATGCTGGCACCCTACCGATAGACTGACCAGGTTCGAGCGCCGCTCCCCCGCTGCCAACAGCGAGGTGATGCGGGACTCGTCAGCATGTGCGCGGCAGACGCCAACGCTTCGTGGAGTCCGCCGCACGTTCGGAACCTACGAAAGCGACAAGATCATCACTACCTTCCGTGAGCTCGGGGTGCTCCCCGAGATCTGCGACGCGCTCGAGCGCGCCAACATCACCACGCCCTTCCCGATCCAGGAGATGACCCTGTCGGTGGCCCTGATGGGCACCGACCTGATCGGCCAGGCCCGCACCGGCACCGGCAAGACGCTGGCCTTCGGCATCCCCGTGCTGCAGCGCAGTGTCGCGCCGCACGACCCCGACTACGCAGAGCTGCCCCAGGGCAAGCCGCAGGCGCTCGTCGTGGCGCCGACCCGCGAGCTCGCCCTGCAGGTCTCCGGCGACCTGACCCTCGCCGGCGCCGATCGGGGCGTGCGCGTGCTGACCGTCTACGGCGGCGTCGGCTACGAGCCGCAGCTGGACGCCCTCGCCTCCGGCGTCGATGTCGTGGTCGGGACGCCCGGTCGGCTCATCGACCTGGCCAACCGCAAGGCCCTCGACATCTCCCACGTGCACGCCCTGGTGCTCGACGAGGCCGACGAGATGCTGGACCTGGGCTTCCTGCCCGACGTCGAGCGGCTGATCTCGATGACCCCCGAGACCCGGCAGACCATGCTGTTCTCGGCGACCATGCCGGCCGCGATCGTCTCCCTGGCCCGCACCCACATGCGGCACCCGATGAACATCCGGGCCGAGTCCTCCGCCGACAGCCAGACGGTGCCGGCGACCGCGCAGTTCATCTACCAGGCACACGACCTCGACAAGCCGGAGATCGTGGCCCGCATCCTGCAGGCCGACGACTCCGAGAAGATCATCGTCTTCACCCGCACCAAGCGGCAGGCCCAGCGGATCGCCGACGACCTGGCCGAGCGCGGCTTCAAGGCCTCTCCGCTGCACGGTGACATGGCCCAGGTGGCCCGCGAGCGCGCCCTGACCCGCTTCCGCGAGGACAAGCTGCGCGCCCTGGTGGCGACCGACGTGGCGGCCCGCGGGATCGACGTCCAGGGTGTCTCCCACGTCATCAACTACACCTGCCCCGAGGACGAGAAGACCTACGTGCACCGGATCGGCCGCACCGGCCGGGCCGGCGCCACCGGCACCGCGGTCACCTTCGTGGACTGGGCCGATCTGACCCGGTGGAAGGTGATCAACAAGGCGCTGGACCTGCCGTTCGACGAGCCGCAGGAGACCTACTCGACCTCCGAGCATCTCTTCCACGACCTCGGCATCGCCCCGGGCACCAAGGGACGCATCGTCCCCGAGCGCCCTGCGCAGGCCGAGAAGGAGCGTGCTCCGCGCGAGCGCCCAGCCCGCGACCGGAGCCGTCAGCGCACCCGCAGTCGCAGCGGGCGCCCCGTCCCCGACTCCGCCGAGACCGCACCCGCCGCCGGTCCCGCTTCCGCCGGGGCCGCGGACGCCCCCGCCTCCTCCCCGCGGCCGAACCGCAACCGTCGCCGCCGTCGCCGCGGTGGCTCCGGCAACCAGGCGCCCGCCGAGTCCGCCAACTGAGCCGCGTCTCCCGCGGTCTTCTTGCATCTGCCGCGGTCTTGTCGTGGCAAAGTGCCCGGTATACCGGGCCCCAACCCACCACAGCACCGCGGGAGACGGGTCAGAGCCACCACAGCACCGCGGCAGACGGGCCGGGATTGCGGTTTCGGACCAATCGATGCACCCGTCCCCAGGACCGACGCCTACCTGGCCCCAGGGGTCACACGGGTCGCTGCTTCACCAAGATAAGTGGATGAAGCGTCACCTCTCACGGCGCATATGCAATGAGAAGTGCAGGCCCACCCAGATACCTTGATGAAGCAGCGACAGGAGTGACCACAGGCGGCCAGCAACCCGGACAGCGACGTCGACCACCCGGAACCTCTCCCGTCGCTGCCCTGTCGGACGTAACCCAGGGCGATCAGCAACCCGGAGACCGCGCCGACATCCGGACTGCCTCTCCGGTAGTCGACCACACCCCCGGACTGCCCCTATTCGCCCTCGTCTTCGTAGTCCGGGGGCAGGTTGGCCACGTCTTGGCCTCTGGCGGAGCTCTCGCCGTAGGTGCTGACGACGCGGTCGGCGATCCGTGTGCAGCTGCCGTCGGGGATCGTGCACAGGAACGGGACGGGGTCCAGATCGGCGGTCAACTCGGCTCCCTCGTCGAGGGTCTCTCCGGTGCCTTCTTCCTTGACCTCGGGCCGCAGGCTTTCGGCAGTGCCTTGGACGATCAGTTGGTCGGTGGCCGCCCATTCGAAGCTTGCTTGGTGGAAGTGGTCCTCCGGCAACCCGCGGAGGGGCACCCGTTTGCCGTCGGGGACGCTCACCACTCGGAAGTTGTCGGGCTCGGAGAGCGCTGCATAGGAACCATCGTGGTTGAAGAGCCCGTAGTAGTCCCCAAAGAGCTTGAAGCCGGTCGAGCCGTCGGCCAGAGCGAGCCGGGTCCAGCCCTCGCTCGAGGTGATGATCGCGCCGACGCCTTGTCGATAGGCGGTGACCTCCTCCACGTCTCGGATACCCACCCGGTGGCCCGAGACCCAGTCCTCGCTCGACGCGTCCAGCATCCTCGCCACCGTGTCGGTGGGGGTCGGAGTGACGAACGCGGAGTCACCGTCGACGGCCGACAGGTCGCCGTGATTGGGGGCGGGGACGGAGACGATCTCTTTGCCGGTGATCGTGTCGAAGCCCTTGAGGGTCGTGTCTTTGTCAGTGCTTGGCCCCGTGCTCCAGTAGACCCGGCTGTCGTGCACCCCGGCCAGGGGGATGCCCACGACGTTGTCACCGATCTGCGTCTACTCTCCCGTGGTGGTGAGCATCCACACCTCGGCCGCCTGCCCGGTGTGCTGCAGCTCGAAGATTCCCGCGTTCTTGGTCGCGGTCATCGAGAGCACGTCGGTGTACGGCGTGTCCTCGCGGTCGTCCTCGGCGAACGGGAACTCGACCATGTGCGCGCCGTAGGCGAGCCGCCACATGGGTGGATTGGCCTCGCGATCGAGCACACCGTAGGGCAGCCCGAGCGCGCCCCAATCCTCCTCGCCCACCCCCGACGCCGGCGAGGACTCGACCGCAAGGGACTGTTTCGAACCCGGCTCAGTCGCCGCGGTGCCACATCCCGCTGCCGCACCCGTCGCCCCACCGAGGACCAGCACGACGGCGGCGAGCCGGCGAACGTCGGTTGCCGCACACCTAGACAGCCCGGACCGGCCGAAGAGTCGACGCAGTTTGGATCCTGACGTCCGATGGGCCGCCGTCAACCGCCTGGTCGTGGTGGGAATCCAGCACCGAGGTAGGGGTCGTCTGGCGTCCAGCCAAGGTCCTCGGCCTGGGCAGCCACCGAGTCCCAGTGCGACCGTGCCTGGCTGATCTGATCGCCATGGGCAGCCTCAAAGCCAGCCACCGCCTCCGTGACCTCGTCGGCCAGCTCGGCACGCACGTCCTTGCGACAGTTCCAGTCCGCATCCACGAACTCCTGCTCCGTCACCAGGTAGGCGTCCCACTCGGGCGTGGACGCCTCGTCGCCCAGCGGCACCGTCCCAACCGGCATCAGACTTGCTAGCTGGTCGGTGAACTCGTCGACGGAGTCGAAGCCGCTTCCCTCCAAGATTCCGGTCTCGGCGATGCAGGCGTCATAGTCGCGCGGGTCGCCGCCGGCGACAAGGACCGGGGCGAGCGCCTCGGCCCACTCATGCTCCAGCCGCGACACCACGGGCGGGTCTCGGTAGCCTTCGACGGTGCTGTCGCTGGCAGCGGGGTTCGCCTCCCCGCAAACCATTTCGGCGTCGGCCTCCTCCCCCACGGCGTTGACCGCGTTCTCTGCCAACTCGGTCCGTTGACCGATCTCGCCGTTGATCACCGTCTGCGAGAAGTAGCCGTCCCGACGTCCACCTGCCCAGAAGGAATACAGCAGCCCATCCTTGAACACCGGCGGCGGAGAGATCGACTCCTGCCACGGCCGCGGATATCCGGCGGCCTCCATGCACTCGCTATAGCCACCGTTGAGCGCGTACGCCACGAGCACCTCCGCGGCCTGGTGCTCGTCGTTGCTTCCCGCCCAGGAGACGTAGGCGTCCCAGGCCTCCGCCGCCCAAGGCTCCAGACCTTCAGGTGCTCCGCCGGTTGCCGAGCCGACCCTAGCCACTCCCGACTCAACAGAGCGACCAGGACTGCCCGCCGACTCTCGGATGGCCGCAACGCCGACCACCATTGCCACCGCAGCGGCAACTACCAGCGGAACAGCCGCCTTCTGCCAGGTCCCCGTTCCCTCGCTCATCACACGCACTTCCCCCCCGCCGGTCCCACTGCCGGCCCAGGCTGGGCAGACCGGAAGGAGCATGACCAGAGAGATCGAAGCCAGAAGGCCACACGCATCCGAAGACGCACAACTGCAGTGGATCGTCCCGAACACCTCATCGGCAGATGGTGCCGGTGGTTCAGTCGGGTCGGCTTAACAAAGTGACAATAATCCGGGGCCTAGGCTGTGACCACAACGGTGTCACCGAGCTGGGCGAAGTCCCACATCGCCAGGGCGTCGGGCTCGCGCTGCCGGATGCAGCCGTGTGAGAGCGGGGTGCCGAGCTGGGCGAGGGTCTGCACCGGAGCGCCGTCCTTCTCGGGGATGGAGTGGAAGCCGATGGCCGCCCCACTCGATCCTCGGGTGAAGCGGACGAACCAGTGCATCGTGGAGCCGTCCACGCCGACGGCGTCCTCCGAGCGGGAGTAGACCTGATAGGTGCCCGGGTCGAGGTTGTCGAAGGTGCTCCCCGAGACCGGATAGCTGCGCAGCACGCTGCCGTCGTCGTCGACCAGCCAGACCTGCTGCTCGCTCTCGCTGAACACCGCCCGACGACCGGCGCCGGAGTCCGCTGGCACCGGCGGGGCGGCCGACGGCGGCGAAGGCTGGGGAGACGGGCTCGCCTCCTGCTCACCGGCCTCCGATGCCTTGGCACCCGTGCCGGTGGTCGCTCCCTTGTCGTCGGCGGCCTCCTTGCCGGCAGCGCCATCGCTCGCATCTCCGGACGGCACTGTCCCGTCGACATCAGAGGGCGCCGTGGCCGACGTAGAACGATCGGAGGAGGCGGCGGATGCCCGAGAGCCGCTGCCCTGCCCGAGCGGGATGATGCCGAGACCACCAAGAACAGCAATCAGGGTGATCACCAGCGAGGTGCTCGCAACGGCCATCCGACCGTAGCGCGGCTCCACTTCCCGCCGATGATTGCCCATCTCAGCCGCCCGCGCGACGCTTCGCCGGTCGCTTCGGCTTGGGGCGGCGCGCCCGGAGCGCCAGATTGGCCGCCACCTCACGGTAGGCCTGAGCACCCTTGCTCGACCGGCTCGTGCGCATGATCGACCGACCGGCCGCGGGTGCCTCGGCGAACCGGATCGTCTTCGGAATCGGTGGCTCGATCACCTCGAGGTCGTAGGTATCGGCGATCGTGTCGAGCACTCGCCGGGCGTGGTTGGTGCGGCCGTCGTACAACGTGGGCAGCACCCCCCACACCTCGAGCTTGCGGTTGGTGAAGCGACGCACGTCGTGGACGGTGTCGAGGAGCTGACCGACGCCTCGGTGGGACAGCGTCTCGCACTGCAGCGGGATCAGCACTCCCTGCGCAGCGGTGAGGGCGGCCACGGTCAGCACTCCCAGCGAGGGCGGACAGTCCAGCAGGATCCAGTCGTAGCCGGCGTCGTCGAGGTCCTCCAGCGCCGCCTTGATGGCCTGCTCGCGGCCGGTCCGGGTCAGCAGGTCCGCCTCGGCGCGGGCCAGCTCGATGGTGGCCGGCAGCAGATCCACGCCGTCCTCGGTCTCGACCAGCACTTCGGTTGCCGGCATCCCCTTGGTGAGCACCTCGTAGATGGAGATCTCGAGATCCTCCGGGTCGATGCCCAACGAGAAGGTCAGGCACGCCTGCGGATCGAGGTCGACGAGCAGCACCCGCTGACCCTCCTCGGCGAGGGCGGCGCCGATCGAGGCGACGGAGGTGGTCTTGGCGACTCCGCCCTTCTGGTTGGCGACGGCGAGGATGGTGGTCATCGCCTCCCATCATGCCGGACCCGGCGTGCCGATCCCGCGCCGACACTGCTTTCCTGGTGCCATGGCCTCGACCAAGCTCAGCGACCTCGGCACGGCACTGATCACCGGTGCGACCTCGGGAATCGGCCACGAGTTCGCCCGCCAGCTCGCCTCCCGCGGACACGACCTGATCCTGGTCGCACGCGACCGCGAGCGACTGGACGCGGTCGCGGCCGACCTCGGCTCGACGTACGGCGTCTCGGTCGAGGTGCTGCCCGCGGACCTGGCCGATCGAGACCAGCTGCTGCTCGTCGAGCAGCGGCTGGCCGAGGACGATCGGCCCGTCGACCTCCTGGTCAACAACGCGGGCTTCGGCCTGAAGAAGCGCTTCTTGGACTCCGACATCGCCGACGAGCAGGCGATGATCGACGTCCTCGTCACCGCGGTGATGCGGCTCTCCCATGCGGCGCTGGGCGCGATGGCGGCCCGCGGGAAGGGCGGCCTGATCAACGTCTCCAGTGTCGCGTCGTTCCTGCCCTGCGGCACCTACTCCGCCGCCAAGGCGTGGGTGACCAGCTTCGGCCAGTGGGCCGCCAACGAGTATCGCTCCCAGGGCATCACCGTGCTCACCTTGTGCCCGGGGTTCACCCGCACCGAGTTCCACAGCCGGATGGGCGTGCGTCGCCAATCCGCTCCGGACCTGCTCTGGCTCGAGTCGGACTTCCTGGTCGAGCGCAGCCTGGCCGACTTCGACAAGGGCCGCGAGCTGTCCATCCCCGGCGGGCAGTACAAGGTGATCACCTCGGCCGCCCGGGTCATCCCCCGCCGGGCGCTGCAGACCTACCAGTCCATCGGTCGCCGCTGACCCGCACGGCCCCGTCGATACGGCTCCCCCGATCAAGCCAGTCGAGATCACTCCACGACGACGTGCGGGGTGACCCGGCCCGAGGCAGCGGCGGCCGCGTCGGCGAGTGCGATCAGTCGCTCGAACTCCTCGACCTCGGTGGTGTGGCAGCCGAGCTCGTGGTTCACCTTGCCGGTCCCGTGGAAGTCGCTGGAGCCGGTGGCTACCAGCTCCAGCTCTCGGGCGATCGCCCGCAAGCGCTCCCGGTCGGCTGGAGAGTGGTCCTGGTGGTCGACCTCGACACCGGCCAACCCGACCTGCCGTAGCCGGGCCAGCCCCTCCTCGCTCAGCACCGAGGGGTCCTGCCGACCCCACGGGTGCGCGATCACCGCCACCCCTCCGGCAGCGGTCACCAAGCCGATCATGTCCTCCAGGTCGGCGGCATACCGCTGGACGTACGCCGGCCGGCCCGGGTTGAGCAGCTCCCGGAACGCGGCGGCGCGGTCGGACACCACGCCCGCCTCCACCAGCGCATCGGCGATGTGTGGGCGACCGGTGGCCCGCGCATGCGGCGCCACCCGGCGCACGTCGGCGACGTCGATGTCGATGCCCAGCCCCCGCAGGCGCTCCAGGATGGCCGGCACCCGCGAGCTGCGACCGTCGAGGATCTTGCCGAGCGCCTCGACCAGCGGCGGATAGGTCGGGTCGACCAGGTAGCCCAACAGGTGGACTCCGCGGCCCCCGAAGCGGGTGCTGATCTCCAACCCGCGCACCAGTGAGATGCCGGTCTCCAGCGCGGCCGCCTCCGCCGTCGCCCACCCCGCCGCCGTGTCGTGGTCGGTCAGTCCGACGACGTCGAGCCCCGCCGCCGCTGCCGCCCGCACCACCTCGCCCGGTGCCATCGTCCCATCGCTCACATCGGAATGCGTGTGGAGGTCGATGCGCACCGGAGCAGCCTACGGCCGCTCTCCATCTCCCTTAGGAGGCGGCTCGCCGCGGCCCCGCAGAGGCGGCCCGCCGGGGAAGGCCGGACGCGGCGGTCGGGCCGGGAGGGGCCCCCGCAGGGCGTGGATGGGACTGGCCCCCCGGAGCGAGCGCCAGCGAGCGGAGGGGTGGTTGCCCAAGGGGGCCCCTCTCGGCACGGACGCCGCGGCAGGCCGCCTTCACCGGCTCGCCGCCTCACCAGGTCGGCGCCGGGCCGCCGAAGGTGACCTCGACCAGGGCGGGGCCGAGGCGGGAGAGGTCGTGGAGCTGCCACTCGTCGTGCAGTAGCAACAGGGCAGAGGCGGGACGGAGGACCAGCCAGAGCCAGCGACCGAACGCCTCCCCGACCAGCACCGTCCGGTCGACCGGGTCGGTGGGGACGTCGGGAGCCGACTCCACCAGCGAGACCAGCCACAGCGGCACCGGTTGACCCTCGACCCGCATCTTCGTCACGGGCACCCCGACGCCCACCTCCGCGCCCGGATAGCTCACCGGCAGGCCCGCGTAGCACGCACCCAGCCCAGTGCCCGGCTCCTCGGTCACCACGACCAGGTCGACCGGGCCGTCGAGCTCACTCACCCCGGAGCACGCCGCCGCAACCGCAAGCGCCGAGCCCGGCCCGTCGGTCACCACGGCGAAGTCACTGATCCGCCAGCCGGGACTCATCGGCCAGGGCAGATAGGTCGCCATCGCCCCCGCCGAGCGCAAGTGCTCGCCGAAGTCGTCGTACGACGCCTCGGTGGTCCGCCAGCACGGCGTCGTCGACCCGTGCACGGCACAGGTCGACGCGTCGTCCAGCGGGGCAGACGACGCGCGGCAGTGCAGGCAGAGAGGCACCAGCGCCATGCCACGAGAGTGGCGGTCTATCCGGCTACCGTCAACCCACTACCGCGGGTCAGGGAGCAGTCGGCCCCGGCCAGTTCTTGTCCGGCACGGGAACGGGACGGCCGGGCTGCTCACCGCCACGGGCGTCGAGGTAGTTCTGCTTGGGCACCATCACCTTGCGGCGGAAGATGCAGACGACCTTGCCGTCCTGGTTGTAGCCGATGGTCTCGACGTAGACCACGCCCCGGTCGTCCTTCGAGGTCGACTCCCACTTGTCCAGCACGGTCGTCTCGCCATAAAGCGTGTCCCCGTGGAAGGTCGGGGCGACGTGCCGCAGCGACTCGATCTCCAGGTTGGCGATCGCCTTGCCGGAGATGTCGGGCACGCTCATGCCGAGCAGCACCGAGTAGACGTAGTTGCCGACCACGACGTTCTTGCCGAACTGGGTGGTCTCCCCCGCGTAGTGCGCGTCCAGGTGCAGCGGGTGGTGGTTCATGGTGAGCAGACAGAACAGATGGTCGTCCGCCTCGGTGACCGTCTTGCCCGGCCAGTGCCGGTAGGTCGCCCCGACCTCGAACTCCTCATAGCTTCGGCCGAACTGCACGGGTGCTCCTCTCAACTGGGTACGACGGGGCCAGACGCCTAGCGGAGCTTGTACTCCTCGAGCATCCGCCGACCGATGATCATCTTCTGGATGTCGGAGGTGCCCTCGCCGATGAGCATGAACGCGGCCTCGCGGTAGAGCCGCTCGATCTCGTACTCCTTGGAGTAGCCATAGCCGCCGTGGATCCGGAAGGACGCCTCGACCACCTCGTTGCAGTACTCCGAGGCCACCATCTTGGCCATCCCGGCCTCGACGTCGTTCCGCTCGCCGGAGTCCTTCATCCTGGCCGCGCGCACCATCATTGCGTGGGCGGTCTCGACCTTGGTGGCCATCTCGGCCAGCCGGAACAGCACCGCCTGGTGCTGGGCGATCGGCTTGCCGAAGGTCTCCCGCTGCTGGGCGTAGTCGATGCCGAGCTCGAACGCGCGGTTGGCGATGCCGCAGGCGCGGGCGGCCACGTTGACGCGGCCCACCTCGACACCGTCCATCATCTGGTAGAAGCCTTGCCCGATGGAGCCGCCGAGCAGCTGGTCGGCGGCGACCCGGTGCCGGTCGAAGATCATCTCGGTGGTGTCGATGCCCTTGTAGCCCATCTTGTCGATCTTCCCGGGGACGGTGACCCCGGGCGCGACCTCGCCGAACCCGGGCTCCTTCTCGACCAGGAAGGTCGACATCTTCTTGTAGACCGACGCACCCTCGTCGACTCCCTCGTCGGTGCGGGCGAGCACCGCGACCAGGTTGGCGGAGCCACCGTTGGTCAGCCACATCTTCTGTCCGGTGATCTCGTAGCCACCGTCGACCGCGACGGCCTTGGTCTTCACCGCCGACACGTCCGAGCCGAGCGCGGGCTCGGACATCGAGAAGGCGCCCCGGACCTCGCCGGTCGCCATCCGCGGGAGATACCGACGCTTCTGCTCCTCGGTGCCGTGCTGCATGAGCATGTAGGCCACGATGAAGTGGGTGTTGATGACGCCGGAGACGCTCATCCAGCCGCGCGCGATCTCCTCCACGCAGAGGGCGTAGGTGAGCAGCGACTCGCCGAGGCCGTCGTACTCCTCGGGGATGGTCAGCCCGAAGATGCCCAGCTCCTTGAGCCCCTCCACGATCTCGGTGGGGTATTCGTCGGCGTGCTCGAGCTCGGTCGCCACCGGGATGATCTTGTCCTCGACGAACTGGCGCACCGCCTTGAGGATCTCGGTCTGGTCCTCGGTGAGTCCGTCGGTCTGGCACAAGCGACCCATGGAGTGTCCTTTCTGGCAGGCGGGGAGCGGCACAAGTATTGCCCTCGGGGACCGGCTCGGCGACGATGTGTGACGAATCTGGCCCCAGGTAGTTCGTCCGAGGTCGCCCGGGCAGTAGCGTGGCGCGGTGACCACTGCACCGTCCCGCGTCTTCGTCGCGCGCCTGGTCGGCCTGCCGGTCTTCGACCCGCGAGGCGACCTGGTGGGCAAGGTGCGCGACACGGTGGTCATGCTGCGCACCGACAGCAGCCAGCCGCGCGTGCTCGGCCTGGTCGCGGAGGTGTTCGGACGGCGCCGGATCTTCTTGCCGATGACCCGGGTCACCCACATCGACAGTGGTCAGGTCTACACCACCGGCCTGATCAACATGCGGCGCTTCGAGCAGCGACCGACCGAGACGCTGGTGATGGGTCAGATCCTGGACCGGCGGGTGACCATCAAGGACTCCGGCACGGTCGGCGTGGTCATCGACGTCGCCATGGAGCAGGGTCGCACGCGGGACTGGATGCTCAGCCGGGTCGCAGTCCAGGAGCCGGGACACGGGCTGCGGCGGCGCGGGCAGACCCACGTCGCGGAGTGGGATGCGGTGGACGGATTGACTCGCCACGAGGACACCCAAGGCGCCACCCAACTGATCGCGGCACTGAACGAGATGCGTCCCGCGGACGCCGCCAGCACGCTGCACGACCTGCCGCCGGAGCGCCGCGCGGCCGTGGTGGCCGAGCTGGACGACGAGCGCCTTGCGGACGTGCTCGAAGAGCTGCCCGAGCGGGACCAGGTCGAGGTGCTCAGCTTCTTGGAGCCCGAGCGGGCAGCGGACATCTTGGAGGAGATGTCGGCCGACGACGCCGCCGACCTGATCGCGGATCTCCCACCCGACACCGCCGCGAGGCTGCTGGCGCTGATGGAGCCGGAGGACGCCGAGGACGTTCGCCGCCTGATGGTCTACGACGAGGAGACCGCGGGCGGCATGATGACGCCGGAGCCGGTGATCCTGCCGCCGGACGCGACGGT
This sequence comes from Nocardioides sp., assembly GCF_047602075.1. GTDB lineage: Bacteria > Actinomycetota > Actinomycetes > Propionibacteriales > Nocardioidaceae > Nocardioides. The sequence goes on from NZ_JASGIF010000001.1 coordinate 1,778,410, forward strand.
CGCCGAGGCGCTGGCCCACGTGCGCCGCGAGGAACTGCCGACCTCGCTGGCGGCCCAGGTCTACGTCTGCCGCCCACCGTTGGAGACGCCGACGGGCAAGCTCCTCGGCCTGGCCCACATCCAGCGGCTGCTGCGTGAGCCACCTTCGGAGCTGGTGGCCGGTGTGCTCGACAAGGAGACGACCTACATCCACGTCGACGCCACCATCTCCGAGGTGGCCGCCCACGTGGCCTACTACAACCTGACTGCCGCCCCCGTGGTCGACGACGAGGGCCGGCTGCTCGGCGTCGTCACCGTCGACGACCTGCTCGACCACATGCTGCCGGAGAACTGGCGCGACCACGCCGTCGAGAGATCGCGACCGGGTGAGGGGGCGACGGGCTGATGGCCGAGACCCGCACCAGCCGGAGCAACCGGCTGGACACCCCCCGCGACACCCGCCGCCTCGTGCTGCCCCGGCCCAATCCGGAGTCCGACGCGGTCGGCATCTTCGCCGAGAGCTTCGCCCGCTACATGGGCACCGCGCGGTTCCTGTTCTGGATGACCGTCGTCGTGCTGGTCTGGATCGGATGGAACACGCTGGTCCCCGAGCACCTGCGCTTCGACCACTACCCGTTCATCTTCTTGACGCTGATGCTGAGCCTGCAGGCGTCGTACGCCGCTCCGCTGATCCTGCTCGCGCAGAACCGTCAGGAGGACCGCGACCGGGTGATCGCCGAGCAGGATCGCCAGGCCAACGCCCGAGCGCACGCCGACATGGAGTTCCTGGCCCGCGAGGTGGCCTCGCTGCGGATGTCGGTCGGTGACATGGCCACCCGCGACTTCCTGCGCTCCGAGCTGCGCAGCCTGCTCGGCGATCTCGAAGAGCGCCTCGAGACGGTGCAGCCGTCGACCCCGACCCCCGAGCCCGAGGATGCCGCCGACGGCGGATGACCGGCCCCCGATTACCCTTGGCCACATGACCACCCCCTCGTTGGAGCAGGTGAACGCTGCGCTCGCGCGCGTGCAGGACCCCGAGATCAAGCGCCCGATCACCGAGCTGGGCATGGTCGAATCGGTGGAGGTCACAGGCGACGGCGAGGTCACCCTGACCGTGCTCTTGACGGTGGCCGGCTGCCCGCTGCGGGACACGATCCGACGCGACGTGACAGCGGCGGTCGGCGCCGTGCCCGGCGTCACCGGTGTCGACCTCACTCTCGGTGTGATGAGCAGTGAGCAGCGCAGTGAGCTGCAGCAGACCCTGCGCGGCGGCCAGGCGCAGCGCGAGATCCCTTTCGCCCAGACCGGCTCGCTGACCCGCGTGCTGGCCGTCGCCAGCGGCAAGGGGGGTGTCGGCAAGTCCTCGGTCACGGTGAACCTCGCCCTCGCGCTCGCCGCACGGGGCCGATCGGTCGGTCTGATCGACGCCGACATCTACGGTCACTCGGTGCCCGCCATGCTGGGCGTCGCGGACTCGCGGCCTACCCAGGTCGACGAGATGATCATGCCGGTGCCGACGCCGTCCGGCGTCTCGGTCATCTCCATCGGGATGCTCAAGCCCCGCCGCGACCAGGTGGTCGCCTGGCGTGGCCCGATGCTGGATCGGGCCCTGGTGCAGATGCTCGCCGATGTCTACTGGGGCGACCTCGACGTGCTGCTGCTCGACCTGCCGCCCGGCACCGGCGACATCGCGCTCTCCCTCGGCCAGCACCTGCCCAACGCCGAGGTGATCGTCGTCACCACCCCGCAGGAGGCGGCCGCTGAGGTCGCCGAGCGGGCCGGCACGATGGCCTCGATGATGCACCAGCGCGTGGTCGGCGTCATCGAGAACATGAGCTACCTCCCTTGCCCGCACTGCGGGCCTGAGCATCGGCTCGAGGTCTTCGGGTCCGGTGGTGGCCAGCGGGTCGCCGCGACGCTGGCCGACCGGTTCGGCTATGACGTCCCGCTGCTCGGCGAGATCCCCCTCGACATCGGCCTGCGTGAGGGTGGTGACGCCGGCACCCCGATCGTGGTGGCCGATCCTGCGTCGGCATCCGCGACAGCCCTGGTGTCGATCGCTGCGACCCTCGACGGCCGCGGCCGGGGGCTCGCGGGCATGCAGCTCGGTCTCACCCCCACCAGCCAGATGGGTGGGTAGGCAACGGTGCCCCCGCAGCTCGCCCATGGCACCATCGACTAGGTTCTGACGCATGTTCGGCGTGGGCCTGCCCGAGTTGGCGGTGATCATCTTCGTCGCCATCCTGGTCGGTGGACCGGACAAGCTGCCCCGGCTCGCGAAGCAGGCCGGCCGCTTCGTCCGGCAGCTTCGCGGCTTCGCCAATCAGGCCCGCGACGAGCTGCGCGACCAACTCGGCCCCGACTACGCCGACCTCGAGCTGCGCGACCTCGACCCCCGCACCATCGTGCGCAAGCAGATCATGGAGGCGATGGAGGACGAGGACGACGATCCTCGCCCGTCCCGCCGCCAGCGCAGCCTCGCCCCCGGCGAGCTGCCGCCATACGACGTCGACGCGACCTAGTTGCCTCCGTCACCCTGTGACGAGGTCCAGTCGCAGCTCGAACGCATAGGTCTCCACGGCTGCTCTCAGCACCCCGTCCGCGAGAGCCTTGTTGAACCGAGGCCGCCCCGGCAGCGCGTCGACGGCTGGCTCCCACAGCGCCGCGGCTCGCGCGGCGGGGAGGTTCGACGGAGCGTAGAAGACTCCATCGATCGTGGCGCCGTATCGATCTGCGATGGCCCGCGCCCACCTCCGAGCATGTATCCGCGAGCCTGAGGAGATCGCGGCGTTGCCTCCCGACTCGGTGAGCCATTCAGAGTCGGCCAGATCAAGAAGTCGCAGCGGCCGGCTGAGCGTGAAGATGACAAGTTTCGGCGCACCGGCAACGAGGTTGACGGTGCCTTGGTCCCTGAAGACCTCCGCCAGGCAGGTCTTCAGGGCAGCCTGCTCCCGACCGGACGGGGACCGCCATCCGGGTGCGGCGTACATGACGCCGCGTTCCTGCACCCGACTCGGCGGCTGATGATGGTCGAATCGCCCGCGCAACGTCGGCCCGTAGTGGCGGAAGGTCCGCCAGGTCGCCGGATGGCTACCTTCGCTGAAGTAGACCCTCGCCAACGATGAACCAGCATCTAGCACCATGAGGTGACGTTCTTCGAGGTCGGCGAACTGCGCCGGCGCTGGGTGATCCAGTCGCTCGGTCAAGCCGCACCCGGCTCAGACTGCCAGCGAGAAGGCGGAGGCAACCAGGGCGGCCACCTGATCGGCGTCGCCTCCGCCTAGCAGCCACTCCTGCGGGGACACCGATTCATCATCCAACTCGAGGTCGACATGCGGTGTGGTGACGAAACGCTCGACAGCGCGCAGCGGAGCGCTAGGCGGGAACGCGGGCGCGACCCTGGACCAGCCGGGCAACTCATGACCGTCGGCGAACTGGAACTGTGGGACACGCCATCCACCCACTGTGTGCACACCGAGGAGCGTCCGCTCGACCAGTCGCTGGCGCACCCGACTCTCGGACTTGTGGAGCATCCCGGCGACCTCACGCACGCTGTGGGCGGTCGCGATCATTTGGTTGGCCGCGAGGACGGTCTCCACCGACGCCCGGCGCTCGGGCATCCGGGTGACCAGCGAACCGACCGCGCTGAGCGCGTCGATCTCCTCCTCGGCGAGGCTGGCCTCCGGATCCTCCGCGTCCGCCGGGGTCCGGTTCGCCACCGCCTCAAGATCGCTGACCAGCCGGTCCAAGAACTCCTCCGGGGCCTCTGGCGCCAGCCGTTCGGCGACCCAGACGAGGTCCAACACACGCGCATGTGTCGACATGGTCGGCTCCTTGGCTAGACCCGGCTGGCTCATGACGACACCCCCTCTGCCACCCCCATATTAGCGCAACCTCGCATCGCGAGGTTGCGCTAACTCACAAGCCGGTTGGTCAGCGCCCCTCTACGCAGGCGCGATAGAAGGCCTTCTCGGCCGGTGTTGCCCAACCGGGGAACGGCTTCACCTCATCGGCCGGGATCGGATGGTCGTACAGCTTGAGCGCGTAGCGCTGGCAGCGGGCGATCCGGGCTCCATTCTCGTCCGCCGCCTGCGGATCGCCAGAAGCCCGCTTCGCCGGCGGGGGCTCATGCAGAGCGAGCCCCAGGTCTCGATCGTCGGCCACGAACACATGGCTCTGCATCCACGGGACATTGACGACCACCATGGGCAGCAGGCCAAGGCAGATGCCGATGACCACAGCACCGAGGACAGAGACGCGGCGCTCTGTTTCACTGAAGGTCGCCATCACAGCTTGTGACCGCCCGGCAGGGCGCGAAGATCGCGAAGGCGATACCTGTCCCTCGCGGTGAATCTGCATTCTCGCTTGCCCCCGGGTCGCGATACGTGAATCTGTAACGTGGAGTTCCTGTGGACCAGCCACCCTGGAACACGCCAGTCTACTTCTTCATCTCGGAGACGGTGCCGTTCGACGAAGGCATCACCGTCAAGCCGAGCGGTGAGTCGCCAGACCCGGCCGGAGCCGCCGTCCAGACCCACGATCAGACGCTCATCGGCCGGGCGGGCTTCCCGTCCGGAAACAGCAAAGAGCTGAGATCTGCCCACACACCTAATCGCCACCAACGCAATGCGTGGAAGGACGTAGGCGCCGACCATGCACGCCTGATGTCGTCGAGCAGAATCCGATCGATGCACCCGAACGCTCACATCGCGTGCCCACCGCGGAACCCGACGTACCGCTCCCTCGGATCCGCTGACCTCGATCCGAGTTTGGCCAGTCCTGAACGGCTCATCTGGCTCGGTCCACTCCAGCAACCCAGACCAAGTGCTCTCGGGGCGCGCCATCCTCATCTGTACACCCACCCGCAGGGCCCCTGTAGATGGGCGCCGAACATGCAACCGGACTCGAGCATTGGAGCGAACGCACGTCGCCTCGATAGACGCCGACCGTGTCGCAGCATCGCGCGTTGTTGCGTGAGCCACCGGCGCCCATCCAAGAACCAGCAACGTCGCTGTTGCGACGATGCCCAACCGACGCCGTCTTGCAGCCATCAGGACGAATCCCCTCTTCGAGGGACCCGAAGCAACCACGCCGCAACCACGACACCAAGGCACGTGAGAGCAAGCCCGAAGAAGAGTCGCCAACGGCTGGCTCTCACGCAGGCGTGTTCCACTCCCGACATCAGTCCGTGAGCGAAGGCACCGGTGAGCGGGTCAAGTGTGCACGTCACTCCGTCGGCGTGCACATCGACAACGAACATCGACGCGCTCACCAAGGCTGCGACGCCAGCAGCAAGCACCGCGAGCCCCTTGCGGGGCCGGCTGGCTCGTGACCGCAAAGCTGCGAAGGCCACTCCAAGGAATGCGCCCAGCACGGCCAAGTAGGCCAGCCAGATGATCCAATCGCTGCCCGGCTGGAGCGAGCTGCCTTCGCCCATTCGTGCAGCGCCTCTTCACTCCCGACTGGAGACTGCGGCGATAACCGAGAACGGGACGAGTCGGATCGCGTCCTCGCCGATCATAGCCTCGACGAAGTCCTTGCCGACCCGGCGCAGTTGCGCGTCGAGCTGACTCTCGTCGGTCAGGTGCAGCACACAGGGGGTGCCGGCCTCCTCGAGCCGGCGCAGCGCGGAGCCCAGGCCTAGCTTGGTCACCGGCGACCAGGTCAGCTCCGAGCGGGACCGGAGCGAGGCGCCGCTGACGGAGGTCACGGCGGGCCACGGCACGATCCAGCCCCGGGAGGGTGACTCGAGCAGCAGCCAGCCCTCACTGACCCGGGTCAGTCTTCCGGTCAGGCTGCCCACGGCGACCACGGTCAGGCTCACGGTGGTGCCGACGGACGCCATCAGCCTGCTGGCGAAGCTGACCGAGGCGTACTCCGCGCGGGTGCGGTCGGCCAGCTCCACCTCGCGGTCGGCGGCGAAGGCCGCCTCCGCCTGGGCCTCGAGATCGTCGAAGAGCGCGAAGAGCTCGTCGTCCCAGGGCATACGCCGACCCTGCCACGCCCCCCGTGATCGTCGCCAGGGGCTGTGGACAACCGATTGACGATGCTGTCGAACAGTCTTTAAATAGTTCAAACAGATGCAAACAGAAGGTTTGAGCCATGCAGGTGAATCGGGGTCGCCAGGCGATCATGTGGCTGGCCTCGCTGCTCGTGGCGGGCGCGCTGGCCTCGCTGGCCCTGCCGGAGCTGCGCTCGGCGCGCCGGGCCGCCAGCGCCGGTGAGCTAGCGGCGACGGAGTTGAGCCAGTGGCTGGTCTGGTTGGCCGCAGCGGCCTGCGCCGGATGCGCGGTCTGGCTGGCCGCGGTCTCGACCGTCGTCGTCGCCACGGCCGGCACCGCCCGCCAACCGGCCACGGTGCGCACCTGCCCGGCGCTGCTGCGGCGCTGGCTGCTCGTCGGCTGCGGGGTGCTCGCCGTGAGCGCCCTCGCCTCGCCCGCGCGCGCCGAAGGGAGCCGCCTCCACCCGCCAGAAGTCAGCAGCCGCGAGGCGACCAGCGTCGTCTCCGGGCTGCCGCTGCCGGACCGAGCGGTCGGCGGGCCGCGAGTGCACACGGCCGGACAGTCGAGGCCCACGACCGCCAGCCAACAGACCAGCGGGGACGTCGTGGTGCAACCCGGCGACTCGCTGTGGGCGATAGCCGCCAGCGCCCTTCCTCCGGGTGCCACCGCGGCGGAGATCGACGACACCTGGCGCCGCCTCTACGAACTCAATCGGTCGGTCATCGGAGCCGACCCCGACCTGATCATGCCCGGCACCCACCTGACCCTTCCGGACCGCTGAGGAGCCGGACCGTTGAGAGGAGAGCTCATGTCCGTGTCCATCCTCCGCCCAGACACCCTGCCGCTGGCCAGCATCCAGGGCACCCTCGCGCTCGACGGCACGGCCGATCAGGCGCCACCGCGGTTGGTGCCCGTGCCCGGCAGACCGGGCGGCGACGTGGTGCCGGTCGACCGAAAGGTGCGGCGACAGCTGGAGCAGTGGTGTCACCGCTACGCCCAGGCCGTGGTGGAGATCGTCAGCGGCGACCGCCCCGTCACCCAGGTGCTGCGGTGGACCACCCCGGACGTCTACGCCACCCTCGCGCGTCGCGCCCAGCTGGTCGCGCGGGCCGGCGGGCACCGCCCCGGCGAGGGTCGCCAAGGTCCAGCCGTCCGCGCCCAGGTCCTCGGCGTGCGCACCTGCTTCGTCAGCCCGGAGCGGGTGGAGGCCTCCGTGCATGTGCGGTACGGCGAACGCTCGCGCGCCATCGCCGCCTGCTTCGAGCTCATCGGCGGACGCTGGCAGTGCTCCGCCCTCGAGTTCGCCTGAACCAGCCTGCTCAGCCGTTGACCCGCGTGGTCAGCCCGGTCGGACCACCGGGCGCACCATGGCAGCGCTTGTACTTCTTGCCCGACCCGCAAGGACACAGCGCGTTGCGGCCGGTCTTGGCGAAGGCGTCATCGCTCGCCGAGGCCGCCTCGCCGGAGACCTCCGCCTCGCCGTCCTCGCTGGGTGCGGAGTAGGACAGCCGCTGGGGTTGCTGCGGGGCGTCCAGGCCCTTGGCCTTGATCAGCGGGTGCTCGGGCGCGGGAACCGGTTCGGCGACACCCAACTCGACCGGAGTGTCGACCAGCTCGAAGATGCCCTCGTCGTCGAGCTCGACCTCGTCCTCCTCCTCGACCTGGACCTCCAGGTTGAACAAGAAGCCGACGGCCTCCTCCTTGATGCCCTCCATCATCGCGGCGAACATGTCGAAGCCCTCGCGTTGGTACTCCACCAACGGGTCGCGCTGGGAGTAGGCGCGCAGGTAGATGCCCTCGCGGAGGTAGTCCATCTCGTAGAGGTGCTCGCGCCACTTGCGGTCCAGCACCGAGAGCAGCACCCGGCGCTCCAGCTCGCGCATGACCTCCTCGCCGACCTCCTCCTCGCGGCGGTCGTAGGCCGCCGAGGCATCGGCTTGGAGCCGCTCGACGAGGTCCTCGACCTCGAGGAACTCCCGGCCGCCAGCCTCGTCCTCGAGATCGGCGTGGTTGAGCGAGATCGGGTAGAGCTGCTTGAGCGCCACCCAGAGCGCCTCCAGGTCCCACTCCTCGGGGAACTCCTGGGTCGCCTCGGTCACATAGCCGGCGATCACGTCGTCGATGAAGCCGCGGATCTGGTTCTCCAGGTCCGCACCCTCGAGCACCTCGCGACGCTCGGCGTAGATCACCTCGCGCTGGCGGCTCATCACGTCGTCGTACTTCAAGACGTTCTTGCGGGACTCGAAGTTCTGCGACTCGACCTGCGACTGCGCGCTGGCGATCGCGTTGGTGACCCGCTTGTTCTCGATCGGGACGTCGTCGGGGACCTTGAGCACCTGCAGGATCCGGTCGACCCAGTCGGACTTGAACAGCCGCATCAGCTCGTCTTGCAACGACAGGTAGAACCGAGACTCCCCCGGGTCGCCCTGGCGGCCGGAGCGGCCGCGGAGCTGGTTGTCGATGCGACGGGACTCGTGTCGCTCGGTGCCGACGACGTAGAGGCCGCCGACCTCGCGCACGGCGTCGTGCTCGGTCGCGACCTGCTCCTTGATCTTGTCGACCATGTTGGGCCATGCCGTCTCGTAGGCCTGGGCGTCCTCCAGCGGGTCGAGACCCAGCTTGCGCAGCTCCTGGTCGGCGAGGAAGTCGACCGAGCCGCCGAGCATGATGTCGGTGCCTCGGCCGGCCATGTTGGTGGCCACGGTGACCGCGCCCTTGTGGCCGGCGAGGGCGACCACCTTGGCCTCGTCTGCATGCTGCTTGGCGTTCAGCACGGTGTGCGGGACACCGGCCTTCTTGAGCAGGCCGGAGAGGTGCTCGGACTTCTCCACCGACACCGTGCCGACGAGGACCGGCTGGCCCTTGCGGTTCCGCTCGGCGATGTCCTCCACGACCGCGGCGTACTTCGCCTCCTCGGTGCGGTAGACCAGGTCCGCCTGGTCCTTGCGGACCATCGGTCGGTTGGTCGGGATCGGCACCACGCCGAGCTTGTAGATCTTGTCGAACTCCGAGGCCTCGGTCATCGCCGTGCCGGTCATGCCGGCGAGCTTCTCGTAGAGGCGGAAGTAGTTCTGCAGGGTGATGGTGGCCAGCGTCTGGTACTCCTCGCGGACCTGCACGCCCTCCTTGGCCTCGATGGCCTGGTGCAGGCCGTCGTTGTAGCGCCGGCCGGACAGGATGCGGCCGGTGTGCTCGTCGACGATGAGGACCTCGCCCTCGAGGACGACGTACTCCTTGTCGTTGCGGAACAGCTCCTTGGCCTTGATGGAGTTGTTCAGGAAGGAGATCAGCGGGGTGTTGACCGAGTCGTAGAGGTTCTCGATGCCGAGGTGGTCCTCGACCCTGGTGATGCCCGGCTCGAGCACCGAGATGGTGCGCTTCTTCTCGTCCACCTCGTAGTCGACGTCCCTGGTCAGGGTCGCCGCGACCTTCGCGAACTCGGCGTACCACCGGACCTCGTCCTGGGTCGGACCGCTGATGATGAGCGGGGTGCGCGCCTCGTCGATCAGGATCGAGTCGACCTCGTCGACGATGGCGTAGTAGTGGCCGCGCTGGACGCAGTCCTCGATCGAGGAGGCCATGTTGTCGCGCAGGTAGTCGAAGCCGAGCTCGTTGTTGGTGCCGTAGGTGACGTCGCAGGAGTACGCCGCCCGCCGCTCGTCGGGCCGCATCTCGGGCAGGATCACGCCGACGGTCAGGCCCAGGAAGTGGTAGACCCGGCCCATCCACTCGGCGTGGTACTTCGCCAGGTAGTCGTTGACGGTGACGACGTGGACGCCCCTGCCGGTGAGCGCGTTGAGGTACGTCGGCAGCGTCGCGACCAGCGTCTTGCCCTCACCGGTCTTCATCTCGGCGATGTTGCCGAGGTGCAAGGCGGCGCCACCCATGATCTGGACGTCGAAGTGCCGCTGCCCGATCACCCGCTTCGCCGCCTCGCGCACGGTCGCGAAGGCCTCCGGCATCAAGGCGTCGAGCGACTCACCCTTCTCCAACCGCTCCTTGAGCTCGTCGGTCATCCCGCGCAGCTCGTCGTCGCTCATCGCGACGAAGTCGTCCTCGATCTCGTTGACGGCGCGCGAGATCACTTCCAGCTGGCGCAGGATCTTGCCCTCGCCCATGCGAAGGATCTTGTCGAGAATGGCAGGCACGTGCGTCGACTCCCGGGTGTTGGTCGCTGCCCCGGACCCGACCCGGGGCGAGGCCATGCCGAGGTCACGGCGGGCCTCCGGTCATGCTACCCAGCCTCACCAGCCGCCGGGGAATCTGCGGCCGACAACAGATCGCCGGCCGATCCGACTCCGGACCGTCACACTGACGGCTCGACGGGCGTGCTGAGCGGGCGGACGCCGCCGAGGCGACGGTGGAAGCGGACGTGGTCGGCGTGCGAGTCGAGCACCTGCCACAGTGTCCGGTGAGCGGCCCAGGGCAGTGGATCGTCGTCGCGGCGCCAGCGGCCGCCGAAGGTGATCCAGACCGGCACCCAGCCTGCGGCGAGGTCCCAGGCGCCCTGGTGGCGCATCAACAGCTGGCGGCGGATCTGGAAGGCGGTGCGTACGCCGTCGACACAGATCGGCGCGGAGTGGACCGGCCAGAGCCGCAGGTCGAGCGCCATCAACTCCAACTCGAGGTCGACGAGGATCTCGGGGTCGACCAGGACCGTCGCCACGTTCTCGTGCGGAGAGCGCCTCACCAGCGGCACGCTAGCCCGCGGTGGTACGGACGTCACTCCCCCGTCCATACCGCTCGACCAGGTACGACCGCTCAACTCGCCGCTGCCACCGCGACGGCCAGCATCGGAGCGAGGTCACCACGAGGCTCGACGACGATGTCGGCCAGCCCCAGCCAGTCGGCCAGCTGGCGCAGCTCGGCGGCGAGCTCCTCGGCGGTCTCGCCGGGGTCGGCGTGCGTCTCGGCGTAGGAGCCCTTGACCAGCAGTCTGCCGGTCGCCCGATCCGCCTTGAGGTCGACGCGGGCGACGATCCGGTCGCCGAGGAGGAACGGCAGCACGTAGTAGCCGTGCACCCGTTTCTGGACCGGGGTGTAGATCTCGATCCGGTAGAAGAAGTCGAACAGTGCCTCGGCCCGGGCCCGCTCCCACACCAGCGGGTCGAACGGGCTGAGCAGGGCCCGGGCGCGGACCCGGCGAGGCAGGCGAGCCTCGGCGTGGAGGTAGGCCGGCCGCTTCCAGCCGCCCACCGTCACCGGCAACAGCTCGCCCGCCTCGACCAGTGACTCGACGGCCACCTTGGTGTCGGCGATCGACATCCGGTAGTAGTCGCGCAGGCAGGCGATCGATGCGACGCCGTGTGAGCGGGCGGCGCGGCGCACCAGCTCACGGTCGGCGTCGGGCCTCGGCGGCGTCGGCAGGGCCAGCACGTCGGGCGGCAGCACCCGCTCGGGCAGGTCGTAGAGGATCTCGAACTGAGGGTTGCGCCCGGCGATCGCGACCTGCCCGGACATATACAAGAAGTCCAGCGCCTGCCGGGTCAGCGACCAGTTCCACCCCCAGCTCTCCTTGCTGCGCGGCAGCCCGTCGTCGAGATCACGCGCGGTCGAGGCACCGACCTCGCGCAGCTCGGCGAGCAGGTTCTGCTCGAGCGTGGGGTTGTCGACGACGAACCCCCACTTGCCGCGCTCGGCCCGATAGTGATCCATCCGGTGCTGCATCAGCGGCCAGAGCTCGACCGGCATCAGCGCCTGCACATGGGCCCAGTACTCCACCAGCCGGCGCGGCCGGCGCTCGGCGGCCCGCGTCAGCAGCCCGACGTCGTAGGGACCCATCCGGGAGTAGAGCGGCATGAAGTGCGCCCGCTGCAGCACGTTCACCGAGTCGACCTGGAGTACGCCGGTGCGCGCGACGGCGCGCTGCAGGGTGCGCATCGTGGGGACGGCGTGCGGCCGGTCGGTGAAGCCGCCCGCGGCCAGCGCGATCCGCCTCGCCTGGGCCAGCGAGAGCTGCTCGGTCACGGGAGGTCGAGGAGCTTTTCCTTGACGGCATACATCACGGCCTCCATCCGGGAGTGCAACTGCAGCTTCTCCAAGATGTTGCGGACGTGGTTCTTCACGGTGTTCTCGCTGATGAACAGCTGCTTGGAGATCTCCCGGTTGTTCATCCCCCGGGCGACCAGCCGGAGCACCTCGAGCTCGCGCTCGGTGAGGCGCAGACCGGGTACGTGGTCGCGCTCCGGCTTGGACATCTGCTTGAACTCGTCGATCAGCTTGACCGCCATCGACGGTGAGATCAGCGACTGGCCGTCGGCCACCACCTTGACCGCCTGGGCCACCTCCTCGATGGAGGAGTCCTTGAGCAGGTAGCCGGAGGCGCCGCTCTTGACCGCCTCGTAGAGGTCGGCCTCCTCGTCGGAGACGGTGAGCATGACGATCTTCGCCGACGGCACCGCCTCCTTGATCGCCAGACAGGCCTCGATGCCGGTGCGCTTGGGCATCCGCACGTCGAGGAGGACGACATCGGGGACGGTCCGCTCGGCGAGCTGGGTGCCCTCGACACCGTCGCCCGCCTCGCCGACGACCTCGATCCCGTCCTCGGCGCCGAGCAGCATGGTCAGACCGCGCCGGAACAGCTCCTGGTCGTCGACCACCAGCACCTTGATGGGGTCGGTCTCCTGCGTGTCGCTCACCCGCGCATCATCGCAGATCAGGGCCGGTCAGGCGTGGCGGCGCGACCTAGGGAAACATCGGGAGCGGCTACTCGGCGTCGCCCAGGTCGAGGGAGATCACGCCGTAGTCGTAGCCGCGCCGGCGGTAGACCACGCAGGGCCGCTCGGACTCCTTGTCGACGAAGAGGTAGAAGTCGTGGCCGACCAGCTCCATCTCGTAGAGCGCCTGGTCGAGCGTCATCGGCGCGGCATGGTGGGTCTTCTCGCGCACGAGCAGCGGCCCCTCACCGGTCACGGTGATCGGCCCCACCCGGTGCTCGACCTCCTCGTCGGCCTGCTCGACAACCAGTGCGGCCTCGAGCTCGGCGGCGACCGCCGCGCCGTTGCCCCGCATCCGGCTGCTGCGCACACGGCGGCGGTCGGCGGCACGCCGCATCTGCGCGGCCATCTTGTCCAGAGCGATGTCCAGCGCGGCCATCTTGTCGGCAGCGGCAGCCTCGGCCCGGATCACCGGCCCACGGGAGAGCGCGGTGAGCTGCACACGCACGGCGCGGTCCGCCTGGCGAGGGTTGCGTTCCTGCTCGATCTCGACGTTCACGCGAATGATCCGATGGTCGTGCTTCTCCAGCTTGGAGAGCTTCTCGGAGACGTGACTGCGGAACCGATCCGAGACCTCGATGTGACGTCCGGTGACCACTACCTCCATGTCAACCTCCTACGAGTCGCGTGGGCGAAGGACGCGGGCTGCGCGTCATCGACGAGCGGCGCAGGGAGCGCGCTCGAGAGGAGTCCGTCCGGCCGACCTGGTCTTCGACCCCACACCCGCCTGCTGAGGCTCTCGCAGCTTCTCGCGCCACTACCGACCTTCTCCCGCGGTGCGTCGCATCTGACGACGGCCGCGAGGCAGGACTTACGACTAAGCCGCACCGTGATCCGAACGGGTGACGGACAGAGCCGTCACTCCGCCCGTTACGTGGGCCGTTTCGCCTGCGACTGGCATCGGCTAGCCAACCGGGAACGGGCCTCGTGTGCTCGGTCAAGTGCCAAGACACACGGACCGCCCGGATGACGCAACCACGGACCCGGACGGACTCCATGAATAGACGCTATCCGGTCGGGCGACCGGTTCAAAGCCGCTTGCGGAGATCCTCAGCGAGATCCCCGCCACTCGCCACCGAGGTTGATCCAACGCTGGGTCGCCGCGACCACCGCAATGGCGTTGACCGGCAGGCCGATCACCTCCAGCGCTCGTTGTGCCTCGCGGGCGGTGGCGCCGGTGGTGAGCACGTCGTCACAGACGACGACCTGAACCCGAGGCCGCCACCGTGCCAACCGAGCCAGCGAGCCCGAGCGAACCTGCAGCGAGCCGGCAAGGTTCTCCGCGCGCTCGTCGGCGGTCAGCCCGGCCTGGTCGGCGATGTCGCGCCGAGAGGACAGCAGTCGGGCGACCCGCACGTCGATGTCGAGTCGGCGCAGCGTCGTGCCTGCCGCCCTGCTGATCTCCCAGGTGTGGTCGTGCCCACGGGCCCGGACCGCCGCCGGTCGCGACGGCACCGGGACGAGCACGACCGGCAGGCCCGGCACGGCGGCTCCTGCGACGGAACCGGCCAGCAACCTGCCGAGCACGGGTCGCAACGCCAGCAGGCGGTGCTCCTTGTGTCCGAGCACGATCGCCCTCAACACCCCGGCATAGGGTCCCATCGCCCACGGGATAGCCAGCCCGGCCGGCATCGGAGTCGGCCAGGCCGGCGCCGCCCGGTCCGGCAGCGCGGCCCCGCAGTCCGCACACACCAGCCAGCCGGGACGACCGCAGCCCAGGCAGGCTCCCCCGAGCAGCAGGTCGAGCGCCGCGTCGCGCAGCGAGAGTCCGGCCTCTAGATCCACGTGGCCATCTCACCGGCTCGATCACCCCGCCGCCACCGGGGCAGCCGGCCGCTGTGGAGAGAGTCAACCGGCGTAGGTGAGGGTGGGCAGTGCAATGCCCTCGGCCACCTTCACCGAACCGACGTCGGCGAGCAGCACGACGTCATCGCGCGCCACGACGTACGTCGGCTCGATCTCGATCGGCGAGCTGATCAACCAGCGCATGCCCCCCGGCACCGTCCCCACCGAACGCCCCGGCGATCGGTCCAACGGGACCGCGCTGACCTGGGTGAGGTCGTCGGTCAACGGGTTGAGCACCGTGGCCGTGGTGGCGTCGCTCCAACCGAGATCCCGAGCGCGCAACGGAGTGTCGCTCGGCGACGGCAGCTGGGTCGGCGGAGCAAGGCTCACCCGACCGTCGGCGCTGCGCTGCACCCGACTGACCAGCAGGCTGTCGCCGGATCGGCCGCCCACCACGGCCACGAACCGCGAGCCGTCGCGGGACACCTCGAACCGGCGCACCTGTCGGCCGGTGATGCCCGGGGCACTGATCTCTTGGGGGTGCGTGCCGTCCGCGAGGACGACGACCACGGCTCCGCTCGACCTCCGGTCGACCAGCCACAGCCGGCCGGAGAGGTCCCAGACGGGGGGCAGCAGGTTGGTGGTGTTGGAAGCGACCTCGGTCACGCGGGCATCGGCGTTGGTGAGCGAGGTGACCAGGACCGACTCCCCGTCACCCGAGACGCCGGCGATCTTGGTGTTCGCGGGATCGACCGCGATGGAGCGCAGGCCGTACTTCTTGGTGCCGAACGGCCCTGCCACCGGCAGCGGATCGCTCAGTGCGTTCCCGACGACGACACCCTTGCGGACGGCGTACGGCGTGCTGCTGGCCAGCCAGCCCGTGGGGTCGTATTCGGAGAAGCTGTCGACCGGCACGGTCTTCTCCGAGCCCGGCAGATCGATCCGCTGACCGTCGACGGTGACCCGGAGTGCCTCGACGCTGGGCACCTGGCGCAGGGTCCAGGTGAGCTGAGCCATCATCAGCTCGGTCGCCTCGGGTGAGACTCGTCCACCCCCGCTGCTCAGCGCGATGTCCGCGACACCACCACCGCTCACCGGAGGCACGGAGAGGTCGAGCGTGGTCCCAGAGGGCACGAAGGTCCGCTCCACCCGACGCAGCGTGCTCGGCGGGCCGGCCAACAGCCCCTTGGTCAGCGCCGTCGGGAGCTGGTCACCTCGGGTGAGGAAGACCGGCTCCGGGATCAGGTGCTTGCCACTCGGATCGAAGAAGTAGAGCGAGACCCGCTGGAAGCGCTGGTCGAACCAGTCGTCGTTGACGATCAACGCGTTCGGCGCCTCGGCGATCCGCCATTCGCCGTCCACCAACTGCATCGGGAAGTGGAGCGTGCGGTCGCCGCGCGGCAACGCACCCAGATAGGTGCCGCGGGAGTCATAGCCGGTCGCACCGAGCAGCCTGACCCGAAGCTGGGAGCTACCGATCGGGCCGGAGGTGCTGACATAGGTGATCGTCTGCTCCTCCGGTCGCCAGGAGGCGGCCGCGTCCTTGGTGAGGAACTTGCGCGCGACGCTGGTCTCGACCGGCGAGGCGCGCATCGCCTCGAGGAAGTGGCGGACGATGTCGCTGGCGGACTCGCCCGGTTGCGGTGGCGCCGGGACGATGTCCGGCGCCTCGCCGGCTCGCACGTCCGAACTGCCGCCCACCTCGACCACCGGGCCCTGGTCCGGGACGGCCAGACAGCCGGTCAGCACGACGATGCCCGCAAGGACGAGGCCGAGAAGACGAAGACGCACTGCCATCACACCTTCTCCTCGGCATCGGTCGGCACCAGCGGGATCGGGCTGTGTCGCAGCGGCTGGCCCAGGTGCCGCGACAAGGTGAGCCGGAACTGGGAGCCCTCACCTGGGCGCCCCCAGGCCTGCAGCCAGCCACCGTGCAGATGGGCGTCCTCCAGCGCGATCGACAGACCGAGGCCGGTGCCGCCAGTGCTGCGGGCGCGCGCCGGATCCGCCCGCCAGAAGCGGTTGAACACCATCGCGGACTCCCCTGGCGCCAGGCCGACGCCGTAGTCGCGCACCGCGACGGATGCGGCCTGGTCGTCGTGGGCGACGATGATGAGCACATCGCCCGACTCGGCGTGATCGATCGCGTTGCCCACCAGGTTGCGCACGATCCGCTCGATCCGACGCACGTCGGCCTCGGCGAGGCACGGCTCATCTGGTGCCCGCACGATCAGTGTGCTGCCGCGCTGGTCGGCGAGCAGCCTGCTGGACTCGACGACCCGGTGCACGACATCGACGAGGTTGACGTCCTCCGGGTCCAGCACGGCCGCTCCGGCGTCGAACCGACTGATCTCCAGCAGGTCGGTGAGCAGCGTCTCGAAGCGGTCCAGCTCGGTCTGCAGCAGCTCCGCGGCACGGGCAGTCACCGGGTCAAGACCCTGCTTCGCGTCGTGGATGACGTCGCTGGCCATCCGGACGGTCGTGAGCGGGGTGCGCAGCTCGTGGGAGACGTCGGAGACGAACCGGCGCTGGACGCGGCTCAGCTCCTCCAGCTGACGGATCTGGCGCTGCAGATTGGAGGCCATCTGGTTGAAGGAGGTCGCCAGCCGGGCGAGGTCGTCCTCACCGCGGACCCGCAGCCGTTCCTGCAACTGGCCCGCGGCGAGCCGCTCGGCGACCTCGCGTGCCATCCGAACCGGGGTGACCACCTGCCGGGTCACCAGCCAGGTGAGCCCGGCGACGAGGACCAGCAGCACACCGGCTGCGGTGGCCAGCGACCGGGTGACCAGGTTGAGGGTCTCCTGCTCCTCGTCGAGAGGGAACAGGTAGTAGAGGGTGTAGACCGAGCCATCGGCCGGCAGCCGGATCGTCGAGCCGACGACCACACCGGGCACCGATTCGGGATGGGCGCCACCGGCGTTGATCTGGGTGAACGTCCGCGCCGTGGTGGTGTGGTCGACGAAGTGCTCGCGCAGACTGTCCGGGATGCTGCTCAGGTCCAAGCCGGGGCTGAAGATCGAGGTGCCGCCGCTCTGCTCGGGCCCCGGCTTCATCAGGGCCACGCTGAAGCCGCGGACGGCGCCGCGCTCGATGATCGGGTTCACCAGCTCGGTGCGCTGGGTGCTGGCGTCCAGGTCGGTGCCGAGCGCACCCTCCAGGGCGAGCCGGGCACTGCGGGTCTCCTCGTTGGCCTCGGCCACCACGGCGGTCACCCGGTGATCGAGCAGCCCGTCGCGGGTCTGCTGCAGCAGGAACCAGCCGACCCCGATGAGCACCAGCGCCGAGAGGAGCACCGTGCTCAGCACGACTCGCGCCTGGATCGAGCGCCGCCACAGCGTCAGGCCACGACGTACGGCGGTGGGGAGCGTCCTGCCGCTCATGGTCAGGAGGTGCCGGCTTTGTAGCCCACGCCGCGGACGGTGATGACCACCTCGGGGCTCTCCGGATCGTGCTCGATCTTCGACCGGAGCCGCTGGACGTGGACGTTCACCAACCGGGTGTCGGCCTGGTGGCGGTAGCCCCAGACCTGCTCGAGGAGGATCTCGCGGGTGAACACCTGCCAGGGCTTGCGGGCCAGGCACACCAGCAGGTCGAACTCCAACGGGGTCAGGTTGACCGCCCGGCCGCCCCGGGTGACGGAGTGCCCGGCGACATCGATCTGGACGTCACCGATCGAGAGCGTGTCGTTGCCGGGCGGGTCGAGCCGCCGCACCCGGGCACGCACCCGGGCCACCAGCTCCTTGGGCTTGAACGGCTTGACGATGTAGTCGTCGGCACCCGACTCCAGTCCGAGGACGACGTCGATGGTGTCGCTCTTCGCGGTCAACATCACGATCGGGACGCCCGACTCGCTGCGGATCTCCTTGCACACGTCGATGCCGTCGAGACCGGGCAGCATCAGGTCCAGCAGGACCAGGTCGGGGCGATACTCGTGGAAGGCGGCCATCGCCCTGTCACCACGATCACAGACCAGCGAGTCGAAACCCTCCTGGCGCAACACGATGGTGAGCATCTCGGCAAGCGAGGCGTCGTCGTCGACGACGAGCACACGCCCCTTGCTGACGCTCTCGACCGGCTGACTCATGGCCTCCAGTGTGCCAGCCCGGACGGCACTTGCTCAGTAACGGTGCTGCTCGGCAGCGGGTGCTTGGTCACGTCATCGTAGATCAGTAACGGTAGCTGTCCGGCTTGAACGGGCCAGTCACGGGGATGCCGAGGTAGGACGCCTGCTCGGGGCTCAACTCGGTCAGCCGGGCGCCGAGCGAGTCGAGGTGGAGGCGCGCGACCTCTTCGTCCAGGTGCTTGGGCAGCACGTAGACCCCGACCGGGTAGTCCTCGGTCTTGGTGAACAGCTCGAGCTGGGCGAGCACCTGGTTGGTGAACGAGTTCGACATCACGAACGACGGGTGTCCGGTCGCGTTGCCGAGGTTGAGCAGCCGGCCCTCCGACAGCACCAGCACGGCCCGGCCCGTCTCCGGGAAGGTCCACAAGTCGACCTGAGGCTTGATGGTGGTGCGCACGATGCCCGGCCAGGTCTCCAACCCGGCCATGTCGATCTCGTTGTCGAAGTGGCCGATGTTGCCGACGATCGCCTGGTGCTTCATTCGGCTCATCTGTTCGGCAGTGACCACGTCGCGGTTGCCGGTCGAGGTGATCACGATGTCGGCGATCGGCAGCACGTCCTCGAGGGTGGCGACCTGGTAGCCGTCCATCGCCGCCTGCAGCGCGCAGATCGGGTCGATCTCGGTGACCACAACGCGGGCACCCTGACCACGCAGCGACTCCGCGCAGCCCTTCCCGACGTCGCCGTAGCCACAGACCACGGCGACCTTGCCGCCGATCAGCACGTCGGTGGCGCGATTGATGCCGTCGATCAGCGAGTGTCGGCAGCCGTACTTGTTGTCGAACTTCGACTTGGTCACCGAGTCGTTGACGTTGATCGCCGGGAACAGCAGGCTGCCGTCCTTGGCGCGCTCGTAGAGCCGATGCACGCCGGTGGTGGTCTCCTCGGTGACGCCCTTGATCTCGTTGGCGATCTTGGTCCAGCGATCACTCGACTGGGCGAGCGAGTCGGCGATCACCCCGAAGATGATCTGCTGCTCGTGGCTGGCCGCACTGGCCGGGTCGGGGGCGACGCCGGCCTTCTCGGCCTCGACGCCGAGGTGGACCAGGAGGGTGGCGTCGCCACCATCGTCGAGAATCATGTTCGGGCGACGCTCCGCGCCGTCCTCGTCCGTCCCCCAGTCCAGGATCTGCTGGGTGCACCACCAGTACTCCTCCAGGGTCTCGCCCTTCCAGGCGAAGACGGGCACACCGGCGGGAGCGTCGGGGGTGCCGGTCGGGCCGACGGCGACCGCTGCGGCGGCGTGGTCCTGGGTGGAGAAGATGTTGCAGGACGCCCAGCGGACCTCCGCGCCGAGCGCGACCAGGGTCTCGATCAGGACGGCGGTCTGCACCGTCATGTGCAGCGACCCGGCAATCCTGGCCCCGGCCAGCGGCTTGCTCGCGGCGTACCGCTCCCGCATGGTCATCAGGCCGGGCATCTCGTGCTCGGCCAGGGTGATCTCCGCACGACCGAAGCCGGCCTGGTCGAGGTCGGCGACCTTGACGTCCACGAGGTTCCTCCATGCTTCCGCGGCTCGATGGCTGCCGCGACGATCCAGGCTAATCCCGGGGTGCCGCCGGGGAAGAATCCTCGCGGCACGGCCGATCCGCGGCCGTGGCTGTGGCTGCGGGCTCAGTGGCCGGCGTGCTGGCGCCGGGAGGGGAGCAGGTGCATCACGGCCACGACCACGGCGCCGACCAGCAGACCGACGATCGCCGAAGCGACGGTGTTCACCAACCATGCCAGCGCCGCGCCGACACCGGGTACGGCGTGATGCACGGCCTCCTCGAGGTGGTGGATCACGTCGTGGGGCCAGTGCCAGCCGAGCTCGTCGACGCCGTTCAAGATGATGTGACCACCGACCCAGAGCATCGCCGCCACTCCGACCACGGAGATGATCGACAGCAGCGCCGGCATCGCGTCCACCAGGAACCGACCGAATCGCTGGGAGAAGGCCGACTTGCGTTGGGCCAACGCCAGGCCGAGGTCATCCATCTTCACGATCAGCCCGACCACGCCGTACACCGCGATGGTGATCACCACGGCGACGAAGGCGAGGATCGCGAGACGGGCCCAGAAGCCCTCGTCGGCGACCTCGTTGAGCGAGATGACCATGATCTCCGCAGAGAGGATGAAGTCAGTGCGAATGGCCCCCGCGATCAGGGCGCGCTCCTGCTCCTCGGACATCTGTCCGCTGTTCGCGGACTCCTCCTCGTGGTGGCTACCAGCGATCCGCTCCCAGATCTTCTCGACGCCCTCGAAGGACAAGTAGGTGCCGCCGGCCATCAGGATCGGTGTCAGCGCCCAGGGCAGGAACTGGCTGAGCACCAGTGCCGCGGGGAGGATGAAGAGCAGCTTGTTGCGCAGCGAGCCTTTGGCGATCTGTTTGATGATGGGAATCTCGCGCCGCGCGGCCACCCCATGGACGTACTGCGGCGTGACCGCTGTGTCGTCGACGACCACACCCGCGGCCTTGGCGCTGGCCCGTCCGGCAGCCGCACCGACATCATCGATCGACGCCGCCGCCATCTTGGCCAGCACCGCGACGTCGTCGAGCAGCCCGAACAGCCCGGCGCTCACGAGGTCGCCCGCGCTCTCGTCGCCCGGTCTCTGGTCGCGCAGTCGCTCGCCATTGGAGAAGCCTACTGAGAAGCCGTCCGTGCCGCCCGTCTGCCGCGGTGCTGTGGTGGCCCTGACCCAACTCCCGCGGTGCTGTGGTGGTCCTGACCCATCTGCCGCGGTGCTGTGGTGGGTTGGGGCCCGGTATACGAGGCACTTTGCCACGACAAGACCGCGGCAGACGCAGGAAGACCGCGGCAGTCAGTCCTCGACCAGCCCCAGTTGGAGGTAGGCGGCGGCGTAGGAGCCGGTGAGGTGCAGGGAGGCGTAGCGGGCGACCTCGGTCTCGCCTACGGCGGTGACGGTCTCGACCCGGACGCCGCGGTCGGCGGCAGTGGCCAGCAGGCGGCCGCGGGACTCTCGAACGACCGCGTCCTCGGCGCCGTCGTCGAGGACGAGCAGCATCGTCCGCGGGGCCGCCGCGCCGTCGGCGAAGGGATCGTCGAAGACATCGCGCCGAGGGGCGGCAGCGAGGACCGGCAGCAGGTGCTCGGCGTCACCGGCCAACGCCGAGCGGCCGATCGCCCGGCGGATCGACTCGGCAACACGGCGGGCGGCTCGAGCGGCGAGGACCGAGCCACCCCACACCACCGGCGTGGTGTCGGCCAGCGCGATCGCGAGCATCTTGGCCGGGTTGACGGCCAGGTCGCGGTGTGGGGAGCAGCCGACCGCCACGTCGTCCAAGGCCACCGCGACGCTCTCCGCGTCGGCTCGGGGACCGAGGCCGACTCGGTCGAGGTAGTCGAGCATGACCACTGCCGTGGCGAGCTGGTCCCCCGTCACCGTGGGCAGCTCGGTGGTCCATCGGCCCTCGGCATGCTCGGCGACCAGCGAGCCCGCCGGGCAGGCCACCACGACCTGGCAGCCGCGGCGGACGGCCTCGGCGGCCGCGGAGGCGCTGCCGGTGTCGCTGCCGCCTGGCGCGAGGACGAGCACCAGATCCATGCTGCCTGCCCAGCCGGGCAGCCCTGCGTCGGGCCAGGCGACGAACGGCACTGGACACCAGGGTTCCAGAACAGCGCGCAGCAGCCGGGAGTCGGGTCCGGCCGCCACGACTGCGCGGGGGCGGACCAGCTCACCGCTGCGCTCGACGGCGGTCAACGTCGCTGCCGCGGCATCGTGTGCCTCTCGACGCACCCGGGCTCCCGACTCCGCGAGCCTCCGCAGCATCGGATCCGCGGCCTCGAGCGCACGCGGGTCGTCGAGGCGCGCCTCGTCGAACCAGCTCGTCACGACGGGCGACGGGCTTCGTCGACCAGCAGGACCGGGATGTCGTCGCGCACCGGGTAGGCGAGGCCACACTCTTGGCAGACCAACTCCTCGCCCACCTCCTCGAGGTCACCGCGGCAGTCGGGGCACACGATGATCTCGCGCAGCCGGGGATCCAGGTTCATCACGCGCTCCTCACTCGGGACTCCTGACCAGGTCCAGCACCTCGTCACGCACCGCCGTCATCGTGTCAGTGTCGCGCCCCTCGGCGTTGAGGCGGAGCAGCGGCTCGGTGTTCGACGGGCGCAGGTTGAAGGACCAACTGGGATGCTCGACGGTCAGCCCGTCGAGATGGTCGATCTCGACATCGTCTCGATCGGCGTACGCCGCCTCGACCCGCGCGAGCACGGCGCGGACCTCGGTGACCGTTGAGTTGATCTCGCCGCTGACGGCGTATCGCTCGTAGTCGGCGAAGAGCGCAGACGGTGGCCGGGTCGTCTCGGCCACGGCCGCCAGGGCGTGCAGCGCCGCGAGCATGCCGGAGTCGGCTCGCCAGAAGTCCCGGAAGTAGTAGTGCCCACTGTGCTCGCCACCGAAGGCGGCGTCGGTGTCGGCCATGGTCGCCTTGATGAAGGAGTGGCCGACCCGGGTGCGGACAGCGGTGCCGCCCAGCTCTCGCACCATCTCGGGCACCGCGCGGCTGGTGATCAGGTTGTGGATGATCGTCGCGCCCGGCTCACGAGCCAGAGTCCGCGCGGCGATCAGCGCGGTCAGCGTCGAGGGCGACACCGCTTCACCTCGCTCGTCGACCACGAAGCAGCGGTCGGCGTCGCCGTCGAAGGCGAGACCCAGGTCGGCCTGCTCGGAGACGACCGCGGCTTGCAGATCGCGGAGGTTCGCCGGGTCGATCGGGTTGGCCTCGTGATGCGGGAAGGTGCCGTCGAGCTCGAAGTAGAGCGGGATCATCCGGAGCCGTTCGTGCAGCGGGTCGAGGACGGCGGGTGCGGTCAGTCCGGCCATCCCGTTGCCCGCGTCGACCACGACGGTCAGCGGACGACCGCCGACCGGAGCAAGGGTGCGGAGGTGCTCGGCATAGTCGACGAGCACGTCTCGCTCGTCGATGGCGCCCTTGGTCTCGGCCGTGCGGGTCTCCCCCGCGGCCACGGCGTCACGGATGGCGAGCAGCCCGGTGTCGGCGCCGATGGGGCGCGCGCCGGAGCGGCACATCTTGATCCCGTTGTACTGCGCCGGGTTGTGACTCGCGGTGAACATCGCCCCGGCCCGGTCCAGCCGGCCGGAGGCAAAGTAGAGCTCGTCGGTCGAGACCAGGCCGAGCATGGTGACGTCGGCGCCCGCCACGGCGGCACCGTCGGCGAACGCTGCCGCCAAGCCGGGCGAGCTGGGTCGCATGTCCCAGCCGACCACCAGCGCGGGCGAGCCGGTCACCGAGACGAACGCGTTGCCGATCCGATGAGCCAGGTCCTCGTCCCACTCCTCAGGCACCACTCCGCGGACGTCGTAGGCCTTGAACACCGCCTTCCACCCGTCGGCGGAGTCCTTCGTCGACATGGGGTCACCCTAGTGGAGCGCCGGCGACGGAAGGCGACCCGGCGGACGTCATACCCACCGGTCGCGCGGGCGACCGATCAGGACGACGTCCGCTGCGCGTGGCGCAGTGAACGTGAGGGGATCAGATGGTCGGGGACCGGATGCGGAGCCCGGCCGTGCAGCATCGAGTCCGGGAAGCCGAGCTCGGCGCTGGGCAACGGCCGGTCCGGCTGGTCCAGCCACTCCGCGAAGAAGGTGTCCAGATCCTGACCGGAGACGGTCTCGGCGAGCGCCTCGAAGTCGGCCAGCGATCCGTTCCCGTCCCGGTGCGCGGCCGCCCACTGACGCAGCAGCTCGGTGTGCGTGCTCGCGCCGATCCGGTTGCGCAGCGCCTGAACGGCCATGGCACCTCGGTAGTAGACGGCGAAGTCGAACAGTTTCGAGGCACCGGGGTCTGAGATCGGCACCTCCCAGAACTCGTCCCAGTCCGTCAGGTTGTCGTAGGTCTCGGCGAAGATGTCGTTGAGGGTGAAGTCGGCACTCGGGCGGGTCGCTTGATACCACCACGAGGACCAGGTCGCGAAGCCCTCGTTCATGAAGATGTCTCGCCACCGGTGCACGCTGACCGTGTCTCCCCACCACTGGTGGGCGAGCTCGTGGGCGATCACGTCGATGTCCTTGCCGCCCTGGAAGAACACCTTGGAGTAGTTCGGCCGGGTCTGGTTCTCCAACGAGAAGCCGAACGAGGCGTTGACCAGAGTGCCACCGGCTGAGTCGAAGGGATAGAAGCCCAACCGCTGGGTGAAGAAGTCCACGACCTTGGGCGTTTGGTAGAGACTCCGGGTGGCGGCCCGCTCCAGCGCCGGGTTCATGTGGCGGCTGATCCCGTAGAGATAGCGCACCCCACCCGGCGTGCGGCCCCTCTCGATCCGGTAGTCGCCGATCACGACGGTCGCGAGATAGGTGGCCATCGGCTGCCGCACCCGCCAGTGCCAGCTGACCCGCTCGCCCGATCGCGACCGGTCGACGAGCTCGCCGTTGCTGATCACCTGCTTGCCGGCGGCGACGTTGGTGGTGATGTCGTAGGTCGCCTTGTCGGCCGGGTGATCGTTGCTGGGGAACCACAAGGTGGCGACCTCTGGCTCGCCGGCCGCCACCGCTCCGTCGGAGGTCTTCCACCAGCCGCCCAGTCCGTGCGTGGCCACCGCCGCGGGCTCGCCGTCGTAGGTCACCCGGACGCGGAACTCCTGCCCGTCGGTGACCGGCGTCGCCGGCACCACCACGAGCTCCCGCTTGCCCTGCGTGAAGGTGGCCCGGTGGCCGTCCACCCAGACCCGCAGTGCGCGCAGCTGGAGGTCGAGGTTGAACTGGGAGAGGTCCTGGGTCGCGGTCGCGGTCAGGGTCGCATCGCCGACCAGCCGCTCGCTCTTCATGCCGTAGCGCAGCGACAGGTCGTAGTGGGAGACGTCGTATCCCCCGTTGCCGTACTTCGGGAAGTAGTGGTCGCCGATCCCGGGTGCACCCGGCGTGGGCTCGAGTGCGGTCGCCGGTCTGGCCGGGACCAGCAGCGCGCCGAGGAGTACGGCGGTGCCGAGCGCGGCGATCCGGCGAAGTGCGGGTGAGGACATCCGTGGCTCCCGAGGTCGTGGCTCCCGCAACGGTGACCTTCCGAAACGGTGAGCAGGGTTCGACTGACCCTATCGGGTGCCTCCCCCCAACGCTCAGAGGCCGAGCTGCTCCTTCACCACGGTGGCCAGGCGATCGGCCACCGCCTGGGCCTGGCCCGGTGTGGGTGCTTCGACCATGACTCGGACCAGCTGCTCGGTGCCGGAGGGGCGGAGCAGCACCCGCCCCGACTCGCCCAACGCGGCCTCCTCGGCAAAGACCGCGGCCGAGAGGACGGGATCCGCCGCGGCGCGGACCTTGTCGACGTCGGGCACGTTGACCAGCACCTGCGGCAGCCGGGTCACCACCGCGGCGAGGTCGCGCAGGGACCGTCCGGTGGTGGCCATCCGCTCCAGCACCTGCAGGGCGGTCAAGATGCCGTCGCCGGTGGTGGCGTGGTCGCTGAGGATGACGTGACCGGACTGTTCGCCACCGAGGGAGAACCCGGCGGCCTTCATCGCCTCCAGCACATAGCGGTCGCCGACCTTGGTGCGGTGCACCTCGACACCGTGTGCGCGCATGGCCTGCAGGAAGCCCAGGTTGCTCATCACGGTGGTGACCACCGTGTCGTAGGCGAGCCGACCCGACTCGTGCATCGAGAGCGCGAGGACTGCCATGATCTGGTCACCGTCGACGACGTTGCCTTCGTGGTCGACGGCCAGACACCGGTCGGCGTCACCATCGAAGGCGAAGCCGACGTCGGCGCCGTCCTTGACCACGGCCGCCTGCAGCGCCTCGAGGTGGGTGGAGCCGCAGCGGTCGTTGATGTTGAGGCCGTCGGGCTGGGCATGGATGGCGGTCACATCCGCACCGGCGCCGGTCAGTGCCAGCGGGCCGGCCTGCCAGGCGGCGCCCTCGGCGCAGTCGATGACGACCCGGATGCTGGCGAGGGGGTGTTCGATGGTGCGGACCAGGTGGGCGGCGTACTCCTCGACCGCAGTCGGGTGGGTGTCGACCCGGCCAACGCCGGCGCCGGTCGGGAGCGCCCAGGTCTCGCTGAGGCGCTGCTCGATGGCGATCTCGGCGGCATCGTCGAGCTTGTGTCCGCCTCGGGCGAGGAACTTGATGCCGTTGTCGGGCATCGGGTTGTGCGAGGCCGAGAGCACCACACCCAGATCGGCGTCCAGGGTGCCGGTGAGGTAGGCGACGCCCGGTGTCGGCAACACGCCGAGGAGCAGGACGTCGACACCGGCCGAGGCCAGCCCGGCGACGACCGCGGCTTCGAGGAACTGTCCAGAGACCCGGGTGTCCCGCCCGACCACGGCCAACGGCCGGTGGCCAGCGAAATCGCCGCGGTCGCTCAGCACATAAGCGGCAGCGACCGACAGCCCGGTGGCCAGCTCAGCGGTGAGATCACCGTTGGCCAGGCCCCGGACTCCGTCGGTGCCGAAGAGTCGCCCCATTCAGCAACCGTCCAGCCAGGTGCCCGGCTCGCCGGAGTGCATGGCAAGGCGGAGGAGAGAAGGCGGCCTTTGTGCGGAGCGCAGCGGAGCGGCCGTCGACCGACGACAACGCAGCCAGGTGCCCGGCTCGCCGGAGTGCATGGCAAGGCGGAGGAGAGAAGGCGGCCTTTGTGCGGAGCGCAGCGGAGCGGCCGTCGACCGACGACAACGCAGCCAGGTGCCCGGCACGGGGTGTCCCGATCAGCGCTTGCTGTACTGGGGAGCCTTACGAGCCTTCTTCAGACCGGCCTTCTTGCGCTCGATGACCCGGGCGTCCCGGGTGAGCAGGCCGGCCTTCTTCAGCGCGGGGCGGTTGGCGTCGGCGTCCACCGCGTTGAGCGCACGGGCAACGCCCAGGCGCAGCGCGCCCGCCTGGCCGGTGATGCCACCGCCGTGGATGCGCGCCACGACGTCGAAGCGGCCCTCCAGCCCGGTCGTCACGAACGGCTCGTTGACGACCTGCTGGTGCAGCTTGTTGGGGAAGTAGGAGTCGAGGGTGCGCCCGTTGAGGCGCCACTGACCGGTGCCGGGCATGATCCGCACGCGGGCCACGGCCTCCTTGCGGCGGCCGGTGGCCGACGCCGGGGCGATGGTGGCGGGCTTGAGCGGAGCGTCAGCGGACGGCGAGCTCTCGGAGGTGTAGGTGACCCCCTGCTCGTTCGTCTCGTAGGTCTCGTCGGTGTTCTCAGTCACGAAAAAAGTCCTTCTTGGCGCGAGTTACTGGGAGACCTGGGTGATCTCGAACGGCTTGGCCTGCTGGGCCGCGTGAGGATGCTCGGAGCCGGCGTAGACCTTGAGCTTCTTCAGCATCTGACGACCGAGCTTGTTCTTGGGGAGCATGCCCCAGACAGCCTTCTCGATCGCCTTGCGGGAGTCCTTGTCGAGCAGCTCGCCGTACGGCGTCGCGGTGAGACCACCGGGGTAGCCGGAGTGGCGGTAGGCCATCTTGGTGGCCCGCTTGTTGCCCGACAGGGAGACCTTGTCGGCGTTGACGACGATGACGAAGTCACCGGTGTCGACATGGGGGGCGAAGATCGC
This sequence comes from Nocardioides sp., assembly GCF_047602075.1. GTDB lineage: Bacteria > Actinomycetota > Actinomycetes > Propionibacteriales > Nocardioidaceae > Nocardioides. Next base: position 1,806,518 of record NZ_JASGIF010000001.1, read on the forward strand.
CTTGTGCTTGCCGCGGAGCAGGTTCGCGACCTGGACCGCCAGTCGCCCGAGGCGGACGTCGGTGGCGTCGATGACGTACCACTCGCGCTGGACGTCGCCAGGCTTGGGGCTGTACGTGCGCACGGTTGAGCCTCATTCGTTCGTGGTTGCCCAGTCAGGCGGATGCACCGGCCGGGTGATGCTGCTACGACTTCTGACGAACACTGCCCGGCTTGGCGTCCGGGTCTGCACCGTCCCTCACACGTCGACACGGCGCGGCAGGAGTCGCGACCGTCAAGACTACGCGGGGGGCGACAGCGGGGTCAAAACCGCGGCGTACGACGCCCGTGCCGCCTGGCATCGACGGCTCATCCCTCACACCCGACCGGCCCGTTCGCTCCCACGCCGACTACGTTAGGGGGATCACACCGTGATGCACCCCTCGACATCATCGACGCGACGAAGGAGCCGGCGTGACCGACGAAACGGCCTCCGGGACCCCCTCGCTCACTGTGCGTGACAATCGCACCGGGCGCGAGTACGAGCTTCCCATCACCGACGGCACCATCAAGGCCAGCGACCTGACCCAGATCCGGTTGAACGACGAGGACGGCGGCCTGGCGGCGTACGACCCCGGCTTCGTCAACACCGCATCGTGCCGGTCGTCGATCACCTACATCGACGGCGACCACGGGATCTTGGAGTATCGCGGCTACCCGATCGAGCAACTGGCCGAGAAGTCGTCGTTCCTCGAGGTGGCCTATCTCCTGATCCACGGTGACCTGCCCACTCGTGAGGAGTACGACGAGTGGGTGCACCAGATCACCTACCACACCTTCGTCCACGAGAACGTCAAAGGCTTCATGCAGGGGTTCCGCTACGACGCCCACCCGATGGGGATGCTGATGGCATCCGTGGGTGCGCTCTCGACGTTCTACCCCGAGAGCCGCAATATCACCGATCCGCAGGTCCGCGACATCCAGATCGTGCGGATGATCGCCAAACTCCCCACGCTCGGGGCGTGGGCGTTCCGGCACGCACAGGGCAAGCCCTACGTCTACCCCGACAACGAGCTGTCCTACACCGCCAACTTCCTCGCGATGCTGTTCAAGATGAGCGAGCAGAAGTACGAAGCGGATCCGCGGTTGGTGCACGCGCTGGACGTGCTGTTCATCCTGCACGCCGACCACGAGCAGAACTGCTCGACCAACGCGGTGCGGTCGGTGGGCTCCTCCCAGGTCGACCCCTACTCCGCCGTCGCGGCCGGCATCGCTGCGCTCTACGGCCCGTTGCACGGTGGTGCCAACGAGGCGGTGCTGCGAATGCTGCGCCGGATCGGGTCGATGGAGAACATCCCCGCGTTCATCGAGGGGGTCAAGGCCGGCAACGAGCGGCTGATGGGCTTCGGCCACCGGGTCTACAAGAACTACGACCCCCGCGCGAAGATCATCAAGCAGGCGGCCGAGGACGTCTTCGAGGTCACCGGGGTCAACCCGCTGCTCAAGATCGCCCAGGAGCTGGAGCGCATCGCTCTCGAGGACGAGTACTTCGTGACCCGCAAGCTCTACCCCAACGTCGACTTCTACTCCGGTCTGATCTACGAGGCACTCGAGTTCCCACCCGAGATGTTCACGGTCCTATTCGCCATCGGCCGCGCGCCCGGGTGGCTGGCCCAGTGGCTCGAGCTGGTGCAGGACAAGGAGCAGAAGATCGCCCGGCCGAAGCAGATCTACACCGGCCAGCGGACCATCCCGTTCACCCCGGCCGTCGAGCGCTGGGCCTGACCGGCACTCGGCGTGGACCCCTGACGCAGGTGACCTCGACGAGCTGGCTCTGCTGGTCGTCGGGCACTCCGATGATGGCGACCTCCGTCACAGCCGGGTGCTCGGCGAGGACGCGCTCGATCTCCGGGGAGTAGATGTTCTCCCCGCCACTGATGATCATGTCCTTGAGCCGGTCCTCGATGAACACGAACCCTTCGTCGTCGACCTTGCCCATGTCGCCGGTCCGGAACCAGCCGTTCGGGATGCTCCTCCTCGTGGTGGGCCTCGGGCATCAGGTGGGTGGCGACGCCGGCGACCTTGGTGAGTCCGTAGACCTGGATGAAGTCGGTGTCCGGCCAGGCCTCGATCGCCGCCCGCAGCAGTGGCAGCGGCATCGACACCATCGACTTGTCGCCCAGCTCGAACTCCCAGCCCTCGTTGGCGTTCACGGCGTGTTGGACCATGTTGGCGTGGGTCAGCATGACCCCCTTGGGCCGGCCGGTGGTCCCGGAGGAGTACATCACCAGGCAGACGTCGTCCGGATCGGTCTCGTCTGGGCGAGCAAGCGGCTCGGCACCGGCGACCAGGGCTTCGTACTCGTCGCCCTCTGTTCGGTCCGGGCTCACCTCCACGATGTGCTCGACGTTCGGCAGCTTGTCGCGGATCGAGTCGACCATGGCATCAGCTCGCTGCCGACGAAGACCACCCGGGCGCCTGAGTCGTTGACCGTGTAGGTCACTGCCTCACCCTTCTGGGGTGTGCTCGGCCCACCAGGTCGGTCGGTCGGCTCCCGGTTTCCGTTCACCTCCCAGGGCCGCGTGGAATTTCGCGGGCACCCAGCGCCGACTCAGCCTCCTCACAGCGTCCGTCGCGAGGATGGGGACCATGCCTGACGAGAGTGTCCCTCCCCCCGTGCCCTCCCCCGAAAGCCCCGATCACACGCAGCCGATCAACACGCCGGCTGGCTGGCCCGCCCAGCCCCCCGCACCGGCTCCGTCGACGGGCCAGCCAACCTACGGCGGCCAGCCTCCTCGGCATCAGCCCAGCGCTGGCCAACCGCCGCACGGCGGTGGCATGCCACCGACCTACACCCAGCCGATCCCTGCCGCCCCGGAGCCCCGTCGCAAGCGGGCCGGTGCGTTGGCAGCGGGTGTCGTCGCCGTCTCCCTCGTGGCTGGTGCCGGCGCCGGCGTGGGTGGTGCGGCGCTGTGGACCTCCACCCACGACTCGGGTTCGGCGAGTGCGACGAGCGCAGAACCGGCCGTCCACCAGGGTTCGGCCCCCGCGAGCGGATCGGTCGAGGACGTGGCCGCCGCTGTGCTGCCCTCGGTCGTCAAGATCGACGTGTCCGGTGCACAGGAATCGGGCTCCGGGTCGGGCATCATCTTGAGCGCCGACGGAGAGATCCTCACCAACAACCACGTGGTCGAAGTGGCGGGTAGCAGCGGCTCCATCGAGGTGCTCTTCAACGACGGGTCGCACGCGTCGGCGCGCGTGCTCGGCACCGACCCGCTCACCGACACCGCCGTGATCAAGGCCGAGGGCGTCAGCGGACTCAGTCCGGCGACCATCGGTCAGTCCTCCCAACTGCGCGTCGGTCAGCAGGTGGTGGCGATCGGCTCACCGTTCGGCCTGCAGTCGACGGTGACCAGCGGCATCGTCAGTGCGCTGAACCGGCCGGTCAACGTGGGCACCGACGAGCAGGGCAACGCGACGACGTATCCCGCGATCCAGACCGACGCGGCGATCAACCCGGGCAACAGTGGTGGCCCGTTGGTCGACATGAACGGCGACGTCGTCGGCATCAACTCCTCGATCAAGACGACCGGGAGCAGCGAGAGCGAGTCCGGCTCCATCGGCCTCGGCTTCGCGATCCCGATCGACGAGGTGATGCCGATCATCGACCAGATGGCCAAGGGCGCGACCCCGACCCACGCGAAGATGGGTGTCAGCGTCACCGATGTCACCGGTGGCTCCACCCAGCTGCTCCAAGAGGGCGCTCAGGTCGGCAGCGTGACCGAGGGCTCGGCCGCCGCCGAGGCCGGGCTCAAGGCCGGGGACGTGATCACCAAGGTCGGCGACAACCAGATCACCAGCGCGGACTCCCTGGTCGCCACGATCCGGTCCTACCGCCCCGGCGACAAGGTCAAGGTGACCTGGGAGCGCGACGGCAAGGAGCAGTCCGCCGAGATCACCTTGGACTCCGACGCCACCGCATCTTGATCTGGCAAGCATCCTGATCGGACGCAACCGCGGAACTGGCCGGCCCTACTTGCTGGGGCCGGCCAGTTCCACTGACGCAGGTCAGGCGCGCGGTCGGAAGTCGCCGTTGTCGTCGTAGCGCGCCCGCATCATCCGGGCCGCCTCGCAGGCGTGCTCCCCGCCGGCCGCCTCGAGGCCCGCAATGGTGCCGAGCCGGTCGCCGGGGGTGCGGTTCTGCCCCATCTTGACCTTGGCGTCGAGCCAGTCGATCGGCAGCTCGAAGGCCTGTAGCTCGTCGAGCAGCTCACCGATCCGGTTCCGCGCCCACTCGTCGGGGCGCCAGGTGGCCTGCTGCTCGGGGGTGTGCGCCTCGTGGATGGAGACGAGCGTCATCAGGTGCCGGCGCACCGCTTGCTCGTCGTCGAACGGACGGGCACGTCCCTCGACCTCCACAGCACCGAAGTTGTACGTCGGCAGCCCGCGGTCGGCGTACAGCGTCGGGCTGACGTAGGTGACCGGTCCGAGGAAGGCCATCCGTAACCGTTCGCCCGCACGCAGGGACGCCGCGATCGGGTCGACTGCCGCGACGTGGCCGACCAGAGTGCCGAGCGGACCCACGTCACGACGCAGCTCGATCGGCACGAAGGCCAACGCCAGCTCGGGTTCGGTGACGATGAGCACCGCGAACGGCCATCGCTCGATCAGCGCGTGGATCTCCGCGAGGTCCTCGGGACGGTAGTCGTCGTTGACGTACACCCAGCCATCCTGCCCGACCTGACCGCTGAGGAACTTCGTCGGATCGGCCAAGCGTGCGGGCGCGAATCAGTGGCTCTGCCACATGTGGGAGACCCAGAGCACCGACATCCTGAGGCGGTGACTGCCGATGCCGATCTTCCCTCTCCGACCGTTCTGCGCCGAGCCCGTGTCGTGGGCTCCGACGGGGCGTTGGAGGACCTCGTCATCGAGGCGGGCCGGCTGGTCGCCCGACGTCCACACGATTCGAGTGCTGCCGATCAGGGCGACCCCGTGGACCTGGACGGACGGTTCGTGCTGGCCGGCCTCTGGGATGCGCACGTCCACTTCGACCAGTGGGCGACCGCGGAGCTGCAGCTCGACCTCTCGGGCACGCGGTCGGCCGGAGAGGCGGTCGCCCGAGTCGCGGAACGCGTGGCGGAGCATCCCGCGGGGGACGACGTACTGGTCGGCTACGGCTTCCGGGACGGCCTGTGGCCAGACGCACCGACCCTGACCGCGCTCGACGCGGTCTCGGGCGTGACTCCCGTGGCGCTGGTGAGCGGCGACCTGCACTGCGTGTGGCTCAACAGCGCCGCCTTCGGCCGACTCGGTGTCGAGCCGCGCCCGGAAGGCCTCCTGCGCGAGAAGGAGAGCGAACAGGCCGTGGGACAGCTATGGACCACGACGCCGGAGGCCAGCGATGCTCGCGCTGTCACCGCCGCGTCCGCGGCGGCAGCGCGGGGAGTGGTGGGCATCGTGGAGTTCGAGCGGGCCCGCAACCTGGAGGTCTGGACTCGCCGTCATCACGGTGGGCTGACCTCCTTGCGGGTGGAGTGCGCGTTCTATCCTCCGGACCTCGGCTGGGCACTCGGCCAAGGTCTCCGCACGGGCGAACCGGTTCCCGCCACCGACGGTCTGGTCCGGATGGGACCGCTGAAGGTGATGACCGACGGCTCCCTGAACACCCGCACGGCCTACTGCCACGATCCCTACCCAGGGCTCACCGGACCGCATGCATGCGGCCTGTTGGAGGTGGCACCCGAGCAGCTGGAGACGCTGATGGCCCGAGCCCGCGACCGCGGCATCACGGCAGCTATCCACGCGATCGGCGACCGGGCAAACACGCTGGTGCTCGACGTCTTCGAGCGGCTCGGCGCAACCGGAAGCATCGAGCATGCGCAGCTGCTCGACGCCGCCGACCTCGCCCGCTTCGCTCGACTCGGCGTGACCGCGAGCGTGCAGCCCGCCCACGTGCTCGACGATCGGGACGTGGCCGACCATCACTGGGCGGGTCGGACCGGTCGCGCGTTCCCCTTCGCCGACCTCGCTCGAGCCGGAGCCACGCTCGCCCTGGGCTCGGACGCACCCGTCTCGCCGCTCGACCCGTGGGTCACCATCGCCGCAGCCGTGCACCGCAGTGCCGACGACCGTCCACCGTGGCATCCCGAGCAGCAGCTCAGCATCATCCAGGCGTTGACCTGGTCGACCCGCGGTGGGCCTGCACCGGTGGTCGGCACACCCGCCGACCTGGTCGTCGTCGACCGGGATCCGCTCACCAGCACCCCCGCGGAGCTCGCGACGATGCCGGTCCACGCCACCCTCCTCGGCGGCCGCTGGACCTGGCGCGCCGAGTGAAGGGTGCTCGGACCCAACCCCGCACCACTAGACCAGCGGCACCCTGGCGGCGGGGATGACGATCGGGGTGTGCGACTCCGGGTCCTCGATGATCCGGCAGGGCAGGTCGAAGGTCTGCTCGATCAGCTCGGCGGTGACGATGTCACGAGGCAGACCCTGGGCGAGGATCGCGCCGTCCCGCATCACGATCAGGTGGCTGGCATAGCGGGCAGCGTGGTTGAGCTCGTGCATCACCACCACGATCGTGCGGCCACCGCGCTCGTGCAACTCGGCGCAGAGGTCGAGCACCTCGATCTGGTGGCCGATGTCGAGGTAGGTGGTGGGCTCGTCGAGGAGCAGTAGCGGTGTGTCCTGGGCGAGCGCCATCGCGAGCCACACGCGCTGCCGCTGACCGCCGGAGAGCTCGTCGACATAGCGTGACGCGAGCGCCGTGACGTTGGTCTGCTCCATCGCCCAGCCGACCGCGACGTCGTCCTCGCGCGACCACTGGCGCAGGAAGCCCTGGTGCGGGAAGCGACCGCGCGCGATCAGGTCGGCCACCGTGATGCCGTCGGGGGCGATCGAGGTCTGCGGGAGCAGGCCGAGCCGACGGGCGACCTCCTTGGTGTGATAGGTCGAGATGTCGGCGCCGTCGAGCACCACACTGCCGGTCTCGGGCACCAGCAGACGAGCAAGCGAGCGCAGCAACGTCGACTTCCCGCAGGCGTTCGGCCCGATCACCATCGTCAACGAGCCATCGGGCACGGACACCGAGAGCTGCTCGGCGACCACCCGGTCGCCGTATCGCAGACAGAGATCGTGCGCGTGGAGGCGGTCGGTGCCCTCGGTCGGTGACACGGCCATCTGGTTCTCCCGTCGGGTGGTCAGAAACGGTTGGTCTTGTTCTGGCGGAACAGCAGCCAGGCGAGGTAGATCCCGCCGATGCACAGCGTCGCGATCCCGACCGGGAACTGGATGTCCGGCCAGAGCCGCTGACCGGCGAGATCACTGAGCACGAGGAGGAACGCACCCATCAGGGCGGAGGGAAGCACGGCCAGCGGTCCGCCGGTGAGCCGGCGCATGATCTGCGGAGCGGCCAGGGCCACGAACGAGATCGGACCGCCAGCGGCGACCGCACCCGCGCACAGCATGGTGCCGACGCCGAGAAGCCAGCGGCGGCTCGGCTCGACTGGGACACCGAGCGCCTGCGCGGTGTCGTCGCCCATCTCAAGCATCCGCATCCGGCCGGACAGCACCATCCCGGCCGGGAGCATCAGCCCGGTCACGGCCCCGATGATCACGACGTGGCCCCAGTCACGGCCGTTGAGGCTGCCCACCAACCAGACGTAGGCGTCCTGAGCGTCCTGCAGGCGGGCACGGAGCAGGAGGTAGGACACCACCGACTCCAAGATGGCACTGATGCCGATCCCGACCAGGATCAACCGGAACCCTTGGACACCCTTGCGATAGGCAAGCAGATAGACCGCGGCCGAGGTGACGAAGCCGCCGACCATCGCGCCGCCGGTGACCCCGGCGTCCCCTCCGTGCAGCACCAAGATGACGAGCACGGCCCCCACGGAGGCACCCATGGTGAAGCCCATCACGTCCGGACTGCCCAGCGGGTTGCGAGTCAGCGACTGGAAGATCGCGCCACTGGCACCCAGCGCCAGACCGATCAACGCGGCGGTAACGACCCGGGGCAGCCGCAGCGTGTAGATCGTGAACTCCTCACCCGGACTGCCGTGGCCGCTGAGGGTGCTGAGCACGTCCCGGGGCGACATCGGGTAGTCCCCGACGCAGAGCTGGACCAGCACCAGACCGAGCACGGCGAGGGTGACCAGGAGGCAGGCGACGATGGTGCGGCGCTGCAGTCGGACCGACACCCGGCCCGTCTGCAAGGTCCGGAACGAGGGAGCGACAGGGCCGGGTGGGGCGACCGGTCGACGGTCCACGGAGGTCACAGCTCGGCCATCCGGCGTCGGCGGACGAGTGCGATGAAGACCGGTGCGCCGACGGCGGCGGTGACGATCGAGGTGCCGATCTCGCCCGGGCGGGCGAGCAGTCGTCCGGTGACGTCAGCGGCGAGCATCAGTGCCGGCCCGGCGACCAGACAGTAGGGAAGCAACCATCGGTGGTCGGGGCCGGTGAAGCTGCGCACCATGTGCGGCACCACGAGGCCGACGAAGCCGATCGGCCCCACCGCGGCAGTGGCGGCACCGCACAGCAGGGTGGTGGCGACCACGCCGAGCACGCGGGTGCGAGCCACGTGTGCGCCCAACCCGCGTGCGGCGTCGTCGCCCAGGGCGAGCGCGTTGAGCGAGCGAGCCAACCCCAGCGACATGACCACCCCGACGGCGATGAACGGCAGCACCTGGGTGACGACCTGCCCGTTGCGATCAGCAAGCGTGCCGACGCTCCAGGAGCGGAAGCCGTTGAACGCGTGCGGCGAGACCAGCACGATCGCAGAGATCAACCCCGTCAACACCGCGGAGATCGCCGCGCCGGCGAGGGCCAACCGGGCCGGACTCACTCCCGCCTGGCCGGCCGAGCCCAAGCCGTAGGCCATCAGCGTGGCGATGCTCGCCCCCACCAGGGCGAACCAGACGTAGCCGCTGAGAGTCTCGATGCTGAAGAAAGCCATCGCGATCACCACTGCCAGCGAGGCGCCCGCGTTGACGCCGAGGATCCCCGGGTCGGCGAGCGGGTTGCGGCTCAGCGCCTGCATCAGCGCGCCGGCCAGCCCGAGGGCGGCGCCGGCGAGGATGCCGAGCACGGTCCTGGGCACCCGGAGATGCCGCACGATCACGTCCACGTCGCCGCCGCCACCGTGGACCAGGGCGCGCCACACCTCACCGGGAGCGATGTCCTCGGCTCCGAACGCGAGGCTCGCGGCCACCAAGGCGAGCAGCACCAGCACCGCCCCGACCAGACCGATCGCGAGCCCCGGTCGAGACGGAGCCAGCGACCGAGCCGGTCCGGCGTCTGCCTGCACGTCGGCGGCGGTGCCGACACTGGTCTTGATGCTCATGTCGGCACCAGCTCGCACCAGTGACTCAGGCAGTTGCCGACCCGGTCGCCGGCCTCGTCGGTCTTGAGGGCGCGCGCCGCCCCGCGGAGCACACCGTGGTCCTCATCGAACGCGAGCTCCAGCTCGGGGCTCTGCACCATCGCGTCCGGAGTCGGCAGCTGATGGTCGACAGCCAACTCGATCGCGGTCGGTCGTTCGTCGTACGGCGGCGCCAGGACGGCTGGTAGCGGTCCAGCAGCGCCCAGCTCGACGGTGGTGGCGCCGTCGTCGGCCACGGTGAGGGTGAGCGGCACCGGCCCGGCGTACGTCGTCACGGCTCCGCTCCACCGGCCCGCCGGGAGAGGCGGATCTTGCAGCGGAGCTTCCCGACGCGGGAGGCCATCCGGGCAGCGCGGCGGTGAGCAACTCGTCGCGCATGACGCGGGCGTGCGTAAGCGAATCGGTCCGGTTGACCGTGACCGCGATCGATAGCCCGAGCGTGGGCACCACGGTGACCATCGCGCCCACCCCGCACATGTCTCCGCCGTGGAGGAGCACCTCGAGATCACCGACGCGGCAGACGTGCCAGCCGAGGCCGTAGTCGCTGCCCGGCGGTGGGCAGACCTGCCGTGGCCGAGACTCCCCTCCGGGGGTGCTCACCAGCCGCCTGGTCGTCTCGTCGAGCAGCGCGCTGGAGGTGCTGTGGGCCAGGCCGAAGCGGGCCAGGTCCGAGGCCGACATCCAGCCCAGTGAGGCCGCACGGTGGGTGGTGTCGATGACCGGATAGGCCACCAGGTTCGCCTCGGAGTAGCGGACCGCTGTCTCGCCGGGCCTGTCGTAGACCGGGCCGAAGTCGGCCGTGCTCAGCCACAACGGTTCGAAGAGCTCGCGCCGCAGCAGCGCGCGAAGTTCGAGACCGGTCGCGGCCTCGAGGAAGGCGCCGGCGGCGGCGTAGCCGAGGTTGGCATATTCGTACGTGGTGCCGGGCGGGCGGAACAGCGTGCCGTAGCGGGCGAATGTCTGCGGGAGCGAGGCCGGTGTCTGGTCGCCGTAGGAGAAGTCGTAGTGGGTGCCGAAGCCGGCGGTGTGGGTGAGCGCCTGCTGCAGCGTCGGGTTGCCCGGGTGCCCGACTCGACCGGGAGGGAGGAGCCACGGCAGCCGGTCGGCTAGCGGTTCGGCGAGGTCGACAACGCCGCGCTCGTGCAGCAGCGCAGCGAGCGTGGCGACGATCGGCTTGGTCGTCGAGGCCAGGAGGTACGCCGTCTCGGGGGTCGCGGGGACCCCGGCCAGGTCGGCCCGCCCGAAGGAGCGGGCGTCGACCTCGTCGCGGCCGGCGTGGGCGACGGCGACGCTGAGCGAGGGCAGCCGGTGCTCGGCGACCAGGCTGGCGGCGAGCTCGGCGACCCGGTCGGTGCTGACCGAGGCGGAGCTGTTCATGTCCCGTCCACCCACCAGGTCTCCACGGTGTAGTCATCGAGTGCGTCCGGATCCGGGAGGGCGCCGAGGCCGGGACCTACCGGGACGGCGACGTGACCGTCGGCATCGAGGGTGACCGGATCGGTCAGATCGCGAGAGTAGAAGCGGTCCGAGGCCGAGGTGTCCCCGGGCAGCGTGAATCCGGGCAGTGCGGCCAGGGCGATGTTGGCCCGCCGCCCAAGACCCGTCTCGAGCATGCCGCCGCACCAGACGGCGACACCGTGGGCGTGCGCTACATCGTGGATCCGCCGAGCCTCCAGGTAGCCGCCGACCCGGCCCGGCTTGATGTTGATGATGCTGGCCGCACCGAGCGCGATCGCATCAGCCGCGGACCGGGCGGAGACGATCGACTCGTCCAGGCAGATCGGGGTGCGGATCAGCCCGGCCAGCCGGGCGTGCTGGCGCAGGTCGTCGTGATGGAGCGGCTGCTCGATGAGCAGCAGGTCGAAGTCGTCCAGGCGGCGCAGGGTCCCGGCGTCGGCAAGGTCGTAGGCCGCGTTCGCGTCGACCTGCAGCAGCAGCTCGTCACCGAACCGCTGCCGCACGGCTCGGACCGGATCGACATCCCAGCCCGGCTGGATCTTGAGCTTGATCCGCAGGTAGCCCTCGTCGATGAAGGCCCCCACCACCTCCAGCAGCGCTGGGATGGTCGGCTGGATCCCGACCGAGACGCCGGCCGGGATCCGCGATCGCGTCGCGCCGAGGAACTGCCCGAACGACTCACCACGCCGGCGCAAGGCGGCGTCGAGGACGGCCATCTCCACGGCAGCCTTGGCCATCGGATGCCCCACGATGGCAGCAAGAACCGGCGCTACCTCCTCTGCCGATTCGACCTGGGCGGCCAGGAGCAGAGGGACCAGGAAGCGGCGCAGCACGTCGACCGCGCCGAGGGCGTATTCACTGGAGTACGTCGGCTCGCGCTCGGCGACGCACTCGCCCCAGCCCTCCCCCTCGGCCCCGACGCAACGGAGCAGCAGGATGTCGCGCTCGGTCGAGACGCCGTTCGAGGTCTGGAACGGCGTCCGCAGCGGCATCCGCACCAGGCGCAGCTCGACCCCCGCGACCAGTCGTCCCATCGCGTCCCGCTCCTCTCGTCCGTTCTCAGGCCGAGAAGTCGGTCGGCGTGGTGGTCGGATCGTCGTCCACCGCCACGGCGATCTCGGGGACGGCGTGCTCGATCGCGTAGAGCGTGCTCAGCACCGTGCTCCAGTCCATCGCCCAGAAGACGTGGTCATCCTTGTTGTCGGTGGTGTAGAGCGACCGTCCCTCGGTCGTCGAGGCCAACCGGGAGACCACCGGATCGGCCTTGAGCTTGGCGACGGTGCCCGTGTCGGTCGTCCAGAGCACGAGATCCAGGTCGCCGACGAGAGCGAGCTTCTCGGTGGAGATCTGGGCGCTGTAGCCCTTGCCGACCAGATCGGCCAGCTCCGGGGAGGCGGTGAAGCCGAGGTTCTGGAGGAACACCGCACGTGGCGCGGTCGCACCGAGCACGTCGAAGTCACTGCCCCAACGCTCTGCGCAGACCGAGGTCAGCCCGCTGAACTCCGGATGATCGGCGGTCGCCTTGGCGAAGGCGTCGTCGACCGCGCTGACGAGCGCGGTGGCCTCGTCCGGCTTGCCGACGGCGGTCGCGATCAGCTGCGCCTGCTGGTCCATCGGGGCGTTCCAGTCGGCGTACCCTTTCGGTTGGGCGACGACCGGGCAGATCTTGGACAGCTTCTGATAGTCCGACTTGCTGGCGCCGCTGAGCACGCAGGTGATCAGGTCCGGGGCGAGCGCCGCGATCTTCTCGAACTCCAGCTCCTCCATGTTGAGGTAGTCCGGCTCCTCGCTGAACGCCGACTCGTTCCACGGGTGGAGCGGGGAGTACCAGTCGCCGCTGAAGACGCCCACCGCCACCGGGGCGATGTCGAGTGCCACCAGGACGTCGAGATCGGTCTGGCCGAGGGCGATGATCCGCTGCGGGTCGGGCGGTACGACGGTGGTGCCGTAGGCGTGGGTCACCTCGACCGGCTCGGCCGACCCGGTCCCCTTGCCGGACCCGGGCTTGTTCGCGTCGTTGGTGCAGCTCTGGAGTGCGAGTGCGGTCGCGACACCACCGAAGCCGGCCAGCAGTTGGCGGCGCCCGAGCGGTGGGCGGGCGCTGCGTTCCCCGGAGATGCCGTGCACCATGTCCTGCCTCCTTGGTCTGGCTGAGTCCTTCACGAGGTCCCCCACGAGGTCCTTCCCGAGTCGAGCGGCCGGCGCCCCCGGGTGCACCGCTTGGTCGTCGAGATTAGGCAGGCTGGTCGGGTCGCGCGTCGGCCCTGCCGACGAACTCCACGGCGCCCGTTCATCGCGCGGTACGACGTGACCGGGTGTCGGTCGATCTAGCCTGGAGCCGTGGATGACCTGGCGATCGTCGGCGGCCGGGTGATCGATCCGGAGACCGGGGTGGACGCGATCCGCACGGTGACCGTCAGCAACGGCACGATCACCGCGGTCACGACCGACGACGCTCCGGCCCGGCGCACCCTCGACGCCCGGGGGCAGGTGGTCGCGCCCGGTTTCATCGACCTGCACAGCCACGCCCAGTCGCTGGCCGGTGCACGACTGCAGGCCCTCGACGGAGTCACCACCGCGCTCGATCTCGAGTCCGGCCGCTATCCGATCGGTCCCACCTTGAGGGCGGCTGCCGACGAGGGCCGACCGATCAACTTCGGCTACTCCGTGGGTTGGGGAGCGACCCGGGCCGCTCTCGTCCAAGGATCCACGATCGGACCAGACGTCGTGCTGCCTGCCACACCAGGTTGGGACCGCCGCTGGGGCGACCGGGAGGTAGCGCGGCTGCTCACGCTCCTCGAGGCCGAGCTGGCCGAGGGCGCCATAGGCATCGGGCTGCTGCTCGGATACGCACCCGGGGTGACCCGCAAGGAGTATCTCGACGTGGCGCGTCTGGCGGCCACCGCAGGCGTGGGCACCTTCACCCATGCCCGCTTCCTCTCCGGGATGGAGCCGGGTTCCTCCCTCGAAGGCGTGCTGGAGGTGGTCGCCGCTGCCGCGAGCACGGGAGCGTCGATGCACCTGTGCCACCTCAACAGCACAGCCGGACGGCAGGCACACGACGTGGTCGCCGCAGTTCGCACCGCCCAGGCCGGCGGGTTGCCGCTCACCACCGAGGCCTATCCCTACGGCGCGGGCGCCACCGAGATCGGCGCCGCCTTCCTGGATCCGGCCAACCTGGACTCGATGGGCATCGAGCCGGACGCGATCCTGCTGCTGGGTGCCCGCCGGTCGGTCGCGGACCTCGACGAGCTGCGTGTTCTCCGCACGACGGCGCCCACCACGGATGTCGTGGTCCGATGGTTCGACGAGGACAGTCCCGACGACCGCGCCGCACTGCTCGAGTCGCTCACCCTGCCCGGGGCGGCCTTTGCCTCGGACTCGATGAACCCCCTCGTCGAGGGCGCGGAGGTCGAGCCGGGTGCCTGGCCGGTCCGACCGGATGCGGTCACCCACCCGCGCAGCACGGGTTGCTTCGCCAAGGTGTTCCGCTGGCTGGTGCGCGAGCTCGACGTGCTGAACCTGCCTGAGGCGGTCCGCCGCTGCTCGCTGGTGCCGGCCGACATCCTCGCCGCCAGCGCTCCCGCGGCCCGTCGCAAGGGGCGGGCGCAGGTGGGCTGCGACGCCGACCTCGTCGTCTTCGACCCCGATCGGCTCACCGACGCCTCGACCTACCAGTCCGTCGCCCCGTCGGTCGGCATGACTCATGTGCTCGTCGCCGGCGTGCCGGTGGTCGTCGACGGCAGGCTCGACCTCGACCAGCGACCGGGGCGACCGATCACCAGTCGCGCGTGAGCGACTCGAGGCCGTCCCCCACGGTCCCGCGCCAGCAGAACCAGCTGTGATCGCCGTGGAACTCGCGGTAGGTGACGTCGTACTCCTTGGCGAGCAGGACGTCTCGGAAGTGTCGGTTGGTGGGGACCATGTAGGACTCGAGCAGGCCCACGTCGAGGTAGAAGCGGACCGGAAGCCGCGGACTGCGGACGAACTCGCTGATCAGCCATCCGAACTCCTCGTCGAACGGCGTCGCCTCACGCCACCAGAACGACCCGGACTGACTGAGCACGTGACCGAATCGGTCCGGACGGCGCAGTGCGGAGTACGCCGCGTTGAGACCGCCGTAGCTCTGCCCCGCCACGATCGTGCGTGCGGGATCGTCGGTGAGCGGCCGCAGGCGACCCGCCCAGGGCAGCAGCTCGTCGGCGAGGAAGTCGGTGAACGCGGGCCGGCAGGCCAGCTCGTCGCGGTCCGCGGATTCGTGCATGACCACGCACAGGGGCGGGATCTTCCGCTCGGCGATGAGGTGGTCGAGAATCGGCGCGATCGGGGTGTGCGCGGCCCAGTTCCAGCCGTCGTGGAGCACCATCACAGGGAGCGGCTCGTCGGACGCACCTGGCGGCTCGTAGATCCAGACCCGGCGATCGTCGACACTGGTACCGATCAGCCGATGCTCGGTCACCACTCCTGTAGGGGCCGCCGTCGGCGGCGGCTTCGGGAGCGGTCGGAGGTCGACCGCCGAGGTGCGATAGGTGGCCCAGTCCGGGTCCACCGACGGCACGTCGAGAGCGGTCTCGTCTGGATAGCTCGCCGTGGCGAAGGGGTCCAGGGCACCCGGCTCCCACGGGTCGGAGTTCACCCCCGCCGCCTCGCGCTCGGCGAAGGTGTAGGTCATCCGTAGGTCGACTCGGACGCGCGAGGTGTCGAACCAGACGTCGGTGTCGGCGAGCTGCTGGAGCTGACGAGTCTCGAGGCCGTCACGGGCGAAGGTTGCGGCCTTGAGCCACGAGTCGAGCGGGCTGCGCCAGCGCGGGTTCCCCTTGAGCTCGACGGCCACGATCGCCGGCGAGCTGGCCCGCCAGACGAAGGTCACCAGCCGGTGTTCCTCGCTGTCGGGATCCGGCTCGACCAGCGGCGTGCCCTCGGCTTCGGCGCGGCGCCAGAACTCCGCGACGGCACCGCTTCCCGCTCCGTCGGCGACCACCGCCGCCCGCAGCGCCGCGATCCTCGGGCTCTCGAGCTCCTGCTCCCCCTCGCTCACTCCGGATCCAACTGGTAGCAGAGCGCGACCATGTCGAACAGCGTGCTCGGATCACCGACGGTGACCTGCGCGGTGAGGGCATCCAGCGCGGTGAAACCGGGGATCTTGAGGATCTGCTCGAGGTGATGGAACTGCTTGACCTGGACTTCCAACGTGAGCGCCTCGGGCACCGGTGCGACCACCAGATCGGCGACTCCGGCGACGGTTTCCGCCGCCGCCGCCCGGATCCGGTCCCGGGCGACCGACGGATGCAGGCTGGTCGCGGCCAAGAATCCCTCGGCCCGCTTCACCTGCACCGTGCGCACCCCAGGATGCTTGCCCACGGCATCGCGGCAGGTGGCGTCATCGCCGGTGACAAGGCCGATGGGCACACCGAGACCGGCGGCCATCAGCGCGTTGACGTCGGCCTCGGTGGCCGTCACGCCGTTGACCCGGAATCGGGAGAAGCACATCGAGAAGGAGTGCGACAGCACTCCGAACTCGCCGGCCGCGGCGTGATAGCCGACGAAGAGGGCGACGTCGTGCTCGGGCGCCAGGCCATGCATCATGCACTGTGCCTTCGGCGTGCCCAGCACGATCT
The DNA here is from genome assembly GCF_047602075.1 of Nocardioides sp. Classification (GTDB taxonomy): domain Bacteria; phylum Actinomycetota; class Actinomycetes; order Propionibacteriales; family Nocardioidaceae; genus Nocardioides. The sequence goes on from NZ_JASGIF010000001.1 coordinate 1,822,954, forward strand.
CGACGCGCGGGTCGACCTTCTCCAGCAACAGGTTGTCCATCGTCCCGTGGCTGTCATTGATCGTCACCGCGGTCGCGCCACCGTCGAAGGCACCGGCGATCGCAGCGTTCGCCTCACCGGTCATCAGCTCCTGAGCCGAGGGGTACCCCGATCCGCCCCGATAGGCCTGGTCGCAGGTGGCCACGCCGGCCACGCCCTCCATGTCGACGGAGATGTAGACGTGCATCGGTCCCCTTCCGGCCAACGGCCAAGCCTCGATCGTCTCGAGGTCGCAGGCCTAGCCTGACACCGGCCGAGGGGTGTTGACTCGGTGCTCCCCACAGAAAGCCCGGGCAGCGGTCGTCGGGGAGAACGATTCCGCACTCCAGGTCGTCCGGTTATGGTCGACTTCGACCGGCTCCGAGTCCCGAGGAGGGATCGTGACCTCCTTCATGCCTGGCACCGCCGATGCGGCCCGCGGCCGCGACCTGCCCGGCTCCAAGACAGCGGACCGCTCAGGGCCGACGCTGGCTCGAGTGCTCGGTGACCTCGGCCCGATCCTGCTCCCCCAGGTGGCCGGTACGCCGCGCACCGACCTGGCCGTGGGTGGGGTGGTGATCCATGACGACGCGGACGACAGCATCCATCCACCGCGCTCGATCGTGCTCGGTGTGGGAGTCTCCTCGCGGGAGGAAGTACGTCGCCTCGTGACACACCTGGCCGCCCAAGATGCGCTGGCCTTGGTGATCCGGCTGCCCTTCGAGCCGGATCCCGTCCTCGTCGAAGAGCTCGAGCGCGCCCGGCTGGTGTTGCTGGGCCTCCCGCCGGGCGCCACCTGGCACCAGTTGACCACGGTGTTGGGGGTCGCGCTGGCGGACACCGGCGGACACCACGGCCCCGGGGCGGTCGACCAGATGGGTGGCTTCGCGGTGGGCGATCTGTTCGGAATGGCCGGCGCCATCTGCGAGCTCGTCGACGCGCCCATCACCATCGAGGACCGCAACTCGGTGGTCCTCGCCTACTCCGAGCGCCAGGACGAGGCGGACTCGATCCGCTTCGAGGTCATCCTCGGCCGCAAGACTCCCGATCTCTATCGCCGCGAGGACGAGCAACGCGGCGCCACTCGGGCGATCCGTGACTCGGTTCGACCGGTCTATCTGCCACCGCTGGACCTCGACACCGGCCAGACGACCAAGGGCCGGGTCGCCGTCTCGGTGCGCGCCGGCGACGAGGTCCTCGGCACCATCTGGGCCGTGGTCGACGCGCCGTTGAGCCCCGAGAAGGACCAGCTCCTCCTCGACGCCTCGCGGGTGGTCGCCGTGCACATGCTGCAGCTGCGCGCCGGCGCCGACGCGGCGCAGCGGCTGCGCACCGACCTGCTCGCCACCGTCCTCGAGGGCGGCCCGGAAGCCCGACCCGCACTGGAGCGGCTGAGCCTGACCGGCCACCCGATCCTGGTCGTGGCGATGACCATCCAGGAGCCGGCGGGCGACACTGGCTCGGTCACCCGTTCCGCGGTGCGGACCGCCGAGCTCCAGCGGTTGGCGGCAGCGTTCCAGCTCCACCTCTCGGGCACCTGGGCCGATGCCGTCGTCGGTGTCCTCGACGAGACGATCTATGCGCTGGTGCCGGCCCGGCGACGCGGCGACACCGAGATCAACCTCGAGATCCTCTGTCGCGGGTTCCTGCGCAGACGAGCCGAGGCAACCCCCCTGCTGATCGGCATCGGTCGGATCGCCGAGGACATCGCCGCCTTGGAGCTGTCCCGGCGCGACGCCGATCGGGCCCTCCGCGTGATGCGGGTGTCTCGGCAGGAGGGCGGCGACCTGGGCGCGGTCACCCGAGCTGTCGACGTGGAGATCCAGTCGCTGATCCTCGAGCTTCGCGATCTGGTCGAGGTCACCCAGCGAGGACCGGTCGGCGCCTATGCCCGCCTGTTGGAGTACGACGCCGAGCGGTCCTCCACGATCATGATCGACACGCTGCGGGCCTGGCTGGACGCCCATGGCAACGTCATCGCGGCCGCCGAGGCGGCCCACGTCCACCAGAACACCTTCCGCTACCGCCTCAAGCGGATGGGCGAGATCGGTGACTTCAACCTGGAGGACGCCGAAGCCCGGTTCGCCCTGCAGCTGCAGCTGCGGCTGCACCCACCGACTCGCCCTCCGGGGTGAGCAGGTAGCAGCCGTCGCGACGGAAGCCGGTGACGGCCCATCCCGCGGCGAACGCCGGCGCCAGGGCGTCTCGAAGCACGAGTCGCCAGCACTCGGCCGCGACCGCATCGCGGGCGCGCAGCGCCTCGACGTCGGAGGGGATCTCGACCTCGAGCATCCGGCCCCGCGCAGGGGCAGGCACGGTGGTGGCGACCGCTGCGGGACCATCGCTCCCCCGGCACAGGATCGGGACTCTCTCGACCTCGACCCTCTCGGCGGACGTCTCACCCGCAGGCATGGGCAACGGGCGGGTGAGCTCCCAGTGGGCCAAGATCCGGTCGGAGTCACCGTGTCCGTTGATGGCGTCGTCCATGTCGCCGTAGAAGTTCGGGAGATACTCCTCGATGGTGGCGCCCAGCCGGGTCACGTTGAAGTAGGCGTTGCGGGCCACCAGCGGATCGAAGGTCCAGGTCATCCGGGTCGCGCCATGGGCCAGCGCCCAGGCGCGCTGGTGCAGCTTGAGGGCGTAGCCGACTCCGCGGCCACGTGCTCCCGCCACGACTCCAGCGATGTGGCTGTGCATCAGCGTCGCCGGTGGCGAGGAGAAGAAGCCCGCGGCCGCTCCGACGACCTGCTCCCCTCGTCGGACGACGCCCACGTAGTTGTGCGAGTGGGCGAGCGCCGCCAGCAGGTCGCTGGAGAGGGTGCTCTGGCCGACCGGGCTGCCCCAGATCCGATCGAGAAGACCGCTGACTTCGACGTACTCCGTCAGGCCGGTCGCCGTGGACACGGTCACCCCTGCGCGCGCAGCCGCCGCCTCGGCGACGGCCCAGGCCCGATCCACCTGGTCGGTCGAGAGCGCGACCCGGCCGACCACGTCGGTGCGGTCCTGGCCGGTGTGCATCGCTCTCCTGAGGCTCTCCGTGGCCGGCTGGCACCGGCGGGTTTCAGCGTCCTGCAACCGCGCGCACGAGGGCACGGGCGTTCTCACAGATTTGGGTGTGCCGGTTGGGATCGCGCTACGAAGAGAGCACAGCGACCAGGGCGGCGAGCAGGGCCGTGCGACCAGGGATGGCTGCGACCAGGACATGCTCGTCGGCGGCATGGGCGCCACCGCCGACCGCTCCGAGACCATCCAGCGTCGGCACCCCGACCCCCGCGGTCAGGTTGCCGTCGGACGCACCGCCGACCTCCGCGGCAGCGAGCGGCTCGAGGCCCAATGCGGCGGCCAGCGCCGCCGCCCGCGTGAAGAGGTCCTCTGCAGCGCTCCGCTCGAGCGGTGGCCGCGGCTCCGCACCGCGGACCTGGACGCGCGCCTTCGGATCATGCGGTCGCAGTGCGGTGATCGCCCGATGCACCCGCTCCTGCTCGATGCGGGTCCACGCACGCACATCGACCTCGAGCCGCGCCTGCGCCGGGACGGTGTTGCTCGTCGTGCCAGCGGTCATCGTGGTCGGAGTGACAGTGGTGCCCGTCGTGGAGTCGCCGAGAGCCGCCACGTCCAGCGCCAGCCGGGCTAGTTCCAGCCCGGCATTGACGCCCCGTTCGGGCTCCAGACCCGCATGGGCGGCACGTCCCGTGACCTCGATGGAGTAGGTCCCGGCTCCCTTCCGGGCCACCTTGAGCGCGCCGTTGTCGGCCGACGCCTCCAACACCAGCGCCGCCCGGCAGCGGCTCGCGATCTCCTCGATCAACGCCTGTGAGGAGGCCGACCCGATCTCCTCGTCGCCGGTGACCAGCACCGCCACCCGGTCCAGCGCCTCCGGTCGGCCCGCCTCCACCAGTGCCGCGAGCGCGTGCACCGCCTGGACGACCCCCACCAGCATGTCGAAGCAACCAGGCCCGGTCATGGTGCCGTTCTCCACCCGCGCGGGCATCGTCGCCAGGCTGCCCACCGGCCACACCGTGTCGTGGTGGCCGAGCAGGAGCACCCGGGGTTCCGGAGGGACCAGCAGCACGTGGCTGACCCCGTCGATCACCCGGATCTCCGGTGCGCTCCCGAGTCTGCGGACCATCAGGTCGGCCACCGCGTCGGCGCTCCTCGCCACCGCTGCCAGGTCGGCGCTCGGAGACTCCGTCCCGATCAGACCAAGAGCGTCGTCGATCATGGTCGCGAGCCGGTTGTGGGTCGATGTAGCCAGCGTCGCGAGGAGCTCCGGTGCCAGGGTGCCCTGGGCGTCTGGTGTCGATGGGGTGGTCACCCGGCGACCTTAAGCGTCGTCGTACAGGTTCTGCTTCGGCGACTGGCACGGATTCTCCGCACGCTCGTTGTCGGATCAGCGGACCCGGTCGACCCGACCCTCGTCCCACACCGGGCCGTCGGACTCGTAGACCCGGCCGTCGGCGCCGTACACCACGAAACGGTCGAAACCCCGGGCGAACCAGCGGTCGTGGGTCACTGCCAGCACGGTGCCCTCGAAAGCCTCCAGTCCGTCCTCCAGCGCCTCGGCGGACTCGACGTCCAGGTTGTCGGTCGGCTCGTCGAGGAGCAGCAGAGTGGCACCGGACAGCTCGAGCAGCAGGATCTGGAAGCGGGCCTGCTGGCCGCCCGACAGCGATTCGAACCGCTGCTCGGCCGCGTGGGCGAGCTCGTAGCGATCCAGCACCCGACTGGCCTGCTCGCGGCCCATCCCCTCGCGGTGCTTGTCACCGCGATGCAGGATCTCCAACAGGGTTCGACCGACCAGTTCGGGGTGCTCGTGGGTCTGCACGAACCAGCCCGGCCGCACCCGCGCCCCCAGTCGTGCCTTGCCGGCATGCCGCACCGGCTCGATGGCGGTGTCGGCCACCGGCTGGTGCTCCACGTCCGGGTCGCTGCCTCCAGCGGCCAGCAGCCGGAGGAAGTGCGACTTGCCGGACCCGTTGGAGCCGAGGATGGCTACCCGCTCGCCGTACCAGACCTCAAGGTCGAACGGCTCCATCAGGATCCCTGGGCCCGGCCCGTCGACCCTGAGCTCCAGCCGCTCGCAGATCACCGCTCGCTTGCCGGTGCGACCACCCTGGAGCCGCATCCGAACCTTCTGCTCCCGAGGCTGCTCGATCGGTGGGCCGGCCTCCTCGAACTTGCGTAGCCTCGTCTGCGCGGCCTGGTAGCGGCTGGCCATGGCGTCGTTGTAGGCCGCCTTCTGCTTGTACATCAGCATCAGCGCGCGCAGCTTGGCATGCTCCTCGTCCCAACGCTTGCGCAGCTCCTCCAAGCGGGCGAAGCGGTCGCGGCGGGCCTGGTGGTAGGACGCGAAGCCGCCCGGGTGGGTCCAGACCCGATTGCCCGCGGCACCCAGCTCCACCGTGACCACTCGAGTTGCGGTGTTGGCGAGCAGCTCTCGGTCATGGCTGATGAACAAGACGGTCTTGTCGGACTCGCTGATCCGCTGCTCCAGCCAGATCTTGCCGGGTACGTCGAGATAGTTGTCGGGCTCGTCGAGCAAGAGCACCTCGTCCGGCCCGCGCAGGAAATACTCCAGCACCAGCCGCTTCTGCTCTCCGCCTGACAGCGTGCTCAGGGAACGGTACTTCGCCTTGTCGAACGAGACCCCTAGGGATGCGGTGGTGCATACATCCCAGGTGACCTCGAGGTCGTAGCCCCCGGCATCGGCGTACTCCGCGAGCGCCTCCGCGTAGCGGAGCTGGGTCTTCTCGTCGTCGGTCTCCATCAGCGCGCGCTCACATGCGTCGACGTGTCGGTGTGCGGTCTGGACCCGAGGTGGCGCCACCACCAGCAGCAGGTCGGCCACGGTCGGATCCGCCTCGCCCTCCACGACGCCGTGACCCACGAACTGGCGCATCACGCCCAACCCGCCCGACCGCGTCACCGCCCCGTTGTGTGGCACGAGATCGCCGGTGATGATCCGCAGCAGGGTCGTCTTGCCCGCACCATTCGCACCGACCAGCGCCACCTTGGCCCCATCCCCGACCCGGAACGACACGTCGTCGAGCAGCACCCTGCCGTCGGGCAGCTCGAATCTCACATTCGCGACGTCCACGTGACCCACGAGGCATCATTCTCCGCGATGGTGCCCGCGGGGCGCACTCGGTTTGTTGCGGATCAGGGCGCTGGCTGCCGCGGTGCTGTGGTGTCCCGGACCCAACTCCCGCGGTCCTGTAGTGGCTAGAGACCCGGTATACGAGGCACTTTGCCACTACAAGACCCCGGGAGACGCAACAAGACCGCGGCAGACGCCGACCGCACGCGAGGGAGGCAGCGCCAACGACCCGGAAGCCAGACAGGACCACGGCGGCGCTCACCCGCCGTCGCCGCCTATCGGTCAGCACCACCCACGGCCAGCAACCAGGTGGTTCACCTCAGCGGCGCAGGTGGTCAGGGAAGGGCACCGAGCCGTCCACACCACCGGACCAACCGGGTGACAGCGCCCAGTAGAGATCACGGGCGGTGAGCTGGTGGAGGGTGCCGCTGAGTGCGATCTGGTTGCCCTCGGCGCACTCGGCGGTGAGCGTGAGCACGGCCAAGCCGCCCAGCTTGATGGTGGTGTCCTCCGAGCTGCCGCAGCCGACGCTGCCGTCAATGAGGGCGCCGTGGCCAATCTCAGCGATCGCACGTTCGCTGTCCTGGGTCGAGAGCAGCTCACTCTGCTGTAGCCAGCCGTCCCCGCCATAACGGCAGACCGCCAGCCGCTTGTCGGTTGCTGGGTCAGCGTCAGCGTGCGGTGGACAACCGTTGGCGTCAAAGTCGCTGAACCGGTGCGCGGAGTCGATGATGCGTCGGGCTGTCGCTCGATCGGGGGTCACCACCGAGATGGCGGCCTCACTGCCCGAGCCGGGGGACCAGGAGGCGAGCCAGGCGCCGTCCGGATAGGCATCTCCTCCGCCGTACTGCCAGATCTCGCCGGGATCGTGCTTGGTGTCGACGTCGGCTGGGTCGCCGAACTTCAAGCCATAGCCGGAGACCGGGCTGCAAAGGACATCGGTCTGGCCTCCCTCCGGCCGCTGCACGACCCCGACCTCGGCCGGGTCGCCTCCACCGACACACCACTGGTCCAGCGAGTCATGGCCCCAGGTGTCTGGCACGGTGACCTCGATGTCTCGCCAAGACTCGATGCGCCAACCGGACGCCACACTCGGCGAATCGGTCGCGACCGGAAGCTTGCTCCGATCAACACCGCCATCGCCCAAAGCCAAGCTGATCGGCACGACCGCCATCGCCACCGCTGCAACCACCACGCTGGTGGCCAGCACTCGCCTCCGGCGCAGGCGCCGACGTGCTCCGGCGAGCAGATTGCCGCTGTTGGGCGCATGGTCGGCGGCCGCGTCCAGGGAGGTCCGCAGCAGGGTCTCCAGGTCACTCATCCTCGGTCTCACTCTCCCCCGCCAGCTCCAGCCGAAGCGACGCGATGCCCCGCGAGACCCGCGAACGGACGCTCCCCTCGCGCACCCCGGTCAACTCAGCGATCTCGGCATACTCCAGTTGCTCGTAGTAGCGCAGCACGACCGCGGTCCGCTGATCGTCCGGCAGCCTCAGACAGGCCCGCCACAACTCCAGCCGCTCCTCGACCGCAAGTCCGCTCGGCGTCCCCGAGCGCTCCGGAGGGTCGGCCATCACCGACTCCCGACGCCGGAACTTCCGCCACCACGACGTGTGCGCGTTGACCACCATCCGACGCACATAGGCGTCCGGGTCACCGACCGTGGAGATGCGCGACCAGCGCGGCAGCGCCCGCGACAAGGCGTCCTGGACGATCTCCTCGGCATCGACCGAGTTCCCCGTCAGCACGTAGGCCAGTCTGAGCAACCCGGGACCGCGGGCCTCGACCCAGGCAGCGAAGTCATCGGCGACCACTCCGCCGCCCACCTCGCCTCCCCGCACCGTTGCGCTCACACCATGAAGACGCTCGAACCGCCCACCCTGTTGCGAGGAGCCTCTCCCGGTCAAGCAGCGGTCAGGTCTGACGCGGCGGCCGGGACGGCAGGGGGACCCCCGCAGGGCGTGGATGGGACTGGCCCCCCGGAGCGAGCGCCAGCGAGCGGAGGGGTGGTTGCCCGCGGGGCTCCCCTGCCGGCACGGACGCCACCCCTCAGACCCGCCGGCGGGCCCGACCGACCGCTCCCCGGCTAGTCTCAATGCCGCGCAGTTAGCGATGTGACTGGTGTGGCGAGTGTGGCGTCGGCGTGTCGTCGGGTAGAGCAACAGAACTCCTCGATAGGCAGGGGATGTCCTGACAAGACGCCCTGCTACCGATGGAGTTCTGTTGCGTTCTCAGTCTGTCACGTCTGATCCGGTGGATCCGTTCTCTGCTGGCCATCTGGGCGAGTTGACGCGGATCGTCTCCTTCGATCTGGTCGACGCGGCGATCAGCGCCGCGGGGGCGACGCAGAAGCGGCTGCGGCGCCTGCCCACCCGGGTGGTGGTGTACGTGCTGCTGGCCGGGGTGCTGTTCGCCGACGTGGGTTATCGCCAGGTCCTGCGGCGTCTGGCCGCCGGCGCGGACCTGAGCATCCGGGTGCCGGGCAGCTCGGCGTTGTCCCAGGCCTTCCGGCGGATCGGAGTGGGTCCACTGCGGGAGTTGTTCGACCTGGTCCGCGGCCCGGCGGCCGGTGCTGCCCGTTGGCGTGGGTTGCTGGTGTGCGCCATCGACGGGACCACGATGTGTGTGCCGGACACCGACGTCAACGCTGCGGCGTTCGGTCGGGCCACCGGCCGCCCGGACGCCCCGGGCGGCTACCCGATGCTGCGGCTGGTGAGCATCCTCGCGTGCGGCTCACGCACCCTCATCGACGCCGTGTTCGGGTCCTACCGGGTCGGGGAGACTACCTACGCATCCCGCCTGGCGCGCTGTCTGCGGCCCGGGACGGTGCTGCTCGGTGACCGCAACTTCGCTGCCGCGGCCCTGATCGAGCAGTTCGCCGCCACCGGCGCGGACCTGCTCATCCGGTGCAAGGACAACCGTAGGTTCGCCCTCGTGGACCGCCTGGGCGATGGCACCCGCATCGCTGTCCTCGGTGGCATCCGGGTGCGGATCATCGACGCCCAGATCATCGTGGACCTGAAAGACTCAGGCACCCAGCGCACCGGCACCTACCGCCTGATCACGACCCTGACCAACCCGCAGCGGTACCCGGCACGGGAGATCGTCGAGCTCTACCACCAGCGGTGGGAGATCGAGACTGGCTTCCGCGAGACCAAGTCCACGATCTTGGACGGGAGGGTCCTACGGGCGCGCACACCCGCCGGGATCGCCCAGGAGGTCTACGCCGTCCTGATCGTCCATCAGGCTCTGCGGACCGCGATCGCCGACGCTTCCCTGGCTCACGGTGGCATCGCACCCGACCGGCTCAGCTTCACCATCGCACTGACCACCGCCCGCGACACGATCCACCGCGCAGCAGACGTCCTCGCCGAGGCCGGCACCGACCTGACCGGCCGGATCGGGGCAGCGGTCCTGGACACAGTTCTGCCCGCCCGCCGAGCCCGCTCCAGCCCCCGAGTGACCAAACGCGCGATCTCCAAACACCGCGCCAAAGGCCCCATCGACCGGACGAACTACCAGACCCGGATCACGACACACCTACTGCCGACCCTTGACCCGAGCCAAGATCCTTAACTGCGCGGCATTGAGGCTAGCCCTCAGTCCTCGGTGGACTTCGCCCACAGGTTGACACCGGAGTCGACCGCGAAGCGGTCGATGGCCGCGAGGTCCTCATCGGTGAGCGGGGGGAAGCCCAGCGCGTCGAGGTTGGTGTCGAGCTGCTCGACCGACGAGGCGCCGATGACCGCCGAGGTGACCCGCGGGTCGCGGACGGCCCACTGCAGGGCAAGCTGGGCGCAGCTTCTGACCACGCGCGAGAGCGATTTCGTTGAGACTGCGCACGCGAGCCAGCACCTCGTCGTCGAGAGCCGCCACCGTGGACTCACTGCGAGCGGCACGCGAGTCAGCCGGGACACCGTCGAGGTAGCGGTCGGTGAGCAGCCCCTGAGCCAGCGCCGTGAACACAATGCAGCCCATCCCCTGAGTCTCTAGCTCGTCGAGGAGACCGTCCTCGATCCACCGGTTGAACATGTTGTAGGACGGCTGATGGATCAGCAGCGGGGTGCCCAGCTCTCGGGCGATGGAGGCGGCTTCGCGCGTCTTGTCGGGAGAGTACGACGAGATACCGGCGTACAACGCGCGTCCGGACCGGACCGCGTGGTCCAGCGCCATCATCGTCTCCTCGACCGGAGTCTCGGGGTCGTAGCGGTGGCTGTAGAAGATGTCGACGTAGTCGAGCCCCAGCCGGTGCAGCGACTGGTCGAGGGAGGCAAGGACGTACTTCCGCGACCCGCCGCCCTGGCCGTAGGGGCCCGGCCACATGTCGTAGCCCGCCTTGGTCGAGATGATCAACTCGTCACGGTACGGCGCAAAGTCGTCGGCCAGATAGCGCCCGAAGTTCTCCTCGGCGCGACCGTAGGGCGGACCGTAGTTGTTGGCCAGGTCGAAATGGGTGACGCCGCGGTCGAAGGCCCGACGCAGGATGGCGCGTTGGGTCTCCTCGGGGCGGTCGGTGCCGAAGTTCTGCCACAGGCCAAGCGAGAGCACCGGCAGCTTCAACCCGCTGCTCCCAGTGAAGCGATAGGGCACGTGGTCGTAGCGGTCATCGGCTGCGGCGTAGGTCATCCCACCATCCTGCCGGACCCGCCCATCGTTCATCAGGCGGGGATGGCAAGCCCCGTCGTCATGCCTCGGCCGGTCGGCTCTCCAACACCCGGAAGCCCTTGGCCGAAGCCAGCCGACGAGTGGGATAACCCTGCTCACCCAACCATCGCTGCAACGAGTCGGCACCCAGGTTCTTGCCGACGACCATGACGGCGCGCCCCTCCGGCGCCAGCCAAGCGAACCAGGTCAGCAGCAGCTGGTGCAGCGCTGGCTTGCCGATCCGGATGGGTGGGTTGGACCAGATCTCGTCGTACGTCGTCTCCGGCGCGGTCTCAGGTGTGAATACGGCGTAGCGGTCGGCGACGCCGAGAGCGGCGGCGTTCTCCCGGGCGAGAAGGACAGCCCGTTCGTTCACGTCGACGCCCGTCACCTGCGTCGCGGGGGCGGCGACCGCGATCGCCAGTCCGATCACGCCGTAGCCGCAGCCCAGATCGAGGATCCTTCCTGAGCTGGGCGGCTCGGTCTCCCGGAACAGCACCGACGTGCCGATGTCGACGCGACCCCGCGCGAAGACCCCCGAGCCCGTGGCCAGCGACAACTCGTGTCCCCACACACGGGCGACGATCGACGTACGCTCGAAGGGCGCCTGCGGATCGGCCGAGAAGTAGTGGTCCTCGTTCACCGGACGCGCACCCTTCGGGCGACCTCGGCGCGGGCGGCGAGCTCGTCGTCGGGCGGGTAGCCGACCTCTTCCAGAGTCAGCCCGTGCGCGGGCAGCACTGGGACCGCCGGGTCACGCTCCTCGGCACGTAGGACGTCGCCGGCCCAGCTCGCCGGCCGTCGGCCCTCGCCGATCGTCACCAGGCAGCCCATCAGCGATCGGACCATGTGATGGCAGAACGCGTCGGCGCGGACCGTGGCGACCGCGACGCCGGTGTCATCGCGCGTCCAGCTGAGGTCGAGGAGATGGCGAATCGTGGTGGCCCCTTCACGGCGCTTGCAGAAGGCGGCGAAGTCGTGTTCCCCCACCAGGTCGACAGCCGCGGTGTCCATCGCCTCGAGGTCCAGTGGCCGGGGCCAGGTCAGCACATGGCGACGTCGAAGGGGATCGACGGCCCGTGGCAGGTCTGCGATCCGGTAGGCGTAGCGCCGCCAGATCGCGGAGAACCGCGCGTCGAAGCCGGGTGGTGCCTCGGTGACTCGACGCACGCGGACGTCCGCAGGCAGGAGACCGTTCAGCCGGTGGCCGAGCGCCACCGGCGCCGGCGCGGTCGAGCGGCCGGCGGAAGCGGCGAGGTCGGCCTCGGGGACGTCGAGATGAACGACCTGACCGCGGGCGTGGACACCGGTGTCGGTCCGGCCCGCGCAGACGACCTTCGCCTCGGGCATCCGCAGCGCCGTCGCCAGCGCTGTCTCCAGCTCGCCCTGCACGGTGCGGAGGTCCGGCTGGGTCGCCCAACCGTGAAAGTCACCGCCGTCGTAGGCAAGATCGATCCGGAGCCGCACGGCGGCATCCTCGCACGAGGTCAGGGCAGCTCGTGTCGGTGCGGCGGATCGGCGCCAGGTCGGGAGACGGTCACCGCCGCTGCCCGGGCCGCCAGGCCGAGGAGTTCGGCCCAGTCGGTGTCGGTCAGGCGTCGAAGCGCGGGACGCTGCTCGGCTCCTAGCAAGCCGCGGCTCCACAGCGCATCGACCAGGGCCGCACCGAAGGTGTCACCAGCGCCGATGGTGTCGGCCACGGTGACCGCAATTGCCGGGACCGTGCCGGGCCCGGTGGCAGCGACCCAACTGGCGCCTTCGCTGCCTCGGGTGACCACTACGACGGCGGGGCCGAGGCCGAGCAGGAAGGCAGCAGTGTCGTCGACCGAGCGCTCGGGATAGAGCGCCTCGAGGTCCTCGTCACTGGCCTTGACGACATCGCTGATGCCGACCAGGCGCTCGACCCGGCGGCGCACCTCCGCGTCGAGGCCGGTCACGGCTGGACGGGCATTGATGTCGTAGCTGACCGTGGCGCGTGAACGCACCGAGTCGACCGCGGCGTACACCTCGTCGGCCCCAGGTGGGAGCGCGGCCGCGTAGGAACTGGTGTGCACGACCACCGGCTCCTCGTCGTCGGGCAGGACCAAGGGCCCCGGTCGCCAGTCGATATCGAACTCGTAGGTCGCCGCACCATCGTCGCCGAGGGTCGCCACCGCCGACGATGAGCGGAGCACCGAGCCCGGGTCGCCGGCGAGGCGTACGCCGGCCGCATCCAGGTGCACACTCAGCATCCGACCGTACCGGTCGGCCGCGAAGCAGGTGTGGAACAGCGTGGCGCGGTCGAGCCGAGCCAAGGCGACGGCGACGTTCGCGGCGCTGCCGCCGGGGTGCTCGGCCACCGAGCCGTCACCGCGGTGGACGACGTCGATCAACGCCTCGCCGACCACGAGCGCAACCTGACCCATGGTCAGCCCTGCTACTCGGCCTCGTCGTCGGCCGCAGGCTCCTCCGCGGAAGCTTCGGCCTCCGATTCGACGTCCTCGGCAGGCGCCTCGACGACCTCGTCGGCAGAACTGTCGACGGCGGCCTCCGCCTCGACCGGCTCCTCAGCCACCGGCTCCTCGACCACCGGCTCTTCAACCGGGGCAGGCGCAGTCTCGGCAGGCTTGGCCTTCCGGTTCGACGGCTTGGGCTGGTAGGGCTCGGTCACCAGCGAGATCACCGCCATGGGGGCGTTGTCACCCTTGCGGGGACCGATCTTGGTGATCCGGGTGTAGCCACCGGGACGCTCGGCGAACATCGGCGCGATCTCGGTGAAGAGACGGTGCTGGGGGTACTGGTTGACCACCAGCACGCCGTCCTCCTCGAGCTTCTTCTGGTCGACGCTCTTGTAGAGCTCGCGCAGCACCAGGCGACGGTTGTGCAGGTCACCCTTCTTCGCCTTGGTGATCAGCTTCTCGGCGTAGGGCCGCAGCATCTTGGCCTTGGCCTCGGTGGTGGTGATCGAGCCGTGCTCGAACAGCGAGGTGGCCAGGTTGCGCAGGATCAGCCGCTGGTGGGCGGCGCTGCCGCCCAGACGGGGGCCCTTCTTCGGGGTGGGCATCTCATCTCTCTCTTCTCCCGAGCCGTGTGAGGTACTCGGGTAGTTCCAACCAGATTGCGGAGGCGGCGAGCCCCCGAGGGAGTGTCAGGACGGGCCAGTGCGGACGGGTCAGTACTGCTCGTCCTCGACGAAGGCGTCGTCGTCATCGTCGCCGTAGGCGGCGAGCACCGCGTTGGGGTCGAAGCCCGGGCCGCTGTCCTTGAGGGACAGGCCCATCTCGACCAGCTTCGCCTTGACCTCGTCGATCGACTTGGCGCCGAAGTTGCGGATGTCCAGCAGGTCCTGCTCGGAGCGCGAGATCAGCTCACCCACGGTGTGGATGCCCTCGCGCTTGAGGCAGTTGTAGGACCGGACGGTCAGCTGGAGGTCCTCCACGGGCAGGGCCAGGTCGGCAGCGAGCTGCTCGTCGACCGGCGACGGACCGATGTCGATGCCCTCCGCCTCGACGTTGAGCTCGCGGGCCAGGCCGAACAGCTCGACGAGGGTCTTGCCGGCCGAGGCGATGGCGTCGCGAGGACGGATCGACGGCTTGGTCTCGACGTCGATGACCAGCTTGTCGAAGTCGGTGCGCTGCTCGACACGGGTCGCCTCGACCTTGTAGGTCACCTTCAGCACCGGGCTGTAGATCGAGTCGACCGGCATCCGGCCGATCTCGTTGTCGGCGCCCTTGTTCTGAGCGGAGGAGACATAGCCGCGACCACGCTCGACCACCAGCTCCATCTCGAGCTTGCCCTTGTCGGACAGGGTGGCGATCTTCAGGTCGGGGTTGTGCACCTCCACACCGGCCGGGGGCGCGATGTCGGCGGCGGTGACGTCACCGGCGCCGGACTTGCGGAGGTACATCGTGACGGGCTCGTCGTGCTCGGAGGAGACGACCAGACCCTTCAGGTTGAGGATCACCTCGGTGACGTCCTCCTTGACGCCCTCGATGGTGGAGAACTCGTGGAGCACGTTGTCGATCTTGATGCTGGTCACCGACGCCCCCGGAATCGAGGAGAGCAGCGTGCGGCGCAGCGAGTTCCCGAGCGTGTAGCCGAAACCGGGCTCCAAGGGCTCGATGACGAACCGGGAGCGGAAGTCGTCGACGACCTCTTCGGACAGGGTCGGGCGCTGGGCGATGAGCACTGTTTCTTCCTTTCCGAGCCCCACCGCTATATGAGGGACTCGAATGCAGTTGTCGAATCTGTTTCAGTCTGCAGTTGTGGCGGGCCTCAGCTGGCCGGGGAGGCTACTTCTTGGAGTAGTACTCCACGATGAGCTGCTCTTGGACCGGGATGTCGATCTGCTCGCGAACCGGAGCCTGGTGGACCAGGATCCGCATCCGGCTCGGCAGCACCTGGAGCCAGGCCGGGACGATCCGCTCGCCGTGGGTCTCACGAGCCACGATGAAGGGGGTCAGCTCGAGAGACTTCTCGCGCACGTCGATGATGTCGAACTGGGTCACCTGGAACGACGGGATGTTGACCTTCTTGCCGTTGACCAGGAAGTGGCCGTGGGTGACCAGCTGGCGGGCGTGCCGGCGGGTGCGGGCGAACCCGGCGCGGTAGACGACGTTGTCGAGGCGGCACTCGAGCAGCTGCAGCAGGTTGTCACCGGTCTTGCCCTGACGACGAGACGCCTCGGTGTAGTAACGGTGGAACTGCTTCTCCAGCACGCCGTACGTGTGCCGAGCCTTCTGCTTCTCGCGCAGCTGGAGGAGGTACTCGCTCTCCTTGATGCGGCCGCGGCCGTGCTGGCCAGGCGGGTAGGGGCGACGCTCGAAAGCGGCGTCACCGCCGACGAGGTCGACGCCGAGGCGACGCGACTTCTTGGTGATCGGGCCGGTGTAGCGGGCCATGGGTCTGGGTCTCCTTCAAGTCCTGTGGGTGGGCGCTGCGGTCAGACGCGCCGGCGCTTGGGCGGGCGGCAACCGTTGTGCGGCACCGGGGTGACGTCTTGGATGGTGCCGACCTCGAGGCCGATGGCACCCAGCGACCGGATCGCCGTCTCACGACCCGAACCGGGGCCCTTGACGAAGACGTCGATCTTCTTCATGCCGTGCTCCATGGCACGCCGACCGGCGGCCTCGGCCGCCATCTGCGCGGCGAACGGCGTGGACTTGCGCGAGCCCTTGAAGCCGACGGTGCCGGCAGAGGCCCACGAGATCACCGCACCCGTCGGGTCGGTGATGGTGACGATGGTGTTGTTGAACGTGCTCTTGATGTGGGCCTCGCCCTGAACGACGTTCTTCTTCTCCTTGCGGCGCACCTTCTTGGCGCCGCTCTGGCGACTCTTGGGGGGCAATGCGATCTCCTGCGTCTAGCTGGTCGATGAGGTCTGGTCGGGTCGGCGCCGTGGTGGCGAGCCGAGCCCAGAGGCGGCTACTTGGCCTTCTTCTTGCCGGCGACGGTGCGCTTGGGGCCCTTGCGGGTGCGCGCGTTGGTCTTGGTGCGCTGCCCGCGGACCGGAAGGCCCTGACGGTGCCGGCGACCCTGATAGCTGCCGATCTCGATCTTGCGCCGGATGTCGGCCTGGACCTCACGACGGAGGTCACCCTCGATCTTGTAGTTGGCCTCGATCTCGTCGCGGAGCTTGACCAGCTCGTCGTCGCCCAACTGGTGGACGCGGAGGTCGGGGTTGATCCCGGTGGCCGCGAGCACCTGCTGGGCGCTGGTGCGGCCGATGCCGTAGATGTAGGTGAGTGCGACCTCGATGCGCTTGTCGCGCGGCAGGTCGACACCAACAAGGCGTGCCATGTGGCAGTTGTCCCTTTCGGTTCACGGTGGTGTGGTCGTGTTGCGTCTCGCACCGAGCGGTCGAGCTCCGGCCATCCGTTCCGGAGGTGGTTCACCGTCCGAGGACGGCTGAGCGAACACGTGGTTTCGATATGGAGTTCTCAGTGCGGCCCGGCGGTGAGCCTGGCCTGTCTCGTCAGCCCTGCCGCTGCTTGTGGCGGGGGTTCTCGCAGATCACCATGACGCGGCCATGGCGACGGATCACCTTGCACTTGTCGCAGATCGGCTTGACGCTGGGGTTGACCTTCACGAGGAGGTCCTTTCTGGTGTGCGGCTCGCGACTGCCGGAGCAGCCCTCACTTGTAGCGGTAGACGATCCGGCCTCGGGTGAGGTCGTACGGCGAGAGCTCCACCACCACCCGGTCCTCGGGGAGGATCCGGATGTAGTGCTGACGCATCTTGCCGCTGATGTGGGCGAGCACCTTGTGCCCGTTGCTGAGCTCAACCCTGAACATGGCGTTCGGGAGCGCCTCAACGACGGTGCCCTCGATCTCGATCACGCCTTCTTTCTTCGGCATGTCCTCCACAATCTGTCGTTTCCTACCGGTTGGCCCGGGAACCTCCGGCATCCGGTCACAGACCGGCTACCGTGGACCTCGTCGGGCCGCTCCGGGAGCCCCTCCCCCCGAGCACGCCGGACGACCAACCAGCAAGGCAGTCGATTAGCGTGATCCGGGCAGCCGCGAGGCACCACGAAACAGACCCACGTTGGGCCGACACGCCAGTTTAGAACTCCCCACCCCAATTCCCTAATCGAGGCCCGTCCCTACGAGCGGCGGAAGGTGCGCAGGCTGACGGCGGCGAGGAGGCGCCGGCTGCGGGAGGCGGCGGAAGACATCGCCCGGCGCTCTGCGGTGACGTCGCCCCAGAAGGAGTCGGCTGCACTCATCGGGGGCGGCTCGGGCCCGAAGACATAGCCGTCGGCACGCCGGGCAAGGGTGGGGGCGGTGGTAGAGGCCATCTGCACCGACTGCTCCCGGCGGGTGACCACACCGCCTGCGGCAACCGGTTGACCGAGGTCGCGGGCATGGTCGACGAGCTCACGCCAGGCTCCGGCGACCTGCGTGGAGGTGCGCGGGGAGCGGCGGCGCAGCCGGCGACGCACCGCCTTGGCAACGATGATGCCGGCAGCGAACAGGCCGAGGACGGCCAGCGGGATGCCGCCGTAGATCACCAGGGCTCGCGCCCAGCCGGGGAGCAGCGGACCCTTCTCCGGTGACGGCTTGGGGTCGTCAGACTTCGCCTTGTCCGCCTTCACGTCCACGTCCGCCTGGTCACCGGCCGTGGTCGGCGGCGGGATGGGGGCGGGCGGTGGCACGTTGGTGCCGCCGACGTTCTGCTGGCTCTCGGGCGGCAGCTTGGCGGGGCGCTGGCTGCCCATGAATGCCGAGGTCGGCAGCGTGCGCCAGGAGCCGTCCGAGACCTGGATCTCGACCCAGGCGGCGACGTCGGAGCCGCGTACGACGCCGTTGCGGGGGACGACCGCTCCCATCACGACCCGGGCAGGGACGCCGATCTGGTTGGCCAGCAGTGCCATGGTGGCGGCGTACTGCTCGTCGTTGCCGGCGATGATCGGCGAGTTGACGAACTCGGCGAGGCGGCCCTGGGAGTGGCCGGCGTGGTAGACCTGCTCAGCCGGAGCCACGCCGTCGGTGTAGCGGCCCTCCTCGCGCAGGTGGTCGGCGACCGCGAAGACCCGCTTCATCAAGGTCTTCTCGTCCTTGGACCACTCCGATGCCTGGGCCTGCAGGAACGCGGCGGCCGTGCCGGCCTCACCGACCGGGCCACCAGGCACGGAGTCGGCATCCACGTCGCCGTCGGGGATCACGGCGGTGAAGGAGTACTCGTCGCCGGGTCGCAGCCCGGCGGGTACGACGCCCGCAGACGTGGCCAGGTTGTAACGGAACGAGTCGGCCTTCGCGGTCAGGTCGGCGCTTCGGAACCGGATGCCCTGCAAGGCGCCGACGGTGGGCAGCCAGACTCCGGAGTAGCCCTCGTCGAGCTTCACGGTGACCTCGACGCGGTCGCCGGACACCGGGTTGGCGATGGTGGAAGACACCCGTTGGTAGGTGTCGTCGGAGGCGCCGGGGATCGCGTTGTTCGAGGCACCCCAGACCTTGCCGTCATAGCTGTCCAGCGTGGCGAACCGGACCAGCGTGCCCTCGGAGACGCCTCGGATCGAGAACAGGTCGGTGGTGTAGAGGTTCTCTGCTGGCGGGTTGTGCGGGATCTCGACGTAGCGGCGGAAGGACGCGAGCGGCGATGGGTAGCGGCCCACGTCGAACGGTCGGGCGATCACATCGCGCAAGATCACCCGCTGCTCGCTGGGGTCGTCGCCGCCGAGTGCGACCGGTGCTGCGGCCATGCCGGCGAGCACCAGCAGCGCGCAGGCGACCGCGGCACGCCCGAGCCGCCCCGTGCTGCCGGCGAGGTCCACGGCGGTGCGTTGGCCGCGGACGGCGATCCAGGCCAAGAGCACCACCGAGAAGGCGACCCCTTGGGCGAGCACGGACTGGGGGTGATCCAGGCCGAGCAGGATCACCACCGCCCACAGCGCAAGGAGCACGGTGGCCGGCGCGATGGCTCGCAGCCAGCGCGGTCCGGAGGCTTCCATGAGGTGGCGGCCATCGCGCCAGAGCCGGCGAGCAGGCCGAGCGCCCAAGGCAGGGTGAGCAACGGGCCGCGACCATCCACCGGCGGCAGTGTGGTGAGCAGGTCCTTCCATCCGAAGACGAGCTGATCGGTGAGCAGGCGCCACGTGTGCGGCACCGGCCAGATCGCCGACACCTCGCGCAGGCAGAGCACCCCGCCGAGCAGGTAGAACACGGCGACCGCAGCCACCGGCGACAGTGCGCGCGGCCACCGCAGATGCACCACGTATATGCCGGCGGCGGTGCCGAGCAGCAATCCGAGGAGGCCGACG
Source organism: Nocardioides sp. (assembly GCF_047602075.1). GTDB lineage: Bacteria > Actinomycetota > Actinomycetes > Propionibacteriales > Nocardioidaceae > Nocardioides. The sequence continues at coordinate 1,842,450 of NZ_JASGIF010000001.1, forward strand.
ACGAGGAACTGGTAGCCGTCGAAGGAGGGCGCCAACCCGGCCAGGGCGAGCGCACCGGCAGTGGCGGTGAACCCGGCGTCGACCAGGCGCACCCGCCGGGGCAGCCACCAATGGCGCTCGCGGACGACCACAGCGGCGGCACCGGCGGGGTCGGGTATCGGCCTCGGCGGCGCCACCGGCGGGGGTGCGGTGATGGTCACTGCAGGCTCCACCTCAGCAGTGCACCCAGGTCCGCCTTGTCGGCGAGGTGCAGGATTGGAACGCCGTCGGCATCGGTGGCCCGACTGTTGAGGCGACGATTCACGACCATGGCGACCCGGCGCACCTCCGGTCCGAACACGGACGCCGCGAGCCGCATCTCGGCGAAGGAGGCGCCGGGACCGGTGACCAGGAACAACAAGCTGGTGTCCGGTGCGACGCTGCCTGCCCGCTGGGCCGAGGTCGCGAGACCGGTGCGGCCCAGCCGGGCGCGACAGATCGCGTCGAGCGCCACGTGGCCGTTGTTGCCGGTGGCGGCCTGGTCCCCGCACATGAACGAGGTGTCGAACTCGTCTAAGACAGCGCGTACGGCGAGCGAGGCGGCGACCGACATGGCGATCTCGAAGTCCTCTGGGTCCGGCCAGGACTCGACCATGTCGTCGACGACGACGGTGGCATGGGAGCGGCGAGTGTCGAGATACTGGCGCACCAGCAGCTCGGTGTGTCCGGCCGCTCCCATCGCCTTGGCCGAGGACCGCCAGTGCACGTGGCGCAGGTCGTCGCCAGGGACGTACTCCCGCAGCGCGTGGAAGGCCAGGTCGCTCTGCGACAAGGCGTCGGTGGAGACTCCCTCGAGGTCGCGCAGCAGACCGGCCCCGAGCGACTCCAGCGGGACCATCTCGGGGCGGACCAGGATCTCGGGCACGTCGGTCCAGGACAGGTCGCGCGAGAAGATGCCCAACGGATCACCACGCCGGGTGATCGCCGGGCCGACCGGGATGACCCCCCGTGCCTCGGTGCGGATGGTGAAGGTCTCCTCGTGAGAGGCATCGGGGGCCAGCGCCGGCAGACCATAGCGGTGCACCCGGTCACCGACCGGGAGATCGAGCATCGAGGGCAGCATCCGGGTCGAGGCGAGGTTGGTCACCGTGACCGAACCTGCCACCGAGTCGCCGGCCACCACCCGCAGCGGCTCCAAGGACAGGTCGACCCGCACCCGGGTGCGTCCGAGCAGCAGCGGCACCGCCAGCACCAGCAGTGCCAGGCAGGCGACCGCGAGGGCGGATGCCTCTCGCCAGTGCAGCCGCGAGGCCGCCACGGCAGCGGCGATCCCCAGCCCGGCAATCACCCACCCGGTCGGGTTGACGATGCCGAGCAGCGCCCGGATCCGCCTGGTCGGCGACCTTTCCACGCCGGTTGCCTCAGGCAACTCGGTCGGTCGGCGGCGAGACGGCGTCGACGAGCCGCGAGACGACGCTCTCGATGGTGACCCCGGTGAACTGCGCCTCCGCGTCGAGCAGCAGTCGGTGGCAGAGCACCGGCTCGGCCAGCTCCTTGATGTCGTCGGGCACGACGTGGTCACGCCCGTCAGCAGCCGCCCAGGTCTTGGCGACCCGGACGAAGGCCAGACAGCCGCGAGCGGAGAGCCCGAGCTTCACGTGCGGCATGCGGCGCGACTCCTCCGCCAGCTCGGCAACGTAGGAGACCACCGCCGGGTCGACGTACACGTCGTCGGCCAGGCCGCTCATCTGCGCAATGGTCTCGGCGGTGATGGCTGGCGCCACCAGGGCGGCGCGGTCACGCACCCGTGCGTTGACGAGCAACTCGATGGTCGCCGAGCGATCGGGATAGCCCAGCGACGTCTTCATCAAGAACCGATCGAGCTGCGCCTCCGGGAGCCGGTAGGTGCCGGCCTGCTCGATCGGGTTCTGCGTGGCGATGACCATGAACGGGCGGCCAACCGGGTGTGGCTGCCCGTCGACGGTGACGCGCCCCTCTTCCATCACTTCGAGCAGGGCAGACTGAGTCTTGGGCGACGCCCGGTTGATCTCGTCGGCAAGCACGATGGAGTGGAACACCGGGCCGGGGTGGAACTCGAAGCCGCCCTTGTGCTGGTCGTAGACGGTGACGCCGGTGACGTCGGCGGGCAGCAGGTCGGGGGTGAACTGGATCCGGGCGTGGCTGCCCTGGACGGTGTTGGCCAGCGCACGTGCCAGCATCGTCTTGCCCGTGCCGGGAACGTCCTCGAGAAGGATGTGGCCCTCGGACAGCAGGCAGGTCAAGGCGAGCCGGACGGCGTGCCGCTTGCCGAGGATCGCCTTCTCCATGTTGTCGGTCAGCTGGTCGAAGGTCTGCTTGAACCAGCCGGCCTGGTCCGGGGAGATCGTCATGTCATCGCTTTCTGTTCTGGCACTTTCTGTTCTGGCGCCGCATTCAGGCTAGGGCACCGGGTGGGCTCAACCCGGCCAATCGAACCGATCGGTCGCACTGGCCGAGGAGCTCGTGCAGCTCGCCAGGACTGTCTTGCCGGGGTCGCCGAAGTAGAGGGCGGTCTGCTTGGTCGTATCGTCGGAAAGGCTCACGGTGCCGAGGTCGCCGGCGCCGTCGGCGGAGACCGAGCAGCTGACCGAACCGAAGAAGTGGTGCACCTCGAGCACGATGAATCCACAGGAGGAGTCGGTGCAGTCCGAGTCGGCATCTCCGCCGGTGTGGCAGGGGTCGTCGCCGGAGTCGTTGCACTTGTCACCGCGGCTGATATCGACCGTCGCCGGAGGCGGATCGTCGGTGGACTTCTGGAAGGTGAGCGGTCCGACCCGCCGTCCGCGGGGGGTGTCCCGGACGGTGATTCCGATGTGCTCGGTGACGGAGTAGCCGAGGTCGACGGTGCCGGTCGTCAGGGTCTGGGTGTCGACCGCGTCGACGTGCCAGGTGGTGCCGGCGCGGCGGTCGCTGGTGAAGATGACGTCGACCGGTGCGCCGTTGGGGTCGACCTCGATCTGCCAGCGCATCTCGGTGCCGTCGGTCAGCACCGGGGTGGCCTTGACCATGCCGGAGGTGAGCGGGCCGTAGGTCTGCACCTGCTGCGTGCTGGAGGTGCTGCACTGGCCACCCTCGTTGCAGACCTTGAGGACGACGTCGTGAGGCCCGTCGTTGTCGCCGACCGAGATGGTCTGCTGGACCGAGCCGGTGGCCTGCTGATTGCTCACCGGGGAGCCGTCGACCGAGATGGTCACCTTCGACTGGTCGCCGCGGGAGCTGGGCACGGTGAAGTTGAGCTGGGCCTTGGCGTCTTGGCCGGTCGCCGTCCAGGACCAGGCGCCCCACGAGAGGGGTGCGGCGATCGCTTTCCACGGATCACTGAAGTCGCTGGTCCGTGCATCCGCGCTGACGGCGGTGACCCGGTAGCGGTAGCTGCGCCCGTCGTACCGGATGCCGGGGATCCGACAGCTGGTCTCCTGAATCTTGGTGCAGCCCGAGACGTTGCGGCCCGCATCGTCGGTCAAGGTGTAGGTCAGCGCGTCCGCGGAGCCGCTGAGCACCGGTTTCCACGACACCTGCAACGTCACCGTCTCTCCCCCGGTCGGCTCGAGCGGCGTGATCACCGGCGGGTCCGGAGTGCCGGGCGATCCACTGGACTGGAGCGGTCCGGAGGTGAGCCCGGGGCCCCAGCCAGCGGAGTTGTGGGCGTAGACGGTGAACCGGTACTTCTTGTTGTTGTCCAGCGGAGCCGCGATGTAGGAGCGCGACGTCACGTAGTCCCTGTGGCCCTGCCACACGACGCGGTATTTGTCGATGTGCTTGCCGTTCAGCGTCGGTGCCGCCCACGTGATGGTGAGCTGGCCGTCGCCCAGCTTGCTGGCGCCGATCGGGCCGACGACTCCGGGAACGCCCTCGGGCTCGGCGGGCTTGGACCTGCCGCTGTAGTCCGACCAGCCGACGGCGTTGTGGGCGCGCACGGTGAAGGTGTACGCCGTCCCGTTGTCGAGGCCGGAGAACCTGCACGACGTGGTGGGGCAGGTCCGGGTCGCGCCGTTGCTCGCCTTCACCTCGTAGCGGTCGATAGGTGACCCGTTGTTGGCCGGTGCGCGCCAGCCCAGGCGCACCTCACCACTGAACTGCCCGTCACCGATCACCGGTGCACCGGGGGTGTCCGGGACGCCCAACAGGCTGACGGTCAACAGGTTGCTCGCTTGCCGGTCAGGCCGATCGGTGGCGGCGACGTCGCTCATCGTCACCCGGAAGGTGGCGCTGCCCTGCGCCGCCGCGATGGCAGAGATCCTGACCCGGTCTCCGCCGGCCTTGGTCGCGGTCACGCCTCGACCTCGGACGGCATCCACGCGCACCACGGTGGGACGGCCGTCCGGGACGCCGGGGGTCAAGTAGCGACCGAGGTCGAGGGTCCGCGACTCGCCCGCCTTGAGGTCGGTCACCGTGATCGGCGCCAGCGTGGGCGCGGGTGGCGTCGCGACCCGGACCCTGATCTTGCCGGGCTTGCTGCCGGCCGCGGTCACTAGCAGCACGCCCTCCGTGCCGGTCTTGGCCGACTCGGTGGCGGCGACCTCGATCTCACGGCCGCGGGCGGAGAGCAGCTTCAGCCCGGAGACGTCCTCGGCCCAAGACGCGCGGTAGACCAGGGATGCCAGCTGCTGAGGGGTGCTGGTGAAGACGTGGCACAGGCTGGTGACGTCTAGCGGTCGGGTCTCGCCGCTGGTCAGTGTGATCGGGGCCTCGGGGCAGGACAGGATCGGAGCCGCGTCGCCGACCTGGACCGGGATCGACAACACCACCGGCTGCCGCTCACCGCGGGCGGTCACCTCGACCATGGCTGCCCCCGGCCCGCGGTAGCCGGACGCGGCGCCGACGGTCAGGGTGTCCTGCTTGCCGGCGACGACGGTGATGAGGCCCGGCGGCGAGCCGAGCACCTGCGCGGTGGGCGCCAACCGGATCGGCCCGCCCGAGGGGTTGACGATGTAGTCGTCCAGGGACACCTTGCGCTGATCGCCGGGCCCCAGCTTGATCAGGGCCTTCGCCTTGACGTAGGGCAGCCCGGAGCCGGTCGGTGGGACGTAAAGGTTCGCGGTGGCCACACCTCCGTCGGCGTCCTCCACTCGGAACGGGATCACCCGGGCATGGTCGTCTCGGAGCACGGTGATGCGGCCGCCCGGAATCACCTTGGCGTCCGCGGCGTAGACATCGGTCACCCGGAGCTCGGAGGTAGGTCCGTCGGGGTCGTAGGCGGACTTGAGGACGTTCACCCGGACGGCAGCGGAGTCGTCGGCGTTGCCGAACGCATCAGCCACCACCGGCGGATTGTTGTACGGCTCCGCGGTGCGCACCGTGATCGTCGACTGGGTGGTGTCCACGCCGTTGGTGAGTCGATAGACAACCTCGATGTTGCGGCCCGCAGCCCGTTTGGGAGTCTGCACGAGCACCGGGCCGGCGTCGCCGGCCAAGGTCACCCCCGCCGGGGGGTCGACCAGCTCGACCGTAGCCCGATCGCCGGGAGCGACATAGTCGTTGGCCATCGGGAACACAGTCGCCCGCCGACCGGGCTCGACGGTGAGGTCGTCGGCCACCGCCAGTGGCGGCTGGGGCAGCCCGGGGGCGGTCACCGCGACCCGAGCAGTGCCCGTCGCGCGGCCACCGCGCGCATCGGTGATCAGGTAGTCGAACTCGTCGGTGCCGGTGCTGGTCGGGTAGGCCTGGTACGCGATCGAGTTCGCCCCGACCTTGACCACTCGACCGAGCGCGGGCGCCGAGCCCAGGCCGACGACCGTCACGCCGTCGCCGTCCGGGTCGATGCCCGAGCCGGGGAGCCGCAGCGTGACCGTGTCGCCGGCGACCACCCGGCCCTCGAGGATCGGCGCGACGGGCAGCTGGTTGTGCTTGGTCTCGGGGAGCACGGTCACCTTGATCCGGCCCGGCGCCGTCTCGCCCTGGGAGTTGCGGGCGACGTAGGTGATGGTGACGGTGTTCGCTGTCCGGACCCGCTCTGGTGCGACGTAGCGGACCAGGCGTCCAGACGTGAACGCCTCCCCCACTCCCTTGGCCGAGCCGTCGGATCCGGTCACCTCGAGCTGCCCGGACTTCTGGCCGGCGACGTCGCCGACCAAGGTGAGCTGGTCCCCGGAGGGGCTGAAGTCGTTGTCGAGCACCGGGATCGCGGCGCTGGAGCCCTCCCGCACACTCACCTGGTCGGTCTCGGTCACCGGGGTGTTGTCCGGCGGGACCGGACGCTGGGTGACCTGGACCTCGCCTACCGCGGTCTGCCCGCCGTTGCTGACGACGTAGCGCAGCACCTGTGCCTTCGGACGCAGCTCGCCTTCTCGCGCACTGATCCGCAGCCAGCGGCCGTCGACGACCGCGATGTCCAGCTGCCCGGACGAGAGCGCGCGGGCGGACTGCACCATCAGCACACCCCCGCCCGGATCGTCGTCATTGGCCAGCACGTCGACGATGGCCGGGGAGGTGCCGTAGAGGGTGGCGGTGTCGGGCATCGCCACCGGCCCGCGCCGCTCGCGCTGACGGACGTCGACGCGGATCTTGCCGCTGCCGAGCGGAGCTTCGCCGTACGCCGCGTCGTAGTCGAGGAAGTAGGACTTGGCCTGGGTCGCCCGGAACGAGATGGTTGCCTGGGCCAGGTCGGTCTCCACCTGGGCGCCGCGTGGACTGGTCACCTCTCCGGCGAGACGGAGCTGCGCATCGGGTGTGAGCGGATCTGCGCCGGGCAGGTCGTTGGCCAGCGGACGGATGGTCACCCGTTGACCGACCTCGGCGGTGACGATGTCCGGCTCGGCGGTGGCCGCTACCGGCTCGTCTCGATCGGGGTCCTGCACCCGGAAAGCGAGCTGCTGGGGGACCGGCTGCGACCGACCGTCGCTGACGGCATAGGTCAGCTTGACCGGTCCCGGGCGAGTCGGCGCGGTGAACCGGATCCGGCCGTCGGTCGTCGTCCGCACCGACGCTCCGGAGGTCCCCTCGGGCAAGGTCGCCGACACCACGTCGAGCGCGTCGCCGTCGGCCGGGTCACGCCAGTCACTGAGCACCGGCAAGGTGATGGTGCCACTCGGCGCCACCGGCCAAGTCTTGGCCTTGAATCCCTGGCGCAGCCGGGGTGCCTGGTTGCCCTTCTTGCGAGCGCCCACGGTGATCCGAGCATGCGCACCCACATCGCGGCGGCCGTCGGTGATGTAGTACTCGTAGGTCGCATTGCCAGAGGCGTTCGGGCCCAGTTGGAACTGCACCGTCTGACCATCCGGGCTGATCGTCGCAGGAGCCGACTGACCTGACAGCTGCTCGACCGAGCTGACCGCGAGCATCCTGCCCGCCGGAGCGGAGTCGTTGTCCAGCGGATGGGTAACGGTGGTTCGGCCGGGACGCGCGCCGAAGCTGTCGTTGCGGGCTTTCGGCGGCCGGCGGTCGCCCGGGTTGTCGTTGTGCTGCTCGGAACTCTTGTCGTTGTCGGCGTTGGGGTTGCGGAACGCCTCCCAGTTATCGATCTTGGTCGGGGCGTCGTCGATGTTCCACACCGCGCCAGAGAGCCGGTCGTTGAGCAGGATCTGGCCTCGGTTGACGCGGAACACCAAGTCGCTGGTGTGATGGTTGAGAGCGATCGTCGACGCCTCACCTCCGGCGCAGCGTGAGGAGACATAGCCTCGCCCGCCAGACCAGGCACCGAACTCGCAGGTGCCCAGCCGCACCGGCGCGGTCGGACTGCCCGACTCGACCGTGGCGATCGTCTCCAGCGCGCCGGTGGTCAGGTCCACGCTGATCAGCGCGGTCGGTGTCTCCAGCAGGACCGAGTCGGCATCGGGCCCCGGCTGCTGCAGGACCGAGCCGACGTCGACGACCGCACGGGCACCCCCGACGACCGTGAGCTGTCCGGTCGCCTGGTCGAGGATGACCGGGGTCTCGCCGACGGCGGTGACGGACGGTGCCCCTTCCAGGGGCACTGCGAGGTCTTCTGGGGTGGGGTCGGCCAGACCTGCGCCGGTGGCGGTAAGGCGAGTAAGAGTGTCGGTGCGTGCCGAGGCCACCAAGACAGTGCCGCTCTGCGTGACGGCGAGACCGGCGTTAGCTCCGGCCTGTGCCTCCGGAGTGGTGTCCCGATCAACCTCGGCCACGCTCGGCAGAGCGCCCTCCGGTTCGACCCGAGTGGCCCAGACTCGGCCGTCAGAGGTGTCCAGCACGGCGAGGGTCGAGCCGGCGAGCCACACCTGGGAGGTCTGCGGCAATTGGGCCTGCTGTCCCTCGACCGGAGTGGACGTGGTCGGGTCGATCACCGTCAGCCGCCGCGAGGTGAGGTTCTCCCCCACCACGGCGGAGCTCTGCTGAAGGATGTCGACAGTGGAGCGGCTGTCGCTGAAGACGATCGAGTCCAGTTGCCCGATCGGCTTGTTGATCCGTCCGAAGCTGCTGAGTTGGCTGTCGGTGACCCAGATGCCGCCGTCGTTGAGATCGGGCTCATGGGACTGGTAGCCCTGCGCCGAGACGGCGTACGCCACCACGCTCCCGGCTCCCAGCACCAGGGCAAGGTTCAGCGCGACGGCACCGTGCCGCCGGCGATTTCGCTCCGTCGAGCGCCTCATGACCCCTCGCAGACCATCGTCAGTGCCCGCACGAGGGTAACCCGGAAGGCAACCAACTCGGGCAAATACCGCCAGGAATGGCGGTTGGTGGGGAAGAATGAACTTTGCCTCGGGCTGGTCCAGACCGGCCACGTCCGCTACAGGATCAGGATGGAGACCTCGTGGAGACCAGTTACATCGGCGGGCCCGGTGTCCTGCTGGCGCGGAGCCGTCGTTGGCTCCTGCTGGATGCCGAGCCGCCGAGCGACCGTCTGGACGAGTGGTGGTCGCTGCTGGGGTCCTCGGGCCCAGTTCGCGAGCAGCTAGTCGGGGCGCTGGAGCAGGTCTACCCCTTGCACGAGGCGAGTCTGGTGCTGGTGGACCTGGACGACCCGGATTCACCGATCACCTGGGGCGACGGCCACGTCACCGCCGACGGTGACACCCAGATGCTGAGCGTGGGGGTGCACGGCACCGGCGTTGCCCGGCCGTTGCTCGCCGGAGTGGTGCCGGCCGCGTCCGCGGTGCTCTACGTGCCCGCCCAGACCGTTCCTGACGTGATCGACGGCATCCCCGCCGACATCCTTGCCAGCACCGCGACCACTCCGGTCGAGCGGACCTTCTTCAAGCCCGCCGACAGCTACACCGACGAGGACGAGGCCGCGACCACGGTCCCCCGCATCCCGCTGCCGGACAGCATCTTGCAGCCTCCCGGTGACCGCACCGGTGAGGACGCGGCGGCGCCGTACCTCTCCGATCAGAGCGAGCACCTGCGTCAGTCCACCCACGAGACCGTGCTGGCCGTGCACTGTCCGCAGGGGCATGTGACGCCCGCCTACACACCGACCTGCCGCGTCTGCCACACCGCAGTGCCGCCGCAGGAGCCACGCCGGATCCCACGGCCCCGGCTCGGCGGGCTGCGCCTGCCGAGCGGCGAGGTGGTGCCGCTGGACCGCGGTGTCGTGTTCGGTCGCAAGCCGGCGCCGGTGCCCGGCAGCGCGGACTGGCCGCACCTGGTCACCCTTCCGCAGGACTCCACCTATGTGTCCCGGATGCACCTGCAGATCGAGCTCGACGGCTGGCTGGTGCTCGCCCGTGACCTCGGCTCACGCGGTGGCACCACGCTGCGGGTGCCTGGACGGCTGCCCCAGCGGATCCGGGCCAACGAGCGCTACGTCTTGGAGCCGGGGCACTCGCTCGACCTCGCCGACTCCTACGAGATCGTCTACGACGCCTCGGCCGAGGACGAGCCGTGACCGCACCCCGGATTCCGGGGTATCGGGCCATCGAGCACCTGGGCACGGGCGGGTTCGCCGACGTCTTCCTCTACGAGCAGGAGTGGCCGCGGCAGAAGGTCGCGGTGAAGGTCGTCCGGCCCGACATCCCCCTCACCGAGCGCGAGAAGCAGCTCTTCGCCAGCGAGGCCGACGCGATGGCCCAACTGGCCGACCACCCCTACATCGTCACGGTGCTCAACGCGGGGACGACCGGCGACGGGCGCCCGTTCCTAGTGATGCGCTACTGCCCGCCGCCCGATCTCGGCGTACGCGTGCGGGGCAACCCGATGCCGGTCGCGGAGGCGATCAGCACCGGGATCAAGCTCGCCAGCGCGATCGAGACGGCCCACCGATCGGGAGTGCTGCACCGCGACATCAAGCCCAGCAACGTCTTGGTGACGACCTACTCCGAGCCCGCCCTCACCGACTTCGGCATCGCCGGTCGGGTGCACGAGGTCGAGGGCGACAAGGACGTGCGGATCTCCTATCCGTGGTCGCCGCCGGAGATGCTGGACGGACGCTCCAACGGCTCGGTCGCCTCCGACGTCTACTCCCTCGGCGCGACCATCTGGCATCTGCTGGTCGGTCGGTCTCCGTTCTCGATTCCCAACGGCGACAACTCCACCCGAGCGCTCAGCGCGCGCATCCTGCACGCTGCCCCGCCGGCCACGCGCCGTCCCGACGCGCCGCCGGGGCTCGACCGACTTCTCCAGCAGTGCCTGGCCAAGCAGCCGGCGTACCGCCCGCAGAGCGCGCTCGAGCTCGCCCTCAGCCTGCAACGCATCGAGGCGGCCAGCGGCTACCCGCGCACCCCGATCGCCGTCGAGGGCGACCCGGGCGGCCTGCGCTCACGAGATCCGCTCGCTCCTCCGGACGAGGACGAGACCCGGGTCAAGCCACCCACCGTCGTGTCGGGCTCGGTGCCCCGACCGATCGCCGGGGCCACTGAGCCGGAGGAGACTCGCGACCGAGGTGGTCGCGCCACAGCCGCCCTGGTCGCCCTGGTCATCGGCGCCGTCTTGGCCACCGTTGCCACCCTGATCCTGGTCGACCGCAACCGAGACCACTCCTCCGAGTCGAACCCAAGCCCCAGCACGAGCCAGACGCCGTCCGTCTTCCCCGACGCACCCAGTGAGCCACCCACCGTCAAGGGCGAGCGACATGGCGGGGTCGTCCGCTTCACCTTCGCCTACCCCGGCCAGCACAAGGACGGCGACAGCTGGCAGTGGAAGCGCACCGACACCGGCCAGAGCGGCCGGATCAAGCGGTCCGCGGTGACCGTGCGCGCAGCCGACCGGGTCTGCCTCCAGGTTCAGCTCATCCGCCAGGGGCTGTCCTCCCCCACCGCCGACACCTGCGTCGACTGACAGGTCCCCGCCGTCTGCCGCGGTGTTGTTGCGTCTGCCGCGGTCTTGTGGTGGCAAAGTGCCTCGGATACCGGGTCCCAACCCACTACAGCACCGCGGGAGATGGGCCAGAGTCACCACAGCACCGCGGCAGACGGCTCAGCGCGCCCGGCGGGCGTCGAGGCGGCCCTTGGCGAGGCTGGCGACGGCGGTGACGACGAGCGTTCCGACGATGACCACCAGGGAGGCCCAGATCGGGATCTCGGGGGCGGCGTGCACCCCGCGACCGCCGTTGATGAAGGGTAGGTCGTTCTCGTGCAGCGCGTGCAAGACGAGCTTGACGCCGATGAAGAAGAGCAGGAAGGCGAGCCCGTAGGACAGGTAGACGAGCCGTTGCAGCAGACCACCGATGAGGAAGTAGAGCTGCCGGAGCCCCATCAGGGCGAAGACGTTGGCCGTGAAGACCAGATAGGGCTCTCGGGTCAGGCCGTAGATGGCGGGGATGGAGTCCAGCGCGAACAGCAGGTCGGTCACGCCCAACGCGAGGACGACCAGCAGCATCGGCGTCATCATCCGCTTGCCGCCCTCGCAGACGAAGAAGCGGACCCCATGCCAACTCTGTGAGATCGGGAAGTGCTTGCGGACGTAGCGGATCAACCATGGCTCGTCGTATTGCGCGTCGTCCTCGTTGGCCTCACGGACCAGGCTGATCGCGGTCCAGACGAGGAACAACCCGAAGATGTAGAAGACCCAGCTGAACTGGTTGATGGCTGCGGCACCCACCCCGATGAAGATCGCGCGGAGCACTAGGGCGAGCACGATCCCGATCAGCAGCACGGTCTGCTGGTACTCACGGGGTACGGCGAACTTGCCCATGATGATGATGAAGATGAACAGGTTGTCGATGGAGAGGGAGTACTCCGTCAGCCAGCCGGCGAAGAACTCACCGCCGTACTGTCCACCGGCGAAACACCACACGCCCAGACCGAACAGGACGGCCAGCGCGACATAGACGGTCAGGTAGCGCGCACACTCGGCCATGCTCGGCTCGTGAGGGTGGCGACCCACCACGACCACGTCGAACATCAGCACCCCGACCGTGATGACCGCAGTGATCAGCCAGACCTCAAGAGTGACACCCACCCGCGATCACCGTCCCCCGCAGAGGACCCCGAGCTCGGCGAGCCGAGCCTGGCCGCCGTCGAGGGCGGTCAGCACCCACGGGCCGTCCGGCGTCCAGGTCACCGTGTGCTCGTAGTGCGCCGACCAGCTGCCGTCGGAGGTGGCGATCGTCCACTCGTCGTCCAGCTCCACGCCGTACGGCGAGCCGAGGGTCACCATCGGCTCGATGGCGAGGGCCAGGCCCCGCACGATCTTCTGCCCGCGGCCCGGACGACCGGTGTTGGGCACGTCCGGGGGCTGGTGCATCCGAGTGCCGATCCCGTGGCCGGTGAAGCCCTCCAAGATGCCGTAGTCGCCGGCCGCGCGGACCCGTGCCTCCACCGCAGCGGAGATGTCACCCACCCGGCCGCCGAGGCGGCCAGCCACGATGCCGGCCCACAGGGCCGCCTCGGTCACCTCCATCAGCGCACCGACCTCGGGGCGCACCGCCCCGACCGCCACACTGATGGCCGCGTCGCCGTGCCAGCCGTCGACGATCGCGCCACAGTCGATCGAGATCACGTCGCCGTCGACCAGCACCCGGGCTCCGGGGATGCCATGGACGACCTCGTCGTTGACCGAGGCGCAGATGCTGGCGGGGAAGGGCGGCTGGGCATAGCCCTTGAACGAGGGGATCCCGCCGCCGTCACGGATGTGCTGCTCCGCGAGCGAGTCGAGCTCGGCGGTGGTGATCCCCGGCGCTACGGCCTCGCGCAGCAACTCGAGCGTCTCTCCCACCAGATGCCCGGCACGACGCATCGCGTCGAGCTGCGCCGGGGTCTTGATCTCGACGCCGCGGACCATCAGCTCTCGGGCAGCGCGTCGAGCGCGGCGAAGATCCGTCGGGTGACTTCCTCGACCGCTCCCATGCCGTCGACCTCGACCAGCAGACCTCGCCCGCGGTAGACCTCGACCAGCGGTGCGGTCTGCTCGGCGAACACCTCCTGGCGGCGCCTGATCACGTCTTCGGTGTCGTCGGCCCGACCTTCGGTCTGCGCCCGTTGGAGGAGGCGCCCGACGATCTCGTCGCGGTCGGCGGTGAGGACGACCACCCCGTCGAGCCGGTGCCCGGTGAAGGCGATCATCCCGTCCAGCTCCTCGACCTGCGCGAGTGTGCGCGGGTAGCCGTCGAGGAGGAAGCCGCGCTCGGCGTCCGGCTCGTCGATGCGGTTGCGGACCATCAGGTTGGTGATCTCGTCGGGGACGTACTCGCCGGCGTTCATGTACTTCTGCGCCTCGACGCCCAACTCGGTGCCCCGGGTGACGTTGGCCCGGAAGATGTCGCCGGTGGAGATCGCCGGGATCTTGAAGTGCTCGGCGATGAAGACAGCCTGGGTGCCCTTGCCGGCTCCCGGCGGTCCCATGATGATCAGGCGCATGTCGTCCCCTTCGTCGTCGTCGTCCCCAGCACGGCCCGGCCTGGGTCTTCTGCGTGGGTGAAACCTATCGGAGGAAGCCCTCGTAGTTCCGCTGCTGCAACTGGCTCTCGATCTGCTTCACCGTGTCGAGGGCGACGCCCACCATGATCAGGATGGACGTGCCGCCGAACGGAAAGTTCTGATTGGCGTTGACCAGCACCAGCGCGACCAGCGGGATCAGCGCGATCACACCGAGGTAGAGGGCACCCGGGGCGGTGATCCTCGACAGCACATAGGCGAGGTACTCCTCGGTCGGCCGGCCGGCGCGGATGCCCGGGATGAAGCCGCCGTACTTCTTCATGTTGTCGGCGACCTCTTCGGGGTTGAAGGTGATCGAGACATAGAAGTAGGTGAAGAAGATGATCAGCAGGAAGTAGCCGAGCATGTAGAGCGGATGGTCGCCGCGGACCAGGTAGGTGTTCACCCAGCCCACCCAGGCAGGCGGGTTGGTGCTGGTCGCCTGGAACTGGGAGGCGAGCGCGGGGAGGTACATCAACGACGAGGCGAAGATGACCGGGATGACGCCGGCCTGGTTGACCTTGAGTGGGATGTACGTCGAACTGCCGCCGAACATCTTGCGACCCACCATCCGGCGGGCGTACTGCACCGGGATGCGGCGCTGACCCTGCTCCATGAAGATGACCGCTGCGACAACGACCAGGCCGATGACGATCACCAGACCGAAGGTCCACCAGCCTCGACCCTTCTGGACCGCCCACATCGAGGACGGGAAGCCCGAGACCACCTGGGTGAAGATCAGCAGGGACATGCCGTTGCCGATGCCGCGCTCGGTGATCAGCTCGCCGAGCCACATGATGACGGCGGTGCCGGCGGTCATCACGACGACCATCGTCAAGAACAGGCCGATGCCGTCGTTGTAGAGCAGGCTCTCGCTGCAGCCCTGGATCAGGCCACCGGAGCGGGCCAGCGCGACGATGCCGGTGGCCTGCAGCACGGCCAGGCCCAAGGTGAGATAGCGGGTGTACTGCGTGATCTTGGTCTGACCCGCCTGGCCCTCCTTCTTCAGCGCCTCCAGCCGTGGGATCACCACGACGAGCAGCTGCAAGATGATGGAGGCGGTGATGTAGGGCATGATGCCCAGCGCGAAGATGGTCAACTGCAGCAGGGCGCCGCCGGAGAACAGGTTGATCAGGGAGTAGAGACCACTGTTGTTGACCGTGTTGAGGCAGGTCTGCACGTTGCCGACGTTGACGCCAGGGGTGGGGATCTGCGATCCGAGCCGAAACACCGTGATGATGAACAGCACGAACAGCAGCTTGCGCCGCAGATCGGGTGTCCGAAACGCGTTGACGAAGGCCCGTAGCACGAGATCCTCTTTCTTGCTCACGATCGGTGGCCGCGGCCACCGACGGGACAGGGCCGTCCGGCGCTTTTCTCAGCCTCCGGCAGCCTAACAGGCACCCTGACGGCGACAGGGGCGCGGCAAGTCACGAGCCAGGCTCGTGCTGCGCGCGCCCCTCACCGAGCCTCAGAGCACCGTGGCGGTGCCGCCGGCGGCCTCGATCTTGTCCTTGGCCGATGCGGAGAACGCGTCGGCACTGACCTGGACCGCGACCGAGAGGTTGCCCTGGCCGAGGACCTTGACCGGCTGGCCCTTGCGGACCGCGCCCTTGGCGACCAGGTCCGCGACGGTGACCTCGCCGCCCTCGGGGAACAGCTCACCGAGGCGATCGAGGTTGACAACCTGGAACTCCACCTTGAAGGGGTTCTTGAAGCCCTTCAACTTCGGCAGACGCATGTGGAGGGGCATCTGGCCACCCTCGAAGGCGGCGGGCACCTGGCCGCGAGCCTTGGTGCCCTTGGTGCCCCGACCGGCGGTCTTGCCCTTCGAGGCCTCACCGCGTCCGACACGGGTTTTGGCTGTCTTGGCACCGGGCGCCGGGCGCAGGTGGTGCAATTTCAACGTCATGACGTCACTCGCCTCCCTCGACGATCTCGACCGCCACCAGATGGCGAACGGTGTGGACCATCCCCCGGATCTCGGGACGGTCCTCCTTCACGACGGTGTCACCGATCCGCTTCAGCCCCAGCGAGCGCATCGTCGCTCGCTGGTTGGGCTTGCAGCCGATCGTGGACTTCTTCTGCTGGACCTTCAGGTGTGCCATCAGTTGGCACCCCCCGCGGCAGCGGCGGCCTTCGCCTCGGCCTGGCCCTCGGCACGCGCACGCAGCAGGGCCGCAGGAGTGACCTCCTCGACCGATCGACCACGACGAGCGGCCACCGCCTCGGGCTCCTCCAGCATCCTGAGCGCCTCGACGGTGGCGTGCACGATGTTGATCTGGTTGGACGACCCGAGCGACTTGCTGAGCACGTCGTGGATGCCGGCGCACTCCAGCACGGCACGCACCGGACCACCGGCGATGACGCCAGTTCCGGGGGCGGCCGGACGCAGCAGCACCACACCGGCGGCCTTCTCGCCTTGGACCGGGTGCGGGATGGTGCCCTGGATCCGGGGGACCCGGAAGAAGTGCTTCTTGGCCTCCTCCACACCCTTGGCGATGGCGGCCGGCACCTCCTTGGCCTTGCCGTAGCCGACGCCGACCATGCCGTCGCCGTCGCCGACGACGACCAGGGCGGTGAAGCTGAACCGCCTGCCGCCCTTGACGACCTTCGCGACCCGGTTGATCGCGACGACGCGCTCGATGTAGGCGCTCTTCTCGGCCTGTCCGCGACGGTCGTCGCGGCCGCGGCGGTCGCCTTGACGCTCGCCACCCGAGCGCTGTCCGCGCTGGGCTCCGCTCATGAGATCTTCCTCTTCCCTGTTCGAGTCTTCGCGACTGCTCAGAAGGACAGGCCGCCCTCCCGGGCGGCGTCCGCGAGGGCCGCGATGCGGCCGTGGTACTTGTTGCCGGCGCGGTCGAAGACCACGCTCTCGACGCCGTTGGCCTTCGCGCGAGCGGCGACCAGTTCGCCGACCCGCTTGGCCTTGGCGGTCTTGTCACCGTCGAGGGCGCGCACATCGGCCTCCATCGACGACGCGGACACCAGGGTGTGACCCACCAGGTCGTCGACGACCTGCACCGAGATGTGCTTGCTGGTGCGGGTCACCACCAGACGGGGGCGCTCGGCGGTGCCGGACAGCTTCTTGCGTCCGCGCAGCTGCCGACGCCGGCGTGAGTGGGTGCGCGCAGCCTCGTGCTTGTGCTGCTTCAACGAGATGGCCATGGGTTACTTACCAGCCTTTCCGACCTTGCGGCGGACGTGCTCTCCGGCGTACCGCACACCCTTGCCCTTGTAGGGCTCGGGCTTGCGCAGCTTGCGGATGTTCGCAGCGACCTCGCCGACCAACTGCTTGTCGATGCCCTGGACGCCGAGCCTGGTCGGGCCCTCCACCACGAAGGTGATGCCGTCCGGAGCGTTGAACGTGATCGGGTGGGAGTAGCCGAGCTGGAACTCCAGCTGGGTCGGGCCCTTGGACAGGACGCGGTAGCCCACGCCGACGATCTCCAAGCGCTTCTCGTAGCCCTCGGTGACCCCGATCACCATGTTGTTGATCAGGGTGCGGGTGAGCCCGTGCAGCGAGCGGCTGACCCGCTCGTCGTCGGGCCGCTTGACCTCGAGGGCACCGCCCTCACCGCGCTCCACCGTGATCGGCGCAGCGACGCTGTGGCTCAGCGTGCCCTTGGGGCCCTTGACGGTCACCAAGGCGTCGTCGATCGCGACATCCACCCCGGTCGGGACCGTGATCGGAAAGCTTGCCAATGCGCGACATGCTTGTCTTCTCCTCTCGGTCTCCGGGTCACCAGACGTAGGCGAGGACTTCCCCACCCACGCCCTTCTGGTTCGCCTGACGGTCGGTGAGCAGCCCCTGGCTGGTCGAGATGATCGCGACACCCAGGCCACCGAGCACCTTGGGCAGGCCGGTGTGCTTGGCGTAGACGCGCAGACCGGGCTTGCTGATGCGGCGCACGCCGGCGATCGAGCGCTCCCGGTTGCGGCCGTACTTCAAGGTGATGGTCAGCGTCTTGCCCACGGCCGGTGAGCCGTCGGTGGCGGTGTTGTCCTGCACGTCGTAGGAGGTGATGTAGCCCTCCTGTTTGAGGATCTCCGCCACCCCTGCCTTCAGCTTGCTGTAGGGCATCGACACGGAGTCGTGGTACGCCTGGTTGGCGTTGCGCAGACGAGTCAGCATGTCTGCGATCGGGTCAGTCATCGTCATGGTGCTGTGCTTCTCTTTTCTGCTGCGGTTTCCGCCCGCGTCACGGGCCGACGGACCTACAGCGATCGTGTGTCGAGGTGATCGCTCACCAGGAGGACTTGGTCACGCCGGGCAGCTCGCCGCGGTGGGCCATCTCCCGCAGGCAGATCCGGCACAGGCCGAACTTGCGGTAGACGGCCTTGGGCCGGCCGCACCGCTGGCAGCGGGTGTAGCCGCGGACGGCGAACTTCGGCTTGCGGGCGGCCTTGACCTTCAGTGCAGTCTTCGCCATGTCAGTTCTCAGTTCTCCTTGAACGGGAAGCCGAGCTGCTTGAGCAGCGCACGGCCCTGGTCGTCGTCGTCGGCGGAGGTGACCACCGTGATGTCCATGCCGCGCTGACGGTCGACCCTGTCCTGGTCGATCTCGTGGAACATGACCTGCTCGGTCAGACCGAAGGTGTAGTTGCCACGTCCGTCGAACTGCTTCGGCGAGAGGCCACGGAAGTCGCGGATGCGGGGCAGGGCCAGCGTCAGCAGCCGGTCCAGGAACTCCCACATCCGGTCACCACGCAGCGTCACGTGGGCGCCGATCGGCATCCCCTCGCGCAGCTTGAACTGGGCGATCGACTTGCGCGCGCGGGTCACGGTCGGCTTCTGGCCGGTGATCACGGTGAGGTCGCGGACGGCGCCCTCGATCAGCTTCGAGTCACGGGCCGCCTCGCCGACGCCCATGTTCACCACGATCTTGACCAGGCCGGGAACCTGCATGATGTTGGCGATGTCGAACTCGCTGCGCAGCGCGGGGACGATCTCCTCGCGGTAGCGCGTCTTCAGCCGCGGCGCGGAGGTCGCGGTCGTCGTGTCGCTCATGCTCAGATGTCCTTCCCGGTCTTGCGCGAGATCCGCACGCTGCGGAAGCCGGCGTACTGCGAGCCGTCCGGCCGCGTCTTGAGGACCTCTTCGCGGCGGAAGCCCACGCGGGTGACGTCCTTGCCCTCGACGAGCATGACGTTCGAGACGTGGATCGGCGCCTCGGTGGTGACGATGCCGCCGGTAGTCCCGGCCCGGCCACCCTGGTCGACGACCTTGGTGTGCTTCTTGACCCGGTTGACGCCCTCGACCACCACGCGCTGCTCCTCGCGAAGCACCCGGATGACCTTGCCTTCGGCGCCCTTGTCCTTGCCAGCGATGACGCGGACGGTGTCGCCCTTCTTGATCTTCATACCCTTACCCATGCCTCACAGCACCTCCGGTGCGAGCGAGATGATCTTCATGAACCGCTTCTCGCGCAGCTCGCGGCCCACCGGACCGAAGATGCGGGTGCCGCGCGGCTCCCCGTCGTTCTTCAAGATCACCGCGGCGTTCTCGTCGAAACGGATGTAGGAACCGTCCGGGCGACGGCGCTCCTTGACGGTGCGCACTACCACGGCCTTGACGACGTCGCCCTTCTTGACGTTGCCGCCCGGGATGGCGTCCTTGACGGTGGCGACGATGATGTCGCCGATCCCGGCGTAGCGACGCCCAGAGCCACCGAGCACACGGATGCAGAGGATCTCCTTGGCACCCGTGTTGTCGGCGACCTTGAGTCGCGACTCCTGCTGAATCATGGTCTCTCCTGTGTGTCGTGCCGGTTCTCACTGCCGCTGGGGCGGTGAGCCTGGCCGAACGAATGGTCTACTTGGCGCGCTCGACGATCTCGACCAGACGCCACCGCTTCGTCGCCGACAGCGGCCGGGTCTCCATGACCAGGACGCGGTCGCCCACATGGGCGTCGTTCTGCTCGTCGTGGGCCTTCAGCCGCGAGGTGCGGCGCATGACCTTGCCGTAGAGCGCGTGCTTGACGCGGTCCTCCACGGAGACGACGACGGTCTTGTCCATCTTGTCGCTGACGACGATGCCCTCACGCACCTTGCGGGCGTTGCGGGCCTGGGTGTTCTCGGCCTGCTCGCTCATGCGTCAGCACCTTCCTGCTCGACGCCCGGCGTGGACCGGATGCCGAGCTCGCGCTCGCGCACCACGGTGTAGATCCGGGCGATGTCCTTCTTGACCGTGCGGAGCCGTCCGTGGCTCTCGAGCTGACCCGTGGCCGCCTGGAAGCGGAGGTTGAACAACTCCTCCTTCGCCTCCCGGAGTCGGGTCTCGAGGTCGGTGTTGTTGAGCTCGTCGAGCTCGGCCGCGGTGACCTTGGTCGCCATCAGAACTCACCAGCCTCTCGGGAAATGAACCGGCACTTCATCGGGAGCTTGTGCATCGCGCGGCGCATCGCCTCGCGGGCGATGTCCTCCGGCACACCGGACAGCTCGAACATGACGCGACCGGGCTTGACGTTGGCGATCCACCACTCCGGCGAGCCCTTGCCGGAGCCCATCCGGGTCTCGGCGGGCTTCTTGGTCAGTGGGCGGTCGGGGTAGATGTTGATCCACACCTTGCCGCCACGCTTGATGTGACGGGTCATCGCGATACGCGCCGACTCGATCTGCCGGTTGGTGACGTAGTGACCCTCGATGGCCTGGATGCCGTAGTCACCGAAGGCCAGGTGGGTGCCGCCCTTGGCAGCACCACGACGCTTCGGGTGGTGCTGCTTGCGGTGCTTGACACGACGGGGCATCAACACGGGGATCAGCCCTCCTGTCCGGTGGTCGCAGGCGCCTCGGCGGCGGGTGCCTCGGCCGACGGCGCCGCAGCGGTCTCGGCGGGGGCCTCCGTGCGGGGTGCGCGGCTGCCGCGGTTGGGCCGGTCGCCGCGACCGGAGCGGCCACGCCCCGGGGCACCGGCGCGAGCGGCCGCTTGAGCCTGCCGCTCGGCACGGGTGCCGGCGACCTCGCCCTTGTAGATCCAGACCTTCACGCCGATCCGACCGAAGGTGGTGCGAGCCTCGTAGAAGCCGTAGTCGATGTCCGCGCGCAGGGTGTGCAGGGGCACGCGACCCTCGCGGTAGAACTCCGTGCGCGACATCTCGGCACCGTTGAGGCGGCCCGAGCACTGGATGCGGATGCCCTTGGCGCCGGCCCGCATGGACGACTGCATGGCCTTCTTCATCGCGCGGCGGAACTGGACGCGGCCGCTGAGCTGCTCGGCGACACCCTGGGCGACCAGTTGCGCATCCACCTCGGGCGACTTGACCTCGAGGATGTTCAACTGCACCTGCTTGCCGGTGAGCTTCTCCAGCTCACCGCGGATGCGGTCGGCCTCGGCGCCGCGCCGACCGATCACGATGCCCGGCCGGGCGGTGTGGATGTCGACGCGGACCCGGTCGCGGGTGCGCTCGATCTCCACCTTGGCGATGCCGGCCCGCTCCATCCCCTTGGAGAGGAGCTTGCGGATCTCGACGTCCTCGCCGACGTAGCTCTTGTAGAGCTTGTCGGCGTACCACCGGCTCTTGTGATCGGTGGAGATGCCCAGGCGGAAGCCATTGGGGTTGATCTTCTGACCCATTACGCAGAACCCTTCCGTGCCTTGCTCTCAGCGACGACCGACGCCGGCTGGACGACGAGGGTGATGTGGCTGGTGCGCTTGTTGATGCGGGTCGCGCGGCCCTGGGCGCGCGGACGCCACCGCTTCATCGTCGGACCCTCGTCGACCATCGCGGCCGCGACGATCAGGTCGCCCCCGTCGAGGTCCTCGGTGGTCTCGGCATTGGCGATCGCGCTCTCCAGCACCTTGTAGACGGTCTTGGCTGCCGACTGCGGCGCGAAACTCAGCACCGCGAGGGCGTCGTCCACGGGCAGGCCGCGGACCAGGTCGACGACCCGACGTGCCTTCATCGGGGTGATCCGCACGTAGCGGGCACTCGCGAAGGCTCCCGGCTGGTCGCCGAGCAGCGACTCGCGGCGGGCGCTCGTGCGCCGGCGCTCGGTAACGCTCATTGCTCGTTGTCTCCAGTTTCTCCAGTCACAGCCGGCCGCTCAGCGCCGCCGGCCCTTCCGGTCTTCCTTCACGTGCCCGCGGTAGGTGCGGGTCGGGGCGAACTCCCCCAGCTTGTGACCGACCATCGAGTCGGTGATGAAGACGGGGACGTGCTTGCGGCCGTCGTGCACGGCGATCGTGTGGCCGATCATGGCCGGCACGATCATCGAGCGCCGCGACCAGGTCTTGATGACGTTGTGGCTGCCCTTGTCGTTCTCCGCGTCCACCTTCTTCATCAGGTGGTCGTCGACGAAGGGGCCCTTCTTCAGGCTGCGAGGCATGTTCTTCTCTCCTGACCTCTCGCTCAGCGCTTCTTGCCGGTCTTGCGGCGGCGGATGATCTGGGCGTCGCTGGCCTTGCGCTTGCGGGTGCGGCCCTCCGGCTTGCCCCACGGCGAGACCGGGTGACGGCCACCGGAAGTCTTGCCCTCGCCACCACCGTGCGGGTGGTCGACCGGGTTCATCACGACACCGCGGACGGTCGGGCGGCGACCCTTCCAGCGCATCCGGCCGGCCTTGCCCCAGTTGATGTTGGACTGCTCGGCGTTGCCGACCTCACCGATCGAGGCGCGGCAGCGGACGTCGACCCAGCGCATCTCGCCGGAAGGCATCCGCAGCGTGGCCCGCGACCCCTCCTTGGCGACCAGCTGGGCGCTGTTGCCGGCGGAGCGAGCGATCTTGGCGCCGCCGCCGGGACGCAGCTCGATGCAGTGGATCGTGGTGCCGACCGGGATGTTGCGCAACGGCAGGTTGTTGCCGGGCTTGATGTCGGCATTCGAGCCGGCCTCGACCCGCATGCCCTGGGTGAGGTCCTTGGGCGCGATGATGTAGCGCTTCTCGCCGTCGGCGTAGTGCAGCAGCGCGATCCGGGCGGTCCGGTTGGGGTCGTACTCGATGTGGGCGACCTTGGCCGGCACGCCGTCCTTGTCATAGCGACGGAAGTCGACGATGCGGTAGGCGCGCTTGTGCCCGCCACCGTGGTGCCGCGTGGTGATCCGACCCTGGTTGTTGCGGCCGCCCTTCTTGGGCAGCGGCCGAGTCAGCGACTTCTCCGGCGTGGTGCGGGTGACCTCGGCGAAGTCGGCCACCGAGGAGCCACGACGGCCCGGGGTGGTCGGCTTGTACTTGCGGATAGCCATAATCTCTCGTCCCTAAGTCTTCGTCCCGGTCAGGAGACCGGGCCTCCGAAGATGTCGATGCGGTGACCCTCGGCGAGGCTGACGATGGCGCGCTTGGTGTCCTTGCGCTTGCCCAGGCCGGTGCGAGTGCGCCGGGTCTTGCCGACCCGGTTGATCGTGTTGACCGCGGTGACCTTGACACCGAACACGCTCTCGACCGCGATCTTGATCTCGGTCTTGTTGGCGTCGGGGCGCACCAAGAAGGTGTACTTGTTGGCGTCGAGGAGGGCGTAGCTCTTCTCCGACACCACCGGCGCGATCAGGATGTCGCGCGGGTCCTTGTGCAGGGTGCTCACTGGTCGCTCTCCTTGTCAGCCTTCTCGCCGGCCCGCTTGAAGCCGGCCGCCTCGGCGTCCTCGGCGCTCTTGAACCAGAACTCGGCGACCGTGGCGTCGTACCACTGGCCGTCGGGCTCGTGGTAGAGACCCGAGTCGGCGTTGCCCTTGATGTCGTAGCCCTTGGGAGCCTTGCCACTCTTCAGCGGCGCCTTGGCGCCCTTCGGCAGGGCCGGCGCCTCGTCGGCGGCCGGGACATCGGCGAACGCCGCCGGGGTGGTCGCCGACTCGTCGGCGGACTCCGTCTCGATAGCCGGCTCGGCCTTCTTGGCAGCCGACTTCTTCGCAGCCGGCTTCTCGGCCTTGGCGGGCTTCTCGGTCGCGACCTTCTCGGCGACGACGGCCTTGCCTCGCGGCACTGCCGCGACGAAGGCGTCGTAGGCGCCCTGGGTGAAGACCACGTCGTCGGAGGCCAGCACGTCGTAGGTGTTGAGCTGGTCGACGGCGACGATGTGGACCTCGGGTGCGTTGCGCAGCGAGAGCCACGTCACCGCGTCGGTGCGCTCCAGCACCACCAGGAAACGGGACCGGTCGGTCAGGCTCGACAGCGCCGCCAGCGCCGTCTTGGTCGACGGCGTCTCTGCGCTGATCAGCGACTCCACCACGTGGATGCGGTCGTTGCGGGCCCGGTCGGACAGGGCGCCACGCAGGGCGGCGACCTTCATCTTCTTGGGCGTGCGCTGGGAGTAGTCGCGGGGCTGCGGGCCGTGGACGACGCCGCCGCCGACGAACTGCGGTGCGCGGGTCGAGCCCTGGCGGGCGCGGCCGGTGCCCTTCTGGCGGTAGGGCTTGCGGCCACCACCGCGGACCATGCCGCGGGTCTTGGTGGCGTGGGTGCCCTGACGGGCGGCCGCCTGCTGGGCCACCACGACCTGGTGGATCAGCGGGATGTTGACCGCGACGTCGAAGATGTCGCCGGGAAGGTCGACCTTCACAGTCTTGACGCTCATGCGGCGCCTCCGTTCCTCTTCGCGGCCGAGCGCAGCACGACCAGGCCACCCTTGGGGCCGGGGACGGCACCCTTGACCAGGATCAGGCCCTTGTCGAGGTCGACGGCGTGCACCACGACGTTCTGCACCGTGACGGTGTCGCTGCCCATCCGGCCGGCCATCCGGGTGCCCTTGAAGACGCGACCGGGAGTCGCGCAGGCGCCGATGGAGCCGGGCTTGCGGTGGTTGCGGTGGGCACCGTGGGAGGCCCCCACGCCGGAGAAGCCGTGCCGCTTCATGGTGCCGGCGAAGCCCTTGCCCTTGCTGGTGCCGGTGACG
This sequence comes from Nocardioides sp., assembly GCF_047602075.1. GTDB lineage: Bacteria > Actinomycetota > Actinomycetes > Propionibacteriales > Nocardioidaceae > Nocardioides. Next base: position 1,867,043 of record NZ_JASGIF010000001.1, read on the forward strand.
TCGACCTCCTCACCGGCGGCGAAGATCTCCGGGGAGAGCTCCTGACCGATGGTGTACGACGCGGCGTCGGCGGTGCGGATCTCCACCAGGTGGCGGCGCGGGGTGACGCCGGCCTTGGCGAAGTGGCCGCTGGTGGGCTTGTTCACCTTGCGGGCGGGGATCTCGCCGTACCCGACCTGGATGGCGTTGTAGCCGTCGGTCTCGGGGTGACGGATCTGGGTGATCACGTTGGTGTTCGCGGCGATCACGGTGACCGGGACGACGCGGTTGTTCTCGTCCCAGAGCTGGGTCATGCCGAGCTTGGTGCCCAGCAGGCCCTTCACATTGCGTTCGGTAGTCATGATGGTGGCAGGCTCCCTGGAATCAGAGCTTGATCTCGATGTCGACGCCGGCAGGAAGGTCGAGCCGCATCAGCGAGTCGACCGTCTTCGGCGTGGGGTCGATGATGTCGATGAGACGCTTGTGGGTGCGCATCTCGAAGTGCTCGCGGGAGTCCTTGTACTTGTGCGGCGAGCGGATCACGCAGTAGACGTTCTTCTCGGTCGGCAGCGGCACCGGGCCGGCGACCCTGGCACCCGTGCGGGTGACCGTGTCCACGATCTTGCGCGCCGAGGTGTCGATCACCTCGTGGTCATAGGCCTTGAGCCTGATGCGGATCTTCTGTCCCGCCATCTGTCTCTCTCGTCCTCATCTGGTCGGATCCGGGGCATCCCGGATAGGCACTGCGTGCGTTCGGTGTCTCAGGTCGCCCCGGGTTTGGGGCCTCCCGTCGTGCTCCACCCGCCGGCCGCGCCGACCCCCGCGGTCGGGCGTGTCGCGCCTTTCGGCACGGCACAGACCCAGACGATCGGGGCTGGCTCGGTTTGTTGGTGGCGCCCGACGGAGGTCGGGCTGATCGGGTCTCCTGGTGCGGCGCGGCCAGCCAGGCTCGCGCACCGATCACCCTGGTCGGCGGCACCGACCGTGGAGACACGATTCAAGAGTCAAGGTTGGTCGCGCCCCGGCAACCCGCCGGAGCAACCTGAATATCTTGTCAGAGATCGACGGGCGCGCCAAATCGGGCGGTCCAGCAAGCGATTGCGTCGCCTCATGGCCGACGGACTGCCGCTTTCAGCGGCGAACGGCTAGGTTCACTGTCATGATCGATCGCAACCGCCTCGCCCAGCTGCACCAGGCCGAAGAGTCCCGCTTCGTCGAGAGCCACCCACGTTCGGCCGCCTTGGCAGCCGAGGCTCGCGAGCATCTGATGGCGGGCGTCCCGATGCCGTGGATGACACGCTGGCCGGGCGCCTTCCCGATCTTCTTCGACACCGCCTCGGGGGCGCGGTTCACCGATGTCGACGGGCTGGAGTACGTCGACCTCTGCCTCGGCGACACCGGCGCCATGACCGGGCACGCGCTCCCGCAGGTGGCGGCGGCGATCACGGAGCGGGCCACCACCGGGATCACCACGATGCTGCCCTCCGGTGACGCGGTGTGGGTCGCCGGCGAGCTGGCCCGCCGCTTCGGCTTGCCGAGCTGGCAGATGGCGATGACCGCCACCGATGCCAACCGGTTCGTGCTCCGCTTCGCCCGCTACCTCACCGGGCGGCCCAAGGTCGCCGTGATGGACTGGTGCTACCACGGCACCGTCGACGAGACCTTCGCGATCCTGGGCAAGGACGGCCAGACCATCGCCCGCCCCGGCTCGATGGGCCCCCAGGTCGACGTGGCGCTGACCACGGCGGTGGTGCCCTTCAACGACCTGGGCGCGCTGGACCGCCGGCTGGCGGAAGGCGACATCGCGGCACTGCTGATGGAGCCCGCGCTGACCAACATCGGCATCGTGCTGCCCGAGGACGGCTACCTCGACGCCGTCCGCGAGATCACCCGGCGGCACGGCGTCTTGTGGATCATCGACGAGACCCACACGCTGTGCGCCGGCCCCGGCGGAGCCACCGCGGCCTGGGGGCTGGATCCGGACATGCTGGTCGTGGGCAAGCCCATCGGCGGCGGTGTCCCGGTCGCGGCGTACGGCTTCTCCGCCGAGATCGCCGAGCGGCTCGCCGAGCCGCTGCACCGCCCGGAGATCGACACCGCGGGCGTCGGCGGCACGCTGACCGGCAACGCGCTCGCGATCGCGGCCGTCCGGGCGACCCTCTCCTCCGCGCTGCGCGAGGAGGACTTCGCGGTGGCCATCCCGCTCGCCGAGCGGTTCGCCGAGGGCGTCGCCGGAGTGATCGAGAAGCACCGGCTGCCCTGGCACGTCCAGCGCCTGGGTTGCCGCGCGGAGTACTGGTTCTGCCCACCCCCTCGCAACGGTGCCGATGCCGCCGACGCCTCCGACGAGGAGCTGGACGCCTTCATGCACCTGTGGGCGATCAACCGGGGGATCCTGCTGACGCCCTTCCACAACATGGCGCTCTTCTCCCCCCACCACACCGACGCCGACGTCGACCTGCACACCCAGGTCTTCGGCGAGGCCGTCGAGGCCCTCCTCGGCTGAGTCCGACTGGGTGGTCCACTAGACACCCCCGACGTCGTCCGCCGCCTCGGCGACGTACTCGAGGATGTCGCCAGGCTGGCAGTCGAGGGCCTGGCAGATCGACTCGAGGGTCGAGAACCTGACTGCCTTCGCCTTGCCGGTCTTGAGGATGGAGAGGTTGGCCATGGTGATGCCGATGCGTTCAGAGAGTTCGGTCAGGGTCATCTTCTGCTCGACCAGCTCCCGGTCGAGCCGGATCACGATGGGCATCAGACGGTCAGCCTGTGCTCGGCCTCCACGGCCGCGCCGTGGCGGAACACTTCGGCGAGGAGGAGGATCAGCCCGCCTAGAGCGAGTTGGGTGAGGTCGAGACCGCCCTCGCTCCACTGGGCTAGGTGGGGCCCGTAGCCGAACGTCTCGATCGAGTAGCCCAGCTGGGTCGCGCTCGTGAAGAGGTTCAGCGTTGACTCGACCACACCCCCCACGATCAGCAGCCAACCTATGCCGCGCACGTACCGCACGGCGCGATCGCTGAAGACGGTTCCTGCTGCTGCGTTCACCAGCAGTCGCCAGAGCAGAAGCAGCACAGCGCTGATCACCGCCAAGCCGACGGCGTTGCGAGCAACCGATGCCGCGACGAGCGGGCTCCACCCGCCCGTCGTGGCGAGCTCGACCGTCCCAGTCAGCATCGCCGAAGTGGGCCGGACATCTGCGTCCTGAACGCGGACGGTCTCGTAGTCTGACCCGTCCTGGTGGATGAAGAGCCGCAGGCAGTCGCGCGGCGCATCCTGCTCCATGACGCTGGCCTTCTGACACACGTCAGCCCCGAAAGCGACCGGCATCGTCACCTCGTTGTGTATCGAGACAGGCCCCAGCCTGATATCGACGGGGTAGGTCACGCTCCCGGTCAACGCAAGGGTGCCGATGACGACCGCTGTCGCCGCAGCCACGCCAGCGAGGGTGCCGACCACCAAGGCGGCCCAGCCGCCGATCCGGAAAGCTCTTCGGGTCATCAGTCAACGTCCTCATTCACGGTGTCGCACGGGTGGTCGTATTGTTTAACGATAATTGCGCATCGTAATTCAATATGTCAACGGTCGACCGAACCGATTGAACGGGCCCCGGTCGGTAGCCCGGCCAGGGCCCCTCACCACATGGAGTCAGCGCGACACGCGTCGGTAGCAGAGGTCGGTGATAGACCGGCCAGCCGCCAGGCCCTTGCGTTCGAACTTCGTCACCGGCCGCTCGACCCACCGCTCGACCGGACCGCCCTCGAGGAGCGGCTCGGTATCGAGCACCTCGACCATCTGCTCGGCATAGTCGGCCCAGTCGGTGGCTAGCCGCCACTCGGCGTCGACGGCCAGCCGAGAGGCGGCCAGGGCGGCGAAGGCGGGAGTGACCAGGCGCCGCTTGTGGTGTCGAGTCTTGGGCCACGGGTCGGGGAAGAACGTCCACAGCTGCGCCAGCCCGTCAGCCGGGACGAGATGCTCGAGGAACCAGACTGCGTCGACGCCGCACAGGCGCACGTTGTCGACCCCCACTGCAGCGAGCCGCTCCAGGGTGCTCGCCATGCCGGGACGCCACACCTCGAGGGCGAGCACGTCGTACGCCGGTCGGCTGGCGGCCAGCGCGGCGGTCGCCTCGCCGACGCCGGAGCCGATCTCCACGATCAGCGGCGCCGACCTACCGAACCAGTTGGTGAGATCGAAGGCAGGGTCGTCGACCACGTCGTCCGGGATCACCCAGGCCTGGTGATGCTCATCCCACGCGGCCTGTTGGCTCGGGGTGAAACGGCTGCCTCGACGCGAGTAGGACAGCACCTCGCGCATCCGACGACCATCGTCGGTGAAGCGCAGGTGTGGTCGGGCCGGGCGCGCAGGTGTCAACTGCTGAGGCTGAGCAGCGCTAGCCCGCCGAACACGACGAGTCCCAGCAGTGACAGCGCCAGCAAGATGCTCGCGACGATCCCGCAGATCCGGCCGGCGTTGGCGCTCTCACGGCCGTCCATCGCGCCGCCGGACGCATCGATCTCGGCGACGACTCGGTTGCCCATCGCCCACGCCACTGGCCCCAGAATCTGGCAGAGCACCAGCCCGAGGATGCCGACCACCAACACGGTGGTCGCCTGAGGGTGGCTGGGGCGCGGGCCGTAGACGGGAGGCGGGGCCGGGTACTGGCTCATGGGCGTCAGTATTCCAGCGCAGTCGTCTCCTCACCGAAATGACGCAGCGGCCCCGGACCACTCGGGTCCGGGGCCGCTGCGTTCGATCAGTGGTCGAACGTCACTTCGTGATCGCTCACTCGCTTCGCTCGGAGGATCACTTCAGCGCCAAACAGATACGAGCAAGCTCGACCTGTCGGTTGTCACTTCGTGATCTTGGTGACCCGGCCGGCGCCGACCGTGCGGCCACCCTCACGGATGGCGAACCGCAGGCCCTCGTCCATGGCGATCGGCTGGATGAGCTCCACCGACATCTCGGTGTTGTCACCCGGCATCACCATCTCGGTGCCCTCGGGCAGCGTCACGACGCCGGTCACGTCCGTGGTCCGGAAGTAGAACTGCGGACGATAGTTGTTGAAGAACGGCGTGTGCCGGCCACCCTCCTCCTTGCTCAGGATGTAGACCGAAGCGTCGAAGTTGGTGTGCGGGGTCGTGGTGCCCGGCTTGGCGACGACCATGCCGCGCTCAACGTCCTCGCGCTTGGTGCCGCGCAGCAGCAGCCCGACGTTCTCGCCAGCCTGGCCCTCGTCGAGCAGCTTGCGGAACATCTCCACGCCGGTGACGGTGGACTTCTGCGAGCCCTCGCGGATGCCGAGAATCTCGACCTCCTCGCCGACCTTGATGATGCCGCGCTCGATACGACCGGTGATAACGGTGCCACGACCGGTGATGGTGAAGACGTCCTCGACCGGCATCAGGAACGGCTTGTCGGTCTCACGCTCCGGAGTCGGGATGTAGCTGTCGACAGCGTCCATCAGCTCCAGCACGCTCTCGCCCCACTTGGCGTCGCCGTTGAGGGCCGGGAAGGCCGCCACGCGAACCACCGGGATGTCGTCGCCGGGGAATTCGTACTCGGTGAGGAGCTCGCGCACCTCCATCTCGACGAGCTCGATGAGCTCCTCGTCGTCGACCATGTCGCACTTGTTGAGCGCGACGACCAGGGCGGGCACGCCGACCTGGCGGGCGAGCAGGACGTGCTCACGAGTCTGCGGCATCGGGCCGTCGGTGGCGGCGACCACGAGGATCGCGCCGTCCATCTGGGCCGCGCCGGTGATCATGTTCTTGATGTAGTCCGCGTGACCCGGGCAGTCCACGTGCGCGTAGTGGCGCGCCTCGGTCTGGTACTCGACGTGCGCGATGGAGATGGTGATACCGCGCTGCCGCTCCTCGGGAGCCTTGTCGATCTCGTCGAACGGCGTGAACGGGTTCAGCTCCGGGAACTTGTCGTGCAGCACCTTCGTGATGGCCGCGGTCAGCGTCGTCTTGCCGTGGTCGATGTGACCGATCGTGCCGATGTTGACGTGCGGCTTGGTCCGCTCGAACTTCGCCTTAGCCACTGTGGGCTCCTCCTGGGATTGGTGTGTCTCTTGACTCGTGTGTGGTTGTGTTGACCGCTAACAGGCGCCCGGGTTGGGCCCCGAGGGGGTCGCCCCTCGGTTGTTACTCGCCGCGGACCTTCTTGATGATCTCGTCGGCGATGCTCTGGGGAACCTCGGCGTACGAGTCGAACTCCATCGAGTACGACGCCTGTCCGGAGGTCTTGGACCTCAGGTCGCCAACGTACCCGAACATCTCCGACAGCGGCACCAGGGCATTGACAACCCGGTCACCGTGCCGATCTTCCATGCTCTGCACCTGGCCACGCCGCGAGTTGATGTCGCCGATGACGTCACCGAGGAAGTTCTCGGGAGTGGTCACCTCGACGGCGAACATCGGCTCCAGCAGGACCGGGCGTGCCTTGCGAGCGGCCTCCTTGAAGGCCTGGTTGCCCGCAATCTTGAACGCCAGCTCGGACGAGTCGACGTCGTGGTAGGCGCCATCCTCCAGTGAGACCTTGACGTCCACCATGGGGTAGCCGGCGAGGACGCCGAACTCCATGGCGTCCTGGGCGCCCTGGTCGACCGAGGGGATGTACTCGCGGGGCACGCGGCCACCGGTCACATTGTTGGCGAACTCGTAGCCCGCGCCCAGACCGGTCTCGGGGTCGATGCTCGGCTCGATGGAGATGATCACCTTCGCGAACTGACCCGAACCACCGGTCTGCTTCTTGTGCGTGTAGGAGTGGTTCTCGACCTTCTGGCGGATCGTCTCGCGGTAGGCCACCTGGGGCTTGCCCACGGTCGCCTCGACGCGGAACTCCCGCCGCATCCGGTCGACGAGGATCTCCAGGTGCAGCTCGCCCATGCCGGCGATGATGGTCTGGCCGGTGTCCTCGTCGGTCTTGACGGTGAAGGTCGGGTCCTCGTCGGACAGCCGCTGGATCGCGGTGCCGAGCTTCTCCTGGTCGCCCTTGGTCTTCGGCTCGATGGCCACCTCGATGACCGGTGCCGGGAACGTCATGGACTCCAGCACGACCGGGTGCTGTGCGTCGCACAGGGTGTGGCCGGTCTTGGTGTCCTTCAGCCCCATCACCGCGACGATCTGGCCGGCGCCGACCGAGCTGATCTCCTCACGCTTGTTGGCGTGCATCTGGTAGACCTTGCCGATCCGCTCCTTGCGGCCGGTGACGGAGTTCAGCACCGTCGAGCCGGCGTCGAGCTTGCCGGAGTAGACCCGGAGATAGATCAGCTTGCCCAGGTGCGGGTCGGAGGCGATCTTGTAGGCCAGGCCGCAGAACGGGTCGCTGTCCTTCGGGAACCGCTCGATCACGGTGTCTTCGTCGCCGGGCTTGTGGCCCTCGATGGCGGTGATGTCCAGCGGCGACGGCAGGTAGCTGACCACCGCGTCGAGCAGGGGCTGCACGCCCTTGTTCTTAAACGCGGTGCCGCACAGCACCGGGTTGAGCTTGTCGGCCAGCGTGGCTCGGCGGATCGCCGCCTGCAGTTCGTCGACGGAGATGTCCTCACCCTCGAGGTACTTCTCCATGATGTCGTCGTCGGCCTCGGCCAGCGTCTCGAGCAGCTTCTCGCGCCACTCCGCAGCCTGGTCGGCCATCTCCGCGGGGATCTCCTCGACGACGTAGTCCTCGCCCATCTTGGTCTCGCCGCGCCAGACCAGGGCACGCATGCCCACCAGGTCGACGACGCCGATGAAGTCGTGCTCGGCGCCGATCGGGAGCTGGAGCACCAACGGGGTGGAGTTGAGCCGCTCGACGATCATGTCGACGCAGCGGAAGAAGTCAGCGCCGGTGCGGTCGAGTTTGTTGACGAAGCACATCCGCGGGACGTTGTACTTGTTGGCCTGCCGCCACACCGTCATCGACTGTGGCTCTACGCCGGCCACCCCGTCGAAGACGGCGACGGCGCCGTCGAGCACCCGCAGCGAACGCTCCACCTCGACGGTGAAGTCGACGTGCCCCGGGGTGTCGATGATGTTGATCTGGTGGTCCTTCCACCAGCAGGTCGTCGCGGCCGACGTGATCGTGATGCCGCGCTCCTGCTCCTGCTCCATCCAGTCCATCGTGGCGGCACCCTCGTGGACCTCACCGATCTTGTAGGTGATGCCGGTGTAGAAGAGGATGCGCTCGGTCGTGGTGGTCTTGCCGGCGTCGATGTGCGCCATGATGCCGATGTTGCGGACCTTGTTGAGGTCCGTAGTGATGTCGACAGCCACTGAAGTCGTCAGTCCTTAGAAGTCGGATGTGTGCCGGTGGGCGGAGCAGAACAGGTCCGCGCCGCTGTCACCAGCGGTAGTGAGCGAAGGCCTTGTTGGACTCGGCCATCTTGTGGGTGTCCTCGCGCTTCTTGACCGCGGCGCCCAGCCCGTTGGAGGCGTCCAGGATCTCGTTCATGAGCCGCTCGGACATGGTCTTCTCGCGGCGGTCCGCGGCGTAGCCGACGAGCCAGCGCAGCGCGAGCGTGGTCGACCGGTTGGGCTTGACCTCGATCGGGACCTGGTAGGTCGCGCCACCGACGCGGCGGGACTTGACCTCGATGGCCGGCCGGACGTTGTCCAGCGCACGCTTGAGAGTGACGACCGGGTCGGTGCCGGTCTTGTCGCGGCAGCCCTCCAGTGCGGTGTAGACGATCCGCTGGGCGACCTGCTTCTTGCCGTCCTTGAGAACCTTGCTGACCAACTGGGTGACGACCTGCGAGCCGTAGACCGGGTCGACGTCGATCGGACGCTTCGGGGCGGGACCCTTGCGCGGCATCAGCTCTTCTCCTTCTTCGCGCCGTAGCGGCTGCGCGCCTGCTTGCGGTTCTTCACGCCCTGGGTGTCGAGCGTGCCGCGGATGATCTTGTAGCGGACGCCGGGGAGGTCCTTCACCCGGCCGCCGCGGACGAGCACGATCGAGTGCTCCTGGAGGTTGTGGCCAACACCCGGGATGTACGCCGTCACTTCGACGCCGCTGGACAGGCGCACACGGGCGACCTTGCGCAGAGCGGAGTTCGGCTTCTTCGGGGTGGTGGTGTAGACGCGCGTGCAGACGCCGCGGCGCTGCGGAGAACCCTTGAGGGCAGGTGTCTTGTTCTTCGACACCTTGTCCTGGCGGCCCTTGCGGACCAACTGCTGAATGGTGGGCACCTGGGTGGTTCCCTTTCTGGTCTTCTATCTCGGCCCGACAACTTGCCGGGCACGGTGGTGTTGCTCGATCGTTGTGCCTGATGGTCTGCGGCCCCCGTGGCCTGCCGCTGTTGCGGCGGCGGACGCTGTTGGTCTCGGCTTCTGGGCACGCGCATAGGTCTGGAAAGCCCAGACACGAGGTACGAGGCTACTCCGCGCGCAGTGACGGGGTCAAAACGCCGCGTGCGTCGGCGTACTCCTCCCGGCGGTGGCGGCTCACGCGGCGACCGGGTGACTGTCCGCCACCTCCGCGCGAGCAGCCTGCGCTGGTCGGCTGTGCAGGAAGAGCGCGACCGAGGCGAGCACGCCTGCGATGGTCAGCCCGCCGCCGAGGAGCAGGGTCCAGCGGGCCCCGAGCGCCTCCCCGATCCAGCCGATCAACGGAGCGCCCAGCGGCGTGCCTCCCATGAAGATCATCATGTAGAGCGCCATCACCCGGCCCCGCATCGACGGCGCGGTGTTCATCTGCATGAAGGTGTTCGCCGCCGTGATCATGGTCAGTGCCGTGATGCCGAGCAAGGGTGTGACCAGCGCATAGGTGAGGTACGTCGGCATCAGGCCGGCGGCAATCTCCACCACACCGAAGAGCACTGCGGCCCCGACGATGAGTCGGTGTCGGATCCGCACTCGTCGTGCGGCGATCAGCGCGCCGGCCAGCGAGCCGATCGCCATGAAGCTGCCGAGCAGGCCGTACTCCGAGGCTCCCTTGCCGTAGACCTCGGTCGCCATCAGCGCTGATGTCATCTGGAAGTTGAGCCCGAAGGTGCCGGTGAAGAAGACGATGCCGAGCACGAGCATCAGCTCCGGCCGGCGACGCACGTAGCCGAAGCCGGCTCGGATCATCCGTGGGGTGCGCGCCACCAGCGGAGCCGGCTCCAGCAGCTTCTGGTCCATGCTGCGTAGGGCGAGGATCGGCGCGACGTAGCTCACCGCGTTGAACAGGATCACCCAACCGGTCGCCACCACGCCGCCGCCGAGTGCGGCGATCAGCAGACCGGCGGCCGCCGGGCCGATCAGACGGGCGGCGTTGAAGCTGGCCGAGTTGAGGCCGACGGCGTTGCTGACATCGTCCGGTCCCACGATCTCGGACACGAACGACTGCCGAGCTGGCGCGTCGAACACCGACGCCGCGCCGAGGGTGAAGGCCAGCACGAAGACGTGCCACAGCTCGGCTCGGCCGGTGATCGCCAGCACGCCGAGCACCAGAGCGGGCGCTGCCATCGCGACGTTGGTCAGCTGGAGCAGCCGGTGCTTGGACATCCGGTCGGCCACCAAGCCAGCGAACGGCGCCAGCACCAGGAACGGCAGGAACTGCAGTCCGGTGGTGATGCCGAGCGCCGTGCCGGAGTTGTGGCTCAGCTGCAGGACCAGCCAGTCCTGCGCGACGCGCTGCATCCAGGTGCCGGTGTTGGAGACGACACCGCCGGCGGCGTAGCGCCGGTAGTTGGCATTGGCCAGGGATCTGAAGGTGGGGCTCAAGGGTGTTGCTCGGTCCTCATGGGTAGTCGCGTCAATTTATGGTTGTCCGGCATTCAGTCACACCGGGCGAGTCTGTCGAGGAGCGGTGCCGCCTCGCGGAGGAGGTCGCGCTCGTCGGAAGTCAATCCAGCCAGCTGTCGAGCCAGCCAGGCGTCGCGCCGATCGCGGTCGGCCAGCACCATCGCCCGACCGACATCGGTCAGCGCGATGAGCACCTGGCGGCCATCGGACTCGTGCGGCCGGCGGGACACGTAGCCACCGTCCTCGAGGCACCCGATCGTGCGGGTCATCGTCGGCGGCTGGACGCGCTCGAAGGCCGCCAACTCCCCCACGGTGAGCTCCCCCGCGCCGGAACAGCGTCCCGAGCACCGTCATCTGGCTCAGGCTCAGCTCGTTGTCAGGGTGCCGCTCGAACGCCAACCGGCGCCGCAGCCGCATCACCGCCATCCGCAGCTCCGACGCCAACCCGGCATCGGTCACAGCAGCAGTCTCCACAGTGGGCATAGTCGTTAGCATAACTCATTACCCTTGCTAACTATTCCCCTGCGCCAACGGTGACCCTGACGCCGCCTTCGGGGGCGGTGACCACGGCGGCGGGTGAGCCGAACCCGGCCGCGGGGATTAGGTGAGCCAGCGGGTGAGGGGGTCGATGGCGAAGTAGACGACGAAGAGGGCGGCGACGACCCACATCAACGAATGGACCTGCATGCCCTTGCCGCGGACCAGCTTGATGAGGACGTAGGCGACGAAGCCGGCGCCGATGCCGACGGTGATGGAGTAGGTGAACGGCATCAGCACGATGGTCAGGAAGGCCGGGATGGCGATCTCGAGGTCGTCCCAGTCGATGCCCTTGACCTGCTGCATCATCAAGAAGCCCACGATCACCAGGGCGGGGACGGCCGCCTCGCTGGGGATCACCTCGACCAGCGGCGTGATGAACATGGTCAGCAGGAAGAGGACACCGGTCACCACCGAGGCCAGACCCGTGCGGGCGCCCTCGCCGACGCCGGAGGCGGACTCGATATAGGAGGTGTTGGACGAGACACCGGCGGCGCCACCAGCCGCGGCGGCGACGGAGTCGACGACCAGGATCTTGGTGGTGTTGGGCGGCGTGCCGTCCTTGTCGAGCAGTCCGGCCTCTGCGCCGATGGCGGTCATCGTGCCCATCGTGTCGAAGAAGTCGGCCAGCATCAGCGTGAAGATGAGCAGCGCGGTCGCGACGAAGCCGATGCTCGAGAACGAGCCGAGCAGGTTGAAGTGGCCGAGCGTGCCCAGGTCGGGCATGTCGACGAGCTTGTCGGGGAACGAGGGCACGTTGAGACCCCAGCCCTTCGGGTTGTAGCTGCCGTCGCCGCCGACCATCGGACCGATCTTGCTGATCGCCTCCACCACGATGGCGAGCACCGTGGTGGCGATGATCGAGATCAGGATCGCACCGCGCACGCCGCGCACCCACAAGGCGATGACCAGGATCAAGCCGACCGCGAAGACGAGCGCCGGCCAGCCGGCGAGCGATCCGGACGGACCGAGCTGGACTGGGACGGTAGTGCCGGCCGCGTCGGGGATGCGGCGCACCCAGCCGGCGTCGACGAAGCCGATCAGCGCGATGAACAGGCCGATCCCGACCGAGATGGCGGTCTTGAGCTGCGTGGGCACCGCATGGAAGATCGCCTGTCGGAAGCCGGTGAGCACGAGGAGCAGGATGATCAGACCTTCGATCACTACCAGGCCCATCGCGTCAGCCCAGGTCGCCTTGGCTGCCACGGTGTAGGCGACGAAGGCGTTGAGGCCGAGCCCGGTGGCCAACGCCAACGGATAGTTGGCCACGACACCCATCAGGATCGTCATCAAGCCGGCGACGAGCGCCGTGCCCGCGGCGATGGCGGCGAGATTGGAGCCGTCACCGGACCCACCACCGAGGAACTTCCCGTCCCCGTCGGCGGCGAAGCCGAGGATGATCGGGTTCAGCGCCACGATGTAGGCCATCGTGAAGAAGGTGACGACCCCGCCTCGGATCTCACGCTCGACGGTGGAGCCGCGCTGGGTGATCTTGAAGAAGCCGTCGAGGCCACCCGGCCCGGAGGGGTGTTTGCCGGACTTGCCGGAACGGCCAGCGGGATTGCCTCCCGGTCGACCTGGGTGTGGACGCTTGGCCTTGCCCCGGTTGCGACTGGTCACGTTCGCAGAGTCTGGCAGATGGAGCGGGCTCCGGGGAGACCCCGTGCGAGGTGGAGGTCCGGCCTCGGGCCGAGGCGGGTAGCGTGGGCGATCGTGGAGTTCCGCGACGAGCAGCCGACCAAGCACGAGATCGGCCGCCGCACCTATCTGGTCGCCGATGTCGAGCCTCTCGACGTCGACGGCGTGCGGACCGTCTCGGTGGGCTGCGCGCTGTGGTTCATCGCCTTCGTCGGGCTGTTGCCGTTCTACGGTCAGCTGCGCGACTCCGACCGCCTGTGGTGGCTGTGGACCTGCCTGGCCGGACTGGCGCTGGGCCTGTTCGGCTTGGAGTATGTCCGTCGTCGGCGGCGGTCCCGACCAGCCGACGAGTGAGCGACAGCGCGACTGCGACTACAGCTCGACGAGATCGTCGACGGTGTCCCAGACGTGGGGAGGGAGCGCCTGCGGCCGGGCCCGCTTGGGCAGCGTCGCCTCGGAGTGCGCCCCGCAGCCGTGGTCGAAGGACACCACCCGGCCGTCGTCGTTGGCGCTGCCGTTGGCGCACACACCGAACAGCTCGGCGAGCGGCCCGGAGAGCTGGATCAGGAAGCCGCAACTCGTGCACATTGCCGGCGCGGCTTGGGCTAGCGGCGAGGAGGGGCCACCTGGGCCGTCGTACCACCGCTCGGCGGCGAGGTCGCGGCCCTCGACCGAGAGGGTGCGCACCCGGCCGAAGTAGAGCTCTTGGGCGACGTGTCGGATCTGGGTCTTCTCGTCGGACGAGAGGGGGTCGTCGCCGAAGGAGTACGTCGGGACCAGGCGCGGGTCGTCCTCCTCCACGGGGAGGAGGTCACCGGCGGACAGATCGCCTGGCTGGACGCGTTCGCGGTAGGGCACCCAGGCCGGCGCGATGATCGCGTCTTCCCCGGGGATCAGCACGACCTCGTCGACGGTGACCTGCTTGGCGCGCGGGATCCGGGTCACGGTGACCGACCAGCGCCAGCCGCGGTAGCCGCGCCGCGTGCACTCGAACAGGTGGGTGACGACCCGATCGCCCTCTGCCTGGGCACCGAGGTGCTCGCCGACGTCCTCCGCGGGTGCCTCGTCGATGAGGGCGGCTCGGGCCGCCTCGACGGCGGCCGCCCCGGTGGCGTCGAGCTTGGCGGTGGTCACCGGCACATGATGTCACGCATCGGCTCGGGTTGACGGGGCAGGATAGGGACATGTCGCCGACGCCACCGGATGGTCCCCACCTCCATCCGGATCAGGAGCGAGAGGCGGATCGGCCGAGTTCGACGCGTCGGATCGGCGGCGCCGCGCGGGCGACCGGGCGTGGGCTGCGCAATATCGCACGAGCGACCGGTCGGGCGAGTGGCTACACGGTCCGGCAGGCCCGACGGGCCGCCAGGTCGGAGGGTGCGGGCGACTCGGGCCTGTCTCGGCTCATCGAACTGCATGCCTTCAACGCAGCCGGCGATGCCGCGATCGCAGTCTCGTTGGCGGGCACCTTGTTCTTCCAGGTGCCGACAGGTGAAGCCCGTGGGCAGGTCGCCCTGTTCCTGCTGATGACGATGCTCCCGTTCGCGGTCGTGGCGCCCCTGATCGGGCCGTTCCTGGATCGGTTCAGCCATGGCCGCCGCTGGGCCATCGGCGCCACCCTCGCGCTCCGGGCGTTCCTGGCCTGGGCGCTCGCCTCGGCGGTCAGCACCGACTCACCGTGGCTCTTCCCGACGGCGCTGGGTTGTCTGGTCGCCTCGAAGGCGTACGCCGTCACGCGGGCGGCCGCCGTGCCCCGCGTCGTGCCTCCTTCGCAGACCCTGGTCAAGGCCAACGGTCGCATCTCGCTGGCCGGCGTGGTCGGCGCGGCGATCTCGGCCCCGATCGCCGGGCTCACCAGCCTGATCGGGCCGGAGTGGTCGCTGCGCTATGCGTTCGTGCTGTTCGTCGTGGGCACGGTGCTGGCGATCCTGCTGCCTGCACAGGTCGACTCCAGCGTCGGCGAGGGCACGATGACGATGACGGGCGAGGAGTCCGCGACGCCGGGGCGCAGCGGACGGATCCGAGTGCGGATCCCGGGCTCGGTGGCGTTCGCGCTGCGCGCCAACGTCGGGCCTCGGTGGCTGTCCGGCTTCTTGACCATGTTCATGGCGTTCCTGCTGCGTGAGAACCCGATCGAGGGCTGGTCTCCCGAGCTCCTGCTCGGCCTGGTCATCGGCTCGGCCGGACTGGGCAACACGCTCGGTATCGCGCTCGCCTCCGTCCTCAAGCGGGTCAACCCGCGGGTCACCGTCGTGTTGGCGCTCACCGCCGACGCGCTAGTGGCGCTGCTGGCTGCGCTGCTCTACGGGGTGGTGACTGTCGCCCTGCTCGGGCTCACCGCCGGCCTCGCCCAGTCACTCGCGAAGCTCTCCTTGGACTCCACCATCCAGCGGGACGTGCCGGAGCGGGTGCGCACCAGCGCGCTGGCCCGCTCCGACACCACTCTGCAGCTCGCCTGGGTGATCGGAGGTCTGGTCGGCATCGCGATCCCGCTGCTGCCGCGGCTCGGGCTGGGCATCGCTGCCACGGTGCTGCTGATCTGGCTGGCCCTGGTGCTCGCGGTGCGGCCGGGGCGAGGGCCGGCTGCGCCACCTGGCTCCCCCGCTCGCTCGTCTCGGGAGGCCGGCTGAGCCCGGTGGGTCCGGGCTCAGAGCTCCAGCTCGTCGGCGAGGGCGCGCAGCAGCTTGGCGACCGGGCGGGCGGTTCGTGCCTCGGGGTGCCGACCGTGACGGTAGGTCTCGCCCACCCCGTCGAGCAGCCGGATCAGGTCCTCGACGATCGGGACCATCTCCTCGGGCTTCTTGCGCTTGGCCATCGACCGGTTGCGCTGCACTGATTGGGGCGAGTCGAGGATGCGGACCTGGAGGGCCTGGTCGCCGCGGCGGCCTTGGGCGATGCCGAACTCGACGCGGGTGCCCGCCTTCACGGTGGTGACACCTTCGGGCAGCGCGTCGGCGTGCACGTAGACGTCGGGGCCGCTCTCCTGGGAGAGGAACCCGAAGCCCTTCTCGGCGTCGAACCACTTCACCTTGCCAGTAGGCACGCCACGGACCTTCCTCGATCTGCTGGGGTACGACGCCAGCCGGCGTCGTGTGACTTGAGTTGCGGGGGTAGAACTGGCGACCAGCCTAGAGACCTGGTGTCTCCCCTGACCAACCCATTCCCTATTGCCGGGCCAGATTGTCAGGCGAGGCCGAGTGCTTGGGCGGACTCCTCGCGCATCTGAACCTTGCGGATCTTGCCGGTGACGGTCATCGGGAACTCGTCGACGACCATCACGTAGCGCGGGATCTTGTAGTGCGCCAGTCGCCCCTCGGAGAACGTTCGGATGGCGGTGGCGTCGAGTGGGTCGCAGCCGGCGCGCATCTTGACCCAGGCGCACAGCTCCTCGCCGTACTTCTCGTCGGGGACTCCGATCACCTGCACGTCTTCGATGTCGGGATGCTGATAGAGGAACTCCTCGATCTCCTTGGGATAGATGTTCTCGCCGCCTCGGATGACCATGTCCTTGATGCGGCCGACGATGTTGCAGTAGCCGTCCGCGCGCATCACGGCCAGGTCGCCGGTGTGCATCCAGCCGTCCGTGTCGACCGCCTCGGCGGTCTTGGCTGGCTCGTCCCAGTAGCCGAGCATCACGGAGTAGCCGCGCGTGCAGAACTCTCCGGTCTCGCCGCGGTCGACGGTCTCGCCGGTGAGGGGGTCGACGATCTTGATCTCGACGTGTGGGTGGGCGCGGCCGATGGTGGCAGTGCGTCGCTCCAGGTCGTCGTCGGTCCGGGTCTGGCAGGACACGGGCGAGGTCTCGGTCATCCCGTAGGCGATGGCCACCTCGGCCATGTGCATGTCCTCCACGCAGCGCTTCATCACCTCGACCGGGCAGATCGCGCCCGCCATCACCCCGGTGCGCAAGGAGGACAGGTCGTGATCGGCGAAGGAGGGGTCGCTCTGCATGGCTATGAACATGGTGGGCACGCCGTAGACACCGGTGCACCGCTCCTCGGCCACGACCCGCAGCGTGGTGGCCGGGTCGAAGGCCGGCGCGGGGATGACCATGGTGGCGCCGTGGGTGCTGCAACCGAGATTGCCCATCACCATGCCGAAGCAGTGGTAGAAGGGCACCGGGATGCACAGCCGGTCGGCCTCGGTGAAGCCGATCAGCTCGGTGGTGAAGAAGCCGTTGTTGAGGATGTTGCGGTGTGAGAGCGTGGCGCCTTTGGGATAGCCGGTGGTGCCCGAGGTGTACTGAATGTTGATCGCATCCTCCGGCGCCAGCGTCGACATCCGGTCGGTCAGGGCCGAGGCGGCGGTCCCCTCCCCTTCGGCGATCAGGGTCGCCCAGTCGTCGGTGTCGAGGTAGACGACCCGTTCGAGGGTGCGGCACTCCTCGCGGGTCTGCTCCACCATGGCGCGGTAGTCACTGGTCTTGAAGCTCGACGCCGCGATCAGCAGCCGCAGTCCCGACTGGTTGACGGCATAGGCGAGCTCATGGGTGCGATACGCGGGGTTGACATTGACCAGGATCGCCCCGATCTTCGCGGTGGCGAACTGGGTGAGTGTCCACTCCGCACAGTTGGGCGCCCAGATGCCGACCCGGTCGCCCTTGGCGATCTCGGCGCCGATCAGCCCGCGCGCCAGCGCATCGACGTCGCGGTCGAGATCCGCCCAGGTCCAGCGTCGTCCGGTCGCGGCCTCGACGAGCGCCTCGCGGTCGGGGTAGGTCGCCACGGTGCGCTCGAAGTTCGCCCCGATGGTCTCGTCGAGCAGAGCTGGCGTGGTCTCGCCTGCGGCAGATGACTCCATCTCGTCATGGTAGTGGCGTAGATCACATCCGCTCGGTCCGGCGACCAGAGCCGGTAGTAGGTGCGGTCCGTCCGTGGAGAGCGAGGGGTCAGACGCCGGTGACCCGGATGGTGGCGCCGTCGCCGAGGTCGATGATCGCGCCGACCTGCAGTCGGATGGACATGCCGGGCTTGAGATCCTCCGGCGGCTGGCCGGGCAGCATCAGCACGGTGCCGTTGGTCGAGCCGAGGTCGGTGACGACGGCATGGCCGAGATCCGCCTCGGAGCCGGGGCGCACCTCCAGGTGCGTGGAGGAGATCTCCTGGTGCGGGCTCGGCACGGTGACCAGCATCGGCTGATCAGATGGTGCGAACCGCCGCATCTCCGGGGCCCGCCCGATCAGGACCGCGCGGTCCACGTCGATCACGGGCCCGCTGGAGAACAGCAGCCTGGCCACCGGCTCCATCGGCTCGGGGTCCGGCAACGGTGCCGACACACCCGGCGCGGGTCGCTCCAGCCGGTCCCCCGAGGCCAGCGGCTCTCCCTCGGACAGCGGGTCACTGGCCGGGGTCGGAGAGTCCGCGGGCTGGTGCTCGCCACTCGACGCCGGCTCGGTGATCGGCTCTGCGGCGATCGGCTCGGCGGCGACGGACTCGGCGGCGTGCGTAGGGGCAGCCGGCAGCGGGTCGAAGGTCTCGAAGTCGGCGGGCGGGACCTCGGGCTCGCCGTCGCCGGCGTCCTCGCCCGCGGGCGCCTCGTCAGCAGAGTCCTCGGCCTGGTCGCTGAGGACTGGCACGATGGGCTGCTCGGCGTCCTCGTCGACGTCGACACTCTGATCGACATCTGCGACGGGCTCGTCGTCATCTGACGCGGGCGAGGCCGGTCGAGCAGGCACGTACGGCGGCTCCTCGACGCGGCCGACTCGCACCAGACCGGAGGTGATCACCAGCTCCTCGTCGACGTCCTCGGTCGGCTCCAACTGGACGAACATCCGAGAGACGCCGGTCAGGGTCCGCTCGACCCAGGTCGTGTCGGTGCTGCCTGCGAGCTGCACCATCGCGCCCTCGGCCACGAAGGCGGCCACCGCGGGGCCGCGGAGCACGACCTTGGTGCCCTGCTCGGTCTCGCTCACGAGCACGAAGCCGGGGAGGTCTCGCAGGCCGCTGGCCAGGAGGGCATCGAGCACCTCGTCGAAGCCGGCGCCCTCGTCGACCAACTCCCAGATGGCGGCGACGCGGTGCTTCTCGGAGGGTGGCAGCAGCACGGTGGCACCGTCTCCGAAGATCGCGAACCAGCCACCGGGACGGTAGGACCGACGCACGGGATCGGCAGTCATGGCGCCCATCCCACCACATCGACGACCACCGCGGTGGCGTTATCGCGTCCTCCGGCCTCGATCGCTGCCGCCACCAACCGGTCCGCTGCGGCCCCCGGATCGGGAGCCTCACGGAGGATCGCGCCGATCCGTTCGTCGTCGATCATGCCGTTGACGCCGTCCGAGCAGAGCAGCAGTCGCTCGGCGTCAGCGAGCGGGACCAGGAAGAAGTCGGGGGCCACCTCTTCGGGACCGCCCAGTGCCCGCGTCACCACGTGCCGATCCGGATGGAGCGACGCATCCCCGGGGTCGATCTCGCCCGCGTCGATCAACTCCTGGACGACCGAGTGGTCGACGGTGACTTGGCTCAGGTCTCCGCCGCTCAGCCGGTAGGCCCGGGAGTCGCCGAGATTCACGACCAGCCAAGCGGCGTCGGCCCCCTCGGCCACCAGAAGGGCGACCACGACCGTGGTGCCGGAGTACCACTGCGGGGATCCTTGCGCGCGGTGCTCGGCGGAGAACTCACCGATGCGGGCCTGGCTGGCCACCAGCGCGTCGACGATGCGGCGGGCGGCGGCCACCGTGTCCAGTCGATCGTCGCCGATGCGGGCAAACTCCTCCACGACGATGCCACTGGCGACCTCGCCGCCATCATGCCCACCCATCCCGTCGGCGACGACGAACACCGGTGGCTCGGCCAGATAGGCGTCCTCGTTGACCGCCCGCACCATGCCGACATCGGTGGCCGCGCCATAGCGCAGCTCTACGCGGGTCATGCCACCTCCTGCGGATCCCGAGACAAGGTTGAGGGACAAGGCTGAGGCACAAGGCTGGGGGTCGAGGCAGGCGGTTGGCAAGCGGACGGGCCGGGTAGCGTGAGCGGGATGGCCGCGAGTGCTCCGCCCCGCTCTCTCGCCGACCAGTTGCGTGCCTGGTCCGACGGGCGTCTTGCGGCGCTCCTGCACGATCGGCCCGACCTCGCCTCGCCAGCACCGCAGGACTCCGCGCAACTCGCCTCACGGGCTGCCGTGCGGGCCTCGCTGCTGCGGGCGACGGATCAGCTGACGCACCTCGAGCTGGCCGTGCTGGAGGCCTTGGCGGCGCTCGGACCGTGCGCTGTCGCTGAGCTGGTCACCTTGGTCTACGCGGACCCTCGCGCGACCATGTCGGCCGCCGAGAGACTCGTCGATCTGGCCCTCGCGTGGGAGTCGCCGGAGGGCCTGCGCGCGCTGACCGGCACCCTGGAGGGACTGGGGTTCGCGCCGGGTGGCTCCGGACTACGGCCCCGCTCCCCCGGCGAGGCCCGCCCCGACACCGTGGCCGCCGCTCTGACAGGGCTGAGCCCCGCGGCGCGGGCCCTGCTCGAGCACCTCGACTCCCACGGCGGACACGGGACGACAACCGCCAGCGCCGGCGATGTCGCTGCCACGCCAGCCCAGGAGTTGTTGGCCGCGCGCCTGGTGCTGCCCCGAGACGGTGGGGTGGTCGTCCTCCCCGGCGAGGTCGCGGTCGCGCTGCGCGGTGGACGCACCACCCGGGAGCCGGTCGACCAGATGCCAGCCGTGCTCACCTCGGAGCGGGACCCCGATCTGGTGGAGCGGACCGCTGCCGGAGCGGCGTACGAAGCAGTGCGCCGCATCGAGCTGCTGCTGGATCAGTGGGGCACGCATCCCCCACTCGCACTCCGGTCGGGCGGCCTCGGGGTGCGCGACCTGAAGGCTGCGGCCCGCGCGCTCCAGGTGGACGAGTCGACGGCGGCCCTCCTGGTCGAGGTGGCCGCCGCCGCAGGACTGTTGGCCACGGGAGACGCGGACGGCGAACCGGCCTGGCTGCCCACCGATGCCTTCGATCCGTGGCTATCGGCCTCCGCCGCCGATCGGTGGAGCCAACTCGTGACCGCGTGGCTGGACAGCCCGCGACTGCCCGCGCTCGTCGGGCTCCGCGACCAGGCCGGCAAGGCCCGCAACGCGCTCGCGCCGGAGCTCTCGAGTGTCTTCGCGGTGGAGAGTCGTCGGATGACGCTGGCGGTGCTCGCCACGCTCGAGCCCGGTCGGGTCCTCGCGGCCGGCACCGGACCACCCTCGCTGGTCGCTCGGGTGTGCTGGCTACGGCCCCGCCGGCCAGCCAGCCGGGTCGAGATGATCGAGTGGACGCTGACCGAGGCGGCCACGCTCGGGCTGACCGGGCTAGGAGCACTCTCCCGTGCGGCCAGGCTGCTGCTGTCGGGTGACCGCGAGGCCGTAGCGCAGGCCCTCGACCCCCTGCTGCCGGAGCCGGTCGACCACATCCTCGTGCAGGCCGACCTGACGGCGGTGGCACCCGGACCGCTGACCCCCGAGCTCGCCCGCACCCTCCACATGATCGCCGAGGTGGAGTCACGCGGTGGCGCGACCGTCTACCGCTTCACCCCCCAGTCAGTGCGACGAGCTTTCGACACCGGCTGGTCGGCTGCCGAGGTGCACGCCTTCCTGGCGCGGGTGTCTCGCACCGCGATCCCGCAACCGCTGAGCTATCTGATCGACGATGTGGCGCGCACGTTCGGCACGATCCGGATCGGGCACGCCGAGGCATTCGTCCGCTCCGACGACGAGGCCACGCTCACCCGGTTGCTCCGCGACCCAAGAGCAGCGGCCTGGGGCCTGCGACGCCTCGCCCCGACGGTCGTGGTCGGCGCCGTCCCCGCGGAGGAGTTGCTGGCGGCGCTGCGCGAGCTGGGGACGGCTCCGGTGGTCGAGGCCCCCGACGGGAGCGTTCAGATCGGTCGGCCACGTCAGCACCGTGCTCGGGTCCCACGCGACCGACGACCGACCGCCATCACGGCCGCCCGCGAGACGGCGCAGCTGACGGCCCTGGTCACGGCGCTGCGCGCTGGTGACCGAGCCGCCGCCTCGCGACCACGCGGCAGCGGGCCGATGTCACCGGCCGACAGCCTGGCCGCACTCCGCGAGGCGGTCGAGGCGAGCCGCACGGTGGTGATCGGCTACGTCGACCACCACGGCACCGCCACCGAGCGCGTCGTCGACCCGCTCTCGGTCGAGGGCGGCCACCTCACCGCACACGACCACCGCACCGAGCTGCGTCGCTCCTTCGCGCTGCATCGGGTCACCTCCGTCCGTCCCGCCACGAGCGGCTGACGCCCGGGTCCCCGAAACCGGTCACCTCGCAACCAGGCACCCACTAAAGTGGATCGGTGGACTTCTTGGCGTACGCCGAAGGTGCGGCCAGGCTGCTCAACACCCCGTTGAGGGATCGAGCGAGCCTGATCGCCTTCCTCGACACCCCCGCCTACCGTGTCTGGCAGCAGGACCGAGTCACCGACCACGACGTCACCACCCTGACCCGCTTCCAGAAGAAGCTGCGGCCGAGCTTCGAGTCCTCGGTCGCCGACGATCCCGCGCAGGTCATCGCGACCCTGAACTCGCTGCTGCGCCGGCACCCCATCACACCGTTCATCTCTGAACACAACCCGGATCGACTGCACCTCCACGTCGCGACGAGGTCGGCCTCGGTCGCAGACCTGGTGATCTCCGAAGCGTTGCTCGGGCTGGCCACGGTGGTGTGTGATCTCGGCCCGGAGCGGCTGGGCGTGTGTCGAGCGAGCCCCTGCGCCAACGTCTTCGTCGACACCTCGCCGAACCACTCCCGTCGCTATTGCTCCGACCGCTGTTCGTCTCGAGCCAATGTCGCTGCCTTCCGCGCGCGGAAGCGTGCCGCCGCCAGCTGACGCTCCTCCGGCCGAGCTGGTCGCCCGGCTGCGGGCAGCGGGATGCGTCTTCGCCGAGGACGAGGCCAGGCTGCTGACCGAGGCCGCCGAGGGAGCCGAGCTCGACGCCATGGTGGCCCGACGCGTGAGCGGCGAGCCCTTGGAGCTGGTGCTCGGCTGGGTCGAGTTCGGCGGCCTGCGGCTCGCGGTGGCTCCCGGTGTCTTCGTCCCGCGTCGGCGCAGCGAGTTGGTGGCGGAGACCGCGATCGAACTGCTCGAAGGTGCTGCTCCCCGTGACCGGCCAGCGGTGGTCGTTGAACTGTGCTGTGGGGTGGGTGCGATCGCAGCGGCGACCGCGGCGGCTCGACCCGACACTCGGGTCTGGGCGGCCGACCTCGATGCGGCAGCCGTCGCCTGTGCCCGCGCCAATCTGCCCGGTGCCGAGGTGTCGATCGGCGACATCGACTCATCCCTCCCGACGACGCTTCGCGGCCGGGTGGACGTGCTCGCCGCCAACGCGCCGTACGTCCCCACCGATCAGATCGCCACGATGCCCCGCGAGGCTCGCGAGCACGAGCCCCTGCCCACTCTCGACGGTGGCCCGGACGGTCTCCAGGTGGTCCGCCGTGTGGTCGAGGCCGCGCCCCAGTGGTTGGCGCCTGGAGGCCACCTGATCATCGAGACCAGTGCCGGCCAGGCGCCGGTGCTGGTCGAGCTGGTGGAAGCGGCCGGCCTGAGGGCCGAGCCTCGCACCGATCCCGAGCGCGCCGCGACGGTCGTCATCGGCGCGGTCGAGCCCACCGCTGGCGTGGGTCTCTAGGATTCCGGGGTGACCACCGGCCCGCTGATCGTCCAGTCGGACAAGACGCTCCTGTTGGAAGTCGACCACCCGCAGGCTGGTGAGTGCCGCAAGGCGATCGCGCCGTTCGCGGAGCTGGAGCGCAGCCCCGAGCACGTGCACACCTACCGGCTCACCAACCTCGGCCTGTGGAACGCCCGCGCGGCGGGCCACGACGCCGAGCAGGTGGTCGATGCGCTGCTCCACTACAGCCGGTATGCCGTGCCGCACGCGCTGCTCGTCGACGTCGCCGAGACGATGGCTCGGTTCGGTCGTCTGCGGCTGGAGAAGCATCCGACGCACGGCCTCGTCCTGGTCTCCACCGATCGCGCCGTGTTCGAGGAGGTGCTGCGCGCCAAGCGGATCGCCGGGATGATCGGAGATCGTCTCGACGAGGACACCGCCGTCGTGCATGCCTCGGAGCGGGGGAACCTCAAGCAGGCGCTGCTCAAGCTGGGCTGGCCGGCCGAGGACCTGGCCGGCTACGTCGACGGGGAGGCCCACCCGATCCAGCTGCGCGAGGAAGGCTGGTCGTTGCGCGACTACCAGCGTGATGCGGCCGAAGCCTTCTGGCACGGCGGATCCGGCGTCGTCGTGCTGCCGTGCGGTGCGGGCAAGACGATCGTCGGCGCGGCAGCGATGGCCCACGCGGAGGCGACCACGCTGATCTTGGTCACCAACACCGTGGCCGCGCGGCAGTGGAAGGACGAGCTGGTCCGGCGGACCTCGTTGAGCGAGGACGAGATCGGGGAGTACAGCGGTGCGGTCAAGGAGATCCGACCCGTCACCATCGCGACGTACCAAGTGATGACCACTCGCCGCAACGGCAGCTACACCCACCTCGACCTGTTCGACGCGCGCGACTGGGGCCTGATCGTCTACGACGAGGTGCACCTGCTGCCGGCGCCGATCTTCCGGATGACCGCAGAGCTGCAGGCACGGCGCCGGCTCGGACTCACCGCCACGCTGGTCCGTGAGGACGGTCGCGAGGGGGATGTCTTCAGCCTGATCGGACCGAAGAGGTACGACGCCCCGTGGAAGGACATCGAGGCCCAGGGCTGGATCGCGCCGGCCGACTGTGTCGAGGTGCGGGTGACCCTCGATCCGAACGAGCGGATCGCCTATGCCACTGCCGAGGCCGACGACCGCTACCGGCTTGCCTCCTGCACGCCGGCCAAGACCCGGGTCGCCGAGCAGCTGGTCACCCAGCACTGGGGCGAGCCGACCCTGGTGATCGGGCAGTATCTCGACCAGCTCGACGAGATCGCCGCCGACCTGGACGCACCGGTGATCAAGGGTGAGACGCCGGTCAAGGAGCGGCAGCGGCTCTTCGACGCCTTCCGCACCGGCGAGCTCTCCTTGCTGGTGGTCTCGAAGGTGGCGAACTTCTCCGTCGATCTGCCCGAGGCCGCCGTCGCGATCCAGGTCTCCGGCTCCTTCGGCTCACGCCAGGAGGAGGCCCAGCGGTTGGGCCGGCTGCTGCGGCCCAAGGCCGACGGCCGCACCGCGCGCTTCTATGCCATCGTCGCCCGCGACACCCTGGACGCGGACTTCGCGCAGAATCGTCAGCGCTTCCTGGCCGAGCAGGGCTATGCCTATCGCATCATCGACGCCGCTGACCTCATTGAGTGATCCCTCGAGGCTCGCAGCGGCCCCGCCCCTATGCCTCTTGCCTGGGCGCGGGACCACGCCTCGTCAGTTGCTTGCCACCCGTCGGCTCAGCAAGACCTTCTCACCCTCGCCGGCGTGGCTGCCGCCGAACATGACGTCGAGATAGCCCTTCTCGGCCGTGCCACCCGGCCCGGTCTTGATGACCCCTCCGCCGACCTTGACCCACCGCGGGTTGTCCAGGCATCGCCGGGGGACGGTGATGGTCACGAGGTCTCGACGCACGAACCGGCTGGCCGTAGCGCGGGGACAGGTCACCTCCTGGTCGTGCTGCATGACCATGACGTAGTCCTCGTCGAGGAAGACCGACACCCAGTAGCGGCCCTCGGGTGTCGCGATCCGCACCACCGCCAGGTCGGTGCGCCGGGTCACCTCGCGCGCCGTCACCCGCACGCTGACCTGATGGGCACCGTGTCGGATGGTGACTCGAGTGATGTCTGGATTGGTGGCACGAGGCCGGGCGCTGTGTTGCTGGCCGTCGAACCAGATCAGGTCGTGGCGGTGGTCTCGGTGACGGAGAACGTCTGCGTGCGCAGGAACAGAGAGGGTGAGGACGACCAACACCGTGCCGGTCAGGGCCGCGGCAGCTCGGGAGAGGACGGACATGGGATGCTCCTTGTCAGTTCGAGAGTGCGGGGGCACTCCGAGCCTCGGCCGCACGCCGCCCTAGCGACAGAGCCGAGGTACTCAATCCAGCTCGGCGGCCGGGCGACCGCTGCCACATGTCGGCCGGCACCGACACGTCACGCCACTAGGGTCTGCGTCGTGTCGACAAGCAACGACCTGGCGACCCTGGGCCGCCTCCTCGCCGTCCCGTCACGGGCGGCCATGCTGGACGCACTCTTCGACGGCGGCGATTGGGCAGTGGGCGACCTGGCCCGGGCGGCGGGCATCTCGTCGTCGACGGCGAGCGAGCATCTGGCGGCCATGACCGCGGGTGGTCTGGTGACCAGCACACAGCAGGGACGGCATCGCCTCTACCATCTCGCCAGCGACGAGATAGCCCAGGCCCTGGAGAGCCTGTCCACCCTGGCTCCGCTGCGTGTCGAGTCCGGGCTCACCAAGATCAGCAAGATGGAGGCGCTACATCGGGCACGCACCTGCTACGACCATCTCGCCGGTCGCCTCGGTGTGCTGGTCGCCGACGGCTTCGTGTCCTCCGGCCATCTCGAGCCCGCCGAGCGTGGCTTCGCGATGACGCCACAGGGGCACCGTGCCTTCGAGTCGGAAGGGATCGACGTCGCCGAGGTCGTCCGTGCGCGCCGACCGACCACGTTGGCCTGCCTGGACTGGAGTGAGAAGAGGCCGCACCTTGCCGGCGCCCTCGGTGCGGCTGTGCTGACCCAGCTTCTTGCGATCGCCGGCATCCAACGCATCGGGACCGGGCGCGCCGTCCGCCTACGCCCGCCAGGCGCCGATGTCTTGGGGCGACTCGGCGTTGACGTGACGAGTTGGCGTTGACCCTGCCGTCGGCCGACGGCTCCCCGGCCGACTCGACTCCAGCCGAGAACCCCTCGCTCGGCGTAGTCATGGTCGCCGGTGCAGCCGTGGCATGGTCCACCGCCGGATTTTTCACTCACCTGATCGACATCGGCACGTTCGCCACGGTGGTGTGGCGCAACGTCTTCGGCGGCCTGTTCCTCACCGGCTGGCTGGTCGCCACCCAGCGCCGGCGGGCCTGGCACGCCGTCGCCTCGCTCAAGAAGGCTGGCTGGATCGCCGCGCTGTGCAACGGGCTGAGCATGATCTGCTATCTCGGCGCCCTGCGCCACACCTCGGTGACAAACGTGGTCGTCATCTACGCCACCGCACCCTTTGTGGCCGCGGCGATGGCTTATGGACTATCGCGCGAGCGCCCCAGCCGACGCGTACTCCTCGCCGGCGGGGTCGCCCTGATCGGAGTGTGCGTCACGATGACCGGATCGACCGGTCGAGCGGGCCGCCTCGGCGACCTTCTCGCGGTAGGGATGACTGTCGGCCTGGCGCTGTTCACCGTCGTTGCCCGACAGCACCCAGAACGCTCCATGACCGCAGCCTCCTGCCTATCCGCATGGATCGGAGCGCTCATCGCCTTGCCGTTCGCCGGCACGCTGGCTGTCACGCCAGTCGAGTCTGTCCAGCTCGCCCTGTTCGGAGTCGTCAGCTTCGGACTCGGCCTCATTCTCTACTCCACCGGCGCGCGGCACATCCCAGCAGCCCGGTCATCGCTCATTGCCGCACTCGACACCCCGCTGGCGCCGCTGTGGGTCTGGCTCGGCTTCGGGCTGCGTCCCGCACCGGCCAGCGTCATCGGTGGCCTGATGGTGATAGCCGCAGTCGTCTGGAACATCCTCGCCGACCGACCCCCGACCCAGGCCGGGGCTGCGCCAGCGGCTCGGACGCCCCCCGGCATGGCCGAGTGATCGTGGTGACCACCCGGCCCACCTCCCTCGGTCAGCGGTCGACGACGTAGATCGTCTTCGTGGCCCGCAACCGGTGGCCAGCCATGTCGGCGACGATCCGAGCGGTGACCGCCTCGCGGCCCTCCTTGGTCCCGTCGCGCAGGGTCGGGATGGCCAACGTGGTCGAGGTCCGGCCGGGCTTGATGTAGGCGTAGACCCCGAGCTTGGCCCGGTGCAGCGGAGTCGAGGCAGACACCCGCCGCGGCACACCGTGCGCCCGGAGCCAGTCACGCGGCACGTCGCCAACGGCGAGGCGCGGACCGTGGACGCCGCCAGCGACCGGCCTCAGCCAGACAAAGACACCGTAGGAGACCGGCTTGGCCAGCGTGACCTGCCACATCGCCGACGTGCCCTCCTTGACCCGTCGGTGCACCGGGGACATGGTGACCTTCGGAGTGGGATCGTCGTCGAGGATCACCAGCCTGCCGAGGTACTGGTCGGTCATCACCCCTGACCTGGGGAAGGCCGCCAGCAGGGTCAACTGACGCTTCGGTCCGTCGAGCTTGTCACCGAAGTAGTCGACGACCAGCGACCCGGAGGTCTGCCCCGGCGCGAGATCCAGGGCCAGCGTGGCCAGGTCCTCACCATCGGTCAACTGGCCCACCGCCACCGTTGCGGGACGGGTCAGCGTGCCACTGACGGTGAACGGCACCTTCGCGGTGGACGCTTGACGATTGCCTTCGGCGACCTTGACCTTGCCCAGGCTCACCACTGGCAACCGCCTGTTGGGAACTCCCGCGAGCTGGTCGGGAGCGGCGGCCATGTCGAGCACCCACACGTGTCCGCGGTTGCTCTCGGCGACCAGGTCGACCTGGGTGATCTCGCTGAGGTCGGTGCCCGCAGCGGTCGAGGGGTCGACGATGACCGTCTGCCCCCACCGCTTGCCGAGCCAGTCGCTGGACGGCAACGCAGCAAGCGCACTGCCACCCTCGGGCACCACGTCGGCCTGGTGACCGTCGGCGTCGGTCAGGCGCACCGTGAACGCGACGTCACCCACGAGTGGGTCGACGATCGTGCGCAGCTCGAGCCGCTGGCCGCCGGACAGATCCAGCGGATCGTCGAAGACCAGCCCGCCGGTCTGGCCCGGCGCAGACCACTCCACCTCGAGGTTCTTCCGCTTGGCCAAGAAGTCGCCCTCGCCCGACCAGTGCGGCACGTTGCCGTCCAGGTCGCCGACGCGGCCGCACAAGCCGTGCCGAGGCCGGGACCACGTCACGGCACCCAAACAGAGCTGGGTGTCGGCGCCGTCAGCGAGGGAGAGTCCGCTGTCGACACCCGGCCTCCGCTCCACCCGGCCGCCACCGATGGCGTGGCTGAACACCTCGGCGTCCCCGGTCGAGGTGACGTTGACGGCGGAGCCGTCGTACATCGGGAGGAACTCCTCCTCGTCACGGGTGAACAGGTGCACCGCTCCGGAGACGTACGCCGTGCCGACCGCCTGCTGCTCGGTCGGCGTGAGCCGATCCGGGTTGGCCTCGCCGCAGAGTCCGGACCCGGTGTCCCCCCAGTCGTCCCACGCGGGCGCCTCGGCGAGGCCGGGCGTCCACTCGGTGTTGAAGAAGTTGTGGTTGGCGCCCATCACCAGCACCGAGCTCTTCAGCGAGGTGTCGTCGTTGGTCAGGTCGCGCGCTGCGTCGGTGAAGATCTGGCCCTGGAGGTCGTAGACGTCACCGTCGCAGTAGGGCAGCACCGTGACGGTCGGCACATAGGCCGCAGTCTGGCCACCGAAGTCGGTCGGCGCGAGCAGGACCTGGCCCGCGATGCGGTAAGGCGCGCTGAGCGGGATCTCCAGCGAGGCGCGGTCCACGCCCTCGCCGCCGCGGCTATGGCCAACCAGGACCACGTCGGACATGTCGAGCTGGTGCCCGGCGGCCTGGTCGGCCCAGTAGTCCAGGTGCCGCTCGACGATCTGGGCGCGCGCATCCGCGCCCCCGTCGTTGAGTGCGAAGTCCTGGGCGTTGATGCCGTTGACGCGCACCGAGACGGTGAAGTAGCCCTGGGAGGCAAGCACCTGCTGGATGTAGTCGTAGCCGAGGTGGCTCGGGATCTCCTTGAACGGAGGCTGGCACGGCCACTCCCAACCGTCATGGCCGTTCTTGGGGTTGTAGCAGTAGGAGTGCCGCCCGTGCAGGAACAGCACCATCGGCCTGGGCCCGGTGGCCGCTGTGTCGACGGGCTCCACGACGTGTCCGACCATCTCGATCGGCTCGGGCATCCCCGGCAGCTTGACCGGGTCGAGCTCGTAGTCGCTGGTCTGCACGTTGAACGCTCCCGGCGTGGCCGGGTCGTCGGGCAGGGTCGTCGTCGCCCGCTCGACCGAGGAGCCCTTCGTGCCCGAAGTCTTGGCGGCACCGGAGCGCGCGGCGACGTCATCGCCGCTGATGTTGAGTCGGTCTCCCGACAGCACCACGTCGAGGCCGGTCGGATCCGGCTGGCGAGCCGCTTGCACGTCGACATAGACCGTGCGGCCGTCGCGCTCGACCAGCGCGACGCCCAGAGAGGCGTTCCCCGTGCGGATCTGCGGACGGTCGGCACCCAACGGCAGTCGTTCGGGCGCGCGCCAGGCGACCCGATAGGTCTGCGGACCGATCTGGGTGACGGTCCACTTCCCCACTGCGCGCTTCGCGGCCACCGTCTCGGTGGATGCAGCATCGGCCGGCATCGCCGCGGCGATCAGCAGCGGACCGGCGAGCAGGACGGACAGAACGGCCGCGGTGACGCGACGGCGCATCGACATGTGACTCCCCCGTTGGTCAACTCTGGCGACCCATCTCCGCTGGGAGAGGCCTCTCGGCTGAGAGACGCTTCGCATCGGCGATTGGTTGCCTCACCCGTGACCCTAGCGACCAAGACGGACAGGTTGCCAGAGGCAGGTTCAGTCGCCGAGCTGCACCAGGACCTGTCCTCCGGTCACCGCATCACCGGGAGACACCAGCACGGCCGAGACGGTGCCAGCCGTGGGCGCGGTGATCTCGGTCTCCATCTTCATCGCCTCGAGAACCACCAGCACGTCGCCCGCCTCGATCTGCTGGCCCTCTTCGACCAGCACCCTGGCCACCGACCCCGAGAGCGGGGCCTTGACACCGTCCCCGCCGCCGGTGACCGGCGCAGCGGCCGCCGACGAGGCATGTTGGGGGACGAAGCCGCCGCCCATGAAGACGGTGCCCAGCGTCGGGCGGGTCTCCTCCTCGACCTCGACTTCGACGTCGTATGCGACACCGTTGACCGTCACCTTGAGCTGCATGACCTCATCCACTCCGTTGCCATGGGGGTTGCGATTGCCGTTGTCGTCACGGGTCACCGAACTCCGTGGATGATCTGGTGGCCCTGGACCGCGGCCCGACCCTGCTGGGTCCAGGCGGCGCTGCTGCGATAACGCACCTGCTTGAGCCGCGCCCGCTTGCCGAGGAACGCCGCGACCGCCGCCGAGATCGCGATGACGACCTCTTCGGAGACCTCCGGTGTCGGCATCGCCGCTCGCACGGCCGCGAGGTCGGCCTCCAGGGACTCGACCCTGGCGGCGAGGGTGCGCACGGTCTCGAGCAGCTCGGCCGTGGTCGGTTCGCCGCTCACGTCGGACCCAGCCCGTGCTTCTTCGCGGGCCTGATATCCCGCTTGGCGCTGAGGATCTCCAGCGCCCGCGCGACCTGCTCGCGGGTGCGGGACGGCTCGATGATGTCGTCCACGAGACCTCGGGAGGCGGCGACGTACGGCGTGGAGAAGGTGTCGCGATACTCCTCGATCACCTCGGCCCGCTTCGCGTCCGGATCCTCGGCGGCCGCGATGTCGCGCCGGAAGACGATCTCGGCCGCACCCTCGGCGCCCATCACGGCGATCTCGGCCGTCGGCCAGGCGAACACCCGGTCGGCGCCGAGATCCTTCGAGCACATCGCCAGATAGGCGCCGCCGTAGGCCTTGCGCAGCACCACGGTCACCTTCGGGACGGTCGCCGCGGAGTAGGCGTAGAGCATCTTGGCGCCGTGCCGGATGATCCCGTTGTGCTCCTGGGCAACACCGGGCAGGAAGCCCGGCACGTCGACCAGGGTCAGCAGCGGGATGTTGAAGGCGTTGCAGAAGCGGATGAACCGGGAGCCCTTGTCGGAGGCGTCGATGTCGAGCACGCCCGACAGCACGGCCGGCTGGTTGGCGACCACACCGACGGTGCGGCCGTTGATCCGGCCGAAGCCGACCACGATGTTCTGCGCATAGCCCGCCTGGCTCTCCAAGAAGTCGCCGTGGTCGACGATGCGAAGGATGACGTCGCGGACGTCGTACCCCAACTTGGGCTCGACCGGCACGATGTCGGCCAACTCGGGGTCGGGCTCGATCACCGGGTCCGCGTCGACGATCGGCGGGTCCTCGGTGTTGTTCTGCGGCAGGAAGCTGAGCAGCTTCTGCGCGACCAGGATGGCCTGCTCGTCGTCGTCGACCACGAAGTGGTTGACGCCCGACAGCGCCATGTGGGCGTCGGCGCCGCCCAGCTCCTCCGCGGTGACCTGCTCGCCGGTCACCTGGGTGATGACGTTCGGCCCGGTGATGAACATGTGGGCCCTGCGGGTCTGGATGATGAAGTCGGTCAGCGCGGGTGAGTACGCCGCCCCGCCGGCGCACGGTCCCGCGATGATCGAGATCTGTGGCACCACGCCGGACAGCAGCACGTTGCTGTAGAAGACCCGGCCGTAGCCGGCCAGCGACCCGATGCCCTCTTGGACCCGGGCGCCGCCGGAGTCGTTGACGAAGACGAAGGGGGTGCCCGTCATCAGGCTCGCCTTCATCATCGCGGCGACCTTGTCGGAGTGCACCTCTCCCGCAGAGCCACCGGCGACGGTGAAGTCCTGCGAGGCGACGTGGACGGGGCGACCGAAGACCGCGCCCGCACCGGTCACCACGCCGTCGGCGGGGAGCTCCACCTCGCCGAGGCCGAAGTAGGTCGACTGGTGCCGGGCGAACATCCCGGTCTCCTGGAAGGTCCCGGGATCCAGCAGCGCGGCGATCCGCTCGCGAGCGGTCAACTTGCCTTGGCCGCGCTGCTTGTCGAGGCGTGCCTCGCCACCGCCGAGCTCGACCTCGTGCCGTCGGTCGACCAGTTCCTCGGTCCGCTTCTCCATGCTCTTGCTCTTGCCGGGTGCCATCTTCTCGCTCACACTCGCTCGACCGTGACGTGGTGGTCCTTGCCGTCCATGGAGACCGAGTATCTGATCGGTCCCTTGACCGGCCCGCTGCCGGCTGCCTGGTTCTGCTGCTCGACCGCCACCTCGGCCGGGTCGCGGCCGACGTTGACCGGTCCGTCCGGGCGAGCCTTGAAGAAGTTCGGCGCGACACCGGGGAACATGGCGTAGGTCAGCACGTCCTCGTCGCTGCCGTCGGCGCCCTCGAGGGCGTCAGCCTCCTCGCGCAACTTGGCCCACTCGGGCTCGAGCAGATCGGCGGGTCGCACCTCGATGGGCTCCTTCTTAGTCTGCACCCGCGCCGCCTCGACGATCTCCGGATCGCGCTCACCGAGCGTCGCGCCGTAGTAGCCCAGCATCAGGTCGGCGAACTCGGCGGTGAGCACCTTGTAGCGCCCCATCAGCACGTTGAAGACCGCCTGGGTGCCGACTATCTGCGACGACGGTGTCACCAGCGGCGGGTAGCCCGCGACCGCGCGCACCCGGGGCACCTCCGCCAAGACCTCCTTGAGCTTGTCGCCGGCGCCCTGCTGACGCAGCTGGCTCTCCATGTTGGAGATCATCCCGCCGGGGATCTGGCTCTCGAAGATCTCGGTCTCGACGCCGGTGATGGCCGACATGAACTGCGTGTAGCGCGGCCGCACCTTCGCGAAGTGGTCCTTGATGCTGATCAGCCGAGCCTCGTCGAGATCGGTGGTGTACGGCGTCTGGTCAAGCATCTCGACCAACGACTCGGTCGGGTTGTGGCCCGGGCCGAGCGACAGCGACGAGATGGCGGTGTCAACGACGTCGGCGCCGGCCTCGATCGCCTTCATCAGGCTCACCAGGGTGACCCCGGTGGTCGCATGGCAGTGCACGTGGATGCGCACGTCCTGGCCGAGATCGTCCTTGATCGCCTTGACGATGTCGTAGGCAGGTTGCGGCTTGAGCAGTGCCGCCATGTCCTTGAGGCAGAGCGAGTCGCAGCCGAGGTCCATCAGCTGCCGCGCGAGGTCGACGTACCCCTGCACGGTGTGCAGGGGTGACTCGGTGTAGCAGATGGTGCCTTGGGCATGCTTGTCGACTCGACGCACCGCCGCGATGGCTTGCCGGACGTTGCGCACGTCGTTGAGAGCGTCGAAGACGCGGTAGACGTCCATGCCGTTCTCGGCGGACTTCTCCACGAACCGGTTGACGACCTCGTCCTGGTAGTGCCGATAGCCGAGCAGGTTCTGGCCACGCAGCAGCATCTGCAGCCGGCTATTCGGCATCAGCTCCCGGAAGGTGCGCAGCCGCACCCAGGGGTCCTCGTTGAGGAAGCGGATGCAGGCGTCGTAGGTCGCTCCGCCCCAGCACTCGACGGACCAGAAGCCGGCAGCGTCGATGTCGGCGCAGGCGTCGACCATGTCCTCCAAGGCCATCCGCGTGGCCATCAGACTCTGGTGCGCATCGCGCAGGACCAGCTCGGTCACCCCGATCTCGCGACGCTGCGGCGGGATCTGACTCGACGGTGAAGCCTGACTCGACGGTGAAGCCTGACTCGACGGTGCAGCCTGGGTCGTCATGACTCCACCATGGCACCGTTCGCAGCCTGTCTCCAGACCAGGTCGGCTACCGGTGGCGTGCGTCACCATCGGCTCCGCGGTCGTTCGGTCCGGATGTGTTTCGATGGTGCGATGCCGGATTCTGGTGCCCTCGCCGCGCGTTGGCCGCTGCCCGACGGAGGCGACCTACGCGACGCCTTGCTGGCCGCGTGGTCGGCGCCGGATCGCGGCTACCACGACCTGCGCCACCTGGCCGAGGTGCTCGACCGGCTAGCCGAGTTGGCAGCCGCGGGAGTAGAGCACGAGGCAGCGACGACGGCGTTGGCGGCCTGGTTCCACGACGCGGTCTACGACGCCGCCCCCGGCGACGAGGAGCGCTCGGCCAAGTGGGCGACCGAGGCGCTGCCGCCCTTGGTCGGTGCGACGGTGGCCGCCGAGGTGGCCCGGCTGGTGCTGGTCACCGAGCGCCATCGACCGGAGCCTGGCGACCTCGACGGCGCCGCGCTGACCGACGCCGACCTAGCCATCCTGGCGACCAGCGCCCAGCGTTACGAGGAGTACGCCGCCGCGGTGCGCCGCGAGTATGCCCACGTCTCCGACACCGACTTCCGCGCGGGCCGGGCGGCGGTGCTTCGGGAGCTCGTGGCCAAGCCGGCCTTGTTCCACACGGCGTACGCCTTCGAGCGCTGGGAGGCCCGGGCGCGCGTCAACGTCACCGCCGAGCTCGCCCGGCTCACCGGCTGAGGCCATTCCCTCCGGTCGCCCGGGCGACCACAGAGCACGACGTCCCGCGGATCACTTCATGATGCCGGTCGAGGCATAGCTCCAACTGCCGGGGAAGACCGCAGTCCGCTGGCCGTCGCTGAGCCCGAACCGCCCCTTGATGACGTCCCAGAGCACGCTGCGGTAGTCGTGCTGGAGCGGCACGTCGCCGTCGGCCAACTTGTCCAGGTTGAGCCCGGAGCTGCCCCGGACGTCGCCGCCGTTCACGCTCGCGCCGAGGGCGAGCATCGCATTGCAGTAGCCGTGGTCGACACCGTGGTCGCCGTTGGCCTGCACCCGGCGGCCGAACTCGCTGATCGTCACCACGGTCACCCGGTTGCCGACGGTGCCGAGGTCGTCGAAGAATGCCTTCATCGAGGTGGCGAAGTGGTCGAGGTGGTCATACATCCACTGGCCGGGCTGCGGGTCGCTGGTGCCGAGGCCGTTGTGCATGTCCCAGTCGCCGTAGTCGATGGTGATCATCTTGGCGCCGACCTCTGCCTTGATCAGTTGGGCGGTGTTGGCGAGAACGCTCTGCAGCTGGCCTGCCGGATAGCGAGTCTTGGCCGCCTTCAGGCCGTCCCCGTCACCAGCCAGCGAGGCGAGTCGGCCGACCGAGCCGAGCGCCGTGCGCACGCCGCCGTTCAGCGAGGTGGCGGTGCCGGTCCACATCTTCCGCAGGGACTTGGTCAGCTCCTTGTCGTTCCAAAGATCCGGCAGCTTGAGGTCGGTGACCTGGCCGGCACCCAGGGCCGGCGCCTGGCCGACCAGGGCGGTGGGCAGCATGCTGCTGCCGAGCTGCATCTGCTCCTCGGGCAGCGAGGAGCCGAGGCCGATCATCCGGTTGATCCAGCCCTGCCGGGTCGACGACCCGGGGTTGGCGAGCTCGACCTGCTCCATCGCGTCGAAGTGCGAGCGGTTCGGCGAGGCGAGACCGGCGCCGTGAACGGCGCCGAAGGTGCCCGCATCCCACATCGGCGTCAGCGGCGCCAGGGCGGGGTGCAGGCCCCAGTTGCCGTTGCCGGCGACCAACCGGTCGACCGGGATGGCGATGCTGCCGCGTTGGCTGGTGATCACCGACTGGTCGGTGGTGTTCTTCGGCACCACGATGGAGAGTCCGTCGGCGCCGCCGCGGAAGGAGAGCACGACCAGCACCGGGCCGGCCGCCTCGGCACCGTAGGTGACCTGGCGGAAGGCATCACCGAAGATGCTGGCACCGGCCATCGCGGTCGTCCCGGCGGCGACGCCGGCCAGGAACCGGCGGCGGCTCAGGTTGAAGTCGGGGCAGCCGCACGGCTTGGTGGTGACCTGCGCGGGAGTAGCTGTCTGGTTCATCACGAGCTCCTCAACGAGTCATGTGGGTCGGGGAGCTGAGCAGAGCGGTCAGCAGCTGGGCCACCGAGGCGTCAGTCATCTCGGCCGCGGTCACCTGCTGGTTGAGCGCGCGACCGCTGCGCAGCGCGACAGCGTCCTTGACCTTCGCGCTCGCGTGAACGCCGAGGAGTTTGACGCTGACGTGGTCGACGACCTCGCCGTACTTCGCCGGCAGTGCGGGCAGGAACGAGGAGTACTTCGGGAAGTGCGCCTCACCCGTCGGCCACCAGCGCGCCGCCAGCGAGCGGTGCATCCCGAAGGACGTCAGCGCGCGGCCCGCGCTGGACCAGGGTGCGTTGAACTCCGGGTGTCCGTTGGGCGCGGGCCAGTTGTACGGCGTCATCCCCTGACCGCTGGCGACCCAGAAGATCGCGTCGGCAAAGGCACCGTCCTTCTTCGGCTTCTTGGGCTTGATCTCGAGGGCACGGATCGTCGCGATGGTGTCTTCCAGCGGCATGCGCACCTTGCGACCGGCGGAGGAGGCGAACTGGGGATGGGCGACCAGCGCACGGAGGGTGGTCTTGATGTCGGTGCCGCTGCGGGTCCAGGCACGGGCCACCGTGCGGACCAGGTCCGCCGACGGGTCGTCGGACACGAACCGGACCGCGAGCCGATGGGCGATCCGCTTGGCCGTCGCCGGGTGGTGGGCCAGGTAGCGGAGATATTGCTCGGTGGCCTTGCGTCCGTCGGCGTGCTTGTTGGCGCTCTTGAATCCGAAGATCTTCAGCTTCCCGACGTAGTGGTCGTCGGCGATGTACTTCGCCCAGAGTGCGTCGTACTCCCCGGACGAGCCCTTGGCATAGATCTGGGCACGGTAGCCGGTGAGCATCTTCGCCGAGGCCTTGACGTCCTTCTCACGGTAGCCGGCGTCGACTCCGACGGTGTGCAGCTCCAGCAGCTCACGGCCGAGGTTCTCGTTGGGTGCCCCCTTGGTCGAGGTGGCGTTGTCGAGGTAGAGCCCCATGCAGGGGTGCGTGATCGTCTTGACCAGCATGTCGTCGAAGCGGCCGAGGGCGTGGGTGCGGATCAGCTTGTCGTAGGCGATCCGATAGGGCCAGGCGGAGTCGTCGCCCACCGGCACATGAAGCAGGTTGGACCAGAACTCGACCATCAACTCGTGGACCTGGTGGGTGCTCAACGTCCGGCGCATCATCGTCCAGCGGCCGAAGTCGGTCATCACCTCCCAGGCCGGCTTGATGTCGTGGTAGTTGCGGTAGAAGAGCTTGGCCGGGGAGTACCACAGCGAGGGGTACCAGCCCCTGACCTTCCCGCCCGGCTTGTCCGCGATCCGGTCGGGAGTCAGCTGGTCCTCGAACCACGCGCGACCGCCGCCGGCAGACCGGACGGCTTGGTCGAGCGCGGGGGTGTGACCATAGCTGAACCGGTCGACGAAGTGTCGATCACGGGCGTTCAGCGGTTTGACGGTGCGAGGGCTTGTCGTGGGGGTCGACACGCGTTTCCTTCCGACCGGGGGCCTACCGAGGTTTATGGCGGACCGGTGTCAAGTTAGCCAAGTTGCTCGATATTGGCACCTTCTCGAGTCTCGCGGAGTGGGATCGCAGAGATTCGTCCGATCGGGCAACCAGGGGCGCCCCGGGTCAACACGAGTCACAAGGGCGTCACAAGAGCGGTACAACAGGGGTATAGCAAGGTCACAGCAGGGGTGTCAGTGTCCCGGCGGAACCGTCGAGGCGAGCGCGGGCACCGAGCGGGACGGTCAGGTTGACCCGGCCATGGCCGACTGGCAGGTCCAGCACCAGCGGCACGCCGAGGCCGCCGAGGCGTTCCAGCAGCAGCCGTCGCACCAGGTCGAGGTCACCGCAATCGGTGAAATCGCCGGCCGCGATCGCGCGCGCATCGTCCAGCCAGCCCGACCGCACCACCTGGGTGAGCAAGCGGTCGAGACGGTACGGTGCCTCCGCGACATCCTCGAGCAGGGCGATGCCGCCCGCGGCCGGGAGCGAGTCGGCCGTGCCCACGGTGGAAGCGAGGGTGGCCAGGTTGCCGCCGACCAAGACGCCCTCCGCGACGCCGCCGACACCGGGCCGTCCCTGGAGCGGCTCGCTGCGTCCCTCCATCACCAGTGCCCGGACCGACTCGGTCGTGCGGGGGTCGGCTTCCGCCAGGGCGGCCACACCCGGCCCGTGCGCGGTGAGCACACCCAGCCGCGCCGCCACGGCCTGGTGCAGGGCGGTCACATCGGAGAAGCCGACCAGCCAGGTCGGCCGCGTCCGGGCTAGGGCGGACCAGTCGACGTGGTCGAGCAGTCGTTGTGATCCGAACCCGCCGCGGCTAGCCCAGATCGCCTTGACCTCGCGATCCAGCCAGGCGTCCTGCCAGCGAGTCGCCCGCTCCTCGTCCGGCCCTGCCAGCCAGGGCAGGCTCTCGCCGCCGGCCGCGTCGGAGTGCCTGACCCGCAGACCCCAACTGGTGAGCACCTCGACGCCCGCGGCCACTCGCGCCCGGTCCGTCGGGCCCGCCGGGGCGACCACAGCCACCAGATCGCCGGGCCGCAACAGGGCAGGGCGACGCAGTCGTTGGCCGGGCCAGCGTGCGCCCAGCGCAGACGACTTGCGACGCCGCAGCCCGGCGTCGACCAGGCGGTTGATCAGCTCGCGCGAGGAGACCGGCAGCGCACCCTCGGCGAGCATCCGGTCGTGCAGGTCGGCGGGAACGTCGTAGTGGTCTCGATCGAACCCCCGCGCGGGGATGCCGACCCGGGCGGCGAAGGCGTGCAGCTCGGCGTAGGACTCGTCGCTGGCCAGGTGGGACCAGAGCCGACCGTGGCCGGGGGCGTTCGGGGGGTCGATCAGGACGGTCATCGAGACAGCCGAGCCGAAGCCGAGTCCAACAGCGTCCGCCAGGACCGGACCAGCGCCTCGTCCACATAGGCCTTCGAGGAACCGCCGGGCCGGACCTGTCCTTCGACCCGGAACTGCCACACCCCGGCACGCAACCACCACGGCACCTGCTCCGCCACGAGCCCGCCCGCCGGCTGGAGGAGTCTGGCCACCTCGGGGTCCGATTCGGCGAGCGCCAGCAGGTCGTCGTACCCATGGCCGAGGCCCTGCGGTGAGCCGGCCGATGCAACGGCGGTGAGGCCGGCCAGCCCGCGCAGGTCGCGCCACACGTGGCGCGGGTCCAGCGCCCGATCCACGAGCCGGTGGAAGGTCCACGGCACGCCCGGCAGGGCGGCGGCCAGCGCGGCGCAGGTGCCGGTGTCGATCTCCAGGTCCGTGTCCAAGAAGCCGAAGGCCACCCCTTCGGCGCCGAGAGCGAGATACTCCTCCGCCAGGCCGATCAGCCGAGTGAACTCCCCGCCCGTCGTCGTGGCGCTGTCGTTGAGCCGGAGCATCACTCGAACTGGCACCCGACTCTCCCGCAGCACCGCCGAGGCCTCGGCGAGGTCGGGCGACAGGCCGTCGTCGGCGCCCGGCACGGCGTGCAGGAGTCGATCCGCACCCCCGGCGACCGCGCCCGCCACGTCGACGACGCCCGCGACGGCGACCTCGAGGAGCGGACTCATGGCGGAACTCTACGAGGTCGGGCGGCTACTGGAGTCGCGCCACCATCGGCAGCCGCGAGCGGGCGGACAGCCAGACCACGGCGGCGGTGACCAGCGGCAGTGCCAGCACCAGAGCGACGATCAGCAGCCACGGGATATCGAGGTAGTGGGTCGGCAGCGGATTGCCCCCGATGTCCTCGGTCGCCCAGCTGTTGCCGGTCAGCGGGAAGCTGGCGGCGATCCCCGGAACCAGTCCGATGGCGGCTCCGAGGACCGAGCCGACCAGGCCGACCACCAAGGCGTACGCGGCCGCGACGCTGCGCCGGGTGCGTGGCTGGGCGCCGACGGCCGCAAGTGTCGCGAGGTCGGGCCGCGCGTCCGAGAGGGCAAGGAAGGTGGCGGTCAGTGTCCCGCCGAGCATCAGCACGGCGCCCAGACCGAACAAGATGCCGTAGACGAGCAGCGTCTGCTGGTCGGCCTCCGGCCCGCGCTCGACCCAGACCGAGACCGAGGGAGTCGTCGCGGCGAGGCTCTCGGTCAGGTCCTGCTCCTGCCGATCGGTCAGCGGCCGCCCACCGAGGTAGAGGCCGACCACGGTCGGCCGGGCGTCGAGCCCGGCGACGGCCTCCGGCGAGGAGACGCTGGCGGCAGGGGCGGAGTTGGCGCCGGCTCGGATGAAGGTGCCGGGCACACTCACCTCGCCGGCCGCGTGTCGTTTGCCGCCGTCGGGCGAGAACGTCCAGGCCCGCACCCGCACCTGCCGATCCGAGAGCTCGTGGTCGACGAACACCACGATCCCGCCTGCCGCCAGGGCCCGATCGGCCCGGGCCCGATCCTGCGCGGAGATCCCGGGCAGTCCCACCGGCAGCGATGACGCCACCAGGTCCGTCGAGCCCAGGCTCGACCTCCCCTGAAGGTCGCGCTGCTGCCGGAGGCCCCGATAGCCGACCCGGAGCATCGCGGTCTCTTGGGACTCCGAGTAGGACGCGAACCCGCGCACGGCCTCGGGCGTGCTCTCCGGGGCGACGCGGCGCGCCGTCTCGGTGATCTGTCGCCACTGCGCCGGCGTCGCATCGCCAGTCACCACGGTCTTGCCCATCGCGAGGAGCGGGACGTAGGTGACGTCGTACTCCTTCTGGTCCGAGCTGAAGGCCACCCCGAGAGCCACCACACCGGCGACCGTCGCCATCACCGCGGCGACGGCGGGCACGGTGCGGGTGCGATGCCGGGCGGCGTCTCGGATAGCGAACCGGAGCGAAAGTCTGGGACGAAGCCGACGCATCAGCGCCGCGAGCAGAGCCAACAAGAGCGGCATCAGCAAGATCGCGCCGATGACGGCGACGACCGCCGCCGCAGCGATCGCGAAGATGCCGGCGTTGCCGCCTTGACGCGCGCCGAATGCCGATCCGGCGATGCCCGCCGCGACGAGGACGGTGCCGACGACCGGTGACCGACGGGAGGGTGCCGGATCCCCTCGGCGACCGGCGAGCACGGCCACGACGTCTTGCCGTGCGGTCAGGACGGCCGGCACCGCGGCCGCAAGGACCGCGCTCAGCAGCGCGAAGAGCGCAATCGCGAGCACATGCGACCAGCGCACGTCGAACGGCCCGAGCCAGGTGTCGTCGTAGTGCTCTTCCACCGGCTGCAACAGCCAGGCCGCGGCCAGGCCGAGCACGACGCCGATCACCGCGCTCAGCCCGCCGAGCACGATCCCACCGGCGAGCACCGCCCGTCGCGCCTGCGCCGGCG
Organism: Nocardioides sp.; assembly: GCF_047602075.1. Lineage (GTDB taxonomy): Bacteria > Actinomycetota > Actinomycetes > Propionibacteriales > Nocardioidaceae > Nocardioides. The sequence continues at coordinate 1,908,731 of NZ_JASGIF010000001.1, forward strand.
TGCCGCCCGCGGCCGCGACCAACGCCAACGACCGGGCCTGCTGCCGCGCGCTGACGGCGAACGCCGGACCGGCCAACAGGGCGATCTCGAGCAGCGCCATCGTGACGACCAGAGCGAGGACGGCGAGGAATGCCTTGTCCTGGCCGCTCTGCTGGACGTCGAGGTCCGGGGAGAGGGCGCTGGCGGGCGGAGGATTGGTGATCACCTCGCGAGAGAGGACCAGGGCGCCGGCCTCGTTGAGCCGCTGGACCTCCGCCCATGACACCGGCCCGCCACCGATCAACCAGTCGACACTGTCTTCCTGCATCGCGCCCGGATCCAGAGCACCCGGCGGTGCGACGAGAACCGGCAGGTCCGAGGAGTAGGCCATCGTCACCACGCCGACGACCGTCAGTGCCTTCCCCTCGGTCGGCTCGATCGTGCTCCCGACCGGGAAGCCTCGATCGACCACGACCTGATTGACCACCACCTCGGCCGCGCCCTGGTGCGGCAGCCGGCCCGACGTCACCCGGACCAGCCCGTCCGCCAACGGACTCTCCAGGTCGACCTCGAGCGCCCACGCCGACAAGACGCCGTGGCCGGTGGTCGCCTGAACCCGGCCGGCACGCCGCTCGAGGGCAGGCACATCTCGGCCCAGCGCCGCCGTGATGGTGTCCAGCGTGGTTGGAGCCGCGTCGCTGGCCTTGCCCATCACTCGATAGCCCGCGTCCGGATCGAAGTCCTGCACGACGGCATGGCCGGGAACAAAGCTGATGGACGCGTCAGCAGCACCGATCCGACGATCCAGCCCCTCGGGGCCGGAGACGTCGACCGTGGTGATCAAGACGTCGGCGGCGGTAACCGCCACCACGGGCAACGCGATCATCGCGATCACCAGTGCGCTGCGACCCCGGTGTCGCAGGACGTCGCGCCAGGCCAGCCGGAGCAGAGGGCGCCAGCCCCGGAGCAGACTCATGACCGAGTCACCGTTGCCCGTCGGCCGCAAGCAGTCGCTCCACCGGCTCGGGCCCGGTCTGGTCGACCACGACCCCGTCGCGGAGGAAGACCACGCGGTCAGCCCACGCTGCGTGCCGAGCCTCATGGGTGACCATCACCCCGGCGGCACCCTGGTCGCACCGAGAGCGCAACAGGCGCAAGATGTCCTCGCCGGTCTGCGTGTCGAGCGCGCCAGTGGGCTCGTCGGCCAGGATCAGCCGTCGCTCGCCGACCACGGCTCGAGCGATCGCCACCCGCTGCTGCTGGCCACCAGACATCTGGTCGGGGAACCGATCGGCGAGATCGGCGATGCCGACCTCCTCCAGTGCGCTCAGCGCAGCCGTGCGCGCGGCCCGCGGTCGGCGGCCGTCGAGCTCACCAGGGAGCGCGACGTTCTCCGCTGCGGTCAGAGCAGGGATCAGGTTGAAGTCCTGGAAGACGTAGCCGATGAAGGCGCGCCGCAACCGGGCCCGCTCCTTGATGCCCATCGTGGCGAGGTTCTCTCCCTCGACCAGCACCGCCCCGGCCGTGGGGGTGTCCAGCCCACCGGCCAACGTGAGCAGGGTCGACTTCCCGGAGCCGGACGGCCCCATCACCGCCACCAGCTCACCGGGCATCGCGGCCAGGCTGACCTCGCGCAGTGCGTGCACCTCGGTCGCGCCTTGGCCGTGGACCCGGGTGACGGCATCCAGGGCGAGCACGGCTCCGTCCATGGGTCCGCTCATCATCGGGCCGGCCCGGCGCCCGGTCGCGCGACCGTCGATGGGGCTGGCTCAGGAGTATCGCCTGCCTGGCCCGCCTGCCCGGTTGGGGCTGGGGTGATAGGGGTACGACGCTCCGCACCGGCCCGGCGCACGCGCGCCTCACAGTGGTCGAGCCACCGGATCTCGGCTTCGGCGTCGAAGACCAGGGCATCGAGCACCAACGACCAGGCGAGATCGGCAGAGTCGACGGTGCCTGCGCCCTGCTTGAGGCGGGTGTAGTCCTGCAGCGCGGCCATCGTCGCGGATCGCTGCTGCTGGATGACCGCGGCGACGTCCACACCGGGGACGGTGACGGCCAGAGCGAGCTTGATCGCGAGCTCGTCGCGCGGCGGCTGGGATCTGGTGACCGGGGAGGCGAACCATGCGGCCACCTCGGCCCGGCCGGCCTCGGTCGGCTGATAGACCACCCGATGCTGGCCGGCAGCATCGACGGGCTCGTCGACCCCCGTTTCTGCGACGAGCCCGTCGCGCTGTAGCCGAGACAGCGTCTGGTAGACCTGCCCGACGTTGAGTGGCCAGGTGGCTCCGGTGTGTTGCTCGAACTCGGCGCGCAGCTGATATCCGTGCATCGGTCGCTGCTCCAGCAGCGCCAGCAGTGCCAACTTCACCGACACCAGTGCCCCCTCGGCTCGACTACCGACCCCCGCGCGGTAGTTACCGAGTATGTATAGCACGAATGCATACCGGGTATGCAAGTGGTTGTCTCGGCGTGGCGCCTCGCTACCGCGGGCGTCGTACCCACTGGTCGCTCGGGCGACCGGCGAGGCTGACGTCTGCCGAGGGCCGGCTCAGACGGGGGCGCCGACCTGGACGAACATGGTGAACCGGTCCGGTCGGTAGGTGGAGCGGGAGACCTCGACGGTGACCTCGCCACTGACTGCTCGGCGCGACACTCGCAGCACGGCGCTCTCGGGCTCGACCTCGAGCAGGCGCGCTTCGGTCTCGTCGGCCAGGCCAGCACTGATCGAGTCCTCGGCCCAATGCGGGGCGAGACCACGCTTGACCAGGGCGCCGTACAAACTCGTCGGCATGGCCTTCTCCAAGAAGCCGGGCAGCAGCACTTCGTTGAGGAAGGCATCTTGAAGGCAGACGGGAGCACCGTCCGCGCGCCGCAGGCGGCGCCAGTGCAGGACGGAGTCGCCAGGGGTGATGTCGAGCGCCCGCGCCACGCCCGGGCCGGCCTGTTCGAGCCGGGTCAGCAGGGTCTGCGACTCGGGCTGAAACCCACGGCGCAGCATCTCCTCGGTGAACCCGACCGGCCGGCTCGCTCGCCGCTGCGGGTGCGCGACGAACGTGCCCTTGCCGGGCATCCGCTCCAGCAGCCCCTCCGCGACCAGCGTGTCCATGGCCTGACGCACCGTCATCCGAGCCACGCCGAAGCGGGTGACCAGCTCACGCTCCGAAGGAGCGGGCGAGCCGGCCTCGGCCCCCTCCACGAGAGACCTGACGTACTCACGCACCTGGACGTGCTTGAGCTCGCGGGGCCGCGACTCCAACACATCGTCCACGGCGGGAACTCTAAGTCGGCACCTATGCCCCTGTCTGACGAATGCCGGAACCTTGACGATCCCTCTTCTGGTGTCGGCGAATCTCGGGTCGGCGAAGGGTTGCGGATTGGGCCCAATCGATGGGATTTCGGGCGGTTCGGATGTCGTTTGGGCCCAATCGACATCGAACACTTGTTCGATTCACTGGTAGACTCGACCGATGGAGTTCCAGGCGACCCTCTTCGGCGCGCCGGTCGACACCGTGCCGGACGCTGCCTCGCCCGGTTCACCCCCACTCGGCGAGTTGGGCACGACGGTGGAGCGGACGCCCCTCACCCGCGGCGCGTGGGTCGATGTCCGGCCCGGCTGGGTGCGCGACGCGGACGCCGTGCTCGCGGCCATGCTCGATGGCGTCCCATGGCGGGCCGAGCGACGGGAGATGTACGACCGCGTCGTCGACGTGCCGCGCCTGGTCGCGACCTATCAGGAGGGCGATCCGCTCCCCCATCCGATCTTGACCCTGGCCCGCGACGCTCTCTCCGCGCACTATCACCCTGAACTCGGTGAGCCGTTCGTGACCGCGGGCTGCTGCTACTACCGCGACGGTCGCGACTCGGTGGCCTGGCACGGGGACACCTTCGGTCGGGGCCGCAGCCACGACACCATGGTCGCGATCGTCTCCCTCGGCGACCCGCGCCGGCTGGCGCTGCGACCGCGTGGCGGAGGCCACGCGATCGGTTTCACCATGGGCCACGGCGACCTCCTGGTGATGGGCGGCTCCTGCCAGCGCACCTGGGAGCACGCGGTGCCCAAGGTCGCCCACGCCGGCCCCCGCGTCTCCGTCCAGTTCCGCCCCCGCGGCGTCTTCTGACTAGAACTCCACCTTCGGCGCCTGCTGGTGCCCCTCGGGGGCCTCGTAGAACTCCCGCGCACTCACGCCGGCCATGCCGCTGAAGAACATCCAGGGCATGGTGCGCACCAGGGTGTTGAGCTTGGTGACCGCATCGTTGTAGTACTGCCGGGCGAAGGAGAGCTGGTTCTCGGTGTCGGCGAGCTGACGCTGCAGGTCCTGGAAGTTCGCGCTCGCCTTGAGGTCGGGGTAGTTCTCCGCGACCGCGTTGACATGCACCATCGCCTGCTGCATCGCGGCGTCGGCGGCGGCCTTCGCGGCGACGTCGCCGGCGGCGGCAGCGTGTTGGAGACCGGCGCGCGCGGCGGTGACCTCCTCGAAGACGCTCTTCTCGTGCGCGGCATAGCCCTTCACCGTCTCCACCAGGTTGGGGATCAGGTCGGCCCGACGAGTCAGCTGGACGTCGATGCCACCCAGCCCCTCTTGCGCCCCGATGTCGGCCTTGCGCAGCTTGTTGAAGCCCGTGACGGCGAACAGCACCAGCACCACGAGCAGGAGCAGGATGACGCCTAGCGCACCGAAGATGGTCACTGTCCGGTTTCCTTTCGTCGCGATGCCCGGTGTGGGCACCCCATTGTGGAGGAAGCGCTCACCAGGAGCCACCCCCTCCTCCACCGCCGCCCCCGCCGCCCGAGAAGCCTCCTCCCCCGCCACCATCGGACGACGAGCTCTGGGTGGCCTGGTAGGCCGAGACCGCAGAGCTGACGGTGCTGGAGAAGTCGTTGACCATCGCGGAGGCGGGATCGCCGGCGTACCCCGCGGCGTAGGCCGGGAAGTACGACGGCGTCGGCGGCTCGACGCCCATCTCGGTGCGGTACTTCTCGGCCCACTCCTTGGCGCAGCCGAAGGCCACGGCCCACGGGATGTAGGCGGTGTAGAGCTCCTGCCTGCCGGAGAAGTCGAAGCGGTCGACGCTCGACGGCGTCGACAGGACGCGGCGGAAGCCGCCCAGCCGAGACCACAGGTCGCGGCCGGCCCGGGTCCGTCGGGTGGCCGCCCCGGTGCTCAACGTCTCGATGGCGCCGATCGCGAACAGGCCCGGCACCAACGCGAGCCCGTGCAGGCCGCCCGGCGGCTTGAAGGCCAGCAGCAGGGTGAGGCCGATCGCGAGCAACAGCAGCAGCCCGCCCCACGATCCCGGGCCGGCGCGCACGACCAGGCCCTGCTCCCGCGCCCACGACTTGATCCAGTTGGTGTGCTGCTTCTGCTCTCGCTGCAGGGTCTGACCCGCAGTGACGTCACGCTTGGCCGCCGTGAAGGCCTGCCCCGGCCCGCTGACCAGGCCGGCCACCTGACGCGTGCCATCGTCGAGGCCTGCCCAGCCTTCCGCGCCGCCGCGATCGGTGATCGTCCAGGCATCGCCGGAGTGATCGAGAGTGATCGCGCCATGCTCGGCGGCCTGCATGACGGAGGCCACGAACGAGCGGTTGTCGACCTTCTCGGTCAAGACATACTGCGCCTGGGCGGGGCCGATGCCGTCGGGAGGTGCGTACTGCAAGGGGTACGGCGGCTCCGGCTCACGGGTCGCTCGGCTCAGCAGATAGCCCATCAACCCGGCCAGCAGGGCGAGGCCGAGCATCGCCAGGGCGGGGACCAACGAGATCCCGAACACCCCGTCGAGGGCGTAGGGCCAGGGCACTACGTGGCCGGCCCGCGGCGTGGGCACGGCGACCTGCGCACGCAGGGTGACCGGAGTCAGCGGGGGCAGGTCGCTCGCCGTCACGGTCAGGTCGCTGGAGTCGGTGCCGGACACCTTGCAACCGCTGAGCGCTCCCACCCCGACGGCACAGTCGACAGCGCTCGCCTCGGCCGGCAGGTGGACGGTGAGGGTCGCTTGGTCGATCGCCTGCTGCCAGCCGCCGGGCACCAGGTTCCAGTAGAAGAACGACTGCCCATCGCTCGGGCCGGGCAGCAGCACCCCGTCGATGGTGTAGGAGATCACGTAGGTGTGGTCGCCGGGTGACACGAAGACGTCGGCGTCGCCGATCTTGGCGACGCGGTAGCGGCGCCCACTCTCCCAGGACAGCGAGAACGGCTCGTCGCGACCATCTCTGGTGACGGTGATGTGTTCAGGCAGCCGGCGGGCGCGCTCGGCGTTGGGGTCGTGGAGGTCCCAGAACCGGAAGATGCCGTGCTTCCCGCTGTAGGGGAAGTTGACGGTCAGCGTCTCGGTGACGTCGAGGTCGCCGTTGCTGGCCAGGTCGAAGCTGGCGTCGTACGACGTGATGCGCGTCTGCTCGTAGGTCCCACTGGCCGACGACGGGATCAGCGAACCGATCGCACTCGGCACCGTCACCGCGAGCAGCAGGACGACGAGCGCGAGGATCCGCCCCCACACGCGAAACATGGCCGGAGACTACTCGACTTGGCTCCGTGGTGTCGCTAACGTCGCCGTCGCACCAACCATCGCAACACGATCAATCCGGCCAGGACAGCCGCAGCTTGCTTCCAGTAGGCCTTGACCAGGATCGGGACCACGGTGGCACCCAGGTCGATGGCGTCCTCGTGGGTGGGCGGAGGCGGCAGCGGTGTGCTGCGCTTCGTCTCTGGACCCGGCTCCGGAGCCACCGCCATGGCCGGCATCCCCGCTGGTGCCTCGGCGGACGCAGGCTCTGCCTCGACATCGGGCGCCGCCTCCTGCGGCTGGGCCTCCTCCGACTGGGCGGCAGCCAACCGCTGCTCCAGACAGCCCGCGAACTGCCCGAGCAGCTTGTCGGAGACGTCCTGCATCACGCCGCGACCGAACTGAGCGGGCTTGCCGGTGACCGACAGGTCGGTGAGCACCTCCACGTCGGTGGCCCCCGGCCCGGCCGCGGCCATGGCCAAGGTGACGGTCGCGCCGGCGGTGCCGTTGCCACGCTTGTCCTTGCCCTTGGCCTGGACGACGAAGCGGTGCGCCGCGTCGTCCTTCTCGACGAACTCGCCGGAGCCGTTGTACTGCAGCGCGATCGGGCCGAGCTTGACTTTGACCGAGCCGGCGAAGGAGTCGCCGTCGATCGAGCTGACCTGGGCACCGGGGAAGCACTCGGCGACCGCGGCAAGGTCGTTGAAGTGGGCCCAGGCCTCCTCGACGTCGGTGGGGACGGTGAACCGGTGGGTGAGATCCATCCGGTCAGGCTCCCACGGCGGCCAAGACCGCGCGGCGGGTGATCACCGTGGCGAGATGCTTGCGGTAGTCGGCGTCGCCGTTGAGGTCCGAGGGCGGGTTGGTGCCGTCGGCGACCAGGCTCGCGGCGGCGCCGATGGCCTCCTCGGTCGGGTTGGCCCCTACCAGCGCAGCCTCCACCCCACGAGCGCGCAGCGGAGTCGACCCCATGTTGGTCAACCCCACGCGTGCCTCGGCGATGGTGCCGCCATCCATCCGAACGGTCGCACCAACTGCCACGATCGGCCACTGATGGGCCACCCTGACGAACTTCTCGTAGTGGGCGCCCCAACCGGCGTGCTTGGGGATGCGTACCTCGGTCAGGATCTCGTCGTCGCCGATCGCGGTCTCGAAGAGGTCGACGAAGAAGTCGTCCGCACCGATGGTGCGGCTCCCACCGGGTCCTGCCACGACGAACGACGCGTCCAGCGCCAAGGCAGGCGCGCCGAGGTCGCCAGCCGGATCGGCATGCGCGAGGGCACCGCCGAGGGTCCCGCGGTGCCGGACCTGGGAGTCCGCCACCGTCGCGGCGGCCTCGGCGAGCAACAGCGCGTGCTCGCGGACCAGCGGGTCGTCGCGCACCTCGTGGTGGGTCGTCATCGCGCCGATGACCAATGCGTCACCGTCATCTCGGATCCCGCGAAGGGAGTCGATCCGGCCCAGGTCGATGACCGTCTCGGGTGCGTTGAGCCGCATCCGGAGCACCGGCAGCAGGCTCTGTCCACCCGCGATGATCTTGGCATCGTCGCCGTGCTCGGCCAGCGCCGCGAGCGCCTCCTCGACCGAGGATGGGGCCAGGTAGTCGAAGGCAGCGGGAATCACTGCGCACCTCCTTCACTCTGGTCGAAGTGGGGCATGGCCGACTCCTCAGTGGAGCCGCCAGCGCCTCCGCTGTTGATCGCCCGCCAGACCCGCTCCGGGGTGCACGGCATCTGGATGTCGTTGACCCCGTAGGGCCGCAGCGCGTCGACGATCGCGTTCACCACCGCCGGTGTCGAGGCGATGGTGCCGGCCTCACCGACCCCCTTGGTGCCGAGCGAGTTGGTCAGTGCCGGGCTGACGGTGTGGTCGACCTCGAAGGAGATGGTGTCGGCCGCCGTCGGCAGGAGGTAGTCGACGAAGGACCCGGTGACCAAGGTGCCGCTGTCGTCGTACAGCGCCTCCTCCCAGAGGGCCTGCGCAATGCCCTGCACGAGGCCGCCGTGCACCTGGCCGGCGACGATCAGGGGGTTGATGATGTTGCCGATGTCGTCGCAGCAGACGTACTTGCGCATCTTGCTGGCGCCGGTCTCGGTGTCTACCTCCATCGCGCACAGATGGGTGCCGTGCGGGTAGTTGAAGTTGACGGGGTCGAAGGTGGCGTCCGCATCGAGGCCTGGCTCGATGCCCTCGGGGTAGTTGTGCGAGGCGAAGGCCGCCAGTGCGATCTCCCCGATGGCCATGCCCTGGTCGGTGCCCTTGACGGTGAACCGGCCGCCGGCGAACTCCAGGTCGTCGACGGAGGCCTCGAGCAGGTGTGCCGCGATCGGCTTCGCCTTCTCGATCACCTTGTCCGCCGCCCGGACCAGCGCCTCGCCACCGACCACCAATGACCGCGACCCATAGGTGTCCAGGCCCTTGTGCGCGATCTGGGTGTCGCCGTGCAGCACCTCGACGTCCTCGAAGGCCACTCCGAGACGGTCGGCGACGATCTGACTGAACGCCGTCTCGTGCCCCTGGCCGTGGGCGCTGGTGCCGGTGATCACCTCGACCTTCCCGGTCGGCAGCATCCGGATGCTGGCGTGCTCCCAGCCGCCGGCGCCGTAGTCGAGGGAGCCGAGCACCCGGCTCGGCGCCAGGCCACACATCTCGGTGAAGGTGGAGACGCCGATGCCGAGCTGCACCTTGTCGCCGCGTGCTCGCCGCTCGGCCTGCTCGGCGCGCAGGTCGTCGTACCCGAACATCTCCTTGGCGCGTGCGGTGGCCGCTTCGTAGTTGCCGGAGTCGTACTCCAGCCCGGCCACCGTGGTGAACGGGAACTCCTCGTGCTTGATCCAGTTCTTCTCCCGGATCTCCAGCGGGTCCACCCCGACCTCGACGGCGAGCTCGTCCATCAACCGCTCGATGGCGTACGTCGCCTCGGGCCGGCCGGCGCCGCGGTAGGCGTCGGTCCAGGTCTTGTTGGTCAGCACGGTCTGCACCTGCCAGTGGTAGGCGGGGAACTTGTAGATCGCGTTGAACATGAACGCGCCGAGCACCGGGACGCCGCCGCCGACCAGCGAGACGTAGGCGCCCAGGTCGGCCAGCAGGTCGACCTTGAGACCGGTGACGGTGCCGTCCTTGTCGGCGGCCAGGGTGAGCCGCTGCCACTGGTCGCGGCCGTGGTGGGCGCTCATCAACGACTCGGACCGGGTCTCGGTGTATTTCACCGGCTTGCCCAGCCGACGAGCGATCACCATGGTGATGAACTCCTCCGGCGTGGTCTGCAGCTTGCCGCCGAAGCCGCCGCCCACGTCGGGGGCGATGACGCGGACCTTGGACTCGGGGATGCCGAGCACGGCAGCCAGCAGGAAGCGCAGGATGTGCGGGATCTGCGTGGCGCTCCACATGGTGATCTGTTCACCGGTGGGATCGACGACCACCGAGCGAGGCTCCATGAAGGCGGGGATCAGCCGCTGTTGGCGATACTCCCGCTCGATGACGATGCCGTCCTCGCGGGCCTTGGCGATCGCTTCCTCGACGTCGCCACCGGTGCCCGCCGCAGCGGAGTCGAAGACCCACAGCGCCGACTTGTTGGTGCCGAGATCCGGATGGGCCAGGACCTTGTCCTCGGCCGACTCCTTGAGGTCGAGCGCGGCGGGCAGCTCCTCGTAGTCCACGTCGACCAGCTCGGCCGCGTCCCGTGCGGCCGCTGCGCTGCGCGCCACCACGACGGCGACGATCTCGCCGGCGAAGGCGACTCGGTCCACCGCGACCGGCGGGTGCGGCGGGGTGACCTGGTCGGGGGTGATCGGCCAGGCGTTGGGCAGGCCGCCCTGCTCCTCGGCGACGTCGGCGCCGGTGATGACGGTGACGACGTTCGAGGCAGCCTTGGCCGCCGACGCGTCGATGCTGGTGATCTTGGCGTGCGCGAACGGGCTGCGCACCATCGCGAGGTGCAGCATCCCGGGCAGCGCGATGTTGTCGGTCCACCGGGTGCGGCCGGTGATCAGTCGCTGGTCCTCCTTGCGGCGCCGGGCCTGGCCGATCTCGGGGGCCGGAGCGTCTTGGGTCACGGTCACTGCTGCTCACCTCCCGCGGCGGTGAGGACGGACCGGACGATGTTGTGGTAGCCCGTACAGCGGCACAGGTTGCCCTCCATCCCCTCGCGGACCTCCTCCTCGGTCGGATTCGGGTTCTCGCTCAGCAGGTCGACGGCCTGCATGATCATCCCCGGCGTGCAGAAGCCGCACTGCAGGCCATGGCACTCGCGGAACGCCGCCTGGACCGGGTGCAGGTCGCCCTCGACGGTGGCGGCCAGCCCCTCGATGGTGACGACCTCGCCGCCGTCGGCCTGGACGGCCAAGACGTTGCAGGACTTCACGCTCCGACCGTTCAAGTGGACGGTGCAGGCGCCGCAGTTGCTGGTGTCGCAACCGATCACGGTGCCGGTCTTCCCGAGCTTCTCGCGGAGGTACTGCACCAGCAGCATCCGGGGTTCGACGTCGTCGGTGACGTTGTCGCCGTCGACGGTGAGGCTGATCTGGACCATGCGGGGGCTCCTCACAGGTGTGACCTGGGTCTCAGGGCGGACTCCAGGCGACCGTAGAGCGGCCAAGGTTGGTCCTCGGTTGGCTGCCGCTGGACCTGCGAGGGCCCGGACGTGCGTGGGGGCGTGGCCCCGGCTGGCCACGCCCCGCAGATCCGGAGTGGTCGCCGCCCAGGCTCAGAGCCCTGGCGATGGTGAAGAACAGGTCGGTCTGGTCGGTGAGGCCGACGACGTTGCCGGCCCGCGGGCCGAAGGCAGCGATCCGCACCTGCGTGCCGGTATGCTCCTGCGAGCCGCCAGCCGACGCCGTCCCATAGGAGAGGGTCATCGGCGCTTCGTCCGCAGTCTGCAGGGTGACGGTCAGGCCCGGGGTGTTCTGCCCCGTCTCGACGATCTGGCTGGTGTGGCCGTGGTCCGCGGTCACGATCACCAAGGTGTGCTTGTCGCGCTGGGCGAACTTGAGCGCCTCCTGGACCGCATCGTCGAGGTCGACCGCCTCACCAATCTGGCCGCAGGCGTTGGCGGCATGGTCCTGCTTGTCGATGCTGGCACCCTCGACCTGCAGGAAGAAGCCCTTCGAGGACCGCCTGTCGTTCAGCAGCGAGATCGCCTTGCTGGTCATGGCCCGCAAGGACGGCTGGCCCGACGGCTTGTCGGGATTGTCCGTGCAGCGTTCGGCAGGCGTGGTCGCGCCGGTTGGGGTGGCAGCTGGGCCGACCCAGTTCACCGGCAGGTTGCCAGGGGCGAAGAGTCCGAGGAGGGGCTTGTGCTGGTTGGCGACCGCAGCCTTGCGCAGCCCCTCTGCGTCGTCGACGACCTGGTAGCCACGAGCCTTCGCCTGCTCGAGCAGGGTCTTGCCGGCGTACTTCCCTGCGGTCGCTGTCTGCGCGAAGGTCGTCGCGCCGCCGCCGAGAGTGACGTCGGGGCGGGTCGCCAGCAGTTGCTCAGTGATCGATCCCGGCCCACCGTTCTCGAGCGCGTCCGCCGGGCACTGCGCCGCGGTCTGGGTCGGCCCGTAGCAGCTGCGACTCGACACGTGGGAGACCAACACCGCCGGGGTGGCGTCCTGGATCTCGGCGGTCGTCACATCGCCCGTCCGCAGGCCGCGGCGCTTGGCCAGCTCCAGCAGGGTGGGCTGGTCCGTGTCGTGGATGTCGACCGAGATGGCTCCGTCGTAGGTCTTGGTTCCGGTCGCCCAGCCGCTGCCGGAGGCAGCAGAATCGGTGACGTAGTCGACGGCACCATCCTTGGTGAGCGAGTAGGTCGTGTAGGAGCCGGTGAGGGGCAGCGCATCAATGCCCGGAAGGAGACCACCGGCCCCGTACTGATAGTTGCGGGCCGAGGTGATCTCGGAGTCGCCCATCCCGTCACCGATGAAGAGGATGACGTTGCGGACCTTGCCGCCAGCGAGCGCACGTTTGACCGCCGACGTGTGGTCACCCTTGAGCCGGGCGGCGCCACCGTGGACGCTAGGGTCGCGAGGCGCCGATAGGTGAGCGCTCGCGGTGGCCAGGCCGCCGACGACCGCAACAGCCGTCGCGCCGGCCAGGAGGGCCGGCAGAGGATGCAGCTTCATGGATTCTCTCCTCGTGTGGGCTGCGCACCCGGGTCCGGGCGCACGAGCATCAGCCCAACCGAGTCAGGTGAACGCCGTGCGGACTCCCGCCGAACTGTCGAGAATCGCCGCGCGAATCGTGTGCGGCCACCACGTGGCACGTTGGGTGGTGTCCACCGACTACGGCGCGCACCACGTACAAGCACCACAATGGGCCAATGATCGCTTGGGAGCCCGTGGACCTCGGCTGCTCGGACGCGGCAGTGCGCCGAAGCCCGGACGGGTCCGCATACGCGAAGACGGCGAGCGGCTCGGCGCAGGTCGCCGATCTCATGGCAGAGCGAGACAAGGTGGTCTGGCTGGCTACGACGCCGATTCCGGGACCAGTCCTCTTGGACTGGGAGCATGCCGAGGACACCGCAACGCTGGTGACGAGTGCCGTCCGTGGGATCCCAGCAAGCGCGGTGCCCGAAGCGGACGCCAGCCAGGTCCTCCCTGCAGCCCGCGCGCTGACCGAGCTGCACGCGCTTCCGGTGAGCGACTGCCCCTTCGACCATCGACTGGAAGTGACCTGCGTCGCCGCATCGGCAGCCGTCCACCGGGACCTGGTCGACTCGGCTGACTTCGACGCCGAGCGCCAGGGCCGCCAACCACGCGAGCTTCTCGCCGAATTGCTGGTCGCCAAGGAGCAGATGGCCCGCCTGGAGGCGGACGACCTGGTGGTCTGTCACGGCGACGCATGTCTACCCAACATCCTCCTCGACCCCCAGACCCTGAGATGGACCGGATTGGTCGACCTGGCCCGGCTCGGTCGAGCCGACCGCTATCTGGACCTGGCCCTGCTGCATCGCAGTCTCGAAGGCGGCGCCAATCCCCAGTTCCCCGAGGGAAGCGGCGACGAGGCACTCGCGGCTTATGGCGTCGTTGCCGACCCCACGAGGTTGGCCTACTACCGCCTCCTCGACGAGTTCTTCTAGGGGCGGTCAGCGGCGGGCGGCGGCGAGGCGGCCCTTGAGGAGGGGGATCGCGGGGTGCGGCGTGGTGCCCAACCTGGCGAGGCAGGCCTCGATCACCGCGGTGTCGTAGGGCACCAGCTCGGTGTAGCGCAGCACGGCGGCCGGCTCCGGGCGAGCGAGCAGCGCCTCGCGGACGGCAACGGCGACATACTCGGCGTGCTCGGTCAGCGCGGGTGAGTTGGTGCCGGGCATCAGGTCGCCGCGGTACGCCGCTACGGCTGCCGCGACGTCCCCGGCGCGGAGGGCATCCAACACGTCGTCGACATCGGTGCTCACCGGCATGGTCAACCGGTAGGGCCGAGAGGCGAGCTGGCCGTGCAGGGCGCTGCGCAGGTGGGACACCTCCGCCTTCAGGGTGGAGGCGGTCACGGCTTGGTCGCCGTACACCAACGCGTGCAACTGTTCGAGCGAGAGCCCGTCGGGATGCAGCGCCAGCAGCGCGAGGATCTCGGTCTGCCGCCGGTTGAGCAGGAGCCGCTGGCCGTCCAGATGCGCCTCGACGTTGCCGAGCAGGGTCAACACCAGACCCGGGGTCGCCTCGTCCTCGCTGGCCGCGCCGGGCGCGGTCGACAGTGGCATCGCGGTCTCGATCAGTCGAGCCAGCACCCGTGCCGTGGCCAGGCCGATCGGGTGGGTGCGGTCCCAGGTGGTCGACAGGTCGATCACGCCGAGCTGCGCGCCGGTCCGGGGATCGTGCACCGGCGCCGCCCAGCACACCCAGTTGTGCACCATCGGCGCATAGTGCTCCGCGCTGAACACCATCGAGGTGGCTCCCTCACGGGCCGCGATCGCCAGCGCATTGGTGCCCACCGACTCCTCGTCCCAGCGCCCTCCGGGGACGAAGTTGACGGTCTCGGCCTTGCGCCGCATCACCCGACCGCCATAGGTCCACAAGATCCGGGCCTTCTCGTCGGTCACCGCCAGCACGAGGTCACCGTCCTCGGCCGTGCGCTGCAACTCGGCCTCGACTCGCGAGACCGCGGTCTGCAGCGGTGACTCGCGCCAGAAGGCTGCGGTGTCCCGCTCGTCTGCCAGTGGCGCGTGTCGCACGTCCGGTGTGATGGCGGCCTGGGAGACCTGCCAGGAGTGCAGGATCTCCGGTCGCACCACGGCGGCTGCCTGGTCACCCGCCTCCACGAAGGAGGTCCACGCCTGGACCGCGCGCAGCCGCCACTGCGTCAGGTCCTCGTGGGAGCTTGTCATGCGCGCTTCTCCGACCGATCGCCACAACTCGGTTGGACGGCCCGGGATGTCCGTGGTCACCCTACCCGCCGGGTTGTACGACGATACTCGGCCGACGCTGTCGACCGGGCCAGGTCGCGGCCGTGGGCCGGGTTCGGCACCCCACTTGCCGACCCCGGCCCAGGCCCCCGTGTCCGCCCCCGTAGCGCCAGCGGGATCGCCGCGCTGACACATGTCGGACCACATCGGCGAGACCGTCGCTCACCAAGTTACGGTCTCGTAGCCTACGTAACCGTAACTCTTCGTCGACCAGATGTAAAGATCGGATCGAGGGCCAGGCGCCGTCCACCGTTCAGTGGTGGATGCGCCCGGCGGTCTGCGCCAGGTTGCGGCCGGTGCCGCCCCACCGCTGGCCGATGATCTCGGCCGCGATCGAGATCGCGGTCTCCTCCGGCGTCCGGGCACCGAGGTCCAGGCCGATCGGCGAGGCCAACCGGGCCAGTTCCTCGTCGGTGAGGCCGGCCTCGCGCAGCCGCGCCACTCGATCGTCGTGCGTGCGCCGGGACCCCATCGCCCCGATGTAGGCGACATCGGGGAGTCGCAGCGCCACCTCCAGCAGGGGTACGTCGAACTTTGGGTCGTGGGTGAGCACGCAGAGGACCGACCGACCGTCCAATAGTCGGGCCTCGGCCTGCGCCGCGAGGTAGCGGTGGGGCCACTCCACGACGACCTCGTCAGCGTCGGGAAAGCGAGAGTGGGTGGCAAAGACCGGTCGCGCATCGCAGACCGTGACCTGATAGCCGAGGAAGCTGCCGACCTTCGCCACCGCGGCGGCGAAGTCGATCGCCCCGAAGACCAACATCCGAGGCTTCGGCGCGAATGCCCACACGAACACCTGCAGCCCTTCGCCGCGCCGCTCTCCGTCGGGTCCATAGCTCAGCGTGCCGTTGTGTCCGAGCGCAAGCAGGCCGAGCGCGTCGTCCCAGACCGCCTGGTCGATCCGCTCACTCCCCAGCCGGGGCGACATCTCGTTGTTGGCAGCATCGGGTCGGACCACCAGACGCCGTCCCACCAACTGGGGATCAGGGTGACCGATCACGGTGGCGACGGCGACCGGGCGACCGGCCGCGATGTCGTCGGCGATCTCGCCGAGCTCGGGGAAGGACTCCTGGTCGATGCGCTCCACGAAGACGTCCAGGATGCCGCCACAGGTGAGGCCGACGGCGAACGCGTCGTCGTCGGAGACGCCATACCGCGTCAGCACGGGCACCCCGGAGTCGAGCACCTGCTGGCCGAGCTCGTAGACGGCGCCCTCCACGCATCCGCCGGAGACCGAGCCGACCGCCTGGCCGTCGGGGCCGACCAGCATCGAGGCCCCAGGTGGGCGGGGGGCGGACTGGAAGGTTGCCACGACGGTGCCGACGCCGACGCTGTCGCCAGCTCGCCACCAGCGCATCAGCTCGGTCAGCACGTCACGCACGAGCAATCACCTCCGTGAGCTCGGCGAAGGTGGCCAGCGAATGGCCGGCCAGGAAGTCGTCGACGAACGGCAGCGCGGCCACCACACCGGACTGCACCGGCTCGTATCCGGGCTTGCCTCGATGCGGATTGACCCAGACCACGCGATGGGCCATCCGCCGCAGGCGCGCCATCTGCTCCCGAAGCAGGGTGGGGTCGCCGCGCTCCCAGCCGTCACTGAAGATCACCACCACCGCGCCCCTCGCCATGCCGCGTTGTCCCCAGCGGTCGGAAAACGCCTTCAGGCTCTCGCCGAGCCGCGTCCCCCCGGCCCAGTCCGGCACCGTCTCCCCCGCGGCGATGAGGGCGCGCTCGGGGTCTCGATGCCGCAGCGCGCGGGTGATCCGGGTCAGCCGGGTGCCGGTCGTGAACACCTCGACGGAGGTGCCTGGAAGGCCCGGCGCACCGACGACGTAGCGGTGCGCGAGTCGGACCAGCGCGTCGGCGTACTTGCTCATCGATCCGGACACATCTACCAACAGCACCACGCGGCGCGGTCTGATTCCTCGACGGCGGTGGGCGATCGGGCCCGGCTCCCCCATCCGCCGCAGGGTCTGGCGCAGAGTGCGGCCGGCATCGACGTGTCCGCGCCGAGAGGGAGTGCGCCGGTGCGCGCGTCGAGTGGGCAACGCGGGATCCAAGGTCGCGAACATCGAGGCGAGCACGGCCCGCTGGGCGCCGGTCAGCCCGGCGATGTCACGGTGCCGGAGCACCTCGGTCGCGCTGGCCAGCGCATGCACGGCCTCGGGGTCGTCGTCACCCGCGCCGGCCGCGTCGCTCTCGTCGTCGGGGAGCGGCGCCGCGACCAGCTCGGCGCGACTCTGCCGCTGTCCCGGTCGGGGCAGGCCCTCCTTGGCCTCGAACCACGCACCGAAGACCTGCTCATAGCGGACCAGGTCGTCGGGACACGAGCACAGCGTGGCCCGTCCGGCCCAGTAGACGGCCTGGCGGTCACCCACCTCGACCAGCGCCGCTGCCTGGAGCCACGCCTGGGACCGGTCCATGGTGACCGCGACTCCGGCGCTCCGGAGGGCCTCGGCGAAGCCGAGCAGGACCTCGTCGATCGGGTGCGGAAGGGTTGCGGTTTGGGCCCAAACGGCAACATCCGAGCCCCCGGACATGTCGTTTGCGCCCACTCGAAGCTCCCCTGCCGACCGACTCTGCCGCCGGATTCAGCCGGCCATCAGCCGGTCGAGGGCGTGCTTGACCCGATCGGTGTCCTCGCGATACTTCACGATCGCACCCAAGGTGGCCGCGGCGGTCTCGAGATCGAGCTCGGTGCGGCCGAGTCGTTCGAGGGCGCGCACCCAGTCGAGGGTCTCCGCCACTCCCGGCGGCTTGAGCAGGTCGTCGCGGTCTCTCAACTGCTGCACCGCGTGCACCACCTGTCGTGCCAGCGTCTCGGAGACTTCGGGGACCCGCGACCGGACGATGGCAACCTCCCGCTCCAGTCCAGGGTGGTCGATCCAGTGGTAGAGGCAGCGTCGCTTCAGCGCGTCGTGCAGCTCCCTGGTTCTGTTGGAGGTCAGCACCACCATCGGCGGTTGGGCGGTCGCAACGGTGCCCAACTCCGGGATGGTGACCTGATAGGTGGACAGCACCTCCAGGAGGAAGGCTTCGAACTCGTCGTCCGCGCGGTCGACCTCGTCGATCAACAACACCGCCGGGCTCTCCCGAAGGGCACGCAGGACGGGACGAGCGAGCAGGAACCTCTCGTCGTACAGGCTCTTCTCAGTCTCCTCCACATCGGTCTCACCGCCTAGCGCCTCCAGTGTGCGCAGGTGCAGGATCTGGCGGGGGAAGTCCCAGTCGTAGAGCGCCTGAGTGGCGTCGATGCCCTCGTAGCACTGCAGCCGGACGAGCGGCACGCCCCAGGCACCCGCGATCGCCTCGGCCAGACTGGTCTTGCCCGTCCCGGGCGCGCCCTCGAGCAGGAGCGGGCGTTGCATCTGCAGCGCGAGGAAGGTGACCGTCGCCAGCGCCTCGTCGCACAGATAGCCGGTCGTGCCCAGGGCCTCGGCGATCTCGCTCGGGCTGCCGGGCTGATGGGGGGTGCCCGCGATGGCTGCCATGGAGGTGATCGTACTGAGGTGGGTCAGACCAGGGAGTCCACGTCGACGCCGGTGGCCAGGTCGCCGCATTCGACCAGTTGGTGCTCATGAGTGGCGAGGTAGTCCCGGGCGCCGCGGTCGCCGGTCGCCGACGCCAGCACGCCGGCCCAGTGCTGGCGACCGAGGAGGACCGGATGCCCCGGCGCGCGGTCGTACGTCGCTCGCGCCAGCGCGCTGGGGCTCGCCCCGGAGTCGATCAGCCGACGCACCACCTCGGGGCCGACATCGGGGAGGTCGACCAGGCTGACCACCGCGGCGTCGCCCTCACGGAGGAAGCCGAGGCCCGCGCGGAGGGAGGCCGCCATCCCACTCGCCCAGTCCGGGGCGAGGATCACGTCGACCGGGACCGCAGCGAGCATCGCCTCGGCCTCGTCGGCTCCGGCACCGAGCACGACCGTGACCTGGTCGCAGCCGCCTCGGTCGAGCGTGGCCACCGACCGCAACAGCCAGGAGGTGCCATCGGGATCATGCATCAGCGCCTTCGGCCGGCCCATCCGGCGCCCGGCACCGGCGGCGAGCAGCACTCCGACAACGCTCATGCCCCGAACGCCTGCTGGTAGAGATCGGCAAGATCGCTGGAGTAGGCACCGCTCAACCCGCACGGCAGCACAGTGCTGTCGTGTCCGGCCACCAGGAAGCGGTCGCCCTCCTTGAAATCGACGACCTGGAGCAGGCCGACGAGGTCGGCGCTCGGCGCCTGCACCTCGACCACGTCGGCCTCGTCGCCGGCGTACCAGTGTCGGACCTTGAGGGTGGCCGTTTCGTCGGTGAGAGCGGTGACCGTTCCGTCGAAGGCAAAGCCGGCCTTGGCCAGGCCCTCCGCCGACGGTGCGGCGCACCGGCCGGCAACGGGCTTCGCCATCACGGTCGCCGTGGTCGTGGCAGCGGGCTCCGCAGCTGACCCGTCACCGTCGCTGCTGCAGCTGGCGAGCGTCAGACCGACTGCGGCTAGCGCCAGCAGCCTGCCGCTAGCTCCCCCTCGACCCCATCGCTATCCCCACTCCGCGACTACGTCTCGTTCACGACTAGGTCCACGGTACGTCGATCGGCCGGTGTCTCAGCGCAACGCCACCCGGACACGAGGCAGGAACCGGATCCGCGCACAGTGGTCCAGACCGGTGCCCGTCTGCCGCGGGGCTGTGCTGTCTGCCGCGCCCCTGTGGGGCCAAAGTGCCCGGTCTACCTGACCCTCAGGACCCACAGACCCGCACCAGACACGAAACAGGGCCCCGCCGAAGCGGGGCCCTATCACGGTTGATCGAGTGGGTGGATCAGAAGTCCATCCCGCCCATGCCGCCGTCACCGCCGGGCATGGCCGGAGCCTTCTCCGGCTTGTCGGCCACAACGGCCTCGGTGGTGAGGAACAGCGCGGCGATCGACGCGGCGTTCTGGAGCGCCGAACGGGTGACCTTGGCCGGGTCGATGATCCCGGCGGACACCATGTCGACGTACTCCCCGGTGGCGGCATTGAGACCCTGACCGGCCTCCAGACCGCGCACCTTCTCCACGATGACGCCACCCTCGAGGCCGGCGTTGACCGCGATCTGCTTGAGCGGAGCCTCGGTCGCCTTGCGGACGATCTCGGCGCCAACGGCCTCGTCACCGTCGACGTCGATCTTCTCGAACGCGGTGGCGGCGGCCTGGATCAGCGCGACGCCGCCTCCGGCGACGATGCCCTCCTCGACGGCAGCCTTGGCGTTGCGCACGGCGTCCTCGATGCGGTGCTTGCGCTCCTTCAGCTCGACCTCGGTGGCCGCGCCGACCTTGATGACGGCCACGCCGCCGGCCAGCTTGGCGAGACGCTCCTGGAGCTTCTCACGGTCGTAGTCCGAGTCGGAGTTCTCGATCTCGGCACGGATCTGGTTCACCCGGCCGGAGATCTGGTCGCCGTCGCCGGCGCCCTCGACGATGGTGGTCTCGTCCTTGGTGATGACCACCTTGCGGGCCTGACCGAGCAACTCGACGCCGGTGCTCTCCAGCTTGAGGCCGACCTCCTCGGAGATGACCTGGCCGCCGGTCAGGATCGCGATGTCCTGCAGCATGGCCTTGCGGCGGTCACCGAAGCCCGGAGCCTTGACGGCCACGGACCGGAAGGTGCCCCGGATCTTGTTGACGACCAGGGTCGACAGCGCCTCGCCGTCGACGTCCTCGGCGATGATCAGCAGCGGCTTGCCGGACTGCATGACCTTCTCCAGCAGCGGCAGCAGGTCCTTGACCGAGCTGATCTTCTGGTTGGCGATGAGGATGTAGGGGTCCTCGAGGACGGTCTCCATCCGCTCGGCGTCGGTGACGAAGTACGCCGAGATGTAGCCCTTGTCGAAGCGCATCCCCTCGGTGAGCTCGAGGTCGAGCCCGAAGGTGTTGGACTCCTCGACGGTGATGACGCCTTCCTTGCCGACCTTGTCCATCGCCTCGGCGATGATCTCGCCGACGGTGCTGTCGGCGGCCGAGATCGAGGCGGTGGAGGCGATCTGCTCCTTGGTCTCGACGTCCTTGGCGACGGCCAGCAGCTGCTCCGAGACGGCCTCGACGGCCTTCTCGATGCCCCGCTTGAGGCCCATCGGGTTGGCACCGGCGGCCACGTTGCGCAGGCCCTCACGGACCATCGCCTGGGCGAGCACGGTGGCGGTGGTGGTGCCGTCGCCGGCGACGTCGTCGGTCTTCTTGGCGACCTCCTTGACCAGCTCGGCACCGATCTTCTCGTAGGGGTCCTCGAGCTCGATCTCCTTGGCGATGCTCACACCATCGTTGGTGATGGTGGGCGCGCCCCACTTCTTCTCGAGCACGACGTTGCGGCCCTTGGGGCCGAGGGTGACCTTGACGGCGTCTGCGAGGGTGTTCATGCCACTCTCGAGCCCGCGCCGGGCCTCCTCGTCGAAAGCAATCAGCTTCGGCATAGCTCCTGCGATTCCTTCACGGTCTGCAAACTTGGGAAGGACCGGCTCGTTGCCCGCGACGGACGACCAGGCCGCCCGACAGACCCTTCCCGCCGGCGCTGCTGGCCTCAACTCCCCAGTCCGGTGAGTTGTCACTCTCCTGCCGAGAGTGCCAACGTCATGTTTAGCACTCGCACCCTTCGAGTGCAAACGCCGGCCCGTCTCCCGGCGGGATAGTCACCTCCGTTCTGGCAGTCCGGACGCGCTCTGGGCAACCAGAATCGACGCAAGGGGTCCCGCCAGCGGGGCGAACGCCGGCTGACCGCCCGGACCTGGGAGCCCGGACCTGCGAGCCCGGACCTGCGAGCCCGGACCTGGGAGCCCGGACCTGGGAGCCCGGAGGCGATGCATGCCCGAGCCCCTGCCCGCGCTGACACTCGATGCCAGACAACCGACGAGGAGACCTGGAGAAACGACGCCGCGCTCACCCTCTGCGACAACAGCGCCGAGCGGGCTCACCTGACCGCTCGGCGGGACCGAGCACGGATACTCAGTCAGGATTGAGTGCCCCGCGACTGATGACGAGCGTCTGGCGGGGAGCACGATGGAAGCATGTCGACGACCACTCCCGTGGGGCCACCCCCTGCGCAACCGTCTATGACCGTTCATCCGGTCACCCCGCGCACGCTCGACTGGCTGCGCACCGAAGTCGGACACTGGTCCGCCGAGGGACTGGTCAGCGGTGACCAGGCCACCGCGATCCTGGGTCGCTATCGGGCCTCGAGGAGGTTCGGCCTCGCCGGGCTGGTGCTCACCTTGGGCTCGATCTTCGTCGGGACCGGCCTGATCTGGCTGGTCGCGTCCAACCTCGACTCGCTGCCCCCGATCGCTCGCTTCCTCGTCGTCGCGGCCTTCTGGATCGCGGTCACCGTCCTCGGCGAGTGGCTCGCGACGCAGCGCGAGCACAGCGGCACCATCCCTTCGCCCGTGGTCGCCGCTGCCCGCCTGCTGTCCGCTCTGTTGATCGGTGCCGTCATCTTCCAGGCCGCGCAGTCACTGCAAGTGCCGGCCTACGAGCCGAAGCTGGTCGGCCTCTGGGGAGCCGCCGCGCTCGTGCATGCCTATCTGATGCGCACCCAGATGCCACTCACCGTCGGCATCGTGGCGCTGACCGTCTGGTTCATCTGGCAGACCTCGACCAACGTGGAGAGCTTGGCCCAGCTGGTCATGTCACTGATGGCCGCCGGTGTGATCGGGGTCGCGCTCGGCACCCTGCACCAGAGGTTCTGGCCTTCCTTCGCGGCTGCCTGGCGTGAGGCCGGCGCCGCACTGCTCCTGGTCGGGCTCTTCGCCTCTGCCATCCCAGGCCTGGACGGCGACAGCTGGCACCCGTCGGCCGTCCTCCTGGTCGGCGTCGTAGTGGCGGTGCTGGCGGCGGTCGCGAGCGCCGTGCTCGCCTCCGACCGCACCGCGCTCGAACCGGTGGCCGCTCTCGCCGTCGGCCTGGTCGCCGTGGTGCTGGCCCTGTGGCAGCCACCCGCCGAGGAGTCCCAGGTCACCCTGGGTGACTGGCTGCATGCCGCTCTGGCCGTCGTGGTCTACGTCGTGGTCTCCGCAGGCGTGGCGGCGCTAGGCGTGCTGCACGACTCCTGGCGACTCACCGCACTGGCGACGGCGGCGCTGGTCGTCTTCACCACCTTCCAGAGCTTCGCGGTGTTCGCCCGGATCATGGAGGGCGCCTGGCTGTTCGTCCTGCTCGGCCTGATCTTCCTGGCCACTGGCTTCGCCGCCGACCGAGCCCGACGAGAGCTCGTCGCATCGTTGGAAGGGGAAGCCCGATGAGGACTCCACTCCGCGTCACCGTCGTCGTACTCGCCCAACTGCTGCTGGTCGGAGTCGCCGTCCTCCCCCAGCTCTCGGCCAGGGCGACCGGCGAGGAGTATCTGTTCCGGGTGCAACTCGTCGATCCGATCGACCCTTTCCGTGGCGCCTACGTCGCCTTGGCCTATCCCGATCTGGACCCGCGTGACAACCGAGCCGGCGACAGCAAGCGGGAGGCGGGCACCGTCTACCTGAACCTGGTCGAGGACAACGGTGTCTGGCGCACCGACGAGATCGCCACCGAGCGTCCGGACGCGGGACCCTATCTACGCTGCCACGACAGCGGCTGGTCGCTGGACTGCGGCATCGACAGCTACTTCCTCCCGCAAGACAAGGCCGCCGCCTTCGAGAAGTTGGTCGCCGCGGGCGACGCCGTCGCTCGGGTCCGCATCGACGGCCGCGGCGACGCCGCCCTGATCGACATCGCGCGCCGCTGACCCAGGTCGCTGGCCGATTGCGTCGCCGTGGGTCGCAGGTGCTTGCCCCGGGTTGCGGGTTTGCCGGTGGTGCTGGCCGACAGCAGCGACGGGATCAGGTGGCCGGCGGCTGGGGTTGCTGTCCGGGTCGCTGGTGCTGCTCGGCTCTCGCGGTGCCGATGGGCGTCTGCCGCGGTCTTCTTGCGTCTGCCGCGGTCTTGTGGTGGCAAAGTGCCCCGTATACCGGGTCCCAACCCACTACAGCACCGCGGGAGACAGGTCGGGGCCACCACAGCACCGCGGAAGAGGGCTGCTCGGCCCACCAGGGCGCGGGAGAGGGGCTCCTGGGGTCGTGGTGTTGCGGTTTGGGCCCAAACGGCAACGAAACCGCGATCCGGGATGTCGTTTGCGGCCAGTCGGTGGCCCCATCCCGGAGCTCATCATCTGCTGCGTTCCCAGGGGCCACCAGCGACCAGCAACCGGCAGCGCAGCCGCAAGCCGAGCACCGCTCTCCCGGTTGCTGCCCTGTCGGACGCAACCCCCGATCACCAGCAACCCGGCAATCGACAAGGACACCGAGCGCTGCGTGTCCGATCGCTGCCTGGTCAGCCCGCCGGCACACTCACCCGAGCGCCAGCCCGCGGCTCAGCCATCAGCCCCGGGAGCCCGGCGCCACGGTGACAACGGGCTCGATGTCGACGGGGAAGTTGACCGAGGCGGCGATGAAGCAGGCCTCGTGGGCGTCGTGGTGGATCCGGCGGGCGGTCTCGACCATGTCGGGAGACGCCACCGTGACCTGGGGCCGCAGCAGGACCCGGGTGAAGCGACCACCGATGCCCTCTTGGGTCATGGTGCCGACGGGCTCGTCGGAGTACGCCGTCACGACCACGTCGTTCACCACCGCGATATGCAGGTAGCTCAACAGATGGCACTGGCCCAACGCGGCGACCAGCATCTCCTCCGGGTTCCACCTCGCGGGGTCACCGCGGAACGGCTTGTCCGCCGAGCCGTCGATGGCCGGCTTGCCGTCCGACTCCAGCAGCACCTCACGCCCGTAGTCCCGGTAGCCATTGGTCCCCGCACCGCGGTTGCCCTGCCAGGTGAGCCGCAGCAGATAGGAGTGCTCCACGCCGCCAGGGTACGGCGACGGGCGGGGTCAGCCGCCGGCCACCGCCGGGATGATCGAGATCTTGGTGCCGTCCGGCGTGCCCGTGGCGAGGTCGTCGAGGAAGCGGACGTCGTCGTTGCCGACATAGACGTTCACGAACCGGCGAATCGCCCCCGACTCGTCCAGGATCCGCTCCCGGATCCCGACGAACCGGGCCTCCAGGTCGTCGAGCACCTCGGCCACGGTGCCCCCATCGGCACTCACCTCGGACTCACCGCCGGTGTAGCTGCGCAGGATGGTCGGGATGCGGACGCTGACACTCACGGGTGCTCTCCTGTGGCTCGACGGGTAGGTGACTCAGGCGATGTCGGTGGCGGCGAAGGCGGCGTACGACGGCTCGATCACGGCGGCCGGGCCGACCCGGTCGGAGACCGCGTCGAGGGTCTTCAGACCCATGCCGGTGTTGATCACGACGGTCTCGAGAGTCGGGTCGAGCTGGCCGGTCTCGACCAGCTTCTTCAGGCAGCCGACGGTGGTGCCGCCCGCCGTCTCGGTGAAGATCCCCTCGGTGCGGGCCAGCAGGATGATGCCGTCACGGACCTCGTCGTCGGTGATGTCCTCCACCGCTCCGCCGGTGCGGCGGCAGATGTCGAGGACGTACGGCCCGTCGGCGGGGTTGCCGATCGCCAACGACTTGGCGATGGTGTCCGGCTTCACCGGGCGGATGACCTGGTGGCCCTCTTTGAAGGCGGCGGAGACTGGCGAACAACCGGTCGCCTGGGCGCCGTAGATCTTGTAGGGCTTGTCCTCGACCAGGCCAAGCGCGATCAACTCCTGGAAGGCCTTGTCGACCTTGGTCAACTGGGAGCCGGACGCCACCGGGATGACGACCTGGTCGGGCAGCCGCCAACCGAGCTGCTCGGCGATCTCGTAGCCGAGCGTCTTGGAGCCCTCGGCGTAGAACGGGCGGACGTTGACGTTGACGAACGCCCACCCTTCCTCCTCGCCGGCGATCTCCGAGGCGAGTCGATTGACGTCGTCGTACGTGCCGTTCACCGCCACCAACTGCTCGGTGTAGACCGCGGAGTTGATCTGCTTGGGCTGCTCGAGGTTGCTCGGGATGAACACGACCGTCTTGATGCCGGCCCGGGCGCCGGCGGCCGCGACCGCGTTGGCGAGGTTGCCGGTCGAGGGACAGGCGAAGACCTTCGCATCCAGCTCACGCGCGGCAGACAGGGCGCACGCGACGACGCGATCCTTGAAGGAGTGGGTGGGGTTGGTGGAGTCGTCCTTGACCCAGAGCCGATCGATGCCCAGCGCGGCTCCCAGGTTGTCCGCCTGCAGCAGGCGGGTGAAGCCCGGCTCGGTGTTGGGGCTCTCCGTGATGTCGGTCGGCACCGGCAGCAGCGCCTGGTAGCGCCAGATGTTCGGTGGCCCGGCCTCGATCTGCTCACGAGTGATCGCCGGGAAGTCGTAGGAGACCTCTAGCGGCCCGAAGCACTCGGGGCAGGCGTAGTGCGGCCCGAGCTCGCGCCGGTTGCCGCACTCGCGACAGGTCAGCCCGGTGGCGTAGCCGAACGCACCGTCGCGCAGGCCCTCGGCTCGGACGGCCTCGCTCCCGGTGGGACAGTCGTCGACCAGCACGGCGCTCATGGGGATTCCTCCTCCTCATCTATCCCTCGGCGTCGATCGCCGTGGGCCGGATTTGGCACCGTCTCCACGTCCGCGTCGGTGACGCGGGAGGCTCGTGGCGGTTGCCGGGACGTCGTCGGGCCGTTCCCTCGGTCCCTCGTGATGAGCTGCGCTCAGCCTAGTTCCAGCCGTCTCACGATGCGTACTCCATATCCACGATATGGACATGATGGGATGAGGCACGTGGAGTTCACCTCGGTAGCCGCGCGAGAGCGGTACGACGCCTTCGTGGCCGCCGCTTCCCAGGCCGTGGTCGGCCTCGACATGGACGGCACGCTCGCGCCCATCGTCGACGACCCTACCCAGGCCTACAGCCACCCCGATGCACCAGCGGCGCTGATCGGCTTGGCGCCGTACGTCCGAGCGCTGGCCGTGGTGACCGGGCGCCCCGCCCGCCAGGCCCTCTCGCTCGGCCGGCTCGACGAGGTGGGCGATGCCCTGAGCGCTCTGGGACGCGAACTGTTCGTCTTCGGCCACTACGGCAACGAGCGGTGGAGCTCGGCTGCCCGGCGCATCGTCTCGCCCCGCCCACCGCATGGTCTCGCCTCCTTCGAGGCGGACATCGGCAGCGTGCTTCGCCGGGCCGAGGCCGCCGACGCGTTCGTCGAGGACAAGGGCCTCGCCGTGGCGATCCACACCCGTCGTTTGGCCGACCCGCAAGGCACCCTCGACCGCCTGGTCGGTCCGGTCAGCGAGCTGGCCCGCAACAACGGGCTCGCCGTCGAGCCAGGCCGGGCGGTGATCGAGGTGCGTGCTCCCGGCATGGACAAGGGTGACGTGTTGCGCTCGCTGGTCGCCGAGGTGGGCGCCGAGGCCCTCTGCTTCGGAGGCGACGACCTGGGAGACCTCGAGGCCTACGCCGCCGTCGAAGAGTTCCGCGCCCAGGGCATGCCGACCCTGCTCGTCTGCTCCGCCTCGGACGAGGAGTCGGCCCTCCGCGACCGTGCCGACGTCGTCGTGCCAGGACCACCCGGAGTCGTCGCCCTCCTCCGCCAACTCACCCAGGACGCCGCCACCCACTGAGCCAGCCAGCCAGCCCAGCTAGCGGACCGACCGGGGGTTTGCGGTGTGCTCGCGGGTTGCGGCCCTGCCGGGGAGGGAGGCCCCCGCCGGGCAACCACCCCTCCGCTCGCTGGCGCTCGCTCCGGGGGGCCAGGCCCATCCACGCCCTGGCGGGGGCCTCCCTCCCCGTCCGAGCCGCAGGAGCGCGACCGCACCGCAACCCCCGCGGCGTCCCACGCCCACTCACCGCACCTCGTGGCTATGGCAGAGTCAATCTCATGCAGGCGGCGGTTCACCTGCCCCAGATGGGCCTCAATGGCACGGTCCCGCGGGTCGATCGTGTCGTCGAGGTCGCCGCTGCGGCCCGGGATCTTGGCCTCGCTGCTGTCTCCGCCAACGATCACCTGGCGTTCTCGCGGCCCTGGCTGGACGGGCCGACGTTGCTCGCAGCCGTCGCCCGCGACGTCGATGGGCTCGAGCTCGCCACGACCGTCGCGCTCCCGGTGCTGCGGGGGCCGGCACAGCTGGCCGCGACCTTCGCCGGTCTCGCTGCTCTGGCTCCTGGTCGCGTCGTGGCGGGGTTGGGTCCGGGATCCTCACCGACCGACTTCGCGCTGGCCCGGACTCCCTTCGACGAACGGTTCACCAGGTTCGACGAGGCGATCGCGGTCATGCGTGACCTGCTCCGGGGTGGACCGGTGCCGGCCTCGTGGGGTGGCCCGCTTCCCGACGGGGTCCGGCCGGTGGGGAACACATCCGAGCCGATTCCGCTGTGGTTGGCCAGCTGGGGCTCGGCGGCTGGACTGCGCCGGGTGGCCCGGCTGGGAGACGGGTGGCTCGCGTCGGCGTACAACACCACCCCGGATCGCTTCGCCGACGCGGTGCACACCTTGGATACGGAGGCTGCCCGCCGGGGTCGCGAGGCGATCCCCGCAGCGTTGGCGACGATGTGGACTTGGATCACCGACGACGAACGCGAGGCACGCCAGGTCGTAGACGATCTATTGGCTCCGACGCTGGGCCGTGATCCGCAGGAGCTGGCCGGACGGGTATCTGTCGGGACGCCAGAGCGGTGTGCCGACCTGCTCAGCAGGTACGCCGCCAGCGGCTGCTCGCGCGTCTACTTCTGGCCGGTGCGCGACGAGGTCGCCCAACTGCATCGTCTGGTCACCGAGGTGCTGCCGCGAGTGCGTCCCGCGGCGCCCGCCGCCGGCCGGCAGTGGCAGCCCTGACCGCCTGCACGAACGCGGCGGTCGTGGGTGGGACCAGTGGGCTGTCGGGATGAGCGACGCCGACGTGTCGCGCCGGAGCAACGCCACGCAGCCCCCTGACCCGCACCCCCGCGACGTGCCGCGCCGCGGCCAGCCCGGGCACGACCGCGACGCCGAGCCCGGCTGCGACGAACGCCTGCACAGCGAGGTAGTCGTCGGAGGTCAAGGAGACGCGAGGCTCGAAGCCCTGTGACCGGCAGACGTCTCGGACGGGGACGAACCACGAGCTGCGGGAGCCACCCCCGACCCAGGTGTCCGCCTTCAGCTCTCGCACGGCGGGGTCCCGGTCTCGGGCCGCCAGCCGATGGGAGAGCGGGAGCAGGACTCGGTAGCGGTCGGTGAACAGCGGCACTGCCACCAGGTCGTCTCCCACCGGCTCCGACCCGAGCTCCCGACCGGCGAAGACCACGGCCAGATCCAGCTCACGCCGGTGCAGCCGCGGGAGGAGGCCCTGCATGTGGTCGTCGGTGATGGACACCGTCACCGCCGGCTGCTGGCTCCGAAGCCGCGCGATCGCCCGGGGCACGAAGGTCGCCAGCGCGGTGGGGAAGCTGCCCAACCGCAGCTGTCGGCTGCCGCGGCCGATGACCTCGTCGAGCTCACGCTCGGCTGCGGCCATCCGTGCCACCATGGCCTGCCCGTGGGCGACCAGCACCTGACCGGCTGGTGTCAGCTCGACGGGACGCAGGCCTCGAACCACCAGTTCGACCCCCACGTGGCGCTCCAACGCCGCCACGTGCTGACTCACCGCGGACTGGGTGATCGCGAGGGATGCGGCCGCCGCCGAGAAGCTACCTTCCGCGGAAACGGCACACAGCACTCGCAGCGCCGGCAGAGATCGCATAAGTTTCACTTATCAGAGTGTAGTGATTGCCCTGTTCGCTAATGCTTTTCTCTGCCTAGCGTGGCGGCTCCATCGACCGAAAGGCGGCCACCATGACTACGACCGAGACCACGCCACTGGACGAGCAGAAGCTGATGTCCTTTGTCTTCCGTGCCGTCGACGAGGTCGGCGCAACCCTCAACGCGGCCCTCGTCGTCCTCGGCGACACGCTGGGCTACTACCGCACCCTGGCCGCCGACGGGCCAAGCACACCCGAGGAGCTGGCCACGGCGACGAACACCGCGGTGCCCTATGCCCGCGAATGGCTCAACGCCCAGGCGGCTGGCGCGTTCGTGGAGTACGACGGCACCACCGGCCGCTACTCCCTCCCACCCGAGCAGGCGGTCGCGCTCACCGACGAGTCCAGCCCGGCCTACCTACCCGGCCTCTTCCAGATTGCCCTCGGCACCGTCAGCGACTCGCGAGCAGTGGCACTGGCCGCCCGACAGGGTTCGGGCATCGGCTGGCACGAGCACAACGCGGACGTGCACCTGGGATGCGAGCGGTTCTTCCGGCCGTCGTACCAGGCCTATCTGGTCGACAGCTGGCTGCCCGCCGTCGGCCTCGACGCGCAACTGCGCCAGGGCGCGCGCGTGGCCGACGTGGGGTGTGGCCACGGGGCGTCGACGATCCTGATGGCCCAAGCCTTCCCGCAGTCGAGGTTCGTCGGGTCCGACTACCACCCCGCGTCCATCGATGTCGCCCGGCAGCGTGCGGACGAAGCAGGGGTCTCCGACCGAGTCACCTTCGAGGTGGCCTCGGCGCAGGGGTTCGACGGTGAGCCGTTCGACATCGTCACCATGTTCGACTGCCTGCACGACATGGGCGACCCGGTCGGGGCCGCTCGGCACATCCACGACATGCTGCGGCCCGACGGCACCTGGATGATCGTGGAACCGATGGCCGGGGACCAGGTCGAGGACAACCTCAACCCGGTCGGACGCGCCTACTACGGCTTCTCCACCCTGCTCTGCACCCCTGCTTCACTGTCCCAAGAGGTCGGCCGCGCGCTCGGCACCCAAGCCGGTCCGGCCCGCATCCGCGAGGTCACCACGTCCGCAGGCTTCACCCACTTCCGCTCCGCAGCCGAGACCCCCTTCCACCGGGTCCTGGAGGTTCGCCGCTGACGCGCCGTTCGTGACGGTCCGGGTCCGGACGCGGCGGGGTTGCGGTGTGGTCGCGCTCCTGCGGCTCGGACGGGGAGGGAGGGCCGCAACCCGCGAGCGCACCACAACCCCGCACCACCGGGGCAAGGCTGAGCTCAGGCGGCGTCGGAGGTGAGGATGACGGTGAGTCGATCCATCTTCATCGGGGCGACGGCCGGCTGGAGGCGGCGGATGCCCAGGTCGAGCCCGAGCTGCTTGGCCTCGGTCTGGAGGCGCTTGGGGTAGTAGATCGTGGAGGCGGGGATGGTGCCGTACCAGTTGTCGGACCCGACGACCTGCCAGCCGATCCGCTGGGCCTGGGCGGCGACCTTGCCGGCGAGGCCGGTGATGCCGGAGTTGTTGTAGACCTCGACATAGATCCGGTCGCGGTGGATGGCGGGCTTCTTCGGCCTCTGCTTCCTGGCCCGCTGCTCACTCTGCGACGTGGAGGACGACGGGGCAGCGACCGGGGTGATCTCTCGCTCGGTCGGGGCCTGGTGTCGGGTGAGCACGAAGGCAAGACCGGCCATCGCCACCGCGATGACGGTGAGCATGACGACGGGCGAGGGCAAGGCTGCGCCTCGCTCGTCGCGGAGCCGCCGCATGCGACTCCGAACAGCCCCCCGCCGGCCCGGCACCAGGGCCACCTAGATCTCGAAGCCGAGCCGCCGCGCGGAGCGCTGCCGCTGGCGGGTGGCGCGCAGTCGGCGCAGCCGACGAACCAGGAGCGGGTCGGCCTCGAGCGCCTCCGGCTTGTCGATCAACGCGTTGAGCACCTGGTAGTAGCGGGTCGAGCTCATGTCGAACTTCTCGCGGACCGCGGACTCCTTGGCGCCGGCGTACTTCCACCACTGCCGCTCGAACTCCAAGATCTCCAGGTCGCGGTCGCTGAGCCTCGGCTGTTCAGAGGCCCGGCCGACGGCGGCGTGCGCGGCATCCATCGCAGCAGTGCTCCCGTGTGGTGTGGTGGTGTCGGACCTCTACTGTATGCGACGAACTACACCAGTGTCATTCGCCGAGGCGTTTCGCCCGGCGCGAGTCGCGACGCGGCGGCACGTAGGCTGAGGTCGTGACGACTGCCTCCTCGGGACAGCCGGCCGACGACCTCCAGGCCGACCTGGTCATCGTGGCCAATCGGCTGCCCGTCGACCGGGTGACCGAGCCCGACGGCGCCCAGTCCTGGCGGACCTCACCTGGTGGCCTGGTCACCGCGCTGGAGCCGGTGTTGCGCGCCAGCGGAGGCGCCTGGATCGGCTGGGCTGGCGGAACCGACCACATCGAGCCCTTCGAGCGGGACGGCGTACACCTGGTGCCCGTCCAACTCGACGACCAGGAGATCGAGGAGTTCTACGAGGGCTTCTCGAACGCGACCCTCTGGCCGCTCTACCACGACGTGGTGGCGCCGCCGCAGTTCCACCGTGAGTGGTGGGACTCCTACGTGCGGGTGAATCGGCGCTTCGCCGAGCGTGCCGCACAGGTCGCGACGGAGGGCTCGACGGTGTGGGTGCA
The DNA here is from genome assembly GCF_047602075.1 of Nocardioides sp. GTDB lineage: Bacteria > Actinomycetota > Actinomycetes > Propionibacteriales > Nocardioidaceae > Nocardioides. The sequence goes on from NZ_JASGIF010000001.1 coordinate 1,940,904, forward strand.
GGACTACCAGCTGCAACTGGTGCCGCAGATGCTGCGCGAGCTGCGGCCGGACCTGCGGATCGGCTTCTACCTGCACATCCCCTTCCCGCCGACCGAGCTGTTCGTGCAGCTCCCCTGGCGGCGCCAGATCCTGGAGGGACTGCTCGGCGCCGACCTGATCGGCTTCCAGACCCCCGGCGGCGCGGCGAACTTCGTCCGCCTCGTGCGGCAGCGAGTCGGCCACCGCACGAAGAGCTCGAGCATCTATCTGCCCGACGGCCGGGTGGTCCGGGCGCGCTCCTTCCCGATCTCGATCGATGCCGCCGGCTTCGAGGAGCTGGCCCGCACACCCGGGGTGGAGGAGCGGGCGAAGGAGATCCGGGAGGCGCTCGGGTCGCCGGAGCATGTGTTCTTGGGCATCGACCGGCTGGACTACACCAAGGGCATCTACGCCCGGCTGCGGGCATTCGGCGAACTGCTCCGCGACGGCGACCTGACGGTCGAGGACGCCGTCTTCGTCCAGGTCGCCACTCCGTCCCGGGAACGGGTCGAGGAGTATCGCCGCCTGCGCGACGAGATCGACATGTTGGTGGGGCGGATCAACGGGGTGTACGGCGAGATCGGCAACCCGGCGATCTCCTATCTGCACTCCTCCTACCCCCGCGAGGAGATGGCCGCGCTCTATCGGGCGGCCGACGTCATGGTCGTCACGCCGTACCGCGACGGCATGAACCTGGTGGCGAAGGAGTACGTCGCCTGCCGCGTCGAAGAAGACGGCGCGCTGGTGTTGTCGGAGTTCGCCGGAGCGGCCCACGAGCTGCGGCAGGCGTGGCTGGTCAACCCGCACGACATGAACGGCTTGAAGTCGGTGCTCCTCGCTGCCAGCCGCGCCACGGCTCGCGACCAGACCCGACGGATGCGAGCGATGCGGCGCCAGGTGATGGAGCACGACGTCAAACACTGGGCTGACACGTTCCTCGGGCAGCTCAGCGCCGTGCCCGTCGAGGAGACCGCAGCTAGTCGCGGTTAGTTTGGGCACATGGATCTGATCCCCAAGCCCGGTCAGGTCGTGTCGGCGGCCGCCAATGTGGCTCATTCGGTGATGTACGGCGGTCTGGCCGATCTGCGCCCGATGCCTCGGAACCTGATCTACGACGGGACGCGGCGCGAGCTCTACCACTACCGGCCCGCCGAGGGGGTCTCGTCGAGCGGCGATCCCGTCCTCTTGGTGATGCCGCTCGCCGCGCCGTCGTACTGCTTCGACCTGCGCCGCGGTTGCTCGCTGGTCGAGCACCTGGTGCAGCAGGGCCGGCCGACCTATCTGGTGGAGTATGGCCAGATCTCCTTCGCCGACCGCCGGCTGGGCATGGAGCATTGGATCGACGAGGTCATTCCTGCCGCTATCCGGGAGACCTCGGCGCACGCGGGTGGCCGGCCGGTGCACGTGGTCGGCTGGTCGCTGGGCGGGGTCTTCGGGTTGCTCGCGGCGGCGGACCAGTCCGATCTGCCGATCGCGAGCGTGACCGCGGTGGGGACACCGTTCGACGTGCAGCAGGTCCCCCTGGTCGCGCCGCTGCGGCCGCTGCTCAACCTCACCGACGGCCGCGGCGCGATCACCCGCGCCTACCGCGCGATCGGCGGAGCGCCGACGCCGCTGGTCACCTGGGCCTTCCAGCTCGCCTCGATCCAGAAGCTGCTCACCAAGCCGCTCGCCGTCGCGGTGAACCTCGACGATCGCGACTACCTCGCCCAGCTCGAGGCGGTGGATCGGTTCACCCGGAACATGACCGCCTATCCCGGCCGCACCTTCGGCCAGCTCTACCACCGCTTCGTGAAGGGCAACGCGCTGCGCAGCGGCCAGTTGGAGCTGTCGGGACGGACCATCTCGGTCGCCGACATCACCGCGCCCGTGCTGGTGTTCGCGGGGGCGACCGACGGCATCGCCCCGGTCCGCTCGGTCGAGGTCCTCCTCCCGATGCTGACCGGCTCCCGGGAGGTGCGCTTCGAGATCGTGCCCGGCGGCCACCTCGGCATGCTCACCGGCCGGGCCGCCAGGGACACCACCTGGCGCGCGCTCGACGAGTGGATGGCCCAATGGGACGGCCAGGCAGTCCCCGCCAAGAGGACCTCCACCAAGAAGGCCGCTGCTGCCACGAAAGCGTCGGCCAAGAAGACGCCGGCCACGAAGGCTTCCACGAAGAGGGCGGCCGCGAAGAAGGCGCCAGCCAAGGCCCCCGCGAAGAAGGCGCCAGCCAAGAAGACGGCCGCTGCCAAGGCGCCCGCCAACAAGACGGCTGCGAAGAAAGCGCCAGCCAAGAAGGCCGCCACCAAGCGCGCACCGGCCAAGAAGGCGAGCTCCGACGGGGCCACGATCGGCACCAATCGCAGCCGCCGCTACGGCTCGGCCGGCTCCCGGTCGCTGAATCTGTAGTTGACCACGGGGATCACGTGGTCACGCCTCCGGACTGCCATGTAGCTCCGGCCTCAAGGCTCGCGCCGCCAGGAGCGCCGCGGCCGCCGTGCCGAGCACGCACGCGGTGAGGAGCGCGGCAATCTGGCTCCCGGGCAGCGAGATGACCCAGTAGCCCTCGAACCGCGGCACCGACGCCAACACGGGGAGCACCCCGGAGAGGACGCCGACTCCGAGACCAATGAGCAGGATCATCGCCTCCTGGTAGAGGACGCACTGACGGATCCATCTCGGGGGCACGCCGTTGGCGAGGAGCACGCCCATGATCGGCCGCAGCTCTGCGACCCGGCCGGCTGCGCTGATCGTGATCATCAACAGCGCCGTCACGGCGAGGAGCACGGCGGTGGCGGCCAAGCCCGTCGGCGGGATGGGCGGCGGTGGTTTCTGGTAGCCAGCGACCAGTTGCTCGTCCAGGCCCGCGTCGCGCAGGGCGGCCTGGATCTCGGACGCCAGCGAGTCCGGGGCGCTGGTGAGGATCAGCTCCCCCTCGCTGAGCGGGAGGTCGTGGCTCCGCGCGGTCGAGGTCAGGGTCATTCCGGCCACGCCTCGTGCCCAGTCCACTCGTGGCCAGTCAACACTCAGCGCCTTCAGTTCAGCCAGCGGCCTTCGTCGCCCCTCGAGGGTGAGCGCAACGGTGGCATCCCCTGGGGCTGCCGTCTCTCCCTCGGCGCGGTTGAGCCAGCGAACCAGGCCACCCGCGCGCAGCACGCTCCCGAACCGGTCTTCCCAGGCGTCGCCGAGCAGTGCCGCCGCCTGATCGACGCTGTCGACCGCCATCACATATTCCTCGTCGTTCGCGACGACGACATGGTGCTTGTCGTGGTCCTCGGGACTCAGAAAGCGAAGCTGGACCGCCTCTGCACGGTCCTCGAGATGCAGCGATCTCAAGGTCTGCAGTGCCTCGGGTGACGAGGGGGCGTGCATTCCCCCGTCAGGGCTGTAGATGATCACCTGGCCCGGCAGCACATCCGGGGTCTGTCGGGAGTCCATCGTGGCGATCATGGTGCTGAGCAGGATGGTGAAGGCGATCGAGCAGCCGACGGTGGCAGCGATCACCGAGACACCGGCCGATGCCGGCCCGGAGGATCGCAGTTGCCGGCCGCCCAGCCGCAGCCGGAAGTCGTCGTTCGGGAGCATCCGAGTCACTGCGGCGAGTGCGTCTGGGGCGAGTGCGGCGCCTAGCAGCACGCTGGCGGCGGCGAGCAGCATCGAAGCGGTGACTGATGAGGCGAATGGAAGCGCGGCCACGATGCCGAGGAATCCCAGCACCGCGACCCAGCGACGGATCTCTCGAATCAGTCTGCCGGTCCTGGGTCGACCCCGGCGCGTGCGTCTCCGGGCCGACACAGACCCCGTGCGCCACCGCCACAGCCCCGCGAACGCCGCCACCAGGCCGGCCATGGCCACCACGCCGCACCTGAGCAGCGGATCCCACGGCCAGACCAGGGGAGATAGCGGCTCCTTGTGCCACGTCTCCACGAGCGGCCTGGTCACAGCGGCGACAGCGGTGCCGATACCGACGCCGGCGAGCAGCGCCAAGACGAGAGATGGAAAGGTGGCACCCAGGGTCACTCCGGCGGCGGCGCGGGGAGGCACACCGACGTCGATCAGTTGGCGACGGTTCCCGAGGAGCTTGCGCCACAGCAATCCCAGCCACAACACCACGGCCAGCGCCGGCAGGCTGAGCGAGGGGATCGCGTAGGCATAGGGGTTGCCTCCATCCGCCGCGTCGTCGCGGCTATCGTCCACCACATCGGCCGCGCCGAACATGGACTGTCTCACGAGTGAGCGACGCACCGGCGCCCGCTGGGGGTGCGCCGCAGCGAACGTGTCCACCATCTCGCCGACTCTGGTGCCGTCCCACAAGACCACAGGCAGGGCCTCGACATCCGGGAACGCCCGAGCAGTCGTCGGCGGGACACTCGCCCAGGTGCCGCTGCCGATCAAGTAGATGGTCGTGTCCCCGGCGAAAGGACAGTCGGCCACCCCGACCACCGTCAAGTCCATCCGCGCGCTGAGGAGCGACACTCGAGCGCCGATCGCGGGAGCCCTCTCCGGGTCACGCATAGCCACCGTCACCTCGCCGGGCTGGTCGGCCCACTCACCCTCCTGCAAGAGATAGCGGCGCGGGTAGGGCTTCTGGGACCAGTCCCCCTCCCGCACGTCCACCCTGACCCCGTCCAGGTGGACCCCCATCACCGAGAGGGATGCGAAGAAGTTGGTGAAGCCCGCGGAACGCAGGCCGTCGGAGAGGGTCGCCAGCCCGTCGGTGCCCGGCTTGATGGCAGGGGTGCCGAATCCGATGCTGGCGCCATACCTACCCAGGTCGCGATCCAGCGCCTGACCGGGAGACACGACGAGGCTCTGCAGGACCAGATAGGCAGTGGTCACCACCAACGCCGCCACGCCTACGACGGCCGCGGCCCCCCACTTGCGGCGGTCCCTGGCCAGTCGAGCCGAGAGCCGCAATCCGAACGACGGCCGCATCAGCTCCCTGCCGCCCCGACCTCGGCACCCTCGAAGTGGCCGTCGACCATCTCGATGGACCTGCTCGCGTAGTTCCGGCAGTTCGGATCGTGGGAGGCGACCAGCACCGCTCTACCTGCCTCAGCAAGTTGCGCGAGGAGCTCGAAGAGCGCTCGGGAGTTGGTCGAGTCCAGGGATCCTGTCGGCTCGTCGGCCAGGAGCACACGGCGACCGCCGACTAGCGCTCGGGCGATCCCGACCCGCTGGCGCTGCCCGCCGGACATCTCCGCTGGACGACGGTCGGCCAGCCCGGCAAGACCGACCAGGGCAAGAGTCTCCTCCGCGTCGCGCCTGGCCTCCCCCGCCTTGACTCCGGAGACCTCCAAGGGAAGCGCTACGTTCTCCCAGGCGGACAACTCGGCGAGCAGATTGTCACCCTGGAAAACAACGCCAATTCGCCGCAGCCGTGCCTCGGCCGCGCCCTTGACGTCTGCGCTGCGGAGTTCGGTGCCGTCGACCAGCACCGACCCCTCATCCGGCTCGATCAAGCCAGCGAGCAGATGGAGCAGAGTCGACTTCCCCGACCCGCTGGCGCCATACAGGCAGACGAACTCGCCATCCGAGAGGGTCAACGTGACGCCGTCGACCGCCCGGATCGTCTCCACCGGGCTGCTGTAGGTCTTGACCAGCCCCCGCGCCTCCAGCAGATGACTCACCAAGATCAGCAACCCTCCTTGGCGTCCGATGCGAACTCACACTAACTGGTGTCCAGGGTTCAGCAGACGTGTCGTACGCACCAGTAGCCGCGCTCTAGCGAGCCGCGGAGGCGTACTAGGGTGCGGCCATGTCAGCGTCGCCGGGCTCTGCGACAGCGCCTTTGAGCGGTCGCGTGCGGGTCGGCTACGGCGCTGGATCGGTGGCCACCGGGGCGTTCGGCACCGTCCCCGGATTGATGCTGCTGCCGTTCCTCACCGACAGCGTCGGGGTCGCGGCGGCAGTGGCCGGGGTGATCGTGTTCGCGCCGAAGGCCTGGGACGTGATCCTCAACCCGATCGCGGGCAGGATCAGTGACCGCACCCAGGACAGGCGAGGGCCGCGCCGCCCTTGGTTGCTGCGGGCGGGGTTGCTGCTCAGCCTCGGCTTCGCGCTGATCTTCGCGGGGCCGGCCACCGGTTCGAAGGCGATGGACGCCGGCTGGGTGCTGGTCTTCTTCCTCGCCACCGCGACGGCGTACGCCTTCTTTCAGGTGCCCTACGTGGCGATGCCGGCCGAGATGACGACGTCGTACGACGAACGCACCCGGCTGATGACCTGGCGCGTCGCGATCCTCGCGTTCACGATCATGCTCTCCGGCGCCTCCGCCCCGCTGATCCGCGATGCCGTGGGCGGTCGCGACGGCTACCGGGTGATGGGCGTCATCATGGCGGCCGTGATCCTGGTCGGTGCCCTGCTGGCCTACCGGGGCACGGCGCGGGCGCCGATCGGCAAGGTCTCCCCAGGCCCAGGGTCACTGCGCGACCAGCTGCGGATCGTCGCGGTGGACCACGACTTCCGCAACCTGCTCACCACCTTCGTGATCCAGGCGCTGGCCACTGGCTGCATGCTCGCCGGGGTGAACTACCTGGCCGAGCGAGTGCTCGACAACGAGGGCGCCGCGACCATCCTCTTCATCTGCTTCGTCGGACCCGCGTTGGTGCTGACGCCGGTCTGGTCGGTGATCGGGCAGCGCATCGGGAAGAAGACCGGCTACGTCGCGGCCTCACTGGTCCTGGCTATCGGGGCGGCGCTGGTGCTGACCGCCCGGGTCGCCCCGCCGGCTGTCGTGTTCGCGGCGACGACCCTGGTCGGGGTGGGCTACGCCGGCTGCCAGGTGTTCCCCCTCGCCATGCTCCCCGACGCGGCTGCCGTGGATGCGCGGCGCACCGGATCCAACCGAGCCGGCGTCTACACCGGAGTCTGGACCGCCGCCGAGACGCTCGGTCTGGCCCTCGGCCCGATGCTGTTCGCACTAGTGCTGGCCATCGGCGGCTACCGCTCGTCGGCCGGCGGCGATGTCGCGCAGCCGGACTCCGCCCTCACCGCCATCGTGCTCGGCTTCTCCCTGCTGCCCGCACTGCTGACCGTGGTCAGCCTGCTCTGGCTGCGCCGCTACTCCCTCGAAGCCCAGGAGGTCGACCAGTGACGGACCCGACCGAGGTCGCCGCCCGGCTGCGGCAACTCAGCGCGGCCGACCTGCCGGTGCACGGTGGCCGCACCCTCGCCTATGTCTACGACGCGGGCCTGCCCGAGGTCGACCAGCTCGGCCGTGACGCGGTCGCGGCGTACGCCGGCACGAACGGTCTCGATCCGACCGCCTTCCCCAGCCTGCTCACCATGGAGAACGAGCTGGTCGGCTTCGCCTGCGACCTGGTCGGCGCGCCTGCCGAAGCGGTCGGCACGGTCACCTCCGGTGGGACGGAGTCCTGCATGCTCGCGGTGCAGGTAGCCCGCGACGCCCGACCCGAGCTGGCGAGGCCCAACCTGGTGATCGCGAGCACGGGGCATGCCGCTTTCCGCAAGGCAGCGCACTACTTCGGGCTCGAGTTGCGCTCGATCCCTGTCAGCCCCGACTTCCGGGCCGATCCGGTCGCCATGACTGCGGCGGTCGACGACGCGACAGTGTTGGTCGTCGCGTCGGCACCGTCGTACGCCCACGGGGTCGTCGACCCGGTTCCCGAGATCGCCGCGGCGGCTGCTGAGCGGGGTGTGCGCTGCCATGTCGACGCCTGCATCGGCGGCTGGGTCCTCCCCTATGCGGTGCGACTCGACCGGGCGGTGCCGCCGTGGACCTTCGACGTCGAGGGTGTGACGTCGATGTCGCTGGACACGCACAAGTACGCCTACGCCCCCAAGGGCACCTCGATCCTGCTGCACCGCTCCGCGGCGCTGCGCAAGCCGCAGTTCTTCGCCTCGGCCGACTGGCCGGGCTACACGATGCTCAACTCGACGATGCAGTCCACCAAGTCCGGCGGGCCGCTGGCGGGCGCGTGGTCGGTGATGCAGGTGATCGGGGACGACGGCTACCAGGTCCTGGCGGAGCGCGCCTTCGAGGCCGTGGACCGGATCGTTTCCGCGATCGAGGCGCAGCCGGGTCTGCGGCTCGCCACCCGGCCCGACTCGACGCTCGTCGTCCTCGAGACAGACACCAGCTGCGACCCCTTCACGTTCTGCGACGAGATGGCCGCACGCGGGTGGTACGTCCAGCCGCAGCTGTCGTACGCCGGTCACGGGCCGACCGTCCACCTCTCGGTCAGCGCGGCCACCGCCGACCATCTCGACGAGCTCGTCGACGCCCTGGCGGAGTCGGTGGCGGCGGCGGTCTCTGCCGGTCCGGTGCAGGTGGACCAGGGCGTGGTCGCCTTCATCGAGGCGCTCGATCCCGCCTCGCTGAGTGACGAGGACTTCGACAACCTGCTGGCTGCCTCCGGGCTGGTCGGCCAATCCGCCGACGGTGGCCTGGAGCTGCCGACCCGGATGGCCTCCGTGAACGCCATGCTCGACGTCGCCTCGCCCGCAATGCGTGAGGCGCTGCTGATCGCCTTCCTCGACCGGCTCTCCCGACCGGTCCGGCCTGGGACGACCCCGTGACCTCGACGCCGTGACCTCGACACCGTGACGTCGATACGGTGAGCCGATGAGCGCACTTGCTGGACTCGTCGACAAGGGCCTGGTCGCGCCGGACTGGGCCGAGGCGTTGGCACCCGTCGACGAGCGGATCACCGCGATGGGGCAGTTCCTTCGGGAGGAGCTCGCGGCCGGGCGGCCCTATCTGCCCGCCGGCGACCGGATCCTGCGCGCCTTCCAACGACCGCTGGCCGACGTACGCGTCCTCGTCGTCGGGCAGGATCCCTATCCCACGCCGGGACACCCGATCGGTCTCAGCTTCGCGGTGGCTCGCGACGTACGCCCGCTGCCCGGCTCGCTGCGCAACATCTACCAAGAACTGCGCACCGACCTCGGCATCGAGCCGCCGGCACACGGCGACCTCACGGCGTGGAGCGATCGGGGCGTGATGCTGCTGAACAGAGTGCTCACCGTGCGCCCGGGCTCGTCCGGGTCCCACCGTGGGCGTGGCTGGGAGGAGGTCACCGAGTGCGCGATCTCGGCGCTGGCGGCTAGAGGTGGACCGCTCGCGGCGATCCTGTGGGGCAGCGACGCCCGCTCTCTCAAGCCGATGCTGGGGTCGGTCCCCTGGGTCGAGTCACCCCACCCGTCACCGCTGTCCGCAGCCAGAGGCTTCTTCGGCTCACGGCCCTTCTCCCAGGTCAACCGACTCCTCACCGAGCGGGGTGGCGAGCCGATCGACTGGTCGCTCAGCTGACCCACCGATGGAACAAAGTTGAAGAGTCAATCATTATGTAGACATGCCCGACCAGATGCCTGCTCTGTACATCGGCCATGGTGCCCCGCCACTCCTCGACGACCCGCTGTGGTCTGGCCAGCTCGCCGCCTGGTCGGCTGAGCTCCCGCGGCCCAGGGCGGTGCTGATCGTCAGCGCCCACTGGGAGTCGGCGCCGATCATGCTGTCCGCGCAGGGCGTCGACCTGGTCTACGACTTCGGTGGGTTCCCGGCGAAGTACTACCAGATGACCTACGACACCCCGGACGCCTCGGCGCTGGCCGCCAGGGTCGCCGCGTTGATGCCTGACACCGAACCCGTCCACCAGCACACCTCGCGCGGGCTGGACCACGGGGCCTGGGTGCCCCTGCGCATCATGTATCCCGACGCGGACATCCCCGTCGTGCAGATGTCGCTGCCCACCTCCGACCCGGAGCGGCTGCTGGCCATCGGGCAGCGGCTTCGTCCGCTCCGCGACGAGGGCGTGTTGATCATCGGGTCCGGCTTCTTGACCCACGGGCTGCCGTTCCTCACCGAGTGGCGCCTCGACGCCGCCGCCCCCGGCTGGTCGGTCGACTTCGACCTCTGGGCGGCCGATGCACTGGGCAGGGGCGACGTCGACACCTTGGCGGCGTACCGCTCCACCGCGCCAGGCATGCCCTACGCCCACCCGACCGTCGAGCACTTCATCCCGTTGTTCATCGCACTCGGCGCTGCCACCGATCCCGACGAGCCGCCGGCTCAAGTCATCGACGGCTACTGGATGGGCTTGGCCAAGCGCTCCTTCCAGGTCGCCTGACCGGTCGGAGTTCGCGCGGGTAGGCGCCGCTCGGACTTCCAGTTGCGCTGCCGGGTTGCTGGCGGCCTGGGATTGCGACCGACAGGGCGCCTACGCGGGGAACTGGTGCTCAGCTTTCGGCCGCTGTCCGGGTTGCTGGTCGGCTGGGGTCGCGACCGACAGGGCTCCTACGCGGAGAGGCGGTCTGTGGCCCGGGTCGCCGTCCGAGTTGCTGGTTGCCGGTAATCGCAGCGGCCCATGTGGCTGGTGTGACCAGAGTTTCGGGTCCGGGCGAGGGAGGGTCGTCGATTGGGCGCAAACGACACGCCAGACGCCGTTTCCGATGTCGTTTGCGTCCAATCGGCGGGGCCCTGGCTCCGGATCGCGCGAAGACCCATCGATTGGCCCGAAACTGCATTCTCGCCGTCCCCGATTGCGGTTTGGGCCCAAACGGCAACCCCTCGACCCGCCGGAGCCCGTCTGCCGCGGTGCTGTGGTGGCCCTGACCCATCTGCCGCGGTGCTGTGGTGGCTGAAGACCCCGTATACGAGGCACTTTGCCACCACAGCACCGCAGGAGACGCAAGAACACCGCGGCAGACGCCGAGCCGAGCAGGCCAGACCACCAGCGACCCGGCCGAGAACCCCGACCACGGCGGAGCTCACCGGCCGCGCCGCCCCTGTCGGTCACCACCTAAGCCTGGGAGAATGACCGCCGTGCGCATCTTGTCGATCCAGTCCTCGGTCGCCTACGGCCATGTCGGCAACTCGGCGGCGGTCTTCCCGTTGCAGCGATTGGGTCATGAGGTGTGGCCGGTGCTGACGGTGGTCTTCTCCAACCACACCGGCTACGGCGCCTGGCGGGGCCCGCTCCTCACTGCCGACGACGTGCGCGACGTCATCACCGGGATCGAGGAGCGTGGCGTGCTGTCGACGTGTGACGCGGTCCTGTCGGGCTACCAGGGCAGCCCCGCGATAGCGGAGGTGATTGTCGACGCCGTGGGCCGGGTGAAGGCGGCCAACCCGCGGGCGACTTACACCTGCGACCCGGTGATGGGCAACGCCAACTCCGGCTGCTTCGTCGACCCGGCCATCCCGCCGGTGATCCGTGAGCGGGTGATCCCCGTCGCGGACATCATCACACCCAACCAGTTCGAGCTCGGCTTCCTCACCGGGACGGAGCCGAAGACCCTCACCGACGTGCTGGCCTCGGCAGACCTGGCGCGCGAGATGGGCCCGTCGGTGGTGCTGGTGACCTCGGTCGAGCGGCCGGATCGACCGGCAGACACCATCGAGATGATGGCGGTGACGGGCGACGGCGCCTGGATCGTGCAGACGCCCCGGCTGCCGATGAAGGCGAACGGGTCTGGCGACATCACCGCCGCCCTGTTCACCGCTCATCTGCACGAGACCGGCTCGCCGAGCGAGGCGCTCGCGCGCACCGCGTCGTCGGTGTTCACCGTGCTCCAGGCGACCCTCGCCAGCGGCGAGCGCGAGCTGCGCCTGGTCGAGGCTCAGGACGCGATCGCAGATCCGGCCTGCGAGTTCACGCCCCGACAACTGCGCTGACGTCCACAGTCGGAGACCTCCCCGAGCCGCGTGTCAGGATTGAACTGACGACCGTCCGCTTACAAGGCGGGTGCTCTACCACTGAGCTAACGCGGCGCGCGCCACGATGCGACGCTGGGTCATCGTAACCAGCCCCGACAGGAGAGACTGGACCGTGTGAGCACCGACGATGTGAACAGCTGGCCCGAGCTGGAGGAGCTGGCCCGGCGCTATGGGGTGTCCACCGACTACTGGGACTGGCGCGGCAATCATGTGCCGGTCAGCATCGACACGGTCACAGCGGTGCTCGGGGCACTCGGGGTCGAGGCCACGACCGCGGAGGCGGTTCACGCAGCGGTGCGAGCAGCCGAGGAGGCGCCCTGGCGCAAGATGCTGCCCCCGGTCGTCGTCGCTCGAGTGGGTACGACGACGCGAGTGCTGGTCCACGTCCGCCATGGCGATCCGCTCCACGTCGACGTCGTCCCCGAGACCGGCGCCGACCCCAAGCACGGCGGCGCTGCCGCAGCCACCATCTCGATCCACCAGGTAGAGCACAACGTCGCTCCCCGTCAGATCGACGACGAGCTGGTCGGCGAGGCCGCCGTCGAGCTGCCGGTGGACCTGCCCACGGGATATCACCGCCTGCGTGCACGGTCAGGGGACCGCGAGGAGAGCGTCCTCCTGGTCGTCGCACCACGACGGCTCAAGCTGCCCGCGGAGCTGGATCGGCAGGCCTGGGGGCTGCTAGTGCAGCTCTACTCCGTGCGCTCCCACGACTCCTGGATCCTCGGCGACCTCCACGACCTGGCCAGCCTGGCCACCTGGGCCGCTGAGCTGGGCGGCGAGTTCGTCCTGGTCAACCCGTTGCACGCCGCCGAGCCGGTGCCGCCGGTGCAGAACTCGCCCTACCTGCCGACCTCACGCCGATTCGCCAGCCCGCTCTACATCCGTGTCGCCGACATCCCGGAAGTGGCGACGCTGGCGGCGACTCCGGCGGCCATCGTCGACAAGTACGCCGCCACCGTCCGCCAGCACGAGGCCGACGAGCTGCTCGACCGCCAGGAGGCCTGGTCGGCGAAGCTGGGTGCGCTCGACGCCGTCTTCACCGCCCGCCGCTCCCCCGCCCGCCAGGCCGCGTTCACGGCCTTCCGAGAGCGCGAGGGCACAGCGTTGACCCGATTCGCGACCTGGTGCGCGCTGGTCGAGCATCTCGGGCCACCCGAGACCTGGCCGGAGTGGGCAGCCGACCCCGCGTCAGCGGAGGTCGCGGCGATCAGCGAGGAGCTCTCGGACCGGATCGAGTTCTTCTGCTGGCTCCAGTGGATCTGCGACGAGCAGCTCGCCGCCGCCCAGGCCGCCGCGGTCGACGCCGGGATGCGGATCGGCGTCGTCACCGACCTCGCCGTCGGCGTGCACCCCCGCGGTGCCGACGTCTGGGCGCTCGGCGACGCCCTGGCCACCGGCGTCACGGTCGGCGCCCCGCCCGACGCTTTCAACCAGCTCGGCCAGAACTGGTCGCAGCCCCCGTGGCGGCCGGATCGACTCGCCGAGCTGGAGTATGCGCCGTACGTCGCCATGCTCCGCGCCGCATTGCGACATGCCGGCGGACTGCGCGTCGACCACGTGATGGGGTTGTTTCGGCTGTGGTGCATTCCCGCGGGCCGACCCGCCCACGAGGGCGCCTACCTGCGCTACGACCACGAGGCGATGGTCGCGATCTTGATGGTCGAGGCCGAGCGCGCCGGAGCGTTCGTCGTGGGAGAAGACCTCGGTGTCGTGGAGCCGTTCGTGCGGGACTATCTCGCCGACCGCGGCATCCTCGGCACCTCCATCTTGTGGTTCGAGTACGACCGGGCGACCCCTCGGCCGCCGGAGACCTATCGCGAGCTCTGCCTGGCGTCGGTGACGACGCATGATCTTCCCCCGACCTCGGGCTATCTCGCCGGCGACCACGTCCGTCTGCGCGAGGCGCTCGGGCTGCTCACCCGGCCGGTCGAGGAGGAGCTGACCGCGGCCGAGGTCGAGCGGGAGGCGTTCTTGGCACTCGCGCGCGAGCGCGGACTGCTCGCCGACCGGCCAGGCATCCGGCCGGAGGTCGAGGAGCAGGTCGAGGCGCTGCACGCGCTGCTGGCCCGGGCGCCCTCGCGACTGCTCGGGGTGTCACTGGCCGATCTGGTCGGCGAGCGCCGCACCCAGAACCAGCCCGGCACCGACCAGGAGTACCCCAACTGGCGCATCCCACTCGCAGGGCCCGACGGTCGGCACGTGTTCGTGGAGGATCTACCGCATTGCACACGGGCCACGAGCCTGCTCGGCCGGCTCATCGACGAGCAGCACCCCTCCGACACCGAGCAGACCGGGCCGTCGGAGCAACCCCGACAGCCCGAGCAACCCCGACAGCCCGAGCAACGCAGCAACGCAGAAGAGGTGCGGCGAGCATGGCCCTGACCATCAAGGCGAACCGACCCGATCCGGCGATCCTGACGCTCCCGTGGTCGACACCACTGGAGGAGTGGGGGGAGCCGTACGTCGTACCCCTGCCGCGCGGCCTCTCCCGACACGTCGTGCGCATCGTCCGACTCGGCAGCCGGATCTATGCCGTCAAGGAGACCGTCGAGACGATGGCGCTGCGGGAATACCGCATGCTGCGCGACCTGCAGCGCCTCCGCCTCCCGACCGTCATCCCGCAGGCCGTGGTGAGCGGGCGGGTGGACGGGGACGGCAACCCCCTCCCCGCCGCCCTGCTCACCGAGCACCTGAGGTTCTCCCTCCCCTATCGCAGCCTGTTCGCCCACGGCGTGACCATCGAGCACATCCCGCAGCTCGTCGACGCCATGGTGGTGCTTCTGGTGCGGCTGCACCTAACCGGCTTCTACTGGGGCGACGTCTCACTCTCCAACGTCTTGTTCCGCCGCGACGCCGGCGGGTTCACGGCGTACCTCGTCGATGCGGAGACCGGCGAGCTCCACGCCGCGCTGTCACCACAGATGCGCGCCAACGACGTCCTCGTCGGCTGCGAGAACATCTTCGGAGAGCTGCTCGACCTGGAGGCGATGCTCGGCCTCGAGGACGGTCTCGGGGGCGAGGAGATCGTGGCGATGCTCGAGAGCCGCTATCTGGCTCTGTGGCTCGAGCTGACCGGCGAGGAGGAGTTCTCCGACGACGAGATGTGGCGCATCGAGCAGCGCATCGAGCGCCTCAACGACCTCGGCTTCGATGTGGCCGAGCTCGACATCGTCACCGACTTCGACGGCGACAAGGTGCTGATCCAGCCGAAGGTGGTCGAGCTGGGCCACCACCAGCGGGAGCTGCAGTCGCTCACCGGGTTGTACGTCGAGGACGGCCAGGCCCGACGGCTGCTCAACGACATCGCCTCCTACACCGCCAGCCGTGATCTCGGCCGCGAGGACCGCGCCCTGGTGGCGAACCGCTGGCTGCTCGAGATCTACGACCCGTTGATCGCGATGGTCCCCCCTGAGGCGCGCGGCAAGCTCGAGCCGGCGGAGGTCTACCACGAGGTGCTGGTGCACCGGTGGTATCTCTCCGAGCGGGCCGGGCACGAGGTCGACATCTTCACCGCCGCCCGCGACTACATCGACCACGTCTTGCTGACCAAGCCCGAAGAGGCGATTACTGCCGACGTGACCCCCGAGGACCCCGACTGATCACCTGACCGACTGATCTCCCGACCCGGCGTAGCGATCCTTGGTCGCCAGCGCGAGAGCAGGTCGACGGCGAGCCGGTGATCGCGATACGACTCTTCAGGATCGGCAGTTCTCGCTGGAGACGTGACGGGCGCTCAGCCGATGGCGGTGGTCACCGTCGCGGTGGGCTCTGCCACGAGCGCCCGGATGGCCGGGTCGGATGCAAGGGTTTGGCGGGCGCGGTGCAGACGCACCCTGGCCGTGCCGGGGCGGACGCCGAGCGCGACCGCGAGCTCGGCCGGGCTGAGGCCCTCCCACGCCACGAGTTGAAGGACCTCGCGGTCGTTGGGGGGCAGTCGCGCCACGGCGGCGGCGACCACGGACGCCCTGCGGTCGCTCCGTGGCGGGTCGGTGGACGGTTCAGGACGGGCGGCGAGCTCGTTGGCCAGCTCACGGTCGCGCCGCTGCTCGCGGCCGTCGGCCTTGAGCAGAGTGCGGGCGACGCCGAAGAGCCAGGCCCGTCGCAGCATGGGTGCGGGCAGGTCCGCGCGGCGCCGCCAGGCCACGACGTAGACCTCGGCGGCCAAGTCCTCGGCGCTCGCGGCGCCTCGGCGGTGCGCATAGGCGAGCACGTCGCGGACCGTGGCGCCGTAGAGCTCCTCGAACTGCTCGGCGTCAATGGCACCTCGCACGTCACCGCTCCGGGTAGAGCGGGTCGGCCTGCGTGAGATCGGGCACAAGCTCGGCCACGCAGGCGCCGCTGTCCTTGGCAAGAATGCGGCCCACGGCGGCTGGATCACGGCCTTCCACCGCCTGACCCAGCGGGCCGAGATAGAAGAACAGGCTCTCGTCTCGGTAGTGCTCGGTGGTGACGTTGCCCTCTTCGTCGGCGACCTTCTGGGTCTTCATCCGGCTGTAGGGCTCGGGATCGATCGCGGTGACAGCCGGCCACGTCGGCGCCGCCTGGATCATGTCGATCGCCTCCGCGCGAGCGGCCTGGTCGTTGTCTCGGGTCGCTGCCGCCCACTGGTTCGACCACGAGCAGAGCGCCATCTTGGCCGTCCAGGCCCGGACGTTGCCGGTCGTGGTGAACTCGTCGGTCCCCGCGAACCGCTCGTCATGGACCTGGTCTCGCAGGGAGATCTCACGAGCCTCACGGCTCGGGAACGGGATGTCCACGGTCTCCTCCGCGATGACGTCGCCGAAGTCCGGGGCTGCGAGCATCAGCTTCTCGCCCGGTCCACCCAGACGAAGGTCCTCCGCGTCCACCGGCCCCTCCCCCGTGCGGGCCGTGATGAGGTCTGCGGCGGCCAGTCCGGAGCTGCCGAGCACCGCCGCGCCGATGATGGCAGCCACGCCGACCCGGACGCCGACCCGGCGCCGACGGCCCTGGTCCCCGATCACTCGAGCCGTATGGGTCCAGATCTGCTCGAGCTCGGCGCCCGGCGATTCGGGCACGGGCGGCGCGGCGTCGGCCAGGAGCCGATCGTGTGCGTCGGTCCAAGACGTCGGGTTCATGATGTCCTCCCAGAAGAGGTCGAGGTCAGATACACCTCTACCTGTCCAAGCGTTACAGCGGCCGACGCCACCGACATCGCCAGGGACGCTCACTCATAGGTCAGCTCGGTGTAGTCGCCGACGGTGAAGGTGCCGTCGGTCTGCAACGTGACCGGCTGGAGTCCAACCGGGCGACCGTCGTGATAGCTGAGCAGGGTGACCACGGCCTCGCGCTTGGGCTTCGAGCCGACGGCGATGGCGTAGGCCGCCCCGCCGGTGGTGCCGTTGGTGAAGGTGTAGCCCGTCGAGCCGTTTGCGCCGCGGATCTTGGTCGGGCCGCTGAGCACGTGCGTGTGTCCACCGACCACCAGATCGACGCAGCCGCGGTTCAACGCCTCGCGGCCGAGGTTCGCGTCGTGCACGATCACGGTGCTGATCCGGGTCTTCGCCGCACAGGCCTGATCGGCCACCCACTCTTCGGTCTCGGCGAAGGTGCTGCCGGTCTCGTCGCGCCAGGCACCCAGGCCCGACGAGCGAGGGTCGTCGACGCCCCACAGGACGGCGTCGCCGGGACCGGTGATGGACTTGCCGTCCAGGTGGGTCCAGCCGAGCTTGTGGAGGTAGCGCACGACGAAGCCACCGTGATCGTGGTTGCCGGCGATCAGATAGCGGTCGTAGTCGGCGAACGCCTCCTCCAGCGAGTCCAGGCTGAAGGCCTCCCACGTGGACCCCGCCGAGGTGTCGTCCCCGGCGTCGAAGATGGCTGTGGCGCCCCCGGCGTCGCCGATGGCGCGAGCCACCGGATCCATCCCGACGTTGTCGTGGCGGTCGGACACGATGAGGACCACCGTGTCCCCCCGCAGTGGCTGACGCAGTGGAAGGGTCGCGGCCTCGTCGGTGGCGACGGCGTACCACTCCTTGCTCTGCCGATAGGTCGCGACCGCGCTCTGCACCAGCCGGCGTACGTCGGACGTCGCGGCGTCATCGGTCACCTCGACGCCGCCGAGCTCTTGGGGCAGCGACACACCTGCGGCCTCCGCCAGCGGGATCCACTGTTGTTTGATCCTGGCGTCGGGCGCGCGCCAGGGTTGGACCACGAGCAGGCCGACCACGATCATCGCCGCCAGGGTGACCAGCGCACCACGCCACGAGCGCACGACCGCGAGCAGGTCGGCGCGTCGGGCCTTGCCGAGCAGGAACCACAGCGCGATCGGCAACGCCGCGAGCACGGCGCCGCGGAGCGCAGCCGCGAGCGCCATCGAGTTCACCGCGGAGTGCATCACCGCGATCTGACCTTCGGGGTGGCTGGCCAAGAAGGCATAGCGCTGGACCAGATCTTGGACCGAGTCGACCTCGGTCTTGCCTAGGTCGAGGTTCAGGCCCAGCCCCTGACTGGTCGGGATCCGTGCATCCGGCAGCACCGGTCCGGTGTTGACCACGAGATGACCGCTGAGGTTGGGGGTGACCACGGTCTGGTGGCCGGCAAACAGGACGACGCGACTGGAGTGCAAGAACAGCAAGGAGCCGAGCAGCCCGGTCAGCAGCAGCCAACCGATCAGCACCGCGCCAGCGAGCATCAGCTCGCGCCGTCGGCGCGCCCACGGCGCCGGGTCCGCGGCCCGGTCAACGGCCCCGTCGACGGCCCCGTCGACGGCCCCGTCGACGGTCTGCTTCCCGGCTCCCTCGACGGCTCCCTCGTCAGCCTGCTCGCTGCCCTCGCCGGCGGTCACGACTCACCCTTTGCGCTTCGTCGGGCTCAGGCGCGGGCGCGGGCGATCGCATAGAGCGCGACCGAAGCGGCGACACCGGCGTTGAGGGACTCCAGCTGGTTGGCCATCGGGATCGAGACGAGGTGGTCACAGGTCTCGCGGACCAGCCGGCCGAGGCCCTTGCCCTCCGAGCCGACTACAAGCACCAGGGGTCCGCTCGCCAGGTCGAGGTCCGTGGAGTCGAGCTCGGGCAGCGCGAGGTCACCGGCCGCGTCGAGGCCGACGACGACACAGCCGGCCTCCTGGTAGGCCTTGAGCTGGCGGACCAGGTTGACCACCTGGGCCACCGGGATGCGTGCCGCCGCTCCGGCCGACGTCTTCCACGCCGCGGCGGTGATGCCCGCCGCTCGCCGCTCGGGGATGACCACGCCGTGGGCGCCGAATCCTGCCGCCGAGCGCACCACCGCGCCGAGGTTGCGCGGATCGGTCACCGAGTCCAGCGCCACGACCAGCGGCGGCTCGCCGAGCTCGTCCGCGCGGACGAGCAGGTCGTCGGCGTGCGCGTAGTCGTACGGCGGCACGCGGGCGGCCAGGCCCTGATGCCCGGACACGCCGGTCATCCGGTCCAACTCGGCACGGGTCACCTCGAGCAGGCTGATCCTCGCGTCGGCCGCCAACCGGAAGGCCTCCCTGAGTCGACCGTCGCGCTCGGCCCCCTCGGCGACGTACAGCGCCGAGACCGGGATCTCCGCCTGCAGCGCCTCGATGACGGCGTTGCGCCCGACCACCCATTCGGCATCGCTGGATCCGCCCTTCCGCTTGGGTTGGGCGGCGGCGGCGCGCTCTGACTGGGCCCGCTTCTTGTGGGCCTTGTGGTAGGGCCGGTCGACAGCCTTCGGGGTCGGGCCCTTGCCCTCGAGGCCGCGCCGAACCCGTCCGCCGGAGCCGACGGCGGGCTTCTTGTTGGACTTGCGGACGGCCCCGCGCCGCTGAGAGTTGCCTGCCATCAGATCGACCAGACCGATCCGGTCGGGGCGTCCTCGATCTCGATCCCGGCCTCCTTGAGGCGACCCCGGATCGTGTCGGCCAGCGCCCAGTCCTTGGCCGCCCGGGCCTCCGCGCGCTCCTGCAGCAGGCTCTCCACCAGTGTCTCGAGTGCTGCCTCCAGCTTGGCGTCGTGTGCGTCGGTGACGCTCCCCCAGGCGGGGTCGGCCGGGTTCAGTCCGAGCACGTCGAGCATCCCGGTCACCTCGCCGGCGATCCGGATCGCGCCGGCCTGGTCGCCTTCGGCCAACAGCCGGTTGCCGTCGCGCACCGAGTCGTAGATCACCGCGACCGCGGCGGGAGTGCCGAGGTCGTCGTCCATCGCGGCAACGAACGCCTCCGGCAGTCCCGCCGCCGGCACCACTGCACCCACATCCGCGGCGCGGTCGAGGAACCCCTCGATCCGACGGAACCCTGCTGCTGCCTCGTCGAGCGCCTCGAAGGAGAACTCGACGTGCGAGCGGTAGTGCGCGGCCACGATGTAGAACCGCAGCTCGATCCCGCGCACCCGTTTGAGCACCTCCGGCACCAGCAGCGAGTTGCCCAGCGACTTGCTCATCTTCTCGCCGGCGGTGGTGATCCAGGCGTTGTGCATCCAATACGACGCGAACGGTCGACCGGCTGCCCGGGACTGTGCCTGCTCGTTCTCGTGGTGGGGGAAGCGCAGGTCCACCCCACCACCGTGGATGTCGAACGCGGCACCGAGATACTTCCCCGCCATCGCCGAGCACTCGATGTGCCAGCCCGGCCGGCCACGACCGTAGGGCGAGGGCCAGGCGGCAGTTTCCGGCTCGGCGCCGGCCTTGAACCCCTTCCACAGCGCGAAGTCGCGCGGGTCGCGCTTGCCGCGCGGGTCGGCGTCCTCGGCCGGCTCCATGTCGTCGACCCCTTGCCGGGTCAGCTCGCCGTACGACGGCCAGGAGCGCACGTCGAAGTAGACGTCACCCGACCCGTCCTCCGCGGCATAGGCGTGACCCGCGGCGACCAGTTCGCCGATCAGCTCGAGGATCTCCGGGATGTGGCCGGTGGCGGCCGGCTCATAGGTCGGTGGCAGCACATTGATCGAGGCAAGCGCCCGATCGAGCTCCCGATGCATGGTGTAGCCCAGGTTGAACCACGGGATCCCCTGATCGGCCGCCTTCGTCAGGATCTTGTCGTCGATGTCGGTGACGTTGCGGATAAAGGTGACGTGATAGCCCCGGTAGGTCAGCCAGCGCCGCAGCACATCGAAGTTCACCGCCGAGCGCACATGGCCGACGTGCGGCTCGGACTGGACCGTGAGCCCGCAGACGTAGACACCTACCCGTCCCTCGACCAGGGGGGCGAAGTCGCGCAGCTCGCGCGCAGCGGTGTCATAGAGCCTCAGAGTCACCCCGCGAGTCTAAGCCTGGATCCGTGGAGGGGCGCCGTCGCGAGCGGCACCGGAGGGGTGCGATGGCAAGGCGCTGGCGCGAAGGCAGACTGGGCGTCTTTCGAGCGTGCGGCAACGCAGCCAGGGCGCCGCTCGTTTCGACATCGTCTTCCTGCTCATCGCAGCCGTCGTCGGGCTGGAGACGCTGAGGGCGGTGTCGACCTTCGGAGCGGAAGCGTTCACCTGGACGCTCGTGCTCGCGATCACGTTCTTGATCCCCTACGGCCTGGTGTTCGCCGAGACCGGCGGCGCCTTCACCGAGGAGGGTGGCGCGTGCACGTGGGTGCGCGACGCGTTCGGTCGTGACCTGTCGCCGCATGCGATCGACAAGTTCACCGGTCTGAAGACCACCTGGCTGCATCGGCCGGAGTGACGCCGCCCGGACGGTCACTCTGCCTCGGCGGTGAAGTCGACGGTGTGCCAGCCGGTCGCACCGTCGGGCACCACGTCGGCGATCTCTCCGGTCTGCACCTCACCGGTCTTGTCGATGGCCCGCACCGCCACCTGGTGATCGCCCTCGGCGACGTCGATGGTCGTCATCCACTGCACCCAGGTGTCGTCGGTCGGCACGTGCCCGACGACGGCGGTCACCCACTCGCCGCCGTCGAGTGACACCTCCACCGATCTGATGCCGGTGGTCTGGGCCCAGGCCAGGCCTCCGACCTTCAGTTGTCCCACTGGGACGGAGTCGCCCGAGGACGGCACGTCGATCCGCGACGACAGCTTGACCGGGGCGAGCTCGGCCCATCCTCGCTGGACCCAGTAGGGCTCGATCTTGTCGAAGCGGGTGATCTCCATGTCGACCACCCACTTGCAGGCGGAGACATAGCCGAAGAGTCCAGGCACGATCGTGCGGACCGGGAAGCCGTGCTCGATCGGCAGCGGCTCACCGTTCATGGCCAGCGCCAGCATCGCCTGGCGGTCGTCGAGCAGGGTGGACAGCGGCGTGCCGCACGTCCATCCGTCCTCCGATGTCTGCAGCACGGCGTCCGCATCTGCTTGCACGCCGGCCTTCTCGAGCAGGCCCTTCAGCAGCACGCCGCTCCACCAGGCGTTGCCGATCAGATCACCGCCGACCGGGTTCGACACACAGTTCAAGGTCATCCACAGCTCGGTCTTCTCCATGTCGAGCAGGTCCTGATAGGTCAGCTCGTAGGGATGGTCGACCAGCCCATGGATGCGCAGCTTCCACGCGGTCGGGTCGATGGTGGGGGTCGTGATGACGGTGTGCACGATGTAGAAGTCGTCGTTCTCGGTCAGCCACGGGGTCAGCCCCCGCAGTCCGAGGCGCGCTCGCGCCGGGATGGCCGGCATCGTCACCCCGTCGAGACGGACCAGACTGCGCGCCTCCTCCACGGCGCGAGCGCCCGCACCCTTGACGCGAGTGAGGACGCCCACCCCCACCGAGGCCGAGCCGACGACCCCCACCCGGACGAGGAAGCCGCGCCGACTGAGCAGCCCCGGCGTGTCGACCCCGGATGCTCCGCTCGCGTCGCTCGTGCCCTCAGCGCGCCGGGAGGCCGCGACCGTGGTCAACCCGCCGGCCAGCCAGGCGAACACGGCGAGCCAGGTCAGGTAGCCCGCCACCACTGGCACCAGCCGGGTCGGCGTGCCCTGTGGTCCGGTGAGGACTGCGGCAACCGCCAGCCCACCCATCGCGGTGAAGACCGCAACCGCGCCCCAGGAGTGTCGACGCCCGAGCAGTCCGGCCGCGGCGAAGCAGAGCAGGGAGCCGATCACCGTGCCCGCCACCAGGAGCGGTTTGTCCCAGTGCCCGACCAGCGCGATCAGCTTCTCGGCGAGGTGACCGGGGGTGACCCGGATGACCATCTCCGCGACCGCCACCACTGGCTGCTCACGCACCACCAGCAACACCGAGGCGAGCAGGCTGACGACCAGCCCGGCCAGGCCGCCGAACAGCCCAGCCACCACCCACGCGGTGCGTGACGACCTCACCCGATCGATTGTGACGCATCCCTGCCAGACCGGCCCCGCCGGTCATGGGCCACGATCGGGCATGATGCGACTGTGACTGGCGATCGGGTGGGCATCGGAGTCGACGTGCACCGTCTGGTAGCCGGCGTCCCGCTACATCTGGCCGGCCTGGACTGGCCGGAGGAGCCGATGGGCCTAGAAGGCCACTCCGACGGCGACGTGGCGGCACACGCCGCGTGCGACGCGCTGCTGTCGGCGGCCGGCCTGGGCGACCTCGGCAGCAACTTCGGCACCGCCGACCCGGCCTGGGCCGGCGCCTCGGGGGTCACCCTGCTCACCGAGACGGTGGACCGTGTGCGCGAGGCCGGGTTCGGCATCGACAACATCGCGATCCAGGTGATCGGCAACCGACCCCGCTTGGCGGCACGGCGCGCGGAGGCGGAGCAGATCCTGACCGCCGCCGTCGGGGCACCCGTCTCAGTGTCGGCCACCACCACCGACGGCCTCGGCCTCACCGGCCGCGGCGAGGGCATCGCCGCCATCGCCACCGCCCTCCTCCACTGACGGCCTCCACTGGCGGCCTCCACTGGCGGCTCCGTCGGCCCCTTGCGCCGGGTGATCGCCGTCACCTACGATCGGAACGTACGTGACAACGATTTGCACGATTGTGCATAGGAGGCAGGACGGGATGAGCGGAGCGCCGCTGGCCAGCCCGGAGAACGCGCGTCGGACCCTCGAGACCATGTGGACGATCCGACGCTTCGAGGAGGCGGTCGACGATCTGTTCGCCCGCGGCCTGATGCACGGCACGATGCACCTGTCCATCGGAGAGGAGGCGTCGGCGACCGGCATCTGCCTGGCCCTGCGCGAGGACGATGCGATCACCTCGACGCACCGCGGCCATGGTCATTGCATCGCCAAGGGCGCCGACCTGGTCCGGATGATGGCCGAGTTGCTCGCCAAGGAGACCGGCTACTGCCGTGGCCGCGGCGGCTCGATGCACATCGCCGACGTGGCGACCGGCAACCTGGGCGCCAACGGCATCGTCGCCGGCGGCATTCCGATCGCCACCGGCGCCGCGCTCGCCTTCAAGATGCGTGGCGAGGACCGCGTGGTCGCCTGCTTCTTCGGCGACGGCGCCACCAACGAGGGCGCCTTCCACGAGGCGGTCAACCTGGCCGCGATCTGGAAGCTGCCGGTGGTCTTCGTCTGCGAGAACAACAAGTACGGCATGTCCTTCTCCACCGAGAAGGCGTTCGCCATCGAGCACATCGCCGACCGCGCCGCGGCGTACGGCTTCCCCGGCGTGACCGTCGACGGCAACGACGTGGTCGCGGTCTACGACGCAGCGCAGACCGCGGTCGACCGCGCCCGCGCCGGCGACGGCCCCACCTTGATCGAGACGCTGACCTACCGCTGGAAGGGGCACAGCAAGTCCGACAAGAACCTCTACCGCACCAAGGACGAGATCGCCGAGTGGCGAGACGACGACCCGATCCCCGACTTCGAGCGGAAGGTCGTCGAGGCCGGGCTGCTCACCGAGGACGAGATCGCCCAGGTCCGCGCCGAGGTGATGGACCGGCTCCGCGACGCCGTCCGCACCGCCAACGCCGCCCCCGACGCCGATCCGGCCGACCTGCTCACCGCGGTCTACGCCTGAGAGCCCGAGGACACCTGATGACTGTGCAGACCACATCCGCGGCGGCCGAGACCGGCGACCGCATCATCACCTATGCCGAGGCCGTCCGGGAGGCGATCGGCCAGGCCATGGAGGCCGACGATCGCGTCTTCATGCTCGGTGAGGACATCGGCGTCTACGGCGGCGCGTTCGGCGTCAGCGGAGATCTCTACCACCGCTTCGGCGCCGAGCGCATCCGAGACACCCCGATCTCCGAGCTCGGCATCGTCGGCGCCGCCGTCGGCGCCGCCCTGGCTGGCATGCGCCCCATCGTGGAGATCCAGTTCTCCGACTTCACCAACCAGGCGATGGACCAGATCGTCAACCAGGCGGCCAAGATCCACTTCATGCTCGGCGGCGCGACCAGCGTGCCGATGGTGCTGCGGGCGCCCCTCGGCTCCGGCACCGGGGCCGCGGCCCAGCACTCACAGAGCCTGGAGGCCTGGTTCGCCCATGTGCCCGGCCTCAAGGTCGTCATGCCGGCGACCGCGGCCGACGCCAAGGGCCTGCTGCTCGCGGCGATCGACGATCCCAACCCGGTCATCGTGCTGGAGCACAAGCTGCTCTACCGCGAGTCCGGGCCGGTGCCGACCGAGGCGGTGCGCACCCCGCTCGGCGAGACCGCCGTACGCCGTGAGGGCGGCGACCTGACCATCGTCGCCACCGGCGTGATGGTGTCCCGATCCCTGGCTGCCGCGGAGGAGCTCGCGGGCGAGGGCATCGAGGCGACCGTCATCGACCCACGCACACTCAGCCCGCTCGACGACGCCCCCATCCACGAGAGCGTCTCGCGCACCGGTCGGGTGCTACTCGTCCAGGAGGCGCCGGGGCACACCGGCTTCACCGCCGAGATCGCAGCCCGGATCGCCGGATCGGACACGATCTACCGGCTCCTCGCCCCGATCAAGCGGCTCTCCGGGCTCGACGTCCCGATCCCCTATGCCCCTCAGCTCGAGAAGGCCTGCGTGCCGCAGACACCCGACATCGTCGACCAGGCCCGCACCCTGGCGAAGGAGTCCTGATGGCCCGGCTGGCGATCCGGATGCCCAAGATGTCGATGACGATGACCGAGGGCGAGGTCTCGGAGTGGCACGCCAAGGTCGGCGACGAGGTCGCCGTCGGTGACGTGGTCTGCGAGGTGATGACCGACAAGGTCGACATGGAGGTCGAGAGCACCGTCGCCGGCACCCTGGTCGAGATCGTCGTCGAGTCCGGCATGGCCGAAGTCGGTGCGCCCATCGCCTGGGTCGAAGGCGAGGACGACGGTGGCGGCTTCGGCGACCTGCTGCTCGAGCCTGAGCCCGAGCCTGAGCTGGCCGCCTCCGTCGAGGTCGAGGAGCCGGCCGAGCCGTCCGTCGAGGCCGTCGGCGCCACGCCTGAACCCTCTTCGACGACCGAACCCGTCCGACCCACCGGGCCCACTCCGGCGATCCCTCGCGCCCGGGGCCTGGCCCGCGAGCATGGCATCGATCTGGAGGCCATCTCGGGCTCCGGTCCCGACGGCCTGGTCACCGTGTCCGACGTGGAGGCCAAGCTCACCCCGGTCACCCCCGCCGCGCCGGTCGTGACGGCAGCACCAGCCGTAGCCAGCGCACCAGCGGCCGAGCCGGTCTCGGCCGACCGTCGCGCTGCCGTACGCGCCATCGTGGCTCGCACCATGGAGCCGAGCGCTCTCATCCCGCAGTTCACCGTCTGGCGCGACCTAGAACTCGACACCGCGGACGCGCACCGCAACGGGGTGTCGTGGAACACGCTGTTGCTCAGTTCCTACGCCAAGGCGCTGCGCGAGGTGCCCGAGTTGCTCTCCCGCTGGGAGGACGGTCGACCCGTCGACTCCGGCCCGCCGGCGGTCGCCGTGGCCGTCGCCACCGGGCGCGGTCTGCTGGTCCCGGTCATGGCGGAGCCGGATGCGATGACGCCCACCGAGCTCGACGCCGAGCTCAAGGCAGTGATCGCCGAGGCGCAGCGCGGCAAGATCGCCCCCGGCCACCTGGCCATCGCCAACGGCTCGCTGTCCAACCTCGGCGGCATGGGCGTGGACAGGTTCCAGGCGCTGTTGACGCCGCCGCAGGCCTCGGTGCTGTCGGTCGGCTCGATCAAACAGCGCCCGGTCGCGGTGCCCGGTGGTGTCGGGCTCGCGCTCACCGTCACGGTGGGTCTGACCATCGACCATCGCGTGGCCGACGGCATGCACGGTGCCCGACTGTTGGACATCCTCGCGCGTCGCCTCGTCGAGGGGTGACGTCGGCTGATTGGCTGACCAGACACCGCTCCACCAACACGACAAGGAGGTCGTGCACATGAAGAAGGTGCTCGTCATCTGCGGCACCGGAGTAGCCACCTCGACCGTGGTCGCTACCGAGATCCGGGAGCACTGCGCGTCGCATGGGATCGACGTCTCGGTGGCCCAAGGCAAGGTCATGGACCTGCTCTCCGGCAACCCCGACGTCGACCTGATCGTCTCGACCACCGAGGTGCCGGACACCATCACGGTCCCGGTGGTCGCCGGCCTGCCCTTCCTCACCGGGATGGGCAAGGACGGCGCCCTCGAGGAGATCACCCGCGCCTTGAGCTAGCACGTGTTCGGGCAAGTCCTGCTGGGCAACCGCCCCGCCCGAGCAACCTCGCACTCTTCCGGCCGCCCCGCGGACCGGAGACTTCGTCACCTCTGAGAGGAGAACCCCACAGTGGAAGCCATTTCCGCATATCTCAACGACCTCGGTGCTGCCGTCGTCTTGCCGATCCTGATCACGATCTTCGCACTGATCCTCGGCCAGAC
This sequence comes from Nocardioides sp., assembly GCF_047602075.1. Lineage (GTDB taxonomy): Bacteria > Actinomycetota > Actinomycetes > Propionibacteriales > Nocardioidaceae > Nocardioides. Next base: position 1,968,219 of record NZ_JASGIF010000001.1, read on the forward strand.
GTTCGGCAAGTCCCTGCGCTCCGGCATCTTGATCGGTGTCGGCTTCGTCGGCATCAACCTGGCTATCGGCCTGCTCTTCGGGCAGGTCAGCCCGGTCGCGCAGGCGATGGCCGACCGCTTCGACGTCAGCCTCGACGTGGTCGACGTCGGCTGGCCGTCCAGTGCCGCGATCGCCTTCGGCTCGCACGTCGGCGCCGTCATCATCCCGTTCTGCCTCGCCCTCAACATCGTGCTGCTCCTGCTGGGGCTCACCCGGACCTTCGACATCGACCTGTGGAACTACTGGCACTTCGCCCTGGTCGGCGCCCTGGTAGCGGTCGGCAGCGGCAGCTTCTGGTGGGGTCTGTTCGCCGCCGGCGTGGCCATGATCATCGTCTTGGCGATGGCCGACTACGCGGCTCCGTACATCCAGAAGTACTTCAACTACCCCGACATCTCCTTCCCGCACGGCACCAGTGCGCCGTATGCCTTCTTGGCGATTCCGCTCAACGCGCTGATGGACAAGATCCCCGGCCTGAACAAGGTCGAGGCCGACCCGGCGGCCATCAACAAGAAGTTCGGCATCTTCGGCGAGACGGTCTTTCTCGGCGCGGTCATCGGCCTGCTGCTCGGGCTGGCGGGCTACGGCTTCGACGACCCCCGTGCAGACTCGATCGCGATCTTGACCCTGGCGATCAACCTGGCCGCGATCATGGTGATCTTGCCGCGGATGGTCTCGATCCTGATGGAGGGTCTGATCCCCGTGTCGGAGGCGGCGCGCAACTTCATGTCCAAGCGCTTCCCCGGTCGCAAGTACTACATCGGTCTCGACTCCGCCATCGCGATCGGTCACCCTGCGGTCATCGCGACCTCGTTGATCCTGGTGCCGATCACGCTGCTGGTCGCAATCATCTTGGCCCCGGTGGGCAACCGGGTGCTCCCACTGGTCGACTTGGCCACCATCCCCTTCATCGTGGCGGTGATGGTCCCGATCTTCCGGGGCAACATCATCCGCTCGGTGATCGGTGGCGCCATCGCCATCGGCGGCGGTCTGTTCATCGCCACCGCCATCGCGTCGACCTTCACCGAGGTGGCGCTGCGGTCCGGTTTCGAGAACACCACTGGCGCTGCCGAGATCTCCTCGCTGGTCGACGGCGCCAACCCGCTGACCGGCCTGCTGGTGTGGTTCGGCTACATCGGCCCGGTGATGAACGTGATCGCCTTGGTGGGCGCCCTGGCCTTCGCCTGGTGGGTGCGCGGTGTGATGAAGAAGCGGGACGCGGACGCGCTCGCCGCGGAGTCCGCCGAGGCGGCCCCGGAAGGTTCGGCGTGACCGACACCGTCGATGCCCGGCCGGTGGCCTCACTCACCTTCGTGAGGCCACCGGTCGGCAACGCCGAAGAGGCCTTGCTCCTGCTCACCCGGGCAGCGGTGGAACAGGGCTATGCCCTGTCGACCCTGCCGGAGGCGGTCGTGGACCGCGAGCGCCAGCATCCCACCGGTCTGCCGACCCCGCTCCCCTGCGCCATCCCGCACGCCGATGCCAGCCACGTGCGACGTCCGGGCATCGGCCTGCTCCTGGCCGACCGGCCACTGGAGTTCCGCGAGATGGGGAGCAAGGACCGGACGGTTGCGGCGCGGTTGGTCGTCCTCCTCCTCGTCGACGATCCGACCCGCCACGTGGGCCTGCTCGGCGGACTGGTGCGCACCCTGCAACGGACCGACCTCGAGGAGTTCTTGACCACGGACCTGGCCGGCCCCGACGACCTCGCCGCTCGGCTCACCGCGGCTCTCGAAGACCAGGCGGGAACGTCTGTGTGAAGCAGCCCCGCGAGACGTCGTACAACCTGGTCGCCGGAGCGAGCAGAACCGACGACGTCCGCCAGGGCCGCGAGATTTTCCGGGCAGGGCCTTGACGTGAGTGACGTCACACCTCTACGTTCGGCGAGCAGATGTGCAAACGATAATCACGGAGGTGACGATGCCAGCGCCGCGGGACCCCAGCACCCTGCTCGCCGCAGCGCGGCTGTACTACCTTGACGGCAAGTCCCAGCACGACATCGCCGCCGAGCTCGGCACCAGTCGATCCAACGTCTCGCGGATGCTCACCGAGGCGCAGCGCCAGGGCATCGTCGAGATCCGGGTGCACGACCCAGCGGGCCGCTCGCGCGACCTGGAGAACACCCTGCGCAAGCGTTTCGGTCTCCACGACGTCCGCGTGGCCGCCCGCGGAGCCGGTCGACTCGGCCGCGCCGAGGAGCAGGTCGGCACCCTTGCCGCCCAACTGCTGGTCGACTCCCTCGCCGACTCCATGACGATCGGGATGAGCTGGGGCCACGGTCTGCAGTCGATGGTGTGGGCGACCCCGCAGACCGGTGACTACAGCCTCCAGGTCGTCCAACTCGTCGGTGGGATGTCCTCGATCAGCAACGAGATCAGCGGACACGAGCTGGTCCGCGAGCTGGCGTCCCGGCTCGGGGCGTCCTACACCTTCTTGCACTCGCCCGCGACGTTCTCTACCACGATCGCCCGCGACACGATGCTCGCCGAGCCGTCGGTCGCCCAGGCGCTCGCGCTGGCTCGCCAGGCAGATCTCGCCTTCGTCGGCATCGGCACCCCCAGTCACGGCTCCTCGGCCGCGATCTTGTCCAGCCTCGACCTCAGTGCGGACGAGGAGAAGGAGTTCTGGGCCGCCGATCCGGTCGGCGACGTGGCGGCCCGCTACTTCACCGCCACCGGCGCACCCGTGCTCGGCGCCGTCGAGGACCACGTGCTCGGCATCTCGCTCGCCGAGCTGGTCGAGATCCCCAACGTGGTCGGGGTGGCCTCCGGACGCGCCAAGGCAGCCGGCGTCCTCGGTGCCCTGCGCGGACACCTGATCGACTCTCTCGTCTGCGACGAGAGCCTGGCCCGTTGCGTGCTGAGCGACGACGCCGAACTGACCCAGCACACGAGCCCCACCAAGGGAGTGAAGAGATGAGCACCGCCTTCTGGATCCTCGCTGCGGTCGTCGCCGGTTGGATCGTCCAGCTCTACCTCAGCTATCGCCAGTCGATGCAGTTCATGGCGGACGTCCGCAAGCTGCGCAGCGTCGGCAAGGTCAGCATCGGAGTGGGCGGCAGGCGCTACCGCGGTGGTCGGGCGTACGTCGCCATGGCATTCGACGACGACGGTGTCGTGCGCGACGCCCTCACTCTCCAGGGCTGGACGACCTTCGCCCGCTCCAAGCCACTGTCGGCGCTGCTCGGGCGGCGCGTCAACCAGATCAAGGGCGACCGGGAGATCCCCGGTCTCTCTCGTCAGCAGCGAGAAGCCGCCCGACAGGCGGCCGAGCTGCTCCTGCAGGAAGGGAGTCGCGCCACCACCAAGTCCCCCCTGTAGGAGGAGGCCGCGCGGCGACCCGGGATGGCGCCCGAGTCGTCGCACGACCCGCGTCGAGCGGAACCTCCGCACTGCAACCTCTGCAACTGCAACACAGGCGATGCCAGGCAAGCATCAACCAGGCCTTCGCGAAGGCCGACCCCGACAAGGAGAAATCATGCCATTCACACCATGGCTGGCGGGCATCCTGCTCGCCGCCACCGACACCGTCGATGACCCCAAGGGGTTCTTCGGCGTGCTGGCGCACTGGGCCGAAGGCTTCATTGGCGTCTTCCAGAAGGGTGGCGAGACCTTCACGGGTCTGGTTACCGGCATCATCCCCACCCTGGTGGTGCTGCTCACCGCGGTCAACGCGCTCATCAGGCTGATCGGCCCGGAGAAGATCGACAAGCTGGGCGAGGCAGCCGGCCGCCCCGGCCTCCAGTGGTACCCCGTGCGCTACCTGGTCCTGCCGGTGCTCTCGGTGTTCTTCTTGACCAACCCGATGGCCTATACGATGGGCCGGTTCCTGCCGGAGCGCTACAAGCCGGCGTTCTACGACTCGGCGGTCAGCTACGTGCACCCGATCACCGGCATCTTCCCGCACGCCAACCCCGGCGAGCTGTTCGTCTACCTGGGCATCGCAGCCGGCATCACCACCCTCGGCCTGAACACCAGCGAGCTGGCCGTGCGCTACCTGCTCGTCGGCATGGTGGTCATCTTGATCCGCGGCATCGTCACCGAGCTCATCACTGCGCGGATGCTCTCGCGTCGTGCGGGCGCTGCGGAGGAGGTCGCAGCATGAGCGCCACTACCAGCACCGGAGGAGCCTTGGGCGGCTTCAATAACCTACTAGTCAAGATCGGCAAGGCTGTCGGCGGCGTGGTCGGCACGCTCTACCAGGCCGGTCGCGACACGATCGACACCATCATCCGCAACATCTTGCCCTTCATGGCCTTCATCTCGGTCCTGATCGGCATCATCAACGGCGTGATCATCAACGGTCATCCGATTGGCTACTGGCTGGCCCAACTTCTCACGCCGCTGGCCAGCAACCTGCTCGGCCTGCTTGTAATCAGCATCTTCTGTGCGATCCCGATCCTGTCGCCGGTGCTCGGCCCAGGCGCGGTCATCGCTCAGGTTGTGGGTGTGTTGCTTGGTGACCGCATTGGCAAGGGCGACATCCCCCCGCAGTACGCCCTGCCGGCGCTGTTCGCGATCAACCCACAGGTCGGCTGCGACTTCATCCCGGTCGGCCTGGCCCTCGGAGAGGCGGAACCTGAGACAGTGGAGGTGGGCGTGCCCGCCGTGCTGATCTCCCGGCTCTTCACCGGCCCGCTGGCCGTAGTGATCGCCTGGCTCGCGAGCTTCGGCCTCTACCCCAGCAGCAACTGAACCAACCTCTAGGAGAAGAGCAATGACTGAGTACAAGTCCGTCAAGGTCACCAAGGGCACGGGAGGCTGGGGCGGTCCGTTGACCATCACGCCGACCGACGCTCGGCCGCTGGTTGCCTCGATCACCGGCGGCGGCATCCACCCGGTGGCGCAAAGGATCGCCGATCTCACCGGAGGCGAGGCCTTCGACGGCTTCTCCAGCTCGGCGCCCTTCGACAAGATCGCCGTCGCAGTCATCGACTGCGGTGGCACCGCACGCGTCGGGGTCTACCCGATGAAGAAGGTCCTCACTGTGGACATCCACGCCACCAGCCCGGCCGGGCCGCTGGCGCAGTTCATCACCGAGGAGCTCTTCGTCTCCGGCGTCAAGCCCGAGGACGTGCAGGAAGCATGAGCGCCACCGACTCGACCCCGAACGATGCAACGGTGGTGTACGAGTCGGTGGTGACGGGGGTGGGCGGCCAGGTCGAGGCGTTCCTCGACCATGGCCTGCTCATCTTCTTCGGCGATCAATCCCCGGCGGAGCTGCACGACATCTCCGTGCTGCACTCCGCCGGGGTCGCCGAGGACGGTCCCCGTCCCGGGGACGTGATCGATCTCGGGTCCACCTCTCTCGAGGTGCTCGCTGTCGGTGACGTCGTCCGCGACAACCTCCTCAATCTCGGCCACCTCGACCTCAAGGCAGACGGCCGCACCGACGCCAAGCTTCCCGGTGACGTCTGCGTGCCGGTCGGCCAGCTGCCGCTCCTCCAAGCCGGCGACACCTGGCGCATCCGGCGTCCGCAGTCCGCCACGACACCAGCAAAGGACGCCCCATGAGCTACCGCACCCGACTGCAGCAGCGCCTAGAGGAGACCGGGCGACCGCTGCGAGTCGGCCTGGTCGGCTCCGGGCAGATGGGTCGCGGCTTCGCGGCCCAGCTGCTCAAGATGCCCGGCATCAACCTGTCCGTGGTCTTCGACGTCGATCGTGCCCGGGCGGAGGAGGCGTTCACCCAGGCCGGCGTCAAGCCGTCCTCGGTGACCGACACCGACGCCGCGATCACGGCCATCGAGAACGACGAGTCGGTGGCGCTGAGCAACGTCGACGAGGTCGGCGCGCTGCCCCTCGACGTGCTCGTCGAGGCCACCGGGGTCCCCGACGTCGGTGCTCGCACCGCGGTCGAGGCACTCTCCTCCGGCATGGACTACGCCACCCTCAACGTCGAGCAGGACGTCACGGTGGGTCGCTACATGCTGCAGCTGGCCAAGGAGTCCGGCCAGCTGTACTCCGTGTGTCGGGGCGACGAGCCCGTGGAGACCAAGATCCTGGTCGACTTCGCCCGGGACCTGAACTTCGAGATCATCTGCGCCGGCAAGGGCAAGAACAACCCGCTCGACCCCTACGCCACCCCGGACAAGCTGGCCGCCGAGGCGGCCCAGAAGAAGATGAACCCGAAGATGCTGTGCGAGTTCGTCGACGGCTCCAAAGCGATGATCGAGATGGCCGCGCTGGCCAACACGACCGGCCTGGAGATGAGCAAGCGCGGGATGTACGGCCCGGCGTCGACCGTCCCGACTCTGCACGACACCTTCCGTCTGCAAGAAGACGGCGGCGTGCTCGACCGACCGGGCGTCGTGGACTACTGCATCGGCCCGGTCGCACCGGGTGTCTTCGTGGTGGTCCGCTCCGACGACCCGTACGTCGTCCACGAGATGTCCTACCTCTCGATGGGCCCGGGACCCTACTTCTCGCTCTACCGGCCCTACCATCTGGCCTCCATCGAGGCGCCGCTCACGGTCTACGAAATGGCGCTGGACCGGACTCCGAGCCACACCTCGGAGCACTGGACCTCCGAGGTCGGCGCCGAGGCCAAGCGCGACCTGAAGGCGGGCGAGGTCATCACCGGCATCGGCACCGACACCATCCGTGGTGTCGCCGACAAGGCCGACGACTTCCTGGCAGACGGTTGCGTGCCGCTGGGCGTGCTGGCGGGGGCGCGGCTCACCCGGGACGTGCCGGTGGACCAGATGCTCACCTACGACGACGTCGAGCTGGACGAGAGCTCTCTCATCGTCCAGATGCGCCGCCACCAAGAAGCGCTGGCCCGTGGCGAGCAGGCCCCCACCCTCGCCGAGCTCCGCGAGGCCTTCCGCCGCCGCTGAGCCACACCGGCGTCTCCACCCCCAACGTCGGGCCTGCCGAGGATCCCCCGCCTCGGCAGGCCCGATCTCCATTTCTCCGCCGGAGGTTGGCGGTGGTGTCGGTGTTTGCGGTCTGGGGGTTGCGGTCTGGGGTTGCGGTCGGTGAGCGGGTGCGGCGTCCGGGCCGGCACAGGGGCCCCGCGCGCCAACCACCCCTGCGCTCGCACGCGTCGCGCAGGGGGGCCAGTCCCATCCACGGCGCTGTGGGGCCCCTGTGCCCACCCGGCCACCGCGTCAGGCTCACCGCACGCAGCCGGGGCTCGGCTCACCCGCCGCCGTGGTCACCCTCCCAGGGGTCGGTGCCGCTGGTCCCCGTTCTCGGGTGGGTCGGAGGCGGACGGGAGCAGGGGTGTTGCCGCGGCGTCAAAGGGACAAGGCCCGCGGCGGCCGCAGCCAGCCGCGGCAAGCGGTGGAGGTCAGGTGGGCCAATGAGGAGGCGCTACAGTCGCCGGGTGTCCACCCGTTCCGGTCAGGCTGCGCCCGCTGGCGTGTCCGTCAATGGCGTCGGCGGCCGTCGGGGGACGCGGGCGGCGTTGGTGATGTTGGCCGCCGGCGACGGCAGGCGGACTGGCCATGACACCAACAAGGTGCTGCTGCCACTCGCCGGGAGGCGGGTCTACACCTGGGCGATCAGGTGGGCGCGCGAGCTGCCTGGGATCGTGCGGACGGTGCTGGTGATCCGGGAGCAGGATCGCGACACGATCGAGACCACGCTGACCCGTGAGGTGGAGGATCTCGACGTCACCGTGGTGACCGGGGGGACCAGTCGGCACGGCTCGGAGTGGGCGGCGCTGCAGGTGCTGGCGCCCGACATCGAGCGCGGGGACCTGGACGTGGTGGTGATCCACGACGCGGCGCGGCCGCTGGCCAGCACGGCACTGTTCAGCAGGGTGATCACCTGCGCGGCCGAGCACGGTGGCGCGCTGCCCGCGCTCATCCAGGACGACCTGACCGCGGTCGAGCCGACCGACCCGCTGCCCGAGCTGGAGGTGATCGCGGTGCAGACGCCGCAGGCGTTCGCGGCGCCGCCGCTGCTGGCGGCGTACCGCCGCGCCGACCGCGACGGCTTCGTCGGAACCGACACGGCGAGCTGCATGGAGCGCTACACCGACTCCCCGGTGCACTGGGTCGACGGAGACGCACGGAACATCAAGATCACCTTTCCCGAGGATCTGTTCCTCGCCGAGCGTCTGCTAGCCAAGGCAGGGTGGGACCTGACCGGCCTACCGCACCCGCGGACCGAGGCTCAGGACGCCCGGCACCGTCGCCACCTGCGGGATCTGTGGCGGACGGGAGAGCGGACATGAGCGTCGCGCATGCCGACCTGCTCTGCGAGACCTGCGACCAGGTCACCGAGCACGAGCTGCACTATGCGGGCCGGATCTTGGAGTCGGTCCGTTGCACCCGGTGCGGCAGCCACATGGAGCTCTCCCAGAGCGCCCTGCTGCCGGCGTACGTCCACGACCTGGAGCAGCGGGTGGCGAGCAAGCCGAGGCGGCTGGCCCACCGGGCGACCCGAGACCCGGGCGCCTTCTTCAAGGGACTGCCGGCGGCGGTGCTGCGGCAGCCGGTCAAGTTCCTGGGCGAGTTCCGCGGGCTGTTTCGGCGCTGACCGGAGAGCGGAGCTGGCGGCGCATCTCGACCGCTGCCTCGAGCAGGTGGATCGACGACTCGTCGCAGACCCGGCGGGCCAGCGACGGTGCGCGGACCAACTCGACCGGACCGCGCTCGCGGGCCCAGGCGACCAGCGCGGTGAAGTCCTCCACGGGCGGCGGCAGCGGGTCGCCGAGGAGCGCCGAGCCGAGCACGACCGGCGAGGTCACGGTGGCGATCCGGTCCCGGTCGATGGTGCCCTCGATCTGGTCGCCGCGGACGGCCTTGAGGGTGTCGGTGACGGGGCGTACGCCGACCAGCGCCGTCTCCGGTTCGCGCGCGGCCCGCTCGGCGAGGGCGAGCAAGAAGTCGGCCGGGGTGAGCGGGCACAGCGGATCATGCAGCAACACAGGACCGGCGACGCCGGGTGCGTGCAGCCGCTCGGCCCACCAGTCCGCGACGGTGAGAAGCGGGGTGTCCGGATCGAGGTCGTCGCGATCGATGGCGCTGAACTGTCCGTGTCCCGGGTCGACGACCACGGTGGGCCGATGCCCGGCTAGCGCGCCGAGCGCGTGCTCGTAGAGCGGGAGTCCGTGCAGCGTGGTGAACGGGAGCGCCCCCCGGCCCGCCAGCACTACGGCGAAGGACGCGGCGCTCACCACACCCGCCTGGACACGAACGGCCAAGGCCCCCGGCGCATGCCGGGGGCCTTGTCACCAATGACGGGCACGAGCGTCAGGAGGCGAGCACCTCGTCGAGCAGCGCCTCTGCCTTGTCCTCGTTGGTCCGCTCGGCCAGCGCGAGCTCGGAGACCAGGATCTGCCGAGCCTTGGCCAGCATCCGCTTCTCGCCCGCGGACAGGCCGCGGTCACGCTCGCGGCGCCACAGGTCGCGGACGACCTCGGCCACCTTCATCACGTCACCGCTGTGCAGCTTCTCCAGGTTGGCCTTGTAGCGGCGCGACCAGTTGGTCGGCTCCTCCACGTGGGCCGCGCGCAACACGTCGAAGACCCGGTCGAGGCCCTCCTTGTCGACCACGTCGCGCACCCCGACCAGATCGAGGTTGCAGGCCGGCACCCGGACGACCAGATCTTGTTGTGAAACGATCCTCAAGACGAGGTACTGCCGGTCCTCCCCCTTGATCTGCCGCATCTCGATGTCTTCGATGACCGCGGCCCCGTGATTCGGGTAGACAACGGTTTCCCCGACAGTGAAAGTCATATGCAAAGTACCCCTTCCTTCGGGCTAGTCTACCACGTCCGCCGACCTGCTCTGAGCGCGTTTGCGCAGGTCAGAGGCCACATAGGGGCTTGACAGAACCCCGACGATGTGATGGGCGCGAGTGCAGGGGCGGCCCGCCGGACAGCGCGCAGGAGCGATAGGCTGGCCGCGCAGCACCACTGACCAGACCTGACCGCTCGACCGCGACGGGTCGCCATAGGACCGAACACGACCGAAGGGGCCAGGCTCGCATGCACCTCCGCCGAAGCACCGCACTCCTCGTGGGTGCCCTCCTGATCGTCCTGTCCGCCCTGTCGGCGTGTGCCGCCGACGGCCGCAACGCCGCCACCGGCAAGGTCAACCAGATGACCGTCGGTGTCGACTATCGCGACGGCCAGGTCTTCGTGCTCAACGCAGTCGTGGTCTCCAAGGACAAGGGCTCCGGCACCTTCGTCGCGACCCTGGTGAACAAGTCACCCGACGCTGCACACACGCTGTCGGCACTGTCGGGCGACGAGCTCAAGGTCGACCCTTTCTCTCCGGTCAGCGTGCCGCCGCAGGGGCTGGTCAACCTCGCGGAGGGTGACCGTGGACTCCCGCTCAGCGGCGACTTCTCCGCGGGTCAATACGTCCAGTTGACCGTTGCCCTGGGCGACTCCGAAAGCGCCGTCATGAACGTGCCGGTGGTGCCCGACTCCGGAGACTTCGCCGGGCTCGACCGCAGCGCTTCCGCCCCCTGACCTGCGACCGACTCAGCAAAAAGGCCCACCGACCAGTCCTCGTGGCTCACTCCAGAAAGGCAGCGCCATGACCTACACCCTCGTCCTGCTTCGCCACGGTGAGAGTGAGTGGAACGCCAAGAATCTCTTCACCGGCTGGGTCGACGTCGACCTGACCGAGAAGGGTCGCGCCGAGGCGGTCCGCGGCGGCGAGCTGCTGCGCGAGGCCGGTGTGCTGCCCGACATCGTGCACACTTCCTTGCAGCGGCGTGCCATCACCACGGCGTACCTCTCCTTGGACATCGCGGACCGGCACTGGATCCCCGTCAAGCGCTCCTGGCGGCTCAACGAGCGGCACTACGGCGCTCTGCAGGGCAAGAACAAGAAGGAGACGCTCGCGGAGTACGGCGAGGAGCAGTTCATGCTGTGGCGGCGCAGCTTCGACATCCCACCCCCGCCGATCGCGGACGACGACGCGTTCTCCCAGTCCGGCGATGCGCAGTACGCCCACCTCGGCGCGGGCATGCCGAGGACCGAATGCCTCAAGGACGTGATCGCTCGGATGATGCCGTGGTTCGAGTCCGAGGTGATGCCCGACCTGCAGTCAGGTATGACCGTGCTGGTCGCCGCCCACGGCAACAGCCTGCGCGGCATGGTCAAGCACCTCGACGGCATCAGCGACGCCGACATCTCAGCGCTGAACATCCCGACCGGCATGCCGCTGGTCTACCGACTCGACGAGTCCCTGAAGCCGATCGTGCCCGGCGGGGAGTATCTCGACCCCGAAGCCGCCGCCATCGCCGCCGCCGCCGTGGCCAACCAGGGTCGCTGACTCGCCGGAACTCGGGCTCGTCTCCCGCGGTGCTGTGGTGGCCCTGACCCATCTCCCGCGGTCCTATGGTGGCTGAGAACCCGGAATACAGGGCACTTTGCCACTACAAGACCGCGGCAGACGCCTGCCCGGGCATGGCAGCGCCGGCCCAGCAGCCCCTGTCTAGCCGGTGGTCTCCAGCGCGGGGTGCTCGCCGGTGACGACATAGACGACGCGGCGGGCGACCTCGACGGCGTGGTCGGCGATCCGCTCGTAGTAGCGACCCAGGAGGGCGATGTCGACGGCCGGCTCGACGCCGTGGTCCCAGTCGGCGCCGAGCAGCTCGGTGAAGCTGTCGCGGCGCAGGCCGTCCATCTCGTCGTCCATCTTGTCCAGGTCGCCCGCTGCCTCCGGGTCCCGCTCGCGCAGGATCGTGGTCATCCGGGAGACCATGTCTTGGGCGACCCTGGCCATCCGCACCATAGTGGGCAGCGCCGAGTCGGGCACGGCGAGATAGGGCACCCGCAACCGGGCGATCTTCGCGACGTGCACGGACAGGTCGCCCATCCGCTCGACGTCGCTGACGATCCGCAGCGCCGCCACCACGGTGCGCAGATCGGTGGCCACGGGCTGCTGGAGGGAGAGCAGCTCGAAGCATTGCTCCTCCACCCGATGCGCGGCCGCATCGATCTGGCTGTCCGCTGAGATCACCGACTCGGCGACGGACGCGTTGCCGGACATCAGGGCCTCGGTGGCGTAGTGGACGGCGTTCTCGACCTCGCGGGAGATGGCGGCGAGGTCGGCGAAGACCATTTCGAGTTGTTCGTGGAATGCCTCACGCATGCACCGCACAGTAGGGGCCTTGGGTGAACCGTCGGCGCTTCCCGGTGAACGCCGGATGAACAGTCGGCACACGCCCCTCGCGTGACTCCGACCCGGCGGCCGGGCGCTGCGTACGATCTTGTCGTGGATCCGACGACGCAGCTCAGCCTGGCCGCGCTGGCCGGTGCGCTGCTGTCCGGTTCCGCAGCCGTGGCGTGGGTCGTGTCCGACCGTCGCATGCACCCGTCGCCAGCCGAGCGGGAGGACGTCGTGCCCGCAGGAGTGGACGCCGTGCTGTCGGTGCTGCGCAGCAGTGCGGTCGTGCTGGACGAGCGGGACACCGTGGTGCGGGCGTCGGCGCCGGCGTACGCCTTGGGCATCGTCCGCGGCGACGACCTGGTCGTGCCCGAGCTGGTGGAGGCGGCCAGGCAGGTGCGCCACGACGGCGAGATCCGCACCCTGGACCTCGAGCTGGGGGGACGCGGCCTGCCGCCCCGCTCGATCAGCGCGCGAGTCGCCCCGCTGGGACCGCACCTGATCCTGGCGCTGGCCGACGACCGCACCCGGGAGCGGCGGCTGGAGGAGGTGCGTCGCGACTTCGTCGCCAACGTCAGCCACGAGCTGAAGACCCCGGTCGGCGCCGTGCAGCTGCTCGCCGAGGCGTCCCGTGGCGCCGCGGAAGATCCCGATGCGGTGGTGCGCTTCAGCAAGCGGATTCTGAAGGAGACCAAGCGGCTGAGCCGCCTGGTGCAACAGATCATCGACCTCTCGCGGCTGCAGGGCGACGACCCGCTCGAGTCGCCGACCCTGGTGTCGGTCGACAAGGTGATCGAGGCTGCGCTGGACACCAGTCTCATCGACGCCGAGACGCGCCGGATCGACCTGTCCGTGACGGGTGATCACGGCCTGGAGGTGATCGGCAACGAGGAGCAGATCACCACCGCGGTGAGCAACCTGGTGGCCAATGCGGTCGCCTACTCCCCCGAGGGCTCCTCGGTGACCGTGGCGGCCACGGGGCACCCGGAGCAGATCGAGATCGCCGTGATCGACCGTGGCATCGGGATCGCAGCCGACGAGATCGACCGGATCTTCGAGCGCTTCTACCGTGTCGATCCGGCCCGGCACCGCTCCACCGGCGGCACCGGTCTCGGGTTGTCCATCGTCAAACACATTGCAGCCACCCACGGCGGCGACGTGACCGTCTGGTCCGTCCAGGGCCAGGGCTCGACGTTCACCCTCGTCCTGCCCAGAACCACTCCCGAGGAGGACTAGTGCCCTGTCGCAACCAATTCACGGTCTACCGCGACCCCCAGGCACGCACCTCGCCGCGTTGCCGTCGCTCGCAAGACAACAGCGGTATGGCTTCGCTCCGGCGCCTTGCGATGCACGCGCCTGGACGCCGCCCTATCCCGCCCTTTGGCCGCGACAAGGCACTAGAGCAATGACCCGGGTGCTTGTCGTCGAGGACGAGGAGAAGCTACAGCGAGGCGTTGGCCTACCTGTTGCGCAAGGAGGGGTACGACGTCGCGATCGCCGCGACCGGGCCCGACGCACTCGTCGAGTTCGAGCGGAAGGGCGCAGACATCGTGCTGCTCGACCTGATGCTGCCCGGGCTGCCGGGGACCGAGGTGTGTCGACACATCCGACAGACCTCCAACGTCCCGGTGATCATGGTCAGCGCAAAGGGCGACGAGGTCGACAAGATCGTCGGGCTCGAGCTGGGCGCGGACGACTACGTCACCAAGCCCTACTCCCCCCGCGAGCTGCTCGCCCGCATCCGCGCCGTGCTGCGCCGCGGCGCCGAGCCGGAGCTGGCCTCCTCGGTGCTCGAGGCGGGCCCGGTCCGGATGGATGTCGAACGCCACATCGTCACCGTCGACGGTGCGGCACAGCGGCTGCCGTTGAAGGAGTTCGAGCTGTTGGAGTTCTTCTTGCGCAACCCCGGCCGAGTCCTCACCCGTGGGCAGCTGATCGACCGGATCTGGGGCTCCAACTACGTCGGCGACACCAAGACCCTGGATGTTCACGTCAAGCGCCTGCGGGCGAAGATCGAGGCCGACCCCGGCGAGCCCAAACTGCTCGTCACGGTCCGGGGCTTGGGCTACAAGCTGGAGGCCTGAGCCCGACCGGCACGGCAGAGTCCGATACCCGCGAGAGCCTGTCGGCGGCGTCGCGTAAGTTCGGCCGGGTGACCGTTGCGAAGACCCCCACCCCCGCGATGACCCACCAGCCCTGGGTGCCCGTGGCCGCGGTCGGGGTCACCCTGGTGCTGTGGGCCTCGGCATTCGTCGCGATCCGTCATCTCGGACATGACTTCTCCCCGGGCTCGCTCTCACTCGGGCGACTGTTGGTGGGTGCGGTGTGTCTCGGCGCGGTCGCGATCCCGCGCGGCCTGGTCCGGCCGTCGGGGCGTGACCTTGCTGCCGTGCTCACCATCGGGGTGCTCTGGTTCGGCATCTACAACCTCGCCCTCAACCAGGGTGAGCACCACGTCGACGCCGGCACCGCGTCGATGTTGTTGCAGGTCTCACCGCTCCTGATCGCCGTGCTAGCGGCGACCTTCCTCGCCGAGCGGTTCACCGTGTTCCTGGCGCTCGGCCTGCTGCTGGCCTTCGGCGGCGTGGCGGTGATCGCGCTGAGCACCTCGCCTGGAGGTCACCGAGACACCACCGGCATCGCGCTCTGCCTGGTGGCGGCCCTGGTCTACTCGATCAGCGCCATCTTGCAGAAGCCCGTGGTCGCCCGGCTGCCCGCCGTGCAGGTCACCTGGCTCGCCTGCAGCACCGGCGCCGTCGTCTGCCTGCCGTTCCTCGGCCAACTGATCAGCGAGACTCGCGCGGCCCCGCTCTCGTCCACCTTGTGGGTGGTCTACCTCGGTGTCTTCCCGACCGCGATCGCCTTCACGACCTACGCGTTCGCGCTGCGGCACATGTCCGCGAGCCGACTCGGGGTGACCACCTACCTGGTGCCGCCCATCACCATCGTGCTCGGTGTGCTGTTCCTGGCCGAGGCGCCGCCCACATTGGCGTACGTCGGCGGCGTGCTCGCCCTCGTCGGCGTCGCCGTCGCGCGGCACCGGCCACGCGGCCGGATCCCTACCCCATGACGCGCGGGTCGGGCGGATCCTCACCAGCCTCCAGCCACCCGCGGAACGCCTCCAGGTTGGCGGTGGACTCACCGCGGGCGAGCCGCCACTCCCACTCCTTGCGGATCGAGGTCGCGAAGCCGAGCTCGAGGATGACGTTGAAGGACTCGTCGGCGAGGGTCAGCACCGCACCGAGCAGCTGGTCGAGGTCGTCGTCGGAGATCGAGGAGAGCGGCAGCCGCCCACTGAGATAGATGTCGCCCAGCCGATCCAGCGAGAAGCCCACCCCATAGGTCTTGAGGTTCTTCTCCAGCAGCCAGCGGTAGACACCCTCGAAGTTCTCGTCCGGACGCCGGCAGACGAAGGCATGCACCGCCAGTGCGTGGGCGCCGATCTCCAGCCGCACCGGTGTCTGCAGCTTGCGGGTGCCGGGCAGCGCCAGCGCGAAGACGCCTTCGGCGGGCTCGGCGAACTCGATCTCCTGGCGGGTGAGGAAGTCGCAAACCAGGCGACCGGCGTCCGCGCTCACGAGGCCAGCTCCGCTGCCATCAGCGCGCGTGCCTTGCGGTAGACCTCCAAGGTCGCCGCCGCCGTGCGCTCCCACGAGAACGACGCGGCGTGGCCGGGCGCGGCGGCAGCCAATTGACCGGCACACTGCTCGTCGCCGAGCACGCGGCCCAACGCGTCGGCCCAGGCTCGGGGGTCGTGCCCCTTCACGAGCACTCCGCTCACCCCGTCGGCGACCACGGTGGTCAGTCCGCCCACGGCGGCCGCCACGACGGGGGTGCCTGCTGCCTGGGCCTCGGCAGCGACGAGGCCGAAGGACTCGTTGTAGGAAGGTACGGCGACCAGCGTCGCCGCGGCGTACCACCGAGCGAGATCCGCCTGTGCCACCGGAGGGACGAACCGGACGACATCCTCCAACCCGAGCCCGGCCGCGAGCTGGGCCAGCGACTCGGGGTGGTCGAGCCCGGAGCCGGATGGGCCGCCGACGACCGGGACGACGAGCCGAGAGCGCAGGTGCGGTGCACGATCGAGCAGGACGGCCACTGCCCGCAGCAGGACATCCGGCGCTTTGAGGGGCTGGATGCGGCCGGCGAACATCACGATCAGTGCGTCCGACGGCAGCCGCAGAGCGGCGCGCGCGAGCTGCTTGGACATCGGCCGGAACACGGTGAGGTCCACGCCGGGGTGGACGACCTTCACGCGGTCGGGGTCGGCGCCGTACAGCTCGACCAGCTGGCGGACCTCGGTTGCGGTGTTGGCGATCAGCATGTCGGCTGCCTCGACCACCTGCTCCTCGCCGATCACGCGGGCGGCGGGCTCCGGGGCGTCGCCGTCGGCGAGCGCATCGTTCTTGACCTTCGCCATGGTGTGCATCGAGTGGACCAGTGGCACTCCCCACCGGTCGCGGGCGAGCGCGCCCACCTGACCGGAGAGCCAGTAGTGACTGTGCACGACGTCGTAGTGCCCCACCGGCAGCGCCGCCTCGGTGCGGAGCACGGCCCGGGCGAAGGTGCACATCTGACCGGGCAGCTCTTGCTTGGTGAGACCCTCGAACGGGCCGGCGGCGATGTTGCGCACCGTCACGCCCGGTGCCGCCTGCACGACTGCGGGGGCCACCGAGGAGGTGGCGCGGGTGAAGATGTCGACCTCGATGTCTTCACGGGCCAACCTGCGGGCGAGCTCGATGACATAGACGTTCATGCCACCCGCATCACCGGTCCCCGGTTGATCCAGGGGGGAGGTGTGCATGCTGATCATGGCCACGCGGGACACCGACCGATCCACGCCGACCTCCTTCAGGCCGCACCTCGGCCCCAACTGAGTTGAACCCGAGGCAGGCTCGGGAGATTCCCGTCCGGTCGCGGCGGGGCTACGCGTCGGCCTCTGCGTCGGCCCAACGTTTGGCGCTGCTCGAGCGGCGGAAGACCACCGCGGACACTACTGCGACCACGCCGCCGATCACTCCCTCGGCCAGCCGTCGGTCGACGGCTCCGGTTGCGAGGGACCAGGCGATCACTGCCAACAGGACCGCTGAGACCGCCACGATGGCGCGCAGCCACACGGTGCCGCTGCGGACCAGTCGGGCGGCCGCGGTCGCTGCCGCCAGTGCGAGCCAGACCCCGCCGGCCCACTGCAGCGCCACGCCCCAGTCGCCGTCGGTGATGGACGGCTTGACCCGGTCGAGGCCGAGAAGCAGCAGCCAACTCAGTCCACCGAGGAACCCGGCCAGACAGGCTGCCGCCCGCGAGACCATCTCGAGACCCTCCACGCCGTCGTCTGCTCTGCCGAGGGGACGAGTCGTCGCCCTGGTCGGCCCACCTGCCCGGCCGAGCACGAGTCTGCCAGACTGCCACCGTGCAGACCATCGGACTCGTCGGCGGGATGAGCTGGGAGAGCAGCGCCGTCTACTACCGCGACCTGAACGTCGGCGTGCAGCGGCGGCTGGGCGGGCTCTCCTCACCCAGGCTGGTGCTCAGCACCGTCGACTTCGCCGAGCTGACCGACCTCGAGGACGCCGAGCGTTGGGACCAGGTCGGGGTGTTGCTGGCCGACGCCGCGCGGGGTGTGGAACGGGCCGGAGCGGACTTCCTGCTGCTATGTACGACGACGTTCCACAAGGTCGCCGACCAGGTCGAGGCCGCTGTCGACATCCCGCTGCTACACCTCGCCGATGTGGTCGCCGATGCCTGCCTGGCCGACGGGGTGACAGAGGTCGGCTTGATCGGCACCACCGTCGCCATGTCGGACGGGTTCTTCACCGACCGGATGGCTGCCCGCGGCCTCACCACGATCACCCCCGACCCACGCCACCACACCATGCTCAACGAGGCGATCTACGACGAGCTCGTGCACGGCCACGTCCTCGACCGCACCCGCCGCCGGGTGGTCGAGGTGATCGACGAGCTCTGGGACGCCGGCGCCAAAGGGGTGCTGCTCGGCTGCACCGAGCTGGAGATGCTGATCAGCCAGGCCGATGTCGAGTTGCCGGTCTTCCCCTGCACGACCCTGCACGTCGAGGCCGCACTCGACCGCGCCCTCAGCTGACTGCGCGAGCCATCCCGTTCACCCGCACGGTGTCGTCGAGCGTGCCGTCGACCAAGTGGTCGATGGCCTCGGCGGCGCGGCCAGGCTGCGCCGAGGAGCCCGCGATCCCGCTGCTGAAGATCGACCTGATAGCGGCAGAGCCCGGCAAGGTCCCTAGGACCCGCACGCCGGCCACTCCTTGGAGCTCGCTGCGCTGTTGAAAGCCCAGGTCGGCCTGACCACCGGCCAGCAGCCGGCCGACCGGCACTCCGGGCTCAGCTTGCACCAGGCGCCCTTCCAGCGCCGACAGGAGGCCCCACCGCTCAAGGAGCTGGACGAGGGCGGTGCCGCTCGGGCCGGTGGAGACGGCAATCCGTTCCGCGCGCTCCAGCGCCGCACGAAGCTCTTCCTCCCCACCGAGGGCAACCGGCTCTGCAGACGCGGGGATGGCGGCGACGACTTCCGAGACGAACGTCGGCCGAACACTGCCGGCGACCAGGAAGCCCTCGGCCTCTAGGTCTGACATCGCCGACTCGGCCAGCACGACGACGTCGGCCGCGGCGCCCTCACGGATGCCGCGTGCAGTCTCGACCCCACCAGCAGCGGTGAACCGGACGGAGATGCCGTGGTCTCGAGAGAGCGCCTGGCAGAGGTCGGCGAGCACCTGCTTGGTCGCCATCGAGCACAGGCCGATGATCTCCTCAGCCACCACCGACCTCCTCCCTCGGCCTGCTTCCCGAGGTCACGACTCGGATAGTACGGCGCTGGAAGACTGGCGACCATGACCGCGCTGACGACTCCGCCGATGTCCGCGGCGGGCAAGGTACTCGCCGTCCTGGCCACCTTCGACCGGGACCGCCAACGACAGACGCTCTCCCAGATCGCCCGTCGGACCGGCCTGGCGATGAGCACGACCCATCGGGTTGTCACCGAGCTGGCTGCCTGGGGTGCGCTCGAGCGCGACGAGGACGGGGCCTGGCATGTGGGGCTACGGCTGTGGGAGGTCGGATCCGTGTGCCCTCGCGGGCAGATCCTCAGCGAGGTCGCCCTGCCCTTCATGCAGGACCTCTACGAGGCGACGCACGAGAACATCCAGCTCGCGGTGCGCGAAGGCACCGAGCTGGTGTTCGTCGAGCGGATCGCCGGCCACGACTCGGTCAAGCTGCGCACCATGGTTGGCTCACGGTTCCCACTCGCCGTCACCGGGATGGGGCGTGTGCTGCTCGCCAACGCACCCCAGGACATCCAGCAAGCCGTCCTCGACGCACCGCTGACGGCCGCGACGCCGCACACGGTGACCGACCCCAAGACCCTGCGTGGACAGTTGAGTCGGATCCGTCGCGAGCAGATCTTCGTGAGCGACCGGCAGCTCTCCGAGACGACCGTCGCAGTCGCGGCGCCGGTGCGGATCGGCGCCGATGGGCCGGTGTACGCCGCGCTCGGCATCATCATCGCCGCAGCGAACGCGAGGCGAGCTCGCGGCTTGCGCCACCTGTTGCTCGTGGCAGCTCACGGGATCTCTACGGAGCTGGGACACCGAGCGGGGCCCGCCTAAGGCAGCGAGACATTCGGCTTCCGCCTGACGGAATCGCCGCAGACGCGGGCCGCCGAGGCCTGTCACGGTGGGGATGAAGCGAGGAGGCCCGGATGGCACCGACCAGCGCCAGCGGCGCGATCGACCCAGCGATCGACCCAGCGATCGACGCTGTGACCGACGTGCCGGTCGCGATCGTGGGCGCGGGGCCGGCCGGGTTGATGCTCGCTCACCTGCTGGGCCGCGCCGGGGTCGAGTCGGTGGCGCTGGACACACGCACCCGCCACGAGATCGAGACCACCCACCGCGCCGGAATCCTCGAGTCGGGCGCCGCGCGCGACCTGGTCGAGACCGGGGTCTCCGCCCGGATCCTCACCGACGGCCACGAGCACGAGGGGACCGAGCTCCGCTTCGGCGGACGGGGTCACCGGATCCACTTCAAGGCACTGGTCGGGGAGTCGGTGTGGCTCTACCCGCAGACCGACGTGTTCATCGACCTCGCCGACGCCCGCGACCGCGACGGCGGCACCGTGCATTTCGGGATCGGCGACACCGAGGTGCTCGACGTGGAGTCCGCTGCACCACGAGTCCGCTATACGGCACCGGACGGCACTCGCCACGAGATCCGGGCTCGCTACGTCGTGGGGTCGGACGGATCGCGCAGCATCTGTCGCAACCTCGTGCCGGCGGACCGCCGTACTCAGTTCTTCAAGGAGTATCCCTTCGCCTGGTTCGGCATCATGGCGGAGGCGCCGATGAGCGCGCCCGAGCTGATCTACGCGCACTCCGAGCATGGGTTCGCGCTGATCAGCCAGCGCACCGAGACGGTGCAGCGGATGTACTTCCAGTGCGATCCAGACGAGCCCGTCGACGAGTGGAGCGACGAGCGGATCTGGGAGACGCTGCAGGCACGGGTGGCCGGAGCTGACGGCTTCCGGCTGATCGAGGGCCCCGTCTTCGAGAAGACCGTGCTGCGGTTCCGGTCGTTCGTGCAGCAGCCGATGCGGTGGGGGGCGCTCGTCCTCGCCGGCGACGCCGCCCACACCGTCCCGCCCACCGGCGCACGCGGCCTCAACCTCGCGCTGCACGACGTGAAGGTCCTCGCCGAGGTGCTCCTTCGAGCGCTGGGGTCCGAGGGTGAGGCGGCCTTGGACGACTACGGACCGCAGGCCTTGCAACGGGTCTGGCGTGCGCAGAACTTCTCCTCGTGGATGACTCAGCTGTTGCACCTTGCTCCCGACGGCAACACCTTCGACTGCCAACGACAGCTCGGCGAGCTCGACAATGTCGTCGGCACCCGAGCCGGGCGGACCTACCTGGCCGAGCAGTACACCGGCTGGCCGAGCCGAGGCGAAGACGCGTGATCATCGACTGCCACGGACACTTCACGACCGCGCCGCCCCAGTTGGGCGAGTGGCGCGACCGGCAGGTCGCCGCGGTGGGCGACCCTGCCAACGCACCCGATCCCGGCGACCTGGCGATCAGCGACGACGACCTCCGTGAGGCTATCGAGAGCAATCAGCTGCGGCTGATGAACGAGCGCGGCAGCGACTTGACGATCTTCTCCCCCCGCGCCAGCTTCATGGCCCACCACATCGGCGACTTCCAGATCTCCTCGACGTGGGCACGGATCTGCAACGACCTGATCTACCGGGTCAGTGAGCTGTTCCCCAACCGGTTCGCGATGGCCGCCATGCTGCCGCAGTCTCCCGGCGTCGACCCGGCGACCTGCCTTCCCGAGCTCCGCCGCGCGGTCGAGGAGCTCGGCGCGGTCGCGGTCAATCTGAACCCCGACCCGTCGGGCGGCAAGTGGACCGCACCGCCGCTGACCGACCGCAGCTGGTATCCGATCTACGAGGCGATGGTCAGCTACGACATCCCTGCCATGGTGCACGTCAGCACCTCGTGCAACCCGGCCTTCCACACCACGGGTGCGCACTATCTCAACGCCGACACCACCGCGTTCATGCAACTGATCCAGGGAGACCTGTTCGCGGACTTTCCGACGCTGCGGCTGGTGATTCCGCACGGTGGCGGCGCGGTGCCCTACCACTGGGGTCGCTTTCGGGGACTCGCGATGGCCCTGAAGAAGCCGGACCCGGAGGGGTTGCTGGACAACGTCTTCTTCGACACCTGCGTCTACCACCAGCCCGGGATCGACCTGCTCACCAGCGTGATCCCGAGCAGCTCGATCCTCTTCGCCAGCGAGATGATCGGCGCCGTGCGCGACATCGACCCGCACACCGGCCACTACTTCGACGACACCCTGCGCTACGTCAGCGCGACCCCCCGCCTCACCGAGCGGGAGCGCACGGCCGTGTACGCCGACAACGCACTGCGCGTCTATCCCCGACTCGCCGCCCGCCTCGCCGCGGCGGAGAAGTAAAACCCGACAGGAGCAGCATGGAGCACACCGAGATCGGCGTCGTCCGCACCGGCATCACCCGTGCCGACGCGGCCACGGTCGAGACACTCGCGCAGTTCGGCGTCGCCACCATCCACGAAGCGATGGGGCGAGTGGGGCTGCTGCGTCCCTACATCCGGCCGGTCTATCCCACCGCCAGGGTGGCCGGCACCGCCGTGACCGTGCTGTTGCAGCCCGGCGACAACTGGATGCTCCACGTCGCAGCCGAGCAGGTCCGCGAGGGTGACGTGGTCGTGGCGGCGTGCACGACCGAGAGCGAGGACGGCTTCTTCGGCGAGCTGTTGGCCACCTCCTTCCGCGCCCGCGGCGCGCGCGGCCTGGTCATCGACGGCGGCGTCCGCGATGTCGCAGACCTGGAGCAGATGGACTTCCCGGTCTTCTCCCGGGCAATCAACGCCAAGGGCACCGTGAAGGCGACCCTGGGCTCGGTCAACGTGCCGGTCGTGTGCGCCAACGCGCTGGTTCGCCCCGGTGACGTGGTGGTCGGCGACATCGACGGGGTCGTGGTCGTCCCCCGCGAGCGCGCTGTCGCGGTCGCGGAGGCGGCGGCAGCGCGCGAGGCCAACGAGGAGGCCAAGCGCGAACGGTTCCGGGCCGGCGAGCTCGGCCTGGACGTCTACGGCATGCGCGGCCCGCTCGCCGAGCTGGGCCTGCGGTACGAGGACGAGCGATGACGGTCACCATCTTTGGGAAGACACCCGGCTGGCTGGACTGGTACGCCGATCCGACCCAGCCGGCGTTCCAACTGCCCGCCGGCGCCGTCGACGCCCACTGCCATGTCTTCGGGCCGGGCCGGGTGTTCCCCTACGCACCGGAGCGCAAGTACACCCCCTGCGACGCCAGCAAGGACCAACTGTTCGCGCTGCGGGATCACCTCGGCTTCGCCCGCAACGTGGTCGTCCAGGCCACCTGCCACGGTGCCGACAACGGCGCCATGGTCGACGCACTGCGTTCCTCAGGCGGCCTGGCCCGCGGTGTCGCCACCGTGCGGCCCGACATCACCGATGACCAGCTCAGCGATCTGCACGAGGCGGGCGTGCGCGGGGTGCGCTTCAACTTCGTGCGCCGGCTGGTCGACGCGGCTCCCCGAGACGACCTGGAACGAGTCGTAGAGCGGATCGCGCCGCTGGGCTGGCACGTGGTGATCTACTTCGAGGCGGCCGATCTTGCCGACCTGAGCGACTTCATCCTCTCCATCCCGGTGACCGTCGTCGTCGACCATATGGGTCGTCCCGACGTGACGAAGAGTGCCGACGGCTCCGAGTTCGCGCAGTTCCTCAAGCTGATGCGCGCCAGACCCGACCTGTGGTGCAAGGTCACCTGCCCCGAACGGCTCTCCGCCAGCGGCCCGCCCGCCCTCGACGGTGAACGACAGCCCTACCGCGACGTCGTACCCTTCGCGCGACGAGTCGTCGAAGAGTTCCCTGATCGAGTGCTCTGGGGCACCGATTGGCCGCACCCGAACCTCACCGACCACATGCCCGACGACGGTCTGCTGGTCGACTTCATCCCCCACATCGCACCGGCCACCGACCTCCAGCAGCGCCTGCTGGTCGACAACCCGATGCGCCTCTACTGGCCCGATGCCGTCTCCGGCGCTGCCGGCTGATCCACCGATTGGAGTCCACCATGTCTCTCGACAAGACCTACCAGAAGGTCCCCGGCACCACGATCTTCGACGCCGAGCAGTCGGCCAAGGGATACCACCTCAACCAGTTCTGCATGTCGCTGATGAAGGCGGAGAACCGCGAGCGCTACCTCGCCGACGAGCGGGCCTATCTCGACGAGTGGCCGCTGGCCGAGGAGCAGAAGCAGGCGCTGCTCGACCGCGACCTCAACGCGGCGATCGCCGAGGGCGGCAACATCTACTTCCTGTCCAAGTGGGGAGCGACGTTGGGCCTGTCCTTCCAGCAGATGGCCGGCTCGATGACCGGCATGACCGAGGCCGACTACCGCGACATGATGCTGCACGGCGGCCGCTCGATCGACGGCAACCGGATTGCCGACCAGGTCATCGAGGCCCACTTCACCGCCGACGATTCGCCCGCGGAGCACCCGACGATCACGGGAGCGGTCTTCACCTCACACGTGCCCGCGATCGGGGCTGCGTGGGACCAGCACAAGACCGAGGAGCCCTACTGGAAGCAGGTCTTCGACGGCTACGAGTTCTCCAAGGAGTACGAGCAGGAGCACACTCCCGACGTGATCTTCCTGGTCTACAACGACCACGCCACCGCCTTCGACCTCTCCCTCATCCCGACGTTCGTGCTCGGCACCGGGGCCTACTATCCGGCTGCCGACGAGGGCTACGGGCCCCGGCCCGTGCCGGGCATCGAGGGCGACCCGGAGTTCGCCGCCCACATCGCCCACTCGCTGATCCGCGACGACTTCGACCTCACCCTGGTCAACGAGATGACCGTCGACCACGGCTTGACCGTGCCGCTGTCGCTGATGTTCGGCGACGTCGAGAAGTGGCCCTGCAAGGTGATCCCGTTCCACGTCAACGTCGTGCAGTATCCGATCCCGTCGGGCGAGCGCTGCTTCCGGCTGGGCAAGGCCCTGCGCAAGGCGATCGAGTCTTACGACCGGCCGCTGAACGTGCAGGTCTGGGGCACGGGTGGGATGAGCCACCAGTTGCAGGGCCCGCGCGCCGGCCTGATCAACCGCGAGTGGGACAACCGGTTCCTCGACGCACTGGTCGACCACCCCGACGACCTCGCCACCGTGCCGCACCTGGAGTACGTCGAAGAGGCCGGCTCCGAGGGCATCGAGCTGGTGATGTGGCTGATCGCGCGCGGCGCGATGAGCGATATCGAGGGCGACGGCACGGTCGAGGTGAAGCACCGCTTCTACCACGTGCCCGCGTCGAACACCGCCGTGGGACACCTGATCTTGGAGAACCATCCAACGCCGGACACCGCCATCGCGGTTGGACAGGAGTGACATGAGCCCGGAGATCAGCCCAGGCATCAGCGCAGGCAAGGTCCGCATCGCGCTGGCGGGCGGAGGTGCCTTCGGCGCCAAGCACGCCAACGCCCTCAAGCGGATCGAGGACGTCGAGCTGACCACCGTGGTCAGCAGCAACCTCGACGCCGCGCGGGAGTTCGCCGCCGAGCACGGCGTGGGGCGCGCGGTCGGATCGCTCGACGAGGCGCTTGCAGCCGACGACGTCGATGCGGTCATCCTCGCCACGCCCACCCCGATCCACGCCGCACAGACCTTGGCCTGCCTCGACGCAGGCAAGCACGTGCAGGTGGAGATCCCGCTGGCGGACTCCCTCGCCGACGCCGAGGCGTGCCAGGCCGCACAGGAGCGCACCGGCCTGGTCGCGATGGTGGGCCACACGCGGCGGTTCAACCCCAGCCACCAGTGGCTGCACCGTCGCGTCGAGGCCGGCCAGTTCTCCATCCAACAGATGGACGTGCAGACCTACTTCTTCCGCCGCAAGAACCTCAACGCTCTCGGCCAGCCGCGGTCATGGACCGACCACCTGCTGTGGCACCATGCCGCTCACACGGTCGACCTGTTCGCCTACCAGACCGGCTCGCCGATCGTGCAGGCCAACGCGATCCAGGGTCCGATCCACCCCGAACTCGGCATTGCGATGGACATGTCGATCCAGCTGCGCACTGAGAGCGGCGCGATCTGCACGCTGTCGCTGTCGTTCAACAATGACGGCCCACTGGGCACGTTCTTCCGCTATATCGGCGACACCGGCACCTACGTCGCGAGGTACGACGACCTGGTCGACGGCAAGGAGCGGCCGATCGACGTCACCCAGGTGGATGTGTCCATGGACGGCATCGAGCTCCAAGACCGGGAGTTCGTCGCGGCGATCCGCGAGGGCCGCGAGCCGAACGCCTCCATCGCCCAGGTGATGCCGTGCTACCGGACGCTGGCCCTGCTCGAGGACGAGCTCACCGCGCAGACTCCAGGCTGAGCACCCGCAGCGCGTTCTCCTTGAAGAGGAGTGGCTTGACCTCGTCCTTGATCTCGAGAGCAGCGAGGTCACGGAACCAGCGATCCGGAGTGATGACCGGAAAGTCGGATCCGTAGAGGACCTTGTGGCGAAGCGGTCCGTTCAGCTGCCTGACCAGCTGCGGCGGGAAGTACGTCGGCGACCAGCCGGACAGGTCGACGTACACATTCGCCTTGTGGGTGGCGATCGAGATCTGGGTGTCCACCCACGGCACGGCCGGATGTGCCATGACGATCGTCAGCCCAGGGTGGTCGGCCGCGACGTCGTCGAGGAGAAGCGGGTCGGAGTAGCGCAGCTTGATGCCCCGTCCGCCCGGCAGGCCGGCGCCGATGCCGGTCTGGCCGGTGTGGAACAAGGCGACGGTGCCCAGCTCCTCCAGAACCGACCACAGGGGGCGGAACTCCGGCTGGTTCGGGGAGAACGCCTGCAGTCCGGGGTGGAACTTGAAGCCGCGGACGCCGTACTCCTCCACCAAGTTGCGTGCCTGCGCCACGGCGGCCGCACCTCGGTGAGGGTCGACCGAGCCGAACGGGATCAGCACGTCCGCATGTTCGGCGGCGGCGCGGGCGATCTCCTCACTTGAGAGCGGCGGATGGCCGAGACCGGTCCGGGCGTCGACGGTGAAGACGACCGCGGCCATGTGCCGTTCCCGGTAGTAGTTGGCAAGGTCGGTCACGGTCGGCGTGCGCGGGTGGTCGCCCCGGAAGTAGGCGGCGGAGGCGTCCATCAGCTCCTGGTCGAGCGAGAGGTGTCCGCGGCCGTCGGCTTCGACGTGGGTGTGGAAGTCGATCGCGGTGATCGCAGCGGTCTCGATGCTCGGTGAGTAGACCGTCATGGCTCCTCTTCACTCAGGGGTGGATCAGACCTAGGGCAGTGTTGATTCAGGGGAGGGCACGGCGGTCGCGCTTGGCCTCGAGCAGGGCGACGAGCAGGTCGTCGCGCTGCTGGATGAGCTCGCCGAGGTCGACACCAGCCAGCTCCTCGTCGACGCCGCGGACGAGGAGGTCGGTCAGCTCGGGGGTGAGGCGAGCACGACGGAGGTCGGCCATCCAGGCCTCCGCGGGCGGACCGAGATGCGCCAGCGTGTGCGCCATGCCGCCGGCACCCCCCGACAGGTGTTGGTTCAGCAGTGGACCGAGCAGCGCCCACCTCAGTCCAGGCCCCCAGGCGATGGCGGCGTCGATGTCGGCGACCGACACGACGCCGCGCTCGACGAGGGAGTACGCCTCCTGCCACAAGGCGGCTTGAAGCCGGTTCGTGACGTGTCCGGGGAGTTCCTGACGGACAAGGATCGGCCGCTTGCCGAGCGAGGTGTAGAGCGCCATTGCCCTCTCGACAGCGGCCACGCTGGTGGACTCGCCGGGCACCACCTCGACGAGTGGGATCAGGTGGACGGGGTTGAACGGGTGTCCGACGAGCACCCGCTCGGAGTGGGCCGCACACATCTGCTGCAACTCGGTCGGCCTCAGCCCCGACGAGCTGCTGGCGATGACGGTGTCGGCCGGTGCAGCCTGGTCGATGGTCGTCAACAGGTGCTGCTTGAGGTCGGCCCGCTCGGGGCCGCTCTCCTGGACGAAGACGGCCTCGGCGACCGCCACCGCTGGATCGGTGGTGAAGGAGAGCCGAGCCAACGATGCGCCCGACGCCAGACCGAGCCGGGTGAGCGCTGGCCACGCCTCCGCGACGGCAGCGCGGCTGCGCGCCTCCGCGCCGGTGGCGGGGTCGTAGGCGATCACGTCGTAGCCGGCAGCCAGGAACTGTGCGGCCCAGCTCGCGCCGATGACGCCGGTGCCGATGACGGCGATGCGGCCGTCCACGTCACACACCCGGCTGCGGGTCGCTGGTCGACGCACGATCGCGGGCGAACCCGACGAAGGCGTCCAGCGCACCCGGGTCGACGAGCGCACCGGGCGAGGCAGCCTCGTCGGGCGCGGCGCCCCGCAAGATCCGTTTGACGGGGACCTCCAGCTTCTTGCCGGTCCGGCTGTAGGGCACGGCTGCCACCTGGACGACGGTGTCGGGCACGTGGCGGGGCGAGAGGCTGCGGCGGATAGCGCGTAGGAGTGTCGTCCTCAGGGCGTCGTCGAGGGTGAGACCGTCGGCCAAGACCACGAAGAGGATGAGCTCACCCATGCCACCGTGGGGGTCCTCCAGGTGGACGACCACGCTGTCGGCGACTTGAGGGACCTCCTGCAAGACCCGATAGAACTCCGCGGTGCCCAGACGGACCCCACCACGGTTGAGGGTGGCGTCCGAGCGGCCGGTGATCACGCACGAGCCGACGCCGGAGAAGCGACACCAGTCGCCGAACCGGAACACGCCGTCGTACCTCTCGAAGTACGCCGCGCGGAGAGCGCGACCGTCGTCGTCCCCCCAGAACCCCACCGGCATCGAGGGCATCGGCGAGGAGATGACGAGCTCGCCCAGCTCACCGACGATCGGGTTGCCCTCGGGGTCGAACGCCTTCACGTCGACGCCCAGGCTGGCGCCGGACATCTCGCCGACGTAGACCGGCGTCAGGGGTGAGGCCTGGACCAGGCCGGTGCAGACGTCGGTGCCGCCGCTGCCGACGTTGAGCAAGACTCGACTGCCAAACTGCTCGGCCACCCAGTGGAAGCCCTCTGCCGGGAATGGACTCCCTGCGACGCCGAGCTGACGCAGCCGCGAGAGGTCGAACTCCTCAGCAGGGCGAATGCCCTCCGCGCGACAGGCCATCAGGTAGCCGGGGCTGGCGCCCATCAAGGTGGCCCCCGTCCGCGCGGCGAGCTCCCACTGGAACCTCAGCCCCGGATACAACGGGTTGCCGTCGATCATGACCACGCCGGCCCCGACCAGGAGTGCCGAGACCAGGCTGTTCCACATCATCCAGGCGGTAGTGGTGAACCACAGCAGACGGTCGCCCGGGCCGAGGTCCCAGTGGAACGCATGGCACTTGAGGTGCTCGAGCAGGATCCCGCCGTGGCGGTGGATGATCGCCTTCGGCTTTCCCGTCGTGCCCGAGGAGAAGAGGATGTAGAGGGGGTGGTCGAAGGGGACCGGTTCGAAGTCGAGCGGCTCCTCGGTCTCGGCGACGATCTCGCTCCACGGCACGATGCCGTTGGGATGGGGGCCGTCCATGTCAGGGTCGTCGATATCGAGTGGACCGTAGGGCACGTGCACCACGTGCTCGGTGCTGGCTAGCGCCGACCTGATCTCCGCAACCTCGGCCCTCTTGTCGATGACCTTGTCCCCGTAGACGTAGCTGCCGACCGTGATGAGGACCGTCGGCTCGATCTGGTCGAACCGATCGATCACGCTCTGGGCACCGAACTCCGGCGCGCAGCTGGACCACACCGCACCGAGGCTCGCGGTCGCGAGGAAGGCAACCAGGGCCTCCGGACAGTTCGGCAGGAAGCCGGCGACTCGATCACCCCGACCGACGCCCAGCCGAGCGAGGCCGGCCCGAGCACGGCGCACCAGCTCGGCCAGCTCGGTGACGGTGAGCTCGACCGGCTCCCGGGTCTGGGAGACGCCGAGGACGGCGATGGCGCTGGCGTCGCGCGAGGCATCGAAGCAGTGCTCGGCGTAGTTGAGGGTCGCGCCGGGGAACCACCGAGCGCCAGGCATCGCTCGGTCGGCGAGCACCGCCTGGTAGGGCGAGTGAGTCTGGACATCGAAGTACTGCCAGATGCTCTCCCAGAATGCCTCGAGCTCTTCGACGGACCATCGCTGCAGCTGGTCCCAGGTGGCGACGTCCAAGCCCTTCTCCGTGCGCAGCCAGGCCATGAAGTCCTGCACCCGAGCGCGGGCAACCCCCTCTGGATGGGGCTCGTAGAGCAGCTCGGGTTCGGCGGGCACCGGGGTAGAACTCATCGCGATGCTTCGCCCGCAGCTCGCCCGGCACCGACCTTGGCCGCCCGACCGGCAAGGAAGTCGGCCATCCGCTGCTTGGCCTCGGGGCTGCTCTGCGCGATGGCAGCCATCAACGACTCCAAGACGTAACCCGTCTCGGGATCCGCCTCCGCGATGCGCGGCAGTGCCTGCAGGACCGCGAAGTTCGTCACCGAGGAGTTGCTGGCGATCCGGCCGGCGAGCTCGAGAGCCTGGTCGAGACCGTCGCCGTCGCCGACCTCGTAGTCCGTCAAGCCCGCAGCCGTGCCCTCGCTGACTGACAGGACCCGTCCGGTCAGCATCATGTCGGTCATCCGTTGGGTGCCGATGAGGCGCGAGACCCGCACCGATGCCCCGCCGCCCACGAAGAGTCCACGCTGGCCCTCTGGGAGGGCGAAGAAGGTGGACAGCTCGGCGACGCGCAAGTGCGCCGCCGTCGCGAGCTCGAGGCCACCTCCGACCACGGCGCCCTTCAAGACGGCGATCACCGGGACCGTCGAGCTCTGGATCTCACCGAAGGCCCGGTGCCACATCCGGGAATGGTGGATGCCTTCGACAGCGTCCCGCTCGCTCAACTCGCCGAGGTCGAGACCGGCCGAGAAGTGGTCACCGTCGGCGGCCAGGACCACGACCCTGGCCCAGGCCGGCAGGTCCGCAAAGAAGCGTCCGATGCCCCGAATGGTCTCGTCGTCAAGCGCATTCCGCTTGTGTGCGCGGGCCAGGGTCAGCACCGCGACCGCGTCGCGGCGGTCCAACCGAAGGGACTCGGGGAGCTTCCCGATCGAGGCATCCATCTTCGCGCTCCAAACAGACAGGAATCCTGCTAGTTCTCTACTATGAAGTATCATCAGGATTCCTGTCAATAACCGACCCCGGATCAGAGCAAACCCATGACCGAAGAGCCCTCCACCGGCCCGTCGATCCTCTACCAGGTCAAGCGCCTCGAGTTGGTCGTGCGCGCTCGCCTCGACGAGGCACTGCGCGGTTCCGGCGTGACGACGCTCCAATACACGGCGTTGACCGTTCTTGCCCGGGAGCACGGCGTGACGGCCGCTGCCTTGGCGCGAAACTCGTTCGTCACCCCGCAGTCGATGGCCGACATGCTGAAACCCCTCGAACGCCGAGGACTCATCCGACGCGAGCCCAACCCGAACAGTGGGCGGGAGGTGCTGGTGTACCTCTCCGACGCTGGCCGCGAGTTCCTCATCGACCACGAGGCCAGGGTCTCCGAACTCGCCCGGCAGATGGTGGCCGACCTCTCCCCCGCCGAGATCGCCACCTTCCGGTCCGCTCTCCACCGCGCCTGGGAGGCGCTTCGCTAGGAAAAGTTGGTTCCCTAGCCGCGGCCCTCCTCCTCGTCCCCGAGGACGAGCCGGGCCAGGCTACGCAAGTCGTCGGTGAGGTCGGGCTCGCCGACGGTGACGTCGCTGCGGCCGGGAACACAGAACGTGTAGCTGAACCGGTCCGGCTGTGGCGCTCGGTGCGCGCCAGCCGCAGTGGCCAGCGCATCGGTGTCGAGGCGAGCCACGAGGTCACGCGCCCGGCCCGCCACCGGGTCGTCACCGGCGAGGTCGACGGCACCGGAGGTCGTGATCCCGGCGAACCCCCCGGAGCGGCGCACCTCGATCCGGCCGGGCGCGCTCACCCCGACCTCGGCCCAGGCTCGCGTGACGGCATCGACATGCTCGCCGGCCGCAGCGATCGTGGCCGCGGCGAAGCCGGCGAAGTCGGTGGACGGGCCGACCGAGGCGGAGGTGAGAGCGGCATACCAGATCGCGCCGGCGCCGTCCCACGACGAGCCGCCGATGCCGGTCGCGGCGAGGTAGAACGCGCGGTTGGGGATCCCGCTGTTGAGGTGCACCCCGCCGTTGTCGTCGGAGGTCCGCACGTAGTCGTCCATGTGTCCGACCTGCGGGTCCTTGCCCAGCCGCGGGTCGTCGTACGCCGTGCCTGGGTTGGCCATGTCACGAAGCGCCCGCGCCGAGACCCCGGGCAGGAACAGGCCGACACCGATCAGCCAGTCGGCCTGGTCGGCACTCTGACCGAGGAGGCGCTGCTTGACGCAGCAGGCGAACACATCCGAGATGGACTCGTTGAGCGCACCGGACTGGTCGCGGTAGGTCAAACCGGCCGTGTGCTCGGTCACGGCATGGGTCAGCTCGTGGCCGAGCACGTCGACGGGCTTGGTGAACCGGTCGAAGATCTGCCCGTCGCCGTCACCGAAGACCAGTTGGGTGCCGTTCCAGAACGCGTTGTCGTAGTTGCGCCCGTAGTGCACGGTCATCACGACCCGCGCCCCCGCACCGTCGAAGGAGGCCCGGTCGTAGGCCTCCTCGAACAGGTCCAAGGTCGCCTGTCCGCCGTACGCCGCCTCGTCGACCGCGGCGTCCCCGGACTCGGGTTGGTCGGCGTCGCGCACCAACGTGCCCGGGAGGGAGGTGCCGTTGCCGGCGGTGTAGACGCCCCACGCAGCACCGTCCGCGGCCTGAGGTCCAGCACCGACCCCCGGCCCGGCCATCGTCGCGGAGTCTCGCAGTCGGCGCAGCTCAGCGTCGTGGGCGAGGGTGGCGGCCGCGGACTCCGCGCAGTGCACGGCTGCCGCGTCGCTGTTCGCGGCGAGCCCCTCCGGCGGCGCAGACTCCGCGATGCGCTCAAGGAGGAAGGGTGGGACGAACTGGCAGCAGGCTCCGAGACTCATATCACTGGTCTACCACCCGGGGCCGACATGCGACAGGGACCGCGGTCTCGGCGGGCGGGACGGGTGGGCGAGACGAGCGGCGCGGTTCAACCCCCGGATGGGGCTGTTCGATCTTGATATCGTCGTCTATTGTGCAGACCCAGTTGGGTCATATCACTAAACGGCGCCAGGAGTCCCGCATGCCGCAGCCATCCGTCACTCGTCGCACCGTCCTGCAGGGCACCGGCGCCGCCGCCCTGGTCGCGCTGATCGCCGCGTGCTCGCGTCCCGGCGGCGACAAGAGCGACGACAACGCCGCTACCGGCAAGTTCTCCGCCCAGGAGATCGACGAGTTGGTGGTCGCGATCCCCGCCACGCTGTCGACCCTCTACCCCGGCCAGGAGGCCGGCAACTTCAACTACTACGTCGCGGCGCTGGTGGCCGAGGGCCTGGTCGCCCCGGACGGCACCGGCAAGCTGGTCGCCGCCTTGGCGGAGTCCTGGAAGCAGACCGACCCGACGACCTACGTCTACACCCTGCGCGAGGACGCGAAGTTCAGCGACGGCTCGCCGATGACCGTCGACGACGTCCTCTACTCGATCGAGCTGGCCCGCAGCGACAAGCACTCCCCGAACATCGCCTACTACTGGGCCAACACCACGTCGGTGAAGAAGACCGGCGACCGCGAGGTCACCATCGCCTTGAAGAGTCCCGACGTCGCCTTCGAGTGGGGACCCTGCGCCGCCAACGCGCTCTGGATCACCTCGAAGAAGTACGTCGAGGCGCACGACGGCAAGCTCGGCACCCCGGACGCGTTCTTGATGGGCACCGGACCGTATCGGGTCACCAAGTTCCAGCCCGACTCGACCCTCGAGCTGGAGCGAGTGGACACCTGGTGGGGCGGCCAGGCGCCGGTCAAGAAGGTCCGCATCGACTTCATCGAGGAGGAGTCGACCCGCCTGCTCGCCCGCGAGTCCGGCGACATCGACCTGGCCCTGGCGATCTCACTCGACCAGGCCCAGCAGTGGGAGGACACCGAGGACACCACGGTGATGTTCGCGCCCGACCGCTCCTACGTCGGCATCGACTTCAACACCGCGGTCGAGCCGTTCGACGACATCCACGTCCGGCGCGCCATCGCGATGTGCTGCGACCGCAAGGCGTTCGTGGACAAGCTGCTCGGCGGTCACGGCGAGGTCGCCACTGCACTGACCACGCCCCAACAGATCGAGTCGGTGCTCGGTGGCGCAGACGCGGCGCGCGAGGCGCTCGCACCCGTCCTCGAGATCGACTTCGACGTCGACGCCGCCAAGGCGGAGCTGGCCAAGTCCAAGGTGCCCGACGGCTTCTCGACCACGGTCGGAGTGTCCACCAGCGCACCGCAGATCAGCCAGGCATTCCAGGCGCTCGCCCAAGCCGTGGACCCGCTCGGCATCAAGATCGAGGTCAAGGAGATGCCGGTCGAGAAGTGGTACGGCACCATCGGCTCCGAGGACTGGGGGCTGGCCTACATGTGGTACTTCAACGCCACCGGCGACCCCGCCGAGCTGGCCACCTGGTTCTTCGGTGAGGGCAACCCCGCATCGTTCTCCAACGACGACGTGAACGACCTGATGGCGCAGCAGCGCAAGGAGACCGACCCGGCCAAGCGGGTCCAGCTGATCATCGAGGCACAGAAGGTCGCCCTCGAGGAGCTGCCCTACTTCCCGCTGTGGTGGGGCGAGGCCGCCACCGCGATCAACGACCACTACACGATCGAGGAGTTCGGCTCCTACACCTTCTTGTCGCCGTGGACCCCGCGGATCCTGACCCGCGAGTCCTGACCTTCTCGTCATGACCGGCGGCAGTTGGGGACTCGCGCGTTTCGTCGCCGTCCGCCTCGCAGCGACGGTGGCGCTGCTCCTGGTCGCCTCGTTCGTGGTCTTCGGACTGCTGCACCTGACCCCGGGCGACCCCGCCCGCAACCTGCTCGGACCCCGGACGCCCGACCCGGAGACGCTCGCGCAGATCCGTGCGCAGTACCACCTCGACGAGCCGTTCTGGCAGCAGTACCTCTCCTGGTTGACCGGCGTCCTGCACGGCGACCTGGGCCACTCGATCAGAGGCAACGTGAGCGTGGGCGCGCTGATCGCGGATCGGGCCGTGCTCACGCTCCAGCTGGCCGGGCTGGCCTTCCTCTTCACCCTGCTGATCGCCCTGCCGTTGGGCATCGGCGCCGCCTTCCACGCCGGGTCGCCGATGGACCGGACGGTCAGCGTGTTGGCCGTGGTCGGGGTGGGCGCCCCGAGCTTCGCGGTGGGCATGCTGTTGATCTACGTCCTGGGCGTGCAGTGGCGGCTGTTCCCGGTCTACGGCAACGGTGACCCCGGCTGGGATCGCTGGTGGCACCTGGTGCCGCCCGCGATCACGCTGGCGATCGGGCTGGCTGCCCTGGTCTACAAGCTCACCAGGACGGCAGTCCTCAACGAGCTGCGACAGGACTATGTCACCTTCGCCCGCAGCCGTGGCCTCTCCCACCGACAGACCCGGCAGCTGGCGCTGCGCAACGCGATGATCCCGATCGTGACCAGTCTGGGGCTGGTCTTCGCGTTCCTCTTCGGCGGGACGATCCTGGTCGAGGTCACCTTCGGTCTGGGCGGTCTGGGCGCTCTGCTGGCCAGCTCGGTCACCTTCAAGGACATCCCCGTGGTGCAGGCGATCACCCTGCTGACCGCGGCCGTCATCGCCCTCACCGCGCTGGCCGTCGACCTGGCCTACCTGGTCATCGACCCCCGCGTGCGACAGCGAGCAACCTCATGACCAGCCTTGCCGGGCTGGGCCCGGCCGACCTGCTCGACCCCGACGAGCGCACCCGGCGTCGCGTGCCGTCGATCCCGGTGCTGTGCGGCATCCCGCTGGTCGCCGTACTCTTCTGCGCCCTCTTCTCCGGCTGGCTGGTGCCCGACGCCGCCAGGGGCGACATCTACTCCGCACGGTTGCCGGCGGGCAGCCCCGGGCACCTGTTCGGGACCGACCAGGTCGGTCGCGACATCTTGCAGATGTCGATCGCCGGTGCCCGCACCGCGATCATCGGTCCCGTCGTGATCGCACTCGGCTCGATGCTGATCGGGCTGCTCTTGGGAACGCTCGCCGGCTATCGCGGCGGGGTCGTCGACCTGCTGCTCAGCAAGTACGCCGACCTGCTGCTGGCGCTGCCCAGCACCCTGATCGCCCTGGTCGTCGCCGGACTCGTCGACGGCGGCTACTGGGCCACCGTGGCGGTGCTGATCCTGCTCTTCTCCCCGACCGACATCCGGATGATCCGAGGGGCCACGCTGTCCCAGGCGACCCGGCCCTACATCGAGTCGGCCCGGGTGCTGGGTCTGTCCAGTCGCCGCATCATGTTCCGCCATCTGGTGCCCAACGTGCTCAACGTCGCGCTCACCACCATGCTGCTCAACGTCGCCTTCGCCCTGGTCTCGATGTCTGCGCTGTCCTTCCTCGGCCTGGGCATCGCGCCGGGGCAGCCGGACTGGGGGCGCCAGCTCAGCGACGGTCGCGATCTGCTCAGCATCAACGCCGCTGCCTCGATCGTCCCGGGCGTCCTGCTGATCGTCACGGCCACCGCCATCAACCTGCTCGGCGACTGGTGGCAAGAGCGGGCCGGGGTGGAGGCATGACCGAAGCCCGGGTCACTCAAGCCGATAGGCACCAGGTGCGCGTCGACGACCTCACCGTCACCGGACCACGCGGCCGCATCGTCACCGGCCTCGATCTCGCCGTCGAGCCGGGCCACTGCCTCGCCGTGGTCGGAGAGTCCGGCTCCGGCAAGTCGATGACAGCCAAGGCAATGACCGGACTGCTGCCTCCCGCGGTGACCGCCACCGGCACGCTCAGCCTCGGTGATCGGCAGATCGACCTCGCCACCGACAGCCGGCAGCTGCACCGGCTGCGCGGCACCGGGATCGCACTACTCCTGCAGAACCCCTTCACGTCGTTGAGCCCGATCCACCGCTGTGGCGATCAGATCGCGGCAGCGCTCCCGGCCGGACGTCGCACTCGCGAGGAGGTCGTCCAGCGGCTGGCCGAGGTCAACCTGCCCGCCCGGGTGGCCCGGCAGTATCCCTTCCACCTCTCCGGGGGGATGCGCCAACGGGTCGCCATGGCGGCCAGCCTGGCACCCGATCCCGAGGTCCTTATCGCCGATGAGCCGACCACCGCCCTGGATGTGACCACGCAGCGCGAGGTGCTCGACCTGCTGGATCGGATCAGGCAGCGGCGTGGCATGGCGGTGCTGCTGATCACCCACGACCTCGGGGTGGCCGAAGAGCGCGCCGACGCGATCACGGTGATGTATGCCGGACGCCTGATGGAGGGCGGCCCCCGCGACCAGGTGCTCTCTCGGCCACGCCACCCCTACACCGCCGCACTCCGCGACTGCGACCCCCCATTGGATCGCCGGGTGGAGCGGCTGCCCGCGATCGGCGGCAGCGCGCCGCGACCGTGGGAGGTCAAGCAAGGCTGTGCGTTCGCTGCTCGCTGTCCGCTGGCCGACGACCACTGCCGCGCCGAGGAGCCACCGCTGGTCGAGGATCCCTTCCCGCTGCGCTGCTGGAAGCCGTTGACCGCCGGGGTCGACCCGATCCCGCTGGCGCCGGCGATCAGCGGCCCGCCGGTCGACCCCGACCGGGTGATGCTGCGGGTCGAGGGTGCCACCCGGCGGTTCTCCGCAGACGCACCACCCGCGCTCGACGGCGTCGACCTCACCGTGGCCGTCGGCGAGGCCGTCGGCATTGTCGGCGAGTCCGGATCGGGCAAGACCACCTTGGCCCGATGTCTGACCGGGCTCGAGCGACTCGACTCAGGCACCGTCGAGTGGCCGCTTGCATCGGCCGGCGGCAGGCGGCACGATCCCCGGCGGGCCCAGATCGTCTTCCAGGACCCGTTCTCCGCGCTCAACCCGGCGATGAGCGTCGGCGCCGCCCTTGCCGAGGCGCTGCGGGCCGGTGACCGACCTCGGAGCGAGGTGCCGGAGCTGTTGGAGATGGTCGGCCTGCCGACGTCGTACGCCAAACGCAAGCCGCGCGCCCTCTCCGGCGGCGAACAGCAGCGGGTCGCCATCGCCCGCGCGCTCGCGCCCGGCCCGGACCTGCTGATCTGCGACGAGGCGGTCTCCTCCCTCGATGTCTCGGTCCAGGCGCAGATCCTGAACCTGCTCAAGGCTCTGCACGCCGACCTCGGCCTGGCATTGCTGTTCATCACCCACGACCTCGCCGTGGTGCGCCAGGTCACCACCCGCGCCTACGTGATGGCGCAGGGTCGCGTCGTGGAGCAGGGCGACATCGATCGTCTGCTCGACGACCCCCAAGACGCCTACACTCGTCAACTGTTTGCCTCGGTCCCGGGAGGTGGTCCGCGATGAGTGCGCCCATGTCACAACAGGAGCCCGGTGCCGACGCTGCCAGCGAGAGTGCCGTGCACGCGGCGGTCGCCGCCAACGTACGCCGCGCTCGCCTCACCCGCGGCCTCAGTCTGCGCGACCTGGCCGAGCTCACCGGTCTGTCGAAGGGCTTCTTGTCCCAGATCGAGCGGGAGCGCGCCAACCCAGCGCTCTCGGTCGTGGTCAAGCTCGGCGAAGCGCTCGACCTGACCTTCGCCGAGCTCACTCGGATCGTGCCGACCGAGCCGGAGATCGTCCGGTCGGCGTCCACCGGTGGGGTGAAGGCGCGCGCTCGGATGCTCTTCGCCGAGCTGGAGCGGCGCCGTTTCGACCTCTCCGAAGGCTATCTTCCGCCGCACACCGTCGGCGTGCCGAGCGACCACGGGCGCGGCTCGGTGGAGTATGCCTACGTGGTCGACGGACATCTCACCCTCACGGTCGGTGACCAGGACTATCCGCTCGGCCCGGGCGACACCGTCCGCTTCTCCTCCGCGCT
This sequence comes from Nocardioides sp., assembly GCF_047602075.1. Classification (GTDB taxonomy): domain Bacteria; phylum Actinomycetota; class Actinomycetes; order Propionibacteriales; family Nocardioidaceae; genus Nocardioides. The sequence continues at coordinate 2,006,817 of NZ_JASGIF010000001.1, forward strand.
GGCGCACGCGTACTCCACCGCCGCCGAGGCAGCGACGCTGCTCAGCGTCGTGTGCTACGTCGACGAGTGAGGCGCGCAGCGCCCATGACCACGACGGCCGCCTACCTCGCCTTGCGTGCTCCGCTGCACGCCAGCGTCACACCGGACGGCGATCGCATCGCGCTCACGGTGACCAGCGTGCCCGTGGGCGCAGACGAGCCGGTCGTCGAGCTGCTCGTGCTCGACACGCGGAGCTTGGCGCTGAGTCCGGCTCCCGGGGCGACGGCAGGCGACCATAGTGGCGTGTGGAGCCCCGATGGCACGGCGCTCGCCTTCCTCGGCAAGCGAGACGGGCAAGGTGCCGTCGTGGTCTCGAAGCCCGCCGAGGCTGAGTCCTTGGCCATCGACGACCCGGCTCGGCTCGCCGACACCGTGACCGTGTACGGCGATCTGGGCGAGCCCACCTCACCTCCGGCCTGGTCACCGGACGGTCGCTTCCTGGCGCTGGCGGCCCGGAGCGGCGCGGTGATCGATCGGAGTCGGCCCTACCGGTGGACCCGGCCGATTCCGGCCTTCGACGGCCTCGGACCGCTGGAGGACCCGCCCCAACTGGTGCTCCTGGATCTGGTCGCTGGGTCCTCTCGTGTGCTCACGGAGGCAGACGCCTCGGTCGACGGTGGCGGCTGGCGCTGGTCCGGCCCGACCTGGTCTCCCGACGGCCGCCGTTTGGCCGCCACGGTGTCCATCGATCCCGCCGGTCGACGCTCGGGATCGCATCTGCGCCTGGTCGATCTCGGAGAGCCCGCGCAGCGCGGCGCCGACGCTCCGGCGCGCATCGAGGAGCCCGCCGTCCCCGGTGGGCGGACCCTGACCCTCGCCTGGCGCGACGACGACCACCTGTTGGCTCTGGTGGCCGAGCCGAAAGACCAGCCGCTCGGCAGCCCGCCTCGGATGTGGCAGGTCACCGCTGCTGGCGCCCACCAGTGCGAGGTCGACTTCAACGCAGACCCGGGCGTGGATGGCGCCGAGATCGAGCTGCTAGGAGATGTCTACGGAGACCAACCGGCCGAGTTGGCCGACGACCCTGCCCCGGCGGTTTCCCCCATCGGTCCTGACGGCTTGCTCGTCAGGACTGGCTGCCGGGGTCGCTTGGGCGTCGGTCAACTCACCGTGGCGCCGCCGGCCAGCTTCGGCCGGCCGGCGGCGTCACCCCTTCTTCACCCCGAACGAGAGACTCCCGAAGGAGAGACTCTGAGCTGGCGGCCGTTCCTCGACGGCGACCGGTGCCTGTCGCCGTTCGCGGTCGCTGGGGGCCAGGTGTTCTTGACCGTGCAGACGGCCGATCAACCCGTCGACCTCTGGGCGGTGCCGCTTCCTGGGCCTGGATCGGCCGAGACCCTAGAGGAGGTCAAGCTGCGCCGACTCACCCGGTTCGCCGAAGGGGCTCCCGCGGCGGCACCGGTGCGGCGTACTCACTTCCGTGCCGAGGGCCGCGAGCTCGACCTCTGGTTCCTCGGTGACCCGGGCCGGCCGCTGCCGACGGTGGTGCTCGTGCACGGCGGACCACAGTTCGCCTTCGGCGAGGCGTTCAACCTCGACGCGCAGGCGCTCTGCGCGGCCGGATTCGGCGTGCTCTACACCAACGTGCGTGGGTCGACCGGCTACGGCGCAGAGTTCGGCGGCGCCATCCGCGGCGACTGGGCCGAAGGGCCGACCCGGGACCTCCTCGCTGCCGTCGACCACGCTGTCGAGCTGGGCTGGGCGGACCCGGAGCGGCTCGGCGTGGCGGGCAATTCCTACGGCGGCTACCTCGCCACATGGTTGGCCTCGACCACCGACCGGTTCCGAGCGGCCGTTGCCGAGAACCCGGTCACCGACCTGGTCTCGATGGCCTCGACCAGCGACATCGCCGTCCCCTTCTTCGCCCAGCAGATGGGCGGGGAGCTGCACGAGATCCCCGCGACCTACCTGGAGCAGTCGCCCGCCCTGCACGCCCACCGCTGCCGCACTCCCCTGTTGTTCGTGATCGGCGCCGATGACCGCCGCTGCCCCAACCACCAGGCCTGGGGTATGCACCGTCTGGTCCATCGCACCGGCACTCCCACCGAGGTGCTGGTCCTTCCCGACTCCCCGCACGAAGGCAGCACCTACGGCCCGATCGCCGGGCGGCTCGCCCACGACGAGGCCCTGGTCGACTGGCTGACCCGCTTCCTCCTCTGACCCCCTGCAGACGTCTTCCTCCCCGGTCGCCGGGGAGACAATCTGGACGACGTCCCACGGCGTTCTGGCGGATTAGGAGTGGGCCGGGGCGCTCCTAGACAATGGAGTGCTCGTCAACCACTCCCCGAAGCCACCGAAGAAGGACCTCCGCATGCCCAGCCAGAGCCGCACCGACCTGCGCAACGTGGCGATCGTCGCCCACGTCGACCACGGCAAGACGACCCTGGTCGACGCGATGCTGCACCAGGCGGGGGCGTTCAGCGAGCACCAGGAGGAGACCGGCGTCGCGGAGCGGATCATGGACTCCGGCGACCTGGAGCGCGAGAAGGGCATCACCATCCTCGCGAAGAACACCGCGGTGAAGTACGACGGACCCGCCGCCCGGGAACTCACCGGCGGCCCGACCACGATCAACATCATCGACACCCCCGGCCACGCGGACTTCGGCGGCGAGGTGGAGCGCGGCCTGTCGATGGTGGACGGGATCGTGCTCCTCGTGGACGCCTCCGAGGGGCCACTGCCGCAGACGCGGTTCGTGCTGCGCAAGGCGCTCAACGCCGACATGCCCGTGGTGCTGGTGGTCAACAAGGTCGACCGTGGTGACGCCCGGATCGCGGAGGTGGTCGACGAGACCTACGAGCTCTTCCTCGACCTGCTCGACGAGCACCACTCCCACGACGCCCTCGACTTCCCGGTGATCTACGCCTCGGCCAAGTCCGGCCGCGCCTCGCTGGAGATGCCGGAGAACGGCGGCCAGCCCGACTCCCCCGACCTGGAACCGCTCTTCCGCACCATCTTGGAGGCGATCCCGGCGCCGACGTACGACGACGAGGCGCCGCTGCAGGCCCACGTGACCAACCTGGACGCCTCTCCGTTCCTGGGCCGGATCGCGCTGGTCCGGATCCACCAGGGCACGCTGCGCAAGGGCCAGCAGGTCGCCTGGATCCAGCGCGACGGGACCCAGAAGCAGGTCAAGATCAGCGAGCTGCTCGTGACCGAGGCGCTGGACCGCGTCCCGGCAGCGGAGGTCGGCCCGGGCGACATCGCTGCCATCGCCGGCATCCCCGACATCATGATCGGCGAGACGCTGGCCGACCCCGAGCATCCCGAGGCACTGCCACTGATCACCGTCGACGAGCCGGCCATCTCGATGACGATCGGCACCAACACCTCCCCGCTGGCCGGCCGGGTCAAGGGCTCGAAGGTGACCGCCCGCCTGGTCAAGGACCGGCTGGACCGCGAGCTGGTCGGCAATGTCTCGCTCCGTGTCCTGCCCACCGACCGCCCCGACGCCTGGGAGGTGCAGGGCCGCGGCGAGCTCGCCCTGGCGATCCTGGTCGAGCAGATGCGGCGCGAGGGCTACGAGCTCACCGTCGGCAAGCCGCAGGTGGTCACTCGCGAGATCGATGGCAAGCTGCACGAGCCGGTCGAGCGGCTGACCATCGACGCGCCCGAGGAGCATCTCGGTGCGATCACCGAGCTGCTCGCCGCCCGCAAGGGCCGGATGGAGCAGATGACCAACCACGGCACCGGCTGGGTGCGGATGGAGTTCCTGGTCCCGGCGCGCGGACTGATCGGCTTCCGGACCGAGTTCCTCACCGAGACCCGCGGCACCGGCATCGCGCACCACGTGTTCGAGGGCTACGAGCCGTGGGCCGGCGAGATCCGCTCCCGCTCGACCGGGTCGCTGGTGGCCGACCGCGCCGGCGCCGCGACGGCGTACGCGATGACGAACCTGCAAGAGCGCGGCGTCCTCTTCGTCGAGCCGACTACCGAGGTCTACGAGGGCATGATCGTGGGCGAGAACTCCCGAGCCGACGACATGGACGTCAACATCACCAAGGAGAAGCAGCAGACCAACATCCGCTCCTCCACCTCCGACAACTTCGAGAAGCTGATCCCGCCCCGCAAGCTCTCCCTCGAGCAGAGCCTGGAGTTCTGCCGCGAGGACGAGTGCGTCGAGGTCACCCCCGAGACCGTCCGCATCCGCAAGGTCGCCCTCGACGCCCACACCCGCGCCAAGGCAGCCGCCCGGGCCCGGCGCGGCTGATCAGCTGCCTCCCCGGCGCCCTGACCAGTCCTCGACGCGCAGCCTCTCGACGCGGCCGAACTCGGCGAGGTTGCCCGTCGCCAGGATGAGTGAACGCGCTCGGGCCTGCCCAGCGATGAGGATGTCGTACCCGCCGATCGGTGTCCCACGGTGCGCGAGCTCGGCCCGGATCACGCCGGCGCTCTCAGCATCCGCGGCATCCAATGGGAGCACCGTCACGAGGGCCAGGAACTCCTCCACGGCTGCGTGATTGCGACGAGGGTCAGTCGACCGCGCGGCGCCGTAGTGCAGCTCACTGGCGGTGACGCTGCAGACAGCGAGCGCGCGGTCCATGCTCAGGAAGCGTTGCGCAACGAGGGCGTTTCGACGACGCAGCGCCTCGATGCAGATGTCGGTGTCGACCAGGTGGGTGATCACACCGTGGTCCGCTCCTGGACTGGAGGTTGCTCCCGCTCGGTCATGAAGTCATCGGTCACTTCGAGCCCATGGCCGAAGAAGTAGTCCCAGCGGCGGCCCTGAGGGACCACGATCCGGGCATCTCCAACGACCAGAACCTCTACTTCGGTGACCCCGTCAGGGAAGGCGACATCCTTGGGCAGCCGAACCGCTTGCGTGCGGTTGCTGCGGAACAGTCGAGTGGTGGTCATCGGCATCGACTCCAAGAATGGATATACGTCTAGGATATACACGGATTCGCCGAGCATCAACCGACCCGGCCCGGCGCGGCTGATCAGCCAGCCAGGTGTGCCCACCGACCGACCAGGTCGCGCCACGGGCCCTGGTCGGCCACGGCGCCGTCGGCGAGCACGACGACGCGGTCAGCTTGGGCGAGCGCGGCGGCCTTGCTGGTCGCGCCGAGCACGGTGGCACCGGTAGCCCGCAGGGCTTGCCAGAGCTCGACCTCGGTAGCCGCGTCGAGGGCTGAGGAGACGTCGTCGGCGAGCAGCACCTCGGCTCGGCAGGCCAACGCCCGGGCCAGGGCAAGGCGTTGGACCTGCCCGCCGGAGAGGCGTACGCCGCGGTGCCCGACCAGCGCGTCGGCGCCGCCCGCCTCCTCGACATCGCGGTCGAGGCGGGCGGTCGCGACGGCCGGTCCGATCTCGCGGTCGTCGTGGTCGAGGGTGATGTTGTCCGCGAAGGTGCCCGACAGCACTCGCGGCACTTGGGTCACGATCGCGATCCGACCTGGCCGCAGGTCGAGCTCCAGGTCGGTGAGCTCGCGCCCGTTCCAACAGATGGTGCCGGTCGAGGAGACCAGGCCGGCGAGCGCGGCGAGGAGGCTGGACTTGCCCGAGCCGACCTGGCCGAGCAGCAGCACCAGCTCGCCCGAGGAGATGGTCAGGTCGACGTCGCTGACGCCGAGGGTGCCGTCGTCGTGGATGGCAGCCAGACCACGGACGGTCATGGACTGCAATGGCTCCCGCACCGCTGGCGCCGGGTCGGGGGCGGCGCCGGTCCGCAGGTCGACTCCCGGCGGCAGCTGGGTGATGTCGCCGCCGCCGGCGAGGATGCTGGTCGCCCGCATCCAGGCGCGCACTCCTGGTGCCTCGGTGACGATCGCGCCAGCCACCCGACCGAACCAGTCGAAGCCACTGACCGCGTTGGTCACCAGCAGCGTCGTTGCCAGTCCCCAGTGTCCGGTCACCAGGCCCGCCCATGCGGCGACCACGCCGCCCTGCACCATCACCACCGGGACGCCGTCCAGCAGCGCCTGGATCCGGTGCTCCCGCACCGCGGCCGCGACCCGCCCGCCGTCGACCTCCCGCAGGTGGGCGTGGATGGCGGGGGTGGCGGCTGCGAGCTTGACCGTCCGCACCGAGTCCAGTGCCGAGACGAGCGACCGCCCGAAGTGGGCTCTGGCCGCGGAGGACGCCGCGGCCGAGCGACCCGCGATGCGGCGTCCGATCGAGGAAGCGAGCGCGGCCGATGCCATCACCGCAAGCAGGATGCCGCCGGCGAGCCAGGTGCCGGCGATCAGCGCGGTGACCACGACGATGACCAACCCGTTGACGAAGTCGACCCAGCGGTCGGCATAGCGGGTGATCCGGTCGGCATCCATCGCCCGGGCGACCGCCTCGCCGGGCGGCGTACGCACCAGACGACGCTGCGCGGTCTGACCGTGCAGGACGGCGGTGCGCACGCCGAGCTGGACGGAGACCCACCAACGCGGATAGAGCCAGAACGCCTGCGACAGCAGCAGCGGTGACACCAGCAGTGAGGCCACCAGCGCCACCACCAGGAGCCATGGCGAATCTCCACGCTGGAGAGTGGTGACCAGGTGGCCCCAGGTCCAGCCGGTGACCGCGCCGAACGCACCCGTGATCGACGCGACCAGGAACAGGCCCATCCCGGCCAGACCCCAGCCAGGGTTGCTGATCATCGCGCGGAACGTGGTGCGCGCCAGGCTCGGGATCGGCCGCAGCTTCGGCTTGGGTGGAGGTTGGGTGGTACGACGCGCCGTGCCGATGACATGACCGTCCACCGCGTCACGCTGCACGGCATCGAGCTCGGTGCGCTCGCTTGGGTCGAGATCACCGCTCTCGGCGGAGGCCTCGAGCAGGCGGCGGAACGGGCCGTCGACGCGGGCCAGCTCCTCGCGTGAGCCGTGCTGGACGACGTGTCCGCGCTCCAGGACGGCGACCTGTTCGGCGCGCTCGATGGTCGAGAGGCGATGGGCGACCAGGAGGCCGGTCCGGCCGATCAGCAGCCGGCCCGCCGCGGCGACCACTCGGGCCTCGGTGACCGGGTCCATCCGTGCCGTCGCCTCGTCCAGGATCACGACCTTGACGTCGCGCACGAGCAGGCGGGCGAAGGCGACCAGCTGCTCCTCTCCGGCCGAGAGGCTCGCCCCGCCCGGTCCGAGCAGCGTGTCGAGCCCACCTGGCAGGCCGGCGACCCAGGCGGTGAGCCCGAGCGTCTCCACGGCCGCCTCCACCTGGTCGCGTGGCACGTCGGCGAAGAGGGTGATGTTGTCGGCGAGGGTGCCGGCCAGGATCTCGGTGCGCTGGGTGACCACGCCGACGTCGGCTCGCAGCTTCTGCAGGTCCAGGTCACGCACGTCGACGCCACCCAGGAACACCTGCCCGGGCTCCGGCTCCACCGCGCGAGAGAGGAGGGAGGCGAGGGTGGACTTCCCCGACCCGGTCCGGCCGACGAGGGCGCAGGTGTGCCCGGCGGGGACCTTCAGGTTGATGTCGTGCAGGGCGAAGGTCCCGTGCTCGTAGGCGAAGTGGAGGTCGCGGAACTCCACATCGCAGTGGTCGCCGGCAATCGGCAGGCCGCCCTCCGGCTCGGCGGGCGAGGCGAGCATGCCGCGCAGGCGCAGCACGGCACCGAAGCCGGCCTGCAGGTCGGGTAGGTGTCGGGCGAGCATGTCGACCTGACCGACGAAGGTCGAGGTGACCAGGAACAGCGTCACCAGCGACGCCGTACTGATCCGGTCGCCGACGACGAGCGCCGTCCCCACCACGCCGACTCCGGCGAGCAGCCCGTGCAACAGGACACCGGTGCGGCGGGTGATCCGCGTCTCCAGCTCGAGCACGGCCTTGAGCCTGTGCAAGATCTCGGCAGCGAGCGCACTGCTCCGACGCGGGACATGCGCCTGGCCATGGCTGGTGCGCAGGTCGTCGCGCGCGGCGACCCCCTCCTCCATCACCGCTGCGTGGTCGGTCCAGGCCATCTCCTCGAGCACCTTGCGCTCGGCCACACCGGGCAGCAGCGGGCGGGCAACCGCAATCGCCAGCACACCGGCCAGCGGGAACAACACGAACGCCGGCCACCAGGTGAAGCCAGCGACCAGCCAGAGTGGACCCGACGCGAGCAGCGTGCGAATCGCCAGCCACACCGGCCACCGGAGCAGCTGACCGACCTCGTGGGTGTCGTCGTCGATCCGGTCGAGAATCTCGCCGACGGCCTGCTCGGTCAGGGCCGACAGAGGTTGGTCCAGGGCCGCCTCGAGCAGATCGGCGCGCAGCGCGCCCTCGGTCCGGTCGACGATCACGAACCAGCCCGTCTTGGCCACCGTGTCGATCAGCGCACCGCCCACCAGGCAGAGCGCGAGCACAGCGACCAGCCGTCCGGTCGCCTGGTCGGTCAGTCTTCCGGCCGCGATCGAGCCGAGTGATGCCGAGGTCGCGGCGACCAGCGACCCGACCAGACAGGCCACCGTCGCGGGTCGGCGCAGCCGCCGCCAGTCGACCGGTGTCCTGCCTGCCGGGAGGGTCCCCTCCGCGGTGGCTGTCAACGCGGTGTCTGGCGCGGACAGCGTGGGAGAGGGCACCAGTCCAACCTAGGAAGCCGAGCCAAGATCCGCCATTCGATTTCTCACGGTTCGGGGCGAGCGTTCCTCTCAGTTGTAGTTACGTAGTAACATTGTCATGGAGGTGAGGCCGATGAGCGTTGTCAATGCACGGACTTTCAATCAGTCGCCGTCAAGCGTCAAAGCCCTGGCCAAGGACGGTCCGGTCTTCGTCACCGATCGGGGTAGGCCCACGATCGTGATCCTCGACATCGACGAGTACGAGCGCCTGACCGGCGCCGGAACCATCCGCGACTCCCTCCTGATGGAGGCCGACGCCGAGTTCGAGCCTGTCATCTCCCGCACACCAGGTCGGGTGGCCAGCCTGTGAGCTTCCTGCTCGACACGAACGTCGTCAGCGAACTGCGCAGGAGGACCGCGGACGAGCATGTCGTCAGGTGGGCGGCCGCGATCGACAGACGACAGGCCTTCGTCAGCGTCGTCACGGTCCGCGAGATCGAGGCCGGTGTCCTCTTGACCGAAAGGCGCGATGCACACCAAGGCGCCCTGCTGCGGTCTTGGCTCGACGAGCAGATCCTGATCGGGTATGCCGACCGGCTCTTGCCCGTCGATCTGACCGTCGCCAGGCGAGCCGCCGCACTCCACGTCTCGGACCCGCGACCCGAGCGAGACGCCCTGATCGCCGCCACCGCGCTGGTGCACGGTCTCACCGTCGCGACCCGCAACGTCTCCGACTTCGAGCCGACGGGTGTGCCGGTCGTGAACCCGTGGGAGGCGTAGGCCCGAGACTCAGGTCGGAGTGACGCAGAGCCCGACCAGCGTGAAGTTGTTGGTCACCAGCGTATCGAGGTTGCGGACCCGGATCCCCGCCTTCTGCGGCAGACCGAACGCTGCGCCCGAGGTCGTGCTGTAGACGTACTTTGAGGTGGCGACCAGGTTGTCGTGGTTGGCGGCATCCGAGAACGCCCAGTCGAGCAGCACCTTGTTGAAGCCACAGTCGACCCAGAAGGTGTTCGCCCCGCTGCCGATGACCGATCCGTTCACCGACACCTTCGACAGACCCAGCATCCCGGCCGGCCCCTGCGGTCCGGTCGACCCCGTCGCGCCGGTGTCACCCTTGTCACCCTTGTCACCCTTGTCGCCCTTGGGACCTGCTGGTCCGGCCGGGCCAGCGGCTCCTGCCAGGTCGGCGCGGGCCTTCGCCGAGAGGTCGGCGGTGCCGAGACTGCCGTCCTTGACGTGCTTGCTGACGATCGCGTTCTTGGCGATCTGCTTGCCGGTGATCTTGCCGGCGGCGAACGCCGTGCCGGTGGTCGCGATCACGAGCGCCAAGCAGGCCACGACGAACGAGGGGGTGATGCGCACCTTCATGAGAGCCCTTTCGAGTGGGGACGAGCCCTCGCATCATCGGCACCGCCGCACCCCTATCGCGTCAGGGTGTCACCCCGATGTTTGGGCAAGCGGGGACTCTCCAGCGGCGAGACGGTGCCGAGCGACCGCGTGTCGGCGTCAGTGCGAGAGCTCCCGCTCGGGGGAGCCGAGGCCGGGGTAGCCGGCGTACGCCGAGAGGGCCGGCTGGCCACCGAGGTGGGCATAGAGCACTCGGGAGCCCGGCGGGATCTCACCGGAGCGGACTAGACCGATCAGGCCGGCCATCGACTTGCCCTCGTAGACCGGGTCGGTCAGCATCCCCTCGGTCCGGGCGGCCAACTGGATCGCGTCGACCGTCTGCGCGTCGGGGAGGCCGTACGCCGGTCCGACGTACCCGTCCACCAAACTCAGCTCGTCCTCGCGAAGCGGCCGACCTAGACCGATCTTGTCGGCCGTGTCGGACGCGATCCGCCAGACCTGGTCACGGGTCTGAGTCAGGGTCCCCGAGGCGTCGATGCCCAGCACGCGCCGCCCGGGCCGGTCGGACAGGGCGAAGCCAGCGACCATGCCGGCATGGGTGGATCCGGTGACGGTGCACACGATGACGGTGTCGAAGAAGACGCCCAGCTCGGCCTCCTGCGCCTCCACCTCGACGGCCCAGTTGGCGAAGCCAAGGCCGCCTAGCGGGTGGTCCGAAGCACCGGCCGGGATGGGATACGGCGTCCCGCCTGCCTCGACGACCGAGTCCAACGCCCGCTTCCACGAGTCACGCATGCCGATATCGAAGCCAGCGGGGTCGATGCGCACATCACCGCCCATGATCCGGGTGAGCTGGATGTTGCCGACCTTGTCGTAGGCGAGGTCGCTGTAGTCCACCCAGCCCTCTTGCACCGTGACCGCCTTGAGCCCGAGATGGCAGGCCACGCCGGTGACCTGGCGAGTGTGGTTGGACTGGATGCCGCCGATCGAGACCAAGGTGTCGCAGCCGGTGTCGAGAGCTTCGGCGGCGAGGTACTCCAGCTTGCGCACCTTGTTGCCACCGAACGCGATCCCCGAGTTGCAGTCCTCCCGCTTCGCCCAGATCTCGACCTGCCCGCCGAGCGCCTCGGACAGCCGCGGCAGTGGATGGACCGGCGACGGTCCGAACAACAACGGCTCACGACGGAAGTCAGCAAGGCTTCTCATGCGCTCACCCTAGGGCGTCAATGTGCAGTGCCTCTGCGAGCCCCTCGCGACCGGCGATGCCCAACTTCCGGTAGGAGCGGGAGAGATGGACCTCGACGGTCTTCTGGGTCACGAAGAGTTGCTGAGCGATCTCCCGGTTGCGCAGCCCGTCGCGGGCCAGCTCGCACACCCGGCGCTCGCTGGCGGTCAGTGCGCCGACACCGGTGACCTCCAGTCGTCGGGTGCGACCACCGGCTGCCGCCAGCTCCACCTCGGCGAGGGCGACCAGCGGCGCGGCCGAGCACTGCGCCGCCAATGCCCGTCCGCACAGCAGCAGCTCCCGTGCCTCGACCCGACGGCCTGCGCGGCGCAGCCCAGCACCGTAGGCGACCTGTGCCCTGGCCAGCTCGAGCCGAGCCTGGGTGCCGTCGAGAACCTCGACCGCACGGCGCAACAAGCCGAGCTCGCCTGGCAGGCCGCAGTGTGCGGCCAGCCGCAATGCTTGTCCGATCAGGCGCGGCACTCCACTACGCTCGCACAGCGCAAGCTCCTCCACGGCCAACTGTTGCGCCTGGGCGCCTCGGCCGAGCGCTCCCAGCGGTGGGATCGCCAAGGAGCGCCAGCTCGCCCAGGTTGGCGAGTCCACGTCCAGGTCCTGCATCCGCCGTGCACAGCACTCGGCGTCCTCGATCGCACCCTCGTGGTCTCCTGACGCTGCTCTGGTGAGCGATCGTGCCCGGAGCAGCTGAACGGCGCCGTTGACCGGCGCATCGGCAGGGAGGTCGATCGCCGGCAGTCGGGTCAGGATCGCCTGCGCCTCCTCGACTCGACCCTGCTCGGTCAGCGTCTGCGCCAGGCCACCGAACGCCAGGGTCTGGACCAGGATGCCCCCGCCCAGCAGTTCGGCCCGATCGAGCATCGCCTGGAAGTCGGCCTCGGCGGCCACCAGGTCGCCGGCCCACCACAGCGCCATCCCCCGGACGAACGACGCGGTGACGTAGCCGAGCACCGAGCCGTTCGCTGCCGAGTCGGCGATCGCGGCGGTCGCCAAGTCGCGCACTTCGTCGTAGTCCCCGGCAGCGGAGAGGAAGAGCCGCGCCCAGGCCCATTTGGTGCTCTCCGGCTGCTGTTCGGCGCTGGACCAGTCGCCGATGGCTCGGCGTGCGTAGCCGCGGATAACGTCGGCGTGCTGGTTGGTGCCGCTGGCGTTGCTCGCCTGCTGGATCAGCAGCAGCCGTTCGCCGCGCGTCCGCCCGGACAAGGGCCCGAGACTGGCCAGCCGCGCGCGGGCAGAAGGGATGGCGCTCGGCACCAACAAGCTGGCCTCGATCAGGCCCGCCTCCACCTCACCGACCAGCTCAGGGTCGATCGATGCAGGGTCGGTGGGTGCCTCGCCGATCTCCGAGAGCGCCCGCTCCAGCACCTCGATCGCCCGCGAGTGGAACCCGGCGTAGCCGAACGCCGAGGCGAGCGCCAACGCACAGCGGGCTCGGGCGACGGGGTCGGCGACCAGCGCGTGCGCGGTCGTCAAGGTGTCCACACATGCCGGGTCGGCGTCTCGAAGCTCGGTCAGGCCGAGGGTGAGAAGGACCTCGCCGCGCCTCTCGGGTGTCGGCGGCTCCGCGGCTGCGCGCCGCAACAACGCGATCGCCGACTTGGGCGCTCCGCTGACGAGCGCCGAGTCGGCCGCGCGACAGAGCAGGTCGACTGCCCACGCGTCCCCCACCCCGTCGACCTCGAGGAGCTGCGCTGCCGCTTGGTGCTCGCCGACACCGTCTGCGAGCAGACGGGCAGCAGACCGGCGCAGCACCTCGGTCTCGGCCGGCCGGATCGCCCTGGCGACCGCGCTGCGCAGGAGGTCGTGCCGGAAGCGCAGCGGCTTGTCATCCCCGAGCAGACCGGCCTCCCTGAGCAGATCGACCGCCGTCGCGGTGCGGCCAGGCGAGAGACCGACGAGATCGGCGACCACCCGCAGCGGCGCCCGCTCAAGCACGGCGACCGCCTGCGCCACCCGGAGAGCATCCTCGTTCAGGGCGCCGAGTCGTGCGACCACCGAATCGACCACGCTCTCCGGGACCAGGGTGCGGACCAGGTCCACCTCGCGGATCGGGTCCCCGCTCTGCTCGGTGAGCGTCTCCCGGAGCAACCCCGCCAGGGCGAGCACGAGGAACGGGACGCCACCGGTGATCTCAGCTGCTGTCGTGGCGAGCTCGGCAAAGACCGCCTCCGCCGGGACTGGCTCGACCATGAGGAGCGTCGCCACCGCGGGCGGACTCAGCGGTCGCAGACGGAGCACGGTCGCCTGCCTGTCTGCAAGCAGCGCGGCCAGCCCTGGACTGCGGCCCGAAGGCTGGGTGTCGCGGGCCGTCAGCACCACCAGCACCGGCAGATCAGTGATCCGATCGGCAATGCTGCGCAGGAAGAGCAGGGAGTCCTCGTCGGCCCACGGAGCGTCGTCGAGGACTACCAGCACCGGGCCGAGTGCGGCGAGCCCGTCGAGGAGCCAGTAGAGGCTGGCGAACATCGCGGCCTGGTCGACCGGATCCTCGGCGACCTCGAGCACATGACGGCTGGCCACCTGCGCCGGACCGGCGGTGACACCAGTGCGAGTCGACTCGCTTAGGTCCATCAGGGCGCGGTCGAAGAGTCGTCGTACGACGCCGAAGGGTGTCCGGCGCTCCAGCTCACCGGCGCTGGCCCACAGGACGCGGACGCCGGACCGCTCGGCCTCCTTGGCCAGGCCGCCGGCCAACGCGGTCTTGCCGAGGCCCGCCTCGCCCAGGATGCTGACGATCGCTCCGCGACCGGCCACGGCGTCGGTGAGCCGGGCTGACAATGTCGCAGCCTCGGCCTCCCGCTCGATGAGGCCGGTCATCGGCGAGACCCGGGACGGCATGGGTCCAGGCTAGTGGAGCGTCGCAGCTAGCTCTTGGCCTTGGCGACGCCTGGGCGCACACCTCGCCCAGTCAGCCAGCCAACGGATGTCGTTTCGTCAGGCGCACCAGGTCACGCACGGTGAGATCCCCGTCGACCGCATCCTCCAACCGGGTGGCCAGCACGAGCAGGACCTCCGCGGTCGTCATCGCATCGCCGAGGGCGTGGTGAGGGGTGTGCACCGGCAGGCCCAGCTCGGCCGCGAGCTCCTCGAGGTCGGGCTCGCGAGACCCCGGGGCACGCAGGCCAACGGCTCGAGCCAACGCGGCGGTGTCCACCAGACCGTCGGGCAGCCGCTCGCCCCGGACGCGCAGGGCACGGTCGAGGAAGCCGCGCTCCACCCAGGCCGCGTGAGCGACGACGACACGCCCGTACAGGACGCCGTGCAGCGCATCGAGCATCTCGTCGAGCCGCGGAGCAGTGGCCACCTCGTCGGGGGTCAGGGTGTGCACCTTCATCGACGCCGGCGTGATGGCCCGGTCCGGCCGGACGACCTGATACCACCGACCGGCCGCGATCCGGCCGCCCACGACAGGGACCACTCCGATCGAGATCACCTCGTCACGGCGTAGGTCCAGCCCGGTGGTCTCCACGTCGACGACGGCGAAGGAGACCGATCGCCACGGCAGGTCGTCGGGCTCCGGCCAGGGTCGCGGCCCCGAAGCCCAGCGCCCGACCGACCTCACCGCCGCCGCGAGACCCATCGGCCCTCCAGCCGCTCCTGGACTCGCGAGATCGCCTTGAAAGACTCCCGCAGGTGCCGTCGCGAGAGGGTGTCCAGCGAGGACGGATCCAGATAGGTCGAGGTTGCCCGACCGGATCGGATGGCCTCGGCCTCGGCTGCGAAGAGCAGTTCGTACATCTCCTCGAAGGCGTGCCGCAGCTGCTGCGCCTCGTCGCGGGTGAGCAGCTCGGCCTCTTCGCCGAGCGCGAGCCGCGCCGGCGTGGAGCCGATCGGCGCAGCGGTGCAGATCCCGATCCACCGGCCCAGAGCCACCACCGGCGCCAGCCCATAGCGCTTGAGGTCCAGCTCGCCGCGATGCTTCCCACCGGACTCGACCACGAACTCCTTGACGAAGCCGACCGGCGGCTTCCTCGCCAGCGCTTCGGCCAGCATCCGCTTGCGGAACAGCGGGTTCTCCGGGGTGGACCGCACTCGATCGGCCAACTCCCGACCGAGCTTGAGCCCCGTGATCGGCCGCGAGTCGGTGAGCATGGACGCCAGCAGCAATGCCCCAGGGCCGTCCGAGTGCTCCTCCCAGTGCCGCGCCCGCTCCACCCAGACCTCGATCGGCCGGTTGAACAGCGGCCCGTCCGCGTTGGCCCCGTCCGGACACCGCTCCAGGCCGCACTGCTCGACGAGCTCCAGCACCTGACCGGCCGCCTCGCGGAGCTCGTCGGGGCGGTCGGCGTACGACGGCGCGCGCCACACCAACGCGGTGTCCACATCGGAGGCCGGGAGTGGTTCGCGACGGGCGAGCGACCCCAACAGCAGCCACCCGAACTCGTCGGACCGGCCGGCAAACGGGTCGGTCCAACCGATGCACTTCTCGACCACCGACTCGATCAGGGCGGCCGTCAGGGCACCGATGCGCAGCGGGGGCACGCCGGCGTCGTACATCTCGACGACCGCGGGTCGGATCGCCGCCGCAGCCGTGGCCAGCTCCTCGACTGTGTCGGCCGCGTCGATGGCGCCGCGCAGGGCGAGCGGATCGCGGATGTCGGAGCTGGACAGGTCGACCACCCGACACACCCCGACCGGGCGGCCGTCCTCGCCGGTCGCGACCAGGTGGTGGACGCCGTGCTGGACCATGGTCAAGAACGCCGTCGCGGCGGGGTCGCTCGCCTCGATGGTGCGCACTGGTGAGGTGAGAATGGTCGAGACCGGTGCGTCGATCGGCACCTCACCGGTCGCGACCAGCCGGCGGCAGTCACTGTCGGTGACAATGCCCAGACCATTGCCCAGACCAGCCTCAAGTGCGCCTCCGAGGTCGACCACGACGCAGGACTGACGCGCCTCGGTCATTGCCCGGGCCGCGTCACGGATCGGCTGGTCGGGCGCGGCCCACAGCAGCGGTCGGAGGAACTCCGAGACCGGCCGCAAGCCGTAGTCGGCGGCTCCGCTGAGCAGGCTCCGAGCGTTGGGCGCCTCCCGAGTGAACACGAGCCGCTCGGGCTGGTCGAGCACCGACCGCGGATCGGGCAGCAGATAGACCAGCGTGTCCGATGCTGCGACCGCCGTCATCGACGGCGCGATGCCGCTGAGCACCGAGAGCTGCCCGAAGGTGTCACCGGGCCCCAACTCGTCGACGATCCGGCCCCGATTCAAGAGGTGCACCAGTCCGGTCCGCACGACCATCATCTGCTCGAGTCGCTCGGCATCGGCGGCGACGATGGTGGCACCCTGCGGGAAGTACTCCACCTCGACCCGCCGCGCCAGCCGCTCCAGGTCGTCGGCGTCCAGCGCGTCGTACGGCGCCTGCTTGCCGAGGAAGTCGACGAACTCCTGCACGGACGCCAGCGTAGGCCCCGGGCGTCCAGTCCCACGCCGTAGCATCCCTGGCATGCGGACCCTGATCGGCGGCACCGACACCAGCGACCCGATCCGAGGTGCCTACCCCTGGCCAGAGGGCCGGCCGTGGCTGCGGATGACGATGCTGCGCGGGCTCGACGGCGGCGTGACCGGCGCGGACAACCGGAGCGGATCGGTGTCCAGCGAGGCCGACCGGGACCTGATGGCCGAGATCCGGCGATTGGCCGACGTGGTGTTGATCGGAGCGGCGACGATGCGGATCGAGCGGTACGGCGCGATCAAGGCGGCCGCTGCGGACGCCGCGGACCGTCGCGCCGACGGGCTCGGTCCGGCGCCGACCCTGGCCATTGTCAGCGCCAGCCTCGACCTGCCCTGGACCGAGGCGGCGTTCGGTGAGTCAGCCGTAACCCCGATCGTGATCACGAGTGACCTGGCGACCCCCGATGCGCTCGCCCGCGCCGAGGAGCACGCCGAGGTGGTGCGGCTTCCCGGCGAGGCGGTCAGCGCAGCCGCGATCGTGGCGGCACTGCACGAGCGTGGGCTGACCCGCATCAACTGCGAGGGCGGGCCGGTCCTGCTGGCGTCGTTCGCGGCCGAGGATCTGGTCGACGAGTTCGACCTGACCGTCTCACCCCGGCTGCCGACCTACGGCCCGACCACCGCACGGGCCGGTGCCGACGCGGCCGAGCCGGCGCCGTACGACCTGGTCCAGCTTGTCGAGCACGAGTCGTTCCTGTTCGCACGCTATGTCCGCACCGGATGTTGGCCGGGCGGCACTGCGGCCGGCTCGTAGACTCGCACCCTGTGATCACCCTCGATGCCCTGGCGCGACTCGCCACTGCCGAGCCGGACGCTCTGCAGGCACCGGTCGCTCCGATCAGGCTCGGTGACCGAGTGATCGATTCGGACACGACGCCCGTGGTGATGGGCACGTTGAACCTCTCCCCCGACTCGTCCTACCGGGAGAGCATTGCCCCGACGACCGAGGACGCGATCCGGCGCGGGCTGTTGATGACGGCCGAGGGCGCGGACCTGGTCGACATCGGGGCAGAGTCCACCAACGCTCCGGCCGCCCGTGTCGACGCCACCCGTCAGATCGAGCTGATGGTCCCGCCGATCAAGGCGCTCGCGCGCGACGGTGTGATCGTCTCGGCCGAGACCTACCACCCCGAGGTCGCCCGGGCCTGCCTCGACGCCGGCGCCGCCGTGCTCAACTTCACCGGGCGCGCCCACGAGGAGACGATCTACGCCCTGACAGCGGAGTACGACGCCACGCTCATCCTCTGCTCGATCGTCGGCTCCGACGCGCGCGAGATCACCGACGTCGAGGAGGAGGGTGATCCGATGCCCGGCTACCTCTCCCACTTCACCGAGCGGGTCGCCCGTGCTCGTGAGGCGGGGGTGGAGCGACTGGTCATCGACCCGGGCCTGGGCTTCTACTACGGCAACCTCGTCGACGCCCAGGTCCGCATCGAGTATCAGACCAAGGTGCTGCTCCGCACCTTCGAGCTGCGCACCCTCGGCCTGCCGATCTGCCACGCCCTGCCGCACGCTATCGACCTCTTCCAGGAGCACTTCCGCAGCGCCGAGCAGTTCTTCGCCGTCCTCGCCCGGCTCGGCGGCACCGGCCTGTTCCGCACCCACGAGGTCCCCCAGGTGCGGGTGGTGCTGGACGCGATGCAGTGCCTGTCCGCGGAGTAGGGCGCGTTCTAGGGTCAGCGGACGTCGGTCACCCGCAGTCCGGCGTGGACGCGGTAGCGGCGGTTGATCGAGATCAGGTTGGCGGTCAGTGCCTCCACCTGGTGCGCGTTGCGCAAGCGGCCGGCGTACACCCCGCGCGTCCCGGGCAGCACCTCGACCAGCGCGCACACCAGGTCGGTCGCGGCACGGTCGTCGCCCACCACCAGCACGTCCATGTCGAAGGTGGTCACGTCGGGGTCTTCGAGCAGCGACGCACTCACGTTGTGGAAGGCGCCCACCACCTGCGACTCCGGCAGCAGGCCGGCCGCCTGCTGGGCTGCCGAGCCCTCGGGCACGGCGAGCGCATAGACGCCCTGCTTGTCGAACCCCAGTGGGTTGACGCAGTCGACCACCACCTTGCCGGCCATCGCTTCGGCGACCTCGGCGAGCAGGTCGGCGTGCGCAGCCCAGGGCACCGCGACCACGACGACGTCGGCGGTCTCGGCGGCGGCCAGGTTGACGGCGCCGGAGACGCCTGCGCCGATGTCGGCCGCCACCTCTGCGGCTCGATCGGCGCTGCGGCTGCCGATCACCACCCGCAGACCACCCGCTGCGAACCGTCTGGCCAGGCCGCGTCCCTGCGGGCCGGTCCCGCCGAGCACGGCCACGGTGAGTTGACGTACGTCGACCGCGCCGCCGCTCGCGGGGTCCCCGGCGGGAGCAGCAGCATCTGACACGGCGGGCACTGTAGCGCGACTCCCAGTGGTCACCTGGCGACGGTCACGCCAGGTAGGCGCGGATGGCTCGGAAGAGCGCCCGCGCGTAGACCTTGCGGCCCTTGACCGTGGTCATCCGGTGGGCGTCGGCCGCCGAGCGCATGTTGCCCATCTCGACCATCACGGTCGGGATGTCGGAGAGGTTCAAGGTGCCCAGGTCGGAGCGGAAGTCGAGGCCGTCGCCTCCGGCGATGTAGCCGGCGTAGGGCAGGTGCGCGCCCTGGTGCAACTTGTGCCGCACCACCTTGGCCAGCCGCCGGGACGGCTTGTAGATGTCGTGCGTCCACGGCTTGCGGTCGGTCGGTGCGATCACATGGAAGCCGGGTCCACCGCCGATGTTGCCGTCGCCATGGATGCTGATCTTCAGATCCGCGCCGGTGTGGTCCGGGCCAGCCTTGTTGCCGGCCCGCCCGCGCACGTTGATGCACGGGCCCCAGCGCTTCTCGCTGTTGGTCTTCCTGGTCATGATCACGTCGGCACCGGCCGCCTCGAGGCGTTTGCGCAGGAGGCGGGACACCTCGAAGGTGAAGGTTGCTTCTGGATAGCCGCCGTCGGTCGCCGTGCCCGTCGTGTTGCACGCCTTCTTGAAGCCGCCCGCCGGAACCAGACGGTTGATCTGGTCCGGGAAGTTGTGGTTGCCGAGTTGGTGCCCGGGGTCGAGCACGACGATCCGCCCGGAGAGTCGCTTCCCCGCTGCCGGTCCGTCTGCCGATCGCGCGCCAGCCGCGTAGAGGTCGCGGTCGGCGACTCGCGCGTCCGCGGGTGCGACCGTCAGGCCGAGCGAGACAGCCAACGCGACGACCAGTGAGAGGCCGAGGAACAGGTCACACCGAAGGCTCCGGCGGGCTGGTTTCGTGGGGTGGCTCATTCGTAGCCCAGGATTTCCTTGCGCTTCTCACCCCAGGCCAGCGCCGAGGCGATGGCGTCGTCGAGGCTCAGCTCGGTCACCCAATCCAAGAGCTCGCGGGACTTGTCCACGTTGGCGAAGGCGCCGACGGCATCGCCGGGTCGCGGCGGCGCTTCTGCCACGGGCACCGGCTGCCCGAAGACCCGTTCGAAGGCGGCGACCAGCTCCCGCACGGTGACCCCGCTGCCGGTGCCGACGTTGAGGACCACGCTCGGCCTCCCCGTCGCCGCGATGACCTCGTCGAACCGCTCGATCGCCCGCACGTGAGCGCGGGCCAGGTCCCAGACGTGGATGTAGTCACGGATCCCGGTGCCGTCACGGGTCGGGTGGTCGACCCCGGTGATGGTGAAGTGGTCCTTCTGGCCGCGGGCGGCCATCACCAGCTGACCGAGGACGTGGGACGGCTCCTTGGCATAGATCCCGGACTCGAGGTCCGGGTCGGAGCCGATCGGGTTGAAGTAGCGCAGGATGATCGCCCGCAGATCGGTCGCGGCCGCGAGGTCGGTGAGGACCTCTTCCATCATCCGCTTGGTGCGGGCGTAGGGCGAACTGGGCGCCAGCGCGTCCGCCTCGGTGACCTCGAAGTCCGGCTTCAGCGCGTAGAGCGAAGCCGACGAGGAGAAGAGCACTCGACCCTTGCCCAGCCCGGCCAGCTCGTCGAAGAGTTCCAGCGACTTGGCGACGTTGTCGCGGTAGTACTCATAGGGCTTCTCCACCGACTCCGGCACCACGATCCGCGCGGCCATGTGGATGGTCGCCTCGATGTCGGGGTGCTCGTCGACGACCCGCCGCACCAGCGCACGGTCGGCGATATCGCCCTCGTAGAAGATCCGGTCCCGCACGAACGCCAACGGCCCGGTCAGCAGCGAGTCGAGGATCACCGGCGTGTGCCCCGCCTCCTCGAGCGCCTTCGCCGTGGTTGACCCGATGTAGCCGGCGCCGCCGGTGACCAGAACCTTCATGGCCACCAGCCTATCGACCGACCGCTGCAGGGACCGAAACCCTGGCGCGTGATCCTACGGGCGGACCAGCTCGGCGGGAACAAGCGTCACAGGGAAGGGCCAGACCAGCTCGCACGGGTCATCACCGGCCGACGAGGCAACCTCGACATAGTCGCCGTCGCGAAGCTCGAAGGCGGTTATCGAGGGCTCGATCGGGTCGACCAGCAAGTACGCCTGGCACCCGGCAGCGGCGTACCGCGCCTTCTTCAGCGTCTGGTCGTACCGCCGTGTACTCGGGGAGAGCACCTCGATCGCCAGCAGCGGGCTCGTCGGCAGATCTCGCGGGGTGAACGAGGACAGTGACGCCACCACCAGGTCGGGCACGACGACGGTGTCCTCGGCCAGTGCCACGTCGAAGGGGCCGAGGATCACCCGCAGCTCTGGCGGACACACCGGCTGGAGAGCGAGATGAAGCCGACCGACCACCGTCTGGTGGGGGAAGCCGGGCGACGGCGTCACGATGAGCATCCCGTCGATGAGCTCGTGGCGACGACCGTCGTCGGGCAGTGCGTCGCGCTCCTCACGAGTGATCAGTCCGCTGCTCCGCACCATCGTCATGACATCCATGGTCCCTCCCTGCTGTCATCTGGTCCACCCTGATCTGGGTTGAGCTCTCGGCCCGTCCAGCGAACCAGAGCCGGCCGCGGCCCGCATCCGCTCCTCCACAGGCCCCCGGCTAACCGCCCTGACACAATCACCGCATGCCCCGCGCACTCATCACCGGCATCACCGGTCAGGACGGGCTCTACCTCGCCGAGCTCCTGGTCGCGAAGGGGTACGACGTCCACGGCGTCATCCGCGGGCAGAACAACCCCAAGCGCGGCCTCGTCGAGGATCTGCTGCCCGACGTCACCTTGCACGCCGGCGACCTGACGGACATGAGCAGCCTGATCCGCGCGCTCCGCGACTCCGACCCCGACGAGGTCTACAACCTCGGCGCCGTCTCGTTCGTCGCCTATTCCTGGGAGAACGCCGCGCTCACCGCGGACGTCACCGCCAAGGGCGTGCTGACCGTGCTGGAGTCGCTTCGGCTGCACTGCGGGGAGGACCCGAGCAGGGTGCGCTTCTACCAGGCGTCCAGCTCGGAGATGTTCGGCAAGGTCCAAGAGACTCCGCAGCACGAGCGGACCCTGCTCTGGCCGCGCTCGCCCTACGGCGTCAGCAAGGTCTTCGGCCATCACATGACGGTGAACTACCGCGAGAGCTATGGCATGCACGCGTCCTCGGGGATCCTGTTCAACCACGAGTCACCTCGGCGGGGGCCGGAGTTCGTCACTCGGAAGATCAGCCAGGCCGTCGCTGCCATCAGCCTGGACCGGGCCGACGCGCTGGTGCTGGGCAACCTCGACCCCCAGCGTGACTGGGGGTTCGCCGGCGACTACGTCGAGGCGATGTGGCTGATGCTGCAGCAGGACGAGCCTGATGACTACGTGATCGCCACCGGCGAGACCCACTCGATCAGGGAGTTCGTGGCGACGGCGTTCGCGCATGTCGGCATCGACGACTGGCAGCGCTATGTCCGCCAGGACCCCCGCTTCATGCGACCTGCAGAGGTGGACCGCCTGGTCGGCGATGCGAGCAAGGCCCGCGACAAGCTCGGCTGGAAGCCGCGCGTCGGCTTCGAGGAGCTGGTCGCGATGATGGTCGACGCGGACATCGCCGCGCTCGAGGCCGGCTGGTGACCCTCCCCCCGACGAACCAAGGCCCCAGGGCACCTGGCGTGCGGCGTGCCCTGGTCACCGGGATCAGCGGCCAGGACGGCAGCTACCTCGCCGAGCGACTCCTCGCCGACGGGGTCGAGGTCCACGCGCTGCACCACCCCTCCGAGGCGCGCGACCGACCACGACCGGCGTACTGCCCCGACGAGGTTGTCCTGCACATCGGCGATCTGACCGACCACAAGGCAGTCGGGGGTCTGGTCCGGGAGCTGGCACCCGACGAGATCTACAACCTGGCCGCGGTCAGCTCCGTGGCGCGCTCCTGGCAGGAGCCGGAGCTGGTCGAGGCGGTCAACGCCACCGCGGCGCTGGCGCTGATGGACGCGGCGCTGCGAGCGCAGCAGCGCACCGGTGCCCCGGTCCGCTTCGTGCAGGCGTCGAGCGCCGAGATCTTCGGGCAGCCCGAGCAGAGCCCGCAAGACGAGCAGACCCCGGTGCGGCCGGTGAATCCGTACGGCGCGGCGAAGGCGCGTGCACATGCCGGCATCGCCGAACATCGGGAGCGGGGCTTGCACGCCGTCTCGGCGATCCTCTACAACCACGAGTCGCCGCGACGGCCGGCCCAGTTCGTCACGCGCAAGATCACCTCGACCGTGGCCGCCATCGCCCGCAAGCGTGCCGACCGGCTGGTGCTCGGCAACCTCGAGGCGCGGCGGGACTGGGGCTGGGCGCCGGACTACGTCGACGCGTTGGTCCGCGCGGCCCGGGCCGACCTCGCGCAGGACTTCGTGGTCGCGACCGGGGTGGCCCACTCCGTGCGCGACTTCGTGTCAGCGGCCTTCGCCCGAGCCGGCGTCGACGACTGGGCACGCTACGTGAGCGTCGACTCCGATCTGGTCCGCCCGGTCGACGCCGTCGAGCTGCGCGGCGACGCCACCCTGGCCCACGACGTACTGGGCTGGACACCCACCGTCGGCTTCACCGAGCTCGTCGCCCGGATGGTCGACGCGGACCTCGCTTCTAGCTGACGCCCCCGCGTCCTCAGGTCTCGACGGGGGCCTGGCGGCCGTAGTCGTCGGCGAGACGGCAGATGTCGTCCTCGCCGAGGTAATCCCCGTGCTGGACCTCGATGACCAGCAACGGCTCGTCGTGCAGATTGGCCAGCCGGTGTGCGACCCCCTGCGGCACGACCAGCGACTCGCCCTGACGGAGGACCCGCTCGTGGTCGCCGATCTGACACGTGGCGACCCCGGTCACGACGTACCAATGCTCGGAGCGATGGACATGGGTCTGCAAGGACAGCCGCTTGCCGGGCTCGACCTCGATCCGCTTCACCTTGTAGAGGTCGCCCTGATCGAGCACATACCACGCCCCCCACGGGCGAATCTCGAAGTCGAGCGGCACTGGGTTCTCCTCGGGCAGCGGCCGTTTCCGGTCGTTTCTGTCTCCTGGAAGGCTAACTCACGCGGCGGAGCCGCACCCGAGAATTGGCCGAGGACCCCGGAAACTCCGGAGTCCTCGGCTGGATCAATCGGTCGATCGTCGTTCGATCAGTCGCCGACCTTCTCGGCGGCGTCGACGACGGCCTTGGCGGCGCTCTTCGCGGTCTTCTTCGCAGCGGTGGCGGTCGCCTTGGCGCTGGACTTCGGCGCAGCGGTGGCCTTCTTGGCCGTCGCCCTGTTCGCGGCGGCAGTCTTCTTGGCGGCCTTGGTCGCCTGGGTCTTGGTGGTCTTGGCCTTGGCCACGGTCACCTTGGCCTCCTTCACCGTCTCCTGGGTCGCCTCCTGGCGGCGGATCCGGCCGACCAGGTCCTCGCCGCGCTTGGCAAGGTCGTCCATGGTCTTGTTCACGGTGGCGACGTTGTCGCTGACCAGCTCGCCGACCCGGTCGGTGACCTTGGCCGGGAACGCGAGGGAGTCGGCCTGCAGGTCGCCCATCCGCTTCTCGATCAGCTTGCGACGCTCCTTGGCGTCCTTGGACAGCGTCTCGAAGCGGGTCTCGACCTCCTTGCGCAGGCTGGCGGGCTCGAGGTCGAGCTCGGCCACGCTCTTCTGCAGCTCGGTCAGCCGCTTGGACATGTCGGCGACGTAGTCGCGGAACACCTCGACGGCCAGGTCGGTGATGCCGATGCCGGCGTAGAACTGGCGGGTGGCCTCGTTGCGGATGTCGAACTTGGTCTCAGCCATGTCGGCTCCTCCTGTCTGGCCCGGCGCTGCCGGGCCGCTGCCCCGGCGCGGGTGGCCGGGTTGGTGGTCTGTGGTCCGTGGTCGTCTTGTCGCGACCACGGCTGGTCGGCGGCTGATCGTCGCGCCCGCCGTCGTGCTATTGGTTGCCGCCCTCCGCCGCGGTGGCCGCGACGAAGGACTGGTAGATCTCCAGCAGGGATTGCTTCTGCCGCTCGGTCAGGCCGGTGTCCGCAAGGACTGCCAACTCGACCGAACCCACCTCGCTGTCCGAGGGATCGAGGATCCCGGCGCGGACGTAGAGCTGCTCGGCGGAGATCCGCAGCGCCTTCGCGATCTGCTGCAAGACCTCGGCCGAGGGCTTGCGCAGACCACGCTCGATCTGGCTCAGGTAGGGGTTGGAGACGCCGGCCTGCTCGGCGAGCTGCCGCAACGAGAGCCGCGCGTTGAGGCGCTGCTCCTTGAGGTAGTCGCCCAGGCCGCCGACGTTCATTCCCATCTTGTACCTGGCCACGTCTCCATAGTGCTAGCAAAAGTTAGCACTTGCAAGCTGGGGGCACGTGATCTGAGTCACCACGGCGTCAGAGGACGGCCCGTACCTCGCCGACCCGGACCCCACCGCCCAGGAGCGGGCAGTCGACGACGCGGGTCAGCGCCTCGACGTCGACCCCCGGCCCGCGATCGACGCCACTGCGCCGCAGGGCAGCCACCAGCACCACCAGCGCCGCACGCTCACCACCGTCGTCGATCTTGACTACCCAGGCCCGTCCGTCGGGGAGCGCCGCGGCATAGCACCCCTCGGCGCCGCACTTTCCGATCGCCCTCGGAACAGCGGCCAGCAGGAAGGCGTCGCTCTCGGTGCTCCCGGAGACGTACGCCGGGAAGCCGCGGATCGCCTCGGCCACCTGACGAGCCGGCGCGTGCTCCCGGCCGGACCCGTCGACGCCCCGCGCGAGCAGGCCGAACGCCCGGGCCAGCCCCACCGCCGAGGCGGACAGCAGCGGGGCTCCGCAGCCGTCCACGGCGACCTGCGTCGGTTCGCCGGTGAACTCGGTGAACGTCTCGGCGATCGCCTGCTGCAAGGGGTGCTCCGGATCGCGATAGGACGCGACGTCCCAGCCGTTGAGGACGCAGGTGGCCAGCATCGCGGCGTGCTTGCCGGAGCAGTTCATCCAGATCGGCGCCGGCGCACCGCCCGAACGCAGCACCGCATCCCGGGCCGCGACGTCCAGCGGCAGGTCCGGCGGAGTCTGCAGGGCCGACTCGTCGAGGCCGGCCCCGGCCAGGATGCGTCGCACGCCGGCGATGTGGAACTCCTCACCCACGTGCGACGCACACGCGAGCGCGAGCAGCTCCGGGGGCAGGGCCAGGCCGAGCCGCACCATCGCCAGCGCCTGCAGGGGTTTGTTGCTCGATCGCGGCAACATCGGCCGCTGTGCGTCACCGACCGTCCACTCCACGCTCCCGTCGGCCCGCAGCGCCGCAACGGTCCCGTAGTGGTGACCCTCCACGAAGCCGGACCGGAGGAACTCCGCCACCACCGGCTGTGCACCCTCGAACATGCTGCCCAAGCGTAGGGGCTGGCAGGATGAGGCCGTGCCCAACCAGTCACTGCCGCAGTATCACCCCACCGCCCGCGAACTCGACGACCTCGAACTCCTCCTCGGCGGAGCACTGCAGCCGACTAGGGGGTTCAACGAACCCGGCAGCCCGGTCACCCTCGACCTGCCCCACGACGTCGTCGAGGCGGCGACCGCGCAGGGGGGCGCGGTCGAGCTGGTCGATCCCGAGGGGCTCCCGCTGGCCAGGGTGGACCTGGACGGTGCGGTCACGCCGCTGAGCCATGCCGAGCACGGGCCCTTTCGCCGGCTGTATCTCAGCGTCGCCGAGTGTCGGGAGCGGTACGCCGGCCGCACCTGGATCCCGGTGACCGACGCCCTCACCGAGATTCAGCTCGCCGAGATCCGACGGCTCGGACCGGTCGTGCTGCTGGCCCTGGTCGGCCACGGCACGTCGTGGCTCTCGACGGTGGGCCTGCTCCGCGCGACCCTGGCCGCCGCCGAACTGCTCGGGGACGCCGGGGTGGTGGCCTGCCCACTTGCCTCTCGAGGCGACGTCGACCTCGACCACCACCTCGGCGTCCAGGTGGTGGAGAACTACGCCGACGGCGACCCCATCGTCGGTCTGCTCGCCGACCCCGGCGGAGAGTTGGCCGACGACATCGTCGACATCGTCGACGAGGACCGCCCGCCGCCGGAGGAGCAGGGGCTGGTGCTCTTCTTTACCGGCCTGTCCGGCAGCGGGAAGTCCACCCTCGCGCGCGCGCTGACAGATCGCCTGCTCGAGCGCGGAGGCCGGACGGTCACCAGCCTGGACGGCGACGTCGTACGCCGCCATCTCTCCGCAGGCCTGACCTTTTCCAAGGCCGACCGGGAGACCAACATCCGTCGGATCGGCTGGGTCGCCGCCGAGATCTCGCGACACGGCGGCGTGGCGGTGTGCAGCCCGATCGCGCCGTTCGACGAGACCCGCCAGCAGGTCCGGGAGATGGTCGAGGACGCTGGCGGTGCATTCTTCTTGGTCCACGTCGCCACTCCGCTGGAGGAGTGTGAGCGACGCGACCGCAAGGGCCTCTATGCCAAGGCGCGCCGAGGCGAGATCCCCGAGTTCACCGGCATCTCCTCGCCCTACGAGGAGCCCGAGGATGCCGCCGTCCGGGTCGACACGACCGGCCGCAGCATCGAGGAGGCGCTCGACGACGTGCTCCTCGTTCTCCGCGACAGCGGTCACCTCGACCTACGTGACCTTAATCAACTGAATTACTAGACAAACGTAGATAAGCCGCGCCACCCGCACCGATTCACCTTTTAACCGATAAGACCACTAGAGTTACCCGCCATGATCGAACTGCTGACCTGGACGGCCCTGTCCATCGTCGTGGTGGGCTTCCTCGTCGGGGTCGTGGTCGGGCTCACCGGGATGGGCGGCGGTGCGCTGATGACCCCCGCCCTGATCCTGCTCGGCTTCGGCGACGCGACGGCCGTGGTGACCGCCGACCTGACCGCAGCGGCTGTCTACAAGACCGGCGGCGCGCTCGTGCACTCCAAGCACGGCCAGCCGAACTTCAGGCTCGCTGCATGGCTCATCGTCGGCTCGGTGCCGATGGCCTTCCTCGGTCCATTCCTCTTCCACCGCGTCGCAGGCGAGGGCGAGGGCCTGGAGCAGACCCTGAAGTTCGCGATCGGCATCGCCTTGCTGTTCGCGGCGACCACCTATGCGCTGCGGATCTACCTCCAGTTGCGCGCCGTACGCCGCGGCGGCCACCGTCCCGACGACAACCCGCACATCCGGCCCGTGCCGACGCTGTTGGTCGGCATGCTCGGCGGCGCGTTGGTCGGCATCACCAGCGTCGGCTCCGGCTCGGTCATCATGATCGCGCTGCTGATGCTCTATCCCGGTCTGTCGGCGCTGCGCCTGGTCGGCACCGACCTGGTCCAGGCCGTCCCGCTGGTGCTAGCCGCTGCGATCGCCAATATCGTGGTCAACCACGGCATCGACTGGTCGCTGACCATCCCGCTGATCGTCGGCTCGGTGCCCGGCTCGATGCTCGGGAGCCGGATCGCCCCGAAGGTCCCGCAATCGTGGATCCGGCGCGGCATCGTCGTCGTCTTGGTGATGTCCGGTCTCGCCTTGCTCGACAAGGCCGGTCACGGGCCACAGGCCGTCTTCGAGGCGATCGGCCTCTCCGGCATTGCCGACAGCCGCCAGTTCCCCGTCTTCTACCTGCTGGTCGGGGTGGCCCTGCTGTTCTTGATCCCCGTCGTGTGGCGCAAGCTTCGCGAGCTCGAAGGTCTGCCGGCCTCCGGACACCCCACCGTCGCCGAGCTGGATGACGAAGAGGGCGTCGGCCACGTCTGAGGACGGCGCTCCCTAGGCCGGGTCCTTGTAGTACACGAGTTGGGTCGTGGTGGCCAGCAGAGTCCCGGAGCGACTCCATAGTTCGCCCGACTGGTCGAAGAGCCCGTGGCCGAACCGCCCGCCCCGCGCCGTGGCGAGCAGGTAGTCCTCACCGACGGCGGCCAACTCGTCGGTCGTGGCATGGAAGTAGACAGACAGCGAGATCGTCCCCGCAGGTGCGAGCGCCCCCGTGCGCAGGAAGACCCGGGGGAAGAAGCAGTCAGCCATCGCGGTGAGCGAGGCGAAGTCCAGCGGGCGGGGCGGGTTGTCCCGGATCCACAGCGTCGTGGTGGAGTCGGCCGCACCCGGTCCGGGCTTCACCGGCGGAACGCCTGCGACGAAGCGCATCTGGTAGCGGCTCAGCCAGGCCAGCGGAATGATCGGCTCCGCCGCAGGGATCTCCTCGGGCGCAGCCACTGACGGCGGCGCCAACTCGGTCGCGCCCCAGGTGTCCCGGACGGTCGCGAGGACCATCGAGCCGGTCGTGACGACCTGCTCGTCCTGGAGGATCCGGAAGAGCCAGTGCTGGTTGCTCCGGTTGGTGCGCACCTCCTCCACCACGAGCTGCCACGGCCCATCGGCGATCGGTGCCACATAGTTGACGGTCAGGGCTGCGGGCTCCCCCTGGGAGCGCGCGTGCTGCCGCAGGGCCTGCACTACGGCGCCGGCAGTCACCCCACCGAACGGACCGACCATGTTCGCGTAGGCCGGATGGGTCTGCGAGGCGAAGGCATCCGGCCGGGCGATCTCGACCGCGATCGCCTCGTCGAAGGTGTGGCTCACCAGACAAGCCTCTCAAGGCTTCCGTCCAGCCTGGATGACGGCCCTCGCGGAGGGCTGGCGCGGACGACTAGGGTGGGCTCGAACCCCCTCGGGGACGATCCCAACCCCAGACAAAGGAACCAACCCAATGACCAGCCTGTACGCCGTCACCGACCCCAAGACCGGTGAGCTCGTGCGCAGCTTCGAGACCGACACCGACGAGCAGGTGCAAGCCGCCGTCGCGGCGGCCCAGAGCGCGTTCGACTCCTGGGGCCGGACCAGCTCCGTCGCGGACCGTGCCGCCTTGATCCGCCGGGTGTCGGAGTTGCACACCGAGCGCCGTGAAGAGCTCGCGAAGACGATGAACCGCGAGATGGGCAAGCCGTACGACGACGCGCTTGGCGAGGTCGACTTCTCCGCCGCGATCTACGAGTACTACGCCGACAACGCCGAGCGGTTCCTGGCCGACGAGCCCATCGACCTGCTCGACGGCGAGGGCAGTGCGGTCATCCGACGCCGTCCGCTCGGTGTCCTGCTCGGGATCATGCCGTGGAACTACCCGGCCTACCAGGTCGCCCGCTTCGCCGGGCCCAACCTGACCGCGGGCAACACCATCGTGCTCAAGCACGCGCCGCAGTGCCCGGAGTCGGCTGCCCTCCTGCAGCAGATCTTCGACGACGCCGGCTACCCGAAGGGCGCCTACGTCAACATCTACGCCTCCAACGAGCAGATCGCGGAGATCATCGGCGACCCGCGCGTCCAGGGCGTTTCGCTGACCGGCTCCGAGCGTGCCGGTGCGGCAGTGGCCGAGATCGCCGGCCGTCACCTGAAGAAGGTCGTCCTCGAGCTGGGTGGCTCCGACCCGTTCATCGT
Source organism: Nocardioides sp. (assembly GCF_047602075.1). Taxonomy (GTDB): domain Bacteria; phylum Actinomycetota; class Actinomycetes; order Propionibacteriales; family Nocardioidaceae; genus Nocardioides. The sequence continues at coordinate 2,037,123 of NZ_JASGIF010000001.1, forward strand.
GCTCAGCTCCGACGACCTCGACGCCACCGTCGAGCAGGCCGTCGCCGCTCGGATGGAGAACACCGGCCAGGCCTGCAACGCCGGCAAGCGGATGATCGTCCACGAGGACGTCTACGACGACTTCGTCGCGAAGTTCACCGAGAAGATCCTGGCCACCGACCCCAACCCGCTCTCGTCGCTGGCCGCGGCAGAGCGGCTCGAGGGTCAGGTCGCCAAGGCGGTGGAGTCGGGCGCGAAGCTGACCTCGGCAGGCGAGCGTGACGGTGCACACTTCCCGGCCGGCGTGCTCACCGAGGTGGAGCAGGGCTCCGGCGCTGCCCTCGAGGAGCTGTTCGGCCCGGTGGCGATGGTGTTCAAGGTCGGCAGCGAGGAGGAGGCGATCAAGGTCGCCAACGACACGCCGTACGGTCTCGGCTCCTACATCTTCACCACCGACCCGGAGCAGGCCGCGCGGGTGGCCGACCAGATCGACGCCGGCATGGTGTTCGTCAACGCTGTCGGCGCCGAAGGCGTCGAGCTGCCCTTCGGCGGCGTCAAGCGCTCCGGTTTCGGCCGCGAGCTCGGCCGCTTCGGCATCGACGAGTTCGTCAACAAGAAGCTGATTCGCACCGCCGGCTGAGCCACCACAGGCTGAGCCCCGACCGGCTCGGTCACGACTGGTTCGGTCACACCGGCAGCTGAGGACGGTCCGAGATGGGTTTCAGGGCGTCGGCCCTACCCACCTGGGCCGTCCTCGTGCTTGCGGTTGCCTGCGAGCTGTGCGCGTCGCTGAGCCTGAAGGCGGCGCTGCTGCACCCGGCGTTCTACCTCAGCGTGGCGGTCGGCTATGTCGCGTCCTTCTTGCTGCTGATCAACCTGCTCAAGCGCGGCCAGCCGCTCGGCGTCACCTACGGCCTGTGGGGCGCCCTCGGCGTCGGCAGCACGGCGGTGCTCTCGACGCTACTGTTCGCCGAGCCGCTTACCGGGTTGATGGCCCTCGGCCTCGGCGTGATCATCGCAGGCGTGCTGATGGTCGAGCTGGGCTCTACCCACGACGGGCCGCCGGACGCCTCGAGCGGCGGGCAGCGGTGATGCTGCCCTGGTTGATGCTCGGCATCGCCATCCTGATCGAGGTCGGCGGGACGCTCTGCCTCCGCGCCGCAGTCAACGACCGGCCGCGCCTCTACCCCCTCGTCGTCTCGTGCTACATCGCCTCCTTCCTCCTGCTCACCCGCATCCTGGAGGCCGGCATCCCGCTCGGGATCACCTACGGCATCTGGGCCTCCTGCGGCGTGGCACTCACTGCGATCGCCAGCCGCTTCCTCTTCGGCGAGCGGTTGACCGCGACGATGGCCGGCGGCATCGGCCTGATCGCAGTCGGCGTCTTCCTGGTCGAGGTGGGCGCGACACACTGATCCACGAATCGTCGGCTCGCACACATCCCGAGCGGGGCGACCGGGCGAGAACAGCCCTCCCGTAGGCTGCAGCCAGCCCGCGGAGCAGGAACCCGGTGAGAGTCCGGGGCGGTTCCGCCACTGTGACGCCGTCGCTGGTCGACGACGCAGCCAGACACTGGCCGCGGGTCATCCGACCACTACCTGGGGCGCGAACCCCGGAGGAGGAGCCTCGACCATGGCCCCGTCGTCAGCCCGTCCACCAGCCGACCCGGCAGCCGGGCCGCGCATCGCACTGCTGTCCACGTCCGACACCGATCTGCTCTCGGCACGGGCGAGCGGAGCGTCGTACTCCTGGGCCAACCCGAGTCGATCGGCCGACGCCGAGCTCACCAAGGTCGTCACCGGTTCGGACCTGGTGGTCGTCCGACTGTTGGGCTCGCCCCAAGACCTGTGGGTCGGGCTGCAGTCGGTGCGAGAGAACCAGGTGCCGCTGGTGGTGCTCGGCGGTGAGCAGCAGCCGAGCGCCGAGCTGATGGAACTCTCGACGGTGCCGATGGGCGTGGCCAGCGAGGCCCACCGCTATCTGGCAGAAGGTGGACCGACCAATCTGGCACAGCTGCATGCATTCCTGTCCGACACGGTGCTGTTGACCGGGATCGGGTTCGAGCCACCGGAGACGATCCCGGCCTGGGGAATGCCCGGCCGACCGACGCCGGCGAGGAAGGACCTGCCACGGGTCGGCGTGCTCTATTACCGCGCCCACGAGGCCAGCGGCAACACCGCCTTCGCTCACGCCCTCGCCGATGCCATCGATGCCACCGGCGCGGCGGTCGGCCAGCCGGTGTACGCCGGATCGCTGCGCTCGGCGCCCGACGATCTCTTCGAAGCTCTGGCGGCCTTCGACGCGCTCGTAGTCACCGTGTTGGCGGCCGGCGGCAGCACCCCCGCGACCGCGAGCGCCGGTGGTGACGACGAGGCCTGGGACGTCGAGCGGATCGCGGCCCTCGACATCCCGATCCTTCAGGGCCTCTGCCTGACCACCAGCCGCTCTGCCTGGGCGGACTCCGACGAGGGCGTCACGCCGCTGGACGCCGCAACACAGATCGCGATCCCTGAGTTCGACGGCCGGATCATCACCGCACCGTTCTCCTTCAAGGAGATCGACAGCGACGGGCTTCCGCACTACGTCGCCGACCCCGAGCGCTGCGCCCGGGTCGCCCGGATCGCAGTCAACCACGCGCGCCTGCGCGGGACCGCCAACCAGGACAAGCGTCTCGCCATCGTCCTCTCTGCCTATCCCACCAAGCACGCCCGGATCGGCAACGCCGTCGGCCTGGACACGCCGGTGTCGGCGATCCGGCTGCTGCGCCGGCTGCGCGAGGTTGGCTACGACCTCGGCGATCCCGGTGCGATCCCGGGGCTCGACCTGGCTGACGAGACCGCCGCGGGAGACGCGCTCATCCATGCCCTCGTCGCCGCTGGTGGCCAAGACGAGGAGTGGCTGACCTCCGCCCAGCTCACCGAGGCACACGTGCGGATCGACCAGGCGGCGTACGACGCCTGGACGCGCGACCTGCCCGCCGACCTTCGGCAGGCGATGGTCGAGACCTGGGGTCCGGCCCCGGGGTCACTCTTCGTCAACGACACCGGCGAGCTGGTGCTCGCGACCATCTCCGCTGGCAACATCGTCATCCTCATCCAGCCGCCACGAGGCTTCGGGGAGAACCCGGTGGCGATCTACCACGACCCGGACCTGCCGCCGAGCCACCACTATCTGGCGGCCTACCGCTGGCTCGGCGCACCCGTCGAGGAGGGCGGCTTCGGCGCCCACGCCGTCGTCCACCTCGGCAAGCACGGCTCGATGGAGTGGCTGCCCGGCAAGACCGCGGCCCTGTCTGCCTCGTGCGGCAGCGACGCGGCCATCGCCAACCTGCCGCTGATCTACCCGTTCCTGGTCAACGACCCGGGCGAGGGCGCCCAGGCGAAGCGCCGCGCCCATGCCACCATCGTGGATCACCTGGTGCCGCCGATGGCGCGCGCGGAGACGTACGGCGAGATCGCCCAGCTCGAGCAGCTGATGGACGAGCACGCCAACATCGCGGCGATGGATCCGGCGAAGCTGCCCGCGATCCGCGGCGAGATCTGGTCGCTGATGCGGGCCGCGGAGATGCACCGCGACCTGGGCCTGGACGAGCGACCGGAGGACGACGACTTCGACGACTTCCTGCTCCACGTGGACGGCTGGCTGTGCGAGATCAAGGACGCCCAGATCCGAGACGGCCTGCACGTGCTGGGCCAGGCCCCCGAGGGTGGCGCTCGAGTCAACCTGGTGTTGGCCGTCCTGCGCGCCGCCCAGGTCTGGGGCGGCGTCGGCAACGCGGTCCCCGGGCTGCGCGCGGCGCTCGGGCTGAAGACCGACGAGTCGGTCACCGTGGTGGACGAGATCGAGGCCCGGGCCCGTGACCTCGTCCAGCAGATGGAGGATGCCGACTGGGACCCGGCCGCCGCCGTTGGTGTGCACGACAGCCCGGAGGTGCGGCAGGTGCTCGCCTTCGCGGCCACCCAGGTAGTGCCGCGACTTCGCCGCACCACCGACGAGCTAGAGGCGATCCTGCATGCTCTCGAGGGCGGCTTCGTCCCGGCCGGGCCGTCGGGCTCTCCGCTTCGAGGGCTGGTGAACGTCCTCCCGACCGGGCGCAACTTCTACACCGTCGATCCGCGAGCGATCCCCTCGCGGCTGGCCTGGGAGACCGGTCAGGCGATGGCCGACTCGCTGCTTGCTCGCTACCAGGCCGACACCGGCGGCTATCCGGAGTCGGTCGGGCTTTCGGTGTGGGGCACCAGTGCGATGCGCACGTCCGGAGACGATGTCGCCGAGGTGCTCGCCCTCCTCGGTGTCCGGCCCGAGTGGGACGCCGCCTCCCGGCGGGTTGGCCACCTACAGATCATCCCCCTCGAGGAGCTCGGTCGCCCGCGGATCGACGTGACGGTGCGCATCTCCGGGTTCTTCCGAGACGCCTTCCCCCACGTGGTCGCCATGCTCGACGACGCCGTCAGACTGGTCGCAGAGCTCGACGAGCCAGACGAAGAGAACTTCGTGCGCGCACACACTCACGCCGACCTGGCCGACCACGGTGACCACAGGCGCGCGACGACGCGCATCTTCGGCTCGAAACCCGGGTCCTACGGTGCCGGGATCCTGCAGGTCGTCGAATCCGGATCATGGCGCGACGACGCGGACCTGGCCGAGGTCTACACCGCCTGGGGCGGCTTCGCCTACGGTCGCGACTTGGACGGCGCCCCGGCCGCCGACGACATGCGCACCAACTACCGGCGCATCAAGGTGGCCGCCAAGAACGTCGACAGCGCCGAGCACGACATCGCCGACTCCGACGACTACTTCCAGTACCACGGCGGCATGATTGCGACCGTGCGCGCGCTGACCGGTGAGGATCCGAAAGCCTACGTCGGCGATTCGACCAGCCCCGACGCCATCCGCACCCGAACCCTCCAAGAGGAGACCAATCGGGTGTTCCGAGCACGAGTCGTCAACCCGCGGTGGATCTCGGCGATGCAGCGGCACGGCTACAAGGGCGCCTTCGAGCTCGCCGCGACGGTGGACTATCTGTTCGGCTTCGACGCCACCGCCGGTGTGGTGCACGACTGGATGTACGACCGGCTCGCCCGCGACTACGTCCTGGACGAGACGAACCAGGAGTTCCTGCGCCGATCGAACCCCTGGGCGCTGCGCGGCATCGTCGAGCGCCTGCACGAGGCCGCCGAGCGCGGTCTGTGGGCCGAGCCCGATCCGGAGGTGTTGACCGCGCTCCAACACGTCTACCTCGACGTCGAGGGAGACCTGGAGGACCGCGCGGAATGAGAGTCCGCATACTCGGCGCCGGCATGGGGCCACAGCATCTCACCTGCGAGGTCGTCGAGGCGCTGCGGACGGTCGACTACATCATCGCGGCCGACAAGGGCAGCGGCGACCGACTGCTCGCCGTGCGCCAGGCGATCGCCGTCGAACACGGGCTCGAGGTGATCCCCGTCCCCGACCCCCCTCGCGACCGCAACGATCCCGCCGACTACCCAGGCGCCGTCAATGCGTGGCACGAAGCCCGGGTGCGGGCCTACGAGCAGGTCCTGCGCGAGCGCGGTGGGACGGCGGCCTTCTTGGTGTGGGGGGACCCGGCGTTCTACGACTCGACCATCCGGATCGTCGAGCAGCTCGCCACCAGGCTCCCGATCGAGTACGACGTCCTCCCGGGCATCAGTGCCCCTCAGCTGCTCGCAGCCCGACACCGAGTCGTGCTGCACTCGGTCGGCCAACCCGTCCACCTCACCACCTCGCGCGGGTTGCGCGAGGCCGTCGCCGCGGGTCAGACCAACCTGGTGGTCCTGCTCAACCGGGTGATCGATCTCGCCGGTCTGGAGGACTGGTCGATCTGGTGGGGCGCCAACCTCGCCACGGACTCCGAGGAGCTGGTCGCGGGCCGGGTCGGGGACGTGCTCGACGAGGTTCACGCGGCCCGCGATCGTGCCCAGCAGACCGCCGGCTGGGTGATGGATATCTACCTGCTCCGGGCGCCGTGACGGCCGGCCTGCTGGTTGCCGGGACCACGTCCGACGCCGGGAAGAGCACCCTCGTCGTCGGGATGTGTCGCGCGCTCGCCCGACGCGGCCTCTCGGTGGCGCCGTACAAGGCACAGAACATGTCGAACAACTCCATGGTCTGCCTCGACCCCGACGGCCGGCACGCCGAGATCGGACGAGCACAGTGGATCCAGGCAGTGGCCGCCGGGGTGGCTCCGGAGCCGGCCATGAACCCGGTGCTGCTCAAACCCGGCAGCGACCACCGCAGTCACGTGGTGGTGATGGGCCACCCGGCCGGGGAGGTGTCGGCGACCGACTTCGCAACCGGCCGACGTCATCTGGCGGCCGCCGCGCACGCGGCGTACGACGACCTGGCCGCGCGGTTCGACCTGGTCGTGGCCGAAGGTGCGGGCAGTCCGACCGAGATCAATCTTCGCGCGAGCGACTACGTCAACCTGGGACTGGCCCGGCACGCAGGCCTGCCGGTGGTCGTGGTCGGCGACATCGACAGGGGCGGCGTGTTCGCGGCCATGTTCGGGACCGTGGCATTGCTGGAGCCCGCCGACCAGGCGCTGGTCGCCGGCTTCGCGGTCAACAAGTTCCGCGGCGACGCCGGGCTGTTGGAGCCCGGGCTACGCAGCCTCGAGAAGGTCACCGGGCGGCGGGTGTACGGCGTGCTTCCGTGGCACCCGGACCTCTGGCTGGACTCCGAGGATGCGCTCGACCTCGGCGCTCTGCCGCCGACCGACCGGCCCCGGACGCGGGTGGCTGTTGTCCGGCTCCCGCGGATCAGCAACTTCACCGACCTCGACGCACTGAAGCTCGAACCGGGCCTGGACGTGGCGTTCGTGTCCCGGCCGGCCGATCTGACCGACGCCGACCTGGTCGTCCTGCCGGGCACTCGGGCCACCCTCGCCGACCTGGACTGGCTGCGGCGGCGCGGGTTGGACCATGCCGTGGTCGAGCATGCACGCGCTGGCCGTCCGCTGCTGGGCATCTGCGGCGGCTTCCAGATGCTCGGGCACACGATCGCCGATCCCGAGGGTGTCGAGGGCACACCCGGCGCGACGGCCCAGGGCCTCGACCTGCTCGACGTACGCACCGACTTCGCCGCCGAGAAGACGTTGCGACTGCCCGCCGGCGAGGTCTTGGGCGCACCGACCACCGGCTACGAGATCCACCACGGGGTGATCAGTCGTGGGCCCGAGACCGAGGAGTTCCTCGGCGGTGTCCGATCGGGCAACGTGTTCGGCACCATGTGGCATGGCAGCTTGGAAGGAGACGAGTTCCGTGCCGCGTTCCTGGCCGAGGTGGTGGGGTTGCCGCCGTCCGGGGTGAGCTTCGCCCAGGCGCGAGAGCGTCGCCTCGACGTGCTTGCCGACCTCGTCGAGGAGCACCTCGACGTCGACTCGCTGCTGGCGCTCGCCCACGGTGGCCCGCCCGCTGGGCTGCCCATCCTTCCTCCGGGCGGCGCAAGATGAGGGTGCTGCTCCTCGGCGGGACCAGCGAGGCGCGCGAGCTCGCCGCCCTCCTGGTCGCGCGGGGAGTCGACGTGACCAGCTCGCTGGCGGGCCGGGTGGCACGCCCCCGGCTCCCGGTCGGCAAGGTCCGCGTCGGCGGCTTCGGCGGTGTGACCGGCCTGCGCGACGCGCTCGGCGACTTCGACGTGGTCATCGATGCCACCCACCCGTTCGCGCTGGGCATGAGCGCGAACGCCATCGCTGCCTGCCGGCTGGACCCCGAGGTTCCCCTGCTGAGGTTGGAGCGGCCGGGGTGGCCAGCGGACCCGGCCTGGCACTACGTCGAGACTCACGAGGCGGCCGGCGAGGCGGCCGCCCATCTGGGCGAGCGACCCTTCGTCACGGTGGGGCGGCAGGAGCTTGCGCGCTTGCTGCCCGCCTTGTCGGAGCATCGAGTCCTCGCCCGAGTGGTCGACCGACCCGACCTCTCCCTGCCGAGCGGCTGGCGCCTGATCACCAGTCGCGGCCCCTACCCGCTCAGCGGTGAGCTGACCCTGATGCGCAGCCACGGCGCCGATGTCGTGGTCACCAAGGACTCCGGTGGGACCTATACCTGGCCGAAGATGGAGGCCGCCGCTCTGCTCGGCGCGCAGGTGGTCGTCGTACGTCGACCGTCGCTGCCGCGCGACGTCGCGCAGGTGAGCGACGCGGCAGCAGCGCTGGCCTGGCTGGAGTCACGACGCGGAGAGGACGCGAGATGAGAGTGCTGGTGACCGGCGGGGTGCGTTCGGGGAAGTCCCATCATGCCGAGCAGCTGCTTGCTGCGCACGACTCGGTGCTCTACCTCGCGCCGGGCCCGACCGTGGCCGAGGATCCCGACCCGGACTGGGTGGCCAGGATCGCCGCCCACCAAGCGCGCCGGCCTTCGGGCTGGCACACCCTCGAGACCCGTGACCTCGCCGGCGCACTGGCCCAGGCATCCGGGCCGGTGCTGGTCGACTGCCTCGGCACCTGGCTCACCGGCGCGCTAGACGACCGCAGGCTGTGGAACGCGCCAGTCGAGGAGGTCACCGAGACCGTGGACCGGCTGGTGGCTGAGGCGGCCGAGGCGACCCGGGCGCTTCCGGGCGACGCGGTGTTCGTGACCAACGAGGTGGGCCTCGGTGTGGTGCCCAGCCACCGCTCGGGACGCCTCTTCCGCGACCTGTTGGGCGTGGTGAACCTGCGCATGGCCGCGGCCTGCGACGAGGTCCACCTGGTCGTCGCAGGCCGCGTGCTCCGCGTGTGACGCGCAAGCGTCTGCCGCGGTCTTCTGCCGTCTGCCGCGGTCTTCTGCCGTCTGCCGCGGTCTTATGGTGGCAAAGTGGCCCGTATACGGGTCCTCAGCCACGACAGCACCGCGGGAGATGGGGAAGGGCCACCACTGCACCGCGGGAGATGGGTCGGGATGCAGTTTCGGCCCAATCAGCGCACCCGACAGCGCCCTGAAACCGGCTACTGGTGCGTAGGTCACATATGCCGTCCGTACACACCAGTAGCCCAATGATGGACTGCAGTTCAGCACAATCGATGCACCCATCCCGGGGCCAAGAGCCGCCCTGTCCCGAGGGGTCACACGGGTCGCCGCTTCACCAAGATAAGTGGGTGAAGCGCCACTTCTCATTGCGTGCACGCAATGAGAAGTGCAGGGCCACCCAGTTACCTTGATGAAGCAGTGACGGGAGTGGCCACCAGCGACCAGAACCCGGCCGCCGACCACAACGGCAAGCACCGCTCCCCGTGTAGCTGCCTCAGTCGTGGCCCTAGGCGACCAGGAACCCGGACGGGAACCGCAAGCCGAGCACCGCTGTCCCGGTAGCTGCCCGTCGACGAGCACCCCAGTCCGCCGGCAACCCGGCCGCCAGCCGGAGCCGCGGACTGCTTTCCCGACGACCAGCCAGCCCGGGAGACGACCAGCGCAGCCGCCCCCGGACATCAGAGGCTGGCAGCCAGCTCCCGGCGTGCGTCGTCGGCGCCCGTCTGCCGCTCCAGGTGGCGCAACAGCCCGACCAGGGCGACGCCGATCACGGACCACATCGTGGCGATGGTGATCAACGACGCGCGACGGAAGAACCACAGCGTGTCGGCCGGGAAGTCGCCGATCTCGTTGACGGTCGGCATCGCGACGCCGGCCACGACGACCACGAGCACGTAGGCCGCGACGCCGCCCACGACGACGGCGTAGGTGCCCCATTGAGGCTGCAGTCGGAGCGCCAGCATCGTGATCACGACCGCGGCGATCAGCGAGATCAGCAGATAGGCGAAGAAGACACCGGTGCGATGGCTGATGGTGTCGGGGTTGCCGACCGCCGGTGGCGTGGCTGGATACTTCAAGAACGGCACTAGCGCGACAGAGACGAAGCCGATCAGGGTCACCAACGCCGTCGACTGAGACAGGGTCAGCTGACCCATCCGGCCGGCGACCCCGGCTGACACCAGCGCGACCAGGCCACCGAAGGCCAGGCTCATTGCCATGGTGCCGGTGAGCAGGCCCCAGGTCCGCTGGGTGGGACGCGTGACCACGGTGCCCTCGTCCTCTTCGCCGTGGTCGTGCCCGGCCGCCGTCTCGTCGGCGGGCGCTTCTTCGGCGGAGTGGGCCTCTTCGATGCCGATAGCGGTCTCGACGTGCGGCTCACCGATCTGGTGGGCGACCAGGAACGTGGCGAACCCGGCGATCAGGCCTGCGAGCAGACCACGGATCAAGAGGTTGCGTGCAGTCATCTGTCGGCCCGCCGTCAGTGGCAGGGGTAGCCGAGCAGGTGGCGCCCGTCGTGCACCCACTCGTGGATCGCGTTCCCTGCCGGGATCGAGATGGCGCCTTGGTCGGCGCTGACGAAGAAGATGACGATGAGGGCCAGCAGCCCGAAGAACAACGCCCACGGAGCGAGTTCGCGAAGAGGGACGGTGGGAAGTGAAGGTGCGCCGGCACTCGGCGCCGCAGCGACCTGCGACATGTGTCCTCCTCAGGGATGATGCGTCCCTGGTAGTCGGTATGGAACACGAACGTCGGGTCTGACTTCACCGCCTGAGGCGGTGTCACAGTAGCGCGACTGTGCCGGACTCTCACCGGCTTCCGAGCGTTCGCCTGCGGCGAGCGTAACGCATCCGGGCAGCACTCGGACAGGGGGTGCACAGGGCGGTGGTAGCCTCGCCGCTCCGTGGCGGGAAGCCGATCGGAGGAGGCCTCCATGGGACAAGCCGCGCTTCCGGGCGGGGCCATGGCCAGCGACCACACCGCATACGTCCTGGTCGGCATGTCGCCGCGCGAGGTGCAGGATCGTGAGAACCTGCTGGGCTGGGCCGAGACCGTCGGCGCCACAGTCGCCTTCTTGCAGTTCGGCTCCCCCACCGTGGGCACCGAGCTCACCCGGATCGCCGACACCGGCTGCCGGCGGGTGGTGCTGGTCGGCGCCAGCCTGGGCCGTCTCTCACCCGGCGCCTCGTGGCTGCGGCGGATCGCAGCGCACTGGTGGCGACAGCGGTCTGGTCCCGCACCTGAGCTGGCCTGCCCGGCGCGCTTGCTGACTCAGCTCGAGGACTGGCCGACGCTGGTCGCGGAGGCCCGGCCGATCACCGGCACCGAGGCTGGGTTGACCTCCCCCGCGTGGGAGTCCATCACCGGGCATCGTCACCAGGTGCTGGTCTGCCGAGGGCCACGATGCTCGGCTGCCGGCTCCGAGCAGACCCTCGAGGCGATGGTGCTGGCGCTGATGCGCCACGAGTTGGGTGACGACGACGTGTTGCTCACTCACACCGGTTGCCAGTTCCCGTGCAACCAGGCACCGGTGGTCAGCGTGCAGCCCGACGACATCTGGTACGGCGCGGTCTCTCCCGAGGTGGCCGAACAGATCGTGGCAGAGCATCTGGTCGGAGACCGGTCGGTCGAGAGCCACCGTCTGCCCCGGATGCGCGGCGACGCCGCCGAGGACGGCTAGATCAGTCCGTTCCAGCGGACATGCGGCCGTCCGGTGACCGGATGGGTCTCCACGGTGACGTCCACGCCGTACACCTCGGCGACCAGTCCGGCGGTGAGGATGTCCCCGACAGGGCCGAGCGCGACCAAGCGGCCGGCGTCGAGCACCCCGACCTCGTCGCAGTATGCCGCCGCGAACTCAAGGTCGTGCAGGACGGCGACCACGGTGATCCCGAGATCACGAATACCCTCGAGGAACGCCAGCTGGTGACGCAGATCGAGGTGGTTGGTCGGCTCGTCCAAGAGCAACACCTCAGGCTCCTGGGCCAGAGTCCTGGCCAGATGACTGCGCTGCCTCTCCCCGCCGGACAGCGTCTGCCAGCGCCGGTCGGCCAGGCGGTCCACCCCGGCCGCGCGCATGGCGGCCTCCACGATCGCCGGGCCACTCTCATCACCCGTGCCGAACCGGGAGCGGTGCGGCACCCGGCCGAGCTCGACTACCTCGCGCACCAGCAGATCGAGAGTGGTCGCCGTCTCCTGCTCGACCAGGGCCAACGAACGGGCGCGCTGTCGCGCCGAGATGCGGTGGACGTCGACCTTACCGAGGGACACCCGACCGCTGTCCGGGCGCACCACACCGGCCAGCAGCCGCAGCAGCGAGGTCTTGCCCGAGCCGTTGGGACCGATCAGCCCGGTGACGGCTCCGGGACGAGCGTGGATCGAGATGTCGTCGACGATCCGGCGGCCTCCGGCCTGCCAGACGAGCCCGTCACCGATCAGCGGCCGCGCGCTCATCCGGTGTCACCAGTGCGTCGCAGCAGCCAGGCGAAGAACGGCGCACCGACGACCGCCGTGACGACCCCGACCGGCATCTCCTGGCCGTCGATGACCGTCCTGGCCAGGGTGTCGGCCCACACCAGCAACGTCGCACCAACCAGCGCCGAGAGCGGCAGCAGCAGTCGGTGACCGGGGCCGGTCACGCTCCTCACCAGGTGAGGAACGACCAGCCCCACGAAGCCGATCGTGCCCGCATAGGCCACCAGGCACGCGGTGACCAGCGCCGTCGCGATCATCAGGCCCCACCGGAGCCGCTCGACGTGCACTCCCAGCGAGCGGGCCGTGTTCTCGCCGAAGGCGAAGGCATCGAGCTGGCCCGCGGTTGCCCAGAAGAGGACGCAGCCGAGCGCAGCCACCACCGCGAGCAGGACGGCGGTGTCCCAGCGGAGCCCGGCCAGCGACCCCAACGTCCACGCCAGCACCCGCCTCGCCGCGTCCGAGTCACCCTGCAGGGTGATGAGCAGCGAGCTGTACGCCGCGGCGACGGCGCCGATCGCCACTCCCGAGAGGATCGTCCGGGTAGGCGACAGCGACCCGCCCCGTCCGGCGGCCAGGAGCAGGACGAGGACCAGCGCCAGCAGCGCTCCGGCGAAGCCCGCCGTCGTCACCGCGGCGCTGCCCACCAGGCCGACCACAGGGATCCCCAACACGATCACGGTCACCGCGCCCGCGGCCGCGCCCGAGGAGATCCCCAACAGATACGGGTCCGCGAGGTCGTTGCGGGTCAACGACTGCAGCACCGCGCCGGCGGTCGCCAAGCCCGCCCCGACCGCAGCCGCACCGAGCACCCGCGGCATCCGCAGCTGCCAGACGATCTGGTCGTCGATCAGCCGGACGTCGAAGCCACCGAGGTGCGTCCGGCGCAAGACGACCTCCGCGACGGTGTGGACGGGCACCGACACCGCGCCGACGCCCAGCGCCACCGCCATGCTCACCGCAAGGGCGACCACGGCGGTGGCGACGGAGACGTACGGACCGAGACGCCGCGTCGTTGTCACTGAGGGCTGGTCACCGAGGGAGGTTGACCCCGCCGAGCTGGTCGGCCAGCGACCTGGCGCCGTCGACGAGCCGCACTCCGGGGGTGGACTCCGAGAAGGGGATGGTGACGAACCGCTTCTCCTTCACCGCGGTGAGCTGGCGCAGGACCTTGTCCTTGCTCAGATAGGCGATCTTGCCCTTCGCGGTGTCCCAGCTCGCGTCGACGACCACGATCACGTCCGGGTCGGCAGCCAAGACGTCCTCCCAGCTGGCGTCGAACCAGTTGCCCTCGTGGTCTGCGAAGACGTTGTCCGCACCGACAGCGTCCATCACCAGGCCTGGACCGCCGTCGCCTGCACCCACGAACGGGGTCTTGCGGCCGGAGTCGTACCACAGCACGCTCACGCCCTGGCCAGCTTTCTGGTCCGCCAGCTCGGCCAGGGTGTCGGTCTGCTCCTTGACCACGTCGGCCGCGCGATCGGGGACACCGAATGCCTTGCCGACCTCGGTGACCTCGTCCCAGACCGCCTGGAAGGACGGCGCCGGGCGCTGCTCGGTGTCGTCACACCCGAACGGGGACAGGTAGGACGCGATGCCCTGGCTGTCGAGCTGCTCCTGGGTTCCGACCGCCTTGCGCTCGAAGGCACTGCCGTACGACGCATAGGCGAAATCGGGGTCTGCGGCTAGGAACTCCTCACGCGACGGGTACTCCTTGGACAACACGGGCACGGTGTCGTAGGCGGCGGACCACCTCTCGGCCACCGCGTCGTCGAGGTAGGCGGTGCCTGCCATCTGGTCCTCGACGCCCAGCGCAAGGGCGACCTCGGTCGCTCCCTGGTTCAGGGTGACCGCGTGCTCGGGCGGCGCCGTCAAGGTGGACTCGTGTCCGCAGCTGCTGACGGTGACCGGGAAGCCCGCGACGCCGCTCTCGGAGGACTGGGCCTCCGGCTCGGGCGCTCCCGCGCACCCGACGAGCGACAATGCCAGGCCGAGCGCTGCTGCCGCAGGCATCAATCTGGGCAGGGGTGACTTGCGCATCTGGTTTCTCCAAACCCTCGTGGAATGTGACGCGCCGTGGCCGGTCTCCTGGCTTCCGTGTCAACGCTCGACGGCCGACCTTCCCGGGGTCACCCCCAGTGGCCCGTGACAGCCTGGGCTGCCACGCGAGGTCGTCTCGCTCGACGGCTACAGTGGCGAGGGCCGCGCCGGCATCAGACCGGCTTCCCGTTCACCACAGCAACCGCAACCTAGCAGCAACCCGCCCCGCGGTGCCGCACATGGAGACGCCGCCACTGGATCATTCGTGATCTGGGAAGGCTGGGCGACGGCGGTGATCCGGAAGTCAGCAGACCGCTCTGTAGCGATACCCACACCGCTGTTCCGCGAGAGATGGAGTCGCTGTGACCCTCGATGCTGCCCACCCCACAGAGCGGAACGCTCCCTCGGTCGACCAGTCCGATCGCCTGGTCCCGATCAACCTCCGTCAGTCCGGCACGAGGACGGTGGCCCGATGGTGGAGTACGACGCCCTGGTCAACCACGTGACGATGTGGAACGCCGTCCTCGACGCCGGCAAGGCGCACGAGCTGATGGTCATCGCGCCGGCCCATCACCGGCGGATCGCGGCCGGCATCTTGTCCTGGGGGCAGGACATGGACGCCGAGACGCTGCCGTTCCAGGTCAACCTCGGCTACCAGGTCCCGCGCACGAAGGAGGCCGACTATGAGGTCCCGCCGGGCGAGGCCGGCCTGGACGCCGCGCGCCGGCCAGCGCGACGGCGGCCGTCATCGCGAGCCAGCCGACCCGTCCCGCGAGTCGCACCGCGCGGATGATGTCGTCGGACACCGGAGGCGGGCCGGAGCCCAGGATCGCGCGGTGCTCGACGACTCCGCCGTAGTCGTTGGTCCCGCCGAGTCTGAGATCGAGGCTGCCGGCGAAGGCGGCCTCGGCGACACCCGCGTTCGGGCTGGGGTGGGCGCCGGCATCCCGCCGCCATGCTCGCCGGGCCGCCTCGGCGCGAGACGGCGCGGCGAGCATCACCAGGCCGCCGGAGAGCCGGGCGGCAGGCAGGTTCAAGAGATCGTCGAGGCGCGCGGAGGCCCAGCCGAACTGGCGATAACGGTCACTGCGATGGCCGACCATCGCATCCAGGGTGTTGGTCGCCCGATAGGCCACCATTCCGGCCGGACCGGCGAGGGCACCCCACAGCAGTGGCGCAACCACGGCATCGGAGGTGTTCTCGGCCACCGACTCGATCGCCGCTCGCGCGATCTCGGCCTCGTCCAGGGCACTGGTGTCCCGGCCGACCAGGTGAGTCAGCCGCTGCCGGGCTCCCGCCAGGTCGCCGGCTGCGAGCAGCGCGTGCACCGCCAGCGCCTCCTTCTCCAGCGATCTGCCGCCGAGCACAGCCCAGCAGGTCACCGCGGTCAGCGCAGTCGAGCCACCGGGCAGGCGACGCGCGACCCGCTCCAGCGCGCACCCCGAGATGAATGCGCCGCCCGCCAGGGCGGCCGCATGAACGACTCCGCGGCCGCGAGAGTCGGCGTACCAGGCCCGCTCGCATGCGGCGGCCAGCTTGCCGAAGCCGGCGACCGGGTGGAACGACGACGGGTCGCCGAGAAGGCGGTCGGCAAGATAGCCGAGCACCAGGCCGCTCGCTCTCACGCCAGGCCCACCAAGATCGCGGCCGCGCTGAGCTCGACCGCGGCGCCGAACACGTCCCCGGTCACCCCACCCAGGCGCCGCACAGCAACGCGTACGACGACCGCGCCGGCCGTCAGTCCCAGAGCAGCAGCCACCGCGCCGTGCCACCAGGGCACACCGCTCCACCCCGCCGCACCGGACAGCACGGCCGCGCCGACCAGCCAGACCGCCGCCACCCAGATGCGGGGCACGGTCTCGACGAAGGTCACCGCGAGTCCGTCCTGCCGCGCGCCGGGCACTCCCCTGGCACAGCACACCGTCAGCGCGCCACGAGCCACACAGACGCCGACCGCCCCGAGTGCGGCGCCTCGCCAGGTGTCACAGAGGGCAGCCAGCGCAGCGATCTGGATGCCGGCCACGATCAGCACCGTCACGGTGCCGGCCGGGCCGGACGACCCACTCCGCATCACCGTCAACGACCTCTCGCGGTCGTAGGACGCGGCGAGCCCGTCGGCGACATCCGAGAGCCCGTCCCAGTGCAGGGCCCGGGTCCCCCAGGCCAACACACCGACCATCAACACGGCTGCCAACAGCGGTGAGGAGGTCCAGCCACGGACGCCCAGGCCGACGCCGACGGCGAGGGCGGCCACCGGCAGGATCGCCAGCGGAGCCAGCAGGATGGCTCCGCGAGCGACCGCGCGATCGACCGCGGCCGGAGGCCGGACCGGGAGCGCCGTCAGGGTGCCGACAGCGAGGCGCCAGGAGTCGAGCACCTGCTCAGTCTCCCGCCCCGGTGACCTCCGAGAGCAGGGCCACCTCGCGGAGCAACGCCACCGAGCTCTGCAGCAGCGGCAGGGCGGTGACCGCTCCGGACCCCTCGCCCAGACGCATCTCCAGGTCGAGCAACGGTCGCAGCCCGAGCTTGTCGAGGGCGAGCGTCTGAGCGGGCTCGGTCGATCGATGGCCGGCGACGAACCAGGCCGAAGCGCCAGGCGCCATCCGCTCGGCGGTGAGCGCGCACGCGACGCTGAGCAGGCCGTCGAGCAGCACCGGCACGCCCTCCTCGGCTGCGGTGACCAGGAAGCCGGTGGCGGCCGCCAGGTCGGCGCTGCCTACCGCGGCCAACGTCTCCTCGGGGTCGTCCAGCCGATCGCCGGCTCGGCTCAGCGCCTGGTCGATCAGGGCAGCCTTGTGAGCCCAGGTCGCATCGTCGATGCCCGTCCCACGCCCCGTGACCTGGTCGGCGGGCACCCGTAGCGCAGCAGCCACCAGCGCCGTCGCGGGGGTGGTGTTGCCGATGCCCATGTCGCCGCTCATCAACAGATCGGCGCCGGCAGCGAGCTCCTCGCGAGCGATCACCGCGCCCGCGGTGAGCGCGGCCCGCACCTCGGCCCCGCTCAGCGCGTCCTCGAGATGAATGGCGCCACTACCGTGGCGCACTTTGTGCGCGACCAGTGGGCCACGAACCTCGGCGGGCAGGTCGGCGTAGTCGTCATCGACGGCGAGGTCGACCACCCGAACGCTCACCCCGTGCGCCCGCGCCAATGCGCTCACCCCAGCGCGGCCGGCCAGGAAGGTGCGCACCATCAGCCCCGTGATCGCCGGCGGGAACGCCGAGACGCCATGAGCGGCGACGCCATGGTCGCCGGCGAAGATCACCAGTCGAGGGTTGACGATCGGCTCGGGCGGATTCACGCCCTGGGCCGACGCCAACCAGATCGCGACCTCACCCAACAGCCCGAGTGCACCGGGTGGGGTCGCCAGTGCGCCGAGCCTGGTGGCTGCTGCGGCACGGATCTGAGGGTCTGGTGGGGTGAGACTCATCGCGTACTCCTGACTGCTGGTCGATAACCGATGAGGTCGAGCGCGGCGAGTAGGCGCCGAGTGGTCCCAGGTGGCCGGACCGCGATCCTCACCCAGTCGCCGTCGAGTCCCGGAAAGGTGTCGGCTCGCCGTACGGCGATCCCGTGCTCCCGCAAGGCGGCCCAGCCGCCGGCCGGGATCCGCGCAAGCACGAACGGGCCGGCCGACGGGACGAACTCGAGGTGGCGGTCGGCCAGCCCGCGCTCGAGAACAGACCGCCAGCCGGCCAGGTTCTCGGCGCGGGCGCGAGATTCGGTGACGGCCTGGTGGGTCGCGCAGGCGACCATCGCCTGGACCGCCGGTGCCGACACCGACCAGGGCACCTGACGTCGACTGAGTGCGTGGATGGTGCGGGCGCTGCCGAGGACATACCCGGCTCTGATCCCCGGCATCGACCAATGCTTGGTGAGGCTGCGCACCACCAACAGTCCTCGGCGCCGGTTGCGCACCAGCGACTGTTGCTCTCCCGGCACGGCGTCCATGAACGCCTCGTCGACGACGACGATCCGCTTGGGCCGCCGCAACCGCGCGATCACCTCGGCCGGGTGGAGCACCCCGGTCGGGTTGGTCGGGTTGCCGAGCACCACCAGGTCGGCGTCGTCGGGCACCTGATCGGGGTCCAAGGCGAAGCCACCGGCCGGATCACAGACAACGGTGGTCACCGGGTGTCCGGCCCGAGCCAGCGCGGCATGCGGCTCGGTGAACTGCGGGTGGATCACCACTGCGTGCCGCCATGGCTTGAGTCGGGCGATCAGGTCGAACGCCTCTGCCGCGCCTGCCGTGGGAAGCACCTCGTCCTCGCGTCGACCGTGTCGGTGGGCGATCGCCGCGCGGGCGGGCTCGGGGTCGGGGTAGGCCGCGGCCTCCTCCAGGCCGCGCTGGAGGGCTCGGTCCAACCACGCTGGCCGTTCGCCGGCGTAGACGTTCACGGCGAAGTCGACCAAACCCGGCCCGACCTCTCGGTCACCGTGATGTCGCAGCGGCTCCGACACCTGCGGTGCGGTGGGAGGTGTCGGCGCGCGCCGCAGCGACGCCGAGTAGGGCGTCGCGGCATGGACGGCGTCGGCGAACCGCTGGGCGAGCTGGGGGTGGCCGGCCCAGTGGACGTGGAGGTACGACGCGTGCAGCGTCGGGGTCGCGAACCCCATGGTGTCGTCGTCGATCCGCCAGGCCGGGTCCAAGCCAGCGGCCGGGACGAGCTCGGTGCGGTGAAACTCGTGCCCGGCGACGACCTCTCCTCGGCGGGTGAGCAGTGAGTCCGCGGCAGCGGTCGCTTCGACCAGCCGCAGCGTCAGCCGCGGGGTCATGGTGGCTTCTGCGGGGAGCGCTCCAGCCATGGAGGCACCGTCGAGTCGACGACTCAGGTAGAGCAGCCCCGCGCACTCGGCGACGGTCGGGATGCCGGCGGCGATGGCATCTCGGAGATCCGCCAGCAGCGTCCGGTTGGCCGCGAGCTCGGCGGCGTACATCTCCGGGAAGCCGCCGCCGAGGTAGAGCCCTTGGGTGCCCGCTGGCAGACGGATGTCGGTGAGCGGGTCGAAGTCGACCACGCGGCAACCACTCGCACGCAGCAGCTCCTCGGTCTCGGCATATCGGAACGTGAACGCACGACCACCGGCCATCGCCACCAACGGTGGCTCACCGACGGTCGGGCTCGGGCCGGCAACCTCGACCGCGGGGTCCCACACCGGCCCGTCCAGGTCCGGAGCGCTGCGCGCGACCTCCGAGATTGCACGCAGGTCCAGATGTCGAGCAACCTGCTCCCCGAGCCTGGCGACGGCTGCCGCCGACTCGGACCGCTCCGTCGCGGGGACCAGACCCAAGTGACGAGACGGGGTGGCCAGGTCGTCGTCGCGGGGAAGCGCGCCGAACACGGGCAGCCGGAGCGCCCGCTCGACCTCGGTCACGTTGCGCGCCGAGCCGGTGCGGTTCAAGATCACTCCGGCGACGTCGACCTCCGAATCGAAGTCGGCCATCCCGGCCGCCACCGCGGCGACTGATCGGGAGGCTCGCGCCAGGTCGACGACCAAGATGACCGGCGTGCGGGTCAGTCGGGCGACGTGTGCGGTGGAGGCGAAGCCGTCCGTGCCCAGTCGGCCGTCGTGCAGGCCCATCACGCCCTCGATCACCGCGAGGTCCGCGCCGCGGGCGCCGTGCAGCAGGAGCGGGGTCACCCGGTGCTCTCCGGTCAGGTGGGGGTCGAGGTTGCGCCCGGGCCGCCCACAGGCCAGCGCGTGGTAGCCCGGGTCGATGTAGTCCGGCCCCACCTTGTGTCCCGAGACGACCTGCCCGGACGCGGTCAGCGCAGCCATCAGGCCGGCAGCGACCGTGGTCTTGCCCTGACCCGTCGACGGCGCCGCGACCACCAGCCGTGGGAGGCGGAAGGGCTCCCCCGGACCTCTCACCACTCGATGCCTCGCTGACCCTTCTGCCCGGCGTCCATCGGGTGCTTGATCTTGGTCATCTCGGTCACCAGGTCGGCCGCCTCGACGAGCGCGGGATCGGCGCGACGCCCGGTGACGATCACGTGCTGGTGGCCCGGCCGGTCCCGGAGAGTGGCGACGACCTCGTCGACCTCCACCCAGCCCCACTGGAGCGGATAGGTGAACTCGTCGAGGATGAGCAGGTCGTGGCGCTTCTCGGCGAGCCGCCGCTGCACTTCGCGCCACCCCTCCAGGGCCGCGGCTGCGTGGTCCTCGGAGTCCCCGTGCTTGCGCGACCAGGACCAGCCGGAGCCCATCTTGTGCCATTCGACCCGGCCGCCCTCACCGGTCTCGGCGTGCAGAGCACCGAGACGCTCCAGCACGCTCTGTTCGCCGATCCGCCACTTGGCGGACTTGACGAACTGGAACACTCCGATCCGCAAGCCCTGGTTCCAGGCGCGCAGGGCCAGACCGAAGGCGGCCGTCGACTTCCCCTTGCCGTCGCCGGTGTGGACGATGAGCAGGGGCCGGTTGCGACGCTGCCGGGTGGTGAGTCCGTCGTCGGGCACCGCGAGCGGTTGTCCTTGGGGCATCAGTGGCCTCCTGTGCTGGACGCGGCCGGGGCTAGGGAGGCCACGTCGCCGATGACGGTGACAGCCGGTGCGGTGATGGCTGCGCGCGCAGCGATCTCGGCGATGGTGGTCAACGTCCCGAACACCGCCCGTTGTTCGGGCGAGGCCCCGTCGGCAACCACGGCCGCGGGGGTGTCCGGTGACATCCCAGCTGCTAGCAAGGCGCCGCTGATCGCTGGCAGGGTCTGCACCCCCATCAAGACCACCAGGGTGGTTCCGGCAGCAGCGAGGGCGGCGTAGTCGAGGGTGGAGTCGGGGTGGCCCGGTGGGACGTGCCCGCTGATCACGCTGAAGCCCTGCAC
Source organism: Nocardioides sp. (assembly GCF_047602075.1). Classification (GTDB taxonomy): domain Bacteria; phylum Actinomycetota; class Actinomycetes; order Propionibacteriales; family Nocardioidaceae; genus Nocardioides. The sequence continues at coordinate 2,058,181 of NZ_JASGIF010000001.1, forward strand.
GGTCCCGCGGTGAGTGACCGGGATCCCTGCGAGAGCGGGTACGGCGGTCGCCGAGGTCACGCCAGGGATCACCTGGACCGGGACGCCGGCCTCGACGCAGGCGCGGACCTCCTCCACCCCGCGGCCGAAGACGAACCCGTCGCCACCCTTGAGGCGGACCACTCGGCGTCCGGCAAGCGCGTGCTCGACCATCAGCTCGTTGATCTGCTTCTGTGTCGTCCCCGGACCGCGGGGAAGCTTCGCCACGTCGATGACGACGGCGTCGTCCGGCGCCCAGCTGCACGCCTCGGCGGGGGCGAGGTGGTCCACCAGGAGCACGTCGGCCAGCTCGACCGCGCGGCGGCCCGCCACGGTCACCAGGTCAGGATCACCAGGCCCGCCACCGACCAGCACCACACCGGGTAGGCCAGCGACCACGGGGGTATCGGTCGAGTGGCCCATCACGCCACCCGGCCGCGCACGGCAGCGGTCAGGGTCTCGGCGCTCACTTCACCCACCGGCACGTGGTCGGCGACGAGACGGTCCGCGAGGGCGGCGGCCAAGCCGAGACGCAGTGGTCCGGTCTCGCCGTCGATCACCACGGCGCTCACCCCGAGCCGAGCAAGGTGGTCAGCGGCGATCAGCGAACGGCCCACCGCGTCGGCGCCAGCCGTAGCCCGCCCGTCGGTGACGACGACCAGCAAGGGGCGCATCCGTGGATCTCGCACCCGCTCGCGCACGAGCAGTCGGCCCGCCTCGACCAGGCCCTCCGCCAATGGCGTCCGGCCTCCCGCGGGTAGTTCGTCGAGCAACCGCGCTGCGACCTCGACCGACCCGGTCGGCGGCAGCGCCACCGTGGCCTCGGCTCCTCGGAAGGTGACCAGGGAGACCTTGTCCCGGCGCCGATAGGCGTCCAGCAGGAGGGAGAGGATCGCCGTCTTGACCTGGGTCATCCGCTTGCGGGCCGCCATCGACCCGGAGGCGTCGACACAGAAGAGCACCAGGTTGGCCTCCCGCCCCTCTCGCAAGGCGGATCGGAGATCCTCGGCCCGCAGCCTCAACCGGCCCGAGATGCGACCCCGGGCAGGCTGGTGCACTGCGGCAGCGCGAACGGTCTCGACCAGGTGCAGGCCGCCGGCGTCGACCCGGCCGGCGGTGGCGCCGACCCGACGGCCGTGCGTCGCGATCGATCGGCTGCGCCGACCGTCGGAGCCCTCGCCGATGCCGCGCACGGTGAGCAGGCGCGGACGGTACGGCGTCGCGGCCGCGACCGTGGTCGTGCGCTGGTCGCCAGCCTCGGGTGGTCCAGACTCGGGCGCTGGTCCGTCCGGTGGGACCACCTCGTCCCGGTTGGCGTCGTCGGGTGAGCTTGGCCGGGCCCGGCCGGTGGGTCGGCGTCCTGGCCAGGTTGTGGCTGATCGTCGTCGGGTCGATCCTCGACGGGTCCAGGGTCGTCATCGTCCGACGGATCGGGTGGCTCGGGCGGCGGGACCTCCTCGTCGAGCAGCCGGTCGAGCAACTGCTCGTCCAGGCCGGGGGCGTCGAAGGGGTTGCGGCGACGCCGATGCGGCAGTGCCAGCAGTGCGGCACGGCGAATGTCCTCGCGCACCACCTCGTCGCGACCCTGCCAGGCTGCATGGGCGACCGCCGCCCGGGCGGTCACGATGTCGGCGCGGAGGCCGTCGACCTCGAACCCGCTGCAGACATGCGCGATCTTCAGCAGCACCGACTCGGAGAGCCGCACGTCACCGAGCCGCTTCTGGGCATTCTCGATCCGCGAGGTGAGGGCAGCCTCGGCGTTCTGGTAGGACCGCGAGAAGCCAGCGGGGTCGGCGTCGTAGGCGATCCGTCGGCGCACCACCTCCGCGCGCAACGGGGCTGCTCGCGGCGCGACCACCTCGACGGTCAGCCCGAACCGGTCCAGCAGCTGCGGTCGGAGTTCTCCCTCCTCGGGATTCATCGTGCCGACCAGCACGAACCGCGCGGCGTGGTGCAGCGAGACACCGTCCCGTTCGACGGTGACCCTGCCCATGGCTGCGGCGTCGAGCAGCACGTCGACGAGGTGGTCGTGGAGCAGGTTGACCTCGTCGACGTACAGCACCCCGCGGTGCGCCCGGGCGAGCAGGCCGGGCTCGAACTCGACCTTGCCCTCCGACAGCACTCGTTCGAGATGCAAGGAGCCGAGCACCCGGTCCTCGGTCGCCCCGACGGGAAGCTCGACCAGCCGGACCGGCCGGGTGACCACCTCGGCGTCCTCGCCGAAGGGGCCGTCCGGGGAGGAGGCGGACGGATCGTGCGGGTCGGTGGAGAAGCGGTCTTCGGCGATGACCTCGATCGGTGGCAGCACGGCGGCCAGCGCACGCACCGTGGTCGACTTCGCGGTGCCCTTCTCACCCCGCACCAGGACTCCGCCGATCTCGGGGGAGATCGTGGTCAACACGAGTGCGAGTCCCATGTCGTCGAGGTCGTCGGTCTCGCAGCCGACCACGGCTGAGAAGGGATAGTGCACTGGCATGTGAGGCTCCCGCTCGCTTCGCCACTCGATGTGTCGGGCGCGAGGCCGGTCTTCGGACTTGTCGAGTCCCCCGCCGACGACGGGGGCCCGGTTCACCGCAGCGGGCCTGTGCCGGAGTCTCACCGGCTTCCCAGATTCTCCCCGTTGACCGTCCTCACCGCTTGGCGATGGCTGGGTCGCGGGGGCACCTCGTGCCTGTCGCGGACCACGATAGCGTCGTGCCTCATGCCGGGTCTTCCTCCCCCATCCGATCCCGGGTCACCAGAGGTCGATGCAGTGGCGTCGGTGATCACCGTCGTCGGTATCGGTGCCGATGGCTGGACTGGTCTGCCCGCTCGACTGCGTGAGGTGGTCGGCGCCGCCGAGGTCGTGCTGGGCGGCGCTCGCCACCTTGCTCTGCTGCCCGAGATCGTCGGTCAGCGACGAGTGCCCTGGCCGTCCCCGCTGCGCGACGGCCTGGCCGATCTGCTCGCCCCTCTAGACGGAGTCCGGGTGGTCGCGTTGGCCTCCGGCGACCCGATGGTGTCCGGGATCGGCTCGGTGCTGGTCGACGTGCTCGGCCCCGACCGGGTGCAAGTCGAGCCGGCCATCTCGTCGGTGACGTTGGCTCGGGCCCGGATGGGTTGGCCGACGGAGCGCACGACGACGGTCAGTCTGGTCGGTCGCGGCCCCTCGACGCTGTTGCGTGAACTGGCTCCCGGGCGTCGGCTCCTCGTGCTCAGCGCGGACGAGACCACCCCTGGGTTGGTCGCCACCTTGCTGGTCGAGGAGGGGTACGGCGCGAGCGTGCTGACCGTGCTCGGCGACCTCGGCACGACCACCGAGACCCGCCTGGCGATGTCTGCAACGGACTGGCTCGCGGCGCCGCCGGCGCAAGTGCCTCGGCTGCATGTGCTCGCCGTCGCCCTTGCCGGGCCGCGCCACTTCGGCTGGACAACCGGGTTGCCTGACGACGCGTTCGAGCACGACGGTCAGCTCACCAAGCGAGACCTGCGTTCCTCGGCCCTCGCTCGCCTCGCGCCCGTTCCGGGAGAGCATCTCTGGGATGTCGGCGCGGGCGCCGGCTCGATCGGGATCGAGTGGATGCGGACGCACCCGACCTGCTCGGCCACCGCGGTCGAGGCCGACCCCGAACGAGCCGCTCGTGTCGCCCGCAACGCCCACCGCCTCGGCGTGCCCGGCCTGGTCGTGGTGACCGGTCGAGCGCCGGCCGCGTTGGCCGGGCTGCCCGCCCCGGACGCGATCTTCGTCGGCGGTGGCGCCAGGGAGGACGGCCTGCTCGACCATTGCCTCGCCTCCCTCGCGCCAGCTGGTCGACTCGTCGTGCATGCCGTAACCCTGGAGACCGAGCAACTGCTCTTCGCCGCCTTCCGCCAGCACGGCGGCGAGCTGACCCGCCTCAGCGTCGAGGTCGCCGCGCCGATCGGCTCCTTCACCGGCTGGACCCCCGCCCGAGCCGTCACCCAGTGGGCGCTGACGTTGCCCTCGTAGGCGACCGCATCACCTTGAGTCCGAAGAGGAGGTCGGTCGGCGATCGCCACCCTGTCCCCGCCGCCGAGTTGCTGGCCACCGGTAGTCGCGACCGACAGGGCTCCTACGCGGAGAGGCGGTCGGTGGTTCGGCTGACGGCCGGGTTGCTGGTCGCCGGTGGCCACTGCAGCGACCCGTGTGACCGCTGTGACCAGAGGGGCGGGTCCGGGCGGGAAGGAGTCATCAATTGGGCGCAAACGACATGGAATCCGGCGTTTTCGATGTCGTTTGTGCCCAATCGGTGGGGCCTTGGCTCCGGATCAAGCGAGAACCCATCGATTGGGCGCAAACGGCACATCGATTGGCCGCAAACTGCATGCCGCCCCGTCCCCGATTGCGGTTTGGGCCCAAACGGCAACCCCTCGACCCACTGCAGCCCATCTCCCGCGCCCTTGTCGGGGCCCGGTGCCCGTCTGCTGCGGGTCTGTGGGTGCTCGGACCCGTCTTGTGCGCGGTTGTCGGGGGTGAGTGTCTGGTAGACCAGGCACTCAGCACCCATAGCGGCGCAGGAGACGCAAGAACACCGGGCCCCGACAAGCAAGTCGACCGCCAACCCAAGGAGTCACCCAGACCCGCGGCGCTCCCGACCAGGCGAGTAGAGGAATGACTCGCCAGCGTCGCGAGGGGCGAGAGCGCGGCCAACCAGGATGATTGCCGCCTGCCGGAGCCCGGCCTCCTCGACAGCGTCGGCGATGGTGGCGACCGTTCCGGTCAACACCAACTGATCGGGCTGGGTGGCTCGATAGACCACGACGACCGGACAGTCGGCGCCGTACTCCGCGACCAGCTCCTCCATCAGCACCCTGGTGCGGGTGATCGCCAGATGCAGCACGAGGGTGGCGCGGGTAGCGGCGAACGCCGCCAGCGACTCAGTGTCGGGCATCGCTGTCGACCGAGCCTGGGTGCGGGTCAGGACCACCGACTGGGCGACCACCGGGGCGGTCAACTCACGGCCAACCACGGCGGCCGCAGCGGCATAGGCCGGGACGCCCGGCACAATCTGCCATGGCACACCGGCCCGGTCCAGCCGTGCGGTCTGCTCGGCGACCGCGGAATAGAGCGAGGGATCGCCGGAGGTCAACCGACAGACGTCTTCACCCGCCCGATCGGCCGCCACCAGGAGGTCGACGATCCTGTCCAGATCCAGGTCCTGGGTGTCGACCAGCCGGGCGGACGGCGCGCAGTGCTCGAGCACCTCGGGGTCGAGGTAGGTGCCCGGATAGAGCACCAGGTCGGCTCGCCCGAGGAGGCGTACGGCGCGCACGGTGAGCAGGTCAGCTGCACCCGGGCCGGCGCCTACGAAGGAGACAGTCACGGTCCTGCCTCCGGCGGCCCAGCCTCCGACCGCTCTGCCCAGCGCGGCGTCCAGACACCAGCGGCGCCGACCCGGGTGCTGGTCGAGCCGATGATCAGCAGGCACTTCATATCAATGGAGGACGCGTCGAGATCGGCCAGCGTGGTCACGGTGAGCGACTCCTCGGCTCGGCCGACATCACGCCCCACCACAACGACCGTGTCGGGTCGCTTGTGCTTCAACAGCAACCGCTGGGCGGCGGCGACCTGGGTGGTGCGGGAGCGGGACGCGGGGTTGTAGACGGCCAGCACCAGGTCGGCCTCGGCGATGGCTCGCAAGCGCCGCTCGATGACGTCCCAGGGCTTGAGCCGGTCCGAGAGGCTGAGCACCGCGAAGTCGGCGCCGATGGGTGCTCCGGCGCGGGCCGCCACGGCCTGGACAGCGCTGAGACCGGGCAGCACGGCGATCTCGACGTCGGCGAACGCGGGATCCTCGGCGGCCTCGAAGACCGCCGCCGCCATCCCGAACACCCCCGCGTCACCACCTGAGACCACGGCGACCCGTTCACCGTCAGCGGCCAAGCCCAACGCGAGCCGGGCCCGCTCGACCTCGACGGTGTTGCCGGAGGTGTGTCGGGAGAGGCCGACACGCTGGGGGATGCGGTCGACGTACGGTCCGTATCCGACCACGTGGTCGACGCCGGCCAATGCCTCGGCCGCCTCGGCGGTCAGCCAGCGGTCAGGCCCCGGACCCAACCCGACGACGAGCAGCTCGGCGGTCGACGACGACCCGGCGGTCTGAGCAACGCCCGTCGGCCCCTCGTCCACGCGCTCGCGAGAGCGAGGGCCGTGCCGACTGTCACCGGGCACCAGGACCAGCGAGAAGTACGGCACGGTGTCCTCGGCAACCTCGGCGACGGGAAGCCAGCGCTCGCCGGGGCCGGAGGCGCGCTCGACGTAGACCGCGCCGTCGAGTCGTCCGGCGGCCTCGAGAGCGCGACGTACGGCGGGAAAGGTGCGACCCAGCTTCATCACGACCGCGGCGTCCGCGTCCGCGAGGCGCCGAGCGAGCTCAGGCTCTGGCAGGGTGCCGGGCAGCACCGTCAACACGTCTTGTTGCCGGGCCAACGGCAACCCGACGGCCGCGGTCGCTGCTGCGAACGCCGGCACGCCCGGGACGATCTCGGTCGGATACTGCTCGGCGAGCCGGTCGTGCAGGTACATGTAGGAGCCGTAGAACAGCGGATCACCCTCGGCCAGCACGACGACGTCACGCCCGGCGTCCAGGTGCGCGGCCAGTCGGCCCGCAGCGTCGGCGTAGAAGTCGCGCAGTGCCCCGACGTAGCCCTCGGGGTGGTCGGTCCCACCGGTCGTGACCGGATAGGTCAGCTCCTCCTCGATCACCTCGGCGGGAAAGAGCTCCGCCGCGATCCGCCGCGCATGCGACTCCTTGCCAACCCCGGCGTGATACGCGACCACGTCGGCACACTCGATCAGCCGGGCAGCCTTCCGAGTGATCAGGTCCGGGTCGCCCGGGCCGACCCCGACGCCGAACAGCCGGCCCGTCATTCGCGCTCCTGAGCCAGGGCGTTGAGCGCCGACGAGGTCATCGCGGACCCACCGCGTCGGCCGGTCACCGTCGCGTAGGGCACGTCGATGCCGTGCGTGTCGGCCAGGTCGATGAGTGCCTGTTTGGACTCGGCGGCCCCGATGAACCCGACCGGGCAGCCGACGATCGCGGCGGGCCGCGGAGCGCCGGCGATCAGCATCTCCATCAGGTGGAACAACGCCGTCGGTGCGTTGCCGATCGCGACGACCGCGCCGGCCAGCCGGGGCTCCCACAAGGACACCGCGGCCGCGGTTCGCGTCGTCCCCCAGGCGGCCGCCAACGTCGGCACCCGGTCGTCATTGAGCAGGCAGATCACCTCGTTGTCCGCCGGCAGCCGTGATCGGGTGACGCCGGTGACCACCATGGTGGCGTCGCACAGGATCGGCGCACCAGCCTCCAGCGCGGCGCGGGCCGAACCGACCAGGCCGGGGTGGATCACCAGGTCCTCGACCAGGTCGACCTGCCCGCTGCCGTGGATCATCCGCACCGCCAGCTTCTCCGCGTCGAGCGGCAGGCGGCTCAGGTCCGCCTCGCGCCTGATGGTGGCGAAGGACTCTCGATAGATGCCGGCTCCCTCGGTGAGGTAGTCGTAGCGTCGCGGCGGTGGCACCGGCCCGCTCATCGTTCACCTCCCGGCACCAGCACCCCACGCCACGGCGTGACCACCAGCTCGCCCGCGCCGCTGGTCAGCCGCTCGACGGCGGCACGGTCGAGCCCGCTGTCCGGTACGGCGACATGGGTGCCGCCCGGAACCCGACCGAACGGAAGTGGTCCACTGACCTCGGGCAGCCGCGGATCGGCGGGTGCTGCCCGTCGCAGGTCAGCGGTGAGCTCCTCGACGTGCCAGGCGGCGTCTGGCCCGGAGCCTCGTCGATCCAAGAACTCGTCGGCGAGGGTGAGCAGTGCCGCGGGGGCGGCGGTCAGGTCGACGACCTCTCCCCAGCGCGCTCCGACCCGGAGCTGGGCTCCTTCGCCGTCGAGGGCGACTAGACCGAGGTCGCAGGAGTGATCGACCAGGTCGCCTCGGCCGTCGTCGAGGACGAACAGGAACTTGCCGGGCAGGGCGGCCAGCCGTTCGCTGGCACACAGGAGGCGATCCAGCTCGTCGGCGACCGGCCGCAGGTCGGCTCGGCCGCCGGCCAGGCCGGTCTGAGGCGAGACCATCACGTTGCGCACCAGGTCGTGGCTCGTCGAGGGCAGCAGCCCGGTCGCGGCCAAGGCGCCCAGCACGGCTGGGGCGAGCCTTCCGTCAGCGCCCGGGAGGCCGCGGACCTGGAGGTTCGCGCGACCGGTGAGGCGGACCCGACCGTCGCCGTACTCCTCGGCGAAGGCAACCAACGCCGCCAGTTGGCTCGACCTGATCCTCCCGCCGATCAACCGCACCCGCACGAGCAGCCCGTCCCCGGCCGGCCACGGTCGCAGCACGCCCGGGCAGCGGTCCACACGTGTCCTGGTGACTGACACTGCCTCACCTGCTCGGTCAGGACCCGTGCGCGGGGCCGCGGTGGACCTGGCGGCGGTCGCCGCTAGGGCCAGCAGGTCTTCGGACTCGGGATCCTCCGGCACGGAGCGCCTTCCCGGAGCGATGCTCCAGTGACTGTGCCCACGGGTGGACACCTGCCCCGCCCGTCACCCTCACCGCTGCGCGTCAGTCCCGGAGTCGCACCGGGTTCCCTGACCCCACCTCGTGGAGTACGACTGGCAGGACGAGCCTAGTCCGTCGGCTCACCCTCCTCGACGTGCGGTCGGGGCGAGGGCGCTCCACTCCCAGCGATAGAGTCCGTGTCCAGTGAGTGGTCGGCGCGACCGACCAACGGGTAGGAGGCGGGAAGTGCAGGCGCGGGCCGAGCAGTTCCCTCGCGCAGTCACTGACCCCCGTGTCCTCGCCGCCGGATCCATCTGCGGCCTCGGCGCCCTGATCGCACACACCTCCTCCGGTGGCGCAGTGCCGGGAGTCTCCGCCCTGCTGGTGATTCCGATGGCGATCGTCGTGTGCGCCGTGCTGGTGCGCAGATCAGGGGACGCCGCTGCCGTGGCCGCCGCGGCGCTGCTGTCCCAGGTGTGCTGGCACGCCTTCTTGATGGTCACCGCAGCCGGAGCCCACGACGCCGCCGACGTCTCGGCTGTGCGGATGCTGGCCACCCACCTGCTCGTCGGAGCGCTGACCGCCGTGGTCTGCCTCCGGCTCGACCAGGCGCTGCTCGACCTGCTGCACCACTGGGTGGCGGCTCGCTGCCCACTCCTCGGAGCGGTCCCGACACCCACCTCCGAACCTCTGCTGGTCCACGAACGGGCCACCTCCCAGCTTGCGGCCTGGTGCGGCGCACCGGTCGGGGTTCGCGGGCCACCGCGTCGCTGAGCGCTGCGGCCGCAACGGACGGCTGCCACGGCTCACCAGCACCGGTGTCCGCTACGGCCACCGGCTGCTCGACGACCCCTGGCCTACGCCTACCCTCGAGGAGATATCCCATGACGCTTTCACGACACCCAGCGATGCGACACCGGGCAACCGGAGCCCTGGCCGCCGCCGTACTTCTGGCTGGGGCAGCCGCGCTCGGGACGGCAGCACCGGCCGCCGCCCACACCGCTCTGGTCTCGTCGACCCCCGAGCAGGGTCAAGAGGTGGACCGGCTCCCAACCACGGTCACCCTGACCTTCACCGAGGAGGTGGAGGAGCCGATCTACGTCTCGGTCATCGGCCCCGACGGGGCCAAGCTCGCCGCCGGTGATCCACAACGCGACGGGGCGACCGTGTCGCAGGACCTGGTCGCCTCCACGGGCGAGGAGCCGTCGGGGACCTACACCGTCGCCTATCGAGTCGTCTCCGACGACGGCCACCCGGTGAGTGACGAGCTGACCTTCACCCTGGCCGACAACGGCACGGCGAGCACGTCGCCGTCGACCGAGCCGACCACCGCGGCGGCCTCGCCGGACAACTCGTCCTCGGCCACCGCGGCATCGCAGGCCGACGAGGAGTCGGCCGAAGGGTTCTGGGCCAGGCACGCGACCCACGTCATCGTGGGGGCAGGCCTGGTCCTGATCGCCCTCATCCTGCTGCTCTGGTCCAGACGGTCGGCCAGATGACGGAACCTCAGGTGTCGGTGCGCCGCCCGGGCCTTCGGACCCGGCGCGGTGCGCTGCTCCTCGCCATCGCCGTCTTGGGCGTGCTCGCCATGACGGCGATGCTCGCCCTCGGCGGTGGCGCATCCCAGCCGTCTCCGCCCGGCATCCCCGACCCCGGTCCGCTCACCGGTTGGGGCCTGCCGATCGCGCAGGCGTTGAGCAACCTGCTCGCGGTCGCGGCCATCGGCGCCCTCGTCGTCGCGCCGCTCACCATGACCACCACGGCGAGCGAGCTGTCCAACCCGGCGATCCGCGCCTTGGCGACAGTCCGCCGATTCGCCACGGCCTGGTTCGTCGTCTGCCTCGTCGAGATCTGGTTGACGGTGTCGGACCTGTTCGCGGTGCCACCGACGCACTTGGCCCTGGGCGCGGTGGTCGACTTCGCGACCTCGATCGACCAGGGCCGGCTGCTCCTCGTCCAACTCCTCCTCGTCGCGATGGTCGCGGTCGGCTGCCGCTGGGCGCTCACCAACGGCGAGACCTGCGCCGTGCTGGGCCTCTCGGTGCTCGCGGTCATCCCGCCCGTCTTCACCGGCCACTCGGCCTCGGCCGGCAGCCACGATCTGGCCGTGGTCTCGTTGCTGATCCACGTCCTCGCCGTGGTGTTCTGGGTGGGCGGCGTCGTCGCGTTGTGGTGGCATCTAGGTGCCAGCAGGCGGCTGCGGACCAGGGCAGTGCACCGATTCTCCGGTCTGGCCGTCTGGTGCTTCGCCCTGACCGGTGTCAGTGGTGCCGTCAACGCGCTGGTTCGCCTCGGTGGGGTGACCGAGCTGTTCACCAGCCGGTACGGCGGTGGGGTGCTCGCCAAGATCGTCGCCTTCGCCGTTCTCGGCCTGCTGGCTGCTCGGCTGCGCGCCATGGTCAGGAGCCGCGAGGCCGGGCTGACGGACAGCCGGCTGTTCGGGATGCTCACCGGCGCCGAGCTCGTGGTGATGAGCACTGCGATCGGCCTCGGGGTGGGGCTCTCCCGGACCCCGCCACCGGTCGGCGCGACGTACACCACGTTGTCCGAGAGCCTCCTCGGCGGCCCCTTGCCACCGGCGCCGGATCTCGCCCGCGTGCTCTGGGGTTTCACTCCTTCAGGGGTCGGGCTGGCGGTCTGCGGCCTCGGCGCCGCCTTCTACCTCACCGGCGTGATCACCTTGCGGCGACATGGCCATCACTGGCCGATCTGGCGGACCCTGGTGTGGCTGATCGGGTTGGTCTTCGTCGGCTATGCGACGTTCGGGGGCCTCGGCGTCTACTCCCACGTGCTGTTCAGCCTGCACATGGTCAGCCACATGGTGCTCTCGATGGTGGCGCCCATCCTCGTCGTGCTCGGCGCCCCGGTCACGCTCGCGCTGCGCGCCCTCCCCGGCGCGGACACCCCCGGCGGGACGGGGCCTCGTCAGCTGCTGGCCCGGGTGCTGGCCTCCCGGCCGGTTCGGCTGCTCACCAACGCCGGTGTCGCCGCGGCGATCTTCATCGGCAGCTTGTACGTCGTCTACCTCACCCCGGTCTTCGACAAGCTGATGCTCAACCACCTGGGGCACGCCTTCATGCAGCTGCACTTCCTGCTCGCCGGCGTGCTGTTCTACGAGGTCCTGATCGGCTCTGCTCCGCTGCCGCGGCGGCTCCCCTACCTCGGTCGGGTGCTGCTGTTGCTCCTGGTGATGCCGCTGCACGCCTTCTTCGCCATCAGCGTGATGTCCTCGCAGAACCTGATCGGCGGGGACTACTACCGACTGCTGGACCGGCCCTACTCCACCGATCTTGCCGCGGATCAGTATCTCGCCGGTGCCGTCACCTGGGCCCTCAGCGAGGTGCCCATCGTGATCCTCTTCCTGGTGATGCTGATCCAGTGGTATCGCCAGGACTCCCGGGCCGCCGATCGCTACGACCGGCGGGCGGAGCGAGACAACGATGCCGAGCTCGCGGCATACAACCAGCATCTCCAAGAGCTGGCCAGACGGGACACCGAGGCTCCGCCGCATTGACTGCAGTCCGGACTGATTGGCCATTAGTCTGTTTGTCAGACTAATCTGGTCTGGTGGTGGATTGGTCTGCCTTGGGCAACGAGCGCTCCCTGTCCCTGCCCGATCGCCTCTCCATCCGGCTCGAGCAGCTGATCTTGGACGGCAGCCTCCAGCCGGGCGACAAGCTTCCGTCCGAGATGGAGCTGACCGAACAACTGGGGGTCTCGCGGGTCTCGATCCGGCAGGCACTGCACGAGCTGGAGATCCGGGGACTGATCGACCGGCGTCCCGGCCGCGGGACCGTCGTGCTCTCCCCCACCGAGGCCCGCACTGCCGCGGGAGGGGCCATCGGCGGAGTGCTGAGCACAGGCGCACGCCCCGACATCGAACACATCTTGGAGCTGCGCTCCATCATCGAGCCGCCGATCGCCGGGCTGACCTCGATCAGGGCCACCGCCCGCGACATCGCGCAGCTGGAGGGCCTCGTCGAGGCGCAGCGGTCGCCGCGATCGAGGGAGCACTACGCCGAGCTCGACCAGGCCTTCCACCAGGCCATCGCGCAGTACACCCACAACCCCCTGCTAGCGATGCTCAACCAACAGATCGCCAGCCTGATCGCCCCCAGCCGCTCCGTCTCGCTGCAGACCAAGGCTCGCCGCGACTCCTCCACGGCGGCCCATCAGCGGATCCTGGACGCCATCCGCGCCAAGGACGCCGAGGCTGCCGAGCGGGAGGCTCGCGCCCATCTCGTCGCCGTCCGAGAGCAGATCGTGATGGCCGAGCGCACCCTGGCCGAGGGTGTCTTGACCGACGATGCTCTGACCGACGATGCTCTGACCGAGGCCGGCGAGGACGACCTGGCGTGAGCACCCCATGACCACGGCCCCAGGCCGGCCGGCCCGCGCTGGGATCGCCACACCACACGTGCTGGCGACCGACGCCGGCGCGGCGGTCCTCGCTGATGGCGGGACCGCGGTTGATGCAGCGATCGCCGCGGCAGCCGTGCTCTGCGTCGTCTACCCCAACAACGTCGCTCTCGGCTCCGACCTGGTCGCCTTGGTCGCCCTCCCCAACGGTCGACTGCGCTGTGTGAACGCCTCCGGGTTCGACATCCACACCAGCCCGCCCAACACCCAGGGCTTCGCCCTGCTCCGCACGCTGACCACCTTGCCGAGCAAGGGCGGGTTCGAACCCGATCCGGTGGACTTGGCCCGAGCCTTCCTGGCTGCCAACGACGCTCGCGACGCCTGGCTTGCCGATCCGAGGCAGGCGAAGGTCGATCTGCGGCAACTGCTCACCGCCACTCCCCCGAGGCTGGAGGCCAGCGCCGTCGTACCCCATGGCGACACCGTCGGCATCAGCGCCGTCAGTGCCGACGGCTGCGCGGTCTCGCTGATCCAGTCTGTATTCCACGGCTTCGGCGCGTGCGTGCTCGAGCCTGCGTCCGGGATCCTGTTCCAGAATCGCGGCACGTCGTTCTCCCTGGACTCCTCCTCCCCCAACGTGTTCGCGCCCGGCAAGCGTCCCCGCCACACGCTGATGCCGGTCGTCGTCACCCGGCCCGATGGGCGGCTCGCCTGGGTGTCGTCGACCATGGGCGGGCAGGGCCAGCCGCAGATCCACAGCCAGGTCTTGCTCCGCGCGATGGCTGGTGCCCGTCCGGCCGAGGCGGTCGCTGCCCCGCGGTTCGTGGTGGGTCGGCAAGACGACGGCGACCTGACCAGCACCGTGACGGTGGAGTCCGATGCGCCTGCGGCGGTTCGGGCGGCACTCGCGGCAGACACCGCCTTCGTGGTCACGTCCGTGCCACCCCACGACGAGCTGCTCGGGCATGCCAACCTCATCGCCCTGGACAACGACGGAGCGGTGACGGCCGGCAGCGACCCCCGCGCCGACGGATCGGCCGTCGTCCTCGGATCGGCCGGGTGAGTCCGCTGGACTTCCTCATCCTCGGTGTCGCCGGCCTGCTCGCCGGACTCATCAACGCGGTGGTGGGCTCGGGCTCGCTGATCACCTTCCCAGCGCTGCTCGCGCTCGGCTATCCGTCCGTGCTCGCCAATGTCACCAACAACGTCGGCGTGCTGCCGGCTTCGGTCGCGGCCGCCTGGACCAATCGGCACGAGTACGGCGGCGCCTGGCGACCGCTTGCCGCGACCATGCTGTGCTCGGCCGCCGGCGGGTTGGCCGGCGCCCTGCTCCTCCTCCGCCTGCCCAAGGAGGCCTTCGAGGCCGTCGTCCCCGTGCTCATCGCCGTCGCCCTGGTGCTCGTGATCATCGGACCACGGTTGAAGGAGCGGATCGCCGAGCGACAGGCGACCGGCACCATCCGGCACAGCCCGCGCGCGACCTGGACCGTCGCTGGTCTGACCGGCGTCTACGGCGGCTACTTCGGTGCCGCCCAGGGAGTCTTGCTGCTCTCATTGCTGTCGCTGACTCTCGAAGGCGACCTCCATCGAGCCAACGCCTACAAGAATGCGCTGGCCGCCACCGCCAACATGGCTGCCGCGATCGTCTTCGTCTCCACCACCCACGTCTCCTGGCCGGCCGCCATCGCGATCGCCGTCGGCTCGCTGCTCGGCGGAATCCTCGGTGGTCGCTATGGCCGCCTCATCCCCCAGCCGGCCTACCGAGCCCTGATCGTCGCCGTGGGCGGCGCAGCGCTGTGCTACTTCGTGCTCACCTGACGGAAAGTCAGCCCTACGTCCGCGGCCGGAACGGCAGCGGGCAGGCGTCGATCCGGGGCACCTTCACCCGGGCGATCACGGTGCCGGGACAGGGATGCACGGCCTGCGCGATGCCGACATCGCAGGCGACCGAGAGGAACACCATGGCGTCCTCCACCGTGAAGCCCCACTGGTCGACCAGCAGCCGGCCGGCCTCGTCGCAGGCGGCATCCACCGCGCCGGTCAGGTCCTCCACGGTGGTGCCGTGGGTGACCCAGTGGTCGTCGAGGACGGCCGCCGGCCAGGTGGTCTGCCGACCGGGCTCGATGCCGACCCGGATCAGGACATCGCCGTCGATCTCGACGCCGCTGCCGCCGACCTCGCCATCACCCATCGCCGCATGCATGTCGCCGATCGCGAGCATCGCCCCTGGCTGACGCACGGGCAGCAGGACTCGGGTGCCGACGGTGTGCAGGTTGTCGTCGAGGTTGCCACCGTGTGGGCCGGCGTCGAGGGTCGGCGCCACCTCTCCTCCGGTCGCGACACCGATCACGCCAACCATGGGGCGAGCCGGGAAGGCCACGCGTTCGTTCATCCGGACCAACCCGTCGGCAACGTCGAACATCCGGGTGGCATCGGTCAGGCCGAGGTGTTGCAGTTGTCCGCGGCCTGCCGAGACCGTCGCCGCGCCTCGCGGCCCGGGGTTGATCTCGAGCAGGTCCACCACCAACGTGTCGCCGGGCTGGGCCTCCCGCACCTCGATCGGTCCAGTGGCCGCGTTGATCATGCTCTCGTCGATACCCGACGGCAGATCCGCCTCAGAGGTGACCTGCCCGTGGTAGCAGTCGTTGAGCATCAGCCGGACCACCGCCCCAGAGCCCACCGTTACCGCCGGTCGCAGCTCGGGACCGAAGGCGAAGATGCACTGCTCGCGGCCGAGCGTGAACTCGACGCTGACGGGGTCGGTGAGGGTCATCGGGCCATCATCTCCCCTCAGGGTGTCCGCCACAGCCACTGCCGCACGCCTTCGGCGCCGAACACCAAGCGACCGGAGCGGTCGAAGGTGACCGCCTCGCCGAACGTGTGCGCCTCAGGCAGACGGAACTTCACCGGCTCGCCGCCGATCTTCTTGTAGACGAAGGCCATGTGATAGCCGCGCAGCACGAAGAGGCGGCCGTCGCGGGCGTAGTCAGCGCCGCTCAGACCCTGACCGGCGGCGGCGATCCGGGTCAGCTTGTTCACGCCGTGCGTCTTGAGCACCGTGGGCGCACGGTAGATGCCGGCTCCCGAGGGCGCCTTGGTGATGATGTAGAGGCGGCCGCTCTTCGGCCGCACCATCATCGCCTCGGCGTTGTGAGCGCCGTCCGGGTAGCGCAGCCGATAGGTCTTGTGATGGGCGATCGCCCGCGAGTGAAGCTTCTTCGGCTCGTTGACCCTCACCACGTTGACCTCGGCGCGGTCACCACCGATGTCCCCGAACCACAGCGTGTGACCGGGTCCGGAGTCCATGTCCTCCCAGTCCTTGGCCGGCGCGCCCGGGACGTCGAAGACCGCTTGGGTCTTGCACCGGGCGCTGAGGGCGAAGAACTGCGGGCCGCCGCCGCTGTCGTTGTGGACGAAGAGAGTACGGCGCGCATACGTGCTGTGTGACATCCCGCTGTTCTCGGTGATCCGGGTGTCCTTGACCCGACACATCTTGGTGACCGGCTCCCAGCGGGTCGCCGCATCTGCGGGCGGTGCTCCCACCATCAGCAAGGCTCCGACGGCTCCCGCAACCAGGGCGACAAGAGGCTTGCGCTGATCCATGAACACTCCCAGGGGCCGCATCGGCGCACCCCACGATGCGCCTCGAAGGAGACTACTACCGGTCGGCTGACGAACCGTCAGGCTTTGCCTTCTCGAGGCTGCCGTCGAGGGCCTCGACCGCCTACGCTGCTGGGAAGCAGTCGAGCGGACGCGTGCGTCGGCTCGTGGACCGCAATCGTGGGGTGCGGACATGGGGATCGTGGGGACCAGAATCGCGGCGTTCCTTGCCGCGGGAGCTACCGCAGCGGGGATGACGCTGCTCGTTTCGCCACCGGCAGTGGGTGCGGCGCCGCCGGGGACGCCGTGGACCTGGGGCGGCAACGCCGACGGTCAACTGGGCGACGGCACCTCCGGCGACCGCCGTACGCCTGGCCCGGTCTCCGGGCTCACCGACGTGATCGATCTGCACGGCGGCCGGGATCACGCGATCGCGCTGCGGTCCAACGGCACCGTGTGGACGTGGGGCAGCAACGGCTTCGGCCAACTCGGTCTGGGCAGCGTCGCGGAGACGAACGTGCCCACCCGGGTCGGCACCATCAGCGACGCCATCGCGGTCGAGACGGGCCACGACCACAGCCTGGCCCTGCGCGCGAACGGGACTGTGCTCAGTTGGGGGATGAACACCGACGGGCAGCTGGGCGACGGCAGCACTACGACCCGGCGTACCCCTGTCCAGGTCAGCGGGCTGACCGACGCGGTCGCGATCGCCGCTGGGCGCGACATGAGCTACGCCATCCGCGCCGACGGCACCTTGTGGGCCTGGGGCCGCAATGCCGAGGGCGGCCTCGGCGACGGCACCACCACCCGGCGACTCACGCCGGTGCGGGTCGGCAGCCTCACCAACGTCGTGGCCGTCGCGGGCGGCCGCGACCACGGACTCGCCCTGCTCGGCAACGGGACGGTCTGGGCGTGGGGAGCCAACGCCTACGGTCAGGTGGGGGACGGTACGACGACCAACCGCACCTCACCGGTCCAGGTGGCCACCGAGATGACCGAGGTGATCGCCGGCGCGCACCACTCCTATGCACTCGGCAGCGACGGACAGGTCCGGGCCTGGGGACGCAACTACCGCGCCGAGCTCGGCGACGGCACCACCGTCAACCGCACCCGGCCCGTCGTGGTCCACAACGTCAGCAACGCGGTCTCGATCGGCTCGGGCCGCGACCATGGCCTCGCGATCCTCGCCAATGGCACGGTGCGGGCCTGGGGCTTCAACGCCAGCGGCCAGCTCGGCGACGGCACCACCACCAACCGGTCCACCGCCATCACCGTCCCCGGCATCTCGGATGCAACCAAGGCGGGAGGCGGCGGCCAGGCCTACTCCCTGGTCCTGGTGGGCGGTGGCGGGACGCAGGTCAACCAGCGCCCCACTGCAGTCGCCTCGGTGAGCTGCACCCAGCTGGACTGCACCTTCGATTCCTCGGGCTCGAGCGACCCGGACGGCACCATCACCGCGCGCTCCTGGGACTTCGGCGACGGCGTGACCTCGACGGCCGCCAATCCGTCCCACAGCTATGCGGCGGCCGGCACCTACTCGGTCACCTTGACCGTCACCGACAACGACGGGGCCACCGGCACGAACACCACCAGCGTGCAGGTCACCGCCGAGACCACGTCCGACGCGAGCTTCCGTGCCGCGATCGCTACCGAAGCCAACAAGGCCGCGGTCACCGTGAACGTGCCTGCCGCGGTGCGAGCCGGCGACCGGTTGGTGCTCCTGGTGACCACCAACCGGACCGCCACCCTCACCGTGCCGAGCGGCTGGACGCAGCTGGGCACGGTCACCGACGGCAGCGATCTGCGGTCGTGGCTGCTCACCACCACCGCGACCGCCTCCTCGGCCGGCAGCACAGTGCGTGTCGCACTGGACGCGAAGGCCAAGACCAGCGTGACTTTGGCGGCGTACGACGCCGGCGCCGTGAGCGCCTCCGCTTCGCGAGCCGAGACCGGCAACTCGGCCACCCACACCGCCCCGGCCAGCAGCGTGGGCGCGGCCGGCTCGGTGGTGCTGCGCTACTGGGTGGACAAGACGTCGACCGCCCACGGCTGGACGGTGCCGAGCGGCCTGACCTCGCGGGCCACCACCACCGGCTCCTCCGCCGGCATGCTCACCTCGCTCACCGCCGACAGCTCCGCGTGGCCAGCCGGCTCGGTGCCCGCCCAGAACGCCACCGCCGGCACCGCCTCCGGCAAGGCCGTCGCTTGGACGGTAGTGCTGGCCCCGATGTAGGCCGCCCACTGGGCGCAGCCGAATGGTGGACTATCCGAGCAGACCCAGGAGATAGGTCCCGTAGCCACTCATGGCCACTGCCTGCCCGCGAGCCTCGAACTCGGCGCCGGACAGGGAGCCCATCCGCCAGGCGACCTTCCTCGGGAGCACCGATCTTGAGCCCTTGACGACTCTCGATCGCGCACGTAGTTGGACGCGTCGTTGAGCGACTCGAAGGCGTCTCGCGAGCAGTACAACACGTTGGTGCGTGGCACTTACGACGACACTCGGCTGTATGACCTCGCCGCCTTCGAGTCGGCGGCACCGCATACCCAGCCGCCGAAACAACGGCGGCTGCGTCATCACACAGCGAAGGTCTCCGATTTGGTTGCCGGAGTCATGTTCGAGGCGGATGCGACTCCATCGACCGTGAAACTGCCACTCGCGGTCACGTCGCGCGAGACGGTGAACTGGAGCAGAGTCGAGTCTTGGCTAACGCCGATGGTCGCGCCATAGGTGAAGGAGTAGATCCACTTGGAGCCCGATTGTACGGGCGCCGACGAAGTCCAATCACTTCCGGACATGCTCTTCAGTTCACCGGTCACCAAGGCGTCGTCAAACGACACCAGCAGCGTTACGGCGCCTGTCGTAGGAGTCGTCGAGGACCACATGTTCGTGACCTTCGCCTGCCAGATCAACGTGTTCTCGCCAGTCCAACCGTTGAAGGTGTACATGACCAACGTTCCGGCGACGCCCGACGCTGCTAGAGCCGGAGCAGCGGTGGCGACAGCGATCATGGGCACACTCCAGACGCCCGCCCGGACCACGGCGCGTCGATCGAGACGCCTACTAGACGACGTCTCGGGTCGCTGGTCAGCCACGTTGTGCCCCTTGGCTCGGTGTGATATATGCCGGGTCAGGATACTCGCCCATGTGCTGATCGGGTCAATCAACGCCGCAAGTCGGTCGTCGGCGTTTCCAGAAAGTCCACCAAATCGGTCAGAATTCATGTTCCGGCCGTTCGGACGGATACGATGGGCGTCGCTGTCTTCACCCGAGAGGCCCGATCATCAGCATGAGCGCACCACCCACGCACGCCGACTACCAGATGAGCCAGCTCGACCAGCTGGAAGCGGAGTCGATCCATATCTTCCGCGAGGTTGCGGCGGAGTTCGAGAAGCCGGTCTTGCTGTTCTCCGGCGGCAAGGACTCCATCTGCATGCTGCGGTTGGCGGAGAAGGCGTTCTACCCCGCCAAGATCCCGTTCCCCGTGATGCAGGTCGACACCGGCCTGGACTTCGCGGAGGTGCTCGAGACCCGTGACCGCTGGGTCGCGCGCCTCGGCGTACGCCTCATCGTGGCGAGCGTGGATCAGGCGATCGCCGACGGCATCGTCGTCGATGACGGCAAGACCTCCCGCAACCGGCTGCAGATCGGCACCTTGCTCAATGCCATCGAGGAGAACGGCTTCACTGCCGCCTTCGGTGGCGGTCGTCGTGACGAGGAGAAGGCGCGCGCGAAGGAGCGGGTCTACTCCCACCGCGACGAGTTCGGCCAGTGGGACCCGAAGAACCAGCGCCCCGAGCTGTGGAGCCTCTACAACGGCAAGTTGCACGAGGGCGAGCACATGCGGATCTTCCCGATCAGCAACTGGACCGAGCTCGACGTGTGGCACTACATCGGTCGTGAGGGCATCGAGATCCCGTCGATCTACTACGCCCACCAGCGTGACGTGATCGACCGCGACGGACTGTTGCTGTCGGCATCGGACGTCGTCCAGCCCAGGGGCAGCGAGACGATCGAGACGCGCACCGTCCGATTCCGCACGGTCGGCGACAGGTCGCTCACCGGTGCCGTGGAGTCCGAGGCCGACACCATCAGCAAGATCATCGACGAGATCGCCGTTGCCCGGGTCACCGAGCGCGGCGCCACCCGCGGCGACGACAAGTTCTCCGAGGCCGCGATGGAGGACCGGAAGAAGGAGGGCTACTTCTGATGGCCGCCAGCGACGAGACCAACCCGACCACCCACGGCGATGCGGGCGTGGTCCCGAGCACCGGGGCCATGGACCTGCTCCGCTTCGCGACCGCCGGTTCGGTCGACGACGGCAAGTCGACCCTGATCGGGCGGCTGCTGCTCGACTCCAAGTCGATCTTCGAGGACCAGCTCGAGGCCGTGGAGGCGACCAGCCAGTCCAAGGGCTACGACTACACCGACCTGGCGCTGCTCACCGACGGACTGCGCTCCGAGCGCGAGCAGGGCATCACCATCGATGTGGCCTACCGCTACTTCGCGACGCCCACCCGCAAGTTCATCATCGCCGACACCCCGGGCCACATTCAGTACACCCGCAACATGGTCACCGGCGCCTCCACCGCCGACCTCGGCCTGGTGCTGGTCGACGCCCGCCAGGGCCTGACCGAGCAGTCCCGGCGCCACGCCGTACTCCTCTCGCTCCTCCGCGTCCCGCACCTCGTGCTCGCGGTCAACAAGATGGACCTGGTGGACTACGCCGAGGACGTCTACGAGAAGATCCACCACGAGTTCGCCCAGTTCGCCACGAAGCTGAACATCCCCGACCTCGAGGTGATCCCGATCTCGGCGCTCAACGGCGACAACGTCGTCGAGCGCAGCGACGCGATGCCGTGGTATCACGGCCCGACCCTGATGCACCACCTCGAGCACGTCCACGTCGCCTCCGACCGCGACCTGGTCGACGTCCGCTTCCCGGTGCAGTTCGTCGTCCGGCCGAAGTCCGACGAATTCCACGACTATCGGGGGTACGCCGGACAGGTCGCTGGCGGCGTCATCAAGAAGGGTGACGAGGTCATCGTGCTGCCCTCGGGGATGACCTCCACGGTCGAGGCCATCGACCTTTTCGACACCGAGCTCGACGAGGCGTTCCCACCGATGTCGGTGACCGTTCGGCTGGCCGACGACGTGGATGTCTCTCGTGGCGACATGATCGCTCGGATCAACAACGCTCCGCAGCCAAGCCAGGACATCGACGCGATGGTCTGCTGGATGACGAACCAGCCGCTGCGGCCTCGGCAGAAGCTGGCCATCAAGCACACCACCCGGATGGGCCGTGCGCTGGTCAAGGACATCCAGTACCGCCTCGACGTCAACACTCTGCACCGCGACAGCGACGACGTGGCCACCAAGGGCCTTGGTCTGAACGAGATCGGCCGCGTCCAGCTGCGCACCACGGTGCCGCTGCTGTGCGACCCCTACGCCAAGAACCGCACCACGGGCTCCTTCATCCTCATCGACGAGGCCACCGGCGTCACCGTCGGCGCCGGGATGATCAACACCGCCAACTGACCACTGCGACAAGACCGCCGACTAGACCTAAGCCGGCCGATGATCGAGTTCTAAGCGCCGAGACGAGATCGAGATCTGGGTGCCGGTGCCACTGAGCGCGGCGCCGCGAGCAACGAGCAACGAGCAACGAGCTGACTTTCGTCCTACGCGTCGCCATTGCAGCGGATCAGACCAGCTCGATCGCGACATCGGTCGCGTTCGCGGCCAGAGCGCTCAGGTCCGCACCGTCCGAGGTGAGGATGGTGTGCCCTGGCTCGGCCATGGCGACGACGAGCGCATCGACTGCGGAGCCCCTACGCGCCGCGGTCCGTAGCACAGCCGCCCGGCGAGCCAACTGCTCCGACACCATGGGCCGGATGTCGCATGCCTTCAGAAGACGGTTGGTGTTCGCGTCCCGTGCGGTCGATCCGGTCAACGACTCCACCAGCACAACCGTCGGCACGACCGGCGGCCATAGTCCTCGGCGGCGAAGTGAAAGCACCAGTGCGGCCGTGTGGCGATCGCGCTTCGCGAGCTGGCTCACACCTCCCGAGTCGAGGACGAGCATCAGCCGGCTCGGGCCGCGAGCGCGCGCTCTTGGAGTCTGAGGGCGATCGCATCCGCGCGGGCCATTTCCTCCTGCGACGGCTCGCCAACCTCGGCAACAAGCTCATCGAGGTACTCATCCGTGCGTGCTTCGAGCTCCAGCCTGCGCAACTCAGCCATGACAGCCTCTTGCAGCAGCTCGGAGGCGGGGAGCCCTCGCTCCTTGACCTCGTGGTAGAGCGCATCTGGAAGATAGACCTGCATCCGTGGCATACGCATAACTATACGCCCATCTGCTCATACTGGCTGGGCTGAGCTCCTGAACCCGGCGGTCGAGCGGCGCAGGGTAGAGGGAATGTTGCACGCCCGATCACGAGGAGCCACTCATGCCCCACGGCGACATCACGCATATCGACATTC
Source organism: Nocardioides sp. (assembly GCF_047602075.1). Taxonomy (GTDB): domain Bacteria; phylum Actinomycetota; class Actinomycetes; order Propionibacteriales; family Nocardioidaceae; genus Nocardioides. Next base: position 2,081,132 of record NZ_JASGIF010000001.1, read on the forward strand.
CCGTCAGCGACACAGCACGATCCAGCGGGTTCTACTCAACGCTGTTCGGCTGGGAGATCGCCGAGGTGCCCGGGTTTGAGGGCGACCCGATGTGGCGAGCGCCCAACCAGATCAGCGGTAGCGGACTCGCCCCACGCTCCGAAGGCTTCACCCAGCCACGCTCCTACGTCGAGGTCGACTCGATCGATGCCGCATTGGCGACGGCGGTCGAGCAGGGCGGTCAAGTGTGATGGAGAAGTCACCCATCTCGGAGACGAGTTGGTGGGCCAGCATCAGCGACCCCGACGGCAACGAGATCGGGCTCTACGAGGGCATCACCGAACCGGGCTAGAACAGAGCCGCACCAGAATGGTCTGGTGCGATCCCTCAACCTGGCGGTCAAGTTCCTGCTCGAGCTGGCGGCTTTCGCGAGCCTCGCCGTCTGGGGATGGCAGGTGGGGAACACGGCCACCGGAGTTGTCCTAGCCATCGCGGCGCCTGCGGTGGCGATCGCGATGACCGCGCTCGGGCAATGGGAGAAGCTGACCGCCTGGTGGGCTGAGACAGCGGCGCTGCGGTATGTGGATCAGGTCAACCTGGTGCGCGTATCCACAACCGCGCCGTGGGCAGTCTCAACACGAGACCCACGAGCATCTAGTCGGACTAGACTCCTTCCATGACGACTGCCGAGGTGATTCGAGCGGCGATGGAGTTGCCCTCCGCCGAGCGCGAGCACCTGGCGTACGCACTGCTGGACAGCATCGAGGGGACAGGTGATCATGCCACCGCGCTGACCGCGCTGCGTGCCGAGGTCCAGAAGGGCTTCGATGACTTGGATCAGGGCCGTCATGTCGACGTTGCGGACGCCGACCTCGACGACTTCATTGCAAACATCGGGCGTGGCGCGGCCCAGCGGGTCGACGCTGAACATGACGGCTGATTTCGTCTCAGCCAAGCAGCCCTGAACGACATCGATGATGTCCTAGCAACGTCGTACCGCGAGTTCGGTGAGCAAGCCTCGCAACGCTACGGCGCACTGATCGTCGCGGCCCTGCGCCATGCAGCACGAAACCGTGACAGCTTACTGCTCAAGAAGCGTCCTGAACTCGGACCCGACATCCTGAGCTGGCACCTGCGCAATAGCGTCATCCGAAGCTCGGGCGAGCGCGTCAAGCGGCCCCGCCACGTCCTCTACTGTCGGTGGGAGGGTGATCTGCTGGCCATCGGCCGGGTCCTGCACGAGGTCATGGACCCAAGACTGCATCTCAGTCCGGACACCGACTGGGAATAGGGCCGACCCCGGGAGAGAGCTCGCCCCGACTCGGACTGTCAGGTTCCTTGTGAAACTAGGCCGGGCTCAGTTGTGCGCATTCCGCAATGGAGCCGTGGGCAGCCCCAGGGATGCACGAGCCTCCGTCTGCGAGACGTAGGTGACCTCGCCCAGCTGCTTGCGCAGGCAACAGTATCGGCCGGCCTGTCCACTGGGCCGTCGTCCCGCTGAACCAGCGACAGCTATCGACGGTTGAGGTAGCCCTCCCGGGCGGCGGCGGCAACACCGGCGATCACCGCCACGATCTCGGCGATTGCCGCCAGCCAGGCATACCAACTCCAGCCCGTGTGGATCCCGAAGAGGCTTCCGCTCGCCGAGATCAAGAAGGCGCCGAGGGTGCTCGCGCCGAAGCCCACCAACAGCAGGAGCGGCAGCCAGTGCTGCCAGCGGACCAGCAGTACGGCGATCACCAGGCCCGCCACCACGTTCACTACGAAGAGCGCGCCGACCGTGCCCTGGTCCTTGACCCCGTCGAACCAGAGAGACAGGTGGACGATCGCTGAAACCGCCACCGCAGCGGCGCCGACCCATCGGGTTGTCATACTCCGGGTTACGACCGGCAGGCTCACACGGTTCAGTGGGCAAGCCCCGCGACGACGTCGAGCAGGACGTCGGCAACGTCATCGGGAGCGGTGAGCAGATGCAGGTGACCGCCGTCGAGGCGACGTACTTCCCAACCGTTCGCCTCCGCGAGCGCCGCCTGCTCGGCGTAGGTGTCGCCGAAGGCGATGTAGCCAGAACGCCGCGTTAGCCAATCCTCCGGAGCGGGCGGCTGCTCGAGGAGCAGCCGAAGCGGGACCCGTGGCTCGTCCGTCGTCAGCAGGGCCCAGTGTTCACCAACCACCGCGTCGACGTCCTCGCGCGGCCACCAGGTCGACCAAGGCGCAAGCAGACCGTCGGCCAGCTCCTTGGAGCGAAGCACGTCGGTCCATCCGGGATCGGGCTCCTCCCCGGGCAGCAGTGAGTCCAGGCAGACCAGTCGCGCACCGACCTGCTCCGCGACTGCCGGCGCGAACCGACCGGCGTTGGAATGGGGTACGACGACATCGGCGCCCTGGGCGGCTGCGACGAACTCCGCCAGCACCTGTTCCACATCCGTCCCACCTCGGGTGGCGACCAACGCCTCGTGCCCGCGCCTTCGTAGCGCAGCCGCCAACGGTTGCGTCACCGCCGGGGTTGTTAGGGGGCTGGGCAGGAGGCAGAGCTTCATGGCGAGTCAGCCGCGGACATCCTTCGGCCCGACCTCGGCGAAGTGCTCGACCACGGGCATCGGGTCGTAGAAGTGATGGAGCAGCGCACGCCACTGCTGGTATCCCGATGAGCTCCGGAAGCCCGGGTCGTGATCGGCCAGACGCTCCCACTCGACGAGCAGGAGGAAGCGACTCGGCGACTCGACACAGCGAGAGACGTTGGCTCGCACGCACCCCGTCGCGGACCGGATGATCGGCAGGGCTTGGCCGAGCGCCTCCTCGAACTCGGCCGCCTGCCCAGCTCTCACTTCCAGGACGGCGTGCTCGAGCACAGGACCATCGGCGTTGATGTCAGTCACCCTGCAGATCCTACCGGTGAGTGCCGGATCTGCGAGTTCACCGTCGTCGACCCGCCCGACGTGCTCACCTGGCGGACGGTGCCGACCTTCTTCGTCCCGGACAGCACCGAATGGCAGCTGACGATGGAGCCGATCGGGAGCGGCACCCGCATCACGCAGTCCTTCCAGGTGCTCCGCGCCCCTGGCTGCTCGACCGTCTCTACGCTCGGCTCATCCCTGGTCACCAAGATCGCGACCCAGAGCACTCCCCGAACAGGTCGCCGTGGATCCGGATGATCCCGACCGCAGGGCCGCCATCTGGAGTTATCCCGGAGAGGCAGACCCCTAACTGGCTTGGAGCAGTTCTTCGCCTGACCCGGGATCGATCGGGTGGGTGCCGGTGCCATCGACGATGAAGTAACGGCCGTGCGGCGTCCGCCACAGATAGCGGCCAGGACCGAGTTGGCGCGCCTGATAGCCGGCGAAGGTCTTGCTGCGGTGATGTCGACGGCCGAGCGGGCCGAGGTTGTGGGTGCCCGTCTGTCCGGGCGGCCCATGCCGGTCGAACGGGACGACATGGTCGAGATCGAGACGACGAGAGGCCGTCGCTGCATAGGGGAAGTAGTCGGTCGGGTTCGTCAGTCGGATCCGCTCTCGGATCGACTCGGGGCATTCGTAGCTGTCCACCGCGACCTGGTCGGCCAGGTCGATCACCGGGCGGCAGGTGACGTAGGCGTGCCGAAGAAGGTCAGTGAGCTGATCCAGCCCGATCGGGCCGAGGTCTTCGACCCTGACCACACCAGGGCTCTGGCCTGCCAGGACTGTCTGGTGAAGATGGAGATACAAGACGGCCTGCGGCCGCAGTTTAGCTGGGTCCAAGCTCCGCAGTGCCTCGATCGCCCACGCGGACAGGTCGGTAGCCCGAGATCCGGCAGGCTCTTCGGGCTCCCGCTCTGGATCGGGGTCTGGGTCGGTGTCGGTCACAACTTCCGTCTCGGCATCTGCTTCTGTCTCCTGCGCAGCGGTGAGAAGCAGTTCGAGGAGCTCGGCGGGGCGCGCCAGCCAGCCAAAGGCCTCGGCGCGGAGCTCGTCGCGGCTAGTGCCTTCGGGGAAGCGGGCGACGAGGATGTCGGCGACCCGATCCACCATGGCATCGATCCAGACCGCGTCGCCAGCGCTGATCCGGGCGATCACGTGGCGCAGACCGGCCTCGTCTGTGCGGCCCAGAGCGACATAGCGCCGCTCGCGCTCCTTCGCCGCCCGAGTGGCGTGACCCTCGGGGTCGGCCTCGACGATCTTGGCCTCAACGAGCGCGAGCACTCGCCCCGGCGGCAGGTCCGCCGCGACCCGGGCGACGCACGCGTCGACCCAGCTGGCGGTGTCTTGGTCCAGATGCCTGGTGGCGCTGGAGACCTTGCGAGCCAGCCAGGGCTCGACCTGAAGCTGCTGAGTCAGCGCCCAGGTCCGCGGCAGCCGGTGGCGCAGGTCGAGCACCTCGGCGGTCATGGACCGTGTCCGCAGCACCGAGACCCGCTGGGCCACGGCGAGCTCGTTCAAGCACAGCTCCTGGACACCCGGGGTGCCTTCGCCGCCGAGGTGAATCAGTCGGTCACCGAAGGGCGAGTCGGTCCCCGGACCTCCGTGAGGATCGGCCCCGTGCAGGTCGGCCCAGCGTCCGACCAGCTCGAGGTCCTCGACCTCCGCTGCCCGACGATGCAGGACACCGGCCTCGACTGCCGCCAGAGTCTGGGCTGCATCCAGGTCATCGAGCGCCCGCGGCTGCGGCTGCTCGTCTCGGTCCCGGTGCTTCCTCTTGCCCATGCCTCCATCCCAGCACCGCCCACCGACACTGATGGCCCCACGACCCGGGTTATCCACCGACTTCAGATAACGGAACGATAACGATCGAATCCGTCGCTCCAGAGGCGGGGGTCGATGTCGGTGGCGGCGAGCCACGCGGTCGCCTGACGCTGGCCGCCCTGACCCTCGGATAGGGGATCGCGATCCTCGACGGGACGGTCGTCAATGTCGCGGTCCGCACGATCGGGGAGGACCTGGACGCGTCCCTCGGGCAGCTGCAGTGGGTGGTCAACGGCTATCTGCTGGCGCTCGCCTCGCTGGTGCTGCTCGGTGCGGCGACTGGGCCTTCATCTCCTCCGCCGTACTTCTCTCAGTCGCGGCGGGGACCCGCGGCGAGTGACCTGAGGGTCGCGACGGAAGCAGACGACGCCTTCGAGCGTTGGCTCTCACTATGCGACTCTCCGTCCTCGACCTCGTCCCGGTCCGCACCGACCAGACCACCAGTGACGCCCTGGCGGCGTCGACCTCACTGGCGCGAGTCGCGGACGAGTTGGGCTTTACGCGCTACTGGGTTGCCGAGCACCACAACATGGCCGCTGTCGCGGCAACGTCTCCGCCAGTGTTGATCGCCCATCTCGCTGCGCACACCGAGCGGATCCGCGTCGGCTCCGGCGGGGTGATGCTGCCGAACCACGCACCGCTAGCCGTGGCCGAGCAGTTCGCCCTGCTGGAGGCGGCTCACCCTGGCCGCATCGACCTGGGCATCGGCCGCGCACCAGGCTCCGACCCGGTCACCTCGATCGCCCTGCGGGGTGCCGCGGGTCGTGACGACACCGACGTTCAGCGCTTCCCCGAGTACCTCGACGACGTCGTCGCGCTGATGGGCAGCGACGGTGTCCGAGTGCCGATCCCACGCCAGCAGTATGTGCTCAAGGCGACGCCCGCGGCCGCCACCGAGCCGCGACTCTGGCTGCTCGGCTCCTCGATGTACTCCGCGCACCTCGCAGCGGCGAAGGGGCTCCCCTACGTGTTCGCGCACCACTTCTCGGGAGAGCACACCGCCGAGGCACTCGCGGTCTATCGCCGTGAGTTCGCCCCGTCGGAGGCCGCAGCCGAACCGATCACCTTCCTCACCATCAACGCCGTCGTGGCGCCGACCCGCGAGGAGGCGGTCGAGGCTGCGCTTCCGCAGATGCAGCTGATGGCTCGACTTCGCTCCGGGATGCCGTTGGGGCCGCTCGACCTCATCGAGGACGCGTTGGCGCTCGACACCTCACGGCTCCAGCCGCTGATCGACGACGGCCTGACCCGCGCTGTCATCGGTGACCCCGCCGACGCGGCCGAGCAGATCCGCAAGCTGGCAGCACGCTTCGAGGTCGACGAGGTCATGGTCAACCCCATCGGCTCCGCCCACCGAGGTGAGGACCCGCGGAGCGCCCGCTCGCGTGAGCAGACCCTTGAGCTGACAGCCGCCGCACTGCTCTGAGCGCGCCTAGCACGACCTCCGGCCGGGCAACAGGGCGAGCCACACACCCATGCCAGACTCTCGGGATCAGGCCCAGTCACCTTCATCGTCGGCCTGAGCCGTCGTCAGCGCGAAGCGCCCGAGGCCGTCCCTACCCGCGGCGATGGCCGCCGTCGAGAGCGTTTCGACCTCGGCGGCCCTGGAGCGTCGGCCGATGAACTCCATCAGTGTCGGAAGGTTGACGCCGAAGAGCACGGCGACGTCGTCGCGGTCGCTGGCCAGCGAGGTCGCCACGTTGAAGGGCGATCCACCGCGCAGATCGCAGAACACTGCGACCTGGTCAGCCGTCGAGAGTGAGGCCATCGCCGACGTGAGGTGCTCGGTGAGCTCGGTGGCGGTGTCGGTGCCCGGGAAGTCGACGGCCATCAGGTTCGTCTGCGGTCCCATGATCAGCTCCAGGGCGCTCACCAGACCGGACGCAAATTGACCGTGGCCAGTGACAAGAATCGCGGTCGAGGCGCTGGCCCGCATCGTCCCTGTCACGTCATTCCCCTCCTCAGGCCTCCCCGTAGTGTCCGAAGTGGATCGGGACCGGGTTGACATTGGTGTCGATGTAGACGTCCTTCCCGCCCTTGGCCGCCAAGAACTGGAAGGGCACGGTGTACAGCAGCGGTGCGAGGAAGACGCCCGCCTTCACCGAGAAGACCAGATCGCGCTCGTCGGCGCCGGGGAAGTCGCGACAGGTGATCACGTGTGCTCCCGGAGCGTGCTCGCCGATGGCGTTGCGGATCTCCACCATCCGCTCGAACTCTGCTTCGTCCGAACCGATGAAGAGGGTGGCGTGGTCGAACCGCAGGGCGTACGTCGGCCCGTGCACGTGCTCCTCGACCAGGTTGCCGATCGTGGGAACCCGGAGCATCTCGGCAACCTTGAGGACACCTTCCAGCATCGTGCCGTAGTCGATGCCATAGCCGAGGATGTTGACCCGAGTGCTGTGCAGCAGCCCGGTCCGGTTGCGGTCGTACCACTCCTCCGACTCGCGCACCACGGTCTCGAAGCGAGCGGTGACCTCGCCGGCGGCTGCCACCGCGGCCTCTGCCTCAGCCTCGCTGACTGCTCCCGTGGCCAGCGCGGTGGCGTAGGCCCAGAGGTAGACGGTGAGCACCGAAGCCGTGTAGCCCTTCGTCTCCGGACCGGTGATCTCCACGCCCATGAGCAGCGGCGCCACCGCGTCCACGAGAGTGGCCACCCGGCCGTCGGCGTATCCGGTGAGGGCCAGGGTTCGGTATCCCTTGGCCCGGGCATGCTCCAAGGCCCCACATGTGGAGATCGAGGTGCCGGATTGGCTGATCCCGACACACAGGATCGTCGACGGATCCGTCACACCCGGGTCGACGCCGGCGCCGTAGTTGGTGAACTCGGTGGGATAAGGAGCAGTGCCCTCGACGCCGACGATGCGGGTGAAGTACGACGCGGCGAGATTCGCGACGTTGTACGACGTGCCGGAGCCGAGGAACACCACGCGCGACACCGGAGCAGCCTGGAAGGCAGCGACGAATGGTGTCGCGAAGCTCTCCCGAGCCGCGAAGGCCGCTTGCAGCATCTCCGGCTGATCCAGGACGTTGCCGAGGACGGTCTGCTCGATGTCGACCGCTTCTGCCATGGTGATGTTTCTCCTCAGTTCTTGGCGATGGCCGCAGTGAGATCCTCCCTGCGGCTGGACGGAGTGGGCTGGAACACGATCTTCGCGCCGAGCTCCACGAGATGGGTGAACGCGGCGATCTCGTCGCCGTCCGCGAAGACCAAGTTGGCCAGCTGCCGCGTGCCCTCGCGCCGCGACATGTTCCCGACGGTGATGGAAGGCAGCGGATAGCCGAGTTCGATCATCCGCAACAGCGGGATCGGACTCGCCGCGATGATCATGACGTTGATGCCCTCGTCGATCCGCCGGCCCAGCTTCTCGGCCGCTGTTGCGGCGCTGAAGATGGAGAAGCTTGCATTGCGGCGGGCAGCCGAACTTCAAGATCGCCTTGCGGTCCTCGTCCTGGGCGACAACGTCGTCCACGATGAGGAGGCGCTCTGCTCCGACGTGGGGCACCCAGAGGTTGGACACCTGGCCGTGCACCAGACGGTCGTCGATGCGGACCTCAACAATTGCCATCGATGATCACCCCTGGTCAGCCGCTGATCACGCGGAGGGCGCCGAGGACGCCGCCCACAGCGATAACAATCCCGATGATGGACATGACCGGCATCCGCCTCTTCAGCATCCAGAGGATGCCAAGCGTCGCCGCAAGCGGCAGTAGCTGGGGGAAGATCTGGTCGAGGTAGTCCTGGATCACGATCTCGTTCTTGGAGATCGTGAACTTCAGCGGACTGTTGATGGACACCCAGAACGCCGTCATCGAGCCCATCGCCATCGCACCGACGATGCCTGCGCAGTAGGTGAAGAGCTGCATCACTCGTGGGTTGCCCATCGAGTGCATGATCGCCTGGCCCTGTCGGTAGCCGAGCTTCAGCGTGTACCACCGGGTTGCGAAGTTGGGGATGTTGAACACCACAAGCAGCACGACCGGCGCCAGCCAACTGCCCTGTTGGGCGAAGCCGAGGGACAGCGAGATCGCCAGGATCCGGAAGATGCCCCAGAAGAAGGTGTCGCCGATGCCGGACAGCGGCCCCATCAGTGCGACCTTGACGTCGGTGATGGCGGAGGGCGGGAACTCGGGGTCCTCCTTGGCCTTCTCCTCCATGGCGATCGCCGTGCCCATGACCAGCGGGGATGGTGCGACGGTCATGTTGAAGGTCGCCATGTGTCGGCGCATGGCCTTCTTCAGGCCATCCTCGTCGTCGCCGTAGATGCGTTTGAGCGAGGGGATCAGCGCGTAGAGGAACCCCAGTGCTTCCATCCGCTCGAAGTTGAAGGACCCCAGCAGTGAGAAGCTGCGCCAGAAGATGCTGCGGAACTCCTTCTTCGGAAGCTCCTTGAGCTCGGGTTCGGCGACCATACCGGTCGTCTCAGCCACGTCAGTCATGGTTCAGTCCTCCCACTCGTTGTCGGGATCTGCAGCCGCGCCCGCCATGGCAGGGACCGGGGCCGCATCTGGGCTGGCCTGCGGGTCAGCGCCGGGGCCACTGTTGGCCTGCAGGTCGTTGTAGAGGTTGAAGATGATCATCGCGAGAGCGAAAGCGATGGCCGCGATGCCAACCATGCTCAGGTCATGACCAACGAATGCCGCGGGCACGAAGCCGAGGATGAGGAAGGGGATCAACTTCTTGGTCATGATGACGTCCAGCAGCATGGCGAAGCCGAGTGCGGGCAGCAGGGCAGCCATCCCGTCGAGGGCGTGCTGCAGCCAGTTCGGCATCCAGTTGACAATCGCCTCGATGGCGTCCGTGCCCCAGTAGACCGCGGCGGCACTCGGGATGAAGTAGACGAAGAACGTGATGACTCCGCAGAGGTAGTGGATTCGGACCACTCCGCGGATGTCGAAGTCGTCGATGCGCCGCTCGGCCAACGGCATGAATGTCGAGAACATCGACATCACCGCCGTCTCGACGAGCTGCATCAGCACCGCGACCGGTACGGCGAAGAGCACGGCACTGGCCGCGTCGCCGCCGGTCACCAGCGCGGCAGCGGCGCCGATGGTGCCGCCGACACCGATATCGATCTTTGGGGGCAGCGCCGATGCCGGTGATGCCCATCCACATCAACTGCAACGACGCACCCACCATGAGGCCCTGCGAGACATCACCGAGGATGAGACCAACGAGGAAGCCGGAGACGATTGGCTCTCGGAACTTCATCTCGCCGAACCAGGCGCCGTCGAAGTGGGTGAGAACCGCGACGAGGCCGATGAGGATCGCTTGGACCAGAGTCATGTGGCTCCCCTCCTTTCTGAAGCTGAAGGTTGAACGGAACGGGTTGGGGTTGGGGTTGGAACAAGTCGAGGTGGGCAGGGGTCCGAGCCGGGGCATGCGTCGCCAGTGACCGAGCAGCACCGGCTGCCAGAGGCCGCCCTAGCCTCCGGCGTGGCGCGGGTGGGTGCGCCCGCGATCAGGCGTAGTTAGGGGCCGCTGCGGTTGACCACTCGAAGGGTGCGTACGTCGCTACGCCACAGCTCCCTGGACCACCACAGCGGTTCGCCAGCCTGGTCGAACAGCGGTCCATTGAATTGCAGCCACGCGGCACTCGCTGGCACGGCGTACCGGCGCGCCAAGGCACGCGGCAGCACGGCCGCGGAGATATCGGTGAAGCCGGAGGAGATCTCTCGCCCCACAGCGGAGAACGCGGCGGCGATGGAGGTGGTCCAATCCATCGATGCCATGGGCAGGCGCTTCGGATCAAGGGCGTTGACTGCGTGGGTGAGCAGTTCTCCGTGGCTGACATACGCCCGCTCGACGTGCAAGACGACATCGTCGAGGGTGAGACCGAACGCCTCGGCCTCCTCGGGCGTCGGGTGCCGCTCGGTGGCGCCGATCAAGTGGATCTCCGGGTCGTATCCGAAGTCGGTGAGGATCGCCGTCGTCGACTGCACCAGGTTGATCGAACCCTGCACCATGACGGTCGCACCCGGGAGGACATAGCGTCCAGAGCCGGGTCGGACCTCGACGAGGCCCTCCTGCTCCAGCAGCCGGTAGGCCTCTCGGACGGTGGCCCGGGACACCTCGTGAGGCTGCGCTCTCCGGTTCTGAGGGAAGTCGGGCGCCAGCGGAGAGAGCCCCGGACTTCATCTGTTCGCGCAGGTCGTCGCGGACCTGCTGGGCCATCGATCGACGCTCGAGCAAGAGCCGGGGACCTGCCACGCTCTCCCACCTCCTTCACGGTCTTCGCAGCGTAGTGGCGTCTGGCCTTGTGAGCCAGGCATCCGGATGTCTGACAGGTTGATGTCTGGCAAGAGACGCTAACGGTCGACATTGACGACGTCAAGAGGTCGCCCGCAGGCAGTCCGGCTTGTGAGCCTCGGCCCAGCTCCTCCACCTCGATGCCTTCGCTCCGCCGCATGCGGATAGTCAGCGCCCATCGACCCGGCGCCCGTCGGAGAAGCAGCCACGAGTGGACTTCGCGTTCCCCGACTCCGCCGACGCCTTCCTCGTCCGGCTCGGGTCCACCGAGGACACCGGTGCCCGCCGTACGCGCCACGTCGCCCTCACTCTCTCTCCACCGCCCGCCTGCTGCAGGGCGATTGAGGCGGGCTCGTCCTGCTAACCGTCTGATTCAACTCCTGCTAACTGACTGATTCAACGCCTGCCAATCGACCGGTTCAGCGGCTGCTACCTGTATGATTCATCCGTGGACTACCTCCGCCGGACCATCGACGCCGAGCTCGATGAACTGTTCCCGCGCGTGCTATCTGAGCGGCGGATCGTCGAGCCCACGGTGAGCCTCCAAGCACTTCTCACCGGACAACAGCCGCCGATCGACGGGTCCTGCGACCTTCGTCTAGCTGACTACGCAGCAGAGATCGTCGACTCGGGGTTCCCCGGGCTACGCGGTCTTACCTCGCGTGCTCTGTGGTTCCAGCTCGATTCGTACCTACGAAACGCCGTCGATCGCGACGTTCCTGAGCAAGGACTGGCGGTTCGCAAACCCGAGTCCATGCTTGCCTGGCTGCGTGCCTACGCCGCCGCCACGGCGACCACCGCCGAGAAGTGACCGGTCGCATCGACGACGGCGCCGAAGCCGCCCCTCACCGATGTCAACCCGTCGCCCTCGGCCAAGCTGACGACGTCCGCAGCGCCAAGCTCGGCCAACAGGTCCGGCTGGCCAGCAGGGGTCTGGTCGCACACCGCAGTGACTTCGACGCCCTCGGCGTGAAGCAACTGCACGAGCCCGGTGCCGATAGCCCCGGTAGCCCCATGGCCAAGAGCACGATCACCGACGGCGTGAGATGTGACGCCTTCCCCGACGCCGACCACGACTCCGGCGTACTCCGACCCCAGCACCTGGACTCGGGGCCTTGGCCACCCACAGACAACTCGGTTGATCCAGGGATACCCCGACCGATACGCGCAGTCGGTGCGGTTCACCGTGGTCACATGCACCCGCACCAAGATCTCGCCGCGACCGGGGGCCGGATCAGGGCGCTTCCTGCTGAACCTGCCGGTTGGACCGGGCAGCGCTTCCCCGACCCCAACCGATAGCCTCCCGGGCGATCGGCGCCCTAGGCTAGTCGTGAACAAGGCGCGGAAGGTGGGCCTATGGGTTGGGTGATCGCAGTCCCGGTGATGGGTTTCGTCATCTTCCTTGTCGTCGGCTCCCTCACCGGCAAGGTGAAGGTGCAGGCATGCTGCGCGATCTCTGACCCGCGCTGCGACGCACGCATGCGAGACGCATTCACGACCGAGCCAACACCGCCAAGCCCCCCGCCGCACTGAACCGGCTCTCCTGGTTGATCCGGTGGGTGTTTGAGCGCTCTCGGCCCAGTCGGTCCACGGATCGAGGCTACGGTGCGCGCCGGACTCCACGCGGCCGCCGCGGCTCGAGTCGCCGCCACCTCCGTCATTCTGGGCGATGAGCAGCGGACGCGACCCGTGGCGACCTGGCTGGAGGATTCTGCAGCGACGGGCGAACCTAGAGAGCGGTGACGGACGTCTGTGGGGCGTGGACACAGTGACGACTGGCTCGGACCGGAGGCTGATGGTGCAGGCAGACAAGCCCGCGGACTTCGAGGAGTTCTACCGCGCGACGTGGCCGCGGCTGTACCGAACCGCGCTGGCTGTCGCGGGTGATGCCGCCACGGCAGAGGATGCGCTTCAGGCGGCGTACGCGCGGGCCTATGCGTCGTGGCGTCGAGTGCGGTCGGCGGAGCATCCGGTGGCGTACGTGCGGCGCATCGTCGTGCACGAGGTCGTCAGCACCCGGCGGCGCGCGTGGACACGGCGCGAGCGACCCTCGGCCAGCCCACCCGAGCCGGCCGACCGAGCGGCGCCATCAACTGCGAGCCCCGCCGAGCACAAAGTCACCGAGCACGACGCCGTGTGGCGCGCAGTGCTCGCGTTGCCCGTCCGGCAACGAGCCATCGTGGTGCTCCGCTACTACGAAGAACTCTCCGAGGAGGAGATAGCGGCGGTGCTGGGGTGCGCTCGGGGCACCGTGAAGTCGCAGGCCTCCGCTGCCTTGGCCAACCTTCGTCGGCACGCCGACCTGAACATCGAGGACCTGACATGACCGCCGACCTCGCCGAGCTGATCCGTGACCGCGTCGACCAGATCCCGGTGCCACCGGGCGACCTGACCGCCGTCCAACGCACCGCGCGCGGCATCCGCCGCCGTCGCAGGGTGCCTGCGGTCGTCGCTGCGGCCGTCCTCATCGGGGCAGCTGGCTATGCGCTCCGTCCAGGCGGCGAAAGTGGCCGTGCCGACCGGGTCCTCGACCCGCTGGGCCGGCTCGACTTCAGCGATGGTCTGCGCGCCTACGCCGTTCCCGGCCAAGAGGTGCATCTGGGCGGGCGGTCCTTCCCGTCCGCCGGTCTGGGGGCGCTGGACACCGATGCTGCGGCCACGCCGTTCGGGATCGTCCTCTACGTCAGTGGCCGGCCGGCGCTGCTCGCGGAGTCCGGCGACACGACACTGCTCGAAGGCGACGCCGAGAAGGGCTCTTTCCTGCCGACCGCGAAGGCTGATTCAGTGAACCCGTGGGTCGCGTACGGCGCCACACTGGACGGGCATCCGACCGTGATCGTCCGTGACCTGGAGACCAACGAGGTCATCGGCCGACAAGCAGTCTCGGAGGCGACCGTCATCGACGCCCTCGACGACGGGACCGTGTTCCTCCGCACCGATGACGGCACCACCACCTGGGACCCCACGACCGGAAAGGTCGCCGAGCTCGCCGGCCGCCGGACATCGGTGGCTGACGTGCGCAACGGTGTCCTGCTCTACGACGGCAAGACTCCCGGCGGACCCGCGAGCACGGCCTACCGCCTCGTTCGCGGACCGATCGACGCGCAGCTCACCTTCGACGGCGGGCACATCCTGAGCTGGTCGAGCCGACTCGAATCGACCGATGGCAGCGCACCGATCGTGCTCGACCACCAAGCCGACTTCTTCGCCGTCGACACCGACGGCTCGATCCTGGCCGCCGCGATGACCGGCGACGGCGCCACGGTGTACGACTGCGAGGTGCCCTCGGGAACCTGCACCGAGCTCGGCCCGCTCACCGCTCTGCACGGCGACCCGGAGTTCATCGGCGTCGACATGTGACGCGCAACCCGGGTGCTCCTCACAGGGGCGGAGGAGGGACCGTCGAGGGCAGCGTCGGCGCAGACTCGGGCGGCCGCACCACCTGGACTCGGTGCGCAGTCAGGACGTCCTCGATGGGCTTCGAGTGCTCGACCGGTAGCGCGGGCTTCGGCCGTCCCGCGGCTCCGAAGAGGGCCAGCGCTCGCACTCGTGCACCGCCGGTGAAGCGCGGTTCGTAGAGAAGGCCCTCGAACCCGGCTGCACGCCACAACGCGGCCCATCCCTGCGAGATGCGATAGATGCCGGTCCCAACCCACAGCGACCGGTTGACCCATCGATCAGCCTTGCGAACCGGCAGGTTGGCCGCCTTGACCGCACCCAGGACTACCCCGGTGACTACGACAGGGCCGTCCTTGGCCGCGAGCACAGACGCCAGGACGCTCTCACGTCCCGCGGTCTTCCGCAGCTGCGTCCCGACCCGCTCCCGGGCGGCGGCCTCGTCGGTAGAAGCGAAGTAGCAGGTGCCTTCCGGGGTCGGCAGGTCGAACCGTCCAGACTCGTCAGGATCCGCCCCCACGCTGGCGAACCACCAACAGCCACGATCCGGGCCACCGCGGTCCACGTGCGCTCGAAACCACGTGCCCGACGCATCCCGCGACGGGAAGCCCAACACCTCATCGGGGTCACTCGGCGCGGCCGGATGATGCGCCAGTCCCCTCGCATTGCTACTGCGTCCAGATGAGCCAGAGATCGGGTTGACCGGTGCACTCGGGCTCATGCGGCGAGCGCGGCCTTGTCGTGCGCGGCCACCCGAGCCACGGCCGCCGGGTCAACGCCCTCGCGAAGTGCCTGCCGAGGCGAGATGTCGCCCAGGTCGGGATGCTCCGAAACCAGCCACACGCCGGCCTGCCAGCGATCCATGCCCCGCAACGCCTTCAGCGCCGGACGCAGCACGTGATGGACTTGTCCGTCACCTGTGAACTGCCATGCTGGGTACAGCCACGTCCCATCGCCTGTCTGCATCGCCAGAACCGTCTGCGTCTTCCGGCGGCTGTCGAGCGCCTGCTTGGTCCGCAGCCCCAACTGAAGCCTCGCCCCAGCAGAGTCGTAGAACGGCCCCAGGTCGGCGAAGTGCTCATCGAGAGCGACGTCGACCCCCGCAGCGGGCAGACCGGCTCCGAGAAGGTCGGCCAGATCCGATGGAGCCGGCACCGCCCAACCGGCCTCAGCCAGCCGCGCCACTCTCGGCAGAAGCGCCACGCGGAGCTCATTCAAGACACTGTCGACGTAGGTCTCTGCGCTCACCCGTGGAACGCGCGCCTTGTTAGCCATCGCCCGCTCCCTTCGTCATTCGCCCAACCCTCCCGCGCACAGGATGGTCAAGAGGGTCAAGGTTCAACACCAGGATATCGCGGTGGTCAAGGCGGTCAAGGACGACCGGCCGCAGCCGATGGCCCTGCCGTGCTTGACGAAGTCCGCCGACCCGCTCAGCCCAGCAGACCGTTGGCGCGCACCACGTCGGAGTACCACGACGCGGAGTCCTTGGGCGTGCGCACCAGGGAGTCGTAGTCGACGTGCACGAGCCCGAAGCGCTTGTCGTAGCCGAGGGACCACTCGAAGTTGTCCAGGAACGACCACAGGTAGTAGCCGCGTACGTCGGCGCCCGCGGCGATCGCGGCATGGACGGCGGCAAGGTGGTCCTGGAGGTAGGCGATGCGACGGTTATCGTGCACCCGGCCGTCGGCGCCTGGGCCGTCGCCGAAGGCGCAGCCGTTCTCGGTCACCATCATCGGCACGCCCGGATAGTCCCGGGACAGCCGGGTCAGCAGGTCGGTGAACGAGGACGGCTCGATCCGCCAGCCCATGTCGGTGAACGGTCCCGGCTGCGGCACCGTCCAGGCGAGCCGTGTCCCCGGCCAGGCGACCGGCCTGGCGCCGGCCCTCTCGGTCCACCGACCAGCGGGTGCGTCATCGAGAGAAGCAGCCCCGGCAGATGCCGGACCGACCACGCGGCTGGGCGTGTAGTAGTTGACCCCGAGCACGTCGACACCGACCCCGATCGTCGCGAGGTCGTCAGGCAGCACGAAGGACCAGTCGCACCAGGGCTCGGTGTCGGCGACCACGTCAGCGGGATAGGCGCCCCGCAGGATCGGGTCGAGGAAGATCCGATTGGCCAGGCCGTCCGCGTGCCTGGCTGCGTCAGCATCACCCGGATCATCACTCGCGGGATAGACCTGGGCGACGTTCAGGGCCAGCGAGACCTGGGCGGACGGTGCCGCGGCCCTGATCGCGGCAGAGCCAAGCCCGTGCGCGAGGTTGAGATGGTGCACCACCTGGAGGGCGAGGGCGTCGTCGGTGAAGCCGGGTGCGAGCACGCCGGTCGCGTGCCCGAGGAAGGCGACGCACCAGGGCTCGTTCAGCGTCATGAAGGTGCCGACCACGTCGCCGAGAGCGCCGGCCACGACGGTGGCGTAGTCGGCAAACCACTGCGCACTCTCCCGGTTGGCCCAGCCGCCGCGCTCCTGCAGGGCCTGCGGCAGGTCCCAGTGATAGAGCGTCGGCAGCGGCGTGATGCCGCGCTCGAGGAGGCCGTCGACGAGCCGTCGATAGAAGTCGATCCCGCGCTGGTTGACCGCGCCGGTGCCGTCGGGCAGCACTCGCGGCCAGGCCACCGAGAAGCGGTACGACGGCAGCCCGAGCGACGCCATCAGATCCAGGTCGGCCTCGACCCGGTGATAGTGGTCGCAGGCTACGTCACCGGTCTCGCCGCGCGCCACCTTGCCGGGGGTGCGACAGAAGACGTCCCAGATGCTCGGCCCGCGCCCGTTCTCGTCGGCGGCGCCCTCGACCTGGTACGCCGCCGTGGCGGTGCCCCACACGAAGCCGTCGGGGAAGGCGAGCCAGCCACGATCGGCGGCTGGGACGCCAGTCATGAGGACCGCGGGTCGTGCACCCTACGGCCCTCACCACCAGCCGACGCGATCGAGGAGTAGTCCAGCGCGGGGAACTCGCTCGCGATCTCCACGACCCGGCCCTCCTCGGCGGATCGCTTCGCCGCGAGCATCACCTCGAGCGCGTGGTAGGCGTGCTCGGGTCGGGTCACAGTCGGCACACCACGCTCGACGCAGTCGACCAGGTGACGCAGCCCGTCGGTCCACGGCCACTGCGGATCCGTCTCCGGGAACACCTCCCAGCTGCCACGCTCGTTGGTCCACTGCTCGAAGCCCTCCGGCGCCCAGTCGTCGCCGAGCATCTGGAGGACCCCGTCACCGCCGTACAGCTCGATGGCCGGCGAGCGATACTTCTGCATCGTGAAGCCGGTGGTGATCGAGGCGAACCGCGACGAGCCGAAGTCGAGCAGCACATGGGCGTTGTCGTCCGCGCGCACCTTCATCGGCGCACCCTCGACGACCCGCTCGGGGATGGCCACGCCGACCAGGGCAGTCACCCGCTTCACCGACCCGAAGAAGCCGCACAGGCTGGTCAGGTTGTAGACGCCGAGGTCGAAGAGCGACCCGCCGCCGCTCTCGTAGAACCAGCGGCCCCACCACGGACCGGCCCAGCCGTAGCGCGCCCGAGCGAGGTAGACATCCCCGATGACGCCGTCGTGGACGCGGCGATGCATCTCGCGGTAGGTCGGCGACAACACGATGTGCGGCGCGCACACCAGCACCGTGGAGAGCTCGTGCGACATCGCGACCAGCTCGGCGGCCCCCTCCATCGAGGTGGCCATCGGCTTCTCGACGAGGACGTGCTTGCCCTGCCTCATCGCCTCCCGGGCGAGCGGACCGTGCTGGTTCATGCTGGTCAAGATGAGTACGACGTCAAGGTCGTCGCGTCGCAGCAGATCCGTCGGCTCGTCGAAGTCGGTGTCGATGCCGAACCGCTCGACCGCCGCCTTCCGCTTCTCGGGAGCGGGGTCGAAACCGGCAACCAGCTCAAGCCGGCCTTCACCGGTCAGCCGCTGGATCAGGTTGGCATACGGCCCCCAGAAGACACTGCCGAGGCCGAGGACTCCCAGGCGAAGGGTCATGCGACTTCCCTTTCATGTCGGTGCGGTTCAGGGTCGATGCGATTCAGTGTGGGTGGATCTAGGCAGGGGGGTTCACTCGGTCCACTCGGGCCGCTGCCAGGGCATCGACCGCGGGGTGTCCAAGGGGACGGGCTTGCAGGCGAACGCCATGATCAGGGCGCGCCGGGGGCCGTCGGAGGTGTTGGGGCCGGCGTAGTGCATGGTGCGGCTGGTGTGGACGGTCGCTCCGCCGGGCGGCAGTGGGCAGGCGACCGCCTCGCCGACCGACTCCGGGTCGACGACCTTGAGGCCATGACTGTCGGGGTTGATCAGCTCGTGCGGCTGCACCTCGATCACATGGGTGCCGCCGACGAACTGCAGGCAGCCGTTCTCCATGGTGGCCTCCTGGAGTGGCACCCAGATGCTGATCGCCCGGTGCTCGACAGCTGGGTCCCAGTAGGCCTCGTCCTGGTGCCACGGGGTCGCCGCACCGTCGCGTGGGGGCTTGCGGATCGCGTGCATCCCGGCGGACTCGACCTCCGGGCCCAGCAACTGCCGGGCGACCCGCATCGCGTTGCGGAACGCAATGGTCTCGCGCAGCTCGGGGGCGTAGTGGTCGGGGTTCACGATCTGCGGCAGCGCCGGCGGGGCGTCCTTGCCGGCCGCAAGCTCGAGCCGGTCGCGGTCGGCGATGTCGGTGCCGTCCTCGAAGAGGCGGTCGTAGATCGCCTGCAGCTGGCCGACCTCCTCGGCGGTGGTCAGCCGGTCGATGCACATGAAGCCGTCGCGGTGGAACTCGGCGATCTGGTCCTTGGTCAGGGTGACGCTTCCGTCGTCGTCGACCAGGACAGTGGCGGGGATGCGGGTGGTCGTCATCGGCAGGACTCCTCTCGTGAGACTCCATCGTGCGGCGGAGCTGCCCGACGTGGCTTGTCCCAGAGCCCGGCGGTGTTGTCTCGGAGGAGGTTGCGACGGAACTGCGTCGGCGCCAGGCCGTAGCGGCGCTTGAAGGCGCGGCTGAAGTGGGCGGCGTCGGCGAACCCGTGCGAGGCAGCGATCGCGGTGGTGGTCTGGTCGGTCCGGGCCAGCGCGGCCCGGGCCCGGCTCAGCCGCATCGCCTGCAGATAGGCCATCGGGGGCACGCCTACCAGGTTGCGGAAGCAGGTCGCAAAGTGCTTCGGCGACATGTTGGCGGCGCGCGCCAGGGAGGGTACGTCGAGGTCGCCGGACAGGTCTTGCTCCATCAAGGTGAGCGCCGCCTCGATCTCCGGACGGGTGCGTACTCGTCGCACGTGCCCGACATCGCCGTACGCCGCGACCAGCTCGGCCGTCGCCAGCTCGGCGTAGGCCCGCGCCGTCAGCGCAGCGGCCGCCGACTCCCCGGCGCCACGCTCGACCGCCGTCCGGATGAGACCGGTCAGTGAGTCGGCCGGTTGCTCGATGAGCACGGGGATGCCGAGGAGCCCGGACATCTCGATCGACCCGAGCAGCTCGATCCGGAAGCCGAAGCCGACGAACTCGACCGGCTCGCCCAGGGCCTCGGTCACCCGCGCCGCGCCGGGCAGGAGCACGACTAGTTGACCCGGCGAAACAACCACACGATCCGTGCCGAGCTCGACGCGCAGTCGACCTTGCTGCACGAGCACGACCTCGGCGTACGGCTGCGGATCGAGGGCGATGACCCAGCCCGGGGGGACGGTGACGTCGTAGATCTCGGTGAGCCGATAGGAGGACTCGTGCCAGGTGCCGCCCAGGTCGAGGTGTGCCACGGCTACTCCTTGACCGCGCCCGAGGCCATGCCTCGGATGAAGGAGCGCTGGAAGACGATGAACATGATGATGACGGGCGCGGCGACGATCACCGCGGCGGCGGCCTGGCCGACCCGGTCGGTGGTGTGCTGGCCGGCGAAGAACGCTAGCCCGAGCGGGGCGGTGCGCTTGGACTCGTCGGTGACCATCACCAGCGGGAGGAGGAACTCGTTCCACGACCACATGAAGAGCAGCACGGTCAGGGTGAGCACCGCGGGCTTGCCCGGCGGCAGGGCCACCCGCAGCAGGGTGCGCAGCGAGCTCGCCCCGTCGACCTCGGCGGCCTCGAGCATCGACCGCGGGACGGATCGGAAGTAGGCGCGCATCCAGAACGTGCCGAAGCAGACGTTGATGGCGATCTGTGGCAGCACCATCGACGCATAGGTGTTGGTCAGGCCGAACTGGCGCAGGTCGTAGTAGAGCGGCACGACCACGGCCTCGAAGGGCAGGATCATCCCGCTCAGCAGCAGGTAGAACAGCCAGGACTGGCCGCGGAAGGTCATCGTGCCGAAGGCATAGCCGGCCAGGATCGACAAGATGGTGGAGCCGATGACCACACAGGCCGACACGATCACGCTGGAGCGCAGGTAGGCACTGAGGTGAGCGACCTGCCACGCCTCGACGAAGGTGTGCGGGTGGACCTGCTCGGGCAGCCCGAAGCCCGAGATCTGGGCGTCGCGCGGGTTGAGCGCGAGCAGCACCACACCCACGATCGGGAACAGCGCAATGATCGCGAAGAAGGTGAGGAAGCAGTAGGCGAAGACACGCTCGGCACGACTGGTCATCTCAGCCTTCCCGCGAGACGAGCCGGTCGATGACGAAGGTCACCGCGAAGACCAGCACGGCGAGGATGACCGCGATGGCGCACGACTGGCCGACTCTGCCGTCGACGAACGCCCTGTTGTAGAGCATCAGACCTGGCACGACGGTCTCCGTGCCGGGACCGCCGCGGGTCATCACGAAGACCAGGTCGAAGGTCCGCAGGGCGCCGACGATGGTGAGCGTCAGCACGACGCCGAACTCGTAGCGCAGCCCGGGCAAGGTCACGGTGGTCATCTCCCGCAGCCGCCCGCCGCCGTCCACCCGGACGGCGTCGTAGAGCGCCGACGGGATCTGTTGCACGCCGGCGACGAAGAGGACCATGCACAGCCCGATCAGCATCCAGGCGCCGATCATGCCGAGCGCCGGCAGGGCCCAGGTGAAGTCGCCCAGCCAGGGCTTCGCGAAGGCGCCCAGTCCGACCGCGCGGAGGAACTCGTTGAGGGGGCCGTTGTCGGCGTAGATCCAGTTCCAGATCACGCCGACCACGACCGAAGAGACCACTTGGGGCAAGAAGATGGCGACCCGGAAGACAGTGGAGCCGCGCACCTTCACGGTGGTGAAGACGGCGGCGATCATCAGGCCGATCACGACCGGGATCGAGGAGAAGAACAAGATCAGCACCAGCGAGTGGCCGAACGCCTGTCGAGTGAGCGGATCGGCCAACACCTTCTGGTAGTTGCCCAGCCCGGTCCAGGTGCCCACGGTGATGCCGTCCCAGTCGAAGAAGGACAGCCAGAATGCGTGCAGGAACGGTCCGAGCGCGAAGAGCAGGAACATCACCATCGCCGGGGCGATGTAGAGGTAGGCGACCAGGCTCTTGCGGCGACGCCGACGGCGAGCCGCAGGGTCGGATGCCACCGGCGCCCGGCGCGTGCCCCCGCTGCTGGGAGAGACATCGGGGGCACGCTCGACCGCTTGCACCACTACTGGTTCTCCGACACGAAGGTCTGGCGATCCTTCTCGATCTCGGCGAGCCCGTCGTCGACGGACTCCTGGCCGGCCAGGATCTTCTGGAGCACCGGATAGCCGACCTCGGCCGAGGTCGGGGTGGCGAACTCCAAGTAGGGCAACAGCGTGTCGTTGTCGAGCACCGAGCTCCAGGAGTCGTAGACGTCCTGATAGATCTGGCCGGACTTGAGGTCGGGGTTGTCGACCTTGAGCGGAGCCAGGTCGCCGGCCTTGAAGAAGGTCTGCGCGGCGTGCTCGTCGGAGGTGAAGTCGATGAACGCGGCCGCCTGCGCCACCTTGTCGCTGTTGGCCGCCACATGCCAGGCATAGCCGAAGGAGCCGGTGGCGCGCGCCGGCGTACCGTCCTCCACCGGCGGGGTCAGGAAGAAGCCGATGTTGTCGGGCATGTTCGAGGCGTACCAGCTGCCGCCGGGGAAGAACAGGCCCGATCCCTTCGAGAAGTCGGCGGTGGCGTCGGCCTGGGCGATCGCGTTCACGTCGTCGGCGATGTAGCCCTTGCCCTGCCACTCCAAGATCTTGTTCATCGCGGTCTTGATGTTGTCGTTCGCATAGCTCGCGCCGTCGTCGTTGTAGACGATGCCGGTCACCTCGTCGACCGTGGCGTACTGGTCGATCAGGTTGTAGGCGAGGTGCCAGGCCGGCCAGCCGTCCTTGTTGCCGAGGACTATCGGCTGCTGCCCGGCCGCCTTGGACGCGGCCAGGATCGCGTCGAGGTCGTCCATCGTCTTGGGCGGCTCCATGCCGAGGTCGTCGAGCAGATCCTTGTTGTAGAACCAGCCGATCACATCGGCAGCGTACGGCGCACCCCAGATCGGGCCCTCGCCGTAGGTCTTGCCGTCCTCGGTGAAGCGGAGCTGACGCAGGCCGACCTCGGGATAGCGGGTGTCCCAGCCGTAGGCCTTGGCGTAGTCGTCGAGCGGACGGAACAGCCCCGCCTTGATGAGCGGCCCGTCGAGAGACCAGCCGAGGTTGCCGATGGCGACGTCCGGGCCGTCGTCGGAGCTCAGCGCGAGCTTGATCTGCGCGGGGTAGGAGCCGAAGTCGCGCACCGTCCACTTCAGCTTGACGTTGGGGTTGGCCTGCTCGAACTCCTTGCCGAGCTTCTTCAAGATGTCCAACCGGGTGCCGCTCTCCGACGTCCAGATCGACAGCGTCGTGTCGGGGAGGCCGGAGATGTCGGTGGACACCGGCTCGTCGGAGTCCACCTTGGCGGGGCCGGAGTTGCTGCCGGGCGTCGTGCAGGCCGCTGTCGCGACCAGGACCATCGCTGCGATCGGGAGCCATCTGCGCATGGGCGGTCTCTCTCGTCAAGGCGCCGGCAAGGCAGGCGCACCGGGTCTACCGTCGGCGTGATAATACAAATAGACCAGCCGTAAGACAACCCTCCTGCGAGGGTCGCGCCGATACTGTAATCTCGCCTCTCGTTGACCACACCGAAGGCCCCGGCGGGCCAGCTGACGAACTGGGTGCGCGAGGAGCTCGCGGCCCGGATCACGCGCGGGGAACTTGCGGACGGATCGCAGCTCCCCACCGAGCGCGAGCTCAGTGACACCTTCGGCGTCAGCCGGGTCACCATCCGACGGGCGCTGGCCTCGCTCGCCGAGGACGGCTTCGTCTACGCCATCCAGGGGCGGGGCACCTTCGTCGCCGCCGGACGGCTCGCCGAGCCGCCGAACACGCTGCTCAGCTTCCACGACATGGTCGCGGGCGAGAGCGTGGTCGTCGGCGCCCAGGTGCTCGGCGCCTCGGTCCGGCCGGCCACGCTGACCGAGGCCGAGCTGTTCGGCATTGCGCCCGGCGCGTCGCTCTTCGAGCTCGAGCGCCTGCGCACGCTGGACGATCTCCCGGTGGCGATCGACTCCAACCTGCTGCCGCTGGCCCTGGAGCCCGAGCTGCCGACCATCGACTGGTCACAGGAGTCGCTCTACTCCCGCCTCGAAGCAGCCGGTCACGCCCCGGTCACCGCCGACTACTCCGTCGAGGCGCGGTCCGCCGACGAGCGCGAGGCCGAACTGCTCGCCACCTCGGTCGGCTCCCCCCTGCTGGTCGCCGAGTCGCGTGCCTTCGCCGAGCGGGACCGACTGATCGTGCTCGGCCTGATCTCCTACCGCGGCGACCGCTACCGCTTCCGCAGCACCCTGGTCGCCCAGCCCAGCCCCCGTCTGCGGCTCGACTCCCGCCGGCCCCGCTGACCCCTCCCTCGAGCGTCGTCTGCGGGAGCGGCCGGGATCGGGCGCGAGAGCCACGTAATACCAATTGGTCTTTTTGGTGCTAGCATCGGCCCGACTGTGCACCCCCCGGGGGTCCCACTCAGCAACGAGGAGGCGGCGGTGCCCGACCAGGACGATGTGAAGCCCGACCAGGCGCCGGCTGCGGCGATGGCCGGTCGGCGGGCGACGCCGCGACCGACGTACGCCGGCCCGACGGTGATCCGCCGCCCCGACACGGCGCATCACGTGTGGGGCGATCCCGAGTCGGGTCTGGTCACCGACCGGGTCTACGTCTCCTCCGACACCCTGCACGTGTTGGAGTTCGAGCTCGCGCCGGGCGGGGAGTTCCGGCACAGCCCGACCAACAAGACCGTCTTCGCCGCGGACGTGCTCTACTGCGTGCTGGCGGGCGAGCTCACCGTGGCCAACCCGCAGTACGGCGAGGTCCAGGTGGTGAAGGCCGGGGAGACCGTGCTCTTCGGCAAGGGCACCTGGCACCACGGCTTCAACCCGACCCAAGAGACTCTGCGGGTGCTCGAGTTCTTCGCGCCGCCGCCCAGCCGGGGCACCGCGTCGCTCTATGCCCGCACCCAGCCCGACCTCGCCGAGGTGAGCTATCGCGACGGTCGCTGGCGGCACCGGTGGCCGGAGGCGGCCGCGGAGCAGCGGGCGGCCTCGCGGCTGCGCGTCATCCGGGCCGACGATGCCCTCTGGGGATTCGCCTCCACCTCACCGTCGCATCTGGTGGGGACGCTGGTCGACACCGAGTTCCTCACCGTCTCGGTCGGCCGGGTCCAGGCCGGCCACGTCGAAGACCTGCAGAAGGTCGACGACGAGACCCTGCTGGTGGTCACCAGCGGTGAGCTGTGGGTGGACAACCGCGACGAGCACACGGCGGAGTTCGGCCCGGCCTGTCTGCACCCGGGCGACGCCGCCTTCACTCCGCGCTCGGACCAGATGCGGGTGCTCAACCGGAGCGCGGCCGAGGCGACGTACCTGATCGGATCGGCGCGCCCAGTGCCGGAGGGCTGGACGCCCTAGCGTCGCCTCCCGCGCTCAGCGCCGGAGCTTCTGCCAGCCCACGACGGCGGCGCCGAGGAGCCCCGCATCGGCGCCGGCGGTCGATCGCTCGACGCGCGGCGGATCCGGCCGGTGCAGCCAGGTCGGCATCGCCTCGGCCACCAGGTCCGGCAGCCGCCCGCCGTTGACACCGATGCCCCCGCCGAGCACCACCAGGTCAGGGTCGAGCACCTGCACCAGCGAGGCCAGCGCCGCCGCCAACGCGCGAGCCGCACTGGCCAGCACACCCTCAGCTGCCGGGTCGCCCGCCGCCGCTGCTGCCGCCACGTCCGCCCCGGTCGCCGGTTGTCCCGTCGCGGAAGCGAAGCGAGCGCCCATGCCGTGGCCGGAGGCGAACTGCTCGAGGTTACCGGTCCAGGAGCGGTCGACGTCGGGATGGACCGGCCACTCCCCCAACGCCAGCGCCTCACCTCGCCGACCCTCGTGACAGCGGCCGTCGATGACCACGGTGCTCGACAGGCCGGTGCCCCAGGAGATGTAGAGCAAGCACCCCTGCTGCGGGGCGCGGCCCACCGTCTCGGCGATCGCCGCGCTCCGCACATCGGTCTCCACCGACACTGGGCCGTCGACCAGCGCGGCCAGGATCTCCGCCGGCTGGCGGTCCCAGTCGAACACCTCCGCGCTGGTCAGCTGATCGCCGCTGACATACTCCGCGACGCCGAGCCCGACCCCTCGCACCTGATGACCGAGCTCCGCGGCCTGCTCGACCAGCGACGCCGCCAGCCCCTGGAGGGCGACGAAGCCGGGATCGCAGCGCCCGTCCGCCCGCGGCGTCGGCCGCTGGTCACGAGCCAGGATCTCCCCCGCCTCCGTCACCAAGCCGCCCAGCAGCTTGGTCCCACCCGCATCCAGCGCCACCACGACATCGGCCACCGCGACATGGTGCCAGAGTCGGGTGCCTCAGTGGGCCAACTGGGCCAGTCGTTTCGCAGCGCGCGTGGCCACCGACTTCCGCCGGTCCCCGAGGAGGCACACACCTCCTCCAGCCACTCCTGGTCGGCCAGCACGATACCGAGGACCTCCCCGGCTCGACCCAGAGAGTTCGGATGGCCACCCTTGAGCATGATGACGAACGGCTCGGACGTGGGCTGAGCATTCCACCTCACCCCTTCGCTGGCGCGTACGCCGTGAACGGCCCGCCTCCCGCATTGGGAAGGCATTGGGAAGATAGCAGCGCGCAGCGAGCGTCGTTGGCGGCGCTATAACGCACCCACCTGTCAACGGCGTGCGCCGCAACCCCATCCTCACGCGGAGCGTGACCATGCGGGATGGGCTCGCGGCGACGACCGCCGTCGAACATTTGTCGAACACGCGCTACGCTAGTTTCATGCCCGGCTCAATCGGCTTCCGCCCGACAGAAGACGACGAGCGCATCCTGCGGGAGGCCGCTCAGCCAGGAGAGAGCACCTCGGACACGCTGCGTCGAGCGCTGCGGCTCCTGGACCACGAGCGCTGGCTCACGCAGTTCAGAGCCGACGCCGAGCAGCTCAAGGATGAAGACCTCGACGCGGAGCCTGAAGCCTGGTGATCCGAGGAGCCGTCTACCGGATTGACCTGGGCCGTCACCGCGGTCACGAGCAGGGAGGCAAGCGGCTTGGCCTCGTGGTCTCTCCGTCGGACTCACCACTCTCCGTCGTGACGGTCATCCCCACCTCCACCTCAGCCGGGCCTTCCATCCACCGGCCTGAGCTGGAGATCGCCGGACACGGGACGCGTCTATTGGTCGACCAGGTCCGATCCATCGACGTCCGCTACGTCGTCGGCGACCCCGTCGACTACCTAACCCGAGACCAACTCATGGACGTCGAGCTTGCCCTGACCCACTACCTCGGCGTCCAAGACGCAGCCCCTCCACGGCCCACGTAGCCGTGCCGATTGTCGATGGGCTCACGGAGCGACCCGGTGCGGGATCGTCAGTGGGACGTGGCCCGTCCGTTGAGTCGGGACAAGTCCCCTCACGGCGCAAGGGGAACGGTGAACCACTCGGACGCGACGAAGAGCCCGGCCGACATGAGCAGAGCTCGCTTTAACTGGTCATGTGGGCCGCTGACCACGACGACTTGGACGGCACCTCGCTGGCGCGCCCAGCTGGTCGCCACATCGAGAAGTGCCGCACCGGAGGTCTCCCAACGGCCGGGTGGGCTCACTGCGAAGTCGTCGATGAGCGAGGACACGCCACCCGGGTCATAGACGGGCGGTGCCGGCACGGTGGTGATGATCACGAATCCGTCTACTGAGCCATCCGCCGCTTCATGCACGAAGGTGCCGACCTTGTCGGGAAACTGACATCAAGTCGATCCCGGAGGTCCCGGGCGTCTATGCCTGGTTCAACTCGCAGGGACCTGTCTATGCCGGAGAGGCGAGCGGCGACGACGCCGCGGGCGTACGACTGCGACGCGCCCTTGAGCCACTGCACCGAGTTCGGCCCACTCACGACTCTGCATGTCGACCCGATGCTCATCGGCGTCGACATGTGAGCCTGGGGTGCCATGAGCGAACATGCATAGGCACCAGTCGCCAGACACGCCAGCGCGATCGTGCCCGATGGCTTCGGCGGAACGCTCGATGTGCCTCGACGTCACGGGACAAGTGGTGAGCGCATAGGAGGTGCCGTCAGAAGGTCGGACATACAGGTATGGTGCTACTGGCTACCGTCCGCTCGCAGATTGGGGATGGCATGGCGATTGATCCACCGAAGGTGACCAGCCACCAGAGGGCGAAGAGCCTGGCCAACGAGTATCTGCGCGCCAGAGGCTCGGCGCTGGTGGCGATGCACGCGAGAAGGGTGGCCTCGCATCGGGTCTGGGTCATCGCCTATCGCGACCCCGCCAGGCCCGACGAGATGCTCGACGGGGGTGGCCTAGTGGTCACCGACGAAGGCGACTGCTACAGCGTCGGGTCGGCGCCCGGCGAGTTCGAGCGCTTGATGATGAGGCTCGATCGATGGCCGAGACACGAACAGCCCGTTCATGCGGGCTCGACCTCGAAGAACCGAGCAATGGCCTCTGACCAGGCTGCGAAAGAGCTTGCCGAGCCGGCCGCATGGTTGGCGGCTAAGAAGCACTGGCCGGGAGTGTTGGATGTGGAGTGGGAGAAGCCCTACTTCCGTGACCTGAGGCACTTCGTAGGCACGGAACGTGCTGCTGGACGCGAGGTATATCCGACAGAGAACGATGTGTTCGCTGCATTCCAACTAACCCCGTACGACAACGTCAAGGTGGTCGTCCTCGGCCAAGACCCGTACCCGAATCCCGACCAGGCCATGGGCCTCTCATTCTCGGTTCGGGCCGGGACTCCTCTGCCTGCCTCGCTGAGGAACATCCATGCGGCTCTGCGCGAGGATCGGTTCACACCTCCACCGACCGGTGACCTGACCGGCTGGGCAACGCAGGGCGTGCTCTTGCTGAACGCTGCTTTGACCGTTGAACGCGGAGACGCGGGCGGACACCTCGACCACTGGTGGCCCTTCGCGGAGGCGGTCATTCGATCGCTCAATGCGCGTCCCGAACCAGTGGTGTTCGTCCTTTGGGGCAGGAAGGCTCAACGAGTGAAGCGACAGGGACTGATCGACTTCGATAGGCACGGCCTAGTGGAGGCGCCCCATCCCGCCGCCAGAGGGGCCGCCCAGATTGAGTTCCGCAAGGCCCAGACGTTCACGAAGACGAATCGCCTTCTGAAGGAGTACGGCGCGAGTCCGATCCGCTGGGAAGAAGCCTGACCTCGCCGAGGCTAGATCAGACCCGCCATCAGATCCCTGGCTCGGGCCGCCTGA
Source organism: Nocardioides sp. (assembly GCF_047602075.1). Classification (GTDB taxonomy): domain Bacteria; phylum Actinomycetota; class Actinomycetes; order Propionibacteriales; family Nocardioidaceae; genus Nocardioides. The sequence continues at coordinate 2,110,088 of NZ_JASGIF010000001.1, forward strand.
GTTTGGTCATTCGGCTTAGTGCCTTGCGCCGCGGCACACGGTGTCGACCGGCTTGAGCGTCTTCGCAGGTCACAGGCCAGTTGCCGATCACCAGGGCGGGGCGACGAAGGCCGAGGGATTGCCTGCCCCACCCGGCGCGAGGTTCATCGGCAGCGGCCGTCAAGGGCGACACGCCGTTGGTGAGGAGGTGCCGGCCGGCGGATCCACCGGTGATGACGTTCTCGGGGCCGACAACGGGCCATCGATGGTGCGCCAATGGCACTCTTGGCACCATGCCCGGCGCTCGCTTAGTGCCTTTCGGAGGCACTCCGCGAAGCCATCGCCGCAGGTCAGCGACTTGTCGCCCCGAAATTCGAGCCTGAGTGACCCAAGTCAGGTTGAACGCGGAGACGCGGGCGGACACCTCGACCACTGGTGGCCCTTCGCGGAGGCGGTCATTCGATCGCTCAATGCGCGTCCCGAACCAGTGGTGTTCGTCCTTTGGGGCAGGAAGGCTCAACGAGTGAAGCGACAGGGACTGATCGACTTCGATAGGCACGGCCTAGTGGAGGCGCCCCATCCCGCCGCCAGAGGGGCCGCCCAGATTGAGTTCCGCAAGGCCCAGACGTTCACGAAGACGAATCGCCTTCTGACCCGACTCGTGCCACCGGGGTGTGTCAGTGAGCGCTAATCTGCGGCGCGGTCAGGATGATCGGCCCCGTCCGGCGGGATCAGGTCGACGCGATTGAGTCGTACCCGGGGCCGCGGATGGTGATCTGGGGGCTGGCGGGACGATGACCCGGCCTTGTTGCCCGGTACCGACATGCTCAGGGGCGATGTCTCGTCCGTCGCGGGGCTCCGCGAGCTCGGGATCTTGATGCTGCCGGAGCTGCCCGGGGTCTTCCTCACGAACGCCATGAGCAGGCGCTGCCGAGGGGCGGGGTGTGTCAATGAGCGACGACGCAACCCCGTGACCTGCACAGACACCGGCGGGAACGCCGAATCTCGATCAAGTGGCACGAGTCAGGAGATTGAGTTCCGCAAGGCCCAGACGTTCACGAAGACGAATCGCCTTCTGAAGGAGTACGGCGCGAGTCCGATCCGCTGGGAAGAAGCCTGACCTCGCCGAGGCTAGATCAGACCCGCCATCAGATCCCTGGCTCGGGCCGCACAGGCTCCCAGGTCACGGTTGGCTCGGATCCACTCGCGGCTGGACGAGGCAAGGCTGGCGTACTGGTCTCTGTCCATATTCAGCGTCTCCGCGATCTTCTTGGCTAAGGCTGATCGATCATGCACGGGAACCAGTTGCTGCGAGGGAGCGACCATCTCCCGAGTCCCGCCAACGTCATAGGCAATCACCGGAACACCCATTGACTGCGCTTCCGCAAGCACAGTCGGCGCAGCATCCTCGATCCCGTCTCGTGGCTGCGTGGGCAACACCAGAGCCGTGGAACGACCCAGGGCTTGACGTACGTCCTCACGAGACTGAAGACCCAGTAGCTTCACATGCGGGGACCGAGCAGCTATCTCCTCCATCTCCTCTCGGAGTGGACCATCGCCGACTACCTCGAGCGTATGGGGCAGATCTGCCTGCAACTGTGTCGACGCCGCCACAGCGTCGCGAATACCTTTCAGCTCCGTGAGGTGTCCGACGAAGAGAAGCCTTCGGGCCCGCGCCCTTGTTAGCGACGGCGTGTTCGGCGACCAGAACTCGGTGTCGACTCCCAAGTAGCACGTGTGAACCCTGCTCGCGTCGAATCCGAGGTCCACCAGCCACGATGCGATGTAGTTGCTGACCGCCAGCATCAAGTGGGTGCTGTGGAATGCCGACCAGGCATCTCTTGCGAGGTACCTCTCTCGAGGAGTGGTCGGGGTAGTCATGAGGAACGGCTCCAACGCATGCACTGTGGTCACGAGCGGCACCCTCGCGTGGCGAGCGGCCCTGGCCGCAAAGCCACCGAGTGCCAGAAAGTGCAGGTTGATCACATCAGGTCGCCAGGCGGCCAGCGACGCACCGACGGTCCGATCTGCGACCGGGTAGGTCCTGCGTCTCAGACCGTATGGAAGACGGAGATGCCGAAAGCTCTGAGTTACTGGAATCCCCGCTAGCTCAGGATCTTGCGCGGCAATAGCGAACAACTGGCGGTCCGTGTTGGCCATCTTCGATGCCTGGGCAACCACGAAGTTCATTCTGGGAAAGTGAACCGCTCCTGCCGCGACAGCCAGTCTTAAGGGACGAGTTGAATCAACCATGCAGGTCACGCACAGCGTCCAGCGCTTCGGTCATGCGCGCCATGTATCGCTCCGCCGAGAACTCCTGCGCTGCTCGACGTGCGTCGTCCGGTCGAAGATACTCATCCCGTCTTGCAGCGTGCTGCTCAATCAGCGCTGGGAGTCTCGCCCGATCCGAGGCGTTGATGATGGAGATCGGCGCATACGGCGCCGCCGTCAAGACATCCGGGCCTCCAGATCGCTCAGTTGTAATCACAGATAGTCCCGCAGCCAAAGCCTCCAGGATTGTCCTTCCAAAGCCCTCGCACATCGACGGCAGCACAAGAACATCGCTTTCGGCGTAGAGCCGGGCGACACCAGTCTGATCGGGGGCGCCAACATAGCGAGTGTTGCCGGGCAGTCGGGACGGCAGCCGATACCCGGCGGCTGGCCGACCCGCGATGACGAGTTCCACCTCCGCGCCTGCTTGAGTCAAGTCTTGCATCGCCCGCAGCATCACCGTCATCCCCTTCCTCTCACTCATCGCCCCGAGCGAGAGGAGCCTGATCGACCCGACCCGCTCGGCACGTAGGAGTTGGGTCGACACTCTGTCGGAGGCACGCAACCCATACGGCACCACAAAGACACGGCTCGGCTGGATCCCGGCTTCGGCCAAAGTGCTTGCGCTGAAGGACGAGGCAACCAGGATGCCGTCAGCCGAGTTCAACTCGTCCCGTTGATCCGCAGGTGGGCCAGGGCGGAAGTCGTCATAGGCATGGAGATCGAGCCCAAAGGACTCCGCGTCCTCGCGGATGAGGCGTTGCACCACCACGTCCAGAGGATGGCTAACGTCGAGCACGCGGACGACGTCCGGGCGACGTTTGGCGAGTTCGCGAAACATGAGTAGCGATGCCGTATCAGTCCCAACGGCAACTGAAACCTCTCGACCCAGTTCTCTCAGTACCGCGCGCGTGAAGAAGCGTGAACTCCACTCATCAACGCGTTCAGTCACCTGGCGGGGCAACGCCCGGGCGGACAGGCGGTGCACCAGTTCCCCGGCCGTCCCCATTCGGCGGATCCGCTCGTCAAGAAGGCCGTCAATCCGACGTCGAGACAACCGCCTGTGCACGGCCGGCACCTTCCAAGGCCACCCCGGTTGCTGTCCGACCTGGAGTCTCGTAGCGAGGTACGCGAGGCGGCCCACTGAATCCAAGTCAGCGGCGAGCTGGCCGCTGTGCTGAACTCCGGGGTGAATCACGGCGACATCTCTGCTCACGCGTACCTCCGGACACGCACGTTCGAACGTCGTTCTCGAATTCGCTGCTGACGAATGGAGAGATACCAAATGAGTACCCACGGGGTCGCGTTCACCACCGTGAACACGAACACGGATGTCAAGCCGTCGCGCGCGATCTGGACGATGGCGCCAGCTAGTAGGCAGTATCCGAAGAAGTACGCCGATCGTTCGGATGTGGCCATAGCAGTCCGGAACAGATTGCCAGTCACGAACGCAAGAGCAAGCCCACCTACAATCACTCCGACCCACCTGAAGTTGATATAGAGGTCGCCCGCGACCGTCGTGATGGCGCCGATCTCAGCAATCGGGTAGGCCGGCGACTCGAGGTCCTGGAGGTGATTTGCCAGGCCGGGCTTGTTCGGCCACAGCGGACGCGGCACGGGAAGGGTGAGCACAGCCAGGTATGGCCGACCATGGAATGTGAGCGCCTTCTCGTCTGCGAGCGAGATTGAGATCGCCGCTTGATCGAGGAGAGCCTGCTCGGGGTTGTCCCCACGCACGACCTCACTAGTGGATTCCTCGACGGAACCCCGGATCGACTCCCACGAGGCATCGCCGCTGCGCACTTGAGACCCGATAGCTTTGAGAGGGACGAACAGCGCCATAAGGATGAGGACCGGGACCCACAGCCTCAGCGGCGGCCAGCGGCGGCCACGCTGCCACAAGTAGATCAGCAAGAGCATGATGAGCGGGATCGCAAAGCGGAAGCGGCTGTGCCCCTGTAACGCCATCACTGCGAGGAAGGTAGCCAGGAGAACCAGAAGAGTGGGCTTGAACCCCCGGACATAGATGAGTGCGATGAGAATCAGGGCCGGCCAGAGAATGGCCACGGTCTGATAGCTGGTCGTTACAACGGTGTCACCCTGGGCTACTCCAGGAACAAAGCCGTAGGTGACCAGCGAGATCAGGCCAATCGGCACCGCGAACAGGCCGATCCGCCGAACGGTGGCCCGCTCCACTACAGCTACACGGGCAGGCGAGTCCAAGGTCACCGGCCTACGATTCTCGGCCAGCAGCCAGCCCAACGTGGCAGAGACCAGGAAGACGTCGGCGACAATCACCGCCCGCGCGACAGCGTCCATACCGATGCCCAAGAATGTCTCGCTGCCGGACAAGATTGCCCACCCCCGCAGCGTGACTACGTAGACGTGAAACAGCAGGTAAAGGACTGCTGGATGCGCCAGGCATCGCGACGGGCGGGTGAAGACCAGGATCGCTGACACACCTACAACACAGGCATCCACGAGGAGAGCGCTATGCAGGGTCATGACTCAGGCCCCCTACGCTTCCGACCCGCCGGGTGGCGAGGAGCGGTCGGGGATTCGCTTGAACAACACGGCGAAGCAGACGAACTGGGAGAGTAGAACCGAGATCGCGGCGCCCATCACTCCATACCGCGGGAGGAGCACGATGAGTGCCGCGATGCTCACCGCTATCCCTAGTACTTGGGTCTTCGTCACCATGCTTAGATGTCCACTCGCCCTTAGTGCGGCACCGAGCACGGCTATACCGATCCGACAGGCGCCGGCCGCCAGTAGAACTCGCAAGGGATCCACGGCCGCTACATAGTCACCGCCGTAGACCAACTCAATCGCGGCACGGGCGAAAGGCAGGACAGACAGCCCAATCAAAGCGACCAGCGCCGCAGCTGCCATCGAGTTCCGCCGGATGGCCGACCTGATCCACCCCCGAGCAGCGTAGCGTGGGAAGAGGAACTGATCGGCGGTCAGGCGGATCACATCCAGGGCCGAGACCACTGAGACCGCTACGGCGTAGATGCCCAGAGATGCCGCGGGAGCGAAGGCACCTAGTATCAACTGGTCGACCTGTGTCGCCACTTGGTAAGACAACGTAACCAGAACCGTTCCGCGGCCGTAACGCACCAATGCCGGAACATCAGGCGTGAAGCCTGCACTCTTCTTGGGCAGGCGGGCATGCCAGACCGCCAGCACCGACGACGCCGCACTCCCGCCTGCCAGGACCGCTAGTCCGGTTGTCACAGTGACTTCGTCGAGGACGGCCAACGCACCGAGGCCAAGAAGATAGGTCGAAGGTGAAGCGAGGCGGATCAGATTCCATGACGTGTACCTTCCCCCTGCGAGCAGTGGATTGATCCGGAGTTGAGTAGCGGCATTGAGCGGCACCACCAAGGCACCCAGAGCAGCCTGCGCAACCACCTGCTGATCGGCTCCCTTCAGCAGCAGGAGGTTCACAACAAAGGCGAGCACGAACCCCAGGGCGCCCTGGACCGCGACCCTTCTCCTCAAGGCACTTGCGTAGGCGAGGCCCCGACCAAGACTCCCACTACTACCGAAGATGAGAGCCTGATCGAGACCGAGCAGGGCGAAGTTGGAGATCACTCCGCTCCAGAGCAAGACAACCAAGAATTCACCACGGTCATCGGGTCCGAGCAATCTCGCGCTGATGATGCCGGTCAACAATCCAAAGGCGAGAATCAGCCCATTGACCCCGGCGGTTCCCAGGAACGCCGAGACGGCTGGTCGCGTCCTGGCCAGCGCCACGGCGCCCGTCATGTTGGCACCATGCACTCAAGCACCCCGCGCGCCCACTGTTCGGGAGAGACCGCGGCACCGCGGGCCTTGCTGGGTCGTGGACCCTGCAGCAGGCGTTCGGCGATTTCGATAGCGCCCGCCGGATTGACCGGGTCAAAGGCCGCAGAGCCAGCCCATCTCTCAGCATCCTCGGCGTAGGCGATATCGCAGGACACCATGACCCTGAGACCCAGGGCTAGCGCTTCGGAGTATGTGAGCGGCGCCGGATCGACTCGACTGGGGACTACTAGGACGTCGGAATCACTCAGCTCCCCCGTGATCGACGCCAGCGGTCGCGACGCCTCCACGGTCAGGTTGGGCGGCGCAGCCGCAGCTAATCCCTCGACGTCTCGCCCCCAACACACGCCTGACCAATCATGTCCTGCACCAGTTCGTAGGATCTCGCAGAAGCGGTCGAACCCCTTGCGCCTCGAGAAGTCACCCAGGAAGATCATCCGCCGGGCTGGAGCGACAGAGGAATCGGTAAGTCGTTGGCAGGACACCGGGTTCTTGAGTTCCGCCGAGACCATAGGTCCGACGAGCTCTTCGACAAACCGACGGCTGCCCGGGGTAGGAACGACCACAAAGGACGCGCTGGATAGGAACGCCTTCCGAAACGCATCGGATCCACGACCCCGCCGCGTGGATGTGGTCGCGTTTGACTCGACCCAGACTCCCAGGCGGGCGTTCCCTATGCGGGTGTAGAACGCTGCAGCGATCGCCAGCGGACTGTCCCAGCCCGCCGCGAAGATGTGCGTGGGCCGATAGTCACGCCACAGCCCTAGGTCGGCCCGGGTCGGGTAGCCGGTGCGCCACGACGACTTCTTGGTGGCCTTGGACGCGATGAAGTGGGGGTAGGGGATCTCGCTGTCAGGGGTGAAGAACCAGTCGCCGCGACCACCGGGGTCCCGCCGAACCTGGTAGGCAACCGCCGCTATGCCGCCGGTCGTCTCGACGAAGCCGTCGATCAACGCCCGAAATGGCTCTGTCCGATAGAAGGCTGGCATGTTGTTGATGATGAGGAGGCGTGGGGAACCAGCAGCGGCGCGAAGCGAAAGACGTCGATAGGGCCTCACCGCGCGTCACCACCTCTGCTGCGCCCATAGAGGAGCCCAAGCACGCTCACCGCACGGTCCCGTGCCGTCGGCTGGGCCGCAGAGATAGCTCGCCCGCAGGCAACTCGACGCTCACGGCCGCGATCATCTCGGAGTTCCCGTTCGATCGTCTCCGCGGCTTCCTTGGCGTTGATCGGGTCGAAGTAGGCAGCGGCTTCCCCGCACACCGTGCGCACAAAGTCGCGGTCCGCGGCGTAGACCGGAACTCCCAGCGCAAGGGCCTCGACAGGCGTGGCGGAGAACGCTTCGAGGAGGCTGGGGAAGAAGACGCCGTCCGCAGCCCGCATCATCGTCGGTATCTGGTCAACCGTGAGTTCACCGAGGTTGACACACACCCGGCGCATCGCTGGATGGGCAGCCTTCCACTCGTCATCTCGCAACGTGACCAGATACCGAACGTCCAGTCCCCTCGTCCGGAGCTCTCCGGCGACTTTCGGCAAGAACGAGAAGTTCTTGTGCGGATAGGGTCGCGATGGGTATGCGAGAACTACCTCCCCTTGAGCGCGCGCGGCGGCCACCCGCGCGGCAATGCTCTCGTCCAGCGGCGCATCGAGCACCCGCCGGTTCACGGTATTGGGCACGACGACGATCCGCGGGGCGCGGTCGCCCAGTTCCGTGTGTATGCGTTCACGGAAGGAGTCGGTCTCCACGACCAGGGTGTCCTGAAGTCCCACCTCGAATCGCGACAACGCGCGACGGATGCGCGCCTTCGTGCTCGCAACGCCGACCGGGGGTGGATAGATCGAGGTAACGTCGGCATAGCCCATGATCCGCCGATCAGCCCTTGGCAACGCGTAGATCGGGCCGAAGACAGTGAATGAACCCGCGTAGCGTGCGACCGCCGGCCAAGCCAGGCTCCCGGGCCGCCCGGGGCGCCGATCCACGGTCCGCGCACTCAACCGCGCGCTAGAGGCCGCAGCAATGTTGTGTGCAACCGATGTTGAGATCTCCATGTCCGTGCGACCGATGAGCGGGCCCCATTCCGGATCGTCCACAAGCTGCGCGATCTCATCGATCAGCGAGGAGGCGACCTGGACCCCCCCACCGACGTGCAGGTTAGAGGCGATCAAGCGATATCGCTCGCTACTCATGCCCGAAGGCTCGCCCACTGTGGATGACGTCGCCACGTTGACATGATGAAGCGCACCACCCGAAGAGAGGTGTCGGAGACCGCGTAGTCAACCGCGCAGACTCGCCCGTCGTTGGGAATGGCGATAGCACTCCGGACTGCGACCAGGACGTCTTCAGCACTCAGGCCAGTCATCACCATCGTGCCTGCGTCCAACGCTTCTGGTCGCTCGATCGAGTCGCGGAGGGTCACGGCGGGAAAACCGAGGATCGAAGACTCTTCCGAGATCGTGCCGGAATCCGAAAGCACGCAGGCTGCGTCCATTTGGAGCTTGTTGTAGTCGTGGAAGCCGAAGGGTTCCATCCAGCGGATGTCGCCCTCGATCGTCTCCCCCAGCGTTTCGAGGCGCTTTCGCGTCCGCGGGTGGGTCGAGACCACGACCGGCAGACCGAAGTCGGCGTGGACACGCTGGAGGCAGTCAAGCAGCATCTGGAGTCGCGCCGGGCTGTCGACGTTCTCCTCACGGTGTGCGCTCACCAAGAAGTAGCCGCCGGGGGTCAGTCCCAGCCGTGAGACCACGTCGGAGGCGTCGATCTGGGCCCGGAAGTGTTCCAGGACCTCGCGCATCGGCGATCCGGTCAGCAGGATCCGCCGCGGGCGCAACCCCTCCGCGAGCAGATTCCGTCGCGCGTGTTCGGTGTAGCACAGGTTGAAGTCGGCCACGTGGTCGACGAGCCGACGGTTGGTCTCCTCGGGCACGTTCTCGTCGAAGCAGCGGTTGCCTGCCTCCATGTGGTAGACCGGGATCCGCATCCTCTTGGCCATCACGGCGGCGATGCATGAGTTGGTGTCTCCCAGCACCAAGAAAGCGTCTGGCTGCTCGGCGGTCAACACCTTCTCGACCTCCACCAGAACGCCACCCAACACAGAACCCAGTGTCGAAGTGTCAACCCCGAGGTAGTGATCCGGAGCTCTCAGCCCGAGGTCGTCGAAGAACACCCGGTTGAGTTGATGGTCGTAGTTCTGGCCCGTGTGGACCAGAACGTGTTGGACGCCCTCGGTGTGGTCGAGTCGATCAATCACGCGCGCGAGCCGGATGATCTCCGGGCGCGTGCCGACGACGGTCATCACCTTGGTCACGGGGCCTCCGGGTCTAGGCGCTCTGGAAACTGGTCGGGGTTGTCGAGGTCGAGGAGCTGGTCGGTCCAGAACATTGTGACCAACTCAGTGTCACCGACGTTGCGAATGTTGTGGACCCACAGCGTCGGCATGTCCACGAATCCAGGTTGTCCGCCCGTCAGACGGAAGGTCACCACCTCGTCATCGAGCAGTCGACGTAGGCCGATCTCGGCCTCTCCCTTGACCACGAAGAAGCGCTCCACCTTGCGGAGGTGGTAGTGCTCGCCCCGCACCTGGCCAGGCCGCGTGGTGGAGACAAAAGCCTGCCCGGTGCCACCGTGGGAACGCACAGTCTCGACGAGATCACCTCGCTGATCGCTGTGCATCGTGGGGTGGACCGGGAAGTGCTGGGGGAAGAGATAGGACCGATAGGTGTTGAAAAGGTCCACTTCGAAATGGGTCGTCAGCGGGGGCACCTCACCACGCTCCCCGTAGAGAGCGTGCATGGAGCGGAGCATGGCCAACACCTCGCTGACACCCCGCTCCTCGACCTCCGGGCGCAGTTGGCCCGACGTCCCAACCGCCTCGATCAGCGCAGCGGACGCTCGCTGGGCGTGCAGTAGCGGCACCTGCTTGTCGACCTGCACGACCGGATTCCCGCCGGTGGCGACCCTGTCGGCAAAGGTGGCGACGAAGGAGTTGTAGGAAGGACGACCGTGCTCCCCGAAGAGGTTGGGCAGCAGCAGATCCGCGAAACAGCCGGTCGCAGAATCTGCCAGGAGGGCGGCAGCCGCACGCTTGCCCTCGCCGTAGGCGTTGTCCAGATCGGACTGGATGGAGTTGGCGTAGACGACATCAACCGGCCGATCGACACCTGAGAGCGCTCGTGCCAGCGTCTGCGCGGCCTCCACGTTCCCACGTCGCACGGCGGCATCGCTCTCCGCGCGGTTGACGCCGGCGAGATGAAACACGACGTCAACCGAGGCGACGATCGAGGTGAGCCGAGCTGGGTCGGCCAACTCCTCTCGACCGAGGCGCACCGGCTCAACACCGTGCAGGGCACGCAGCCTGCAGGCGGTGTGCCAGCCCAGGAAGCCGTGACCTCCCGTGATCGCGACCCTCATGCGGCACACCTTGCCGCATCGGTGAGCAGATCGATGAGGGTGGCACTGCCGACATCCTCCGACATCTCTGTCTCGTAGAACTGGCGTGCTGCTGCGCCAAGTCGTTCACGCTCCTGGATGCTCATCGCTCGAAGACGGATCAGCACAGCGGCTGCAGCCTCTGACGATCCTGGCTTCGCAACGAGCCCGGCCCTGGCCGCATTCACCACTGCTGCCGCGTCACCGGGGGCGAGGACCATCATCGGCCGACCTGCCGCCATGATGGATTGCACCTTGCCCGGCAGGGTGATCCGGAAGAGCGGCTCGTCCCGCAGGGACACGATCTGGACGTCGGCGCCGGCCATCAGTTGCGACATCTCACCCACAGCACGCGCTGCCAGGAAGTGCACGTGCGGGAGATCTGATGCCCGAGCGATCAGTGAGTCGCGATCGATGCCGTCTCCGACCATTGCCAGATGGATACCGCGATCAGGCCCGATCGAGCGCATCGCATCGACCAGTGTCCCCAGGCCCTGCGCCGGTCCGTGGTTGCCGGCGTACATCACCAGGAGGTCGTCGGGCGGGAGGCCGAGCTCCGCCTTCAGCTCCCCATGGGCCGGGAGCGGCTTGATCACCTGCTCATCCACCCAGTTGAAGACGACGTGCACCTTGTCAGCAGGTACACCACGTGACACCAGCAGATCCTTCATGCCGGGGGCAATGACAGCGACAGCATGGGCTCGCCGATAGGTCGCGTCTACGAAGCGGTGGAGGAGCGGCTCACCCACCCGACGGACATTGCTCTCCTCCAGGAATCCCGCTGCAAAGACGGAGTCCGGCCACACGTCCTGAACCATCAGCACGTAGGGCACCTGTCGTCTGGTCCGCTGCCACAGCGCTGGTAGCGCCGCCGTCGCCGGAGACGAATACACCAAGGCAGCATCGGCACCACGGAAGCCGTCGCGACCCAGAGCGGCTGCTGAGGCGGCCCAGGTCCCATAGTTGAGGAAGCGTGGAACCGCGGAGCGTGAATGGGACGCAAAGAGCGGGGTCCGGCGGACCGGAAAGCCCTCCACCCGATCCCGCGAGGGCAGAAGGCGCGGGAATCCCGCATGCCTGACACCATCGGGATAGTTGGGCATCCCGGTGAGGACGCGCACGTCGAGGCCGCCGCGTTTCAACGACCTCGCGATCCACATTGGGACTGTGACCGGCTCCGGCGGGAACCACTGGGTCACGAGGGTGACCGTGAGAGGTGTGTTCACGGGGACTCCTCCGTCAGGCCGAGCTCGCGACCGAGTGCCATGTCTTCGAGGCTGGCGATCTCAGCCACGTCGGGCGGAGACTCGAGGCCAACCTGGAGGCTGCCGGGACGCCGGACTCGGAACGAGCACCATCCCAAGCTGCGTGGGCCGTCGAAGTCCTTCGCGGGGTTGTCGGCGACGTAGGCCAACTGGGCCGCAGGTACGTCCCATCCCGTGACCGCGAGCGTGAACATGGCTGGGTCTGGCTTGCTCGATCCGTGCTCAGCCGTCACGACAATAGTGTCGACCCACTTCTCCAGCCCGAGCGCACGACACTTCGCGCGCTGGCTCTCGACCGGCCCATCGGTCACGACGGCGAGTGGAATGCGCCCGCCGAGCCGTTTGAGCAATCGCGCCGCGTCGTCGCTCAGGCGAATGCTGGGGTTGTGCCGTCGATACACGCGCACCACAGCCTGGCGGAGATCCTCTGTCGTCTCGACTCCACGATGCTCCAGGGCGTCCGTCAGCGTGGTACGGCGGACTCCCTGCTCGAAAAGCCGCCAGGCGACATCCCCCACACCGCTGACGCCGAGCTCAGCCTCGATCCAGGAACCGACCGCCTCGAAGCCAGACTGGACGTAGTCGCGCTCGAGGTAGAGCGTGTCATCGACGTCGAAGACCACTCCCGCGATCTGACGCATGTTCACAAGCCCACCCGAGGGGCATCACGGAAGATCGACGAGTCGTAGCGGAGCATGACCAGACCTCCGCGGGTGGTGAGCGGAGCCGACGGCTCCTCGCCCGCGCACTCCTGCACCAACCAGAGGGGCATCTGGCATCCCGACGCCCAGGTCAGCGGAAAGCCCCCGCCGAAGCGTGCGTTGACCTCGATGATTCGGCAGCGTCCACTGTCGTCCTTGAAGATCTGGACGTTGAGCACCCCGAAGGCGCCCGGCAATGAATCCACGACGGCGAGAGCGAGCTCTCGGAAGCTCCGGGTCGTCGGCCGTCACGCCCTTGGACACTTCCCCGCCTCGAGTCTCGAGACGGCGCCTCACAACTGCCGCCCGCGCTGCGCCATCGACACCCACGAGCACATCAACCGTGTGCTCGTGGCCGGTAGCCACCGTTTCGAGCACGTAGTCCAGCGATTCGTCCAGAGTCGCTGCCTCCTCCGCCGAGGAGATCGTGCGCAGCCCGACGGAGGAGGACCCTCGCACAGGCTTGGCGACCAGTGGGAAGGCATCGGCCGATAGCTCCGTGATCTCCGCCAGCATCCACTGTCCGGGGACCGGGAAGCCTCGTTCAGCCAGCCACTGGTGGGTGAGTCGCTTGTCGGAGGCTATGCGGATCGTCTGCGGGTCCGAGACCCAGACGCGCACGCCCTGCCTTGCGAAGTGGTGACGAGCCTCGGCATAGACCGCGAGCTCCGTGTCGATGGTGGGAACGATGTCGGTCACCGCATGCTCGGCGCAGTGCGCCAGAACCGCTTCGACGAAGGACGGGTCGGTGCACCTTGGCACAAGGAGGTGGCCATCGCCGAGATAGGCCGCCGGCGCGAGAGCACTCATGTCGGCGGTGAGCACAGCGCCGCCCCGGCCGTGTTCCGCCACGACTTCCTGGAGGATCGACACCAGCTCACCTCGGCGACCCGCACTGGAGACCAGGAAGATCACGGGGCTCTGGTCAGCCACCGAACTCCTCCATCGTCACCGTCGTGCTGTCGGTGATATCGGCACGTCGAAGGACTTTGCCGAAGGTCTGGGCCACGATTCGCAGATCCAGGACGAGGCTCCGCCTTTCGACGTACTCCACGTCGAGCGCAAACTTCTCCTCCCACGTGATCGCATTGCGCCCACCAACCTGGGCCAACCCGGTGATTCCCGGCCGCACTTCGTGTCGGCGGCGCTGCTCCGGTGTGTAGCGATCCAGGTAACGGACCAGGAGCGGCCGAGGCCCGACCAAACTCATGTCGCCCTTCAGCACGTTCCATAGAGTCGGGAGCTCGTCGAGGCTAGTCGAGCGCAGCGCCGCGCCGAACCTGGTCAGTCGCTGTGCATCGGTCACCAGCCCGCGCTCCTCGTCGATGTCGAGCATGGTGCGAAACTTCACCAGCTCGAAGACGCGCCCGTCCTTGCCAGGGCGAGCTTGACGAAACAGAATCGGCGAGCCGAGCTTGGCCCGAACCATGACAGCCACCACCGCTTGCAGCGGGAGAGTGGCGACCAGGCCGACCGCCGCACCAGCCACATCGAGAGCGCGTTTCACGGTGTCGTAGGACCGACTCACGGCAACCGCTCCAAGAACTCGGCGATCAGCGTCTCGATCTCGCAGAACTGGGCCTCGGTCATTGCCGATCCGCTAGGAAGTGCGAGCCCCCGGGCAAAGATCCGATCGGCACTGCCGTCATAGATCCCGGGACATCCGGCGAAGACCGGTTGCTGGTGCATCGGCTTCCACACGGGGCGGGTCTCGATCCCTTCCGCCCATAGTGCCTTGCTGAGGTCTTCAGGGTTCCAGTTTGCTCCGTCGTCGATGACGATCGCGGTGAGCCAGCAGTTGTCTCGGCGGTCATCTGCCCCACCCAGGATGCGGACCCCTGGGATGGAGGCGAACAATGCCCGATAGCGCTCGCGCCACTCACGCCGACGGGCGATGAGTTCATCCAGCCTGGTCAGCTGTGCCCGGCCGAGTGCCGCAAGGATGTTCGAGAGTCGGTAGTTGTAGCCGACCTCCTCGTGCTCATAGTGCACCGCAGGCTCACGCGCCTGGGTCGAGAGCTTGCGCACGTGGTCAGCCATAGCCTCGTCGTCGGTGAGGAGCATGCCGCCGCTCGACGTAGTGATGATCTTGTTGCCGTTGAAGGAGAGGACCGCCGCATCGCCGAACGCCCCGGCCGGACGGTCACCGAAGGAGGCTCCCAGTGACTCAGCCGCGTCTGAGAGGAGTCGAGTGCCGTAGGACTCCGCGATCTTGGACAGCGCGTCGTAGTCCGCGCACTTGCCGAGCAGGTCGACGGGCACGATGACCGGCACCCGCACACCCTGCGAGCCGAGGCTGTCCAGCGCCTGCTCCAGGAGATCGGCGCTGATGTTGCCCGACTCGGGCTCGCTGTCGACGAAGTACGGCGTCGCGCCGACGTACGCGATGGCGTTGACGGTGGCAGCGAAGGTCATCGTCGACACTGGCACGACATCGCCAGGTCCAACGCCCCAGTGAAGAAGCGCGAGATGCAGGGCGGACGTCCCAGAGGCAAGGCCCACGGCGTACGTCCGGTCGACCCTCCTCGCGATCTCCTCCTCGAACGCCGTCAGATCCGGACCCAATGGCGCGACCCAACCGGAGGTGATCGCACGTGCGACATTCTCCTGCTCGGCCTCGCCCACATCGGGCGCCGAGAGGTAGATCCGTGGAGTCGTGCTCACCCTGTCACCAATGCTCGAAACGCTGGCATCGACTCGAGTAGCGCGACAACATGGCCGACATCGAGGCGGTCGGTGTTGTGGGAGTGGTAGTCTTCTCGGGCCACCCGCTTCTCGCCCTCGTCGAAATACTCACCGTAGTTGAGGTTCCGCGCGTCGACCGCGACCCGGAAGTAGTCGCCCTGGTCCTCCGCCCTCGTCAGCTCTTCGCGGGTTGCGAGCGTCTCGTAGAGCTTCTCCCCGTGCCGAGTGCCGATCACGTTGATGTCCTCGTCGACACCGCAAGCGCGAGCGACCGCGCGGGCCAGGTCGGCGATCGTGCTGGCCGGGGCCTTCCGGATGAACAGGTCTCCCGGTGTTGCGTTCACGAACGCATGCTCGACGAGTTGCACGGCCTCGTCGAGCGACATCAAGAAGCGAGTCATCTCAGGATCGGTCACCGTGAGCGGCTGACCGGCCTTCGCCTGCTCCACGAACAACGGGATCACCGAGCCGCGCGACATCATCACGTTGCCGTAGCGGACCGTCGACACCACGGTGTGAGCCGTGGGGTTGTTGCGCGCGAAAGCCTGGGCGACCTTCTCCATCAGAGCCTTCGACATGCCCATCGCGTTAACCGGATAGGCCGCCTTGTCCGTGCCCAGGCAGACCACCGAGCGGACCTCGTTCTTGTTGCACGCCTCGATGACGTTGGCGCTGCCGAGGACGTTCGTCCGCACAGCCTCCAGCGGGAAGAACTCACAGCTCGGCACTTGTTTGAGCGCAGCGGCGTGGAAGACGTAGTCGACGCCCCGGGTCGCCCGGTCCACGCCGTCGAAGTCGCGGACGTCGCCGATGTAGAAGCGCACTCGCTCGTCGCCGAGCTCTCTGCGCATGTCGTCCTGCTTGAGCTCATCGCGGCTGAGGATTCGCACTTCCCCGACGTCGTGCGCCAACAGCCGGCGGACCATCGTCGATCCGAAGGACCCGGTCCCGCCCGTCACCAAGACGGTGGACCCACTGGGCACGGTGCTGCTCGTCACGTCGTTTCCTCGAGATTCTTCTGCTCCGGGACGGCGCTCAGCCGCCGACCCCTGCCACGACGCAGTCGATCTGCCCGGCCCACGCCTCGATGCAACGCCCGGCCTCGGCGGAGCTCTGCAACACATCGAGTCGACGCACGTCTAGAACTGAAAGCGGGGGGACATCCACGTGCGAGATGAGTGGATGCACAGGGCGGACATCAGGCTCGTCGCTCCCGAAGAGCTGCTCGTGCAGCTTCTCGCCTTCACGGAGCCCGGTGTGGACGATGCTCACCGGCTTCCCCGACTGTCGGATCAACTGCTCGGCGACACCCTGGATGCCGACCGGCTCGCCCATGTCCAGCACCAACGCTTCGCCCGGGCGGCCGATGGCCCCCGCCTGGATGACCAGCTGGACCGCCTCTTCGACGGTCATGAAATAGCGAGTCACATCTGGGTCGGTGACGGTGACGGGACCCCCTGCGGCGATCTGGGCGGCGAAGGAGGTCAGCACCGACCCACGACTGCCCAGCACGTTGCCGAAGCGGACGCTGAGATAGACACCGTCTGCGCGCGAGGCGACATCGGCGGTGAGCCGCTCCGCTACCCGCTTGGAGCGGCCCAGCACGCTGATGGGATCGGCCGCCTTGTCAGTCGAGATGTTGACGAAGCGCTCGACACCCACCTCGGCGGCAGCCTCCAAGACATTGGCCGTGCCGACGACGTTCGTCTTCAACGCCTCGTCGGGATATTGCTCGAGCATCGGCAGGTGCTTGAGCGCGGCAGCGTGGAAGACAACCTGGGGACGCCGTGCCTTGAAGATGGCGCGCAGTGCTTCGCGGTCACGGATGTCGTTCAGCACAACATCCGCAGAGTCGAGGAGTCCATGACCGCTGATGGACAGCTGCACGGCGTGCAGGCCTGACTCGTCTCGGTCAAGCATGATGAGCTCTGACGGAGCCCACTGGTGGATCTGTCGACAGAGCTCGGATCCGATCGACCCCCCGGCTCCGGTGACCAGGACGCGCTTCCCGGTCAGATAGCTGGCGATGGAGGCCAGGTCGGTGTCGATCTGGTGTCGGCCGAGCAGGTCCTTGACGTCGATATCGCGGATGTCGGAGATGGCCACACCATGGTCGAGCAGATCGTCCAGGCCGGGCAGGATCTTCACATTGACACCGGCATCGACTGCCAACTCGGCAAGACGACGCACCTGCGCCGAGGTGGCGCTCGGGATGGCGATGATCATGTCCGACGCACCGGTGCGACGCGCGATCGCGCCGAACTGTGCCGACCGCCCGAGGACCCGGACATCTCCCACTCGGAGGTTCTTCAAGTTGAGGTCGTCGTCGATGAATCCGAGCGGGATCCAGCGCTGCGACGGATCGCGCTTCATGGACCGGACCAGCTGCCGACCCGCGTCACCGGCCCCCATGACCAAGACCCGCTTGGCGGTGGCGCCGTCGACCGCCGCGGGAAACTGCCGCTCTCGCCGGGCCCGATAGGCACCCCGTGCGGTTGCCATCAGGACCAAGGCAGTCACCGACGCGGCGGGCGGCACCGAGCGAGGGACGTACACGAACGGCAGGTTGAGCAGCGTGACGATCACCCCGACAGCGCAGACGATCTTGCCGAGGAGCACCATCTCGTCGAAACTCCCGGCAACCGAACGGCCATGGTGGAACCGCTGCGTCCACGACAAACTGAGATGCAGTCCGGAGGAGAGCAGGGCGAGCACTGCGCCGTGGTGCCACGGATAGCCGTCGAAGAGACCGCCGTCGAGGAGGCGATAGGCCAGCAGCGTCACATAGGCCAGCACCCAACACGCGGTGTCCACCGCCGCCAGGGTCAGTGCGCGGTGAGTTCGCAGACCCGCCACTACGCGAGTGGTCATCGACGGCCTCCTCGCATCGTCACTGGGCGCACATGGCCTGAAGACGAGATCGACCGAGAGATCCCGGGTTCCGGTTAGGTAAAGAGTACAAAGACTTTGCGATCCGCAAGGCGAGAACCGGCGAGAAAGTGCCCGCGAGTTCTCACGCTGCGGTCGCGGCTCAGCGGCCGCGGTGGTGGCGCCTTCTGGTGCGGAGATAGTCCGCGGCCGCCTTGGGGAGTTGCCCCATGCCGCGACGGAGTCGTCGGAGCCGGAGGCGGAGCCGGCTCGACTCGTCATGAGGACCCCGGTGGAACGCATCGACCTCGAAGTCACTGAGCCAGATCGCATGCCAGACCTCCGCTGGCCACCGCCAGACCGGGAGCCGGCTCAGGCTCACCAGCCATGGCACGGAGCCTGGCGACGAGATCCGAAGATCCCACTCCTGAAGCGCCGCTGCGGAAGCCGACGGCTCGGTGCCACCCCAGGCAGGCGCGTCCAGCCGGCTCAAGAGTGGGGCCAGTGTCTCCACCGATCCGGTCTCGCCGGCGAGCGCCACCAGCGCCTCTAGTTCCTCGGGGGTGGCCACCGCACGGAAGTGCTCTTCGAGGCTATCGAGGGCCACCTTGCTCGAGGCATAGAAGGGGTCCCGCAGATGGTGCAGACCGACGATGGCAGCGTGCCCGGGGCGGCCCGGCGCCCAGACATCGGCGCCCCCGAGCGACACGCTCGTCCGGGTCCGCCACAACGCCTCGAAGGTGTCCTCGCTGGAAGCCAAGAACCCAGGGAACCTGTCGTGTGCATCGATCTCGAGCGGCCATAACGGGTTGCGCAGGGTCTTGGAGTGCATCGGAATGATCGTCGGCGCTGTGCTCGCCGGGCCCCTGACCCAGCCCACGGCGTCCATGGCTGCGAGGAACGAGCCGTGCGCTGCCGGGTCCACCAGGACGTCCACGTCGGCCGACTGACGCTCCGAACGCAGCCCTTGCTGCGCCAGCACGGGCCCCTTGATCGCCAGGAGGCGAATCCCGGCGTTGCGAGCAACCCGGTCACACAGGACGTAACCGAGCGGCACGGCTTCGGCCATGGTCAGGGCTGTGGACATCACACCCACGGTAGCGGTCCTGACCGACCCGATGCCTCAGCGCAACCGGCCCCCAGGAGAGTCGCCGCGGCCCGGCGGGTGCGTCAGAAGCTCGCGCTCCGCTTGCCGCTGGCACTGTCCTGCTCACCCTTGCCGGTAGCGACCCGAGCGGACGAGCCCGGCACGGTGATGTCCAGGTCGGTCACGATCGCACTGCCGTTGTCGTTGTCCCGAGCGGTCAAGCTGAGCGTGCCGGAGGTGCCGGCCTCGGTCCCCGTCATCTGGCGGGTGCTCCCCCACGACACGGACTGGCCGGAGGCCAGCTCGCTTCCCGTCCGCTCGTAGTGGACGTCTGGCGTAGTGCGGAACGTCCAGCCAGCAGTGACGTTCGTGGCGGTGCCGGTGGACGAACCGACCCCGTCGACGGTGCCCATCACGTCGAGATCGCCGGTAGCCGTCCGCCCCCGGTTGGTGACGGTCGCAGTGGCCGACAGATAGTAGTTGCCGCCGCTCCGGACCCAGGACGCCGAGCCGTTGCTGATCACGATGTTCGGGTAGAGGCCCGGGATGTCGATCACCGTGGGTACGACGACGGTTCCAGAGGTCGACGACGTGCCGCTGACGGTGAGCCCGGCACCGTCGGCAACATAGGTGCCGGCGCCCACGACGCTGTTGGTCTGCGGGTCGACAGTGGTGGTGAACGACGTAGTGGCCCCCGCCGCGAGCGTGATCGTCGAGCTCGGGGTGAAGACGTGGGTCGTCGAGTTCCCGGTCGGCGTACGGCTCCAGCCACTTGCCGGGATGGTGCTGCTGGAGCTCCAGCCGCTGGGGAAGGACAGCGTCACCGTGGAGACGACCGCAGAGACGGTGCCGGTGTTCTTCACCGTGACCTGCAGATTGAACGTCCCGCTGATGGAGCTGTTGCTCCACGACACGATGGACGCGGTGATGGTCAGCTGCCTACTCGACGCCGCGAGCGCTGGCGCTGCAGTGGCGAGCTGGACAACCGGGACCGCCCATGCGGTGGCGACGCCGGCGCGCAGGATCGTGCGCCGGTTGGCCATCGTGCGCAGGCCGCGAGCATCGTCGCGTGCGCAGCCGGGTGTGGACATGGTGATCCTCGGTAGGTGAGGCGAAATGAGTGGTTGCCCCGAGACGGTGGGTCCACCCGAGTGGGTCACCAGGCGTCGGAGACGCTAACAGCGCCGCTGCGGACCCACAGGCGAACAAGGTAAATAGCATCCCAGCAGGCACACCGAGTAGTCCGTTCGGGCCACAGCGGCGGGTGCAGGCGGGCTACCGGCCCCTGATCCGCGATCCCTGAGCGTGGACCCGCGTGGCCGACCGGATCAGCTCATGCTCGCGGTGCGCGAGCCCGGCGCGCGGTGAGAGCCGGTCCTGGTGACTACGCCTGGTTGCCACAGCCCTAGTGCCCTGTCGCAACCAATTCACGGTCTACCGCGACCCCCAGGCACGCACCTCGCCGCGTTGCCGTCGCTCGCAAGACAACAGCGGTATGGCTTCGCTCCGGCGCCTTGCGATGCACGCGCCTGGACGCCGCCCTATCCCGCCCTTTGGCCGCGACAAGGCACTAGATCACTCACGATCCGTCATTCATCCAGTGCCCATGGCACAGACGGCGGCGGCGCGGCTGATCCCGCCGAAGCAGGCCGGCGCGACACTCCTGATCACTAACCAGGCGGGTCTAGGCGGATCAGGTCCGCCTGTGCCAGCGAGGTGAGGGCGGCCAGGGTGGCGGCCTCGGTGTCGCCGTCGGGCGGGGCGCCGAACTCGGCCGCCAGAATGGCAGCAATGCTCGGGACCGTCTGCGGCCCGTCAGCCAGCGCGGCCAGCACCGTGGACGCCAGCGGCGACAGGGCGAGGACGTGTCCATCCGGGAGGAGCACCACCGCCTCGCCGTCCTCGGTGTGCTCGTCGAGGACGGTCCGACGGATGGCGCTGATCAGGCGATCCCCGTCGTCCCGCTGGTCCTCCGCAGTCGGTTCGGCCTCGCCAAGCGAGCTTGTCGAGCCCGGTGAGGTCTCGACGGGCTCGACCAACGAGGGCTCGGCCAGCGGTTGCGTGAGCAGTTCCTCCAGCAGTGGCGCAAGGTCGCGAGCCTCCGCGTAGCTGACCCGACGCAGACCGTCCGTGGAGCGCAGCAGGGCAGCGATCTGGGCGAGGGGTCGGTCCATCTTGGCCAGATAGGAGGTGTGCTCGGCGACCAGGGCGATGCCTTGCGCGGGTGGCACCTCGGTCACCTGGACGGCGGTGACGCCGGGGTCTCGCTCCAGGAGAAGCACTGCGGCTACCCGCAGCGGCGCGCACGCCACCGTCAGGCCAGCGGCCTCGGGGGCGACCTGCTCCTTGACCGTGCCCGAACCCACCATCGACAGCGGCTTGGGATAGGGCAACAGGGTGCCGTCGTCCTCGATCGCTGCGGTCTCGTCGGTGACGTAGGCCCAGCGAGTGCCGTGCGTCATCGACAGCGTCGACTTGCCCATCCCGGACGGGCCGACCATCACTACGGCCGCCCCGGTGTCCGGGTTGGCCAATGCGCAGGCGTGGAACATCAACAGCTCGCCCGCGCGAACCCCGATCGCCTCGATCGTGACCCGTTGAGTGAGCAGCTCCAAGAGCGCGTCGGCCTCACGCCCGGGCAGGTCGCTGTCGTCGATGACGACGTCCGGCTCGGCGCCATCCTCCGCCAGGGACGCCACCCAGGCCGCACGGAACCGTGTCGCCACCTCCGCCTCGGTCACGTCGACCGCCACCACGACGCCGAGGGCCTCGACCAGCACGCGTGTCGTCACCGGCTGCTCACTCCGCGAGGACCAGGCCGAGCTCACCGAGTCGAGCAAGGAAGTCGGCAACGGCGGGGACGACCTCGGCCGGCGTGACGGCGTACTCCTCCGCCAACATCTTGGTCAGATCCGTTTCGCTGACCGGCTCCACGAGGTGACGCCAGATCGCGGCCGCGGTGTCCGCCAAGATCACCGGCGGCCGGTCCAGGTGGGTGAGATCGAGGATCGCGAACCGGTTCGGTGACTCCACCGCCGCCAACTCCTCGGCTCGGCGCCACCTGGTCACCGGCTGGGTCACGCCGCGCTCGCGTCAGGCGCTTGCTGGCCCGACTTGCCGTTGGACCTACCACCGGGCTTGCCGTTGGACTTCCCGCTCCCGCTGCGCTTGCGCTTGCCGCCACGGGTGGTGGCACCGTAGTACTCCCCGTAGTAGTCGCCGTAGCCACCCAAGCCCTTGCGCGGGGTCTTGTTCAAGATCACCCCCAGCGCGCGGCCCTTCACCGCCTCCAGGTGGGAGAGCGCGGTGCCGAGCTCGGTGTCGAGCGTCTTGCCCGCCGAGATCACGATGAGGGCGCCGTCGGAGTTCGCCGTCAGCACCGCCGCGTCGGTGACCGGCAGCAGCGGGGGGGCGTCGAGGACGATCAGGGCGTCCTGCGACAACTCGGTGACCAGGCTTCGCATTGCCCGGGAGCCGAGCAGTTCGCTGGGGTTGGGCGGAATCCTTCCCGCTGCGAGAACCCGGAGCAGCTCGTGCTCCTGAGTGCGCTGCAGCGCGTCCTCCGCGTCGATCCGGCCGACCAGGACATCAGTCAGCCCGACGCCTTCCGCGACGCCGAACGACGTCGCGATGGTGGGGCGGCGCAGGTCCGCATCCACCAGCACAACCGGCTGGCCGCCCATGGCGATGGCGCCGGCAAGGTTCGCCGCCACCGTCGACTTGCCGTCACTCGGCCGCGGGCTGGTCACCACGATGACCCGGGGCGGGTTGTCCACGTCCATGAACATCAGGTTGGTGCGCAGCTTCTTGAACGCCTCGGAGGCCGGACCCTCACGACCGCGCGCGGCGGCGGGCTCGACGACGAGCTGGGCGCGCTCGCCGGTCTTGCGTCCCAGCGCCGGCGTGGCCGGCACCAGGCCGGCGACACTGACGCCGAAAGCAGACTCCACCGCCTCCGGGGTGCGCAGTCGCCGGTCCAGGGTGTTGCGGACCAGCGCATAGCCCAGCCCGAGCAGCAGCCCGGCCACCGCACCGAGCGCGAAGTTGCGGGTCGGGTTGGGTGAGATCGGCGTGCTCGGCAGCTCGGCGGACTCGATCGGAATCACCCGCAAGATGCCGTCCTTGCCGGACTTCGTCGGATCCTCGATGGCCTGCACCTGCATGGCCAGCGCCTGCACCCAGGCGTCGGCAAGCTCCTGCGCGCCCTGCGGCGTGGAGTCCCGGGCGGTGATCTTGATGAGCACTGTGTCCTCGGGCTGCTGCACGTCGATCTGCTGCACCAAGGAGGCAGGATCGGTGTCCAGGTCGAGCTGCTTGGCGACCTCGGTCGCGGTCGCGCGGCTCTTGGCAATGTCGACGTACGACGTCGCACGCGACTTGGCGAGCTGGTCGTTGACCGAGCCCAGCGCCGGGTTCTCCGCGGCACCAGTGCCGACGAAGCCGTTGGCGTTGGCGGCGTAGACCTTCGGCTGGGTGAACGTGTAGGCGGCGGTGGCGGCCAGCGCGGCGAGGAGGATCAGCAGCACACCCAGCCAGTGGGCGCGCAGAATGCGCAGGTAGTCCCGCAGTTCCATCGATGTCCTCGCCTTCGCGCGACCGCCCACGGCCGCCGAAGGTAAAGACTAACCGGCCTGCGCTGTCTGGGCAGGAAGTCCAGAAGATCCGGCTGCCGCACCTCCGGGTCGTCATCAGACGTGCCACCCCCGCCGCGGACGCGTGGCCGGAGATGTTCGACCCTAGTGGTTCAGTTCACCTCGACCAGCGCGGTGGCGATCGGGCTGACGGCTCCTTCGACCAGATCGGCCACCTGGCGGTAGACCTCCGGCGGGCGACCGACGGGGTCCGGCACGTCCTGGTCGACGTCCGCCGCCAGCGGCCGGTGGTCGGCGGCCCAGGCGACCAGCTCCTGGCCGGTGAGCACGTCGGGTGCTTGCCGGGCCAGCTCGGCAAACTCCAAGATGGTGAAGGCTCGCTTCATCGCGCGTGGTGCGAGCTCGAGGGTGGTCGTCCGCAGGTCACGGGTCGCGACGAGGATCAAGTCGGCCTCGGCCACCATCTGCTCGGTGACCTGGCGGGCCGCAAACCCGGCCGCGTCTCCCCCGCGCGCGGTCACCTCGGTGGCCGAATGCTCACTCATCCCACGGCCCACCACGGCTCGGGTGCCCGCGCTGCGCACCTCGACGTCGTGGCCGACTAGCGTCGCCGCCAGCAGCCGCTCGGCCATCGGCGATCGGCAGATGTTGCCCTCGCAGACGACCAAGATCTGGAGCGTCACCGGGCCTCCGCTACCGGCGGCGCCGCCACCTGGCGCCCGTTCGCGTGCTGCGCCGGGCTGGTCGGGTGTCCCCACCGCCAGATCCGGACGAGCACCCAGGCGATGATCGCGCCGACCAGGGCGCCCGTCGTGTTGGAGACGACATCCTTCGGGTCGGCGGAGCGGGAGGGCAGGAAGAGCAGCTGCACCATCTCGATCGCGAAGCTCCCGACGAAGCCGACCAGGACCCAGTCGGCGATCCGCAGCCGTGGCAGCACGAAGCTGCCGACCAGGCTCATCGGCACGAACATCAGCACGTTGAGGCCGAACTCGACATACTGCGGCGGCACCGAGATGCCCGCCACCCCGAGCCAGTCGGTCACATGCCAAACGGCGTACGACGGCACCGCGGGCTCCGGATTCCAGACCAGGTAGGCGACGATGACGAAGTAGACGGCGTACGCCAGCCACAGCCCCACCCGCAGCAACGTGCGCATCAGCCGCGCACCGCCCGGAAGTGCAACCCGACCTCGGGATCGACCAGGGCCTCCTGGCCGGCGGGGATGCCACCGGCGTCCAGGTCCGCCTCGACCGGGACGTTGCGCTTGACCAGGCCGAGCGCGATCGGGCCGAGCTCGAAGTGGCGCGCCGAGCTGCCGACGAAGCCGACGGCCTTCTCCCCCAGCCGCAGCTCGCTGCCCAGCTCCGGCAGCGTCACCACCGAGCCGTCCAGATGCAGCAAGACCAGCCGCCGTGGCGGCCGGCCGAGGTTGTGCACTCGGGCGACCGTCTCCTGGCCGCGGTAGCAGCCCTTGTCCATATGCACCGCTCGGTCGATCCAACCCACCTCGTTGGGGATCGTCCGGGCGTCGGTGTCCAGACCCAGCCGTGGCTCGCCCCGCGCGATCCGGAGCGCCTCGAAAGCCCACAGGCCGGCGGCAGGGCCGTGCTGCTCGGCGTACGACGTCAGCTCCGCCCGCGGGATCAGCTCATAGGTCCCGTTGCTCGCATCGGTCGAGTCCGTCGAGCCCCCGGACCGCCACACCGTCGCCACCTCGTCGGTCACCAGCGAGACCTCGACGCGGGTCATGAACTTCATGCTCTCCAAGAAGTCGACCAGCGCCGCCCCGGCGCCCGGCTCGGTGTGTGCGGTGAAGGCCTCCCCGTCGTCGACGCCGGTGAAGGCGTGCTCGACATGGCCTTGCGGGCTGAGGATCAGCGCCGTCGTCCAGACACCTGGGGTGAGCCCGGTGAAGAGCTGGGTGGTCAGGTTGTGCAGCCAATCCAGCCGATCAGGGCCAGCCACGCGGACCACGTCGCGGTGGGAGAGGTCGACGAACCCCTCGCCGGCGACCAGTCGACGCTGCTCGACGTTGAACGAGCCGTAGTGCGCGGCCACACCGGCATCGCGGCCGTCCGCCGCCACCGCGCCAGGCAGGTCCAACATCAGTGCCCCTCCCCGTGCTCGTGGCCGTGCTCGTGGCCGATCGGATCCGACTCGCAGTCCACGCAGCGGCCGAAGACAGCGAGGTGGCCGATGTCGGCCACGAAGCCGAGCTCGGCCTCCAGCCGCTTCACCAGACCGTCGGCGACCTCCGGGTGGGCCGAGGTGACCCGGCCACAGTTGCGGCAGACCAGGTGGAAGTGCTCGCCCTCGACGGTGGAGTGATAGGTGGGCGCCCGGTCACCAAGGTGGGTGTGCCGCACCAGGCCGAGCTCCTCGAGCACCTCCAGCGTGCGGTAGACCGTGGAGACGTTGATCGCGCTCGCCTCCTCGTGCACCGCCTCGAGCACCTCGTCCGGCGTGGCATGACCGAGCCGCTCCACGGCGCGCAGGATCAACTGCCGCTGCGCGGTGAGCCGGTAGCCCCGGTCACGCAGGCGGGCGGCGAAGTCGGTAGCCCCGGTGTTGTCGGTGTGGTCGGTGCTCTGGTCGATCATCGTCACTCGGTCTACCGCTGTCGGACGAGCTGGGCGTGCAGGTGCGGTTGCAGCGGTTGACCCATCGCGGCCATGTCGAAGGCATAGAGCAGGTCACCGTTGACCAGGCCGTAGAGCCGGGTGCCGCCGGAGTAGTCCTTGGCCGTCGCCGTGCGCGCGACCGCGTCGGTCGCCATCTCGAAGCGCGGCTGCTCGGGGTGGATCTCGCCGGCCCAGATCTCGGTGATCCCGAGGTTGTGCGACAGCACCATCTCCAGGCCGCCGTCCTCCTGCGGACGCAGGAACCCGGTCTCCTGGGCCGCCTCACGGATGTAGTTGCCCTCTTCGTCGACGAGCCAGGACCGGCTCAAGTAGTGGATGAACGGGCGACCGTCCTGCTGGAAGATCAGCTCCTGCCCGTAGTGGAACGGCTCGATCGTGGAGTACTCCCCGTGCCCGTTGCCCGCCCAGGTCCCGATCAGCCACGCCAGCCGCGCGCACTGCGGATGGATGTTCTCCGGGATCTCGAAGGGCATGCCGCCAAGTCTCGCACGCGACTCCACCCCCCGCCGACGTGTCGGCAGCGGCACCGCGAACCTTCACCAATCGCCCCGGGGACCTTCACCATCCCCCCACGCTTTCGACCTCGGTCCGCGCCTTCGACCTCGATCCGTCGAGTTTGGGGTTCCGCCAACAGGGGCCTCTCAACCCGCGAGAGTTGCAACCGAGCGCCGCTCGCGAAGCTCGAGCTCGTGAACGACCTGCCGCTGACCAGCGGTCGGGTTCTCCAATCGCCGCATGAGCAGCCGAACCGCGCTGCTTCCAACCCGCTGGACCGGTGCTGCGAAGGTGGTGATCCTCGGTTCGACCAGACCGCACCAGAACGGATCGTCCACGACCAGCAGGCTGAGGTCGTCAGGCACGTGGATGCCACGATCCCTGAAGGTATCCAGCACCCCGAGGGCCACTTGCCCATTCCCCGCGATCAGCGCCGTCAAGTCGCGATGGCGGTCGAGCATCTTCGCCGCGCCGAGCCACCCTCCCCCCATCCGCGAGGACTCCGCTGACGTGATCGGATCCAGCCCGACCTCCCGCATCGCGGCCTCATAGCCCACCAACCGCAGCGCGTCTGGCTCGATATCGCGTGAACCACCGACGAAGCCCACGCGTCGATGCCCCTGCTCCAGGAGGTGCTGGGTAGCGCGCCTGACGCCCTCGACGTGGTCGATGACAACAGCGTCGCCCCTCCGATCTCTCACCGTGCGATCAAGTGCCACCACTGGAATCCCCAGATCGAGCAACTCGGAGATCTCTGGCGCTGCAGGATCACAGGAGCGAAGGACCACCCCGGCAACGCGCTGCCTGGCCAACCCGCGAAGCTGGTCGGCCTCCGTCGACGCAACATCTCCAGTCGTGCAGAGCAGCATGCCGTAGTCCGCCTGGCTTGCTGCTCGCTGAATGGCCTGCACGAGCTCTGAGACGATCGGGTCGTCGATCTGGGACACCACCGTCGCGATCATCCGAACGCGCTGGTTCCGGAGATTCGCTGACAGGTGGTTCGGCTGGTAGCCCAGCTCGTGCATCGCGGCCTCAACCCGCGCCCGCCGGTCGCTTTGGACCTTGGCGGCACCGGTGATCACTCGAGAGACAGTCGCAACCGACACGCCTGCTCGCTCGGCGACATCCCGCATGGTGGCGGAGTTCGCGGTGGTAGACCGTGGCACAGCCGGAGTCTAGATCGACCTGGCTCGATGAGCCCCTGTCGTCTTCGTCTCGAAGCGGTAGATCGCCGAGGATCCCATCAGGTACATCTGATTGAACTCCTCGCCTCCCCAGGTGAGGTTGTGAACCTGCTCAGGGGTACCCACCGTGCCGAGAAGGGTTCCCACAGAGTCCACTACCCAGACCCCATCCGGGCCGGTAACCCAGATGTTGCCCGACGAGTCGCATTTCATACCGTCGCAGAAGCCTCGCTCCGTCTCGTCCGGATCGCCGAGCCCGGCGATCAGGACCTCGCCCCCGCTCAGAGTCCCGTCGGCCTCGATGACGAATCGCCGGATGTGGTACTCAGCCGAGTCGTTGACATAGAGCAAGGACTCGTCCGGCGAGAGGCACAGTCCATTCGGCTGGTTGAAGTCACTCGCCAGCTGCCGGAGATCACCGTCCTCGGAGATCGAGTACACCGCGCGAACGCTCAGCTCCGGCTCGCGCACTTTGCCGACCCACCCGTGAATGCGACCGTACGTCGGGTCGGTGAAGAACACGGTGCCATCGGAACGCACCACCACGTCGTTGGGTGAGTTCAGCTCGTCATCTCCGTAGTGCGACGCCAGCACCGCGCGAGTGACCGTCGATCCGTCCTCGGCGAGAGTCAGCCGTACCATGCAACTGGTCTCGTGTTCACAGACCACCAGGGTCCCGTCGGGCGCCAACGCCATCCCGTTCCCACGATTGGTGGGGTGTTCGACCGTCTCCAGCCCACCCGACCCCGACCACTTCATGCGCGAGCTGCTCGGAATCTCGCTGAACAGTAGGAAGCCGGACGGATGCCAAACCGGGCCCTCGGTCAGCGAGAAGCCGTCAGCGAGAGCCTCGACCACGAGCTCAGGATCAACCAGGTCGGCGAGCCTCTCGGCCTCGAAACTGACACTCACACCCATCTCCTCGCTTCTCACGCTGGACCGGCTCCCGGGCGGCCAGCCACTCCGGTCAACAGGTCCGCAATCTGGCGCTGCAACAGCCCGTAGTCCGTCCCGAGGACGATCAGCTCGGCCGACCTGTCGACCGCGGCCCGAGCCGTGTCGACCTGGTCGGCGTACACCATCCGAGCCACTCCTCTCAGACGCGCCTGTTCCTCGATCTGCGCCAGCACGGACTCGACTTCGGGGGCGCTGACGGGGACGCCGTAGGAACGGGCGATGTCGACCGGACCAGGGAAGACGGCATCCAAACCGTCCAACGACAGAATCGAGTCGAGTTCGTCAACGCCAGCGCGGTCCTCGATGTTGAAACAGACGACGGGGTCGGGCTCCGAGACGTTGGGTCGGAGGTGGCCGCGCAGACCACCGACACTGCGCGTCCCGGACGGTGGGTAGCGACAAGCGGTCAGCAGCCCGGCAGCCTGTGCGGCCGAACTGACCACGGGGAAGACCACACCCTGGGCACCGAGATCCAATGCCAGGGCAGCTCCTCGGATGTCATCACGCCCTACGCGGACCATCACGGGAAGGTCGGCGGCAAGCCCGGCGCCGACGAGCTCCGCCATTCCTTCGGAACTCAGAGGGAAGTGCTGGGCATCGATCAGGGCCCAGTCCACACCATGGTCGCGCAGACTTCCGAGGACCTGAATGACGCCGGGAGCCATCAGGGTGACGAAGACGCCGATCGAGGACTCCCGGTCCCCCATGAGTTCACGGAGATGTCTCATGACACCCCGGCCGCCGAGGACGGGTCGAGGGCCAACCGCCCCTCGATGCCGATCATGTGCTCGATCGACTGACGCGTGTAGGGGTCCTTGAACTCGCCACCATGGCCCGCTCGGAGCCACTCGAATGGCTCGGAGACATTCGGGATGAGTTCGAACGTGACGAACCCCTGATATCCGATCTCGACGAGCGCCTCCATCACGGGCTCCAAATCGAGGTGGCCCGTTCCGGGCGCCAATCGTGCCGAGTCGGCCACGTGCAGATGGTTCAAGCGTGCACCGGCCAGGAGGATGGCCCCCGCGACATCTTCTTCCTCGATGTTCATATGGAAGGTGTCGCCCATCACGCCGACACTCTCCATTTGGAGCTCCTCGACCAACTCGACCGCCTGCTCAAGGCGATGCAGCCAGTAGGTCTCGTAGCGGTTCCAAGGCTCGATCGTCAGTTGGATCTCGCGACGCTCGGCGTACTTGCCGGCTTCGTAGAGCCCCTGAAGGGCCCAGTCCCGCTCCTTCTTGATCGTCGAACTGAGCGTCGTTCGCATCAGAGCGGTGGGTGCCACGATGACGGTCGGCGCCTCGACGGCGGCCGCGAAGTCGACCATCTCCTTGACGTAGTTGAGGGCGGTCATGCGTCGCTCGGGGTTCGCATGGGAAAAGTCGCGCTGCTCGTTGAAGAGCGAGCAGATCGAGCTGACCACGATTCCGTGACGCGCACACTCCCGATGGACCACGTCGATGTCGTATCTTTCTGTCTCCCCGGCCAGCTCGATGGCGTCGTACCCGCAATCCGCGATACGCGCAATGCTTGTTACGACATCCTCGTCGAGGTAGCACAAAGTGTTGAAGGAGTACTTGAACGCATTCACGCTTAGATCACCAACTCTTGGACGTCAGGCGAATCCGGGTCGAATCCGACGATCAGGGAGACCAGCAGGTCGGGGGTCACATCCGGTCGCGCGAGATCGGCGACCTTCGCGCCCCTGCGCAGGACGACGACTCGGTCGGCGACCGCCATCACGTGCGGCATCGTGTGACTGATCAGGACCACGCCGACGCCCCGCTCGGCGATCCTCTTGACGAGGCGTAGCACTGCGTTGGACTGCGCGACGCCCAACGCGGCCGTGGGTTCGTCCATGATCAGGACGTCGCTTGCCCACGCAGAAGCCCGGGCGATGGCGACTGCTTGCCGCTGTCCGCCAGACATACTTCGTGCTGGCAGCCGCAGGACGTTTGGCAGATGGAGCCCGAGGTCGGCCAGGTGCTCCTGAGTGCGTTGCGCCATGGACTGGTCGTCGGCGATGCGAAGCGGCGCAAGCAGGCCGCCAAGGCGTCGTTCCCGACCGAGGAAGAGGTTGCTCGCGATATCGAGGGAGCCGATCAACGCCAGGTCCTGATAGATCGTCTCGATGCCTCGCGCACGGGCTTCGCTGGGATCGCTCAGGGTGACGTGCTTGCCACGGTGCTGCAGCATCCCCTCGTCGGGCTGCAGCACGCCCGACAGCACCTTGATCAAAGTCGACTTGCCGGCGCCGTTGTCTCCGACCAGTGCGACGACTTCGCCCGCTCGCACCTGGAAGTCCAGGTCCAGCAACGCTTGGACCGCGCCGAACCGAACGCTGACACCCGTTGCTTCGAGGACCACCTCGCCGATCCGTTGGCTACCCATTGCTGCGCCTCCGCAGGTTCACGTCGACCGCAACGGCAAGGAGCAGCATCGCTCCCACCACGACCCTCTGCCAGAACGAGTTGACGTTCATCAGCACCATGCCGTTCGACAGGCTCTCCATGAGCAACGCCCCGACGACAGCGCCACCGATTCGACTCACGCCACCGAACAGGCTGGTGCCGCCAAGAACGGCGGCCGCGATGACGTTGAGTTCCTCGCCCACCATGCCCTGAGCGGGCGCGCCGCCCAACCGAGACACGAAGATGAGCGCGGCCACCCCGTAAAGCAGGCCCATCAGGACAAAGGGAGCGGTGCGGATCCACCGCACCCGGATGCCGGCACGGCGGCTGGCCTCCGGGTCGGTGCCGACGGCCACCACATGCTTGCCGAACACGCTGAACCGCAACACGAACGCTACGACGCCAGCCACGACGCCCAGGATCAGGACCGGCAGCGGTAGCCCCCGATAGCTCCCGAACACGTAGATCGCGAACGTCGCGATCCCGGCGGTCACGAGCACGGGGACGACGGCCGTCGTGCCCGCCCGACGGTCCATGCCGACCGTTTCGCGCAGTCGCAGCTCACGCCACCGCAAGGCCAACACCGCCAGGGTGACCACGACGCCGAGGAGCGCTACCGACCAGCTCGGTAGGTAGCGATTGGCCACAAAGGTCAAGGAGTCCGGCACCACCGTGGTCTGCCCGTCCGTGATGACCAGGGCGAGGCCGCCCAGGCCGAGGAGACTTGCAAGCGTCGTGATGAACGACGGCACGTTCGCCACGGTCACCCACACGCCATGCCAGACGCCGATCAAGAGGCCGAACACCAAGGTTGCCGCGATCGCCACCCAGACGTTGAGACCGTGGTCGGTGGTGAGGCGCGCGACGAGAATGGCGCACAGGCCGACCGTCGCACTGGCCGAGAGATCGATCTCGGCGGCCGTCATGACGACGACGATGCCCACTGCCAAGATCGCGGTGACCGAGAACTGGATGCTGAGGTTGCTGAGGTTCCGGGGAGTGAGAAACAGTCCGTCAGTCGTCCTCTGCAACACCATCCACACCAACAGGAGCGCGACAGCAAGACCGACCTCGCGGGCACTCCCGGCGTTGAGCCTCCGCCGCGCTCGAGGCAGGTGACCTCCGATGTCGTCAGCGTCAGGATTGGCTGTCCCCTCGACGACTACCTGGGGGACCGTTGTTCCGTCAGGCATGCTGCTCCTGGGCGATTGCTAGCCGGGTCACTGGTGTTCGAGCCTCACTGTTCGACTGCCGGCGGCCTACTTGCCCCACCAGGGGTAGTCGGATAGGAACTGCTGGACGTTGTCCGGGGTGACGTTCATCGTCGCGGCCTTGAACCAAGGCACCTCACCGTCACCGTTGTCCACGGTGCCCTCAGCAGTGATCGTCTTGCCGCTGATCACAGCGGCAGCCGCCTCGGCAGCCGAGCGACCCATCTTGTCGTAGACCGTCCAGTTGGAGACGCCCTGGATGCCGTCCTCGAACTGGTCGATGAAGGACGGCTCCGCGTCCTCGCCAGTGATGAAGACCTGCTTCTCCAGCCCCTGCGCCTTCAACGCGGCCAAGGCTCCGAGCGCCATGCCGTCGTTGCTCGCCAGCACCGCCTGGACATCGTTGTCGGCCTTGGTAAGTGCCTGCTCGACTTGCTTCTGGGCCGAGTCCGGGCTCCATCCGGTGTTCCACTGCTTGGAGACGATCGTGATCTTCCCCGAGTCGATGAGGGGTTTGAGGACCTGCATCTTCCCGGCGGCCTTGGAACGGGCCACGTCATAGCTGGGGTCGCCGAGAACGAGGATGTAGTTCCCCTCGGGCACCGCATCCACGGCAGCAGTCGCCAGATCCACACCTACCTGGGTCGAATCGCGAGCGACGTAGGCCGCCAGCGGAACGTTGAGGATCAAGGTGTTGTAGGAGATGACGGGGACATTCGAGCTCTGAGCCTCCTTGACCAGTCGTGGCGCAGTGTCGTTGTTGGTCGCGGCCAGCACGAGGCAGTCGATCCCCCGAGTGAGGACCTGGGTGACCTGGCTGGCCTGCGCAGACTCGTCGTTGCTCACGCCCTGGATGACGGTCTCGAACCCAAGGTCCTTTGCTGCGTCGGTAAAGCCGGGGACGTCGCCCTTCTGGTAGCGCGGGTTGCCGAAGTCGTCGTACAAGAACGCAACGGTCTTCGTCGTTCCGGATCCCCCGCCACTGCCCCCAGAGTCCTTGGCGCACGCGGCCAACGTCCATGCGACCGCACCACCGACAAGACCACCTGCCGTCAGGCGGAGCAGACCTCGGCGAGTGGGCGTCACACCGAACGGACTGGACGCGGCCGCAAAGCCGCGGGGGTCCTCCCAGTGCACCGGTCGAGAGGACCGGGAGGGATTGGAACCGCTGTTGTTCTGATCCGGCACGGCGCTGCCGCCTTTCGTGAGTGAACGCTCGGGCGCGTCCAGTGGGTTCGGAGTGGTTGAGGTGTGAGGGGCTATGTCGCGTCGTCAGGAGGCTCTGGGAGAGCAGACGCGTGGTATCCGACCGGGGCAACGAAGGCTTCGACCGCAACCGCACCCTCCGGGCCAGCGGCGGCACCGTGCGGAACGTCGGAGGGCACGACGTATCCCTCGCCGGGCCCAATCTCGTAGGTTTCGCCGGCGACAGTCAGGGTCATCTGACCCCTGATCAACATGCCGACTTGCTCGTGAGCATGTCGATGCACTGGGGCGACCGCGCCAGGTTCGAGGGTCACGACTGCGAGAGAGACCGAGCTTCCCGCCAGGCCGTCCAACTCCACTCCGGGGGCGGTCTCGATGACCGACCGCTCGGCCGCCGACACAACCGGCCCGAGCAAGCCTTCCGCACTCCTGATCAGATGTGGGCCAATGGGCTCGTTCACCACATACACCTCTTCGGCACGAGATCGAGATCGGTCAGCCGCCGGGAGCGATCAGCGATCCTGAGCAACTGGACAACCGTCGTGAAGCCGTCGAGCACCCCTTCGACCTCGAGGCGCACGTCGTCCTCGTACCAGACGAGGCGACGGCGAGACGGCGCCCAGTAACGGCCGTCGATCGGCTCGGTCAGATACGTCCCGCCGTACATCAGGTACCGCCGCACCTCGCCCTCGACGAACTCGTGATCGTCTTGGGTGATCTCCAACTCCTGATCAACCGAGCCATCGGTCGACAGCCGCTCGACGATCCGAAATCCACGATCGCGCCGATCGGCGTACGCCACACTGCAGTAGTCGTCCAGGCCGGGAACGCGCACGACGTTGACCAGGCGCATGCCTCGCGGGTGTTCACCGGCAACCCTCACCTCGAAGGACATCTCCGCGCGCACCTCTGCGAGGAGATGACAGGTCCGCGAGTCGAGACGGGCGGATCTCCACGCCAACGCATCGCGGGGTCCAGCATCGGGCGCCGGGCTCACCACACGATCGATCAACGCGTGAACTGACTGCCTCATGTAGCCACCGTCACACTGTTTGAAACCGATGTCAATACATGTAACAGGTTACATTTCGCCTGCGCCAGGCAGGAGCACTGGGGACGATGTCGCGGGCTCTCGAGGGCGTGTCACAGGTATCTACGCGACTCCACTCGCCGTCAACCTGTCGGGATCACCCCGCGAACCTTCACCAATCGCCCCGGGGACCTTCACCATCCGCCCACCGTCACGATGACTGGCAGTCACACATAGCCGGTGATCAACTCCTCGGGTGCCAGATGGACGACGCCGTCGACGGTGCAGCCTGACCGGGCGATGGCGATGAGCGGGGTGTCGACGCCGGCGCCTGGCAGTTGGAGGCGATGCGCTTGGAGGGCACCGAGATCGCGTTGGTCGAAGGGCGCGTTCTCCAACCACTTGATCGAGCCGAGGGCGATGACGCGCTTCGCGACCGGGGCGCGATCGCCGACCACGACGTCGATCTCCGGGTTGTTGGTGCGGGTCCAATAGCCGCCGACGACGCCTGGCACATCGTCCTCGCCGATGAGCACGGGCGGCGCCAGCCGTTCCATCGCTTCACGGACGACGGGCTCGATCGCGCGCCCGCGCCACGAGGTCCAAGACTTGCCGATGCGCGCGAGGACGCGGTCGCCACGTCCGCGCTCGATCTCGTCGAGGTGAGGGCCGAGGAAGGAGAGCCAGAAGCGAAGGTAGGGATCGGGGACGCGATAGCGCTTCTCCTTCGACGCTGGCCGGGTCGACAACGGCTCGTCGACGGCGACAACACGCTTGCTCACCAGCGTCGTCAGCGACCGACTGAGCGACGCATGCGGAGTGCCTCCCGCGGCACGGCCGATGTTGGTGAAGGTGCGCTCACCGCTGCCGATCGCGCTCAACACGGTGCGTGCTTGCACGTCGGAGGGAAACTCGGCCGCCAGCGACCGCTCG
The DNA here is from genome assembly GCF_047602075.1 of Nocardioides sp. Taxonomy (GTDB): domain Bacteria; phylum Actinomycetota; class Actinomycetes; order Propionibacteriales; family Nocardioidaceae; genus Nocardioides. Next base: position 2,145,845 of record NZ_JASGIF010000001.1, read on the forward strand.
CCGGAGACCAGGAGCGCTGAGGTGGGTTCGCTCAGCGCTTGGTCGAGGTAGCCCATGAGCAGCATGCCGGTCGGCCACTCGTTGCAGATCAGGGGGAGGCCGCCGGTGACCAGGTAGGCGTCGAAGGCGTCGGCCGCCGATAGGTCGAGGAGCTCCCCCTACCTCGGCGGGGGTTAGCGGCGGGATGACCATCTCGGTCGCGCGCTGGTGGAAGGGTCGCCCGTAGGTGTCGAGCGCTTCCATCGTGGCCAGGTCGGAGCCGATGCCGATCAGCAGCACGTGTTTGCGGGCCAGCTCGCGATCGAACGCCCGCTGGAGGGTGCCCTCGAAGCCTTCGTCGGAGGCGATCAGGTAGGGGATCTCGTCGAGCACGACGACACTGCCGTCCTCGGGCAGTGCGGCGGCCAGCAACCGGAGGGCCGCATCCCAGCCGGTGAGCTCGACGCCCGCGAAGAGCGCAGCCCCGGGCAGATCCGATGCCGCGACCTCTTCGGCGAACAACCGCAGCTCGTCGCGCACCGGCCGTCCCGTGGCCGCGAAGAACAGGTAGGGCACGTCGATGCTGTCGACGAACTCCTCGACGAGGCGGGACTTGCCGACCCGCCGTCGCCCTCGCATGAGGACTGCCTTGCCGGGCTTGGCGTCTTGGTCAGCTCGAACGCGCTGCAATAACCCGTCGAGCCGCGCCAACTGCTCCTGTCGGCCAACGAACATTACTCACCTCCGAGATATTCTCATTGATGATACTAACATTGATGAGAGTATCTTTGTCCGTGAGGGAATGTCGCCGTACGGGCGACACAGTCCTCCCTACCGCGCCGACGGACCTGACCAGACTCAGCGGCAGGCGGAGGGAGCGAGGGAGGACTCGTTCTCGGGTTGGACACCGGGGGTGACCCAGACGTCGGTGCTGCCGGTCTGGTCTGCGCCGGTGGTCATCGTCCAGGTGAGCTCGATCGACTGGCCAGACTCGAAGTACAACGGGACCTGGGCGACCCGCCGCCCCTGGAACTGGCGCATCGTCTGGCCGGCGCGCTTGCCGTCGAGGCGTACGTCGGTCACGGTGCCGTCGATCGGTCCGTAGAGGTCGGCCACGACGATCTGGGCGCCCCGCGGGACGCCGTACAGACCGGGGCCGGTCACCGACTCGGGGAGGTCGGCGGCGTCCTTCGGCGCGTTGGACACCATCTGCAGGTGGCCGGTCAGCTCCTGGGCGCCGTCGGTGCAGCTGCGGGCGGTGACGTCGACGTCGTAGTCGAGGTAGTAGGACATCTTGGTGGCGGTGGCGTCGTTGAAGGCCACCGCGACATCGGGGTCGGCGCTCGGGTCGGCGGGGAAGTCGCCGCTGACCGCCGTGCCGGCCAACACGCCCTGCTCGGCGCTGTCGAAGGAGTGGACGAGGAGCCGGTGCTCGTCGGCGCCGCGGCCCAGCGCCCGGAGTAGCGTCGCCGGGTCGCCGGCACCACTGACTGCCTTCTCGAAGACCTCGCGGGCGACGTCGCGGAAGAAGGCGTCCTGGTCGGCCGGATCACTCAACCTGAGGTAGGTCCCGTTGAGCAACTCCTGGACCGCATTGTCTGCAGTAAGCGTGACCCCGTCGATCTCCAACGGTCCGGTCGCCTCAAGCAGATAGGACAGCGCGACGGGGTCCATCGACAACACCCCGTCCAGCGGATGCGCCGCCTGGGGGGTGCCCGCCTCGCGGCGGGCCCAGTGCGCGGCGATCAGCTCGGCGGTGCGGGCGAAGTCCGGCGTGAAGTTCACGTCCTGGGCGTAGGTGCCCAGCTGCGGGCCGAACAGGGCCCGCTCCTCCTTGGTCAACGGGAGGACCGGATGGTCGAGCTCGGCGAAGTCACCTGCCGTGATCTGCTCGCCCATGGAGATCTGGCCGGCGTTGGTGTCGATCACACTCATCGCGCCCGGCATGCCACCGGTGGCGCGAATCTCGGCGTTGTTCTGGAAGAGCAGGAGGTAGCGCCGAACACCGTCCGCACCCAGCATGCTGGGCAGCACCTGGACCGCGCGTTCGGCAGACTGCAGGGTGGTCGAGGCGTCACCGATCTGGCCGGCCACGTCGTCGTACCTCGTCTTGACGGCCGCGAGCAGATGCTCGGTGTCGACCACGCCGAGCCTCTCGTCGGCGGTCGTGAACGCTTCGCTCGCTTGGGTCACCGGGTCGGCCAGGCCCTTGATCTTCGCCAGCGGCAGTCGGCCGTCGCGCGGCGCGAAGCTGCCGGCATCGAGGCTGCCGGCTACATCGACGATCGGCGCCAGGCCCTGGTGACCGAGGTCCGCCATCGCCGTCGAGATCTGGGCGACTGCCGTCGCGTCGTCGCCGAGCAGAGGTAGATGCTCGGCGAGTCGCCAGGTGAGGCCGCTGGTGCGATTCGCTGCGGCGTCGGCGCTGTCTTGTAAAGCAGCCAGCTCGGCCTCGGCGCGCTGCTGGTCACCGTCCGTCAGCGCGGCACGGAGGCTCCGTGGCACTCGTGGAGGCCGCGAGCAGATCCGAGCGGGCCCGGATCGCCGTCCACATCGACCAGGCAGCCCCGGCGAGCAGGACCACCCCGAGCAACACCACGACGAGGAGGAACGGACGCCGCCTCCGGCGCGGTCGCGTCGCCCGGCGAGCTCCCGAATGCTTGCTCACGGAAGTGCTTGCTCACGAACGGCTGAGAAGGGTCAGCGGACGACCTTGAGGGAGTACTTGGTCTTGCAGTTCTTGTAGACCGAGTCGGCGGCAAAGCGAGTCTTCACGCGGATGGTGTACTTGCCGACGGGGAGCTTGCGCAGCAAGAAGACCTCGGCGTGGCCGTGGTAGGTGCGCGGCAGCTTCCACTGCAGCTTCTTGGCGCTCTTGGCCTTCACCACGAACTTGGCCGTCGGATGGGCACCGCCGGCCTGGACGAGGAAGCGCATCGGAGGACGACGGCCCGCGTGGATTCGGCCGCTGCGCGGCTTGGGCTTGGCGACGCACACGGTCGGCACGGAGTGGGGGTAAGGGTCGGCGTTCGCCGGCGACGCGGCGGTCAGACCCCCGAACAACAGCGTCAGCGAAACCAACGCTGCAGACAGAACCTTCATGGAAGTGACCCCTTGGTGAATTGTTTCCCACAGTGCGCGCGGGCGTGCCCGCCACATCGTAGCCGCTGGCTCTCCCCCGCGTGGCAATACGGAAAAGTGCGACGCGGGTGGTGTCACGGGGTGGTGTCACGGGCCGCATCTCCGCCCGAGGAACGCCCCAGCCGCTACCTGACCGCGAGGAACGCCCGAGCCTCATCGGGACTCATCGGAACGCGCTGGGCGAGCTCGCCCAGCGCCGCGACCCGGGTGACCAGCTGGGCGTTGTTCTCCACCGGCACGCCGCGCTTGATGGTGAGCACGTCCTCCATCCCGACCCGCAGGTGCCCGCCCATCGACAGCGAGGCCAGCGCGACGGCCAGCGTGGTGCGACCGATCCCAGTGGCCGACCAGCTGGTGACGGCGTCGGGCAGGGTCTGTACGCCGGCCACCAGCGCCGCCGCCGTCCCCGGCATCCCGCCCGGGACGCCCATCACGAAGTCGCAGTGGACCCGACCGCCGGCAGGCAGCCCGAACTTGTCGAGCAGCCGGCTCAGCGCGTGCACCTGGCCGAGGTCGAACAGCTCGAACTCCGGCACCACCTGGCGCTCCTGGGCGAGCTGGTAGAGCTCGGTGATGAACGGCCACGGGTTGGAGAACACGTCGTCGCCGAAGTTGGTCGTCCCCATCGTCAGCGAGCAGGACTCAGGCTCGGCGTCGAGAACCTGGAGCCGCTTGTCCAGCGGGTCGTGGACCGAGCCGCCGGTCGAGAGCTGGACGACCAGGTCGGTGTTGTCGCGCACGGCGGCCACCCACTCCCGCAGCAGCGGCAGGTCGAGGGTCGGCTTGTGCTCGCGGTCGCGGACATGCAGGTGGATCATCGCCGCGCCCGCCTCGCGGCAGGCGATCGCGGTCGCCGCGAGCTCCTCCGGGGTGGTCGGCAACTGCGGACAGTCCGCCTTCGCCGTCTCGGCGCCCGTCGGGGCGACGGTGATGAGCAGTCGGTCGGCGGGGACGGACTCGGGAGCGCGGCGATCTTCGGACATGGCCTCATCGTGGCAGACTGCCCCGGACCGGTGCGCCGGGGTGCCCGGCCCGAGTCTAGGGCTAGTCGAGGCGGACGGCGGCCGCGTGGGACGTCATACTCCCCGGTCGCCCGAGCGACCAGCGTGGATGACGTCCCACCGCACCACAGTTCTCAGAGGGCGACGGCGACCTCGGCGACCGAGCCGCGGGCGGCCTCGACCTGGGTCTCCTGGGTCTCGGCGCCCGGCGCGAGCGTGCGCAGGGTCCAGGAGCCGGGGCCGGCGAAGAACCGGAACTCACCGGCCGCGTTGGTCGGAACCTCGGCGGTGAACTCGCCGGTGCGGTCGAGCAGACGCACGTAGGCGTTGCCGACCGGACCATCATCGCGGCTCACGACGCCCTGGATGATGGCCTCTTTGGCGACGTCGACGCCTTCGAGGGAGAGCCCTCCTTCGGGTGCTGCGCAGCTCATGACTTCGCCTCACCGGGCTCGTCGCCGAGGACGATCGGGACACCGACGAGGGAGCCGTACTCCGTCCAGGAGCCGTCATAGTTCTTGACGTTCTCCTGGCCGAGCAGTTCCTTGAGCACGAACCACGTGTGCGAGCTGCGCTCGCCGATCCGGCAGTAGGCCACGGTGTCCTTGCCGAAGTCGAGGCCGGCGGCGGCGTAGAGGTCGCGCAGCTCGTCGTCGGACTTGAACGTGCCGTCCTCGTTGGCGGCCTTGCTCCACGGCACGTTGACGGCGGTCGGGATATGTCCGCCGCGCTGCGCCTGCTCCTGCGGCAGGTGGGCCGGGGCGAGCAGGCGACCGGCGTATTCGTCAGGGCTGCGCACGTCGACCAGGTTCTGCGCACCGATCGCGGCGACGGCCTCGTCGCGGAACGCGCGGATGGTGAGGTCCTGCGGCGCAGCGGTGTAGGTCGTCGCGGGGCGCTGGGCGGGCTCGTCGGTCAGCTCGCGGCTGTCCAGCTCCCACTTCTTGCGGCCTCCGTCGAGGAGGCGGACGTCGCCGTGGCCGTAGAGCTTGAAGTACCAGTAGGCGTAGGCGGCGAACCAGTTGTTGTTGCCGCCGTAGAGCACCACGGTGTCGTCGTTGCTCACTCCCCGCTCCGACAGCAGCGCGCTGAAGCCGGACTGGTCGACGAAGTCGCGCCGGACGTGGTCTTGCAGGTCCTGCGTCCAGTCGAGCTTGATGGCGCCACGAATGTGGCCCTTGTCGTAGGCAGTGGTGTCTTCGTCGACCTCGACGAGCACCACCTTGGGGTCGTCAAGGTGGTCGGCCACCCAGGCGGCGGTGACCAGTGCGGTGTCACGAGACATGGAACTTCTCCTGGAGTTGCGGGGTGATGGTTGGGGTGTTGCGGGTGGTGATGCGCTTCTTGAGCAGGTAGAGCTCGCAGCCCAGGCAGAAGCCGAAGACTGCGTTGAGTACGGCGGCCGCGAGGGCCAGTCCGGTCGCGACCAGGCCGAGCGTGGTGGCGCCGGTGAGCAGGCCGATCAGGCCGACCGTGGCGAACACCAGCCCGACGCCTTGGGCGAAGCGCGGCGGCGCGGGGTCCTCGAGCTCGGTTGGCGCGCCCAGGCGAGGCCGGATCAAGGAGCGGAAGACCCAGGCGTGCGGGGTCTCCTTGACTCCGACGATGGCCGCGATCGCGAACAGCACGACCTGGGCGGCCAACAGCAGAGTGGCGACGAGACCCGGGGCGAGGATGAGGACGGCAGCCAGGATGACCGCCGTCACCGTGGCCGCGAAGCGCTGACCGCGGGGGTCGACGCCTGGGCCTCCTGGGCTCGAGCCGCTGAGCGGCGATGGTGAGTGAGACATGCAGGGCTCCTGTGGAAGGTCGTGAGCGGGTCCGTCGAGGACGAGGGCACGAGCGCGACCGCCGTACGGCGTGGCAGTCCGTGGCCAGTTTAGTCAACTAAGTCAATAGACTTAGGACAACAAGCAAGCGTCGTGCTCGTCAGGACATTCGACACAGTGCCGAGCGCACGCGGCAGTGGTCCACCGCGCGGCGTCGGGTGAGCAGCGTCGAGCACATGACGAGAACGGTACGGGTGCCACCTGCTCGCCGAGGCGGAATCTCAGATATTGGACGTGCGTTCCGGAATATGGACCGGCTGGGCTGGGGGCTCACTCAGACCGCCTCCGCGAGCGCAGCGAGCACCTGCTCCTTGCGCGGAGCCCCGGTGGCGCGGCTGACCTCGCGACCGGCGGCGTCCAGCACGAGCGTGGTCGGAGTGCGCAGGATGCCGAGCCGCCGGACCAGGTCCAGCTGCTGCTCAGCGTCGATCTCCAGGTGCGACACCCCGGGGACGGTCTCGGCGATGTCGGTCAGGATCCGTCGGGTCGCGCGGCAGGGCGCGCAGAACGCGGAGGAGAACTGCACCAGGGTCGCCCGCTGGCCCAGGCTGGCGCTCAGCGCGTGTCCGGCCAGCGGCCCGATCGGGGCCTCGGTCGTGGCCTGGTCGATGTCGGCCGCGGAGGGCCCGGTCGCTCCGCCGCGGACCCGGTGCGTGCCGGCGAAGCGGCCATCGGTGAAGGCGCGGTAGCTCCCGAACGCGCCCGCCAGCACCACGCTCACGACGAGCACCCACTGGCCGACGGTCATAGAGACCAGAACCGCTCTTGCCGTCGGGTCATTCCCGACTAGCCGCCGGCGAAGGGCGGCAGGAACTCGACCGACTCCCCAGGGCGTACGACGACCTCGGCCGGGTCGGCTGCGCCCACCGGCCGATCGCCGATCAACGCCGAGCAGACCGCCAGCACCGACTCGAGTCTGGTGTCTTGGTGCAGCCCCAGCGCCGCGGCGTACACCTCGGCAAGAGAGATCGGGCCGTCGACGGGGATCTCGTCGTGGTCGACGCCGGCTGCCGAGCGCGCCGACGCCCAGTAGCGCACGGTGACCACCGTGGCGGCGTACGCCTTGTTCTGCTCCGTGGTCGGCTGCTCCGGGTCGGGGGTCACGGCGAGTTATCCTTCCCTATCGAGCAAACCGGTCGAGCAGGCCCGAGAGGAGACTGGCGTGAGTTCTCTGCTGCTCCTCAGCAGCGCTCTCCAGCCCAGCGCCGGGGTGCTGCCCGCGCTGGCTCTGCTCGGTCACTCGGTCAAGATCCAGCCCGCAGAGGGCAGCGCTCTCCTGGACGCACCGGATGCGGACCTGATCCTGGTCGACGGGCGGCAAGACCTCGCGCACGCCCGCGACCTGTGTCGTCTCATCCAGACCACGGGCAGCGAGGACCCGGTATTCCTGATCGTCACCGAGGGCGGGTTGGCGGTCGTCACCCACGACTGGGGCATGGACGACGTCGTCTTGCATACCTGTGGGCCGGCCGAGCTCGACGCCCGGATCCGGCTCGCGATCGGCCGCTTCTCGGCCCGGCACGATGCCGACGACCCGGAGCGCCACCTGATCCGCAGCGGGGAAGTGACGGTCGACGAGTCGACGTACACCGCCAAGGTCGGCGGCGCCGTGCTCGACTTGACGTTCAAGGAGTTCGAGCTGCTGAAGTTCCTCGCGCAGCATCCCGGCCGGGTGTTCAGCCGACAGCAGCTGCTGTCGGAGGTGTGGGGCTATGACTACTTCGGTGGCACGCGGACCGTCGACGTGCACGTGCGCCGCCTCCGCGCCAAGCTCGGCCCGGAGAACGAGACGCTGATCGGGACCGTGCGCAACGTCGGCTACCGCTTCGTGCTGCCCACCGACGACGCTCCTGCCCGTTCACGTGAGGAGCTCGACGCCTGATCCGCCAGGTCGATCCCGCGTCCTACCTCACCGACAGCGCGGCCGCGCAGACCGTCGAGGCCGTCTGCTCGGCGTGTGTCGCGGCCGGCGAGCCCGATCCGTTGGACGAGGCCGCTCGGCTGCTTCTCAAGCACCAAGGCCTCACCTCTGCCTCTCTCTGGATCGCCGATGACATTGGGTTCGCCCTGGTCCGCGACGGCGTCCTCGACCTCGCTGTCGCACCGCTTGCCCGAGAGCGGGGGGTCGGCACCGACCTGGCGGTGGCCGCGCTGTCTGCCGTGCCGGTCGAGAGCGCCTGGGCGCACGGCGACCACCCCGCGGCGGGACGGTTGGCCGCCCGGCTCGGCTTCGAGCGGGCCCGGGAGCTCTGGGTGATGCGCCGGGCCGCTGGTTCGCCGTTGCCCGCTCTGCCTGCTCGGGAGGATGTCGTCGTTCGAGGCTTTCTCCCTTCCGACGCCGAGGCGCTGTTGCGGGTCAACGCCGCGGCCTTTGCTTCCCACCCCGAGCAGGGCGCCATGGACGCCGCAGACCTCTCCGCCCGGATGGCCGAGCCGTGGTTCGACCCGGCGGGGCTGTTGCTGGCGGTCGACGCCGAGTCTGGCACCGAGTCTGGGGCGCTGTTGGGCTTCCACTGGACCAAGCGGCACTCGGCCTCCCTCGGGGAGGTGTACGTCGTCGGCGTCGCACCGGGTGCCCAGGGTCGCGGCCTGGGTCGCCTGCTCACCCTCGTCGGCCTCCACCACCTCACCGATCAGGGGGTGGCCGAGATCCTTCTCTATGTGGAGTCCGACAACCATCCCGCCGTCGAGCTCTACTCCTCGCTCGGCTTCACCCACCACGCCCTCGACACCCATGTGATGTATCGCAGCTCGGACCCGATTGGGGGTTGAGACGGGGTCGGGTGCCCCGTTCTGGTCCGAAGCGGCACCAGCTAGCCCCCCGTGGAGTCCGCGAGCAACTCCCTCAGCTCAAGCCGGCGATCCAACGAGAGCGCTGGACGCGACCCGGGCGGCGGGATCAAGGTCCACTGCTGAGCCTCGGCGGAGCGCAGGGCACGCTGACGGGTCCCGACCATCCGGTCCACGACTCGGCCACGTCGGGGCAGATCACCTTCGACGATCGTGAAGTACTCCAAGCCGTGGCTGCGGAAACGCTGCTCGCGCGACACATCGTGGGAGCGCACCTTCGCCGACCGATGGTGACCGCCGTCGTACTCCCCGACCACTCCGGCAGAGGGATCCAACAAGTCGGGTCGCCCAAGCCAGGTCCCGTCCTCGCCGAAGACATCGGCGTTGCACATCGGTCGGGGGAGGCCCGCGTCCAACTCCCAGACCAGGACCATCCGAGACTCCTGTGGCGACTCCGGCCCTTCGTGGGCCAGCTTCACCGCAGTCCGGGCGAGGTCGACCCACTTGCGCCGTCTTCGCGTGGCGAGGTACTTGCGAAACCGTGCCCGCGAGGTCAGCTCGGCGAACATCGCCATCTCCAAGACGGTGACGGCATGTCGCACCGAATGCCTGGTCTGGGTGCGCATCTCATCGAAGACGGCAGTCTCGGGACTGGCAACCCGGACCCCGCGCAGCACGTCGACCTCGGGTTCCGTGATCGCCTCCCGCCAGAATCTGATGCCGGGGATCGGCCGCCGCCTGCCGCGGTCTCCGATCGAGAGGGCGACCGGATGCCGTTCCCCGGATGGCCCCGTCCCGCCGAACCACCGCGCACCACGCCAATGCAAGGCAGCCCATCCGGTCACGGCTCCCCCCGCAGGAAGGCGTTGCGCCGCCTCAACAATCCGCTGGTCGGGCTGGTCGACATCGACATCGCTAGGGACCCACAGGTTCGGACCTGCTCGTCGCCAGTGCGGTCCGCGTGCTCGGTCTCGGGTCGGTCCGGTGACGCCGTTCGGGTCGGCGCGCACCGGCGTCACGACCCGCCCAGGGGCGATCCGTGGCGGCGGCCGGAGCCGGCGGAGGTCTCGAAGCACCTCCGGCGGCAGCTGCACCGCCGGTATCGCGCTCGGCCACGGGTCGAGCTCGTCAGCTAGCCAAGGATCCACCCCGCCATGCTGGCTGCGATGGACGATGCGCGACGCCGCCCCTCCACAAGCACGCCGATTCGGACCAATTCGGGGCCTCCACTGGACCTGAGGCCCCCAAAACGGTCCGAGCTACCTGGTCAGGCAGTGAGAGACTGGGCCCATGTCCACGGAGAGCCTGCTGCCGTCCCATGCGACCACGTCCCTCGACGAGGGGCCGGAGGCAACGGACCCGTTCGCGCACCCGACCGACACCTTCCACGTGGCCCCGCCGTACTCCCCCTCGGAGGAGGCGCTGGCAGCGGTGGCGACCTTCGAGGACAGGTTCGTCGATCGCGAGCTGTCCTGGCTCAGGTTCAACCAGCGGGTGCTGGAGCTGGCGGAGGACGAGAGCCTGCCGTTGCTCGACAGAGTGAGGTTCCTGGCCATCTTCGCCAGCAACCTCGACGAGTTCTTCATGGTCCGGGTGGCCGGCCTGAAGAGGCGGATCGCGGCCGGGGTCGCCGTCCGGGCAGCATCGGGGATGATGCCGCGCGACATCCTCGAAGCGATCTGGGCACGGACCCGGGAGCTGATGGAGCGGCACGCCCGCGTGTTCAGCGACAGCCTCGTCCCAGCCCTGCGCGAAGAGGCGATCGAGCTGGTCCGCTGGGATGAGCTGGACCGCAACGAGCAGCGGTTCGCCAAGCGGATGTTCAAGGAGCGGGTCTTCCCGGTGCTCACTCCGCTCGCAGTGGACCCTGCGCACCCGTTCCCCTACATCTCCGGGCTCTCTCTCAACCTCGCGGTGCTGGTTCGCAACCCGTCGACCGGCACCGAGCACTTCGCGCGGGTCAAGGTGCCGCCGATCTTCGACCGCTTCGTCAAGCTCGGCAACCAGCGCTTCGTGCCCCTCGAAGACGTGATCCGAGAGCACCTCAAGCGCCTCTTCCCGGGCATGGAGATCCTCCAGGTGCACACGTTCCGGGTCACCCGCAACGAGGACCTCGAGGTGGAGGAGGACGACACCGAGAACCTCCTCAAGGCACTTGAGAAGGAACTCCTGCGCCGCCGCTTCGGCCCGCCGGTCCGGCTGGAGGTCGAGGAGTCGATCGACCCCAAGGTGCTCGAGCTGCTCATCTCCGAGCTTGGCGTCGCCGAAGAGGAGGTCTTCAAGCTGCCCGGGCCGCTGGACCTGACCGGACTGCACGGGATCGCCGACCTGGCTCGCGAGGAGCTGAAGTATCCCGCCTTCGTCCCGAGCACCCATCCGCTGCTGGCCGAGGTGGAGTCGGCTAAGCCGGTGGACATCTTCGACGCCGTACGACGTCACGACGTGTTGCTGCACCACCCCTACGACTCCTTCGCCACCTCGGTGCAACGGTTCATCGAGCAGGCCGCCGCGGACCCGCACGTGCTGGCGATCAAGCAGACCCTCTATCGCACCTCCGGCGACTCACCCATCATCGATGCGCTCGTCGACGCGGCGGAGGCCGGCAAACAGGTCCTGGTCATCGTCGAGATCAAGGCGCGCTTCGACGAGGAGGCCAACATCCGCTGGGCGCGCAAGCTCGAGCACGCCGGCTGCCACGTCGTCTACGGCCTGGTTGGTCTCAAGACGCACTGCAAGGTGGCGATGGTGGTGCGCGACGAGCCGGACGGCATCCGCCGCTACCTTCACATCGGCACCGGCAACTACAACCCCAAGACCGCCCGCCTCTACGAAGACCTCGGCCTGCTCACCTGCAACGACGCGATCGGCGAGGACGTCGCCAACCTGTTCAACAACATCAGCGGCTTCTCCCGCTCACCGGAGTACGCCGACCTGCTGGTGGCTCCGCACTCCGTCCGGACCGGACTGATCGACCAGATCCACGCCGAGATCGGCCACCACCGGGCCGGCCTGCCCGCCGGCATCCGGATCAAGGCCAACTCGATCGTCGACGAGGCGATCATCGACGCCCTCTACATCGCCTCCCAAGAAGGCGTGCCGGTAGAGCTGCTGATCCGTGGCATCTGCGCGCTACGGCCCGGCGTGCCCGGCCTGTCGGAGACGATCAAGGTGCGCTCGGTGCTCGGCCGCTTCCTCGAGCACAGCCGCGTCTTCTGGTTCGAGAACGGCGGCGAACCTGTCGCCTGGATCGGATCGGCGGACATGATGCACCGCAACCTGGACCGCCGGGTCGAGGTGCTGGTTCGGCTGCCGCAGGGGAACATGACCGCGATCAGCGACCTCTTGGATCTCGCCTTCTCCCCCGACACGATGGCGTGGGAGCTCTGCAACGACGGCACCTGGCTGCGCAACGCCGGGACCCAACACCTGCAGGAGACGCTGATCGCCCGTCAGCGGCGACGTCGGGGCTAGTCGACACCCAGGCCGGCATCGCGGGCAGCGATGATGGCAGCAGACCGGTCCGGCAGGGCGAGCTTGGTGAGCACGCTGGAGACGTGATTGCGCACCGTCTTCGGGCTCAGCACCAGCCTTCGGGCGATCTGGGCGTTGTCGAAGCCGCGGGCGACCAGGTCGAGCACCTCGCGCTCACGGTCGGACAGTTCGGGGAACGGGAGGCGCACGGCGGTGCGACCGCTCACCACCGTCGACATCGCGCGAGCCGCCACCTGCGGGCCGAGGATCATCTCTCCGTTCGCTACCGCCCGGATCGCCCGCTCGACCACGTCGGGCGTCGCTCCCTTGAGCACGTAGCCGCGCGCCCCAGCCCGCACCGCAGCGACCACCGACTCGTCGTCCTCGAGCATCGTGATGACCAGCACCTTGAGGTCCGGGTGGCGGCTCACCAGGTCGCGGGTGACCTCGACGCCGGAGCCGTCACCGAGGTGCAGGTCCATCAACACGACGTCGACCTCGGGTGCCTCGTCGCCGCCGATCAACTCCCGTGCCTCGCCTGCGGAGGTCGCCTGCCCCACCACGGCGATGTCGTCGAGACTGGCCAGCAACCCGGCCATGCCGAGGCGAAACACCGGATGGTCGTCGACGATCACGACGCGGATCATGGGCGGGCTCCGATCGGAAGGCGGGCAGTCACGACAGTGCCGCGCCCGGCCGAGGTGGCGGCCTGGAGGTGGAGGCTGCCGCCCTGCTCCTCCGCGCGTTCACGCATCGACCTGCTGCCGACGCCGGGCCGCGCATCCGGCGCGATGCCGCGGCCGTCGTCGGCGATCGAGACGGTCAGGGCATGGTCGTCGATCCGAGCGGTCACCCAGGCCCGGGTCGCGCCGGCATGGCGGTTGACGTTCGCCAGCGCCTCGGTGGTGATGCCGTACGCCGCGGCTGCGACTGGCGTGGGCACCGCGTCGAGGTTGTGAGTCTCGAGCTCGACGGACAGTCCGGCCTCGCCGGTGCGGGCGGCCAGCTCGGCCAGGGCCGCCCCGAGGCCGAGCTCGTCGAGCACCGGGGGCAGCAGATGGTGGGACAGCGACCGGACGGCGTCGACACGCTGATCGAGCTCAGTCTGCAAGGTGGCCAGCAGCTGCTGGGCCGCCGTCGGGTCTCGGTCGAGTAGGTTCCGCGCGCCCTGCAGTCCGAGCCGCAGGCCGGCAAGCGACGGGCCGAGCCCGTCGTGGATCTCGCGTCGGATCATCCGACGCTCCTCGAGGCGGGCCCGAGCGACCCGCTCGCGCATGTCCTCCACCGACGCGGCGGCCCGGGCGACCGCCACGGCCGTCGCGACCACGGCCGCCAGGTCGCGCAGCGTCTCCTGGGCACGCGCGTCCAGCGCCTCGCCGGGCGGCGCCGTCACCTCGAGGTTGCCGACGCCCTCACCACGATGAACGAGTGGGATCGACTCGGGCAGGCTGGTCGGTCGCCCCCAGCTCAGATCGGCCGTGTCCGGAACCGAGATCCGCACCGACTCCAGCCGCATGGATCGGCCGATGTCCTCGGCCAGGCCGGCGAGGAGCTCTTCGGCCGAGCCCGCCGCGCCGAGGTGGGACCCGAGGCGTTGCACCACTCCGCTCGGGTCCGCCGCGGCGCCGTACACCAAGGTATGCACCCTCCGAGTCAGGTAGAGCCGCAGTGGCTGTACGGCGACCGCGACCCCGGCCGCCGCCACCAGCGCGGCGCCACCCTCGGGCAGGAGCCGCTGCAGCAGCCAGAAGATCACCAGATAGACGCCGATCAGCCCCGCGGAGAGCACCGCGACGAGAGTCGTCCGGCTCACCGCGAGCCCGAGGCCCCACATTCGGTTGCGCAACACCGCGACCAGGACGGCCGCAGGGAACACCGCCTGCGACAGCAGGTGCAGGATCGGCGTCGCCCAGAAGGGGACACCGAGGTCGACCACGAGTGGGACGAAGGAGACCGCCAGGATCGCCGTACCCAACGCGAGCCAGCCGAGGCCGTTGCGTTCCTCGACCGGCCCGCGCAGGTGGCGCCACTCCGTCTCGGCTGCCGTCACCAGGCCGACCACCACCGACGCCCAGACGATCGGCTCCGCCGCGAGGCCGAGCCATCCGAAGTTCGTCGCGGTGAAGACGATCGTGACCGCGCTGCCCACGATCAGACCCAGCCAGGCCCAACCCAGAGGGTGGTCGCGGACCAGCCACGGCACCACCAGATACAACGCGAGAGTCCCCGGCACCCACGCGGTGCTCTGCAGCCTGACGATCATCTCGGCCGGCTGGAATCCTGCCTGCATGGCGTAGACCGCGAAGGCGTAGCCGAATGCCGCGAGCCCGCCTCCGACCGCCGCCACCGCGAGCAAGATCGGCACCGGATGCCGGCGGCGGCGCAGGGTGACGGCGGCGATCGTGCCGTAGACGCATGCCACGGTGACGTCGACCACGAAGAACCACAGGTTGGCGTCGATCGGCGGACGGCCCATCACCAAGAGCACGACCGCCAGCCCGGCCAGACCCCAGGCGAGCACGGCTACTGCCGTGGCCGCCCAGGACCTCGCGGAGCTTTGCATGCAGGGGAATCTAGTGGTCACCGGGCTGGGCCGTCAGGCGGCCGCGCGGTCCCCGAGGCTGAAACCGAGGGCCATCACCAAGACGTACACCGGGCCCACGAAGCCCGCGCTGTACTGCAGCGGCGAGAGACCGCCGATCAGGGTCAGCCCGCCGAGGATCACGCTCACCCAGCCGATCCACCGCGGTGCGGCCGCGGCGCGCAGCGCGGCCACTGCGACCGCGACGCCAGTGATGCCGGCGCCGAGCCAGAGCCACGGGATGGTGCCGATCCAGTGACCGAACATGACGACCACCTCAGGCACGTACGTCGCATCGCCGGTCGCCAACCCGACCGTGAACTCCGTATTCAGGCCGCTGCCCAGCAGACCGGCGACGCTGGTCAGCAGCAGGCCGGCGAAGGCGACGTCGGGCAGGATGCTCCCTGCCGGCGCCTGGTCGTGCAGTCGACGGCGCAACCCGGCGGCGAACGGCACGAGCAACGTTGCCGTGAGGACCGCCAACGCGCCGAAGACCATCAGCTGGGGCACCTGATCGCTCAGCCGCTCCATGATGGCGTTCGCGTCGCCGGCGACCTCCTCGTTGTACACCGCATCGATCGAGGTCGAAGCGACGATCGAGCCGAGACCGCACACCCCGGCGAGGACTCCTGCGAGTGCCCACGCTCGGCTGCGGGCGGAGCCCGGTCGCTGCCCCGCGCCTGATCGCGATGAAGCTGGTTGAGTTGCCGCAATGGCCATGATGACCTCCTCTTCGCCCGACCCGCTCGGTCAGGCGACGTTGGTTGGTGGATTGACTGACGCGGCAGCACATTGCCGGGCCCGGTGTCCCAGCCGGCAGGGCGCGGCGTCCCGACTTGCTGGGCACCTGGTGCGCACCCGGTCGCCCACCGTCGTACGCCGTGGCGTTCTGTTCACCTTCAACCCCTAGGGTGTGAACGTTCATATCCAGCTCACCAGGAGGGCTGAGTGGCGTTCAGGTTCCGGCCGGTCGACGGCACGTTCTACGACCTGTTCACCGAGCAGGCGGGCCACCTCGTCACGGGAGCGAAGCTGCTCGCCGAGATGTTCAACGACGAGACCGACCGCGGCCAGGTCGTCGCGCGGATGCGGGAGGCCGAGCGGGAGGCCGACGTCACCACCCGTGCGATCGTCGATCGGGTCAACCGCACCTTCGTAACGCCGTTCGACCGGGAGGACATCCACACCCTGGCCAACCTGATGGACGACGTGATGGACCTGATCGACGAGGCCGTCGACATGATCCACATCTACGAGGTCCGCGAGATCCCGCGCGAGATCCAGAAGCAGGCCAGCGTCATCCAGCGGTGTGCCGACCTGACCGCAGAGGCGATGCCCAAGCTGAGCACGATGAAGGACCTGGACGACTACATCGCGGAGGTCAATCGACTGGAGCGCACCGGCGACAAGAACTACCGGCGGATCCTGGCTCGGCTCTTCAGCGGTGAGTACAAGGCGATGCAGGTGCTCAAGCTCAAGGACATCGTGGAGTGCCTGGAGAAGGCCATCGACGGCATGGAGCGTGTCGCGAACACGGTGGAGCAGATCGCGGTCAAGGAGTCCTGACCCGATGGACCTCGCGATCATCGTCGCGGTGGTGGTCGTCGCCCTCGCGTTCGACTACACCAACGGCTTCCACGACGCCGCCAACGCCATCGCCACCTCCATCTCGACGCGAGCGCTGACGCCGCGGGTAGCCCTGACGATGGCGGCGGTATTGAACTTCGTCGGCGCCTTCCTCGGCCAGCAGGTCGCCCACACGGTGAGCGAGGTGATCTCGCCGCCGTCGGGCAACCACGGCCTGGTCATCGTGCTGGCCGGGCTGTGCGGCGCGATCGCGTGGAACCTGGTCACCTGGTGGCTCGGACTGCCGTCGTCCTCCTCGCACGCGATGATCGGCGGCCTCGCCGGCGCGGCTCTCGCCGCCGGCACGGTCGTCAACTGGCACACCGTCGTGAAGAAGGTGCTCGTCCCGATGGTGGTCTCGCCGATCGTGGCGTTCGTGCTCGCGGGTGCCGCGATGCTGGCGATCATGTGGCTGTTCCGGCGGGCGCACCCCTCGCCGACGAACCGCGGCTTCAAGATGGCACAGACGATCTCCGCCGCCGCGATGGCACTGGGTCATGGGCTGCAGGACGCCCAGAAGACGATGGGCGTGATCTTCCTGGCCCTCCTCGTCGGCGGTCACGTCGCGCCGGGCGACCCGCTCCCGATCTGGGTCATCGCGGCCGCCGCCGCAGCCATCTCCGCCGGCACCTGGTCTGGCGGCTGGCGCATCATGCGCACCCTCGGCCGCCGGATCATCGACCTCGACCCTCCGCGTGGCTTCGCCGCCGAGGCAGTGTCAGCAGCCGTGCTGTACGGCGCCGCACACTTCCAGGCACCGATCTCCACCACCCACACCATCACCTCCGCCGTGATGGGCGTCGGCGCCACCAAGCGGATCACCGCCGTGCGCTGGGGGGTGGCCCGCTCCATCGCCACCGCCTGGGTGCTGACCTTCCCCATGGCCGGGCTCGCCGCTGCCGCGGCGTACGCCGTCCTGCAGGTGTTCTTGCCCTGAGCGCCTCCGTCGTCCCTGCTCGCTGGCCGGGTCACTGGTGATCTGTGGTAGCGATCGACGCCGGCGGGCATCTGCCGCGGTCTTCTTGCGTCTCCCGCGGTCCTATGGTGGCAAAGTGCCTCGTATACCGGGCACTCACCCACCACAGCACCGCGGCAGACGGGGCGGCATGCAGCTTCGGCCCGGCCAACAGCCAGCACCACGGGCTGCCGCCCCGGTAGCTGCCCTACCAGCGAGCATCCCACGGACCCAGGCTCAGCCGAAGCGGCCGGAGATGTAGGCCTCGGTGGCGGGCTCGTCGGGGTTGGCGAACATCTTCGCGGTGGCGTTGAACTCCACCAGACGGCCGGGCTGACCGGTGGCCTTGAGGTTGAAGAACGCCGTCTCGTCGGAGACCCGGGCGGCCTGCTGCATGTTGTGGGTGACGATGACGATCGTGTAGTCGCTCTTGAGCTCGTGGATCAGGTCCTCGATCGCGGACGTCGAGATCGGGTCGAGCGCGGAGCAGGGCTCGTCCATCAGCAGCACCTGCGGCGAGACCGCGATCGCGCGGGCGATGCAGAGCCGCTGCTGCTGACCACCGGAGAGGCCCATGCCGGGCTTGTTGAGGCGGTCCTTCACCTCGTCCCACAGGTTGGCGCCGCGCAGTGACCGCTCGACGACCTGGTCGGACTCCGAGCGGCTCATCTTCGCAGAGTTGAGCCGGTTGCCGGCGAGCACGTTGTCGTAGATCGACATGGTCGGGAAGGGGTTGGGGCGTTGGAAGACCATCCCGATCTGACGGCGTACGGCGACCGGGTCGACCGAGGAGTCGTAGAGCGACTGGCCGTCGACCATCACCTTGCCCTCCACCCGCGCACCAGGGATGACCTCGTGCATCCGGTTTAGCGATCGCAACACGGTGGACTTGCCGCAGCCGGACGGGCCGATGAACGCGGTCACCGAGCGGGACCGGACGGACAGGTTGACACCCTGCACGGCGAGGAAGTCGCCGTAGTAGATGTCCAGGTCGGACACTTCGATGCTCTTAGCCATGGTTTCCTTTCGATGCCCCGCCGGGGTCGACTCCGGGGCCAGCTCTGCAGTCGGCTCCACGGTCAGCTCCGCCTGGAGCTGGCAGGGGCGAAGATCTTGCCGATGATGCGCGCGATGATGTTGAGCGCCATCACGATGACGATGAGGACGAGAGCAGCGCCCCAGGCGCGCGCGAACCCGGGCGGGTCCGACCCGTCGGGCAGCCGCACGCCGGGCGAGGAGAACTGCGAGAAGATGTAGACGGGCAGCGTGGTCATCCGCTCGGAGAACGGATTGAAGTTGTCGGAGTCGGTCAGCCCAGCAGTGAGCAGCAGCGGCGCCGTCTCGCCGATGACGCGGGCCACCGCCAGCGTGACGCCGGTGATGATGCCGCCCAGGGCGGTCGGGATGACGACCTTGACGATGGTCCGCCACTTCGGGACGCCCAAGGCGTACGACGCCTCGCGGAGGTCGTCGGGCACCAGCCGGAGCATCTCCTCCGACGACCGCACCACGATGGGGATCATCAGCAAGGAGAGCGCCACCGAGCCCATGAAGCCGTTGCGGATCTCCGGTCCGAAGATCAGCACGAACAGCGCGAGGGCAAACAGGCCGGCGACGATCGACGGGATGCCCGTCATCACGTCGACCAGGAAGGTCGTCCACCGGGCGAGTCGGCTGCCCTTGCCGTACTCCACCAGGTAGATCGCGGTGAACAGTCCGATCGGCACCGAGATCAGCGCAGCCACCAGTGTCACCAGGAGGGTGCCGAAGATGGCGTGATGGATGCCGCCGCCGGCGCCGACGACGTTGCGCATCGAACTCATCAAGAACTCGCCGTTCACGGCGCCACCGCCCTTGGCGACGACCATCCAGACCAGCCAGACCAGGGGCAGCACCGCGACCAGTGACGCCGCCCAGACCAGGTTCGTCATCAGTCGATCCACAGCCGAGCGACGGTTCTCCAAGATCAGCGACCAGATCGGCAGCCCGACGGTGAACAGCAGCAGCGCCACGACGGCGAGGGCCACCACCCCCCAGTCGAGCAGCAGGGTGATCAGACCGGCGAGGGACACTGCGATCACGGCCACCACGAGGCCGGCCCAGCTGGGCAGCCGCGGGTGCGAGATCGGCAGCGTGTCGACCTCGGCGGGCGGGGAGTCGAGCGAGGTCATCGGGCCATCCGCCGTTCGTTGCGCGAGGTGATCCACCGGGCTGCGAAGTTCACCGCGAAGGTGAGCACGAAGAGCACCAGACCGGTGGCGATCAGGACGTGGATCTTGCCCGGCGTGCCCTCCTTGTAGGAGGCGGCGATGTTGGACGCGACGGTGGCGGGGTTGGTCGAGGAGATCAGGTTGAGGGTGACGACCGGTGACGCGGACAGCACCATCGCGACGGCCATCGTCTCCCCGAGGGCGCGACCGAGGCCGAGCATCACAGCCGAGACCATGCCGGACCGACCGTAGGGAAAGACCGCCATCCGGATCATCTCCCAGCGGGTGGCACCCAGGGCCAGTGCCGCCTCCTCGTGCAGCCGTGGGGTCCGGGCGAACACCTCACGCGACAGCGCGGTGATGATGGGCAGGATCATGATCGCCAGCACGATGCCAGCGGTCAGCATGGTGCGGCCGGTGGCCGAGACCGGGCCGGCGAAGAATGGCAGGAAGCCCGCGTGCTCCTCGAGCCAGGCCTGCACCGGCTGAGACGCCGCGGACAAGGCCATCGCGCCCCACAGACCGAAGACGACCGAGGGCACCGCAGCCAGCAGGTCGATCAAGTAGGCGAACGGGACCGCGATCCTCGCCGGTGCGTAGTGGGAGATGAACAGAGCGATCCCGAACGCGAACGGCACCGCGATGAGCAGGGCGAGGACAGCGGCGAGGACGGTGCCGAAGACCAGTGGCGCGGTGTAGCCGATGAAGGTGGTCGCCGGGCGGTAGATCTCCGCCGGCTGTCGCAACCCCGGGATGCCTTCGATGGCCAAGAACACGAAGACGCTGGCCAGCGTCACCATGATCAGCAGGCTGGATCCTCGTGACAGCCCGGCGAAGATCCTGTCACCGATCCGGGTCGTCTGCTTGCCGGTGCGGACCTCGGCCTCGGGTGGTTCGGTGAGGGTCGGGGCGGACACGTTGCTCCTTGGCTCGAATGCTTCTCGATCTGCTGGTCGTCGCTGGCCCGACGTCCCCCGGACGCCGGGCCAGCGAAGGGACTACTTGCCGGAGATGGCCCCGACGATGCCCTGGGCCTCGCTCGCCAGCTCGGAGTCGAGCGGGGCGGAGCCGGCCTGCTCCGCGGCGGCCTGCTGGCCGGCGTCGGAGACGATGTAGGACAAGAAGCCGCTGACCATGGCGGCCTCGTTCGCGTCGTCGTAGTGCTGGCAGGCGATCAGGTACGACGCCAGCAGCAGCGGGTAGGCGCCCGCCTCGGTCGTCGTACGGTCGATGTCGATCGCCATGTCCACGTCGGAGCGACCCTCGGCGCGCTTCGAGACTGCCAGCACCTTGGCGGCGCCCTCGGCGGACGGGGCGTTGAAGGCGTCGCCGACCTGGATCGCGACCTGGCCGAGGGAGCCGGCCTGGCTCTCGTCGGCGTAGCCGATCGTTCCGTCGCCACCGCTGACCGCATTGATCAGGCCGGAGGTGCCCTCACCGGACTCGCCGCCCTTGATCGGCCAGACGCTGTCGGCGTCGTAGCCCCAGGCGCCGTTGCCGGCCTTGGCGAGGTAGTCGGTGAAGTTCTTGGTGGTGCCCGACTCGTCGGAGCGGTGCACCGGAGTGATCTTGGTGCTCGGCAGCTTGGCGTCGGGGTTGAGCTTGGCGATGGCCGAGTCGTTCCAGGCGGTGATCTTGCCGTCGAAGATCTGGGCGATCACCTCTGCCGACAGATTGAGGCTGTCGACCCCGGAGAGGTTGAACACCACGGCGATCGGGCTGACGTAGGCCGGCACCTCGATCGGGTCCTCGCCACCGCAGCGCTCCTTGGCCGCGGTCAGCGCGCCCTCGTCGTCGTTGAGGTAGGAGTCGGAGCCGGCGAACGAGTAGCCACCGTTGTTGAAGTTCTCGACACCGGTGCCGGAGCCAACCGGGTCGTAGTTGATGGTCACGCCGGAGTTGTCGGTCTGGAAGCCAGCCCGCCACGCGGCTTGCGCGCTCTCCTGGGAGCTGGCGCCGCCGGCGTTCAAGGTGCCGGACAGGCTGGTGCTACCGGTGTCTCCGGTGCTGTCGCCGGCCGGGTCCTCGTTGGAGGCACTGCAAGCGGTCAGCGCCAAGGCGAGGGCGGCGACGCCGGGCACCAGCACCCGGCGGATGGAAGTGCTCTTCACTTCGTCTCTCCTGATGTTCATCGTGTTCTGACATCAGGGACGCTAGGGAGACGAAGTGACCGGATACGGCGGCGTCGGTGAACGGCGGGTGAACACAGGCCGCCGAGTCGGCAACGTGAGGAGTGATCAGGGCCACTGCTCGGTGGCGACGACGCGGGCGCGGCGGTGGTGCACGACGAGCATGGCGCCCGGATCGAGCTTCGGGTCGGGGATCTGCAGAGCGTCGAAGATGGTGGGCAGGATCGGCCGATGCGTGCAGATCACGACGCTCTCGCCGCTGTCCACCAGCTCGTCGACCACCTTGACGACCCGCTTGGCGGTGGCGTCCTCCTCGCTGAGCCGGTCGGTGGTGTCGAGCGGCCAGCCGGAGGCTTCGGAGTACGGCGCCACGGTCTGCACGCACCGTGCGCTGCTGGAAGAGAGGATCGTGCTGACGCCGTACGCCCCTAGGAGCGGCGCCAGCCGCCGGGATTGGGTCATCCCTGCCACGAGCAACGGCCGCAGCCGGTCGTCTTGTCGCCAGGCCTTGCGCGAGCGTGCCTTGCCGTGGCGGAGCACGATCAACGCCTGGGTGGCCTTGCGCTGGCCCTCCGACTCGACGAGGGTGTCCCGGTCGTGGTCATAGCTGAGCAGTGTGTGTGCCTCGGCCCGCGACACCCAGCGGACGTCGTCGATCTCCTTGTTGGGCGCATAGCCGCTCACGTCGTCGTCACCGTCGACACGGCCGATCCAGTAGTGCACGACCTTCATCCGGGTGCGGCCGAGCGGATAGCGCTGGCTGCTCAACCGTGGGCCGAGACGGATCGGCAGCCCGGTCTCCTCGAGGACCTCGCGGACTGCGGCCACCGGCACGGCTTCACCACGGTCGAGCTTGCCCTTGGGGAAGGACCAGTCGTCGTACCGTGGCCGGTGCACCAGGAGCACGTCGCCACCCTTGCGGGTCACCACCGCACCCGCTGCCCGCACGTCGGGTCGCTTGGCCATGGCGTTAGTCAAGCATCCACGGCCCGGTCACCGCAGAACTGGCTCCTGGGCCAGCCGAGATTCAGTCGCCGACACGCGGATGAGGGACGACGCCCAGGATCCGGTCGATCTCCTCGGTGGAGAGAGGCTCCTCGGCCTCGCTGGCAGCGATGATCAGGTTCGTGGTCAGCTCCACCTCGCGTAGGAGGTCACCATCTTCGAGCGTGACATCGAACTGGTCGTACACGCTGCCACCTCCTTCTGCGACCGGTCTGGCTGGCTCCGAGAAGGAAGTGTCGTCCACTTCCGACTCCCCATCAAACATCCTCCTGGGTCGGAGGTCCAGCCGCCGAGAACCCGGACTAGTCCTCCTATGGTAAAGAACTTCCACCAGGATGTCTCGCACTTCCCAGAAGTCACAGCAACATCGTTTCGTCACAGATGCGCGACGGGTCTGGGGACGAAGATCACACGATCGAATGGAAAATGCAGTAGGCCCCGCCCAGTCGGGCGGGGCCTACTCGCCTCGTCGGCGTGAGCCGGTCGAGGTCAGCCGATCAGACGGCGCGGACGTTCTCCGCCTGCGGACCCTTGGGGCCCTGAGTGACCTCGAACTCGACCCGCTGGTTCTCCTCAAGGCTCTTGTAGCCCTGCATCTCGATAGCCGAATAGTGCACGAAGACGTCGTCGCCGCCGTCCTCCTGTGCGATGAAGCCGAAGCCCTTCTCGGCGTTGAACCACTTCACGGTGCCCTGAGCCATTGCGCTCGTTACTCCTTCATCGGGGCGAGAGCCGCCACCTCGGCGACCCGCGTCAGGTGCGGTGACACGTCGCTCCGACTTGCTTTCACTCCACGCCCCTGGCTGGGGCCTCGCTACACAAGCTAGACACGCCGTTGGCTCACAAACTCCGCTGGCGTCACACCTGCTGGAACTTCTGCACCTGACACTAGACCTGACCCTACCAAGATCGGCTCGTCGGCGAACCATCCCGGACGTCGGATTTCATCGACTGGTCACCCGGCCGTTGCCAAGGCACCATGTGTGCTGCCCACAGCCTGCAGAGAGGACCGTCCATGAACAGCTCTACCGAGCAGTCTGGATACGCACGTCGGCTGATCCCCATGCTGGGCCGCGACCCGCACGAGCGGGGCCGGGTCGCCAGTCCGCTCGAGCTCCTCTACGACCTCACTTTCGTGGTCGCGATCGGTGTCGCCTCCGAGCAGCTCGCCGAGATGGTGGCGGCGGGTCACCCGGGCCGAGGGTTCGTCGGGTTCGGGTTCGCGATGTTCGCGATCCTGCTCGCCTGGATCAACTTCTCCTGGTTCGCCTCTGCCTTCGACACCGACGACTGGCTCTACCGCCTGCTGACGATGGTGCAGATGGTTGGCGTCGTCGTGTTCAGCCTCGGCATCGCCCCGATGTTCCACAGCATCGAGGAGGGACATCACGTCGACATCACCTTGATGGTCGCGGGGTACGTCGTCATGCGGATCGCCCTGGTCGCCCAATGGGCCCGAGTCGCGCGACAGTCGCCGCAGTTCCACACCGTGGCGCTCCGCAACATCTGGTGGATCTCGATCTGCCAACTGGGCTGGGTCGCCCTGGCCGTGCTCGACCTGGACCTCGTCGGGACGTTCACCTGGATCGTGGTGCTCGGACTGGTCGAGTTCGCCGTGCCTGTCTTCGCCCAGGGCCGCGCCAGCGGCACGCCCTGGCACCCGCACCACATCGCCGAGCGCTACAGCCTGTTCGCGATCATCGCGCTCGGCGAGGGCGTGGTGGGCACGGTTGCGTCTTCGCGGGGTGCGCTCGGCGGCGTCACCGGCGACGACTGGAGCGCCGCCGCTGTGTTGGTGCTGGTAGCCGGCGTAGGGATGACGTTCAGCATGTGGTGGACCTACTTCTTGCTGCCCTTCGGTGACCTGCTCCACTCGCGGCCCGGCCGCGGCTACGTGTTCGGCTACGGCCATCTCCCGGTCTTCGCCGCGATCGCCGCCACCGGTGCCGGGCTGCACGTGGCCGGCCTCTACCTCGAGTCGTCCGCCGCCGGCGAACACGGCGAGCACCACCTCGCGGTCACCCCGCTGGGCGTGGTGGTCATGGTCGCCGCCGCGCTCGCCGTCTTCTACGTCGCTCTGGTGCTGTTGGTGAAGGGGCTCGGCTCGCCGGTGGGCTCCGTCTGGATCATCCTCGGCACGCTGGCCGTCCTCGCCCTGGCCGTCCTGGTGGGCGCCCGCTCGATGCCGATCGGCCTGATCGTGGCCATGCTCGGGTCGTTCGTCCCCGTCCTCGGCCACGAGATCGCCGACCGCCTCCACACCTGAGGCCCCGCCCGGGGCATGCGGCGGCCGTTGGTGAGTAGGCCGTGTCGGGCTCGAACCGACGACCAATGGATTAAAAGTCCAGTGCTCTACCAACTGAGCTAACGGCCCGGGCCAAGTCTGCCTTACCCCGCGAGACGTCGTACTCTCCGGTCGCTCGGGGCGACCAGGAGGCACGACGTCCGCGGCGCCGACAGCCCACCCGCGCGCGACCTGCTCGCCCCGATCGAGATGGCCGAGTCGGCCGAGCCTGACGAGACCACCCTCGACCCGCCGGCTACGCCTCCACAATCACCGTCGTCGCCTTGACCACGGCGACGGCCGGCTTGCCGACCTCGAGGCCCAGGTCCTCGGCCGCCTCGCGACTCATCAAGGACACGATCCGGAAGTCACCGCAGGCCAGCTCCACCTTGGCCATCACACCGTCCTGCTCCACCCCGACGACGATCCCGGGCATCCGGTTGCGCGCACTAGACCGCGAGCTCGACCCGGAGAGCCCGGCCAGGATCCTGGGCAGCTCCGCGACCGGCAGGACCCGCTGAGAGCCTCTGCGTTGGAAGGTGATCCGCCCCTGTTGCTCCCAGCGGCGCAGGGTGTCGACGCTGACGCCGACCGCCTGGGCGACCTCCCCGATGCGCAGAAACTCGCTCACGCCGGCCAAGCATAGAGGCGTGGGCCCTGGGCGACCGGATGCCAACCCGAGTCGACCTCAGCGCGTGGGGAAACGCACTCCACCGAGCAGCTCGACCCGGACGGTGTCCCCGGCCTGCGGCGGCCGCGCATCGGCGTACGCCTGGACCCGACCGGTCGGCAGATCGACCTCGACCAGAGCACCATCCTCGGTGCGCCGCACCCGGACTGCCGTGCCGACCAGAGAGCCGTGGGGGTCGAGCCGGACCTGGCTGGCACGGGTGAGCAGCACGCCGTCGTCGTTGCTGAGTCGACCGCGATAGCCGAGGAACCGCGCGACCTCCTCGGTCGGCGGCGATTGCAGGACCTCGTCCGGGGGGCCGTCGGCGGCGATCCGACCGTCGAGCAACACCAGCATCCGGTCGGCGAGCGCCCAGGCGTCGGCGCGGTCCTGCAACACGACCAAGGCAGCGCCCGCGTGCTGGCGCAAGGCATCGGCGGTGTCGTCTCGAAACGTCGCCATCGCATCCGGATCGAGCCCGGCGAACGGCTCGTCCAGGATCAGCAGATCGGGCTGCAAGGCGAGCCCGCGCGCCACGTGCACCCGGCGCTGTTCACCACCGGAGAGCCGCAGTGCGGGCCGGCGGGCGAGGTGCTCGGCACGCATCAGCGCCAGGGCCGTCATCGCCCGCTCTCGCCGCTCCGATCGCGGGACACCCCACCAGGTCAGCGCGAGCTCGACGTTGCCGAGCACCGAGCGCCGGGCGAGGCCCGGGCTCTGCAGCACCGTCGCACATCGACCCTGCCGCTTCAGTGAGCCGGTCGTCGGCTCGAGGAGGCCGCCGATCAGGCCGACAAGACTGCTCTTGCCCGCGCCGTTGGGGCCGAGCAGCGCGACCACCTCGCCCTCGCGCAGGCTCAGGTCGACCTCGTGCAGGACGGTGCGACGACCGCGGCGCAGCGAGAGCCCGCTGCCGACGACGACCATGCCTTCGTCGGCGCCTTCCTCGGCACGGACTGGACGCGAGTTCACGAGGGCGCCCTCGGGTGACCCGCCTCACCCTGCTGGATCCAGGTCAGCACCGCGGTGATGAGCAGGATCAGGGCGAGCAGGATGATTCCGATCGCCAGGCCCGGAGCGAACTGGCCGGCATCGACGCGGGCAAGCGCGGCGCTGGCCAGGGTCTGGTCGACGCCCTCGATGTTGCCGCCGACCAGCACCACGGCGCCGACCTCGGACAGCCCCGAGCCGACTGCGGCGATGGTGGCAACCAGGATGCCGACCCGTGCCTCCCGGAGCGCGAGGATCGAGAGGCGGGCTCGTCCGGCGCCGAAGGCGCGCGCCTGATCGAGCAGGCCCACCGGCAACGAGCGGACCGCGGCGGCCGTCAGCGCGATGATGATCGGCAGGACCAGCACCGTCTGGGCGATGTAGACCCCGCGCAGGGTGAACAGCAGATGGAAGCGGCCGAGCGGCGCCTGGGGAAACATCAGCAGGGCGAGCACCAGACCGACCACCACCGGCGGCAGGCCGAGACCGGCGTTCGCGACGACCAGGGCGGCCCGGCGGCCCGGGAATCGGCCGAGCCCCAGCGCCACGCCGGCCGGCAGGCCGAGGACGAGCCCGGCGAGGGTAGAGAAGCCGGCGACCTTCAGGGTCACCCAGGTGATCTGCCACAGCGCCGGGTCACCCCCGGTGACGAGATCCCAGGCATCACGCAGCCCCTGGAGGAAGAAGTCCACGGCTCACTCGCCCGAGCCGTCGCCGGCCCCCTGGTCGGCCTTCTCTACGACATAGACCAGTCGTCCGTCGTCGAGCCGGTAGACCTTGCCGATCTGGCTGCCGCGACCGACCACCTTGCTGCCGTCCTCGGGCACCTGCCGGACCTCCTGGTCGGGACGCACCCGGATCACGTTCGCCGGCTGTTGCAGGCCGTGCTCGGTGATCGAGTCGGCCAGCTTGAGCGACGACAGTGCCGCCAGCAGGAAGCCCAGGGATAGCACGATGCCGAGGTCGAACAGGTTGACCAGGCCGTCGAGGGGGTCGCCGGCACGGTCCTCACGGCGTGACGGTCGACGAGACACCCGGATCATGACTGCTCCTTCCTGCCGAGGGCTGCTCGGTGACCTGGTCGACTCGGCCCCTCTCCATGTGGGCCTTGTCATCGGGGCCTTCGAGCGCGGATTGCCTCGTCGCGAGCGGCTGGCTGGTGAGGATCGCGGCGACGTACTCCAGGTCGGAGAAGTCCTGGCCGTAGAGCCGGTCGCGGCTCAGGGTCAGCCCGAAGGCGACCATGCCGATCAGCAGTCCCAGCACGGTGATGCTGAAGGCGAGCTGCAGGTTGTCGGTCAACGCGGTCACGTCACCCTGAGCCAACCCGGCCAGCGCCGGCGAGAGCGGAATCAGTGTCCCCATCAGGCCGAGGGCGGGGCCGCTGCGCACCAGCAGCCGGGTGCGGCCGAGCCTACGTTGCGAGGCGAACTCGAAGTCGGCCAGCACCTTGCTGAGCTTCGCGTCGGCGTCCGGACTCAGCGCCTGGTCCCCCATCCGGCCCAGCGCCCGACTGGTGGCGGGGGTCCAGCCCTGCCCCCGCAGCAGCCTGCCCGCCCCGGAGGCATTGCCCTCGGCGAGCATCGACCGCGCTTCGTCGGCAGCGGCCTCGATGCGGGGGAAGCGACGGCGCAGATGCTGGAAGATCTCGACCGCGAAGGCACCCAGGTCGACGATCAGCACGAGCAGGCTGAGCAGCGCCAAGATGACGACCGGGAGCTCCAGCCTCTCGGCGACCTGGAAGATCCGCTGATAGATGTCCTCACTCATCAGTGCTCACCACCGCCGCCAGATGGGCACGGGCAGACGACGCCGTACTCCGCGGGTCTGGCCGAGCGCGCCGAGACCGAGCAGTGCGACCAACGAGCCGGCCCCGAGCACCAGCATCCGATGCTCGACCGGCGGCACGGAGTGCGCGGGTTGAGCGGTCGCCTTCCGCTCGACCTGACTGCTGGTGGGCGTCACCGTGACGGCGTCGTCCAGCAGGATCCCCTGAACCTCGGTCCCCGAGGCCGGCTGCTGCCGGTCGTGCTTTCGCTGGTGCGGCTTGGGCTTGTGGCCCCCGGTCCCGTCAGGGGTGCCCTCCTGCGGAGCGGCATCGTGGTCGCCGGCTTCGCCGTCGTGGGTGCCCGAGCTGTCGCTGGGGCCGTACTGCTGGGCATCCGGATTGTCGTAGTGTCCAGAGCCAGGTCCCGGCTCGTCGCCCGGACCAGGCTTCTTCCCTACCTGGATCGCCGTCGTCGCCGTGCCTGCGGCACCGCTGTCCGCGGTCACGGTGAGGGTGACTTGGTACGTCGACCCGCCCTGCTGCCAGGCATGTGACGGCGCCGGGTCGGTGGAGGTGGCACCGTCACCGAAGTCCCAGGTGTAGTGCAGCGGGCTGTCGGCGGGCTGGGTCAGGGTCGCGGAGAAGGACACCGGCTTGTCCACCTCGGTCTTGGTCGCCGATGCCGCGATCACTGGGTGGAGCACCTCCCCCGAGGTGTGCACCCGCATCTGAATCGCACCGTTGTTCAGCGACTGGAAGGAGTCCTTGACGTTCACGTCGGAGGAACCGGGTCGCAACGGGCGGATGAAGGAGACGGTGTGCGGGTTGCCGCTGCCGTTGCCGAAGAAGGCCGGCATCAGGCCATCGGCAAAGGGGAAGCGAGCCGACCCGGGTGCGCTCAGGTCGTCGCCGGCGAGCACCGTCGTGTTGGGCAACCCGTCAGCCTGCACGGCAACCGAGCCGACCTGGTCGGGGTCGACTCCGACCAGGGTCTGCAGCACGGTGCGCACCGAGGTGACGTAGTTCGGCTGGGGCTCGGACTGCGTGGGGCCGCCGGGCCTGGCCCGGACCTGGTAGGGCACCGGACTCGGGCCCGGGTCCCGAGCACCATCCAGCGCTGCGTAGGTGATCACCCGTGGCGAGTCACCGTTGATCGTCACGATCACGCAGGCCTGCCCGCTGGGACAGGAGGTCGCGGCCGCCGCTGGCTGGACAGGCAGGACCGCGGCGCCGGCCAGTGCCAACGCACCAGCCAGCGCCGCGGCACCGCGGCGACAGTGCCACCTCACGCTGCTCCTCAGCTTGGATCCACGGTCAGGGAACGGTCACCGTTCCCACGCTGCTCACGCCCGGCTTGATCAGGCCAGCGTTGACGTAGTGGACCTGGTAGCGCCAGCTGCCGCTGCCCAGCTTGAAGGACGCAGAGTAGCTCTTGGCGCCATTCTTCAGCTTGGTTTCGCCGACCGGCTTCAGTTTCTTGCCCGGGTGGGCGGCGTAGAGCACCACGGTGGCGTTCTTGCCGGTGACCTTCGGCGCCAGTGCGCCGGAGACCTTGAGCTTGCCGTTCTTCACGCTGGCCTTCTTGACCGTCACTGCGCCCTTCACCTTGACCGCACTCAGCGGCGTGGAGGTGGCGTGCAGGATGTCACCGAAGACCGGGTCGAGGTGCGAGTCCTCGATCTTGACGATCTTGCCCACCGAGAGCGAGTAGGTCGCGTTCATGGCCGGCTTGAAGGTCAGCGAGAACTTGCCCTTCTTGTTGGTCTTCGCGGTGGTGATCTTGGTCGGCGCGCTGCCAGGGAAGGCGGTCGGCACGCGCATCAGGCTCACCTTCTCGCCGTTCAGGGCCGGCATGCCGGGGACCACGTTGGAGAGCGTGCCGGTCACCGTCACCTTGCTACCCGCCTTCACGGCCTTGGGCAGCCCGGAGCCGGTCAGCACCGGAGCAGCGGACGGGATGAAGGGCGGGTCGCTCGGGTCGAGGAACTTGCCGACCTCCTCTTGAGTTTCGGCGGAGGTGATCCAGTTCAAGAACCGCTTCGCGGCCACCGCGTCGGTGTTGGTCGCGGACGGGTCGGGGAACGCTGCCGGGTTGATGCCGTAGGCGTGGAAGGAGTTCACCAGCAGGGACTGGCCGCCTCGCGAGGTGTCGTCGTTGTCGCGGGTGACGATCTTGAGGTGCTGGGCTCGGTCGACCGACTTGAGATACTGGAACGTGCCCCGGTCGGTCAGCACGTAGCAGTTGCCCTCGTCGCTCGGGTAGTTGCAGACATCGGCATTGTCGATGTTCGGGCCCTGGGTGAGGCCGGTGGCGTGGTACCAGTCCGGGTAGTTGATCGAGGCCGGGCAGTCACCGGTGTCCACGCTTGGCGAGGTGCCGCCGCCGTTGGCGTCGCTCATCTGGCAGGTGGTCACACCGGTGGTGTGCGACCAGATGATGTGCTCGGCAACGGTGGTGCCCGGCGTACCACCACGGGAGACGAAGTTGGCGTCGCCCGCTGCTCCGGCAGCCGCGATCTTCTCGAAGGCGGTGACGATGTCGTGGTCGCCGGTGCTCATCACGTCGGCCGGATCGTCGTTGGGGCCGAGCAGGACGTAGTCGCCCCAGAAGATCGCCCGGCCGTACTTCTCCAGCGAGTAGCCGTCGCCGACGAACTGGTTCTCCAGCGCAGCCGCGTGCACCAGCAGCGCAGCGGCAGTGCCGGCCTGGGCGTAGGCGATGGCGGCGCCGGTGCCCTTGCTGACGTACTGCAGGTCATACTCCGGATAGGCCGCCTCGAAACCCGGCTCGATCACGGTCTGGACCAGGTTGGAGTCGTAGACGTCGCTGGTGCCTACGACGACGAACGGCTTGGGATCCGCGGCTCGGGCCGGCGAGCCGGCGGGCACGAGGGAGAGGAAGGAAAGGGCGCAGAGTGCGGCGGCCGCGCGGGCCAGCCAGGTACGGCGAATCGGCATAGGAGAGTCATACACTATTACCTAGGTAATGCCTAGGTTGAAGTCGAGCCACTGACGCTCGGACCGTCGACCCTCAGGCTGCGGCGTCGGAGCGCCGTCGCAGCCACTGCCAGATCAAGGTCACGATGACCGCGCCGGCGAGGGAGCCGATGATCCCACTGGGTCGCAACGCGACGCCGTCCCCCGACAGCAGACTGATCAGCAGCCCGCCGACGAAGGAGCCGAGCAGGCCGGAGCCGAAGGCCATCGGCCAGTCGATGCCCTTGGTGGACCGCCCCAACAGGAGCTGGGCGCCCGCGCCGATGACCATGCCGAACAAGATGATGCCGAGGATGAGCATTGGACGAGGATAGAGCGCGGCGACCACTGTCGTGACGTCCGGTCGGCCGCTGGCCGACCTCTGGGCCGCCACCTGCGGCGTTCCCGGGACGTCGACGACGGAGGCAGCCCCGAGTGGGGTTGTCCAGACGTCTTTGCCCAATCGTCTGCGGAGACAGTGGCGCGGGACGTACTTTTCCGGTATGAGCGCTCCGCAACAGGGTGACCCGTCGAGCACGGCGTTCGACCTCTTCGACCGGTGGATGACCAACCGGGAGGCCCCCGCCAAGGCCCCCGAGGCGACCCCGGCCGCACTCGACGACATCGTCATCGCCGACACCAAGGCCAGCCGCGAGGCGGCCCGCGCGCGCCTCGAAGCCGCCCGCCTGGAGCAGGAAGACCTCGAATCCACGCCGACCACCGAGTCGGCCGCCCCCGTGCTGACCCCGGTCGACAGCGCGTCCCCCGAGCCCACCATCGAGTCCCCGGCGGTCGATGCGCTCGTCGTCCAACCGGCCGCGCAGGCCGCTGCTGCCGAGCAGGCGTGGGGGGTCGGCGCCGAGATGCCGCCGTTCGAGCTCCCCGCCTATCGACCACCGCACGCTGCTGCGGTCCCCTCGGAGGACGCCGCACCTTCCGTGCCGGCGGCACCTTCGGGTGGCAAGCGACGAGCTGCCGTCGCCACCGACTCCGCCCCAGTCATCGCCGCCCCCAGCGAGGGGCGCCGGCGCCGTCAGGTCGAGCCCGATGCCGCCCCTCTGGTCGCGGCCAAGGCAGCCGCGGAGACGAGCACACCCGCCGCCGCGGTGATCGAGCCTGTCGAGACTCCGACGACGGTGGAGCCGGTCGCCGAAGCGGCCCCCAGCGTCGCCACCCCGCCCGAGCGGTCCTGGGCCGAGACGCTGGCCGCGCTCGCCCAGACCGAGACCGTCCCGAAGGAGGGCACGACCCCGCCCCTGGTCGAGTCCGACGAGCTGCGGTCCACCGGCTGGGGATCGACCGAGGACGCTGCGAGCAAGCAGAAAGCTCGCAAGCGCGACACCAACGCGGCCGAGTCGACCGAGGAGTCCGACGACGACGCCCGCAAAGGCTTGAACCTGAGGCTGATCCTCAACGTGCTCGCGATCGTCGCGGTGCTGGGTGCTGGCGCGGCCGGCTACTTCCTCTTCAAGGGCTCCGACTGGGCCCTCCGACCGACTGCCGGCCTCACCGCCCTGGGCACCTTCTTGGTCAGCGCCCGGTTCACGGTCTGAGTCGACGAAGCCCGCTCCGGATCAGACTGACCCGTCCTCGGCAGCAGGGGGATGGTCGGAGTCCTCGGTGGAGACCAGCTCGGCGACCCCGCCGGCGAGACGCTCCATGGCCATCCGCCCGAAGACCTGCTGCTCGGTCGTCGTACGCTCCGAACGGCCGCGACTGAGGAAGGTGATGAACCATCGCAGCAGCGTGGTCACTCGACTCTTGAAACCCGCGATGTAGAGCAGGTGCACGAAGAGCCACAGCAGCCAGGCGACGAAGCCGGTGAGCCGGAGCTTGCCGATCACCGCCACCGCGCGGAAGCGGGAGATGGTCGCCATCGAGCCCTTGTCGTGATATTCGAACCGCCTCTGCGGCTCGCGGCCGCGGACCCGCCGCCTGATCTGGTCGGCTGCGTAGCGGCCTCCTTGGATCGCCACCTGGGCCACGCCGGGGAGGTGGTCGAGATCGATCATGTCCCCGACGACGAAGACCTCGGGGTGGCCAGGCAGGGTGAGGTCGGGCTGTACGGCGATGCGGCCGCTGCGATCCAGCGTGGCGCCGCTCTGCTCGGCGAGGGTCTTCGTCAGCGGCGACGCCTGTACGCCGGCCGCCCAGACCTTCGTGACCGCAGGGACCCGGTCACGGCGACCGTCGGAGTATTCGACGGTGATGCTGCGCGCGTCGAGGTCGACAACCCGGGCACCGAGGCGGACGTCGATGCCGAGCTTCGTCAACGCCGTGGCGGTCTTGGCGCCCAGCTCGGGGCCGAAGGGCGGCAGCACCTGGTCGGCGGCGTCCACCACGATGATCTTGGCCGTGCGGGTGTTGATCGCCCGGAAGTCACGCTGGAGCGTGTGCTGGGCGAGCTCGGCGATCTGCCCGGCCATCTCCACCCCGGTCGGCCCGGCACCCACGACCACGAAGGTGAGCAGGTCGTCGACGTCCTCGCCACGCAGGGCGGCCAGCTCGGCCAGCTCGAAGGCACCGAAGATCCGGCCCCGCAGCTCGAGCGCGTCGTCGACGGTCTTCATGCCGGGCGCGAAGTCGGCGAACTCGTCACGCCCGAAGTAGGACTGCGTGGAGCCGGCCGCCACGAGGAGGAAGTCGTACGGCGTCACGGTGGCGCGGCCGAGCACCTCGGAGGTCACCGTCCGTGCGGTCAGGTCGATCGCGGTCACCTCACCGAGCAGGACTGTGGCGTTGCGCTGTCGGCTCAACAGCTCTCGCGTGGGCGGGGCGATCTCGCCGGAGGAGAGGATGCCGGTCGCCATCTGGTAGAGCAGCGGCTGGAACAGATGGTGAGCGGTCTCCGCGATCAGGGTGACCTCGACGTCGGCACGTTTGAGGGCGCGAGTGCCGAAGAGGCCGCCGAACCCAGAGCCGATCACCACCACCCGGCTGCGGGTGGCCGTCTCGGTGCCGGTCATGTGAGTGCTCCCCAGTTTTCTAGACAACCTTCCCCGATTGCCTTCCTGTCTCGCCTGAAAGGCCCTCATAGGGTTAACCGATCTCCCCCGTCCGCATTCCCGGACATGACCCGTTCGGGCCATCGTGTGGTGACGGACCGGACGGAGAGTGGTCTAGCCGTGTTTGAAGAGGGTCAGATGGGGGTAGAAAGGGCTGTGACAGGACTTTCCCCCTCAGCCAACCTGGACCGCCCGTGCCCCTCGACAAGCCACCGCTGCGACTGGGCACCGACCCGCGCGCCGTGCATCAAGCACGTCAGTGGGTGGTGGCTGCCTGTGACGAGCTGGACCGGCACGAGTTGGTCGAGTGCGCCGAGTTGGGCATCTCCGAGCTGGTCACCAACGCCTTGCTGCATTCCCGCGGCCCCATCACGGTGCGACTGCGCGGCACCGTCATCCACCCGCGGGTGGAGGTGACCGACTCCTCACCGGAGCCGCCGGTGCTCAACCCGGTCGATCTCGAGGACCCCGACGATCTGCTCAGCACCTTCGGCCGCGGGATGAACATCGTCGCCCGGTGCGCGGTGTCGTGGGGTGCCTCGATCGAGCCGGACGGCAAGGTGGTCTGGTTCGAGCCCGCTCCCGCTCCCCACCAAGACGACGTCCCGGCCGGAGCTCTCTTCGATCTGCACGACCTACCTCAGGCGCGGCTGGAGCCGCAGTTCCCGGCTCGCGTGCTGCTGACGAGCGTCCCGGTGCATACGGCGCTCGGGCTGCGCCAGCACTACCACGACCTGCGTCGTGAGGTGCGGCTGCTGGCGTTGGCCCACGAGGAGGACTATCCGCTCGCGCGTCAGCTCAGCTCGGTGTTCCATCGGTTCGACCAAGTCTTCCCCCGCGAAGTGCACGTCCAACTCGAGGCGGCGGCAGCCCGGGGGGCCGAGGTGGTCGATGTCGATGTCCTCGTCGACGGCCACCATGCCGGGGTCTTCGAGCAGATGCTCCGCCTGCTGGATCTTGCCGACGAGTTCTGCCGCGCGCAGCGCTTGCTCTCGCTCGCCCGCACCGCCGAGCAGTTGACCTTCCAGCGGTGGTATCTCGGCGAGTTCATCCGCCAGGCCCGCGGCGAGAGTCCGGTCGCCTGGTCGGCTCGTCGCACTCCTGTCCGCGCCGGCAAGTAGGCCAGCTCACGACCCGGGGGCCGTCAGCCGTAGCCCAGCTCGTGCAGCCGGGCGTCGTCGATACCGAAGTGGTGGGCGACCTCGTGGACCACGGTGATCCGCACCTCGTCCTCCAGCTCGGCCATGGAGTCGCACATCTCGAGCAGCGGGCGACGGAAGATCAGGATCCGCGCGGGCAGGAAGCCGCCGAAGTCGGCGCTCTGCTCGGGCAGCGACACCCCGTCGTACAGCCCCAACAGGTCCGGATCGTCGGGCGGCGCATCGTCGTCGACCAGGACAGCCACGTTGCTCACCAGCTGGGCCAGCTCGTCGGGAATGCCGTCCAAGGCCCGCTCCACCAGGGCCTCGAACTCCCGCATCCCCAGCTCGACCGGCATGTCAGAGACCCTAGACGGGGCGCGATGAGGGCGGCCCGCCACGGATCGGGCTCGGCGTTGTGGCGCAAGGACTCCTCGATGTGGGCGTATTGAAGGACCGCGACGACAGCGCTCCGGCGCAGTTGAGGGCCGGGCGGTTCAACCGACATACGTTCTGGTGCGGTCAGAGCGGGTCCGGCGAGACCTACGCCCCGGGCGTCGTCCTCGAACAACTGCTCATCGAAACCCGGATGTCGGCCTGCACGTGCGATGGCTCGACCTCGACCTGCCCTCCAAAGGCGGCCGCGCTGAGGCTCGATCCCGTCCAGGACCCGGTGGATTACCACGCGTTGCTGCACGTCGTCGATAGCGCGCAGGGCGACGCGACGAAGTTGGTCGAGAGTCTGCAGGGCGAGGTGCTCTTCGCTGGCGGCTTCATCGCCGAGCCCTCGATCGTCCAGGTCGGCGCCCGGCTCACCGAGGAGGGCGGCTCGGACGTGAAGGTGCCGCTGGACTGATCCAGCTGTCGTCGTACGGCGGGCCACGATGTGCGCCGAGGGCGGCTACTCGGCTACTGCGTGGCCAGTGACTCCAGATAGGTCACCACTGCGAGCACCCGCCGATGCGTGGAGCCGTCGTCGTACAGGTCGAGCTTGGTGAAGATGTTGCGCAGGTGAGCCTCGACGGTGCGCTCGGAGAGGAGCAACTTGGTCGCGATCGTGATGTTCGAGTGGCCCTCGGCGACCAGGGCAAGCACCCCGCGCTCACGATCCGTCAGCGGGTCGAGCGCCGTGGGGGTCGTGCGGGGGTGCACCAGCGAACGCACGACCTCGGGGTCCAGCGCCACACCGCCGTCCGCGATCCGCCGGCAAGC
This sequence comes from Nocardioides sp., assembly GCF_047602075.1. Lineage (GTDB taxonomy): Bacteria > Actinomycetota > Actinomycetes > Propionibacteriales > Nocardioidaceae > Nocardioides. The sequence continues at coordinate 2,182,606 of NZ_JASGIF010000001.1, forward strand.
ATCGTCGAACTCGTCGAGTCGGAGGACTCGGTCCTTCAGCAGGTAGCCGAACCCAGGGGTGCCGATCAGATCCAGGCAGTGACGAAGCTCGATGTGCTGGGAGAGCAGGAGCACCCCGACCTGCGGATGGGACTCACGGATGCGCGCCGCAGCCCGGGCGCCGTCGTCCTCTCCGAGGGGCGGCATCCGGACGTCGACCACGGCGAGGTCGGGCGAGGAGTGGGCAACGGCTGCTTCGAGCGCGTCGGCGTCTCCGACGGCGGCGACCACCTCGTGGCCGGACTCGGTGAGAAGCCGGACCAGGCCCTCGCGGAACAGCAGCGAGTCTTCGGCGACCATCACTCTCACAGCAGGGCCTCGACACGGGTGCCGACTCCCGCTGGGCTCTCCACCCGCAGCGAGCCTCCGACGGACAGCACTCGATCACGCAGCGAGGTCAGCCCGCCCTCCGAGACACCACCCACGCCATCGTCGACCACCTCGACCTCGACGCCGCCTTCGCGAGGGCCGACGGTGACCAGGATGCGGTTGGCCGCAGCGTGTTTGAGAGCGTTGGTCACCGCCTCGGCCACCACGAGGTAGGCCGTGAGCCTTCTTGCTTCGTCGAGGTCGACTGGCTCGTCGACCTTGAGCGTCAAGGGCACCGGGCTGGCGTCGCACACAGACGCGAGCGCGGGCCCCAGTCCGTCGGAGAGCCGCACCGGCCGGACACCGTGGGCCAGCTCCCGCAGCTCGGTGACGGTCTCCTCCAACTCCGTGACAGCGGCGTCGACATCGGCGGCATCGGCGTCCTCCCCCCGCTTCGCGAGCCGACGCTGCAGTCCGCGCAGTCGCATGCCGGTGGCGACGATTCGCTGCTGGGCCCCGTCATGCAGGTCACGCTCCAGCCGTCGACGCTCGACCGCCGCCGCCTCGACCAAGCGCAACCGGGATGCCTCCACCTCGGTGAGGGCATCGTGCAAGACCAGTCGCAGCCGGCTCACCTCGATCGGCACCCAGGCAGCCTTGGCAAGATCCGCCAGGCGTCGGCGTGCTCGGCTCGAGTCCCAGCCGAGGGAGATCCGAGCCACCACGTCGCCACTGGCCTCGAGTGCGAAGCCCTGCGGCTTCGCCACGGGTGTTCCGTCGAGTCTGACCCATTGGCCGTCCGGGCGGACCACCTGCACGGCGAGATCCGGGTCACGCTGCACCTCGCGAAGGACCTTCTCGACCTCCTCCGGTTGCCTGCGGCCCGCGCGAACATCCGCCGCGAAACGCTCGATCGCCACCACCGAGACATGGCGATCGCGGTCGACCACTCGCCCGACCCAACTGGCGACGAGGCGGTGCAGCGGGAGCAGCGCCAACGCGGTCGCGAAGGCTGCCGTCGCACTCCCGAGGCCGGTCCGGGCCGATAGCGCGTGGCCGACGGCGAACACCACGCACCCGAAGATCGCGGCCGAGGCGAGCAAGGTGATGGCCCACGACGATGACGCGCTCAACAGCCGGTCGATGTCGAACAGGTCGTAGCGGATCACGGCGATCCCGACCGCGGCCGGGACCAGCACCACGATGCCGAGCAGGAAGGGTGTGTACGCGACCGCGAGAGGTGCGCCGGCGATTTCTAGTCCCCATCCGATGGCCAGCATGACCACCACCGCCGCGCCGGCGAAGATCAGCCATCGAATCTGCTGGCGCTGCCGAGTGGTGCCGCGTCGATAGCGGATCACCAGCGAGGCGACGGCCAGCGCCATCGCGACGCCGATGCCGACCAACGACGCGACGAGCAGGGCGAGCCGCCACGGAGCAGGTCCCGGACCGAGGTCGTTGCCGTCGACGTCGTGCGGTCCCCAGGTGTTGATCAGGATCGCCAGCGAGGCGGCACCGAACACCACGGGTGTCGCACGCGAGAGCCACCCTGGCCGCGGTCCGTCGGGAAACACCAAGAGCAACGCGAGCAGCCCCGCCAGATTCACCGGCCAGGCGCCGATCACCATGCGATTGGCCACCGAGGCCAATGGCAGCGGGTCAGGGTCGAAGTACGACGCCGCCAGGATGTCCACGCCGTAGACCACGCCGATGGACGCACTGCACCACGCCAACGCGGGGCCGACCGGGGAGCGCGGCTCCCGCAGCACCACGACCCAGCCGCCGGCTACCGCTCCGAACGCCGCGAGGGCCACTGCGACCTCCGACATGGCGCCGCCAGCGAAGGTGGTGCCGACCGCGACCGCCACCACGACGGCCGTAGCGGCGGCGACGAGGCAACGAGACGTCGTTGGCGACACCCCGCCAGTGTCCCAGTCCGCGCGCCGTACGCCCATCAGTGCCTGCACGTAGGCGAGATCCGGATGCGGTGCCCGCGCCAACGCGGACGATGGCCCGGCCTCCCCGCAGCGACGATGGCCGAGCCGGGCCGCAAGGCCATCACCAACTCACTCGAAGGGATCCCCTCATGGGTCTCATCTACACCATCTTGTTCGGCTTCACCCTCGGGTTCTTCGTCAAGCAGCGGGGCGTCGCGATCGTCGGGTTCATCGCCGGCTATGCCTGGGTCTTCTCCTACCAGAGTCTCGAGCTGCTGCTCGAGATGCTTGGCGGGAAGACCGGCGAGGCGTTCGGCGCCGACATGCCCATCACGCTGCCGGTCCGCTACCGGGACTCCGACGTCGCCGCCTACGGCATCGTCAATCTTGTCTTCATGCTGGTCGGTGTCGGCCTGGTGGTCCTGGGCGGCTACGTCGCCGCGCGCCGTGCCGCGAAGAAGTCGGCCGTGTCCGTCGCCTGACACCGCTGCGGATACTGGCACGACCGGGACGGGCCAAGCCCTGGCCCATGTGGCGCTACTTCTCCTTGTCGTGGTCGCGCAGCAGTTGACGAAGTCAGGGGGGCGAGCAGGTCCTTCTGGCGGCCTGCAGCGGTCTTGCTGCGGACCACGTCGGCCAACGTGGCGATCAGAACCCGGACTGCGCCGACGGTGTGTGACTCGGCAGTGCGCGCCAGGTCCGGGTAGCCCTCGGTGCCATCGGGCTCGAAGGTCAGGTCGATGTCGCCGTGCAGGTGCGGAGGTTCAGTTTCAGCGCGGCCAGTGCCTCGTCCCGCGCCATTTCCAACTCCCGCTGCTTGTCGGGGAAGTTCTTCGCAAGCGCGTCCAGGACGTCGTCATGGTCGTCGCACGCCTCCAGCCGGATCCGCGGCTCCAGATCCGCAGCGGCCAGGATCCGGTACAGCAACGGCAGCGTCGGCTGCATCACGCCCGACTCGATCCGGGCGACGGTCGAGTGCGGCACGCCGGCCGCCTCGGCCTACGCGAGCTGGGACAGACCCGACTCGATGCGCGCCAGCTTGAGCAGGCTCGCTGCCACCTTCTCGGTGTCAGTCGTCCTGGTCAAACCGGGCTTTGCCGCCACTTGTGTTAGCCGATCCGCGTTCAATTCGCCGCTCGAGGGAGCCCTGCCCTCCGAGAGGCGTCCCACGCTGACCCGCGCTGGCTGCTGTGCGCTGGCTGCTGCAGAGATGACGAAGGCCCTCTGATCTGCGCTTCCGCAGTTCAGAGGGCCTTGACGTGAGCGACCCCGACGGGACTCGAACCCGCGGCCTCCGCCGTGACAGGGCGGCGCGCTAACCAACTGCGCTACGGGGCCTTGGTGGCCGGATGGAACTCTAACTCATCCGCCGTCGCCGAACCCAATCGAGGCGGGACCAGCCGTTGCTTGCCGGCGCCGCATCAAGCATGGCGGATCGGCCAGCCCAGTTCGTCGGCAGCGACCACGGCGAGTGGGCCGACCGCGGGGTGACTCAGCGGTCGGGCGAAGCTGGGTCCGTCGGGGAAGGCGTCGTGGGCCGGGCCGAACAGGGTGACCAGCGGGCGCCTGGTGATCGTTGAGTGCGTCAGCAATCCGTCGAGGTCGGGCCACGTGCTCCCGATGACCCGCGCCCAGGCCCGGCACGTGTTGCGGGGGGCGGAGTCCAGCGAGCCCGAGGCACCGTTGCGCACTGCCCAAGTGTCGGTCAGGTCGAGCAGGTGAAGGTCGACGGGGAACCCACCCCACCAGCGCGCGGGCGGGGCTGAGGCTGATGCCCCAGGTGCTCTGGAAGATCTCGCCGAAGACGGTGGTGCAGTCCGTGGCCGCATAGAGAACCGCCCTATCCTCATGCCCGCCTTCGTGCTCGCCGACGGGATCGGGGGGGATCCCATCGTGAGGTCAGCAGGGGACCCCAGGTGCGCAACTGGTCCCAACGCACACGATGCCGCCCGAGCATGCGATGGATGCGGAACAGCACGTCACTGTAGAGCCGGAAGTCCGCATCGGTGGCAGTGAGCGGCTGTCGAGGTGTGCGTGGGTTCTCCGGTTTCACCCGCGGCCCAGCTCGTCGGCGAGCTGGATCACTGGGGCGGGGTCGCCGCCGCCGGCGAGCCAGTCCACCGGACTGCGTTCTCCCAACGCCTCCTGCCCCGTCGTCATGAACTGCTCCACGTCGAGGGGTGCAGATCCGCCGGAAGAGCCTCGAGAACGCCACGGAGATGACTCAACGGCCCGCCATCATGGAACTGCCAGGCCGGGAAGATGTGCTCACGGTTGCGTCCCCGGCCGGCGGCATACAGATCACCCTGGCCGACGGCTCGTCGTACGTTCGCAGCAGCGGTGATGATGTCACCGGCTGCGGCCAGCGGGAGTCTACTGGTGTGTACGACACGCCTGGTGCGTCGTACACACCAGTAGACTCCCCACCCTCACAGGGAGCTGCGGAAGTGCTTGAGGCGCAGGCTGTTGCCGACCACGGAGACCGAGGAGAAGGCCATGGCGGCGCCGGCGAGCATCGGGTTCAGCAGACCGGCGGCCGCGATCGGGATGGCTGCGACGTTGTAGCCGAACGCCCAGATCAGGTTGCTCTTGATGACCGCGAGCGTACGGCGGGACAGCCTGATCGCGTCGCCGGCAACGCGAAGGTCGCCGCGGACCAGGGTGAGGTCGCTGGCCTCGATGGCCACGTCGGTGCCCGTCCCCATCGCGAGGCCGAGGTCGGCCTGTGCCAGCGCTGCGGCATCGTTGATGCCGTCGCCGACCATCGCGACGACCCGACCCTCGCTCTGTAGGCGCTTGATGACGTCTACCTTCTCGGCGGGCACGACCTCGGCGAAGACATCGGCGGCGTCGATGCCGACCTGCGCAGCGACGGTGCGGGCGACCCGACTGTTGTCGCCGGTGAGCAGGAGCGGACGCAGCCCGACCTCACGGAGCTCGGCGATCGCGGCAGCCGAGGTGTCCTTGACCCGATCCGCGACCACGAGCACTCCGCGTGCCTGTCCGTCCCACCCGACGGCGACCGCAGTCAGGCCGCGGTCCTGCGCCTGGTCGAGCCCCCGCTGAAGATCGGCCGGCAGGTGCTGGGACCACTCGGCGAGCAGCTGCGGTCGGCCGACCAGGACGGCGTGGCCGTCGACGATGCCCTGCACGCCGAGCCCCGGCACGTTGGTGAACTCCTCGACCTGGCCGAGCTCACCCTCCTGTCGGGCAGTGTCGGCGATGGCGCGCGCGATGGGGTGCTCGGAGGCATCCTCGAGTGCTCCGGCCAGCCGGAGCACCTCGCCCACATCCTCGCCCTCGGCGACGTGAGTCTCGGTCAGGGCCATCTCACCCGTGGTGACGGTCCCGGTCTTGTCCACGACGATGGTGTCGACCTTGCGGGTCTGCTCGAGCACCTCGGGGCCTTTGATCAGGATCCCGAGCTGGGCACCCCGACCGGTGCCGACCATGAGCGCCGTCGGGGTCGCCAACCCGAGGGCGCACGGGCAAGCGACGATGAGCACGGCCACCGCGGCGGTGAGGGCGGCGGCAGCGCCCACACCGCTGCCCAACCAGAACCCGAAGGTGCCGACCGCGATCGCGATCACCACCGGCACGAAGATCCCGGAGATCCGGTCCGCGAGCCGTTGGACCGACGCCTTCCCGGTCTGCGCGTCCTCCACGAGTCGCGCCATCTGGGCGAGCTGGGTGTCGGCCCCGACCCGTGTCGCACGCACGACGAGCCGGCCGCCGGCATTGACGGTGGCGCCGACCACGGCGTCCCCGACTCCCACGTCGACGGGGACGGACTCGCCGGTCAGCATGGACTCGTCGACCGCCGAGCTGCCCTCTTCGACGACGCCGTCGGTGGCGATCTTCTCGCCGGGGCGTACGACGAAACGGTCGCCCGCTGCCAGCTCGGTGATCGGGATGCGCCGCTCGGCACCGTCACGCAGCACGCTGACGTCGCGGGCACCCAGGTCGAGCAGGGCACGCAGCGCGGCGCCTGCGCTGCGCTTCGACCGGTGCTCGAGGTAGCGGCCCAACAAGATGAAGGTGATGACGCCGGCCGCGGCCTCGAAGTAGATGTTGGACGTGCCGCTGGTCCGCTCGAGCGTCAACCGGAACGGGTGCGTCATCCCCGGCATCCCGGCGTCGCCCCAGAACAGCGCATAGACCGACCAGCCGAAGGCGGCCGTGGTGCCGAGCGTCACCAAGGTGTCCATGGTGGCGGCACCGTGCTTGAGGTTGACCCAGGTGGCCTGGTGAAACGGCCATCCGCCCCACACCACGACGGGCGCGGCCAGGGTCAGGGACAGCCATTGCCAGTCGGCGAACTGCAGGGCGGGCACCATCGCCATCGCGATCACCGGGATGGAGAGCAGCGCGGAGACGATCAGCCGGGTGCGCAGGCTCTGCAGCGTCGCATCGGCCTCGCTGGCCGCTGCTTCTGTGGACTCGGACTCGGTGGAGACGGGCGGCGGAGCCGGCAGGCTTGCGCCGTACCCCGCAGACTCGACCGCCGCGACCAGGTCGCCGGTGGTGACGCCGTCACCGACGTGCACCTTGGCCTTCTCGGTGGCGTAGTTGACGGTGGCGGTGACGCCGTCGAGCTTGTTCAGCTTGCGCTCGATCCGGTTGGCGCAGGAGGCGCAGGTCATCCCCGTCAGCAACAGCTCGACGTCGGTCCCTGCCGGCGTGGCGGTGGCGCTGTCGACCGGGGCCGCGGTTGGGCCCTCGGTGGTCGCGCTCATGGGTTCCTCCTCGGTGCTGAAAGTCTGTGGTGGGTCCGTGGTCGTAGGTCGTCAGTGGGCGTGGTCCTCGGAGCCGTGGTCCCCACCCTCGTCTTCGCTGCCGCCACTCTGGTCCGTGACGTCACCCGACCCGGTGCCCGCGTCGAGGGTGAACGAGGCGGTGTGCACGACTCCGTCGACCTTGAAGTCGAGGAAGAGGTGGTAGCGACCGGCGCTAGGCGCTGTCGCGCTGAACTCGACGAGGGGGCCGGGTTCGGTGACGCCGTCGCCCGGCTCGCCGCCGGGGTGGACGTGGAGGTAGGCGAGGTCGCCCTCACGCAGTGCGACCAGGTGCCCGTAGGCACCCAGGTAGGGCTGCAGGTCGGTCACCGGCTCACCGTCCTTGGTGACCTCGAACTCCAGCATCACGTGCTCGCCCGCCGCCAACTCGCCGGTCACGGCGACGGTGTAGCCGTCGACGGTGGCGGTCCGCGACGGACCGGGAGGCGCCTGCCGGCCCGGGTCGCCCGCAACGAGCAGGTCGCTGCCGAGCGTGAGGCCCTCACCGCCATGCGGGACGAAGTCGGCGAACACCCGCCAGCTGCCGAGCGCCAGGTCCAGGTCCACCGACCAGGTGCCGGTGGCCACGTCGAGGCTGGGGTGCACGTGTTGGAAGCCGGCGAAGTCGCGGCGCACGGCGATCAGGTGCAACTGCTTCTCGTGCGCGACGTCGTACTCCGTGACAGGCTGGTCGTCGGGTCCGATGATGCGGAAGCTGACCTGCTGGGCGCCGGGATCACTGGTGCGGTCCGCCAGGGCCAGGGTGTAGCCACCCTGCGAGACCTGGAGGCCACCTGGCAGTTCTACGTTGCTGGTGGACATGGTGTCCTCCTGCTCGTCCGAGTGCGTGGAGTGCCCCGCCGGGGCGGCCTCGACGTCACCGAGGTCGGTGCGGTCGCCGAGGATCAGGCCGCCGGTCAACACGACCGCGAGCCCCGCGCCGTACGCCGCCAGCCGGGTCGGCGCGTTCATCGCAGCCGGTAGCCGGCCTCACGCACCGCAGCATCGACGGCCGCGCGCGAGACGGGCTGGTCGGAGTGGAAGGTCAGTGCGCCGGTGCCGAGGTCGACGGCGACGTCATGCACGCCCTCGATCTCGCTGACCTCCTCGGTCACCGAGGCGACACAGTGCGCGCAGGTCATGCCGGTCACGGTGTAGGTGGCGGACTCGGTCGTGCTGCTCATCAGTAGCTTCCTTCGATCTTGGCTGGTCTGGGTGGTCGACTGGAGGTACGGCGGTCAGCTGCGCACCAGCCGGGCGATCGCGTCGCTGGCCTCACGGAGCTTGGCCTCGCCGTCCGGCCCCCCGGAGCGGGCGGCGTCGAGCACGCAGTGCGCCATGTGCTCGTCGAGCAGTCCGAGCGCGACCGCTTGGAGTGCCTTGTTGGCGGCGGAGACCTGGGTCAGGATGTCGATGCAGTAGGCATCCTCCTCGACCATCCGCGCGATCCCCTTCACCTGGCCCTCGATGCGACGCAGGCGCTTGCGGTAGTCGTCCTTGCGCTCCGAATAGCCCCGCTGCACGTGGGTCGAGTCCTCGGTTGGGCTCATCGCTGTCCTCCTCGCCGGGTGAGATCGGATGATCCTGCAGTACCCCTCTGGGGTATCTGTCGCGATATTACCCCTACCCCCTAGGGGTATTCAAGTGGGAGTTCATCAATCCTGCTACCCCGCCCTCGCGGCGATGTGGATCGATCGTGGAGCGTCGGGCAGGCGCGAGACCGGTCAACTCGACGTGCGGCCTGATCATCGGCGCGGGGCGCAGCGGTTCACCGGCATCCCATGCTCGCCGAGCGGTCCGACGGGGACACCGGCGTTCGGCGTGCACGGTCGGTATAGGTGTCTACGCACCAGCAGACGGCCGGACCTACGGTCTGGTACCCCCAACCGGATTCGAACCGGCGCTACCGCCGTGAAAGTTCGATCGATGGGCAATGGGTACCCGTTGAGGAGCGATGAACGTGCTGGTCAGCGGAGGTTCTGACCGTTGACTACTGTCGGCCGAGCCGAGTGGTTCTCGGTCGTCCCGCGGCCCCAGTGCGGCCCAACATGAGGATGGCGTCTTCTCGCCACAACTTCGCGACCGAGTCAGATATGTAGGCACGCCAACCACGAAGCAACGCGGCCGGAGGTCAGCTCGACACCGGTCGTTGCTCGGACAACAGCGGACCGCGACCACAGCGTCTCCAACCTAGGCGGCCGGACGACCGACCGAGACAGGATTCGGACGACCGTCGTGCCTCTCAGGTGGGGTTGGTCTTGTGGATGCCGAGGGCGTCGAGGAGATCGAGCATGAGGTCCTCGGCCAACGGGTCGGCCTCCTGGGTGAATACCGCCGCGACAGCGGCGGCATCAGCCGACAGGCCGGCCTCGTGTGCCCAGGCCAGCGCCTTCGATGTGGCGTCGACTTGGTCGGGGAACTGCTCCTCCAGGTCGACGTACTCCCCTTCCTCAAGGTCCGGGCCCGCCTCGTCGGACTCGTCGCCGACCAGGCCGAACTCGTCCATGAAGATCTCGGCCGACTCCGGGCCTAAGAACACGTGCACCCTGCCCGACCGCTGGCCGAGCATGACCAGGTCCACGAAGTCGCTGTCGACCACGAACCCCCACAGTGCCGGCGCTCCGGTGACCTCGACCAGTTCGCTGAGCAGCACGTCACGCTCGGGCAACAGGTCCTCCCCGTTGAACACACCCAGCTGCCAGCCCGCGCCGTATGTCTGGTGTCCCCAGTCCGGCGCGATGTCCCGAGCGATCATCGGTGCCAGGTCCGCCATGTCCTGGCCCGCACGGCACACCACCATCGAACCGAAGAACCCCATCCCAGCCTGCCTAGTCCGTCGTCTCGGATCGACTGGCGACCGAGAAGCTCCCCCGAGGCCAGCATCGCCCCGATCATCTCCCTGTCCTCCAGGCAGAGGTTCATGGAGAAGAGATCGATGTCGTTGGGCACCTCGACCAGCAGCCGGGGATCATCGCCCAATGCGGCCAACCCGCGGGCCAGGTCCTCGAAGCTCTCGGTGAACTCTGCGAGCTTCTCCTCGCCATCGAACTCCCAGATGTTCCCCGATGAATCGAGGAAGTGACGGCGATCGTGGTCGAGCCCGTCGATGAAATTGCTCGCCAACTCCATCATCGGATCCTTGCCCCGAACCGCCCGGTAGACCTCCGGGAACAAGAGGCCGAACTGGATCTGGAATGACACCTCGCTTGCCCGCCAACGGCTCGCGCCGAAAAAGTCCACGAATGCCGACCGCGAGCCGCCCCACTCCCGCCGATACACCGTCCTCCGCCCCTCCCGGACGAACCCATGAGCCTCCAGAATCGGTCCACCATGCTCGACCACAAAGGCCCGCCACCGATTAGGACCCACCACCAACTCCTCGCTGCGACTGCCATCGGGGACGCATCGGTTGTCCATTTCGCGTCGTCAAGAGGCTAATAGTTGCACGCCTAGTTTGCCGGGCACGCCATCCCGAATGAGAGGGTGCACGCCCCGAAGCCGGCCACTCCGACGCCCGCGATCACGGCTCCCGTCGCAACCCACTTGCCGGCGGTCACGAGCCCTTCCGGCGGGGCTGGAAGGTTGATGGTCGGGAACTGCGCACGGACCCCAGGAGGTGCGGGGGCGAAGACCGGAGGCGAGCCGGGGGGCTGGGCGGTCACCGGCACCCGGAGGGGGACCTCGCGCGGCACCTCGTCTGGGACCTCCACCGGCTTCCTAACGGCCCTCGGAACCTCGTACGGAACACTCTTGGGTCGGGTGGCTCTGGTGTAGATCACCTGACCATTCCCATAGCCCCAGAAGGACGTCGGAGCCCGAGGGCCAATACCCGAGACGGCCCAAGGGCCTCCGATGGCCCAACCGAGCAGCGCCTCTCTTGCCATCCTTGCCTCGACCAACTTCTCTCCGTACGCTTCCGCCTCACCGGTCGCCCTGTACGCCCGGCCGAGCGACTTGACCTCCCACACCCAGGCGACGCTCTTGTCTGGGGAGATGTAGACGATGTCCGCCAGACCGTAGTTGCCCGAGCCGTTCTTCGCGGCCCCCGGGATGCGCCTTTCTCGATATAGGCCGCTGGGGTCTCGTCCATCCGCAACGAGTTGTGCCCTGATCATGAAGTAAGCAGTGTGATGTCTCGGGACTTCGGTGACAGTTCTGCATCAGGACATCGGTGACGGTTTGTGTGTCAGGACTTCGGTGACGTTTCGGGGTCGGCGGGCTGGGGTTCGCCGAAGTCGGGGTTGTGTAGTCGTCCGTTGCCGACGTAGGTCACGCCTGGTGCTGCTGTGGTGTGTTCGATGAGGATCTCGCCTTGCAGGTCGGCGATGGTGATGTTGTCGCCGTCGGTGATGACGAGGACGTGCTCGTAGCGGCGGCGTCCGGCGACTTTGTAGGAGACCTTGTTCAGAGTGAGGGTGCCGTTGCAGGTCAGTTGTCTGACCTGGGTGTCGGCTGGCAGGTCAGTGGGGATCGGAGCAGGCTTCGGCCGAGGCGTAGGTGTGAAGAGCCGGGGCGTGGGCCGTGGTGGCTCAGCCTTCGCGGTCGCCCGCCACGCGGCCAGTGGCGTGACCCGCCCGGGCAGCCCCTGGTGAGGGCGCTGGGTGTTGTAGATGTGGTCGAACGCGTCGACCTGTGCTTGGAGCTCGGCGAGGCTGTCGGCCAGCGGCTGCTTGTCGAGCCAGCGGAACAGGGTCTGGTGGAACCGCTCGTTCTTGCCCTGGGTGGTCGGCTTGTAGGGCTTGCCTGTGATCGGCTCGGTGCCCAGCTCTTTCGCGCGCAGGACCAGTCGGCCCAGGACCCCGCGCCGGGTCGGGTTGAGCGCGACGCCGTTGTCGGACAGCAGCCGCTGGGGCACGCCATGGGCGGCGACGGCCTTGTCGAACACCGAGACCGCCGCGTCGGCGGTCTCGCCCCATGCGACGTGGGAGGCGACGGCGTAGCGGGAGTGGTCGTCGATGAGCTGGAAGATCACGCACTTGCGGCCACCGGTCAGGACGTACTCGGTGGCGTCGAGCTGCCAGCACGCGTTCGGCGCGGGATAGACGAACCGCCGCCACGACGCACGGGGCCGCTTCTTCGGCTCCAGACGCGCGACGCCCTTCTCGCGGAAGATCCGCGCCAGCGACGCAACCGACGGCACCGGGCTCATGCCCAACGCGAGCATCTTGTCGTGCACCGAGATCGGGCCATGGTCCAGGCCCGATGACTCCAACGCCGCCCGCACCCCCAACGCCTGGTCCTTGACGTCATCGGCGATCTTGGTCGGACTCGCGTGCGGTCGACGCGACTTCGGCTCCAACGCCGCGGCTTGGCCGTCCTGCTCTGCCCGGGCGCGGATCGCGTAGAAGGTCTTGCGGCTGATGCCACCGAGGTCGACGTCTCTCTGCTCGGACAGAAGCTCCTCGAGCGCGGTGCGCCAAATGCGCAGCCGTGCAGGGGAGTCTCCGTACATCTGCCAAGTGCTGCGGGGACTCTTCGTGTGAAGGTCGCCGCCGTCGGCGCACCGTCGCTCGAGTTGCTCGGCCACCTCCCCGCGGAGATCGTGGCTCGGCACCTCAAAGGCCCCCTTGTTCGGTGGCTCGCTGTGGACCTGCCGGTGCAGCGGCGCGCTGGTTCGTGCTGCGGGACTGCTTTCGCAACTCCTCGTACTCGTCCTCGGTCAATAGCCCATCCATGAAGGCATCACGCACCTGGTCCCAGGCACCAGGGGTGTACCCGTCGCCTGAGTGCGGAGCCACCTGCCCTTCCTCGATGCCATTGAGGCGACCCAGGAGCGTGCCACGTGAGATAAGTCCGGCCCGGTACCTGAGAATCAACTCACGCGGCGCGACGCGCACCCAGTCTGTGCCCGCGTTCTTCGCCCGCCGGAGCATCCGATGGACCTCTGTCTGCGAGACGCCCAGCAGCCTCCCGATCTCTCGTTGGGTGCGACCATCGCGTTCGGCGTTCAGAGCGGCACGGATCTGTTCAATTTCCACGAGTTCGCGAAGCGCCCGGGTGGCACTTAGACGCGCTTCAGAGTCCCCAGACTGCAGGCCGACAAGCACCTCGCAGGCGTCATCATCTGCTACGAGGCTCTCCAAGCGGTCCGAAGACGTGCTCCGACCCACAGAGCTAGCCCACGCTCCCGTCGGCCGCGCGAACGACATCAGGACCACCGTCAACGGAACATCCGCCGCCTCGCCCATCTTCATCTCCGAGAGACACCAGAGAACCTTCTCTCCGTAGTCCGCTCTCTTTGAGGCCTGACTCCTGCTCTCGGTGCTCTCGGCAATGTCCTTCATGGTCATATCCTACTCGTTTGATTCAAATTGCATCAAGGGTCGCTAGACCACCAGGCACCCACCCGACCTGGTTCCGGTCCACGGCGGCATGACCGAGCCGACCGACCCGCACATTGGTCAATACGCCCGGTAGATGCTGGGGCACCAGCGCAGGCGACCTCGGGAGCGAAGAAGCCCCGTCTTCGGCGTGACTGGCGATCGTCGCTTTGATCCGGCGGCCAAGGACGGCGCTGATCAAGATGTTGGCGACGACCGGCCCGCGGTGATCCACAATCAGCAGGTCTTGCGTCGGGACTGAAGTCTTCGACTATCTCGTCGATGGTCACCTTCAGCAGGGCGTCGACCTGCACCGAGCCACCTCCAACCCTGCCGCGTCAGCGGCCCGGCCGGGTGGGCCTTGACCAGAATGAAGTACCGACCATGTGCCCGTGCCGGTCCCCGCGCGCAAGCTAGTCCACAGCCTCGTGACAGACCATAGGGCGAGCGTCGTCGATCGAGCGACCACACACAGATTTTCAGCTCGGAACGGGCGCCCCCTCAAGGGGGCCTGGCTAGTCCGTCGACTGCGTTTCAGACTCCGCAGGATCACTCGTGGGGACTTGCGCGAGCAGTTCCTGGACCTTTGTGAAATCCGGGATCGCCCAGTCAGAGAATTGAGTCACCGACACTGGCTCTCCGGGTGCTGGTGATAGGCCGAATCTGTCGTCTCCGGGGCCGCAGATCTGGGTCAGTTCATCGCCGGAGAAGCTAAAGAGTCCTGAGTAGCCGAGCGAGGTGAAGTAGCTTCCTTGAGCGCCGTCATCGCCGATCAGCGCCGCGTAACTGCCGGGAAGCAAGCCTTGCTTTCCTAATGCCGGCATGCGGAGCCTAGATACGTCCCCCTTGGTCAGTTCACCCGCAATAAGCTGAACATCGCGAACGGGCGGGAAGTAGAGTGGCGACTCGTCCGCGTTGTCCGAAGCCTCCTCAATCACGAAGGAGACCAGAGCAACGCTTTGTCCGCCCAGGACAAGATCATCCACCTCAGGTTGTTCATCGATGCCAAAACAGGTGGGCAGCGGCGATCCCTGCACCGTGGGACTGGCATCGCCGGGCACGGACGAAGTATCACTGAGCGGATCGCCAGAAGGCTGCCTCCCGGCGCACCCGCATAGGCTAAGGGTTACAGCTGCGAAGGTAGCTGCGGCGATAACCGCACTTCTCGGAACTAACATCCTGATTAGTTCCATAAGTCATCTCCATTAGAGTAGCATTGAGGAGGATTGATGTTCCCGCTCTTACCCGTTACGACCTGATTGTGTCCAGGGGACTTGACGGCGTATTGGCATAGTCCGTTTCTGTCGGAGCTGATCAGAGCCCGCCCGTGAGTGGCTCCTTCGAATACGCCGCTCGAGTTCTTGAACTGTATCGATGGAGAGTATTCAACGGTCGGGAAAGGCAGACCACTAGGAATGTTGCCCACATATACGATTTCCGATATGGCGCCAGCATTCTTCTTTTGGAACGAGGTGTTGGTGAAGTTCGAGAAGTGTAAGGTTGGCCCAACCTTCTTTCCCTCAAGCTTCCACTTCCAGAGAGTGTCAGTTGAACTGTAACTTCGATCCAGTGTGAAGTAGTGGTCCCCGGAATAGTTGCAGTTGCGAATGTTGTAAAGGTCAGAGAAGAGGCTATGCCCGCCGTAGAGAGCCGTCTCGAATGTAGCGAAGCCAGTAGAACACTTATCTGAGCCCCAGCCATTATCCGAGTCAACCACGCCAGCCTGAAAGAACGTTCCATCCGGGAATGTAACGCCCGGCCAATACGCTCGGGCGTGGTCACCGTAGATGAAGTGCCCGGGTTCGCCGACCTTGCTACGCATCCCGTATGTGTAGTCGGCGCCGGAGGCAACCGCGCCAACCTGTACCCCCACCGCAGGCTGCGCCCAAAGGCAACCAATCATGCCGAGTGCAACGCCCAGCGCCACCACACGGAGCCGCGCCTCAGCACCGACCCACCTTCCACCGACGGAAAGACCCGCACGCATGTATCGACGCTACGCCGACGAAAGGCTGACAGCAATAGCACAGGTGCCTCACATCACGTGACTGGCCCCGAAATGCCGGACCTGTCCAAGACGACAAAGCATCAGGCCGACCGGCTCCACTGGCTCGCCAACATCTACGACAACGGCGCCGCCTACGAAACATGGGACCGACTCGTCTTCACCCTCACCGACCCGGGGGTTCCTGACCGATCAAACCGTCCTCAACGGGCACGGCGCGCTGGTCATGCTTGAGACACCGAATTCTCCTCGGCGAGACGACATACCGCGTGACCCGCCACCTCGCTCACCAATACCTGACCCCCACGCTCGCGCCAGGGCCGAACCCCCAGGGCCCCGGAAAGGTCGGCTGGCGGGGCTGTGACCTGGGGAAACGTGTGGGTGAGACCGGCGTGGCGGCTGTGACGGATGGGGCCGGCGGGACTGGGATGGGAGTTCTCACACAACCGTCCGGACCAGAGAGCCCCACCCGTCGATGCCATCTTCCCCAATGGCCGGCGCGAACATCGATGAACGCGCCGATCTGCTCACCGCTCTTGCCCGTGTGCCCGACCCGCGTGACCCTCGCGGAGTCAGGTTCCCCCTGGCCGGGATGCTCGCCGTCGCAGTGTGCGCGGTGGTCGCGGGCGCGAAGTCGTTCGCCGCGATCGGCGAGTTCGCTGCCGACCTCGACACCGGCCAACTCGCCCGGTTCGGTATGGATGCGGCACCGGTGGAGTCGACGTTACGCAAGCTCTTTGCTCGCCTGGACGCGGCCGCACTCGATGCTGCCCTGGCGCTCTACGCCTGGTGCCGAGTCCGTCACAGCACTGGTCGTCGGGTGATCGCGATCGACGGCAAGACCGTGCGTGGCGCGAGGTCGGCAGCGACCTCGGCGCCTCATCTGATCGCAGCGCTCGACCATGCCACCGGTGTCGTGGTGGGCCAACATCAGGTCGAAGCGAAGTCCAACGAGATCCCGGCCGTGCGCGACTTGCTCGCTGCCTTCACGCCCTCTGACCTGCGCGGATGCGTGATCACCCTTGACGCGATGCACACTCAAGACGACACCGCGAAGGTCATCCTCGACGCGGGCGCGGACTACGTCTTCACGGTCAAGGCGAACCGTCCCAAGCTCCTGGCAGCGTTGAAGAAGCTGCCCTGGAACAAGGTCCCGGCCGGCGCCCGCTCGACCGACCGTGGTCACGGACGGCGCGCGACCCGGACCATCAAGGTCATCGACGCACCGACACTGCCAGGCTGGCCCGAGTTCACCGGCGTCTCTCAAGTCGCTCAACTCCGGCGCACCGTGACCAAGGCAGGGAAGAAGAGCGTCGAGGTCGTCTACCTGATCACTTCCGCCCACGCTCGCGATGCCGCGCCCGCTCTCCTGGCCGCCTGGGTCCAAGGCCACTGGGCCATCGAGAACAAGCTCCACTGGGTCCGCGACGTGACCTACGACGAAGACCGCTCCCAGGTCCGCACCGGCGTCCTTCCCCGCGTCATGGCCACGCTGCGCAACACCGCGCTCAACCTGCTGCGCCTGACCGGGTACGACGACATCGCCGCCGCGACCAGACATCACTCACGCGACCCAGAACGAGCCCTCACATGCACCCTGACCTGCTGAGATACGACCTTTCCGGGGCCCTGCGTAGGCGACGAGGAAGCTCTTTAGCTCATCAAGTACCGCCCGTGTAACCATCAGACCGCGACGAGACCGCCCAGGATGGTGTCGATGCGATCCGCCTGGGCGCGGATTTCGTCGACTGCAGACATCACCTCATCCATTGATGACGCAACGGTCACACCCGGACGACCAACGAACGACCGCCCCCATTCTGTGGAGTCGACAACTAGATCAGTGAGGATCACCGGTCGCCCGTGCTCAACCGCCATCCGCGCCTGTGCGCGCGCGCCGCTGTACTCGCCGGCCTCGACGACAATCGTGGCCAACCCGTACCCAGACATCGTGGCGTTCCGCATCAAGAAGTTGTGTTTTTGGGGTGGCGCGTCCGGCCAAAACTGCGATAGCAGAAGACCCTTGGAGGCGATCTCGTCGTGCAGTGCCCTGTTCTCGGCCGGGTACTGCCGTCGGATGCCAGTCGCGATGAGCGCGACCGTCCGCCCCTGCGCCTCAAGTGCCGCGGTATGTGCCGCTGTGTCGATGCCAGCCGCGAGACCGGCGATCACCGAGAGTTTTCGCTGAACCAGGGCCTGGGCGATGTTCCGAGCCATTCCCAGTCCGCGCTGAGACGCTTTGCGGGATCCAACGACGGACACCGCCGGATCCTCATCACGGAGCTCACCAGCCGCAAACAAGAAAGGCGGGGCCTGATGAATCTCACGGACCGAAGCCGGGTAACAGCCATCTAGGATCGTGCAGAACCTCAACCCGTCGTTCACCCACTCCTTTGCTTGAGCCAGCCCCTCGGCACGCGCTGCCTTCTGGTTCGCAGACACGAACAACTCGGTCGGATCTAGTTCGTCGAGCACCTCCTCGACGCTGCCGCGCTCAAGCACCATCGCCGTCAACTCAGTCCAAGATCGGTTGCCCGGCCTCATCCTGAGCAAGGTGACTAGAGCCGCCTGTTCCTCAAGACTCGACCGATGCGTCGAGACCCACCCGCTCATAGGGACCGACCCTCCCAAGATGCTGCGCACATACGCTCGAGCATCACATACACCCTCGACACCCGCGCTCGTTCACCTCAGCATGCCATAGCGTTCGGCCCCCAGCCCGACAGCTCTCCCATGCTCCGCTCAGGAAGGAAAGCCCCCATCCGACCGAGCCGGGGTATTGCAGACCCCCCGCCACTCCAGCGATGGGCCCCTACTCCCACCTCTGCGATACCGCTGCGAGTCTCGCTGTTGCCGCGGACGCTGACGTCAAGGCCGCTCAGGCAGGTGCCGGCCCGAGTCTCAGCCACGGCGACGCTCGACACTTGCCGTCACCCAGACCCACTCCCAGCACTCCCAGCGAAGTCGGCGCCGACACTGGAAGCGGCCCGGGAAGCAACTCGCAAACGCCGCGAGAACCCCGTAGTCGAGAGTAGACGTTGATCGTCTTGCGGCCCACATGCGGCCCAAGCCCTTCCAGAGGCTCTTCCGGTCAGCGAAGTTGAGCGCCCTCGGAACTGTGTCTCCGCAGGTCAGAGGGGTCTTCGGTGTTTGGTACCCCCAACCGGATTCGAACCGGCGCTACCGCCGTGAAAGGGCGGGGTCCTAGGCCGCTAGACGATGGGGGCCTCACCCGGAGCGTCGTCGTACGGCGTCTGCGGGCGCCGGACCAGCATAGGGGCGGCGCGGACGACCGGCCAAAATGCTCGCCTGTGCCGATTCAGCACGGCTCGGTCGGCTCGGGTATGGTGACTCCGCCCGGGCCGACCAGCCCGGCCCGGCCAGGTAGCTCAGTTGGTACGAGCGTCCGACTGAAAATCGGAAGGTCGGCGGTTCGACCCCGCCCCTGGCCACCATCGGAGAGCCATCTCCCGCGAGGCTGTAGCGTCTGCTGCGGTCTTCTTGCGTCTGCCGCGGTCTTGTGGTGGCAAAGTGCCCCGTATACCGGGTCCCAACCCACTACAGCACCGCGGGAGATGGGTCGCGGGCACCGCGGCACCGCGGGAGATGGGTCGCGGGCACCGCGGCAGACGGGGTCAGCGGTTGAGCCGGCGGAACGTTCCCTTGTTGTGGGAGTACAGCTTGGGGAACTCGCCGAACATCCGGTCGTAGACGTCCCGGTGGGCGGAGTTCGGCGTGAAGACGCCGTCCATCGGCACCAGGCCGTGCACCTCGGCGGGGTCGATCTCACCGATCGCCATGCCGAGGAAGAGGCCACAGCCGCGCAGGCCACCGACCAACGGGTCGGCGACGCGCTGGAAGGTGCGGTCGCAGACATCGGCCATGATCTGACACCAGAGGTCCAGCTGGGCGCCGCCGCCGATCAGGCGAATGGGGTCGAGGCGGCGGCCGGTGAACTTCTCGGCGGCGCCGAGCAGCCACCGGAGGTTCATGGCCACCCCCTCCAGGACGGCTCGGGTCAGGTCCGCCCGGGTCGCCTCCAGCGACAGGTTCTGGAAGCCGCCCCGCGCGAGCCGGTCGTCGATCGGGCTCCGCTCGCCGGTGAGCCACGGCGTGAAGATGACACCGCCGGCCCCAGGTGTGCTGGTCGCGGCCTCCGCCGCCAGGTCGTCGTACGACGTCTCCGGGGCGACCGCGCCGCGGAACCACTCCAGGCAGCGACCGGCGTTGTCCTGGTTGTCGGCCACCAGATAGTGACCATCGCCGATGCCGGGGACGGCCGCCATCTGGCGGACGATGTCGGTCTTCTTCTTCGGCACCGGGCAGCTCACCCAGGCCGAGGTCCCCAGCGAGACATGTGGGGAGAACAGCTCGATCGCGCCCGCTGCGACGCAGGCGTTCTGCAGATCCGGAGCACCGGTCACGACCTGCGCGTCCGGTGATATGCCGATCTCGGCTGCCACCTCGGGCAGCACGGTCCCGACGATGGAGCCGCTGCGCACCAGGGGTGGGAGCCGGTCGGCGTTCACACCCGCCAGCCCGACCAGCACGGGGTCGTAGGCGAGCTGGCGGAGGTCACGGTTGTCGGTCAGCCACGCAGCGGTCATCGACATCGGGGACGCGGCGGCCACGCCGGTGAACCGCATGGTGAGGTAGTCGACGGGCTCGAGATACCACCGCGCGCGGGCCGTCACCTCAGGTCGGTCGCGCTCGAGATGGAGCATGTGTGCGATCGGGTCGGCTCCGGCCGGGTTGGGCACGCCACCGGAGCGGCGCAGCCAGATGGCCAGCACCTTGGGGGCATACCCCGCGATCGGTCCGCCGAACCGCTCCGAGGAGTGCTCCCCACCCCGGGTGTCGCTCCACATCAGGCACTCGCCGACCGGCAGCCCGCGCTCGTCGACCGGGACCGTGCTGGCCCACTGACCGGTGACCGAGACACCCACCACTGTCGACCCGTCAACCCCACCCTCGGTGACCCCGCGCCGAGCGGCAGCCACGACCAGGTCCCACCACGCGTTGGCGTCCTGGGTGGCGGCACCGTGGACGGCGTCGCCACGTTCGTACCACCACCACACCGGCGATCCGGTGACCGTGACGTAGCCGACCTTGGGGCCACCACTGCCCAGGTCGATCGCGAGGACGAGCCCGCCGGTTGTGGCCTCCGCGTCGGATCCACCCGGCACGGCCTGGTTCACGGTGCCTCCGTCAACACCGGCGGCAGCCCTTGGAAGTTGTCCATCATCGCGTCCATGAAGGAGCAGATGAACTCCTCGACATCACTGGTGAGGCCGCCGGCGACCCCGCCGTAGATCGCGGCTGACTCGGCCGTGATCCCCTCCGCCGAGCGCTCCTTGGCGTAGGCGACCGCCTCGGCGAGGTCCTTCGCGAAGTCGTCGACCACACCCGGCTGGGTCTGCGGTCGAGTGACCGCCATATGGATCGCGTTGGGGTACTGCTGGCCATTGAAGCGCCAGCCGCGCGGGCGCATGAAGTCGGCGACGTGGTAGATGTCGAACGCGTCGGAGGTGAAGGAGAAGCAGAACGTCGGGCTGCCCATGATGCGCAGGTCCGGATGGCTGCGGACCGTGGCCATCATGGCCTCGGCGGTGGCGAAGATCGCTCGGGCATACTCCCGATAGCCCGCTCGACCCAGCTGCACCATCGATGCCCAGGTCGAGGCGAGCAGGCCGCCGGAGCGGGACCCCTCCATCCCGGGCGACATGTACTTGCCGCCCGACCAACCCACGATGTGGAAGTACTGCGCGTTGCGCAGTGCCTTGTCACCGAAGACCAGCACCGAGGTGCCCTTGAAGGCGTAGCCGTACTTGTGGGTGTCGGCCGAGATGGTCGTCACGCCGGGCACCCGGAAGTCGAACGGAGGTACGTCGTAGCCGAGCTCCTCGCCGAACGGCAGGATGAAGCCACCCAGGCACCCGTCGACGTGCAGGCCGATCCCATGCTCGAGCGCCAGTGCACCCAACTCCGCGATCGGGTCGATGGTCCCGTAGGGATAGTTGCCGGCCGAGCCGATCAGGGCGATGGTGTTCTCGTCGATCGCCTCGGCCATCGCCTCCGGCCGCACGGTCGTGGTCTCCGGGTCGACCGGGACGGTCCGCAGCTCGACGCCGAACAGGTGGCAGGCCTTGTCGAACGCCGGGTGCGCCGTCTCGGGTTTGACCACATTGGGCGAGGTGATCCCTCGGGTCGCTCGCGCATGGTCGCGGTAGGCGAGGACCGCGTGCAAGATGCTGGCGGTGCCGCCGGCGGTGACCATCCCCGCCGGCTCACTGTCGCTCACCTGGTCGGCATGCATCAGGTCCAGCACCATCGCGATGATCTCGCCCTCGAACCGCGTCGCGGACGGGCACAGGTCACGCTGCAGTGCATTGACGTGAGCGTACTTCGCGAAGGCCTCGGTGAGGAAGCCGTAGTGCTCGTGGTCGCCGCAGTACATCGTCCCGGAGACGCGACCGGTCTCCCAGAAGGCGTCCTCCTCCTCGGCCATCGCGGTCAGCTCGGCGAGGATCTCCGCCCTCGGTCGGCCGTGCTCGGGAAGCACACGGTTGACCGGATAGCGGTCGGCGTACGGATAGTCGGTCACAGGGTCTCCCTCCGGGCTCTGCGACCAAACTCTCACACCACCGGGGAAGGGGAGTACGCCGGTCAGCGCCGACACGCGGTGCCCGCCCGGCTGTCGAGAATGGAGGCGGCCTTGCCGCTCTCGCGGATCGGGTCCCGGTGCGGCCCCCATATACCGCACCGGACCCGAATCAACGTTCCCGAGTGCGTCAGCTGGAGCCGACTACCTGCCGAGCAGGTGTCACCACTCTGCCACGTTTAACCCACGATCCGAGCAGTCCCACGCCCGGTCTGGACAACTATCCGATCACGAACTGTCGACCTGCGTCACAGCCGTCTCCCGAGTCCCAACTGCGAGCCTTCCGCGCGCGGCGCGGAAGCCTCCGGGCGGGAGTCATGACGACCGGGCGTGGCGACACAAACCACCCGAGCGCAGTAGCCGCTCGGGTGTCCGAGCGGGGTGACCGCTCGGGTGCGGATCCAGGTCCGTTGCCGACGGACGGCTCAGCCGTCCGGACAGTGCGCCAGGTCAGAGGTGGCACCTCTTAGTCGCGACGAGGCTCGGCGTAGTCCGACCAGTCGTCGTGCTGGTCGGTCTCGGCCTGATCGCCGTCGTCGGTGTTGCCATGCAGCTCGCGCGCGAGCGCCCCGAAGTCCGTCTCGTAAGTGCGGTACTTCAGGTCGCGGGCGACCTTCGTCTGCTTAGCCTTTGCACGGCCGCGCCCCATAGGGTCGACCCCCTCGCACTTGGCCGGGTTTCCGTCGCCATGCGAGGTCCCCGGTCTGATTGGTCAGTTTCTCGTGGGGACAACGCTACCTGCTCGGTGGGTGTTCCCGCACGCCGCGCCCCGATTTTGGGTTCGCCATCTGCGTGAAAATCCGCTGAGCGGCTGGCGACGGGCTCTCAACCTGCCGAGACAGTCCCTCGCCGGCTACCAACTGGGGTGCTGACCGACCAGGCTCACCCGGCCACCGTTGGTGGCGGTTGCCTGGGTGACCTCACCGGCGATCCAGGAGGCGACTCCGCGGTCGGCGAGCAGGTCGACGGCGGCGTCGGCGTCGGTGGGGGCGACCAGCGCGACCATGCCGACCCCACAGTTGAGGGTCTGCTCGAGGTCGGGCTGGGGCACCGAGCCCACCTGGCGGACCAGGTCGAAGATCGGCTGTGGGGTCCAGGTGTTGCGGTCGATGGTGACGGCGACCTCGGCTGGGAGGACCCGCTCGAGGTTGGCCGCCAGGCCGCCGCCGGTGACATGGGACATCGCGTGGGTCTCGGTCTGGTCGGCCAGCGCCAGGCAGGCCTTGGCGTAGACGCGGGTCGGCGTGAGCAGCTCCTCGCCGAGGGTGCGGCCGAGCTCGGCGATTTCGCGGTCGAGCGACCAGCCGGCGCCCGCCTCGGAGAGCAGCACGTGCCGGACCAGGGAGAAGCCGTTGGAGTGCAGGCCGCTGGCCTCCATCGCGAGTACGACGTCGCCCGGCCGCACTCTGGCCGGGCCGAGGAGCCGGTCCGCCTCGACGACGCCGGTGGTCGACCCTGCGACGTCGTACTCCTCCGGCCCGAGCAGGCCAGGATGCTCCGCAGTCTCGCCGCCGATCAGCGCGCAGCCCGCCTCCACGCAGGCCTCGGCGATGCCCTGCACGATCGCGGCGATCCGCTCGGGCACGACGCGGCCGGTGGCGATGTAGTCGGTCAGGAAGAGCGGCTCGGCGCCACAGACGACGAGGTCGTCGACGAGCATGCCGACCAGGTCGTAGCCGATGGTGTCGTGCTTGTCGAGGGCCTGCGCGATGGCGACCTTGGTGCCGACGCCGTCGGCCGAGGTCGCGAGCAGCGGCCGGTCGAAGGCCTTCAGTGCCGAGGCGTCGAAGAGACCGGCGAAGCCGCCGATGCCGCCGACCATCTCGGGGCGGCGAGCCTTCTCGACCCACTCCTTCATCAGCTCGACGGCGCGGTCACCGGCCTCGATGGAGACACCGGCAGCGGCGTACGCGTTGTCGGATGAGGTCACGGTGACTCCTCGGGCGTTCGGCCGGTCGGTGGCGGGGTCAGGGATTGTTCAAGATGGGCAGCGCCTCGGTGGTCAGCGACTGCTCCAACAGGTGCTTGCCGAGGCGGGAATCGTCGGGCAGCGGGATCGGGTAGCGGCCGGTGAAGCAGGCGTCGCACAGCTGGCTCGCCGGCTGGCCGGTCGACTCGATCATCCCCGCCAAGGAGATGTAGCCGAGGGAGTCGGCGCCGATGCTGGCGCGGATCTCCTCGATGTCCAGGCCGTTGGCGATCAGCTCGGCGCGGGTGGCGAAGTCGATGCCGTAGAAGCACGGCCACTTCACCGGCGGCGAGGAGATCCGCACGTGCACCTCGGCAGCGCCGGCCTCGCGGAGCATCCGCACCTGGGCGCGCTGGGTGTTGCCGCGCACGATCGAGTCGTCGACCACGACCAGCCGCTTGCCGCGGATCATGTGCTCGAGGGCGTTGAGCTTGAGCCGGATGCCGAGCTGGCGCAGGGTCTGGCTGGGCTGGATGAAGGTGCGGCCGACGTAGGAGTTCTTGACGAAGCCCTGGCCGAAGGGGATGCCGCTCTCCTCGGCGTAGCCGGTGGCAGCCGGGGTGCCCGACTCCGGCACCGGCATGACCAGGTCGGCGTCGATGGGGAACTCCCGGGCCAGTCGACGGCCCATCTCGACGCGCGCCTCGTGGACGTTGCGACGGGCGATGGTGGCATCGGGGCGGGCGAGGTAGACGTACTCGAACACGCAGCCCTTGGGGTCGGGATCCGCGAACCGGTGCGAGCGCAGCCCGTCCTCGTTGATCACGATCAGCTCGCCCGGCTCGACCTCGCGGACCACGCTCGCGCCGACCGTCACCAACGCCGCGTCCTCGCTGGCGACGACCCAGCCGCGCTCCAGCCGGCCGAGCACCAGCGGCCTGATGCCTTGCGGATCGCGGGCGGCGTAGAGAGTGTGCTCGTTCATCCAGACGAACGAGTAGGCGCCCTTGAGCTGGGGCAACAGCTCGGTCGCGCGCTCCTCGACGGTCTGGCCGATGTGGTGCGCGAGCAGCGAGGTGACGACCGCGGTGTCGTTGGTGGTCTCGTTGGGGAGCTTGACGTGCAGGTCGAGCTCGCCCTCGGTCTCGCCGAGGTCCTCCACCATCTGGGCGAGCTCGGTGGTGTTGATCAGGTTGCCGTTGTGGGCCAGCGCCAGCGAGCCGTCCAGGGTCGGGTGGAAGGTCGGCTGGGCGTTGTGCCAGGTCGACGCACCCGTCGTCGAGTAGCGCGCATGCCCGATCGCCAGGTGCCCCTTGAGCGACTCGAGGGTGGTCTCGTCGAAGACCTGCGAGACCAGGCCCATGTCCTTGTAGACCAGGATCTGGCGGCCGTTGCTCACCGCGATCCCGGCGGACTCCTGGCCGCGGTGCTGGAGCGCGTAGAGGCCGAAGTAGGTCAGCTTGGCGACGTCCTCGCCCGGCGCCCAGACCCCGAAGACTCCGCAAGCATCCTGCGGGCCCTGGTCGAGTGGGTCGAGAGCTGCGGTCAGCCGCCCGTCGCCGCCACGGCGGCCTGGGGTGCGGGGGTTCGCCACTCGCCCGAGTGTACGGCGTGCGCGGCCGGGCGCCCGCATCCACACGAGCGTGGCACGCGCCTAGCGCGGACGCCGGCTCAGACGTCCGGGCCGAGCCCCTGCAGCAGCAGCGCGTGGGCGAGGATCACCCGCTCGAACTCGGGCAGGTGCAGACCCTCGTTGGCTCCGTGGGCGCGGGTGTCGGGATCCTCCACCCCGGTGACCAGGACGCTCGCACCCGGGAAGGTGTCGACGAACTCCGCGATGAACGGGATCGAGCCGCCCACCCCCATGTCGATCGGGGCAGTGCCCTCCCAGGCCTCGGTGAAGGCCGCGCGCGCGACGTCGTACGCCGGGCCGGTGGCGTCGATCTCGGTCGCCTCACCGGTGTCGACGGTGGTGACCGTGAGCTGCGCGCCCCAGGGGACGTGCGCCTCGAGGTGCGCGGTGAGGCGGGCGAGCGCGTTGGCGGTGGTGTCGCCGGGCGCGACACGGAGGCTGATCTTGGCTCGCGCGACGGCGGTGAGCGTGTTGGAGGCGCCCGCGACCTTGGGGGCGTCGATCCCGGTGACGGTGATCGACGGCTTGGTCCAGAGTCGCTCGACCGCGGAGCCGTCGCCGATCCAGTGCGTGCCGGGGAGGGCGCCGGACTCCGCGCGCAGCCGCTCCTCGGGGTAGACGACGTCAGCGGCCGGTCCGGCGACGAGGCCCTCGACCGCGACGTTGCCCGCGTCGTCGTGCAGGCTGGCAAGGAGTCGGTTGAGCGCCATCAGCGCGTCGGGCACCAGGCCGCCCCACATTCCGGAGTGGACGGCGTGGCGCAGCGTGCGCACCTCGACGTCGACCCGCACCAGCCCACGCAGAGAGGTGGTCAGCGCCGGGACCCCGATGTCCCAGTTGCCCGAGTCGGCGATCACGATGACGTCGGCCTGGAGCAGGTCCCGGTGTTCGCGCAGGAAGGCGGGCAGGCTGTCCGAGCCAACCTCCTCCTCGCCCTCGACGAAGACCGTGACCCCGACCGGGAGCTCGTCGCCGAGCATTCGGAGTGCACCCAGGTGGGTGACGATGCCGGCCTTGTCGTCGGCCGCCCCGCGACCGTAGAGCCGGTCACCGCGCTCGGTCGGCTCGAAGGGCGGCGAGTCCCAGTCGGCGTGGTCGCCCTCGGGCTGGACGTCGTGGTGGGCGTAGAGCAGAACGGTCCTGGCCCCGGGCGGTGCCGGCTTGCGCGCGACCACCGCCGGCGCCCCGTTGTCGACCGACAGCACCTGCGCATCGAACCCCTCCGCCTCGAACAGCGCCCGGACCGCCTCCGCGCTCCGCTGCACCTCACCGGCTCGCTCCGGGTCCGCGCTCACCGACTCGATCCGGACCAGGGCGTCCAGGTCACGGCGTACGCCCGGAAGCACCTCGGCCAGGCGGGCTCGCAGGTCGTCAGTGGTCATCTGCTCTCCTTCGATCTCGGGGGCCGGCCCCGTCGGGTCGCGCCCGGGCCTGGTGGTCGTGCGGGCTGTCGCTTTCACAAGGTAGGTGGTCGAAGCGTCACACACCTCATGAAGGCTTCGTCGGCCGGCACCACGACACGTCCGAAAGATTGTCCGACAATATTTGCCGTACGCCGATCCGAGGTGCGACGATGGCCGACATGGCCCAGACCCTCTCCTCCGCCGTCGTCTCCGACCGCGACACGCACACCCATGTCGAGCTCACCGAGACCTACGCGGCGCACAACTACCACCCGCTCCGGGTCGTGCTGGCGCAGGGCGACGGCGCCTGGGTGACCGACGTCGAGGGCAACCGCTACCTCGACTGTCTGGCCGGCTACTCGGCGCTGAACTTCGGCCACGGGCACCCGCGACTGGTCGCGCGGGCGCACGAGCAGCTGGACCGGCTTACGCTCACCAGCCGCGCGTTCTACAACGACCAGCTGGGGCCGTTCTCTCGCGATCTGGCCGAGCTCACCGGCAAGGAGATGGTCCTGCCGATGAACTCCGGCGCGGAGGCCGTCGAGACCGCGATCAAGGTCAGCCGCAAGTGGGGCTACTTGGTCAAGGGTGTGCCGGAGAACCAGGCCAACATCGTCGCGATGGAGGGCAACTTCCACGGCCGCACCACGACCATCGTGAGCTTCTCCACCGACTCCGACGCGACAACCGGCTACGCGCCGTACACCCCCGGCTTCCGGCTGGTGCCCTACGGCGACTTCGTCGCCCTCGAGGCGGCCATCGACGACTCGACCGTGGCCGTGCTGCTCGAGCCGATCCAGGGCGAGGCCGGCGTGGTCATCCCACCCGACGGCTTCCTGCCCGAGGTCCGCGCACTGTGCAACCGCAAGCAGGTGCTGATGGTCGCCGACGAGATCCAGTCCGGGCTGGCCCGGACCGGGCGGACGTTCGCCTGCGACCACGCGGACGTCGTGCCCGACATCTACATCCTCGGCAAGGCGCTCGGCGGCGGCCTCTACCCGGTGTCGGCGATCGCCGCGAACGGTGACGTGCTCGAAGTCATCACGCCGGGCACGCACGGCTCCACCTTCGGCGGCAACCCGCTCGCGGCCGCCATCGGTCGCGAGGTCGTCGCGATGTTGAGCGAGGGCGAGTTCCAGAAGCGCGCCGAGGTGTTGGGGGCCTATCTCGCCGACGGCCTGCAGGCACTGGTCGGCCAGGGGATCGACGCGGTCCGCTGCCGCGGCCTGTGGGCAGGCATCGACATCTCCCCCGAGCTGACCACCGGCCGCCACTTCTGCGAGCAGCTCGTCGACCACCAGGTGCTGGCCAAGGAGGCTCACGGCCAGACCGTGCGGCTGGCGCCGCCGCTGGTGGCCACCGAGGAGGATCTCGACGTCCTGCTGGCCGGCTTCCGCGCCATCGTCGCCGTCGGCTGAGGTTTCGCGGCGCGGCGTCGTCAGCGCAGGGGAAGGTACGGCGCCAGGTCGGCCCGCTCCCCGCTGGCCTGAACCAGCCCCGCCTCCTCGGCGGCGGTCCAGGTGAGGTCACCGAGGGCCAGCGCGATCCAGGTCTCGGCGTCGAGCTCGACCACCGCTGGCGGCGTACCCCTGGTGTGCCGCACGCCCGGCACGACCTGCGCCGCGGCGTACGGCGGCACCCGCACCTCCACCGACTTCCCCGGCGCCACCGCCGCCAACAGGGCCAGGAAGTGCTTGGTGAGCAGTCTCAACTCGGCCGACGTGACCTCCCCCGCCGCCCTCGCGGCCAGCGCACTCGCCACCGCCTCCGGATCGGCTGGACGGAGTGGCGCGGGCACGTGGTCACGGTAGCGGCCCATCCCCGTCGAGGGCGCCGCCGAGTTCCGAGGCCGCCGGCGACCAGGCTGGTTCAGCAGACGTCGGGCAGATCGGTGAAGGAGACGAAGACCCGATCTGCGTTGTCTTGTTTGATGGTGAGCAGCGAGATCTGTAGAACCTCGTCGGAGTCGCAGACGTCGGCCAGATATGCGACGTACTGCCCCTTGTTCCCTCGCGCGTCGGCGGAACTCCGCCGCAACCGTGTTCCGGGAGGCGCCGATGAGCCACCCCTGGGGGTTGCCGCGCTCGGGCCGATAGGAATGCGCGGAGTCGATCACCGCCAAGAAGATGTCGGCTATCAGATCCGCGGCGAGGTGTGGGTCGGACACGCGCCGAGCAACGAACCGGCGGACGACCGGGAGGTACTCCCGGTAGAACCCTTCGAATGCCTCCGGATCGTTCGCGATCCGGAGAATCTCGTTCTTCTCTGTCTCCCGCATAACTCCTACTTGGCCGGAAGCCATCGCAGCGTTACGCCCGCCGCTCACGTCGGCGTCTATCGGACCCCCGCTGGTCCCGCCCATAGTCAGCTCATCCCAACGACACCATCGATGGGGATGATCCGCGTGAACGCCGGTGCCTCGAGGACGTTAGTCGGCGTCGTAGGGCTGGAGCAGCGCGAACAGGTGGTAGGTCTCGCGGGGGGCATCGTCGGCGGCGCCGCGGGTGCGGGCCACCCACTCGTCGAAGAGCTGGTCCAACGCCGTGGCAAACTCGCCGGCCTCGTCGCGGGTCAGCCGGATGGTGCCCTCGATGATCGCCGAGCTGGTGCCTTCTCGGCGGCGCAGCTCGTAGGCGCGATCGACCAGCTCGTGTGCCCGGGCCGAGGCGTGCCGGCGCCAGACATTCACCGCAGCCTGTCCGCCCGGCGCCTCCTCGATCCGACTGACATCGATCCGGAGCTGGTCCCCCGAGGTCAACCGCCACACCCGGTCCCGCCCGTCGCGGGCGGCCTCGGGCGCCTCCTCGACCAGACCGTACTTCGCGAGCTGGCGCAGGTGAAAGCTGGCCTGGTTCGCCGGGATCCCCATCACAGCGGCCACGTCGGCCGCGCGCATCGGCCCGGCCGCCTCCATCTCGCCGATGATCCGGTTGCGCACCGGATGGGCGATCGCTCGGAGCACTCGGGGGTCGGCTCCCGCGGCGCCGGGGTCTGTCGCTGAATCCGTCGCTGGATCGTTCGTCTGGTCTGCGGAGTCGGTCACGGCGCCATCCTAGCAAATTCCGCACGAAGTCTTGCGCAACTATCATTGCGCAAGATATGTTGCGGGTTATGTCCAGCTATCGCACCCTCGCCAAGAACCGCGACTTCACCGTGTTGTGGATCGGGGAGACCGTCAACGAGCTCGGCTCGCGGATGTCGGTCTTCGTCTATCCGCTGATCGCCTATGCCCTCTCGGGCTCGACCCTGGTCGCCGCGGTGATCGAGGCGACCTATCTGCTCGGGCTGGCCGCCACACTGCTCCCGGCCGGAGTCTGGGCCGACACCGTGGACCGGCGCCGATTGATGATCGGAGCGAGCGTCACCGGACTCGTCGCCTATGGCTCCCTCGCGATCGCCGGAGCGCTCGGACAGTTGACGTTGATCCACCTAGGCGTCGTCGCAGCCGTCACCGGGGCTGCGGCCGGCGTCTTCGCGCCAGCCCAGATCTCGGCCATCCGGACCGTGGCGCCGACCGAGGACCTGCCTACCGCGCTGTCGCAGAACCAGGCACGCCAGCACGTTGCTGGCCTGCTCGGCGCACCCCTCGGCGGCCTGTTGTACGGCATCACCCGGTGGCTCCCCTTCGCCGCGGACGCGGTGACCTACGCCGTCTCCTGCCTGACCCTGTCCCGCATTCGCACCGACCTGTCCGCACCGCCCCGTCGCGCCGATCGACCGACGATGCGGCGCAAGCTCGCCGACGGGATGCGGTTCGTGTGGAGCCAGCCGTTCCTACGGGTGCTGATGAGCTGGGCGCCACTGACCAACCTGGTCACCAACGCCATCTTCTTCGTGGTGATCATGCGGCTGGTCGAGCAGGGCTACCCCGCGAGCCAGATCGGCCTTATCGAGACCGCGGCCGGGCTGGGCGGGATCCTCGGCGCCCTCGCCGCGCCGTACCTCATCGACCGCCTACCGACCGGCCGACTCACCCTCGCCGTCGCCTGGATGTGCGCACTGCCCCTGGTGCCGCTGCTGAGGTCGATGACGCCGATGACGGCGCTGGTCTCCTCGTTCGTGCTGCTCCTGATCAACCCCGCCGGCAACGCCGGCATCGGCGCCTACCGCGTCGCGATCACCCCCGCCGACCTGCAGGGCCGGGTCGCGGCCACCTCGCAGTTCTTGTCGATGTCGATCATGCCGCTCTCCCCGCTGGTCGGCGGCTGGCTCCTGCACCGGTACGGCGGTCCCGCAGCCGTCGCCGCCCTGTTGGTCGCCAGCACGCTCCTCGCCTGCTACCTCACCGGGAGCCGCAGCATCCGCTCGGTCCCCCGCCCCCAGCACTGGCCCACCTCCCCCGAGTCCTCGGCACCCGAGCTGGCGCCCGTGCCCTGAGCCTGGAACCGGCAGGCGACGTAGCATCCACCGTGACGGGGGTCACGTCGAGGCCGGTCGAGGCAGTGGGAGGGCCAGCGTGCAGGTGCCAGCTCCGATCGAATACGAGCGGGCGACCAGCGTGGAGCACGCGATCGGACTCCTCGATCGACTGGGCGAGGAGGCCCGGTTGATCGCGGGTGGACACAGCCTGCTTCCGATGATGAAACTGCGGCTGGCCAACCCGGAGTACCTCGTCGACATCAACGACCTGCACACCGAGCTCGGCTACATCAAGATCACGCCCACCGAGGTGCGGATCGGCGCGATGACCAGGCACCGGGAGCTGCTGGAATCCGACGACCTGGCCCAGGTGTGCCCGATCTTCCGTGACGCAGAGCGAGTGATCGCCGACCCGCCGGTGCGCAACCGCGGGACGTTGGGCGGCGCCCTGTGCCAGGCGGATCCGTCGGAGGACCTGTCCTCGGTGTGCACCACGTTGGACGCGAGCTGCGTGATCACCGGCCAGCGCGGCGAGCGGGTGGTGTCGATGGACGAGTTCCACCTCGGGCCCTACGAGACCGTCGTCGACCACGCCGAGATGCTGACCGAGGTGCGCATCCCGATCCGCCCGCGAGGCAGCAGCGCCTACGCCAAGGTCGACCGGCGTGCGGGCGACTGGGCCGTGACCGCGGCCGGAGCGGCGCTCTGGCTCAACGAGGACGGCACCATCGCCGACGCCAGGGTGGGCCTCGCCGCCGTTGGCCCTAACACCACCGGCATCCCCGAGGTGTCGGCCACCCTGCACGGGCAGGCACCCGGCGAGCAGGCCTGGGAGGCCGCGGCACACATCGCCGAGGAGCGCTGCCGGCCGGTCACCGACAGCCGTGGGTCGGCGGACTACAAGCGCCACCTGGCCGGTGAGCTGACCCGCCGGACGCTGCGGGTCGCCTGGCAGCGGATCGCCGAGGCCAACCGATGAGAGCGATCACCCGATGAGGACGGTCGTCTGATGGAGGTCAGCCTGACGGTCAACGGCGAGCAGGTCACCGGCGAGGTGGAGGCTCGGCTGTTGCTGGTGCACTTCCTGCGCGACGAGCTCGGGCTGACCGGCACGCACTGGGGCTGCGACACCAGCAACTGCGGGACCTGCGTAGTGCTCTACGACGACGAGCCGGTGAAGTCCTGCACCGTGTTGACCGCGATGGCCGCGGGCCACGACGTACGCACCGTCGAGAGCCTGGAGTGGGAGGGCGAGCTCGACCCCGTCCAGCAGGGTTTCATGCAGTGCCACGGGCTGCAGTGCGGCTTCTGCACGCCCGGGATGCTGATGTCGGCGCGTGCTCTGTTGGACCGCGATCCCGACCCGGACGAGCACACCATCCGGGAGGCGATCTCGGGGCAGATCTGCCGATGCACCGGCTATGCCGCGATCGTCCGGTCGATCCAGTGGGCTGCCGCGCACCCCTTCGGGAAGGAGGAGGACCAGTGAGCGTCCAGGAGTTCGTCGACAACGACCAGCACCCGCTCGGGCACGGCCGGATGCTGCGCAAAGAAGACCGCCGCTTCGTGCGCGGCCGCGGCCGCTACCTCGACGACCTCACCCTGCCCGGCATGCTGCACCTGGCCATCCTGCGCAGCCCGGTCGCGCACGCCCGGATCGTCTCCGTCGACACCCTGGCCGCCGAGGCGCACCCCAAGGTCAAGGCCGTCGTCACCGGCGCGATGCTGGCCGAGCGCGGGCTGGCCTGGATGCCGACCCTCTCCGGCGACCAGCAGGCCGTGCTGGCCACCGACAAGGTCCGCTTCCAGGGCCAGGAGATCGCCTTCGTCGTCGCCGAGGACCGCTACTCCGCGCGCGACGCGCTGGAGCTGATCGACGTGGAGTACGACGAGCTGCCGCCCGTGGTCGACGTACGCCACGCCCTCGATGCGGACGCTCCGGTGATCCGCGACGACCTCGACGGCAAGACCGACAACCACTGTTTCGACTGGGAGACCGGCGACGCGGCGGCCACCGACGCGGTGTTCGACCGCGCCGAGGTGGTGCTGCGTCAAGAGCTGGTCTTCCCCCGCGTGCACCCCGCCCCGATGGAGACGTGTGGCGCGGTGGCGTCCTTCGACCGGGTCGAGGAGAAGCTCACCTTGTGGTCCACTACGCAGGCGCCGCACGCGCACCGGACCATGCTCGCGATGTTCTCCGGCCTGCCCGAGCACCGGATCAGGGTGATCTCCCCCGACATCGGCGGCGGCTTCGGCAACAAGGTGCCCATCTATCCCGGCTATGTCTGCGCGATCGTCGGGTCGATGCTCACCGACCGTCCGGTGAAGTGGGCCGAGGACCGCACCGAGAACCTGATCGCCTCGGGCTTCGCGCGGGACTACGTGATGCACGGCGAGATCGCCGCCAGTCGCGACGGCCGGATCCTGGCCCTGCGCAGTCATGTCCTCGCCGACCACGGCGCGTTCAACGGCACCGCGGCGCCGCGCAAGTTCCCTGGCGGCTTCTTCGGGGTCTTCACCGGCAGCTACGACCTCGAGGCGGCCTACTGCTCGATGACCGCGGTGCACACCAACAAGGCCCCGGGCGGCGTCGCCTACGCCTGCTCGTTCCGGATCGCCGAGGCGGTCTACCTCGTCGAGCGGATGGTCGACCTGCTCGCCGGCGAGCTCGGTCGCGACCCGGTCGACCTGCGTCGACAGAACTTCATCCGCCCCGACCAGTTCCCCTACACCAGCCGCACCGGCTGGGTCTACGACTCCGGCGACTATGCCGCCACCCTGGACGAGGCGCTCCGGATGGCGGGGTACGACGACCTGCGCACCGAGCAGGCCGAGCGCCGTGAACGCGGCGAGCTGATGGGGATCGGCATCTCCTTCTTCACCGAGGCGGTCGGCGCGGGTCCGCGCAAGGAGATGGACATGCTCGGCCTCGGCATGGCCGACGGCTGCGAGGTGCGGGTCCATCCCACCGGGTCGGCCGTCGTGCGCATCGCCGTACAGACCCAGGGACAGGGCCACGAGACCACCTTCGCCCAACTCGTCGGCGAGGAGCTCGGCATCCATCCCGACGACGTCGAGGTCGTCCACGGCGACACCGACAACACGCCGTACGGCCTGGGCACCTACGGCTCCCGCTCGACTCCCGTCTCCGGCGCCGCCGCCGTGCTGGCCGCTCGCCGAGTGCGGGAGAAGGCGCGGCTGATCGCGGCCGGGATGTTGGAGGTCGCGCCCGACGACCTGGAGTGGACCAAGGGTCGGTTCGACGTCCGCGGGGTGCCCGGCGCGGGGGTGACCATTCAGGAGGTCGCGATGCAGGCGCACGGAGCGGTCGACCTGCCTCCCGGCGTCGAGGGCGGCCTGGACGCGCAGGTGTCCTACAACCCCGAGAACCTCACCTATCCCTATGGCGCCTACATCTGCGTGGTCGACGTCGACCCGGGTACGGCGGTGGTCAAGGTCCGTCGCTTCATCGCCGTCGACGACTGCGGCACCCGGATCAACGAGATGATCGTCGAGGGCCAGATCCAAGGTGGCCTGACCGACGGGGTCGGGATGGCGCTGATGCAGTTCATCGGATTCGACGAGCACGGCAACTGTCTCGGCGGGTCCTTGATGGACTACCTGATCCCGACCGCCCTCGAGGTCCCCGACTGGGAGTGCGGGATGACCGTGACGCCGTCGCCGCACCACCCCATCGGGGCCAAGGGCGTGGGCGAGTCGGCCACCGTTGGCTCGCCGCCCGCGGTGGTCAACGCGGTGGTCGACGCGCTCGCGCCGTACGGTGTGCGGCACATCGACATGCCACTGACCCCGTCACGAGTCTGGGAGGCGATGCAGGGCCGTGCCACTCCTCCCTTCTGAGCCCGGATCCGCCCGATGACCCCGACCCAGCTGCGCGCCTTCGCCAGCGTCGTGCGGCTCGGCTCGGTGAAGGCTGCCGCCGCCGACCTCGGCGTCACCGAGGCAGCGGTGTCGTTGCACGTCGGCCAGCTGCGCAAGGAGTTGGGCGACAAGCTGTTCACCCGCACCTCCTCTGGACTCGCCTTCACCCCCGGCGGGCTGCGACTCGCCAGCCGCGCGGTCGAGCTGCTCGGCCTGCAGGACCGCACCGTGCTGGAGGTCCGCGCGGCCGGCGCCGGCCGACGACTGCTGCGGCTGGCCACCACGTCCCTGTTCGCTGAGTACGCCGCTCCGGGATTGATCGAGTTCTTCGCCGACCGTGCACGCGATCTCGACGTGGAGCTGAGTGTGCACCGGTCCCGCGACTTCGAATCGCTCCTGCTCACCCGCTCGGTCGACGCGACCATCGGCCCTCGACCGGCCACGACCGAGCCCGGGGTGAGCACCACCCTGTTCTTGAACTACCAGATCCTGGCGGTCGTCGCTCCCGATCACCCGTTGACGCATACCGGCCAACCCGGGGCCGCCCTCCTGCGCAGCCAGACCTGGCTGCTCGGCCCCGCGGCGGCGGGCGACGCCGGAGTGATCCCGCAGATGCTGCGGCGTATCGGGGTTCCCGAGGAGCGCCAGCAGATCTTCCAGAGCCACGCCGCAGCCGTCGAGGAGGCCAAGCGGGGCACCGGCGTCTCGCTGGCCGTCTCCTTCGCCGTCGCCCAGGACCTGGCCGCGGGCACGCTCGCCAAGGTGCCGGGCCGCGCCGTCCAGGGCCAGGGCTCGTGGAACATCTCCATCCTCGCCGGCAAACAGGCACCTTCCGCCGCCGAGGAGATGGCCCGCTTCGTCACCACGCCCCGCGCCACCCAGGCCATGCTCCGCGGCCGCAGCGTCACCCACGGCCGCTTCAAGCCCGCCATCCACGTCACCCTCTGGAGCTGACCGGCCCCCTCTCACCGACCCTGGAGCGTTATCCGGTCCCGAATGGGGGTTGAGACGGGGTCGGGAGCCCCAAACGGGACCGAACTAGCTGCTTGGGGGCCGGCTAAGCGATCTATTGATTCGGTGTTGTCCACGGGGCGAGACGGGGTCACAGTGTGGGCAGCACCGTGGGGCAGAGCGTGCTCCGCGGGCGTGCACCGGAGGTGCACCCAGAAGACCGCAAGGAGGTGCGCGTGCCGATCGAGTCGGATGGACACAGCCGCGGCAACCCACGCATGTACGAGCTGATCGAGAACGCTCCCCAGACCGGCAAGAGTCCCACCGTGTGGGCGTTCCCGCAGTTCGTGGAGTTCCTCAAGGTCGCTGGCCAGCCGATGCAGGGGCCCTGGCCGCCCCATCAGCAGCCCCGGCCGGATCCCACCGATGTCGAGGCGCTGCCGGTCGCGGTGCCCGACCCCGAGGCGCCGACCCCGCTCGCCCCCGACAGCGGTCGACCCACCCAAGCCGACGAGCAAGGGCAGGAGGGCTGAGGCGTGTATCCCTCCCGATTCGCCTACGAGGCCCCGCGCACCCTCGACGAGGCCATCGACCTGCTGGCGCGCGGTGCCGGCGAGGCGAAGGTGCTCGCGGGCGGGCAGAGCCTGGTCCCGCTGCTCAAGCTCCGGTTCGCCTCGCCCGACCTGCTGGTCGACATCAACAACCTGCCCGGACTCGACCACCTGGAGGTCGCGCCGAGCGGCGCCATCCGGGTCGGCGCGCTGGTTCGACACCGCGACCTCGAGCGGGCGTCCGCCCTCACCACCGCCCAGCCGGTGATGGCCGCTGCCGCGCCACTGATCGCCGACCCGATCGTCCGCACCCGCGGCACCCTGGTCGGCTCGCTGTGCCACGCCGACCCCCAAGGCGACTGGGCGGCGGCCGTCACCGCGGTCGGTGGGCACGTGGTCGCCCAAGGCCCGCGCGGCCGCCGGAGCATCCCGATCTCCGACTTCGTGACCGGACCGTTCCAGAACGTGCTGGCCTTCGACGAGATCGCGGTCGAGGCCGTCATGCCCGCGCCCCAGGGCACCCCGGTCGGCGGCTTCCTCAAGCTGGAACGCCGTGTGGGCGACTTCGCCACGGCGGGTACGGCGGTCGCGCTCGACCTCGACGGCGACCGGGTCGTGCGAGCGGGCATCGCCCTGACCGGAGTGGGCAGCCGGACCATCAATGCCAGCGACGCGGCGGCGACCCTGGTGGGGCAGCCGCTGACCGCGGACACCATCGCCCGCGCCGCCGACCTGGCCGCCGCGGACGCGCAGCCGAATTCGGATCACCGTGGCAGTGCGGAGTACAAGCGCCACGTGATCCACACCTTCGTCACCCGGATCCTGACCCGGATCACGACGACGAGCGAGAGGGCAGCATAGTGAACACCCCACGAAACCACTCGCTTCGCTCGCGCTTCCGCGGGGACCCCGAATGAGCACGCTCTTCGAAGAGGTCCCGGCGGGCGCCGACGCCGGCGTACCCATCAGGCGAGTGACCATCACCCTCAACGGTGAGCGACGAGCGGCCGACGTCGAGCCGCGGCTGCTGTTGGCGCATCTGCTCCGGCAGGGGTTCAAGCTGACCGGCACCCACACCGGCTGCGACACCACCAACTGCGGCGCCTGCACCGTGCTGGTGGACGGTCTGCCGGTGAAGAGCTGCACGATGCTGGCCGTCCAGGCCGACGGCCACGCGGTGACCACCGTCGAAGGTCTGGCCGGGCCGAGCGAGCTGCACCCACTGCAAGAAGGCTTCAAGGACGAGCACGGCCTGCAGTGCGGATTCTGCACACCGGGCATGATGCTCGCCGCGAAGGCCCTGCTGGCGGAGAACCCCGACCCCACCGAGGACGAGGTCCGCTTCGCCCTCTCGGGCAACCTGTGCCGCTGCACGGGCTATCAGAACATCGTCAAGGCGGTGCTGTGGGCCGCTGCGAAGATGCGCGGCGAGACACCGGGAGAAGGCCACGAGGGAGCAGAGGACGGTGCGGGCGCATGACCACCACCGAGCCGACCGTCGAGCCGGTCTCCCGCGCGCTCGACGAGATCAAGATCGGCGGCATGGGCGCCAGCCGCCGCCGGGTCGAGGACAACCGCTTCATCCGCGGCAAGGGGCACTACATCGACGACGTGGTGCTGCCCGGGATGTTGCACATGGAGATCCTGCGCAGTCCGGTCGCCCATGCCCGGATCCGCTCCATTGACACCAGCGCGGCCTGGGACATCCCCGGCGTACGCCTCGTGCTGACCGGTGAGATGTTGGCTACTCGCAACCTCGCCTGGATGCCGACGCTGAGCTACGACACCCAGGCCGTGCTGGCTACCGACAAGGTCCGCTTCCAAGGCCAGGAGGTCGCAGCAGTCATCGCCGACGACCCCTACATCGCCAAGGACGCCTGCGAGGCGATCGTGGTGGACTACGAGCCGCTGCCGGTGATCGTCAATCCGACCCAGGCGCTCGCCGACGACGCTCCGATCATCCGGGACGACAAGGAGAACCAGCCCGACAACGTCTGCTTCACCTGGCAGGTCGGCGACAAGGACGGCACCGACCGGGCCTTCGCCGAGGCCGACCACGTGTCGACGATCGAGATGCACTACCCCCGCTCGCACCCGTCGCCGCTAGAGACGTGCGGCTCGGTGGCCGACTTCGATCGCGCCACCGGCAAGCTCACCGTCTACATGACCACGCAGGCGCCGCACATCGTCCGCGCCGCGGTCGCGCTGATCGCCGAGCTGCCCGAGCACATGATCCGGATCGTCAGCCCCGACCTCGGCGGCGGCTTCGGCAACAAGGTGCCGGTCTACCCCGGCTACGTCGTCTCGATCGTCGCCTCGATCCTCACCGAGCGTCCGGTCAAGTGGATCGAGGACCGCACCAGCAACCTGATCTCCACCGGGTTCGGCCGCGACGTCTACCTCAAGGGCGAGCTGGCGCTGCGCAAGGACGGCAAGATCCTCGCGGTGCGGATGCACACCGACTCCGACCACGGCGCCTTCTTCGGCGACGCGCAGCCGAGCAAGTTCAAGATCGGCCTGCTGCACTCGACGTTCTCCTGTTACGACATTCCGACGGCACACCTGACCGCGCGCGGCGTCTACACCAACAAGGCGCCGGGCGGGGTCGCCTACCGCTGCTCGTTCCGGGTGACCGAGGCGATGTTCTTCCAGGAGCGGATGATGCAGGCCGCCGCGGAGGAGCTGGGCCTCGACCAGGCCGAGTTCCGCAGGATGAACTTCGTGCGCGACGACGACTTCCCGCACCGCACCCCGTTCGGGTTCCTCACCGACTCCGGTCAATATGCCAAGTGCCTACAGGTCGGTCTCGACGCGATCGACTACGAGGGCTTCCGCAAGGAGCAGGCCGAAGCCGCCAAGAACGGCCGGCTGCTCGGGATCGGCATCTCCTGCATGACCGAGCCACTCGGCGCCGGCAACAGCCGGGAGTACGACATCCTCGGCATCAAGATGTTCGACTCCGCCGAGCTGCGCGTGCACATGACCGGCAAGGCGATCCTGCGCACCGGCGCCAAGACGCAGGGCCAGGGCCACGAGACGACCTGGGCGCAGATCGTCGCCCACGAGCTGGGTCTGCCTGCCGACGACATCGTCGTCGAGGA
The DNA here is from genome assembly GCF_047602075.1 of Nocardioides sp. Lineage (GTDB taxonomy): Bacteria > Actinomycetota > Actinomycetes > Propionibacteriales > Nocardioidaceae > Nocardioides. The sequence continues at coordinate 2,222,441 of NZ_JASGIF010000001.1, forward strand.
GGGCGACACCGACACGGCACCGTTCGGGATGGGCACCTACGCCTCCCGGAGCACGCCGGTGGCCGGCGCCGCCGTCGCGATGGCCGCCCGCAAGGTGCGGGCCAAGGCCCGCAAACTCGCCGCACACTTGCTCGAGGTCTCCGAGGAGGACGTCGAGTGGGAGCTCGGCCGGTTCTACGTCCGCTCCGCCCCGGACCGTGGCGTGACCATCCAGGAGTGCGCGATGGCGGCGTACTCCAACATGCCCGACGGCCTCGAGCCTGGCCTGGAGGCCAACGCCTACTACGACCCGCCGAACCTCACCTGGCCGTTCGGCTGCTACATCGTCACCGTCGAGGTCGACCCGCTCACCGGCGTCTGGGACGTGTTGCGGGTCGTGGCCGTCGACGACTGCGGGGTGCGGATCAACCCGATGATCGTCGAGGGCCAGATCATGGGCGGGCTGACCGAGGCCTATGCGATGTCCAGCATGCAGTTCATCACCTTCGACGCCGAGGGCAACTGCATCGGCTCGAACTTCATGGACTACCTGCTGCCGACCGCGTGGGAGACGCCCGGCTACGAGCTGCACGAGGTCGTCACCCCCTGCCCGCACCACCCGATCGGAGCCAAGGGCATCGGCGAGTGCGCGACCGTCGGCGGCCCCGCCGCCTTCGTCAACGCCGTGATGGACGCCCTCAAGGGGTACGGCGTCCGCAACGTCGACATGCCTCTCCTGCCCGACCGGGTGCGGCAGGCGATCACGACCGGCGCCGACGTCTCCGGCGCCCCGCCGATCAGGACGGACTCGTGATGACTACCGGTGCAAACGGCAGCGACGACCTCGACGCCGTCAGCCGCGATCTGGAGCGACGCGGCCAGGAGTACGCCGTCGCAACCGTCGTCTGGCGACAAGCGCCGTCGTCGGGACAGATCGGGTCCCGCGCGATCATCACCGGCGACGGCCAGCTGCACGGCTGGATCGGCGGCGCCTGCGCGGAGCCGACCGTGATCCGAGAGGCGCAACGCGTGATCCGGAGCGGAGAAGCCCAGCTGTTCTTCCTCGGCGCGAGCGAAGAGCTGATGCTCCCCGACGGAGTGACCTCGATCCCGATGTCGTGCCAGAGCGAGGGTGCCTTGCAGATCTACATCGAGCCCATGCTGCCGCCGGTCCGCCTGATCGTGATCGGCCACTCTCCGATGGCCCGCCACCTCACCGAGCTGGCCACCGTGCTCGGCTGGCGCGCCGAGCTGATCGCGGGCGCCGACTTCAGCTCCGCCGAGGTCGACCGGCAGTCGGTGGTCGTGGTCGCTACTCAGGGCCACGGCGACGAGGACGTGCTGCGAGATGCGGTCTCCGCCATGCCGGCGTACGTCGGCATGGTCGCCTCGCGCAAACGTGCCGACGCCGTGCTCGGCTACCTCGCCGACCGAGGCGTGCCGGCACATCTGCTGGAGCGGGTGCATGCGCCGATCGGCCTCGACCTCGGCAGCACGACCCACAGCGAGATCGCCGTGTCCATCCTGGCCGAGCTGGTCCAGCTCCGGGCCGCCGGCGAGCTCGCAGGAGAACTCACCGAGGAGCCCGCGTCAGAGCAGGCGACAGCACCGGCAACAGACGGCCGCATCGAGCTGCCCGTGCTGCAGCCCACCACGGCGCTCGATCCGGTGTGTGGGATGACGGTGCCGGCCGACGACGCGCACTACCCGCACGAGCACGCTGGCACGACGTACCACTTCTGTTGCGTCGGCTGTCGCGATGCCTTCGCGGATGACCCGGAGCGGTTCCTGGCCGGCGCCACTCAGAGCTGTGGAGGTGCGGACTGATGCTGATCAACAACGAGTTCGAGGTCGCGCAGCCGATCGAGAAGGTGTGGGAGTTCTTCGGCGACATCCCCGGTGTCGCCGCCTGTCTCCCCGGCGCCGACCTCACCGAGCAGCTCGGCGACGACACCTACGCCGGCACGGTCGGCATCCGGATGGGCCCGGTGAAGTTGGAGTTCGCCGGCCAGGCCACGGTCCTCGAGCGTGACGACGCCACCAAGCAGATGGTCATCGACGCGACCGGCTCCGACCTCAAGGGCCGCGGCCAGGCGGCGATGAAGATCACCGCCGCGCTGGCCTCGGTCGGGTCCGGCACGCGCGTGCAGATGGGCCAGGACCTGCAACTGTCCGGCGCAGCCGCCCAGTATGGCCGCGGCATGATCACCGATGTCAGCACGGTGCTGATGGGCCAGTTCGCCGACAACGCCCAGCGGCGGATCGCCGCGCTCGAGTGGGGCGAGTCGGTCGACGATCTCGCCGCCAAGCCCGCGAGCGGACTGGCGATCGGCCTGCAGGCCGTCCGGATGGCGCTGATGCGCGTCTTGCGCCGTTTCTTCCTGCCCTACCAACCCGACGCGAGTTGAGGAGGCCTCGATGCTGTGGTGGATCGGCAACATCGTGCTGCTGGTGGTCGTCGTACCCGTCCTGGTGGCGCTGCTCAACCGCGTGCTCGCCGCGTTGGAGCGGATCAGAGCAGCCTCCGACCACATCCTGGCGGGAGGCGGCGCGCTCGCCGGTGAGTTCGAGAACGTGCCCGAGACCCTCGCCGAGACGGGCGCGACCGTCGAGGCCGTCTCCCAAGGCGCCGTCCGCTATGCCGGCTCCGTCGCGAAGCTGTTGGGTTGAGGTGATGTGAGATGCCTGCTGTCGCCTGGGTGACCGTCGTGCTCGCGACGCTCATCATCGCCGCCGCCGCACTCGGCCTGATCCGGGTGATCGGCCACCTCCTCGCGGTGACCCGCACTCTGAACGGAGTGATCGCGGGAGTCGGGGTGGTCGCCGACCGGACCGCCACCGTGCCCGCCTCGGTCGACGCCGTCAATGCCAGCCTCAAGCCGGTCCGCGACTTCTGTGAGGGGGTCTAGCCATGACCGTCTTGCTGTCCACGTTGATGTCGACCGGATGGACGATCGGCTACACGATCGGCATCGTCGTCGTGTTGGTGGTCGTGGCCCTGGTCGTGCCGATCCTCTTGCTCGCCCGCCGGATCGGCACGCAGGCTCAGGCCATCGACGACTCGCTGCAGCAGTCGGTGACCAACACCGCCGGTCTGGCCGGGTTGCAGACCACCATCGACAGTGCCGAGGTGATCGTCGCGGGACTGCACCGCGGCCGCACTCGGTTGGGAGGCTGAGATGACCGGCATCGAGCTCTTGCTCACCGACACCCAGCGGTCGCTGTGGTGGGTCGCGATCATCGCCGGGTTCGTCGTCGTGTTGGCCGTCGCCGCGCTGCTCACGATCCTGGTCCTGCTGGTGCGCACCATCGACCAACGCGTGGCGACGGTCAAGGCAACGCTGCTCCAGGCCGAGCAGAACACCGACGACACCGCGCTCATCGGACAGACGGCGGCCGGGGTGGACGCAGTGCTCGGCGAAGGGCTCGAGCACCACCTCTTCCTCGGCCGGGTTCTCGGAAAGGTGCGGATGTGACCACGCTCGTCGTCTTCACCGTCATCGACATCCTGCTGCTCATCGCAGGGCTCGCGTTCTACCTCTACGTGGTCGGCTCCCAGCTCAACCGGATCGCCGCTAACCTGGAGGAGTGCGGCGAGATCGTCGACCGCATCGTCGACAACGCCGAGCCGATCATGCCCGGTCTGCGGCACATCAACCGGACCGGCGGGATCGTCGCCGGCGCGCTCCCGCTGCTCTACGGCATGGCCGAGGAGATCGTGGTCGGCGCCACCTATCAGCCGCCGGAGTCCGACGAGCGGCCACCCGCTCGACCCGCGTCCGGGCGGCGTCGCTCGCGTCTGCACGAGACCGTGGGCTACGAGCCGGTCAGCTAGCGAAGCTAGGGCTTCCGCTCGCCACCCTCGGGAGACCGGCCGGTGGTGAGGGGACCCGTGGTCGGCGCGTCATAGGAGCCGATCCAGTGGTCCTGCCAGGCCGAGTCCACCTGCTGGCTGTTGCACTGGGGCCGATAGACGGCGATCAGCTCGTCGGCGACCTGCTGTCGATGCCCGACCTGCCCGCCGGGGATCTGGTAGGTCGCCACGCGGACGTCGTACCTCCCGCCGGCACGGCGGATCCAGCACGGCGCCGCCGGGTGGCGGAACGGGAAGCCCTCGGTGGTGAGGTCCTCGCTATGGCCGACGTAGATCACCGCGTGACGCTCGGGGGCGATGTCCGGGTCGGGCCGGTAGAGCACCACGTAGACCCCGGCGGCCGCGGGCGGCGTCCAGGCCGCGAGCACTCGGGGGCCGTCGAAGGGGTAGCCCGCGAGCGAGCCGAGCCGGATCATCCCATCGCCGCCAGCGTCTGCGCGAACACCTCGAGGCCGGCCAGGTCGCGCGCCGACAGCACCGAGTCGACGTACGGCGTCACGACGGTCATCCCCAACGAGAGTGGTGCACCGTTGCCGGCATGGGGGTCGAGCCAGACGATCCGGTGAGACTGCCGGGCGAGCCGCTGCATCGCCTGCTCCAGCATGGTCGGGTCGCCGCGGTCGAGGCCGTCGGAGCAGATCACCACGATCCCCCCACGGGCGATGCCCCGACGGCCCCAGTCACGCACGAACACGTCCAGCGAGGCACCGATCCGGGTGCCGCCCTCCCAGTCCACGACTGCCTCGGCCGCCCTGGCCAGAGCGTCGTCGGTGCGCCGACGCTCCAGCTGGCGAGTGATCCGGGTCAGCCTGGTGCCGAAGCAGAAGACCTCGACCCGTCGGCCGGCCCGCGCCGTCCCGTGCGCCCACTGCAGGAGCGCGCGGGAGTAGTCAGCCATCGACCCCGACACGTCGAGGACGAGCACCAGCGGGCGTGGCCGCAGTCGACGAGCCTGCCAGTGCAGCTCGGCTGGGTCCTCGTGAGTGCGCAGCGCGGCCCGGACGGTCCGACGCAGGTCGGGGCGAGTGCCGTCGACGGCCGGCGTGGTGCGCCTCGACCGGCGACGCGGTGGGGCCAGCCGCACGGTGCGCATGATCCGTCGCAGCGAGGCCAGCTCGTCAGGCGTGCAGTCGCCGAACGACCTGGTCCGCAGGGTCGCGACGTCGGAGCCGATCAGCCCCATCCGGCCCTGCTCCTGCTCCTCGCGCTCTTCTCCACTCTGCTCCGGCTCGGGGAGCTGCAGATCCGCCCAGGCCTCGGCACGCTCCGGAGCAGCGGCGTGCTGCTCCTCCGCGGACTCACCGGGAGCGCCGAGGAACCACTCCTGGAACACGTCGTGATAGATCGGGATGTGCTCTCGCCGGGAGACCAGCGTGCTGCGGCCCGCCCAGTAGAGGTCGAGCAGGTCGGTCGGGTCGAGGGGCTCCATCGCCGCGCAGTAGGTCAGCACCTCGCCGGTCCCGACCGGCAGGCCGGCCTCGCGTAGCGCCCGGCCGAAGCCGACCAGCGACGCCACGAACTCCTCGCCCTGACCGTCCCGCCCGTCGGCGGGCGGGTCGGACGGCTCAGCCACGGGCGAGCTCGTGGAGGTGCTCGCGGACGACGTCGAGGTCGTCGCGGTCCTTGATCGCGGCGCCGAGGGTGTCCTCAAGCGCTTCGACGTCGAGGCCGTCCGGGTCGTGCACGCCGACCGCGTCGAGGGTGCGCACCCAGTCGATCGTCTCGGCGACGCCGGGCGCCTTGACCAGGTCAAGCTCGCGCAGCCGATGCACCGCGGCGACGACCTTGCGGGCCAGCGTCTCGGTGACCTGCGGCTCGCGGACCAGCACGATCTCGAGCTCACGCTCCGCGCTGGGGTAGTCGACCCAGTGGTAGAGGCAGCGTCGCTTCAGCGCGTCGTGCAGCTCTCGCGTCCGGTTGGAAGTGAGCACCACCAGCGGTGGCCGCTCGGCCTTGACGGTGCCGAGCTCGGGGATGGTGATCTGGAACTCCGAGAGAAGCTCGAGCAGAAACGCCTCGAACTCGTCGTCGGCACGGTCGACCTCGTCGACCAGCAGCACCGCGCCGTCTCCGGCGCGGACGGCGTCGAGCAGCGGCCGCTCGATCAGGAACTTCGGCCCGAACAGTGCGTCCACGGCCGCGTCGTCGTCCAACGACCGCTCCGACAGCGCCCGGATCTGCAGCAGCTGACGGGCGTAGTCCCACTCGTAGAGCGCCTGATGGGTGTCGATCCCCTCGTAGCACTGCAGCCTGATCAGCCGCCGACCGAGCACCTCGGCCAACGTCTTGCCGATCTCGGTCTTGCCGACCCCGACCTCACCCTCGAGCAGCAGCGGCCGGTCCAGCCGGAGACCGACGTAGGCCGCGGTCGCCAGCCCCCGATCGGCCAGATAGCCGCCGCCGCGGAGCAGGTCGGTGAGCTCGGCAACGCTCTCGGGTCGGGACATCGACGTGCTCGCGCGGGCCGGATCAGTCGTCCGGGCCGAGCACGAGGTCACGGATGGTGACGCCGGAAGGGTCGTACTTCCCCTCGCGCTGGAGCAGCTCGCGCCAGGCGGTGCCCAGATCGGTGCCGGGCTCGGCCATGCCGTCGAAGGTCACGCCACGCATCCGCTTGCAGACCTTGGCCGGAGTGGAGCCGTCGAGTTCGAGCGCGGCCTCGGTGGCTTCGTCGGCGGACCACACCGCGTGCAGGACCCCGGTCTGCTCGTCGCTCATGATGCCTCCCTCCACAGCGCTGACGCCTCCACTGTAGGTCTGCGCGGGCCGTCGCGGGAGGGTCGGTTAAGGGAATCCTTGCCCCGAGGCCTCGGCGTCAGGGCGTGCGGATCGTCGCGAGGATCTGCTCGATCCGCGCCCAAGCCGGTGAGCCGAGCTCGACGACGCCGAAGTGACCGCCGGGCACCTCCACCAACTCGGCCGTCGCCCCTGCCGCGCGGGCCTTGGCGACATAGGCCTCCGACTGTGCGAAGGGAACGTCCTCGTCGTCGCGGGCGTGGACGCACCAGACCGGCACGTCGAGCGGCAGCTGGCGGGTCGGGTCGGCCGAGGCGTACGACGACGCGTCGGGCCCGCCGCCCATGAACCGCCCCACCGCGCCGCTACCGAGGTCCGCGGCGAAGGCACCGGCGAGGTCGACCACCCCGGCCTGGGAGATCACTGCGGTGACCGGCACGGCTACCGGCGACCAGCGCTCGAAGCGTCCCCGCGCGGCGGCCCACACCGCGAGGTGGCCGCCCGCCGAGTGACCCAACGTGACGACCCCGGCGCCGAGGTCGGCTCCGAGATCGAGGCCGGCCAGCGCGTCGATCCCGGCGGCGACATCGTCCAGGGTGGTCGGGAAGCCGCCGCCGTTGCCGACCCGGCGATACTCCAGGTTCCACGCCGTCCAGCCCGACTCGGCCAGCCGTTCGGCGAGCGGCTCGCCCAGCGCGGCGTCGTACTCCGCCTTCCAGAAGCCGCCGTGGATCACCACCACTAGGCCCTGCGAGGCGCAGTCCGGCCGATGCAAGCTTCCCCGCTGAGCAGGATCGGTGCCGTAGCGCACCACCTCGCGGGACACCGGCGCCGCGGCCCTCAGCCCAGCGCGGCGGGCAGGGTCGAGGCCCAGGCCTCGCGCAGCTCGCCGAGCGGGATGCCGAGCTGCCCCTCGACGATCAGCTCGCCGCCGCCGGTGCGGCCGATGGCACCGCAGGGGACGCCGAGACCGTCGGCCATCGCGGTGAACGCGGCCACGTCCCGGTCGCGGACCGTGACGATGGCGCGACCGGCGGACTCGGAGAACAGGCCGACGAACGGGTCACCCTCGAGCGTGACGCTCACCCCGATGCCGTGCGCCAGACAGGACTCAGCCAGGGCCTGGGCCAGGCCGCCGTCGGAGAGGTCGTGCGCACTGGTGAGCAGACCCGAGCGGGCGGCGTCGACGAGGAGCCGGCCGAGGTTCTTCTCGTCGACCAGGTCCACCCGGGGCGGACGGCCGCCAAGGTGGCCGTGCACCACATGCGCCCACTCCGAGCCGGAGAAGCTCCTCGCGGGTCTGACCGAGATGCAGCACCTGCTCCCCCGCGGTCACGAAGCCGGTCGGGGTGCGGCGGGTGACGTCCTCGATGACGCCGAGCACGGCGACCACCGGCGTCGGCAGGATCGCCGTCTCGGCGGTCGAGTTGTAGAGGCTGACGTTGCCGCCGGTGACCGGGACGCCCAGGGTCAGGCAACCGTCCTTGAGGCCGCGGCAGGCCTCGGCGAACTGCCACATCACGGCGGGGTCCTCGGGCGAGCCGAAGTTCAGGCAATCGGAGACGGCCAGCGGTGTGGCCCCACCGGCGGCCACGTTGCGGTAGGCCTCGGCGAGCGCCAACTGCGCGCCGGCGTAGGGGTCGAGCTTCGCGAAGCGCCCGTTGGCGTCGGTCGAGACCGCCACCCCGAGATTGGTCTCCTCGTCGACTCGGATCATGCCGCTGTCCGCCGGCTGCGCAAGCACGGTGTTGCCGCGCACGTAGCGGTCGTACTGGTCGGTGATCCAGGACTTGTCGCAGAGGTTCGGCGAGCCCACCAGCCGCAGCAGGGTCGCGCGGAGCTCGTCACCGTGCGGGGGCCGAGGCAGCTTCTCGGCTCCATCCTCCTGCAGAGCGTCCTGCCAGTCGGGCCGAGCGAAGGGACGCTGATAGGTCGGTCCGTCGTGGGCGACCGAGCGGGGAGGCACGTCTACCACCCGCTCGCCGTGCCAGTCGATCTGCAGCCGGCCGGTGTCGGTGACCTCGCCGATCGCGGTCGCGTCCACGTCCCACTTCGCGCAGATGGCCAGGAACTGCTCGACGTCGGCCGGCTCGACCACGGCCATCATCCGCTCCTGGGACTCGCTCATCAAGATCTCTTCGGGAGCGAGGGTGGAGTCACGGAGCGGGACGACGTCCAACTCGACGTGCATGCCGCCGTCGCCGGCCGAAGCCAGCTCGGAGGTCGCACAGGACAAGCCCGCACCACCGAGGTCTTGGATGCCGGCGACCAGTCCGGCCGCGAAGAGCTCCAGCGTGCACTCGATGAGGAGCTTCTCCATGAACGGGTCGCCGACCTGCACGCTGGGTCGCTTGGCCGGACCTTCGGCGTCGAAGGTCTCCGAGGCCAGCACCGAGACCCCGCCGATCCCGTCGCCGCCGGTGCGAGCGCCGTAGAGGATCACCTTGTTGCCCACCCCGGACGCCTTCGCCAGGTGCAAGTCCTCGTGCCGGAGCACACCCACGCACAGCGCGTTGACCAGAGGGTTGCCGAGATAGGCCTCGTCGAAGACCGCCTCGCCGCCGATGTTGGGCAGCCCGAGGCAGTTGCCATAGCCGCCCACGCCGGCCACGATCCCCGGCAGCACCCGATGGGTGTCGTCGGCGTCGAGCGGGCCGAACCGCAGTGGGTCCATCACCGCTACCGGGCGCGCGCCCATGGCGAGGATGTCGCGGACGATCCCGCCGACACCGGTCGCGGCGCCCTGATAGGGCTCGACGTACGACGGGTGGTTGTGGCTCTCGATCTTGAACGTGACGGCATAGCCCTGGCCGATGTCGATCACGCCGGCGTTCTCCCCGATGCCGGCGAGCGTCTTGCCGAGCGCGGTCTCTTGGGGGATCTCGCTGAACTGCTTGAGGTGGACCTTGCTGGACTTGTAGGAGCAGTGCTCGCTCCACATCACGGAGTACATCGCCAGCTCCGAGCTGGTCGGTCGCCGGCCGAGGATCTCGCGGATGCGGGAGTACTCGTCGTCCTTGAGGCCCAGGTCCGCCCACGGCTGCTCACGCTCGGGGTCGGTCTGGGCGACCGCGACGGTGTCCACGTGCGGTGTCGCGGGGGGCCCAGTGAGAGGGGGGTGGGTCACGGGCGTCAATCTACCCGCGGGTCGTCGTACGCCGTGGTGCCGCACCGCCGGGACGGGGCTGGGCAACGCCGTCGGTCAGGGTCCACAGCCTGTGGAGAGGGCTGTGGAGAACTACAGCGTTGTAGTTCTCCCGAACGGGTGTTACTGGTGTGACTGATGAGGTTATGGTGGCGGCTCCCGACCCCAACTCGGTGTGGAGCCACGCATGTTCTTCCCCCGTCGCCTGGCCCGTCGAGCGACCGCTCGCACGGTCGCCGCGACCCTGACGCTCACCCTCACGATCGCCTCGTTGATGGTCGCCGCCGGGGCCTCGCCCTCGGCCGCGGCCAACCCGGTGACGCCGGGCAACTTCACCGGCTACGGCTTCGACCAATGCGTCGCGCCGACGCAGAAGGCGATGGATCGCTGGCTGAACTACTCACCGTTCCTGGCGGTGGGCATCTACATCTCCGGCGACTCCCGCGGCTGCCGCACCCAGCCCAACCTGTCGCCGACCTGGGTTCGGACCCAGCTCACCAAGGGCTGGCGGCTGCTGCCGATCACGCTCGGGCCGCAGGCGTTCTGCAACCCGCGATTCCCGCGCTACTCCGACGACAAGGTGATCAACGGCAAGCCCGGCAAGAGCGGGAAGTACAAGAAGGCCCGCAAGCAGGGGCGCCGTGAGGCCGGCACGGCGGTGGCGGCAGCCAAGGCGCTCGGCATCGTGTCGGGCAGCACGCTGTGGTATGACCTCGAGGGCTTCGACTCCGGCCAGACCCGCTGCCGGGAGTCCGCGCTGGCGTTCCTGAGCGGCTGGACCTACTCCCTGCACAAGCTCGACTACGTCTCCGGGGTCTACTCCAGCGCCGGCTCGGGCATCAAGATGCTCGACGACGCTCGGGTGACTCGCCCGAGCGCCTTCAACCTGCCCGACCGGATCTGGATCGCCCGCTGGGACGGCCTCGCGAACACCTCGACGTCGTACATCCGCTCCGACGGCTGGCTGCCAGGCGGCCGGATGAAGCAGTACCAGGGTGGCCACGACGAGGTCTGGGGCGGCGTGCGGATCAACATCGACCGCAACTACCTCGACCTGGGCAAGGGCTCGGTCGCCCCCGCCGAGACCCATTGCGACGGCGTCCGGGTCAACTGGCGCGAGTACCCCGCGCTCAGCCCGGACACGGCTCGGGCCAAGAAGGTCACCACACTGCAGTGCCTGCTCCAGGAGTCCGGCAGCTACGCCGGCAAGGTCAACGGCACCTTCAACAGCCGACTGCTCGACGCCGTCCATGCCTGGCAGGCCGACCACGGTCTGGCCGTCTCCGACACCTGGACGGTCAAGGCCTGGATGACCTTGCTCGCCGCGGGTCCCCGTCCGGTGGTGAAGGTCGGCTCAGCCGGCTCGCAGGTCCGCCGGCTGCAGCGCGCCCTGAATGCCGGGACCGGCGCACGCCTCCGGCTCACCGGCGTGGCCAACACCACCACCATCTCCGCCCTGCGCGCCTGGCAGGACGACGCCGATGTCAAGGTGACCGGCGTCCTCTCCCCCCGCCAGTGGCGCAAGCTTCCAGAAGGGCGTCCACTGATCCACGAGCTGCCACTCGTGGTTGCGCAAGGTGCCACTTCTGGTTAGGACACGGCCGCCAAACCGGCGAAGAAGCCGAGGCCGTCGGTGCCCGGGCCGCACAGCGACTCGATGGCGTGCTCGGGGTGCGGCATCAGGCCGACGACGTTGCCTGCGGCGTTGGTGATGCCGGCGATGTCGTGCAGTGACCCGTTGGGGTTGTCGTCGAGGTAGCGGAAGACGACCCGCCCCTCCCCCTCGAGCATGTCCAAGGTGGCCTGGTCGGCAACGAAGCCACCCTCGCCGTTCTTGAGCGGGATGGTGATCTCGGCGCCCTCGGCGTAGGCCGAGGTCCAAGCCGTGCGGTTGTTCTCGACCCGGATCCGCTGGTCGCGACAGACGAACTTGCGGTGGTCGTTGCGGATCAAGGCGCCGGGCAAGAGGTGCGACTCGCACAGGATCTGGAAGCCGTTGCAGATGCCGAGCACCGGCATCCCCCGCCCGGCCGCTGCGATCACCTCGCCCATCACCGGAGCGAATCGCGAGATGGCGCCGCAACGCAGGTAGTCGCCGTAGGAGAAGCCGCCGGGGAGGACCACCGCGTCCACCCCGTGCAGGTCGGCATCGCCGTGCCAGAGCGCGACGGCCTCGTGGCCACCGGTGCGTACGGCGCGCGCGGCGTCGACGTCGTCCAGTGAGCCCGGGAAGGTGACGACCCCGACCTTCATTCCTGCACCGGCTCCCGGTCCGCGGTCGCCTCGACGTCCGGAGCCGGCTCGACCTCCGGGGCCGCTTCACCAGCAGCCGACTCTTCGACCGCTTCGTCGGTCGGCTCCTCGACCGGGGCGGACTCCTCGACCTCCTCCACGACGGCGACCGGCTGGTCGGCGACGTGGACCTCGAAGTCCTCGATGACCGGGTTCGACAGCAGCGTCTCCGCCATCTTGCGGACTTCCTTGAGGCGCTCCGGGCTCGCGTCGCCGTCGAGCTCCAGCTCGAACCTCTTGCCCTGCCGCACGTCGGTCACGCCCTCGAATCCCAGCCGAGGCAGCGCCCCGAGGACGGCTTTGCCCTGCGGGTCGAGAATCTCTGGCTTGGGCATCACGTCGACGACGTATCGCGCCACAGTGGGGGCTCCTGACTTCGAGCGGCAGAGGTTGGTCCCGAGTCTATCGGTGGAGCAGGGTCGGGGATCAGGAGGTGAAGCCGCACGGCCCGAACCGCCGACCATCCGATGGCGCCGTCCCTGGCCTAGACCACTAGCCCTCCGTCGTATGGCGCCGCCGCTCCGACGCGGCCCGGCCAGCTCCCGAACGGTAAAGACTGCACGTGTTTCGCCATTCCGCCACGGGGCACCACGGCCCGGACCTAGCGTCGACCCCATGTTCGAGAACATCGACAACGTCATGATCGCCATGCTGCTCGGCCTGGCTGCCATGATCCCCTGGCTGACCCAGGTCGGCCAACTCGCTCAGCACTGAGCTCGGCCCAGGCAGGCTCGCCACCCGTCTCGCCGACGCGGTGTCCGACGGCGCCCCCGAACCGGGCACACTGGAGCCATGGCAACCTCACAGCCCGGCCCGCTTCGTAGCGCGATGCAACACCTCCAGTTGGAGTTCCCGCAGTCGCTGGCCGTCTATCCGACCTATCCCGAAGCTCAGCGCACCGTCGACTTCCTGTCCGACAAGGAGTTCCCGGTCCAGAACTGCATGATCGTCGGCACCGAGCTGAAGCAGATCGAGCGGATCACCGGACGACTGACCTGGGGCAAGATCGCCGCCGGCGGCATTCTGTCCGGCGTCTGGCTCGGACTCTTCATCGGCGTGATCTTCCTGCTCTTCAGCAAGTCCTGGGGCGTCGGCGAAGTGATCGGCACGGCAGCGTTCGGCGCCGTCTTCGGCCTGATCTGGGCGCTGGCGGGCTACGCCGCCACCCGCGGCCAGCGCGACTTCTCCTCGATCAGCACGGTGGTCGCCACGAAGTACGAAGTCCTCGTCGAGCACAAGCACGCCGCCCAGGCTCGCGAACTGCTGGCCGGCCTCCCCGGCGCCCTGCCCGACCCCTTCGCCTGAGCCTGGATCCGCGGACGGCACACCACGGTGGAGCCGTGCGTTGGCGGGTTGCTGGTGGTGGCGATCGACGGGCAGCTACGCCGGGGAGTGCCGCCGTGGGCTCGGGCCGCTGCCGGGTTGCTGGTCGTTGGTGGTGACCACCGAAAGGCACCTACGACGGATCAGCGCCGCTCGTGGTCCTTGCTCGCTGGCCGGGTCGCTGGTGATCTGTGGTGGCGACCGACGGGGCAGCTAAGCCGGGAGAGTCCCGTGGTTCGGGTTGTTGGCCGGGTGGCTGGTGTTGCCCGGGTTCTCGTGGCGGGGGTGGGTGTCTGCTGCGGTCTTCTTGCGTCTGCTGCGGTCTTGTGGTGGCAAAGTGCCCGGTATACCGGGTCTCCAGGCACCACAGCACCGCACCAGATGGGGCGGGATGTGGTTTCGGTCCATTCGGTGTGCTGTTTCGGAACAAACGACGCACTCTCACCCGACCTAGGGCCGAGACCTCGTCGATTGGGCGCAAACGACATCGAAAACGGCGTGTGGGATGTTGTTTTGGAACAATCGATGCACCCATCCGCCCGAGAAGCCATGGGATCACGGCGTTTGGACCGAAACAGCACGCCGATTGTTCCGAAACAACAGCAGACGGGCTCCGGGAGGCAGCCGGCCTGCAGTTTCAGCCCAAACGATGAAGCCGAAGACGACCGTGACCCGGCCAGCAGCCAGAACACAAGGACTGCTCTCCCGGTAGCTGCCCTGTCGGTCGCAACCGGAGGCGACCAGCAACCCGGCCAGCAGCCGGAACCCGAGGACTGCTTCCCCGGTAGCCGCCCTATCGGCGAGCACCCCCGCCGGCCAGCAACCCGGCCACAGTCCGCGCTACTTCAGCTCGCGCTTGAGGATCTTCCCGGTGGCGGTCATCGGGAGGGAGTCGACGAACTCGACGCTGCGGGGGTACTTGTAGGCCGCCATCTGCTCCTTGCCCCAGGCGACCAACTCCTGCTCGGTGAGCGAGGAGCCGGGCTGACGGATGACGACGGCCTTGATCTCCTCGCCGTGGACCTCGTCGGGGACGCCGATGACGGCGGCGAGCGAGACACCGGGGTGGGTCATCAGGACTTCCTCGATCTCGCGGGGATACACGTTGTAGCCACCGCGGATGATCATGTCCTTGGACCGGTCGACGATGTAGTAGAACCCGTCCTCGTCGCGGCGGGCCAGGTCACCGGTGCGGAACCAGCCGTTGCGGATGACCTCGGCCGTGGCCTCGGGGCGGTTCAGGTAGCCGCGCATGATGTTGTGGCCGCGGATCGCGATCTCGCCGATCTCCCCCACCTCGTCGACGGTGTTCCAGTCGGCGTCGATCAGCTTCACCTCGACGCCCCAGATCGGGACGCCGATCGAGCCCGGCCGGGGATCGCGATCGGGGTCGGAGAAGGTCGCGACCGGCGAGGTCTCCGACAGGCCGTAGCCCTCCAGGACCTGCACGCCGAGCCGGGCCTTGACCTCCTTGATGATCTCCACGGGCAGGCTGGCCCCACCGGAGACCGCCATCCGCAGGTTGCCTGCGATCTTCTCGACGTTGGCGCCCTCGAGCGCACCGAGCAGGCCCCACCACATCGTCGGGACGCCGGCGAAGTAGCTCACCTCGTGCTGATCCATCAGCGCCACCGCGGCGGCCGGTTCGAAGCGCGGCAGCAGCACCAAGGTGGCGGCCACCGAGAAGCCGGCGTTCATCTGCACCGTCGAGCCGAAGGAGTGGAACAGCGGCAGGGTGACCAGATGGGTGTCGGTGGCCGGTTGGGAGGAGAACAGCCGGTTGCAGGTGAGCGCGTTCAGCACCAGGTTCGCGTGGGTGAGCTCCGCACCCTTGGGCTGGCCGGTGGTGCCGCTGGTGTAGAGGATGACCGCGGTGTCGGTCTCCTCTCGCACTACGGTCTCGCAGGTCGGCGGCTGACCACCCAGGACCTCGGCGAGGGTCGGCACGCCCTCGATCGGCGAGGGAGCGCCGAGCTGCGCGGTCATCATCACGAACTGGTCGCACCCAGCGGCGGCCTGGAAGCCGGCGTACCCCTCTTCGCCCATGGCGAGCTCGGGGGTGCCCTCGAAGCAGAAGTAGACCTTGGCGCCGGAGTCGTCGAGGTAGTAGGTGTTCTCGCGGCCCTTGTTGAGCACATTGAGGGGTACGACGACAGCGCCGGCCTTGAGGATCCCGTAGTAGACGACCGGGAAGTAGGGCAGGTTGGGGCAGCTCAGCGCGACCCGATCACCTGGTCCGACCCCCTGGGAGACCAGATAGCCCGCCACCTGGCTGGCCATCGCGTCGACCTGGGCGTAGGTCAACTGCATCTCGCCGAGCACCAGCGCGGTGCGCGAGGGGTACTTGCGGGCGGAGTCCTCGAGGAAGATCGACAGGTTCAACATGACCTGAATCTAGCCGCGAAGCGGCCCGCCGTCTCCCCGGGCTGGGCCAGCCCAGCCCGGCTCACTCGTCGTGGCGAGAGTAGTCCCGCGCGGGGATCCCGATCCCTCGGCCGACCCGGGAGTGCCGGTAGCCGTAGGCGAAGTAGATGACGAAGCCGATCACCATCCAGATCAGGAACCGCAGCCAGGTCTCGACGGTCAGGTTGATCATCAAGAACAGGCAGATCAGTGCGGACAGCCAGGGCAGCCACGGCGACCAGGGCACCCGGAAGGAGCGCGCGAGGTCCCCTCGGTTGCGGCGCAGGACCGGCACGGAGAGGGAGACCAGGAAGAACGCGGTGAGAGTCCCGATGTTCACCATCTCCTCCAGCTTGCCGACCGGGGTCACCGAGGCGACCACCGCGACCACGGCGCCGATGGCGACACTGAGCAGCACCGGCGTTCCGGTCTTCGGCGAGGTCCGGGCGATCGCGGTGGGCAGCAGGTTGTCACGACTCATCGCGAAGGTGACTCGGACCGCACCGATCATCAGGGTCATCACGACTGTCGTCAGACCGGCGACGGCACCGGCCGAGATCAACGTCGCATAGCCGTCCTTGCCCCGATCGATGAAGGCCGAGGCGAGGGCGGCGTCGGGGTTGATGTCGGAGTACTTGACCATCCCGGTGATCACCAGCGCCACCGCGACGTAGAGGATCGTGCAGATCACCAGCGAGCCGATGATGCCGCGCGGCAGATCCCGCTGCGGGTTCGCCGCCTCCTCCGCGGTGGTGGCCACCACGTCGAAGCCGATGTAGGCGAAGAAGACGAGAGAGGCGGCGAACATGATCCCGGCGACGCCGTACGCCTGCGGGCTGCCGGTGATCAGTTGCAGCAGCGGCGTGTGCAGGACCTTCTCGTTGCCCTCGATCGGCTGCCCCTTCGGGACGAACGGGTGGTAGTTGTCCTTGTTGATGAAGCCGATCCCGGCGACGATCACGAACAAGACGATGAAGAGCTTGACCCCGACCAGGACCAGGTTGACCCGCAGCGACTCCTTGATGCCGTAGGCCACTAGCGCGGTCAGCAGTGCCACCAGCAAGAACGCGGCCAGGTTGAACCGGTCGCCGTAGCCGAGGTGCTCTGGCCACGCCACGCCGATCTGGTTGAGGAAGGTCTCGAAGTACGACGCCCACCCCTGCGCGACGACCGACGCGCCCAGCATCATCTCCAAGAGCAGGTCCCAGCCGATGATCCAAGCGACGATCTCGCCGAGGGTGGCGTAGGAGAACGTGTAGGCCGACCCCGACACCGGCACCGTCGAGGAGAACTCGGCGTAGCACAGCGCCGCCAGGCCACAGCAGACCGCCGCGAGCACGAACGAGAAGACCACCGCAGGCCCGGCATAGGCCTGGGCGACCCGACCGGTGAGAGTGAAGATGCCGGCCCCGATGATCACACCGACGCCGAAGACGGTGAGGTCCAGAGCGGTCAGTCGCCGCTTGAGCTGGAACTCCGGATCCTCGGT
Source organism: Nocardioides sp. (assembly GCF_047602075.1). Lineage (GTDB taxonomy): Bacteria > Actinomycetota > Actinomycetes > Propionibacteriales > Nocardioidaceae > Nocardioides. The sequence goes on from NZ_JASGIF010000001.1 coordinate 2,239,682, forward strand.
GTCGGCCAGGGACTGCTCGATCGACTTCGTGCGCAGAACGTCCATGACTCGACGCTATGCCCTACCTCGGAGTAATGCGGTGGTGTGGCCGGCGACATCAGCACCATCTCGACCGAGGCTGGCACCGTTCGCGCCGAAGCACGCTTCCGCGACTGGGACGGCGAGGTCCGCAAGATCCGCGCCACGGGAACGACCGTGAAGGCTGCCAAGCAGGATCTCCGCACATCTGGGAGGAAGCAGTGCCAACTGCTGCGGGCCTCTGTGACGGCCTGACACATCCATGGTGAAGGCTGATAACCCACTTCCTGGAGGAAGCATGCACACGCCGCGATGGACTGACGAGCACTCTCGGACGATCACCGCCGCTGCGCCACCGGTGCTGACGGCATCCGAGACGGAGCTGGACCGGACTTGGGCCAGGGTCCGGGAGGACCTGCCGACCGCCGAGGTGCCGCGTCGTCGCCGGCCGCGGGTCGCCATCGGAGCCGCAGTCGTCGCGGCGATCCTGGGAGTGGGTGGCGTCGCCACTGCGGCGGTGCTGTCCGCCCACACCGGCCGCTACCCAGCGGACGCTGAGGACCTTGAGCTGGGTGGGCCGGGCGAGTACCTCGACGCCACCGCGCCGGACTTCCCCTCGGTGATCGATGAGGTGACCGACGACATCCCGTTCCCCAGCAAGGCCACCCGCGCGATCGCGCTGCGGGCGCTGGTGGCCGACGAGCGGCGTGATGCCGAGAACGAGCACAGCGGCGACGCGACCACCGGCGCGATGCGCTACTGGGTTGCCCGCGACGCGGTCTGCTCCTGGGCCAACAGCTGGTCCGCAGCAATGGCCTCCGGCGACGCCACCGGCCAGACCCGAGCCGCTGAGATGCTGGAGGGCGCCACGGCCTGGCCGGCGGTCACCGACGTCGACCCCGAGCAGCGGATCGAGTACCGGCGCAAGCGGATCCTCGACCCGAGAACGGGGCAGCGAGTGACGCGGACGGTTTGGGTGGAGAACACCCCGGCCGGCTACTTCCCGCTGGTCCGCAAGGCCGCCCAGGATAACGATCGCGACGCCATGGCTGCCGTGCTCGGTGTCTGGGGACCCTGCACCGCCGCGCAGATGCCGGACTTCCCGCAGGCGCTCGACACCGACCGCGCCGTGGCCTACCTGCAGGCACTCCCGCTGCCGCGGGACTGACCAGGACCGGGTGGGACTGAACATGGCACGCACGATCACGACCGAGGAGTTCGAGCAGTTCTACCGGACGACCGCGCCTGAACTGTTCGGCTATATGAGACGACGGACCGACGCCGACCCGGAGAACCTGGTTGCCGAGGTCTACGCCGTCGCGTGGCGGCGTCGCGCGGATCTTCCGGGACCCGTCCTGAGGCGGGCCTGGCTCTTCGGCACGGCCCGCCGGCTCCTCCTAGCCGAGTCGCGACGTCGTGGCCGGGAGGAAGAGCACGCCGGGTACCCGGTGCCGCTCGACGTGGCGGCGCAGGGGCCGGACCATCGGCTGGAGGAGGCAGTCGCGACGGCGCTGTTGCGGCTGTCTCCCGAGGACCGCGAGCTGATCTTGCTGGTGGAGTGGGAGCGGATGACCCCGGCCGAGGTCGCCGTAGTGCTCGGCATCAAGCCGGGCGCAGCCCGGATGCGCCTGCACCGAGCTCGGCAGGCCCTCGCGGCCGACCCCACGATGCGCGAGCTCGTCCGAGAGCACCCGCCTCCGGTGAGAATGGCCGTGATCGCCCCACACGACTAAGGGCCCGTTCAAGCGGCGCAGTCCAGTGGTCCGCTAGTAGGGGCCAGCCGACGCGGGGTGGAGCAGCTCGGTAGCTCGCTGGGCTCATAACCCTGTGGTCGACGGGTCAGAACTGCTGGCCGGTGAGCCGCTGGAACGCTTCGAGATAGCGAGAGCGGGTGCGCTCGACGACCTCGGTGGGCAGCGGGGGCGGCGGCGTGCCACCGGCGCGGTCCCAGCCGGACTCCGGCGAGAGCAGCCAGTTGCGCACGATCTGCTTGTCGTACGACGGCTGGGCGCGGCCCGGCTGCCACTCGTCGGCGGGCCAGAACCGGCTGGAGTCGGGAGTCAGCACCTCGTCGGCGAGCACCATCGTGTGGTCGTCGCGGCGACCGAACTCGAGCTTGGTGTCGGCGAGGATGATGCCGCGCTTCCGGGCGATCTGCTCGGCCCGGCCATAGACGGCCAGGGTCAGCTTGCGCAGCTCCGCAGCCGTCGCGTCGCCGACGCTGCCGACGACGGCGGCATAGGACACGTTCTCGTCGTGGTCGCCCAGCTCGGCTTTGGTGGCGGGGGTGAAGATCGGCTCCGGCAGTCGCGACCCGTCGAGGAGTCCGGCCGGCAGCGGGATCCCGCACACCTCACCCCTGGCGTCGTAGTCGAGCAGACCCGACCCGGTGAGATACCCGCGAGCGACGCATTCGACGGCGTACATCTCGAGCGCCTCGCAGATCACCGCCCGGCCCTTCACCTCGGTCGGGACGTCGGTGGACACGACGTGGTTGGGCACCAGGTCGGCGAGCTGGTCGAACCACCACAGCGACATGCGGGTGAGGATCTCGCCCTTGTCGGGGATGCGGGTGTCGAGGATGAAGTCGAACGCGGAGATCCGGTCGCTGGCCACCATCAGCAGTCGGCCGGCATGCTCGCCCTCGTCGATGCGGTAGAGGTCACGCACCTTCCCGGAGTGGACATGAGTGGTGCCGCTGATCGCGGGCGCGTCTGGGATGTTCAGCTCCGCCATGGCGTCAGCCTATTCGGCGACAGGCTGTTCGGCGACAGGCGAGTCCGCCACGATGTCCCCATGTGGAACGACCTGATGGACATCGGAACCTCAGTCCCCGACAAGCTGGTGCGGACGATCGCGGTCTATGTCGCCGTCTCCGTCCTGCTCCGGCTGGCGGGCAAGCGCGACCTGGCCCAGCTCAACACGATGGACCTGGTGGTGATGCTGCTGCTCTCCAACGTGGTGCAGAACGCGATCATCGGCCCCGACAACTCCCTCCTCGGTGGCCTGATCGGCGCGGTGACCTTGCTGGCCGTCAACGCCGTGATCGTGCGGGTGGTGCGCTCCAACGACCGCGCCGCGCGCATCATCGAAGGCGCCCCGACGACGCTGGCCGAGGACGGGAAGTGGCTGCCTGAGGCGCTGAAGCAGGAGGGTTTGCGGCTGGCCGACGTCGAGGCAGCGCTGCGTCGGCAGGGCGCCAACAGCGTGGCCGAGGTCGACGATGTGCGTCTCGAACCCAGCGGGTCCATTGTCGCCTCCCTACGGGAGTCCGAACAGGGCGCGACGCGAGGCGACATCGCCAGGCTCGAGGCGAAGCTCGACCGGCTGCTGCGGCAGGCCTGAGGGCTCACCGGCCGGCGGCGTACGGCGGTGCGGGGTCACCGTACGCCGGTCGCACGGCTCTGGCAGGCTGGGGGAATGCCGGAGTCAGCCGAAGAGGTCCAGGCGCGCATCCAGACCGCGGTCGGCGAGGGCGGTCGACTGCCGATGCCGCCGGTGCACGAATGGGAGATCTTCCCCTGGGAGCTGATCGACGGTGAGCTGGTGCCGAAGGTGGTCGAGGTGATCGAGGCCGAGCCACCCCGCGCCGGTGCCGACGGAGTGGGCTGCTTCAGCTGTGTCGGCGACGGCAACGCTATCCGGATCTGGGAGAACGACCGCTGGAAGGTCACCCATCCGCCGGCTCCGACCGGGCTGCCACTGGTGCTGTGGCTGCACAGCAAGGAGCATCTCGACTTCGCCGACATGGGCGACGACCTGGCCGCCGAATATGGCCGCCTGTCGGTGTGGCTGTGCCGGATCATCGAGCGGATGCCCCACATCGGCCGGGTCCATGTCTGCCGATGGGGCGACGGGTCGGAGCACCTGCACACCTGGTTCCTCGCCCGCACGGCGCGACTCTCCCCCGTGCTGGGCTCCTTCGCGGCCGAGTGGGACGAGATGCTGCCTCCGCCGCCCGAGGAGGTCTGGCGCGCCGACCTCCGGGCCGTCGCGACCAAGCTCGCCAACCACGACGGTTTCGCGCTGGTGTAGCCAGCTGGTGGAGCGCGTGTCTACTACGCGTAGCTGGCCGCCTGGATGCGGTAGAGCTCGGCGTAGGTGCCGTCGCGAGCCATCAGGTCGTCGTGGCTGCGGGACGGAGTTGTCACGACAACATCACCCTAGAGCCCCGTCGTCAGCTCCGGCACGCGTCAGGCCGCCGGACCGAGGGCCACGCGCAGCGTCGAAGTCGAGATGTTCGCGCCACAGGAGACGACAGCAATCGTCTGCCCGGGTCGCAACGGCCCCGCCTGGAGGGCCGCGGCGATCGCGGTGGCAGCCGCGCCCTCGACGAGCTGGTGCTCGGTGTCGATGACCAGTTGCAGCGCCTCGTGGATCTGCCCCTCGGTCACCAGCATCCATTCGTCGACCAGCTCGCGGCACAGGGGGAGCGTGACGGCTCCCGACTCGATGCCGCCCGCCGTGCCGTCGCTGATCGTGGGCTGCGCGTCGACGTCGACCACGCGCTCGGCCTTGACAGAGGCGGCCATGGCGGCGTCGTTGGCCGGGGAGGCGCCGATGACCCAGGTCTCCGGGAAGGCACTCTTGATCGCGGCCGCGACGCCGGAGATCAGTCCGCCCCCACCCACCGCGACGACGACGGCATCGACCGGGTCTGACCCGAGCTGCTCGACGATCTCGCGCCCGACGGTGCCCTGCCCCGCGATCACGTCGAGATCGTTGTAGGGGCTGACATAGGTCATGCCGAGCTCCGTGGCCAGCGTCCGGGCGAGTCCTTCGGTCTCGCCGGCCTCCCGACCGAGGAAGCGGACCTCCACGTCGTCGTACCGTCGCAGCGCTGCGACCTTCGCCGTCGATGCCCTCTCCGGGACGCAGATGATCCCGGCGCCACCGAGCGATTGCAGGGCCTGCGCGACGCCGAGTCCGTGGTTGCCGCTGGAGGCCGTCACGACGCCAGCGGTCCTGTCCTCCGGCGACAGGCTGAGGATCTTCGCCAGCGCGCCACGGACCTTGAACGAACCGGTCCGCTGCTGATGCTCGCTCTTGACCAGCAACCTCGCCCCACAGAGCTCGCTGGCCGCGGCGTAGTGCACCAACGGCGTGCGGACGACGTGGTCGGCGATCTCATCGGCGACGAGTGCCGACATCTCCGCCACTGTGCTCGCCAGGGACGACAACGCTGTCTGGTCTGGAGCATCACCGGTCATGGTCGGGCCTCCTGAGGTCGAGGCGGCTCAACCGGCAGGCAAAGCCGTCGACCGCTGCTCATCCACACCAGTGTCGCCCGGCCCGGCCCGCTGGTCGCTAGAGGATCGCGCCGGGTGAGTACGCCGCCGCACCGGGATGGTTTGCGACCACGGCGGCGACCTTGCGGCAGACCTCCTCGGTCTGGGCGACAGCCGCGCCGGTGAAGGCGATCGGCTTGGCCACCAGCTCGTCGATCTGCTCGCGGTTCAGCGGCAGCCGGGAGTCGTCGGCCAGCCGGTCGAAGACGTCGTTCTCGGCCTGGCCCTGTCGCATGTCCAGAGCGACACCGACCGCTGCGTCCTTGATCGCCTCGTGACCGGCCTCTCGGCCGACCCCCGCGCGCACGGCCGCCATCAACACCTTGGTGGTGGCCAAGAACGGCAGATAGCGGTCCAGCTCGCGCTGGATCACCGCGGGGAACGCACCGAACTCGTCGAGGACGGTGAGGAAGGTCTGGAACAGGCCGTCCGCGGCGAAGAACGCGTCGGGCAGCGCGACCCGGCGTACGACCGAGCAGGAGACGTCGCCTTCGTTCCACTGATCACCGGCCAGCTCGCCGACCATCGACAGGTAGCCGCGCAGCACGACGGCCAGGCCGTTGACCCGCTCGCAGGACCGGGTGTTCATCTTGTGCGGCATCGCCGACGAGCCGACCTGACCCTCCTGGAACCCCTCGGTAACCAGCTCTAGCCCGGCCATCAGCCGGATCGTGGTGGCCAGGTTGGACGGCGCCGCCACCAGCTGGACCAGGGCGGCGAGGGCGTCGAAGTCGAGGCTGCGGGGGTAGACCTGACCGACGCTGGTCAGGGTGTGGTCGAAGCCGAGGTGGGTGGCCACTCGACGCTCGAGCTCGGCGAGCTTGTCGGCGTCGCCGTCGAGCAGGTCCAGCATGTCCTGGCTGGTGCCCATCGGCCCCTTGATGCCACGGAGCGGATAGCGCGCGAGCAGTTCCTCCGCCCGCTGCACCGCGACCAGCAGCTCGTCAGCCACCGTGGCGAACCGCTTGCCGAGCGTGGTCGCCTGAGCAGCCACGTTGTGACTTCGACCAGCCATCACCGTGGTCTCGTGCTCGGCGGCCAGCCGGGCCAGTCGCGCGAGGGCGGCGACGGCGCGATCACGCAGCAGCGCCAGGGACTGTCGCACCTGCAGCTGCTCGACGTTCTCGGTCAGGTCGCGCGAGGTCATTCCCTTGTGGATGTGCTCGTGGCCGGCGAGCGCGCTGAACTCCTCGATGCGTGCCTTCACGTCGTGCCGCGTCACCCGTTCACGCGCGGCAATGGAGTCGAGGTCGACCTGGTCGACGACCTTCTCGTAGTCCGCGATCACGCCCTCGGGGACATCCACGCCCAGGTCGCGCTGCGCCGTCAGCACCGCCAGCCACAGCCGCCGCTCGAGCACGATCTTGTGCTCGGGGGACCAGATGTCGCGGAGCTCGGCCGAGGCATAGCGGTTGGCCAGCACGTTGGGGACACTCACGGGTGGAATGCTACGGCGCCGGGAGTACGACGACCGCTCGGCGGCCAGTCGGACAGGCAAACGGGCCTCTGCGGCGATCGACCACACGGGGCGGAGCACCCGTAGGCGTCGTTTGCCTGTCCGACTGGCCTCATGGGCTGGTCGGGAGGTTCAGCGGCTCGTCCCACCCGGCCGGCGGTCGCCACGACTCCCAGCCCTCGTCGAGTGGCCAGGCGCGCGGCTCGATGAGGTCGCGACGACAGACATCGGCGAGGGCAGTAATGACCGCGGACTGCTCCGCGGTAAGTCCACCGGCCCGGGTGAATGCCGCCAGCTCGTCTTCGTCCTTGAGCCACAGCTCACCGGCCGCGTCGAGCCACAGATCGAGGGTCAGGTCGCGAGTGATCACCCGTCGATCGGCTCGGTGGTGGACCAGCTCGAGATTGATGTAGTGGCCGGCGAACGCGTCACTGTCCCAGAAGTACCAGAGCGACCACGGCACGCCGGTCGGCGCGATCCTCAAGATGCCGTCGCCCTGCCAGGTCGAGAGCCTGTGTTCGTAGGCACCCTTCAAGACCAGCTCCGCCCGCTCTTCCAGCGAGCGGTCGCGCAGGCCGAGACCGTCGTTCGGCACCGCGGCGATCCGCTGGGAGCCAGCTGACAGCCAGGCCACCAGCCCACGGGAGTCGTCACGCACGACACGTAGCGGGTCGACGCCGAGGGCGTAGTGCCAGGTGATGACAGTTCCCTCGACGAGGTATGGCGAGTCGCCCGCCAGGCGGGCCGGAGGCCCGTCGACCGGCAGCCGCAGCGGCTCAAGCCCCGACTGGTCCACCGCACCCGGGTCCGCGGCGAGTCCCGTCAGCCTGCGCATCGTCCCGCCGCTCTCGGACAGCTTCTCCTCAGCCACGCGGAGTCCAGTCGCCCCGGGGCCTCCACCACCGGTCATCGCGCTCCAGCAATGCAGCGACGTCAGCCGCGTCGTCGAGTACAAGCGGACTGCCCTCGGTCAGCACGCTCGCCAAGACGGAGCCGTCGTCGGAGACAACTCGCTCCGAGAACTCCAACCATGGCAACCCGTGCAGCACTTCACGGACGACGATCCGCGTCCCCGGCGCGAAGGGCTCAGCGGCCATTGGCGATGTCGGTGCGCCACTGGGCGCCGGGGAAGCTGATGGCCTCGATCCCGTGGTAGGCCTTCGCGCGAGCGTCGGCGATGTCGGCGCCGACGGCGGTCACGGCGAGCACCCGACCGCCGGCGGTGACGAGATGGCCCCCGGCGTCGCGCGCCGTCCCCGCGTGCAGGACGTGCACGTCGTCGCGACCGGCCAGGCTCTCCACGCCGTCGATCACGTCACCACTCGAGGAAGACTCCGGGTAGCCCTTGCTGGCCATCACCACGGCCACGGCCGCACCGGGCTTCCACGCCGGCGGGGGCACGGCGGCGAGGGTGCCCGTCGCGGCGGCGTACAGCAGCGGTGAGAGCGGCGAGTCGAGCAGGGCCATCAGCGGCTGCGTCTCGGGGTCACCGAAGCGGGCGTTGAACTCGATGACACGGACGCCGCGCGAGGTCAGGGCAAGGCCCGCGTAGAGGAGACCCGCGAACGGCGTGCCGCGGCGCGTCATCTCGTCGACGGTCGGCTGCAGCACGGTGCGCAACACGTCGTCGACCAGGTCGTCCGGCGCCCAGGGCAGGGGCGTGTAGGCGCCCATCCCGCCGGTGTTGGGTCCCTGGTCGCCGTCTCCGATGCGCTTGAAGTCCTGGGCCGGCTGAAGTGGGTAGACGGTGCGTCCGTCGGTGAGGGCGAAGAGGGAGACCTCGGGACCGTCGAGGTACTCCTCGATGACCACGCGGCCACAGGCCGCGGCGTGGTCCAGCGCCGCTTGGCGGTCCTCGGTCACGACGACGCCCTTGCCGGCGGCGAGACCGTCGTCCTTGACGACGTACGGCGCCCCGAGATCGTCGAGCGCAGCAGCCGCCTCCTCCGCCGTCTCGCAGACGCGAGCACTCGCGGTGGGGACTCCGGCAACCTGCATGACGTCCTTGGCGAACGCCTTCGAACCCTCCAGCTGAGCCGCCTGCCGGGTCGGGCCGAAGCAGGCGATCCCAGCCGCACGCACCGCATCCGCGACACCCGCGACCAGCGGCGCCTCCGGGCCGACGACGACCAGATCGATGCCCAGCTCCCGAGCCAAGTCAGCCACCGCCGCCCCGTCCATCGGGTCGACGTCGTGCAGCGTCGCAACCTCGGCGATGCCCGGGTTGCCCGGCGCCGCGTGCACCTCGCTCACGCCCGGGTCGCGACTCAGCGCCCATGCCAGCGCATGCTCGCGCCCGCCCGTCCCGATCACCAGGGTCCTCACGGGCGTCGATCCTAGTAGCGTCGCTCAGTCCCGGACGAGCAGCGTCTGCTCACGGCCGGGGCCGACACCGACACCCCAGATCGGGGTGCCCGAGATCTCCTCGAGCGTCTCGACATAGCGCTGGGCGTTGGGCGGCAAGTCGGCGAAGGAGCGGCAGCCGGAGATGTCCTCCCACCAGCCCGGGAGAAACTCGTAGATCGGGCGAGCGTGGTGGAACTCGGTCTGCGTCATCGGCATCTCGTCGTGGCGCTCGCCGTCGACGTCGTAGGCCACACAGACCGGCACCCGCTCCCACGACGAGAGCACGTCGAGCTTGGTGAGGAACAGGTCCGTCAGCCCGTTGATCCGGGAGGCATAGCGGGCGACCACGGCGTCGTACCACCCGCACCGGCGGTTGCGGCCCGTCGAGACGCCGACCTCGCCGCCGATCTTCCAGAGCTTCTCGCCGTCCTCGTCGAACAGCTCGGTGGGGAACGGGCCGGCGCCGACCCGCGTGGTGTAGGCCTTGATGACCCCGATCACCCGGTCGATCCGGGTCGGGCCGACCCCGGCACCGATGCAGACGCCGCCGGCCACCGGCGAGGAGGAGGTCACGAACGGGTAGGTCCCGTGGTCGACGTCGAGCATGGTCGCCTGGGCTCCCTCGAACAGCACCGTCTGGCCGTCGTCGAGGGCCCGGTTGAGCAGCAACGAGGTGTCGGCGACCAGCGGGCGCAAGCGGTCGACATACCCCAGCAACTCCTCGACGATTGCCTCCGGCTCGATCGCCCGGCGGTTGTAGACCTTGGCCAGCAGGTGGTTCTTGACCTCCAGCGACGACTCCACCTTCTGCCGCAAGATGCCCTCGTCGAAGAGGTCTGCGACGCGGATGCCGAGACGGTTGACCTTGTCGGAGTACGCCGGACCGATGCCGCGCCCGGTGGTGCCGATCCGGTTGGCGCCGAGGAAGCGCTCGGTCACCTTGTCGATCGTGGAGTGGTACGACGCGATGACGTGGGCGTTCGCCGACACGATGAGAGGGGAGATCTCCACCCCTTGGTCGCGCAAGGCGTCGAGCTCGGCGAAGAGCGCCTCGGGCGAGACCACGACCCCGTTGCCGATCACCGAGGTGGTCCCCGGGGTGAGGATCCCCGACGGCAGCAGATGGGTCGCGAACTTCTGGCCGTCCACGACGATCGTGTGTCCGGCGTTGTGCCCACCCGAGGTCCGCACGACGTAGTGGATGGTCTCCGTCGTCGCCAGAAGGTCGGTGGCCTTGCCCTTGCCTTCGTCGCCCCATTGGGCGCCTAGGATCACGATCGCGGGCATCGCGCCCTCCTCCACCTCGTCTGCTTGGCCCACCGATCGGGTTGCGCAAGGCACGCTACCAAGAACGTGCCCAGGTATCGTCCGCATGGTGGACCCACTGCTGGTGATCAGCAACAGCGACGCCGGGACGGCCGACCAAGAGGCCCTGGAGCGCGGACTGGCCGTGCTCCGGTCCGAGGCGTCCGTCGAGTTGGCCAGCACCTCCAGCCCCAGCGAGTTCGACGGCGTGCTTCACCGTGCCGGGTCGCGGCGGATCGTGGTCGCCGGCGGCGACGGCAGTCTGCATGCGGTCATCGCCGCGCTCTACCGCCGCCACGACCTCAAGCGAGCCGTGCTCGGGTTGCTGCCACTCGGCACCGGCAACGACTTCGCCCGGCACCTCGACGTCCCGCTCGACGTGGAGGAGGCCGCCCGGGTGGTCCTGCACGGGACGGTGCGACCGATCGACCTGATCGTCGACGAGGTCGGCGACGTGGTCGTCAACAACGTCCACGTGGGGGTGGGCGCCGAGGCAGCGACCAAGGGCGCGGGCTGGAAGGAACGGCTCGGCTCGGTCGGCATCGGCGGGGTCGACCTGGGCCGCCTCGGCTATCCCATCGGCGTCGTGCAGGCCATCGTGATGCCACCCACCCTGCGACTCCGAGTCGAGGTCGACGGCGAGGTGGTCAACGATCTCGACCAACCCGTGCTGATGGTCGCGATCGGCAACGGCAGCTCGGTGGGTGGCGGCGCCGACCTGACGCCGGCAGCCGACGCCACCGACGGCCGCGTGGACGTGCTGGTGTCCCGGGCCGTAGGCCCGGTGGCCCGGGTCGCCTACTCCGCCCAAGTGCTGGTGCGTCGCCACGCCGAGCGTGACGACGTCCTCACGCTCCGAGGTGAGCAGGTCTCGGTGTCCGGCGCGGAGTTCTGGTGCTCCGCGGACGGCGAGGTCTACGGGCCCGAGCGGCAGCGGACCTGGCGGGTCGAGCCGGCGGCGTACTCCATGGTCGTCCCCGCCTGAGGGCCACCACTCGCCCGGTTTCGCATCGGCTCTGCTCGCGCAGCGAAACCCCGTGGAGGGCGGCCAGACAGGGTTGTTAGCGTTGCGGGTCGCATCCAGACCAGCAGACCACCACCAGCAGACCTACCAGTAGACCGGGAGCAGACCGATGGCCCGACGCGGATCCAGTGGCGACCCGACCGACTGGGTCACCCGCGCCGCGGACGACGCCATCCGGCACGCGGGCGAGGGCAACCTGGTCACCTGCGCCTCCGGCATCTCACCGTCCGGTCCGATCCACCTGGGCAACTTGAGGGAGTTCTTGTCGGTGCACTTCGTCGCCGACGAGATCCAGCGCCGCGGCGTGCCGGTGCGGCATCTACAGAGCTGGGACGACTTCGACCGCTTCCGCAAGGTGCCGCACGGCGTCGACGAGTCCTGGAACGACCACATCGGCCGCCCGCTGTCCGCCGTGCCGGATCCTTGGGAGTGCCACCCCAGCTGGGCCGAGCACTTCAAGGCGCCGTTGCGCGATGCGCTGCGAGAGCTCGGCTGCACGATGGTCGAGATCGACCAGGCCGAGATGTACACCTCCGGTGCCTATCGCGACCAGGTGCTCGAGGTGGTCGCCCGTCGACACGAGATCGACGAGGTGCTGGACCGCTACCGCACCAAGAAGGCGATCAGCACCGACAGCGACGAGGAGGCCGCCGCGTACGCCGACTCGGTCGCCTTCGACGAAGACGACGCCGGCGATGCGGGCGAAGACGACGCCGCAGACGATCTGCGGAACTTCCCCTACAAGCCCTACTGCCGCCAGTGTCAGCGCGACCTGGTCACGCTCACGTCGTACGACGACGAGACCACCGATCTTGCCTACGTCTGTCGCGCCTGCGACTTCAGCGGTGTGACGAACCTGTCCACGCAGTTCGAGGGCAAGCTGGTCTGGAAGATCGACTGGCCGATGCGGTGGGCCTACGAGAAGGTCGACTTCGAGCCCGCCGGCGCGGACCATGCCAGCCCCGGGTCGTCCTTCACTGTCGGCCACGAGCTGGTCGAGAAGATCTGGGCGTGGCCGCGGCCGACCTGGTTCCGCTACTCCTTCGTCGGCTTCGCCGGGATGACCAAGATGTCGTCCTCGAAGGGCGGGGTGCCGACTGCCGCCGATGCGCTGGAGGTGCTCGAGGCGCCGCTGCTGCGCTGGCTCTACGTGCGCCGACAACCCAAGCAGGCCTTCGACATCGACTTCGGGCCCGAGGTGGTGCGGCTCTACGACGAGTGGGACGCGCTGACTCGCAAGGCCGCCGATCCGGCCAAGCGTGACGTCCAGGTGCTTGCCTGGGAGCGCGCGTCCGCGACCGCCGCGGCCGGTCGGCTGCCGACGCCCGAGGTCGTCGTACCCTTCCGGGTGCTCTCCTCGGTCGCCGACGTCACCGCGGGGTCGGCCGAGCAGATCAGCCGGATCGTCTCCGAGGTCGGCCACGCCCACGACAGCGTCGCCCAGTTGGAGCCGCGGTTGAGCCGGGCGATGAACTGGGTCGCCGGCTATGTGCCCGCCGAGGAGCGCACCCTGGTGCGGGACGCCCCGGACAGCGAGCTGCTGGCCGGGTTGTCCGAGCGGGAGTCACAGTGGCTGGATCTGCTGGGCGAGGGGCTTAGCGAGGCGGGGGACCTGGAGTCGGTGACGGCGCTGGTGTACGGCGTTCCGAAGCTCGCCCGCGGGCTGGCCGTGGATGCCGCCCCCACCGACGAGGTGAAGGCGGACCAGAAGGAGTTCTTCCGCCTGCTCTATCGGCTGCTGGTCGGTGCCGAGCGCGGCCCTCGGCTGCCCACGCTGATCATGGCGCTGGGCACCGACCGGGTCCGGTCGCTGCTCGCCCGCTGACCCCTTTGGTCGGTCAGTCGGCTGTCGCAGCCGCTGGTGTGGCCTCGGCAGCGGCCAGGTGTCTGGCCTGTTCGTAGAACATCGACGCGACCAGCCCGACCACTAGGACCAGCGCGGGCAGCAAGGTGGCCTCTGCCATCGCCTTGCTGAACGGGTCGAGGACAGCGGCCGGCAGACCACCTGCGGCAGCACCGGCCTCGCTGGGTGAGAAGTCGAGGCCGTTGGCTGCCAACCGGGAGTCGATCAACACCGCGATAGCCGCCGAGCCGAGCACGGCACCCACCTGGCGGGTCGCGTTGTAGACACCCGCACCCGCACCCGCCTGGTGCATCGGCAGGTTGCGGTTGGCGGTGGCGCTGGTCGGCGCCCAGACGAAGGCGCTGCCGGTGCCGAGCAGCGCCATCGGCAGCAGGATCTCCCAGGTCGCCGAGTCCGGTGTCATCACCGCGGCGAGCCACAGCAGCGAGGCGATCACCGCTGCGAAGCCGAAGACGGTGAGCAGCCGAGGATGCACCCGGTCGGTGAGCTTCCCGACGCCGGGCGCCAGCACGATCGACATGATCGCCATCGGCACCATCAACAGCGCAGCCTTGGTCGGCGAGAGCCCGCGCACGAGCTGGGCATAGAGCATCAGCGGGAAGCCCAGCGCAGTCACCGCACAGCCCATGCTCGAGATAGCCAGGTTGGCCAGCGAGAAGTTGCGGTCGCGGAAGAGGCTCAGCGGCACCAGCGGCTCGTTGCGGTTGAACCTCTGCCAGATCACGAAGGCGATCAGGAGGACCAGACCCAGCCCGATCAGCAGCGGCACCGAGATCCAGCCCGTGATGGTGGACCAGTCGTACTGATGACCCTCCTGGATCCCGAACACCAGCGCCACCATGCCGATGCCGCTCAGTGCGACCCCCAGCCAGTCGAACTTGTGCGGGTGGGTCTCCAGGTGCGGCACCAACCGCCAGGCGAGCACGAACCCGAGCACGCCGACCGGCACGTTGATGAAGAAGATCCACTCCCAGCCGAGTGCGTCGACCAGCACACCACCCAGCAGCGGGCCGACCAGCGTCGCCACGCCCGCGGTCGCTCCCCACAGCGACATCGCCCGACCGCGCGAGTCGGCCGGGAAGATCCGGGTGATGATCGCCATCGTCTGCGGCGTCATCATCGCCGCACCCAGCCCTTGGAACACCCGCGCCAGGATCAGCATGCCGACCGAGCCGGTCAGCCCACACCACAGTGAGGAGAGCGTGAAGACGGCCAGGCCGACCAGGTAGAGCCGTTTCTGCCCGAATCGGTCTCCCAGCCTGCCGGTGATCAGCACCGGGCCGGCGTAGGCCAACAGGTAGGCACTGGTCACCCACACGACGTCGTTGACGTCTGCCTGCAGGTTCTCGATGAGCGCGGGCGTCGCGACTGACACGATGGTCATGTCGACCAGGATCATGAAGAAGCCGAGGCAGAGCGCGAACAGCGCTGGCCACGGGTTGTCGTGGGCCGCGGTGCGGGCCTGGACATGCTGGGTCGTCTGGGTCACGACTCCACTCAACACCTCGGCACCGACAACTGTTCCTCCCGCGGAGAACGTTCGAGTTCGAACGTTCTTGTTTCCGGGGTGTCGGCGGCTCGATCGCTGGGGTGAGAGGCTGTCCGACATGAGCCATGTCGACCTGCTCGCCGGTCCCCCACCGACGCTGCTGCCCGCCGATCCTGCCGACGACGAGTTGGCGGCAGGCGAGCCGCCCGCTGCCGTCGTACGTCGCCGTCCGGCCTCACCCGCCGCCTGGGCCGCCCTCGCGACGCAGGCGAAGGAGGCCGGCGCCGACGACGTCACGGTCTACGCCTATGCCCGGGTCGGCTACCACCGCTCGCTGGACGTGCTGCGCCGCAACGGCTGGAAGGGGCACGGCCCGGTCCCCTGGGAGCACGAGCCCAACCGCGGTTTCCTGCGTAGCCTCGCCCTCCTGGCCACCTCCGCCCGCGCCATCGGCGAGACCGACGAGTGGGAGCGCTGCTCGGAGTTCCTCCGCGACTCCAGCCCCGCGGCGTACGACGAGCTGCTGGGCTGACTCCCGCTGCTGGCGGCCCGGTGCTGGCCGTCTTCCCGTCTGCCGCGGTCCTGTGGTGGGCAAATCGGCCTGAAATGGCCCCCGGAGCCACCACTGCACCGCGGCAGACGTCGTAACACCGCGGCAGACGTCGTAACACCGCGGCAGACAGGGCGCCCACCGAGCGGTAGACCTCACCGGACGGACCGTGGGTGGCTCCTGGCGAACCGCTCCAAGTGCTCGGGAAGACGGTCGCCGAACCGCTGCCGGGTTAGCGCGTACTCTCGGCGGAGGCGGGCGATGGCGAGGTCGCGCTGCTCACCCCAGAAGTCTGACCAGACGATGCGAGACATGCCCAAGCCGACCGAGCAGATGTCGCGCTCGCGCAGCTTTTCCGCCCAGATGACCTCGCTCGGATCCTCGGCAAGGCCGCCGTCCTCCACCCGGCGATACTTCACTCGGCCGTCTACTTCGAACACATGGCAGCCCACACGCAGGTCGCACCACACGGTTCTGTCCCCGAGCCGGACCGCGAACTGAGACTGCACCTCCCCGAGCCCAAGCTCATCGACAAGGATCCGGCCCAGCGATTCCGCCGGACTCTCGGCCCCGGGGTCCGAGAAGTGCAATGCGCGCCGGGCGACCGTGACGAACGGCCAGTGCTTCATCCGGGCGAGCTCGTGCTCATACTCGCGTGGAGTCGCACCGCGACGCCGAGCCGCATCGATCGCGACCACGCCAGCGGGGAATCCGTGTTCACGCGCAAGATCGAGAGAGGTTCGTGCCAGCCCTGTGACCAAGACGCCGTCCAGGTCATTGATCTGGGCCGGGGACTCCCGCCCGAGGTGATGCTTGACCCCCCACTCGGTGCGCGTCCCGAGCACGCCCTGTCGGGTGACGTGAATCAGCGGGCGCATGGGACGCAGGAGGGGCAAGTCCATCGCCCGCGCCGCCGAGTCGTGGCTCAACGCATGGGGCAACCTCATCGAAAGGTGGGCAGCCACATCCGCCATCAAGGCACGCTCGGAGTCGCTGGCGGCGTCCCACCTCTCACGGACGGCGTACACACCCCGTCGCACGCTGATCCACGGACCGCGTGGGCCGGCACGCGTGCGCACCTGTTGCGGAGAGTGGCCACTGTCCAGCGCCTGTCTGCGGGTGATGAGCCCCCACTGCGCCGCAAGGCCAGTCGCACCTCGAATGTCTTCGTCTGACATGCCACCACGGTGCGCCGAACGGGCGAGCCGCGGATGACCACAGCCCTCGGGCTGTGGACAGGCACCCGGAGTTGGCCCCTGTGGACGGTATCTGGTCCACCAACTCCCGCAGCCTCCTCGTCTGCCGCGGTGCTCGGTTGTCTGCCGCGGTCCTGTGGTGGCTCCGAAGGCCGATTCACCCCGGTTTGCCCACCACAGCACCGCGGCAGACGGGGGACCGCAACCACAGACCCGCGACAGACGACCAACCAGCAGACGGGAGGCTCAGGCGCCGAGGGAGTGGCCCACGGAGCGGAGGTTCTCACACGCCTCGACGACGCGGGCGGCCATGCCAGCCTCGGCGGCCTTGCCCCAGGCACGCGGGTCGTAGATCTTCTTGTTGCCGACCTCGCCGTCGATCTTCAACACGCCGTCGTAGTTCTTGAGCATGTGGTCGGCGACCGGACGGGTGAAGGCGTACTGCGTGTCGGTGTCGACGTTCATCTTCACCACGCCGTAGTCGACCGCGGCCGCGATCTCCTCCGGCAGCGAGCCGGAGCCACCGTGGAAGACCAGGTCGAACGGGCGGGAGCCCTCGGGCAGGCCGAGCTTGGCGGTGACCGCCTCCTGGGCCGCCTTGAGCACCTCCGGGCGCAGCTTGACGTTGCCGGGCTTGTAGACACCGTGCACGTTGCCGAAGGTCAGAGCGGTCATGTAGCGGCCGTTCTCGCCGATGCCCAGCGCGGCGACGGTGGCGAGCGCGTCCTCGGGGGTGCTGTAGAGCTTGTCGTCGATGGCGCCGACGATGCCGTCCTCCTCGCCGCCCACGACGCCGACCTCGATCTCCAAGATGATGTGCGCCGCGGCGGCCTTGGCGAGCAGCTCCTGGGCGATCTCGAGGTTCTGGGTGAGAGGTACGGCGGACCCGTCCCACATGTGCGACTGGAAGAGAGGAGCCTCGCCGCGTTGCACCCGCTCGGCGGAGATGTCGAGCAGCGGCCGGACGAAGCCGTCCAGCTTCGGCTCGGGGCAGTGGTCGGTGTGCAGCGCGATGTTGATCGGGTAGGACTTCGCGACCTCGGCGGCGTACGCCGCGAACGCAACCGAGCCGGAGACCATGTTCTTGATCGTGGGTCCGGAGAAGTACTCCGCGCCGCCCGTCGAGACCTGCACGATGCCGTCGGAGCCGGCCTCGGCAAAGCCCTGCAGGGCCGCGTTCAGCGTCTGGGAGGAGGTTACGTTGATGGCCGGGAAGGCGAAGCCCTTCTCCTTGGCCGTGTCGAGCATTTGGGCATAGACCTCAGGGGTCGCGATGGGCATCGGGGTTCTCCTAGCGCACGATCCGGGCAGACGGTCCGGGATCCTCCCCTGGGTGTCGGGGCCCCAGCACCGGTGGCTCCACCCTAGTCCTCGCCGAGACGCCCGATCTCATCGGTCACGGTTCGATCACCGACTCACCATGTCGGGTGCGGGACCGCCCGACAGGGCCGTACGATGCGGCAGCCGTGCCCGCGAGCCCCGCGCCGTACGCCCCCGACCCTCGGATCACAGGAGCACGACGTGAAGCACCTCGCCGCGGCCCTGATCGCCGGCCTCACCCTCAGCCTCGTCCCGGCAGTCAGCCACGCCGCTACCGCTGCGGCTGGCGACCCCGACTACCACCGGCCGACGGTTGGCGAGTGCCGCAACTACGACATGGCGGAGCTCTTTCAGCAGTCGAGCACCTCACCGACCGTCGACTGCGCCGGCAGGCACACGGCCAAGGTGCTCTCCGTCGTGACGCTGCCGAAGAGGTACACCTGGGCGACGATCACCATGCCCGAGGTGAACGAGATCCTCTATCGGAAGTGCTATCCGGCCTGGGATGCGGCGCTCGGCGGCTCCATGCGCCTGCGGGACCTGACGACCTACACCAGCGGGTGGTACGTGCCTACCAAAGCGGAGAAGAGGAAGGGGGCACGGTGGATCCGCTGTGACCTCATCCGCTACCAGGGCAACAAGCTCGCCACACTGCCGACCGACATCGTGCCGATGCTTCCCTCGCCTCCACTCCCCGACGACCTCGCCCGGTGCCTGGTCGGGAAGAACTTCATCTGGACCACCTGCAACAAGCGCCACCAGTTCCGCGCCACGGGCACGTTCGTGATGAAGACGAAGAAGTACCCCAGCAGGAAGAAGTTCATCAAAGCCGGGACCAAGCGCTGCCGCAATCTGGTGTCGTCCGAGGACTACCGCTTCAGCTGGCCGTTCGACGACCGTTGGAAGACTGGCGACCACGTCGTCGTCTGCTACTCCAAGACCAAGCACTGACGAGGCCCGCCCAGCCTCACCCCCGCCAGGCAGCCTCGCCGGAAAGGTCCGCATGCTCGCGGATCCAGCCGTGCATGGTGATCGCGGCGGCGGCGGAGGCGTTGATCGACCGCGTCGACCCGAACTGAGCGATCGAGAACGTCTGGTCGCACGCGGCCCGCGCAGCCTGCGACAGCCCCGGCCCCTCCTGGCCGAACAAGAAGCACACCCGACGCGGCATCCTCATCGTCTCCAGGTGCGCCGAGCCGGGCAGGTTGTCGATGCCCAGCAACGGCATCACACCCGAGGGCAGCCCGCCCAGGTAGTCAGCCAGCGCCGACACGTCCGGGTGGTGCCGCACATGCTGGTAGCGATCGGTCACCATCGCACCGCGACGGTTCCACCGACGGTTGCCGACGATGTGGACCTCGGCGGCCAGGAAGGCGTTCGCGGTCCGCACGATGGTGCCGATGTTGAAGTCGTGCTGCCAGTTCTCGATCGCGATGTGGAAGTCGTGGCGCCGGGTGTCGAGATCGGCGCGAATCGCCTCCATCGTCCAGTAGCGGTAGCGATCGACCACGTTGCGCCGGTCGCCCTCGGCCAACAACCGGACGTCGTACTCCTCGCCCGTGGGCCACTCCCCCACCCACGGGCCGACGCCGACCTCGGTGGGGCCGTGCGGCATCGGGTCGTACGGCGCGCGCTGGTCCATCGGGTGCACAGTAGTGCCCATCGCCGGAGGTTCGTCGGGCGGATTCGGTGTGCCCCGATAGGGTCGCCGCCGTGAGCCCGTTCCTGTCGCTGATGCTGTTCGGGATCAGTTGGATGGACCCGCAATGGTGGCTGGACCGGTTCGGGAGCGAGTTCTTCTGGATCAGCCTGGTGATCGTCTTCGTCGAGTGCGGGCTCTTCTTCCCGATCCTGCCGGGTGACTCGCTGCTCTTCGCGATGGGACTGTTCATCGCCGGCGACAACATCCCGGTCTCGCTCCCCGTGGCGATGCTGGCGCTGGTGACGGCGGCGTTCGCCGGCAACGTGGTGGGCTACGAGATCGGCCGTGCGATCGGACCGGCGCTCTACGAACGCGACGGGCGGCTCCTCAAACGGGAGTACATCGACAAGACCCACGAGTTCTTCGAGCGGCACGGCGCCCGTGCACTGATCCTGGGCCGTTTCGTTCCGGTAGTGCGGACCTTCGTCACCGTGATCGCCGGCGTCACTCGGATGGATCGGCGCCACTTCTTGCTGTGGAGCCTGGTCGGCGCCGTGCTCTGGGTGGTGACGATCACACTGATGGGCTACTACCTCGGCGGCGTCGCGGTGATCCGCGACAACCTCGAGATCGCCGCGATCATCCTGGTCGGCATGTCGCTGCTCCCGATGATCTGGGAGTGGTGGCGCCGCCGCCGTCGCGTCACTTCCTGACCGCGGGACGTCGCTGATGTGCGCCGTTTGGGCCCAAACCGCAACAAGTCAGATGCGGGTGCGGTGGAAGTTCTGGAAGCTCCGAGACGGCGTGGGGCCGCGCTGACCCTGGTAGCGGGAGCCGTACTTCTCCGACCCGTAGGGATGCTCGGCGGGCGAGGTGAGCCGGAAGAAGCAGAGCTGACCGATCTTCATCCCTGGCCACAGCTTGATCGGCAAGGTGGCGACGTTGGCCAGCTCCAAGGTGACGTGTCCGGTGAAGCCGGGGTCGATGAAGCCGGCCGTGGCATGGGTGAGCAGGCCGAGCCGGCCGAGCGAGGACTTGCCCTCCACTCGCGCGGCGACGTCGTCGGGCAGGGAGACGACCTCGTAGGTCGAGCCGAGGGCAAACTCACCTGGGTGCAGGATGAACGGATCCTCGGTCCCCTCGACGATCACCTCGCGGGTCAGCTCGGACTGGTCCTCGGCCGGGTCGATATGGGGATAGCGATGGTTCTCGAAGACCCGGAAGAACCGGTCCAGCCGGACGTCGATGCTCGACGGCTGAAGCATCGCGGGATCCCACGGATTCAACTCGATCCGGCCGTGGTCGATCTCACCGAGGATGTCGCGATCGGACAGCAGCACGGGTCGTAACCTACCGGTCATGGTCTTTCGTCGGTACGTCGCGCTCGGCGACTCCTTCACCGAGGGCGTCGGCGACCCCGATCCCGAGCGCCCCAACGGCCTGCGCGGCTGGGCCGACCGGGTGGCCGAGGTGCTGGCCAAGCAGCCGGGTCTCGGTCCGGGCGAGTTCGGCTACGCCAACCTCGCCATCCGTGGTCGCAAGCTCGCCGCGATCCTTGCCGAGCAGGTGGCTCCGGCCGTGGCGATGGAGCCCGATCTGGTCTCCATCTATGCCGGCGCCAACGACATCCTCCGGCCCAAGGTCGACATCGACGCGCTGCTGGCGTCGTACGACGTCGCGATCGGCCGCCTGGCCGACAGCGGCGCGACGGTGACGATGTTCACCGCCTACGACCCCGGCATCTCGGCGGTCTTCCGCCCGGTTCGTGGCCGGATGGCGATCTACAACGAGGGCGTCCGGGAGATCGCGGATCGCCACGGCGCGCTGATCACCGACATGTGGCGGATGCGCGACGCTCCGCCCTGGGCGATCTGGGACGACGACCGGATGCACCTGAACTCCTACGGTCACAGCCACATCGCGCGCGCCGTGCTCGACCGGCTCGGCATCGACCACGGGCTCGCGGAGCCGGAGCTGCCGACCCGGCTGGTGCTGACCAAGGCGGAGGCCCGCCGGGAGAACCTGCGCTGGGCCAAGGAGCACGCGGTGCCGTGGGTGCGGCGTCGCGTCACCGGCCGGAGCTCCGGCGACCTGGTCAGCCCCAAGCGGCCCACTCTGGCGCCCGTCGACTAGACGAGGGTTCGGCCACGGCCGCAGCGGTTGGTAGCATCGCATCCGCCGTCCGGCCACGGGCGGCACTGCGGATGTAGCTCAGTTGGTAGAGCGCGACCTTCCCAAGGTCGATGTCGCGAGTTCGAGCCTCGTCATCCGCTCCACCTGGTGATCCACCTTCGACGAACCCCCGTTAGAGGTTCAGCCCCTCTTGGCGGAACCTCCTACTTTCTTCGTGACCCGCTCGGCGGACGGCCATCCCTTTCTGCCACGCCCTTCCGGCAACGGTTGTGACGAATGTGACTAATGGGGTTATCGTTGAAGGAGTGCTTGACGCCCCCTGCGATTGAGGTCTTCCCCATGCCCCGCCGCCGCACGGTCGCCATCGTCGCCTTGGCGATGCTGGTTGCCGCAGCTCCTTTCCTGCCCCGCGCCCACGGTCCCGAGGACGCGCTCACGCCCACCGACGGCAAGGCAGCGAGTCGCATGCCATCGGCAGCCAACGCCTACGGCACGGTGACGCCGGCGATGCGGCAAGAGATCGACCGCGTCGTCGATGCGGGCCTGCGCCAACCCAAGCTCGCTCCGGCCACCGCGTTGGGTCGGCTCGCGACGCAGCAGGTGCGCTGTGCCGACTTCGAAGGGCTCACCTACTGCCTCGACCTCGGCTGGACCGAGAGCACACCCGAGCAGGCAGCCACCGAGGTGGCCCGCGCAGCGCGGGCCGACACGATCTCCGCCAAGAGCAGCGCCCGTCGACTGAACACCGGCGACCTCGACCCGGCGGCGGAACTGCGCGAGCACGCCGCACTGAGCCCGCAACGCCGGGCGAACCAGGAGCGAGCCGAGCTGACAGAGGCCGCCCGGTCGGTGGCGAAGGTCTGGGTGATCCGTCACGAGATCGAGGGGATCCCCTACCCGGCCGGCTTCCTCGCCCGCCACCCGGAGGCGCAGGCACTGCTCGCCAACGGTGCGGCCGACGACACCACGAGTCAAGCCAAGAGCTCCTCGCCATCGGCGACGCCCACCAAGACCAAGTCGCCCAAGGCGTCGGCCAGCCCGAGCTCCAAGCCCACGGTCAAGACCGCGCGCGACTACCCGCGCAAGAGCAAGGTGCTCAACCCGACCCAGGTCGCCGAGCAGACCCGGACCTACTGGTGCGGCCCGACCTCGACGCAGATGATCGTGTGGGGCTGGAAGCACAACCGGCAGAGCCAGCAGCACTGGGCCAACGAGCTCGGCACCACGTCCTCGGGCACCGCGATCGGGTCGATCGTCTCGGTCATCAACAAGCACACCGGCTGGGACCGCGCCGACTACGCCGGCCCCTACATCACCCTCGACATCGGCAAGTACAGCTACGCCAAGTGGTATCTGCTGATCATGCGCCACATCCACGACTACAAGGCGCCCATCGTGATGCACCCGATCCTGCTGAAGAAGTACTTCTCCTACCTCGACGACGACGGATCGGGGCACTATCAGGTGGGTCGCGGCTACGACAAGCGCGGGAAGAAGGCCAACCTGGTCAGCTACTTCGAGCCGTGGAACCAGCAGCGGTTCGACCCGTCCGAGCCGTTCATCAAGCGCGTTCAGTGGCACTCCGCCTACCAGTCCTACCGGGCCAACCAGGCCCACCCGTACCACAACATCGGGGTCTGACCGTGCGGGCGGCAACGGCGCTGGTCGCCGTACTCTCGTGTGGCCTACTGGCCGCATGCTCCGGCGGTACGCCGCGCGATGGCGGGTCGCCTGCGACCCAGAGCGGGACCGCGAGCGACAGCCAGAGCCCGAGCGAGTCCAACCCCACCAGCACGCCCAGCGGTGGCACGGCAGACCAGCCGGCGAAGGTCACCCCGCAAGACGATCCGCTCCGGTGGAAGAAGGCACCTGGGGCGGTCACCGACACGATCACGGTCGGCGACCACGGCACCCTGACCGTCACCGCGGACGCCAGCCGGGCCACCCTCGCCGGTGACCAGTCGGCCACGGTCGACGCGGATGCCGGCTTCCGGGTCACCGATGCCCTGATGAACGACAGTTACGCCGTCGTCGTCACCGGTGACCGGCAAGAGCAGAAGCCCGCCCGCGCGACGGTCGTCGACCTGGCCAGCGGCAACCAGTTCGTGGTCGACGGTGACTCGGAGGCTGCCACCGTCAACGGCGGCAGCTGGGCACTGGGCAACGGGCAGCTCGAGCATCCGACCCTCGGGCCCAAACGGGCCTACTGTCTGGCGACCGTCGACCTGGCCACGCAGTCGTCGGACGTCGGCTGGTGCGCGCCCGCACGCACCGGGTTCACCCACGTGCAGGTTGGCCCGGGTGGGGTCAGCCTGATGGCCTTCGACGACGCCCGGCCCTCGTGCCGCACCGTGGCCGAGGTCACCGATGGCGAGCTGACTCCCTTCCCGGGCGTCACCGAGTGCACCGGCTGGGAGGGAGTGGCCCTCGACGGCGGCCGGGTGTGGTCGGTCATCCCGAACGAGCGTCGCATCGAGCGCGCCCACTTCTACGCCTCGGTCGGTGACGGCTACTTCGACCTGGGGATGGGCGACTCCGGGACTCTGACCACCTGCGACGGAGCGGCGTACTTCAACCGGGCGCCCGAGCGCGACCGCGATCCCGCCCAGGTGCTCCGCTGGACGACGGACGGGCGGCTGAGTGTGGTGTATGCGACCGAGACCGGCGGCGAGGCGTTCGTGTCGGGCACGGCGCGCTGCGGTGGTCACCACCTCACGGTGACCGCGCTGACCAGCAAGGGCGACAGCCAGGTCACGGCGGCGACCTCCTAGCGCGTCTCGCCCGGCCACCGTCGTCCGCAACCGCATGTTCTAGGGTCGAGGGGTGGAGTTCCGGGGTTTTCCCGTGGCGGCGTTGGACTTCTACGACGACCTTGAGATGGACAACACCAAGTCGTTCTGGGAGGCCCACAAGGCCGTCTACCAGGAGGCGGTGCGCGCACCGCTGGAGGCATTGTGCGCCGGGCTGGCGGCCGAGTTCGGCGAGGCCAAGGTCTTCCGGCCCTACCGAGACGTGCGTTTCGCGAAGGACAAGGCCCCCTACAAGACGCACCAGGGTGCCTACGTGGCCACCGGCCCGGCCACCGGGTGGTACGTCCAGATCGCGGCACGCGGCGTGAGCACGGGCGGCGGCTTCTACGCCGCCGATGCCGAGCGACTGGGTGCGCTGCGAGAGGCCATCGACGACGACCGCACCGGCCGACAGCTGCGGCGGATCGTCAACAAGCTCACCCGAGCCGGCTGGGAGCTCGGCGGCGAGCAGCTCAAGACGTCACCGCGCGGCTACCCGGCAGACCACCCGCGCATCGACCTGCTCCGGCACAAGTCCCTGACGTTGACCCGCTCCTACGGCTTCGAGCCGCTGATCCACACCCCCGAGCTGGCCGACGCCGTACGGCGTGACTGGCGCGAGCTGCGCCCCGTGCTGGACTGGGTGGGCGAGCATGGCTGAGGAGGTGCATCTCCGCGACGGCACTCGCTGCTGGGTGTGGCCGCTGCTGCCGACCGACCGCAACGCACTGACCGCGGAGTTCGAGAGCCTGTCACCGGAGTCGCGGCGGCGGCGCTTCCTCGGCCCAGTGGTCCACCTCAGCGACGCGATGCTCAAGCACCTCGTCGACGACGTGGACGGTGTGGACCATGTCGCACTGGTCCTGATGGCCGAGTCGGGTGACGACGTCGTGCCAGCGGGCATCGCGCGCTGTGTGCGCTACCCCCATCAGCCCGACGCCGCCGACATCGCCGTCACCGTCAAGGACGACTGGCAGGGCCGCGGAGTGGCAACGGCGTTGCTGGACGTGCTGATGCGGCGGCGCCCCGAAGGGGTCACCCATCTGCTCACCGAGGTGGCCGCCGACAATCCGGCCTCGCTGGCCATGCTGCATCGACTCGGCCGCACCCGCACCTACGAGACAGGTCTGGGCATCCTCGACGTCGAGGTCGACCTGGTCCCGACCGGGCACTCGCTGGCCGAGGAGGAGCCCGGCGAGCGGCTGCACGAGGTGCTGGCCGACCCCGACCGCTCCGACCTGCGCACCCGCGACCGGATCTGCCCGTGGTTACGGTCCGGCGAGGATCGCGACAACGCTGAAGATACTGCCGTTGACTACGGTGGCCAACCCCCGGCCGAGTCCAACGATTCTTGACGATTCGCGAGCCCTATGGAGGGCTCGAGGAAGCAGCAGCCGACGGTCGCAATCTAGCTCGATTCTTTGACCTCGACCTGGCCACCGTAACGCCCGACCAGCTCGCTGAAGCTTGCAGCGCTGTGGTCGCGCTCTCGGAAGGCTGGCTCAATCCTCAGAATCTGGTTCTTCAGCGCACCAAGGCCGTGCCACTCACGATCTGGGTGCTGCGCGTCCAAACCTCGTAGTGCTTCAAGGATCAGCGCATAAGGCCTGCGCACTTGCCGCGCCCCTACCTCGGGGGGGGCGAAGTCCCATTTCGCGGCGGCCTGCCGTCTTCTTTCTCCGCCTCTGCCTCAAGTCGCTGCCGAAGTCGATGTAGATCGCCACGCGCGGCTCGCGACCGGTCATACTCAGCACCCTAGCCATGCGCGGAGTCGATCAAGCGACGAATGACCACACCGTGGCAAAGCCAAAGGCTCGCCCACCACGCGTGAGTGGATCACGCAGAGACTGGGGTGCCGGTCTCATGGGACAGTCGTTCAACGCGAGCCTGACGGGAGAAGCACCATGACGAGCACGAACAGCGCCGACCTTGGCCGCATTCAGATCGTTCCACCCCGACAGATCTGGCCCCACGAGGCACATGACTTCACACCCTGGCTGCTCCAGAACGTCGACGTGCTCTCCGACCTCTTGGGAATGGGGCACCTCGTGCTCGACGAGGCCGAACACACGGTCGGCGACTTCAGCCTCGACCTGATCGGCAAGGACGAGAGCACCGGCGAGGTCGTCATCGTCGAGAACCAACTCGAGATCTCCGACCACCTTCACCTCGGTCAGATCCTGACCTATGCGGCCGGCACGGACCCGACGACCATTGTGTGGGTCGCCACCGGATTCGTCCGGAACACCGTGAAGCACTGGCATGGCTCAACGATCGGACCGACGAGCACACCAGGTTCTTCGCGGTCCAAATTGAAGTGATTCGGATTGGATCCTCACAGCCAGCCCCCGCGTTCAAGCTTGTGGCACAACCAAATGACTGGGCCAAGCAGGTGAAGGCCACGGCGGCCGCCAACGCCGGCGGAGTCTCCGAGCGCGAGCGCTTGTACCTGGAGTTTTGGGAGAAGTACCGCCTCCGCGTGTTGGCCGAGCATCCTGCTTGGACACGAGCATCGATGTCCACGAAGTCGTCGTGGTTCGGGATGTCCGCAGGCCTGTCCGGCGTCAACTGGATCTAGCTTCAGCCAGTCCGGTCTCAGCGTCCAACTCGTCTTCGAGAAGTCCGACCGTGACCTCAACGTCGCGCGCCTCGAGGCTCTTGCCACTCGCAAGGCAGAGGTCGAGGCCGCTTTCGGCGCGCCACTGGCGTGGGAGACACGAGAAGGCCTGAAGTCAAGCAAAGTCGCGGCGTACACAGACGTTGCTGATGTCGCCCAGGAAGAGCGCTGGGACGGGTGGATCGAGTGGCTCATCACCACCGGCGAGCGGATGCGGACCGCGCTCGCCGCCGGGGGCGGAATACCGCTGCCCGCCGGGCTCAGCAGGGACCAAAGCTGTGGGACTTCAGTGGGGCTGCCAGGCGTCGTCGTCGGCCGTGCGCTCGGCGACGGATGGCGGCAGCTGACCTGAGGCGAGGTTGGCGATCGAGACCTCTTCGAAGACCTCCCGCAGCGAGGAGCGGGCGGCAATCCAGACCAGCTGGAGCACCTGGGCGGAGTCGTTGTAGGAGACCGACTCGGGCCGGAGCCCGTAGACCGACACCAGCGGACCGTCCACCGCCCGGATCACGTCCGCGACACTCACCTCGGCCGGGTCGCGCGCCAACCGCCAGCCGCCCGACTGGCCGCGCTGGGAGAGCACGATGCTCGCCCGGCGCAGGTCGGCCAGGATCGCCTGGAGGAATCCGTGCGGGATCTCCTGGCGCCGGCCGAGCTCCTCCGCGGAGACCGGTGCCGAGTCCGCCTGCGCAGCCATCTCGATGAGCGCGCGCAAGGCGTAGTCGGACTTGGTGGAGACGCGCATGAGGACAGTGTGTCAGGTAATCGCATCGGGAAAGTGCACAAGACACGTGGCGGGGCGTCCCGGCGTCCCGCGGGACGTCATACCGATCGGTCGCCCCGGCGAGTCCAGAGCATGACGTCCGCCGAGCGCGCGGCGTGAACTTTCTCATTCGGCTTGCCAGACGGCGGTGGCCGAGAGAGAATTATGTTACTGACTAGTAACACCCGCCGGTAACCGCCGCCCGCCGCGCGGCCGGCACACCGATCCCGAGAGGGCAGACCAGTGAGCCACTACAAGAGCAACCTGCGCGACATCGAGTTCAACCTCTTCGAGGTGCTCGGCCGCGACGAGATCCTCGGCGAGGGGCCGTTCGGTGAGATCGACCCGGAGACCGCCCGGGAGATCCTGGCCGAGGTCGACCGGCTGGCCAGGGAGGACCTTGCGTCGTCGTACGTCGAAGCCGACCGCCACCCGCCTGTCTTCGACGCGGCGACCGGGACCGCACCGATGCCGGAGTCGTTCAAGGCGAGCTACCAGGCCTGGATGGACGCGGAGTACTGGCGACTCGGGATCGTCGAGGACCTCGGCGGCACGCCGGCTCCACCCAGCCTGAACTGGGCCGTCGGCGAGTTGGTGCTCGGCGCGAACGCACCGGTGTGGATGTATGCCTGCGGCCCCAGCTTCGCCGGCATCGTGCACGCCAACGGCAACGAGCGCGACAAGCGGATCGCCCAGATCATGGTCGAGCGTCAGTGGGGCGCCACCATGGTGCTGACCGAGCCGGACGCCGGCTCCGACGTCGGCGCCGGCCGTGCGAAGGCGACGCTCAACGAGGACGGCTCGTGGAACATCGAGGGCGTCAAGCGCTTCATCACCTCAGGTGAGCACGACATGGCCGAGAACATCGTCCACCTGGTGCTGGCGCGTCCGGTCGGCATCGAGGGCGCCGGTGGTCCCGGCACCAAGGGGCTGAGCCTCTTCGTCGTGCCGAAGTTCCACTTCGACTTCGAGACCGGCGAGCTGACCGGCGAGCGCAACGGCGTCCACGCCACCAACGTCGAGAAGAAGATGGGCATCAAGGTCTCCAACACCTGCGAGCTCACCTTCGGCGAGAAGGAGCCCGCGCAGGGTTGGCTGCTCGGCGAGGTGCACGACGGCATCGCGCAGATGTTCCAGGTCATCGAGAACGCTCGGATGATGGTGGGCGCCAAGGCGATCGCCACGTTGTCGACCGGCTATCTGAATGCGCTGGAGTACGCCAAGTCTCGCGTCCAGGGCGCCGACCTCACCCAGGCCGCCGACAAGACCGCACCCCGGGTGACCATCACCCACCACCCCGACGTACGCCGGTCGCTGATGACGCAGAAGTCCTTCGCCGAGGGCATGCGCGCCCTGATGCTCTACACCGCGTCCTGGCAGGACAAGGTGCGCCTCGCGGCGCACGCCGGCGAGCCGGACGAACTGGCCGAGGCGGTCAACGACCTGCTGTTGCCGATCGTCAAGGGCTACGGCTCGGAGCGCTCGTGGGTGCTGCTCGGCACCGAGTCCCTGCAGACGCTGGGCGGATCGGGCTTCCTGCAGGACTACCCGATCGAGCAGTACGTCCGCGACGCCAAGATCGACACCCTCTACGAAGGCACCACCGCCATCCAGGGGCAGGACTTCTTCTTCCGCAAGATCGTCAAGGACCAGGGCCGTGCGCTCGGTCATCTGGCGGCGGAGATCCAGTCCTTCATCGCCTCCGAGGCCGGCAACGGCCGGCTCAAGGTCGAGCGGGAGCTTCTCGGCCGCGCGCTGGAGGACGCCAACGCACTCGTCACCGTGATGATCAACCAGCTCATGTCGGCGGACCCGAGCGCCGAGGGCGGCGACCTGCGCAACATCTACCAGGTCGGCCTCAACACCAGCCGGCTGCTGATGGTGCTCGGCGACGTGGTCTGCGCCTGGCTGCTGCTTCGGCAGGCCGAGGTGGCGCTGACCAAGCTCGCCGGTGACGTCTCCGCGAACGATCAGTCGTTCTACGAAGGCAA
The DNA here is from genome assembly GCF_047602075.1 of Nocardioides sp. Taxonomy (GTDB): domain Bacteria; phylum Actinomycetota; class Actinomycetes; order Propionibacteriales; family Nocardioidaceae; genus Nocardioides. The sequence continues at coordinate 2,269,473 of NZ_JASGIF010000001.1, forward strand.
GATCGCCGCCGCGCAGTTCTTCGCCCAGGCGAATCTGCCCAAGATCGCCACCGAGCGTGCCATCGCCGAGTCCACCGATCTCTCCCTGATGGACCTGGACGAGGGTGCCTTCTAGGACCGATACACAGCAGCGGGGTTGCGACTGCGAGGATCGACGGCGTGCTCAGCGCCTTGATCGCCGGTCTGTTGACCGGCCTCTCCCTGATCGTCGCGATCGGCGCCCAGAACGCCTACGTCCTGCGGCAGGGACTTCTGCGCTCGCACGTGGGTGGCGTCATAGCGATCTGCGCCGTCTCGGACCTGATCTTGATCACCGCAGGTGTGGCCGGCGTCGGCACGATCGTCGAGCACGCGTCGTGGGCGTTGGAGCTGCTGCGCTGGTTCGGCGTCGCCTTCCTGGTCTGGTACGGCGTCGGCGCCCTGCGCCGCTCCCGCCATCCCGAGTCGCTGCAGACCGCGGGCACGAGCGAACCGAACGGGCGGAAGGTGCTGCTCCAGGCCGTCGCGTTGACCTGGCTGAACCCACACGTCTACCTCGACACCGTGCTCCTCTTGGGCTCCATCGCCAACCATCAACCCGGAGGGGGACGCTGGTGGTTCGCCGTCGGCGCGGCGCTGGGCAGCATCCTCTGGTTCACCGCCCTCGGCTACGGCGCCCGCCTGCTCGCTCCGCTCCTCGCCGGTCCCCGCGCCTGGCAGCTCCTCGACGTTCTCGTCGGCCTGGTCATGCTCGCCGTCGCCGCCTCGCTGGCCCTCGGCTAAACGACCCCGGCGCTCGCCGTGAGTCGGTTGCAGCCGACACCCGTGTCCGCGCAGCAGGTAGCGGGCCAGCGGGCAGCACACGCTCTACGCTGACCTCCATGAACGATCGCGAGCTGCTCGCGGGCTACGTGGGGATCTGGTGGCAGGCCATCGCGGACTTCACCGACCTGGTCGAGCAGGTCCCTGCCGCGGAGTGGTCGGCCAGCACGGACCTTCCCGGCTGGGACGTCCACGACGTCGTCGCCCACACCGCTCACCTGGAAGCGGTGCTGGCCGGGGCGCCAGAGGAGACCGTGGAGTTCCGGCCCGGGCCGCACGTGCGTGGACTCCAGGGCTACTACATCGAGCAGGGCGTGGTCGCCCGGCGGGACCGGTCGCCCGGCGAACTCGTCGCCGAGATCCGCGACAGCACGGCCAAACGGCATGACGAGCTTGCCGCCCACCCGCCGACGGATGCCCGCGCCAAGCCGGAGCGGATCTTCGGCGGTGTCCCGTGGGACTGGCGCACCCTGCTGCGCAACCGGCCCCTCGACGTGTGGATGCACGAGCAGGACGTCCGCCGGGCCATCGGCCGACGCGGCAACCTCGACGGAGCCGCTGCCAAGCACACGGCCGACTATCTGATGGAGTCGCTGCCGATGGTGGTGGCGAAGCGGGCAGCGGCGCCGGAGGGCACGACCGTCGTCGTACGCCTCAACGGCAGTCGCCCCCTGGCGGTCCGGGTCAACGGCGAAGGGCGCGGGGTCCGACTTCCGGAGATCCCGACCGATCCGACGGTGCGGATCAACACCGACCGCGAGACGTTCATCTGTCTCGCTGGCGGCCGACGCGACCCGGAGCCGGGTGCGGTCGGGCTCGACGGCGAGCAGGAGCTGGGCAGACGCATCCTGGCCAAGATGGCAGTCACGCCCTGATGACCTGGCAGCTCGACGACATCCCCGACCAGACCGGGCGGACGATCCTGGTGACCGGCTGCACCATCGGCGGACTCGGCCACCAGACGTCGCTGGAGCTGGCCCGCCGCGGCGCCCAGGTGATCCTCGCGGGACGCAACGAGCCCAGGCTGCGTCAGACCGAGGCCGCCATCGTCGACGAGGTGCCGACGGCCGAGCTGCGCCGACTGGTGATCGACCTTGCCGACCTCGCTTCCGTGCGCCGCGCCGTCGAGTCCGTCGAGTCGCTCGACGTGCTGGTCAACAACGCGGGCATCATGGCGCCGGCGTACTCCCGCACTGTCGACGGCTTCGAGAGCCAGCTGGGCACCAACCACTTCGGGCCGTTCCTGCTCACCGGGCTGCTGCTGCCACTTCTGCGCACCGCCGGGGAAGCCGGCCACGACGCGCGAGTCGTGACCGTCTCCTCCCAGATGCATCGGGCGACCCGGTCGGCGCCGCTCGGTGACCCGCGGGTCGAGCACGGCCACTACCTGCGCTGGCCGGAGTATGCCCAATCCAAGCTGGCGAACCTGCTCTTCACCTTCGAGCTCGACCGACGGCTGCGGGAGGCCGACATTCCCGTCCGCGCATTGGCTGCCCATCCCGGCTTCGCCGGCACGCACCTGGTCGCCAACGGCCAACTCGGTCGTACGACGGGCACGGTGGCGTCCATCCTCGAGACCACCGTGAAGGCGGTCTCCCAGTCCCCCGCCGACGGAGCACTCCCGACGCTGATGGCGGTCACCGCCGACTTGCCCGGAGCGACCTACTGCGGACCGTCCGGCCTGGGCGAGGCGCGCGGCGCTCCGCGCATCGTCGGCGCCTCCTCTCTCGCCCATGACGCCGACGCCCAGCGGCGGCTGTGGGAGCTCAGCGAGGAGGCCGTCGGGTTGTCCTATCCCTGATCGGGCGGCTACCTCGAGCGCGGACCGTAGACGGGCGTGGCCTTCTCGAACGCCGCCCGCTGCGCGATCTTCGTGTTGCGCCTGAGCAGAAGCATCGCCTGGGCAAGCCGCTCGCGGGCGAAGGTGCGCCGCGGGCTGGCCGTCCAGGTCCGGTTGAAGAGGCTCTTCGCCGCCGCCAGCTGATCCGGTGATCGCTGGACGAGCCTCTCCGCGAAGTCCGTCGCGGCCGCGACCGGATCGGAGTCGAGCTCGGTCACCAGACCCAGATCGTGTGCCTGCTTGCCCGTCAGCATCTCCGCCGTCATAGTCAGCCGCTTGGCGGTGTCGATCGAGGTGAGCTCGGCCAGCGTGCGCACGCCGGTCATGTCGGGGATGATGCCCCACTTGCCCTCGAGCACCGACCAGGTCGAGTCCGGGGTCGCGTAGCGGAAGTCCGCCGCCAAGGCGATCTGCAGGCCACCGCCCAGGCAGTGCCCTTCGACGGCGGCGATCACCGGCACCGGCAGCCGCCGCCATGCCCAGCACGCCTCCTGGAAGGTGTTGGTCCCGCGCCAGGGGCGAGGGGTGAAGCCAGCGATCATCTTCCTCGGTTGCCCGAGCACACTGCGAAAGTCGAGACCGGCGCAGAACGACTCGCCCTCACCGGCCAGCACCACTGCCCGCAGCGACCGATCCCCACGCAGCCGGTGCGCGGTGCCGGCCAGCTCGTCGAGCAGGTCCAACGTCAGCGCGTTCAACTTGTCGGGCCGGTTCAGCCGGACCTGGGCGATGTCGTCGGTGATCACACACGACACGAGCGTCATATGAGCAGCCTACGGTCGCCTCCCGCTGGTCCGTGACGGGGTTGAGGGGCCAGCGCAACGCGTTCTCCACAGCGTCGTCGAGCATCAGTTGCGGCAACTCTGGGCTACGCGTACTTTGCAGTGACTCCAGCAGCAGGAGTGTGCACAATGGACATCGTGAACGACTGGCTTGGCCTGGCCCTCGGTGTCATCGGCGTGCTCGCCGGTGTCGCGGCCATGCTGTGCTGGACAGGCGCCTGGATGCTGCGCACTCTCGACCGCCCGGTCGACACGAAGGTCAACACCAACCTCGACGCCAAGTTGTACGCCGTCCTCGAGGTCAAGGTCGACGCCCTCGCGAAGAGGGTTGACGCGCTTGAGACCGAGTCGACGCACTCAAGCTCAAGAGCGACCACGTTGCCGAGGTAGTCGCCGTACCAGCGATGTCCGTAGCGTGCCGATCCAGAGTGCCAGACGTCGCTGCTCCGGTACACAGCTCTTGGAGGTGGGCGGCGCGGCGTGCTGGTCTCAGCAGCTACGCGGTGTTCTGGCTTACAGTTGTCAACGTGAGTACAAGCCGTGATGAGTTGATTCACCTGATTCAGGGTCTCCCTGAGGATCAGGTGGATGTGCTGCTCGCGGATGCTCGACGACTGAGCTTGACCAAACCGAAGCGCACCTGGCCTCCGAAGTTCGTCGGCATGATCAAGGACGGCCCGGTCGACGGCTCGACGCCGGAGCACATCGATTCCGTCCTGGCGGGCGGTTTCGGCCGCGACGACCAGTGATCGTCTGCGACACCGGTCCCTTCGTCGCGCTCTCCAACGAGAAGGACCAGTACTACTTCGTCGCCAACGAGCTCTTTCGGGACTTCTTCCTGACTGAAGAGGAGATCGTCTTGCCGGCCACGGTCTTGGCGGAGGTCTGCTACTGGCTCAACGAGCATGGCGGCCCGGAGGTCGAGGCGGCCTTCCTCGCCGCTGTCGCCGACGGCGCCTTCACGCTGGTTGAGCTGACCACATCTGATGTCGAGCGCATGATCGAGTTGGTCCGACAGTTCTCTTCGTTCCCGCTCGGCGCCACGGACGCTTCAGTGATCGCGATCGCCGAGCGCCTCGGCATCCAGGAGATCGCTACGTTCGATCGTCGCCACTTCTCGGCCATCACACCAAAGAATGGTGGTCACTTCACGTTGCTGCCCGAGGTGCTTCCGTAGTCCAGCAGGCCGGCTCATGAGCCGGTTACGTCCCGCACCGGCAGTGAGTAGTCGTGTTCTCGCGTGGGCCGCGGCTCACGTCTCAGCGCCTATGGGCCACGCAATCCGCAGGCCGGATCAGGCAGCCCGAGGTCACAGCGAGAGGGCCGCGAGGGCGGCGCTGACCACGGTGCCGGGGTCCACCGGAGCGCGCAATGACCGGTCTGAGCCCTGGGCGGGTGCCACGGTGACGAGCGGAACGCCAAGGGCGGAGCCGAGCCAGGCCAAGGTGGTGGTGGCCTGATCGTGGACGGCGACGACCGGAGCGCGCAGGTCGAAGGCTTGTCGGAGCGCGCCGGGAATCGCAGGGGTCGCGGCCGCACCGACGGCACGAGCCAGGCTGCGCTGCCAAGCGGCGTACACCGAGTCGGCGCTCACCACGTCGACGACGTCGGCGCAGATGCCCTCCTCCTCCAAGGCGGCCGCCGCGACAAGAGCCTCCGGGATGGCCGGCCCGACGGCGGCGATCTGCACACGCCGCGGGCGGCCCACGGTGCCAGCGACCAGGCGATAGGCGCCGGTGAGCAGATGTCGGCGCAGCACCGCAGGGCCCAGTCGCTCGGACGCCGCATCGAACGGTGCCTGGTCGAGCGGGCGCGTGGTGAGCCGGAAATAGTACGACGGCGAGCCGGGACGCGCGACCGAGGCGAGCGCCGCACAGACCATCCAGTCGACGGCCTGGGCGTAGGCGGGCTCGGCGGTGATCACCCGCGGCACACCGAACGCCGGCTGTTCACCGCTGACGATCCGCAAGCCGGAGTCGGCGATCATGAGCGGATCGGCGTCCTCCTCCCACCACGATGTCGCGGCGACATCTGACCAGTCGGGCAACTCGAGCTGGCTCAGCGCCCGGACGGTGCGGCCGAGCGCGGCACGAGAAGAGGTCGGGCGCCCGGCACGCGCGCCGCTGCCCTCCGGCAGTGGCAGCGTCCTCGCCTCTCGCGGCACGACCGCGAGGGTCTCGCGACGAGGAGCCGGTGGCAGTGCGGCCTCGGCGAGAGGCTCGGGCCAGGGAGCGGCGTGCGCGCCCACCAAGCGCCCGCGTGCGTCGCTCATCGCCCCTCCACCGCCCGATCACGCACGTGAGCGCCCCATTCGCTCGCGGGTGGCCGGGTCGTCTCAAACGATGACACACGGTGAGTCGTGTTGTCAGGGATGTCTGTACCGGCGCGTCGGACGGCATGATGAACCCATGGATGCCCCCGCGCAGCAATCCCCGTCACGCGCCGGCCAGCCCGCGCAGCCGTTTGACTTAGTCGATGTCGCCCATCTGGTGACCGCCTACTACACCGGCGTTCCCGATCCGGAGTCGGTCGACCAGCAGGTCGCGTTCGGGACCAGCGGCCACCGTGGCAGCAGCCTGCGGACGTCGTTCAACGAGACCCACATCGTGGCGACGACGCAGGCGATCTGCGACTACCGGCGCGAGCAGGGGTACGACGGCCCGCTGTTCATCGGCCGCGACACCCATGGTCTCTCCGAGCCGGCCTGGGCGACCGCCTTGGAGGTGCTGGTCGCGAACGACGTGACCGTGCTGGTGGACTCTCGCGACGGCTACACCCCGACCCCGGCGGTCTCCCACGCGATCCTGCGCGCCAACGGCGGCCGCACCTCCGGTGACGGGCTGGCGGACGGCATCGTCGTCACGCCGTCCCACAACCCGCCCAGCGACGGCGGCTTCAAGTACAACCCCCCGCACGGCGGTCCCGCCGACACCGACGCGACGAGCGTCATCGCGGCTCGCGCCAACGAGCTCATCCGCTCCGGTCTCGACGGCGTCCAGCGGATCCCGTTCGGCCGAGCCCGCGCCGACTGCTCGCCGTACGACTTCTTGGGCACCTACGTCGACGATCTGCCCTCGGTGGTCGACCTGGACGCCGTGCGGGCGGCGGGGGTGCGCATCGGCGCCGACCCGCTCGGTGGCGCATCGGTGGCCTACTGGGGCGAGATCGCCGACCAGCACGGACTCGACCTGACCGTAGTCAACCCGTTGGTGGATCCGACCTGGCGGTTCATGACGCTGGACTGGGACGAGAAGATCCGGATGGACTGCTCGTCGCCCTCGGCGATGGCCTCGCTGATCAGCCGCAAGGGAGACTACTCCCTGGCAACCGGCAACGATGCCGACGCGGATCGGCACGGCATCGTGACGCCCGACGCCGGGTTGATGAACCCCAACCACTACCTCGCCGTGGCGATCAACCACCTCTTCGGTGGGGCCAGGCCGGACTGGCCGGCGACGGCCCAGATCGGCAAGACGCTGGTGTCGTCGTCGATGATCGACCGGGTAGCCGCTGGACTGGCCAAGCCGTTGGTCGAGGTGCCGGTGGGCTTCAAATGGTTCGTGCCCGGTCTGATCGACGGCTCGTTCGGGTTCGGTGGCGAGGAGTCGGCCGGGGCATCGTTCCTCCGTCGCGACGGCAGCGTGTGGACCACCGACAAGGACGGCATCCTGCTCGCCCTGCTCGCCTCGGAGATCCTCGCGACCACCGGCAAGACCCCCTCCCAGCACTACTCCTATCTGGTCGGGAGATACGGCGACCCGGCCTACGCACGCGTCGACGCGCCCGCCGATCGAGAGCAGAAGGCGAAGCTGGCTGCGCTCTCCCCCGAGGACGTCCACGCGACCGAGCTCGCCGGCGAGGTGATCGTCGACCGGTTGACGCGAGCGCCCGGCAACGGCGCGGCGATCGGTGGGCTCAAGGTCGTCACCGAGAATGCGTGGTTCGCCGCCCGTCCCTCCGGCACCGAGGACGTCTACAAGATCTACGCCGAGTCCTTCCTCGGCCCCGACCACCTCGCCCGGGTCCAGGCCGAGGCGCGCGAGGTCGTCTCTGCGGCGTTGGTGGGCTAGGAACGCGGCCTCACGGGGCGACGAGGGTGACCTCCGCCGACTGCTCGGCGCCCGCTCGCACGAAGGTGAGCGACAGGGTGTCGCCGGCACCGCGGGTCAGCGTGGCGAGAACCAGCTGCTCGGTGTCGCGGGCCGGCCGCCCGTCGACCTCGGTGATCAGGTCACCAGCGCGCAGACCCGCCTGTGCGGCGGGGCCACCGGACACCACCTTCGTCACCAACAGTCCGTCGGGCTGCGTCGATCCGGCCGAGCCGACGGCGTGGGCGGCGAGGCCGATGACGGGATGGTTCGCGTTGCCGGTCTCGATGAGCTGCTCGGCGATCGGCGCCACCACCGCGACCGGGACGGAGAAGCCGAGCCCGACGCTGCCGCCACCCGAGACCCCCGCGGAGTTGGGCACCGTCGCGATCGCGGTGTTCACCCCGATCAGTTCACCCGCACAGTTGACCAGCGGTCCACCGCTGTTGCCCGGGTTGATGGCGGCGTCGGTCTGGATCGCATCGAGCAGGTGCGCCGTGCCGCGCTCCTGAGACGGGATCGGCACATAGCGTCCGAGCGCGCTGACGATGCCGGCGGTGACCGTGCTCGACAGCCCCAGCGGCGCACCCAGAGCGACGACCGGCTGGCCGACATGCAGGGCGTCGGAGTCGCCGTACGTCATCAGCGGGCGGCCTTCGGCGCCATCGTCGGCCTTGAGGACCGCGAGATCGGTCGAGAAGTCAGCACCGACCAAGGTCGCCGGTGACGACGTCCCGTCGTGGTAGCGGATGGTGAGCTGCCCGTCCTCGCCGGCCGGGCTCACCACGTGCTCGTTGGTGAGCAGGTAGCCGCCATCGCGGATGAGCAGGCCGGTCCCGGTGCCGGAGCCAGCTCCGCCCCGCGCAGCGATGGTCACCACCGACGGCAGCACCCGGTCGGCCACCCGGGACGCCCGGCAGACGACGTCCTCGATGGACCCTGCCGTCTCGACGCCGTCCTTGGCGCCGTCGCCGCGCACCATCAGCCCGCCGACCACAGCCCCCAACAGAGCGGCCACCACCACGCCCGCGGGCCAGGCAGCGCGACCGATCAGCGACGGGCCGGATCGAGTTTCGGCGGCCGGCCGTTCGCTCTTCGTCACCGGCTCATCATCGCGCAGACGTTCCGCCGCTTGCGCAGTGACCCGGAGTGGCACCTCGCGCAACCCGGAGTGGCGCCTCGCGCTAGGCCAGCGTGTCGAGGACCTCGCTGACCGAAGCAGGATCGGTGTTGGGGTTGATGAAGATCAGCCGCAGCACCGGCTCGCCTCGGTGCCGGGTCGGGACGCAGAGCACGTGACCAGCGACGGCCTGCTCGTGCGACCACTGGGCGTACTGCTCGGCGGTCCACCCCGGCCGGTCGAAGAGGATCACCGACAGCTCCGGCTCGCTGAGCATCCGCAGCGCCGGTCGACTGCGGATGTCCTCGGCCACCGCCCGGGCCGTGGCAAGGCAGGTCTCGACGGCCTCGCGGTAGCGATCGGTGCCGTGAGTGGCCAGGCTGTACCACAGCGACAGTCCACGGGGACGCCGCGAGAGATGGATGGCCAGGTCCGCCGGGTTCCACTCCGCCTGGTTGGCGACGTCGAGGTAGCTCGCCGTCTGTCGGTGCGCGGCCCTGGCCAGCGCCGGGTCGCGATAGACCAGCGCGCAGGCGTCGTACGGCGCGAAGAGCCACTTGTGTGGATCGACGATGAAGGAGTCGGCATGCTCGATGCCGCGGTAGAGGTGGGCCACGCTGGGGGCGAGCAGACCGGCACCGCCGTACGCCCCGTCGACGTGCAGCCAGCTCCCCCTCTCGACACTGGTCGGCCACCCCGGCGATGTCGTCGACGATGCCCGCGTTGGTCGTCCCCGCGGTGGCCACCACGGCGAAGACACGGTCACCGGCGCCGTCCAACACCTCCCCCAGCGCCGGACCGGTGAGGCGGCCCCGGTCGTCACCAGGGACGGTGACGATGTCCACGCCCATCACGCGGGCGTTGGACCGGATCGAGGAGTGCGCCTCCTCCGAGCAGGCCAACAACCAACCCTCGGCAGGTGCCCGAGACAGCCCGGCGTCGAGTCGGCGCTGCTCGGCTGCCTGACGCGCGGCGACCAACGCCGACAGGTTGCCCATCGTGCCGCCGGCGACGAAACAGCCGCCGGCGCTGCTCGGCCAGCCGAGCAGCTCGACCAGCCAGGCGATCACCTGGTTCTCCGCATGGATGGCGCCGGCGCCCACCTCCCACAGCCCGGCGAAGATGTTCGATGCGCTGGTGGCCAGCTCGAAGGCCGCCGCCGAGCGGGTCGGCGCCGACGGGACGTAGGCGAGGTTCATCGGGTCGTCCTGCGACCGGGTCGCCGGCACGACCACATGCTTGAACATGCGCAGCGCCGCGTCGGCACCGATCCCGTCGGGCGTGATGGTGCGACCCAGCGCCGCCTCGAGCTCGGCCGCGGGCCGGGCAGTGGTCAGCGGGTCGCTGCGCCGGAAGACCCGCCTGGTCGCCCACGCCAGGACGGCCGCGACGCCCTCGGACTCGTCTCCCCACACCGAAGTCGGCCGGGAGGTCTTCGGCTTGTCCGCGGGATTGCTCGATGAGGTCACCCGGTCAGGATGCCACCTGTACGCCGCTCCGCGGGCGGCCGCGCGTCCCTAGAAGCCGAACCGCACGCGCTGGTCCGCCAGCCACTCGCCGACCAGCGCGAGCCCCCACTCCTCGATCAACCTCTGCGCATCGGCCGCGTGGTGGGCAGCGTCGTCGGCGCGACCCAGGCAGGCGGCGGCGAGCGCCAGGAAGGCGTCGACCGGCCCGGTCGCGTTGCCGGAGCCGGCACACGCCATCCGGCCGGCGTACGGCGCGAGCAGCTCGTAGGCACGGCCGGCCAGGTCGCGGTCCTGGAGTCCGAGCGCGGTCTCGGCGGCCGCGGACCAGTTCATCAGTGAGAACCAGTTCTCCGCCTCCAGCTCGGCCGGGTGGTCGGCGAGGTACTCCCGGGCTTGCTCGACGCGTCCCGCTCGAAGCATGAACTGGCACGCCAGCGCTGACGACGGCAGGTTGTCCAGCGCGGTCAGCTCCTCGACCATCTCCGCCGCGCGGCCCTGCCAGAGGCGCAGGTTGACCAGAGCACCCGACATGGCGTCCTCGACGTTCTTGAGCTGCATCTGCTCACCCAACGCGAAGATCCGCTCGACCCGCTGCTCGGCCTCCTCGAAGCGGCCCGCCATCGCCAGCCAGGGCAACTCGAGGGTGTCGAGCACCAGGAGTCCATAGGGCAGCCGGAGCCGCGTGGCGTGGTCTCGAGCGAGGCTCGCGATCTCCCACATCGACTCGGGCTGACCGAGCTCGCCGTGGGCGACCGCCGTCAAGATCGCCGCGACCGTGAACGCCCGCTCGTTGCCGATCCGCGCCGCGACGTCCATCGCCTCATCCGCCAGGGCGAGACGGCGCTCGGCGGAGTCGGGCTGCCACAGCGACATGAAGGCGACTTCGCAGGCGTCCACCACGAGACCGTCGTCGCCGAGTCGACGTGCCATGGCGAGGGCGGACTCCACCAGGTCCGACCGCTCGGCGAAGGGGGCGACGCTGGCGGTCTCGTTGGCCAGCGCCAGCATGACGTGACAGCGCACGGAGTCATCGCGTCGAGGAAGGGCCGCAAGAGCGCGCCGTAGCGCGTCGACCACCCCTTCGTGGGTCGTCGACGCATCGGCCGATCGCCACAAGGCGCCGATCGTCATCGCCGACGCCGCCCGGGCGAGCAGCCGCACGTCGCCGATGTCGTCGGCAACCGTGATCGCCTCCTCGATCGTGGCCAGCAGCGGAGCCCACTCGCCGCGCCAGCGGTGGGCCGCAGCGAGACCCATCAGCAGGTCGAAGCGGTCCCGCGGTCCGCTGCCCGCGTCGGCGGCCTGGGCGGCCAGAGCGGACGACAGAAGCTCGGCGGACTGCTCGTAGGCATGCACCTGCTGCGCCGCTGCCGCCGCAGAGGCAGCAGCACGCCAGGCGCGTCCGGCATGAGCCGGACCAGCCGCGAGCCAGTGGTGGGCGGTCTCCCCGATCCGCTCGGGAGTGCCTTCGAAGACCTCGGCGGCCCTCGCGTGCGCTCGGGCCCGTCGGGTGGCGCTGAGGCCGCCGTAGGTGACATCCCGCACCAGCGCATGGCCGAAGACGTACTCCCCCGCGCCCTCCTCTCGGATCAGCCCCGCTGACAAGGCTGCCTCGAGGTCATCGACCACAGTGCCTTCGTCGAGCTCGGCCAGGCTGGCCAGCCCGTCCAGGTCGAACGTGCGACCCACGACGCTGGCCCAGCGGAGCAGGGCGACGGTGGCCGGCGGCAGTCGGTTCAGCCGTCGCCGCAGCACCTCTTGGACGGCCGCCGGTGGTTCGGCCTCGCGCAGCAGCTCGGCCAGGTCGCCGCCGTCCCCGGCCAGACGGGCGTATTCGACGAGGAAGAACGGGTTCCCGTCGGTGCGCGCAGCAAGCACCGATGCCTCGGCGGCGTTGGGGGTCAGGTCGGTCACGGCGGCCACCACCGTCGCGGCCTCGTCCGGTCCCAGCCCGGTCAGCTCGAGCCGCAGCGCGTGTCGCCGGGCCAGTGCCTCTGCCACATCAGCCAACGCGCCGGTCGGCTCCGGTCGGGAGCGCCAGGTGACCACCACCGTCAGCCTCGCCGCCTCGACCGTGCTGATCAGCAGGCGTAGCGCACGCAGCGTGGAGGGGTCTGCCCAGTGCAGATCATCGAGGACCAAGAGGAGCGGGTCGCTCGCGGCCGCCTCGGCGACGCCGCCCACGACCAGCTCCCAGGTGCGGAACTCAGCGCCCTCGTCCTGGCCGAGGTCGGCGGGCAGCTCTCGACCAAGGCCGCGGAACACCTGCTGCCACGGCCACAGCGCCGGGGCACCCTCGTCCTCGGAGCACCGTCCCCAGAGCACGCGAGCGCCCCGCTCCACCGCAGCCGCTGCGAGCTCACGAGACAGCCGGCTCTTGCCGATGCCAGGGTCGCCGGTCAATGCCGCGAAGGACGGTGTGCCGCCCCCGGATCGATCCAGTAGTCGCTCGAGCTGGTCCAGCTCGTCGCCGCGGCCGACCATCGGCCACGGCGGTGGCGCGGGCAGGGCCCAGGAGACCGGCCCGGCGCCATCCCGACTCTCGCTGGCTGGCCGGGCGGCGTCGAGTGGCACCCAGGCCAGCGTGGGGTCCTGCCGGAGCACTGCGGTTTCCAGATCGCGCAGCTGCGGCGAGGCGTCCAGGCCGAGCTCCTCGTCCAGCACCGAGCGCACCTCGCGCAGCGCTTCCAGCGCCTCGGCCTGGCGCCCGCTGCGCACCAGCGCCACGGCACGCAGCGCCCAGAGCCGCTCGCGCAAGGGATGACGAGCCGTCAACGCCTCCAGCTCACCCGCGAGACGCTGATGGTCGCCCAACGCGAGTCCGAGCACCGCCCGGTCCTCCAGTGCCAGGGTGTACAACTCTTCGAGCCGAGCCCGTTCCGCAACGACCGGGTCGGGGTCGTCGAGATCGGCGTACGGCGTGCCGCGCCAGGCCGCGAGCGCCCCGTCGAGCCGGTCCCGCGCCGCGGTCGCCTCCTCGACGGAGAGCGCCGGCGGGTCACCCAGACCGATCGGCCCGAGACTGCGATGGACCCCAGTGACCACCTGCTCGAACCGGATGACGTCAACCTGGTCGTCGGGCACGCGCAGCGCATACCCACCGCCGACGGTGACCAGGATGGTCGCGGGCGAGCGGGCCGGTCGGTCCGGCTCCAGCGTGCGGCGCACCCCCGCGATGTAGACATGCAAGGTTCCGGGCAGGCCGGCGGGTGGATGCTCGCCCCAGAGCAGGTCGACCAGCGCGTCGTAGGACACCGCGCGACCGCGGGCCAGCACCAGCGCGGCGACGATCGCCCGCTGCTTGCGGGTGCCGAGGTCCAGGAGAGCCTCAGCCCGTCGGACCTCGGTCTCACCCAGCACCGCGATGCGCACGGGCCGAGCATAGAGGCGCGCGCCCAAGTGACCCCGTCCGACCCAAGAGTGCCCCAAGTCAGCCCAAGTCAGCCCCAAGTCTCCCTTAAGCGCCTTCCCCGAGGGTCTTCTCGACAAGCAGATCGAACCACCAACAGGAGCACTCTCATGAGCACCACCATCCCCGCCCCCACCGCCGCACTCGAGCCCGCCAGCGGCGACCCGCTGACCGAGCTTCCGCGGCGCGGTCTCCGGACGGCTGACCACGCCGGAGGACGCGACCTACGACCGGGCTCGCACCCCCTGGCTGGTCAACGTCGACCAGCGCCCTCTGGCCGTGTTGGAGGCCGCGGACGCAGCCGACGTGGTGACCGCCGTGCGGTGGGCCGGCCAGCACGGCCACGCCGTCTCGGCTCAGCCCACCGGGCACGCCGGCCGCGCCGGCGTCCTCGACGGTGCGCTGCTGCTGCGGACGCGGGCCCTGGCCGACATCACCGTCGACGTCGAGGCCAAGACGGCCACCGTCGGCGCCGGCGTGAAGTTCGGCGAGCTCTGCGCCGAGCTGGACGGCACCGGACTGATGACCCTGGCCGGCAGCAGCGACGACCCGACCGTCGTCGGCCTCGCGCTCGGCGGCGGGGTCAGCTGGTTCACACGCAAGCACGGCTTCACCGCCAACAGCATCCTCTCCTTCGACGTCGTGGACGCCGACGGAGTGCGCCGTACCGTCTCCGACGCATCCGACCCGGAGCTGTTCTGGGCGCTGCGCGGTGGTGGCGGCGACTTCGCGATCGTGCTGGGCGTGACCGTCGCGCTCTTCGACGCCCCGGAGATGTACGGCGGCCAGCTGATGTGGGGGATCGAGCACGCACCTGTGGTGCTCCGAGCCTTCCGGGACCTGGCCCGGGTCGCACCGCGTGAGCTGACGTTGTGGGCCAACCTGATGCACTTCCCCGACCTCGAGATGGTCCCCGAGCCGATCCGGGGCCGCTCGTTCGTCACCGTGATGGCGACCTACCTAGGCACGCCGCAGATGGCCGAGATCCTGCTCTGGTCGCTGCGTGACGCAGCACCGGCCGCCCTCGACCTGATGCGGCCGATCCAGCCGAGCCAGGTCGCCGATGTCGCCGCGGAGCCGACCGACCCCACTCCGGCCATGGAGCACTCCATGCTGGTGACCGAGCTGGACGACCGAGGCATCGACGACCTGGTCGCCGCGGTGGGAGACCGGAGCCGGACCGCCCTGACGGTCATCCAGATCCGTGGCCTCGGCGGCGCCTTCGCCGAGGCGCCGGTGGGCGGTGGCGCCGTCCGGCCGGTGAGCGAGTCCTTCCAGGTCTTCGCACTCGGGATCCTCGCCGTGCCCGAGCTCGCCCAGCCGATCACCGGATCCTTCCAGGCGATCGAAGCCGCGCTCGGACGGCTGGCCAGCGAGCACCGGCTGCCGAACTTCACGGGCTCACAGCAGGCCAACGAGGCCGGCTACGACGAGCCGGCCCTGGCTCGACTGCGGGAACTCAAGACCCGCCGCGACCCGCGCGGCGTGGTCCGGAGCAACAAGCCCGTGCTCGGGTGCTAGGCAGCCGCTAGGCGGCCGCGGCGGCGACCTTGGCCGGTGCGCGCTTGCGCCGGGCCAGCTGGGTCATCCGGGCCTGAGCGACGCGGCGCACTCGCGGGCCGCCCTTGATCATCTGGCCCAGCGTCTTCAACTGCGAGGGCAGGTTGCGCACGGTGGTGGTGTCCAGCCAACCGTTGGGCAGCGAGAGCCGGACCACCTTGTGCCAGGCGGAGTAGACCTGCGGCACCAGCGGCCGGGAGCAGTAGTTGAGGTCGTACTTCTCGAACAGGGCCCGCACCTTCGGAGCGATCTCGGCGTAGCGGTTCGACGGCAGGTCCGGGAAGAGGTGGTGCTCGATCTGGTGGGAGAGGTTGCCGCTCATGATGTGCACCAGCTTGGACCCGGAGATGTTCGCCGAGCCGAGCATCTGGCGCAGGTACCACTCCGCCTTGGTCTCACCGTCGATGGACCGCTTCTCGAAGGTCTCCACGCCCTCGGGGAAGTGGCCGCACATGATCACCGAGTGGGACCACACGTTGCGGACCACGTTGGCCACGAAGTTCGCCGACAAGGTGTGGAAGAACGACGGCCCCGACAGCAGCGGGTGGACCACGTAGTCCTTGGTCACCTGGCGACCGATCTTGCGCAGCACCTTGCGGGAGTTCTCCTTGAACTCCGGGCTCTTGGTCGTCCCCTTGGCGAGGTTGCCGCGCAGCTCCAGGTCGTAGGCGGCGATGCCGTACTCGAAGAAGCAGGCGTTGAGGAAGTTCCACAGCGGCTGGCCGAGGTGGAACGGCTCCCAGGGCTGGTCCTCGTCGACGCGCATGATGCCGTAGCCGAGGTCGTTGTCCTTGCCGATGACGTTGGTGTAGGTGTGGTGCAGCTCGTTGTGGCTGTGCTTCCACTGCTCCGCCGGCGTCGCGTTGTCCCACTCCCAGGTGGTGGAGTGGATCTTCGGGTCGCGCATCCAGTCCCACTGCCCGTGCAGCACGTTGTGCCCGATCTCCATGTTCTCCAAGATCTTGGCGACGCTCAGCCCTGCCGTGCCCACGAACCATGCCGGCGGGAACAACGAGAACAACAGCACCGCACGGGAGCCGAGCTCCAGGTAGCGCTGCGTGGCGATCACCGAGCGGATGTACTTCGCGTCGCTGGCGCCCCGGGTGTCGAGCACCTCCTGGCGGATGGCGTCCAGCTCACGGCCGAGCTGCTCGATGTCCTCGGGCGTCAGGTGGG
The DNA here is from genome assembly GCF_047602075.1 of Nocardioides sp. Lineage (GTDB taxonomy): Bacteria > Actinomycetota > Actinomycetes > Propionibacteriales > Nocardioidaceae > Nocardioides. The sequence goes on from NZ_JASGIF010000001.1 coordinate 2,285,718, forward strand.
CGACCGGGTTCTCGTCCTTCTTCTGGATCGTGGTCACGGGGGCTCCTTGGCGTGGGTACGTCGGTGGTATGGGTCGGTCGTGGGTGTCAGTGGTCGATGAGGCAGTCGCCGGCAGCGGCGTTGATGCAGGTCTGCACGATGACGCCGTCACCGTCTGTCGCAGTGGTGATCTCCCCGTTGCGGAGATCACGGACGGCGCCCTCGCGCAGCGGCAGGACGCAGCCGAAGCAGATGCCCATCCGGCACCCGCTCGGCATCAAGACACCGGCCTCCTCGGCGGCGTCCAGGATCGGGGTAGCGCCGTCGGCCGAAACGGTGACACCGGCGCCGGCGAAAGTGACCGTGCCACCCTCGCCGGCGACGATGCGAGTCACCCGGAACTGCTCGGTGAGCAACCTCAGCCCGGCTTCCTCGTGGTGCTCCTCGAGCGCCTCCAACAGACCGGCCGGGCCGCAGGCGAAGGTCGTCCGCTCTGCCAGGTCCGGGACCAGGTCCGTCAGATCGGCGAGGTCGAGCACACCGTGCACGTCGTCGTACCGCGACACCAGGCGGATCACGCCGGCGGCGTCGAGTTTGCGAAGGTCGGAGGCGAAGATGGTGTCCGGCTCCGACGGGGCGACGTGGAGGACGACGATGTCGAACGGCTCACTGCGGGCCAGCCGCAGCACGCCGGCGTCGGTGGAGGGGAAGAGGTTGCGCAACATCCCGATCACCGGGGTGATGCCAGAGCCGGCGGTGACGAACAGGAAGCGGCCACCGTCGGGCGGGAGCACGAACTCGCCGGCAGCCGGCTCGAGGTGGACCAGAGTGCCCGGCTTCGCCTCGCGGACCAGGTGGTTGCTCACCAGCCCGTCGGGCACGGCCTTGACGGTGATCGAGATGAAGCCGTCCGGCCGCGGGCCGTGGGTCAGCGAGTAGGCCCGCCACTGCCGGATGCCGTCGACATCGATGCCGATCCGGATGTACTGACCTGGGACGTGCCCGGCCCAGTCCGCCCCCGGCCGGATCACGATCGTGGCGGCGTCCGCGGTCTCGGGGTGGATCGAGACGATCCGACCCCTCAGGTCAGCGCCCGGACGGAGCGGGGCGACCAGATCGAGGTAGTCCGCGGGCAGCAACGGGGTCGTCGCCGCCTCGGCCACCTGCCAGATCCGGGCACGGAGCTTCCCGCTCCGCTGGTCGGGTCCGGCCATCAGACTCATGGCCCTACTCTGCCTGGCGGCCTAGGATAATTCCTGACATCAGGATGTGAATCCCAGCGTGAATTTTGTTCGAAGGAGATAAAGATGCCCGGCTCTAACTTCGGCGAGCACGGTTCCACCACTCCTCGACTGGACCACCGGGTGATCACCATGCTCCGCGGTGAGCTGGCCGAGGTCGCGGAGCACACCATCGCGGCGGTCACTGCGGAGGTGCCGGCCTACGGCGACGCGTTCGGCGGGCCGATGGGACGCACCATCGAACAGGCGGTCCAGATGGCCCTGGCCGGCTTCTTGCGGCTCGCCTCCCGGGAGGCCGGCGACCCCGGCACGCCGATGTCCTCAGCGCTCGACGGCGCCTACCGACTCGGCCAGGGCGAGGCCCGCAACGGCCGCAGCGTCGAGGCTCTGCTGTCGGCCTACCGGGTGGGTGCCCGGGTCGCCTGGCGTGAGCTGGCCGCCACCGCCGTCGCCAACGACCTGCCCGCCGACGCGGTCGCCAGCTTCGCCGAGCTGGTCTTCGCCTACATCGACGAGCTGTCGGCGGCTTCGGTCGCCGGCCACAACGACCAGACCGACAGTTTCGCGCGTGTGCGCGAACGCGATCTGGATCGGCTCGGCCAGGCCCTGCTCCGCGGCGACCCGGCCGATGCCCTGCACGCCGCCGCGGCCCAGGTCGAGTGGACGCCGCCCACGTCGCTGACCGCAGTGATCCTGCCCGATGCCCAGGTCCGCCCCGCACTGCTGGGCCTGCCCGCCGCCACCCTTGAGCCGAGCGAGGCCGCCGAGCCTCCTGGCGAAGGACTGGCCGTGCTGCTGGTCCCCGACGCGGGAGGGCCGGCCCGTCGGGGCCTGCTCACCACCGTAGCTGGACGGGGCGCAGTCGTCGGTCCGCCCCGGGCCTGGATCGCCGTGCGGTCGTCGTACCTCCGGGCCCTGCGGGCCCTCCCGCTGGTCTCTGGACGGGACACCGTCGACACCGAGGAGCACCTCGCCGCGCTGGTGCTCGACGCCGATCCCGAGGCGCGGGCGGACCTGCGCACCCGTGCCCTAGCGCCGCTAGCCGGGCTGCGACCCGCCACGGCGGAGAAACTCGCCGAGACCCTGCGCGAATGGCTGCTGCACCACGGCCGCCGCGACGACGTCGCCACGGCACTGTTCGTGCATCCACAGACCGTGCGCTATCGGATGGGGCAGCTGCGCGACGCGTACGGCGACGCGCTCGACGACCCACGCACCCTTCTCGAGCTCACCATCGCCCTCGCCGAACCAGCGTCGTAACCTTCGACCATGGCAGAGCAGTCGGTCCGAGGCGTGGCGTTCCCGAGGACCGACGAGGACGGGGCGCGCAGCACCACGGCCTTCGGCCGCTCGGTGGTGCAGGCAGCACTGGCTGATGTCGACCCGGTCGGTGCGCGAGCGGCGGAGCAGGAGACCAGTTGGCGCAGCGGCTATCTCAGCCACTTCCGGCGACTCGTCGAAGCGGGCATCGACAACCCCGACGGCGCCCGACAGTCGGCGCTGACCGGGGTCACCGCCGTCGTGGACGGCATGCGCTGGGTCAGCCCCGACAGCACCGAGCGAGCGCTATCCACGTTGATCGAGGAGCCCGGTGAACCACAGGTCTCGATCGGCACCGACACGGTCGCCGGGTCGGGCGCCCCGGTGAACGAGCTCGTCGTCCCACGCCACGGGGAGCAACTGCGCGGCGACGCGCTGCGCCGTGCCACCGACCAATGGGTCGCCGACGGGGTGATGGAGCCCTCCGCGGCGGCGGCGATCCGGGCGGTCGTGGCGCACCCCGAGTGGCTCGCGCTCCGCGGCCGCACCATCGTGGCGATGGGCGCGGGCGCCGAGGTCGGGCCGACGCCGGTGCTGTTGGGCTGGGGTGCCACCGTGGCCGGCATCGACCTGCCGCGTCCCGAGGTGTGGGCCCGCGTGGTGGACCAGGCAGCCGCTGGCGCCGGGACTCTGCTGATGCCGGTCCGTGGTGACTCCGGCACGTCGACCGAGCGAGCGGGACTGGACCTGCTGACCGAGCTGCCCGAGGTGATCGACTGGGTGGAGGGCCTCCCCGGCAGCCTGGTGCTGGGCAGCTACCTCTACGCCGACGGCGGCACCAACGTCCGGCTCTCGGCGGCCGGTGACGTCCTCGGTGCGCGGCTGCAGAGGCACCGGCCCGATACGACGTTGGCGTTCTTGGCCACCCCGACCGATGTCTTCGCCGTGCCTCGCGAGGCCGTGCAGGCCTCGGTGCGCGCCTACGAAGCCCGCTCCCGCTGGAGCAAGGTCCCGGGTCGCGGGCTGCGTGCGATCAGTGGTGGCCGACTGCTCCGTCGCGCCTACCGTCCCGGCGCCGATCCGGGGATCTGCGACGCGCTGGTGACCCAGCAGGGTCCCAACTACGCACTCGGCAAGAGGATGCAGCGTTGGCGGGCGACCGCCGAGCGGGCTGCCGGACGTCCGGTGTCGATGAACATCGCTCCGCCGACCCGGACGGTGTCGGTGGTCAAGAACCGTGCGCTGGCGGCGGCGTACGCCGGTGCCCATCGCTTCGGTCTCGAGGTGTTCGAGCCGGACACCACTCGGGTGTTGATGGCGGCGCTGCTGGTGCACGACCTGAACGTGCCGCCCAGCACCGGTCAGGAGCCGTGGCAGGAGGAGGCCAACCAGGCCGTCCATGGTGGCCTGTGGCGCTCGCCCTTCGCGCCCCGGAGCGCCCTCGGCCTGGCCGCGCTGCTCGGCTACGGCTCGACCCGCTCCTAGCAGCGCAGGACGTCACCAGCGCAGGCCGAGCCCCCGCACCTGGTCGACCAGTGTCTGCTGACCTTGGGTGAAGTCCCAGTGGATCGCGGCCAGCCCGGCGACACGTGCGGCGACGACGTTCGGCTCCGTGTCGTCGATGAACAGCACCTCACCAGGCGCCGCGCCGATCCTGGCCACGGCCCGCTCGAAGAAGCCTGGGGCCGGCTTCATCCGACCCAGCTCGCAGCTGTAGCAACAGACGTCGAAGAGGTCGTCGTAGCCGAGGTTCGCCTTCATGTACGACGCCCGGTAGGACTCCTGGTTGGTGCCCAGATGCACGCCGTACCCCGACGCCTTGAGCTCCCGGACGAAGGCCAGCGTCGGTTCGACCACCTCGATGCGACACCAGACATCGGCGTACACCTGCTCCACTGGCGCCTCCACTCCCCACCGGTGCAACGACGCCGCCAGCATCGGCAGGTAGTCACCACGACCCGCAAGCGTCGTCTGTCCCTCCGCCCAGGTCTCGTGCAGGAAGTCGCGCGCACGCTCCCCGAGGTAGGGCTCGATCGCGGCATACCAGCCTCCGGGGACGTCTTGGATGACCCCATCGGCGTCGAACAGGACATGCCGGATCGGGCCTTCGGGACAGGCTCTCACCGCCCCATCGTGTCATCCGATCGTTCGCCGCCCTTGCCCGAGCGCCACGATGCGGGAAAGCTTCAGATCGCGACTAAGCGAAGTCCCGGGCCGGTGCGTCTTATGGATATGGGCGAGGACGAGTTCACGGCGTTCTATGCCGCGAACAAGGACAGATGTCTGCGCGCCGCTATGGCCTACGGCATGGGTGCCGAGGCCGCTGAGGACGCGGTCGCGGAGGCGTTCTCCCGTGCCTGGGCTCGCTGGCGCCAGGTTCGAGTGCTCCAATCCCCTTCGGCGTGGGTGGTGCGAACTGCGATCAACGCGGACATCTCATGGTGGCGTCGTCGACGTCGTGAGGCACCCCACGCCGACGGGCAAGCCGACGTGCCTGCTCGAGGGCAAGAAACGCAGATCGAAGTGGAGACGGATCTCCTAGCAGCCATCCGAGGGCTGCCTCCGCGCCAGCGCGAGGTCGTGGTCCTCCGGTACCTGCTCGACTTGGACACCGTTGCAACGGCTCAGTCTCTCGACATCGCGCCGGGGACGGTCACCGCCACATTGCACCGGGCGCTCAAGACACTTCGGGACCAGCTCGATTGCAAAGAGAGGAGCCTGCCATGACGCAGCTCGAGGAGCAGCTTCGCGAGCTCGGCCGCGACCTGACGCTCGACCACCCCGTCGCGGACATCATCGTGCGGGGCCAGGTCATCCGTCACAAGCGCCGCCTCCAGATCATCTCCGGCGCCGTCGCAGCGGGCATAGTCCTCGCAGTTGCCACGGCGGGTCTCAGTGCCATCGCCTCGCGGTCGTCACAAGTCTTGTCCTCGGGTGTTCCGTCCGGGACGAAGCCAGGGTGGAGCGCGCAGGCCATCGGCCTCACCCCTGGCGAGTTGCGGACCACGAACAAGATCTGCCGATCTAGCCGAGAAGGCGAGCCGCTGCGATCGACTCCCATTGCGGCCACGGCCCTCGGCAGCGGGGCGTCGCTGCTGCTCTACCACGAGGACGGGCTGCTGTGGACCTGCGAGACCACAGGTCATGCCGGGGGCACGGGCGCCGGCCCTTGGCCGTCGACTCCCGTCAACAACGAGATCCCCCTTGCCGACCTCTGCTCCACCACCCTGACCGTTGCGCAGGTGCTCGGCACACCGGTCGGCAGCCACACCAGATATCCGGGCTACCACCTCGTGTGGGGACGCGCTGCCGCTCAGGTCAGCGGCGTCGTCGTCACAGCCGACGGTCGCAGCCGGTCAGCCGGCATGGCCGACGGCCTCTACTTCGCCCTCGTCCCTAGCCGGGAGGGAGTCGACCTGAACGCGAGAACGACGCCGACACCAACCGTCACCGCTATCGCGTACTCCGACTCGGGAACGGTCTTGGGTCACGACAAGCAGGCCTGCTAGCGGCCGTGTCGGCTAACGGATGGTGGGGTTCAGGATCTGGTGCTCCCACATGGCCCGTCGCTCCGCGGCGGTGAGGTGGGCGGCGTCTGCTGCGGCCGGCCACTGCTCACGGATGACGGTGACCTGCTGCTCGATGATCTCGGCGGCGTCGGCCCGGTCGAGGTGGTAGGTGGGCGCGGCGTCCAGACAGACCGAGAGGCGTCCCTCCCGACGGCCGTCGCGGTCGATGGCCATGGCCTGTTGGGCGGTGCTGCCGAAGCGCGACTGCGGGCAGAGGTCGTACGCCGGCGTCAGGGTGAACGCATGCCCGTCCCAGAACGCGGCGTGGTTGCGGGGATGGTCGTCGGTGTTCGAGATGCAGATGTTGAACACGATCCGGGCGAACAGCTCCCGCAGTGTCTGGTCAGGGTCGGTGAACCGGGCACGGATCTGGTCGGCAAAGTCCGGATAGGTGGCCTCGGGCGAAGTCGACTCCCCTAGTCCGACGATGGTCTCGGCCGAGACCATCACGCGACGAGCGACCGGGGTTTGTGGCCCCGACTCGGCGGTCGGCACCCGGTCGAATCGCTCGACCAGCAACACCTCTCGGCCGGCGGCTTCGTCGAGAAGGACCTCGGGGACGTCGAGCCCGACCCGGGCAGCGAGGTCCATCGCGACCGCCTCTGCGCGCACGACCGGATAGGTGTCGGCGTGGGTGCCCAGCTTCGCCACCCAGCCTCGTCGGCTGCCGTTCGGAGCGGTGTCGCGGAGCAGCACCTTGGGCCGCGCACCGCCGACGGCTGCGCCTCGAAGCACGACGGCACCGAGAGTCGCTGTCGGCGGCTGCCCTGCCAGGAGCTCGTCGACTGCCTGCTGCATCTCGGCCAGCGAGGTCCGCTCGGCCACCCGAGGCACGTACTGCTCCACGCTGGCCTGGAAGTCGAGTCCGCCGATGCGGTCACTACCCGGCTCGAGCAGATAGGACAGCAGGCCCAGGTAGTCCCCGTCGAGATCGCGACCGAGGCGTCGAGCATGGATGAGGCGTCGTCCCCATCCGTCCGGCCCGACGTCTCGGAGGACGCCCGCGACACGCTTCCCTCCTGCTGGTCGCTGCCATCCCGCCTGGACCGGAAGCTCGGGCAACGCGATCGCGTCGTGGCGCTCGAGGTAACTGGACTCGTAGCCGAACACCCAGACATCGCCGTCCGCGCGCAACAGGCCCGCGACGACCGGCTCGGTCTGGCCGGGGAGCCACACCCAGACGTACGCCTGATCGGGCTGCCCTGTCGGGGCCGGTGTCACAGCAACCATGTCTCAGCCATCCTCCCAGGCTTGGACCGAGGACATCCGAGGAGGCAGCAGGGGCGGCCCCGCGCCCCGACCCAGGGAGTGGAAGGGTGGCCGGTGCGCGCTGCGCGCATCCGCTGAGCCATCCCGCATCGAAGGAGGAACCCGTGAGTGACAAGGACGTCCGCATGGTGCTCTTGTCGACCGACAACCTGGACGAGTCGATCGCGTTCTACACCGAGGCCCTCGGCTTCTCGCTGAAGTTCCGCGACGGCGCCCACTATGCCGCGCTCGACGGCGGCTCGGTGACCCTCGCCCTGGCCACCTCGATCGACCATCCGCTGCCCGGCAAGGTGGTTGTCGGCGTCAAGACCGACGACGTGGACGGCGCGGCCCGGGCCATCGAGGAGGGCGGTGGCGCCGTGGTGAAGGCGCCGTACGACGACGCGCACGAGCGGCGTGCCGTCGTCTACGACAACCAGGGCAACGGGCTGGTCTTCTACAAGCCACTTCCGCGCTGATGCGGGCACGGCTACTGGTGCGTACGACACGCCTGCCGTGTCGTACGCACCAGTAGGCTGCCGACCGGGCGCCGTCAGCTCCGGGTCTGCCGTCCCGGCGCGAACAGTGCGGCGATGGTGCCGAGCGCGACAGCGGCGGCGCCGGTCAGGATGGCGGGACCGATGGCGCCGTCGTAGCCGGTGGGGCTGATCGTGCCGCCGCTCGACTCGAAGACGGCGACGAGCACCGCGACCCCGAGGGCGGTGCCGAACTCACGCACCGTGGAGTTGGCCGAGCTGGCGGTCGCGAAGTCGTCCTCGGGCAGACCGTCCAGGACGGCGGTCGCACTCGGCGCGAAGGTGAGTCCCATCCCGACTCCGGCGAGTAGGAGCGGTGGCACGAAGTCGGCGTACGGCGCCATCGCCTCGGTGAGCGCCGCGAACCACACCAGCGCCACGGTCTGGGCGAGGAGCCCGACGAACAGCGGGATCCGCACACCGATCCGTCCGGCGAGGATGCCGGCGACCGGCGCGACCACCATCGGAGCAGCGGTCCACGGAAGCGTTCGCAGGCCGGCCTCGAGCGGGGTGTAGCCCTGGACGACCTGGAGGTACTGCGCGAGCAGGAACACCGTGCCGAAGATCCCCATCGAGAAGCCCAGGCCGATCAGGTTGGCCACGGTGAAGCCCCGCGAAGAGAACAGTCGCAGCGGCAGGACGGCGTCGCTCCCGAGTCGCTGCCGACGCAGGGCGTGGGCGACGTACGCCGCCAGCAGCGCGGCCGATAGGACCAGCGGCAGCACGACCGCGCTCGATCCCCAGCCGTCGTCGTTGCCGTGCACGATGCCCCACACGCCGGCGAAGACGGTGCTGCCGAGGAGCGCGGTGCCCAGCAGGTCGATGCGCTGCCACACCCCTCGCGACTCGCGGACCGTCAGTTGGACGAGGGGCACGGCGAGCATGGCGACGGGGACGTTGATCCAGAAGATCGCCTCCCAGTTGATGCCGTCGACCACGGCGCCGCCGACGACCGGGCCGAGAGCGACACCGAGGCCGGACACTCCGCCCCAGATGCCGATGGCGGCCGGGCGTAGGCGGTCGGGGACGTTGGCGGCCAGCAGACTCAGCGACAACGGCATGATTGCGGCCGCGCCGAGACCCTGCACGCCACGCGCCGCGATCAGCGCCTCCGGTGTCGTGCTCAGCGCGGAGGCGATCGAGGCGAGGGTGAACACCGCGATGCCGCCCAGCATCATCCGGCGCCGGCCGATCCGGTCTCCGAGCGCGGCGGCCGCAAGCATGAAGGTGGCGAAGCTGAGCGTGTAGGCGTTGACGAACCAGGACAGCTCCCCGACCGTCGCGCCGAGGTCGGCGCGGATCACCGGCAGCGCCGTGGTCATCACGAGGTTGTCGAGCGTGGCCATGAACATCGGCAGCGACACCGCCACCAGCACCAGCCAGAGCGGGAAGCGGCGGTCGGGTCGTGCGGGCGGACGCCGGTCGGTGATCGCGTCCGGCGAGACGAGGGTGGTGGACATCTGGTCTCCAATAAGGCATTGAATGATTACTTCCTCGGACAAAGATAGGCATTGACTGATAACATGTCAACCATGGCGACCCGGATGGCCGCAGCCGAGCGGCGCGAACTGATGCTCGACGCGGCCACGAAGATGTTCGCGCAGGGTGGCTACGCCGGCACCAGCACCGACGCCGTGGCTCGGGAGGCCGAGGTCTCCCAGCCGTATGTCGTGCGGATGTTCGGCACCAAGCTGGACCTGTTCATCGCCGTGTTCGAGCGCGCGTGCCGCAGCATCGAGGACGCCTTCGTCCGGGTGATCGCCGACAGCGAGTTCGACGCCTCCTCGGAGGCGGGTCGAGACCAGCTCGGCGAGGCCTACGTCGAGCTGCTCCGCGACAGCGACCTGCTGCACGTGCTGATGCACGGCTTCTCGGCCGCTGCGGTGCCGGAAATCGGCCAAGTCGCCCGTGCCGGGATGGAGCACATCTTCGAGACCCTGCGCACCACCGGCTGGGAGGACGAGCAGGTGCGCGACTTCATCGCGCAGGGGATGCTGCTCAACGTGCTCCTCTCGATGAACGCCTTCGAGGAGCGCAGCGGCGGCCTCGCCGACCTGGTCTCGGTCTGCCTGCCGGAGTCACTCGACCAGTAGCGGAGGCGAAGATGGCGGCACTCGGCGTCGCGGAACCCTGGTTTCGGGTCGAGCGCATCGACGATCAGCTGACCCTGATCACCGAGCCCTCGGTCAACGGCTGGCTCCAGGCCAACAACTGGCACCTGCGCGGACGCGACGCCGACCTCCTCATCGACTGCGGGCTCGGCGTCGCGTCGATGCGCGATCTGGTGCTCGACCAGCTGTCCACGCGTGAGCCGATCGTCTTCCTGACCCACGCGCACCTCGACCACATGGGGTCGGCGCACGAGTTCGCGGACGTCTGGGCACACGCTGCCGAGCCGACCGACCAACCCGGTCGGGGGTCGCTGGTCGGCGCGGAGCTCAAGCGCATCCTCGGGCTCGAGAGTGTCGAGACCGACCCGATGCCCGAGTTGTTGCTCGACGCACTTCCGCTCCCGGACTACGACCTGACGTCGTACGAGCTGCGACCCGTCACCCCAACGAGGTATCTCATCGACGGCGACGTCGTCGACCTCGGCGATCGGCGACTCGAGGTGGTGCACCTGCCGGGCCACACTCCCGGGAGCATCGCGCTCTACGACGAAGGGGCCAGGGCGATCTTCACCGGAGACGTGATCTACGACGACCAGCTCCTCGACACCTGTCACGGCTCGAGCATCCCGGACTACGTCGAGACGATGAGACGGTTGCTCGACATGGATATCGCCATCGTCCATGCGGGTCACGCGCCGAGCTTCAGCGGTGACCGGATGCGTGAGATCGCGGAGGAGTACCTCAGATTCCGCGGACGATAGGCCAATGCGCACCGACGTAAGGGTCTGGGTTCTCGAGGAGCCAACGATGCAGCGCCCGGGCAAGCGCAGCCGCTTGAGCGCCTCCGGCTGGAAGGTGCCGCTTCAGCACGAACAGCAAGACCAGATCCCGCTCCGCGGCAAAGTCGGCGACATTCTCCGTGACCACTCCGCGCTGCTCCGCCCGCGCTGCCTCGGCCACGAGAGCATCGTTGGTTGCCCGTAGGCCGACCTCCGCTACATGCACGACATCGTGCCCGCTGCCTTGCAGCAGGTCAGCGGCCGCCACCGGGAACATCTCGTCGATGAGGAGCCCTCTCACCCCAACAGCGCCTCGCGCTGGTCCACGGCGCGGCGAGCTCGCTCGACCGCCTCTTCATTCCGTTCGATCGCAGAGCGAATCTCGTCCGAATGTTCGGCGGCGTAGTCCAGTGCAACGCGAATCAGCCGCGGGTGCAGCCCGGACTCGTCGCTGAGCGCTCGAATGCGGCCCTCCTCTGGACCATCGAGTTCGCGCAACCGGGACACCACTTCCCATACATCGGGCCCCGCCGCCAGCGCAGCACGGCGGGCACGATCTGGACCACGGAAGACAATCCCGGGGCGGTCGAGCGCGCGCACACCCTCCACGATGAGCCGCTCGAGGAGCGCGGTGGCACTGACACCCTCTGCTCTTGCTCGTTGGTTGAGAGCATCTCGGGCGTCAGCGGTGATGCGATAGGACGTGCTTGTCGTCATACCGCAACTGTAGCGCACGGTCGCTACGATAGCGGTACACGCGTCCAGTGTCCCACACGTCGATGATCAGTTGACCTCCCGGCGCCAGGCGATGGCGTGGCTGTCGGTCTGCGCCAGCGGCTCCAGATGTCCGGTTCGGTAGTCCCAAGCTGCGATCACCGTGGAGGGGTACTTGCCCGTGTCGTCGCGGAGCCCGAGAACGGGCAGATCCCCTTGCCAGCCGAGAAGCACCTCCAGGTCGACACCCTGACCGGTGGGCAGGAAGGCGAGAACATCACCAGTGGTGGCGTCGACCGCTACCACGCCGTTGCCGAGGGACGGGTCTTCTGTCCCGACCATACGGCGGTTGACCGCCATATCGCCCACCACGACGCCGGCCCTGACCAGCGGTGGGTAGGGGAACAGGCCACCATCGTTGTTGCCGAGCGTGGGGACATCGGGGCGAGCTCCCCAATCGAGGGAGCCGCCGTTGCGGCCCCAGCTGAGCGTGTCGCCATCGACGTACGCCGTGCTCGGCCCGAGAGAAGAGGGACTCTGGTGACCACTGTCGAGGTCGACCACGGTGCCGGCGGTATCGGTCTCGGCCGCGACCCAGACATGGGTGTCATCCACCCAGACCGCGTAGGCGAGGAAGGCGGCGGGCATCGGGTAGGTCCGACGGCTCCCGTCGGTGAGGTCGACCACCACCAGAGAGTCCGGCTGCGGCAACGCCAACCGGGTGCCGTCCGGCGAGAAGGCGGTCGGACGGATCACCGGCGACGTATAGCCGCCCCCATCGTCGATGGGGACCAGGCCGGGCAGGTCGATCCGCCGCCATTGCCCGTCGGCACCGAGCACGATCGGAACAGCCTCATTGTCGGGATCGACGGTAGCGAACACGCCTTCGGTCATCGGGTCCTCGGCCAGCTCGGTCGTCGCGCCCGGATCGAGCCGAGGCACGGTGTCGAGCCCGGCCCACCAGGCTCGGGTGAGCAACCGTTGGGTGTGGGCATGGTCGATGCCCGTCATCCCAGCTGCGTCTGTTCGGGGCGCATCGTCTGGTGGGGACGACGTCGGCGTGTGGGCCGGCCCGGTTGGCGGCGTACTCCCCGCGCCACCTCGCAGAGACAGCGCGGACATCGCTGCGACCAGCATCACCACCGTGGCGGCACCCGCGACGGCGGTGCGACGTCGTCGCGTACGGCGACGTGCGGCATCCCACGCACCCTCGGCCACTCGGGTCTCAGGCAGCTCCATCTGGTCGACCAGATCGGCAAGTCTCATGCCGGCTCCTCCGCAAGTTCGTCAAGCTCCGGAGCAATCTCCCGGAGCCGAGCGAGTGCGACCGAGCACTGCTTCTTCACGGTGCCCTCGCTGACGCCCAGTACCGCTGCGGTCTCGGCCACGCTGAGGTCTTCCAGGTAGCGCAACACGAGGGCAGCCCGTTGCTTGTGGGTCAGTTGCGCGAGCGCAGTCTGCACCATCACAGGCGTTTCGCGGGGAGGGTCGTGGGCAACATCCGGCGGACGGTCGGTGACCGTCTCACGCCGGACTCGACGCCACCACGAGACATGCTCGCGGAAGATGACAGTGCGCACCCACGCGTCCGGGTGGCCCTTGCTCAGAGCGTCCCACCGCTGCGCGGCGCGGATGAGGGCCTCCTGCACCAAGTCCTCAGCACGCTGGAAGTCGCCCGTCAACAGATACGCCGAACGCACCAATCGCTGTTGGCGCGCCCTAGCCCACTCCTCGAACGACTCCTGTCCGCGCATCGACACCTCCACCCTGTCAAACGCGCGAGAGTGGCCCTAGGTTGAAGGCGCCACGCCCTCGCGCAAGACGGTGATGACGGTCAGCCCTGCCGCCAGGGGGCCGGGTTCGGCTCTGTGGTCCGACCGAACACCCGCAGCCGGTTGGGGCTAGTGGGCTCCTCGAAGGCATTCGCCTCGGTCAGCTGCTCCTTCATGCGCACGTAGTCGGAGAAGTCGATACTCGCGGTGAAGTCGTGGGCATAGCGCATGGCCTTGACGAGAACGTCGGGACGGCTCTGCCGGGACAAGAGTCGAAGGCCGTCGAGGTAGTCGTCGCGGAACACGGTCGGGACGATGATGCGCGCCTGCCCACCGGCTTCCAACTCGGAAGCCATCATTGCGCGAGCAGCACGCCCGTTGCCGTCGTTGAACGGATGGACCTCCGAGACCAGGAACGCAACATAGACCGCACGCTCCCAAGCGGTGTCAACGCTGGCACGCAGACGCCACCCGGCAGCAAGGGTCCCCGACACCAGGTCAGGATCGACGAAGACCGTTCCGCCGGCTCGGTTGACCTCGGTCTTGAGCTCACCGGGACGCTGGTCCGGGCGCCCTTCCATGATCCGACGGTGCCGCCGCCGGAGGATCGCGATGAACTCCTCCTCGCTCTGAGCGATCGTCGCCATCTCCGCTCGGTCGGCGAGCAGGCGGTACGTGCCGAGGATGTCGTGGGCGTCCTGCGGGCGAGCACGAGGGATCTCCCCGTCGTACACGATCCGAGCAGCCTCGTCGAAGTCGAACTCGGTGCCCTCGATGAAGTTGGAGAAGTACGCCTCCGCGAAGGGCTCGAAGGCGTCGCCCGGCGCGACTGGGGCCCGGCGCGACTGCGGGGCAGCGGCCCTGAGCGCTTCGGCCAAGATCTCGAACAGCTCCAGCCGATGCTGATCGACCGGTCGCCCCAGCCGACGCCGCGAGAGGGCATTGCTGCCAGTCTCGGTGTCGCGAGTCCCCAACGCCAACCCGATCAGGTTGCGCATCCGCTGGAGGCGTTCCGGTGACACGCCCAGCGTCTCGGCCAACTCCTCGGCGCGCTCGCGGTGCGTGGCCAGCCTGGCCTCCCCCTCGCTGCGGCATAGTCGATCGATCCAGTCACCCAACTCAGCCTCGGACAGCGTGCGAGGCGGGCTTCCACCACGCGCCCGAGACTCCAGGCAGTTCTCCGCCAGCCCCCGCGCTGGGGACGCCAGGAACAGGCCATATGGAAGCGGGATGTCATCATCTTGGGGGCCAGCACCTGACCGCACTCGGACCTTGAGACCCGGAAGCGAGATGTCACGGGCCCGGCCCTCACGAGCGAGGTACAGAACCCCGCCGACGGGCGAACCAGACGGGGCGGATCGGTCCGTCACCACCGCGCCGGGGACGAGCCGGCCGACGATGGCATGCAGGTTGGCCCGCACCGCCCGCTCAGGATCTTCGCCAGCACGCACGTACACACCCGGCGCGATCCTGGTCAACGCCTGGCGAGCCGCCATGCTGCTGATGGTTGAGGCGGGCATGTCGCCGGCGAAGACAACAGCCGACTGTCTATCCACGATGGACTCCGACCTGCTCGCAGTTTCTTGTCTATAGTAGCGCTAATCTCGTATTAATGCGCAGGTAGTGGGCCGATCCCCAGCTCGACCACCCGTCTCAGTGGACTGGGCCAACGGCCGAGGGCCGACTACGCCACACACAACTTGACAGCGATCGGCGCTGTCTCCTGAAACCATCACGGCATGACGGACCGCCCGGAGACAGACGATCAGTGCATCTTCTGCGCCATCGCTGCGCACGAAGTGGAAGCCAGTCTTCTTCATGAAGACGAAACTGTTGTCGGGTTCATGGATCTGAGCCCCGTCACACCTGGGCACCTTCTCGTCGTGCCACGCAAGCATGCGGTGGGCCCGGAAGACGTCGATCTCGAAACCAGCGCGCACGTGTGGTCGGTTGACCATCAGATGGCCAAAGCACTCCGACGTTCAGGTCTTCAGTGCGACGGGATCAACGTCTTCCTTGCTGATGGCGAAGTCGCATTTCAGGAGGTCTTCCACTTCCACCTTCACGTGTTCCCGCGCTTCTCCGGCGACGGCTTCACGATCGCTGCCAACTGGCAAGAGCGCGAGCGGTCCTTGCTCGACGGGGAGGCTGATGCCATCAGGGCCGCTATTGCCGTGTGACCAACGACTGAGTAGTCGTTCGCGGGGAACTCATGCGCCGCCCGCGCTGCGTGTGGCCCGGATGACAGCGCCTCCCCTAGAGGCGTGGAGTCCGGGGTGGCTCCGTGCGTCGGCTCGCGGTCGCCTCGATCGCGGCACCGAGACGGAGCAGCGCGGCGTCGTCGTACGCCCGACCGGCGACGGTCAGCCCGACGGGCATGCCGGTATCGGCCATGGTGCCCATCGGCACCGTCACGGTCGGGATGCCCAGGTGTCGGATGACGAGGTTTCCGTTGGCGACCCAGACGCCGTTGCGCCAGCCGAGGTCGGCGGACGTGGGGTTGCGATCCATGTCCGCGGGCGCGACATCGGCAACGGCCGGGAAGACGACCGCGTCGAGTGCCAACTCGTCCATCCAGTCCTCGAGGTCGACGCGACGCGTCTCCTCGAGGCCGCGCAGGCCAGCCTCCAACTCGGGGATGTCGGTGACGACCGCGTAGGGATGCTCGCGGACCTGGGCAGGGTAGGTCGCGATGTCGTCGTCGAAGTCGGTGTATCGGTCGGGCAGAGAACCCTCCGGACGAGGGAAGATGGTGGCGCCGTCGACATCGGTCAAGGTGTTGAGGGCGGGGTCGCCGTTGGCGGCGAGGAAGTCGTCCCACGCCCACGCGCTCAGGTCGTTGATCTCGCGCTTCAAGAACTCCCCGCCCACCAGGCCCCGTGTCTTGACCGTCGGGGCGCCCGGGCGGTCGCCCTCGTAGTTGGTCACGACAGGGAGGTCCACCTCGACCACGGTGGCGCCCGCAGCCTCCACGTCGGCACGAAGCCGCTCCCACAGCGCGATGACCGAGGGCCTGGTCTCGATCCGTCTGCCGGTGGGTCCACCGATGCCGACGCCGTCGGGGGCGTCGTCCTGGTTGACGAACATGCGCGGCACGCCGAGACGCTTGCCACTCAGGTCGACGCCGTCGGCGAGAGCGACGTACGACGACGGGCGGACCTCGCTCGCTCGCGGGATCGGCACCCACTGCTGGATCCGCCAGAAGTCGCCGCGGGGCTCCGGGTCGTCGGCGACCACGATGTCCAGCACCTCGAGCAGGTCCACCATCGTCCGGGCGTGCGGCACGACAACGTCCATCGTCGGCACCAGCGGCCAATTGCCGCGCACGGAGATCACACCGCGAGAGGGGGTGTAGGCGCACAGGGCGTTGTGGGAGGCCGGTCCGCGGCCGCTCGACCAGGTCTCCTCGCCCAGGCCGAAGGCCGCGAACGACGCGGCGGTCGCCGTGCCCGAGCCGTTGGAGGAGCCGGACCCGAACGGTGCCGTCAGATAGTCGGCGTTGTAGGGGCTCTCCGCGCGGCCGTAGACACCGCGCTGCATGCCGCCGTTGGCCATCGGCGGCATGTTCGTCAGGCCGAGGCAGATCGCACCGGCCGCGCGGAGCCGCTCGATCGTGAACGCGTCACGCTGGGCGACGAGGTGCTCGAAGGCTGGGCTACCGGCCGCAGCGGTCAGACCCTTGACGAGGTAGGAGTCCTTCGCCGTGTAGGGGATGCCGTCGAGCGGTCCTCGGGTCTCGCCTAGGCTGCGGTGGTCGTCGGATTCGCGGGCCTCGGCCAGGGCATCGGGGTTGCGGACGACGACGGAGGTGAGCTCGTCGTCGTACTCCTCGATGCGGGCCAGGTAGGCCTCGACCAAGCCGACGCTGGTCACCTCGCCGGCCTCGAGCGCGGCGCGCAGGGTGGGGATGGTCGCTTCGACGACATCGAACACGCCAGAATCCTGGCATGACTTCGATGCCGAACCCGACCATGCCGCCAGAGTGGGCCCCGCAGGACCGGGTCTGGATGGCCTTCCCCGTGCCTGGCTACTCGCTGGGCGAGACGGCGGAGGAGGCCGACGAGGCGCGTACGACGTGGGCGGCCGTGGCCAACGCCTGCGCAGCCTTCGAACCGGTCACCGTGGTCGTCGATCCGGCGGAGGCCTCGGCCGCGCAGAAGCTGCTCGACCCCGAGGTCGAGATCGTCGAGGCGCCGCTCGACGACGCCTGGATGCGAGACATCGGGCCGACCTTCGTGCACACCGCCGACGGGTCCGTCGCCGGCGTCGACTGGGTCTTCAACGGCTGGGGCCAGTCCGACTGGGCGACCTGGGACAACGACGAGCGGATCGGTTCGCTCGTGTGCGACGTGGCCGGGGTGCCACGGATCGCCTCCGACTTGGTCAACGAGGGCGGCGGCATCCACGTCGACGGCACCGGGCTGGTGCTCGCCACCGAGACGGTCCAACTCGGTCCGGGTCGCAACGACAGCTGGGCCAAGGAGCAGGTCGAGGCGGAGCTGGCCCGCACGATCGGCGCCACCGAGGTGTTCTGGCTGCCTCGGGGGCTGGCGCGTGACTACGAGCGGTACGGCACCCGAGGGCACGTCGACATCGTCACCGCGTTCACCTCGCCGGGGCGGGTGCTCCTGCATGCGCAGCAGTCACCGGAGCACCCCGACTTCGAGCTCTCGCAGTCGTTCCGGCGTCTGTTGGCTGACCGCTTCGAGGTCGTGGACATCCCGGCCCCGGCCACTCTGCGGGACACCGAGGGATGGGTGGACTGGTCCTACGTCAACCACCTCGTCGTCAACGACGGCGTCATCACCTGCTCCTTCGACGACCCCCACGACGCCGAGGCCGTTGCGATCCTCCGCGAGGCCTATCCAGGGCGGTCGGTGGTCACGGTTGACGCGCGGCCGCTCTTCGCCCGCGGCGGCGGAGTCCACTGCATCACCCAACAGCAGCCGTCGCCACGCTGAGCGGTCGGGTCCGAGCTGGCCAGGCCGGATGTGCAAGAAGGGCAGCACCTTCCAAGCGACCGCGTCCTTGCGCGCACGCAGGCTGCCTGTCCAGCGGTCGTGAAGAGTCTTCAGGTCGGCCGCGAGTAGCTGCCCATTGTCAACGGCGGCGAATGCTGCCCGACTGAACTCTTCGACGATCGGGTTCGGGTCGCCGTGGCGGTAAGACGTGAGTGAGTTGTAGTAGGCCTCCGTGTCGGACAACAGCCCCGCAGACACAGGAACCGTGGTGCGGGTGGTCGCTCCACCGTTGCGAAGCATGAGGTGGACGAGGGCTCGTCCTGTACGGCCGTTTCCATCCCTGAACGGGTGAATGGTTTCGAACTGGGCGTGCGCGATGGCCACCTGCGTCAGGAGGGGGAGGTCGGTCCGCTCGGAGAACGCACAGAGATCCTCGATCGACTCGTCAATCCTCCCATCGTGCGGAGGCACGAACTCCGCACGATGGGGGGAGTCGTCGGTTCCGCCTATCCAGACCTGCTGGTCACGAAACTGGCCCGGGTCGGCTTGGTCTTGGCCGTGCATGAGCGCCTCGTGGATGGCCAAGATGTGCTCAGGGGTCAGGGGTCCGGTGAACTCAAGAGCGCGGTTCATCGCCTCGACGTTCGCCTGGACAAGCTTCGCGTTCGATCCGAACTTGGCCAGGCCGACATCGGCCAAAGACAGGGCCCTGGCACCGACGGTGATGTTCTCGATCTGTGAAGACGAGGCGGACTCGGTCCGAAGCAAGACTGCGGACAGTGGGGCGAACTCCCCTGAGAACATGCCTGAAAGTTCGGCATCGAACCGCGTGACCGCGGCCCGGGCGTCTTCGGCCCGTACGGCAACGTCTGGCGGCGAGCACCGGGTGCGCTAGGGCTACTGGTGTGTACGGCACAGCATGTGCGTCGTACGCACCAGTAGCCGAGAGAGCGTCAGCTGCGGGCTGGCCGGTAGGGCCTCCGATCAGCATTTGCGCTGGCCAGAGATCAGAGGCCCCGTTGGAGCCGCCTGTCGGAATCGAACCGACGACCTAGTCATTACGAGTGACTCGCTCTACCGACTGAGCTAAGGCGGCGGGTGCCGGAGGACCGGCACGACGCGCGGAAGCATACCGACCCGGTCGGCCAGCCCACGAATCCGTATCCCGAGAACGGCGGCCCAGTCAGACGGCCCTCGCAACGACGGTGATGGTGCCGACGCGGTCGCGCGAACGATTGGCCTGGCGTAGCGGGTCGAGCAGTGTTCATCAAGCGGGCATTGGGGTGGGGCTCGCTGCTCTGAATCAGATGAGTGGACGAGCCGTCGGCATCGTCACCACGATGCTCCTGGCACCCGTGACCGCAGAGCTGCTCCAGGCCTATCTCGGGGACCTCGGTGGTCCGGTCGGGCTCGTCTTCGTGGTGCCCTTCTTCGCGCCGCTGTACGGCGGGGCGGCGTTGCTGATCCGCGAGGTCTCGGTCCGCACCGGTCGAGGGTGGCCGGGCCGACTGCTGATGGCCCCCGGGTGGACCCCGCTGGGGCGACCGCTGCGGCGCCGGCCGGGCACCACCCTGCCTCCGCTGGCGTGGGTCGGGATCGGCATCGTCGGCATGCTCGCCTTCGACATGGTCCCCAAGTCGTGGCTGAGCGTGGCGATCGACCTCGCCGTGCTGGTCGGCGGTGGGCTCCTGGTGCTGCACAGCGCTCGTGCTCCTGCTCGGCGTGGCGCTCGGGCGACGCACTCGGGGCCTCCCGGAGAGTCACCGGACCAGACCACTCTGAGCGCGGATAGCGGGTTTGCGCGGGGCTTGGCAACCCCTTTGGCAAATTCCGACCACTTCGCTTCCCTGCATGGCCCATCCGGACTAGCGTCAGCGCTGGCACGACAGGTTCAAACACTTTTTCTCGGGAGCTGAACATGCAGCCAGTACTAGGGGCCCCCACGTCCCGCCAGGTCGCCTTCGTCGGACCCTTCGGCGTCGGCAAGACCACCGGTGTGTGCGCCGTCTCGGACACCCCGGTGACCACCACAGAGGTGCTCAGCACCGCTCTACGCGCCCGCACCGGTCGTCACCTGAAGACGACCACCACCGTGGGTCTGGAGATCGGTGAGTGGCGCACTCCGCACGGCCACCAGGTGGCCGTCGTCGGAACGCCCGGCCAGGAGCGCTTCGACATCGTCCGGCGGACCGCGATGCCGCGCAGCACCGGCGTGGTGCTGTGGCTCTACGGCCAGCATGACCTCGCCACGCTGGACGCCGAACTCTGGATGGAGTTCATCTCCCGGGAAGTCCCCACGCGCAAGATGACAGTCGCTGTCACCCGGCTACCCGAGGGCGGCACCGAGCGGGAGCTGGAGAGGTTCCGACGGATCATCCGTCGCTTCGACCCCTCCGTCCCCGTGATCGCCGCCGACCCGCGCGAGCGGGTCGACGTCGAGAGCGTCCTGCTCACCGCCTTGCGCATTCCCGCCCAGCGTTCCCAGGAGGTCGTCGGATGAGCGCCCACGCACACCAGCCAGAGCACAGCAGCAGCACGTCGTACGAGGCCGAGCACGAGGTCGAGCACGACGCAGAGATCCTCGTCCTCACCCCCCGCTCGGCGGAGCCGGACGGCACCGAGATGGACACCGATATCGCCGACTACTGGGAGCTGTGGTCAGAGCAGATCGGTCGGGCGCTGGTGCCCGTGCTCGACAAGCTCGCCGCCTCGCTGCCGTCGTTCAGCTCCGCGATGATCTGCACCGCCGACGGGTTCAACCTGTGCACCCTCGGGGTCGACGAGGATCAGGTCACCCGGCTCTCGGCGATGACCAGCTCGTTGCACTCGATCGCCGACGTGATGTCGACCTCGGTCCACGACGGCGACGACCTTCTCGACATCGTCAGCCTCACCAACGGGTCCAGCAGCACCGTGCTGATGGCCATCCGCAGCCTGATCATCGGGCAGGTGCTGCTCTGGGTGACCGCCGAACAGGTGCCCCTGGGAGCACTGCTGATGCGAGGCCGCGTTGCCGCCCGTGACGTCCGCACGATCCTGGCCGACGCACGCTGAACCGAACCACCCACCCCGCGCGACCGCGCACCGAAGGAAACACCGAAAGAAGCGGAGACCCCATGCTCGACATCGACATCAATGCCCTCGAGCAGGCCATCGCGGCTGCGAAGGCGGTGCTCAAGGACGGTCTCGTCGCCAGCGACATCTGGGACCGCGAGAGCGGCCTCAGCCTGGCCGGCTACAACAGCCGCCCGGAGGCGGTGGCGCTGTTCAACCAGCTGACCTACGAGATCTCCGACACCCTGTCGGGCTCCAACTTCCCCGCGCTGAACCGCTACTACTTGCTCGACGTCGACGGAGACAACACCATCGTCGTGCAACGCCACGGCGAGGACCTGATGTCCGGCATGCTGCTCGACGCGACCCGGGTCAACCTGGGCATCCTCGTGTCCGTGGTGATGCCGCGGCTCACCGCGGCAGTCGCCGCCGCCCAGCACAACGACGACCAGATCGCCGAGCTCGAAGAGCTGGCCAACGCTGGTCGCTGATCTGGCGATCAGACTTCCTTCCTCGTCTGACAGCCAGTCCACCCCCCCCCACACCAGGACCGGCCGTCAGGCCCAGAGATCCCGCGGGTAGGGCCACCCTGCCCGCGGGATCTCCTATCCCTCGACCGCTCCCGCCGAGCGGATCAGCAGGCGAGGCCGTCCTGGGGCACGTCGCCGTCGACGAGAAAGTCCTCCACGGCGTCGTCGACGCAGGCGTTGCCGGCGTGATAGCCGGTGTGTCCGTCGCCGTCACGGGTGACCAGGACTCCGGAGGCCAGCTGGTCGGCGAGTGCCTTAGCCCAGGCCAACGGGGTGGCGGGGTCGCGGCTGGTGCCGATGACCAGGATCGGCGCCGCGCCCTGGGCCATCACCTTCGGATAGGGCTCCGCGACCGGCCAGCCGAACCCGCGGCACCCGGTGAGCGACCAGGCGAAGATCCGCCCGAACACCGGTGATGCCTTCTCGAACGCAGGGACCTGGGTCGGCACGCGAGTCGCTGGCAGCGACCAGCCGTCGTCACGGCAGTTGATCGCCAGGTTGGCCTCGATGGCGTTGTTGAGGAAGCCACCCGACGGGTCGCGGTAGGTGTAGGCGTCGGCAAGCAGCAACAACGCGGATCCGTCCCCACCGATCGCAGACTTCAGTCCGGTGGTCAGCAGGAACCAGTAGTCCTTGTTGTAGAGCGGAGTGGCGATGCCGTAGAAGGCCAGGCCGAGGGTGAGCTCACGGTCGCTCGTCGTCGGGAGCGGATCCTGGTCGATCCGGTCCAGCAAGTCCTCGATGGTGCGACGCCCCTCCACGACGCTGTTGCCGAGGAAGCAGGACTGGTCGGTGTTGTCGATGCAGTCTTGGAGATAGGAGTCCAAGGCGGTCTGGAATCCGGCTGCCTGCTGCAGAGAGAGATCCCTGGTGCTCAGCTCCAGGTCCATCGCGCCGTCGAGAACGAGGCGTCCTACCTTGTCGGGGAAGAGGTCGGCATAGACCGCGCCCAGCTTGGTGCCGTAGGACGCGCCGAAGTAGTCGAGCGTCGACTGACCCAGCGCGGCGCGCAAGACATCGATGTCGCGGGCCGCATCGTCGGTCGAGACATGGGCAGCCAACTCGCCCGACAGCGCACGACAGCCTTGCCCGAAAGCGCGCACACCGCTCATGAGGACCCGCGTCTCCGAGACGGTGGAGGGCGCCGGGTCGGTCGCGAGGAAGTCGTCGAGCTGGTCGTCGTCGAGGCAGTCGACCGGCGAGCTCTCCCCGGTGCCGCGCGGATCGAAGCCGACGATGTCGAAGTGCTCCAGCAGCGGCTTGCCGAAGACGCTAGCGGCCTGGGCGGCGTACTCCGTGCCGGGCGCTCCCGGGCCTCCCGGGTTGACCACGAGCGAGCTGAGCCGCTGTCCACGCGCGGGCACCTTGAGCAGCCTGAGCTCGATGCTCTGCTCCGCTGGATGGGCGTAGTCCAGCGGGACGGTGAGCGTCGAGCATTGGTTGTCACCGCACGCCGACCAGGTCAGCCGCTGATCGTAGAAGCCTGCCAGCGCCGGATCTGGGGCCGCCGTGACGGCGGGGTCGCTGGGGGTCGGCTGGACGGTGGGAGCGGTGCTGTTCTCCGAGCCCCGGCCACGGTCTTCGGCCACCAGGGTGACAGCGACTCCTGCCGTGACGCCCAGCAGACCCAGCAGCACCAGGCCCGCGATCCAACGCCTCATCAGGCGCTCCTCCTCGGCACCCGCAACGCCAACATCATCGACTCCAACGCCAACAGCGGCGGGACGTTGAACTCCAGCATCTGCTCCCGCGCGGTGAAGATGGCATCGATCCGCCGCAGCTGCGCCTCGGGGCTGGACAGCTCCGCCAACGCGACGATCTGCGGCCGGATGTCCTCGTTGATCAGCTCGCCGTCCGCGCCGGTGCCGAGCTTGATCGCGTCACGATAGACCGACACCAGATCCATCAACCCCCGGTCGATCACATCGAGGTGGCGACGCTTCGCCCTGGTCTTCTGCGCCTTCTCCAGGGCCGCGAGAGCAGGGGCATACTCCCGCGGTCGCCGCCCGCGCTCGACCACGCCGTACGACGTCGCAAGGTCGGCCTTCTCTCGGGCATCCACCTCACCGGTGACCGTGGTCGCCTCCTCCGCTGTCGACTCGGCGAGGTCGGCGGCAGCGCTCAGGCATGCCTGCAGCCCGGTCAGGGAGGTCGGATAGCCGACGACCGAGCGGCGACGGTTGCGGACGTCCTGGTGAAGCGCGAGAGCGCGCGCTCGGCCGATGTGTCCCTGGGAGGCCCGAGCGGCCGACCAGGCCAGCTCCTCGGCCACGCCTTCGGCGGTGATGAGGTGCTCTGCGACCTCCCGGTCGGTGGGCGTGGTGAGCACTACCTGGCGGCACCGGGACCGGATGGTCGGGAGGAGGTCTTCGACGGTCGGGGCGCAGAGGATCCAGATGGTGTGCTCGGTGGGCTCTTCGATGGCCTTGAGGAGGGCGTTGCCGGCCTGTTCGGTGAGCCGGTCGGCGTCCTCGATGATGAGCACCTGGTGTCGCGACGCCACCGGCGCCAGGGCGGAGCGGCGGACGAGCTCGCGGACCTCGTCGACCCCGAGGGTGAGCCGCTCGGTGCGGATCACGGTGACGTCCGGGTGCGAACCCACCAGCACGGTGTGGCAGGCCTGGCACTCCCCGCAACCGTCCTGCTCGCACTCGATGGCCGCTGCGAAGGCGATCGCCGCGTTGGACCGTCCCGAACCGGGTGGGCCGGTGAACAGCCAGGTATGAGTCATACCGCGGCCGCCGAGGCAGACCCGGAGGGTCTCCACGACGTGCCGCTGACCGACCAGCGCGTCCCAGACCGTCACGACTGCGCCACCTCGTCGAGCAGTGGCCGCACCCGATCACGCACGGCCTGCTCGATCTGCTCCTCCGGCAGATGGGCGTCGAGGACCAGGTAGTGATCGGGGTCGGCGGCCGCCATCTGGAGGAAGGACTCGCGGACCCGGCGATGGAACTCCAAGGACTCCCCCTCGATCCGGTCGCGCACACTGAACCGGCCCAGTCCCTGCTCGGGCGCCAGATCGAGGACGACGGTCAGGTGCGGTCGCAGGTCCTGGGTCGCCCAGCGGGCCACCGCTTCGAGCTCGGCCACGTCCAGCGCGCGGCCGGCGCCTTGGTAGGCCAGCGTCGAGTCGACGTAGCGATCGGTGACGACCACCGCCCCCCGCGCCAGCGCGGGGAGCACCACGGTGTCGACGTGCTCGGCCTTGTCCGCGGCATACAACAACGCCTCGGTGCGGTCCGACAGCGTGCCTGTGGCCGGATCGAGCACGATCCGGCGAAGCTGCCGGCCCACCTCGGTGTCGCCGGGTTCGAAGGTGGCGACGACCGAGAAGCCCTCAGCCTCCAGCCATGCCCGCAGCCGACCCGACTGGGTCGACTTGCCGCTGCCTTCACCACCCTCGAAGCAGACGAAGACGCCGCGCGCGGCGTAGCGGCCCGGGCTGGGCGTCACAGGCATCCCCTCGTCTGCAAGCGGCTCATGGCAGGTGTCAGGCCGATCCTAGAGGGGCGGCGCGACACAGTTGTCACCGAATCAACGACGGCGAGCTGGACGGTGACCGCCACTTCGACCGCGCGGTAGAGCCGATGCAGTTCATCCGAGCTCTGCGAAGGGGCGGGTATCACCGGCTCCGCCCCGTAGCCGCCGCCCCGGAAACCTCAGCGCTTGGCGGCCGACTTCTTGGCAGCCGACTTCTTGGCGGTCTTCTTCGCCGGCGAGCGGCGGCTGGCCTTCTTCGCCGGGCCCTTCGCGCGCCGCTCGGCGAGCAGCTCGGCGGCCCGCTCGAGGGTGATCGCCTCGACGGTGTCCTCCTTGCGGAGGGTGGCGTTGTACTCACCGTCGGTGACGTAGTCACCGAATCGACCGGACTTCACCACGACCGGCTTGCCCGAGACCGGGTCGGCGCCCAGCTCCTTCAGCGGCGCCGCGGCAGCGGCCCGACCGCGTTGCTTGGGTTGGGCGTAGATCGCGAGCGCCTCGTCCAAGGTGATGGTGAAGAGCTGCTCCTCCGAGGTCAGTGAACGGGAGTCGGTGCCCTTCTTCAGGTAGGGCCCGTAGCGACCGTTCTGCGCGGTGATCTCCACGCCCTCCGCGTCGGTGCCGAGCACCCGTGGGAGGGAGAGCAGCTTGAGCGCATCGGCCAAGGTCACCGACTCGAGGCTCATCGACTTGAACAGCGACCCGGTCCGCGGCTTGGCGGACTTGGCCGCGTCCTCGGGGAGGACCTCGGTAACGTAGGGCCCGAACCGGCCGTTCTTCGCGACCACCTTCAGGCCACTCTCCGGGTGCACGCCGAGGGCGATCTCCTCACCGGCGGGGTTCACCAGCAGCTCGCGGGCCTTGGCCAGGGTCAGCTCGTCGGGCGGCAGATCGTCGGGCACGTTGGCGCGCTTGCCCGCTGGCATCCCGTCATCGCCGGGGCCTTCGAGGTAAGGCCCGTAGCGGCCGACCCGCAGCGCGATGCCGGAGTCGGGCCCGCCGATCGGGAAAGTCGCAAGCTCCTTGGCGTCGATGTCGCCCAGACCGTTGACCAGGGGCTGCAGACCCTCGACTCGGTCGGAGCCGTAGTAGAACTCCGCCAGCTCGGAGATGCGGTCCTTGTTGCCGGCCGCGATCTCGTCGAGGACGTCCTCCATGCCGGCGGTGAACTCGTAGGAGACGAATCGGGTGAAGTGCTCCTCCAGCAGACGTACGACCGAGAAGGCCAGCCACGCGGGGACCAGCGCGGTGCCCTTCTTGTAGACGTAGCCCCGATTGAGGATGGTTCCGATAATCGAGGCGTATGTCGACGGCCGCCCGATCTCTCGGTCCTCCAGCTCCTTGATCAGCGTCGCCTCGGTGTAGCGGGCAGGCGGCTTGGTCTCGTGACCACCGGCCGTCACCGACGCCGCGGACACCGGCTGGCCCTCGGTCAGGGAGGGCAGCCGCACCTCGGTGTCGTCGCGCTTCTTGCTCTTGTCGTCCTTGTCCTCGACGTAGGCCTTCAAGAAGCCGTAGAAGGTGATCGTCCGACCGCTCGCCGAGAACACCACGTCCTGTCCGGTCGAGGCAGAGCCGCCAAGCCGGACGGTGACCGAGTTGCCGACCGCGTCCTTCATCTGGGAGGCAACGGTCCGCATCCAGATCAGTTCGTAGAGCCGGAACTGCTCACCGGTCAGCCCGGTCTGGGCAGGGGTCCGAAACGACTCGCCGGCGGGTCGGATCGCCTCGTGCGCCTCCTGGGCGTTCTTGACCTTCGAGGTGTAGGTGCGCGGGACGTCGGGGAGGTACTCCGCGCCGTACAACTCGCCCACCTGGCTGCGCGCCGCTGCCACCGCCGCACCCGACAGGGTGGTGGAGTCGGTGCGCATATAGGTGATGAAGCCGTTCTCGTAGAGCCGCTGCGCGACCGACATCGTGGTCGAGGCGCTCATGCCGAGCTTGCGGGAGGCTTCCTGCTGCAGCGTGGTCGTCCGGAAGGGAGGGTACGGCGAGCGCCGGTAGGGCTTGGACTCCACCGAGTGAACCGCGAACGCGGTGTCGGAGAGCGCGTCGACCAGCGACTCGGCGGTGGCCCGGTCGAGGTGAACGACGCCCTTCTTGGCCAGCTCACCGTCCGGCCCGAAGTCACCGCCGCGGGCGACCCGGGAGCCGTCCACCGAGTGCAGCTTGGCCGGGAACATCCGCGGGTCGGCCTCTGCGCCGGCGTCGAAGGTGCCTTCCAGGTCCCAGTACGACGCCGCACGGAAGGCAATCCGCTCCCGCTCACGGTCGACGACCAGCCTGGTGGCCACCGATTGCACGCGGCCCGCGGAGAGTCCCGACATCACCTTGCGCCACAGCACCGGTGAGACCTCGTAGCCGTAGAGACGGTCGAGGATGCGGCGGGCCTCCTGCGCCTCGACCAGGTCCATGTCGAGGTCTCGTGGGTGCTCGGCGGCAGCGAGGATGGCCGGTTTGGTGATCTCGTGGAAGACCATCCGATGGACCGGCACCTTCGGCTTGAGCTCGTCGAGCAGGTGCCAGGCGATCGCCTCGCCTTCGCGGTCCTCGTCGGTGGCCAGGTAGAGCTCGTCGGCGTCCTTGAGGAGCGACTTGAGCTTGGTCATGTGTGCCTTCTTGTCACGCGGCACGACGTAGTAGGGCTCGAAGTCGTGGTCGACGTCGACGGCGAGGCGGCCCCACGGCTTGTCCTTGATCTTGGCGGGGGTCTCGGCGGCACTCTGCGGCAGGTCTCGGATATGGCCGATGGAGGACTCGACGACGAACCCGTTGCCGAGGTAGCCGCCAATAGTGCGGGCCTTGGCCGGGGACTCGACGATCACCAGCTTGTGTGCCACGAGGTGTGCTGTCCTTCTCTGCTCGTCCATGCGCCAGGCGGCGCGGCCTTACCGTAGCGCGCCCTTCCCAACCTGCGGGCTGTGGCCTCCATCGTGTAACCACCGGCTAGATCGGTGTAACCGTCATGCAACCGCGCTCACGGCACCATAGACCCGTGACAGACACGACACTCGCTGTTCGCGCTGAGGGCCTGGTGAAGGACTTTGGCGACCAACGCGCCGTGAACCAGATCGACCTCGAGGTCCGGCGTGGAGAGGTCTTCGGTGTCCTCGGCCCGAACGGGGCCGGCAAGACCACGATGCTCAAGATGCTCGCCACGCTGCTGCCGATCGACGAGGGCCGCGCCGAGATCTTCGGACACGACGTCCGCAAGGAAGCCCACGTCGTCCGCCAGCTGCTCGGCGTGACCGGGCAGTATGCCTCGGTCGACGAGAATCTCACCGCGACCGAGAACCTGCTCCTCTTCGCTCGCTTGCAGGGCGTGCCGAAGACACCGGCACGGGCCACTGCCGAGCGACTGCTCGAACAGTTCGACCTGACCGAGGCCGCCTCGAAGCCGATCTCCGCCTTCTCCGGCGGCATGCGTCGGCGACTCGACCTCGCTGCCAGCCTGATCACCCGGCCGCCCCTGATCTTCCTCGACGAGCCGACCACCGGCCTGGACCCGCGCACCCGCGGCCAGATGTGGGTCACCATTCGGGAGCTGGTCAGAAGCGGCTGCACCGTGCTGCTCACCACGCAGTACCTCGACGAGGCCGACCAGCTCGCCGACCGGATCGCGGTGATCGACCGAGGCGTGAAGGTCGCCGAGGGAACCTCCGACGAGTTGAAGTCGTCGGTGGGCCGGTCCAGTCTCCACCTGACGATGGTGGATCCTGCCCAGATCCCCGCGGCCGCCGAGATCGCCGCAAAGGAAACGGGAGAACAGCCGATCCTCTCCCCGGAGGCGCGCCGCATCACCGTCCCCTTGCACCGCAGCGACCAGGCGGTCGACGTCTTGGTGAAGCTGCGCGCCCAGCACCTCGAGATCGACGCGGTCTCGATCCAGAAGCCCTCGCTCGACGAGGTCTTCTTGGCGCTGACCGGCCACGACACCGGCCCCGACACCGATACAGACACCGGTGACGACGGCGAGCCCGCCGACACGAACCCGATGGAGAACGTCCGATGACTACCTTGACCGCCGTACCCACGCGCGACCCGTCCGCACCGCTGCCCCGCCATGTCTCACTGGGGGCGACGCTGAGCCAGACCTTCACCATGGCCTGGAGGGCTACCTTGAAGATGCGCCGCAACTTCGAGCAGCTCTTCGACGTGACCCTCCAGCCGCTGCTGTTCACCGCGATGTTCGCCTACATCTTCGGTGGCGCCATCTCCGGCGACGTCAACGCCTATCTGCCGTTGATCATCCCCGGCCTGATCGGTCAGACCGTGCTCACCGCCTGCGTGGCGACCGGGGTCCAGCTGCGCGAGGACATGGACAAGGGGGTCTTCGACCGGTTCAAGGTGCTGCCGATCTCCCGGATCGCACCCCTGGCCGGCCCGATGGTGGCCGACATGCTGCGCTATGCGATCGCCGCGACGCTCACCTTCGCCACCGGCATGGTGATGGGCTACCGGCCCGGCGGTGGGGTGTTCGGCGTGCTGGGCGCGATTCTGCTCGCCATCGTCGCCGGCTGGTCACTGGCTTGGATCTTCACTTGGTTCGGCACCATCGGCCGCAGCGCACAGGGGGTGCAAGGCATCTCGTTGATGGTGATGTTCCCGCTGACCTTCCTCTCCAACGCCTTCGTGCCGACCGAGACGATGCCGACCTGGCTGCGCACGTTCGCCGACCTCAACCCGGTGTCCCACGTGATCTCCGCAATTCGGGGACTGGCCAACGACGGCCGCGTCACCGCCGATCTCGGCTGGGCGTTGCTGGGCTGCGCGGTGGTGATCGCGATCTTCGCGCCGCTGTCGGTCAAGACCTTCACCCGGAAGATGTGAGGTCGACCTCCTCGAGCACCGTCGCCAACTCGTCGAGCAGGCGGGCACCCGGTCGGTCGTCGTAGCTCCCCAAGAGCTCGTCGAGCCGGCCGGGTGCCGCGCGTTCGGCCAGCTCGACCAGACCGGCCCACGACAGCGCAGGGTAGGCGCGGTTGTAGCCGTAGCGGTCGGCCAGGACGAGCAGCCGAAGGCCGGGCTCGACGCTCCCGCGAGAGAGCAGATAGCCGCCGAGTGCGGCGACCCCCATCCCGGTGACCGGGAAGTCGACCATGTGGGTCAGCCCCATCGTCAGGTCGCGAAGTCCCGTGTCGACCTGGACTGCCAGCTCGTCGGTGCGACGTTGCTGCTCCTCGGTGCGGGCATAGCGCACATGTGCCGCCAGAGCCGCGCCCTCCGCCACGACCACCCACGGCTCGAGTCCGGTGGCCTCGATCCCTGCGAAGGTGACGGCCCGCATGGCGGTGACGGCCTCGGCGTAGGCACGCAGCCCGTCCGCCACTTCGCCGCGGGCCAGCATCAACTCCGCTTGCGCGGCGATCGTCATCGCACCGCCGCCGACGACCGACCCCGGCGGCAGGTCGTCGAACTCGGCCACCACCTTCTCAGCGCCGACGAGGTCGCCGTCCAAGATCGCGGCGATCGCGACCGCGGAGCGAGCGTGGAGCGCGTCGTCCACCGCCTTGAGTCTGGTGAGCAGCGGCTCGGCGATGCGGGCATGCTCCGCCGCTCGCCGGTGCTGCCCACGCTGGAGACACAGCTGGGCGGCCTGCGAATGCAGCGTGGCGAGCTGCCAGGGTGTGGTCGTCTCATCCACCGCACGCAACGCCTGGTCGATGTAGGACGCCGAGTCGGCGATCGCCCCGTAGTTCTCCGCGAGGACCGCCGCCCACTGCAGTGCCATCAGTCGGGTGGCCGAGTCCGGGTGATCCGAGAGCGAGAGCACTGCGCGGACCGAGTCGTCGGGCCCGGTCGCCTCGGTGAACATCGCGTAGATGACCCGCGACCACGGGTGTCGGGGCTCCCCTAGCCTGGCCAGCACCTCCGGCAGGGGGTCGTCCTCGCCGGGCGGTCTCACGAACCGCACGTAGGTCAGCATCAGCGCGAGGCTGGCGATGGTCGCCTCGACCAGGTCAGGGGGTGGGTCGAAGTCGAGCAGCATCGCCTCGGCGAGGTCGGCGAAGGCCAGCACCCGACCGTGGTTCCCGGTGACCGCCCAGAGCCCACCGAGTGCTGCGAGCAAGCGAACGGCGAGCGGCGCGTCACCGTCCACCAAGGCGCGACGGAGCACATCGGCGAGGTTGTTCTCCTCTTCCCACAAGGCGTCGATGGCCTCGAACTGACGGGCCCCGAACACCTCGTCGGTCCAGCGTTCGGCGAAGGCGACCGCCCACTGGCTCTGCGCCGTCAGCGCATGCTCGCGCTCGCCGGTCTCGGCCAGCCGCTGACCGGCGTACTCCCGGACCGTCTCGAGCATCCGGCAGCGCATGTGGCCGTCGTACTCGGTCGGCACCAACAAGGACTGGTCCACCAAGGCCTCGACCAGGTCGGCGGCGTCGCGCCCGAGCATCGCCTCCGACGCCTCGACGTCGAGTCCGCCGTGGAAGACCGAGAGCCACGCCAGAGCACGCTGCTCCTCGGGCGTGAGGAGGTCCCAAGACCAGCCGATGACGGCGGTCAGGGTCTGGTGCCGGGCATGGAGCGTGCGATCACGGCTGCGCAGCAAGCCGAAGCGGTCGTCGAGGCGCTGCCGCACCTCCTCGGCCGACATCGCCCGCATCCGGGCGGCGGCCAGCTCGATCGCCAGTGGCAGCCCGTCGAGGCGCAGCACGATGTCGGCTACCACGTCGGCCGGCAGGTCGGCATCGGGACGGGCGGCCCGAGCGCGGCGGTTGAAGAGTGCCGCCCCGTCGGCGAGGTCGAGTTGGGCGAGGTTGAACACCCGCTCGGCAGCGATGCCCAGCGGTGCCCGACTCGTCGTGACCACCCGCAGGTCGCGAGTCGTGGCCAGCAAGAAGGCGACCAACGAGGCGACAGCGTCCAGCACGTGCTCGCAGTTGTCGAGCACCAGGAGGGTCGGCACCGTGTCGACCTCCTGGGCGATCCGGGCCCGGATATCGGCTATCTGCACGACAGAGAGAGTGCGCCGACCGGTCACCGAGTCGCGGACTCCCAGCGCCGTCCCGACCTCGGACACCACGTCGGCGGGCGAGGAGATGCTGACCAACTCGACGAGGTGGACCCGCGGCTGGTCAGCCTCGCGGGCGAGCACGTGGGCCACTCGGGTCTTGCCGAGGCCACCAGGGCCGATGATCGAGGTGAGCCGCCCGGTGCGGACCAGCGCCCGAAGCCTGACCAACTCGTCGCCGCGACCGAGCAACTCGTCGGCGTCGTAGTGCACCCCGTGCCGGATCGGTTCGTCGGCCACCAACAGCTCTCGATGCACCTGCTGCAGCGCGGGGTCGGGATCCACTCCGAGCCGGTCGGCGAGACCACGCCGATAGCGTTCATAGCGCGCCAGCGCCGCCGCCGCGCCGACCGCGTGCGCCTCACTGTGCAGCAGGGCGACCAACAGCTCGACGTCGTCGGGAGCCGATGCGTGGGCCTCGGCGAGCAGGGGCAGGGCCTCCGCATCGCGACCACTGCGGCTCAGGGCCAGCGCCTCGATTCGGCAGAGCGCGGCCGTGTGTCCGCGCGCCCGCGCGCGGAGGTCGGCAAGCGGTCCGGCTCCGGCGGGTGCGGCGGCGGGACCGAGCGAGGTTCGCGCCTCGGCAGCCAGGGTGAGTGCCCGCTGGGGATCATCGGCACTCAGCGCCGCGCGGCTGGCGGCCGCCAGCCGATCGACCTGCCAGGCATCGACCTCGTCGGCGGCCAGGGCCAGTTGGTAGCGGCTGTCGGCCCGGCGGACCAGGTCCGGCCCCGCGTGGGAGCGCAGCCGGGAGACCAGGACCTGCAGCGCCTTCGCCGCGGCCGCCGGCGGGTCGTCGGCCCAGATCTCGTCGATCAGCACCGCATCGGAGAGGCCCGCGGGATGCAGGGCAAGGCTGGCGAGCAGGTCGGCCGGCCGGGTGCCACTGATCGGCTGCCTGTCATAGGACACCTCGCCGAGCAGGCGCAGCCGGATGCTCACCGATCCAGGATAAGGACGGACCGGGTGAGCTCGAGATAGCCGTCCTCGACCAGCTCGGTCAGTCGAGGGAGGTAGGTAGCACGCAGGTCGGCCGCGTCGCGGTCGAGCAGATCGGCGACGGCGTCGAGGATGTCACCCAGGGTGAGGTCGCCGTCGCAGGCACCGGCGGCTGCGGCCTCGACGGTGTCGACGGACCTCGCCCGGCGGAATCCGCGCTGCTGGCGCAGCACGATCGTGGCCGGATCCTCGGCACCGGGCGGCCCGCTGGTCTCCTGGACGACGTCGGGGCGCAGCGTGAGCCGCTCGCCGAGCAGGTCGCAATCGGGGAGACTGTCGCGGACGGCCAGCCACTCACCGATCGCCGGGGCGATGGGCTGCTCGACCAGATGGGGCCAGTCGTCGAGTCGGTGCTGTCCTTCACCGTCGCGCCGTCGGCGCAGCGTGATCCACCCGAAGCCGACGCCCTCCACGCCCTGGTCGGCCAGCCAGGAGAGCCAGGTGTCGTATCTCTCGACGTAGTCCGCGGCCCCGTGATGGCCAGAGTCCTTGAGCCACATCTCGACGTACTCCGCCGGGTCGACCACCTCGCGCTGCACGACCAGCGCGTCGCAGCCGGGATCCAGCCAGCCGGCCAGACGCTCGTCCCATGAGCTGCCCTCGGCGATCACCCAGTTCGCCAGCACCTGGCACACGCCGCCCTCGGTGAGGTGGTCCGGCGCACGCCGGACGATGTCCTCCACCGCCCGATCGCCCGGCAGCCCGGAGTCGCGGTAGACCAGGCGCTCGCCCGTCGCCGGCGAGGTCACGAACGGCGGATTGGTTGCGATCAGGTCGAAGCGCTCGTCGGCGACGGGCGCGAAGAACGACCCGTCGCGGATCTCGACGTTGTCGATGCCGTTGAGCTCGGCGTTGAAGGCCACGATCCGCAGCGCTCGTGGGTTGACGTCGGTCGCGACGACCCGGTCGGTGTGGGTGGCCAGATGCAGAGCTTGTACGCCGCAGCCGGTGCCCAGGTCCAGCGCGTGCTCCACCGGCGACCGCAGGGTGAGTCGGGACAGGGACAGCGAGGCGGGGCTGATGCCGAGGACGTGATCCCCGCCGACCCGTGCCTCGCTGCCGTCCAGTCCCGGGGTCAGGTCGGAGACCACCCAGAGGTCGCGGGAGCCGGTGGCGTCCTCTGCGGCGTACGGCCGGACGTCCAGCCGGGCAGCCACCTCCCCGACACTCGCGGCCAGAAACCCTTCGGCAGTGAGCGGATCGACCAGGCCGGGCAGCGCCGCCTCGGCATCGCTTCGTCGGACCGGTGCCTGGAGCAGGAAGATCCGGGTCAGCGTGCTCAGCGGGTCGGCGTGCGCAGTGCGGCGCAGCCCGGGTGTCGTCTCGTTGCGGCCAAGGGCCGCATGCGCCACCGGACCGAGCCGCTCCGCGACACCGTCGTAGGTGAAGCCGGCTGCGGCCAACGCTTCGGCCAGCCGTGCCGCCAGATCCGCCACCAGGCATCGCCCCGATCAGGCGGCGGGTGCCTCCGCAGGGACATCGCCGGCGATGTCCGACGAGCGCTGCTTGGAGACGTAGACCGCCACCACGATGATCGCCAGGGCGACCAGCGAGATCAGGATCCGGACGACGTCGTTCTCGTCCTTGCCCATCGACATCGAGACCACGGCGCTGACGATCAGCAGCGAGACCAGGTTCATCACCTTGATCAACGGGTTGATCGACGGGCCGGCGGTGTCCTTGAACGGGTCGCCGACGGTGTCGCCGATGACCGTCGCGGCGTGCGCGTCGGAGCCCTTGCCGCCGTGGTGGCCGTCCTCGACCAGCTTCTTGGCGTTGTCCCAGGCGCCACCAGCGTTGGCCAGGAAGATCGCCATCAGCACACCGGAGCCGATCGCGCCGGCCAGGAAGCCGGCCAGGGCCGTCACGCCGAGCCCGAAGCCAACTGCGACCGGTGCCAGCACGGCCAAGATGCCCGGGGTGACCAGCTCACGGAGCGAGTCGCGAGTGACGATGTCGACCACGCGGCCGTACTCGGGACGCCCGGTGCCCTCCATGATCCCGGGGATCTCGCGGAACTGGCGGCGCACCTCGAAGACCACCGCACCGGCGGCCCGGCCGACGGCGTTGATGGCCAGGCCGGAGAAGAGGAACACCACCGACGCACCGAGGATGATGCCCACCAGCACCGCCGGGTTGAAGACGAACAGCAGCGTCGAGTCGAAGTCGGCGCCCGACTCCACGACGGCCTCGGCCAGCGAGGTCGAGTAGGAGCCGAACAGCGCGGTCGCCGCCAACACTGCCGTCGCGATGGCGATGCCCTTGGTGATCGCCTTGGTGGTGTTGCCGACCGCGTCGAGCTCGGTGAGGATCTGCGCGCCCTCCTCGCTGACGTCACCAGACATCTCCGCGATGCCCTGGGCGTTGTCGGAGACGGGGCCGAAGGTGTCCATCGCCACGATCACACCGACCGTGGTGAGCAGGCCGCAACCGGCCAGCGCGACCGCGAAGAGGGACACCGTCAATGTCGCGCCACCGAGCAGGAAGGCCCCGAACACGGCGGCCGCGATCACGATCGCGGTGTAGACCGCCGACTCCAGACCGACCGAGATGCCGGACAGGATGACGGTGGCGGCACCGGTGAGCGAGGTCCGACCGACATCCTTGACCGGCCGGTGCTCGGTGCCGGTGTAGTAGCCGGTGAGCGCCAAGATGGCGGCTGCCATCACGATGCCGATCACGACCGCGATCGACGCGATCAGCCGCGGGTCGCCGTCGGCGTTGCCAGCGGTGTTGTTGAGGAGCTCGCCGAAGGAGCTGGGCAGGTAGGCGTAGGAGAGGATCACCGACGCGATCGCACCGACGGCGGCCGAGATGTAGAAGGAACGGTTGATCGTGCGCAGGCCGTTCTCTCCGGGCCGGGGCTTGGTGATGAAGACGCCGAGCACGGCGGTCAACGCGCCGATGGCGGGCACCAGCAGCGGGAAGACCAGGCCCTTGTCACCGAAGGCCTGTGAGCCCAGGATCAGAGCGGCGACCAGCGTGACGGCGTACGACTCGAAGAGGTCCGCGGCCATGCCGGCGCAGTCGCCCACGTTGTCGCCCACGTTGTCGGCGATGGTGGCCGCGTTGCGCGGGTCGTCCTCGGGGATGTTCTGCTCGACCTTGCCGACCAGGTCCGCACCGACGTCGGCGGCCTTGGTGAAGATGCCGCCGCCGACACGCATGAACATCGCGAGAAGTGCGGCACCGAAGCCGAAGCCCTCCAACACGTGCGGCGCCTCGTCCTTGAAGATCAGCACCACGACGCTGGCACCGAGCAGGCCGAGACCCACCGTCGCCATGCCGACGAAGGCGCCGGTGCGGAAGCCGACGTTCATCGCCGGGTCGCGGCCCTCGGAGTTGGCGGCAGCGGCCACCCGCAGGTTGGCCCGAACGGCCAGCGACATGCCGAGGTAGCCGATGGCGGCGGAGAAGCCGGCGCCGAGGAGGAAGAAGACCGAGCGTCCGATCCGCACGCCCCAGTCGTCGGCCGGAAGCGCCAGCAAGATCACGAAGGCGACGGCGGCGAAGACGCCCAGCGTCCGGAACTGCCTCGTGAGGTAGGCGCTGGCGCCCTCCTGAACCGCGAGGGCGATGTTCTTCATGTTGTCGGTGCCTTCACCGGCGGCGAGCACCTGGGATCGGAAGAGCACCGCCATCCCGATCGCGCCGAGGGCGATCAGAGCGACGATGACAACCAGCCACAGGTTCGTCCCGGTGAGGTCCACGACGGCGGGAAGGACCCGGGTCATGCGTTTCCTCCTGGAGATTGGGGTGGTGCCCCGATGCGGGAGGGGCACGAAGCATCCCGGAGTCTACGCACGAACGTGCGCTCAGCGGCAGGCGGGCTAGGTAGAGGGGACTAGAGGTTCCGCCAGTAGGGGCTGTCGAGTTGGGCGTCGTCCCAGTGCGTGGATGAGTGCCGCCGACGAGGGAGACGGGCCGGAGGCCCGGCGACCGAGGAGAAGGTGCTCAGGTGCGTGCTGGGGCGGCGGCCAGCCGGCATTCGCCCTACTGGCGGGACCTCTTAGGCGGAGGCGAGTGCGGAGTCGGCCGAGCCGTGGATCGGGAAGACCTTCGCCAGCCCGGTGATGCGGAAGATCTTGAGCAGTCGGTCCTGGGTGCAGACGAGCTCAAGGGAGCCGTCGTGGGCCCTGACCTTCTTCAGCCCCCCGACCAGCACACCGAGGCCGGTGGAGTCGAGGAACTCGACCGCCTCCATGTCGATGATGATCTGGTAGCGCCCGTCGCCCACGAGCTCGGTGATCGTGTCGCGCAGCTTGGGCGCGGTGTAGACGTCGATCTCACCGCCGACCGACACGATGGTCTTGTCGCCGACCTCGCGTGTCGAAAGGGTCAGGTCCACGGTTCGCTCCTCCGCACCCGGTCGCTCTCCGGGGTCGATATCCGGCTCACAGCATACGCAGCGCGGACGGTTCGCGCGCACTGACTGTGCATGATCATCTGAGGTTCCCAAGTCGGGGGTCTTTGCGAGACTCGAGGATGTGACAGTGCAGCACCGATCGAGCGCCTCGGTCCGGGCGGTCGAGGACCTGGTCCACCGGCTGTCCGCCGGTCCGGGTCGCAGCGAGCGGCTGACTCACGTGCACACCGTGCCGGCCAGATCGGCGACCCACGCGGCGTGGCCCGGATGGGTGACCGAGCCGGTCCGCTCCCGCTATCGCGCGAACGGCATCGAGCGGCCCTGGCTGCATCAGGTCCTCGCGGCCGAGGCGGCGTACGCCGGACAGCACGTCGTGCTCTCCACCGGCACGGCCTCGGGCAAGTCGTTGGCCTACCAGCTGCCCGCACTGGTCGCCGCCCAGACAAGCCGGGGCAGCAAGGGGCAGCGTGGCGCGACCACCCTCTATCTGTCGCCGACCAAGGCGCTCGCCCACGACCAGTTCCTCGCGTTGCGCGCTCTCGACGCCGGGTTGCGCGCATCGACCCACGACGGTGACTCCTCACGCGAGGAGCGGGACTGGAGCCGACACCACGCGGAGTACCTCCTCACCAATCCGGACATGCTGCACCGGTCCCTGCTCCCCACCCACGAACGGTGGGCCGGCTTCCTGGCCGGCCTGCGCTACGTCGTCGTGGACGAGTGCCATCACTACCGCGGTGTGTTCGGCTCGCACGTCGCCCAGGTCCTGCGGCGGCTGCGGCGGGTCAGCGCGGCGTACGGCGCCTCGCCGACGTTCGTGCTCACCTCCGCCACCGTCGCCGATCCGGCGGAGGCGGCCGGTCGGCTGACCGGTCTGGACATGCTGGCGATCACCGAGGACCACTCGCCGCGTGGCGCCACCACGGTCGCGCTCTGGGAGCCGCCGTTCACCCCGCATCTCGGGGAGAACGGCGCGCCGGTGAGGCGGGCAGCATCGTCGGAGGCCGCCGACCTGCTGGCCGACCTGGTGGCCGAGGGCGTCCGAACGCTGGCCTTCGTGCGGTCTCGCCGGGGCGCCGAGCAGATGGCACTGACCGCGGCCCGTCTGCTGGACGAGGTCGATCCGTCGCTGCCCGAACGCGTCGCGGCCTATCGCGGTGGCTATCTGCCGGAGGAGAGGCGGGCGCTCGAGGCGGCGCTGCGTGATGGCACGCTCACTGGGCTGGCCGCGACCAACGCGCTGGAGCTGGGCATCGACATCAGCGGTTTGGACGCGGTGCTGATCGCCGGCTTTCCCGGCACGCGGGCCGCCTTGTGGCAGCAGCTCGGCCGAGCCGGCCGTGAGGGTCAGGACGCGCTCGGCGTGCTGGTGGCTCGTGACGACCCGCTCGACACCTACCTGGTCACTCACCCCGAGGCCCTCTTCGGGCAGCCCGTCGAGGCCACCGTGCTCGACCCGACCAACCCGCACGTGCTGCGGCCGCACCTGTGCGCCGCGGCGCAAGAGATCCCCCTCACCGAAGCCGATCTGGATCTCTTCGGCCCGACGGCTGCCGAGGCGGTGGCC
This sequence comes from Nocardioides sp., assembly GCF_047602075.1. Taxonomy (GTDB): domain Bacteria; phylum Actinomycetota; class Actinomycetes; order Propionibacteriales; family Nocardioidaceae; genus Nocardioides. The sequence continues at coordinate 2,324,902 of NZ_JASGIF010000001.1, forward strand.
GGGCTGACCGATGCCGGACTGCTCAGACGCCGACCGCGGGGATGGTTCTGGACCGACCGCCGCCGAGCCAGCGATCTCGCCGACATCCGCTCCACCGGAGGCGCGCCGGTGCAGCTCGTCGAAGAGAGCACCGGGCGTGTCGTCGGCAGCGTCGACGCCGGCAGCGCCCACAGCACCGCGCACACCGGCGCGATCTACCTCCACCGGGGCGAGAGCTGGGAGGTCGCCGAACTCGACCTGGCCGAGCACGTCGCTTTCATCCACCCCGCCGACGTCGACTACTCCACCACCGCGCGCGAGATCACCGACATCGCCATCCGATCCATCCAACACCACCAGCGCTGGGGCGAGTGCGGGCTCAGCCTCGGCACGGTCGAGGTGACCCATCAGACGGTGTCCTACCTCAAGCGCCGTCAACCGTCGGGAGAGGTGCTGGCCGAGATCCCGCTCGACCTCCCGCCCCGCTCGCTGTCGACGACGGCGGTGTGGTGGACGGTGCCGAGCGGTGTGCTCGACGACGCCGGTCTGTCGGGCGCGGATCTGCCGGGATCGGCCCACGCGGCCGAGCACTGCAGCATCGGACTGCTGCCGCTCTTCGCGACCTGCGACCGCTGGGACATCGGCGGTGTGTCGACGGCCCTCCACCCGGACACCGGACAGCTCACCGTGTTCGTCTACGACGGCCATCCCGGTGGTGCCGGCTTCGCCGAGCGCGGCTTCTTGCGAGCGCGCGAATGGCTGACGGCGACGCGGGCGACGGTGGCCTCCTGCAGCTGCGCAGAGGGCTGCCCCTCGTGCGTCCAGTCGCCGAAGTGCGGCAACCAGAACAACCCGTTGGACAAGCAGGGCGCCCGGCTCCTGCTCGACGCGCTCCTCGGCCGTTGAGCAACTCAAGCGGTAGCGTGCCTCCATGGTCATCCTGGGTCTGTTGCTGCTTGCCTTGGGCGCGCTCGCCGTTCTGGCGGCTCTGTTCGCCAGCGGTGGCTCGGCCTCACTGCTCGGCTTCGACCTGGATGCGCTGACGATCTTCCTCGTCGGACTCGTCGCCGGAGCGGCGATCTGGTGGGGTCTCGGGCTGGTGCGCTATGGCACGAAGCGAGAGATGAAACTGCGTCGGGAGCGCAAACGGGAGCGGGAGCAGTACGAAAAGCTGTCGCGGAAGTTCGAGCAGACCCAGGCCGACCAGCCACCGGAGGAGTAGCGCTAGCCGGGCCGGCGCGAGCCCGACCGGTCGGGTCGATCTCCAGCCCGAGCCAGTGTGGCCCCCTCACCGTCACTCGCACCACGACATCGGCCCCCAGCACCTGACAACCGGTGACGGTGGCACCGTTGGCGTCAGCGATGCGGCCAGCTTCGGCGCAGGCGTCACCGCCCCGCCCGGCGGCCTGCGCACCCGCCAGCGCGGCTAGGTCGGCCGCCGACTGTGCGCGGCGATGGTCGACGACTGCCGCGGCCACCACGGCGCAGGCCGCTCCCACGAGGACGATGAGTCCGATCATGGTCAGCGCCAGCAGGGTGGCCGCTCCGGCCTCGTCGCGGCAGCGTGCCCCGCTCACGACTCGGGCTCGAGCCTGGCCGTGGCCACCGAGCGGACCTGGACCGACGGCAGGAATGCGAACAGCCCACCCGGCCCGTCGACGGCCGCACTCACCGTGACCACAACGGCCTCCGCTCCGGTGCTGACCTGGACTCGCGCCGCCGCGGGTGCCGCCTCGGCTGCGAGGGACACCGACGTCGGGGTGTCCTCACCCCGCGCGATCGCCCGCGCCGCCTCCCGAGCGGCATCCACGACTCGGACCTGGGCGACCCCGACCGACAGCAACCAGACCAGGCCGACCGTCACGGCGAGCAGCAGCGGCAGCGCCATCGCGAGCTCGGCGGTGACCGCACCGCGCTCGCCACGGCCCCGCCGTCTCACACGTCCACCTGCAGATGTCACCCGATCCCCAGCAGCCCGAGCACGTGGTCGAACAGCGTGTGCAGCAGTCGCTCGCCGAACCCGCCGCTCAACATCTTGTAGAGCAGTGCCGCGAGCCCGGCCCCGGCTGCCGTGCCGACGGCGTACTCCGCGGTGGTGATCCCCTGCTCGTCCAACCGATGTCTGCGCATGGCCTCCCCCTTCCCGCCGACCGCCCGCTGCGGTCGGCTGTCGACGACTCTGCCGCGGCGACCAGCTGCCTCGTTGTGGCGCCGAGGCCGGCTGTGGAGAGCGCCGCGACCACTCGGACTGTGGACGTCTTGCGGGCCGGGAGAGTCCTATGACTCAGTCAGCGAGGCGAGCAGTCCCGCAACCACGGGCACGATGCCGATCACCAAGAACGCGGGCAGCAGGCACAGTCCCAGCGGCAGAGCGGCTCGGACGCCCACGGCTCGGGCCCGGTCCTCGACTCGCGCGCGGTTGTCGGCGGCCAGCTCGCTCGCCAGGCCGGCCACCGACTCGGCGACCGAGGCCCCGGTGGTGTGCGACCGCGCCAGCGTGCGACCGAGCGGCCCCAGCACCGGATCCTCGGCAAGCTCGGCCCAGGCCGACCCCGGGTCGGCTCCCAGCGCCAACCGGGCACGGACGATCGCGAGTCGGTCGGCCGCCGGCCCGGGCAGTGCCGCACACACGGCGGCGAGGCCGGCCTCGGGCGAGGACCCGGACCGCAGGGTGGCGGCCAGCAGGGCAATCAGGTGAGGCAGCTCGGCCTGCGCACCTAGACGCGCGCGACGTGTGCTGGCTGGCTCCGCTCGACCGATGACCACCCAGACCAGCACACCCGCCAGCACAGCGACCACCGCGCCGAAGCGCGATGGCACCCAGATCCACCCGGCAATGCCGGCAAGACAGGCCAAGGCCAGGCGCCAACGGTGCATCCAGTCCCGCGGCGCCCGCTCGGGCGGCTCGCCCTCGAGCGGCCGAACCCCGGTGAGTCTCCGTCGAGGCGGAGTGGCCAACGCGGCCGCGGCACCCGCACACAGCACGACGACCAGCTCGGTCATCCCCGCTTCACCCCGGCGGCGATCGCCTCGATCCACCACAGACCGGCCAGCAGCAGCGCCAGCCCGGCCGCCAGGCAGACGAGACCAGCACCGGTGCCGAACAGGAAGCCCCACGGGTCACCGCCGGCACCTCCGCCCATCACCAAGGCGACCACGGGCAGACACGCCACCAATCGAGCGGTGGCTCGCGCGGACGCCAGCTCGGCAGCAACCAGCCGGCGAGTGGACGCCTCGACTCTGAGCTCTTCGGCGACGGCAGCAACAGCCACGCCGAGCCCTTGGCCGGTGTGGTGGGCGATCTCCCAAGCAGCGGCAAGGATCCGTAGGTCACCGGCGCCGGCGAGCGCGGAGAGCCGGCGCAGCGCATCCGGCACGCTGCCACCGAGGGTGAAGGTCTCCTCGACCGGCGCCAGCGGAGGCCAGGCGCGAGCAGCCAGTTCTAACGCAACGCCGGGTGGGCGGCCAGCGCCGAGCTCCGCACCAAGCAGGCCACAGACCTCGCGCACCCGGTCGGTGACCTCAGCCGCGGCGGTGCGACTCTTCGACCGACGCCGCAGCACGAAGGCGGACCCAACCGCCACCGCGACGATCGCCACCAGCGCGAGCGCCCGAGGGCTGGCAAAGGTCGACAGAGCCACCGCGATCGCGACCACCGGGAGGATCACGCGGCGGACTGCCAAGCGCCGTGCGCGAACCGGGCGCGGCGTCATCGCCAGCCACACCGCACCCGCCGCGCAGACTGCGCTCAATGCCGGCACCGTCGACTCCGTCACCGTCACGACCGCTCCCGCAGAAGCGCGTGCAGGCGCTGCCACGCCGCCCCCTCGACCAACTCGCCGTCCTGTGGTGTCGCAGCGGGCACCATCCGCACCAGTCCACGGTCGTCCGGCAACGGCACTGCCACGGCCTCCAGATGTCGCCGCCCGTCCCGTCCGCGGCCAAGGTGCACCACTGCGTCGACGGCAGCGGCGAGCTGACTGTGGGCCGCTTCACGGCCGAGACCAGCCGCCAAGGCGAGCGCCTCGACCCGGGCCGGCACCTCCTCGGCGGAGTTGGCGTGCAGGGTGCCGCACCCACCCTCGTGACCGGTGTTGAGGGCGGCCAGGAGGTCGACCACCTCGGCACCCCGCACCTCACCGACCACCAGACGATCCGGCCGCATCCGCAACGCCTGCCGGACGAGTTGCCGCACGGTGATCTCACCGGCGCCCTCGATGTTCGCCGGCCGCCCTTCGAGGCTGACCACATGTGGGTGTTCGGGACGCAGCTCGGCGGAGTCCTCGACGATCACGATCCGCTCGCTCGCCGGGGCGGTCGCCAGCAGCGTGCGCAACAACGTGGTCTTGCCGCTCCCGGTGCCTCCAGAGATGAGGAACGCGAGTCGACACGAGACGATCCCAGCCAACAGCTCGGCACCGATGTCGCTCAGGAAGCCGCTCGTCTGCAGTTCGGCCAGGTTGAAGGAGCGGACTGCGGGGACTCGGAAGGAGAGCACCGTGCCCGGCGCTGCCACCGGCGCGAGAACGGCATGGAAGCGGGTGCCGTCGCGCAACCGCAGGTCGACGTACGGCGTCGCAGCATCGAGCCGGCGACCACCAGACGCGGCCAGACGTTGGGCCAGCCTGCGCACCGCGGACTCGTCGGCGAAGGTGATCGCGGTCTGCTCGAGACCGTCTCCTCGGTCGACATACACCTGGCTTGGGCCGTTGACGAGGACGTCGGTCACTCCCGGCTCTCGGAGCAGTGGCTCCAGCGGGCCGGCTCCCACCACGTCGCGACGCAGCGCCTCGTGGACAGCGAGGACGGTCGCATCACCGACCGGCCGGCCCTCTTCTCGAAGGGCGTCCGCGACCCGTTGCGGCGTCAGCTCACCGCGCCCGGTCGCGAGCCGATCGCGCACCCGGTCGACCAGCTCCGTTGGAACGTCACCCAACTTCAGGTCGTTCACCGTCGGGGCTCCGAAACTGTGTCGAGGATGGCGGCGACCGCCCTGGCGAGCGCGCCTCGCCGGCTGACCAGCGGGCCGAGGCCCAGGTCGACCCATTCGTCGAGGCGCCGCTGGTCGCCCATCACCAGGACGTTGGGGACGCCGGTCACCTCGGTCACCGTGGCGTGGTCGACGCCGCGGCCGCGGACCACGATCTGGCGATCGGCGCGTGGGAACCGGGCGCAGACCCGGGCTGCCGACGCGAGCGAGAGCACCGTCGGGCGGGTCATCACGACCAGTTGGTCGCATCGGGCCGAGAGCTCGTCCACCAACGGGTCCTCGGAGCGCGGGAGATCCAGCACCACCAGGTCGTGGCCGCGTCGAGCCGAGGACAGCACCTCTCGCACCGCGGCCGGCGGCGGGATGTCCACGCGTCCGCCGGTCCAGGTCAGCACCGCTGGTCCGTCCCTGCGCGGCAGGGCCTCGCGGAGGGATCGCCCGGACAGATGCCCCGACGTCTCGACCAGATCCGACCAGCGCACACCGGGCTCGTCCTCCAGGCCGAGCACGCGATCCAGGCCCGGGCCCAGTGGGTCGGCGTCCACGATCAGCGCGGGTCCTGCGCGGGCGGCGTGCTGCCCCAGCGCGCACGCGAAGGTGGTCGCACCAGCCCCGCCGCTGCCGGCCACCACGCCGAGCACCCGAGCCCCAGGCGAGAGTGGGTCCTCCAGGTCGGTCAGCTGTTCGACCAGGCGGCGCCCGCTCTTCGGCAGCTCCACCACCTCGGCCACGCCGAGCGCCAGTGCGGTCCGTAGCGCTCCCTCACCAGCCCCCTGCCAGGTTGCGAGCACCAGCCCCGGCCGTCGGGCCGGTCCGAGACGGAGCATCCGCTCTGCCTGGTCGAGACCGATCACCACCAGCGGCGCGGCCGTCCAGGCGCGCAGGGCTGCGCCCGGATCGGCAGCGACCTCGGGCGTGACCCCGGCCGCCGCTGCCAACCGCAGCAGCTCATCGAGGAGCTCGGCCTCGGCAGTGACGATCAGCGGTGGGCTCATGGCCGGGAGCATCCACGTTCACCTGGATGCCGCGCCTCCCACGCCCGCTGCGGCTGTGGAGAGAGCGATGCGACCAGCGCCTGTGCACGTTTCGCGGTGCGCAGCAGGCGGAATTGATCGGCGCTTCCCTAGACTCGAAGCATGGCGCCGCGTCGTACCGCCGCATTCTTCGACCTGGACAAGACGATCATCGCTCGGTCCAGCTCGATGGCGTTCAGCAAGCCCTTCCAGGCAGGCGGGCTGATCTCGCGTCGCGCGGTGCTGAGGTCGGCGTACGCCCAGTTCGTCTTCGCCGTCGGCGGCGCCGACCACGACCAGATGGAGAAGATGCGGCAGTTCTTGTCCCAGCTCTGCGCCGGCTGGGATGTGGCGACCGTCCGCGACATCGTGGCGGAGACGCTGCACCACGTCATCGACCCGATGGTGTACGACGAGGCGGTGTCGCTGATCGAGGAGCACAAGGCCGCCGGCCGCGACGTCGTCATCGTCTCCAGCTCTGGCGCCGAGGTGGTCGAACCGATCGGCGCGATGCTCGGCGCCGACCAGGTGGTCGCCACCCGGCTGGAGATCGTGGACGGGAAGTACACCGGGACGATCGAGTACTACGCCTATGCCGAGGAGAAGGCGCGCGCCATCGAGCAGCTGGCGGCCGAGCACGGCTACGACCTCGACGAGTGCTACGCCTACAGCGACTCCATCACCGACGTGCACATGCTCCAGGTCGTCGGCCACCCGTTCGCGGTCAATCCGGACAAGGAGCTGCGCAAGGTCGCGGTCACCAACGACTGGCCGGTGTTGGTGTTCAGCAAGCCCGTCGCCCTGCGCAGCCGGATGACCGCCAAGCCCACCCTCGCCGCCCTCGCCGTCGGCGGCGCCCTCACCGTCGGTGGCCTGCTCTGGGCCACCGCCCGCCGCCGCCGCGCGGCCGTCTAGGACGCGCAGGCTGCGTCAAGACTCCCCACTGGCGTCAGTCCGGCGGATCCGACACCGCTCTCAAGGACTCCAGAGTCACGCACAGGATTGACTTTCTCCGGCCTTTCGATGTCCAGTACAGTCCGTTACCTGCGCCGAGGTAGCGGCGCACCGCCGCCCCAGCAGTTCGTTGCCGACTACCCCAGTTGTCGGATGTCGGAGTTTTCGATGCAGCACCGGGTGTGCCCACTCAGGGCCAAAACCTCGTTGACCGGGGCTGCGGTGGTCCGGTCCATGGCAGACAATGGCAACGGGAGGTCATCGAGTACGCCGGGCGGGATCTAGCCGGTCTGGAAAGTGGAGGTCATGGGCTTGGGGGCGTCAATCGTGGTCGACGGCAACGGCACGACGTCCTGGCCGAACCTCTCAGGTGCAGACGTGCGGCCCTCGGGCCTCCAGGTGCTCACGACGGGGCGGTGACGACGACATCGTGGCGGAGATAGCGAAGACGGCCGACCAGGCCCTGCAGGTGCTCGCCACCGTCATCGACGACGGACCGGTCACCGCTCAGCAGGTCGCCAGCACCCTCGGCCTGAACCGCACCGTCACGCACCGGCTGTTAACCACGCTGCAGGCGCGCGGCTTCGTTCGCAAGCACGGCAGCGACTACAGCGCCGGACCGTTCTTCCTCAAGGCCGCCCAGCGGGCGTGGCCCACGGTTTTCTCGCAGGCTCGCTCGGTGGTCCGCGAGCTGGCCGAGGTCCACGGCGAGACGGTGCTGCTCACCGTCGCCGACGGCGACCAGGCGGTGGCGATCGATCAGGTCATTGCGGAGAAGCACCCGGTGCGGGTCGGCTACCCCATCGGCGAGCGGCACCCGCTCGCTGTCGGCGCGAGCGGCCGGGCGATCCTCGGCTACCTGGAGCCACGGCAGCTGGAGCGGATCCTGGACTCGATCATCGAGGCCGACGAGGTGGCGCGGGTCCGTCGCGGGCTCAACGACCTGCATCGCGACGGGTACGCCGAGAGCTGACCACGAGCTGCACCCGGGGATCTACGGTGTCGCCGTACCGCTCCTGGACGCCGACGGCTACGCGCTGGCCAGCATCGCGCTGCTGGCGCCGGTCGAGCGCGCGGACCAGGTTCGCGCGCTCGTACCGGTGCTCAAGGAGACAGCCGAGTCGGTCTCCACCGCGCTGACTTCCGACTGAGCGGACTCACCAGGGGCGGAGCGCCTCCTGGATCGCCGCCTGCACCCGCTCCTTGTCGTCGACCTCGTGCATCAGCAGCAAGGACAGCCGCGCCAGGATCATCGACGTCTGCTCATCGCCGGCGTCGGTCAGTCCCGCGCTCAGCAGCGAGTAGACCTCGTCGATCTCGTCGGCGCTCATCGGCGTCCTCCCGTGGTGATCTGGTGTGCCGCCTGCGTGATCGCGACGGCCAGGTCGTCGGCGTCCAGACCCTTCCAGCGACCCTGGACGTGCCCGTCCGGGCGCACCATGTACGCCGCGAGCCCCGCGCCGGCCAGGTCGTACGCTGGCAGCAGTCGACCGGTCCGGTCCTCGGCCACTGTCACCCCCGCCACCGTGGCGGTCGTTCCGGATGGCGTCAGCGTGCGCACCTCGATCGGCAGCGTTGCCGCGATCGCGTCCATCGCGTCCGCGACCGGCTCCGGCACGGTGCCGTCGCCGCTCGCCAGCAGCACGGTGGCATGCGCACCAACGAGGTCGGTGAGGTGACCGGCCCGCTCGCCGTACTCGTCGCGGATGGTCACCGGGAAGTCCGCCAGGATGTGTCCGGGCTGCGGACCGTCCGCCCACTCGGCCGAGTCGGCCACGTTGAGCGGGGAGTCGACCAGCGGGATCGAGGAGTGCTGGCGCGGGTCGAGCAGCGGGACGATCCACCGGTGCCGCTCGGTGAGCGAGAGGACGGCGTTGCGCAGGACCGTCGCCGGCTGCGACGGCGGGGCCATGAACTCCGCCCCCTTGGAGGCCAGTCGCAGGTTCTCCCGGGCCGCGAAGACCCGCTCGGCGGAGTAGCTGCTCGAGCAGCTCCCGCGGCCCCGCGCACTGGGCGACCAGGGCCAGTTTCCAGGCCAGGTTGTGGGCGTCGTCCAGGCTGGAGTTCATGCCCCGGACGCCGAAGATCGGCACCAGGTGGGCGGCGTCTCCGGCGAAGAGCACCCGGCCGTGCACGTAGCTGTCGAGGGTCAGCGCGTTGGCCTTGTAGAGACTCATCCAGACCGGCTCCCAGGGCCGGTCGACGCCCATCATCTTCAGGTGCTGCTCGACCCGCGGCAGCACCGACTCCGGCTTCATCGCCTCTTCGACGTCCTCGCCGGGCAGCAGCTGGTAGTCGAAGCGCACCATGTTGTCGGGCTTGGTGTACATCAGCAGCGTGGAGCCCGGGTTCGACGGCGGGTCGAACCAGCAGCGGCGCCCGATCGGGAAGCCCTCGGTGTCGATCCGGATGTCGATGATGACGAACTTGCCCTCGTACGCCGTACCGCCGAGCTGCAGCCCGAGCTGACGGCGGACCTCGCTGCGGCCACCGTCGCAGGCGACGACCCAGTCAGCGTCCAGGGTGTACGCCGCCTCCGGGGTGCGCACGTCCAGCTCGACTCCGGCGTCGGTCTGGCGGATGCCCTCGGCCGCGGACTGCCAGCGGATCTCGATCAGGTCGGCATGCCGCTCGACCTCGTCGACGAGGTACTGCTCGACGAAATTCTGCTGCAGGCTCATGCCCGGCGGGAACCGCTGGTCGTCGTCGTGCGGCATCGAGAAGCTGTAGACCTCCTGGTCGCGGTAGAAGGTCCGCCCCTGCGACCAGGTGAAGCCGGTCCGCAGGGCCGGCTCGATAATGCCGAGTTGGGCGAAGATGTCCAGGCTGCGCCGGGTGATCGCACCCGCGCGGCTGCCACTGCACACGGTGTCGTCCACTTCGAGGATCACGCTCGGCACGCCGTACCGGGCCAGGCCGAGCGCGGTGGCCAGGCCGGTCGGTCCGCCCCCGACCACCACGACCGGGTGCCGGGCCGGGTCCCGACCGTCCACCAACGCCGGCACCACGGGATCATGGTGGACGTAGGGGAAGTACTCGCAGAAGGTGAGCTCCACTCCCAGCAGCCTTTCGTGTCGGTGAACCGGTGCTCCGACCCGGGAGACCTTGACCCTCGGCCGACGCCACGCCTATCGTAAATCCACACGTTCGCATGACGTTCGATTATCGAACACCTTCCGAGAGACTTAGGACGGACGACAAATGCCTTACTTCAACCGAGTCGGGGACGTCCCGGCCAAGCGGTTCTCCCAGTTCCGGCAGGAGGACGGCTCGCTGTACTGCACCGAGGTCATGGGCGAGGAGGGCTTCTCCTCCGACATGTCGCTGCTCTTCCACCGCCGTCCGCCCACGGGCATATCCGCCGTCCGGGACGTCGAGCGCGAGCCGATCACGCTCACCGCGAACCAACCGCTGCTGCCGCGCCTGTTCAACACCTCGCAGCTCAAGGTCGGCGGCGACGCGGTGACCGGACGGCAGCCGCTGGTCGGCAACGACGACGTGCTGGTCTCCTTCGTCATCGCCGACACCGAGTCCCCGCTCTACCGCAACGCAGTCGGCGACGAGCTGATCTTCGTCCACGAGGGCACCGCCACTGTCGAGACCGTCTTCGGCTTCCTGGAAGTCGGCCCGGGCGACTACCTGGTGCTGCCGACCGGTACGACGCACCGCTGGCTGCCCACCGGTGCGGAGCCGCTGCGCGCGCTGGTCTTCGAAACCTACAGCCACATCCACCCGCCGAAGCGCTACCTCTCCCGCTACGGGCAGCACCACCAGGAGTCGCCGTACTTCGAGATGGACCTGCGCCGGCCCACCGAGCCGCTGATCGCACCTGACGAGAGCGACGTCGACGTGCTGGTCCGCAACCGCGACGGGGTCACCTGCTACACGATGCAGCACCACCCCTTCGACGTCGTCGGCTGGTTCGGCTGCAACTACCCCTACGTGCTCAACGTGGCGGACTTCTCCCCCATCACCGGCAGCTTCCACCGGCCGCCGCCGGTGCACCAGGTCTTCGAGGCGCACAACCTGGTCTTCTGCAACTTCGTGCCGCGGATGCTCGACTACGACCCGCGCGCGGTGCCGATCCCGTCGTACCACTCCAACGTCGACAGCGACGAGTTCCTCTTCTACGCTGAGGGCAACTTCTTCAGCCGCTCCGGCTCCGGCGTGGAGCGCGGCTCGATCTCACTGCACCCGGCCGGTCACATCCACGGCCCGCAGCCCGGTGCCGTGGAGAAGGCGATCTCGCGGATCGGCCAGCGCTCCGAGGAGCTCGCGATCATGCTGGACACGTTCCGGCCGCTGCGGCTCGCGAACGCGGCACTCGACGTCGAGGACCCGAAGTACATCACCTCGTGGAGCCGCGGCCCCGAGACCGTCCCGGCTGCTGCTCCTGCTCCTGGGCAGGGCTGACGGGTTGGCCGTCATCCGGCAGCTGCTCGCGGTTCCGATGCAGACCGGCGCGACCTCGGACATCCAGTCCGGGATCGCCCGCAAGGCCGGGGTGCTGTGGTGCACCCGCCACCGTGACGAGAGCGCCCGCTCGCGCTCGGTGATGGTCTTCGTGCACCCCTCGTCGAACTTCATGGCGCACTACGCCCTGGAGCCGCTGGCCCGGCTGGGCATCGACGCGGTCGGCATGACGACCCGCTACCTCGGCAACGAGTCCGCGCTGCAGCTCGAGAACTGCGTGGTCGACATCGGCTCGGTCCTCCATCACCTGCGCGAGGAGGGGTACGAGCAGATCGTGCTCGCCGGCAACTCCGGTGGCGGCGGCGTGGTCGCGCTCTACCAGGACCAGGCCCGCACGCCCACGATCACCTCGCCACCCGCCGGCGGAGCACCCGACCTGACGCAGGCCGTGCTGCCAGCCGCCGACGCACTGGTGATGCTGATGGCCCACCCCGGCCGCAGCAGCGTGCTGACCGAGAAGATCGACCCGGCGATCATCGACGAGGCCGACCCGTTCCGGCGCGACCCCGAGCTCGACCTGTTCCACCCGGACAACGGCCCGCCGTACGCCAAAGAGTTCCTCGAGCGGTACTGGGCCGCTCAGGTCGCGCGCAACCGCCGGATCACCGCCTGGACCCAGGAGCGCCTCGCCGAGCTGCCCGAGCTCTCCGACGGACGGGTCGACGACCTGCCGTTCGTGGTGCACGGCACGATGGCCGACCCGCGCAACCTGGACCTCTCCCTGGACCCCTCCGATCGCAAGGCGACCACACAGTGGGGGCCGCCGTACCGAGCGAACCTGAGCCCGGCCACGCTGGCGCACTTCACCACGCTGCGCTCCTGGCAGAGCCAGTGGAGCTACGACCTCTCCAACGGTCACGGTCCCACCCGGCTGCGCGAGGTCGACGTACCCGTGCACGTCGTGTACGGCACCGCCGACCCCGGCTGCTACCCCGGGCACGCGCGATCCCTCTACGACGCCGTGCCGCACGACCGCAAGTTGCTGACCCCCGTTGTCGGTGGCGGCCACTACCTTTACGGCCAGCCCGAGCAACTCGACTTCACGGTCCGGCTGCTCGCCGATTGGACCCGCTCCCTCTAACCGCTCCCTCCAACCCGCTCCACGATCAGACGAGGTGCCCCCGATGCCCGAGCCCACCGCTGACCTGAACACCCGATCCGGCGCGCCCGCCGGCGTGGTCTCGCACTGGCTGGAGCAGGAGGAGAAGCTCGACCCGTCGATGCTGCAGCGGCGCCCGCGCCTCGACGGCGAACGCGAGGCCGACGTCTGCATCGTCGGCGCCGGCTACACCGGCCTGTGGACGGCGTACGCACTGCTCCGCAAGGACCCCGGACTCGACATCGTGCTGCTCGACGCCGAGTTCGCCGGGTACGGCGCGTCCGGCCGCAACGGCGGCGCGGTGATCGCCCAGCTCAACGGGTCGCGGGAGTACTGGGACGCGCTGGGCGGGCCCGGCGCCGGCGTCCGGATGGAGCGCGCCGTCCAGGCGACGGTCGATGAGGTCGGCAAGACGATGGCGGCCGACGACCTCGGCGCCTTCGTCAAGGGCGGCGTGGTGATCTCGGCCCGCGACGAGCTTGAGGCTAAGCGGCTCAAGGGCTCGGTCGAGGAGGACCGCGCGTACGGCTTCACCGAGGAGGACTGCGTCTGGCTGGACGCCGGCGCCGCGGCCGCCCGGATCGGCGTCGCCAACCAGCTCGGCGCCCGGTTCAGCCCGCACTCGGCCACCATCAACCCGGGCCGCCTGGTCCGCCGGCTGGCCGCCCGGGTGGAGGCCGCTGGCGCCCGGATCTACGAAGGCACCCCGGTCACGGCGATCACCCCACGCTCGGGAACGCAGGCAGCGGCCGCGCGGACGCCGTACGGCACCGTGCGGGCCAAGTGGGTCGTGCGAGCCACCGAGGCCTACACCGAGAGCCTCAGCAGCCACCGCGGTCGGCTGATCCCGGTGCGCACCTCGATGATCGTCACCGAGCCGCTCGACGACACCACCTGGGCGCGGCTGGGCTGGGAGCGCCACGAGACCCTGCTGGCGCTGCACCCGTTCCTCCACCTGCAGCACACCGAGGACCGCCGGATCACCATCGGCGGTGCGGACAACCGGCTGCCGTACCGCTTCGGCTCCAAGCCCTCCCCCGACGGTGCCGCGCAGCCGGTCGTGGCGGAGTACTTCCGGCAGCAGCTGATCAGGCTCTTCCCGACCCTGGGAAATGTGCGGATCGACCGCTCCTGGGCCGGCGTCTTCGGGGTCACCAAGAAGTGGGCGCCGTGCGTGCACGTCGACCGGGCCGCAGGCACCGCCTGGGCCGGTGGGTACGTCGGCGAGGGGGTCGCCGCGTCCAACCTGGCCGGCCGGACCCTCACCGACCTGATCCTCGGCGAGGACACCGAGCTCACCCGCCTGCCGTGGGTCGGCGAGCCGCCCCGTCGCTGGGAGCCCGAGCCGCTCCGCGCCACCGGCGCCCTCGGCATCTGGGCCATCCGCGCCATCGGCGACCAGGTCGAGGGCCGCACCAGCAAGCGCTCCCGCATGGTCGCCTTCGCCAACAAGGTCTCCGGCTTCTCCGGCCACCTGGGCTGACGTCGAGGGCGGAGTTGGCCCAGGCCGGGTTGTCCGCGATCTCATGCTCGATCATCGGCGTGCGGGTGAAGCCGGCGCGACCGCGTTGATCCGGATGCCCTGGTTGGCATGCTCCATGGCGGCGGCCTTGGTCAGGCCGGAGACGCCGTGCCTGGCGGCGCCGTACGCCGAGAGCGTGGCCTGGCCGGTCCAGGAGGAGACCGAGGCGGTGTTGACGATGACGCCGCTGATCAGGTTGGCGCCGATGATCAGGTTCCAGTTGTCCAGATCGGTCTCTGAACCAGGTCGAGCGCCCCGAGGCACCCGCGTTGTCGACCAGCGCCGCCGCCCCGGCCCGGTCCCGTACGTCGAGCCGGGCCAGCGAGATCTGTCCGCTGGACGCCGCGACCTCGTCGCACAGCTCCGCGACGTCCGAGGTCTCGCGGGCGGTGGCCACCACCCGCCGGCCGGTGCCGGCGAGCGCCACGGTGGTCGCGAGCCCAATCCCGCTGCTCGCGCCGGTGACCAGCGCAACAGGCTTGACTATCAGGCCAGGACCGTGCCGACGAACTCGTCGAGCGCGGCGGTGTGTCGGTCGACGTCCTCCGCAATCGTGGCCGGACACATCAGCACCATCGAGTGGAAGGGGGTGAGCAGCACCCCGCGGTTGAGCAGAAAGAGGTGCAGCGTGGCGTTGAGCAGAGGGTTGCGCGCAGCCTTCGCCTCGCCGCCGGTGCGCGGCACCGAGGGAGCGAAGAGGTACTCGCAGCGCGCTCCGAGCCGCGTCACGTGCCAGCCGAGATCACGCCGCGCGATGACCTCCTGCACACCAGCCTCGCAGCGCTCGGCGAGCCCGATCATGTGTGCGTACGCCGAGGGCGTCATGACGTCCTCAAGCACGGTGCGCATGACGTGCAGGGTGAGCGCGTTGGCGACCAGCGTGCCGCCGAAGCCGCCGTGGCTGCTGGCGTGGTTCACCTTACGGGTGTAGTCGGTGAGGGTGCCGGCCATCTCCTCGGTCATGCCGTACACTGCGGCCGGGATGCCGCCGGCGATCGCCTTGCCGAGCACGAACACGTCGGGGTCGAGGTCGTAGGCGCGGGTATAACCACCCGGCCCGGTGGAGATGGTGTGCGTCTCGTCGATGATCAGCTTGGTGCCGGCTGCGCGGGTCAGCTCGCGCAGCGCGTCGTGGTAGCCGTCGACGGGCGGCACAATGCCGATGTTGGTCATCGCCGGCTCGGCGAGCACGCAGGCAACATCGCCGCCGGCCAGCGCCTTCTCCAGCGCCTCGACGTCGTTGAACTCGACCACTGCCGAGACGCGGTCGAAGTCGACCGCGTTGCGCGAGACCCCCGGCTGCGGCTCGAGCCGACCATCCACGTCGACGACATGGGTCTCGTCAACCGAGCCGTGGTACTTCCCGGAGAAGACCAGCACCTTGTCGCGCCCGGTGGCCAGCCGGCACATCCGGATCGCGAACCGGTTGGCGTCGGTTGCGGAGGTCGCGAACTGCCACAGCGGCAGACCGAAGCGCTCCCGGAGAAGCCGACCGACGGCATTGCCGTCGGCGGTCGGCAGCATCGCGGTCGCACCCCGGTCGGCATGCCGGATCATCGCCTCCCGCACCGCCGGATGCGCATGGCCGAACATCGCGCCGGTGTCGCCGAGGCACATGTCGACGTACTCGTGGCCGTCGACGTCACGGACCCGGGCACCGACGGCGAACTCCATGAACAGCGGGTACGGCGTGGGCCAGTTGCCCATCCAATGCAACGGCACCCCGCCGGCGAGCGAGCGGCGGCCGTCATCGGCCAGCTCGGCCGAGCGCAGCGCACGCCGGCGGTAGCGCTCCTCTTCGTCGGCGAGCACCTGCTCGAGACGGGCGGGGTCGATCGGCGCGGTCACAATCCGGGTCCTCCTCGGTGGACGCCGCCGACGTACGTTGCAGCGACCGTCAGGGCGTGCAACTGGTGCTCGTCGATGGTGAGCGGGTCCTCCTCGAGCACCACGAGATCGGCCAGCTTGCCCGGCTCAATGGTGCCCTTGAGGTGGTCGGTGTGCTCCTGGTACGCCGCCTCGATGGTCCAGGCGCGCAGCGCCTCCTCGCGACTGACCCGCTCCTCCGGGCCGCTGACCCGACCGCTTCCCCGGGCCTCGCGCAGTACCAGGCACTCGACACCCTGGCGCCAGTCCGGGTCGGAGACCGGTGCGTCGGAGGTGTCGGCGACGTGCAGGCCGGCATCGATCAGGCTGCGCATCGGCGAGCTGTAGCCGGCGCGCTCGTCGCCGTACGTCGCGGGCAGCGCATCGGCCACGCTCCACTTGATTAGCGCGTTGGTGTTGGCGCAGTAGCCGTGCTCGGCCATCCGGCGGGCCGTCTGCGGGCTGAGCAGGTTGGCGTGGATCAGGGCATGCCGGGCGTCCGGCCACGGGTCCTTGAGATGAGCGGCGGCGAAGGCGTCGAAGGCGGCGTCGCAGGCGCGGTCGCCGGTCGCGTGCACCTGCACCTGGAGCCGGGCCCGATGCAGCTTCTCGACCATGCCGGTCAGCTCGGCGAGCCGCGCCTCGTCGGTCTCACCGTCAGTGAGCAGCGAGCCGTGGCAGCCCTCGCCGTACGGCCGCGAGGTCCAGGAGGTGCGCAGCGGCGGGATGCCGTCGGCGAAGAGCTTCGCGCCGGCGATCCGCAGTACGTGGTCCCCGAGGCCGGTGACCATCCCGCTGAAGCCGAGCGCGCGCTCGATCTCGTCGGCGTTGTTGGGCAGCCCGAGGCCGGCCCAGTGCAGCAGTACGCCCACGCGTAGAGGGAGTCCGCCAGCGTTGTGCATCCGGGCGTACTGCCGCAGCAGACCCGGCCCGACCATCGGATCGGTGACGCTGGTGAAGCCGAGGTCGAGCAGCTGCTGCATGGCCGCACCGACCGCCGCGTCGGCCTCGGCCCGCGTCGGCTGCGGCAGCGCGGTCAGCATCAGGTCGCCGGCGGACTCGACCAGGTAGCCCGCCGGCTCGCCGTCGGCGTCCCGCAGGATCGTGCCACCCTCGGGGTCCGGCGTGGCCGCGGTGATGCCGGCGGCGGCGAGGGCCAGGCTGTTCGCCCAGACCGCATGCTCGGAGAAGTGCACCAGCACGACTGGGTGCGAGGGGCTGACGGCGTCCAGCTCCTGCCGGGTCGGCCAGCGCCCGTCGAGGTCGCGCACCCGCGCCTCGTACCAGCCGTGGCCCTTGACCCAGCTGCCCTGCGGGCGCTCGGCGATCCGGCGGGCGACGGCGTCGACCACCTCCTGGACCGACGTGGCGCGGCTGAGGTCGATCGAGTACTCGGGCCGGTTGGCGGCCCACATGGCCAGGTGCATGTGCCCGTCGTGGACACCGGGGAGCACCGTCCGGCCGTCGAGGTCGACGACCTCGGTCGCCGGACCGCGCAGACCCGCGATCTCCTCGGCCGAGCCGACCGCGACGATCCGGCCGTCGCGCACCGCCACCGCCTCCGCCACCCGGCGGGCCGCAGACGAGACCCGATCCAGGGTCCGGACGGTGCCGCCGGTCAGGATCAGGTCAGCGGGCATCGACGGGCACTCCGATCGTGATCGGCTCGTGGGCATGGCAGGCAACCTGGCCGCCGCCGGAGGTGGGGCGCATCGGCGGCATCTCGGTACGGCAGACCGGCATCACCATCGGGCACCGGCTCTGGAAGGGGCAGCCGGCCTCGGCGCGCGGGTCCAGCACGGTCGCCGTACCGTCCCCGACCGGAGGCCGTGCACTGTCCTGGGCGCTCGTCTGGGCACTCTTCTGGGCCGCCCGCAGGTCCCGGCGCAGCTGGCGCCGCTCGCGCTGCGCGTCGGGATCCGGCACCGGGATCGCGGCCAGCAGCATCTGCGTGTACGGGTGCGCCGGCTCGGTGTAGACCTGCTCGGCCGCACCGGTCTCGAGCAGCCGGCCGGAGTACATGACGCCGACGTCGTCACTGATGTGCCGCACCACCGCGAGGTCGTGGGCGATGAAGAGATACGCGACCCCGAGCTCCTCCTGGAGGTCCTCCAGCAGGTTGATCACTTGGCTCTGCGTCGAGACGTCGAGCGCGCTGACCGGCTCGTCGCACACGATGAGCTGCGGCTGTGAGGCGAGCGCCCTCGCGATCGCGACCCGCTGGCACTGGCCGCCGGAGAGCTCCAGGGGTAGCGCTTGCGGTGGTACTCCGACATCCCGACCTGGTCGAGCAGCTG
This sequence comes from Nocardioides sp., assembly GCF_047602075.1. Taxonomy (GTDB): domain Bacteria; phylum Actinomycetota; class Actinomycetes; order Propionibacteriales; family Nocardioidaceae; genus Nocardioides. The sequence continues at coordinate 2,343,095 of NZ_JASGIF010000001.1, forward strand.
GTCGACCAGCTTCGACTGCTCCTTGGCGTTGGGCAGGTCGCGGTGTAGCCGGATCGGCTCGAGCAGGATGTCCTCGATCGTCCACGCCGCGTTGAGCGCAGTGGTGGGGTTCTGGAACACCACCTGCACGGCCCGCCGGTACGACAACGGGCTGCGTCGGCCGAAGTCGGCGATGTTCTTGCCGGCGAAGCTGATCGAGCCGCTGCTGGTGTCGACCAGGCGCAGGATCGCCCGCCCGATCGTCGACTTCCCGGAGCCGGACTCGCCGACCAGACCGAAGGTCTGTCCGGCATCGATCTGCATGCTCACCCCATTGACAGCCGGCCGTGGTGGGGTGCTGCTGAAGAGACCGCGCCGCGCGGCGTACCGCACCGCGAGGTCCTGGATGTCCAACAGGGTGCTCACGAGATCCTCACCTCGGGGACCAGCTCCAACTCGCCGGCGCGCACGCAACGCACGGCCCGGTCGTCGCCCACCAGGGCGATGCTCCCGGCGCCACACGCGTCCACCGCGTAGGAGCAGCGGTCCTGGAACCGGCAGGACGTCGTCCACTCCCACGGCGGGGGGACCCGGCCCGGGATCGTCGCCAGCCGCTGCCCGGTCGGCGCGTCGTTGACCGGGCTCGAGGCCAGCAGCGCCGCGGTGTAGGGGTTCTCGGGGCGTTTGAGCACCTCGGCGCAGGTGCCGCGCTCGACGATCTGGCCGGCGTACATGATCGCGACGGAGTCGCACATGTCCGCGACCACGCCGAGGTCGTGGGTGACCAGTACGATGCCCATCCCGAACTCGTCCTGCAGGTCGATGAGCAGGTCGAGCACCTGCGCCTGTACCGTCACGTCGAGCGCGGTGGTGGGCTCGTCGGCCAGCAGCAGCTTGGGGTTGCACGCGAGCGCCCGCGCGATCACGACCCGCTGGGCCATGCCGCCGGAGAACTGGTGCGGGTAGTCACCCATCCGGGCCGCCGGGTCGGGTACGCCGACCAGGCCGAGCAGGTCCTGCGCGCGCGCCTTGGCCTGGGCACGGGTCATGTCGAGGTGCCGGCGCAGCGGCTCCATCACCTGTCGGCCCACGGTCATCGTGGGGTCCAGCGCGGTGGTCGGGTCCTGGAACACCATGCCGACGTCGCGACCGCGGATGTCGCTGAGCTCGCGGTCGGAGCGGCCGATCAGCTGCTGGCCGGCCACCTTGACCGAGCCGCGCACGATCCGGCCCGGCTCCGGCACCAGACCTACCACAGCCCACGCGGTCAGGCTCTTGCCCGAACCGGACTCACCGGCCAGGCCGAGCGTCTCACCCGGCGTGACGCGCAGGTCGACACCGTCGACGACCACCGTCTCCTCGCCGCCTTCGGCCGGGAACGCCACCACGAGGTCCTCGACCTCAAGCACCGGCACCGGCCCGTCGGTGGGTGCCCGGTCGGCCCGCTCGGAGACCACGACCGGCGGCCGCTTGCGCTTGTTCGCCCTGGTGACGGCGCCGGTGTCGGGGCGCTTGATGATCGCATCCGCGACGCCGTCGCCGGCCAGGTTGATCGCGATCACCAGCAGCATGATCGCCAGCCCGGCCGGGAAGGGCAGGAACGGCTGCTGCGCGAAGTAGGACTGGGAGTCGTGGAGCATCCGGCCCCAGCTGGGGTCCGACGCGCTGGCGGCCAGACCCAGGTAACTGAGCTCGGCCTCGATCAGGATGATCGCGCCCAGTAGCACGGTCGTCTGCACCACCAGCGGCCGCAGGATGCTGGGGGTGATGTGCCGGGTGATGACCCCGAACGGTCGTACGCCGAGCACCTGGGCCGCCTCGACGTATGGCTCGTGCCGCGCCGACTTGACCATCGCCTGGCCCAGCGCGATGTAGCGGGTGCTGAAGACCAGACCGAGGCCGATCATGGCGTGGGAGAGGCTCACGCCGGTCACGGCCACGATGCCGAAGACGACCAGGATCGCTGGCAGCGCGAACGCGATGTCGTTGGCCCGGCCGACCAGTCGCTCCCATCGGCCACCGATGTAGCCGGCCGACATCCCCAGCGGGACGCCGATCAGGATCGAGATCGAGATGGCCTCCAACATCGCGATCATGGACAGCCGGGTGCCTGCGATCACTCGGCTGAGATTGTCCCTGCCCACCTGGTCGGTGCCGAGCCAGTGCTGACCGTTCGGGCCTTGGAAGGCGCTGGCCAGGTCTTGTGCGGAGGGGTCGTGGGGGCTGATGAACGGGCCGAAGATGGCGACCAGCACCATGAACAGCACGAAAAGCAGTGCGATGAACGGCACCTTCTGCCGGACCAGCCGCTTCAGCAGGCCGGGACGCCGCGGCGCCTGGCGCGACTCGCCCGCCAGCTCGTTCCCAGACTCGGTTGCCGACCCCGTCATGGCCCCGGCGGACCGGTCCGCCACCGTCTCGGTCACCGGTTCACTCACAGGCGGACCTTCGGATTCGCCCAGCCGAACGCGACGTCCGTGACCAGGTTGGAGAGCAGGACGAAGACGGCGACCACGATCACCGTGCCCTGCACGAGGGAGAGGTCCCGGTCGAAGATCGCCTGGACCGCCATCGAGCCGACCCCGGGGATGTTGAAGGCCTGCTCGACCACGAACGACGCGCCCAGGATGACGACCAGCTGGAAGCCGATCACCGGGATCACCGGGGTCAGCGCGTTCTTCAGCGCATGCCGCCACACGACCTGGCGCCGGGTGAGGCCACCGGCGACAGCCGCACGCACGTAGCCGCTGCGCAGCACGTCGACCATCGCGCTGCGGGTCTGCCGGGAGATCACTGCTCCCGAGGGCAGCGAGAGCGCGATCCACGGCAGGATCAGGCACTGGAACCAGGCCGCCGGATCGACGTCGAACGGCGTGTAGCCACCCGCCGGGAGCAGTGCCCACCTCACGCCGACGTACACACTCAGCAAGATGCCCACCCAGAAAGACGGTACGGCGAGCGCCACCGCGCTGAAGACCGTGATGGTCCGGTCGATGATGCCGCCGGGCCGCAGGCTGGAGCGGACGCCAAGAGCGATGCCGACGACGACGGCCAGCAGCAGCGCGCCGAGGGCGAGCGAGAGCGTCGCACCCATCCGGGAGCCGATGGTGGTGACCACCGGCTCCGCTGTCTTGGCCGAGACGCCCAGGTCCCCGCGGGCGGCGTTGCTCACCCAGATGCCGTACTGCTCGATCATCGGGCGGTCCAGCCCGAGGCGGTGGTTGAGCTCGGCCACCGCCTGGGGCGAAGCGCCACTGCCCAGGATCGAGTCGGCGACGGTGCCTGGTGCGAGCTGCACCAGGAGGAAGGCCAGGATCGAGATCACCAACAGCTGCGGCACCATCCCGGCGACTCGCAACGCGATGAACTTGGTCACCGTTCCTGCCGTCCTACCCGCATCGGCGTGGTCCACACCGGTGCGAGCCGTGTCGCCACGAGATGGCCGTCTCGACTCGATCCTGGTCGCAGCATTACCGGCCTCAGTTCACCTTCATGCCGTCGAACCGGGTGTTGCCGCAGGTCCACCACCACTTGGTGACGCCGGTGACCCGCTGCGGGTCCCAGGCCTGCAGGCAGCTGACGACGCCGAGGGGGATGATGATCCCGTCCTCGGAGGCCAGTGCGGCCATCTTCTGATACGCCGGCTCGTCCGCCGCCGGGCTGACGCCCGTGACCTGCTGCATCACCTTGTCGATGTCCGGCGAGGGCACTTTGAACGGGTTGGCTGGGCCGTACACCGAGATCCGAGTGTTGTAGACGTCCTGCGGGTGCACCTCGTGCGCCGGCACGATCGCGGCCGGGTACTTGCCGCTCGCCGCCTCGGCTGCGATGTTGCCGGTCTCGGCAGGCACCAGCTTCATGGTGATGCCGATCTTGGCCAGGAAGCCCGCGATCGCGGTGTTGTAGGCGTCGAAGGGGCCGTACGACGGGATGGAGAACTCCAGGTGGCTGACGCCGGCCTCCTTCATCAGCTCCTTGGCCTTGTCGAGATTGTAGCCGAGGCCCTTGTAGTCGGGGTTGAAGCCGTACTGGCCGGGGATCGTCCACTGGTTGGTCTCGACGCCGTAGCCGTTCATGGTCACGTCGAAGAAGGACTTCTGGTCGATGGCGTAGGCCATTGCCAGCCGGACCCGCTTGTCCTTGAACGCCGGGATGATCGTGCCGTTGCGGTCCATGATCTGCAGGTAGTACGGGAAGGACGGCACGTCTTGGACGTTCATTCCGGCGGCCTTGACCTGGTCGGCGAACTGGAAGTCCAGCGCGGCGTAGTCGACCTTGTGGGTCAGCAGTGCGTTCGCCCGGGCCTGCTGGTCGGGGATGTAGTAGATCTCGATGGTCTTCACGCCCTGGGCCGACTTGTTCCAGTAGTTCGGGTTGGCCTTGAAGACGTACTTCGAGTTCGGGACGGTGGTGGCGGCGTCCAGCAGCCAGGGCCCGGTACCGACCGGCTCGGTGGCCAGCTGCTTGGGGTTCTTCAGCGCCTGCGGGCTGGCCATCATGCCCTGCTGGCGCGACAGGTTGTAGATCAGCTGCGGGGTGGGGTGGGCGAGGTTGATCTTCAGCTCGGTCGGGCTGACGACGTCCATAGACTTGACGTTGAAGAACTTGGCCTGGTTCGGCGGGATGCCGTCCTTCAGCTGGTGCTCCAGGTTGGCCTTTACGGCGGCCGCGTCGAACGTCGTACCGTCGGAGAACTTGACGCCATCACGCAGGTGCAGAGTCAGGCTGGTGGGCGTGGACTCCCAGCTGGTCGCCAGGCCAGGCACCAGCTTGCCGCTGTCGTCGGTGTTGACCAGGAACTCGTAGGGACCCTGGTAATAGAGCATGTTCACGTCCTGGGGCGTGGCCAGGGCGGGGTCCCACGGGTCGGGCGGGGTATCGGTGGCGACTCGGAGCGTGTCCGCAGGACCGCTCGAGTCGCTGTTGTTCTGAGCGTTTCCCGAGCAAGCGGCAAGAACCACCATTGCGCTGACGACGACGGCGACGACGCCTAGCCGGATGCGTGCCATGGGCTCCCTTTCGGTGTTGACGAGACCTATTGCATCCCGTCTGTCGTATGACCTCTGACGATAGACAAATGTGATGCAGTGCACAAGAGCGTCAGCGGCTTTCGATCCCTCGGTTCAGGAGGGCTCAGTAGACGATGCGGACCGCCTTCTCCTCGGCGAAGGAGTCGATCGCGCCGGCGCCGAGCTCGCGACCGATGCCGCTCTGCCGCATGCCCCCCCAGGGCAGTCGCGGGTCGATCGCCCCCCAGGCATTCACCCAGACCGAGCCGGCTCGCACCCGCGCAGCCAGCTCGTGGGCGGCGGCGAGGTCGCGGGTCCAGACCGAGGCGGCCAGGCCGAACGTCGAGTCGTTCGCGAGGGCAACCGCCTCGTCGAGATCGTCGAACTCCAAGACGGTGCCGACCGGACCGAAGATCTCCTCGCGGGCGATCGCCATCTGCGGTGTCGCCGAGGCGAACACGGTGGGCTCCATGAAGTAGCCGGTGGCGCCGATCGGCGCTCCGCCGGTGATCAGCCGGGCCCCGTCGTCGAGGCCGCGCTGGACGTAGCCCAGCACCCGGTCGCGGTGGGCGCCGGTGATCAGCGAGCCCATCGTGGTCTCGGCGGCGAACGGATCACCGACCTGTACGGCGCGCGCGGCGTCGCCCAGCGCGTCGACCACGTCGCCCGCGATCGAGCGGTGCACCAGCACCCGCGTGCCCGCGGCACACACCTGGCCCTGGTTGGCGAACAGGCCTCGCGCCGTACCGCGCACGGCGGCGGTCAGGTCGGCGTCCGGCAGGATGATCTGCGGCGACTTGCCGCCCAGCTCGAGGGTCACCCGCTTGAACGTCCCGGCAGCCGCTTGCTGGACCAGCCGGCCGACCTCCGGGCTGCCCGTGAAGGTCACCTTGTCGATGCCCGGGTGCGCGGTGATCGCCGCACCCGCCTCCGCATCCCCAGCTAGGACGCTGACCACGCCGTCGGGTACGCCGGCCTCGGCCAGCAGGTCGGCCAGCGCCAGCACGCTCAGCGGCGCCTCGAGCGCCGGCTTCAGCACGACCGCACAGCCGGCGGCGAGCGCCGGTGCCAGCTTCCACGCGGTGATCATCAGCGGCGCGTTCCAGGGCACGATCGCGCCCACGACGCCGATCGGCTGGCGCATCGTGTAAGAGTGCGTCGGCCGGCCCCGCAGCAGCGAGGTCGGCACGACCCGCCCCTCCAGGCAGCCGTCGGCGATGCCCGCGTAGTAGCGGAACGTCTCGATCGCACCGGGCAGGTCGACCATGACCGAGTCGGCCAGCGGCTTGCCGACGTCGAGGGTCTCGATCCGGGCGAGCCGGTCGGCATCGCGCTCGAGCAGGTCGGCGACCCGGGCCAGGATCCGGCCCCGATCGGTGCCGCTGGTGCGCGACCAGCCGCCGCCGTCCATCTCCCGCCGGGCCGCGGCCACGGCCGCGTCGACGTCCGCGGCGCCACCGACCGCGATCGTGGTGACGACCTGCTCGGTGGCCGGGTCGATCACCTCCGCAGTCGCTCCCCCGGCGGTCGCCTGCCAGCGGCCGTCGATGAAGACCTCGGTACGCAGCCCCAGCGCCGCGATGTCCACGCTTCTCATCGTTCCTCCCCCACGGCGGCTCGCACCGCCCGCTCGACCACCACACCCACCATCGCGCGGCGGTACTCCGCCCCCGCGCGGACGTCGCTGATCGGCGCGCTCGCCGACCGCGCCACCGCCGCCGCGCGGTCGACCGCTGCCGCCAACGCCGCCTCGTCGGCCACCGCCACCCCCAGCAGAGCCGCTGCCGCCTCGTGCACCAGGAACGGCACCGGCCGCGCCGCGCCGACCGCCACTCGCGCCGACCGGACCACACCGCCGTCGACGTCGAGCGCCGCGCTGGCGCTGACGATCGCGATGTCCACGGAGCGGCGCAGGTCGATGCGGCGGTACGCCGAGCGCCACACGGCGTCGGCCGCACTGACGCGGATGGCCACCAACAGCTCGGCAGGCGCCAGCGTCGTACGCCGCGGGCCGGCGAAGAGCTCCGCGAGCGGCATCGCGCGCCGTACGTCGGGGCCGGCCACCTCGACCACGGCGCCGTGGACGAGCAGTGCGGTGGCGACCTCGGCGGCGGGCGAGCCCTGGCACAGGTTGCCACCGACCGTGGCCGCGGCCTGGATCTGCCGGCCGCCGAGCAAGTCCGCGGCCTCGCGGAGCGCCCGCAGCCGGGTGCCGAGCGGCGCGGCGAGCAGCTCGCGCATGGTCAGCGTCGCGCCGATCCGCAGGCCGTCGGCCCCCTCGTCGAGCTCGCGCAGCTCAGCGACGCCGGCGAGGTCGACGACGTCGCCGGGCTCGATCACGCCGTGGCGCAGGTCGTTGAGCAGGTCGGTGCCGCCGGCCAGCAGGTGCGCCTGCGGGCGCTCGGCGAGCGTCCGCAGCGCGCCGTCCACCGAGTCGGGGGCGAAGTACTCGCGGGTGGTCATCGCATCGCTCCTGCCGACGAGGACTCCACTGGCTCGCCCAGATGCAGGTAGCGCCACATCCGCTCCGGCGAGATCGGCAAGTCCTTGCAGCGCAGGCCGGTCGCGTTGTAGACGGCGTTAGCGATCGCCGCGACCACCGGGTTGAGCGCCACCTCGCCGACGCTCTTGGCGCCCCGGGGGCCGTTCGGCTCATACGCATCGACGAACTCGACCTCGACCGCCGGCGGCATGTCGCCCGCGCCGGGGATCCGGTAGTCCAGGAAGTTCGGGTTGCGCACCATGCCCTCGCTCATGATGACGTCCTCCATCAGCGCCCACCCGAGGCCCTGGGCGATCCCGCCGAGCACCTGACCCCGCGCGGTCTGCGGGTTCAGCACGGTGCCGGAGTCGTGGGCGGCCCAGTAGCCGACCAGCGAGATCTGGCCGGTGTCGCAGTCGACCTCGACCTCGGCGACATGCGCGGCGAAGGGATACGCCGGGGAGGCGTTGCCGTACTTCGTCGCGTCGGGCATCACCGTCTTGGGGTGGTGCACACCCTGGGCGAGGAGCGGCAGCCCGCAGTTCACCACGCCGTACCGGTGCAGGATCTCGCGCAGCGTGCGCGGCTCGTTGAAGCCGCTGGTGTCGCTGAGCGTGCCGGCCTGCCAGGCGACGGCGGACTCCGCGACGCCCCACTGCTCGGCGGCGAAGGCGATCAGCTTGCGGCGCGCGTCCGCGGCCGCCTCCAGGGTGGCCATGCCGGCCATCGTGGCCGCCCGCGACGCGAGCGTGCCCACCGCGGCCGGGCTGAACGCCGAGTCGATGCCCTGCACCTGCACGTCGGCCGGGGTCACCCCGAGCTCGTCGGCGGCCAGCTGCGCCATCACGGTCACATGGCCCTGCCCGACGTCCGGCTCGCCCACGTAGAGCTGGATCGAGCCGTCGGGGCCGAGCCGCAGGATCGCCGAGGAGCCGTCGTAGTCGGGCAGGATCGGCCGGTAGCCCGAGACGTGGTGGCCGAGCGCGATGCCCGTGCCGCGCAGCGTGCCGACGCGCTCCCCCGCCGTCGCGGGCGGCCGGGGTCGCCGGCGCTCGGCGAAGCCGGACATCTCGCTGACCCGGTCGATGCAGGCGGGCAGCTTGGAGGAGCTGATGTACCAGCCGTGTAGGGAGGTCTCGCCCTCCTTGACGATGTTGCGGTGCCGCATCTCGACCGGGTCGATGTCCAGCCGCTCCGCGATCTCGTCGATCATCTGCTCGATGCCGAAGAGCGCCTCGGCGTTGCCGAAGCCGCGCATCGCGGTGGTCGGCGACTCGTTGGTGTAGACGAGGCGACCGCGGCCGGTCATCGCGTTGAAGTTGTAGAGCGAGTCCGGGCGGTGGACGGCGGTCGCGACCGTCGCGGGCGACCAGTAGGTCCGGGCCCCGGCGATGCCGACGACCTCGGTGTCGCGGCCCAGGAACGTGCCGTCCGCGCGGACCGCGATGCGGTTGCGGAAGACGAAGGGCGGCCGCGGCCGGTGGTACGCCGCGTCTTCGTCACGCCCGAAGAGGATCCGCACCGGCACGCCCGCCTTACGCGCGAGCAGCGCCGCGATCAGCGGGGTGTTCATCTCGTACTTCGCGCCGAAGCTGCCTCCGATCGGCGGCACCACGAGGCGCACCTTGTCCAGGCTGACGCCCAGCGCCGTGGAGTAGGTCTGCCGCGCGCGGTACGGGATGTGCGAGGGCACGTGCAGCACGTGGACGCCGTCGACGTAGTGGGCGATCACCCCGATCGGCTCAAGGTACGCGTGGTACATCCGGCTGGTCGCGTAGACGTCGTCGACGATCAGGTCGGCCGCCTCGAAGGCCGCGGCCGTGTCGCCGCGCTCGATGGTGAACAGCGTGGAGACGTTGTCGGCGTACTCGTCCCAGATCACCGGGCTGCCCTCGGCCAGTGCCGCGAACGGGTCGAAGACCGCCGGCAGCTCCTCAACGTCGATCTCGACCAGACCCGCGGCATAACGCGCGGTCGCCTCGTCGATCGCGGCGACCGCGGCCACCTCGTCGCCGATGAAGCGCACCTTGTGCCGAGCCAGGATCTCCCAGTCCGGCGTGTAGGGGCCGAACTTGACCTCGGGGGCGTCGGCCGCCGTCGCGACGGCGAGTACACCCGGCACCCGCTCGGCCCGGCTGGTGTCGATGCGGCGGATGCGCCCGTGCGCCACGGTGCTGCGCACGATCACCGCGTGACCCATGTTGGGCAGGCGGACGTCGCCGATGTACTCGGTCTGCCCGCGCAGCTTGGCCTCAATGTCGATCTGCGGGACGCCGCGACCGACCCAGCCCTCGCTCGTCACTGGTCTCCCCCGTGCTGCTCGCCCCGATGTTGGTGCTGGTGCGCGTCCAGCACCGCGTCGACGATCGACTCGTAGCCGGTGCACCGGCACAGGTTGCCGGTCAGTTCGCTGACGACGTCCTCGCGGGTCAGCTCCGCACGGTCCACCAGTGGCGTGGCCGCGACCAGGATGCCCGGGATGCAGTAGCCGCACTGGCTGGCGTTGTGCCGCACGAACGCCGCCTGGAGCGGGCTCACCTCGTGGCCGTGCCCAGGCCCTCGACGGTGGTGACCCGCCGGCCACCGGCCCGGACGGCCGGCAACAGGCACGACGCCATCGGTACGCCTTCCAGCAGCATGGCGCAGGCGCCGCAGTCGCCGGTCTCACAGCCGAGCTTGGTGCCGGTCAGGCCCTCCGCGCGTACGGCGGAGGCGAGCGACTGGACGGGGTCGACCGTCATCGTCCGAGGGCTGCCGTTGAGGTCGACCTCGATGTCGATCTCGACGACATCGACCGGCCACTGCTGGGGGATCACCGCACTCCTTGGGTTCTCGATGCGCCTAGATGCGCGAGTCGATCAGCGTGCTCGCGGCGAACAGCTCCTCGACCGGCGCGCTCTGCTCGACGATGCCCTGCTCGGTCAGGTAGCGGGAGAAGGTCTCCAGCTGCGCACGGTTGGCGTCGACGCCGTACGGCCAGGGGTCCGGGCCGAAGACCTCGACCTGGCGCTCCCAGGCGTCGAGCAGGAACGGCATCGTGTAGCGCAACGCCGGCGCCCCGTGGATGCCGTCGATGGCGACCGCCTTGGCCTGGCGCAGCGCCTTGTAGAGGCTCTGCGCGACCCACGGGTGCTCGCGCGCGACGCCGGCGCGGACCACTACCAGGTGCATGATCGGGAAGTTGCCGGTACGCCGGAAGTAGTCGAGCTCGCGCTCGGCATAGTCCGGGAAGAGTCGGCGCACCCGGCCGTCGCCACCGCTGAACGCCGACGGGATACGCGGCGCCATCAGCGCGTCGATCTCGCCGTCCAGCAGGGCTCCGGAGAGGGTGGACTCGGGTCCGATCGGCTCGATCCGCACCCGGTCGGGGGTGATCAACTTCTGCCGCTCGACCCGGCCCGGCTCCTCCATGCCACCGGTGCACCAGGTGATCGAGTCGAGGTCGACGCCGTGGTCGTCGGCGAGCATGCCGCGGGTCCAGACCGAGGCGGTCATCTGGTACTCCGGTACGCCGACCCGGCGGCCCTCCAGATCCTTCGGGCTCTCGATGCCGACGCCCGCGCGCACGTAGATGCTGGAGTGCCGGAAGCTGCGGGAGAGGAACGCCGGGATCCCGACGAACCGGTCATCGCCGCGGGCCTTGAGCATGCAGTAGCTCGAGAGCGACATCTCCGCCGCATCGAACTCCTCGAAGCGCAGCATCCGCCAGAAGCACTCCTCGGGCTCCAGCGGCACCAGGTTGAGGTCGACGCCCTCGACCGCGACCCGGCCGTCGGCCAGCGGGCCGACCCGGTCGTAGCGGGCGCAGGCGAGGGTGAGACTCAGGCGAGAGTTCAGCCCAGCCACGGCAGTCCTCCCGGTTCCGTCACGGACACGGCCGAGGCGAGGTCGACGGCGTCCACGACCTCGGGCGGCACCTGGGCCCGCACCGGGAACTGCACCGGAGGCGCCGGCTTGGTGGCGTCCATGATCACCGCCGAGGAGCGGCGCGCCGTACGGCCGCCGTCCTTGTCGTAGCCCCAGTTGGTGGGCAGCAGCCCACCCGGGCCGTTCCAGGCCGGGATCACCAGCAGGTCCTGCGCGGCATCCATCCGAGTGCCGATGGCCCAGGCCATCTCCTCCTCGTTGTAGATGTCGATGTCGTCGTCGACGACCACCACCATCCGCAGGTTCTCCGGCTCGGTGTTCAGCGCCGTGGTGGCCGCGCGTACGGGGTCGTTGTCCTGCTCCTTCTTGATCGACAGGTAGCAGTGCATCCGCGCGTAGACCGGCACGTTGACGGCTTTCAGACCAGGGATCACCTGGCCGACGTTCTTGTGGATGCTGGAGATCCGCGGCAGCGCTCCCATCAGCCGGTGCTCGCGGCCGGAGGCCTGGATGTCCTGGAAGATCGCGTCGCGGCGCATCGTGATCGCGTCGATGCGGATCACCGGCTTGGGGCCGCCGCCGACGTAGTGGCCCGGCCACTCCGCGAACGGGCCCTCCTCGCGCTCCTCGGCCGGGAGGATTACGCCCTCGAGCACGATCTCCGCGCGCGCCGGGACGAGCAGGTCGGAGGTCTCCGCCGGCACGACCTCGAGCGACTCGCCCAGGAAGCTGCCTGCGGCGTCGTATTCGCCGCCGATGCCGGGCACCCGCGAGACCGCGCCCATCAGGAACGCCGGGTGGTGGCCGATCACGATGGCGACCGGCGTCGGCTCGCCCTTCCCCTCGTAGCGCCGGTGGATGGTGCCGCCGTGGTGGGAGCCGAAGAACCAGACCCCCATGTGGCGGTCGTCGTACACGTGATGGCGGTAGATGCCGGCGTTGATCTTGCCCGACTCCGGGTCGCGCATCACCGCGACGGCAGCGGTCAGGAACGGTCCGCCGTCCAGTGCGTTGTGGACCGGGATCGGCAGCTTGCCGAGGTCGACCTCGTCGCCACGCCAGACGATCTCCTTGACCGGGGCGTCGCCCGCCGCGACCTCGACCGGCGGGTGCGCCTGCGGGCTCTCGATGCGGTCGGAGGACTTGGTCAGCTCGTCGACGGTGCGGCCGAGGGCGAGCGCCATCCGCTCCGGGGTCGCCAGCAGGTTGGTCACACAGCTGACCTCGGAGCCCATCACGTTGGTGAACAGCAGCGCCGGGTACTCATGCTCCCGCTCGGCACGGACGCCATAGGCATTGATGCCGAACCGCCGGTCGACGGGCACGTCGACGCGACGTAAACCTCCCGGCTGTTGCTGGACGACCTCAGCCATGAAGCTGCGCAGGTCCTTCGGCACGGAGTCTCCTTTCGGCCGGCCCAGATGGGATCTGTGGCCGGCCGGTCAGTCGCGGCGTCGGTCGAGAGTTGGTGGCGCTCAGTCGAGATAGGTGCGGACGATCGAGAACCGCAGGATCTCGTCGTGGACGAGGGCGTCGGTGACCGCCACCGGCTCCTGCCTCTCGTCGAGGTGCAGGTGCCGGATCAGCAGCATCGGCCGGCCGGCCGGTATGCCGAGGTGCTCGCTGGTGCGCTCGTCCGCGGCGGTCGGGACCAGGTCTGCGATTGAGTACTGGATCCGGCCCGGCACGTTGCGCTCGACGAAGGCGAAGGTCGAGGCCTCGGCCGTGACCTCCTCCACCGGACGCAGCAGCCGCGAGACCGGGACGTAGTCCCGGCTGAGCACGGCGGGCCGCCCGTCGGCCTCGAAGAGCCGGTCGACGGTGCACGTCGTACCGACCTCCTCAAGGTTGAGCTTGGCGGCGATCTCGGCCTCGGGAGGCCCCTCGCCGATGGCGAGGGTTCGCAGCCCGGGCTCGTAGCCGAGGTTGGTGATGATGTCCATGAAGGGAAGGTCCTCGGCGAGGTTGGCCCCCATCGTTAGGGCGTACTTGTTGATGAAGGTGCCGCGGCCGTGGAGTCGCGAGACCTTGCCCTCCTTCTGCAGCGACAGGAGCGCGGAGCGGACCGTCGGCCGGCTCACACCAAGAGTGGCGCTGAGTTGGTCCTCGGCCGGGAGCCGGAACTGGCCCTCGGCGGCGAGACGCCCGATCAGGTCGCTCAACAGCGCCTTCACCTGGTGGTAGGCATCGACGACCATCGCCGGCTGGTCGTCTTGCACCCTGCGCTGCAGCTGCCGCGTACTCGGTTGAGTCATGTCAGTTCTCTCTCCGATTCGTGCTCAGCGGTTGACGGGATCACCGGTCGGGGCTGGGTGACTCACTCGCTCCGGCAGCGGCCGGATGCCCTCCCACCGCGCGACCGCGGCGTCCAGCCCGAACTGGTCGAGCACCCGACCGGCGGTCTGGTCGACGAGGTCGTCAATCACCTTGGGTTCGTGGTAGAACGCCGGAACTGGCGGAAAGGCCGTGGCCCCCATCTCGGCGGCCTGGGTGAGCAGCCGGAGGTGCCCGAGGTGCAGCGGGGTCTCGCGGAAGACCAGCACCAGGCGGCGGCCCTCCTTGAGCGTGACGTCCGCGGCCCGGGTCACCAGGTTGTCGGCGTAACAGTTTGCAACGCCGGACAGGGTCTTCACCGAGCACGGCGCGATGATCATGCCGTCGTGCTTGAAGGAGCCGCTGGCGAGCACCGAGCCGACGTCCCCGGCCGGGTGCACGTAGGTGGCCAGCGAGCGCAGGCCGTCGGGGGTCCAGTCGGTCTCGGTGGCCAGGGTCAGCATCGCGTGCTTGCTGGTGACCAGGTGGCTCTCGACGCCCAGCGCGGAGAGCATCTGCAGGATCCGGACGCCGTAGATGGCACCCGAGGCGCCAGTGATGGCAACGACCAATCGCATTCTCGTACTCCTGTCCGTCACAAACGCGTGACCAGGTCGCGGACCAGGGGCTTGTGCGAGAGCGGCTCGACCAGCACCTCGCCGGTCGCCGGAACGATGCAAGTGTAGGTGCGCGCGCCGTTCACGACGGCCAGGCACTCCTTGCAGGCGTTTGCCCGCCGGCACGAGAAGCGGATGCCGACGGTGGGGTCCTCGAACTCGCGCACCCACAGTATCGCGTCGAGCACCGTCATCCCCTCGGACTCGGGTACGTCGTAGGAGTCGACCCGGTCAGCGCCGTCCGCGCCGGTGCGCTGAATGCTCAGCTTCATGCGCCGAGCACCTCCTTCTGAGTAGCCGCGTGGGGAGCCGCCTGGTGGTCCGGTACGGCGGGGGCGCGGTGTGGGACGCGCTCCCAGCGGTGCACGAGACCCGTGCCGTCCTGACTGACCACGCCGTTGCGGACGTACGCGGGGTCGGCAGCGACGAAGTCCTCGCGCTGATGCGCTCCCCGGCTCTCCCGGCGCTCCAACGCCCCGAGCCGGATCACCGCCGCGTTGCGCAGCATCGTGCGCATCTCGAACAGCTCGACCCATTCCTGGTTGTGGCGGCGCGCCGGTCCGACGTGGGCCTGCTCCACGGTCTCGGCGAGCTCGGCGAGCTCGGCCTCCGCGGCGAGCAGGCCCGCCTCGTCGCGCAGCGGGCCGACCCGGCGCCACATCACGTCCTGGAGCCGGCGGCGCAGGGCCGGCAGGAAGATCCCGCTGTCCGGGTTGCGGTCGCAGCCGTCGTCGATGCGGGCCAGGGCCGCGGCCATCACCTCCGCAGCCGCGCTGGTCGGGTCCGGCCGACCGAGGGTGACCGCGTCGGCGGCCGCCGTCGTACCCGCGCGGGCACCGAACACGAAGGCCTCACTGATGGCGTTCCCGGAGAGCCGGTTGGCGCCGTGGGCGCCGCCGACCGCCTCGCCCGCGGCGAGCAGGCCGGGGACGTTGGTGCGCATCTGTGCGTCGACCCGTACGCCGCCGATCGTGTAGTGAGCGGTCGGGCCGACCTCGACCCGGCGCTCGGTCAGGTCGATGCCCTGTGCCAGCAACTTGTCGACCACCGGCGGGAACGCCGCGCGGATCTCGTCGGCGGGGATGCCCCGGAAGTCCAGCCAGGCGCCACCGTGCGGTGAGCCACGGCCGGCCTCGACCTCCTTGAGGATCGCGTAGCTGACGACGTCGCGGGTCGCGGTGTACTTGCCGTCGTCGGCCACCCCGGCGTACCGCTCGAGGAAGTCCTCGTCCAGGCCGTTGGTGAGACGGCCCCCGAGCTTGTAGCGGAACGGGTCCCACATGATCGGGTCGAGCCCGATGGTGCGCGGCGCTAGGTTGCCGATCGGGAAGAACTGCACCATCTCGGGGTCGAGGATCTCGGCACCCACTCCCAGTGCGAGGGCGTACGCGTCGCCGGTCATGTTCACCGACGCCGAGTTGCGGCTGTACATCTCGGTGAGGCCGCCGCAGGCGAGCACAACGCTACCCGCCCAGATCGCGACCGGGCGACCCTCGGTGATGTGGAGGGCGGCAGCACCACAGACCCGGCCCGCGTCGTCGCGAAGCAGCTCGGTGACGTAGAGGTTCTGCATGCGCTCGACCTCCCGACGACGCAGCTCGACCTTCATGCCCTTGACGACCCCAGTGCCGGTCGCCAGGACGTCGACGTAGCAGCAGCGCTGGCGACTGTGCCCCGGAGCGATCACCTGACGCAGCCGATCGCCGTCCGCCGCCCAACGCACGCCCATGTCCCGCGTCTCGAGGATGCGTCGCGGCGCATCCACTGTCATCAACTCGGCCAGCGACTCGTTGACCAACTCCTTGCCGCTCGTGATCGTGTCGGCGAAGTGGAGCTCGGCGCTGTCCTCCTCCCGGTGCCCGAGGGCGGCCGCCACCGTCATCTGGGCCATGATCGTGGCCCCGCCGACGCCCACCATGCTCTTGTCCAGCAGGCACACCTCCGCGCCCGCCGCCCGAGCCTCCAGCGCCGCGTAAATCCCAGCGGCGCCGCCACCGATGACCAGGACGTCGGTGATGATCACGCCCGCTTCGGGCTGCGACGCGCTCACTCTTGCTCCTGGCGGCCGATCGGCCCGTCGTAGCTGCGCATCCAGTCGACGAGCTCGCACAGCCGCGCCACGATGTGGTCGTGATAGCGCTTGCCCTTGGCCTCGGTGACGCCCACCGAGGAACTAAACTGTCCGGTAGGCGCGAACGCACGCTGCTCGGCGCCGGACCACATGATCTCGACGCCGTCCGGCGCCGGGCCGAAGAGGTCGTTGCCGACGAAGCCGCCGAAGACCTCGTCGAAGTCGACCTCGGCGTCGCTGAGCTTGTCCATCCGGATCATGCCGGGGAACCGGTAGTGCACGTGGGAGAGCTCGAGCTCACCGCAGTGGTGCTCGTTGGTCTCCTTGATCGCGCCCGCGGCCGAGCGCGCCAGGTGCAGCGGGTCGGCGACCGCGAACATCACGCCGCCCAGCTCGCGCTCGTGCAGGCCGCGGACCGCGGTGACCAGGCCGGGCAGGTTGGAGCCCTTGTGCCCGTTGATCAGGATGATCCGGTCGAAGCCGTGGCTCGCGAGGCTCCGGCAGACATCGGCCACCAGCGCGGAGAGCGTCTCGGTCCGCAGTGTGATCGTGCCCGGGAAGGCGCTGTGGTGCGCGGAGTCGCCGAACCAGATCGGCGGCGTCACCAGGACGCCCGAACGCTGCGCGGCGTCCTCGGCGAGCGTGATCGCCACCAGCGCATCCACGCCGAGCACGCCGGCCAGGCCGTGCTGCTCGGTGGCACCGATCGGGACGATCGCCACCCGGTCGCCGGCGAGGTACTCCTCGACCTCGGGCCAGGTCAACTCATGCAGCCACACCGAATCACGCGTTCCCATGATGCTCCTTGTGAGAGGTCAGAGGTCATACTATTGTTGAAGTGGACAGTCCACAAGGGGTCACAGAACCGCGCGAAACGGCTGCGGACCAGGTCGGCGGATATACGGAACTGAACGAGGAGGCATGGACAAGCAGGTCAAGGGCCTCGACCGTGTGATCATCCGGTTCGCAGGCGACTCCGGCGACGGCATGCAGCTCACCGGCGACCGCTTCACCCAGGAGTCCGCCAACTTCGGCAACGATCTCTCCACGCTGCCCAACTTCCCGGCTGAGATCCGGGCGCCCCAAGGGACGCTGCCGGGCGTGTCGTCGTTCCAGGTCCACTTCGCCGACCACGACATCCTGACCCCCGGCGATGCGCCGGACGTGCTGGTGGCGATGAACCCCGCAGCGTTGCGGGCCAACCTGGGCGACCTGCCGCGCGGTGCGACGATCATGGTCGACACCTACGACTTCACCGGTCGGAACCTGACAAAGGCCGGATATGCCGAGAACCCGTTGGAGGACGGCAGCCTCGATGAGTTCGCCGTGCACGCGCTGGATCTGACCGGGATGACCGTAGCCGCGGTCAAGGAGTTCGGGCTCTCGCGCAAGGACGCGGCGCGGGCGAAGAACATGTTCGCCCTGGGTCTGCTGTCGTGGGTCTACGGCCGGCCGACCGAGTCGACCATCAGCTTCTTGGAGAAGCGGTTCGCGAAGGTCCCCGCGATCCGCGACGCCAACATCACGGCGTACCGGACGGGCTGGAACTTCGGGGAGACCACCGAGACGTTCGCGGTTTCCTACGAGATCAAGCCGGCCCCGATGCCGGCCGGGACCTACCGCAACATCACCGGCAACCTGGCCCTGGCCTACGGCCTCGTCGCCGGCGGCGTGCAGTCGGGGCTGCCGCTGTTCCTCGGCTCCTACCCGATCACGCCGGCCTCCGACATCCTCCACGAGCTGTCCAAGCACAAGGCGTTCGGCGTCACCACCTTCCAGGCCGAGGACGAGATCGCCGGAATCGGCGCCGCTCTGGGCGCCTCGTTCGCCGGACGCTTGGGCGTCACCACGACCTCGGGGCCCGGGATCGTGCTGAAGTCGGAGTCGATCGGGCTCGCGGTCATGACCGAGCTCCCCCTGCTGGTCATCGACGTACAACGCGGCGGCCCCTCGACCGGGCTGCCGACCAAGACCGAGCAGGCCGACCTGCTGCAGGCGATGTTCGGCCGCAACGGCGAGTCGCCGGTCCCGATCGTCGCGCCGCGCTCACCGGGCGACTGCTTCGACGCCGCGCTGGAGGCCGCCCGGATCGCGATCACCTACCGCACGCCGGTCATGCTCCTCTCCGACGGCATGCTCGCCAACGGCTCCGAGCCCTGGCGCATCCCAGAACTGTCGGAGCTGCCCGAGATCGAGCCCAAGTTTGCATTCCCACCTCCAACCCAGTCCCCAGAGGTGGCAACGCTTCCACCGTCCCCGGACGGCATTCCTGCCAATAGCGCTCCGGTTCTCCGTCGGTCTGGTGCGCCGCGCGCCGGTCGGGCGCGCCCCGTTCCGCTCCCATTCCGTCCTTATGCCCGTGACGAGGAGACCCTGGCCCGTCCGTGGGCGATCCCCGGCACGCCAGGTCTTGAGCACCGCATCGGTGGCCTTGAGAAGGGTGACGGTCACGGCAACATCTCCTACGACCCGGCGAACCACGACTTCATGGTCCGCACGCGCGCGGCCAAGGTGGAGCGGATCGCCGAGTCGCTGCCGCCACTGGAGGTCGACGACCCCGATGGGCGGGCGAAGGTCCTGGTCCTGGGCTGGGGCTCGACGTACGGCCCGATCGGTGCCGGCGTACGCCGGGTGCGCAAGGCCGGCTACCGCGCCGCGCAGGTCCACCTGCGTCACCTCAACCCGTTCCCGCGCGACCTCGGCGAGATCCTCGCGCGCTACGACAAGGTCCTGATCCCCGAGATGAACCTCGGTCAGCTGGCACTGCTGATCAGGGGTCGCTACCTCATCGACGCCGTGGGCTACAACCAGGTCAACGGCATGCCGTTGAAGGCCGCCGACCTCGCGGAGGCGATCGGCAACCTGGTCGCCGAGGCCGAGCGCATCGAGGTCGACCTGAGCGAGAGCATCGACACCCTGGCAGGAGACGAGCGATGACCGACACCGACCTGCCGCTGCCCGTGCTCAGGAGCGGCATCGAGCTGGTACCGAACCGGGCCGAGGGCGACTCGCCCGAGACAGGCAAGGACTACACCAGCGACCAAGAGGTCCGCTGGTGCCCGGGATGCGGCGACTACGCCGTGCTCAAGGCGGTCCAGGGCTTCCTGCCCGATCTGGGCCTGCGCCGGGAGAACATCGTGTTCGTCTCCGGGATCGGCTGCTCCTCGCGGTTCCCCTACTACCTCGAGACCTACGGCATGCACTCGATCCACGGGCGCGCTCCCTCGATCGCCACCGGCATCGCCGCCTCGCGTGAGGACCTCTCCGTCTGGGTCGTCACCGGTGACGGCGATTCGCTGTCGATCGGCGGCAACCACCTGATCCATACCCTGCGCCGCAACGTGAACATGACGATCTTGCTGTTCAACAACCGAATCTACGGACTCACCAAGGGCCAGTACTCCCCCACCTCCGAGATCGGCAAGGTCACCAAGTCCACGCCGATGGGCTCGGTGGATCACCCGTTCAACCCGGTCTCGCTCGCGCTCGGCGCCGAGGCCACCTTCGTCGCCCGCACCATCGACTCCGACCGCAAGCACCTGACCGAGGTGCTCTCGGCGGCGGCCGCGCACCGCGGCACGTCCTTCGTCGAGATCTACCAGAACTGTCCGATCTTCAACGACGGCGCCTTCGACGCGGTGAAGTCCCCGGTCACCCGCGACGAGGCGATCATCCCCCTCGTCCAGGGCGAGCCGATCCGCTTCGGGGCCGGCCTGAGCGAGGGTGGGGGCGGCCACGGCCTGGTCCGCGACCCCGCCACCGGCGGCGTGAAGATCGTCGAGGTCGGCCACGGCCAGGGCCAGGTGAGCGCCGGCAACCTCCTCGTGCACGACGCGCACACGTCGGACCCGACAACGGCGTTCGCGATCTCGCGGCTGACCGACGCCGGTCAGCTCCACCAGGCTCCGATCGGGATCTTCCGCCAGGTCGCGCGACCGACATACGACGACCTGGCCCGCGACCAGATCGCCCAGGCCGCCGCGCAGGTCTCCGGTTCCGCCACCGAGCGGCTCGGCGCCCTCATCGGCGGCGGCGACACCTGGAAAGTCAACTCATGCACCGGCATCGTGCACCCTATTGAGCAGGAGTAGCCTTGTCTGTGGTCCCAATCAGAGTCGTCCAGCCGTTGGCCAGCATCGACCGAGAGTGGATAGAACAGGCTATCCACTCTCTTCGTGCTGACGAGACGCGCAGCGCCGACACCCACATGGTGAGGCTGCCGACTGGTGACGATACGTCCGCACTGATCTACCTCAAGGACGAGTCGACCCATCCGACGGGAAGCCTCAAGCATCGGTTGGCGCGGTCCCTCTTCCTGCACGCAATCTGCACCGGCCACATCGGTCCCACCACGACGGTCGTCGAGGCGTCCAGCGGATCCACGGCCATTAGCGAGGCCTACTTCGCTCGCCTGATCGGGGTGCCGTTCGTCGCAGTCGTCGCGTGCTCGACGAGTCCGGCCAAGGTGGCGCTGATCGAGCGCGAGGGCGGCCGTTGCGAGTTCGTCGAACGCGCCGACGAGGTGTATGACGCCGCCAGGCTCCTTGCCGACCGCCTCGGTGGCCACTACATGGATCAGTTCACGAACGCCGAGCGGGCGACCGACTGGCGGGGCAACAACAACATCGCCGAGTCGATCTTCGAGCAACTAACCAACGAACCATTCCCCATCCCCGACTGGGTAGTGGTCGGCGCCGGCACCGGAGGAACCAGTTCGACCATCGGGCGCTACCTGCGCTATCGCGGCCACGAAACCCGCCTCGCGATCGTGGACCCAGAGGGATCGGCCTTCCTCCCATGGTACGCCGGCGATAGGGCCACCGCTCCCGGATCGAGGATCGAAGGGATCGGCCGACCCCGCGTTGAACCGTCGTTCATTCCCGGCGTAGTCGATCGCATGATGCTGATCCCGGACGCCGCGTCCGTGGCAGCGATGCGTGTCCTCGGCGACCGCACGGGTTTGCGCGCCGGGCCGTCCACCGGGACCAACCTCTATGGCGCACTACGGCTCGCCTGCGAGACGCACGGACGGGAGCAGCCGGGCAGCATCGTGACACTGTTGTGCGATCGATCGGACCGCTACGACGCGACCTTCGACGATGATGACTGGCTCCGGCAACAGGGACTGGACTTCGCTCCCTACCTTGAGGTTGTCGAGACGGCCTGGTCCACACAGAGATGGATCGGTTGAGGCTGGGGTGCTGAGAATCAACGGTGTTGTTGGTCTCTAGCTTGACACGCCCGGCTGACCACCCTCGCGGACATCGCCGGCGCCGGCGTGGGGGGCTCAAGCACGAGGTTGCTCGCCCGGGCTGACGGCGTCGATCGACCAGGCCGCCCAGGGACCCGGCATGACCAGCTTCACGCGGCCGACGATCGTGGATCGACCCGAGCGGCCGATCCACGATCTTCTCGGCCGGCGGTCGAGCCCGCGCGCCTTCCTTCCGTAAGCGACCACTCCCACGGAGCTGAGGGCGATGTTCTCCGCGGCGGCATTGGGCCTAGGCCCCCTCGGCACTCAGCAGCCAGCCTTGGCGGTTCATCGTCGGTTCGCGACCGGACTCGACCTGGCAACCGATCTATGACTGTCTGGACGACGGCAACCGCCGTTGGGCTGGGGTGGCTCCGATGTTGTCGTTGAACATGGCCCTGTTACGAGACGGCGACCACGAGTCCCCCGAGGCGATCTACTATCTCGGTCAAGCGGTGGCGCACCTCACGATCGAGGCGCTCAAGAGGGATCCTTGCGTGCGGGCGCGGGCCAATACGCGCGGACGAGTTCGAGGAGGCCGCGGCCCACCACCGGCACCGCGAATCCAGCGGCCAACGCAAAGAGAAATGTCATGCCCTGGTCGCCCAGAACCCTGGTGGCGCCTACCCCTGCCGCACCCGCAAGCAGTCCGAGCGTCAGGACCAACGAGCGGCCCGCAACAACTTCGTCCTTCTTTGGCTGGCGAGGAACTGCGATGTGCAGCTGAAGACACCAGACGAGGCCACCCACAAAGCCAGCGGCAAGCATCAAGACGTAGACGGGTGCCGCGTCCGCCCTCGCCGCGGCACCAAACTCGACCCAGCCAATAGATGCGATCAGGCACAACGCGAGACCGAACCCTGTCAGCCATCGCGCGCGACGCCGTCGCCCCTGGAGCGCGTCAGTATCTGTCATTCAAGTACTCCATCGGCCCACAGGGCAGCCATGCCTTCCACACCGCTGACGTCGAGACTGTAGTTCCTCGCGGACCCGCATGTCGGAGAGTTGGTCCAGGCAGTGCCCGCGCCGTAGGAGACTCGGCGCGCCGTTGTCAAGTCTTGAAGTGGCCGCAGAGTCGGCGTACAACATGAGACAAGGACAACTCAAGACCAGCACGTGAACCGGGTACCCACGCGGCGATCGACCCTTTGACAGGGCGCCCGTCACCGGGAAAGGCCCGGGGCGGCAATTCGAATGATGCACGCCTGGTAACCATCGGTTTCACGTGTCAGCGGCGGCACCCAGACCTTGCGAGGCGGGTGCCGCCCGCATGTCCAGGCAAGGCGCTGCGATCAGCCAGCAACGACCGGGCTCTCCTCCGCACCCCGGGCGTAGGCCTCCGCGGCGTAGAGCAACCAGGAGTGCACACCGGCCTGCCCGCCGTCTTGATAGGCGCGCAGCTGGGATTCGTACGCCGGCCGCAGCGCCAGGTGGGCCGCCTCCGGCACCGTCAGCGACTTCTCGTCCACCCCTCGGGAGACCAACACCAACCGCTCGAGCGCGCGGGCAACCAGTCCGTTGTGGGAGGCGAACGGCGCCCCGCTCGCGACCTCCGCGTGGAGGACCGCGGCGATCAGCAATGCCGGCGCCTGGGTGGGCCCGGTCAGCACCTCGGCCACGGTGCGCAGCCGAGTCGCGGCAGCCTCGTCGCGTGGGCGGCCCAGCCGCTCGACGTCGAGAACACCAGCAGCGGCCACTGCATGGAGGCGTGCGAAGACCTGCAGCGGTGTCCGACTCAGCGCCGGGGCGAGGCCCAACAACTCGGTAGAGACGCGAAGAGATGCCGCGGCGATCTCGTCGCCCCCGCCCTCGCGCACCTCGGCCAGCGACGAGCCAGACCCCTCGAGCACGGCGCTCGCGTGGGCGCCGCGAAGCAACGACTCGACGGTCACCTCCGGGTTTGTCCGCCGCAGGCCCCGATCACGCAGCAGCGCGTCGATGCCGTCACGCGCCGCGGCGTAAGCCGAGCCCACGCCCTCCAGCGCAATCAGGGCGGCCAGCGGATCCGATCGAGAGTCCATCGCCCGGCAACCCTAGACGCGCTCCTTGGACACCGAGAATCGAGGACCGGGTGGGGTAGCCTGCGAATCGATGGACGAGGACGTACGACGCCACGCGCGCAGCTTCGGGTCGGTGGCGCAGGCCTACGACCGGGGCCGGCCGTCGTACCCTCGCGAAGCGGTGCAATGGCTGATCGGCCGCAGGGGCGCGACCGTCCTCGAACTCGGCGCCGGCACCGGGAAACTGACCGCGGAGCTGATTGCGCTCGGCCACGACGTGCACGCGACCGACCCGGACGACGCCATGCTGGACGTGCTGCGCGAGCGGGTGCCGAGGGCGCGGGTCAGCAACACCTCGGCCGAGGAGATCCCGCTCGGCGACCGGAGTGTCGACGTGGTGATCGCGGCGCAGGCGTTCCACTGGTTCGACCACGACCTCGCCCTGCCCGAGATCGCCCGCGTGCTGCGTCCAGGCGGCCATCTGGCCCTGGTGTGGAACCTGCGGGACGAGCGGATCCCGTGGGTGCGGCGGCTCGGTCGCCTGATCGGCACCCAGGAGCAAGACACCGACCCGGCCGAGATGCTGGTCAACTCCAAGCTGTTCGGCTTCGTCGAGCAGCAGGAGTTCAAGTCGTGGCAGGACGTCAACCGCGAGTCGATCCTCGACCTGGTCGCCTCCAGCTCGAACGTGGCTGTCCTCGACGAGGAGCAGCGCGCCGCCAAGCTCGCCGAGGTGCTGGCGTTCTACGACGACTACGGCCGCGGCATGGACGGCATGCAGCTGCCCTACGTCGTGTCCTGCCACAAGGCGCTCGTGGTCGACAAGGTCGACGAGTCAGCGTCCGCCGCCGACTCCGACGAAGGCGTCACCCTCGGCAAGCCGAGTGACGGCACCGACACCGACATGCTGCTCATCGACTTCCGCTGACCTCAGTCTCGTGTCCAGATGTACGGCGTCGTAGTGGTGACCGCGACCAGCCCCGACCGCTCCAGGATCGGACGAGACATGTCGGTGCAGTCGCTGTGGATGTAGCGAACCCCTAGCCCCAGTGCGGCGACGGCGCGGGCGGCGGTCAGCGCCCGATAGATGCCGCGCCCTCGCCACTCGGGCAGCGTCGAGCCACCCCAGATCCCGGCGAACTCGGTGCCGGGGACCACGGTGAGCCGTCCCGCGCTGACCACCTCACCATCGGCCTCCGCCAGCCAGAGCCCACCGCCGGCGACGTCGGCGACCTGGCGAGCCAGCTCCTCGGGGTCGGAGCCGCGGCCCATCCCGAAGACCGACTCCTGCATCGCCGACGCGCGACGAACATCGTCGAGCAGGTCACCGCCCTCGCCGGCCCTCCGGATGGACACCCCGTCCGGGACCTGCACCGGCACAGCGAGGCCGGTCGCCTCGCCGATCATCACGGTCTCTCGCTCCTCGGCCACTAGGCCCTGGGCGACCAGCCGCTCGGGCAGGTCGGCCGGAGCGTCGTGGCCACGCGTCTTCCACTCGAACCGCTCGACGCCGGTTTGTTCCCGGAAGTGGGCCACCGTGGCACGCACCAGCTCGTCCACGTCGCTGCCCTCGGCTCCGGCGAGGTCGCGGTAGCTGCAGAAGCCGCCGTGGGAGAAGATCCCCCACCACAGCGGCCCGTGCCGAACCACCTCACGAGCACCGTGGAACTCGGCGCGCTCACGCAACTGGTCGTCGTACGCCGTCAGCAGGGCGGCCGGCTCCTCGCTCATCCAAGGGACGCTACTGTGGATCGGGCCCGTCGTCTGGCGCTCACCACCAACCGACCATTTGACGAGGAGATCACCACCGTGACCGAGCAGTCCGAGACGCTGTCGAACCTCCTGCACGAGGAGCGTCGGTTCCCCCCGCCCGCGGATCTCGCGGCCAACGCGAACGTGACCGAGGAGGCCTACCAGCGGGCCGCGGCCGACCGGCTCGCGTTCTGGGAGGCGGCGGCCGAGCGGCTCGACTGGGGCCAGCGTTGGGACCAGGTCCTCGACTGGTCGAACCCACCCTTCGCCAAGTGGTTCACCGGAGCCACCATCAACGCCGCGGTCAACTGCGTGGACCGCCACGTCGACGCGGGGCGGGGCGACAAGGTGGCCATCCACTGGGTCGGTGAGCCGGAGGACGACACCCGCGACCTCACCTACGCGGACCTGAAGGACGAGGTCAGCCGAGCCGCGAACGCGCTGCTCGAGCTGGGCGTGCGGAAGGGGGACCGGGTCGCCATCTACATGCCGATGATCCCCGAGACCGCGATCGCGATGCTCGCCTGCGCGCGGATCGGCGCACCGCACACGGTGGTCTTCGGCGGCTTCTCCGCAGACGCTCTCGCCTCCCGGATCGAGGACTGTGCGGCAGAGGTCGTGATCACCTCCGACGGTGGCTACCGCCGCGGCGCACCGTCCGCTCTGAAGCCTGCGGTCGACGAGGCCTGCGCCAAGGTGGCGGCCGACGGGGCCTGCTCGGTGCGCACCGTCCTGGTGGTGCGGCGTACCGGTCAGGAGGTCGCCTGGGACGACGACCGCGACGTCTGGTGGCATGACGTGGTCTCCCGGCAGTCGCCCGTGCACGAGGCCGAGCTGCACGACTCCGAGCACCCGCTCTACGTGATGTACACCTCCGGGACGACCGGCAAGCCCAAGGGCATCTTGCACACCACGGGCGGCTACCTGGTCGGCACGTCCTACACCCACTGGGCGGTCTTCGACCTCAAACCCGAGACCGACATCTACTGGTGCACCGCCGACGTGGGCTGGGTGACCGGCCACTCCTACCTGGTCTACGGACCGCTCGCCAACGGCGCCACCCAGGTGATGTACGAAGGCACGCCCGACACCCCGCACAAGGGTCGCTGGTGGGAGATCATCGAGAAGTACGGCGTCACGATCTTCTACACCGCCCCCACCGCGATCCGGACCTTCATGAAGTGGGGCGCGGACATCCCCGCGAAGTTCGACATATCCTCGGTGCGGGTGCTCGGCTCGGTCGGCGAGCCGATCAACCCCGAGGCGTACGTCTGGTATCGCGAGACCATCGGCGGCAACCGCGCGCCCGTGGTCGACACCTGGTGGCAGACCGAGACCGGGCAGATCATGATCTCCCCGCTGCCCGGCGTGACCAGCGCCAAGCCTGGCTCCGCGATGACGGCACTGCCCGGCATCTCTGCCGACGTCGTGGACGACCTGGCCAACTCGGTGCCGGACGGCTCGGGTGGCTATCTCGTGCTCAAGGAGCCGTGGCCGGCCATGCTGCGCACGCTGTGGGGCGACGACCAGCGGTTCATCGACACCTATTGGTCGCGCTGGCCCGGTCTCTACTTCGCCGGCGACGGAGCGAAGAAGGACGAGGACGGCGACGTCTGGCTGCTCGGCCGGGTCGACGACGTCATGAACGTCTCCGGGCATCGGCTGTCCACCACCGAGATCGAGTCGGCTCTGGTCTCCCACCCCAAGGTGGCCGAGGCAGCGGTCGTCGGTGCTTCGGACGACATGACCGGGCAGGCAGTGTGTGCCTTCGTCATCCTCCGCGAGGCGGCGGGTGACGGCGGGGAGGACATCGTCACCGAGCTCCGCAACCACGTCTCCCACGAGATCGGCCCGATCGCCAAGCCGCGGCAGATCATGATCGTCCCCGAGCTGCCGAAGACCCGCTCCGGCAAGATCATGCGCCGTCTCCTCAAGGATGTCGCCGAGCACCGCGAGGTCGGGGACGTGACCACGCTCGCCGACTCCACCGTGATGGACCTGATCAAGTCCAAGGAAGGCGCCGCCGCCGGCTCCGAGGAGTGATCTCCCGCCGACCCAGGACGAGAGCGCCGAGGACCGCGGAGACGACCGAGCCCAGCAACACGCCTGCCTTGGCTACGTCGGTGAGCCGCTCGGCGTAAGTTCCGGTGTCGGCGAAGGCGAGCTCGGCGACCAGGAGCGACACCGTGAAGCCGATGCCGGCCAGGATCGCCACACCGAAGAGATCTCGCCAGCCGATCTCCTCGTCCAGCTCGGCGTGGGTGAGCCGGGTGACCAGGTACGAGCCGCCGAGGACACCGAGCGGCTTGCCCAGGACCAGACCGGCGACCACCCCGACCGCTACCGGGCTGTGCAGCCACTCGCGACCACCGCTGAAGGCGACGCCGGCGGACATCAGAGCGAAGAACGGCACCACCAGTCCCGCCGAGATCGGCTGCCAGCGGTGCTCGAGCCGCTCGGCCGGACTGCTGGTCTCTGTCGGATCCCGGCGCACGCGGCTCAACAGCCCGAGCACGACCCCGGCGATGGTGGCGTGGATGCCGCTCTCGTGCAGGCACCACCACGCGAGCACTCCGACGAAGAGGAACGGCCAGGCCGGCCACCGCCGCGCCTGACCCACGGCGTACGCCGCGAAGGCGAGGCCCGCCAGCACCAGCGGCGCCAACTCGATCGAGGCGGAGAAGAAGACCGCGATGATGACGATGACGACCAGGTCGTCGACGACGGCGAGGGTGAGCAGGAAGGCCCGCAGCGAGGCCGGGAGGTTGGACCCGACGACCGCCAGAACGGCCAGCGCGAAGGCGATGTCGGTGGCCGCAGGCACTGCCCAGCCGGCAAGGTGGCCACGGCCGCCGAGGTTGACCATCGTGTAGATCAGTGCCGGGACGGCGACACCACAGCAGGCAGCGACCACCGGGACCAGCGCATCCACCGGCCGGCTCAACGAGCCCACCACCAACTCCCGTTTGAGCTCCAAGCCGGCCACGAAGAAGAAGATCGCCAGGGCGCCGTCGGCGGCCCAGTGCTCGATGTCCAGCGGGCCCAGCTGCAGATGCTGCAGGTCGTGATAGATCGGCGCCCAGGGCGAGTTGGCCCACGCGACAGCCAGCACGGCCGCGCCCAGAGCCAGCAGGCCGCCGACCGTCTCCCGGCGCAGCACGTCGGTGAGGAAGCCGAGCTCGGCAGGCGCGAGGTCGGGGAACCGTCGGCGCCTCGGATGTGGGTCGGGCACGGGTCAACCTAACAACCGAACCGGTCCATGCGGCCCACGAAGACGGCGGCACGGTCTTGTAAGGTCGGGTGCGGAGCCGGTTCGTGGCTCCAGCCACTGCCAGTGCACGGAGGACGACCATGGCACACCAGCCGGTCGGCGACGCCGACCCGACGATCGGCCG
This sequence comes from Nocardioides sp., assembly GCF_047602075.1. Classification (GTDB taxonomy): domain Bacteria; phylum Actinomycetota; class Actinomycetes; order Propionibacteriales; family Nocardioidaceae; genus Nocardioides. The sequence continues at coordinate 2,371,831 of NZ_JASGIF010000001.1, forward strand.
CCTCGTCTCGGACGCGACCCGCGACGTCTCCAGCCTGGTCCGCAACGAGATCCAGCTGGCGAAGTCCGAGCTCAGGCTCAGCGTGAAGGCCGGCGGTCTCGGCGCGGTGCTGTTCGGTGTGGCGGCGTTCCTCGCCCTCCTGGCCGTGATCATGCTCTCGGTGGCGATCGCCTACCTGATCAACTGGAGCGGCCACGGCCTCGAAGCTCAAGTGGGCCTTCCTGATCGTGGCGGGCGCCTACTTCCTGCTGGCGGCGCTCGTCGCCTTCATCGGACTGCGCAAGGTCAAGCAGGTCCGCGCCCCCGAGCGGGCGATCACCCAGGCCGAGCTCACCGCAGCCCGGTTCAAGCGCTCCTAATCCGGCTCGTCTGCCGCGGTGCTGTGGTGGCCCGAACCCAACTCCCGCGGTCCTATGGTGGCTGAGGACCCGGAATACAGGGCACTCACCCACGACAAGACCGCGGCAGACGCACGAACACCGCGGCAGACACCGCCCCCGCGCAGCACACCGGGCAACAGCGACCCGGCCAGCAGCCCGGCCCCAGGCCCGCCCTCAGCGCTGTGCGCAGCCCTGGGTGGAGACCGCGCGGCTGCTGCTGATCCCGAGGGCGGCGCTCTGCTTGAGCTGGTCCGCGGTGAGCGCATAGCCGGTCTGCGGGTCGTTGACCGAGGCGGCGAAGACCAGGCCGACGGCGTCGCCTTCGGAGTCGACGATCGGGCCGCCCGAGTTGCCAGGACGCACGGTGCCGCGCAAGGAGAAGACCTCGCGGATCACGGTGTCGGTGCCGTAGATGTTGGGTGAGCGGAGCCGCTGCTCGGCGCGGATCCGCGCGGTCTGGACGTCGAAGGGGCCGTCTTGGGGGAAGCCCAAGATGGCCACCCCTTGGCCCGCCTTGGCCTGGTCGAGGCGGAGCGGCTGGACCGAGGAGTCGTCGAAGGCGAGCACCGCGATGTCCAGGTCGGGGTCGTAGACGACGACGGTGGCCGGCAGCACCTCGTCGCCCAAGGTGATCTCCGGCTCCCGCACGCCGGCGACGACGTGGGCGTTGGTCAGCAGGCGGTCGGTGGCGTAGACGAAGCCGGAGCCCTCGATTCCCTGCTTGCAGACATTCACCCCACGGATCTTGGCGATGCTGTCACCCGCCGCCAGCACGTCGGGGTCGGTGAGCAGACGCTTCGGCCCGGGCTCGACCGCGACGATGCGCTCGGGGGCGAACGGCTCGAGGTAGCGCGGGAAGAAGCTGGTGCCGACCACGTTGTCGAAGGCCCGCAGCAGTTGGTCGGCGCCGTTGGGGAGGGTGCGGTCGATCTGGCCCAGGATGGTCGAGTCGCGCACCAGCGGGGTGACCTTGCCCAGCCGTGATCCGGACACCGCCACACCCAGCGCCCACGCGACGAGCAGCACCGCGACGGCGCTGAGCACCGCGCCGCCGACCGCGTCGACGGCGCGAATCGGTTGCCAGCGGATCGCATCCCTGACCTTGGTGCCGAGGAACTGGAAGAGGGCCTGCCCCAGCGAGGCGGACAAGATCACGATGAACAGCGCGCCGAGCGACACCCAGACCGACGGAGCAGCATCGCCCAGAGTCCGCGGGGCGAGCCAGATGCCGAACGCACCGCCCAGCAGCAGCCCGACCGTGGCGAACGCGCCGGTGACGAAGCCCTGCCAATAGCCGGACAGCGCATAGGCGATCACCACCAGCACGAGGAACCAGTCGAGCAGGTTCACGATCGGCCCTCGGGTCCTGGAACGTTGGAGAGCATGTACGACGGCAGCTCGCGCACCCGACCGCTGTCCCACGGGATCGTCCAGCCGACGTAGTCGAACAGCCGCGAGATGATGCCCGCAGTGAAACCCCAGAGGATGACGTCCTTGTCCTGGCCGATCAGGAAGGCGGGGCCGACCCAGCCAGACGGATGCCGCACCGAGACCCGGTGGGCGGGGTCGACCAGCTCGCTGATCGACTCGTCGAGGACGGCGTGCACCTCGCCTGGATCCACTACGCTCACCGGGCTGGGTCGATGCCACCAGCCGAGCACGGGAGTGACGGCGAAGTTGCTGGGCGGCAGCCACAGCTCGGGCAGCTCGGCGAAGACCTCGACCCCCTGCGGATCCAGGCCGGTCTCCTCCTCGGCCTCTCGGAGGGCGGCCTCGACCGCGGTCTCACCCGGCTCGACCGATCCGCCCGGAAAGGACACCTGGCCGGGGTGGGAGCGCATGTCGTGGGCCCGCTCGGTCAGCAGGAGGCTCCGGCCCCGCTCGCCCTCACCGAAGAGCATCAGCACCGCGCCGCGCCTCGGGGAGGCGTCACCCGGCGGCAGGAAGGCGGTCAGGTCGTTCGCCGAGATCGAGGCTGCGCCCGCGCGGATGGGCTGCAGCCAGTCCGGGATCACCGGGTCACCCCGAGGTGCTCGGCGACCAGGTCCTCCAGCTGGCCGAGCGAGGTGATCTCGACGTACTCCCGGTGGACCACTTGCCCCTGAGCGTCCACGAGTGCGAGGAACGGCAGTCCGCGCAGCACCGGGAACGGGCCCTTCCCGGCGATGGCCGCGTCCGGGTCGGTGAGCAGCCGATAGCCGACGCCCGACTGCTCAGCCAGCTCGACGGCCGCACCACTCTGGGGGTCCCGATAGTCGATACCGAGCACGTCGACCTGCCCGGCGTGGGTGCGCGCGAACTTCTGGTAGATCGGCAGCTCGGTCCGGCAGGGCACGCAGTTCGAGGCCCACAGGTTGATCACCAGCGGACCCCGAAGCGTGGCCAGGTCGACGGCCTTCCCCGAGCTGAGTGGTTGGAGGGTCACCGAGGGCAGCGGTGCCGGCAGAGATTGGGGCTTGGAGGTGCCTGACGCACCGGCGCCGCCCCCTTCTCCAGACGTGCACGCACCGAGCGCCAGCACCATCAGCAGCGTCACCCAGACTCGGGCAACCCTGCTGATGATCGGAGAGTGCGCGGCAGGGATCATGCAGGCCCTTGGGTCTTGACCAGCTTGGCGGCCTCGGCGGGGTCGGTCGGCCCGGTGCCGTAGGACGGGCACCACCGCGCCACCGTGCAGGCGCCACACGCGGGCTTCTTGGCGTGACAGACCCGTCGTCCGTGCCAGATCAGGTGGTGGCAGAGCATCACCCAGTCCTTCTTCAAGAAGAGCGCGCCGACGGCGTGCTCGACCTTGACGGGGTCGGTCTCGTCGGTCCAGCCGAGGCGGCGAGCGAGCCGCCCGAAGTGGGTGTCCACGGTGATGCCGGGGACACCGAACCCGTTGCCCAGCACGACGTTGGCGGTCTTGCGACCCACACCCGGCAGGCTGACCAGGTCGTCGAGCCGCGGCGGCACCTGGGCGTCGTACCGCTCGACGAGGGCCTGGCTCAGCTTCAGCAGCGCATCGGTCTTGGCGCGGAAGAACCCGAGCGGACCGATGATCTCCTCCAGATGCTCACGCGGCGCAGCGGCCATGGCCTCGGGGGTGGGGTAGGCCGCGAACAGGGTCGGGCGGACCGCGTTGACCCGCCGGTCGGTGGTTTGGGCGCTCAGCACCGTCACCACCAGCAGCTGGAAGGGGTTGTCGAAATCGAGCTCGATGGTGGCGTCGGGATAGGTGGCCGCCAGCACCCGGTCGACCTTCCGGGCACGGCGGACCAGGGAGGTCTCTGGGGCTGCGTCGAGCACCGCACCAGAGTACGGCTCCGCGCCGACAACACCGCGCTGCCGGGGGACGTCATCCCCCCGGGTCGGCCGGCCGACCTAGGACGTACGACGTCTCGCGGGTGGGCTTTCGCTGTGATCCATTCCACTCGGTAGGATCAGGGCCACGCCCTCTCGCGGCGCCCCGACACAGGAGGAATTGGGTGAACAACGACGTGCTTCGCCAGGCCCCCCTGTTCGGCGCGCTCGACGACGAGGCTGCCACCGCGCTCCGCGCCTCGATGTCCGAGGTCCGGCTGCACCGCGGTGAGGTGCTCTTCCACGAGGGCGACTCCGGGGATCGGCTCTACATCGTGACCGACGGCAAGGTGAAGCTGGGTCGGACCTCGGCCGACGGCCGGGAGAACCTGCTCGCGATCCTCGGCCCTGGCCAGATGTTCGGCGAGCTCTCGCTCTTCGACCCCGGCCCGCGCTCGGCCACGGTGACCGCGGTCACCGACACGAGCTTCGTGTCGCTCTCCCACGAGGACCTGCTCCGCTGGCTGGACGGTCGTCCGATGGTTGCCCGGGGCCTGCTGGCACAGCTCGCCGGTCGGCTACGGCGCGCCAACGACGTGGTCGCCGACCTGGTCTTCTCCGACGTGCCGGGCCGGGTCGCCAAGGCCCTGCTCGATCTGGCCGATCGATTCGGTCGCACCGCCGACGACGGCATCCACGTCCACCACGACCTCACCCAGGAGGAGCTCGCCCAGCTGGTCGGCGCCTCCCGGGAGACGGTCAACAAGGCGTTGGCCGACTTCGCCTCCCGCGGCTGGATCCGCCTCGAGCCGCGCTCCGTGGTGATCATGGAGGTCGACCGGCTCTCCCGCCGGGCCCGCTGAACCAGAGGAGACGGCAGTACGCGCGCTGGGCGCATCCCTCACACTCGGCCCGTTCGCCCGTCGCACGTGATGCCTCATGTCAAGGTGCCCGCGAAAGGTTGACCATGCCTCACGAGGGATTTGCCCGCGAAACGGGGGGTCAGCCGGCGGCCTTGATCCGGACGCCTTTGCGGACGTCGGGTAGGGCTGTGGGGAAGCTGGCGAGGTAGAGCTGCTCGGTCTTGTGTTTGGCCAGTTTCAATAGGACTGCTTGCAGGTCGGCGATCTCGCGGCCGAGGGCGGCGGGGTTGAGAGTCTCGCGGTAGGTGGTCAGCTCGGTGGCTTGTGTCGGGGAGAGGACACCGGCGGCTAGGAGCCGGTCCAGTGGGGTGGCGGGCTTGTCGTAGACGCGGCGGCGGCGCCCGTCGCGGGTCGAGGTGTAGTCGACGGGCTTGATGGTGGGGGTGAGGTAGTTGAGCCGGTCGTTGATCAGCTGCCATAGCCGGTTCAGCACGACGCGTTCCTCGGTGGTGTCGTAGCGGTAGTAGAAGCCGTACTTGCGGACCAGGTGGTTGTTCTTGGACTCGATGGTGGCTTGGTCGTTCTTCTTGTAGGGCCTGGACCTGGTGAAGAAGATCTCTCGCTCAGCGGCCCAGTTGATGACTGCGTGGTTGAGGAACTCGCTGCCGTTGTCGAAGTCCAGGCCGACCACCTCGAACGGGATCTCCTCAACGCCGGCCGTCAACGCTCCCAGGATGTGGGTGTGGGCGTTGTTGCGCACCGAACGGGTGAAGGTCCACCCGGTGTGCACGTCGGTGAGGTTCAGAGTCCGGGCGAACTCGCCCTTCAACGACGGCCCGCAGTGCGCCACGGTGTCACCCTCGAAGAACCCCGGTTCGGCCTCGACCTCATCGCCGGCCTTGCGGATCTTGATCGAGGACCGCAGCAGCGGTGAGGGTTTGGTCGTCGAGGCCCCGCCGATGGCGTCCTTGGCCTTGGCGGGCTTGAGGTAGCGGTCGATCGAGGCCGCGGACATCGCCAGTAGCTCGGCGCGTACCGACGGGCTGTAGCGGTCGGTGCCGTCGACGAGCTCGCCGTGGCGTTCCAGGGCGTCGAGCTGGATCCTCATCGACGCCGCGAGGTACTTCCCACACTGCCCACCCGAGGCAGCCCAGACCTTCTGGAGCACGACCCGGGCGTCGTAGGAGAACTTATCGGCCCGCCGCTTACGCGGCTTCCTGGCCACCGCCCGGCCTGCTCCTGGCGGCCGGCTCGCTGCCGCGCTCAAGCGACGACGGGCGTTGTCACGCGACCAGCCCGTCACCGCGACCACCTCGTCGAGAATCTGGCCCTTTTCTTTCTTCATGGCCTGCTTGTAGGCCTTCGCGTACTTGCTGGTGATCTCGGCACGAGACTGCATCGACAACCCACTCCCCATGCCCGTCCACGCTCACCGTTTCGCGGGCATTCCTACGTGAGGCACGGAACGCGTTTCGCGGGCAATTTTCGTGAGTCTCGTCGTCGCATTGACGCTGGCCAACCGATGACACTACTCTTGGCTAGATTCACGTGGGTCGGGGGTATCCCAGATGGTGCGGCACGGTAGATATGTCGTTCCTTCGCTGACGTTCTTGCTAGCACTAGTCCTCACAGCTAGCGTCGCCTACGCGAGTCAGGGGGCCGTAGAACTTCGTCATCCTCCGCTCTTGACGGGACGAAGGCTGAAGTGTCCGGAGTCTCGTTCACTCCAGGCTCCGACCATTGTGTTCTTTATTCTGTTCTTATCTTCAACGAGTCTGATCCAGCGATGGTGCAGACCGGTGTCATCAGATGCAACGGAACGGCGGTTGACGGAACTTGCGACGACGTCAAGTTCGTCGAAACGTTTGATGGGAAGAACTATACTTGCTACCCACACGGAAGCTTTACTACCGGGAATTCATATGCGTTTGAAGTAAAGCGTGCATCAGCCACCTCACAGTACTTCCGGGCATACATCGGCGCTAGCAGAGCAGCATACGAGGACCTCGCCGGGTTCTCCGCCAGCGATACGCTTCGCGGATATTCGTGGGGAGAGAGGACACCTGGAAGCAGTTGCTCCGGATGGTCGGGGACGGGTGCTTTCGCGGGCTGGTCGAAGTTCAAGTACGGCTCTGGTTGGAACTACGCCAGCGGACATGTTTTTAATCCGGACGGATGTTGGACTATCCACGGGATAAGCACAACGGGGAACTATAATGTCACTAAGTAGTTCGCGAAGATCTCTTCTTGCTAGCGGGTCGCTGTTGGCTCTCGTCACAGTTTCGGGAGCGAGTTTGGCGCTGGCGAGCCCTGGATCGGATGACAGTCAAAGGCCCAACGACCCAACGTCATACACGGCGGCCACGCAGGACGTCCCGCAATCGGCCAGCATTCAGGATGCCATCGATAGCACCGTCGCCAATCTTGATGCGGACGTCCTCACTAGCGTCCTGCCAGGGGATGCGCCCGACCCAGATCACTGGCAAGGTACTTGGCTCTACATGACGGTTAGAGGGGCACAGGACAGAGATGGAGCGACATTGGCAAGCGCCTGGCAAGCCGATCTCGCACAGGGCGCGATCGCAGAACGAGTGGCCGGAGACAAGCAGAATCTGGCTGATGTGATCGCGGGGAGCGTGATCGAGTTCGTCGCCGACGACGGGTCGCACGTCGCGGTGCAAGGTGGTGCTGGAGATATCGTCCCTGGTCAGTTCTTCGATGCTGATGGTCAATCAGATTCCGCCCTCGTGGCGGACATCGAACGGGTGCTGACTGAGTATGGGCTAGTTGCTGAGAGGGTTCGCATACTGCACCCATTGGACAGTGCCGCTTACGTCAAGGCGAAGGTGACCCGGCCCGACCAGTTCACCGGTAGATTCGATGCGCTGAGAACCTCTATTCTTGGTAGTCCACCGATACTTGAAGGCCTATACCTCGAAATCGATCTAGGCGACGGAGCACCCCTCGTCCGAAGCTCGGTGGCTCTGCGGAGTGGCGCCGGTCGCCTCTGGGTTGCGCCCGGCTATGAAGACATGGTTTCCGCTGCCCACGGCGCTATTCCGAACTGAGTCCACTGCGCATTAGAAGCTAAGGACTCTTTCCTTCACGAGGAGCCGAACTCGACTCGACGAGTCGAGTCAGATATGCCAGCTGGGCGCGGACCGAGAGTTCGGCTGCGCCCCACAGGACCGGATCCACGTCGACGTAGACCTTCTCCACGACGGCTCGGGCGAGGGCGTCGCGCGCGACCAGGTCGTCGTACGACGGGCTGCCGGGGGCTAGCTCGCGCAGGGCTTCGCGCACCTGGTCGAGCCGCTCGTGGCGGTGCGCGATGTAGTAGTCCAGCGTCGCCAGCGCGTCGTCGATGACCGGTCCGTGGCCGGGCCAGATCGTCTCCGCGGTGTGCTCGGCCGCCAGGGCATGCAGGCGGTCCAAGGAGTCGAGGTAGGCACCGAGCTGGCCGTCAGGGTGCGCGACGACCGTGGTGCCGCGGCCCAGCACCGTGTCCCCGGTCAGCACGGCACGCTCGGCGGGCAGCAGGAACGACAAGGAGTCGGAGGTGTGCCCGGGTGTGGCGACGACCCGGATCTCCCAGCCACCCAACTCCAACACGTCACCCTCGCTCAACCCCTCCGAGCCGAGCCGATGCTGCGGGTCCAGGGCGCGAACGCCGCATCCGACCCGCTCGGCGAAGGCGCGGGCGCCGTCGGAGTGGTCGGCATGACCGTGAGTCAACAGCACTCCGCGCACGGCGCCAGCCGCCTCGGCGACCGCCGCCAGGTGGCCCTCGTCGAGCGGACCGGGGTCCACGACGTACGCCGGCCCCTCCGTCGTCGGCCGCAGGATCCAGGTGTTGGTGCCGTCGAGGGTCATGATCGACGGGTTGGGCGCCAACACACAGGCGCTCGCGGCGCCGAAACCACCGCCCGTCCAGATGCTCATCGCCGACCACTCATGGTGCGGACGTGCCCGAACGACTGCCGAGGTGCGCCGCCAGCAACGGCTGCAGCCGTGGCGGAACCGAGAGGGCATAGCCCACCCCGTCCGGGGCGGGCTCCGCGGTGGGCGTGAAGATCTCGATGCGGCGCTCGTCGGTAGCGGCACGCGCGGCGTCCGGGTCGGCGTACCCGGCGATCTCCAGGCAGGTGAGATAGGTCGGCGGCATCATGAACAGGCGCTCCTCGTCGCACGCGGCTACGGCGCCCGCCGCCGACATCCAGGCCACCTCGTCGGACTCCGAGGAGACGTCCCGGGTGACCTGGCCGGGCGGCAGCTCGGCCACGAAGAACCAGGTGCGATAGCGGCGCGGCTCGAAGACCGGCGTCAACCAGCCGGCCCAGGCGCCGAGCAGGTCGGTGCGCAGCACCAGACCACGCCGATTCAACAGTTCGACCATCGACAGCTCCCGGGCCTCCAGCGCGGCCCGGTCGTCCTCCCAGTCCGGCGTGGTGGTGTCGGCGACCACCGCAGACTCGTCCGGCCCCGCGAGCAGCACCCCGGACTCCTCGAACGTCTCGCGTACGGCGGCGCACACGAGGGCCTGCGCCAAGGACTCCTCGACGCCGAGCTGCTCGGCCCAGCTGGCCGGCGTCGGTCCCGCCCAGGCCACCGCGGCGTCGAAGTCACGCTGGTCGACGCCGCCGCCGGGGAAGACACACATGCCGCCGGCGAACGCCATCGTGGTCTGCCGCCGCAACAGGTAGACCTCGACGCCGGCCGCGCCGGTGCGCAGCAGCGCCACGGTGGCCGCCAGCCGAGGCTCGGCCGGGATCCGCGTGCCGTCGGCGAACTCCCGCGCCGCGGTGACCAGACGGTCCGGCAACGGGAACCGCACTAGACCTCCACGACGAGCTCGACCTCGACCGGCACGTCCAGCGGCAGCACGCTGACCCCGACAGCAGACCGCGCGTGCCGCCCGGCGTCGCCGAAGACCTCACCGAGCAGCTCGGAGGCACCGTTGGCCACCTTGGGCTGGGCGGTGAACGCGGGGTCGGAGGCGACGAACACGACCAGCTTGACGACCCGCTTGATCGCCGACAGGTCGCCGATCTCTGCCTTGATCGCCGCGAGGCCGTTGAGCGCGCACTGCCGAGCACACGCGTAGCCCTCTTCCTCGCTGACCTCGCCGCCCACCTTCCCGGTCGCCAGCATCGCGCCGTCGCGCGCGGGCAGCTGACCTGCGGTGAAGACCAAGTTGCCGCTGCGCGCGGCAGGGACGTAGGCCGCCAGCGGCGGCACCACGTCCGGCAGGCTGAGACCGAGCTCGGCCAGCCGCTCCTCGGGCGCGCTCACTGAGCCGCCTCCGCGCCCACGGGCCGCTTGAAGTAGCCGACCAGGTTCTCCGGGTTCATCCCCGGCACGACCTGGACCAGCTCCCAGCCGTCGGCGCCGAAGTTGTCGAGGATCTGCTTGGCCGCATGCACCAGGATCGGCGCGGTGAGGTACTCCCACTTGGTCATAGGCGAGACCCTACTCCCGGGACTCCGGGGCCTCGGCGGGGGCTGATTGAGGTCGAGTCCACTTCAACTCCTACGATCCCGTGGTGACCACGCCGCCTCCCGACTCCTCGTCGGAGCGGGGGCCGGGGATCCTGTCGCGGCCCTACACCTTCACCACGATCGGCACCTCGGCGTTGGTGTTCTTGGTGGCCTTCGAGGCGCTGGCCGTCACCACCGTGATGCCCGAGGTGGCCCGCGAGCTGGACGGCGTCCGGCTCTTCGCGCTGAGCTTCGCGGCACCTTTGGCCAGCGGTGTCACCGGGATGGCGGTGACCGGTTGGTGGAGCGATCGCGCGGGTGCGACCCGGCCGCTGCTGACCTCGGTCGCGCTCTTCGGGATAGGGCTGATCTGCTGCGGGCTGGCGCCGACGATGCCCGCTCTGGTGGTCGGCCGGCTCGTGCAGGGCCTCGGTGGCGGCGGGCTCACCGTCTGCCTCTATGTCGTGGTCGGACAGGTCTATCCGCGACTCCTCCAGCCCGGGATCTTCGCCAGCTTCGCGGCCGCCTGGGTCCTCCCGGCGCTGGTCGGTCCGGCCATCGCTGCGGCCATCGCCCATCTGCTGGGGTGGCGCTGGGTGTTCCTCAGCGTCGTCGTACTCGTGCTGGTGGCCACCATGCTGTTGCTGCCCGTGTTGCGATCACTGCCACCCGTCGACGAGGCCGCGAGCACGGCGTCCGGCCGACTGCTCGTCTGGTCCGCGGTGACCGCCGCGGCGGTGCTTGCGCTCAACCTGCTCGGCGACGCCGATCCCCCGGTGGTCTATGTCGCGATCCCGGCCGCGGCGCTGGTGATCGTCTCGGTCCGGCCGCTGGTGCCGTCCGGCACGCTCCACTCCCGCCCCGGCTTGCCGAGCGTGATCCTCAGCCGCGGCGCGCTGAGCGCGAGCTTCGTCTGCGCCGAGTCCTTCTTGCCGTTCGTGCTGCAGGACCGGTGGGGCTGGTCGACCGGCGCAGCGGGCGCGGCGCTGGCCGCGGCCGGGCTCGCCTGGGCCAGCGGCAGCCAGGTGCAGGCCACCCTGGCCAAGGATGTCGAGAACACCTCGATGATCCGGGCCGGGTCGGCACTGCTGGCTCTCGGCACCTCGGTCGCCTTGCTGGTGGTGTGGTCCTACGGCCCGGCCGTCCTCTTGATCGTCGCGTACGCCGTCGCGGCCGCCGGCATGGGTACGGCCTACCCCCGCAACGGTGTCGCCACCCTGGACGCCTCCACCGACGCCGACCGCGGCTTCAACTCCTCCGCCCTGTCGATCGCCGACTCGCTCGGCGCCGCACTCGCGCTGTCCTTGTGCGGGATCGCCTTCAGCATGGCCGGGAGTCGGGGTTTCGAGGCTGTCTACGCCGTCGCAGTCGTCTGGGCCACCCTCGCCGTCCTGGTCTCCCGACGCACAGCCCCCGCGAGGCGTAGCCAACGCAAATGACAGCCGCCCCGGCGTGGGGTACCGGGGCGGCTTCCGGGTCGAGCCCGGTCAGGGATTCACGTGGTCCTCGTCGGATCGACGCATGGCATATTTCTATCGGTGATCGGCCGTCGGCGTCCGGCGAACCTGTGCGCCTTTGCCAAGTGCACTAGACGGGCTAGACAGCCCAGCGTTGCTAGTAGGCGACGAGGGGAGGCTCGGTCTTCTCGCGGATCTCGTCCTCGGTCACCCCGGGGGCCAGCTCGCGCAGCACCAGGCCGTCGGGGGTGATGTCGACGACACCGAGGTCGGTGATGATCCGCTGCACCATGCCACGGCCGGTGTAGGGCAGCGAGCACTCGTTGACGATCTTGTAGGAGCCGTCCCGGGCCACGTGCTCCATCAGCACGATCACCCGCTTGGCGCCGTGGACCAGGTCCATCGCACCGCCCATGCCCTTGACCATCTTGCCGGGGATCATCCAGTTGGCGATATCGCCGTCCTTGCTGACCTGCATCGCGCCGAGGATGGCAGCATCGATCTTGCCGCCTCGGATCATCCCGAACGAGGTGGCGGAGTCGAAGAACGACGCGCCCCGACGCAAGGTGACGGTCTCCTTGCCGGCGTTGATCAGGTCGGGATCTTCTTCGCCCTCGATCGGATAGGCGCCGACACCGAGGATGCCGTTCTCCGACTGCAGCACCAATTCCACGTCGTCGGCGACGTAGTTCGGAACCAGCGTCGGCAGGCCGATCCCGAGGTTCACATAGGAGCCGTCGGCGAGCTCCGCGGCGGCCCGGGCCGCCATCTCCTCACGGGTCCACGCCATCTCAGGCCTCCTTGCTCTCGGCGGATTCGGTCCGCGGCCGGACGGTGCGCCGCTCGATCCGCTTGTCGGCCGCCTGCTCCGGCGTCAGCGCCACCACGCGTTGGACGAAGACGCCCGGCGTGTGGACCTGGTTGGGCTCCAGCTCACCGGGCTCGACCAGATGCTCGACCTCGGCGATGGTGACCTTGCCGCACATCGCAGCCAGCGGGTTGAAGTTGCGCGCGGAGTCTCGGAACACCAGGTTCCCGTGCCGGTCACCCTTCCACGCGCGCACCAGCCCGAAGTCGGCCACGATCGCCCGCTCCAAGACGTACTCATGTCCGTCGAACTCCCCGACCTCCTTGGCCGGTGAGGAGATCACCACGTTGCCCTCGGCGTCGTACTTCCACGGCAGCCCACCCTCGGCCACCTGGGTGCCGACGCCGGTCGCGGTGTAGAACGCCGGGATGCCGGAGCCGCCGGCCCGCATCCGCTCGGCGAGCGTGCCCTGCGGCGTGAGCTCCACCTCGAGCTCGCCGTGGAGGTACTGCCGGGCGAACTCCTTGTTCTCCCCGACGTACGACGACACCATCCGCCGCAGCCTGCGCGCCATCAGCAGCCGGCCCAGCCCCCACTCATCGACGCCACAGTTGTTGGAGACCGCCTCCAACTCGTCGGCACCCTGCCTCAGCAGCGCATCGATGAGCACCGAAGGAACACCACACAACCCGAAGCCACCCACCGCGAGCGTGGAGCCGCTCGCGATGTCGGCCACCGCCTCGTCGGCACTCGGCACGACCTTGTCCACTCGCCCGCCTCCTTCTCCCACCCTGGGATACCGGTCCCTGGATGGTAGTACCGCCCGTCGGCCGACCGGTGACCCGTAGGCTGACCGATGTGCCAGCACCGGACCCAGCTGCCGCCGACAGGCAGGTCGCGGACTGGTCGGAGGTGCAGCTGCACATCGTGACCGGCAAGGGCGGCACGGGGAAGTCGACGGTGGCCGCCACGCTGGCGCTGGGGCTGGCCTCTTCCGGTCGCACCGTGCTGCTCTGCGAGGTCGAGGGGCGACAGGGCATCGCCCGGATGTTCGACGTCGACCCGCTTCCCTACGCGGAGCGGCGGATCGCCACCGGCCTGGCTGGCGAGGATGGTCGGGCCGGCGCGGTGCATGCACTGCACATCGACGCGGAGTCGGCGCTGCTGGAATACCTGGCGATGTACTACAAGCTCGGCCGAGCCGGCCGAGCCCTCGACCGATTCGGGGTCGTCGAGTTCGCCACCACCATCGCGCCGGGAGTGCGCGACGTGCTGCTGACCGGGAAGGTCTACGAGGCCGTCCAGCGCAACAGTCGCAATCGCGGGGCGACGCAGTACGACGCCGTCGTGCTCGACGCTCCCCCGACCGGACGGATCGCGCAGTTCCTCAACGTCAACAGCGAGCTCGCCGGGCTGGCCAGGATGGGTCCGATCAAGGGGCAGGCCGACACCGTCATGACGCTGCTGCGCTCGCCGCGGACCGCCTGCCATCTGGTCACCGTGCTGGAGGAGATGCCGGTGCAGGAGACCACCGACGGGATCGGCGAGCTCCGAGAGGTCGGCCTGCCGGTGGGCGCGGTGATCGTCAACCAGCTCAGGCCGCGCGACCTGTCGCCCGCCGATCTGGTCAAGGCCCGTCGTGGACGGCTCAACAAGACGGCGATCAAGGCCGATCTGGGTGCCGCCGGGCTGACGCCAACCCCCACCCTGATGAAGGCGCTCACCTCGGAGGCGCGCGACCACGCCGAACGGCGCGCATTGGAGGACGAGCAGCAGGCGCTGATCGACCAGCTGCAGCTGCCGACCTACGGGTTGCCGCGGCTCGCGGCCGGCGTCGACCTGGGCGGCCTCTACGAGCTGGCCGAGCTGCTCAAGGAGCAGGGGCTGGCATGACGAGAACACGCGTCGGCCCGTTGGCCAACAACCCGCGGCCCGCTCCGGCACTCGACGTGGACGCCCTGCTCGACGACCCGGGCACCGGCATCGTCGTGGTGTGCGGGTCGGGCGGGGTCGGCAAGACCACCACCTCAGCGGCCCTCGCACTGCGTGCAGCCGAGCGTGGGCGCCGGGTCGTGGTGCTGACCATCGATCCGGCGCGGCGGCTGGCCCAGGCGCTCGGCATCGAGCAGCTCGACAACACGCCTCGACCGGTCCCCGGCATCGAATCCCCCAGCAGTCTCGACGCGATGATGCTGGACATGAAGCGGACCTTCGACGAGGTCGTGGAGAGCCAGGCGAGCCCGGAGAAGGCCCGACAGATCCTGGAGAACCCCTTCTACATCGCGCTGTCCAGTTCGTTTGCCGGCACCCAGGAGTACATGGCGATGGAGAAGCTGGGCCAGCTCCATCGCGACGCGCAGCGCGACGGCCGCTACGACCTGATCGTGGTCGACACCCCGCCGAGCCGATCCGCACTGGACTTCCTGGACGCCCCCGAGCGCCTGTCCAGCTTCCTCGACGGCAGGTTCATCCGGCTGCTGCTCGCCCCCGCACGAGGGCCGGCGCGGCTGATGACGGCGGGGCTGACGATGGCGACGAATGCGCTGACCAAGGTGCTCGGTGCCCAGGTGCTGCGCGACATGCAGACCTTCGTGTCGGCGTTCGACACTCTCTTCGGCGGCTTCCGGCAGCGAGCGCAGAAGACCTTCGAGCTGCTTCAAGCAGACGGCACCGCGTTCCTGGTCGTCGCGGCGCCGGAGGACGACGCGCTCCGCGAGGCGGCCTACTTCGTGGAGCGGTTGACCGAGGACGACATGCCTCTGGCGGGGTTAGTGGTGAATCGGGCGACCCAGCCGCCGGAGGGCGATCTCACCGCGGATGAGGCGCTCGCCGCAGCGCAGCGACTGCTTCGGACCGAGGGCGGCAGCGAGTCGGTGACCGGCGGGCTGCTGCGGCTGCACGCCGATCGGGGCCGGATGGTGGAGCGGGAGGCCCGGCTTCGGGAGCGGTTCGCCGCTGCTCACCCCGCCGTACCGACCACGGTGGTGCCGTCATTGACCACCGACGTGCACGACCTGACCGGTCTGCGCGAGGTGGGCATGCTACTGGCCCGCGGTTGACGCCGGCCAGTGAGCTCGACCCGGATCAGACGCCGGTCGGAAGCTTGGTGTGCTCGTCCTTCGCCTTCTCGAGCACGGTGCGCCACGAGGCGGTCGGCCGGCGGCGGAGCAGAGCACGCCGCTCACGCTCGGTCATGCCGCCCCAGACGCCCCATTCGATCTGGTCGTCGAGAGCCTCGGCGAGGCACTCGGTGCGCACGGGGCAGCCCTTGCACACGAGCTTGGCCTTGTTCTGCTCGGCGCCGCGCACGAAGAGCGCGTCCGGCTGCTGGTCTCGGCACGCGGCCAGCGGTGCCCAGTTCTCAACCCACATGATGATGTCCCCACATCTGATTTGATGTCGACGGTGATCGTCCCTGTTGCGACCACGTCGTGTTGTCCCTGTGGAGAAAGTTATGTGGGGGACCTGCCGTGGCAACAGACTCTTTCATGTCAATCGCCATAGCCCATTAGGACTAGATGGGGACCACCGCTCAACTGGGAGATGACTAGCCCGGTCACGTACCCTAAAGCGCATGGTCCCACCCCCCTCCGAGCGACGCAGCGCGCCCAAGGTGCTCTCCCACCTGGGTGTGATGGCGCTGGTCGCCGCCCTGATGGGGCTGGTGGCAGCCGGTCTCGCCATCCCCCTGGCCGGTGCCCTCGGCGTCGGCGCGCAGCAGGTCGCGAAGTCGGTGGACAACCTCCCTGCCGAGCTGCAGGCCTCCGCGCTGCCGCAGAAGACCTTCATCTACGACTCCCATGACAACGTCATCGCGACTCTCTACGACGAGAACCGCATCAACGTCTCGCTCGACCAGGTCTCCCGCACCATGGTCAAGGCGATCGTCGCGATCGAGGACTACCGCTTCTACCAGCACGGTGCGCTCGACCTGAAGGGCACCCTGCGCGCGATGATCACCAACCAGGCCAACAACGGCGTGGTCCAGGGTGGGTCGTCGATCACCCAGCAGATGGTGAAGATGACCCTGGTCAACCAGGCGAAGACCAAGAAGGAGCGGGCGGCGGCGACCGACGACACCTATGCCCGCAAGATCCGCGAGCTGCGCTACGCCATCGCAGTGGAACAGCAGCACTCCAAGGACTGGATCTTGGAGCGCTACCTCAACATCGCCTACTTCGGTGACGGGGCGTACGGCGTCCAGGCGGCCGCCCAGCACTACTTCAACGTCAACGCCAAGGACCTCGACCTGCGTCAGTCAGCACTGCTGGCCGGGTTGGTGAAGAACCCCACCGGCTACGACCCGACGGACTACCCCGAGCGCGCCCGCGAGCGTCGAGACGTGGTCTTGGACCGGATGGCCCAGCTCAACGTGATCAGCCCGCAACGCGCCGCCAAGGTCGAGAAGCAAGGCCTCGGCCTGGATGTCCAGCGCTCCGACAACGGGTGCATCGACTCGACCGCTCCCTGGTTCTGTGAATACGTCGTGCGCTGGCTCGAGCAGGACAAGAGCCTCGGCAAGACTGCCAAGGACCGTCGCCAGCTGCTGCTCTCCGGCGGGCTGAAGATCCACACCACCATCGACCTGCGCTACCAGAAGGCCGCCGACAACTCCGTCGCCGCCCATGTCCACCCCGGCGACCAGGCGATCGGCGGCCTCGCCATGGTCGAGCCCGGCACCGGCCAGGTCCGGGCGCTGGCACAGTCGCGGCCGATGGGCCGGGAGAAGGCACGGCACGAGACGTTCCTCAACTACACCGTGCCCTACCGCTACGGCGATGCGCGCGGCTTCCAGCCCGGGTCGACGTTCAAGGCCTTCGTGCTCGCCTCGGCGCTGGAGCAGGGCATCCCGCTCTCCTACGCGCTCAAGTCCCCCAACCAGGTCGACATCAACCAGAACGAGTGGCAGACCTGCAAGGGTCCCTACGACAACCCCGCCCCTTGGCAGATCCACAACTCCACGGGCGAGGGCACCTTCGACCTCACCACCGGCACCCGGGAGTCGGTCAACACCTTCTACGCCCAGCTCGAGCTGGCCACCGGCCTGTGCGAGCCCTACCGGTTGGCCCGCCAGATGGGGATCCACCTGGACAGCCCCAAGAGCGAGATGACGCCGTCGTTCACCCTGGGGGCAGCAGACGTCAGCCCTCTGGAGATGGCCGGCGCCTACGCCACCTTCGCCGCCCGCGGGATGCACTGCGAGACCTACCCGGTCACCGTGATCGACGACGCCGACGGCAACCAGGTCAAGAAGTACTCACCGAAGTGCAAGCAGCTGATCAGCGAGTCGACCGCGGACGCGATCAACGGCGTCCTGCGCGGCGTGCAGGAACCGGGTGGATTCGGCTACTCCTACGGGCTGAACCTGGACAAGCCTTCCGCCGGCAAGACCGGCACCACGACAGGGAACATGGCGGTCTGGTTCGTCGGCTACACCCCGGAGCTGGTCACCGCCTCGGGCATCGCCGGCGTCAACCCGGCCGGCCAGCCGAGGACGCTCAACGGGCAGTACGTCGGCGGCACCTACATCGACGAGGCGTTCGGCTCCAAGACCGCCGGGCCGATGTGGAAGGGCGCCATGGGCGTCATCCAGCAGTGGCTGGCCGCGAAGAACTTCACCCCGCCCAACTTCAGCGGCCGCAAGCTGCACCCGATGACCACGGTGCCCTCGGTGACCGGGATGAGCCTGGCCTCGGCCACGGCGGTGCTGCACTCGGCTGGCCTCAAGGTGGCCGTCGTCAACAACTCCACCATCCCGATCTCCACGAGCGAGACGGTCGTCAGCTCCTTCCCCACCGCGGGCTCCTCGGTGCTGGCCGGCGGCTCGGTGCTGCTGACTCCGTCCTCGCAGGCCCCCAAGGCGCCACCCAAGCACGGTGGCGGCGGCAACGGCGGCGGGCACGGCGGCGGGCACGGCGGCGGCCGCCACTAGACGGGTTGACGCTACGGATTAGTCGGCGTCAGCCGGCGAGTTGGCGGCGTACCTCCGCGGCGACGACGGCGCCGTCGGCACGCCCCTTCGTCTGCGGGGTGAGCACCCCCATCACCTTGCCCATCGCCCGCATGCCTTCGCCGGCGGAGCCGGTCTGCTCGATGGCGGCCGTGACCAGGGCAGCGATCTCAGCCTCGCCGAGCTGCTCGGGGAGGTAGTCCGCGATCACGGCAGCCTCGGCCCGCTCCTTGTCAGCCATCTCGGTGCGGCCACCCTCGGCGAAGGCGGTCGCGGCCTCACGCCGCTTCTTCGCCTCGCTGGTAAGCACTCCGAGGACGTCCTCGTCGGTGAGCTCGCGGGCCACCTTGCCCGCGACCTCGGCGTTGGTGACGGCGGTCAGCACCATCCGCAAGGTCGAGGAGCGGATCTCGTCCCGCGCCTTCATCGCCTCGGTGAGATCTGCTCGCAACCGGTCCTTCAGCGCACTCATGTGGCCCATTGTGGCAGGGTTGCCCGGTGAGATTCGCGCGCATTTCCCGGCTGCTCCGAGCCGGAGCCTTGGCCGGCGCCGGGCTCACGGCGTACGCCGCCTGGGAGGCGCGGGCCTACACCCTGCGCCAGGTCACCGTCTCGTTGCTCCCAGCCGGTCGTCGGCCGTTGACCGTGCTGCACATCTCCGACCTGCACATGACGCCAGGGCAGCGACGCAAGCAGGACTGGGTCCGCGACCTCGCGACCCTGCAACCGGACCTGGTGATCGGGACCGGCGACTTCCTGGCCCACCCGGGCGCAGTGCCGGTCGTGCTCGATGCTCTCGGTGGGCTGGCGGACGTGCCGGGGGTGTTCGTGTTCGGCTCCAACGACTACTTCGCACCGACGCTACGCAACCCGCTGCGCTATCTGATGCCCGACGACGGACGCCGCAACGTGCACTCGGCGCCGCTGCCGTGGCCCGAACTGGCCGCGGGCCTGTCCCGCCGCGGCTGGCTCGACCTCACCAACCGACGCACGACCCTGGAGCTCGACGGGCTCCAGATCGCCTTCGCGGGCGTCGACGACCCTCACCTGGGCTACGACCGACTCGACCTGGTGGCCGGCCCGGCCGACCCCGACGCCGACCTCCGGCTCGCGGTGACGCACGCGCCGTACCTCCGCGTGCTCGACCAGTTCGCCGCGGACGGCTACGACGCCATCATCGCCGGACACACCCACGGCGGTCAGGTCTGCCTGCCGTTCGTCGGCGCGCTGACCACCAACTGCGACCTCGAGAACGCCCGCGCCAAGGGCCTGCACCGCCATCCGGCGGACTCGCGCCCGGGTGACCCCGCCTCGTCGTGGCTGCACGTCTCCGCCGGGATCGGCACCTCTCCCTATGCCCGGATCCGGGTGGCCTGCCGCCCCGAGGCGACCCTGCTGACGCTGACCTGATAGCGATTTCGGCGGGTCCGATCGGGTCCGGTATGCTCGCCCAGGTTGCGGGCCAGCGTCCGCAGGCGGGCTGTGGCGCAGTTTGGTAGCGCGCTTCGTTCGGGACGAAGAGGCCGCAGGTTCAAATCCTGTCAGCCCGACCATTTTGTCGTGATTCAGGCCGTTTTCGCGCGTTTTTGCCGCCACCCGGGCCGCTTTCGCTCATTTCTCACGTCGCGCCGGATCCGCTCCGCGGTGGTCAACACGTGATACAGCGGCATCCCAAATGCCGAACGCCTCTTGTCTACCGAGCAGTAACCGCACCGTTGCCGCTAGTGTCGCTCGGCATCCGACAACGGGAGGCGCCCATGACCACCAGCCTGCGAGAGCAGCTCCTACGACGTAAGCCGGTTGGCGAGATGGCGGCCGAGACCGGCGCCGACTCCGGCACCAGCGAGTTGTCTCGCAGCCTCGGGCTCTGGCATCTATGTGCGATCGGCATCGGCGGCACGATCGGCACCGGAATCTTCTTCATCCTCAACCAGGCGGTTCCGGTCGCCGGACCCGCGGTGATCTGGTCCTTCGTCCTTGCCGCTGTGGTCGCCGGCCTGACAGCGGTCTGCTACGCAGAACTCGCCGGCGCGGTGCCCGTCTCGGGGTCTTCCTACTCCTACGCCTACGCGGCGCTCGGCGAGGTGATCGCCCTGGCCGTCGGCGCCTGTCTGCTGCTGGAATGGGGCGTCGCCGGAGCGGCGACCGCGGTGGGCTGGTCGGAGTATGTGAACCGCCTCTTGGACAACGTCTTCGGCTTCCAGCTTCCGCACGCTTTGTCCAACGCGCCGGAGCAGGGTGGTGTCTTCAACCTGCCCGCCGTCTTGTTGATCGTCATGTGCGCCACCCTGCTGATCCGGGGCGCGAGCGAGTCGGCGACCGTCAACGCGATCATGGTGGCGATCAAGATCAGCGTGCTGATCATGTTCATCCTGATCGGCTCCCAGGGCTGGAACTCCGACAACCTCTCGAACTTCGCGCCGTTCGGCTTCCACGGCGTCGAGGCTGCCGCCGGAATGATCTTCTTCTCCTTCATCGGCCTCGACGGCGTGGCCACCGCGGGCGAGGAGGCGAAGAATCCGAAGCGCAACCTGCCGCTGGCCATCATGATCTCGCTGCTGGTGGTGACCACGCTCTACGTGCTGACCTCTCTGGTCGGCGTCGCCGCCCAGCCGTACGACGAGTTCGAGGGTCAAGAGGCGGGCCTTGCCCGCATCCTTGAGAACGTCGTCGGCGCCAGCTGGCCCGGCACCGTTCTCGCTGCGGGCGCCATCATCTCGATCTTCAGCGTCACCCTGATCTCGCTCTACGGCCAGACCCGGATCCTGTTCGCGATGTCGCGCGACGGCATGATCCCGGAGATCTTCCACAAGGTGAACCCGCGCACGATGACTCCGGTGCCGAACACGATCATGGTTGCCATCGTGATCAGCCTGTTGGCCGGGCTCATCCCGATCAACTTCCTGGCCGAGATGACCAGCATCGGCACCCTGGTGGCCTTCATCACCGTCTCGATCGGTGTGATCGCCCTTCGTCGCAGCGCTCCGAACCTGCCCCGCGGCTTCAAGGTGCCGCTCTACCCGATCACGCCGATCCTGTCGGTGGTCGGTTGTCTGTGGATCATCAAGGACCTCCGCCCAGTGACGCTCTACGTCTTCGTCATCTGGATCGCCGGCGCTATGGTCTGGTACTTCCTCTACAGCAGGCACCACTCCCACCTCGGTCGCCGCGAACACGTCGGCTTGGCCGGCGGAGAGGACGCGCAGTGACCATCGTCGTCGGCTATCCGCCCAACAGGCGTGGGCAGGCAGTGCTGAACCTAGCCGCGATGTTGGCCAGGACCACCGGTGAGGACCTGGTGATCTGCAGCGCGGTTCCGGCACCCTGGATGCCCGCTAGATTCAAGGTGGACGCGGAGTACCACGCCTATCTCACCGAGGCAGCCGAAGACTCTTTGAGCCAGGCTCGCGCCGACCTCGCGCCCGACATCCAAGCCGAGTTCATCACCCACCGGACCCGGTCGGCGTCCGCGGGACTGCTCGAGGTCGCCGAGGAGCGGCAGGCCAGCATGATCGCGGTGGGCTCCTCCACGGCCGGCCTGTTCGGCCATGTGACGGTGAGCAGTGTCGCCGACCGGCTACTGCACAGCTCACCGATTCCGGTCGCCCTCGCCACCCGCGGCTTCCGCTGCGCGCCGGACGCGAAGGTCACCCGACTCACCGTGTCCTACGGCGGCTCCGGAGAAGCCGGTGACCTGGTCGCCGCGGTGCGAGACGTTGCCGCGACCGAAGGGGTCGGCGTCCGACTCGCCTCGTTCGCCGTGCAGGCACCTCCCCCGGACACGGCACGGATGGATGTCGAGGCCGACGACATCCTCGAGGAGTGGACCAAAGACATCCGCTCGCGCGCCGAGCGAGCCCTCGCCGAGCAAGCCGAGGCGGGCTCGCCCCCGCAGGAGATCGACGTGGTCGTGGGCCAAGGTCACGACTGGGGCGAGGCCCTCGAGGACATCGAGTGGGAGCACGACGGCGACCTCCTCGTGGTCGGCTCGAGCAGCGCCGGACCGCTCGCCAGTGTCTTCCTGGGCTCCCGCGCGACCAAGATCATCCGACACTCCCCCGTGCCCGTCGTGGTCGTCCCACGCATCTGACGGCGGAACGTCGGGGTCAGAGGCGGGCGGCGACCAGCTCGGCGATCTGGACGGTGTTGAGGGCAGCCCCCTTGCGGAGGTTGTCGTTGCTGACGAACAGCGCGAGGCCACGGTCGTCGTCGACGCCGGGATCCTGGCGGAGCCGGCCGACGTAGGACGGATCCTTGCCGGCCGCCTGGAGTGGGTTCGGGACGTCCGAGAGCTCCACACCGGGTGCGTCGGCCAGGATCTCCCGGGCGCGCGCGACCGGCAGCGGGCTGGCGAACTCGGCGTTGATGGACAGCGAATGGCCGGTGAAGACCGGCACGCGCACGCAGAGCCCGGAGACCCGCAGGTCGGGGATGGAGAGGATCTTGCGCGACTCGTTGCGCAGCTTCTTCTCCTCGTCGGTCTCGTCCAGACCGTCGGCCACGATCGACCCGGCGAGCGGGACGACGTTGTAGGCGATGGTGCGGGCGTACTTGACCGGCTCCGGGAACGCGACGGCCTCGCCGTCGTAGGCCAACTCGCGGGCCTTCTCGCCGGCGGCCAGCACCTGGCCGGCGAGCTCCTCCACTCCGGCCACCCCGGACCCCGAGACGGCCTGGTAGGTCGACACGACCAGCCGCTCCAGGCCGGCGGCGTCGTGGAGCGGCTTGAGCACCGGCATCGCGGCCATCGTAGTGCAGTTGGGGTTGGCGATGATGCCCTTGCGGGCCTCGTCGATCGCCTCCGGGTTGACCTCGGAGACCACCAGCGGGACATCGGGGTCCATCCGCCAGGCCGAGGAATTGTCGACCACCGTCACACCGGCCGCGGCGAACCGCGGCGCCTGGGCGCGCGAAGTGGTCGCGCCCGCCGAGAAGACGGCGATGTCGAGGCCGCTCGGGTCCGCCGTGGTGGCGTCCTCGACGACGACCTCGCGGCCGTCGTAGGTCAGCATCCGCCCGGCCGACCGCTCGGAGGCGAAGAACCGGATCTCGGCGACCGGGAAGGAGCGCTCGGCCAGGATCTGGCGCATCGCGACCCCGACCTGGCCGGTCGCGCCGACCACGCCGATGCGCACACCGCGCCCGTGTCCGTCGTTCATCGTCCGGTCCCTCCGTAGACCACGGCCTCGCCGGCCTCGGAGTCGAGGTCGAAGGCGGTGTGGGTGACCTGTACGGCGGTGTCGACCTCGGACTCGTCGACGATCACCGAGATGCGGATCTCCGAGGTGGAGATCATCTCGATGTTCACCCCCGCCGACGCCAGCGCGGAGAAGAACCGGGCGGTGATGCCGGGGTGGGAGCGCATGCCCGCCCCGATCAGGGAGACCTTGCCGATCTGGTCGTCGTAGAGCAGCTTGTCGTAGCCGACCTCGTCTTGGATGCGGGCCAGCGCCGACATCGCCCGCTGGCCGTCCGCACGGGGCAGCGTGAACGAGATATCGGTGAGGCCGGTGGCGGCCGCCGAGACGTTCTGCACCACCATGTCGATGTTGATCTCGACGGCGGCGAGCGCCTCGAAGATGCGGGCCGCCTCACCGACCTTGTCGGGCACGCCGACCACGGTGATCTTGGCTTCGCTCCGGTCGTGGGCAACGCCGACGATGATGGCCTGTTCCATCTCATCTTCCTCTGTGCTGGTGGGGACGATCCAGGTGCCCTCCTTGTGGGAGAAGGAGGAGCGGACATGGACGGGCATCTCGTAGCGGCGGGCATACTCCACGCACCGCAGGTGCAGGATCTTGGCGCCGCAGGCCGCCATCTCGAGCATCTCCTCGGTGGAGATCCGGTCGAGCTTGCGGGCCGACGGCACGATCCGTGGGTCGGCGGTGAAGACGCCGTCGACGTCACTGTAAATCTCGCAGCACTCCGCCCCCATCGCCGCCGCCAGCGCCACCGCGGTGGTATCGGAGGCACCCCGACCGAGGGTGGTGATGTCCTTCGTCGTCTGCGAGACGCCCTGGAAGCCGGCCACGATCGCGATCGCGTCCTCCTTGAGGGCGTTGACGATGCGGCCGGGCGTGATGTCGATGATCTTGGCGTTGCCATGCGCCGCGTCGGTGATCACGCCCGCCTGGGAGCCGGTGAAGGAGCGCGCCTTGTGGCCGAGCTGGGCGATCGCCATCGCCAGCAGCGCCATCGAGATCCGCTCGCCGGCAGTGAGCAGCATGTCCAGCTCGCGCGGGGGCGGCAGCGGCGTCACCTGCTCGGCCAGGTCGCGCAGCTCGTCGGTCGTGTCACCCATCGCGGAGACGACGACCACGACGTCGTGACCGGCCTTCTTGGTGTTGACGATGCGCTGCGCGACCCGCTTGATCCCGGTGGCGTCGGCCACCGACGAGCCGCCGTACTTCTGCACGACGATGCCCACGATGTGCGTCCTCGAGGTGGAGTTGGAACGACGACCGCGTGCCCTCGGCTGGGCCCGCCACGCTGCGCTGCGGCCGAAGAAGGAGTCTACCGGGGGACGGTGTCGTCGCTCTCCAGCATCTCATTCGCCGCGGCGACCTGCTCCTCGTCCACGACGAGCTCGATGTCCAGCCGGTCGTGGGCCACCACACTGAGCAAGGCGTTGAGCATCGCCCCCGCCAGGTTGCCCCACGAGGACACGTAGGAGAACTGCCACCACCACAGCGCCTCCTCGACATTGCCCGCCCGGAAGTGGCGCAGCCCGTTGCCGAGGTCGGTGGCGATGCTGCTGAGGTCGTCGGACAGCTGACTGTCCACCACCTCGGGGACGTAGGGGTCGAAGACGAAACTGTAGGTGTCGAGGTCGCCGAAGATGCCGGCCAGCCGCATCCGCAGCTCGTCGAGGTCCTCGTCGGGGCCGACGTCTGGTTGGTATTCCGACTCGGGGGTGAAGTCGGTCTGCGCACCGAGTCGGGCGCCGGCCAGCAGCACCTGACTCACCTCGAGCAGCAGCAGCGAGATGGCCCGGCTCGGGTCGGCCTCCCGGGCAATCTCGCGCAGCGCGAGCAGGAAGCTCTCCACCTGGTCGGCGATCTGCTGGGCGAAGTCCTCGGTCTCGCTGTCGACCTGGGCGGCCCGTTCCCGCCTCGGACTCGGCAGGGTTGCGTCAGTCATCTGCGGATCTCCTTCCTACGAACGCGCGTCCCAAGGTGACCTCGTCGGCGTACTCGAGATCACCACCCACCGGAAGTCCACTCGCCAACCGGGTGACGCGCAAGCCCAACGGCTTGAGGGTGCGGGTGAGATAGGTCGCCGTCGCCTCGCCCTCCAGGTTGGGGTCGGTCGCCAAGATGACCTCGGTGACCACCCCGTCGGCGAGGCGCTGCATCAACTCACGGATGCGGAGCTGGTCGGGCCCGATCCCGTCGATCGGCGAGATCGCACCGCCCAGCACGTGGTAGCGGCCGCGGAACTCCCGGGTCTTCTCGATGGCGACCACGTCTTTGTACTCCTCGACCACACACAACACCGCCGGGTCGCGCCGAGGATCGCGGCAGATCCGGCACTGGTCGTCCTCGGAGACGTTGAAGCAGATCGCGCAGAAGCGCACCTTGGCCTTCACCTCGAGCAGGACGTCGGCCAGGCGGCGTACGTCGGTCGGCTCGGCCTGGAGCAGGTGGAAGGCGATCCGCTGGGCGCCCTTCGGCCCGACCCCGGGCAGCCGCCCGAGCTCGTCGATGAGGTCCTGCACAACGCCTTCGTACAACCCGCTCTCTCCTGCCTTTCTGCGTCTGTCAGATCGCCTGGCCGTCAGTCCAGCTCGGCCGCGCCGCTGCCGAAGCCGCCAGCCAACGGCCCCATCGCCTGCGCGGCGACCTGGTCGGCCCGAGCCTTGGCGTCTCGGTAGGCGGCCACGATCAGGTCGCCGAGATCCTCCAGGTCCTCCACGCTGTCGCCGTCGACGGTGCCCGGTTGGACGGTGACGCCCACCAGGTCACCCACCCCGTTGACGGTGACGGTCACCGCTCCGCCAGACACCGAGCCCTCGACCTTCTGCTCCGCGAGCCGGGCCTGCGCACTCTGCAGTTGATCCTGCATCTGCTGAGCCTGCTCGAGCAGGGCGTTCATGTCGAAGCCGCCGGCTCCACCGAGTGCGTCGAACGGGTTGTCAGTCATGGTCCCTCCAGGGTGGCGCTGGTCGTGGTCCGGGGCTTCGCCCCGGCTTGGAGATCGCTCGGTCTCCTCAAGAGATGATCTCCTCAAGAATGGGGGATCTCCTCGATCACCTCGGCGCCCAGCGTCTGCTGCAGCAACTCGGCGCCGGACAGGCCGGCCGACTCCGCGTCGGGGTCGTCCCGGTCGACTCCGGCGTCGGCCTCGGCGAGGAAGTCGGGTGTGCTGGGCTCCGCGCCACCGGCTCGGGTGTCTTGGATCCGTTCGCGAGCCGCCGCGCTGGGCGGGGTGCGTGGCTCTCGTCGGTCGGCCTCGGCCGACCCTTGTGGTGCGTGCTCCGCGGCGGGCGACTCGGGCACGGTCCGCTCTCGGCTGGACGCTTCCGGCGCCTCGGGCTCCGGCGTGGCTCGGGCTGAGGCCGCCGGCGGGGCGGCCTCCCAGGGGTCGTCCGAGGGCGGTGGCTGCTCCGGGGTCGCTCCCGGATCGATGATCGCCTCGATGCGCCAGTCGGCACCCACCACGTCGATGGCGGCCTGGCGGACGATCTCGACGCTGCCACCCTTGGCAAAGGAGTCGCGCGCACCGGCGTTGGTGAAGCCCAGCGTCAGCGTGGTCGCGTCGACGGCCACGACCTGGGCGTTCTGGGTCAGGTGGATCCAGGTCAGCCGGCGGCGGAGCTTGGTGGCCTCGACAATGTCGGGCCAGAGGCGACGCACGTCGACGAGGGTCAGGGCGGGGTTCGGAGCAGCTCCGGGTGCGTCCGCTGCGTCTCCCGTTGGCTCGGCCTGATCCGGAGGGGCGTCCTCGGACGGCGGGGGCATCGCCGGGTCCGCAGCCTGCGCAGCGCTGGCCGAGGCCGGCGAAGGCTCCTGGTCCTCGGGCGACTCGGGCGGAGTCGGGTCGGCGCTCGGCGCGGGAGGGGTCGGTGCAGCGGACGTGTCGGATGGGCCCGGGGCGGTGGTGGGAGGTGGGGCCGTCGGGGGTGGCGGGGGAGGTGGGGCCGGCGGAGGCGGGGCGGGAGCGGTGGCCGACGTGGAAGGCGTGCCGGTGATGGTCATCCGCTTCTCGACCCGGTCCAGGCGCGCCATCAGACCGTCGGCGCTGTGGTCGGCGCCGGGGAGCAGGACCCGGGCGCAGATGAGCTCCAGCAGCAGTCGGGGAGCGGTCGCGCCGCGCATCTCGGTGAGCCCGCTCGCGACCAGGTCGGCGGCGCGAGCAAGCTCGGCGCGACCGAAGCGGGCGGCCTGGGCGACCAGGCGCTCCGCGGCGTCCTCGGACACGTCGATCAGACCGGTCGCGGGAGCGTCGGGCACGGCGGCGACGATGACCAGGTCGCGCAGCCGACGGAGCAGATCCTCGGTGAAGCGGCGTGGGTCCTGACCGGTCTCGATGACCTTGTCGACCACACCGAAGACGGTGGCGCCGTCGCCGGCCGCGAACGCGTCGACGACCTCGTCGAGAAGCGCGTCGGGGGTGAAGCCGAGCAGGCCGGTGGCCAGTGCGTGGGTGACCCCGTCCGGTCCGGCGCCGCCGAGCAACTGGTCGAGCACCGAGAGAGTGTCCCGCGCGGAGCCACCCCCGGCTCGCACGATGAGCGGCAACGCCGCCGGCTCGACCGCCACGCCCTCCTTCTCGCAGAGCTCGCCGAGATAGGACGACAGCAGCCGCGGCGGGATCAGCCGGAAGGGGTAGTGGTGGGTGCGGGACCGGATGGTCGGCAGCACCTTCTCCGGCTCGGTGGTGGCGAAGATGAACCGGAGATGCGGTGGCGGCTCCTCGACCAACTTGAGCAGGGCGTTGAACGCCTGCGTGGTCACCATGTGCGCCTCGTCGATGATGTAGACCTTGTAGCGGTCTCGCACCGGGGCGAAGAAGGCCTTCTCGCGCAAGTCTCGCGCGTCGTCGACACCGTTGTGGGAGGCCGCGTCGATCTCGATCACGTCGATGGAGCCGGGGCCGCCTCGGGCCAGCTCACGGCAGCTGTCGCACTCGCCGCACGGGTCGGCGGTCGGGGCTTGGGCGCAGTTCAGCGAGCGGGCGAGGATGCGCGCCGAGGTGGTCTTGCCGCAGCCGCGCGGACCGGAGAACAGGTAGGCGTGGTTGACGCGGTTGTTCGCGAGCGCCGCTCGCAGCGGCTCGGTGACGTGATCTTGGCCGATGACCTCGGCGAACGTCTCCGGCCGATAGCGGCGATAGAGCGCGAGCGGTGACTCCACCCCTGAACCCTAACCATCGCCGCCGACAGCCGGTAGCGAGCGCCAGTGGGTGACGATCCGGCCGGAGTCCTCGACGAAGTGGATCGCGTAGGTGGGCGGCAGCCTCCGGGGTGATCTTCGGGTAGGGCTCGGCGTCCATGGTCACCGTCGAGGCCACTGCGCCCGGGATCAGGACGGGCAGCGGGCGCCGCATGACGTCGTACGGCGTCACGCAGGCGCTGTGGGCGTGGCCGACCAGGACGGCAAGAACGTCCTCATGCCGGTCGAGCACCTCGGCAAGCGCGTCGGCGTTGCGCAGCCGGATCGGGTCCATCAGGCCCAGGTGGACGGTCACCGGCGGGTGGTGCAGGCAGACGAACGCCCGCTCACCCGGGCTGCGTGCGGCGAGCTGCTCATCGAGGAACGCCAGCGTCTCGTCGGCGAGCAGGCCGTGGTCGATCCGCTCCCCCACCGGCGCTGGGACCATCGAGTCGAGCATCACGAACACGGTGTTGCCGAGCCGATGCGCCTCGCTGACCGGACGAGCGGGGTCGGCGCCGCGGAAGCCGGCGTACTCCTCCCTGCGGTCGTGGTTGCCGGGCAACATCCACAGCGGTGCCGGTCCTGCCCAGCCGCCGAGCACCTCGGCCGCCTCGGCGTACTCCTCCGCGGTCCCGTGGTCGGTGATGTCGCCGGTGACCAGCACGACGTCGACTGGCGGATCCATGGCCGCGAGGTGGTCGAGGACCCGCCGACACCGCTCCGCGGGCTGCCACTTCCCACCGAAATGGGTGTCGCTGAGATGCGCGATGACCAGCACCGCACCATCGTGCCAGGTCGTCTGCCGGGCGCGGCCGCGGGGAAAGCCTCGTGGAAAGCAAGGCCCCCCGCGTACCCGACAGAGCTCGCTTACCCTTGCTGCCTTCCGGCCCTGGGGGAGTTCGGCAAGATGCCGCCACACGGGGGGTTGGGCTGAGTCTAGGTGAGCCCATCGGAGCGAGTCGAACCGGCGCTGACGGATGCGCTCGGCTCGCGGCTACTGGCGTGTACGACGCATATGCCGACCGCGCACACCAGTTAGTTCCTCCGGCGACCTCTTCACTCGATTTCCGCCGCCGCCAACGGGACCGGTAACCTCCTTCGCGGAGGATTCGCCTAGTGGCCTATGGCGCTCGCTTGGAAAGCGGGTTGGGTTAACAGCCCTCGCGGGTTCGAATCCCGCATCCTCCGCCAGAACGGCCTTACTCGAACTCCGAGGGTTGTTGCCCCTCAGGTGAGCGGGCGGGTCCGTGCGACGCCGCTGGCGAGCTGCCAGTGCTTCCGCTCGAGCAGACGGACGACGCCCTGCTCGCTGTGGGTGCCAAGGGGTGCCGGGTCAGTGAGCGGTGCATCCGCGACCGATCCGGCAAGGCCGACGAGCGAAGGCGGGCCGGAGGCCCGTCGAGTCGAGGAGAACGCCGCCGGTCGGGATGCGGTGTGCCGCGAGCCCGGCACTTCCTCTCGGAATAGGTCGTCTATGCGAACAGGTCGACCACCAGCAAGCCGGCCACCAGCAGCGTGGCGAACACCAAGCCCCAGCTCAGGGCGCGGCCGTGCCGTGGCAGACCCTCGCCCGGGTCGCGTGCGACCACAGCGTCGACAACGCGACGTCGCCAGAACGCCTGGACCTGTGCTGACGCGTGCCGCGACGTCATCGGTCACCGTGGACGACGCCGACCAGATCGATGGCGAGCGCCAGGAGCGGCAGCACAGAGACCAGGACCGCTGACTCGAGTCGATCGAGCAGCCTGGCCGCGCGCCACGAGGTCGTCGCTGCCCCCGCGGTGAGGGCCAAGCCGAGCAGTCCTGCGATGAGCAGGACCGCCGCCGTGCCCATCCGCCAGCCCGGCCGCAGCCAGCCGAGCGAGACCGTCAACACCACGACCCCAACCACGGCAGGGATCAGCGCGGCGGCCACCAGCGGACCGGGTCTGAGGTGACGCACCCGCATCAGCGAGAGCACGCAGCACATCACAGCGAGAGCGGCACCAGCCGTCCCGAGCGAGACCATCCACGGCAGACTCAGGACCGTCAGCACACCTGCGGTGGCGATCATCGCCGCGGCCACACTGAGCGCACCCCGGAGATCGGCGGCCAGGCCGGCCAGATCGACCGGCTCCGCTGGGTCCGTCGGCTCGGCCGGCTTCATCGTCATGCCGGCCACAGGCTGGGTCCACGGCGCATGCACTGCGGTAGCGGTCACCGCGAGCGTCGGGAAGACCTCTGCCGCCAGCACCGCCAACACGCCGACCACGGTGACGACGCACCCCGCGGAGAGCGGCGCCACCAGGCAACCAAGGCCGGTCGCGACAAGGCAGAGCCCGATCAACACCGGCGGGGTGGCGGCAGCAGGGCCGCCATGAAGCCCGACCAGCTGGATCAGCCCGGCCACGACGACCACCGCCCCTGCCGCGGTCACCGAGAGGAACGGCTCTGCCGAAGCACTCGCGCCGCGACCCGGCAGCTCCGCCGACAGGACCACGGTCGACAAGATCGCGGCACAGAGAGCGGCATAGCCGCAGCCCAGCCAGCCGACCGCCACCGCCAGCAGCGGAGGCATCGACCACCGCGCAAGCAGATG
Source organism: Nocardioides sp. (assembly GCF_047602075.1). GTDB lineage: Bacteria > Actinomycetota > Actinomycetes > Propionibacteriales > Nocardioidaceae > Nocardioides. Next base: position 2,403,002 of record NZ_JASGIF010000001.1, read on the forward strand.
CCCGCCCGGGAGCAGCGCAACCGCTGCCGCCGCCGCGGCGATGCCGGCGCCGAGGCCACCCACGATCAGCAACGGCGGCATCGCGGTCACCAACAGCAGCAGAGTGAGGCTTGACGGGAGCCACCGGCGCCGTGCGGCAGCGGACGGAGGCCGGCGTGGCAGGACCTGTTCGGCCGCCTCGACCAGGTCGTCGAAGCGCGGAGCCGGCTCCTCTCGTCCAGTGTCGGTCGCGAGCTGCAGGACCGCACCGGACTCGACACCCTGACGCTGCAGATCGTCATCCGGCTTCAGCGGCTCACCGGTCCGATCGATGAGCCTCAGTCCGACCGTGTTCGAAGGCAGCCCGACGTGGGCCGCTAGGTCGGGAAGCAGCTCGGCCACCGGCAGCATCGGCGGAATCGCGAGGTCAGCGCGGCCGGTGCTGGAGACCACACTCACCCACAGCGGTCCCGAGCTGTCGTCGGCGGCAGCCACGAGCGGGCCTAGCCCGAGAAGTTGGCGGCACCGCGCCGATCGGCAGCGGCGTACTCCATGTTGGCCGCTCCGACCACTGCGGCCGCATCGTTGAGCACCGCGGTGAGGTCGGCGATCGCGGTGTCCCAGCGACCCTTCGCCACGTAGTAGGCCTGTTGAGCACTGCCGATCCACTCGTGTCGCAGCGGCATCAGCTCGCCCTCCAGCAACTGCAGACGGCCGTCGATCGCAGACACGGCGCCGCGCATCGCATCGACCGCGGCCTCGAGTTGGGGGTGGTTCACGCGCAGGTCGAAGCTCATCTCTCCTCCCTGACCTCAGCCGGCCAACCGGGCCGACAGGTTCGTCATCGGCTCCGCCTGGGCCTGATCAGTGGCCATGTTGTCCTGCTCGGTGCGGCGCAACGCGGCCTCGAGCTCGGCCAGGGCTCCAGTGATCACCTGGTGCTGGCGAGCCCACTCCTGATGCAGGCGCAGGAACGCGCTGCCGCCTGCACCCACCCACTGGCCGGTCACGCCCGCCAACTGGGCGGAGAGCCGTTGGGCCAGCACCTGCAGGTCCTGCTGAGCCTCGGCGACCTTGGCTGCTGATCGACTCAGCGTGGCGTGACCTTGGCCCATCTCTTGAGCAACGTTCGACATGTGTCCTCCAACATCGGCGTCCGGATCGGACCGCCCTGATCGAGCGGCACCCGTGTCCTACCCCGAGGGCAACATCCGAAACTCGCTCCTCCACAGGCCCGCCCAGGACGGGTGTCGTGGAGGCGCGCCACGACCTAGCGTGACTTCGCGTGAGTCCCTTGGCCGACGACGAGATGCCCAGTGGGGAACTGCGGCTGCGCGCACCGCCGACCGTCGCGGAGCCCCAGCAGACCGGCGCCCTGGTCGCGGCATTGCCGATGCTCGGCAGTGTCGGGTCGATCGCCCTGATCGCCTCACTGGGGCAGTACGGCGGCGCGCGCAGCCTGCTCGCGGGAGGGTGCTTCCTCGTGGCGACCCTGGGCTTCCTGCTGGTCCAGCTGGACCGGCAGCGCCACCAGCGGTCCCAGGCGGCACGACGGGCGCGGGAGGACTACCTCGACCATCTGGCCCGGGCTCGCGCGTCGATTCGGGCGGCCGAGCAACAGCAGCGCCTCGTGCTGCATCGGCGATGGCCGGCCCCGAGCGATCTGCCCACACTGGCTCGGAGTAGCTCACGCCTGTGGCGGCGCCAGGCCGACGGCGACGGCGTCCTGGCTGCGCGGATCGGGCTGAGCGATCAACCGCCCGCGATCGAGCTGATCGCTCCCGAGGAGAACAGCGCGGCCGACCCGGTCGCCGCGGTGGCCCTCGATCGACTGGTCGGCGTCCACGGCGTCGTGCCGACACTCCCCACCACTGTCGATCTCGCGGCGACCGACCGCCTGCGGATTCGCGGCGCGACCGGGTCGGCGCGCTCGTTGGCCCGGGCACTGCTCTGCTCGGCCGCGGCAACGCATTCGCCCGAAAACCTGATGGTGGCCGTGTGGTGTGATCCGGAGCGGCTCCGGCACTGGCGATGGCTCCTCTGGCTCCCGCACGCCTGGAGCGCGGTGGCCCGTGACGCCGTCGGCCCGCGGCGGATGGTGGTCACCTCGGCCGACGACCTCGCCACCCTGCTCCCGGCAGGTGGGCTGGCGCCCAGCGCGACGCACGACGAACGGCCTCGGCTGCTCTTGGTCCACGATCGCCAGGAACCGGTGAGCAGACGTTGGACCGAGCGGGCCGGGGTGACGATCGTCGACCTGGCCGACGGCGATCCCAGCGACCTGCACACCGTCGACGGAGGTCCACGTGAGCGGACGGTCGACCTCGACGATGACGCTACGCACGACCCCACCGAGGCGGTTCCGGCCCGGATGTCGACGCGACGAGGTCCGGCGGCGGCCCTGCTGGCCGACCAGTGCGACCTCGCCACGGCCGAGGCCTTCGCCCGACGACTCACCCGCCTCGCAGACCATCGCACAGATGCACGCGCGCCGGACGGGCGTGGCTCTCCCGCCGAGGCGACGGCTGCTCTCCGACTGCTCGCGAACGGCGCCACTTCGACGGATGCCGCGACGGCGTGGAGTGAAGGGACTCCGCCGGCCGACTTCCTGCGGGTGCCGATCGGCGTGGACGACGCGGGCGCCGTCGTACACCTCGACCTGAAGGAGGCCGCGCATCACGGAGTCGGGCCGCATGGTCTGGTGATCGGGGCCACCGGGTCGGGGAAGTCCGAGCTGCTCCGCACCCTCACCCTCGGCCTGGCCGCTCGGCATCCACCGGAGCTGCTCAACCTGGTGCTCGTCGACTTCAAGGGCGGCGCGACCTTCAGCGAGCTCGCCGGCCTCCCGCACGTGTCCGCCTTGATCACCAACCTGGCCGACGAGCTCGCGCTGGTCGACCGGATGGAGGACGCTCTGTCAGGCGAGCTGGTCCGACGCCAGGAGTTGCTGCGATCGGCCGGGGTCGCGTCGGTGGGCGACTACCGGAGCCTGGGTGACCGGCCACCATTGCCGTCACTGCTGGTGGTCATCGACGAGTTCTCCGAGCTGTTGTCGGCTCGACCCGAGTTCACGGACCTGTTCGTGGCCATCGGGCGGCTGGGGCGCTCGCTCGGCCTCCACCTGCTGCTGGCCTCTCAGCGGCTCGAGGAGGGGCGGCTGCGTGGGCTGGAGTCGCACCTGTCGTTTCGGATCGGCCTGCGCACCTTCACCGCCGCCGAGTCACGTGTGGTCCTCGGCATTCCGGACGCCCACGACCTCCCGTCGACCCCGGGAGTGGGCTACCTGCGCTCGGATGCCGGGCCACCCGTGCGATTCCGGGCCGCGTGCGTCTCGACGCCGGCCGAGACGCACGTCGCCGTCCAGGGCATCCTCCCGTTGAGCGTCTGCGAGATTCGTGCGCCGATCTCGGCGTCGACGGCCGAGTCCACGCCGTCCGGGGTCTCGCTGCTCACCCGGGTCGTGGATCGACTCCGCCCGACCGGCCCGCCCGCGCACCGGATCTGGCTGCCGCCTCTCGACGAACCCACCGCCCTGGACATGCTGCTGCCCGGCCTTTCGAAGCCACAGCCGACCACGCTTCGCGTCCCTGTCGGCCTCGTGGACCGACCGCGCGAGCAGCGCCGCGATCCGCTGATCCTCGACCTCGACGGCTCCGCCGGTCACCTGGCCGTCGTCGGTGGTCCGCGCTCCGGCAAGAGCACTCTGCTGCAGACCCTCGCCGCGGGGCTGGCATTGACGGCCACTCCCGTCGAGGTGCAGCTGTTCGTGCTCGACCTCCGCGGCGGCGGTTGGGCGGCGTACGACGCCCTGCCGCACGTCGCCACCGTCGCCCACCGGGGCGACCCCGCCCTCGTCCGTCGGGCGATCGCCGAGCTGACCACGCTCCTCGACCGCAGGGAAGCCCGCTTCCGCGAGCAGCGGATCGACTCGATGCACAGCTATCGCTCACGACGTGCGGCTGGCGACCCGGGGGATGGCTACGGTGACATCTTCGTGATTGTGGACGGCTGGGGAGCGGTTCGGGCCGAGCACACGGATCTCGAGGAGTCGCTGCAGCAGCTGGTCGCGCGCGGACTGGGCTACGGCGTCCACGTGGTCACTGCCGCCGATCGCTGGTCGGACTTCCGCATCGGGGTCCGAGACGCGTTCGGGTCCGTGCTCGAGTTGCGGCTGGGTGAACCGGGTGACTCCGAGATCGACCGGCGGGCGGCGCGGCTGGTGCCGCCGTACCGTCCCGGCCGCGGTCTGGTGGCCGGCCCTGCCCACTTCCTCGCCGCGCTCCCTCGCATCGACGGTGCGGCCGATCCGGACACCCTCGCCGTCGGCATCGACGACCTGGTCGCTCGGGTCGCGGCGAGGTGGCCAGATGCGGCTGCTCCCCGCCTGCGGACGCTGCCCGAGCGGATCGACCTGGCCGAGTGTCGAGCCCGGGCCACCGTCCGCTTCGACGAGAGGCTCCTCGTCGTCGGTGTCACGGAGAGTCGACTCACTCCCGCTGCTGTCGACATCGATGCCGAGCCCCATCTGCTGGTGCTCGGCGATCCGGGTTCCGGCAAGACCACGGCGCTGCGCTGCTACCTCCAGGAGGTCACTCGCAGCCGGCCACCGGATCGGGCGCAGATCCTTCTTGTCGACCAGCGCCGATCCCTGCTCGGTGAGCTGTCCCCCGACCATCTGCTCGACCAGGTGGGCAGCGTCGACCAGGCGGGGCCGGTGCTGGCCGAGTTGGCGAACCACCTCGCGACCCGGCTACCGGGCGCCGACATCACACCCGACCAGCTGCGGGACCGCTCGTGGTGGCGGGGGCCCGAGGTCTTCGTCGTCGTCGACGACTACGACCTGATCGCCCAACCAACCTCGCCGGTCGCGGCGCTGCTGCCGCTGCTCCCCCAGGCCCGCGACGTCGGTCTGCACCTGGTCGTCGCCCGTCGCACCGGTGGCGCCGGGCGGGCGATGTACGAGCCCGTGCTGCAGACGCTCCGCGACCTCGCCTCGCCCGGCCTGCTGTTGGCCGGCTCACCCGACGAGGGGCCCCTCCTCGACGGGGTTCGTCCGGCTCCGGGGCCACCCGGTCGCGGCCGCCTGGTCAGCCGGGGTCGGGGCACCGAGGTCATCCAGGTCGCCTGGACCGATCCGGCCTGGTGAGGTGGCCTGGTGAGGTGCGGCGCCGTACCCGACACCCGTCGGGCAGGTCGCGGGTCAGCGACGGCCGGAGCCGAACATCCCCCGGGCGATCTCGCGGGCGGCGGTGCGCATGAAGTCCTTGAAGGCGCCGGAGTTGACCACGTCGGAGACGATGCCGCCGTCGTCCTTCTTGCCCGAACTGGTCGTGCTCTTGGTCTGGGTCTTCCGCTCCTCGGCCTTCTCGAGCTTCTCCTGACGCAGCTGCTCCTTGAGCTTCGCGTCCTCCTCGGCCTTGCGCGCACCCTCCTCGAGCCGGGCCGCGAGCTTCTCGCGGGCGGAGTCGCGGTCGACCGGAGTGGCGTACGCCGCGTAGCGCGGGCTCGCCTTCACGGTGGCCTCCATCGCCGCGGCATCCGCGGGACCCATCAACGACTCGGGGGCGCGCAGCCGGGTCCACGCGACCGGGGTGGGTGCCCCGCGCTCGTCCATCACGGTGATGACCGCCTCCCCGATGCCCAGTCCGGTGATCACCTTGCCGAGGTCGTCGTAGGCGGAGTTGGGATAGGTGTTGACGGTCGCCTTCAGCGCCTTGGCGTCGTTGGGGGTGTGGGCGCGCAGCGCGTGCTGCACCCGTGACCCGAGCTGGGCCAGCACGTCGTCGGGCACGTCGGTCGGGCTCTGGGTCACGAAGAAGACCCCGACGCCCTTGGACCGGATCAGTCGGACGGTCTGCGCGATCTGGTCGAGGAATGCCTTGGAGGCGTCGCGGAAGAGCAGGTGTGCCTCGTCGAAGAAGAAGACCAGCTTCGGTTGGTCGACGTCACCGACCTCGGGCAGCTCGTGGAACAGGTCGGCCAGCAGCCACATCAAGAAGGTCGAGAAGAGCGCCGGTCGGTCCTGCAGGTTCGGCAGCTCGACCAGGCTGATCAGGCCCTTGCCGTCGGGCGTGGTCTGGAGGAAGTCGGAGGTCTCGAACTCCGGCTCGCCGAAGAACGCATCGGCGCCTTGGCCGGAGAATGCGATCAGCTGCCGCAAGATCACCCCGGCGGTGGCGCTGGACAGCCCCCCGAGCGACTTCAGGTCGGCCTTGCCCTCCTCGGAGGTCAGGTAGGCCACCACGGCCCGCAGGTCCTGCAGATCCAGCAACGGCAACCCCGCCTTGTCGGCGTAGTGGAAGATCAGGCCGAGACTGGACTCCTGGGTGTCGTTGAGGTCGAGGACCTTCGACAGCAGCATCGGGCCGAAGGCGCTCATCGTGACCCGCAGGGGGATGCCGGCGCCCTGGCCGCCGAGTGCGTAGTACTCCACCGGGAACCCGGTCGCCTGCCACTGCTGACCCACCGACGCGGCGCGCTGGGTGATCTTCTCGCTCTCCTCACCGGGTGTGGAGAGCCCGGAGAGGTCGCCCTTGATGTCTGCGGCGAAGACCGGCACGCCGTTGGCACAGAGCTGTTCGGCGAGCAGCTGCAGCGTCTTGGTCTTGCCGGTGCCGGTGGCGCCGGCGACCAGTCCGTGCCGGTTGACCATGCCGAGCGGGATCTTGATGTGGACGTCGGTCAGCGCGTCCGGCCCCACCATCAGGCCACCGAGCTCGAGCGCCGCACCCTCGAAGGCGTAACCGGGCGCCACCGCTGCCGCGATCGGATCCCGAGGGGGTACGGCGGTCTCGGCCGACGCAGCCTCCCCCTCGGCCGAGCTCTCGTCCGTTGGGGACCCGTCGGTTGGGGCCTCGTCGGCTGGTGCCTCGTCCGTTGGGACCTCGTCGGTCGGGGTCTCGTCGGTCGAGGCTGTCGGGTCCACTGGCCCTTCCGGCGCGGCCTCTTCGGTCACAGCGGGCTCGGCGGGCGTCGTGGGGTCGGGCGTCTGCGTCATGGCCGAAGCGTAACCAGATTGGCCGCCGATAGACTCCGGCCGTGATCTTCAAGCGCATCGGCGTGGGGCGCCCCTACCCGGACCACGGGTTGTCCTCGCGCGCATGGGCGAAGATCCCACCGCGTCAGATCCGCCTCGACCAGCTGGTGACCACGCAGGAGACCCTGCACCTGGGCACCCTGTTGGCCGAGGACTCGACGTTCTACGGCGACCTGTTCGCGCACGTGGTGGAGTGGCGGGGGGACTACTACCTCGAGACCGGGGTGCACCGGGCCCTACGGGCCGCGTTGCAGCAGCGACACGTGCTGCATGCCCGGGTCTATAGCGCGGAGGACTGATGCCGGATCATCTCAAGCACGGCCTGACCTTGGCCGGCCTGATCGCCTTGGTCGCTGTCGGGGCACTCTGGGGTTGGGGGGCGCTCACCAAGCCCTTTCCCAAGCTGTCCGGCAGTGACCAGACCTCGCCCTGCGTCGAGGTGGCGGTGTCCGAGGGAGACAAGGTTCGCCCCAGCCAGGTCTGGGTGAGTGTGCTCAATGCCAGCGATCGGGTCGGCCTCGCCAGCGTGACACTGGACAAACTCGTCGAGCGGGGCTTCGGCAAGGGCGACACCGGCAACGCGCCCAACGATGCGAAGGTCCGCCTGGCCGAGGTCTGGACCGCGGACGTGTCCAACCCGGCCGCACAGCTCGTGCGCAGCCAGTTCGGAGCGGTCCGGATCGTGGCGCACCCCGAGCTGGGCTCACGGGTCGTGGTCGTGGTGGGCAAACAGTTCCAGGACCTGAAGAAGGGCCGGGACTTCGTAGCCGCCCGCGGCGACGCCACGATCTGCAGCCCGCGCGACACGGGGGTGTAGTCCCGGGACGCTGTCCCTGGGGTGCTGGTCGCCTCTGCTGGCTCTGACCCATCTCCCGCGGTCCTATGGTGGCTGAGGACCCGGAATACGAGGCACTTTGCCACCACAAGACCGCGGAAGACGCACGAAGACCGCGGCAGACGGGCTCTAGCCCTCCTCGTCTCCGCGGACGTTGCCACGCCAGCCGGCGAGGCGACCGCCGGTGGAGACGATCCGGAGCCGCTCCTCGGTCTTGCCTCGCTCGGAGCGCGGGGTGACCACGAGCAGGTCGTCACCATGCCGGAGCACGGTGCGCCACTCGGGCACGATGGTGTGGCCGTCACGGATGATCATCGACACCGATGCGCCGATGGGCAGCCGGAGCTCGCCCACCTCGACACCATGCAGCCGCGACGCCTTGCTGATGCTCACCTGCAGCAGGTCCGCCGCCACTCGGTCCAGCGGCGCGGCCTCCACCTCGAGACCGCGCGGCTCGGATGGCAGGGTCACCCGCAGCGCTCGGGCCACGGTGCCGAGGGCGGGCGCGGTGAGCAGAGTCAGGGCGACCACGAGCACGAACACCAGGTCGAAGAGCCGCTCGGAGCCCGGGAACCGCGCCGCCAACGGGATCGAGGCCAGCACAACCGGCACGGCACCACGCAGGCCGGCCCACGACACGAAGGCAGCCTCCGGCCAGGACAGCCTTCCGACCACGTTGCTGACCACGACGGACAGGGGTCTGGCGACCAGGGTCAACACCACCGACACGATCAGCGCCTGGCCGATGATCTGCGCGTCGATCCGGCCTGGGGAGGACAGCATGCCGAGCATGACGAACAGGCCGATCTGTGCCATCCAGGCGATGCCCTCGGCGAAGGACCGGATCGCCGGTCCGTGGGGAAGGTGAGTGTTGCCCAGCACCAGGGCGGTCAGATAGATCGCGGCGAATCCGGAGAGATGCAGCGCGGCCGTGCCGGCGTACGACAGCATCGAGAGGGCGAGCACCGCGATCGGATAGAGACCGGACGCCGGCAGGGCGGCGCGACGCATCAGCCAGGCACCGCCGAAGCCGACCAGCAACCCGAGTGCGCCACCACCGATCAGCTCCACGGCCATCAGTCCACCGATCCCGATGAAGCCGTGCTGGTCCAACGCTCCGCTGGAGATCAAGGTGACCAGGACGACCGTGGGTGCGTCGTTGAGACCGGACTCCGCCTCGAGGGTCGAGGAGAGCCGAGCCGGGAGCGGGACCTTGCGCAGCACCGAGAACACCGCGGCAGCATCGGTCGGCGAGGTCACCGCGCCGAGCAGGACGGCCAGCTGCCATGGCATGCCCAGCAGGAAATGTCCGGCCGCGGCGATCACCAGCACCGACACGCCCACCCCGACCGTGGCGAGGGTCAGCCCGAACAGCAGCGAGGGCCGCATCCGCTTCCAGGAGGTCGTCAGACCACCCTCGGCCAGGATCAGCGCGAGGGCGGCGAAGCCGAGGCTGTGCGCCAGGTCGGCGTTGTCGAACGGGAAGCCGAGCACCGATTCCCCGAGCACGACGCCGATGAGGAGGTAGATGAGCAGGCTGGGGAGGCCGGCGCGTGAGGTCCATCGCACGGCGACCACGGCCAGCAGAGTCACAGCGGACCCCGTCAGCAGAAAGTCGTCGAGCTGGCTCGCGTCGAGTCGCACCCTAGGGTCCCTCCGGCTCGGCGGACGTTGGCGGCCATCGTATCGAGCGACGGGACCGGCGTGCCTCGGCCTGGTGTCTGGTGGACGCTGACTCCGGTCCAGGTGGTCGGTACGGCGCCCCGGGCGGCGGTCCGGGGCCGTCACAATGTGCTCATGGACCGCCTTGCCGTCGCCACTCGCGCCAACGTGCCGCCGTTCCATGTCATGGATGTGCTGGCCCGCGCGGCAGAGCGGCAACGCACCCATGGCGACCTGGTGAACCTCGCCGCCGGCCAACCGATGACCGGCGCACCCAGGGCGGTGCGCGAGGAGGCGATCCGACTCCTGGGCACCGGCGAAGCGCTCGGCTACTCGGTCGCCGTCGGGATCCCGGACCTGCGGGAGGCGATCGCCGCGCACCACCACCGGATGCACGGGCTCGACGTCGACGCCGAGGACGTCGTCGTCACCACCGGCTCCTCCGGCGGCTTCCTGCTGGCCTTCCTGGCTGCCTTCGAGGCCGGCGACCGGGTCGCGATGGCACGTCCGGGCTATCCCTGCTATCGCAACGTGCTGACCGCTTTGGGCTGCGAGGTGGTGGAGATCCCGACCGGACCGGACACCAGGTTCCAACCCACGGTCGACCAGGTGTCCACGATCGCGAACCTGCGCGGCCTGGTCGTCGCTTCCCCGGCCAACCCGACCGGGACCATGCTGCTGCCCGACGAGCTGGCGGCGCTCGCCCGCTGGTGCGAGGACAACGGGGTGCAGCTGATCTCCGACGAGATCTACCACGGCATCGAGTACGCCCCGCTGGACGGGCACCCGCCGCTGGCCCGGTCGGCGTGGGAGACCTCGCGGGAGGCCGTGGTGTTCTCGTCGTTCTCGAAGTACTTCTCGATGACCGGCTGGCGGATCGGCTGGATGCTGGTGCCGGAGCGGCTGCGCCGGGCCGTCGACATCCTGACCGGCAACTTCACCATCTGCCCACCGACCCTGGCCCAGCGGGCGAGCCTGGCCGCCTTCACCGACGGGTCCTATGCCGAGCTGGACGGGCACGTCGTGCGGTATGCCGGCAACCGCGCCCTGCTGCTCGACGAACTGCCCGGGCTCGGGCTGGACCGGCTGGCGCCGGCCGACGGCGCGTTCTATGTGTACGCCGACATCGGCCACCTCACCGACGACTCACTGGCCTGGACCCGCTGGCTGCTCGACACGACGGGGGTGGCGATCACCCCGGGCGTGGACTTCGACACCGTCGACGGACAGCGGTTCGTCAGGATCAGCTTCGCGGGTGCCACCGCGGACGTGCGGGAGTGCCTGACCCGGCTGTCCACAGTCCTGGCAAGCTGAGGTTTCACCCCGGCCCGGCCGGGGCATCCTCCCCACGTGCGTCCCCTCCGGGACGCGGATCGGGGGAGGCGATGTATGGCGATCCCAGGGCCATCCGCAGGCTGGCCACCCAACTGCGCGAGCAGGGTGACGACATCCGTGCCGACGCGGACCGGCTCGTCGCCGAGGCGGAGCAGGTCGCCTGGCAGGGTTGGGCGGCGGACGCGATGAGAGCACACGTGGACCGGCGCGCCGCGGGCCTGCGGCAGACCGCTCGGGCACACGACGAGGCGGCCACGGCGCTCGACCGGCACGCCGACGAGGTGGAGCGTCTCCAGGCGCTGATCGCGGCCATCGAGCGCCGGGCCCACCGGCTCATCGCGGGTGCGCGTGAACGCCTCGCCGACCTCGGTCGCCGTGTCCTCGAGGGCGTCACCGGTCTCAGCCCCGATCCGGTCGACGAGCTCCTCGACAGGTTCGTCCCACCACCGCCCGGCTCCCGCGCTTGGTTGTCGGTCGACCTTCCCGGCCTCGGCAGGTGACCGGGTGACCGTCTCCGAGGCCACGACCATCCTGAAGCCGGTCCTGCAGGACGCCTTCACCCCAGCCGGCTTGCCCCACCGCTTCTCCCTCTCGCGAGCGGCTCTGGAGCAGCTCGCCGAGCGGTTGTCCGTGCCGCTGCCCTGGGATCCGGTGGGATCTCGACCATCGCTGGCCGACCGGCTCAGCAGTCGACGGCAGCAGAGGAGCTCGGCCACCACGGCGGACGTGGTCGCCGAGCTGACCAGTGCCGCGCTCCTGGTCGACGGGCAGGTGCCTGCCGAGGTCGCCCGCGCACTGCGCCGCTTCGCGGAGCCGGGCTTGACCACCACCATGACGTTGTCGATGCGTCGGGCCGACGGGGTGCCCGCGCAGCTCTCCTCGTGGCATCGGCTGGTCGGCAGCGACGTCACCTCGATCAGCGCCTCGGCAACCGGCTGCGAGCTGGCCTGGTGCCACCTCGCCTGGTGGCCGCACCAGCTGACCACCTTCGCGGCAGCTGGCGCCCGCACCGAGTGCGCCTCTGGTCGGGAGGCGCAGGTCGAGCCGACAGCCAGCCTCGAGTGGCCGATGGAGCTGCTGACCACCGCGCTCACGGCGCTCGGCGCCGGGCGCGACGATCTGGTCCCGGAGCTGATCCGCCTCGCCGACGGCCCTGTCACGGCCAGCGGTCGCGAGCTTCGAGGCCGCAGAGATCCAGCGTCAGCTGAAGCTTCTGCACGAATCACTCTCTGGTCGCCTGCTCGCCCGGGTCGAGGCTCCTGATGCGGGCCACTCTGGACTGCTCAGCTGGCTGCTCCACGGCGACGGATGGCGGGAGATGGTGCCGTTGCGCCGTCGTCGCATCGCGCTGACCCGCGTCGAGCCGGCTGCCCTCGGCCGACGGGTCCTCGCTCTGTGTCGGGAGGTGACGCGATGATCCCGCCATCGCCCGGACCCTCTGCTCCGACGCTGCCGATCGCCGTCCACGGGGGCCCGACCGGCCTCGCCGCCACCTACGCACGCGTCCGCGCCCTCGCGACGTCGTACGACTCCGTGGGCGACCGCCTGCGTCACCGCGCCGGCCTCGGCGCGCGGGCACTGGCCGACGCCGACCTGCTGGAGTCGGCCGTGCTGGCTCCGCTGACGTTCGGGCGGGCGGAGGTCGCCGTCGCGCTGGCGACGACCGGTCCGGATGGCGTGCTCACCGACTCGGTGGGTTGGGAGGCCGATGCGCTGCTGATCCGCGCCGCCGTGCGCGGTCTCGAGGAGGCCGATCAACTGGTGCGGTCGTCACTGGAGTCCTTGGACTACGCGCTGGGCCGGGCGGCCGGCTTCACGCTGGGCACCCTCGTGATCGAGGGTGCCGTGACCGTGCCGGTGTGGCTGCCGCCCGCACTGTTGACCGTGGCCGGTCTGGTCGGGGTCTACCTCCTGCTGCCGCCCTCCCTCCAGCAACGGGTGCGCGACGAGGGCGGTGAGTTGACCGAGGACCTGCGCGACGACATCGCGCACTGGATCGCCGAGCATCCCGACGAGGTGCAGCATCTCGCCAACGGCGCGGGTGGGTTGGTCGACGGCTTCGTCGACGGACTCACCCCCGGCATCCCCAGTGGCAGCTGGCCGATGTCGCCGACCACCGAGGACGCCGCCGGTCTGCTGGCGACCTTCTTCCCCGACGACGGCTCACCCGACGTGTCGGTGCGCCCAGACCTGGGTCGTCCCTCGCCTGCGCCGTCCAGTCTGGCCGAGGTGATCTCCCATCTCGACGAGGTGAACACCTGGTCCGACGACCACCATCTCGGCAACAACGGCACCATCGAGATCCAGAGTTGGGTCGACCTGAGCGGCATCACCCACCACGTCGTCTACCTGCCGGGCACCGACGACCTGGCGACCCTCCCGGGCCATCGGGGCAGCGACGTGCGTGACCTGCCGGCCGACCTGGTGCTGCTCAGCGGCGGCCAGACCACCTACGGCGACGGCATCGTGCAGGCGATGCACGATGCCGGCATCGACCGCGACGACCCCGTCCTGGTCGTCGGCCACTCCGAAGGTGGGATGGAAGGCGTCTGGCTCGCCCACCATGCCCACGACTTCTCCATCACGCAGGTGGTCACCGTCGGATCGCCGGTTGCGACGATGGACCCCGGCCCGACGCCGGTGCTGTCCTTGGAGAACCACGGCGACCTCGTCCCGCTGCTGGACGGCGAGCCCAACCCCGACACGCCGACCCGGGTGACGGTCGAGTTCACCGATCCCGATCCGGCTGGAGCCGCGGGGACGCACGACCTGCACCACTACGTCCGCGGAGCCGCCGCGGTCGACGCCTCCACCGACCCGGCTCTCACCGACCAACTCGACAGCCTCCGCGCTGCTGGCTTCTTGGCCGGTGGTGCCGCTGAGACTCGGTCCCAGGTCTTCCAGATCACCCGCTCCCCCTGACCCCGGAGCCCGACCCTCTAGACCAGGTCGTGCACGAACTCGCCGAGCTGGGCGAGGTTGCGGCACTCGACCATGGGGACGATGGCGGCATACTCGCCGGCGGCGGAGTCGCCGGTGTCCCAGTGCCGTCGGTGCTCGGGGTTGAGCCACCAGGAGTGGCGGGCTGAGCTCGCCAGCTGGCGCAGCGCCGGCAACGCCAGGTCGCTGTAGTTGGAGCGCGCGTCACCGAGGATGAGCAGCGAGGAGCGCGGACCGACGGCGTCGGGATAGTGATCGACGAAGGTGCTGAACGCGCGACCGTAGTTGGTCCGCCCCCACGTCGACGCCTGCGCGGCCGAGGCGGCGAGGTCCGTGAGGACGGCCGCGGCGTCGGCACCGGGGCGGAACCGGTCCGTGACCTCGTGCACCTGGTCGACGAAGGTGAACGCTCGCACCTTGGTGAACTGGTCGCGCAGCGCATAGACCAGCAGCAGCGTGAACTGCGCGAAATTGGCGACCGAGCCACTCACGTCGCAGAGCACCACCAGTTCGGTGCGATGAGGGCGCCGTGGCTTGTGGTGGGTGACGAGGGGCACGCCCCCGCTGGAGATCGAGGCCCGGACGGTGCGCCGGAAGTCCAGCGCCCCGCGGCCCCGCGCATGTCGCTCCTGGGTGAGCCGGGTGGCCAGGCGTCGGGCGAGCGGGTAGATCTCGCGACGCATCCGATCCAGGTCGGTTCGTCGGGCGGTGGTGAAGTCGATCCGGTCGATGGTCGGCCGCACTGTTGCCGCTGTCGCGTGGTCGGGTCCTTTGTCCTCGGCGATCCGGCGGTGCGCGTCCTCCTCGACCATCCTGGTGAAGTCGGCAAGCCGTGCGCGCACCACCCGGCTGGCCTCCTCCTCGGTGCGACCCTCTGCGAGCAGGGCGGCCAGCAGCTGCTCGACGAGCGAGTCTGGCGAGACCCGTTGGAGGGTGGTGTAGGCCGACCACCGCGACAACCCGGGCCCACGGCCCCGCATCGCGCCGAACCGGCCGACCGCGTCCGTCGCCAGCCGACGGAGTTGAGCCTGGTCGTTGGCCGCCAGGGCGTGCTCGAGGTCGGCCCGGAGGGCGGCGAGGGACTCGGGTCCGTCACGCACCACGACCTTGCTCTGGTCACCCGGCGGTTGGTCGGTGGCTGTGGCCCCTCCACCGACCAGTCGTGGGAAGTGCAGGTCGAAGACCGCCTCGAAGGTCGGCCGCTGCGACTGCCTCTTCACCAGGGTCGCGGCGTAGGCGTCTCGCACGACCTCACGATCCGACCAGGTGACAGCACTCAGTGCGGCGACCGCGTCGAGACCTTCGGCGAGCGAGACTGGGAGACCCGCCGACCGCAGCGCCTGCAGGAAGGCGAGGTGCCGATCGAGCAGGCCGCCGGCTGACGTCGTACCCGTCATCACGGTCGACCGGCACTCGGCGGCTCTGCAGCGAGCGAAGCCAGATCCGGCAGCCGCAACTCCCGCACCGCGCGCTCCTGGTCCGAGACGTGCTTGAGCACCACGCCGAGGGTGCGGACCACGGCGGCTTCGTCCAGGGTGCCGATCTGCAGCGCGAGCAAGGTGCGTGCCCAGTCGAGGGACTCGGCGATCGACGGTGCCTTCTTCAGCTCCAGCTCACGCAGCCGGCCGACCATGCTGACCAGCTGCCGGGCCAACGCCTCGTCGAGGTCCGGCACCTGGGCGAGCACGATCGCCCGCTCGCGGTCGGCGTCGGGGTAGTCGAGATGGAGGTAGAGGCAGCGTCGCTTGAGCGCCTCGGACAGCTCCCGGGTCGCGTTGGAGGTGAGCACCACGAACGGACGGCGGGCGGCGGCCACGGTGCCGAGCTCGGGGATGGTGACCTGGAAGTCCGAGAGCACCTCGAGCAGCAGGCCCTCGACCTCGATGTCGGTCTTGTCGACCTCGTCGATGAGCAACACGGTCGGCTCCTCGCGACGGATCGCGGTCAACAGCGGGCGGGTCAGCAAGAACTCGTCGGTGAAGATGTCGTCGTGGGTTTGCTCCCACGACGCCTCGCCGCTGCTGGCCTGGATGCGCAGGAGCTGCTTCTTGTAGTTCCACTCGTAGAGCGCGCGGGCCTCGTCGAGCCCTTCGTAGCACTGCAGCCGCACCAGGTCCGCGCCGGCCGCCGCGGCGACGGCCTTCGCCAGCTCGGTCTTCCCGACACCGGCCGGACCCTCCACCAGAAGCGGCTTCTCGAGGGAACCGGCGAGGTACGCCGTCGTGGCCGCTGGGCCGTCGGCCAGATAGCCGGCGGCGGCGAGCCGATCAGCAGCGTCGGCAGGCGAGGAGAACCAGGTGGCCACCCGGCGAGGATATGTCCCCGACGGCTGTCGACAGGCAGGGCCGGGTCTCCTACCGCGACCCGCTGTTCCGTCGCGGCGGCAAACGGTGCACGATGTGGTTATGAGCGAGCTGACGGTGTTGTCGGAGCAGAAGTGCCTCGAGCTCCTCCGGGGCAGCAGGTACGGCCGGGTGGCGCTGTGTATGCCCGACGGGCCCCAGATCATCCCGGTGAACTTCACCGTGACCGAAGACTCGGTGATCTTCCGGACCACGCCCTACAGCGTCCTCGGCAGCCATGCCTGGCAGACGCGGCTGGCGCTGGAGGTCGACCAGATCGACGAGGAGAGTGAGGCCGGCTGGAGCGTCGTCGTCTTCGGGCCCGGCACTCGCATCGACGCCGGCCACGAGCTGGACGAGATCGTCGAGCACTGGAACCCCCATCCGTGGGCCGCTGGCACCCGCCCGCTCTACGTCCGTCTCCGTTGGGACAGCATCAGCGGTCGCCGTCTCGGCGACCCGACCGACAACCGCCCGCCCACGCAACGGGAGCGCTGACTCCCAGTTTCGCTTGTCACGGGTGGGGGAACACTGCCTCGATGCTTCTCCACGCGCGCCAACGCAGCACGGCGCCGTCCTGACCTGATGGCCGTTGGTCGGGCTGGGTCAGTGTCAACCGGTCGGGCTCGTCAGCCGTCACCATGATGTGCTCAGAGACTCCGCGCCGACCCTCGCCGCCTCGAGGGTGGCCCCGGCGTGTTTGGTGCTGATGATGGCGCTCACCGCTTGCAGCGCCGGTCCAGCCCAGCCCGAGCCGGCCGGTGACTCCTCGATGTCGGGCTCAACACCCGAGCCGATGCTGATGCCCGACCTGGTCGGCCTCCCCGCCTTGGAGGCGGGTGAGATGGTCGGCGAGCTCGACCTCGACTCCGCCTGGGGACGGCCGGTTCCGGTCAGGTGCGGCGTCCGGCCGGGCGTGATTGCCCGACAGCATCCCGAGCCCGGGACCGAGCTGAGCAAGACGACCACGATCCGGGTGCGCACCACGGCGCTTGATCTCGAAGTCTTCAGGGGTCCATGCGAGCCCGAAGACGGGGATCTGGGGCCGCTGCGCGGGCCCGACGCCGCTCTGGCCCGGGACTTCTACAGGTTCGCGGCCGAGCCGGCACCGGCGACCCTCTTCGCCGACGAGGTCTGGGTGGCTCTCGAGGGCGGGCTCGCCTCGACGACCATCGATCGGTCGGCGCTCACCGATCTGGCCGCGTGGAGATTGGACGAGGCGTACGCCGAGAGGGTCGGCCCCTTCTCTGCCCTGGATGTCGTCGCCGCGAGCGGCGGCTACTTCGAGCTCCGCCGCGGTGCCTCTCCCGGCTGTGGCGGCGGGGGTCTCGGCCGGCCGTCGGAGCTGGCCGGACTGCGGACGATCACCCTCACCTCCCCGTCGGACACCACGATGTCTTGCATGGACTGGTGGGGAGTGACGCTCGTGCTCGGCACCAACGATCGGATCCGGGGCGTCGTGCTCCGTCTCGGCTCGCCCTAGTGATCCAGACGCTCTGCGTGCGGGCGTCCACACTCTCGGCATCGCGGAGCTGGCCGCGGCACGCTACGCGGTGTCGATCCGCTGCTCGAAGCTGTCGAGCAGCGACTCCACCTTCCGATAGGTCCCCGAGCTGTAGGCACCGATGCTCCGCTCGACTGCGAGCGCCTCACGCATCGCGTCGAGATAGCGGCGTTGCAGGATCAGGGACTGCTCGAGGGTGTCGGGCTTGGCCTCTCGCGCGCGCCGGACACCCGCGAGCAGGCGCGGCAGGATCTGTTGCTTCATCACCGCGACCAGCTCCGGGTCGACCGGCTCGCCATCGACGGTCTGCTCCTCAAGCGGCCCGAGCTCATCGATCGCCGCTTCGCCGACCTGACGTAGAAGCTCCTCGAACGCGCTCTGCTTCTCCTCTTTGCTCTCGGCGCGGAACTGGAGTCGGGTGATCACCGTCGGGAGCGTGAGGCCGAAGAGCACCAACGTGATCAGAGCAACCAGGAACGCAGCGAGTACGACGGTCGCTCGATGCGGTGTGCCTCCCGGGATCGTCTGCGCGGCGGCCACGGTGACGACGCCACGCATCCCGGCCCAGGCGATCGCGGCATAGCCGCGCATCGTGATCGGCTCGCGCTCCTCGAAGTCGACGTCAGCCTTGCCACGCGCCAGCCGCTGTCGCGCGCCGGCCAGTCTGGACTCCTCGCGCTCATCGGTGGGGGTGAAGGCCTCCAGCTTCTCCTCGAACTGATCGAGGCGCTCCCGCACCTGCTCCCCACGGTTGCCCCGACCCACCAGGTAGATGACTGCCGGCCAAGCCAGACCCAGGAAGCGCAGCCCGATCAGCAGCCCGACGACAATGAGGACCAGGCCCGTGATCTCGCCCGTGTTGGTCTCCACCCGTGCCGCATCGACCAGCTCCGGCAGCTGGTAGCCCATCGCCAAGAAGACGCCGCTCTCCAACACGAAGTTGACCGTCGTCCAGGTGACTGACTGGGTCTGCCGGTCCCGAGCGCTGAACCGGCGGCTGCCCATCGCACCGGTGACCAGACCTGCGACGACGACGGCGAGGACGCCCGAGGCGTGCAGCTCCTCAGCGGGGAAGTAGGCGACGAAGGGCACTGCGAAGGAGATCGTGGTGTTGAGCACCGGATCGTCGAGTCGTTCTCGAAGGCGCACGGTGAGGAGTCCGGCAACGAAGCCCACTCCCGCGGCGCCAACAACGGCCCAGGCGAAGTCGGCGACGGTGTGCCCCAGCGAGAAGTGACTGGCCGCCGCGATGCCCGCGACCGCCGTACGCAACACGACCAGGGCCGAGGCATCGTTGACCAGGCTCTCGCCCTCCAGGACCGCCATCAGCCGTGGTGGCAGCCCGACGCGGCGCCCGATCGCGGTCGCCGCGACCGCATCGGTCGGCGCGACGACGGCGCCCAACGCCACCGCCAGCGCGAAGGAGATGCCTGGGAAGACCCAGTGGACCACGACCCCGATCACCAGCGCCGAGACGATCACCAGCACCACCGAGAGCCAGGTGATCAGGGAGAAGTTGCGGCGGATGTCGATCACCGGGAGGTTCACCGCCGAGGAGTAGAGCAGTGGCGGCAAGACGCCGGCCAGGATCAACTCCGGCTCGACATGGACCGTCGGTGCGCCCGGCAGATAGCTGGCACCGATGCCGAGGCCCACGAGCAGCAGCGGTGCCGCCACACCCGTACGCCGAGCGAAGACCGACGCGGCGATCATGATCGCCAGCGCCGCCCCGGCGATCAGCACGAACTGGTGTTCCACTGCCCGGAGTTTAGTGGTCGCCCGCGTGACGTGTGCGTTCACTTGTTGCAGTCGGTCAGCGGGGAGTGCTCCTCCTTCCCACAGATCCCGAAGAGTCTTGAGATGGCGACAGAGTGGCGCCGGCCGTCAGCGCGGTAGACGAGGTTCAGATTCCTGACGTAGCTCGTCTTGCGGGGGTCGGCTCTCGTCAGTACGACGGCAAGGGCCGTGTTGGGCTCAGTGCCGCAACGTGTGACCTGGCCAGAGCCGTGCTCAAGGTTGAACCCCTTCGGCAGCAGGCCGATCCCGCCCGCTGCGGCCGACCCGTTCTCCATGCCGTCCCAGTCGACGGCCAAGTCCATCGAGACGACGCCTTTGCTCTCCTCGGCCGAGACGCTGTCGAAGGCGACCGGCAGCGAGGGCTCGGAGGAACAGACCCGATCTCGAAGAAGTACTTCTCCGCACGAGAGCCGGCGAAGGCCCCCAGCACCGCAGCCACCACAGCCGCAATCACCCACGTCCGGGCTCTCACATTCTGACCCTATTCACGAATCGTCGGAAGCAGTCGCACAAAGTGAGGGTGGCGCGTCGGCAGGGGCGACGGCGTCCGTGGTCACGGATCACTGTGGCGAACCGGTGACGAGAAAGAACCCCCGGCGAGCGCAAGCCCGCCGAGGGTTCCAACCTTTGTCACTTGGCGGTGGCGGAGGGATTTGAACCCTCGGTGGACTTGCGCCCACAAACGCTTTCGAGGCGTTCTCCTTAGGCCGCTCGGACACGCCACCGCGGACGAGGGTACCGGAGCGGTCGGTCCCCGCCGAAATCCCTCCGAGCGGCGCTCAGGCCGTCGACGACGGCCGGCTACTGGTGCGTACGGTCGGCATATGCGTCGTACACACCAGTAGCCGGGCGCTCACCCGTCGAGCCGGCGCGCTGACCGGCGAAGAACTCCTCCAGCAGCACAGTCGACTCGGCGGCCAGGACCCCGGCGACGACCTCGGGGCGGTGGTTGAGGCGGCGGTCGCGGACCACGTCCCACAGTGAGCCGACCGCGCCCGCCTTGTCGTCGTAAGCACCGAAGACCAGGCGCGCGATCCTGGCCTGGACCAAGGCTCCGGCACACATCGTGCAGGGCTCCAACGTGACCACCAGCGTGCAGCCTTCCAGCCGCCACTCGCCGACCTCCCCAGCGGCGGCACGCAGCGCGACGATCTCGGCATGGCCGGTCGGATCCCGGTCAGCCTCGCGGGTGTTGCGACCGCGGCCGACGATCCGGCCAGTCGGGTCGACGACCACGGCGCCGACGGGCACATCCGTGGTAGCGAGGGCGGCCTGGGCCTCGGCCAGCGCGAGCCGCATGGGCTCCTCCCAGCGCGCTGCGCTGGCGTCGTACGACGACATGGCGTGATCGTGGCGGGTCAAGCCGAAGCCAGCCCGACCGCCTCGTCGAAGAGCGGGCCGAAGCCCATCCGGCGGGCTATGTCGGACAGCATCTCGTCCGGATAGAGCTCGAGGTCGTCGAGCAGGACCCCCATGTCCATCGCGCTCATGCCCAGGTCGCCGAGGATGTCGAGGTCACCGGCCGGGAGCTGGTCGTCCTCCTCCTCGGGCAGCGGCAGACCGAGATGTACGACGGCGGAGCGGGCCACCTCCCACTCGTCAGCAGCCGTGATGTCGGAGAGGAGCAGTCGCACCTGTGGGCCTGCCACCCGGACGATCAGGAAGAAGTCCTCGTCGATCGCCACCAGCCCGAGAGCGCCGAAGTCACCCGGGAAACGGCGAAGTGCGGCGGCGAGGGCGTCGACGTCCTCCAGATGGCCGGGGGCGAGCTCCTCGACCTGCCAGACGCCCTCTTCGCGGTAGGCGGCCAGGGCGAAGTCGATGCCCTCCAGCTGGTCCGCTGTCACGGCGCCTCCTCGATCCACTCCGCCTGTCGTGCTCCGTCCCCGTTTGCTGCGAGATGACCGATGCCATCAGTCACCAGCGTGACAGACCGACCACGGTGGGCCAACCCCATTGATGTGGGCCTCTCCAGGGATCACCCTCACCAGGGCGACTGCACTACGTTGTCGGTCATGCGCACCCTCGTCGTCGACCATCCCCTCGTCGCCCACAAGCTGACTGCACTGCGCGACGAGCGGACCGACACCCCGACCTTCCGGCGGCTTGCCGACCAGCTGGTCACCCTGCTCTCCTACGAAGCCACTCGGGAGGTCCGGGTCGGGCCGGTCGACATCCGGACGCCGGTCGGGCCGACCACCGGAGTGCGGCTCTCGATGCCGCAGCCGCTCGTGGTCCCCATCCTGCGCGCCGGACTCGGCATGCTCGAGGGAATGCTTCGGATGCTCCCCACCGCCGAGGTGGGCTTCTTGGGCATGGTCCGCAACGAGGAGACGCTGGAGGCGTCCACCTACGCCGAGCGGCTCCCCGACGACCTCTCCGGTCGGCAGTGCTACGTCCTCGACCCGATGCTCGCCACCGGTGGCACCCTCGCGGCCGCGCTGCGCTTCCTCACCGACCGCGGCGCCGACCACATCACCGCGATCTGCCTGCTCGCCGCCCCCGAGGGCCTCGCCCGTCTCGAGCAGGGCGTCGACGGCATCTCGGTCCCCATCACGGTCGTGACCGCCGCGATCGACGAGCGCCTCAACGACAAGGGCTACATCGTGCCCGGGCTCGGCGACGCCGGGGATCGGCTCTACGGCAGCGCCGGGAGCTGGCTGGGCTGACCACTCGTTAGGCTTGGCCCATGCCGAGCGACAGTCCCGCCCCTTCCGACGCACTCGCCGCCGCGCAGGCGGCGTACGACGAATTCCGCGCCAAGGGCCTGAAGCTCAACATGCAGCGCGGCCAGCCGTCAGACGAGGACTTCGACCTCTCCAACGACCTGGTCAGCATGCTCGGCCCGGACGACCTGACGATGGACGGGATCGACCTGCGCAACTACACCGCCGAGCTCAAGGGCGGTCTGCCGAGCGCGCGCGCGATGTTCGGGCGCTATCTCGGTCTGGAGCCGGAGCAGACGGTCGTCTGGAACAACTCCTCCCTGGAGCTGCAGGGAACGGTGCTCACCTTCGCGCTGCTGCACGGTGTCCGGGGATCCGAGCGGCCCTGGGTGCACCAGCAGCCGAAGATCATCGTGACCGTGCCCGGCTATGACCGGCACTTCCTGCTGCTGCAGACCCTCGGCTTCGAGTTGGTCACCGTCGCGATGGAGGACGACGGACCCGACGTCGCGGCGATCGAGCGGATCGCCGGCAGCGACCCCTCGGTCAAGGGCGTGCTCTTCGTGCCGACCTACTCCAACCCGGGCGGCGAGACGATCAGCGTCGACAAGGCCCAACGGCTGGCCAACCTCGATGCGGCGGCCGACGACTTCACCGTGTTCGCCGACGACGCCTACCGCGCCCACCATCTCGGCCAGCCCGCGAAGACTGTCGATCTGGTCGGCATGTCGGCCGCAGCAGGCAAACCAGATCGGGCGTTCGTCTTCGGCAGCACGAGCAAGATCACCTTCTCCGGAGCCGGCCTCGGCTTCGTCGGGTCGAGCGTGGACAACATCGGCTGGCTGACCAAGCACCTGTCGGCGCAGAGCATCGGGCCGAACAAGATCGAGCAGGCCCGACACGTGCGGTTCTTGGAGACCTATCCGGGTGGGCTCGACGGCCTGATGCGCGACCACGCCGCGATCATCGCCCCCAAGTTCGCGGCCGTCGACGACGTGCTGACCGCCAAGCTGGGCGACACCGGGGAGTTCGCCACCTGGGCCTCTCCCGACGGCGGCTACTTCATCAGCCTCTTCACCACTGCACCCGTCGCGGCGCGAGTCGTGGAGCTGGCGGCGGCCGCGGGAGTGAGCATCACGCCCGCGGGAGCGACGTACCCCAGCGGCGACGACCCGGACAACCGCAACATCCGGATCGCGCCCACTCGGCCGCCCCTCGCGGAAGTGCGCACGTCGATGGAGGTGCTCGCCGCCTGCATCCGGTTGGCCACCGAGGAGTCCCGCGCCGGATAGGTCCGAGCTGGATCCGGGGCTGAGCCCGGCCGACGGGGACCCCGTGGATCGGGCCTGTCCGGCCGACGGTACGTTGAGCAGTGCGTGGCCCGACTGCCCGACCAGACGTCAGCAAGCCTCGCGCGCCGACGTCGAGCACGAACGTCTGGGCCACGCCCGTGTGCGTTCAGGAGGCACCCCGTGAGGATCGGCATTCCCCGCGAATCGATGGTGGGCGAGACCCTGGTGGCCGCGACGGCGCAGACCGCCGGGCAGCTGCACAAGCTGGGGTACGACGTCGTGGTCCAGGCCGGCGCCGGCGACCTGGCCGCTCAGCCGGACCGCAGCTTCACCGACGCCGATATCCCCGTCGGCAGCAGTGACGAGGTGTGGTCCAGCGACATCGTGGTCAAGGTCAACGCCCCCAGTGACGAGGAGATCAGTCGACTCCGCCCCGGCGCGACGGTGATCTCGCTGATGGCACCGGCTCGCAGCCCCGAGCTGCTGCAGCGCCTCGAGGCCGCGGGCGTGACGGGGTTGGCGATGGACGCGGTGCCGCGGATCTCGCGGGCGCAGTCGATGGACGTGCTGTCCTCGATGGCCAACGTGGCGGGCTACCGCGCAGTGATCGAGGCGGCCCACGAGTTCGGCCGCCAGTTCACCGGTCAGGTCACCGCCGCCGGCAAGGTCCCACCGGCTCGAGTGTTCGTGGTCGGTGCCGGCGTCGCCGGACTCGCCGCCATCGGCGCCGCGGGCGCGATGGGGGCAATCGTGCGCGCCTTCGACGTGCGACCCGAGGTCGCCGAGCAGGTCGAGTCGATGGGCGCCCAGTTCGTCACCGTCGAGATGGAGCAGGAGGTCAGCTCCGACGGCTACGCCAAGGAGATGACCGACGCTCAGAAGCAGGCGACCGCCGCGATGTACGACGAGGAGGCGCGGGCCGCCGACATCGTCATCACTACCGCGCTGATCCCGGGGCGTCCGGCACCGGAACTGATCACCGCCGACACGGTGGCCGGGATGCGGACCGGCTCCGTGGTGGTGGACATGGCCGCCGCCAACGGGGGCAACGTAGCCGGCACCGTGGCCGGGGAGAAGGTCGTCACCGACAACGGCGTGATCATCCTCGGCTACACCGACCTAGCGGGGCGGTTGGCCGCGCAGACCTCCCAGCTCTACGGCACCAACGTCGTCAACCTGCTCAAGCTGCTCACGCCCGACAAGGATGGGCAGCTCGTCTTGGACATGGACGACGTGGTCCAGCGCGGCATCACCGTGGTCAAGGACGGCGAGCTGATGTGGCCACCGCCGCCGGTGCAGGTCTCCGCGGCCCGGCCTCCCGCAGCCGCCGCGCCTGCTGAGCAGCCGACCAAGCCCCCACCCGACCCGCGCCGGATCGTCTTCGCCGGCGCCCTCGCGGCGGTGCTGTTCGCCCTGGTCTCCTGGTTCTCCCCCGCGGAGTTCCTGGGTCACTTCACCGTGTTCATGCTGGCGGTCTTCGTGGGCTACTACGTGATCTCCAACGTGCACCACGCTCTGCACACTCCGCTGATGAGTGAGACCAACGCGATCTCGGGAATCATCCTGGTCGGCGGCATCCTCCAGGTCGGCAACGAGGATCCGCTCATCTCCACCCTGGCCGTGCTCGCCGTCCTCGTCGCCAGCATCAACATCTTCGGTGGCTTCCTGGTCACCAAGCGGATGCTCGAGATGTTCCGGAAGGACTGACCCGTGGACGCCTTCTTGAACAACCCACACCTGGG
This sequence comes from Nocardioides sp., assembly GCF_047602075.1. Classification (GTDB taxonomy): domain Bacteria; phylum Actinomycetota; class Actinomycetes; order Propionibacteriales; family Nocardioidaceae; genus Nocardioides. Next base: position 2,428,132 of record NZ_JASGIF010000001.1, read on the forward strand.
CACCCTGATCCCGGGCATGTACATCATCGCCGGGGTGCTGTTCATCACCGCCCTCGCCGGCCTGTCCAAGCACGAGACCGCCCGCCGCGGCAACGCGTTCGGGATGACCGGGATGACCATCGCGCTGGTGGCGACCTTGCTGAAGGCGGCCCAGCAGACGATGTACGGCGGATTCCGCGGGCTGCCCTACACCCTGGGCCTGATCGCCGCGGCGATGCTGGTCGGCCTGGCGATCGGCGCGTGGCGAGCCCGGACGGTGGAGATGACCGGCATGCCGGAGCTGATCGCGATGCTGCACAGCTTCGTCGGCCTGGCGGCGGTGCTGGTCGGCTACAACTCCTTCCTCGATCCCGGCGTCGGCAACACCGGATCGATGGAGACCATCCACCGCGTCGAGGTGTTCCTCGGAGTCTTCATCGGTGCGGTCACCCTGACCGGGTCGATCGTGGCGTACCTCAAGCTGAGCGCGAAGATGAAGTCCGCGCCGCTGATGCTGCCCGGTCGCCACCTGCTGAACCTGCTGATCCTGCTGGTGTCCCTGGCGCTGCTGATCTGGTTCGTCGTCGACGTGCCCGAGTTCGGTCGCTTCGATCGCGGCATCATTCCGCTGGTGGTGATGACCGTGCTGGCGCTGCTGCTCGGCTTCCACCTGGTTGCGGCCATCGGCGGCGGCGACATGCCGGTGGTGGTCTCGATGCTGAACAGCTACTCCGGCTGGGCGGCAGCAGCCGCCGGGTTCATGCTCAACAACGACCTGCTCATCATCACCGGATCGTTGGTCGGCTCCTCCGGTGCGATCTTGTCCTACATCATGTGCAAGGCGATGAACCGGTCCTTCGTCACCGTCATCGCCGGCGGATTCGGCTCCGACGGCGGTGTGGTCGGCGAGGACCGCGACTACGGCGAGCACCGAGAGATCAACGCAGAGGCCGCCGCCGAACTGCTGGCGAACGCGCACTCGGTGGTGATCACCCCGGGCTACGGGATGGCCACCGCCCAGGCGCAGTACGCCGTCGCCGACCTCACCGCCAAGCTCCGCGCCCGCGGGATCGACGTTCGCTTCGGCATCCACCCCGTCGCCGGGCGCCTGCCCGGACATATGAACGTGCTGCTCGCCGAGGCGAAAGTGCCCTACGACATCGTGCTTGAGATGGACGAGATCAACGACGACCTCCCCGAGACCGACGTCGTGCTCGTCATCGGCGCCAACGACACCGTCAACCCCGCCGCGCTGGAGGAACCCAACTCCCCCATTGCGGGCATGCCCGTGCTCGAGGTCTGGAAGGCACACGACGTGATCGTCTTCAAGCGGTCTATGGCCACGGGGTACGCCGGCGTACAGAACCCGCTCTTCTTCCGCGACAACACCCAGATGCTCTTCGGTGACGCCAAGGAGCGTGTCGAGGACATCATCAAGGCGCTGCCCACTGGGTCGACTCAGGGGACGTCGAGCGCGAAGGCCGCGACCGTCTCGTAGCGCGGTCGTCCTCGCGGACCCTCGCCGAGGTGCGAGGCGACCAGTTCGATGTCGTGCGCGGGCCACTCGGGACCGGCGTACGAGTCGAGCAAGCGCATCCAGCTGGTCACCTCGGTGGGCCGTCCGGTCCGGGCCACGGTGATATGCGGGCGGAAGCGCTGTCCGTCCACGGCGATCCCGGCCCGGTTGGCCGACGCCCGGGCTCCGGTGGCCAGCCGTCGCAGCTCCTCATGGCTGTCGTCGGTGAGGTCGAGGCCGGCCCAGAGCACCCGCGCGCGTGCCGCGTTCGGGAACGCGCCCCCGCCGGCGATCCGGGTGCTGAACGCTGTCCGCTTGCGTGCGGCCCGCTCCAGCCCCGCCTCGAGATCGTCGAGTCGCCGGTCGGGCACCTCGGCCAGAAACGCCAGCGTCACGTGCAGCTGCTCGGGCAGACTCCAGCGCAGCGCGTCACCGCCCTTGGCCGTCGCGGAGCGGCGCACATCCAAGAACTCGTCCAAGTCCTCCACCGCTGCAGGCGGTGGCCGGACGGCCACGAACATCCGCATCGTGCTCAGCGGGCGGGAGCGTCGTCGATCATCTCGACGATGTTAAAGGTCCCGCCCTACGAGCGGGACCTCTTAAGACGGGTATTCCTGGCCCGATAGCGTCAGGTCATGGTCGACAGATGGGCGCAGGCCGCCGCCGTACAGGATTGGATGCAGGCACACGCCCACCACCTCCACCAGCAGCCCGAAGTCGGTCTCGAGCTGCCCGAGACCCACGACTACATCGCCTCCGCACTCAGCGACCTGGGACTACGCTCCGAGGTGCACCCTGCGGCGGGAGTGAGCGCGGTGATCAGCGGTCGCAGCCCCGGGCGGGCGACCGTGCTGCGGGCGGACATGGACGCCCTGCCCGTGCACGAAGACACCGGCTTGGCGCATGCCTCCGAGCGGGACGGAGCCATGCACGCCTGTGGTCACGACCTGCACATGGCGATCCTCCTGGGCGCCGCGGCCTGCCTGGTCGACGAGCCTCCGACGCACGACACAGTCGTGGTGTTCCAGCCCGGAGAGGAGACCGACCGAGGCGCCGTCCCCACCCTGGCGTCGCATCGCAGTCTTGAGGTCGACGACGCCGAGACCTTCGCCCTCCATGTCCACGCGACCTGGCCCGCGGGCACCGTCTTCCATCGGTCCGGCACGTTCATGGCCGCGGGTGACTGGTTCCGGGTGCGGTTCTCCGGACCCGGCGCACATGCCAGTCAGCCACACCTGGCCGGCAACCCGATCGTCGCCGGAGCCGACTTCGTGACCGGCCTGCGTGCCGCGGTGGCAGAGCTGGCCGGGACCGAGCATCTGGTCGCCACCGTGACGGAGAGCCTGATGGGCAACACGGTCAACGTCATCCCCACCGAGGGCACCCTCCGTGGCACCCTGCGCACCCTCAGCGCTGGCCAGCGGACCGCCCTGATCGACCAGCTCGCCACCCTCGCTCAGCAAGCTGCCTCCGATGGCGACCTCGAGGTGGGCGTGGAGATAGTCGAGGGCTATCCCGCTGTCGTCAACAACCCGGCGTACGTCGACCGGCTCGCCGCCGCCCTTGCCGACGCACCGGTGCAGACCCAAGCCATGGAGCACGCCTCGATGGTGATCGAGGACTACGCCTACTTCCTCCAGCGCTGGCCGGGGACGATGGTCTATCTGGGTGCTCAGGTTCCCGGCCACCGCTCCTTCAACCACGCCGCCGACGCGGTCTTCGACGACTCGGTGCTGGCGATCGGCGCGGGCCTGCACCTCCTCGCCGCCGATGGGCTGACCTCCGGCTGACGACCCCTCAGGATCGCCTCACACGGTGAAGCCGACCGGCACCTGCGCACCGTGCACCGTCGTGCTGACCGCGGCGGCGTGGTTGGCCGCGGCAACGGCGTCGGAGAGTGCGGCGCCTGCGGCAAGCCGGACCGCCAGACAGCCCGAGAAGACGTCACCAGCGCCACTGGTATCGACGGTGTCGACGGCCTCGGCGGACACGTGCCGCGACTCGACATCCGGACCCGTGACGTAGGCACCGTGCGAGCCCATCGTCACCACGACCACTCCGGAGAAGTCCAACTCCTCCACGCAGGCGGCGACCTCCGTCAGAGTCTTCGGCTCGATGTCGCGCCGCGCCAACCGACCCAACTCGGCGCAGTTCGGAACCAGCACGTCGACATCGCCGAGGAACTCCAGCACGCCGGAGGGGTCCTCGGGCATCGGCGCCGGGTTGAGCACGACGGTGGCGCCCACGGCACGACCAGCCTTGCAGGCACTCGCCACCGAAGGGATCGGCACTTCCAACTGGACGAGCACCAGGCCGGGCTCTAGCTCGCGCACCGCCGCACCGACGTCAGTCGGCGCCAGCATCGCGTTGGCGCCGGGGTCGACCACGATGTGGTTCTCTCCCGACTCGTCGACGACGACGATCGCGATACCGCTGGCCGCCTCGTCGTACCGTTGCACGGCGCTGATGTCGACGCCTCTCTCGGCCAGCGCGGCGAGTGATCGCGCACCCGGCTCGTCGGCCCCGACTGCGCCGACCATCGCCACCTGGCCGCCGAGGACCGCGGCGGCCGCGGCCTGGTTGGCGCCCTTGCCGCCGGGCGCCAGCGTGCGCCCGGAGGCCAGCACCGTCTCCCCCGGGAGCGGCAGAGCCGAAACCCGCAGACTGGTGTCTTCGTTGAGTGAGCCGACGACACACACGGTGGCGGCGCTCATCGGTCCGCTCCGGCCAAGCGATCGCTCAGGCGTTCGAGCGCGGCGAGGACGAGATCCCAGTAGCGATCCACCTCGAGTCGCATCGCTACCCGCACATTCGGCGACTGGTCGGGATAGCGGCGATGGAGGTCGACGACGGTTGTCCCCCTCGTCCAGCGGCCGTCGAGCTCGACGGCGACGAACGCTTCCCGCCACTCGATGACGTCGGGATCCAGCAGCGCCGCGATGGTGCACGGATCGTGCACAGGCGGCGAGGAGAACTCCCACAGCCGCTCGTAGGAGTCACCGAAGAAGCCCATCCATGCCGCGCAGGTCTGGCCGATCACGCCGGGCACGGCCAACATCTGCTTGACGACGTCCGGTGTCGCGAGTGCCTGGTGGGTGAGGTTGAGGCCCACCATTCGCACCGGGACGTCGGCACGGAGCACCAGGTCCAACGCGTCGGGATCGGCGTAGGTGTTGAACTCCGCGGTGGGCGTGTGGTTCCCGCGCTCGGTCGAGCCGCCCATGAAGACGACCTCGGCGATCCGGGGCGCCACCTCCGGGTGGTCGCGCAGCAACCGACCGACGTTGGTCATCGGACCGGTCACGACCACGGTGACCGGACTGTCGGACTCGACCAGCATCCGCCGGAGGAACCCCACAGCGTCCTCGGCAACCACGTCTGCTGCGGGATCCGGCAGTGGCGGTCCGTCGAGCCCGCTGGCGCCGTGGACGTAGTTGCCCAGTGCGGCATCGCCGAGCAGTGGCCCGGCCGCCCCCGTCGCGACCGGGATCTCGGCGTGTCCGGCAAGCGCTAGCACGCGCTGGATGTTGCGGGTGGCGTCCTCGACCGAGCAGTTGCCGAAGCAGCTGCTGATGCCGAGCAGGCGGACCTGCGGCGAGCCCAGGGCAAGCAGGATCGCCACGGCATCGTCATGACCGGGGTCGCAGTCCAGCAGCACCGGGATCTGCCGGTGCGACGCGGGGTCTGTCACCGAGCTGCTCCGCCGGCCAGCCAGCGCAGCATGCCGCCGACCGCGACGGAGAAGCCGTCCCAGGCCAGGAACTCCTCGGGGCACCAGTGCGGCCCAATGTCGGAGGTCCACACCAGTGACCGACCCTCGCCCACCTCGGCGGCAGCGATCAGCACGTCATCACCGACGGTGGCGATCACCTGCGCCTCCGGCTTGGCCTCGACGTAGTTGTAGCCCAGCAGGTCCGGCGCCCCGGTCGGCCAGCCCGTGGCGATCTCGTGTGCGGCGTCGACGAGCGCGACCGGTGCGCCCTCCGGTGCCTCGACTCGGTCGTCGGACTCGATCATGGTCACGGGCAGCACGTCAGCCAGTGGGCTGCGTGCGAAGTTGGCGCGGGCCTGGAAGCCCTGGAAGCTGAGGTAGCCACCGGCCATCATCAGGCCGCCACCGTTGCGGGTCCAGTCGACCAGAGCACGCAGTGGGTTGCCGCTGCGCTGGCCGCCGAGCCAGGTCTGCTGCGGCAGCACGAAGGAGTTGTAGCCGATGTCGGAGAGGATCACGACGTCGTACGCCGCGAGGCCCTCCAGATCGCGCGGGAAGCTCTCGGGAACGTCGTGGGCATACATCTGCTCGACGGTGATCTCGTGCTCGGCGGCGGCTGCGATGAACGCGTCGGCACCGGTGTGGAACGTCGTGCTGGAGAACTCGTCGAAGCCCTTCACATGGGTGGCGGTCGAGATCCAGCTCTCGCCGGCGAGGAGTACTCGGGTCATCGTTCACTTCTCCTTCACGAAGAGTCGTCGGGGGTTCTGCACCAACAAGGTGTCGATGTCGGTGTCGTGGAGTCCGTGCCGTCTCAGTCGCGGCACGAAGAACTGCAGGATGTGCGCGTAGCCAGGACCACCGTGGCGACGCAGCAGGGACTTCAAGAAGATGTCGTGGCTGAGCAGCACCTGGCCGCCGAAACCGTGCTCGAGGAGCCTGGCGACGTGAACGGCGTTCTCCTCGTCCGACGGGCACTGCACGCCCTGGTCGGCGTAGAAGACCTCCATCCCGATCATGTCGTACTGCAGCCACGCACCGCGGCGCAGGAGCGCCGACTGGTAGGCCAGGTCAGCTCCCGACGGACTCATGTGGCACAGGACCACTCGAGCGGGGTCGACGCCGTACTCGTCGGCGATGTCGAGCACCTCCCCGCCCCGCCTGAACCAGCCGGGAAGGTGAACCTGGACCGGCAGGTCGACCTCACGCTGCGCGAGAAAGGCCCCCCCCAGACTGGCCTGTTCGGCGGGTGTGAAGTCGGCGCTGACCCCGATCTCGCCGATGAAGCCCGGCCGGATCCCGTGCTCACCGTCGGTCAGATCGGCCAGGATCCGCTCGGCCAGGGCCTGCGGCGGCAGACCCTTGACCTCGGTCGGCTGGGCGCCGTCGAGGTAGTAGCCGGTGCCGGCGATGACGTGGACACCAGTGCGCTCACTGATGGTGCGCAGGCTCACCAGGTCACGCCCCACCCCGAGAGAGGTGGCGTCGAGCATCGTGCCGCCCCCGAGGGCGGCGAACCGGCTCAGTTCCTCACAGGCGACATCGAGGTCGTCCAGGATGCAGTTGTCACGGTTGCCGAAGGGGTCCTGGCGCAACTCCCAGAGCAGGTTCTCGCCGACCGGTCCGGAGGCGAACTCCTCGGCGTCCATCAGTTCGAACGTGGTCGGCTGATGCCACGATGTCATGTCGTTGAGCAGGTGCTCATGGGTCAGCACGACGCCGAGGTCGGCCGCGGCGAGCGGACCGCGGACGGTCATGACTGACGGTTCGGTCACGTCCGATTGCCCACGATCCGGCCGAACAGCCTGCTGTTGAGGAAGATGGCCGCGATCAGGATCAGGCCCTGGGTGATCGGCACCCAGTAGACGTCCACTCGAGCCAGCACCAGCCCATTGTTGATGATGCCCAGCGTCAGCGCACCGATGGCCGACCCGACAATAGAGCCGCGGCCACCCATCAGGCTGGTCCCACCGAGCACGACCGCGGTGATCACCTCGAGCTCGAACATGGTGCCCGAGTTGGAGGATCCGCTCGCCAGCCGAGCCGCGGTGATGATGCCGGCCACTCCGGCCAGCACACCGGTCAGAGCGAGCACGGCCACCTGGATCCACCGGATGTCGACACCTGCGCGTCGCAAGGACTCGGCGTTGGAACCGACCGCGGTGACGTAGCGGCCGAACCGGGTGTGGTTGAAGACGTACCACCCGACGACGACCGCCAGCAGGGCCAGCCAGGTCGGCGTGAAGATGCCGGCCAGCTTGCCGTTGCCGAGTGGCAGCAGGAGCTTCGAGGTGATCGGGGTGCTGTAGCCGTCGGTGATCAGCAGCGCGACGCCGCGGACCGCGGTGAGCGCCGCCAGGGTGACGATGAAGGACTGGACCTTGCCGAACGCGGTGATCACACCGTTGGCCATCCCGATCGCCAGGGCGATCGCGAGCGTGCCCAGCAAGGCGACCAGTCCGTTGCCGGACTCGGCGAAGATGCCGAGGGCGGCGGCGGACAACCCGACGATCGACCCGACCGACAAGTCGATCTGCCCGGTCGTGATGACGAAGGTCATGCCCACCGCGACGATGACCGTCGGAGCCACCTGACGCAACACGTTGACCAGGTTCTGACTGGTGAAGAAGGCGTCGGAGGAGACGCTGAAGTAGGCGAACAGCACGACGAAGACCGCGCTGATCGAGATCACCCCGAAGTTCTTCGCCACGAACTCCATGCGCATGTCTTTGGCGCTTGCGACGTTGGCACTCATCTGTTCACTTCCCCATCATCGCGGTCACCAGACCGGTCAGGTCGGTCTCGGTCGGGATCAGTTCCCGGTGGTTGACACCCTCGTGCAGCACCACGAAGCGGTCGGCGACCTCGAAGAGGTCCTGCAGTCGGTGGGTGATCAAGATGACGCTCACTCCGCGCGAAGACACGTCTCGGATGAGCTGCAGGGTCATCTCGACCTCGCGCGCCGCCAGCGCGGCGGTGGGCTCGTCGAGGACCAGCACCTTCGGGTCGAAGGTGACCGCACGAGCGATGGCAATCGCCTGCCGTTGGCCACCGGACATGTTCCCGACCATCTGACGCGTGTCGGAGATCCGGATGTGCAGCTTGGCGAGGTCCTCGGCCGCCTCACGGTGCATGCGGGCGTGGTCGAGCTTGCGGGTCACCGGGTGGTAGGGCTCCCGACCGAGGAACAGGTTGCCGGCGACATCCACGTCGTTGCACAGTGCCAGGTCCTGGTAGACCATCTCGATGCCGTGCGCCCGCGCTGCTCGTGGGCCGGTGCCGGTCAGCTCGTCGCCGTCGACCAGGATTCGACCCTGATCCGGGACGACCGCGCCAGCCAACATCTTCATCAGCGTGGACTTGCCGGCCCCGTTGTCGCCGACCAGTCCGACGACCTCACCTCGGGCGACGCTCAGGTCGACGCCACGGAGCACCTTGAGCGCTCCGAAGCTCTTCGTGATGCCCTGCATCTCCACCCGGGCCGGCGCACCGGCCCGGGTGCTTGCCTCGCTCGTCATCGATCCGCTCTCACTCGAAGATCGAACGGAAGTCGTCGACGTTGTCCTTGGTCACGATCGTGATCGGGACGTCGATGAAGCCCTTGGCCGTCGCGCCACCGATCACCGCCTTGAGCTCGTTCACGGCCTCGACACCCTCCTGCTTCGGGTTCTGCTGGACCACTGCGGTCACCAGACCGCTGTCGACCCCCTCGATCACCTCGGCGGTGAGATCCCAGCCGATGATCTTGGTCTTGCCCGACGGGTCGAGCGCGGCCACCGCACCCACCGTGGCCGGCTCACCGGTCGTGTAGACGAAGTCCAGGTCCGGCTGCGCGGTCACCAGGTTCTGCGCGGCGTTGGCCGCCTTCTCCTGCACGTTGTCGCCGTTGACGCTCTGGGTGAACTTCGCCCCGGCGTCGTCGATGACCTTGCGGAAGCTGTCCTCACGCTGGTTCTGGATGAAGGAGTTCCGGGCGTCGACGACGCCGTACGACGCACCGTCCGCGAGACCCTGGTCGACCACCCACTGGCCGGCCTCGGCGCCTGCCTTCTCGTTGTCGACACCGACGAAGGTGTCGACCGAGCCGTCCTCGAGCTGGGCGTCGATGGCGACCACCTTGATGCCGGCATCCTTCGCGGCCTTGACCGCCGGAAGCACGCCGTTGACATCGATGGCGACCACGATCAGGCCGGTCACCTGCTGGGAGACGAAGTTCTCGATGTCGCTGTTCTGCTTCGACGAGTCGTTGTTGGCGTTGGCGATCGTCAGGTCACAGCCCGCGCTCTTGGCCGCCTCCTCCGCACCCTCGTTCATCTGGGTGAAGAAGGCTGCGGTCTGGTTGATCTGGGTCATCCCGATGACGCACTTGTCGCTGCTGCCACCGTTGTCCGACGCCTTCGGTTCTTCGTTGCCGGTGCTGCAGGCGGCCAGCGCCAGCACTGCCGAGCAGGTTGCGACTGCTACCCACCTGTTCACGTTCCTGGTCATGCCGGCCTCCTTGGGCAATCGATTTCCGACGTGGGTGGGATCGTAGTGACGTGATCCGGGCCACGTCCATAGGCTTGGTAATCGATTTCCATATGGTGAGACAGATTCGCCCCGATAGGGCAGGATGCCCACGTGCAGCCAGGCAGTCGGCGCCCCCGGATGGCAGATGTGGCCGAGCGTGCCGGCGTCTCGGTCGCCACCGTCTCGCGCGCCCTCAGCGGAAGCCGCACCGTCGACCCACAACTCGCCGACCGCGTGACCAGGGCAGCCGAGGAGTTGGGCTACCGGGTCAACCTGGTCGGCCGGGCACTGCGCCAGACCCGGTCCTCGACCGTCGGGCTGATCGTCCCCGACCTCGACAACCCGTTCTTCTCCGCCCTTGCCCAGCATCTGGCGCGAGCCTTCACCGAGACCGACAGCGACCTGCTCGTCTACAGCGCCGACAGCTCGCTGGCCACCGAGCTCCGAGGTGTCCACTCCTTCCTCGGCCGGCAGGTGGATGCCTTGGTGATGATCCCCGTCCACGAGCAGGGCAGTGCCGCGGCCGTCGACCTCGCCGCGGCCGTCGTACCCACCGTGCAGCTCGACCGTTGCGTGCCGAGCACCCACGCTCACTTCGTGGGGGTGAACAACCACCGCGGCATGGAACTCGTCGGAGAGCACGTCGGCACCTGGGTGGACCGAAAGCAGCAGCCGGTCGTGCTGATCGGCGCCGAGCCGAGCTCCTCCTCGGCCCACGAGCGGCTCGACGGCTTCCGGCGGGTGTTCGGCGAAGACACGCCGGTCCTGCTCGGGTCCTTCTCTACCGAGTGGGGGCACACCGCCGCCCAGCGGCTCCTCGACGAGGGCTGGAAGCAAGCCACCATCGTGACGGCCGCGGACGTGATCGCCGTCGGCGTGCTCGCCCAGATCCTGCATCGGGGGCACAGTGTGCCTGGCGACTTCCGTGTCGTCGGCTTCGACGGCGTCGGCGCCGCTGCTCTGGCCCAGCCGACCCTGACCACCATCCGGCAACCGGTCGAGGCGATGACCCTGGCCATCCGCGACCTCATCGAAGCCGGCGCATCGGAGGGCCATCCGGGCGGCGTGGCGAATGACCACGACGACGGCCCGGGTGTGGCGCATCGCTTCGACCCGATGTTCGTTCCCGGCGAGACCAGTCCCGCTGAGCACCTCGGCTCGCCGACCCGGGCATAGTGGACTGCCGGCGATCATCCTCAGGAGGTGCACGGTGCAGCAGGCCGATCCGGCGTTGCATCTGCCCGCCACCGCGGCGTTCGACGACTCCTGGCGAGACGTGGCCGTGGTCGGCGGCGGGATCATCGGGCTGGCGGTGGCGCGTGAGCTGACCCGGCGCCGACCGGGGCTGGGGATCACTCTGGTCGAGAAGGAGCCGGCCCTCGCCAGTCACCAGACCGGGCGCAACTCCGGCGTGATCCACTCGGGCATCTACTACCCGCCCGGCTCGCTCAAGGCGCGGCTGTGCGCGGCGGGTAGCCGGTCGATGGTCGCCTTCGCGCAGGAGCACGGCATCGCCCACGAGGTGTGCGGGAAGCTCGTCGTCGCCACCGAGGAGGGCGAGCGCGCTGGCCTGGACCGTCTCTTCCAACGGGGGTTGGAGAACGGTCTGGCCGTCACCAAGATCACCGCCGCCGAGGCGCGTGAGACCGAACCCCATCTGGCCTGCGTCGAGGCCGTCCGGGTGCCGTCTACCGGCATCGTCGACTACCGCGGCGTGTGTCGAGCGCTGGCCGAGGAGGCCACGTCGGCGGGGGCCGAGGTCGTCACGGGGGTAGAGGTGACGGGGATACGGCGCACCACCGGCGGACGGATCGTCGAGACCACCCACGGAGATCTGAAGGCACGCTTCGTGGTCACCTGCGGTGGTCTGCAGAGCGACCGGCTGGCGCGCCTGTCCGGAGCGGATCCGGGCGCACGGATCGTGCCTTTCCGAGGTGAGTACTACGAGCTCGCGCCCGATCGCAGCAACCTGGTCAAGACGCTGATCTATCCGGTTCCCGATCCAGACTTCCCGTTCCTGGGCGTGCATCTGACCAAGATGGTCGGCGGCCACGTGCACGCGGGACCCAACGCGGTGCTCGCGCTGGCTCGGGAGGGCTATCCGAAGCGTGATCTGAACCTGGCCGACCTCCGAGACGCGGTGGGCTACCCCGGCCTCCGGCGGCTCGCGCGCCGACACTGGCGGGCCGGCCTGCAGGAGATACATCGCTCGTTCTCCAAGCGTGCCTTCGCCCGCAGCGTGCAACGGCTCGTCCCGGAGATCACCGAGGACGACCTCGTGCCCGCCCCCGCGGGCATCCGGGCACAGGCGCTCCGAGCCGACGGCAGTCTGGTCGACGACTTCTTGCTGGTCGAGGAGGCCGACGCGCTCCACGTCTGCAACGCCCCTTCCCCCGCCGCGACTGCGGCCCTGGAGATCGCTCACACGATCTGCGATCGGATCCAGCCCGCGCCCTCTCGCTGACCTTGCGTCGGTCAAGCAGTCGGGTGCTGACGGAAGGGGCATGGTGGCCCCAGAATGTCCTTCCGTGACGTCCTTCGACGCGGCCGCCGAGACCTCCGGGCGCTCCGCGCTCGCCGAGCCCACCACCAATCCGCCCTGGAGCTGGGTCAGCGCACTGAGCCTGGTCAACCTCGGCATCACGGCCGGCTGGTTCGGCCCGATCCAAGTGCTGCTCGCCGAGCAGGCCCGCGCGATCTCGCCGGACCACAAGGAGCAGGTGCTCGGCTGGGTGCTCGGCGTGGGCGCCTTCGTCTCCACGGTGTGCAACCCGTTGTTCGGCGCATTCTCCGACCGCACCACCTTGCGGATGGGCCGGCGGCTGCCCTGGATCCTGGTCGGCGCCGCGGGTGGCGCACTCTCCCTGGTGGTGCTCTCGGTGGCCGAGAGCGTGCCGATGATGATGCTCGGCTGGTGCGGCGTGCAGATGTTCTTGAACGCCATGTACGCCGCGGTGACGGCCGCCGTACCCGATCAGGTGCCCGAAGCCCGCCGCGGACTGGTCGGCGGCCTCCTGGCCATCGCACAGACCCTCGGAGTCGTCGGAGGTGTCGGGATCGCTTCGGTGACAGGCAGCATCGCCGCCGGCTACCTCGTCACGATCGCGGTCCTGCTCGTCCTCACCCTCCCCTATGCGTTGCGCTCCCGCGACCTCGCGCTGCCCCGGGACTATCGGCCGCCGCCGTTCCAACTCGGCCGGTTCTTGTCCTCGTTCTGGGTCTCGCCGCGCCGCCATCCCGACTTCGCCTGGACCTGGATCACCCGGTTCCTGGTCAACATCGGCAACTACGTCGGCACGATGTACCTGCTCTACTTCGTCACCGACGGCCTCGGCTTCTCCGAGGACGAAGGCCCCGACAAGGTCTTCTGGCTGACCGTGATCTATGCGCTCACCATGGTCTTCACCACGGCATTCGGTGGTGCCTGGAGCGACCGGCTCGGCCGCCGCAAGGTGTTCGTGATCTGGTCCGGCATCGTCGCCGGCACCGCCACCTTGATCCTGGCCATCCCCCAGACCTACCCGGCCGCCGTCGTCGCGGCAGCGGTCCTCGGGGTCGGCTATGGCATCTACACCGCCGTCGACTTCGCGCTGATCACCCAGGTCTTGCCCGCCGCCGAGGGCCGCGCAGGACCTCGGCGTCATCAACATCGCCAACGCCCTCCCGCAGGTGTTCGCCCCGATCATCGCCGGCCTGCTGCTCACCCTGGTCCGCAACTCCGGCGGCTCGGTGGCCACCCACGGCGAGTCGTGGTCTTTGGGGTACGGCGTGGTCTACGGCTTCGCCTTCGTGGTCAGCGTCCTCGGCTCGATCTTCGTCACCCGGATCCGCTCGGTCCGGTGACCGATCAGCTCGCGTCGGCCTCCTGGCGGCGTACGACGGGAGCCTTGGCGACGTAGACGACCACGAAGCTGAGCACCAGCGCAGCGAGGACGCCGATGTTGGCGTAGGCCCAGTCACCGTCCTTGCCGCCCATGCCCAGCGGGCCGAGCAGGTAACCCTGCCAGTTGTTCCAGGAGGCGTCGGCGAACTGGTTGATGACCAGTCCCCAGCCGATGATCGAGGCGCCCACCATGGTGCCGATCGCAACCCAGTCGACCGAGCCGTAGCGACCCTTCGGATCGAACAGGGCGACCTCGTCGTAGTCCCGCTTGCGCAGGGCGATGTCGGCGATCATGATCCCCGCCCAGGACGCGAGCGGCACACCTAGCGTGATCAGGAAGCTCTGGAACGGGCCGAGGAAGTCGTCGGTGAAGAACACGACGTAGATCGTGCCCAGGGTGAGGATCACACCGTCGACGAAGGCCGCGCTCGGGCGAGGAATGCGGACGCCTAGCGAAAGCAAGGTCAACCCGGACGAGTAGATCCCCAGCACGGCACCGCTGACCAGGGCCAGGATGGCGCAGATCAGGAAGGGCACGAGGTACCACGTCGGCAGCAGCGTCGCCAGTGTCCCGATCGGATCGGCGGCGACACCGTCGAGGACCTTCGGCGAGGACCCGGCCAGGGCCAGACCATAGAGGACCAGCAGCACGGGCGCGATCGCGCCGCCGAAGGTGTTCCAGACGACGATGCCTACCGACGAGGAGTCGTGGTGCTGATAGCGCGACCAGTCGGCTGCGATGTTGATCCAGCCGAGACCGAAGCCGGTCATCACCATGGTGAGGGCGCCGATCACCGACTGGGTAGAGCCCGCCGGAATCGCGGACACCGCCGACCAGTCGATGTCCTTCAAGGTGAGCAGGATGTAGCCGATCGTGACGATCCCGGTGATCCAGGTCAGCCAGGACTGCATCTTCATGATGATGTGATAGCCGGCGACCGAGGCCGACACGATCAGCGCGGCCACGACGACGGCGGCCACGATCTTGGTGGCGTTGCCGTCGCTCCAGCCGAGCTCGCTGAAGACCGTCGCCGTCGCGAGCACGGCCATGATCGCCAAGAAGGTCTCCCAGCCGATGGAGACCAGCCACGAGATCACTCCGGGCACCTTCTGCCCGACGACGCCGAATGGCGCGCGGGACAGGATCATCGTCGGCGCGGAGCCGCGCTTGCCGGCGATCGCGATGATCCCGCACAGCATGAAGGACACGGTGATCCCGACGACGGCGACGAAGACGCCCTGCCAGAAGGAGATCCCGAAGTAGAGGATGAACGCCGCATAGCTGACCCCGAACACCGACACGTTGGCGGCGAACCAGGGCCAGAACAGGTTGGCCGGACGAGCGGTGCGCTCGGCCTCGTCGATGATCTCGATGCCGGTGGTCTCGACACCGAGGCGGCGCGTCTCGGCGTACGTCGTGGAGTCGGTCATAGGCCCATCGTGCACCTCGCAACGAGTGAGGGCGAGCCCCACCCCTGGTACTCCGGGTGGGGCGCGGACGCAGGGCTACGGCGGCAGGTCATACTTCGTGGTCGCTCGAGCAACCGTTCTCTATGACGTCCGCGAGGAGCGGGCCGAGGCGGCGAGCAGTGCGTTCGGCGGCGGCGACGACGTTCGAGGGATCGATGGCGTCCTCGCTGCCCTCGATCGCGGTCACCACCGAGACCCCGAACAGCTCGAGCCCAGCCTCGCGAGCGGCGATGGCCTCCGGAACGGTCGACATGCCGACCAGGTCCGCGCCGACCCGACGCAGCCACTCGGCCTCCGCCGCGGTGTTGTAGTGCGGGCCGCGGAGCTGGGCGTAGACGCCCTCTGCCAGCTCAGGGTCGAGCTCACCCGCTCGCGCTCGCAGCCGCGGCGACCAGGCATCGGTGAGATCCACGAAGTGCGCCCCCTCTATCGGCGAGACACCGGTGGCGTTGACGTGATCGCTGATCACGATGGGCCGCCCGATCTCCCAGTCCGGACGCAAGGACCCGTTCGCGTTGGTCAGCACGGCCACCCGACAGCCGAGCGCGGCGGCGGTCCGCACGCCGTGCACGACCGGTCGCGGCCCGTGCCCTTCGTAGAGATGGGTCCGTCCGGACAGCACCAGCACCGCTGCGCCGTCGAGGTCGAACCCCAGCAGCTCACCACGATGTCCCTCGGCGGCCGGGGTCAAGAAGTGCGGGACCTCCGCCATCGGCATCCGCGCGAACGGCTCACCCCAGGAGTCGATCGCCGGGGCCCAACCGGAGCCGAGCACCAGCACGGCGTCGTACGACGACCGTCCGGTGCGAGCACGCACCGCCTCGGCGGCTTCACGGGCGGCCCGGAAGGGACCCACGGGTCAGCGACCGGCGATCGACACGGCCAGCCCGGCCAGATGACCCAGTCTGGCCAGTTCGCTGTCGAGGAACTCCGGACCGCCACTGCGACCCAGCACGACGATCTCGTCGTCGAGCAGCGGTGCACCACACAGCAGCGTGACGTCGTCGACCGGTGGGAGCCGCTCGGCCTGCTTCAGATCCGCCCAGGGCAGTTCGGTCGGTGCGGCCTCGGTCGCGCTGACCGCCACCGCGCCGTCGGCAGTGTGGCGCACCCGGGCGGCCCAGTCGACCCGGAACGCGACGGGCAGCATGCCGGCCAGCCGGTCCAACGCTTGCTCTCGATGGACGGTCAGCTCTTCGACCACTTCCAAGTCGAGCAGCAGGTTCCCGCCTGCGGCGTAGCGGCTGATCCACACCACCCGGACACCCTCGACCGCGTTGCACGCCGACACCACCGAGTCCGGCATCACGCCGGCCGCGAGCTCCAGCATCACGTCGTCGACTGCGGTGCCGTCGGGGCGATGCTCCACGATCTCGATGGCCTCGATGTCACCACCGCCGGCACCGATCGCGGACGCGACCCGACCCAGGGAGCCCGGGACGTCGGGCAACTCGACTCGCAACAGGAAAGGCACGGTTCGAGGCTAGACGACACATGTTGCCGCGATGTTTCCGTGCCGGGACGCGAAACGGCGTCGGACTACTCCGCCAGACGTTGGCGCAGACCGGAGGCGCGCTGGGCCCGACGGGTGACGGCGGCGCGGATGGTGGCCTCGGTCCCGACCACACGCACCTTGTGCTGGGCTCGGGTGATCGCGGTGTAGAAGAGTTCCCGGGAGAGCAGTCGAGAGTCCTCCGCAGGAAGCAGCACGGTCACCTCGACGGCCTGGCTGCCCTGGCTCTTGTGCACCGTCATCGCGTGCAGCGTCTCGACGTCAGCGAGCCGGGACGTGGCGAATCTGAGCGGCTCGCCCACCGCCGAGATGGCGGCACTGAGCCCGTGCGGGGCGTCGTCGTCGTGGATGACGACCCCGGTGTCGCCGTTGAAGAGGCCGAGACCGTAGTCGTTGGCGGTCACGAGGAGGGGGCGGCCGACGTACCACTCCCGGCCCCGCGCAGCACCCACCGGCACCCCCAACGTCTCGCCCAACCAGCGCTCGACCTGCCGGTTCCAGTGGGCGGCGCCGAACGGCCCGTCGCGGTGGGCACACAGCAGCCGGTGCCGATCCAGGGCCGTGGCCGCGGACACCGCATCGCCGGACTCGGCGGCAGCGCGGACCTCGAGCGCAGCGCCCAGCGCGACACCACGCACCAACTCCGCTGCGGCCGGGTCCTCGGCGTCCACGAGCTCCACCTCGTCGCCACCCTCGCGGAGCAGGGTCCAGGCGGTTTCGTCGTCCCCATCGCGCACGGCGGTCGCGAGCTCGCCGATGCCGGCCCCGAAGCGGTGCGAGGTGCGCAGAGCGACGACCGAGTCGGGGTCACGCGATCCGAGACCGGCGACCAGATCGGCGAGCACCGCGCCGGCCTCGACCGAGGCCAGCTGGTCGGGGTCGCCCACCAGCACCAGCCGAGCGTCCGGCCGGATCGCCTCGACCAGGCGGGCCATCATGGTCAGCGACACCATCGAGGTCTCGTCGACCACCACGATGTCGTGGGGCAACCGGTTGTCTCGATGATGCCGGAAGCGGGTGCGGTGCTGCGGTCGCCAACCGAGCAGCCGATGCAAGGTCGACGCGGAGAGCTCGCCCAGCCGGTCCCGATCCTGGGCAGGCATGGCACCAGCGGCCTCGGCAACGGCCTCTTGGAGACGGGCCGCGGCCTTGCCCGTCGGCGCGGTGAGCGCGACCCGGGGTGGCCGCTCGGCCGGGGCCTGCTCGGCCAGCAGGGACAAGAGGCCCGCGACAGCGGTCGTCTTGCCGGTCCCGGGCCCACCGGTGAGGACGGTGGTCCACCGGTGTGCGGCCGCCTCGGCGGCAGCGCGCTGCTCGGAGTAGCCGTCGGGGAAGATCCGGCGTGCGCCAGCGTCGAGCACCTCGGCGTCGACGACGGGCGGCGGTTGGGCGGCCCGGGCCACCAGATCGTCGCGGACTTGGCCCTCCTCGCGCCAGTAGCGGTCGAGGTAGAGCAGGCCGCCTTCGACCTCGACGACCGAGGAGGCGCGCAAGGGGCTGGCGCCGATCCGGTCCAACCAGCCGGCCGGCGACGGCCAGGGCAGCTCCGCGGCGACGGATCCCGGATCGGCCTCCTGGGCGACCACCTCGGCGAGGTCGACGCAGACCGATCCGCGGCGCACGGCGCGCACTGCGAGGGCGACGGCGAGCAGCACGGTGTCGTCGGACTCGCCGACGAGCTCGCCGAGCCGCGCCGCCACATGCACGTCCGCCGCCTCCAGCACACCCGCCCGGTTGAACGTCGCGAGCAGTCCGGTCGCCGAGCGAACCAGCCGTCGGTCGTGTCGATCGACCGCCTCGAACAGCTCGGTCATCCCGACACCCCCACGCCGGGGACCTGATCGCCGGCCAGCAGGTCGGAGACCGCCAGCACGAAGGAGGTCGGCGGCGCCCAGCTGAAGGCTCCTGCCGGATGACCATCGACCAACGGTGTGTCCGGTCCGCACATCCCCCGCAGGTAGAGGTAGAGCACACCGCCCAGGTGACGATCGGGGTCGTAGGCGGGGAGTCGCCAGCGCAGATAGCGGTGCAGCACCACGGAGTAGAGCGTGGCCTGCAGCGGATAGTGCGAGTGCAGCATCGCCTCCGCGAGCCGTGGGCGCGCGTAGTCGGCGGCGGTCGCCGGGCGACCCGGCTCGCCGAGCAGGTTGGTCTTGTAGTCCACGACGACGAACCGCGGCCCGTCCGGACCGGTGGCCCGCAGCACCACGTCGATGGAGCCGGACAAGTAGCCGTGCAGCTGTTGGTCGCCGAGCACCGGCTGCTCGAGGCGGTGGGCATAGGGCAGCAGCGGATCACCGGCGGGCAGGTGCCTCCGCCAGACCTCCGCGAGGTCGCGCAGACGACGATCCGGCACCGCGCCGCGCTGGTCGCCACCCACCAGCGGGAACTCGAAGTCCAGCTCGCAGAGGCGATCCGCACGGCCCAGGTCGCGCAGAGTCAGTCCGGGCAACAGCGGCCCCAGCGGAGTCTCGTGCAGCGGCAGCAAGCCGTCTGCCAACTCCTCGACGCCGGTATCCACCGGCCACCAGCGTCGCTCCTCGGCGATCACGCTGGCCAACTCAGCGCGCAGGTCCGCGGCCTGAGGATCGGCCTTCTCCAGCACGGCATGGACCAGGCTGCCGAAGGCCGCGCCCGCGGGGAGGTCGGCCATCGGAGACGGCAGGTCGACGGTCGCCTCCGCCGCCACCTCGACGGGCAGCTGCGGCTCGTCATCGGCGTCCTCCGGCTCGTCCTCCAACGGACTCACCTCCGGCTCGCTGTCCACGGCCGGGGACGTCTCCTCGGCTCGGATCAGACCGGAGTACGACGTCCGCCGCCACTCGGTGTCGATGCTCCGCTCGAACCTGCGTCGGGCCAGCTCGCCCAGGTCCGCGGGCGGGAGTGCCGGGACGGCGTCCGCCACCACGGACTCCTCCAGCGACGGTCCGCCGAGCTCCTCGATCATCTCGAGCACGCGGAAGGAGTAGTCGTCATCGCGCAGAGCCTGCCGGTCCGGCACGATGGCCTGTCCGGGCTGGCGGCCGAACAGCAGCCGATGCAACGGACCTGTCGGCGTGTTGGTCGTGGGTGCCCACCAGCAGGTGACCTGGGACTGAGCCCGGGTCAGGGCGACGTACAGCTCGCGGAGATCCTCGCCCGCCTCCTCGGCCTGGTGGAGCGCGACGTGCCCGGCCCACTGGTCGCCCGCGCCGGCGACGTCGAGAGTGCGCTGGCCGTCCTCGTGGAACAGGGCGGTCTCGACGGGACGGACAAACTTCTCGTAGGCGAACGGGAGATAGACCAGGGGATACTGGAGGCCCTTGCTGGCGTGGATGGTGACGATCTGGACGGCCGCCGAGTCGCTGTCGAGTCGACGGGTGCGCTCGGTCGTCGGGGCGTTGCGCTCGCGCTCCCCGCGGAACCACTGCAGCAGCGCGGTCAGGCCGAGCCGCTCGCGGGTAGCGGTCTCGTGCAGCAGTTGGGCGATGTGGCGCAGGTCGGTGAGCAGACGGTCGCCGTCCGTGCGAGCCAGCACCCGAGGAGTCAGGCCGCGCTCCTCGGCCGCTTCGACCAGCGCGGCCACCCCGCGCCCGCGCAGCAGGACCGCCCAGCCGCGCAGCGTGTCGGCGACTCGATCGGTGAGCGCACCGTCCTCCTCCACCAGCTCCGCGGTGGTCGAGCCGAAGAAGGCAGTGAGCGCCGCGGCCCGGACGCGCGGTGCGCGATGGGGCTGGTCGAGCGCCTCGAGCAGAGCCAGCCAGTCGTCGGCAGCGGGTGTGCGCAGCACGTGACCGCCACCGGCCACGACGGACGGGATGCCGCGGGCGGCCAGCTCGGCTTGCACCAGCACGCCGTGCTCGCGGACGCCGACGAGGACGGCGATGTCTCGGGCCTGCAGCGGCCGGCCGGCGTACGTCGCGCCGGAGGCCAGCGCCGCGGCGATGTCGGCCGCGCAGTCGGCGGCAATGTGGCGGCGTGCGTCACGCACCCCGACCTCACCCGGTTTGGTCAGCCGGAAGCCGTCGCGCCGCAGCGCGCGGATCCGGAACGGCGAGGGATGCGGCAACCCAGCCAGGCGACTGCCCTCGTGGGCGGCCGTCACCTCGCGCACCACGATGGACTCCTCACCTAGCGCGGCGTCGCAGAGCACCACCTGGAGTCGGTCGACCACCGCCTGGTCGGTGCGCCAGTTGGTGGCCAAGGTGGCTGACGTCGTGGCGGTGCGCGCAGCCGTCAGGTAGGTGACCACGTCACCGCCACGGAAGCCGTAGATGGCCTGCTTGGGATCGCCGATCAGCACCACCGTGGCGTGACCGGAGAACGCACGGTCGATGACTTGCCACTGCACCGGGTCGGTGTCTTGGAACTCGTCGACCAGCACGATCCGCCAGCGCGCGCGCATCCGCTGACGGGCGGGCGCGTCGGGCGCCTCGAGCGCAGCGGCAAGTCTGCCGAGCAGGTCGTCGTAGCTCAAGATGCCCAGCCGCCGCTTGCGGCGCTCGATCTCAGCGCGCACGGCTTCCGCGAAGTCCACCCGCTCCCAGGGCGACGACCCCTCCACCGCACGGACGTCGGCGAGCCGGGCCTGCGGGTCCTCGACGGCGCGGAAGGCGAGTTGCAGCGCCGCCGCCCGGTCGAACGGCGGCTTGCCGGATGCCTGGCCATAGCGTTGCAGATAGAGATCGTCGACCACCTCGACGACGAGGTCGTCCAGGTTCTCGACCAGACGCACCCCCGGGTCGGTGTCACCGGCGACGCCCAGGGAGCGCAGCACCAGTTGGCAGAACTGATGGGTGGTGGCGATCGTCGCGGCGTCGAAGGAGGCCAGCGCCTCGCGCAGCCGGCGCCGACGCTCGACAAGCTCCGACTCGTCTGCGTCGACGAGGAGGGCGACGAGCTCGTTGGGGGGCTCGGCGACCGGACGTGACAGGGCGCGCTCGGCCTCGACCAGCTGCTCACGGACCCGCTCGCGCAGCTCCTGGCTGGCCGCCCGCCCGAAGGTCATCACCAACATCTCCTCGAGCCGGGCGTGGCCCTCGGCGACGTAGCGGGTGACCAGGCCCGCGACCGTGAACGTCTTGCCGGTCCCCGCGCTGGCCTCCAGCAGGGTGGTGCCGCTCGGCAGCGGATCGGCGAGGTTGAAGCGGTCCATCACCAGCTCCCCTGCTCGGCAGTCAGCAGAGGACCCCACAGGCGCAGTGCCAGCGCGCCGAACCGGTCCCGCTCACCCGCCACTTCCTCGCCGGGTTGCGGTGGCTCGGTGAGCCCGGGAATGGCAGCACCCGGTCCCCAGGTGCGCACGTGCGCCGCGTCGGAGCACTCGCCGGGGAACCTGCCGTCAGCCCAGTCCCAGCCCGCCTTGACCCGTGCCTGGGCGACGCTGGCGTCGGTGCGGCGCAGCTTGGCATAGGAGTAGGACGCCTTGATCGGCAGCGGCAGCGGCCCCGCCAGACCCCGATCCCGGAGATCGACCAGCTCTGCCACCAGCCTGCGCGCGGTGTGATCGTCGACCGGTCCGAGCAGTGAGGTGGCGTAGGCGTCGGGAGAACGCGAGTTGGTGGGTCGCCCGACGGTGTGGGCGGTCCAGTTGTGGTCGGGGTCGGCGCCGGCCAGGGCGAGGAGACGCAGCCACGACTGCAATCGGTGGGTCGCGCCGAGCCGGGAGTAGGAGACGGCCACCAACCGGTCGCCGTACACGCCAGGCACGGTGCCGCGCAGCCAGCGCCCGTCACCCAGGTCGACGTCGACGTCTACCGCGGTCGGCGGACGGGTGCGCAGCTCCAGTGCGGCTCGGGCCAACGGCACCGCGCGCTCGACGATGTCGCCGAGCATGCGCCAGCCGAGGCGACCGGGCGGCATCACACCGCGGCGCCACTCCTGCTCACGGGCACGGACCGGGTCGACCCCACCGAGCAGATCGGCCAGCACCCGGTCCCCGACCCCCCACTGGGCGAGCGCGTCGATCTCGACCGGCAGACCGTCGGCCACCGGCTCCTCCTCGGCCGGCAGCGCGATCTCGAGCCGGTCGCGCAGGAATGCGCGCACCGGATGCTTGAGGAAGGCAGCCAGCTCGTCGAGCGCGACGTCTCCGCGCGCCAGCTCGGGCAGCGCACCGGGCAGGAACGCCGGCGGAGCAGTGCGCACGCTCCCGGCCGCTCGAGCACCGGCGAGCGCGACCGGATCGAAGGTGAAGGGTGTCTTCGGCGTCAGCGCCCCCGGAGTGAGGTTGCGGCGGTCGAAGGGCTGCAGCGGGTGGTGGGTGACGACCGCCCGGGCGAGCGGGCCCTCAGGCGCCGTCGCGGTCTCGTCGAGCGCATCCAGCAGCTCACCGAGGGGTACGGCGGGAGGCCGGGGCTGTCCGGAGTAGGGATCGGCACCGGTGTAGGTGATCACCAGCGTCTCGGTCGCCGCCATGATCGCGTCGAGCAGCAGCTGGCGGTCCTCGCTGCGCAGATCGCGCTCGCCGGTCATCGGTGCCCGGGCGAGCAGATCGTCGCCGTCGATGATGCCGACCCGCGGGAAGACACCGTCGTCGAGACCGAGCAGGCAGACCACTCGATGGGGCACCGAACGCATCGGGACCATCGTGCAGACGGTGAGCGTGCCGGTGCGGAAGTTCGCTCGGGTCGGTCGGCCAGCCAGTCGGCTGCTCAGCAGTGCGCGCACATCGGGAAGGCGGAGCAGGTCGCCACCGTGGTGCTCGTCCTCTCGTCGAGCAGAGCCGCGGGACGAGTGCTCGGCGCCGATCCGGCCCAGCTCGCGCTGGACCTGACCGGCCTGCCAGGCATCCGCGGGGGCGACGTCGGTGAGCGACTCGACCCCGTCGGCCAGGGTGTCCAGCCAGTGCTGCAGCGGATGGCTGCCGACTAGGGCATCGGTCACCGCGACCAGGCGGTCGACGTACTCCGTGAATCTGCCGGCCAGGTCGACCTGACCGCTGCCGACGTCGTCCAGCGGCAGGGTCTTGTCGATCCACGTCCCCGCGTCGGCCGACATGGTCACCCCGGCGAGGAGTCGGTCGAGACCGAACCGCCAGGTGTTCTGCACGAAGTCGGCGAGGCCGAAGTCGCGTCGATGCTCCGCGTCGAAACCCCAGCGCACACCCGCCTCCGCCACCCAGGTGGCGAGCTGATCGAGGTCGTCCTCGGAGAAGCCGAACCGGCGACGCACCGGCTCCGCGTGAGCAAGGTCGAGCACGTCGCTGGCGAGCGCACGGCCCCCGGCAAGCTCGAGCAGCCGCGCCGCCACCGCCAGCAGTGGGTTGGTCTGGTGGAGCGCCCGGTCGGCCAGCCGGACCCGGAGCCGGTGGGCGGGATGGCCGCCCTCACCGACGACGTCCCCGAGTCCGAACGCCGCGGAGACCAACGGCGCATAGGTCTCGATGTCCGGGCACATCACCAGCACGTCGCGCGGCTCCAGCGTCGGATCGTCGGCCAGCAACCCGAGCAGCACCTCGCGGAGCACTTCGACCTGACGAGCCGGACCATGGCAGGCATGCACCTGGACGGAGCGGTCCGTCGGCGTCCAGGTCCGCCCACTCGTCCGATCGGACACGTTGGCCATCAGGTCTGACTGCAGCCAACCGAGCAGTCCTCGCTCTTCGCTCCGATCGGGGTGACCTTGGTCGAGATCTGCCCTGTCCAGATCTGCCCTGTCGAGATCTGCCCTGTCGGGGTCCGCCTGGGCCACGGTGCGCTGCAGCTCGCGCACGTCGCGGCCGAGGGAGACCAGCAGCGGATGCCGGGCGGCTTGGTAGCTCTCGTCGTGGGCGCGGCGCACCGGCCCGCCAGCGACGATCGGCGCCAGGGCGCGCCAGAGCTCGTGGGAGGGATGCGGCAGCCACAGGTGCACCTCGCGATGCTCGCCGAGCGCACTCAGCAGCTGCAGCTCGGTGCTCGGGAGCCTGGTGTGCCCGAAGAGGGAGAGCCGATCGGGCAGGTCGATGGACCGCGGCTCACCCGCGAGTCGGTCGAGAGCGGCCCGGTGTCGCTCCGGCGGTGCGGGTGCGGGCACCCGCTCCAGCACCCGTCGCCAGAGCTCCGGCTGCCAGGCCAGGTCGTCGGGCACCGGCAGTCCGCAGCCGTCGGTGGCACGACCGGTCGCCCAGTCGTCGAGGACGGTCAGCCGCTGCAGGGAGTACGACGCGAACAGGCCCGCGATCCGCCGAGCCAACGCATAGCGCCGCCCCAACCTCAGGTCGGCCGCCCCCACGTCCGCGTCCGCGCCGCGGAGACCGTGTCCGAGATGGATCGCCAGCGGCTCCGCCCAAGCCTCGCCCAACGCATCGTCGATCGCTTCCAGCACCGGCCAGGCCAAGGCATCCGGTGCCCAAGGGTCCTCGTCACGCTGGCCGGTGATCTCGGCCACCAGTGACCACGGGGTGCGAAAGTCCACGCCCGCGCACACGCCGTCGTCACGAAGCTCCCCGACGGTGCCGCCTCGGCCGAGTCGGTGGGACAGCCGCTGGGACAACCACCGCTCCATGCCCTTCGCCGGCACCACGACGACCTCGGTGGCGAACGGGTCCGCCAGCGGGGTGCTCAGCAGCTCCCCCAGCTGGTCGGCCAGCACGTCCGCCCGAGAAGCGCGATGCAGCCACAGGGTCATGGCCACGACCCTAGGGCGTGGCTCCGACAGCACCACGGTCCCGCCGTACCAAGCGCCTCCCGCAACCCAGCCAGGCGCCTCGTGATCGAGTTGTGTGATACGCAACCCGATGCGCGATACGAGACAAACCGCCCACAGCGGGCGTATCGTGCGGACGGCGCCCGCCTCGACCGCGACGGGAGGCCATCCCGCGGCGAGCCGTGCGGCAGTGCCGAGAGGAGACAACGGAGTCCCATGCTGTCCGACATCGAGATCGCCAGCGCAGCAACCCTGCGACCGATCATCCCGCTGGCCCAGGAGAAGCTGGGCATCGACGCCGAGGCACTGGCGCCGTACGGCCACACCAAGGCGAAGGTGTCGCTGCCCTACATCAGGTCCGTCCAGGACCGACCCGACGGCACCCTGATCTTGATGACGGCGATCTCGCCGACACCTGCGGGGGAGGGCAAGACCACCACCTCGGTCGGACTCGCCGACGCCCTGCAGCGGATCGGCAAGAAGTCGATGGTCGCGCTGCGCGAGCCGTCGATGGGCCCGGTGTTCGGGATGAAGGGCGGCGCGGCCGGCGGCGGCTACGCCCAGGTCGTGCCGATGACCGACATCAACCTCCACTTCACCGGCGACTTCGCCGCGATCGCCGCGGCCAACAACCTGCTCGCGGCGCTGATCGACAACCACGTCCACCACGGCAACGCGCTGGGCATCGACCCACGCACGGTCGCCTGGAAGCGGGTGGTCGACCTCAACGACCGGGCGCTGCGGGACATCGTGGTCGGCCTCGGCGGGGTCGCCAACGGCTTCCCCCGTGAGGACGGCTTCGACATCGTGGTCGCCTCGGAGGTGATGGCGATCTTCTGTCTCTCCGAGTCTCTCGCCGACCTCAAGGAGCGGCTGGGTGACATCGTGATCGGCTACAACCGCGAGAAGCAGCCGGTCACCGCCCGCGAGCTCAAGGCCCACGGTGCGATGGCCGTGGTCCTGCGCGACGCCCTGGCGCCCAACCTGGTGCAGACCCTCGAGCACACACCGGCGATGATCCACGGCGGCCCGTTCGCCAACATCGCGCACGGCTGCAACTCGGTGATGGCGACGCGGACGGCGCTCAAGCTGGCCGACTACGTGGTCACCGAGGCGGGCTTCGGCGCCGACCTGGGCGCGGAGAAGTTCATCGACATCAAGTGCCGGGCCTCCGGGCTCCGCCCGTCGGCGGTCGTCGTGGTCGCCACGGTGCGGGCGCTGAAGTACCACGGCGGCGTGAAGGTCCCCGAGCTCACCGAGGAGAACCTCGACGCCGTCACCGCGGGAGCCGAGAACCTCCGTCGCCACCTGCGCAATATCCGCGACGTCTACGGTCTGCCCCCGGTCGTCGCGATCAACCGGTTCCCCAGCGACACCGACGCCGAGATCGAGCTGGTCAAGCAGCTTGCCGCTGCCGAGGGCGTCGCCGCCTTCCCGGCGACCCACTTCTCCGACGGTGGCGCCGGCGCAGAGGACCTCGCTCGGGGTGTGCTGGCCGCGATCGAGGCCGACGACAGCGACGGCTTCTCCTTCGTCTACGACGACGAGCAGTCGCTGGCCGGCAAGGCCGAGGCCGTCGCGACCAGGGTGTACGGCGCCTCGGGCGTCACCTGGGACGCCAAGGCCAAGCGTCGCCTCGACCGGATCGAGGCCGACGGCTACGGCCACCTGCCGATCTGCATCGCGAAGACGCAGTACTCCTTCTCCACCGACCCCAGCCTGCTCGGCGCTCCGAGCGGCCACGTCATCAACGTCCGGGAGGTCCGGCTCAACGCCGGCGCCGGCTTCGTCGTCCTCGTCACCGGGGACGTCATGACGATGCCCGGCCTGCCCAAGGTGCCGGCCTCGGACCGGATCGACCTCGACGAGGAAGGCAACATCGTCGGGTTGTCCTAAGTACGTGGCGACGTTGTTAGGCTTCGCCGGTGGCCAGTCGATTCCGGTTCTCCCCCGTGCCCGGCGGCGGCGAGTCGGATCCGTGGTTCCGAATCGGGACGCTCGACGTCAACACGACGACGTTCACCTCCATCGCCGCCGCGGTGATGTTCGTGGTGTTCGCGCTCGTCCCCTCGCTCTTCGAGGCCCTGGTGCTCGACCCGTTCCTGGTCTGGCGGTCCGGCCAGGTGTGGCGGGTGGCGACCTGGCCGATGGCCAACGACATCTCGTTCTGGTCGGTCATCACCATCTTCTTCTTCTGGTACTTCGGGACCTTCCTCGAGCAGACCCTCGGCCGGACCAAGATGGCCAACCTGCTGGTGTGGGTGACGCTCTGCCTCGGCGTGCTGACCGTCGCGCTCTCGGTGCTGTTCCAGGACGCCGTCCTGATCCGCTACGGATTGGGCACGATCGGGTTGATCGTGCTGCTCCTCTTCATCGCGGAGAATCCCTACATCCGGTTCTTCTTCAACATCCCCGGCTGGGTGATCGGCGCGATCTTCGTGGCGCTGCCGGTGTTGTCCTACCTGTCCCAACGCGACTTCGTGGGACTCGTGGACTTCGTGGTCGGCCTCGCTCTGGCCGCCGTAGTGGCGCGGTCGCTGGGCCTGCTGCGCGACTACCACCAGATCCCCGATCTCGCCTTCTTCCGGCACCGCCAGCCGCGTCAGGCACGCCGCTCCCAGGGCCCCGGCACCGTCGTGTCCGGGCCGTGGACCGGCTCTAGCAGCCAGGCGGCGAGCGACCGGGCCAAGCTGGACGACCTGCTCGACAAGATCGGCGCGACCGGCATGGACTCGCTCACCAAGTCCGAGCGCAAGCAGCTGGAGGTGCTGCGCCGACGACTGCGCGGGGAGTGAGCAACGCAACGTCTCTTCCGGGCCCGCATCGGTGTCGCCGACGCCCCGGCAGTGCCACGATGAAGAGGTGGGCACGACACTCCAAGACGTCGCTGGCAAGAAGGTGTTGGTCACCGGCGCGGCCATGGGCATGGGGCGGCTCTTCGCCGAGCGCGCTCTTGCTGAAGGCGCGACCACGGTGGTGCTCTGGGACGTCGACAAGGACGCCCTGGCGCAGACCCGCGACGAGCTCGACACCGACGGCGGGCGAGTGCGCATCGACGTGGTCGACGTGTCGGATCGCGCGGCGGTCCAAGACGCCGCGACCGCCGTACTCACCGATGTCGGCACCATCGAGGTGCTCGTCAACAACGCCGGAGTCGTGCGCGGCAACCACTACTTCTGGGAGACCGACACCGAGCACGACACCGAGTTCACCATGTCGGTCAACGCGCTGGGGCCAATGCTGGTCGCGCGCCAGTTCCTCCCCGCGATGATCGAGAGCGACGCACCGTGCCGCCTGGTCAACCTCGCCTCCGCGGCCGGGTTGACCGCCAACCCGCGGATGGCGTCGTACGCCGCCTCCAAGTGGGCCGTCGTCGGTTGGTCAGAGTCGGTCCGCCTCGAGTTGGAGCAGGCGGGACACCAGCACGTGCGGGTGACCACGGTGTGCCCCTACTACATCAAGACCGGCATGTTCGACGGCGCGCACTCGGCTCCGCTGTTGCCCCTGCTCGAGCCGGAGGACGTCGTCGCCGAGACCTGGTCGGCGATGCTGCGCGGCAAGTCGTTCGTGGTGATGCCCAAAACCGTGCTGCTCAGCGAGGCGGTCAAGGGCATCGTCCCCGGTGGCGTGCGCGACTTCCTCGCCGACCGGGTGCTCGGGATCTACCACACCATGGACGACTTCCAGGGGCGCCCCGAGCAGCAGTCCTAGGGTCCCGCGTCCCCGGGGGCTCCCCATCTGCCGCGGTGCTGTGGTTGCCTTGACCCATCTCCCGCGGTGCTGTGGTGGCTTGGGGCCAGGTATACGTGGCACTTTGCCACCACAAGACCGCGGCAGACGCACCAAGACCGCGGCAGAGCTCACCCCGGCCGTCGCACTCAGGGCGCGGTCATGGTGATGCGTACGGCGCGCCCGTCGACGCGACCCTTGGCCACGGCGCGGGCGGTGGCGTCGCTCCACTTGATCCGCAGCCGACCGGAGTGCGCGCCGGCCAGTCCGGCCTGGGCCTGGACCGTGCCGTCGCGGCGCAGCCACGTCACGTGGCCGGAGACCGCCACGTCGCGGACCAGGCGCAGTCGATGCATCCGGAAGGAGACACGGGACAGGCCGGCGGTGGTGAAGGTGCCACCGCGCAGACCACGGCCGTGGGTGCCATACATCGCGAACCAGCGCGGGAAGAGGTCGCCGACGGTGTGCACGGCGGCGGCAGCGGCCCGACGGCTGGCGGCTCGACCAGACCCAGCGGGCACAGGGAAGCCGCGCGCCTTCCGCGGGAAGGAGGACACCATCCGCACGGCCGGATTGGCGTCAGCGGCGCACGAGGTGTCGCCGGGGTCGCGTCTCCGGACGAACCGGCGGACCACCTGGGAGGCGCAGCCGGCGTAGTCGGCGAGCGCCGTCACGTGGCCGACGTTGGCGACCTCCACGAAGTGCGAGTTGGGGAAGTTTCCCGCGACCACCTGGGCGCCCCACGGCGAGGTGATGGAGTCCAGATCGCCTACCAGCACCAGCGTCGGCATGGTGGGGTAGGTGGGCGGCTCCGGCACTGCCGGCACCCAGTGGCTCGGCTTGCTCCACGGCAGACAGGTGTTGTAGTCCGCCCAGTCCGAGGTCAACCAGTCGGTGATGGTGAACGGCGCGAAGATGCTCGGGTTGGTGTGTCGCAGGTCGGCGACCGCGTCGTCGTACTGCTGCCGGCGCGTGGCGGGCGACGCTGACCGGTCCCAGAGCTGCGGATAGTCGTTGCAGGCGACGGCGAGGTAGGCGCCCTCGGAGTACTCGCGCACCGGGCCACCCCCGCCGTAGTAGCCCTGTTCGGCGGCGATCCTCAGCAGGGGTGCGCTATCTCCGGCCCGCCAGGCACGTCGAGCGGCGTCGAGCTCCTGGTAGACGGTCGTGCCGTAGGTCGCCGTCCCCATCAGGTAGGCCAACTCGCCGGGATCGACCCGAGCACGACGACGTGTCCCGTCGGCGTCGTACGCGTGTCCGCTGATCGGATGGTGGCGCAGCCGCTTGGCCGCCTTCACGAACCGCCGGATCGGATCGCCGCTGCACGAGGCGTCGCGTCGACAGACCCGGCGGAACGACGCGCGCAGGGCCTGGTTGAGATCGGGATACCAGGGATCAAGCCCGGCGACCGGGTACGCCGCGTCCAGGGTCAGCGTGCGGACTCGGTCGGGGTGTCGCACGGCGAAGGTCTGACCGAGGAAGGTGCCGTAGGAGTCGCCGTAGACATCCACCTTGGGGATGCTCAGGCGATCCAGCACGGCTGCGAAGTCGTCCGCAGCGAAGGCACTGCCGTAGACGTCGCTCGCGTCCCCGAGCTGCTTGGCGCAGCGGCGGGCGTTGCGCAGGTAGTTACCCCGATAGGACTGCAGCTGGGGACAGTTGATCGCCCCCGAGCGCCCGGTGCCCCGGGCGTCGATCAGCAGCAGGTTGCGCTTGGCCAACAGCGGCCTGAAGAGCTGGAGGTAGTAGTCCCGGCTGCCGGTGGTGGCGTAGCCCGGACCGCCCTCGATGGCCAGGATGGTCCGGCGGGCGTGGCCATAGTCAGCCGGGTAGAACTCATAGCCGATCCTGATCCGACCAGCGCCGGGGTCATCCGGATCGAGGACCCTGCGGATATGGCCGACGACGGGCTTGTCCTTGGCCTTCGGGACCCGCTCGGAGATCGGCCTCGGCTCGACACCATGGTTTCGGGGACGATCAGAAGAGCCACTGGGCACCGCCTGCGCGGGTACGCCGGGCAACGCGATCAGCCCGATCAACAGCCCGCCGATCCATAATCCGCGCGCTCCGCGGACCACCCCAGCCGTCCAGATCCGGCGCATGGCGACCCTCCCACAAGCGGTAGTACGGTCCCGATTGGCTGGTCTTTGGTCGCGGTAAGGCGCACCAACCAGCCCATCGGGACCGTACTACTTCTCGGGGCCGTGGTCTCCTGGCATCACCTTCGTCGTCGCATCGGCGAGGTTGTCCTTGACCACCAGTGACGCTGCTGACCGGCGCCCACGGCCACCTCCGCGCGGTGGCCGCCACGCCCGACGGCGGCGTATGGGTCACCACCAGCAATCGCGACGGCCGCGGCGACCCCGCCAAGGACGACGACCTCGTCTTGCGCCCGGAGTAGCCCTCCCAGACAACGTCACAGGCTCCGGTCGCCCCGGCGATCTGCCCCGGCGACCGCAGAGGATGAAGTCCCGCGTGCTCAGCCGCGGAAACGAGCGGGCCGCTTCTCCACGAAGGCGGCCAGGCCCTCGGCGAAGTCGGCGCTGGCCAGCAGTCGGCGTTGGCCCGTTTCCTCACGGGCCAACGCCGACTCCAGGTCGACGGTGGCGGCATTGATCGCCGCGGTCGTCATCGCGGCGGCAGCGGGCGCGCTGGCGGCCAGTTGGTCGAGCAGCGCACGGCAGCGGTCGTCGTACTCCTCCGCGGGCACGCACTCGGCGACCAGCCCCCACCGCTCGGCGGTGACGGCGTCGACCTTCTCGCCGGTGAGCGCCATCCGCAGCGCCTTCGCCCGCCCGATCGCGGCGGCGACCAGGGCGGTGGCGCCACCGTCGGGCATCAGACCGATCTTGGCGAAGGCCAGCACGAACGCGGCGCGATCACTGGCCAGGGTGTAGTCGCAGGCGAGCGCGAGGGAGACCCCGACGCCGGCTGCGACACCACCGACCAGTGCCACCGTCGGAGTGCCGACCGAGGTGAGGGCGCGGATCACGTCACCGATGGCGACCAGCGTGGCATCGTCGGGCGGTGTTGCCGAGGTCGGATCGCCGGCCCCCAGGTCGGCGCCCGCGCAGAAACCCCGGCCGGCTCCGGTCAGCGCGATCACCCGCACCTGCGAGTCGCCGTCGAGCCGTCTTGCTGCTGCCGCAACCTCGCCGAGCATTGCCGCGTCCACCGCGTTGAGGCGGTCCGGCGCGTTCAGCGTGATCCGGCCGATCGCTCCCTCGACCTCCACCAGCACGCACTCGTCGCGGTGATCAGTCATCGCGTCCGTCATCGGGCGACCTCCTTGAAAGCAGCGAGTACGGCGGTTCAGCGACCCGCGCCTTTCGCATCCGGGCGGCTCCGACGCTATCGGCCGAGCAGACACCGGCGAACGACGGGCTCACTCACTCTGTGTCTCGGCATCGGCCTGCCTGACAGCGCCGTTGGCGAGCAGAGCGTCCACCTCGGCCTGGCTGAACCCGTGGTCGAGGAGGTAGGTCGTCGTGTCGGCACCGATCACCGGCTCGGGGCCCGGGTCGCGCCCGGGCGTGTCGGAGAAGCGCGGGGCCACCCGAGGCACGGGCCGCCCATCGAGCTCGGCGAAGGTGCCACGAGCCACCAGATGAGGGTGGCTCGGTGCCTCGGCGAGACCGAGCACCGGCGCCACGCAGGCGTCGGTGCCGTCGAAGATCTCCAGCCACTCGTCTCGGTTGCGGCTGGCGAACGTCTCCGCGATCGCGGCCCGGTGGCGCGGCCAGGCCGCGACGTCTTCCTGTGCTTCGGCGAACTGCAGCCCGAGGCCGGCCAGCAACGCGGCGTAGAACGGCGGCTCGAGAGCGCCCACCGCCACGAATCTGCCGTCAGCGCAGGGATAGGTGTCGTAGAACGGTGCTCCACCGTCGAGCAGGTTGGCTCCCCGAACATCGCGCCACGCACCGCCGTTGAACAGCCCGTAGATCATCGTCGCGAGCGATGCCGCGCCGTCCACCATGGCCGCGTCGACCACCTGGCCCCGGCCGGTGGTCTCCCGTGCATGAAGGGCGGCGAGGATCCCCACCAGCAGATACAGGGTGCCCCCACCGAAGTCGGCCAGCAGGTTCGCCGGAGGCCGAGGCCGCTCCGACCCACCGGACAGGTGCAGGACCCCCGTGATGGCGGCGTAGGTGATGTCGTGGCCCACCCTGTCTGCCCATGGCCCCGTCTGACCCCATCCGGTCATCCGGGCATAGACGAGCCGCGGGTTGCTGGCCAGACAGTCGCCCGGGCCGAGACCGAGCCGCTCGGTCACTCCGGGTCGCAGTCCCTCGATCAACACATCGGCCTGATCGGCCAACCGGCGTACGACGTCAGGCCCGGCCGCCGACTTGAGATCGACCGCGATGCTCGGTCGCGAGCGGCGCAGCCCGTCCGGGAACCAGTCGAGCGCACCGGGTGCGGAAGCACGGTCGACGCGGACGACATCGGCTCCAAGCTCGGCGAGGATCAGCGCGGCGAGCGGCGAAGGACCGATGCCGGCCAGCTCGACCACGCGGAGGCCTGTGAGAGGGCCTGCGAGAGAGGCAGCCCCGGGGGCCGAGGAAGGTCGCGCGTTCACTTGATCCGTGTCGTCATCTGCGCTCGTGGTCACCCGCCGATCATGCCGCAGCCGGGCCACGGCCTCACCCCGGAGGCAGCCAGGCTAACCTGGGTCCACTGCGACCGAAGGGGCATAGACGTGACTGGGACACAGAAGCTCACCGGAGCGTTCCTGCTCGTGGCGACCGCGGTCGGCTTCGAGCTCGAGTGGTTCTGGCTCTTCGCAGCGGGTGTCATCTTCTTGGTCGGGTGGGGTCTCGTCACCTTCACCAGCGCGCCGAAGCGCTGACCATAGTCGGACCAGGTCAGGCGACACCTTCTGGCTGGCCGATTTGCTCGATCTCGTCTTCCTTGTTGGAGATCAGTGGCCGCAACCATCGGGCATCCGGGTCGGCGTCGACGAAGACCGCCTTGGCGAGCAGCGTGAGCGGGATAGCCAACAGCGCACCGAGTGGGCCGATCACCCAGCTCCAGAACACCAAGGACACGAAGGTCAGCGTGGTGGACAGGCCGAGAGCGTCGCCGACGAACTTCGGCTGGATCACGCTCTGGATGACCACGTTGAGGAGGCAGTAGATCACGACCACCGTGATCATCATGCCGAGGCCGCCGTCGAGGAGGGCCAGCACCGCCGGCGGGATCAGCCCGATCACGAAGCCGATGTTGGGGATGTAGTTGGTGATGAAGGCCAGCAGACCCCACAGCACCGGAGCCGGGACGTCCAAGATCGCCAAGGCGACAGTGTCGAGGATTGCCACGATCAGACCGAACACGGTCGAGACCGCGAAATACCGACGGGTGCCGATGGCGAAGTCGTCGATCGCACCCACGATGGCGGGGCGCACCTTGGCGGCCGAGCCGAGCAGGCGCGGGAAGGTCCCGCCGTCCATCGTCATGAACAGCACCAGGGCGAGGATGAAGGCCAGGTTGGAGAGCACCGAGGCCGCGCCACTGAGGATCGACTCGACGAGTCCGATCAGGCGGTCGGGGTCGAAGGACGAGACCACGTGCTGGATCTCCTCCTGTCCGACGCCGAAGCGCTCGGCCCAGTCGGCAAGGTCCTGCAGCTGCTCGGTGAGGGCATCTTGATAGGCAGGCAGGAGCGTCGCGAACCTGGCCGTCGACACGACCATCGCGATCACCAGTGCGGCCATGCCGAGGTAGACCACCACGATGCACACCAGCGTCGCGGCCCAGGTCGGCAGGCGTCGGTCCAACCAGCGTCGCAGAGGGTGCGCCATGATCGTCAGCACCAGCGCCATCAGGGCGGGGCCGACAATGCCGTGGGCGGCCTTGATGCCGGCCACCACGATCACCGTGGCGGCCAAGCCACCCATCACCAGCACTGGCCTCGGCACAAGCGGTGGGGTGGACACGTCGTTCGTCGACATCGGTTCCGTCCTTCGCTGTCACTGCCCGCCAACGGGTCCGTCGCGCTCTACTGTGGACCCGCGAGGCGCTCAGCGAGGGGTCGGCACACCGAGGGAGGGGCGGTGGATGTCCACGGGTGCCGAGAGCGGCGAGCCTGGATCCGAGCCCGAGGCGAGGCGATCACGTTCCTCTCGGCGGCCAGCTGGATCCTGCTGATCGGCTTCGCGGCATCCTGGTGATCTGCTCGGTGGTCGGCCGGGTGCTCACCGAGGACCCGGCCGTGCGGCGGCTTTTCACGCTGGAGTGGGAGGCTCTGCCGGCCCTGACCTCGAGGCGTCGGCGGCGGGAGCAGGGTGAGACAGCAGCTCCACCAGCAGCAAGATGATCGCGACCAGCAGGGCCAGCCAGAGCGTGTAGCGCGCGGTCGGGTGGTCCCGCAGCACATAGGCGAGCAACGCCGCCGCCAGGACCACCACCCGGATCGGGGTCCGGTAGGTGTCCAGCACGACCCCGAACCGGCCCGTGTCCAGTCCGACGGACCCGCCTCCACTCCGCGCCGCGCCGATCGCGCGCGCCGTGCCGCGTCGCAGCCCGGCGGGGGCAGCCCCCGGCCCGCCGAGCCAGGCGATGAACGCGACCGCCAGCCCCAGCGTGAGCAGAGCGCGAAGACTCACCCGCAGGAAGCGGGTGACGATGTCGTACGCCGCGGCCGCCGCCTCTGGGTGCAGCTGGGCCGCGGGCAGGGCGTCGAGGTACATCCCGCGCAACACGTTGAGGGCAACACCGAGGACCAGCATCGAGGCAGCGACGCCCAAGGACCCGATCACCAGTGTCCGGCGGCGCGACCGGCTGACCCAGATGCCGCCGAGCAAGCAGACAATTCCGGCGATCGGCAGCCAGAGACTGAGTCTGTCGAGCACCCGGAAGGCGCGCTGGAACCTGGTGATCTGGGTCGACTCGACGATGGTGAACTCGGCCTGCACCTCGGGAAGGCGCTCGGCGATCTGGAAACCCCTGTCGATCAGTTGCTGTTTGACGGCGTCGACCACCGTGGCGAGATTGACCGAGACCGAGGTGCCGGTCACCTCGACGGTGTCGGTGTCCTTGCCGGTGAGCATGGCAACGAGTTGCACGTGTGCCTCGTGATTGGCCTCTCGCCACGCGTCCTGGAACTCCTCAGATCGCACCAGCGCGGACACTTGATCCTCGACGAGGTTCTCGATCGATTCAGCCAGGGGGGCCGCCAGCATCCGGAGGCTGTCGGCGCGAAGCTGCGACATACCGCGATCGGTGAGCGCGTCCACCGCCCGGTCAGCGATCGACTCGACCCGGAGCCTGGTGGTGATCTCGGCCGAGAGCCGCTCGATGACGGCGTCTTGCATCGCAGGATCTGAGGCCAACGGCGCGACGGTCTCGACGTAGCGGTCACTGTCGGAGACCAGGTCGTGGGCCCAGCGGGACACCACCGACAGCGGCGCGATGATCACCGCCATGGCCACGAGCACAGACGCCGCGATCGGCCGCCAGCGGCCCGAACGTGTCGGCTCGTGCTCGGCCTCGGGCGCTGCCCCGTCGGTCATCGGCGTCTCCTCAGGGCCCTGACGATCGGTTGTCTGGGACAGCGCGACCATACCGGCCAGGGCCGCACGGGGTCAGCGGACCGTCAGCCGGCGAGCGCCCGGCGTACCAGACGCCGATATTCGGCTGACGTGTCACCATGGCGGGATGCATGAGGACGCCGACCGGCTGCTGGCCGCACGGGCAGAACAGCTCGAGTCGGAGCTGGCCGAGCTCACCCGACCGGTCGGAGACCTCGGCACGATCTCCTTCGGCAAACGCGTGGGTGAGGGCACCTCGATGGCCGTGAACCGGCTCGCCGCGGTCTCTGCCCAAGAGCATCTGCTGACCATGCTCGAGGAGGTACGCCGGGCCAGAGCGCGCGTGGCCGAGGGCAGCTACGGCATCTGCGAGGTGTGCGGCGACCAGATCCCCGAGGACCGGCTGGAAGCTCGTCCGTGGGCGACCCGCTGCGTCCACCACAGCTGACCGGATCAGCCCTGCTCGTAGTCCTGAGGTTGCGTGAACAACCCGTGCGGGTCGTAGGCCTCCTTGACCTGCGCCAGCCGGTCGGCGTTGTCGGCGAAGTAGTTGGTCATGTAGTCGCTCATCCGCGCGTCGGCGTAGTTCACGTAGGCGCCGGTGCCCCAGCTCGGCGTCATCGCGCGGCGGAAGCCACGCACGTAGGAGACGGCCGGTGCGGCCGGACCACCGGCGTAGGTGGCGGTGTACTGCACTGACGCGACCGCACCTCGATGACCGAAGGCGGTATCGCTCGCCCCGAGGTCGTCGACGGCTCCGCCGAGTGAGTCGAGCGACAGGCCAGCCTCGGTGAGCCCGGAGCCCTGCGCGGCCTCCACCCGGTCCAACATAGCGTCGACGTCGGCGTCCTGGCCGGTGATGATGTGCGATGTTGCCGCGAACGCCTCGCGCTGCAACGAGCCGCCCGGACCGGTGTGACATTGGGCGACCGGGATGCTCGAGCAACCAGCGAACGAGAGCATCGTGTCCACCATGGACTGGGTGTTCCGGCTGTCAGTCGTAGGCGACGGGACATTGCCGAGCAGGGGTTGCAGCGCAGCGTCCATGGCCGAGGGTGACCCCGTCCAGGTCGCCGACACGAACATGACAGGACCAGAGGTGTGGGTCGCGCCTCCGAGCAGCTTGAGGGTCGACCAGAGCTTCCGGTCCGCCTTCGGCATCGCTGCCAGCCAGGCCGGGACGACGTCTCGCGCGGCAGCGAGCGGCCAGGCGAGATAGGCCCGCGTGATCGTCGGCGCCTGGAAGGTGTCGGTGGTGAAGGACGTGACCACCCCTAGGTGTCCGCCACCGCCTCCTCGCAGTGCCCAGTAGAGGTCGGGCTCGGTGTCCTTGTCGGCGGTCACCACCCGGCCGTCGGCCAGCACTACCTCCATCGCCGTCACGGCGTCGCAGGTGAGGCCGTGCTCGCGGGTGAGCACGCCGACGCCGCCGCCCTGGGACAGACCGGCGATGCCGACCGTCGGACAGGATCCGGCCGCGATCCCGCGGCCTTGCTGGCCGAGCGTGCTGTAGACGTCGACCAGTGGCGTGCCAGCGCCGATGGTGGCCGAGGTGCCGTCGAGGGTGATCCGGTTCATCGGCCGCACGTCGATGACCAGGGCCTTGTTGCCCGCGGACCAGCCCGGATAGCTGTGTCCGCCCGACCGCACCGCGAGCGGCAGCCCGTGGTCCTGCACGAAGGCGAGGCCGGTGGCGACGTCGCGGCTCGATTTCGCCGACAGCACGGCCAGCGGTCTGGCCGAGTCGAAGCGGGGGTTCTGCACGAGCCGCACGACGTCGTACGACGACGAGGC
Organism: Nocardioides sp.; assembly: GCF_047602075.1. Lineage (GTDB taxonomy): Bacteria > Actinomycetota > Actinomycetes > Propionibacteriales > Nocardioidaceae > Nocardioides. The sequence continues at coordinate 2,466,373 of NZ_JASGIF010000001.1, forward strand.
GGGCCTGGCCAATGACCCGCTGATGCTGCGGGCCAGCTTGTCCCACTCTGCCGCCGTCGGCGGCTGTGACACCGGCGCTGTGCTCGAGGCGGGCGACGTCGGTGAGCTGGGGGAGCTGTCGCCCTTCGGCGTAGAAGTGCCGCTGCACGCGGTCGCGGTGCCGGCCAGGCCGGCGACCAGGAGAGCGCGACGGTCGATCCTCGGCGTCATCACGGGCTCAAGCCGAGTGTGCGGTGTCGGTGGGACGGCGTCGGATCTCCTGCTCAAGGCTCAACTCCATCTGGGTGTACGTCGTGAGCGCCCCCTCCGCGTTGTCGACCAGGAGCCGCACGAGCCGGGTAAGGTCCTCGAAGTCGTCGCGGCTGAGGCCGCGGAACCAGGTGTCGTTGACGACACGCTTCTCGGTGTTCGTCTTCTCCAAGGTCTCCCAGGCCAGGTCCGTGAGCTCGAAGTACTTGACCCGCTGGTCGTGTTCACTGGCGCGCTTGCGCACCATCCCCGCGCGCACCAACTCGTTCATCGCCATCGAGACCGCCGAGCGGGTGACCCGGAGATACCGTGCAAGGTCCTGGGTCACCAACGGGCGATCCGGGTCCATCCGAGATGCGGCGGTCAACACCGTGATCGCCGGGGCCGACAGGGAGATGTCGTACTTCAGCTTCACGAAGTTGGCGTGCCTGCGGAGGATCTCCTCGACCGACGCACTCAGCGCGAACAGGTCGTGGGCGAAGGCTCTGAACCTCCGGTCCGAGTCACCGTCGAGCAGAGCCGGCAGCGTCGTCGACAGCCCGCCGCGCGCCCACGCACCCTCACCGGGACTGGCACCTTGCATCGAAATCCCTCCCAGGGAGTCCACGTCGGGTGCCCATCGTCGCACTTCCTCGAGGCTGGGATCAGCGTGGGTGTCGGGTGTGCCAGTCGGTCTGCCGCTGGAAGGCGGCACCCGCACGGCAGAGAGTCGACTCGCCGAGGTGATCAGACACCAGCTGCATCGTGATCGGCATCTGGTTGTCGTCGAAGCCCGCGGGGAGCATCATCGTCGGGCTCCCGGTCAGGTCGTACGGCGCGGAGAAGCGGAACGCCTGCACCACATCGCCGGAGGCCGCCAACTCATCCCACTCGGTGCGCGTGAAGGCGGTCCGTGCGCTCGTGGGGATCAGCATCAGATCGGTGTCTCGGAACATCGCGGAGACCTCGTAGCTGAAGGCCTGTCGCGCCAGCTGAGCGGCCGCCAGGTCCTGGGCCGACACGCCACTCATCACCTCCAAGAAGCCACCCAGCTCCGGGCCGTAGAGCTCGGCCTTGGCCGGATAGGTCTCTCGGTGCGACCAGACCGCCTCGGCACCGAGGATGACCATCAGGCCAGCCAGAGCCGGCTGATAGTCCGGGAAGACGATCTCCTTGATCTCCGCGCCGGCTGCCCGCAGCGCCTGCGCAGCCTGCTCGAGCGCGGCGACCAGCGGATCGGCGACGTCCTGGGTGGCGTAGTCACGCGGGAGACCGATGCGGATCCCTCGCAGGTCGCCGCCACAGGCGGCGGCGTAGTCGGGAACCGGTGCGCTCACTGCCGTCGGGTCGGCGGGGTCCGGTCCGGCCATGACCCGCAGCATGATGGCGGCGTCGACCGCCGTTCGGCACAGGGGACCGATGTGGTCGAGGGAGTCGGCGACCGGGAAGACGCCGTACCTGCTGACTCGGCCCCACCCTGGCTTGATGCCGGTGACACCGTTCTGCGAGGCGGGGAATCGAATCGAGCCGGCAGTGTCGGAGCCGACCGTGCCGAAGGCCAAACAGGCGGCCGTGGCGACACCCGGCCCGCTCGACGAGGCACCCGACCAGTAGTCGGCGTTCCACGGGTTGACGGGTGGTTCGACCTCCGGGTGGTGAGCGGTGAACGCGTGCTCGGTGGTCTTGAGCTTGCCGAGCGTGATGGCACCGGCTCCTTCCAACCGGTCGACAACGGTCGCGTTGTGGTCGGGCTGGAAGTCCCGGTGCAGCACCGAGCCCGCGGTCGTGGGCGCGAAGTCGGTGAAGAGGATGTCCTTGACGGCGATGGGTACGCCGTGCAGCGGCCCGCGCCAGTTGCCGCCCGCGATCTCGGCTTCGGCCTGAGCCGCCTGCTGGCGCGCACGCTCCGCCGTCACGGTGACGTAGCTGCGATAGGTCGGATCGGTCGTCTCGATCCGGTCGAGCATGTGGTCGGTCACCTCGACGGGCGAGACCTCTCGGCTGCGGATCAGCTCCGAGAGCTCGTTGATGGACAGGTCGTGCATGGCGTCAGCTCCTCAGGTCAGTGGTTGCTCGAGTCGGAACGGTGCTCATACGACGCCCTCGAAGAGCCAGGACATCTTCTGGTAGACGTATTCGGGGGAGGTCTCCGCGAGGACGGAGCGGCGTAGGTCTCGGTACACGCCCGCCGCGTGGTAGAGGTCTCCGAACTGGCGAGCGGTCAGTTGCACTCGCGCGGTTCTCAGGTAGCGCTCGTCGCGATAGGCGAGCAGTCCGGTGACGATGTCGTCGGTCCGCGCGACCGCCCTGCCGAACACCACCGAGTCCTCCAGTGCCATGCAGGCACCCTGGGCGATGTAGTGATAGCTCGGGTGCGCCGCGTCACCGAGCAACGCGACAGCTCCGTCGACCCAGGCGGCAGTCGGCTCGCGGTCGTAGAGCAGCCAGTTGCGGGACATGTCCAGCTTGGAGAGCAACTCTTGGACCTCGGGGCAGGCGCGCTCGAACTGCTCCAAGAAGACTGACGCGGCGTGCTCGCCTCGAGCGTGTTCGGGCAGCCGAGCGATGCCCGCCATGTTGTACAGCTCCCCGCGGCGGACCGGGTAGTGCGCGAAGTCCAGGTGCGGGCCGCCCCACATCACCACCGACTCCTGGTAGAGCTCCTGGGGGATCTCGTCGTAGGGCACGATCCCGCGATAGATCGTGTCGCCCTCCGTGCTGGGCGCGCCGTCTCCGGCGACCTGAGCGCGGGTGACGGACCAGAGGCCGTCGCAGCCGACGGCAGCTGCGCCGTGGACCTTCTCGCCGCTCTCGAGCACGGCGACCGCTCCGCCCTCGGGAGCGTTGTGGACGTCGACCACCCGGCAGCCGGTTCGCAACTCCACCAGCCCGGTCGCACGGCAGGCATCCAGCAGGATCGAGAGCAGGTCCACGCGGTACATCAACGCGTAGCGGAAGCCGAAGCGCTCGCTGAAGCTCGGGTCACCGACCGGGAGGCGGATGACCTCCTCGCCGCTGAGGATGTCCTTGAGGATGAGGTTCTCGGGGAACGACGCCGCTTGCAGGGCAGCCTCCAACACCCCGAGGTGTTCGAAGACCTTGAAGGCGTTGGGTGGCATCTGGATGCCCGCACCAAGCTCGTGGAAGCCGTCTGCCTGCTCCAACACGACGCTGCGCCGACCCTCTCGGGCCAGCGACAGGGCCGTGGACGAGCCGGCGATGCCGCCGCCCACGATGACCAGGGGGGCGTCAGAGGCAATCGACACGAACTGCTCCTTGCTGTCGAGGGGATCGGGGCTCGGTCACGTCGGGTCGACGGTCATCACATCGGGGATCGCGCCCTTGACGACCACGCCGTCCTTCACCACGCAGACCACCTCGTCCAAGGCGTGGAGATCGGTCAGCGGGTTGCCTCGCACGATGATCAAATCGGCTGCTGCTCCCGAGGCGAGGCTCCCCCGAGTGCCGCCGGTGACCAGCTCGCCGGCGGCCGAGGTGGCGGCCTTGATCGCCTGCATCGGGGTCATGCCTGCCTCGTGTAGCAGCTGGACCTCATAGGGAGCCAGGCCGTGCGCAGTCGCCGGTGCGCCGGCGTCGGTCCCCGTGGCGATCCGCACTCCCGCCTCGATGGCCTTGCGCAGCTGCGGCATCTTCTTCTCGTTCAGGCGGGCGATGATCTCGGCCTGGGCGGCGTTGCCGTCCGAGGCGACGCGGTTCATGACCGCCAGCGTCGGGACCAGCCAGACTCCACGCTGGACCATCAGCTCGATCGTCTCGTCGGACAGCCAGGTGCCGTGCTCGATGGAGGTCGCACCAGCCTCGACAGCGGCTCGGATGGCTTGGTCGGAGTGCGCGTGGACAGCCAACGGGACACCGGCAGACCGGGTGACCTCGCCGACGGCCTGCAACTCGGCCTCGGTCATCTGCATCCAGTAGGGGTCCTTGCCCTCCTCGGCCAGCGCGCCCGCGGTCGCCATCACCTTGATCAGGTCGGCACCGAGGTGCAGCTGGTTGCGAGCCGCGCTGCGGAACCCCTCGGCGCCCCCGGCCTCCTCGGCGTAGATGCTGCCGTGGCCGCCCGTCACGGCCAGCCACTGACCACTCGACAACACGGTCGGGCCGCACACGGCGTCGCGTCGCACCGCATGCTTGAACTGGATGGCGACGTCTCGGATCCCACCCACGTCACGGACCGTGGTCACCCCGTGGCTCAGGTGCGCGTCCGCGTTGCGGAGCGCCTCGTAGGCGTAGTAGGCGTCCGAGAGCTGGTTGCGCCACCACACGAATCGTTCCATCGACAGCGACAAGTGCACATGCGCGTCGATCAGGCCAGGCAGGACGGTGTACTCCCCCGTTGCCTCAGCCGGCCGGCCGGAGGGTGGGCTCTCCTCGACGCTGGTCACGGTGGACTCGAAGTCCACCACCACGTCGGTCCGCTCCGTGTCCGAGATCCCGTCGAGCAACCGGTGAGCTGTGATCCGCACAGGCTTTGCTCCCAACGCTGGGTAGGGGCCCGGCGACGACGCCGGGCTGGCGACCTGGGGCGAGAGTATTGGTACGTCAGTGATTTACTCAAGTATCTGACGCATTTTCGGTCTCCGCTGTGTGCCCCGGGTGGGTCGCCATGTGTTGTATGGATGACGAGAGGGATGGCAGGTCACCATGGGACTGGGATGCGACGGACTGGGGTTCGCCGAGTTCGCCGCTGCGGAGACGCCACGGCTGTTCGGGCTGGCCCGGGTGCTGTGCGGCAACGATCACGACGCGTGGGATCTGACCCAGGAGGCGTTGACGCGCGTGTCGGCACGCTGGGATCGGCTCGCCCACCACGACAACATGGCGGCGTACGCCCGCAAGACGTTGGCGAACCTGCACAAGAGCTCGCATCGTCGTCGGCGCGAGGTGCTGGTCGCCCATCTACCCGAGCCGGGCGTGGCCGAGGAGCCTGGGCAGCAGGGCCTGGACGCCTGGCTGGATGCGGCGATGCGGGCCCTGCCTCGTCGCCAGCGGATCGCAGTGACGTTGACCTACTTGGAGGACCGGCCGATCGACGAGGTCGCCGAGATCCTGGGCTGCGGGGTGGCAACGGCGAAGACACACATCTGGCCCGTGGGCGCGACTCCTTGCGTCGGGCCGCGGAGGCCGCCCGGGCCTCCGAGTCAACGGATCGGGGAATGTAGACATGGACACCGACGAGTTCATTGCCATCACGATGAAGCGAGTAGCGGCGTCGGCCGTTCCCCCGCAGCCGGCCACCCTCGCCCCCACCCCGCGGCGTCGCTGGTTCGCGCCACTCGCGGTCGTGACCGGCGTGGTCGCTGTCATCGTCGCGGCCGCCGGCGTGATCAGTTCCCAGCGCTCGGATCCAGATCCCACCGTTCCGGCACCATCGACGAGCTCACCGTCGACGGCTGGGGGGTGTCGAGTCGACTACTCGCCACAGACCCTCCCTTCGTGGGCGCGAGCTGGCTTCACTCCGCCGACCCAGCCCATGCCCTACGTTCTCGGCGACCACGGTGACATCGCGGCCATCCTGTGGGACACCCATCATCCACTGGTGGCTCCGCCAGCCGCCGACAAGAACAACAAGATCCTCTGGGTCGCCCGAGTCGGCGCAGACGAGGGGCCGCTGCTGATCCGGGCCACCTCGGCCGACGCAGGCCGGACCGTGACGCGCACCGTCGACGGAGCGCCGGGCCCGTCGATCATCGACCTGCCGTCACCTGGGTGCTGGTCGTTCGAGCTGAGCTGGGGCGGCCGCCGGGACCACCTGATGCTCGGCTACGCCGCCCGATGAAGAGCGCACGCTCGGATGGCAAGTTATGCGTTGCGATCACCCGGAGCGACGGTGAGCATGCAGTTCGCCTACCAGGTCTACCGACCCGCCAATCCGGCGTAGCGCCGGGCTAGGAGCTGGCGACAGCCTGCTTGAGGGCGGCGGCCGGCTTGAAGGCCGGGGCCTTGCTGGCGGCGATCTGGATGGCCTCGCCCGTCTGAGGGTTGCGCCCGGCACGAGCAGAGCGGTCGCGGACCTCGAAGGTCCCGAATCCCGGGACGATGACCTTGTCGCCGTTGGCGAGCGCGTCGCTGATCGCTCCCACCACGGCCTCGAGGGCGGCCTCGGCCGAAGCAGTGTCGAGACCTGTCTTGGCGGCGATCGTCTCGACGAGTGCGCGCTTGTTCATCGGGTGTCTCCTGTGTTCTGGTGGTCGCAGTGTTCTTCTGGTGGTCGCGCCCGGGCCGACTGGCCCGAGATCACTTCAGCCCTGCCGGGCCTTGAGTCGAGGGTTCGACTTGTTGATGACGTAGATCCGGCCTCGGCGTCGAACGACTTGCGAGCCGGGCTGGTTCTTCAGTGAGCGGATCGAGTTTCGGACCTTCATGGTTCTCCTGTGGATCGGACGGCGGTGAGGACTTGCTGACTCCGGGCTATCGAGGCCCGGCCGTTCCTGGCTTCAACCGAAGCGGGAGAGGTCGAGGTAGCCGCGGTGGGCGGCGCGGACGAGGCGGCGCGGGACGCGGTAGATGCGCCCGTCGATCCGAATGGGGACCAGGTCGACCGGTGCCGCCTTCCAACTCGAGCGGCGGTGGCGGGTGTTGCTGCGCGACAGGCGGCGCTTGGGAACAGCCACAAGAGGCTCCTTTCGGTTGGAGATCGGACCTAGGCGACGTGCTCGATCGGTCCGAGCCAGGGCTCCAGGCCATCCCAGGACTCCTCCCAACAGCGACCACGGGTGGCCAGCTCTTCGTCGGTGAGCAGGCAGCGAGCGAAGGCCTCCGCGATTGCCGCGTGGCCCTCGTGGTCGTCGTCGAGACCATGCACGGTGATGCGCGTCAGCGGCGTCTCCCGGCCCCACTTCTGGGTGGTTCCAACGCTCGCCTGTCCACCCGCGCCGTCCCAGACACAGACGGCGTCGGGCCTCGTGGGCAGCCAGAAGCAGCCTCGCGAGCGACGCGGTCCGCCGCCGAGGATGGCGAGCTCATCTTGGAATCGACTCGGATGGAAGGGCCGGTCCGAGCACAGGTCGAGTCGCCACACACCGCTCTTGGCAAGCGGCGGGAGGGCACCGCGGCGTACCTCGGCCACCCACGCCTCGACAGCCTGGTGCCGATGTACGCCGGCGACCAGGCCGACTGCATCGAGCAGCGACGGATCGGTGACCACAGGAATGCGCGGGCGTGCGAGCGCGGCGATCAGAGCCAACTCGTCCGGGTCAGGCTCAGAAGTGAGACAGACCGCATCGGCGTACTCGACCATGGCACTGGCTACTTCGGCGACACCTCGTCGATCATCCACGGAGGTAGCCAGTCCACGCTCGTCGAGCAGGTCTTCGCCCAGCAGATCCTGGGCCACCCAGGCGCCGTCGAGCGCGGTGACGACAGCAGCGATCGCGACATGGGGAGCGTTGCGGGGCGCCCACGTCACGACTCGGCAGACCTGGACGGCTTCGGCCGCAATGGGCAGGCACGCGATGATGCTGCTCCATCGACCCTGCGCTGCGAGCCGTTCCAAGGTGGGCACGATGTCCTCACGGATCGCGCAGGAGACACACGTGTGAGCGAGATTGATCTCCTCCCGTTCGATCACGCCGGTGACGTCGCTGACGACGCGGGTGAGCACCTGTCGTTCTGGGTCGATGGCATGACGCACCGAGACTGCGTCGGGAAGCCCGAACTGAAGCGAGATGCTGGCCGAGAGCATCGCGCCTTCTTGGACTCCGCTGACCACGACCACGGGCACTCGACGCCGGGTGAGACGCGAACGGATCGACCCGTTCATCGGGAGACTCATCGGTGGCCCTCCTCGTCGGCACCGCGGTCGGTCCCATAGCGCCGGTTGAACCTCTCGACTCGCCCCTCGCTGTCAACGACCCGGCCACGACCGGTCCAGAACGGGTGGCTGGCACTGGACACGTCGACATCGACCACGGGGTAGGAGCGTCCGTCGTCCCACTCCACACGCGGATGGTCCTCGGGCAGCCGACCGACGATCGTGGACCGGGTCAGCATCAACGTGTCGGCTGATCGGTCACGGAAGACGACGAGGTCGTAGGGCGGATGGATGTCTTGCTTCACGGGGAGCTCTCTGTAGAGTAGTGATAACGGTTCTCATTCTATACACAAGGAAGCCATGTCCCGCATCTGCCAGGTCACCGGCGCCAAGCCCTCGTTCGGCAACTCGGTGTCTCACTCCCAGCGACACACCAAGCGACAGTGGAAGGTGAACATCCAGAGCAAGCGCTACTGGGTGCCCTCGCTGGGCCGCTACGTCACCTTGCGCGTCAGCGCCCGCGGCATCAAGACGATCGATCAACGTGGCATCGATGCGGTCGTGGCCGGGATTCTCGCGCGAGGGGAGAAGCTCTGATGGCCAAGAAGTCGAAGATCGTCGCCAACGAGAAGCGCAAGCAGATCGTGGAGCGCTACCGGGAGCGACGCGATGCTCTGGGCGCGGCCGCCAAGGACATGTCTCTGAGCGCCAGCGAGCGGCAGGCCGCGGTCCGGGCGCTGGCCAAGCTTCCGCGAGACGCCAGCCCGGTCCGCGTCCGCAACCGGGACCAGACCGACGGGCGACCCCGTGGATATGTCGGCAAGGCCGGCTTGTCCCGAGTGAACTTCCGTGCCGCGGCCCACCGTGGCGAGCTCCCCGGAATCACCAAGTCGAGCTGGTAGCTTCTCGGGCGACCGAGCGAGGTAGACCAGTCCTGGCGGGTCAGTTCCCCGCGACCAGTCCCGCCACGACGGTCAAGAAAGGCGACCACCAGCCCGAGGACACCGAGCACCATCACGGCACCGCCGACGTTGCGGGCCGCGGGAGCGTCGACGACGAGCAGCCCGAGGCTATCCCCGTCGCACGGGTTCGGTCGCGGATACCGCAAATCGCGGGCCTACGCTCTCCGACGGCTTTCACGCGAAAGGCGCACCGAACACACGTCGACTGAAGAACGTGCACGAGAACGTCGGTCAATCCGTTGGCGCGCCCGTAGGGATTCGAACCCCAAACCTTCTGGTTGGGATATGCCCGACGTGGTGGTGCCTCTCCCGCGGCCGCCGCGCGATCGCGAGACTCGTCAGGCTAGCAGGCGGGCAGCGGCGTGAGCTGGCAGACCAACCTCGACGTGCTCCGGTTGGCGGAGGATGAATTGTCTCCTTTCCAGCGCGATCAACTCGGGGACTACCTCCTGGGCGGACTAGCCGCGCTCGTAGATACCGACTCCTGGGCGAAGCTGGTGGCCGATGGGGTCAAGGACGTGACCGGTCTGGACCGCGGCCCGGTTTCGACCCCGCGCGGCGACGCGCGGGCGTAGACCGGAGCATGGTCAGAGAGGTTCCGGCAGCCTGGCAGGCAGCCATCACCGCGTACAGCACATATCTCCGCTCGGGCGGGTCGCCAGAAACAACGATCCTGACGCGGCGGCAGCAGTTGAACAGGCTCGGCAGGTCCCTCGGGGTAGGCGATCCTTGGGGGGTCACCGGCCCCGAACTCGTGGACTGGACGGGCCACCAGACATGGGCTCGAGAGACCCGCAAGTCGAACCGAACAACGCTGCGGAAGCTTCTATCGCTGGGCGGTCGAGGCCGGTCGCCTCGAGGTGTCGCCAGCCCTCGCTCTGCCTTCGGTGAAACCCTCGCAACCGAAGCCGAGACCGACACCGGACAGGGTGTTGGAGGCGGGAATGCACGACCCGCGAGGTGGCCCGCGGGAGCGTCGGATCTTGCGGATGGCGGTCGAACTGGGGATGCGTCGCGCGGAGATCGCGGTAGGTCACTCCGACGACCTAGTGCAGGACCTGACCGGCTGGTCGATCGTTGCACACGGGAAGGGTGGCAAGGACCGCGTGCTGCCGCTCCCGGAGAGCCTGGCGGCAGACCTATGCGCTCTCCCGGCGGGATGGATGTTCCCCGGCCAGGTCGATGGTCACCTGTCTCCCCGGTGGGTGGGGAAGCTGGCCACCCGCTTGCTGCCCGGCGAGTGGACGCTCCACTCGCTGCGCCATCGCTTCGCAGACCGAGCCTGGGAGGCCTCGGACCACGACGTGTTCGCCGTGCAGGATCTCCTCGGCCACGCATCGCCGGTCACCACTCGCCGCTACGTGCCCCAGGCGAACCGTGACCGGCTCCGCGCCATCGTCGTCGCAGCTGCGGCCTAGTTCGCCGCGAGGACTCTGGTCAGGTGGGGCGCGCTGATGCCGGCGGCTTTGGCGACGACACGTTGGGGAAGGCCGGCCTCGTCAACGGCTTGGACGATGAGCTGGTTGCGGCGGGCTACCTCGTCGTAGAGCTGCTGGTTGAGGTCAGCGATTCGAGCCGCTGAGGTGCGGAGCCGGTCGGGTAGACCGTCGAGATCCTCGAGAACGGTGGCCATGGAGTACTCCTTTCGGGGGGGTGCTGCGAACACGCGTCGAGTAATTGCCCGGGGGTACACCGGGGTTGGCTTGAGTATCAGGCGCGTGAGCACCGGATCCGCGTCTCCTGCTCGACGTGGCCCGCTGGTGCGGGGCACCTGCCGGGCTGGGCATGTCACCGAGACCCACGCCGCGCCGAAGCGGGTGACCTGGACCGGCGTGTGCGCTGAGCCGGGTTGTGAGCTGACGGTGACGGCCAGGCGGGTGCCGGCCTCGCGTGCCACTGAGTCCAACCCCATGAAACAGGCCGGCGCGGCGGGAGCTTCGACCCCTCCCGCTGCGCCGGCCGCCCCGGTGAAAGAGGTCTCTTACGATGTGCCCGTCCCCAAGCGTGAGCAGCGATCTGCCGAACCCGGACCTGAGCGACCCGCTCCCGCCGGCGGAGACGACGGGACTGGGGGCGAGCCTGTTCTCCCAGGCGACCCCGCCACCGAGCGAGGAGATCCCGAGCCCGGACCCACTGTCGGGCCCTCTCAACGTGCCCCCGAACCTCGTCGGCGGCGACGGTTCCGGTTCCAGAGTCCGTTGGATTAGGTCTCGCAAGCAGCTGCTCAAACCGTTCCGGGCCGGCGTGCACACCGCCGGCGGGATCGTGGCCGAGCTGCTGACCCGCCCGGGCACCCCCGAGCGGGAGGCGCAGCTGTGGGTGCCCGATGACGACGACGCCAAGGCGATCGGTGACCCGCTGGCCGGGCTGGCCTCGAGGCGGATGGGCGACGGCCCGGAGAACCCTGACGTGACCGACTTGATCGGTCTGGCGATCGGTCTGCTCGGCTACGTGGTCAAGCAGCGGGTCAAGCGCACCCAGCTCTACCAGGCCTTCGCCGGCGACATGCCCCACGAGGCCGAGCCCGAGCAGCCCGACGAGGTTGCTCTGTGAGCGATGCGGTCTCGTTCCCGCTGCTCAACCCGGACCTGAACCAGATCTTGTTGGTGATCGGCCGCAAGGGGTCGGGCAAGTCGGTGTTCGCCCGCGAGGTCTTCATGAGCTGGCCCTACATCGACAAGTTCGTGATCGACCCGACCGGCGACGCCGATCCGGGCCCGGGAGCGACCACGATCCGCACCCTGCCGGCCCAGCTGCCCGAGGGCATCCGCAAGGGTGACTTCAAGACCACCCGCTGGATCGCGGACCCCTCGAGCAAGACCTACCGCGAGGATCTCGACCGGGCTGTGGGCCTGGCCCTGTATCCCAAGCACCGCAGGGTGTTGTTGTGGGTGGACGAGGCCGGCGAGGTGTTCCCCGCCGGCCGCACCGGTCCGTCAGCTCGCACCCTGTTGCAGCAGTCTCGGCACTGGTACGCCTCCCTGATCGCGTGCACGCCGCGGCCGGTCACGATCGACCCGCTGCTGTTGTCCCAGGCCGACCGGGTGGTGATCTACGACCTCCCGCACCCGCGCGACCGCGAGCGCGTCGCCGCCGGCATCGGCGTCCCGCCCGGCGACCTCAACCGCGCGCTGGACGAGACCCGCGCCCGGGGCCCGCACTGGTACCTGCTCTATGACGCCCGCGCGCACGAGCTCTACCGGTGCCCACCCCTGCCAATCAGCGCCGGCTACAAGCACGCCGAGCAGTGAGCACCAGGAGGAGACCGAGGTGGGGTTTCGTAACCCGTTGACCGCGATCAGTGAGCTGGTGGCTGACAAGCTGGTGGGTGCGATCATCAAGACCGCCGAGACCGGCAACCGGGTCGAGATCGCTGAGGTCGCCGGCCGCGGGATCATCAACTACTTCACGAACCCGGCCTCAGATTTCCCGGCCGAGCTGTCGGCCGCGCGGGTGTTTGCGCCGGACTCCTATCAGCTGCTCCTGGCTGGCCCTGGCGAGAACCCGGCCGGCAACGCCTCATTGATCCTCTCGGCCGCAGCTGACGGGTCGTGGAACCAGCTCGACGCCTACGCCGACAAGGTCGGGATCCACACCACCGGTGACGGCCTGGTGCTCAACGGCTCGAGGGGTCTGCGGGCCGTCGATTTCGGCTTCGTCAACCCGACCACGGACGCCTCGGGGCAGGTCTCGGTCGCACACGACCTGGGCCGTGCTCCGGTGGCGGTGCTCACCGGCCCGGTGACCACCACGGCGAACTGGCGGATGCTGAACATGCGGGGCAGCAACACCGCGACGACCCTGTGGTTCGAGGCCCGCAACGTGACCACCAACGCGGTCGCCGACGCCGGCCAGACGGTCGGGTTCTTCTGGGTGGCGCTGGCCTAGCGGCGCTGCTTGAGCACGACGTATTGGACCCGCATGGTGCCGACCGCGTTGTTGTCGGCGCCGGTCCATTGACAGATCAGCACCGACCCGCCAGGGACCTGGATGGGTGAGCCCTGGTCGGCCACGTCGAAGTTCCCCGCCCTCGAGCCGTCGAGCACGCCGGCCGGAGCGATGCTGTCGAGGTAGAGCCTCGCGGCGGTCTGGTTGCTCGAGGTGCAGTGCACCACGATCCGCTCGACCAGCCACAGCTCGTCTTGCGGGACTTGGGGCAGCTCGACCTGGGCGAGACCGCCGGCGGCCGGTTGGGAGCGGACCGCGGCGCGGCGGTAGTCCTCGATCAGCCACGCCGAGGCCGGCGCGAGCTGGGTGGGCAGGTGCGTGCGGGGCACGGGGGTTATCCGCCGGGCAGCAGCTTGGTCGCGAACGGGCGCCGCCGGCCGCGGCCCTCGTAGGCGTCCCACAGCGCGACCGCCCCGATGATGATGCCGCCGTACCCGATCCACAGCGCCACCTGCCGGTCGGGGATGAACGGCTTGCGGGCCCTGCTCACTGCGAGCCGCCTCGGCGCTTGGGCATGGTGATCCCGGTGACCGCGCCGATGCAGGCCGCGACCACGTACCCGAACACATCGGGCACCGCCACGCCGGCGAGCGCGAGGACCACCACCGCGATCAGCGCGAGCGCGGTCAGGGCGGCGAGCACCAGGAGGTCGAGCTGAGACTTCATCGTCGTCCTGCTTTCTGTTGTTGGGCGGGCACCTCGAGGGCCCGGAGCCGGGCCTCGTGGTCCCGGTAGCGCTCCACGGCGTGCTCGACGGTCTCGCGGAGCTTGTCAACGGCTTCGGGCAGCTGCGCGATCCGCGCGAGCGCACGCCACAGCGCGGTCACCGCCAGCCCCACGAGCACGGTCACCGCTACCCAGAAGACGTCCATGGCGGTCACCCAGCCACCCCGGGCAGCGCGGCAGGCCAGTCATCGGCGGTGAGCAGCCTCACGGAGTCCCAGGCGTTGTAGACCGGGCCATCGGCTCGCCAGTAGCCGGACTGGTGGTGGTTGAGCAGCACCAACGAGCCGGTGTTGAGCGGGATCCCGAACCCGTTGCCTTGGCCGCTGGGCTGGATCGCGGGCCGGAACCCGTTGATGTGGGCCAGGAAGTCTTCGGCGGCGCCGCCCACGTTGTGCGTGCGAGCGGCGCCGTTGATGCCCTCGAATCGCCACTCGACCTGGTCGTTGATTCGGCGCACGTAGATGTGCATGTCAACGGTCCAGCCGTTGACCAGGAGCGCGTCGAGCTGACGCCGGCCGGTGTCGCCGGCGATGCAGCGCCAGCCGGTGGTCCCGATCCCCTCGAGCTTGGCCCAGCGGACCGCGCCGTTGGTGCCAGCCTCGTCGGTGTAGTAGAAGCCGACCGGGGCGGCGACCACACCTTGAGGGCTTCCGGCGCCGCGTAGCTCGTAGGGGCTTCCGCCGCCACCGCCGCCGACGACGCCGCTCGAGCTCACTGTGCACCCCGCAGGAACACCGCGCCGTCCACGGAGCCGGTCAGCTCGGCGTAGAGCCCGATCGAGAGGTTGACGCCGGCGGGGCCGAACCAGTCGCGCACGGACTCCCCGGGCGCCAGCGTGATAGGGACGATCACCTCGCCGGTGGCGTCGAACCCGTCGCGCAGCAGCAGGGTGCTCACGCCGGCGTTGGTGTTGCGGAGCGCGAACCCGACCAGGCTGGTCGGGCTGGTGGCCAGTCGGGTGACGCCGGCGCCGACAGGGACCGGCCGGGAGCCGCGCAGGGCGACGCCGTTGACCGACTCGATGACCTGGGTGCGGAGGGTCTCGAGCCACTCGGTGAACATGATCTGGGCGTCGAGTTCGGACTGTTCGCTCATCTGCTGGTGCCTTTCGTTGTGGCGCCGGCAGCGAGGCCGGCGGCCCTGAGTTCGGGGGCGGCGACCATGGCGGCTTGGGTGCCGGCCTCGGCGGCCTGGTCGGTCAGCGGCTTGGTGATCCGTGCCAGCCCGACCGCGATCAGCGCGACGCCGGTGAACAAGACCCCCCCGAGCACGATCGCGTTGCTCATCGGGGACACCACCCCACCGAGAATGAAGCTCGACATCGAGACAGTTGTGTCAGCGGCGTTCTGAGCGCCTTTCGGTCCCGACCCCGACCCACTCTTGCCGCCCTTCGCGCCACCAGCCCCGCTGCCGGTGCTGGTGCCGGTGCTGCTGCCGGGACCGGGGGCGCCGCCGCCGGCCCCGGACTTCACCCCACCGCCGCCAGCTGGGGCCGTGGCCTGAAAGCTGACGTGCACGTGGTCCATGTGGTTCGAGGTCGGGTCACCTCGGTCCTCCATCAGCCGCCACCCCTCGCTCGAGCGGGCGACCGACCAGATGTGCTGGCGCCAGATCACGTAGGTCACCCCGAGCCGGCCGGCGTTGGCCTTGGCGTAGTTCGCGATCGGCGTCCCGGATCCGGTCATGAAGTCCAGCGCCAGGCCCTTGGGGTGGTCCGAGCCGGCGGTGGGCCTCGAGCCGAGCCCGTAGATGGTGCCCACCCCGAACTTGTGGCCGATCTCGCGGCCCGCGGCCGCCACCCACGGCTTGGTCCCGCCCAGCTGCCAGCTCATTGGACCGCCCGCCAGGCGCCGAGCACGATCAGGGTGCCGCCGAGCGCGACCAGCGAGGCCAACACGACGCCTTGGAGGACCGCGCCGCGGATCTCGTCACCAGCTGCACCCAGCAAGTCATCGAAGTAGCCGGGCAGCCCGTCGTCGCCGGGCAGCGGGGACCAGTCCCAGCCGGCGGTCTGGGTATCACCCCGGGTCGGGTGCGGTGCCCTGATGCCGCCAGAGCCGCCACCAGAGCCTGTTGCGGCGCCCGTGGCGCCGCCGGCGGCAGGAACGTCGGGCCAGGGGCCGGACGAGCCGCCAGCGGCCTTCCTGGCCGCGGCGAGGTGGGCCCGGTAGGCGCCGGACTTGTAGACCGACCAGGGCCCGAAGTCGCGCCCGTTGCTCGAGATCGTCGCCATCGACCTGGCGTTGAAGCTCGGCCGCTTGAGCCGGGTGGCGTCGCGGACGTTCCCGGTGCCGCGGTCGTCCTTCATCGACCGGATCTGCCACAGCCCGATCGAGGGCCCCCAGGTGGCGTCTTGCAGGTTCACATCACCGACCGCGGCACTGTTCCCGCCGGACTCAGCGAACGCGACCGCGGTGGCCGTGATCGCGGCGTCACGGCCCAGCCCGGCGCCGCGCGCCAGGCCGTAGACCTGGGCGTATGACAGCTTGGCCATCGGCTACTTCTTCTTCGGGATCTCCAGCACGGTGCCGGCGTAGAGGTAGCGGCCGGCCTGGGAAGACTTGCGACCGTGCGCACGGGCCGCGGCCTCGATCACCTTCCGGTTGTGGTGGTACAGCCGGACCGGGGAGATCTTGAACTTCTTCGCGATCACGCTGAGCTTGTCGCCCTTGCCGACTCGGTAGGTGTTGCCCTTGGTGCCCGATCCGCCGCGGGGGCCGGGCTTGTTGCCGCGGTGCTTCTTCCCGCCGTTGCCGCCGCCGGGCTTGGGTGGGCGGGGCCGGTCGCCCAGCTCGTCGGTGAGCTGCTCGATCGCACCCTGGAGGTCGTTGTAGACGTCGGTGTCGGTGGTGTCGAGGATCGCGGTCGAGCCCTCGCCGTCGGCCTCCTCGGTGTCGTCGGCGGGGTTGCGGTTGGCGGCGATCAGGCCGGCGACCACGGCCACAGCTGCGCCGGCGATCGCGGCGGTGCGCTTGCGGATCTGGAAGCTTTCCCGACCCCGATGGTGCCCGCGAGCGCGCCCGAGCCGCCCGAGCTGCTCGAGCTCGAGCTGGCGGGGTCGGCGGGGAAGACCTTGTCCGGGCCGGCGCTCATGCGATCCGCCGGCGGAGTCGGTCAGCGAAGATCTTGCGGACCGGGTCACCCATTGGTCGGCGGTCGCGGCGTCGGCCAGGTCGGCGGTGCCGTCAGGCAGCACCGAGGGCGTGGTGACCCGGGCAGCGACCCGGGCGGAACTCCTGGGGGGACTCGGCATAGCCGAAGAACTGCAGGCCCGGGTCGGTGTCGCCGCCGACCATCGCCGGCACCAAGAACCCCTGCACTCGGGTGATGACGTCACGGAACACGTCCACGCCCGGCCGGTTGGGGTCAATGGTGAAGTCGGCCACCGGTCGGGTGATCTGGTTGCGGAACCCCATCTCAGCGGCCCTGCAGGGTCTTGATGATGTTGCTCGCGCCGGCCGCGCCGCCGCGCGCGGCCTTGCCGAACTGCGTGCCGTGCGCGACCACCAGGTAGAGCGCGATCAGCCCGCCGCCGTACTTCAGTGCCGTCTTCATCCCGGCCTCCCTCTTGCTTGGTTGTTGTCGATTACCAGAGACCCGCCGCCGCCGGCGCCGCCGCCCTCACCGCCGGCGAACCCACCCGAGCCACCCGGATCCGCCCTTGCCCTTCTGCCCGCCCGTGCCGCCGAGCCCGGAGAGCAGGTCGGGGGTGCCGCGGCCGGCCAGGTCGGGGATGGCCGGGACGCTGGGGTCCATCAGCCACTCGATGCCGCCGGCGACCGAGTTGAGCATCGCGCCGAACCGGTTGGCTGAGGCGTTGGTGCGCAGCACCGCCTCGAGCGCGACCAGCACCAGCACCCCGGCGAACACGCCGCGCCAGCTACGCGACCAGCCCGAGCCGGCCGAGCGCGGTCCGCCGCCGAGGACCTGGACCAGCACCCAGACCCCCAGCGCCATCACGAACAGACCACCCATCGGGTCTTCCCTATGCGTTCGACGGCTGCCTTGGTGGAGGTCAGCCCGTTGTCGGTGTTGCTCTTCTTCCTCGGCCCCGCCGGCCCTGCCGCCGGGGTTGGTCTTCTTCTTGGTGCCGAGGTCGGCGGGCTGGTTGAGGAACTTCGCGCGTAGCCACCCCGACACCCCGACCCCGCCGAACCTCAGGTAGTTGAGCGCGAGGACGTAGAGCACCAGGCCGGCCGCGAACCCGCCGAGGTCGCCGGCCCGCAGCTTCTTCGGCGGGGTCGAGGCGAGCCCGGACAGGTCCGGGACCCCCAGCTGCGGAGCCCGGCGACCCGGTGGCACGGGTGCCGGTCCGGCAGCGGGGGAGCACTGCCGGACCGGGCCTTGCGGGCGGGGGGTGGCGGCGGTCTTCCCCACGCCGGCCGCTTCGGCTGCCTGGGCCTTGGAGAGCCCGAGCCCGCGGAGGCTCTCGACTACCTGCTGATCACTGAGCCCCTTGCCGCGCCTCGTGGTCAGCGCAGCGAGTTTGGTCGAATTCGCGGCCATCGCCTCTCACCCCCCGACCGACTCAGGCGGGTACCGCGGTGGAGTAGGCCATCAGGCCCACCCCGAGCGCGGCCACGA
Organism: Nocardioides sp.; assembly: GCF_047602075.1. Lineage (GTDB taxonomy): Bacteria > Actinomycetota > Actinomycetes > Propionibacteriales > Nocardioidaceae > Nocardioides. The sequence goes on from NZ_JASGIF010000001.1 coordinate 2,484,592, forward strand.
CCCCGAACCAGAGCAACGGCTCGGAGGTCGAGGTGAAGCCGCTCAGCCGCGGCGTCGCGACCGGCGCCACCGTGGTGGTCGCGGTCGCGTCAGCCGTGGCTCGAGCAGGGCCGGCGAGCGAGCCGCCGTACTTCTCCTCGACGGGCTTGAGCCAGGTGTTCACGGCTCGGCTCCCCGCGCCCGCGGTGAAGATTCGACTCCACCGTGGTCTCGACCGCGGCGTTGGACAACACCACCGCCGGCAGCACGTTCATCACCTGCCGCCACTCCGAGGCGGTGCCCAGATCGACGGCGTCGCGGAAGGCGTTCTCCGAGGCGAACTCGTGGCAATGGAACCCCGACACCGCGCCGATGTCGAGCAGTACATCCGCTCGTTGATGTAGCGCAGCACCTGCGCGTCGGGGTACTCGTCGGCGGTCTCGTTGCCGCCGAACCGCCAGGCCATCTTCCCGAAGTGGTCTTCGTTGACGACCACCGAGACCGCCGGCGCACCATTCCACAGTGGGAGAACGCGCGCAGCACGGTCTTGCCCGCGCCCTGGCCGATGAGCCGCAGCTCGTTCTCGCCGTTGGCGAGGTTGGTGTAGCGGGTCTGGATCAGGGAGTGGAACACCGACAGGTCGGGGACCACGATCTGCCCGTCCGGGCCGAGCGGGATCGAGTAGCGCAGCGCCACGACCTGCACGGTGCCGGTCAGGGTCGCGGTCGCGGTGCCGGACAGGGTGAACACGTCGGTGGGCGGCGCCCAGTCGATGTTGACCGTCAGGTCCGTCGAGGAAGCTGGCCGCGCAATCGCGCCGGGACAGGTCGATCTGGTCCTCGGCCACCGGCACGAACCACGACAGGTCGATGTTCGTAGGTGCCGTCCGGGACGTTGGTCGCCCTCGAGCCACACCCCACGACTCACACGCCTGCGACAGCGTGCCCTGGGTGACCGTGGCGCCGTGTAGTTCTGCGAGAACCGCGGTCGGTCAGATCACCCTTGCCCATCGCCTCGCGGGCCTCGCCTCCCAGACCCGAGCAGTTGATGATGTTGGAATGGCCGTTGGCGGTGAGCTTCGAGTTGCTTGATCAGGTCGTAGGGCCACCGCGCCTGGGTGTTGACCTGACCGGTGCCCCTTCACCGTCACCAGGGAGCCATCGAACCGGATGAAGAGGCCGGCGAGATTCGGTCTGTCTTCGGCTCGAACGTGTCGGCTGGCCTAGGCCGGCGTAGGCCTTGGACGACTCGAGCTTGGTACGCCGCCCGCGTGCGCAGGAAGAACTCCCCGGCTTCACGCTCGACTCGGGGCCGCGATCCCCTGCATGTAGCGGGCCGGAGCCTCATTTGTGATGGGTGTGCTCTCTCTCAGGGGAAGGGTCAGCCGTTGCGGCGGACCAGGTAGTCACGGAAAGACGACAGCCCGCCGCCGGCCCGGTCGGCCGCGACGTTGAGGACCGTCAACGCGATCACGCCGCTGATCCCGTAGGTCGCCGCCCGAAACGCCAGCCCCCGGCCCGGACGCCGCGCCATCAGCCCGCCCCGCTTGCCGTACTTGTCGTAAGTCACCACGACCGCCAACGCGATCGCAGCGGTGTAGAGAATCCCGCGCGTGGACATGTGCATCTCCCTCTTTCGGTCATGGGTAGGGCCAGAGCCCGCCACTGCGGACCCTGGCCGTTACCCCACGCACACACCCGCCTATTGCTCGACGTGTCGCACACCAGTGACCGATCTGACCGCGGCGTCGCTCGCCTCCTCGTAGGCGATGAACCGATCCGCGTCGGCCAGGTCGCGGCGCCACATCCGCCAGGTCCAGGTAACCGCCTCGCCCTTGAGCCCACCGGGACTACCGACGAGCACGGCCAACACATCACTTTCCCCGGCCGGGCCGGCCGACCACAACCAGTCGGGCAGGGCCGGCTCCCGCGCGGCGCGACGGTCACGACCGCCCCTTGGGGTGCAGCTCGAGGGTGGTGACCAGGCCGTGGTGGTCGCTCTCGGTGTGTCGGACGTAGTGGTCGAAGAACGGGCGCCAGCCCTTCCACCACACGTGGTCGGGCGACCAGTCCCTGTGGGTGCCGATCCGGTGGTGCAGGCTGGTCGCACGACCAGTTGTGTGCTCGCAGCCAGCCGGTGGTGGGCGTGTTCGGTAGCGCGTTGAAGTCGCCCACCAGGACCCGCACAGCCACCTTGCGTTTGGCCAGGTGGGCGCCGGCGCGCTCGACCATGCCGGCCGAGACCTCCTGGCGCTTGTTGTCGTCCTTCTGGCCGGCGTAGCAGTGCAGGTTGCCGAACGCGACCCGGGTGTGGGTGCGGCGGTGCAGGAAGATCCCGCCCACCAGCCACTTGGGCTTGCCGTGGTCGGGGCCGGTGCCCTTCCCGATCGGCCCGCCGTCGTAGAGCAGCCGCGCGAAGGGCCGCGCCAAGCCAGTCGTGCTCCCGTCCCAGATCACCGGGGTCGCGGCCTGCCCGCCCTCGTGGTGAGGTCGCCACACCCCGAACCGCGGGCCTGCCTGCGGGTCGTGGGCGAGCCGGTGAGCGGCCGGCCTGGTCGGAGGCCTCCTGCAATCCGAGCAGGTCGCACCTCGTCGCCATCAGCGCCAGGTCTTGGAAGCTGCCCTTGCCGATGTTCCACGTCCCGGCGTTGATCGTGGGGGCGTGCTGGAGCAGGACGTCATCGGCCCTCGAAGAAGTTGTGGGTACGGCGACGACCTCGCCCTGGCGGGCCTCGAGCAACGCGCGACCCAGCCTCGCGCAGCGTCTCATCCCGGGCACGCCGGTAGCCGGCCAGATAGCCGTAGACGATCGCCGCGACCAGCATCACGGCCCGGGCCATCACACACTCTCCCTGGGTCGGATGCTCCATCGCTTGGCCTTGCCACCGGTCATCGACTGGTCGAAGCGGTCGAAGGATTCAGCGCCGGTGGCCCCCCTCATCCACTGGAGCGCCTTTGCGCCGGCCTCGCAGAACTCGACCTGGCAATCAACGAGGTTCCACGCCATCCGAAAGATGTCGTGCCAGCCCGTGATGGTGATGACCCACACCGGGTCACCGGCAGCGTTGCGCGTGTGCTTGTAGGCCGCGCTCATCGGGTGGCCCTCGCGGCGGAGCTGGATCAGCCGCCAGGTCTTGGGGCCCGGGATCCCGTCCGGGTCGCCGGCCAACTTCGGGTCGTTGCGCTGGAACTTGGCGACCTGCTGCTGGGTCCACCGGGTGAAGGTGTCCGACGACTTGTGGGTGGACTTCGGGCCAGCTGAGCAGCCACATCGAGCAGCTTGACGTGGCCGTGGGTGCACTGGTGCCCGATGGTGAAGTGCTTGCGGCCGGGGAACTTGACAGCTCGGGCCGGCCCGGGTGGTTCTGCCGGTTGATCGCGGCCGCGACCGACTTGCGGGCCAGGATCATGTCGATGTCGTCGGGGTCGAACTTCCGGCCGTGCGCGTACTCCTTGTGCCCGCACAAGCTGTCGGCCGGATCCGACCCGAGACGCCGCAGGATCGCGGCGGTCCCGACCTCGAGGCTGGCCAGCATGTCCAGCGGGGTCTTCTCCCCGGTGGTGTTGTCGGTCTCGACGCCGATCGCGCGGGTGTTGCCCATGTCGCGGCCGATCCGGCCGAACCCGTCACCCAGGCCGGCGTGGTTCGCTCGGCCGGCGGCGAGCACGTGCCAGGTGCCCACCGGATGCAGGCCCCGACACCCCATGCACAC